>NZ_CP172016.1:0-4820 GCF_044094635.1 Acetobacter sp. KSO5 | reverse complement strand
AAACGCATCACCCGCGACCACGACCACAAGGCGTTCGAGGGGTGGCAGAAGCCCGAGCCTGATCGGTCATGACCGACGAACGCGAGCTGGATGACGGGCTGGCCGCGTTCGACCAGCTCGGCCGGGAAATGGCGGAGACGAACCGCCTGCTCCGGGCCGTTCGATCCGATCAGGCCACCCGGAACCAGCAGGAACACGCCCTGTCGGCCGAAATGCAGACCGCGCTCAGACAGGCCACAGGAGCCTCACAGAAGGCGCTACAGGCCAGTCAGACCGAAATACGTTCATCTCTACTCTGGACGGGCCTGACAGCCTTCCTGATCGTTCTGATGGCGTTTGGCGGGGGATATTTCTTTGGTCAGCGGTCCGGATGGGAAATCGGGCACGCGGAAGGATACCAGAAAGCCCGGAATCAGGAGGCGGCTGCGAGCTGGGCGAACACCCCGGCCGGACAGCGGGCCTATGGCCTCGATCAGCTTGGGAGCCTCGATATGCTGGCCCTGTGCAAGGGGGACGGCTGGACCATGGAACGCCAGAAGGGTCGGACAATCTGCTTCCCGAAACTGGACGCCAAAGGGAACCTTAGCGGCTGGTATATCCCCTGACCGTCACCGGGATGGGAAAGCCGGCCAGCCCCCTCATCGCTTCCTGAGCCATTTTCTCTCGCCCGATTCTGCCGGCCTTACAGGGTCCGGGCGAGCGCGGAGCGGGAGCGGCGTAGCCCGCCCGCAGGGCGCCGGACCATACCCTGAAATGGCAGTTTTCCACCGAAAAAAGGGGGGACAACAGGGGGATTAGATTCTTTTCTCTTTCTTAGGAATCACCACACCCCGCAGGAAACAGCGAGAAACTGATTGTTTTAAGTCTCAGGTTCTGAGACTAGTAGACCTCGGAATCCGAGACCTAAAGACAGGTTCTCCACAAGGAGCGAGACATGGCCCAGATTGTGCGCCTCACCACCAAGCCGCAGCGATCCGGACAGGAGGAAGCGGCACAGGCGGCCGAGCAGCTCTCTCTCCTGTCCGAAGAACTTCTGAAGCATTTGCCCGGAGAGGCGCGTATAGCCATCTCACGGGCCACACATGCGCTGCAAAAGGCAGCGCGACCAGACACCACCGAAGGGCTTTGGCCGGGAGGTTTCACCATGTTGAGCCGTATGCAGACCGCCGCAATCTGGGACGGCATCCGCGAATTATCGTCTGATGATCGCCCCAATCAGGTCCGTCATGCTTTCGATCTGGTGCTGCTCAATCTCCGGCAGGATACGGGCGAAGTCTTGCTCACGCGTGACCAGCTCGCCGAACGGATCGGCTGTGCGCCCAAAAACGTCAGCACCATCATGGGCACACTGGAAAAAATGGGCGTAATCCGCCGTGAACGCCGGAGGATTGAAGGCGTACAAGGCCGAGGAATGGCCGTGTATTTCATCAACCCGCACGTGGCATGGAACGGCTCACTGGACGTCCGCAAGGCACAGGCCGCGGAAACCCGGCCGCCCATGCAGCTCGAACTCCTTCATGGGGGTGCATCATGACCATGTTTTGAACAAAAAAAACGCTTGCATCTTGGCGTAAATAGACTTGTTATCAAAATCCAAAATATTGCTGCAATGTTAATAACATATTGGAGAAATTCTATGGCAACACACTATCCGACATCTGGAGATATAAATCTTCCATCGTCATCAAGTAATTATTCAGATATATACATTACAAATGCAAATCATACGTACAATAATTTTAACGGGAATGGTACACAAAGCACCGCAACCAATCCATCAGGACAAGGGTCTGGTGCAACATATGAAGTAACCTCTGGAACAGCAACATTTTTGGGCTACTTCAATATTAACGGATCAAACGTTATTGTTGATTCTGGAGCAGCAATAAAAGTAGATTCAGACTATACAAATGCTGCCGGTGGGCACTTAACAGTCAATGGGTCATTCACAGTAAAAAACAATACAAACCTCAACCAATCAGTAATTACTGTTAATAGCGGAGGAAAATTTACGGCCGAAGGGTTAACTAACTTAAACTCTGGATATTTAAACATAAATGGTGGAACTATAGAATTAAAAGGGAATCTTGCAAATAATGATAAGTCATCTTCTGATCCAGGGCCTATAGTAGATTTCAATAATAACCCAAATGGAACTTTTATTATCGATGAAAGTAGCCAAACATCAGATGCTGTAGCAATAACAGTTAAAAACTATACATATGGAGATACAATAAAGATTGGCAGTTCTGGAAGTGGGACATTAACAACATCTTACGACTCTTCAAATCATACGTTAACAGTGTTAAATAGTTCTGGAAAAGAAGTCGTTAAATTCACAAATTTTACAGACTCCAACTATAGTTCAAATCCAATTTCTGCGGAATATAGTGATGGTTTCCTCGTTATAAACTGCTTCCTCCCGGGCTCTCTTATCAGCACGCCGTATGGCACGAAGGCCGTTGAAGAACTGAGTGTTGGTGATGAGATCATTGCGTATGTTGATGGTGTTGCGACGCCCCGTCGTGTGACCTGGACCGGTCAGGCACACTGCAACGTTCGTTCCCATCTTCCTGATGACGAGGCGGGTTACCCGGTCCGCATCCTCAAGGATGCCATCTCGGACGGAGTTCCGTTCAAGGACATGCTGATCACGGCGGAGCACTGCCTGTTCTTCGATGGAAAGTTTGTTCCGGCCCGGATGCTGGTGAACGGTCGCTCGATCTTCTTCGACAAGTCCGTCACGTCTTACGACTACTACCATATTGAAACCGAAGCCCACTCGGTCGTCATGGCAGACGGGATGCTCACCGAGAGCTACCTCGATACCGGAAACCGTCGCGCATTCTCCCAGAAAGGGAACGTTGTCTCAATAAGTAGCAGCCGTAATCTGACATGGGACGATGCTGCTGCGCCGCTTGGTGTCAGCCGCGAATTTGCAGAACCTCTGTTCCGGCAGGCCGAAGCCCGGGCAATCGCTGCTGGCATCACACAGAAAGACGCTGCTCCCGAACTGACAGAGGAGGCCAACCTCCATCTCATCACGGACACCGGCGTATCGATCCGCCCTGCCCGTGAACACAACGGACGCATTATGTTCATGATCCCGACAGGTGTTCAGTCCATCCGCATCGCCTCCAATGCCAGCCGACCCAGTGATGTCGTCGGACCGTTCGTCGATGACCGCCGTTATTTCGGCGTCGCTGTGGGGGACATTACTCTTTTCGAGGGCAGCAGGTCTCGTACCATTACCGCTCACCTGACCGACAGGGAGTTGGACGGCTGGAACACTCTGGAATGGGAAGACTGCCGCTGGACATCCGGTAACGGCCTGCTACCACTCGGTGAACGTCATCCGAACAGCGTCGCCCTCATCACTATCCAGATCAGAAAAACAGGCCCCTACCTGGCCACAGATGCGGTTCAAAAAAAGGCCGCTCTGCGGGCCTGAAAAGACAATCCCCGCCTCCCAGGAGAGGAGGCGGGGATCACCAGGGATCATACCCTCGGTCACGGCTTCGGCCTCTTCCCCGTGACCTCGTTCTTTCCAGATTATGCTCCCGTTCGACCGCCCGGATATCCTCCTGGTGCCTGATCTCGGCCTGCCGCGCCAGTTCCTGCCTCTGTCGTTCGGCTTCCCTCTCCCTCTCCAGCTCCATCCGCTGCCCGATCTTCCGGGCCAGACCGACCGCCAGCCGTGCCTTCTTCTCAAGACCGGTGAACAGCTCCTGCGCCTTCTCCACGGCCTTGCGGGCCGTTTCCAGAACCCGGTTCCGCTCCCGGATCTCCGCATTCTGCTTCCCGAGATCCGTCACCGGCTCCCGGTCGGGAACTTTCCGGGCCGCCTGTCGTTCAAGAGCCATGGCAGACACCCCCATGTGACGGGTCGGCTCCTGCTCCCTCCCCTGGCGCTCGAAGCTCCTGTGATCCACCCGCTGTTCGACCTGGTGCCGTTCCAGCGCCATGTTCACCTGGCGCGCCCACACACCCCGCATATGCTCGATCTCGGCCGAGGCGGTGCTGGCCACGTCCAGAACCCGCGTCTTGGCCCCCAGCCCGTCCTCTCCGGCCATCCGGGTCGTGGTCAGGATATGCGCGTGATGGTTCCGGTTATCCCCTTCCCGGCCGGGTTCATGGATCGCAACATCGGCCACCACCCCGTACCGCGCCACCAGTTCACGGGCGAAATCTCGGGCCAGTTCCTTCCGTGCGCCCGCATCCAGCTCGGCCGGTAACGCCAACTCGTATTCCCGGCCGGTCTTGGCGTCCTTCCTCTTCTCGGCCGCCTCGGCCGCGTTCCACAGGGCGTTCCGGTCCTGCGCCCAGTCCGCACCATCCGGGGCCACGATAAACGCATCTTCCACCCCCTGTTTGCGGGTGTAGTCGTGCGTCAGCCCCTGCCGCTCGTCCGTCAGTTCCTGACCGGAACGATAGGCAGCAGCAGCCACGACGCTGCGACCGGCCGAACGCGAGATGGATTTGACGGACAGATGGTAGATCGCCACGACTCGCTCCGTTCAGGAAGGGTTCAGGGAAGGAACGTCCCTGACGCACGCATTGGAACAATGCTAAAGTGCGCCCTTCACTCCTTCGTCGCAAGGGTTGTATGCACTCCACGAGGAATCAAGAAAACTTCCGAAAAATCGGGTATCCTCAACAGGGGCACGCGGGAATGGAAATCACAACAGACCATTGCCCCCACTTGGTGCGGGAGGAAAAATGACACCCATCGAGAAGGCAAAACAGCAGGTCGAGCAAGCCAAGGCCCGGTATCAGGCTTTGCTCGCCAGACAGAACGCCGAGGAACGCAAGCTGGACAC
>NZ_CP172015.1:0-4905 GCF_044094635.1 Acetobacter sp. KSO5 | reverse complement strand
TGGCGGTCGGTCTGGCCCGGAAGATCGGGCAGCGGATGGAGCTGGAGAGGGAGAGGGAAGCCGAACGACAGAGGCAGGAACTGGCGCGGCAGGCCGAGATCAGGCACCAGGAGGATATCCGGGCGGTCGAACGGGAGCATAATCTGGAAAGAACGAGGTCACGGGGAAGAGGCCGAAGCCGTGACCGAGGGTATGATCCCTGGTGATCCCCGCCTCCTCTCCTGGGAGGCGGGGATTGTCTTTTCAGGCCCGCAGAGCGGCCTTTTTTTGAACCGCATCTGTGGCCAGGTAGGGGCCTGTTTTTCTGATCTGGATAGTGATGAGGGCGACGCTGTTCGGATGACGTTCACCGAGTGGTAGCAGGCCGTTACCGGATGTCCAGCGGCAGTCTTCCCATTCCAGAGTGTTCCAGCCGTCCAACTCCCTGTCGGTCAGGTGAGCGGTAATGGTACGAGACCTGCTGCCCTCGAAAAGAGTAATGTCCCCCACAGCGACGCCGAAATAACGGCGGTCATCGACGAACGGTCCGACGACATCACTGGGTCGGCTGGCATTGGAGGCGATGCGGATGGACTGAACACCTGTCGGGATCATGAACATAATGCGTCCGTTGTGTTCACGGGCAGGGCGGATCGATACGCCGGTGTCCGTGATGAGATGGAGGTTGGCCTCCTCTGTCAGTTCGGGAGCAGCGTCTTTCTGTGTGATGCCAGCAGCGATTGCCCGGGCTTCGGCCTGCCGGAACAGAGGTTCTGCAAATTCGCGGCTGACACCAAGCGGCGCAGCAGCATCGTCCCATGTCAGATTACGGCTGCTACTTATTGAGACAACGTTCCCTTTCTGGGAGAATGCGCGACGGTTTCCGGTATCGAGGTAGCTCTCGGTGAGCATCCCGTCTGCCATGACGACCGAGTGGGCTTCGGTTTCAATATGGTAGTAGTCGTAAGACGTGACGGACTTGTCGAAGAAGATCGAGCGACCGTTCACCAGCATCCGGGCCGGAACAAACTTTCCATCGAAGAACAGGCAGTGCTCCGCCGTGATCAGCATGTCCTTGAACGGAACTCCGTCCGAGATGGCATCCTTGAGGATGCGGACCGGGTAACCCGCCTCGTCATCAGGAAGATGGGAACGAACGTTGCAGTGTGCCTGACCGGTCCAGGTCACACGACGGGGCGTCGCAACACCATCAACATACGCAATGATCTCATCACCAACACTCAGTTCTTCAACGGCCTTCGTGCCATACGGCGTGCTGATAAGAGAGCCCGGGAGGAAGCAGTTTATAACGAGGAAACCATCACTATATTCCGCAGAAATTGGATTTGAACTATAGTTGGAGTCTGTAAAATTTGTGAATTTAACGACTTCTTTTCCAGAACTATTTAACACTGTTAACGTATGATTTGAAGAGTCGTAAGATGTTGTTAATGTCCCACTTCCAGAACTGCCAATCTTTATTGTATCTCCATATGTATAGTTTTTAACTGTTATTGCTACAGCATCTGATGTTTGGCTACTTTCATCGATAATAAAAGTTCCATTTGGGTTATTATTGAAATCTACTATAGGCCCTGGATCAGAAGATGACTTATCATTATTTGCAAGATTCCCTTTTAATTCTATAGTTCCACCATTTATGTTTAAATATCCAGAGTTTAAGTTAGTTAACCCTTCGGCCGTAAATTTTCCTCCGCTATTAACAGTAATTACTGATTGGTTGAGGTTTGTATTGTTTTTTACTGTGAATGACCCATTGACTGTTAAGTGCCCACCGGCAGCATTTGTATAGTCTGAATCTACTTTTATTGCTGCTCCAGAATCAACAATAACGTTTGATCCGTTAATATTGAAGTAGCCCAAAAATGTTGCTGTTCCAGAGGTTACTTCATATGTTGCACCAGACCCTTGTCCTGATGGATTGGTTGCGGTGCTTTGTGTACCATTCCCGTTAAAATTATTGTACGTATGATTTGCATTTGTAATGTATATATCTGAATAATTACTTGATGACGATGGAAGATTTATATCTCCAGATGTCGGATAGTGTGTTGCCATAGAATTTCTCCAATATGTTATTAACATTGCAGCAATATTTTGGATTTTGATAACAAGTCTATTTACGCCAAGATGCAAGCGTTTTTTTTGTTCAAAACATGGTCATGATGCACCCCCATGAAGGAGTTCGAGCTGCATGGGCGGCCGGGTTTCCGCGGCCTGTGCCTTGCGGACGTCCAGTGAGCCGTTCCATGCCACGTGCGGGTTGATGAAATACACGGCCATTCCTCGGCCTTGTACGCCTTCAATCCTCCGGCGTTCACGGCGGATTACGCCCATTTTTTCCAGTGTGCCCATGATGGTGCTGACGTTTTTGGGCGCACAGCCGATCCGTTCGGCGAGCTGGTCACGCGTGAGCAAGACTTCGCCCGTATCCTGCCGGAGATTGAGCAGCACCAGATCGAAAGCATGACGGACCTGATTGGGGCGATCATCAGACGATAATTCGCGGATGCCGTCCCAGATTGCGGCGGTCTGCATACGGCTCAACATGGTGAAACCTCCCGGCCAAAGCCCTTCGGTGGTGTCTGGTCGCGCTGCCTTTTGCAGCGCATGTGTGGCCCGTGAGATGGCTATACGCGCCTCTCCGGGCAAATGCTTCAGAAGTTCTTCGGACAGGAGAGAGAGCTGCTCGGCCGCCTGTGCCGCTTCCTCCTGTCCGGATCGCTGCGGCTTGGTGGTGAGGCGCACAATCTGGGCCATGTCTCGCTCCTTGTGGAGAACCTGTCTTTAGGTCTCGGATTCCGAGGTCTACTAGTCTCAGAACCTGAGACTTAAAACAATCAGTTTCTCGCTGTTTCCTGCGGGGTGTGGTGATTCCTAAGAAAGAGAAAAGAATCTAATCCCCCTGTTGTCCCCCCTTTTTTCGGTGGAAAACTGCCATTTCAGGGTATGGTCCGGCGCCCTGCGGGCGGGCTACGCCGCTCCCGCTCCGCGCTCGCCCGGACCCTGTAAGGCCGGCAGAATCGGGCGAGAGAAAATGGCTCAGGAAGCGATGAGGGGGCTGGCCGGCTTTCCCATCCCGGTGACGGTCAGGGGATATACCAGCCGCTAAGGTTCCCTTTGGCGTCCAGTTTCGGGAAGCAGATTGTCCGACCCTTCTGGCGTTCCATGGTCCAGCCGTCCCCCTTGCACAGGGCCAGCATATCGAGGCTCCCAAGCTGATCGAGGCCATAGGCCCGCTGTCCGGCCGGGGTGTTCGCCCAGCTCGCAGCCGCCTCCTGATTCCGGGCTTTCTGGTATCCTTCCGCGTGCCCGATTTCCCATCCGGACCGCTGACCAAAGAAATATCCCCCGCCAAACGCCATCAGAACGATCAGGAAGGCTGTCAGGCCCGTCCAGAGTAGAGATGAACGTATTTCGGTCTGACTGGCCTGTAGCGCCTTCTGTGAGGCTCCTGTGGCCTGTCTGAGCGCGGTCTGCATTTCGGCCGACAGGGCGTGTTCCTGCTGGTTCCGGGTGGCCTGATCGGATCGAACGGCCCGGAGCAGGCGGTTCGTCTCCGCCATTTCCCGGCCGAGCTGGTCGAACGCGGCCAGCCCGTCATCCAGCTCGCGTTCGTCGGTCATGACCGATCAGGCTCGGGCTTCTGCCACCCCTCGAACGCCTTGTGGTCGTGGTCGCGGGTGATGCGTTTCATCAGTTCGTCAATGACCCGTCCGAAGCGTTCATCCTTCCCGGCCGCGTCGATCAGCAGGCCGCCAAGAATGACCTTGCGCCTTGTGTCCAGCTTGCGTTCCTCGGCGTTCTGTCTGGCGAGCAAAGCCTGATACCGGGCCTTGGCTTGCTCGACCTGCTGTTTTGCCTTCTCGATGGGTGTCATTTTTCCTCCCGCACCAAGTGGGGGCAATGGTCTGTTGTGATTTCCATTCCCGCGTGCCCCTGTTGAGGATACCCGATTTTTCGGAAGTTTTCTTGATTCCTCGTGGAGTGCATACAACCCTTGCGACGAAGGAGTGAAGGGCGCACTTTAGCATTGTTCCAATGCGTGCGTCAGGGACGTTCCTTCCCTGAACCCTTCCTGAACGGAGCGAGTCGTGGCGATCTACCATCTGTCCGTCAAATCCATCTCGCGTTCGGCCGGTCGCAGCGTCGTGGCTGCTGCTGCCTATCGTTCCGGTCAGGAACTGACGGACGAGCGGCAGGGGCTGACGCACGACTACACCCGCAAACAGGGGGTGGAAGATGCGTTTATCGTGGCCCCGGATGGTGCGGACTGGGCGCAGGACCGGAACGCCCTGTGGAACGCGGCCGAGGCGGCCGAGAAGAGGAAGGACGCCAAGACCGGCCGGGAATACGAGTTGGCGTTACCGGCCGAGCTGGATGCGGGCGCACGGAAGGAACTGGCCCGAGATTTCGCCCGTGAACTGGTGGCGCGGTACGGGGTGGTGGCCGATGTTGCGATCCATGAACCCGGCCGGGAAGGGGATAACCGGAACCATCACGCGCATATCCTGACCACGACCCGGATGGCCGGAGAGGACGGGCTGGGGGCCAAGACGCGGGTTCTGGACGTGGCCAGCACCGCCTCGGCCGAGATCGAGCATATGCGGGGTGTGTGGGCGCGCCAGGTGAACATGGCGCTGGAACGGCACCAGGTCGAACAGCGGGTGGATCACAGGAGCTTCGAGCGCCAGGGGAGGGAGCAGGAGCCGACCCGTCACATGGGGGTGTCTGCCATGGCTCTTGAACGACAGGCGGCCCGGAAAGTTCCCGACCGGGAGCCGGTGACGGATCTCGGGAAGCAGAATGCGGAGATCCGGGAGCGGAACCGGGTTCTGGAAACGGCCCGCAAGGCCGTGGAGAAGGCGCAGGAGCTGTTCACCGGTCTTGAGAAGAAGGCACGGC
>NZ_CP172014.1:3122500-3257599 GCF_044094635.1 Acetobacter sp. KSO5 | reverse complement strand
GATCTGGTCAAAACAGTTCGGGAGACAGAACTATGACACAGGCTTTAGCACTTTCTCCTGAAGGGCAGCTGAAACTTGTCATTTTTGATTGTGATGGTGTGCTGGTTGATAGCGAGCAGACCTGTTGCCGGATCAGCGCGGAAGAAGCCCGCGCTGTCGGCCTGAATATTCCGGCAGAAAACGCGGTTGATGAATTTTCCGGCATGGCGCTGCCGGAAATTCAAAAAGATATTGAAAAGAAAACCGGAAAATCTCTTGGGCCAGACTGGGCTAATCGCGTTCAGAAACGCTTTGTAGAGGCCATGAAGAAGGGTGTGGAACCGATTGATGGCGTCCACGCCATGCTGGATGGTGTGAAAAAACTCGGTTTGCCGGTGCGCGTTGGCTCCAATTCCTCCGTTGAGGAAATGGATGCAAAATTCATAGCCACTGATATGACGCACTATTTTACAAACCGCGTCCATTCTGCGCGGGATATGGGTGTGCCAAAACCGCGCCCGGACGTGTATCTGCATGCTGCCGAGCAGGAAGGCGTTTCTCCTGCAAACTGTGTTGTGCTGGAAGATAGCAATACCGGCGCACGGGCTGCGGTGGATGCCGGGATGATGTGTGTTCTGCTCCGTCCTGGAACTGAGCCGGTGCCGGAGTGGCCTAATCTTGTCCGCATTCGCCACCTTTCAGAATTTGTGCCGCTTTTGCAAAAAGCCTTGCAGAGTCAGGGATAAAAATCATGACCTTTGACGCTCTTCTGCCCTGGGTACGCTGGATTCTGGCTTTTCATGTCATGTCTGTCATGGCGTGGATGGCCGGGCTTTTCTATCTGCCGCGTCTGTTTGTCTACCATTGTCAGGTGCAGATCGGGTCAGAAGAGAGTGAGCGGTTCAAGATCATGGAGCGCAGATTGCTACGGGCCATCATGAACCCGGCCATGTTTGCCAGCCTGCTGTTTGGGGTGCTTCTGGTCTTAACGCCCGGGAGTGTGGACTGGCAGGCTGGCTGGTGGCATTCCAAACTTACAGCAGTTATCGGTATGTTTGCATTTCATGGGTTTTGTTCCCGCTGGCGGCGCGAGTTTGCAGAAGACCGGAACCAGCATGCTGAACGGTTTTACCGTATGGCGAATGAAGTGCCGACAGTCCTTATGATGATCATTGTGATCATGGTGATTGTTCGTCCATTCTGAATAATCAAAAATGGCTCCTGAGGCTGCTTTGTGAAGGGCAGAAAATTGCGACTTCAATAAACAGATTCAGGAGCCAGATACGGTAAAATTTCTGATAAAAATGATCGTTATGGACCAGACTTTTTTATGGATTTAGAACAATACATTCATAAAAATCCCTTAAAATTAAATAGAAATTTCCACATATAATATTTCTGAATAAATTCAGGAAGCCAGCATTCTCTGGGTTATTCTCTTTTTAAATCAATCCCTGAGCACGCAGTAGGCCGAAGGCTGAAAGTGTAACCATGCAGGTGATTTCATTCTTACGGATCATCTCCTCGACCTCTTCCAGTAAAAGCGTATGGCAGGTCATATCCTGTTCCGTTTCTTCCCGCGCACAGGGGCCTTGCGTCAGGCCGGTCGCCAGATAGACGTGCCCTTTTTGCGTGGTGAAACCGGCTCCCTGATACATGATGCCGGCATGATGCAGGGTTTTGGCAATCAGCCCTGTTTCTTCCTGTAATTCGCCAGCAGCCAGAGCCTCGGGGGCAGCATCGGGCCGGTCTTCCCACATCCCCATGGGGAATTCCCACAGGCGCTTGCCAATCGGATACCGATACTGGTTGACCAGTGTCACCGTGCGCCGTCCATCTTCTGTTTCTCCAAGCGGCAGGATAACAACAAATTGACCGCGCTCGACCACCCCATAGAGCCCATCTTTGCCATTGGGCCGCCTAATGATGTCTTCCCTTACGCGGGTCCATGGGTTTTCATAGGCAATACGGGAAGAAAGCGTGACATATCCGCCAGCGTCAGGAAGAGGCTTCGTCATCAAACGGGTCTTTCATCTGGAAATGGGGTCTTAAGCGCGATTTATAGCATCATTTTTTGAGGAATGTTTCATGTCGGAAGGGGCTGTCCGCACGTCCTCGGTTACGTTTGTCATTCTGGCCGTCGTGGTTTTTACGTTGTTTTGTTACACGGATATCGGCCTGCAAATGGCGGTGGTGCCACTGTTTGTGCGGGAAAAACTCGGCTTCAGTTCCGCCATGGCCGGGTTTGCCGTCTCTGTTCAGTATCTGGCGACCTTTGCCTCGCGCATTGGGGCAGGCAAACGGATTGATACAGGTGGCCCCAAGCGTGTGGTGCTGATGGGCCTGAGCACTGGCGTCCTGTCCGGCCTGTTGCTGGTGGCTGCTGCGCTGCTGGTGTCCTGGCCGCTTCTTTCCCTGCTGTTTGTGCTGGCTGGCCGGATTGCGCTTGGTGTAGCGGAAAGCTGGGTGGCAACGGCGGTCATTGTCTGGAACATCCGCAGGGCAGGAGTCAGTAGAACAGCTCAGGTCATTTCCTGGAACGGTGTGTGTTCTTACGGCGGTATAGCCTTGGGCGCTCCCATTGCTATGATGATCTACCACGGCGTGTCTTTGCCCATTCTGGGCGGTTTTGCGGGTGTTGGGTTGCTCTCTGCCGTGCTGATGGGGGTTGGTATCCCATTGGCTCTGCGGCAGCCTTCTGTGCCCCCTCTGGCGGCGGGCAAGCAGCCATCGTTTTTCACCGTGCTAGGGCTTGTGCTGCCCTACGGGCTGGCGCTTGCGGCCGGGTCAGTCGGCTTTGGGGCGATTTCTGCTTTGCTGGCCCTGTATTTTTCTGACCAGAACTGGAGCGGCGCTGCGTTTGCGCTGGCCCTGTTCGGGCTTACCTTCGTGCTGACGCGCTTTGTTTTCACGCGGCAGATTGCCAAACATGGCGGAAACAGTGTGGCGATTGTCTCCCTGTTTGTGGAGGCTCTGGGCCTGTTTGTGCTGGCCTTTGGCCAGAGTGCAGCATGGGCAGATGCGGGGGCGGCTTTGACCGGGGCCGGGTTCTCTCTGGTGTTTCCTGCTCTGGGTGTAGGCGCTGTGGCGCAGACCGGGCCGGAGAACAAAGGGGCGGCTATTGGTGCCTTTTCGGTCTGTCTGGACATCGCCATTGGTGTTTCAGGGCCTCTGCTGGGGCTGATGATCCCGCTTTGGGGCTACGGAGCCGTTTTTCAGGCCGCCGCTCTCATCAGTCTTGTCGGCGTCGTGCTGTGTGTTCTGCTCAAAAAACAAACCCGGCTTGCTCGCTGAAACAGTCTCGTAAAGATTTTCCGTCCTGCATCCGCCGTGAAAACACGGTATGGTTTTTTGCTTACTGAGAAAGAAGGAGAAGGACCGCATGCCCTCTACCCTGAACGCCGTTGCCGTTTTCTGTGGCTCTCGCTTTGGGAAAAGCCCGCTCTACAAACAGGCCGCACAAAATGTGGGCCATACATTGGCACAGGCTGGCATCCGTCTGGTGTATGGCGGTGGGGCGCATGGGCTGATGGGCGTTGTGGCGGATGCCACCTTGTCCGCAGGTGGCGCGGTAACCGGCGTAATCCCCGACTTTCTGGAAAGTCGGGAGAAAATGCATGAGGGCGTGGCGGAACTGATTGTTACGGATTCCATGCACACCCGGAAGCAGATCATGTTCTCACGGGCGGACGCGTTCTGGATTCTGCCCGGCGGCTTTGGCACGTTTGATGAGATGATGGAAATCCTGACGTGGAAGCAACTGGGGCGACACAGCAAGCCGATTATTCTGATCAACGTGGAAAAATGGGCCGATACGCTTCTTGCTGCGCTGGATGCTGCCGTGGAGCAGGGCTTTGCCGCATCCACAGCCCGAGCCATGATTGAGTGCGTGCCGGACGTTGAAACAGCTCTGGCGCATTCTCAAAGCGCAGAAAAAACAGACCGCGTAGCTGTCGAACAGCTTTGATCTGGCAGAGAATTACACTTCTCTGCGTTTCAGCTCTTGCTAAGATGGCCTGAGAGGGGTATAGCCCGCTCACGGTCATCGGAGTGTAGCTCAGCCTGGTAGAGCACTGTGTTCGGGACGCAGGGGCCGGAGGTTCGAATCCTCTCACTCCGACCAGACTTTTCCCCTGAAAATAGAAATAGTATACTGGGCTCCAGCCCGTCAGATGATGGGTAATCAGGCCTTTCCCCCTCCGCATGTTTTGCGTTTTACGCAGAGCAGAAGGGGCCTGTATGCCTGCTTCAGCCATCAGATTGCCGTAGGATTATGCCATTCTCTCTTGGAAATGGCGGGAAATCTGAGTCTTATGTCAGAGCTGACATGTATGAACCATCCGACGGCTTTCTGTAGAAATCCGTTGAACGGTTTCCCATTTCTTCATCAGAGAGTGATGTGTTCCGCACAGGAACAGGTGCCAGAACAGGCCGGACAATCTGGCCATAAGAGGGGGCAGAGGATGACACGCAACTCACTTCATTACGGACGGCTGGCCGCGAGCCTGCTTCTTGCCTGCGCGCTGTCTCCCGTAGCTCTGGCACATCCCGGTGGGGGAGGTGGCGGCGGAATGCATGGCGGTGGTGGTTTTGGCGGTGGAGGCGGTGGCTTCCATGGAGGAGGCCCCGGTGGTTTCGGGGGCGGTGGCAGACCCGGCGGGGGCTTTGGTGGCCCGGGAGGCGGGTTTCACGGTGGTCCCGGCTTTGGTGGGGGCGGCTTTCGTGGTGGTGGTCCCGGTTGGGGCGGCAGGCCGGGCGGTGGCTTTTATCGCGGTGGCGGCGGCTGGGGCCGTGGTGGCTGGTGGGGCGGCCCCGGTTGGGGTGGCTGGGGTTATCCTGGCTATGGATGGGGGCCCGGTTATGGTTGGGGCTACGGTGTCTGGGGTAGTCCTTATTGGGGCGGTGGCTGGGGCTGGGGCGCACCCTTTGCGTTCGGTTCCGTGTTAGGGCTCGCTGTCGGCGCTGCGGTCGCATCGTCTGCCGAGGAGAGCTATCAGGCTCCGCAGACCATGTATGCCCCTCCGTCCTACTACGCACAGCCCACAGAGCCGCCTGTAGCGCAGGGAGGCTATCCTACCTACGGGCAGCCGGCTTATTACGGCAATGCCCCTCAGGCGGGCGCACAGGTCCCACAGCAGGGCTCTGATGTGGTGCATTGTAGCGCAGGGCGGTTCTTCAACTCCCTGACGGAAAGCTGCGACAAACGCTGACCCCGATCTTTGACTGATAAAAGGCCGCTCTGGATGGAAACATCTGGGGCGGCCTTTCTTTTATTGCAGCTGCATTCTGGTTTACGCTCTCAGGCAGAAAAATGATTTGTCTGAGTGGGGTGAAGGTGTCTGGCTGTTTCGAAAAAACGTGGTTCCACAAAATTATCCGTCCTGCCTGCAGAGGCCTGCTAACAGGTCTGCTGGCCGGCAGTGCACTCTCCGGGGCACAGGCTGCCGAGCCGGATCCGTTCCAGATTTTTGCGCCGCTTAGCTATCCGCAGCCGGTCAATCTCTATCATTCCGGCAATGGCGCTCCCGGCCCGATGGCCTGGAAAAATCGTGCCAATTACAATATCCATGTGCATGTTGACCCTGCGACCCACACGCTGTCCGGCAGTGAAACACTGACCTACACCAACAATAGCCCCGAGAGCCTTTCCACGCTCTGGCTGCAACTGGATCAGAATATCTATCAGCAAGGCTCACGCGGCGCTTATGCTGCGCCCCAGCGGCTTCAGGATCATACGGACGGGATGATTATCGAGGCCGTGGCGCTGAGTGCGGATGGCAAGGAAACACCTCTTACGCCGCTTGTCTCAGACACGCGCATGCAGGTGCCCTTGCCGCAGGCTCTGCCGGGGAAGGGCGGCCACCTTACCCTGAAAGTTTCATGGCATTACACCATTCCCGCGGAGTGGGGCGGGCGCACCGCCTTCAGCCAGAATCAGGATGGCGAGATGTATGAAATCGCCCAGTTTTACCCCCGGATGGCGGTGTATGATGACCAGCGTGGCTGGGATACGGCCCCGTATCTGGGGCAGGAATTCTATCTGGATTATGGGGATTTTGATTACAGCGTGACTGTGCCCAAAGGCTTTCTGGTGGCAGGCAGTGGCGCGCTGACAAACCCGGATGCCGTGCTGAGCGCGCAGGAAAAAGCCCGGCTGGCACTGGCTGCCACCAGTGAAACCCGCATCATGATCCGTAAGCCGGAAGATGTGCAGGCCATTGTGCATCAGCCACAAACGGAGACACAGACCTGGCAGTTCCATATGGCCAATACGCGGGATATTGCGTTTGTAGCGTCTCCCACGCTGCTCTGGGATGCGGCCCGGCTCAATCTGCCTGCGCTGGAGGGGAGTGATTCCAAAAATCCTGCCCCGCGTCTCGCTATGTCCGTTTACCCCGCAGAGGCTGCGGAGAAATGGGACCGTTCAACAGAGTATGTGAAGCACGCCATCGAATATTTTTCCGGCAAATGGTTTCCGTATCCCTGGCCAAACGCGATTAATGTCGGCGGGCATGGTGCGGCCATGGAGTATCCGGGCATTGTGTTTGACGGCAAGGAGGATGCCGGCGCAGAGCTGTTCTGGGTGACAACACATGAACTGGGCCACGGCTGGTTCCCCATGATTGTCGGCTCCAATGAGCGCCGCAATGCGTTCATGGATGAAGGCTTCAATACCTTTATTGACGTCTATGCTTCCGACCACTTCAACCATGGGGAATTTGCCCCCAAGCATGACGTGGAGTTTGCACCCCAGACCGGCCACCCGGCGGATGATATTGTGCCTGTGCTGAAAGATCAGGCCGCACCGGTTCTGATGACACCTGCAGATCTGATCTCTGAAAAATACCGGCATAGCGTGACGTATTTTAAGGGCGCTTATGGCCTGCAATTATTGCGGGAGCAGATTCTTGGGGCAGATCGGTTTGACCGCGCGTTCCAGCACTACATTGCGCTCTGGGCCTTCCGCCATCCTACACCGTCTGACTTCTTCCGCGTGATGGAAAGCGAAGCCGGAGAGGATCTCTCATGGTTCTGGCGGGGCTGGTATTTCAAGAACTGGGGGCCAGACTACCGCCTGAAATCCGTCTCTTATGTGAACGGAAACCCAGTGCAGGGGGCACGGGTACAGGTTGAAAACAAGGGCTGGCTGCCTCTGCCTGTCGTGCTGGCCATTACGTGGATGGACGGGAGTTCTGCCCGTCTCACCATTCCTACGGAAACCTGGTCTCAGCGGAACACGGTCACGCTCCAGATTCCGGGCAAGTTAGCCATCCGTTCTGCTGTGCTGGACCCGGACCATATGATCCCGGATCTGAACCGGTCGGATAACAGCTTTACGGTTAAGCTCACCGCGGCGCATCCGGCGGCATCGTCTGCGGCTCCCGCTCCGACCGTGCAGGGTGCCCCAGCACCCTAACAAACAGACAGAGCAGGGGCATCCAGCAGCGCCTCAGTCGCGGGATGGAATGGATGCTCCTTCCAGATTCAGAAGCCAGCGTTTGTCATCCACGCCACCATCACCGGAATATCCACCCAGCCCATTCTGCGAGACAACACGGTGGCAGGGGATCAGAATGGGGATGGGGTTCCGACCGACAGCCTGCCCGACAGACCGGGCACTTCCCCCCACTTCCTTCGCCAGAGCCTGATAGGTTGTAACTGTGCCCACAGGGATGGCGCACAGAGCGTTCCACACCCGTTTCTGGTAGTCCGTGCCGAACATTGGCTCCAGCGGGAAAGGAAAGGGGCCAGCAGCCTTCGGTTCATCAAACCATCTATCCAGCCAGTTCCGTGCGGCGCAAAGCATGGGCGTTTCTGTCTGGTCACGTCCCCAGCCCCAGTCGAGCGAGATGATCTTGCCCTCTTCTTCTGTCAGGGTCAGCGGCCCGATGGGGGAGTGGAGAGAAAGCTGTGGCATGGTCGTCGTCCGTCATTGTCTGATCTGTGATGAGGCGTGCAGTATGCGCGGCAGTCTGAGGCTTGTCATGTGAAGAAAGAGGCTACAAAAAGCCAGCGCAAAGCGTGGATGTGTTTTTAACTTACGTCTGAGGGCCGATCTGTTTTAGAAAGCCCCTGCATTCTCCTCAGAGGCGGCCTGATAGCCAAGGCGCGCCCGAGAGGAACAGCGCAAACGGTGTGCGCCCACGCCAGACAAAACCAGAGTTTCAGAACAGCCTTGGCCTTTTACAGATCATGCAGGAAGGGAAAAACCACCGTGGCCTATCAGGGTGAAGAGACGATTTTTGCATTATCCACGGGGCTGGGGCGGGCTGCTATTGCCGTTATGCGGGTGAGTGGTGCCGGGAGTGAGGCCCTGTTGCAGCGCCTGATAGGCAAACTCCCCGGCGTACGACGGGCCGCTTTACGGCGTGTGTGGCAGGATGCAACCACGCAGGATAACTTGCTGGATGAAGCGCTGGTTCTCTGGTTTCCCGGCCCGCATAGCTACACGGGTGAGGATGGGTTTGAACTCCATCTGCATGCAGGCCCGGCGGTCATCAAAGCCGTGGCAGGGGCTCTGGTAGAAGGGGGTGCGCGCCCGGCAGAGGCTGGAGAGTTCACGCGTCGCGCCTTTATGAACGGACGGATGGATCTGGTTGAAGCCGAAGGCATTTCAGATCTGGTTGAGGCGGAAACAGAAAGCCAGCGTAAACTGGCTCTGGCGCAGACCGATGGCGCATTGAGCCGCCTTTATCAGAACTGGGCGGATCGGCTGAAACGTGTTTTGGCGCATCAGGAAGCGCTGATTGATTTCCCGGATGAAGATCTGCCACCGGAAGTTGAGCGGGGGCTTCTGGACGAAATTCACAGTCTTATCGCCGCTATGCAGACGCATATTCAGGAAGGTGACCGTGGGGAGCGTATCCGGCGAGGGGTAGTATTCGCTATTACCGGGCCTCCCAATGCAGGTAAATCCAGCCTTTTAAACTGGCTGGCAGACCGGGATGCGGCTATTGTTTCCCCCATGGCAGGCACAACGCGGGATGCCATTGAAATCAGCGGTATTCTGGCGGGTGTCCGCGTGACATTTGTGGATACAGCAGGCCTGCGTGAGACCGAGGATGCTATTGAGGCAGAGGGCGTAAAGCGGGCATTGTTTCACGTGAAACAGGCCGACTGTGTGTTGCAGATGTTTGCCGCAGGAGATGAACCGCAGGACGTATTCCCTGCAAGCGTACTCATAGGCAATAAAATGGACCTTGGGGCTGTGCCGCAAGAGGTGCAGGGGTATCCGGTTATGGCGGTTAGCCTTGAAACAGGGCGGGGGCTGGGCCAGCTTAAAGCCTTGCTGGAGCAGAAGGTGGAGGCGCTGACGGCATCGTCCGCATCCGGCGCGCCACTTCTGACCCGTGCCCGGCATAAGGCTGGGGTAAAAGAAGCCTGTGCGTGTCTGGAGGCCGCTTTGCAGCAGGAGTGGCCGGAAATGCGTGGGGAAGAATTACGGCTCGCTATGCGGGCTTTAGGGCGGCTGACAGGGCATGTTGGGGTGGAAGACCTGCTGGATGCTGTGTTCGGCCAGTTTTGTATCGGAAAGTAAGGGTAAGGCGGCAGGATTATGGACCGTTCGTATGATGTGATCGTGGTGGGCGGTGGCCATGCCGGGTGTGAGGCCGCTGCGGCTGCCGCCCGGTGTGGGGCGCGCACGCTCCTGCTGACGCATCGCAAAGACACTGTTGGAGCAATGTCCTGCAACCCGGCGATTGGCGGGATTGGGAAAGGGCATCTGGTGCGTGAAATTGACGCGCTGGATGGCCTGATGGGGCGCGCGGCAGATCGGGCAGGAATTCACTTCAAACTGCTTAATCGCTCCAAAGGGCCTGCTGTGCAGGGGCCACGGGCACAGGCTGACCGGTTCCTCTACAAACAGGCAGTGCAGGACCTGCTGGCTGAAACGCCTAACCTGATCTGTAAGGAAGGGGCCGTCACAGACCTGCTCTGCACGGATGCTGGCGATGTGCAGGGTGTTGTGTGTGAAGATGGTACAGAATGGCACGCCGGTGCAGTTGTTCTGACGACTGGAACCTTTCTGGATGGCGTTATTCATATTGGGCATAAAAGCCAGCCAGCGGGGCGCGTGGGAGAGCAACCTGCGGTTGCGTTGGCAAAGCGCTTGAAAAATCTTGAGCTGGCGATGGGGCGGCTCAAAACGGGCACGCCTCCGCGCTTATTAAGAAATAGCATAAATTGGGAAATTCTGGCGGAAGATAACGGGGATGTATCCCCCGAGCCCTTTAGTCGTCTGACGACCACCATTACAAACCCGCAAATGGTCTGCGGCATTACGGCTACAACGCAAAAAACCCATGATATTATCAGGGAATCTCTTCATCTCTCTGCTGTTTATGGTGGAGCAATTTCAGGGCGCGGCCCGCGTTATTGCCCGTCTATTGAAGATAAAGTTGTGCGCTTTGCAGAGAAAGCCAGCCACCAGATTTTTCTGGAACCTGAAGCTCTGCCTGAGCATGAAGGCGGCCATCTGATTTACCCCAACGGCATTTCCACCAGCCTGCCTGCCGATGTGCAGGAGGCCATGATCCGTTCTATTCCCGGTCTGGAACAGGCCGTCATTTCACAGCCGGGTTATGCTGTAGAATATGATTATGTGGACCCGAGGGAACTGACGTCGTCTCTTGAACTCAAAAAATGTCCAAACCTGTTTCTGGCCGGGCAGATTAACGGCACGACTGGCTATGAAGAAGCAGGGGCACAGGGGCTTCTTGCTGGTGTTAACGCTGCCCGGCGTGCCGCAGGGCAGGGGGCTGTCAGCCTTGATCGTGGGAAGGCCTATATCGGCGTGATGGTGGATGACCTCACCACACAGGGTGTGAGTGAGCCCTACCGGATGTTTACGTCCCGTGCAGAATACCGGCTTACTCTGCGGGCCGATAATGCCGATATGCGTTTGACCGAACTGGGGATTGAGTGGGGCTGTGTCGGTGCAGAGCGCCGTGCTGTTTTTGAAAAAGATTGCGCAGAAATCAAGGAAATTACGGAGCGTGCCGAGAAGGAAAGCTGGCAGCCGCAGGCTTTGGCTCAGGCCGGATTAAAAGTGGCGCAGGATGGCCGGCGCAGAACGTTGCAGGAAATTCTGGGCTATGGTCTGGAGGATGCAGTGCTTGAAAAACTGGCCCCATGGTATTTGAATGCTCCGGCGCGGGCCCGACATTATGTGACGACGCAGGCCCGCTACAAGGGCTATCTTGTCCGGCAGCAGCGCGAAATTCGCCAGCTTGAGGCGGAAGCTGAAATCCGCTTTCCCAAGGATATGGATTTCAACGCAATCGGGGGATTAAGTGCGGAAATGAAGGAACGGCTTGAACGCGCCAAACCCGAAAATTTTGGGTCTGCGCAAAGAATCCCCGGCGTGACGCCATCGGCACTGGTGGCGGTCCTGGCGCATGTCAGGCAGAGGACGGCAGCCCGATGATCGATCTGCCCGAAACGCTGCATGTTTCACGTGAAACACAGGAGCGGCTGGAAGCGTTTGTTGCCCTGCTGAAAAAATGGAACCCGCGGATCAATCTGGTGTCCTCGCGAGATATTGCCAGTGTATGGGAACGCCATGTGCTGGATAGTCTCCAGCTTGCCCCGCTGGTGGCAGGGCGGGGGCGGTTTATTGATATGGGGTCAGGCGGGGGATTCCCCGGTATGATTGTTGCAATCGCGACGGGCGTGCCCGGAACGCTGATTGAGTCGGATCAGCGCAAAGCTGCCTTCCTGCGGGAAGCGGCCCGTGTCACACAGGCCCCAATCAAGGTGCTGGCCGAGCGGATTGAACAGGTAGACCTTGCTCCGGCTCCCGTTGTCACGGCGCGGGCACTGGCCTCTTTGAGCAAGCTGCTGGACTGGACAGCCCCCTTGCTGGAAAAAGAGGGGAAAGCCTTCTTTCTCAAAGGTCAGCAAGCGGATGAAGAGTTGACCGAAGCCCGACGCAACTGGCACATGAATGTGCGTATCCACCGCAGCATAACAAGCCATGATGGTGTGATTCTTGAAGTGAGCAATCTTGAACGTGTCTAAGTCTGACAAAAAAACAAAAACGTGCCGTATTCTGGCTATTGCAAACCAGAAAGGTGGGGTTGGGAAAACAACCACGGCCATTAATGTTGCCGCCGCTCTGGCTGAAGACGGTACACGGGTCGTGCTGCTTGATATGGACCCGCAGGGCAATGCCTCCACAGGTCTGGGCGTTGGGTATGATGCCCGGCAGGGTGGGGCCTACGCCCTCCTGATGCACGAAAAGCCTGCCGCTGACCTTTTGCAGCCGACCGAGATCGACGGCCTGTCCGTTATCGCAGCAAATACCGAACTGGTCGGGGCTGAGATTGAACTTGTCGATGCAGATGAGCGTGAAACGCGCCTGCGCGATGCTTTGGCCCCGCTGGCAGAGAGCGTGGATTATATCATTATCGATTGTCCCCCCAGCCTCAGCCTGCTGACCCTGAATGCTCTGGTCGCAGCTGATGGTGTGCTGGCCCCGTTGCAGTGTGAGTTCTTCGCGCTGGAAGGGCTAGGGCATCTGGTGAAGACGATTGATCGGGTCAGAAAAAAACTTAACCCCACGCTGAAAATCGCGGGTATTGTGCTGACAATGTATGACAGACGAAATAATCTGTCTGAGCTTGTCGCAGCGGATGCCCGGAGCTTTTTTGGCGATGATGTGCTGGAAACCATTATTCCCAGAAACATCCGTATTTCTGAAGCGCAGAGCCATGGTCAGCCGGTTATGACCTATGACCCACGGGCCAGCGGCGCCGCGTCTTACCGGGCTTTGGCGGCGGAAATTAAGAGGAGAGCATCATAGGCATGTCTCAGCGTAAATCTGCTGCCCGCCCTAAACTCGGCCGGGGCCTTGCTGCCCTGCTAGGAGACGTTGCTGCCCCCGTAGCGGCTGCGTCTTCTGGTTCTGCTCAGCCTGTTGCTGGAGGTGCAGCGGCGCCTGTCAGTTCTTTGTCTGTGGATGTTCTTGTTCCTGGGCCATTTCAGCCTCGGCAGGATATGGAGCCCGGTGCTCTGGAAGAACTGGCTGAGTCTATCCGCGCGCGGGGTATTTTACAGCCTATTCTGGTGCGGCCTGATCCGGGCAAAAAAGGGCAATATCAGATTATCGCCGGGGAACGACGCTGGCGTGCGGCACAACTGGCCCAGTGTCATACGGTGCCGGTGCATGTGCGGGATCTGGATGAAGTCGATGCCATGGCTGCGGCTTTGGTGGAAAACCTTCAGCGTGCTGACCTGAACCCCATTGAAGAGGCCGACGGCTTTAGCCGTCTGATGGAAGATTATAGCCTGACGCAGGACGAGCTTGCCAAAGCTATTGGTAAGTCCCGCCCGCATGTTGCAAACACCATGAGGCTGCTGCGCTTGCCGGAAAGTGTGCGGAAGGCTGTGGGGGCAGGGGCTCTGTCCGCGGGGCATGCACGCGCACTTCTGGCGCATCCTGACCCGATTGCCGCGGCT
Organism: Acetobacter sp. KSO5; assembly: GCF_044094635.1. Lineage (NCBI taxonomy): Bacteria > Pseudomonadati > Pseudomonadota > Alphaproteobacteria > Acetobacterales > Acetobacteraceae > Acetobacter > Acetobacter sp. KSO5. The sequence goes on along the minus strand of NZ_CP172014.1, from coordinate 3,244,159 downwards.
AAAGAGGTCATTGAAAAAGGTCTTTCCGTAAGACAGACGGAAAACCTAGTGCAGAAAGCTTTGGAAAATAAAGGCAAGGACAAGCCTGCTCCGGCTAAAAAAATAGCAGACCCGGAAATTGCTGCGTTGGAGCGCGATCTGGGAACGCGGCTGGGGCTGAAAGTCCAGGTCCATTTTGACGGGCGGAAAGGTGGCTCTTTGCAAATCCACTATAAAAGTCTTGATCAGCTGGATGATGTGCTGGCCCGTTTAAAAAGCTGAATTTTCAGACTTGTCTTAAAGGAAAGTGGGTGATAAAAAGCATCCACTTCAGTTCATAGAACTGTAAGGGCGCATAGCTCAGTTGGTAGAGCAGCTGACTCTTAATCAGCGGGTCCAAGGTTCGAGCCCTTGTGCGCCCACCAATTTTTTCAAAGATTTAGGTGGTTTTAAATTCAGGGAATTAATTTCCCGGCAATTCTCCGGAATCATTCGAATGATAGTGCTGTGCCACCAAGAGCATGGCTTTTTATCATTATTAAGAAAAGCATTCCCCGGTTTTCTTCCCTTATTAGAAGAACTTTCTACCGTTTTCCTATTTTTTCAGTCCCAAGCTTCTTGCATATCGAGCGGCTACCGTCGTCGTCTGAGAGGACGATACGCATGCAACTCCTGCCCTTTTAAACCGTCCTGCTTATCAAGAGCTTGGGCCATTGAGCCCTCATAGAAAAAGCCCAGACACCGCCAAGGCGTCTGGGCTTTCATCAAAGCAAAAAGTTTAAAAACTTAGAGCTTATCAATTCCGCTCTTCACGGCGTCTTTTGCATCGCCAGCGGTCTTCTGCACTTTCCCTTTCAGGTTCTGTGCTGCGCCTTCGGCTTCAAGGCGTTCGTTGTCCGTCAGTTTCCCGGTTTCTTCTTTTACCTTGCCGGCAACCTGATTAGCAACGCCTGCCACTTTATCTTTCATGGAGCTCATTTCGATATCCTCCCTTTGTCTGAAAAATAAACGCTGGCTCCTTAGCGAGGTTCCGAAAGCGGGCATAAAAAGTTTCGGGGAGGGCCGGGCAGGCACATTTATCCACTCACATTCAAAAGAGACGATTCTGTAGCTTCCTGTGAGTTTGCCTCCAACCGAACCGGTTGCATGGACAGTCACAAAAACGTGCTATAAATTTTTTGTCATGATTTTTTCGTTCAAATTTAAACCCTTTGTTTTTTCTCTGGCTGCTTTTATCGTGTCCTTCTCCCACGGTTCATATGCCTTTGCGCAGGGAGCCGCCGCGCGAAATGGAAACTACGCCGCTTCAGCCCGCAGTATGGCCTCGGTTTCAACCACTCTGGATAGTGTTGTGGGGAGCCGGCCTTCCCGTATTGCTCAGCAATTTGAACAGGCTTCTGAAACACTCACCATTCAGCCCAATGGCGTGGTCCTGAATAAGCAGGGACAGGTCATAACGCCGGGGTGCCCGGCTGTGCCGATTATGGCGGCGAGGCAGCATAACCCGGGCGGGGTTCCGGCCGAGCCGCAACTTAAGGACACATCCGGCAATAAAGCGACACAGCAGAAGCCTGAGTCTGTCCGTCTTGGTCTGGTACAGGCCCATGCAGGAGGCTCTTTGCAGAAGCAGGTTCTGATGGACGCCTCATTTGCGCCCTCAGGTCTCTATGTCGCGCCACGAGCCTGCCAGCAGGGCGCAGCACCAGACGCCGCACAGCTCCGCAATGCTGCGGGCTCTCTGGCCACAGCAGATGGCAACCTCTTTGCTCTGGCGGGGAACCGTGAGGGCATTGCACAGGCGACACAAGGGCATGCGGACGGCGCCGATATTATTCTGGAAGCCGGAGTGACTGGACAATGAAGCGTCTGCACAAAAGCCTCTGTTTGGGCTCTGTGTGCGTTATGGCGCTGCAGGGCGGTCATGTAGCTCAGGCAGCCTCTTCACGCGCTACAGCGGCATCTTCGCGGCCTGTGCCCCAAATCTGGATGAATTCCAAACTTCCGGACTCTGCGGCAACGCCTAAGCTCCAAACGGGGCAGGAAGACGTATCAACCCATCAGGAGCAAAGCCCTTCTTCCAGTCTTTCGGATAAACCTTTGATTCCAGCTTTGCGCGGGCTTGTGTTTGAGGCCTCAGGCAGCAATGCACCGCAGATGCAGACGCACGCTATTCAGATAAACGGCTTGCCGCTTCTGGAAACTAAAGAGTTTCGGAAAAAGCTTGAGCCGTATCTGGATAAGCCTGCCAGCGCCCGCACCTTTTATGACATTGCCCAGCAGGTGACTGCGCTGTTCAGAGAGAAAGGGCATCCGTTTCTCACAGCCTTTGTGCCCCCGCAGCGTGTGCGTGATGGTATTCTCCATATTAGCGTGGAGGAATATCGTCTTGGTCAGATTACGGTGAGTGGAAACCGATGGTTTTCAGATCGCATTATTCGGAATGCCAGTAGCCTGCATCCTAAAGACACGCTTGCTCTGCAAAACCTGCAGGCTGATCTGGCATGGATAAACGGAAACCCGTTTCGCACGGTTGATATGATTTATCATCCCGGACAAAAAGCAGGTACGACGGACGTGGATTTGCAGGTCTCCGATCGTTTCCCTGTTTACATGTTCGGCTCTTTTAACAATCAGGCAGACCCGACATTGGGGCGCGTTAACTGGAGCCTGGGGGCAACCTGGGGGAATGCGTTTGGTATTGACCATACGCTGTCCTATCAGTTTACCCGCAGTCTGACGGGCCGCTACAACATGCACCTTGGGAGTTGGGAGATTCCTTTGCCATGGCGGGATAAATTGCTGGTCTATGGCACCTATAGCACGTCTGCCCCGGCTGCAGACTGGCCCATCCGAAACTCCGGTATCTCCGGGCAGGCCTCAGTGCGGTATATTCATCAGCTCCCCCATCTGGCTGTTTCGTCCGATGTCGGGCTGGATACGATGCTACAGGCCGGGTTTGACTGGAAAACAACCAATAGTGACCAGTTTTACGTCGCATCGCCCATCATGCTGGGGAATGCGGATACAGACCAGTTTGCCCTGGGTGCGGATATAACGGAGAATGACCATTATGGTCAGACGCACCTGCTGAACGAAGCCTATTACGGCCCGGGTGGACTAACGCATTATGATACGCGCAGGAGTTATCAGACAATTTTCCAGTCTGCTAAACCTGATTATGTTTATGATCGCGTGCAGATTACCCGGACAACAAACCTGCCCTATGGGTTTTCCTCTGTAACAATTGCGTCTGCGCAGGCCACAACCCATAATCTGCTTTATAGTGAGCAGCTTGAATCTGGCGGTATTGGCACCGTGCGGGGATACTATGTGAATACCGCTCTGGGCAGCCGGGGCGAGCAGCTGAGCGAGGAAATCAAGCTTCCTTCATTTTCTCTTAGTAAGCAGCTGGGGATTGGGAAAAATTTCGCGGATACAGAAACGCTTGGTGGGTTTTATGACTGGGGACAAACCTGGAACAAGAAACTCTCGCAAACCAGCAGTAACAAAACCGGTCTGGCAAGTCTTGGGATTGATCTGAATACGAAAATCAACAGGCTGGTTAATATTGTTTTTGATACCGGATGGCGGCTGCGTCCTGCTCCCGATTCAGGAAAAAAAGGCGCGTTCTGTGACTTCAATATTGTAGTGGGGTTATGACAAGCGATGTCTTCTCAAGGTGATCTCTTCAATACGCGTGAAGACAAGCCATTGCCACCCGTTGCGCCTGAGCTTTGGGGGAAGCTTGCACGATCAGCGTTTCGCAGAAAATTCCATCTTAATGCAGAGGATTTATCGTATCTTCAGGAAAAAACTCTGCCGGTTGTGCTGGAGCATGGCGCCGATTTTATTACAAAGCGGCTGGCTCCGGCGCACCCGGCTCGGGATGGCAAACAAACGCCTTGGAAGGGACATCCTGTTTTTGTTGCACAGCATGCCACCGGTACATGCTGCCGTTCATGCCTTGAAAAATGGCATAATTTTTCAAAAGGTTTACAATTAACAGATCTTCAGAAGCGTTATGTTCTGGCGGTTATCGCAGGATGGCTTGAGCACGAACTGGATACAGCGCAGAAGCAGGCCGCTGAGCAAAACTGTTGCCCTGAACAGACAAAGAAGGATGCTGGATCATAAGTCTGATCACCTGCATCCTACACAATAATTTTTACAAAGAGAAAGTCCTTCAAAATCCTCAGGAGGCTTTGGGCGGCTGAACTTCCCTATCCATCAGCAAGGCTGTCACGGCGTTTTTAAACGGCGTAAACGTGTCTGCAAGGCGGAGACCGGCCTGGCGAAGTTGCCGGAACGGCGCGCCATCATGCGTATAAAGCGTGGCGATGCTATTGGTGCCCGCAAAGAGCGGCGCCGTGATCATGCGGTGCTGGCGTTCAAAACGGCGCAGAGCGTGCGCGTTTCCGGCATCCCCTGTTTCTGCAAAAGCCTTGCCCACTTCTGTTGCTAGTGTTTCCTGCCCGCGCAGGCCGAGGTTGAAGCCATGCGCGGTAATTGGGTGCATACCTACAGCAGCATCACCTACCAGCGCCAGACGGCGTGCCGTAAAGCGGTGCGCATACACGCCCTTCAGTGGATAGGCGTGGCGGGTGCTGACAAGGCGCATCTGGCCCAGACGATTGCCAATACGCTGCATGATTTCCTGATTAAAGGCATCGCGCGGCATATCCAGCAGGCGCTGAATGTCTTCAGGTGGCAGGGTCAGCACCAGCGAGGATGCCATCCCATTCACCGGCAGCAGGGCGACAGTCTGGCCTTCATCAAACCATTGCGTTGCGATGTTGTGGTGCGGAGACTCATGTGCCATCCGGCACACCAGCATACTGCGTTTGAAGTCATGGATAATCGCACCAATCCCCGCCCGACGACGCGTGGGAGAAAAGCGGCCATCCGCGCCGACCACAAGTTGAGCCGCCGTCTGGCCGTGTGAGTGGTGGACAACAGCCTGCGTCGGGTTTTGCCGCACGGTTTCGACAGATGTGGAGCCGAGCAGCGTAATACGCGGACGTTCTGAGGCCGCCGCAAACAGTGCGCGTCGGATATGGTTATTGGATACCAGCCAGCCGAGCGCATCCACCCCACGGCCGTTTGTATCAAAGCGCAGTGGGTGCGGAAACTTGCCGGTTTCTACACGAGCTTCCCGAAGCGGGCAGATAGCCGTTTCGGGAATGTAGTCCCATGCTCCATTACTTTGGAGAGTATGCACGGCATGATGGGTCAGGGCGATTTCCCGCCCGTCAAAGGAGGGTTCAGCCCAGACTGTGCGCGGTGCGCGTTCCAGCACCGTGACAGACAGACCAGCACTCTCCAGAGAAAGCGCTGTGGCCAGCCCGACAGGTCCGCCTCCGATAATGGCAACATCTGTCTGTGTCGGTGTGGTCATGACTTTAGGTCCTGTCTGCGGCAAACTGAACGGGCTTGCCAGTCCATGATGCAGTAAACTCAGCCGGGTCAGGCCGTTTAGGAGCGTGCTGTTCGCCTTCCGGCGTGCCGATAAACAGGAAGCCGGCCAGCCGGTGCGGAGCGGGCAGGCCCAGTTCTGCTGCCAGAACGGGATCGTCCACCACATCGCCAGACACCCACACACCGCCAAAGCCTGTGGCGTGCAGGGCGTTCAGCACGTTCATAGCGGCAGCGGCAACAGCCATTTCCTGCTCCCACAACGGAATTTTATGATCCGGGCGCAGATGCATGCCGAGTGCGAGAATAAGCGGCATGGTGGAAAAACGTTTGCGACGCTTTTCAATTTTAAACTCAGGAGCTTCGGCATCCATCCGCTTCATGCTGGCGACAATGCGTTCAGCCAGAACAGGCCGCGCCTCATCCCGGATCACCACATACCGCCACGGACGCAGCTTACCATGGTCTGGTGCCCGCATGGCAGCGGCCAGAATTTCGGAAAGCTGAGCGTCTGACGGCGCGGGTTCTGCCAGATGGTCTGTGGAAGCGCGGGTCAGAAGCATGTCCATGGGTGTCATGATCGAAGGTCCTGTTTCAAAAAACTGAAGAGAGAAGCCTGCTCAGACAGGGAAGGGCGGCAGGGGCTGGCCACCAAGAAGATGCAGATGGAAATGCGGCACTTCCTGCCCGCTATTTTCACCGGCGTTGGTAATCACCCGATACCCGCTCTCATCCAGCCCAAGTTCGGAGGCAATTTTTCCAGCGGCTTTCATGACGCCGGCAATCTCATCCTCGGAAGCTGTTTTCGTAAAATCGATAAAAGAGACATAAGGTTTTTTTGGAATGATCAGAATATGTACAGCGGCTTTGGGCGCAATGTCCTGAAAGGCCAGAACCCATTCATTTTCAAAAACCTTTTTGCACGGAATATCTCCGCGCAGGATTTTAGCAAAAATGTTTCCCGGGTTGTAAGGCCCTGTTCCTTTGACAGCCATGACTTATCCCTTTTTTGACAAAATTTCTTTAGGACGAGAGGCTTTTTCCGTAATGCCGCTTGTGCCTTCCCGGCGGCGTAGTTCTGCCCAGACTTCTTCTGGTGTCACACCGGCATCAACCCACAAAACAATAAGGTGGTAAAGCACATCTGCACTTTCCCCAACCAGAAGATCCTTGCGGCCAGCAACGGCTTCAATCAGGCACTCAACAGCTTCTTCACCAAACTTCTGGGCAATCTTGTAGGTGCCACGGGAGAGCAGGCGGGCAGAGTGGCTCAGGCTGGGGTCTGTGCCCTTGCGGCTCTGCACAACCGTGTAAAGCCGGTCCAGCACGGTCTCATCAGCGGACTGGGAGAGTTTATCTTCCAGAACCTCTTTGGCTTTTTCGGTCTTTTTGGCCACAGCCTCTTTTTTCACACTGCTTTTGGGCGTGGCTTTTGACTGAGTTTTCGGAGTTGCTTTGGCTGTAGCCTTCGTGCTGGCTTTTTTGGTCATGTGCGTGACTTTGCCTGAAAAGGTGAGGGATTGGGGCGTACGGGCAGACCGGCTTCGGCCAGCGCGGTTTTAACCTGAGACACAGTAAACTGGCCAAAGTGGAAGACACTGGCAGCCAGAAGCCCGGTCGCCCCGGCCTCGGCACCTTCCACAAAATGCTTTAGTTCGCCCACGCCGCCAGAGGCGACAATCGGGAGCCTGACGGCCTGTGTTGCGGCTTTCAGCAAGGACAGATCAAAACCTGAGCGTGTGCCGTCCCGGTCCATGGAGGTCAGCAGAATTTCGCCTGCTCCACGTTCCGCCACTTCCCTGCACCAGTCAATGACGTCCCGCCCCGTAGGGGTGCGGCCACCGTGGGTATAGACTTCCCACTTACCAGCCGTGGTTTGCCGCGCGTCTACGCCAACAACCACACATTGACTGCCAAACTTCTGCGCAGCTTCATTAATCAGGTCCGGGCGGGAAACGGCTGCCGAATTCATGGCGCATTTATCGGCCCCGGCCAGCAGCAGGCGGCGCATGTCATCCGTCGTGCGCACACCGCCACCGACTGTCAGCGGCAGGAAAATCCGTTCTGCCGTGCGGCTGACAACATCCAGAATGGTGTCACGGTTTTCATGGCTGGCGGTGATATCCAGAAAGGTCAGTTCATCAGCGCCTGCGGCGTCGTACAGAGCGGCCTGCTCGACAGGGTCTCCGGCATCGCGCAGCTCAACAAAGTTCACGCCTTTCACAACGCGACCATTCTTGACGTCCAGACAGGGGATAACGCGGAGTTTCAGCATCAGGCGAGAACCTTCAGCGCCTCAGCGGGAGAGACCCGGCCATCATACAACGCCCGGCCTACAATAACGCCTTCAATGCCCGGGGCATCATCCGCCGCTTTCCGCAGAGCAGCCAGATGCTCCAGATTGCCTACACCGCCACTGGCGATAACCGGCACGGAAACCGTGTTGGCAAGTGTTACGGTTTGCTCAATGTCGAGACCATCCAGCATACCATCACGGCTGATTTCCGTGAAAATAATAGAAGCCACACCCGCTTCCTGCATCCGCAGGGCGAGTTCGGTTGCCTGCATGTCAGATACTTCGGCCCAGCCTTCGGTGGCGACATGGCCGGAGCGCGCATCAATCCCCGCCACAATCCGGCCGGGGAAGGCACGGCAGGCTTCCTTGACCAGCGCCGGGTTTTTTACGGCCACGGAGCCAAGAATAACGCGGGTCACGCCAGCTTCCAGCCAGGAGGAAATGGCCTTCATATCCCGCAGGCCGCCGCCCAGCTGCATGGGCACCGTGGCGGCGTTCAGAATGGCCTGCACCGCCGGAGCGTTGGCCGACTGGCCTGCAAAGGCACCGTTCAGGTCAACCGCGTGCAGCCATTTAAACCCGGCATCACACCATGCCCGGGCCTGTGCTGCCGGGTCATCCGAATAGACGGTAGCATCATCCATTTCTCCACGGCGCAGGCGCACACAGGCTCCGTCCTTCAGATCAATGGCCGGGTAGAGAGTGAGCGGGCGGGAGGAAGCGGGAGAAGATGCAATCATGTCCGGTGTTTCAACCTGAGGGGAGAAGGAAGGCTCCACGGGGGCAGAGCGCACGGTATCAAGAAGTTTGGTGAAGAACAGCCCACTCACGGTCTGGTCTCCCATTCGCGCAAAGTGCGGGTGCGTGCCCCAGTGCTGGAAGCCCGCTTTCTGGAACAGATTGATGGCCGCCGTCTGTGTGTCCGGCACATCCATGTTCATCACACGGAAGCCCATGCTGCGGGCGGCATTTTCCACCTCATGCAGCAGGGCAGAGCCAAGGCCGCGATTACGGGCGTAGGGTGCGACAAACAGGTGCATCAGGGTGATGCACATGGCCTGACATTCATTATTGCGCGGAGCCCGGACAAGCTGGGCACAGCCAACAATTTCACCTTTCAGACGCACCACAAACAGCATGCGTTCGGGCACCAGAAGCAGCCCTTTGAAGTAGCGCTCCAGAACCTGCCGGCCCTGAGGCTGCACCCAGCCAAAGCCCCCACCATCCAGAATGGCGGCGTCGGCGGCTTCACACAGGGCCTGAAGGTCATCTTCCGTCAGGGACAAAACGCGCTGGACGAGTTTACTCTTAGACATCGCAAAGGGTTTCCGGGGTCCAGGCCAGGAAATTAGCCAGAATCTGCAAGCCGACAGTCTGGCTTTTCTCAACGTGGAACTGCGTGCCTGCCACATTCCCATTGCACACAATGGCTGGAACGGGGCCGCCATAGTCTGTGGTGGCAATCAGGGTTTCCGGCTTTGTGTTTCTCAGCGCGTAGGAATGCACAAAATAGCCATGCGGCGCGGCGCCGAGCCCCTCTGTTAGCGGATGAGGATGGCTGAAGTTCAGCTCATTCCAGCCCATTTGCGGCATACGCAGGCCGGGGGCATCCATGGGAGCAATCTCGCCCGCAATCCAGCCAAAGCCTTCTGTGGTGCCGTGTTCCAGCCCGCGTTCGGCCATGAGCTGCATGCCGACGCATATTCCCAGAAAAGGCGTGCCGGATCGGGTTGCGGTGAGAATGGCGTCTTTCAGACCGGTGATGGACTCGAGCCCGCGGGCACAGTCCGCAAAGGCTCCCTGACCCGGCAGAATGATACGGTCCGCAGCACGGACATCAGCAGGGGAATTGGTGATGCTGACAGTGGCCGCAATGCCCGAAAGCTCTGCCGCGCGGGCTGCCGCGCGGGCTGCAGAGGCCAGATTGCCGCCTTCATAATCAACAACGGCGATGGAGAGAGACTGGGTCATGGGACCTCGCACTTCTGGTTCGTATCAGGAACCGGTTTTCCCCGATGCCTGAGCAGAATGAGGTTCGGGGAAGAAAACTGTCGACGAGACTTATAGCACACCCTTGGTGGAGGGAATGCTGCCCTGCGCCCGTGGGTCTGGTTCCACGGCCATACGGAGGGCGCGTGCTAACGCCTTGAACGCGGCTTCGGCAATATGGTGGCAGTTCTTGCCGGCTTTTTGTGTCAGATGCAGGGTCAGCATGCCGGACATGGCAAAGGCGCGGAAGAATTCTTCCACCAGTTCCGTATCCAGCTCACCAATACGGTCACGGTCAAACGTGGCGTCCCATGCCAGAAACGGGCGGCCGGAAAGGTCCACAACTGCTTCACACAGGGCTTCATCCAGCGGGACCAGCGCATGGCCAAACCGGCGCACGCCGCGCTTGTCACCCAGCGCCTGCCGCAGGGCCTGGCCGATCGCAATACCGGTATCTTCCACCGTATGGTGGCCATCAATATGCAGGTCGCCCTTCACGATAACGGTCAGATCCAGCAGGCCATGCTTGGCCAGTGCTGTCAGCATATGGTCAAAAAAACCAATGCCCGTATCAATGTTGGCCTGTCCTGATCCATCCAGATCAAGAGTGACGGCAATATCGGTTTCGCTGGTAACGCGATGAAGGGTGGCTTGGCGTGCTGTGCTCATGGTGGGGTGCTTTATAACGGAAGACGCGCCCCGATACCATCAGGCACGGGGCGGGAAGTGGGAAAGATCGTCAGCTTTTCGGAACATTCCGGTCCAGTTCCGCAAGCCACAGGGTGGCATTGCCATCGGAGGGTGCACGCCAGTCCCCGCGCGGGGAGAGGCTGCCGCCCGCCATTACCTTCGGGCCGTTGGGCATCGCGGAGCGTTTGAACTGGCTGGTGCCAAAAAAACGACGCAGGAAGATGTGCAGCCAGTGGCGGATGGTTGGCAGATCATACGCCTTACGGTCCTGCTCTAAAAAGCCGGGAGGCCAGTTGCCAATGGACGCATCGCGCCAGACCTGGTCGGCCATGAAGGCAATGCGCGAGGGCGTAAAGCCGTAGCGCAGGACGTAAAACAGGGTGAAGTCATGCAGCGCATAGGGGCCGATAATGTCTTCCGTGCTTTGCGGTCCGTTTTCTCCCACAGGCACCAGTTCCGGCGAGATTTCTGTCGCCAGAATGGTGGAAAGCAGAGGTGTTACGTCAGGCGAGAAGTGGCCGGAGGCAATGGCCCAGCGGATAATGTGCTGGATGAGTGTTTTGGGCAGACCGGCATTCACATTGTAATGCGCCATCTGGTCCCCCACGCCGTAGGTGCACCAGCCCAGAGCCAGCTCGGAGAGATCGCCGGTGCCAATCACCATCCCCTGATGCTGGTTGGCCAGACGGAACAGGAAGTCCGTCCGCAGGCCTGCCTGCACGTTCTCAAACGTGATGTCATGCACCGGTTCGCCCTGCGCAAACGGGTGCTTGATTTCGCGCAGCATGAGCGAGGCGGCGGGGCGGATGTCCAGCACCTCATTCCCGGTGCCGAGGGCCGTCATCAGGGCCTGTGCGCTGGCCAGCGTTTTCTCCGTCGTGCCAAAGCCGGGCATGGTGTAGCCCAGCACAGCGCTGCGGGGCCAGCCTAACTCATCCGCAGCCCGCACGGCCACCAGAAGCGCCTGTGTGGAGTCGAGGCCGCCGGAAATACCAATGACCATCCGTTTGACGCCACTGGTGCGGAGCCGTTGCTTGAGGGCGGAAACCTGAATGGTAAAGGCCTCAAAGCAATCTTGTGCCAGTCGGTCTGCATCATTGGGCACAAAGGGGAAGCGGGAAAGCGGGCGACGCAGGCCTATGTCTGCCATAGGGGGCGTGAGCGTGCAGCGGATGCGCCGCCACGCAGGAGCATGGGCCTGCATGGCACTGGCGTTGGCGGCAAATGTGCCCATGCGCAGGCGTTCCTGCCGGAGCAGGGTGAGGTCAATATCTGCTACGACATGCTGAGAACCGGAGGGGAAGCGCTCACTTTGGGCCAGCACCTCACCATTTTCAAAAATGGCGATCTGTCCGTCCCATGCGACGTCGTTGGTAGATTCGCCTTCTCCGGCAGCGGCATAAAGATACGCGGCGACACAGCGGGCGGACTGCGCACGGCAGAGCAGGGTGCGGGTTTCGGCTTTGCCCACCGTTATGTCACTGGCAGAGGGGTTGGCCAGAATGGTGGCGCCAGCGAGGGCGGCCAGTGTGCCGGGCGGTGCAGGCACCCAGAGATCTTCACAGAGTTCGAGCGCAAGGCAGAAGCCGGGCACGTCTTCCGCTTCAAACAGCAGATCGGTCCCGAATGGGATAACCGCACCGTTCAGCCGCAGTGTCTGGCCCTGTATGGCCACGCCGGGTCTGAAATGCCGGGCTTCATAAAACTCGCGATAATTCGGTAGGTAGCTTTTGGGGACAATGCCCTGCACGGTGCCCCGGTGGATGACAACGGCGCAGTTATAAAGAGCATTGTCATGCCGTAGGGGCGCACCCACGACCAGAATGGGCAGCAGGTCAGCAGACGCTGCGGCCAGATCAGTAATCGCCTGCTCGACGCCGTTGAGCAGGGCTTCCTGCTGGCGGAGGTCGTCAATGGCATAACCAGACAGTCCCAGTTCCGGGAACACGCACAGCACCGCGCCATTCTCCCCGCAGGTCTGGGCAGCTTCCAGCGTGCGCTGCGCGTTTGTGGCCGGGTCCGCCAGCGCAACGGGGACTGTGCAGGCCGCAACACGGGCAAAGCCCTGATGATACAGCGCGTGAAATGCGGAAGCCGACAACGCGTTCCATCCTTTATGCTGATGGGAAAGAGAGCTCAGACCATGATTGCAGAGAAGTGGACCCGCGCCAACACAAGGACTTTCCGGGCTTCCGGCATGCTTGGCGCTGAGGGGTGGAGAGGTCATTCAAAATAAACGAAAAAAATATAAAAAACCCTCTTGCGCGTTTTGTCGAACCCCCTTAGAAGGAGGCCATCCGATGCGGGCGTAGCTCAGGGGTAGAGCACAACCTTGCCAAGGTTGGGGTCGTGGGTTCGAATCCCATCGCCCGCTCCAAATTTTCAAGAAAATTTGAGTGGTATGCATCAAGGTCGCGCAAGCGACCTTTTTTGCGTTTTGGGCCTCGGCGGTTCTGAAATGTAAGAAGTCTGAAGCTTTGTTTTACCCACATGACTGGGCGGAAAAAAGGTGTGGCACCACAAGGGGTGCCACAGGAAAACGATGCTTTCAGCTGAAGGTTTATGAAACCTTTTCGCGCTCTTTGGCGGCTTTCTGCACCAGTTTGATCCAGCCGTGACGGCTTTCAACAAGCTCCACCACGCGCTGCTTATGGGCGTCCTGCTCGGTTACGCTGCTGGTCATGGAGGTGCGATGCACCCGGTATTCTGCAAGAATTTCCGGAACATGCGTGCCCTGTAAGCCAAGTTCCGCAAAAGAACACCACAGATCGTAATCTTCCCAGCCCATCGCGGAGCGGCTGACATAATAGCCTCCCGCAGCCGCCCAGGCCCATTTTGCAACAAGCGCCATGGCATCAATATAGTTGCCGGCAACCAACTGCATGGGGTGGTAGGGTTTGTCGCCCAACACCTTATGGCGTGTTGGCTCTCCAAACTGTTCCAGAATGGGGTAGGCGTAGGCTGTCATCTCGTTCGTAGCTGCCAGCAGAGATGCACAGGCGTCCGGCAACAGGCGGTTATCGGCATCCAGAGGCAGGAAGAAAGACGTTTCCGCATGTGTCACGCCACAGTTGCGTGCCCCACCGAGCCCCGCATTCACAGTTGTTTTCAGCAGAATGAGCCGGTTAAAGCGGGCGCTATGCTGCGTCATCCAGGCCGCAATCAGAGCAATCGAGTCGTCTGATGAGCCATCATCCACCACGACCAGATCCAGCAGATCAATGGTCTGCGCCCGAACGGACTCCAGTGCTTCCAGAATGAAAGCTTCATAATTATAGGACGTGATGATTACGGTAATAGCAGCTTCGTCCATTCTATCCTGATGGAACAGGACCTCATGTGGGGGGACATCCGGCAGACCTTTGCTGCGATAAGCGCCACGGGCAATCTGAAGTTCGGAGGCACGGGCGGCGGCCTGCTCCCCGCCGAGTCCTTCAAAAATACTGTCAAATACCAGCGCCTGGCGTTGCGGCCCGAAATACCACAGAGATCCATGATAGGCTGCGTCTGCCATACGGCGACGTAAGTCTGGATTTTCCAGAAGCGTGCGCAGGGCGGTTTCCCATTCTTCCGGCGTATCCGCCAGAAAGCCACTGATACCATCCACAATGCACTGACGGAATGGTGCTGTGGGGGAGACAATGGACGGAACGCCTGCCAGAGCCGCCTCAAAAAATTTCAGTTCGCTTTTGGCGTTACAGAAGAGCGACCCGGCTTCCAGCGGTGCGATGGAGATATCAAACCGGGCTGTCTCTTCCGGCAGTTCGGGCAGGGGAACCATATCCCGCCATTCAATCTGGTCCGACACGGGGGTCAGTTCCGGAAACTCGTTCATGAGCAGGACGGGGCGGTGATTGCCCGACTCCCGAAACAGAACCAGCCGCAGGTCTGCCCGCTCCAGCATCAGTTTTGCCAGAATTCCGGCAACGCGGGCAAAATCGCGCTGATGCGTGCGGGAGCCCGTGGCATAGCCAATGCGAACAAAACCGTCTGACCCAATCCAGTGCTTTTTACGCATGGCCATCCGGCTGCGTCGCAGAGAGTCCGAATCAAAGGTATTAGGAACAGTATAGGTCAGCGGTTTATTGATGCGCATCAGGCCTGCAAGGGTATCGGTAGGGGCTATGCACAGATCAGAACGCATCATGGTGCGGCGCATTTCTGTGAAAACAGTTTCAATACGCTGTTCTGTCGCACCAATACTGCGGATACCATCAATAATATCAAACCGCGCCAGATGCGGCAGGAACGTAATGTCATCGGTATCGAAAATGATGCCAGCCCCATTTTCCCGCGCCAGTTGCAGCAGAATATCGACATGCCCACTGAATTCTACGCGCCACAGAATGACGATATCCGCCCAGCTCAAATCATCCGGGTTGACGTCTGCGCACGGTTTCCAGCGTGCCTCATGTCCCGCCCGCAGACAGGCAGCAGCATTCCGAATGCAGCGATACTGCACGCCGGGGGACTCCGGCTCACCAGCAACAAACAGCACCTTGTGACGCGGGTTGCGCAGTGTGACAGGCTGAAGAGCTGATGTGTGGTCAGCCTGCACGGAGGGAAGAGGTATGCTCGAGTCCGTTATCATGGCGTCGGTCAGAGCGGGTGGTTCAGGTTGCTCTGACATTACCGGCGGCGGGATGGTAATGTCTGGTTCTGTGAGGTCTGGCGGGGTCGGCAGGTCCGGCACAAAAGGGGCCATGGAGCCACGGACCATCGTACGGGCCAGAGAGCGGAGGAAGCCTGCTGGTGTGGAAAGGAAATCACGTAGAGCATTCAGCCCTTCTGCACGGCTCCTGACTTCCTGAGAGAATACTGCCCAGACTTCCGCGTTACGATGGAAATGTAAAAGTGCCCGAGAGAGGGATGCAGAGAGTGCTGTGTTGGCCTCTCTGAGCACGAGAGCATGGTTACGCCAGAATGTGGCATACGCGTGTAGTGTGCTATTTTCAGTTTCGAGACGGGTTCTTTCCGCGTCCAGATTGGCCTTTAGAGACGTTTTTTCTTGTTTTGTATTGAGAAACAATAACTGTTGTTGACGAAGTTCTTCTTGAAGACCCTGTATTTTGTCAGTCTGCGCTGACAGTAACGCCTTGTTTTCCCAAAATTGTCCGGCTTGACTAAACCGTTCGCGAAGAAGCGTTTTTTTCAGAAGGCCATCTTCTGAACGGGTAGAATTTTTTGTTAATATAAAACTCACGTCAGTATTGTGCGGTGGGGTTGTAGCAAGAAGGCCAAGCCCCCCGGCATGGAAAAAACTGAATGTTAGGAAAGTTTTTTCAAATTCTGCCCATAGAGGGCGTCCCGCAGGAGAGGCTGTGCCTCCAAGCAGCACCAGACTGCCTGCTGGAAGCTTGTCCAGTTCAGATTTTAAATGCTCGGGCGTCTGCCATGACGGGGAGGCGTAATAATAGAGTGCGGAGTCGGCTTCCTTCTCCAAGGAAAAGAGCCGCGTTTCGACCAGGCGGGTCGGCAGAATCTGGTTGTGAATTGCCTGGATCAGGGTCTCTCTGACTGAACGACTCGCTCCGATAAGAACGAGAGTTTCGGGAGACAGAACACAGAGCAGCCATATGATAAAAGGCAGATGGCCGCAGCCTGCAGTGTCACCGTCCGTCAGGGTAATCTGTGTAAAAAATGGTTCAGGCTCCGCTGTGCAGAGAGACAAGACAGAGGAGACGGGCTTGCGGAGCGGTGATCTTGATAAAGATGCAGGCATGGGAAAGCAAAATGTCCTGATTTCAAAGCAAGAGACTATTTTGCCGGGAACTGACTATTTGACAATCTGAAAGCTCATTTTTCTTAATTTAGTACTAATGAGGATAGCATTAAGTTAACTATCGCGTATTGGGTACCTGATCTTGAGTGTCTCTTTTTAGAAGCATTTACAAAAAAAAGCGTTGAACATTGAGAATACTCACAAGATGCTTGCATATTCGTATGGGCTTCGCCTAAAACGAAGCCTGACGTTGTTGTGCCGCTGTATGGGTGTGACCCGATCGTGCCTAATAAAGCGGGCTTAGAAAAGGACGGATAAATATGGCGATTATCACCGTTGCCGGTGCGTCAGGAGGGACCGTACAGGTCACTGTTGATGGTGCTATGAACACTGCGTTCGTAGGCCGGACACAGGCTCTTGCGGACCAGCTTTCTGATCAGTTGAATAATCAGGGTATCCTGGATGCCCGTTATTTGAACACTGGCTCAAACAGCAAAGCCACTGGTTCCAGCAACCAGTCTGGTTATGGCGTGGTTACGGCAGCTGGCTCCTATCAGGTCTCCGGCGATTTCCGCTGGCTGACGGTTGGCTCCAACTCTGCCACGACCGCTCCCAGCACCGCTCTGGATGCCTGGGTCAATATTGATGCCAGCAAAGTGACGACAGATTATCTGAGCGTTGTTGCAGGTACCACGCAGGGCGTGTCTTTCCGTGCAGGTTCCAGCGGCGGCCTGTTCGTCGGTGGTTCGGGCGACAACCTGTTCCAGGGTGATTATCTGGACCAGAATCCTGGTGCATGGGACATCCGTACCGGTGATGGCAATGACACCATCAACGGCGGCAATGGTAACGACACCATCTATGCTGGTGCCGGTAACAACACCATCACTCTGGGCACAGGCGTGAACTATGTTCACTCTGACGGTCAGGATACGATTACCGCAACGTCTGGTGTGCAGAGCATCACGCTGAACGGTGGTAACTCCTTCGTTAACGTTGGTGACAACTCTCTGGTTGTTGACGCTGCCGGTAACGAGCAGATCACGGTTGGTGGCGCGAGCACCGTAACCGGTGGCTCTAACGACTACATCAACATGGCTGGTGCAACCGGCACGGTTGAGGGTGGTCAGCGGAACACCATTTCCGCTGCGCATGGTGACCTTTACACCACGCACACGGATACGGCGCTCATCAACGCCAGCGGCGCGCTGACCTTCGTTGGTGGCACGGGTGACACGACCATTACGGCGGGTCAGGCAACCATCTTCGGTTCCAACAACCTGAATGCTCACTTTGACGGTACGTCTGCCGACTCTCTGTTCGTAGCGAACGACGGTAACGAAACGCTGGACGGTGCGTCTTCCGCATTTGGTATCCACGCCTTCGGTAACGTTGTGGGCACGACAGGCACACAGACGTTTATCGGTGGTTCCGCTTCCGATACGCTGGTTGCTGGTGTTGGCAATGCAACGCTGACGGGTGGTTCTGGTGCGGCAAACGTGTTCGGCTTCCGCGACGGGATTGCTGGCGCTGACTACACCATCACCGACTTCGGTAGCGCTGCTGGCAACTCTGTGCTGCTGGTTGACTACGATTATACGGCGTCTCAGTTCCAGCAGGATGTGCTGGACAAGGCAGCGCATAATGGCAGCAACACGACGATCACGCTGTCTGACAACAGCAAGATCACCTTTGTTGATGTTTCTGACCTGACGACGAACCAGTTCAGCGGCCTGAAGTAAAATTCAGCTAAAGACGGTTTGAACGTTAAGGAAACCGGGCCGAAAGGCCCGGTTTTCTTTTGGGTAAAATGTTAGTAAAATTTTTCAATTCTTTGTCTTATTGAAAGAGTGCTGCCTGTGAGTGATTTGACTGAAGATTCAGAGAAAATCAGACAGGTTCTGGCACAGGCAGAGGCATTGTCCGCCAGCTATCGTGCCAGCGCCCGTATTCAGGGGATGCGCGTTGATGGCCTGACGCATGAGGCGGCCAGTCTGCGGCACACGCTGGAGACACAGCGCCGCACGCTTTCCTGGCGCGTGACGGCTCCTTTGCGTGTTGTCCGGCATTTGATGAAAGGCCAATTGCCAACAGGGCAAAAAATTCCTGCTGTCTGTCAGCGCGTCAAAGAAATCTATCAGGATGAAGGGCTGCACGGTGTCACGCAGCGTATTCAGGCCCGCCTGCCGGAGACCGGGGTGGGGCGGGCGGTCGCCCGGTATACGTCCAATCGCCAGAAACACCCCTCGTCTCCTCAGGCTCAAACCTCCGCAGTGCAAACGCCAGCGCCGGATCAAGGTGTGAAGTCATCGCCCATGACTGCGGCAGAGCGGCAAAAAGCGCTTGAGGGAGTGTATGCCAAGCCACTCGGTGCTGAGGCACTGAACCAGCTTACGCCGCATATTCTGATTATTGCAGAACTCTCCTTGAGGCAGTGCGCGAAGTATCGTGTCTGGCAGAAAGAAGAACAACTGCGGTCTTTGGGCTGGACCGTAGATGTTGTGGACTGGCGCGAAACGGAGCAGGCGCTGGCGGCTCTCCAAGTCTGCACCGAGGTGATTTTCTACCGGGTTCCAGCCTTTGAATCCGTTGAAATTCTTCTTCATGAAACACGGCGGCTCGGCTTGTCCCCGTGGTGGGAAGTGGATGACTTGATTTTCTCCGCTGAGCTGTATCAGGAGAACGGAAACCTTCAGACGCTGGATACGGCGGAGCAGAAACAACTGCTTTTTGGTGTTCGCTTGTTCAGGAAATGCCTGTTGTCCTGCGACCGCGCTATTGCGTCGACCCGAGTCCTGGCACAGGCCATGGTAGATGCTGGCATTCCCTCTGCTGTGGTGATTGAGAACGCGCTGGACCAGCAAACCATAGAAATTGCGCAAAGCCTGGCAGAACGTGGTGTGCCTGCTCACGATACCACGCAGGAAATCCGTATTGTCTATGGGTCAGGTACCAAAACGCATGACGCTGATTTTCGGATGGCGGCCAGCGGTATTCTTGCTGCCATGCAGGCAGATCCACGCCTGACTCTGCATATTATTGGTGATCTGACGCTTCCTGAAAGCTTTCTTACTGTAAAGGAGCGGGTGCAGACCCTCGCCGGGCGTGATTATGCCGCGTATCTGGCGCTTCTGGCGCAGGCCGATATTACGATTGCACCGCTTGAACCCACGATTTTCAATGATGCCAAAAGTAATATCAAATTTCTTGAAGCCGCCATTCTGAAAATCCCCTCTGTCTGTTCCCCGAGGGATGCATTCCTGCAGGTCATGCGGGATGGCGAAAATGGACTTCTGGCTGAGCAGGATGAGCAATGGCGGGATGCCATTCTCCGTCTGGCCGCAGATCCTGCGTTAAGAGTGCAGCTTGGTCAGCAGGCCTATGAGGATGTTCTGGCCCGATACAGCCCCGACCAGATTGCGCAGCAGCAGGTGTTGCCGGTCTTTGGGGAGCCTGTTGATGTACGCTCAAAAACAAACCTGCGCGTGCTATGCGCCAATGTGTATTTCAGTCCGCGTTCCTTTGGGGGAGCGACATTTGTGGCAGAGGAAATGGTACGTCGGTTGCAGCGTCTGCCGGATGTGGACGTGGCTGTGATAACTTCCCGTCCGGATTTGAAGGATCGTGGCAACGCACCTCTCCGTTACAGTGCTGATGGTTGCCCGGTGCTGGGCGTGCGTGTTCCGCCTGATCATGATCGGGTGGGCGGCCTTGATAATGCGACGGCAACCGGCCACTTCCGGAAATGGCTGGCGGCCATGAAACCGGACGTTGTGCATTTCCATGCGACCCAGGGGTTGGGTCTGGGTTTGTTGAGAGCCTGTATTGAAGCTGGTGTGCCCTATGTGGTGACCGTGCATGATGCCTGGTGGCTGTGTGACCGTCAGTTCATGGTGAAAGCCGACGGGCATTATTGTTTTCAGGAAAAAATCAATCTGCGTGTCTGTCAGGCGTGCGTGCCTGAGGCGCGGCATCTGTCTGAACGGGCCGTGATGATGCGGGCTGCGATGGAAGGGACTGCGTTGCTGCTTTCCCCCAGCGAGACGCACCGGCAACTGTTTATTGCCAATGGCGTTCCTCCAGACCGTATCCTGGTGAATAGAAACGGGTTTGTCTGGCCCACACACGCCCGCACTCCGCGTAAACCCGGTAGCCCGCTGCGCTTTGGTTATGTTGGCGGCACAGAGGAAATCAAGGGTTACTCTCTGGTGCGGCGGGCTTTTCAGTCTCTGTCAGATAGGAACTGGGAGCTTCGGGTTGTTGATAACAAACTCAATCTGGGTATTCGTTCCGTTTATACAGAATCATGGAAAGTAAAGGGTACCGTCACAACGGTTCCGGCATACGCCCCTGAGAGTATGGATGCCTTTTTTGATGGGATTGATGTGTTGCTCTTCCCGTCTCAATGGAAAGAAAGCTACGGTTTGACTGTGCGTGAAGCTCTGGCGCGAGATGTGTGGGTCATCTCCACAGCACCGGGTGGGCAGTCGGAAGATATTGTTGACGGAGTAAACGGCACGCTGATTGCCATAGACGGGCGACCGGACAGTTTGCAGAAAGCCGTTGAAGCGCTTCTGAAAAATCCTGAAAGACTGACAGGATACGTCAACCCGCTCAAACAGAACCTCGCCACTTTTGAGGAGCAGACAGCAGAGCTGGACGGCGTTCTGCGCGACGTGGTGGCCACAAAAACGGCTAACGCGCAGCGCCTCGCAGACGATCTGTCCGCCATTTCAGCCGATCCAGCTGATTGATAAGGCCATAAAGCGCGCGTCCTTTCCATGTGGGATGGATGGTGAGGGGGCGTGGCGCGTGCTGGTTCAGATAGGTGTCAATCCATTCCGGGTTGAAGCCGCTTTCTGCCGGGATCAGCGCCCGCCAGTCTGCAAGGTGGGGCACCCGGAAGGGGTTATCCCGTAAGACTTCCTGCTTGAGAAAAGGTACTGCTCCCGTTTGCGCCATATCCCGCCAGTGTGTGTGCATGGGGTTGGTAGGGAAAAAGCGGGCCATGGGAGCGTTCAGGTCACTCCATGCGGCATGAAGTGGAATGTTCGCAGCTTTCAGGGCGACGGACAGGCCGAGTTCACCGTGCCAGATGATTTCATCCCGGGACATGTCTTGAAAAGGAAGGTGCAGAACGCGCTGCACGGGGGGCGCCTGGAATGCGGCTTGGGACAGCCCAATAAACCAGGATTGCAGGTGGGGCGTGACGGCCCGAGAGGCAACCAGCCCCCATGCAGGGCGTTGGTTTGCGGTAAGCTCTTCTAAAAGAAGGGGCAGGGGTTTGAGCGGGCCGAAGACGCTGTCATTGGCAAAAAGAATGTAAGGGGCGTCCTTGGCGAGTCCTTTTTCCAGAAGAAATTGCCAGGCACCAAAGTCCAGGCCGCCATTTGGCCGTCTCCAGGCATGAATACCGTGTTTTTTGCAAAAATTATTTGTGTTTTCATGAATAGCTTCTGCACCAGAGAGAATAATATGCAGAGTGACACCACACTTTAACAGATTTTTGAGGTAAAAGCGGGTGTGAAGAGGGAGGTTCCCATCAGGAACATAACAGGCAAACAGGCAGACTGTCCCTGCGGGCAAAGGGGCGGATGGCGCCCTTTCAACCTGTTTTTTGGTGATGCCTGCGGGAAAAATCGAAACTGATTGCATTTTTAATTTGGTTTTTTCGGTGAAATATGACTATCAAGCCGCGAGTGTTGCTGGTTATAGTAGCCGAAGAATTGTTACTCACATAGTTCTGTCTGAAGGGGAGTTAAAGTCTCAATGAGCAAGGCCTTTATTGCTGCGGTGATCCAGGATTCGATCAACTGCACCGGCGTTGCCGCCAATCAGGCTGCCAACGACCTTCTTGATGCGATTGTAGAAGAATTGAAGCGTGAGGGTGGGTTTACCCTTCCGTCTTTCGGAACATTTACAGTGCGCAAGACAAAGGCGCGTAAAGCCCTGAATCCGCGGACGGGTGAGCCTGTAAAAGTGAAGGCCGGTAAAACGGTGCGCTTTAAAGCCAGCCCCAATCTGAAAAAAGCAGTCTGAGTATTTTTTACTCAGTCTGATGCTTTTGAAAACAGTTCTAAGGTTTCCTTAGAGCTGTTTTTTTTGGCCTGTTTCAGGGGAGGGGCTGCCCTTTCCCACCGGTTAATCGGGTTTGATATCGTCCAGACGATCAAGTTTCCGCAGGCCGGGGAAAAGCGCCATCCACAGAGCGGTAATGACCAGTGTGCCAATGCCGCCCACCACCACCGCGGGAACAGCCCCGATAGCACTGGCCAGCATGCCACTTTCAAACTCCCCCAGCTGGTTTGATGACCCAATAAACAGCATGTTCACGGCAGAGACGCGGCCGCGCATCTCGTCCGGCGTGCCAAGCTGAACCAGCGCACTTCGCACCATCACGCTGATAACGTCTGCTCCGCCAAGCACGGCTAGTGCTGCAATGGAAACCGGAATGGAGCGGGAGAAGCCAAAAACAATGGTGGCAATCCCGAAGATCATGACCGAGACAAACATCCATCGCCCCGCATGGCGGCCCAGCGGGTAACGGGCCAGAATGGTGGCCACCAGCAATGCGCCAATGGCAGGTGCCGCGCGTAGCAACCCTAGCCCCCACGGCCCTGCATGCAGGATATCCGTGGCAAAGAGCGGCAGCATGGCAGTGGCGCCGCCCAGTAGCACGGCAAACAGATCCAACGAGAGTGCACCCAGCATGGTGGGTTTGCGGCGCAGGAAAGAAATGCCACCGAACACAGCTGCCAATGTTGCGGGTTGCCGCGCACGGGCTGGAAAACGGAATTTCATGCTGGCTGTGGCCAGAGCGGCAACAGCAAAGCCTGTGCCGCAGAGCGCGTAACAGACGCCAGCTCCCAGCCCATAAAGCAAGCCACCCAGAGAGGGGCCGGCAATGGAGGCCACCTGAAACAGAGAGGACGACAGCGCCGCCGCGCGCGGGAATAAGGACGCAGGCACAAGTGAGGGCAGAAAGGTCTGCTGGGCAGGCATTTCAAAAGCCCGGCAGATGCCAAACAGGGCCACCAGACCATAAATCATGCCGGGTGCCAGAAAATGCGCAAAGGAGGCCAGCGCCATGAAGGCGGCAGCAAAGGCTTCGATGGCCTGACAGGTGATGACAATGCGCCGGCGGTCGTGCTGGTCTGCTGCGTGCCCTGCCGGGAAAATAAAGGCCACCATGGGCAGAAACTGAGCAAGCCCCACAAAGCCGAGTGCCGCTGCACTATGTGTGAGCGCATAAACCTGCCACCCGACAGCAACAGCCTGAACCTGAGAGGAAAACGCCCCAAGTGTGCGGGACGTGAGGGCCGCAGCAAGACCGGGCTGGGACAAAAGAGGCGTGGCGGCTGCCGGATGATCTTCCATGGGAACGAGTCATAACAGGCAGCACAGGCAAAGGCCTATCCCTGTTGGGACCGCTTTCTTTTAAATAATACGAGAGCTTTGGAAGGGACTACCAGTTTCAGGGGGTAATATAATACCGCTGTAAAAGCACACCAATCATTTCGTGTGAGGAAAACAGGAACAGGCCGCCCAGTATGGTTAGGGATGCGCAATAGCAGAGCGTCAATGTCTCCTGCTTCTCGTTGCCGTTAAGTGCATAGGCAAAAAGCAATGCGGGGATTAGAAAATAGCGTCCCTGCACGCCGCCGATGGTGGTCGGTGCATCGTCACTCCATGTGATGAGCATGGCGAAAAAAATCAGCAGAAACGAGACCAGAGCCGCACATCCAAGGCTGAGTCGAGCCTGCCAGTTGTTGCGAAATGCAGTGAAGGGGCAGGATAGAACTGCCAGCACGATAAGGGCTGCGGTAAGGATCCCATAAGCATGTTCTGGTAGAGGGGTATCGAGCCACCCAAGACGACCAAGGAACGTCGTCAGGTAATCGACCTGAACCGTATGCAGCCCAAGCGTATGCAAAAGGATTTTGAAAAAAGACCAGGGATGCAGGACGTAATGCACCGCTCTTTCGGAGGCGGAGGTTGCGGGGAGTGGCAGCTTGAAAACCGTGGTCTTGAGAGACAGAATTGTCCATGAGACGGTAAAAAGGCTGGCAATTGTTCCGGCGATGAGACTTGCCTTGCGGCGGGTGAAGGCTGCGCTCAGAAATATGAGCCCAAGTAACGGCAGGGCATGTTGGCGGCAGGATGTGACGAGTGCCACGGAGACAGCAAGCAGAAACAGCAGGCTCAGAGGCGTTTTATCCCGATCCTGCGTGATGCGTAAAAAGCAGGAAATGGCCAGAATGGTCATTGCAGTGGAGACACCATCCAGACTGCATGCGGCTTCCTGAAACAAACTCATCGGTAGGATCAGAAGAGCCAGCACCAGCGGGTTGGGTGTGGTGAGCAGGAATGAGGCAAACAGCAGAATGCCAATAGATGCAATCGCGCTCAGTCTGGCCAGCATATAGGAGCGGTCGACTGAAAGGCCGAGCCAGCGGCCAACAGTCAGTCCTATGGCTTGTGGAGCATAGAGAACAGGGAAGTAGTAGCCCGTGCCCGGAGCCTCGGCATAAACACTCTTATGAGACCATGGAATGGTCTTTAAGCGCGCAATGTCTTGCTCAGTGACCTTGATGTCCGGGCGGAAAGGGTATTTTTCCGAGAAATTCAGATACTCCAGAAGGCCAGAGTCTAGCGGCCCGCCTGATAATTTATGCGGTTGAGCGGTCAGAAAAATCTGTCCCTGGCTCAGAAAATAAGCGCGTTTGAGATGATCTCGCTCATCAGGAGACTGAAGGGGCGGAATGAGGGCTGTCAGAAAAAAGCAGAAAAAAAGAAGAAGAGCGGCAGCCAGAATAGAATTTTTTTTTCGAATCGATAGTTTTTTAAAAGACAACATTGCAAAAAGATCCGTGGTGACTTTGTGATCCTGCAATAGCAATGATGTCAGAAAAATACAGCGCCCGTTATTGCCCCAAGAGGGAAAATAATTCAGGCCTGAGGATCAGACAGATTTTATATGTCTTAAAGAAAATGGCTGGGGCGGGAGGATTCGAACCTCCGCATGGCGGAATCAAAATCCGCTGCCTTACCGCTTGGCTACGCCCCAAGAGTGCGGTTGGCTCTTATTAAGGCCAACCAGTAGGATTCGTAAAGAGTGAGAACGCGCTGTTTTGTCTCTCAGAGAGAATTTTCAGGGGTAAGGGGAGCGGACGGGGCATCTGGTTCTTCAAAATCCAGATCCGGCAGGCCGCCGTCGCTCAGTTCACTCTCAGCCGGGAACAGGCGGAAACCGGCGGCTTTGTTCAGAGCCTGATCGAGCGCGGCCATGGTGCTGCCCATGTCTTCGCTATCATCTTTCTCCCAGGCGCGGAGTGTGTGCGTCCAGATGGCGACTACCATATTGATGCGCACCAGCCCGCCCAGCCCGGCGACGTTGATTCCGGCGGCATCGGCCATCCAGCGCATGCTTTCCAGCGTGGCGCCTCCCAGCAGCAGGGCAAGAGGCGGGTCCATCGGGAGGGCGCGCATGACGGCGCGAATCCCACCCCGATACTGCTGGAACACATCCAGACGGCGCATCAGCAGGTCAAACAGGCGCTCACGCGAGGAACCGAAGGTGGTGTTGTCCGCCAGAGCAGACTCGTCTGCCATACGGCCCAAACGGAGCAGCAGAGACGCGCGGCAGGGGAAACGCTCGCGCGTCTGCGGGAAAGCAAGCCCCGCAGTCCGAGCGGAATCCAGCAGAGAGACAGACGCCCAGCCCCCGTGCTCGGCCTGTGTCATGGCAGCACTCAGCAGGGCGGTGTCAAAGTCATCATGGTCCATAAGAAGAAGCCTGTTCGTAGAAAATAGAGAGTAAGGCGGCCTGTCGGGCCGCGTAAATCAGGTCGAAAGCTCTTTGGCGCGTCTGGCGGCTGCGGCTACGGCACGGGGCACGATAGCGGGCCATGCGTCTGGCGCCATGAAGACTTTCAGGGCCTCCGCCGTGGTACCACCGGGGCTGGTCACGCGGCGGCGCAACTCTTCGGCATCCGCCGGAGACTGGTTGAGTAGCGCGCCCGCGCCATAAATGGTCTTACGTGCCAGTGTGCGGGCGGTCTCGGCAGGGAGGCCCTGTTCCACACCGGCTTTTTCCAGCAGTTCGGCCAGCAGGAAAATGTAGGCTGGACCGCTGCCGGAAATGGCGGTGACGGAATCAATAAGTTCTTCGCGCTCAACCCACACCGTATCGCCCACAGCCTGCAGCAGGGCATCACATTGCGCTTTCTGTGTGTCGGTGGCGTGCGGAGGGGCATACAGACCGCTCATACCTGCACCAATGGCACAGGGCGTGTTGGGCATGGCCCGGATTATCACCGGCTGTGCCTGCGGGTTGCCCTGCTTGTAGCGTTCCGTAAGGCTTTCCACCGTGCGGCCTGCCATGACAGACAGCAGCGTGGCGTTAGGGAAGCGCTGTGCCATAGCCTCCAGCGCCGGGTCTGCCTTCTGGGGCTTGATGGCCAGAATAATGACATCCGGCTGGAAATCCGCCGGGACATCCTCCAGCGTAGCAGCCAGTTTATGGGGGGGCGGCAGGGTGCGGTCATGCCGGTCCAGCACGACGGAAGGTTTCAGACCGTGGGCCAGCCAGCCTTCCAGCATGGAGCCGCCCATCTGGCCACAGCCAACCAGCAGGACGGAGGGCAGGGGGGAAGTATGAGCCGTCATTATGCTTCTCCCTGACAGTCCAGCATGGCAACGGCCAGAGCATCAGCCGGGCTTTGCCCGCCCCACAGGAAAAACTGAAAAGCAGGGTAAAAGCGTTCACACTCTGTCAGGGCGATGTCGATCATGTCTTCAAACACCTCGACAGAGATGCTCGTCCCGCGCAGCAGCAGGGCATGCCGGAACAGCAGAACACCGTCTTCCTGATCCAGACTGAAATGGCCAATCCACATCCGCTCATTGGCCATGCCAATCAGCTCATACAGCGTACGCTGCTGGGGCTGAGGGGCCTTGAGGTCAAAGGCGCAGGTAAAGTGCATGGCCCCAAGTTCTGCCGACCAGGAGAAGAACATGCCGTAATCGCACCACTTGCCGGGGGCTTCCACGGCCATTTCGGTTGCGTTGCAGCGTTCAAAATTCCAGCCGTGTCCACAAATGACCTGTTCCATCAGATCCAGCGGATTAACGGGAGGAGAAGGGGTGTTTGTGCTTAACGCGGGCATGTCTCACTCTCGGCTGCAAGGTGATGCGGAAAAACGCTGCGCTCAGGAGGTGTGGTGCGTGTGGCTGCCGTGGCTTTTCTGCTCGAGTGCGTCCACACGGGCTTCCAGTGCGGCCAGACGGCGTTCGGCTTCTTCCTGTCCGATGCGCGCACGGGCGGCGAGTTCACGCACCACTTCAAATTCTTCACGCCGGACAACCTGCAGGCTGGTCAGCACTTCATCCACGCGGCTGCGTACAATGGCGTTAAGCTCTTCTTTTGCGCCGGTCAGGGCTGAAAAAGCACCGCCGGCTACACCAGCAAGATCATCAAAAAAACGCGGTTTGTCAGACATTGCTGGTTCTCCACTTAAACAGTTAAATCTTCTCCCTTAGGCTTATAGTCAGTCTGCGGGCATGAGGCTATCGCTTCTTTAGAAATGTCTGGACAGCGTTTGTCTGGCAGGTGTGCAGCCCACTCCTGCCCCGTTGTCCATTGACCCTGCCTCAGTGCGTTCCCATTATCAGAATAAGATATTGAAACCATTATCAGGCCGGTCCGACCAGGAAGCGGTCTGCACAGTATGAGTGGAGAGACAAGCTTTATGGACAACATGACGGCGGAGGCATTTCTCAAACCCCGCCTTGCAGCACTTGTGAGTGAGGCAGACAAAGCCGGATACAGTCAGGATGTGACGGTTGCGCTCCTGATCAGCCTGCTGGACACCATGAATTTTGGCACTGATCCTAATCCTCCTTCAGCTCAGGGAGGTGCAGCATGAGTGTGCGTGATCCTTATGAGGTGCTGGGGGTTTCCAAAACCGCCAGTCAGGATGAGATCCGCAAGGCCTATCGCAACCTTGCCAAGAAATACCATCCTGACCTGAACCCCGGTGACAAGGTTGCCGAAGAACAGTTCAAGGCAATCGGGCAGGCGAATGATCTGCTTTCCGATACGGAAAAACGGGCACGGTTTGACCGGGGCGAAATTGATGCCGCCGGGCAGGAACGTCATCCCGGATTTGGCGGCGGTGGTGGCGGCTACGGGGATTACGGGGCAGGGCCGGGTGGCTTCCGTTATGCCGGAGGGCAGGGCCACTCTTTCAGTGAAGAAGATCTGGGTGACCTGTTCAGCGGCATGTTCACAGGTCGTGGACGGCGTTCTGCCGGACCGCGCAAAGGGGCTGACCGGTCTTATTCGCTGAAGGTCAGTTTTCTGGACTCGGTCACGGGTGGGAAATCCCGCATCACGCTGCCGGAAGGGGCAACGTTGGATGTGCGCATTCCCCCGGGGATTGAAGACGGCCAGACTCTGCGCCTGCGTGGCAAAGGTGGCCCCGGTGTTCAGGGCGGCCCGGATGGGGATGCGCTGATTACCGTGAATGTTCAGGCTGACCCGACCTATACGCGTGATGGGTTTGACCTGACCGAAACCCTGCCGGTGGACCTGAAAACAGCCGTGCTGGGTGGTCCCATTACGGTCCCGACCCCGACAGGCCCGGTTAAGATGAACGTGCCGCCGCAGTCCGACAGTGGCACCAAGCTGCGGTTACGTGGGAAAGGCGTGCAGGCTCATGGCTCGCGTGAAGCCGGGAATCTTTACGTGACGCTGCAAATCAAGATCGGGAAGCCTGATGCCGCGCTGGAAGACTTCCTGAAAAACTGGACGCCTGACAACGCGTCCTAAAGCCGCAGCGGCTGCCTGTGCCTGAACCGCCCATGAGCGGACAGGCGCAGGAGCACGCCTTGTTTGGGGCAAACTCTTTTAGTTGTCCCGATACAGCGGCAGGTCCAGCTTATGGGTGCCTTCCCCTGTAATCTGAATCTGAGCACTATTTTCTGAAACCAGCTTGAACGTTACCGTCAGGTCATCCTGTTTCCCGGTCCATGCAGTGCCGGAGGCGCGGGAGAGGCTGAAGTGATCCTGCCCGACAATTTTCTTCAGGGATTCCGGCAGCATGACGAGCAGGCGCTCCGCAGGACCCGTTGCCTTGTTCGCGGCGACCGTAATCGGGTCCATCGCCATAATGGCCCATTGTCCCACAAAAACTGACGTCTCGTAATGCGCCTGTGTGGCCGGGGCCTGCACGGTGGGCTTTGCGGCCTGTGCGGGGAGCGGCAGGGCAAAGGCCAGACCGAGCGGGATAAGGGCAGAGGCAAAAAGCGGCTTCATGGCGGGCTCTCCTGAAAACAGATCTTTTCATGTGCCTGCCTGCAGGCTTTCCGTCCACCCCGATGGGGGAATGTGATCGGGTTTATTTGAGACCCAGACTTGACGAAGAGCTGTTTGAGACCCAGATAAGTAGGAGTTACAAATCTGCATTGCAAAAACGGAAGGGGTTTCGCCATGTCAGGAACAGATTCATCACATGATGCGTCCGTGATCTCACAGACTCATACCCCTGATGCAGGTCTACAGGCAGAGCATGAGGGTGTGGGCGCGGAAACCCATGCGGTTATGGCGGACCCCGTTCTGCCTGTGACACCGGCTCCCGTGCCCTCCGCTCCTCCGCCACCGGAAGGGGTCGCCGTCAAGGAAGTCTTCCAGATGGTTGGCGCGATGGTGTTCGTGTTCTGCTTTGCCGCCCTTGGCTTTAACGCCATGTATCACGCGGGCTATTAAGAGCAAGCCAGACGTCAGGGTATAAAGTGTGAGCAATTAGCCATGCTGTAGCACTGTAAGCTTTGGTTGCTGGCTTTTGTCTCGATTGTTCCTGCGCGTATCAAATGGGCTGAATTTGCTCTGCGTCGGATAAGCAATCGGCAGTCTGGTAAGTCTAACCTGATCGGATGAATTACAGAAAACTGAATGGCTCAAGGATCAGAAAATTATCCGGCTGAACCAGGGCTAAAAGTCAGTTCATTAAAAATCATTTAATATTTTTTGTTCAGCTATTTATTTTCAAATAATAGAAAACAACATATTGATGCTGATATGAAAATATTAAATTTGAGAAAATTATAATTTCCGAATAATGCCGTGATTTTACTATGAACAAAAGAGCAGACAATACAGCGCTATGTGCGTCTGGCCGGTCATCATTTTTAGCAGAAGACGGAAATCCTGATTCCGTAAAATCATCAAAGCTAAAAACTCTTCCGGTAATTCCGCAGGCTGGGGCCGGGGTCATTCGCTATGATTGCAACCAAATTTATCGGATTTTATTTCCCAAGCCTGTATGCAGGTCTTGGTGTCTGCGTCTGACAGAACGAGATACAGGCAATGGTTTTCTTGAAAAAGGGATGAGGGGGAGGCTTTGCGTGCCGGCATAATCTAAAAGAGCACTTTGATCCATGCTTTCCTCTGGTAATTATGGCCTGCAGATGCGCCGCGACAGTTTGAAAGCACTCTCTTCATTACTGCTAAAAAAATATTACAGCAGTAAAAATATTATTTGGAAAAGATAAGAAATATGACTGATATTTTGTCCGACACGACTATTGGCGGTGATGCCAGTAACGCTACGACCTGGAACGGTGGAACAGTTCAAAGCGGCGTTGGACTATTTGTGAGTGCAGGAGGTATCGCCTCCAATGTGAGTGCTGGGTCTGGGGCTTATATAGATGTTTATAACTCCGGAAGTGCTGTCAGCACGTATCTCTTTGGCGGTGATTCTAAGGATAATATTGCCGCAACGCTCAATGTTTTATCAGGAGGTCAGGCGAGCTTCACGTCCGCGGTGGACGGCGCGAATATCCTGGTCTCTGCAGGTGGCACAACGTCTGGCGATGTCGCTGGCACAGGCGGGCAGGAAACTGTTTGGGGTAGCGCTGTTGATCTTACTGTTGATGCTGGCCATGCGTACCTTTCCAACGGGGGAAACGGTACAAACTGGACTGCTGCAAACGGGGGCTGGATTGGCATCTATAACGGCGCGACGTTAAACGGTCTCACCGTATCCGGGACAAATACCTATGCTGACATTTCTGGCGGCCGGGTCAGCAACGCGACCGCGACAGATAGCGGCATAGTTCAGATTGAAAATGGCGTAACCGTTTCTGTCGCCAGTGCTGTCTCTGGCGGTGCCATTCAGGTTTCGGCGGGCGGCATAGCACAAAGTGCCGTCATTGAGACAAAGGGTGTTATGGATGTTCATGGTGGGGGATCAAGTCTATCCGCCACTTTAGAGGCGGACGATGCGACCTTAAATCTTTCTGGCGGTAAGGCTTCACAGACAATTCTTTCAGCCGGCGTCGTGAATGTTTACACCGGCGGTGACCTTACGGATACGACGGTTCAGAGTGGTATCATTAATCTGTCAGGCGGGAGTGCAACCGTTGTCTCAGCAACAAACGGAAGCGGTGGCATAAACGTTTTTGACGGCGGACATCTAGCGTCGGCCTCGTTACAAAGTGGCGGATATGTTCATATTTCTGCTGGTGGCACCGCGACCTCTGATATCGTTCAAAGTGGCGGCACCGAATATGTAGACGATGGCGGCACCAGCATTTCCGCCCAAATTCTCACCTCAAATGCCAATATTATTGTATCGGCTGGTGGCTTGGCATCTGATGCTAAAATTATCAGTGGCTACGGGACTGTTTACGATAGCGGGACAATGAATGGGGGTGCCATTCAGAGCGGGATCATCACGGTATCCGGTGGCCTTGTTTCTGGTATGGTTGCAGACAATGGCGGTGGTTTTGATGTTTCCGGCGGTAGCGTTTCGGCGCTTAACATCAACACGGGCGGCTTTATCAATCTTTATGAGAGTGGCTCTGCTGCAAATATTACTGGGAGTGGCAGCAATCTTACGAATGGAAACGGTGGCGTAAGCGTTTTTGGCGGTACGCTCAGTAATGCGAGCTTCCAGGACGGAAGTACGCTTACTGTATCCAAAGGTGCAGTGAGTGATGTCACATTGGCTTCCAATGGTCATGGGTTTATTACAAGTGCGACCGTAGAGAGTGCCACCATTTCCGGCGGGACTATGGTGCTGTATGCAGGCGCAATAACATCCAACAGTGTTTTGACAGGGAACGGCACAGTCCCTAACGGTCAGTCTCTGGCTTTTGAAGCAATTTCCGCTGGGGCAAGTTCCTATAATGCGACATTTAACAATGCCGCTGCGGAATATGTTAGTAAGGGCGGCGTATCCATCAGTGCCACAATTAATGATGGTAGCTACGCCTATGCGTATGCGGGCGGCACGCTTTCTGACCTCACAATTAATAATACAGCAAGCGCGATTGTGAGTGCAGGCGGCCAGCTTACGGGTGCAACCGTCAATAATGGCGGCTACGTTTCCATTGAGAGTGGGGGGACCCTTTCAGGGACCCTTTCCCTGCAAAGTGGCGGCCAGGCCAGTATTTATTCAAATGCTGGTGGTACCATTGTGATGGATGGGGAGAAGAATACCGGTCTGGTTATTTCCGGTCTGTCATATGGCGGAATTGTTAACACCGTCATTTCTGGTTTTGATGGCGCAGCCGCGGGAGACTCCGACGGCATCGTATTGGATGGCGTCAAAGATGGAGATGTTGTCGGCATAGCCTATGATTCTGGTGATGCTAACCGCGTGTGGATCAATCTGAAAAATGGTCATGCTATAGGGCTAGAGATTGATAACGCCTCCAGCCTTGGCAATTCGCTGGTCGTAGGGACAGATGGTAATCTGATTTACGAAGTGTGCTTCCTGAGCGGGAGCATGATTCGTACGTCCGCAGGGGATGTTGCGGTCGAAAATCTTACGATTGGTTATGACGTTGTGACTTTCGACTGGAAGAGCAACAAATACGTTACCCGTCCGGTTGTCTGGGTTGGCAAAGCTCAGGCTACGGTGCGTACGGATCTACGGGATGACGAAGCAGGATATCCTGTGCGTATTCTCAAAGATGCGATTGCTGAGGGCGTGCCTTACAAGGATATGCTGATCACTGCAGAACATTGCCTGTTCTTTGAAGGAAAATTTGTGCCAGCCCGTATGCTGGTCAACGGTGTTTCCATTTTCTACGATAAGTCCATTACCTCTTATGACTACTACCATGTGGAAACAGAGCAGCATTCTGTTATTACTGCCGATGGCATGCTGACTGAAAGCTATCTGGATACTGGCAACCGCGCTTCCTTCCGTCAGGAAGGCACGGTGGTCCGGCTGGGTGGGAAAAAGCGCACGTGGGCAGATCATGCCGCGGCACCGCTGTGTGTTGAGCGATCTTTTGTTGAACCGCTGTTCCGTTCTGTGGAATTGCGCAAAAACTCTGTTGCGGGCCGCTGTGTTCAGACGGAAGATATTGAAACCACCCTTGATCCGGATCTGCATCTGATCACGGATACCGGGACAATTCTTCGCTCAATGCGGCACAAGGGGCAGCAGTACAGCTTCATGCTGCCCCCTGAAACAAAATCCGTTCGCCTTGTTTCTCGTGCCAGTCGCCCTGCGGATGTGGTTGGTCCTTTTGTGGATGATCGTCGTTGCATGGGGGTGGCCGTTGCCGACGTGCGGCTGCTGTGCGCCAGGGAGCAGTTCGCTATCACCTCTCATCTTCGGGCGGAGAAACCTGAAGGCTGGTATGAGAGCGATGAGACGGACTGCGCATGGACCAATGGGAATGCTGTGCTGCCACTGGGTGATTATCTTACCAGGGGCAAAATGGGCATTCTCTCCATAATGATCCGGACCGCTGGACCTTACCTTGTCCAGCCCAGGCAGGCTGCAGAAACGAACGTCCGTTCTGCCTGATTTTTAGATTTTTTAGTGCTGGCAAGCAGGCTCTCCCCTGAAGGGCAGGGCCTGTTTTTTATGGGATGCTTCTTTTGCGGGCTCTGGCTTATTCGTGCCGGAGGGTGACGACCAGAACGTCCCGATAGGCCGGGTGGGTCGGGTCAACCGGCTGGACCGGCGTCACACCATGATAAACCCGGCTGTCATTCACCA
This sequence comes from Acetobacter sp. KSO5, assembly GCF_044094635.1. Taxonomy (NCBI): domain Bacteria; kingdom Pseudomonadati; phylum Pseudomonadota; class Alphaproteobacteria; order Acetobacterales; family Acetobacteraceae; genus Acetobacter; species Acetobacter sp. KSO5. The sequence goes on along the minus strand of NZ_CP172014.1, from coordinate 3,210,048 downwards.
GCGCCGTATCCATCGGGTCTGTCAGCGTAAAGCTGCCAACCGGCTGGCGGTTAAGATCGTGAATAGTCGTTTCGCCTCGGGCAATATTTTCCCGGCGCACCATCATCACACACACCCAGTCCACGCCGTCCCGGTGTAGCCCTTCCGGGGTGGGGCGCCCGGCTGAGTCCGGGCTTGCTTCAATCCGGAACTGATGCACTTCCGCATGCCAGGCCACAGGGCGCTGCGTCTGCGGCGTCAGATCATCCGCAATATGCTGCGTTAGCCGGAGCACTGCGAGCAGCGCCGGGTGCTCTACCATGGCGGGAGTAATGGCCTTGAACCAGCGTTCAATCCCGCCATTGAGCGTGTTGTAATCCCGGCTCTGATAATGCGGCTGATGCGGCTTTCTCAGAATCTGGTCTTCCGTCAGGGTGAAGGTCGCGTGGCGGCGGCGGCGGTAACGGCCGCCATCCGCCATGTAGCGATCAACTCCCAGATGATTCCAGCTTTCTGCAAATTCCTCCCATCGCTCCATCCCGAATTGCTCCAGCAGCGGGCGGATGGCAGCGGCCTGCTCATAGGCAAAACCGTTCTGACCAAGCGGTGCTTCAAGGGCTTCCAGCGGTTTTAAGGCCGCTGGCGGGAGGGAGTGTGGGCGGGCGTCAGGCATGGGGCGGACCTTCTCCAAAAGCAGCAGCAGGGGAGCTTTCATCTTCAGGCTTTTGCAGGCCTGTGTCAGATTTTTCTGCGGCTTCAATCGCCTTTTTTTCTTCAGCGGAGGGCTGAGGCACAGGCTCAGGGGCAACAGGCTTAGGCTGCTGCGCATGGGCGGCTGGCGTCATGGTATCCGGCACATCGTCCACAGCCAGATGCATGCTGTTGCCCGGCGGCGTGGTGTAATAGGACGTCGGTGTGTAGAATTTCACCCCGGCTTCGACCATCAGGTTGGCCAGACGGCGGTAGAATTCACGCTGCACCTTCCACTTCATCATCGGGGCAGTTTTGATGGCACCGACCAGCACAGCGCCGTTGCTGTCCGTCTTATCCACACCCAGATCGGCATAATCCGAGAAGATCATGTGGCTAAAGGCGTCCTCAGTGCGCATCTGGGCCACAACGCTGGCCATCAGCTTGGCGACTTTCACGGAGTCTTCGCTCAGGTCCAGCACCTGTTTGACGATAATCTGGTTAAAGCCGCGCCCTGTGTTGGCAATGGACGTGACGGAAGAGAACGGGATGATGTGCAGGTCACCATCAATGGAGCGCACACGCAGCGTCCGAATGGACAGATGTTCCACCGTGCCGGAAACGCCCCCGGTGGTGACCCAGTCGCCGACCTGAATGGCATCTTCCGCCAGCATGAAGAAGCCGGTGATAACGTCCTTCACCAGACTCTGGGAACCGAAGGACAGCCCCACACCCATAATTCCCGCACCCGTCAGCAGCGGTGTGACGTTAATGCCAATCTGCGAGAGGGTGGTGACCGAGACCACGATGATGATGATGGCCAGCAGCACGGTACGGATAATGGGCAGCACCGTGCGCAGACGTGTCGCGCGGGAGGCCTGAGCGGATGAGGTATAGCGGTCGATCTGCTTGTTCAGCAGACCATTGATGACTTCCCACGCCAGTGCAGCAATGGTTGCCCCGATGGCCAGACTGAGGGCAGCGCCGACCAGACGTGAGCCCAGCGGAGAGTGGAAGAAGAACTGGAAGCTCGGCAGGCCCCAGCTCTGCGCGATGATCACGCAGGTCATGAACACAATGACAATGGTCAGCACACGGCGCACGAACGGGTAGTAATAATCCGCCCGTTTCTGCAGGCCGGGATATTCCGCCTCAACCGTATCACTAATCCGAAACAGACGGTCCTGCATGCCATAGGCCAGCACCGCCACCAGACGGGACAGGACCAGAAAGGCAAAGGTCAGGCCCGTGCCGCGCAGAATCCACTGATACCCACCCTTCAGGTGTGCCGCCCAGACGAACCACAGCGCGATATCCAGAAACAGGACCGGAATCCACCAGAAGCGCGCAATGGTGCCCACAAAGGCCCAGAAGGCTTTTTTGCGCATGTTGTCGGAGGGTTGGAGCGCATTGGCCACAATATGCCGGACCCGCCAGATGAACGCGGCAATAATCAGATGCTGGATCAGCACCACCGCGCGCAGCATGGCTTCCGTGCCACGCGGAGCCAGATTAAACTCGCTCCCTAGTGTAGACAGGCAGATGACCAGTGAGGGCGCGGCCACCAGCACGTTCCACCAGCGGGTAAGCATCCGTGCCGTATCATCTTTGGCAGGAGCCAGACGAATAGCGGGGGAACGGGGCGCCAGAGCGGTTTCAACCAGCAGATACAGGCAGCGGGCCACCACGTAAGCGTTGGTCAGTGTGATGGTGACGGTGCTGGCCTGCTGGGTGGTCGTCAGGAATTCCGCTCCCAGATAACCCAGGCCCAGGAAGACCGCGACGGGCAGCAGCTTGAGCAGGAAATGCAGAGCATTGTAAGGAACCCGGATGAGGTAACGCATCACCTCATTACGGCGACGCTGGTCATCGGCGCGGGTTTTGGTGTTGTCACCATCCGGGGTGGAGGTGGCAGCCTGCACATTTTCCACCGCAACGGCGGCTTCCTGTTTGCGCTCACGCGTTTCGGCGTGGGCTGTTACAGAATTCAGTGGCTTTTTAAGCAGCAGGCTTGTGGCCCGTTCCAGAGCAAGAGCCACCAGCATGATGATCAGGGCGCGACTGAACGCATCAATCAGAGTCTGACGAGACTGCGGATTGCTGATTTGCTGATGGAACCACGTGCCGACTGACCGCAGATCCTTGAACAGCGCCGTAAAGTTCTGGGTGTAACCCCGCATGGCAGCCGTCAGACCGTCCAGTTCGGAGTTGACGTCACTGTCAATCACAGCGGTAGGATTGTCTTTTTTGGCGGCAGGCGCTGCGGCGGGCTGTGCAACAGGCAGGCCTTTGGCCATGAGCGTCAGGGTATTGGTGAAATCCTGCCGCTTCTTGGGGTCATTCAGAACGCTGAGGAGCTGTTCCGCATCCTGACGGCTGAGGTTCCCTGTGGAGGCTCCTGCTGCCGGAGCGGCGGCAGGCGCCGTATCAGCGGCCAGAGCCTGGCTGCTCAGCCGGGGCGCAATCCCGAAAACCAGAAGGCAGACAAAGCAAAGCCCGAGGGCAAATCTGGCTAGAGAAAAAGGTGGAGAAGCCGTGAGGGCTCGGGTCGTGCTCTGGTGCAGGCTCTCTGCCGCCATGGCGTGCCGTATCCTTGTTTAAAATGTCGGTCAGGAAAGGGGCACACTACAGGCCCCCTGTGTGAAGAAATGGTAAGGGGCAAATCTGGCGGTAACAAGGTGCGCAGCCGAAGGCCTGATGTGCCGCCAGATGGGGGACTACATCCGGCGGTCGAACGTGACGATCTGGCTGTTTTCCGCGCGAAGGACCAGCGTTCCGGCAATCAGATCATGCAGTCCCTGTTTCTGGCGCGTGAAGGCCACCATCAGCACCCCAATGTGGAAGAAGGGGAAGGAGATGAACGCCTTGATCAGGAACCGCACAGTCGCCCGCGCAATGGAAATGCGCTCACCCTGCAGGGTGGTGACTTCCAGCTGACACAACCGCTTGCCCGGTGTGGCGCGGAAGCGGGAGGACTCAAACAAAATGAAATACAGGGCCGGCACCAGCGCCATCAGGAGCCCCGGCAGATGCCAGTGACCGACCTGAATATGGGGGATGAGCACGGAAATGGTGTCAGGCTGCACGCGTTGCGCAATGTCCACCACATCCACGGTCTGGCCGGAACTGTCAGGGATGGGGAGTTCTTCCCACTGGACCTTGAAGTCCGGCAGGATGAAATATCCCAGAACGGCATCCATCGCAGTGAGGATAATGCTGTCGATAAGGAAGGCCCAGACGCGCCACCAGAACCCGGCATAAATCCAGACAGGCTGGCTACCATTCCCTTGTGGGAAACCTGCCCCGTTTTGTGCGCCAGACGGTTGCCCCCAGCCGGGAGGAAAAGCGGAAGAAGACATCAGGCCTGTTCCTTAAAGCGCGATAAAGCGCGGTCAGCTCCGGTATGATCCATTGATATCAATATAGCCGTGGGTCAGATCACAGCTCCATGCGCGGGCTTTGCCATCGCCGAGGCCAAGATTCACGTCGATGTCGATTTCATGACCCTTCATGTGTGCCACAACCGGCGTCTCATCATAGCCGGGCACAACAGTGCCTTCACGCGCAATGCACACACCGCCGATGGAGACGGACAGCGTATCGCGGTCTGCGGGTTCTCCGCATTTGCCAACGGCCATCACGACACGGCCCCAGTTAGCGTCTTCCCCGGCGACAGCGGTTTTCACCAGCGGAGAATTGCCAATGGCCATGGCGACGCGCCAGGCGGAGTCGTCAGAAACGGCACCGGTTACGGTGATGGTCATGAGCTTGGTTGCCCCTTCGCCATCACGAATAACAAGCTGGGCCAGATCATGCAGCACGGCCTGCAGGGCTTCACGGAAATCCGTCAGGGCTGCGGCGTTGGCCTGCGTGCTGGCGGAAAGCTCATCATTGCCAGCAGCACCGGTGGCAAACAGCAGCACCATGTCCGAGGTGGAGGTATCCGAATCAACCGTAATGCAGTTGAAGGTCGTTTTGACCCCTTCGGACAGCAGGGCTTGCAGAACAGAGGCAGGCAGGGCGGCATCGGTGGCGACAAAAGCCAGCATGGTGGCCATGTCTGGTGCGACCATCCCGCTGCCTTTGGCGATACCCTGAATAATGACATCCGTGCCGTTCAGCTTTGCGGTGCGCACGGCGGCTTTGGGGAAGGTATCTGTGGTCATGATGCCACGGGCGGCGGCTTCCCAGCCATTTTCAGAGAGTGCGTCATGCAGGGCCGGGAGGGCCGCCGTCATGCGCTCATGCGGCAGAATCTCACCAATAACGCCGGTGGAGGCGAGGTAAACCGTCTGCGGCGTGCAGCCAGCAAGCTGGGCGGCTGCCTCAGCCGTGGCCTTACAGGTTTCACGGCCCGCGCGGCCGGTGAAAACATTGGCGTTCCCGGCATTGACCACGAGGGCGCGGGCTTCCCCTGTGGGGAGGCTGTCACGGCACCAGTCAACCGGTGCGCCGGGGCATTTGGAACGGGTAAAGACACCGGCCACCGTGGTGCCCGGTGCAAATTCAGCCAGAACAAGATCAGTCCGGCCTTTGTAGCGAATGCCAGCTTCAGCTGCGCCAAGGCGCACCCCGCGCACCTCCTTCAGTTCCGGAAGAGGCCGAGCGAGGGGGGAGACGGGGAGAGCGTGCGCCATAACGCGAAGTCCTTGGAAGCGGCAAACCCCGCCAGCAGGCTGGCGGGGCTGGTCAGTCTGGAGTGAAAATTATTTTTTTGCAGGGGCAGCGGCAGGAGCGGGAGCGTCCGGCAGCGGCTTGCCAGTGGTGGGGTCAAAACGCACGATCTTGACGCCTGCGGTTGCTTTGGCGACGGCTTCACGCACGTATTTCTGGATCAGAGACTGACGGATCTTGCCCTTGACGGAATCCAGAGACGGGATCGGGTCCGTGCGGGTGTCGAGCACCTGAATAACATGGAAACCATACTGGCTCTTGACCGGAGTGCTGCTGATTTCGCCCTTTTTCATGGCGAAAGCGGCATCGGAGAACGCCGGGATCATGTCCTGTTTCTTGAACCAGCCGAGGTCGCCGCCATTCTGCTTGGCGCTGCCCGTATCGGTGGATACCTGAGCAGCCAGCTTGGCGAAGTCTTCACCAGCTTTGAGTTTCTTGATGACGTCCTGTGCTTCGGCTTCCGTCTTCACCAGAATATGGCGGGCATGCACTTCCTGTTCCGGCGGCTTGCCAGCATAGTTCTGCTGATAGTCAGCCTGAATCTCGGCATCTGTCAGGTGCGGCATGACTTCGCGGGAGAGCCAGGCGTTCTGCAGGGCGTTGGCTGCAGCGGCATCCATGATTTTTTTCACTTCAGCAGACTTGTCCAGGCCATCCTTGTGGGCGGCAATCTGGATGGCTTTCTGGTCTGCCAGCTGGTTGATCAGCATCGGGTAGATCACGTTGGGGGGCAGCTGACGCATCTGGTCAGGCATGTTGCCGACTGCGTCCTGCACGTCCGCAATCGTGATTTTCTCACCGTTGACTGTCGCGACAACCGCCTTGGGATCTGCCGGGGGAGCTGCGGGAGCTGAGGCCTGCGGGGCAGGAGCTGCTGCCGGGGCCGTAGCCGGGGCTGCAAAAGAGGGTGCAGAAAGAACGGCTGAGGCAATCAGGGCCGTGGCTGCAAGAGCTGAGGCCTTGGTGGAAAAACGCATGAGGACAAACCTTAAACAAAGGAAAATTGCTCAATCATCTATGAAGGAGGCTATTCTGCCCTGCAAGCCCTCTGACCTGCCCTGAGGGAAGAAACACGGCTGATTGGTTGACCGAAACGGGTCCGGGTCCTATTTTGCAGCCGAGCCACTCCATGCTGATGTTCTCCTCATGTTTTCGCCGGTCTGGTTCCGGATGGAAAACAGGAGAAATCGCGCATTGTCCCGGAAAGGTTTTCATGCTCGCAAGCTTCGTCCGCGCCCTGTTCGGCACTGCCAATGACCGGACGCTCAAGATGTTCCAGCGCCGCGTGCCGGAAATCAACGCCCTGGAACCCCAAATGCAGGCGCTGGACGACGCTGCTTTGGCTGCCAAAACCGGAGAATTCCGGGAACGGCTGGCCAAAGGGGCTACTCTGGATAACCTTCTGCCAGAAGCCTTTGCTGTCACGCGGGAGGCGTCTCGCCGTGTGCTGGGGATGCGCCACTTTGATGTGCAGCTGATTGGCGGCATGGTGATGCATGCAGGCAAGATTGCCGAAATGCGCACCGGTGAGGGCAAGACTCTTGTCGCCACGCTGGCCGTTTATCTCAGCGCGCTGGCTGGTAAAGGCGTGCATGTGGTGACGGTGAACGATTATCTCGCCGCACGTGACGCCGCCGAGATGGGGCGGCTGTATAATTTTCTTGGCCTGACCACGGGCACAATTGTGCCCAACATGCCGGATGAAGCGCGTCGGGAAGCTTACGCCGCGGACATCACCTACGGCACCAACAACGAATTCGGCTTCGACTACCTGCGCGATAACATGAAATATCGCCTGGAAGAGATGGTTCAGCGCCCCTTCTACCACGCCATTGTGGATGAGGTGGACTCCATCCTGATTGACGAAGCGCGGACCCCGCTGATCATCTCCGGCCCGGCTGAAGACAGCTCAGACCTCTACCGCTCTGTGGACGAAGTCGTCGCGCAGCTGGTGCAGGACCCTGAAACCTTTGACAAGGATGAGAAGTTCCGCAGCGTTGTGCTGACGGATGCCGGGTCCGACAAGGTTGAGGAACTGCTCCGCGCCGCTGGTGTGCTGGATGAAGGCGGGTTGTATGACCTGCATCATGTTGCCGTGGTGCACCATGTGCAGCAGTCCCTGCGGGCGCATACGCTGTTCTCACGGGATGTGGACTACATCGTGCGGGGCGGGAAAGTCGTCATTATTGACGAATTCACCGGCCGTATGATGGAAGGCCGCCGGTATTCCGATGGCCTGCATCAGGCGCTGGAAGCCAAGGAGCATGTGGAGGTTCAGCAGGAGAACCAGACGCTCGCCTCCATTACCTTCCAGAACTTCTTCCGTCTTTACCCCAAGCTCTCCGGCATGACCGGCACGGCCATGACCGAGGCCGACGAGTTTGCGGAAATCTACAAGCTGGATGTGGTGGAAATTCCCACCAACCGTCCGGTGGCCCGTAAGGATGAAGACGACGAGATCTATCTGACGGAAGCCGAAAAGTTCGGCGCGGTCGTCAAGCTGATCAACACGGTGCATGAGCGCGGCCAGCCTATTCTGGTCGGCACCACGTCCATTGAGAAAAGTGAGGCGCTGTCTGAACTGCTGAAGCAGGAAGGCATCCCCCATAACGTGCTGAACGCCCGTTTCCATGAAATGGAAGCGAAGATTGTCGCACAGGCCGGGGCTCCCGGTGCCATTACCATTGCCACCAACATGGCGGGCCGTGGGACGGACATCAAACTGGGCGGCAACGTGGAAATGCTGATCGGCCAGGAGCTGGACGGCATGGAAGAGGGGCCGGAACGCGACGCCGCGGCGCAGGCAATCCGGGAGCGCGTTGCGCGCGACCATGATATTGTCAAAGCAGCAGGCGGTCTGTTTGTGATCGGCACCGAGCGGCATGAAAGCCGCCGGATTGATAACCAGCTGCGTGGTCGTGCTGGCCGTCAGGGTGACCCGGGTAACTCACACTTCTTTATCTCCCTGCAAGATGACCTGATGCGGATTTTCGGGTCTGACCGTATGGGCGGCATGTTCCAGAAAATGGGCATGAAGGAAGGGGAAGCCATTGTTCACCCCTGGCTGAGCAAGGCGCTGGAACGGGCGCAGAAGAAGGTCGAAGCCCGCAACTTCGACATGCGCAAAAACACGCTCAAATATGATGACGTGATGAACGACCAGCGTAAGGAAGTTTACGCGCAGCGCCGGGAATACATGGCGACGGAAGATGTCTCCGGTATTGTTAATGAAGCGCGGGAAGATGTGGTGGATGCCATGGTCGCCCGCCATATCCCCGAAAAATCCTTTGCTGAGCAGTGGGATGTCGAGGGGCTGACCAAGGCCGCGCAGGAAACTCTGGCGCTGGATCTGCCCATTGCGGACTGGGCGAAAGAAGACGGGATGGACGCTGAGGAAGTGGCCAACCGGATTAGTCAGGCTGCCATACAGGCACAGGCTGCCCGTGCTGCCAACCTCGGCCCGGATCTGATGCGCTTTATTGAAAAACAGGTGCTGATGACCACCTATGACGGGGTGTGGAAAGAACATCTGCATGCGCTTGATCAGCTGCGTCAGGGGATTGGTCTGCGCGCCTATGGCCAGAAAGATCCGCTGAACGAGTACAAGCACGAAGCCTTCCAGCTGTTCACCATCATGCTGGAAGAAATGCGCGAGCGTGTGGTCTCTCTGATGGCGCGGGTAGAAGTGGCACCGCAGGAAACTGTGGACCCGTTTGCCAACACGGCAGAAATTCACGCCAGCCCAGAAATTCCGGGATTTGCATCTGAGGCCGGCCCCGGTCTTTCCCCCGGAGCCGCCCCGGAAATGGCAACGCCCATCGGTGCAAGTGCAATCATGCCGGATGATCCCTCAAGCTGGGGGGAAACACCGCGCAACGCACCATGCCCATGCGGGTCAGGGAAGAAATATAAGCATTGCCACGGCCGTCTGGTTTAAGACGCGCCGGGGCCGACGGACAGGGTAAGAGAAAATGGCGGGTCATTCCCAATTTAAGAACATTATGCATCGCAAGGGCGCGCAGGACGCCAAGCGGTCCAAGCAGTTTGCCAAGATCATCCGCGAACTGACTGTAGCGACCCGCTCCGGCCTGCCTGACCCGGCATCCAACCCGCGCCTGCGGTCCGCCATTACGGCCGCTCGTGATGTCAACATGCCCAAGGACACCATTGACCGCGCCATTAAAAAGGCGTCCGGCGCTGCGGGTGGTGAAGACTATATTGAAGTGCGGTACGAGGGTTACGGCCCGGCGGGTGTGGCTGTGATTGTTGAAGGTCTGACCGACAACCGCAACCGTACGGCGTCTGATGTGCGCGCAGCCTTCTCCAAATACGGTGGCTCTCTGGGGGAAACCAACTCCGTTTCCTTCATGTTCCGTCGTCTGGGTGTGATTACCTATCCGCTGTCCGTTGCGTCTGAAGATGAGATGCTGGAAGCCGCGATTGAAGCCGGTGCGGAAAACGTCGTCTCTTCCGACACGACGCATGAAATCACCTGTGAGGTCGAAGCCTTCTTCACCGTCCGGGATTCTCTGGAAACCCGCTTTGGTGAGCCGGAAAGTGCCAAGCTGGACTGGCGTCCGGAAAATACGGTCAGCCTTGATGAAGAAAAGGCCCGGACCCTGTTCAAGCTGCTGGACGTGCTGGAAGATCATGACGACGTGCAGAACGTCTATGCCAACTTTGATCTGTCAGACGAGCTTGCTGAAAAGCTGTCAGCCTGACGGTGGTACGCCTGCTCGGCATTGACCCCGGCCTGCGCTTTACAGGCTGGGGGGTGATTGATGTCGAGGGTAATCGGTTGCGGCACGTCGAAAACGGCGTGATTGCAACCAACAGTGCGGACAGTGTGCCAGACCGGCTGAAAGTCCTGCATGAAAACCTGACAATCCTGATTGACCGCCTCAACCCGGCGGAAGCCGCGGTGGAAGAGACGTATGTCAACCGCAACGGCACAGCCACGCTCAAGCTGGGCTATGCCCGTGGCGTGGCGTTGGTGGTTCCGGCACTGGCCGGGTTGCCGGTGGCGGAATATGGCGCGCTGGCGGTCAAGAAGGCCGTGGTTGGCACAGGGTCTGCGGATAAAGATCAGGTTGAAATGATGGTGCGCCGCCTCCTGCCGGGGGTTAAGGTGGCGCGGGCCGATGCGTCGGATGCGCTGGCAATCGCCATTTGCCATGCCCACCATCGGGCCAGTGCCCGCCATATTGCAGCCGGGGTAAGAATGGCATGATTGCATTTCTGAGCGGACTGGTCATTCAGGTGGAACTGGGGAGCTGCGTGATCGACGTGAATGGCGTCGGTTATCTGGTCGCGGCCTCCACCCGCACTCTTGCGGCTCTGCCGAACCCTCCCGAAAAAGCCCGCGTGCTGATTGAAACCGTCGTGCGGGAAGACGCGATTCTGCTCTACGGCTTTGTGGAAAGTGCGGAACGCGAGTGGTTCCGCCTGCTGACCAGCGTGCAGGGCGTGGGCGCAAAAGTCGCGCTGGGGATGCTTTCCACCCTGTCTCCGGGTGAACTGGTCGCGGCCCTTACAACATCGGACAAAGCCTCTCTGACCCGCGCCCCCGGCGTGGGCGGCCGTCTGGCCGAACGCATTCTAACAGAACTGCGGGACCGCGCGGCCAAGATGCCCGGTGGCGGCGGAGGCATTGTGGTGCCTGCCAGCGCCACGCCGGGTGGCGGGATTGAGGCTGATGCGTTGCTGGCACTGGCGGGGCTTGGGTTCCGTCGGTCGGAAGCGGCTCCCGTTATCAAACGGTTGATGGACGAACAGGGGGCTGCGGCCTCGCTGGACACTGTGCTGCGTGACAGCCTGAAAGCTCTGGCGCGATGAGCGGCGCAGAATTCACCCCGGAGCGGGAGATTGATCCCTCCCGCCGGGATGAGGATGGAGCGGAAGCCTCTCTTCGCCCGCAAACGCTGGCTGATTTTACCGGCCAGAAATCCAGCCGCGAAAATCTGTCGATTTTTATTGCCGCAGCCCGCCAGCGCGGCGAAGCGCTGGACCATGTGCTGCTGCACGGACCGCCGGGGCTGGGCAAAACCACGCTGGCGCAGATTGTCTCACGGGAACTCGGGGTCGGCTTTCGGGCAACTTCTGGCCCAGTGATTCAGCGGGCCGGGGATCTTGCCGCCATTCTGACCAATCTTCAGCCGCGTGACGTGCTGTTTATTGATGAAATCCACCGTCTTCAGCCCGCTATCGAGGAAATTCTTTATCCCGCGATGGAGGATTTTCAGCTCGATCTGATTATCGGGGAAGGCCCGGCAGCCCGCTCCGTGCGGATTGATCTGCCACCTTTCACCCTTGTGGCAGCTACCACCCGCGCCGGACTGCTGGCGACCCCGCTGCGGGATCGGTTTGGTATTCCTCTGCGGCTGGTCTTCTACACCCCGGACGAATTGCGGGCCATTGTGGCGCGGGGTGCGGAAAAGCTCGGCTTTAATCTGACAGAGGCCGGAGCGGAAGAAATCGCCCGGCGCTCCCGTGGCACACCGCGTATCGCGGGCCGTCTGCTGCGTCGCGTGCGGGATTTTGCCGCCGTGATCGCCCCCGGCGGTGCGCCCGTCAGCCGAGAAGTGGCGGATGCCGCCCTTAGCAGGCTGGAAGTAGACGCGCTGGGGCTGGACGCCATGGACAGGCGCTACCTGCGCCGCATAGCAGAGTATCACCACGGGGGGCCGGTTGGGGTGGAAACACTCGCCGCGGCTCTGGCAGAAGCGCGTGATACACTGGAAGATGTCATTGAACCGTATCTGATTCAGGAAGGGCTGGTTCTGCGCACCAGCCGGGGGCGTGTGCTGGGAGAGCGTGGCTGGCGTCACCTTGGTCTGACACCGCCTGCGCAACCGGATGAACCGCGCTCTGCCCAGATGGATCTTTTGCCTGACGAAGAGGACGGCGCATGACCACACATGCAATCGATTTCCGCATTTATTATGAGGACACGGATGCCGGGGGCATCGTCTATCACGCCCGGTATCTGGCGTTTGCCGAACGGGCGCGGACGGAAGCCATCCGCAGTCTTGGCATGCCAGCAGCCTCCCTGCTGAGTGACTACGGGCTGGTGTTTGTGGTGCATGACGCCACCATCAACTACCGTGTGCCGCTCAAGCTGGATGATGTGGCAACCATCACCACCCGCCTGCTGGAAGAAGGGGCGGCAAGCTGCCGACTGGAGCAGGTCTTTACCCGCGATGGCGTTTTTTGTGCCCGCGTGGACGTAAGGCTGGCCTGCGTGCGTGCAGAAGATGGTCGTCCTGCCCGATTCCCGCCATTATGGCGTGATCTTTTGCGAGGACTTGCGGCTGAGGTCTAGTCGGCCTCTTCTGCTTTTGCGCGGAAGACAGTAAAAACAGCACGACCGGGACGCGTGGAGCCAAGCCCGAGTCGCAGACAGGTTGCCCGGGACGGGTGCTAGAGGCAGGAGGCGTTTTTGGATCGTGCGGTTGACGCGGCAAATCTCGGCGTAGCAGCGGCGGGAGACCTGTCGGTGTGGGGGCTGTTTATGAATGCCTCCCTGATGGTCAAACTGGTCATGCTGGGACTGGTGTTCTGTAGCGTGATGGTCTGGGCCATTATTTTCGATAAAATTGTGACGTTGCGGCGGATCAACAAGCAGGCAACCGCCTTTGAGGACCGCTTCTGGTCCGGTGGTAGTCTGGATGATCTGTATGAAAGCGATGGCGCCAAGCCTGTCCATCCGTTGGCTGCCGTTTTTGGTGCCGCAATGGGAGAATGGCGTCGTTCTGCCCGTATTCCCGGTGTGGATCTTGTGCGCGGTGGCGTGAAGGAACGTGTGGACCGCGCTATTGGCATTACGGTCACGCGTGAAATGGACCGCCTGCGTCGCTGGGTCATCTTTCTGGCAACGGTTGGCCCGGTGGCTCCGTTTGTCGGTCTGTTTGGCACCGTCTGGGGGATCATGCATTCCTTCAGCGCTATTGCCGCCATGCACAATACCAACCTGAGCGTTGTGGCTCCCGGTATTTCAGAAGCTCTGTTTGCGACGGCCATCGGCCTGCTGACTGCTGTGCCATCCTATGTGGCGTATAACGTCATCAGCAACAGTCTGGACCTGTTCCAGGACCGGCTGGAGGGCTTTGGCACCGAGTTTGCGGCCATTCTGTCCCGCCAGTCCGAAGAAAGGGCCTGAGTCATGGGCATGCCGTCAGGAGGGAGCGGACGCCGTCGCAGGCGTCCGATGGCTGAAATCAACGTGACGCCGATGGTCGACGTCATGCTGGTTCTGCTGATTATCTTCATGGTCACATCCCCCATGCTGACCAGCGGCGTGAATGTGGATCTGCCCAAGACAGACGCAAAGCCCGTCAATTCCGATACCAAGCCCATCACCGTGTCCATTCGCGCGGATGGCAGCCTGTATCTGGGGGATTCTGAAGTGTCGCCCGAGCAGCTGGTTGCCCAGCTGAAGGCTGCTTCCAACAATGACCCGTCACACCGCATCTTTGTGCGCGGTGATGCCCATATCGATTATGGCCGTGTGATGCAGGTTATGGGGCAGGTGACAGAAGGCGGCTTTACTCATGTGGCTCTGCTGGCGCAACAACCCGCCAGCAGTGGCCATTAACTCACTCTCCTGCGCAGAGAGGCGGAGAAATTTCATGGTGCGGCCACGCCGTTCCGAACAGACAGTGCTGAGGCGCTGTCTCTATCTGTCCGGCGGAGCGCATATTGCGTTCCTGCTGGCCTTGCTGGTTTCTCTGCCCCCGCCTAAACCGGAGGAAGAACCTCCTCCGGTGGTGGAAATGCAGTTTGAGGCCCCGGAAGACTCCGGTGGATCTCCGGCCAAGGCCAGCCAGCCTTCTTCCAAACCCACACCACCGGCTCCTGTGCCGAATGATGCGCCCCCCACGCCGGAGCCCCCCAAGGAAGCCCCGAACGAGGAAGCGCCGCCTCCGCCACCACCGCCCCAGCCGGTGCCGCCTCCGCCTGTGCCGGAATCTGAAAAGCTGCCGGATACGCCCGTGCCGCCCAAAGCGGATGAGCCGTCTCCCGATGTGGTGAAAACGCCGCCGTCCCCGCCGACGCCGCCCAAGACGACGCCGAGTGTGGCCCCGCCGTCTCCGGTTACGGAACCGACGGACACGTTGCCGGATACGCCTACGCCGTCGCACATCACACAGCCCAACAAGGCCAAGAAAACGCAGGAAGAGTCGCATTCTCTGCTGGAAACGCTGGATTCTTTCCGGTCCGACACCAAGCAGACGCATGCGCCCAAGGCCAAGGCTAACCCTGCGCAGGGTGGGGCCCCCGATGGGGGTGGTTCGCCCAACGGGGATATTACCCGCAGCCTGTCCGCTGGTGAGCAGAAGGCTATCGGCGGGGCCGTGCGCCGTTGCTATACGGAAGATACGGCGGCCAAAAATTATGCCACTTTTGTCGCGCACCTGATTGTGACGGTGGATGCCACGGGTGAGGCTCGTATTGTGCAGTTTGCTCCGCAGACGCAGGCGCAGATGAATGCTGACTCCTCATACCGGGCGCTGGCGGAACGGGCGCGGGCAGCAGTGCTGAGCCCCACCTGTTCCAGGCTGCCTATCCCCAAAAACCTTCTGGGCCAGACCCGGCAGTTGAAATTTGTGTTCAGGCCTTGATCAGGCCACCTGGAGGAAAACCGATGCTTACGAGTACACGACCGCTTATTTCTGATCAGGAAGCCGACACACTGGTAGCGGCCCTTGGCCGCCGCACGCTGATGGGAGCCAGTGTGGCCGCTGGTGGTCTGCTTATGACCCCGCTGCCCGGTATGGCCGCTACGGCTGCCCCTGAGGCAGAAATTACGGTTGATCAGGCCCGCACGGCGCCGATCCCCATTATTGTTCCCAACTTTGGCGGAGGCCTTGGCGCGCAGATTGCGGAAGTGCTGACAAACGATCTGACCAATACCGGGCTGTTTAAGGTCATTCCCGGTGGGGCTGGTTCAGGCACGCCGGATTTTGCCAGTGCAAAGTCCATGGGCGCGCGGGCGCTGGTAACCGGCAGTGTGACGGGCAGCGGTTCTGTCCGCGTGGAAATGCGCCTGTGGGATGTGCTGACCCACCAGCAGATTCAGGGCACGGCCTATACAACCACTTCTGCCAACTGGCGGCGAATTGCTCATATTGTGGGTGACGTCATTTACGAACGCATGCTGGGTGAAAAAGGCTACTTTGATACCCGCATCGCCTTCATTTCCCGCTCCGGTGCGCGTGCGCATCAGGCGACCCGTCTGGCGATCATGGATCAGGATGGAGCCAACAGTCGCATGCTGACGGCGGGCAAGTGGCTGACCCTCACACCGCGCTTTAGCCCGGTGAAGGATCAGGTGGCGTTCATGTCCTACGCCAACAACCGTCCGCGCGTGTATCTGTTTGATCTCGGCAGTGGCCGCCAGCAAATTCTCGGTGAGTTCGCGGGCATTTCCTTCGCACCGCGGTTCTCTCCGGACGGGCGTTCTGTTGTGCTGTCTGTGACGCGCAATGGTGGATCTGACCTGTTTGTGGTGGATCTGGCGTCCGGCTCCCGCCGTCAGATTACGTCTTCCGGCGCGATTGATACCAGCCCGTGCTACAGCCCGGATGGTTCACAGATTGTGTTCAACTCTGACCGTGGCGGCAGCCCTCAGCTTTATATCATGAGCGCTTCTGGCGGTGGTGCGAAGCGGATTTCCTATGGCCACGGCACATATGGCTCTCCCGTCTGGTCTCCGCGTGGGGATCTGATCGCCTTTACCCGTATTGCCAATGGCAGCTTCTCGCTGGGCGTTATGAATCCTGATGGCACGGGTGAGCGCATCATGACCGAAGGCTTTACGGTGGAAAGCCCGAGCTTCTGCCCCAATGGTCGCGTGCTGGCCTATTGCCGCCAGAGCCGTGCTGGCGCAGGCGGCGCAGGCTTTAGCTCCTCCATCGGCATGGTGGATATTACCGGGTTTAATGACCGCGTTCTGCCCACGCCGGGGCAGGCTTCTGACCCGGCGTGGTCTCCGCTGAACGGATAAGTCTGTTTTGTCATAAAACAGCGCAAAGCCCCGGGTGAGAGTCCGGGGCTTTTTTTACGCTTTTTAAGAATACTTGTGTTTGATTTTTTGCCGTAAGCTTTAGAGAGTTTCGGCGGTCAGATGTTGTTCTGCGTTAAGAGCGGGTTTGATTTTTTTCTTTGCAGACTGAATTTCGCGGTATGCCCTGAAAGGGTGTAACCGTTGGTCATTCCATGCCTGAAAAATGGTTGTAAAAAGAGAACCTATTCGAGTCGGCCGGCCTGACAGCATGGGTGAAAATAATTCCGAACTCTGTCTTTGTGGTTTTTTAAGGGACGCTCTTCCAGAGTAATCACAAAAAAGAGTGATTGAGGGCTTCTTAAGGTGAGTGAATGGAGCCGTTTTTCTTAATAAAGCCACAGTATGGGAGAAGCATAGAAATCGGCGAAAATGCCTCGCAGAAGCATTGCGCACCGGTCCGGGGCAATTTGCTGATAAATTCTGAACAGCCGTAAAAATCGGAGTGCAGAGGGGGCTCTGTGTCTATTCAGCATCGCTTTTGCCAGGTCAGCTATGCCAAAAACAGATCTCGCTTGACCGGAGGAATGAGCTATGGCTTAGGGCAAGGTGGTCTCCACAGTTCGTCGGCTCTTCGATGGTTTTCGGAGGGGAGCAGAGGAATGCGCGGGGATACAGGCATTAAGCTGTTTTTTCTCTCCGAATAGTTCCTGTTGGGAACTAATTCTCAGGATCCGACACATGAGACTGAAATATATTGCTGCGCTTAGCATGGTTGCCCTTCTCTCTGCCTGTGCGCACGAGAAGGCAAACACCGGTGACTCCAACGGCGCAGCGACCACCGCTGTCCAGCCGAGCGGCCCTGTTCCCGGCAGTGAAGAAGATCTGGTTGCCACCGCGGGTGACCGCGTGTTGTTCGCTCTGAACAAAAGCGGCCTGACCTCCGAGGCACAGGCGACACTGGACAAGCAGGCTTCCTGGCTGGCTCAGTATCCGCAGGTTAACGTTGAAGTCGCCGGTAACTGCGATGACCGTGGCACGGAAGAATACAACATTGCTCTGGGCCAGCGCCGCGCCAATGCAGCCCGTGACTATCTGGTTGCCAAAGGCGTTGCGTCTTCCCGCATCTCCACCATCTCCTACGGTAAGGACCGCCCGACCCAGGAAGGTGATGATGAAAGCGCATGGGCCCAGAACCGTAACGCAATTACTGCCGTTCACTAAGGTCTGGAGTTTTTCGCGTTTGAGTCGACAGGGCAGGTCGGGTGAGTTTCACCCGGCCTGTTTTTGTATTTCCTGTCTTGTTTTCCGGGGAGGAATGGTGAAATCCTTGCCCGCTTTTAAGGAAAGGGTGAGGTCTTGATGAAACACGGGTTGATGACGTCCATTGCTGCGCCGTGGCGTGTTCTGGCCTTGTGTCTGCCTGTTGCTGCTGTGCTGGTGGCCTCAGCCCCGGCAGCTCATGCGCAGGATGTGACCAGCCGTGAAGGGCTTGCGCTGCAAAACCAGATTATGGCGCTCAAACAGTCCATGAGCCAGATGCAGTCTTCGGGCAGCACACTGGCTCCCCCGTCCGCCACACCAGCGCCCGCTTCTTCCGGCAATGGGGATCTGACAGCCCAGCTGCTGGACCGGGTCAACACTCTGGAACAGCAGCAGCGCGACATGCGCGGTGAGATTGACCAGCTGACCAACGAGTTGCAACAGAAGTCCGCGGCTCTTTCCAAACAGATTGCCGATAATCAATTTGCGGCCCAGAATGGCGGGGGCGGTGCAGCTGCTCCAGCTGCTGCCGCCGCAGCGGGAGCCGCAGGTGCAGCTTCATCAACATCGCATACCGCAGCGAGCACGCCGGATGCGCTGCTGGCCAGTGGTAAGGCCGCCCTGCAGAAGCGTGATTATGCGACGGCGCATGAGAATGCGGAGGAAGCCCTGAAGAACGCCAAAGGCAGCTTCAAAGTTGATGCGCAGTTCCTGCTGGCTCAGTCTCTGGCGGGTGAAAAGCAGTATCGCCAGTCTGCCGTGGCGTATTATGACGCCTATCGTCAGTCCCCCAAAAGCGCTCGCGCACCAGATGCTCTGCTGGGGGTAAGTGCTTCCCTGCTGGCTCTGGGTGACAAGAAGGCCGCCTGTCAGGCGCTCGGGAAGCTGAAGACAGAGTTCCCGTCTCCCACGCAGCGTGTGTCGCATGCTGTGGAAATTTACGCCGGTCGGGGCGGCTGCCAGTAATCTTGACGCAGTTTCCCGGCAGGGCGGGGGAGGCCGAGACGCAGCCTTGCTTCGCCCCGCAGGATGATCCCTTTTCTGAAGCCCCGGTCTCTCCGGAGGCATTTATTGCCCGGATAGAACAACTGGGGCCATGGCTGCCAGATGATCCGGCTTTGCCGCCGGTCGGGGTGGCCGTTTCCGGGGGCGGAGACAGTTTGTGTCTGGCCTGGCTTGCGCGGCACTGGCGGAAAAATCTTCTCGCCTTCGTGGTGGACCACGGACTGCGCGCCGAGTCCGCAGAAGAAGCCCGGCTGACCGTGCGGCGGCTGACTGCCATGGGTGTGCCTGCTCGCCTCCTAACCCTCACAACACTGACCAAAGGCCCCGGCATTGCGGAACGCGCCCGGCAGGCGCGCTATGCCGTGCTGGCGCAGGCCTGCCGGGAGGCGGGGTGTCTGGACCTGCTGCTCGGTCATCAGGCGGATGATCAGGTTGAAACCATTCGTATGCGTCAGAAGGCGGGTAGTGGGCCGGATGGTCTGGCGGGGATGGGCTGGGTAACGGCTTTGCCAGATGTACGGCTTGTGCGGCCTCTTCTCAGTGTCTCACGGCAGGCGTTGCGTAACACGTTGCGGCAGGCTGGGCGGGCGTGGGTAGATGATCCCTCCAATCAGGATATGCGGGCCGAGCGGGTGCGGGTCAGGCACAGCTTGCAGGTGCAGGATACGCGACACATTTTATGGCAGACGGGCGTTAAAGCTGGTGCCGCGCGGATGCAGCGGGACGCGGAGCGGGCTGCCGTTCTGGCCAGACAGGTCACGCTCAGGCCGGAAGGCTGGGCCTGCTTAGGGCCAGACCTGCCGGAACCGGAAATCCTGTCTGGCCTTATTCGGTGTGTGGGCGGCTTGATCTATCCCCCATCTCCGATTGCCGTGGCCCGATTACAGGCAGCGGAGCAGGAGGCCACGCTGGCTGGCGTGCAGCTGATGCGCGGGCAGGCGGGCTGGTTTCTGGTGCGGGAAGCTGCCGCTATGGCAGCTCCCGTTCGGGCGCAGGCGGGCGCGCGGTGGGATAATCGGTTTGAACTCAGGCTCCCTCCTGCCGTTTCTGGTGAGGAGCTATGGATTGGTCCGGCAGGGTTGGGGCTGGAGCGTAAGGACCGTCACGGCTGGCCGGCGCGCTTCTGCGCGACGCTGCCCGCGCTATGGCGAGGAGACCGGCGTGTGGCCGTGCCGCATCTGGGTTTGGGGGCGGAGGAGGGGCTCAAACAGGTTCGTTTTCTGTTCCAGCCTCCGGTTTCCGTCACGGGCAGCGGCGTGTATGGCTGGCCGGAGAGGAAAGCAGACCAGCTTCAGACTTGATAATAAATGTCATGTGTGGGGTGGGAATATCGGCTCAGCATCCCATTTGTAATGGGAGAGGTTGCATTTTCCGGCGTCTGCCGCTCAGATTGGGGCACTCCGGCGCTCCCGCACGATAAGTATGGAAACACAGGCAAGATGAACAATTTAGGCCGCAACTTGGCGCTTTGGGTCAGCATCATTGTGATGCTGCTGTTGCTTGTAGATGTTTTCCAGCCGGGGAACACGCAGCACGCAGCACAGCAGCTGGCTTATTCTGACTTCATTACCGACGTTGATACCGGGCGTGTCCGGTCCGTGGTGATGCAGAACCAGAATGTCTCCGGCACGCTGACGGATGGCACGGCTTTTGAAACTTTTGCGCCGCAGGACCCCTCCCTTGTCTCCCGTCTGACGGGCAAGGGCGTTGAGGTTGTGGCCAAACCGCTCGATCAGGAAGGCAGCCCGCTGCTGCGCTATTTCCTGAACGCGCTGCCGATCATCCTGATGGTAGGCATCTGGCTGTTCATGATGCGCCAGATGCAGGGCGGCGGAGGCCGTGGCGCCATGGGCTTTGGCAAGTCCCGCGCCAAGATGCTGACGGAAAAGCAGGGCCGTGTGACCTTTGAAGACGTTGCGGGTATTGATGAAGCCAAGGGTGAGCTTCAGGAAATTGTCGACTTCCTGAAAGACCCGCAGAAATTCACCCGTCTGGGCGGTAAGATCCCCAAAGGCGTGCTGCTGGTTGGCCCTCCGGGCACCGGTAAAACCCTGCTGGCGCGTGCCATTGCGGGTGAGGCCAATGTGCCGTTCTTCACCATTTCCGGGTCTGACTTTGTGGAAATGTTTGTTGGTGTCGGTGCGTCTCGCGTGCGTGACATGTTCGAGCAGGGCAAGAAGGCCGCGCCGTGCATCATCTTCATTGACGAAATCGACGCCGTTGGTCGCCATCGTGGTGCAGGCCTTGGCGGCGGGAATGATGAGCGTGAGCAGACCCTGAACCAGATGCTGGTCGAGATGGACGGGTTTGAAAGTAATGAGGGCGTGATCCTGATTGCTGCCACCAACCGTCCTGACGTGCTGGACCCGGCTCTGCTGCGGCCCGGTCGTTTTGACCGTCAGGTTGTGGTGCCGAACCCGGATGTGGCTGGCCGTGAAAAAATCCTGCGTGTCCATATGCGCAAGGTGCCGCTGGCGTCTGACGTTGACCCGCGCATTATTGCCCGTGGCACACCGGGCTTCTCGGGCGCTGACCTTGCCAACCTAGTGAATGAGGCCGCTCTGGCCGCTGCCCGTCTGGGCAAGCGTACCGTGTCCATGCGTGATTTTGAAGACGCCAAGGATAAGGTGCTGATGGGGGCTGAGCGTCGCTCTCTCGTCATGAGTGACGACGAGAAGAAGCGCACGGCGTATCATGAGGCCGGACACGCCATTACAGCGGTGCTGGTGCCGGAAAGTGAGCCGATCCATAAGGCCACCATCATTCCGCGTGGTCGTGCGCTGGGGATGGTCATGCGTCTGCCGGAAGGTGACCGCCTGTCCATGAGCAAGAAGAACTGCATTGCGCATCTTGTTGTCGCCATGGGCGGTCGCGTTGCTGAGGAAGTCATCTACGGGAAAGACAATATCTGCAATGGCGCCATGGGTGACATTCAGATGGCAACCCGTGTGGCTCGTAGCATGGTGACTGAATGGGGCATGAGCGACCGGGTCGGCATGATTGCCTACGCCAATGATGATCAGGGCGGTGGCGGCATGTTCTTTGGTGGCGCTGCCAAGAACTTCTCCGAGCACACGGCGAAGGAAATCGATTCCGAGATCAAGCGTCTGATTGATGAGGCGTATGATCAGGCCCGCAACTACATGCATGACCATGTGGATGAACTGCATCGTCTGGCCGAAGCGCTGCTGGAATATGAAACCCTGAGCGGGGAAGATATTCGCCAGATCATGCGGGGCCAGCCGATCGAACGGGTGGAAACGGATGACACCACGCCGGTCAATCGTCGTTCTTCCGTGCCGCAGGTCTCCGGTCCGGAAATTGTTGAGCCGAATGACAAGCCGGATGGCGGCGGTGAGGGGGGCGGGGTGAACCCGGTGCCTCAGCCCGGCTAACGGGTCACGTCAGAGAAACAAAAGAGTTCAGAAGGGGCGGCAGTAATGCCGCCTCTTTTGCGTTTGATGGAGGAAAGCTGAGGATGGATTTTCGGCGTCTGGCAGAGCCTGCGGGCCTGCTCTACGGCACAGCGGCACAAGACGCTGTAAAACGTGGCTTTGCTCTTCCTCTGGCGGGTGGCCCGGCGGCGTTTAGCTGTGTGGATCTGATAGAAGACCAAACCCATAGCGGCTTTATGCCCGTGGGGAATGTTCCCGCAGGCTGGCAGGACGTGCTGGGCCGTCTTGTTGCTAAACCTCCCGCGGCTGGCATGCCGGAGGGGCCGCAGGTTATGGGGATCCTGAATATCACGCCGGATAGCTTCAGTGACGGTGGCTTGCATCAGGAGGCCCGGCGTGCGGTGCAGGCGGGAAAGGAACTGGTCTCGGCCGGGGCCAGCGTGCTGGATATTGGGGGTGAAAGCACGCGGCCCGGCGCGGCAGTTGTTACCCCCGAGCAGGAATGGGAGCGCATCGGGCGGGTGGTGCAGGGGTTAAAGCAACAGGTGCCGGGCGCAGTGTTATCCATTGATACGCGCAATAGCGCCGTGATGGCGCAGGCGCTGGCAGCTGGCGCAGATGTGATCAATGATGTCTCGGCCCTCACGCATGATCCTGAAGCCCTGCCATTGCTGGCGGGAAAACACTGCGGCGTAGTGCTGATGCACATGCGCGGTACACCCGCCACCATGACGCAGCATGCGATGTATGAGGATGTGGCCTGTGATGTGGTGCGGGAACTGGGCGCACGGCTGACTGCGGCCATAGAAGGTGGCATTGCGCCGGAGCGACTGAGCGTAGACCCAGGTTTAGGCTTTGCAAAAAATACAGCGCAGGGTGTCGCTTTACTGAGTCGCCTGCCGCTGCTGGCCAATCTGGGGTGCCGGGTGGTTTTGGGGGTGTCTCGTAAACGGATGATTGGTGAACTGACGGGCGAGCCGAACGCCGCAGGGCGGGATGCGGGCAGTCAGGCGGCTTCGCTGGAAGGGCTGGCGCTGGGCCAGACTGTGCTGCGTGTGCATGCGGCGGAGGGCATGGTTCAGGCGCTTCGCGTCTGGCAGAGTGTCCACACAGCCTGAAAAAAGACGTTTGTTTTGGAGCCTTACGGTTCCTTCTCGTCAAAAAGCGTTTTAGGGAAGAAGAAACACAAATGCGTCCGCACGGCCTGAGTGACATCATAAGGCCACCTGTCTGGGCGCAGACGCCACAAAAAGAGATTGGACGAGGCAGATGAGACGTCTTTTTGGGACAGATGGCATTCGCGGGACCGCAAACATCGCGCCTATGACAGTCGATATTGCTCAGAAACTGGGGCAGGCAGCTGGCCTGCATTTTACCCGTGGGGAACACCGGCACAGCGTTCTGCTGGGCAAGGATACCCGGCTTTCCGGCTATATGATTGAGAGCGCACTGGTCGCAGGTTTTCTGTCCGCCGGAATGGATGTCACGCTGGTTGGCCCGTTGCCTACCCCCGCGATTGCCATGCTGACCCGTTCTCTGCGTGCTGATCTGGGCGTCATGATTTCTGCCTCGCACAATCCATTTGGCGATAATGGCATCAAACTGTTTGGCCCGGACGGGTTCAAACTGTCTGACCAGAACGAAATCGACATCGAAAATCTGATGATGGCCGATCTCACAGGTCGTCTTGCGACGCCGCGTGAAATTGGCCGGGCGTCCCGCCTGAACGATGCTGCCGGCCGGTATGTGGAAAGCGCCAAGGCCTCCTTCCCGCGCAAACTGCGGCTGGATGGCATGAAAATTGTGATCGACTGTGCCAACGGCTCAGCCTATCGGGTGGCTCCTACGGCTCTGTGGGAACTGGGTGCTGAGGTGATCCGCATTGGCTGCACGCCCGATGGCGTCAACATCAATGAGAAATGTGGCTCTACACATCCGGAGGCGTTGTGTCAGGCTGTTGTGCAGCACGGCGCTCATCTGGGCATTGCGCTGGATGGCGACGCAGACCGCGTGCTGATTGCGGATGAAACGGGGCGCCTGATTGATGGAGACCAGATTCTGGCTCTCATCGCACAGTCCTGGGCGCGGGAAGGGCGGCTGGTCGGTCAGTCTGTGGTCGCGACAGTGATGTCCAACATGGGGCTGGAACGCTTTCTGAACACGCTCGATGTCGGCCTGGAACGCACCGCTGTGGGAGACCGCTATGTGGTGGAACGGATGCGGGAACTCGGGAGCAATGTGGGTGGCGAGCAGTCAGGCCATATGGTGCTGACAGATTTTGCTACGACGGGGGATGGTCTGATCGCGGCTCTGCAGATTCTGGCAGTGCTGGTTGAAGATGGTCGCCCGGCCAGTGAAGTGTGTCGCCTCTTCAAGCCTTTCCCACAAAAGCTGAAAAACGTGCGCTTTAGCGGTACATGCCCGCTGGATGCGGATGTGGTGCAGGCTCGGCAGAAAGATGTGGAGAAGATGCTTGATGGGCGTGGTCGCCTTGTGCTGCGCAAAAGTGGTACGGAGCCGCTGGTGCGTGTGATGGCGGAAGCTGAAGATGCGGCTCTGGTGGACGATGTTGTCAATCAGATGTGCGCGGCACTTGAGGCCGTAAACGTCCCGGCGTAACGCGACCGCCCTTGGAGCGTATGATGCAAGCTGAACAGAAAAACCCAGCGCGCATTCTGGCAATTGCCGGGAGTGATTCTGGTGGCGGTGCGGGCATTCAGGCCGATATCAAGACGATAACGGCGCTGGGTGGCTATGCGATGACGGCCCTGACAGCTCTGACGGCCCAAAATACTGAAGGGGTGCAGGCTATTCTGCCGGTGCCCCCGGAATTTTTGCGGCAGCAGATTCGTAGTGTTCTGGATGATCTGGGCGCTGATGCCATCAAGACCGGTATGCTGGGAGGCGCTCCGGAAATTGAGTGTGTGTGCGAGGAAATTTCTCGCTACCGTCGCAAGGTTGCCGATCTGCCGGTTGTTGTCGATCCGGTGATGGTTGCAAAAGGGGGAGCCAGTCTTCTGGCGGAGGAGGCTTTGTCGTGCCTGAAAACGCAGCTTTTTCCGCTGGCAACGGTTCTGACACCTAATTTGCCGGAAGCTGAAAAGCTGACGGGCATGCGTCTTTCGTCAGTAGAAGACATGCGGCGTGCTGCTCAGAGTTTACGGGAAATGAGTGGGGCTGCCGTGCTCGTTAAAGGCGGCCACCTATCAGGCGATACGTTGATTGATGTTTTGCTTGATGACGGTGGATTCACAGAATTTAGCGATACACGCATTATCACGCGGCATACGCATGGAACAGGCTGCACGCTGGCCAGTGCACTGGCCACCGGGCTGGCGCAAAAACTCCCGCTGCGCCGGGCGGTTGAGCTGGCCCGTCTTTATGTGCGGCAAGCGATCCTGACAGCGCCGGGCTTCGGAACGGGGGCGGGGCCTCTTTGGCATGCGCACAGATGGTATAAAACAATCTGATATCTCAGAATGTTTTTAAAATTTTAGTCCCCTGCTGCCTGAAACTGTTGCTCTGGGATGGGAGCACGCATAGGGATTTCCGGTCCACTGGGAAGAGAAAACATTTTAGTTTTGGGGTCGTTGAGAATATAGCCTTTGCCCCAGACTGTAGAAATCAGATGATCTGATGCGCCGGCAGCCTGAAGTTTTTTGCGAAGTTTGCAGATAAAAACATCAATAATTTTGATATCTGGTTCATCGCGACCACCATAGAGGTGGTTCAGGAACGTTTCCTTGCTCTGGGCCATGCCTTTGCGCAGCACCAGAAGTTCAAGGATGGAAAATTCTTTGCATGTCAGATGTACGGGCTGATCGTGCACCATCACAGTATGGCTGTTTAGATCCAGCTTAAGCTCAGCGACCTGAATGACGGGATGTGCAAATCCGCTGGAGCGACGGAGAATGGCCTGAATCCGGGCGACGAGTTCTGCCGGATCAAACGGTTTGGTCAGGTAATCATCTGCGCCCATAGAAAAGGCCCGGATTTTTGCTTCAGGCTGATCAAGTGACGAAAGGATAATGACGGGTGTCGAGATTTTCAATAATCGCAGAGAATTAACGACAGTATAGCCATCCATGTCGGGCAGATGGAGGTCAATTACCGCAATGCCGTAATCATAGTTTCGCAGCATCTCAATCGTGTTCCTGCCAGAACGCGCCAAGTCTACAGAAAGACCAGCTTTCTTGAGTGTTGGTAAGAGCAGACGGGCTGATGTGGCTTTGTCTTCAGCAAACAGGATACGCATTGGGTTCCCCCCGCATAGAGCGCGATGCACCTTAAGGTTGTATTAATTATCAATGAATCTACTTTTAAGTGTTTTTTTGGCAAAGATAAACAGAAATTTATCTTATTTTGACTGGTTAGAGGGAAGGTATGCAACTGGAGCATGTTTTGGCCACGGCCCTATAAAAACAATCATAGGTTGAAATTGGTGGCGATGAATTTTTATTTTCTTACTGGGAAAGGGTAAATTTTTTATGAACATAAAACAAAAAATGACTAAAATCATGAAAATAACATAATCATTTCTCATTTATTAACTAAATATTACAAACAAAAATAAGTAAACAAATAGTTTATTTCAAAATGCGTATTACAAATAGATTTTTATTAAATATGAGAGCGGGAAAGTATTCTGCAGGAATATAATCCGCATCGAGAATGCATTTTATTATATTGATTTTGAGAATACAAAAAAGCTTAGAAATAAATAATTATAGTAAATATAAACGTGTTTCCTGCTTTGTGGGTCATACGCCGGGTCACGTTTCCCGGTTATCAGCCTTTTCCCATCTGCCGTAATATGTGAGGAGAAGAAGAGCAGGTCGTGCAGGGGGCGGGATGACAGACACACAGATAGTTCTGAAAAATGAGCAGGCAACAGAGCAGCTGGCCCGTATGCTGGCCGCTTCGACGCAAGCCGGTGATGCGCTTTTGCTCACAGGCCCGCTAGGAGCCGGGAAAAGCGTTTTTGCCCGCGCCTTCCTGCGCTGTTTTTGTAAGGATGACACTCTGGAAGTGCCAAGCCCTACTTATACATTGGTGCAAACCTATCAGGCTCCTGCCTGTGCCGTCTCACATTTTGATCTCTGGCGCCTGGGTGGCCCGGATGAACTGGAAGAGCTGGGCTGGGATGATGCGCGGGACGGCGTCGTTCTGGTGGAGTGGCCGGAGCGCCTAGAAGATCTGACGCCGCCCGAGGCTCTGCATATTGGGTTTACGGTCAGGGCAGATGGTGTGCGCACGGTGCATCTGCACGGCTGGGGTGACAGGCTGAAGGGTGCTGCACTTTCTGCCAGCTTTCCGGCCTGAAGGGTTTGACCATGAGTCTTGCGACAATCCCGGCGCATCTGCCGTTTCTCGATCAGCTTGCTGCGCGCTGGCTTCAGGCAGCCGGACATGATCCGGAGGCTGTGGGAGAGGGGACAATTATTCTACCCGGTCGTCGTGCGGCGCGTGGTCTGACAGAAGCGTTCCTGCGGCAGATGGACGGCCGCGCCATGTTGTTGCCGCGTATTCTGCCCATCAGTGCGTTGGATGAAGCGGAACTGGGTCTGTCTTCAGATCTGGGCGGCACAGCCGGGTTTGATCTGCCTCCCGCCGTTGCTGGTATGACCCGCCTTGCCGTGCTTACGCGGCTGGTGTTGCAGGCGGAAGGGGCGTTTGGCACTCGGCCCACGCTGGATCAGGCATGGCCTCTGGCCAAAGCTTTGGCTGACCTGATGGATGAGGCTGAATGGGCCGATGTCGATCTGCCCACACGTCTGCCTGAGGCGGTGCAGGAAAACTTTGCGGAACATTGGCAGGTTATCCTGAAGTTTCTGGAAATTGTGACACGCGCCTGGCCGGAATGGCTGGCGAGTCAGCAGGTGATGAACCCGGTCGCACGTCAGGTCACGCTGCTCCGTGCACAGGCGCGGCTGTGGGAGGAACAGGCGGCGCGGGGGGATAAAACACCCGTGTGGGCTGCCGGGTTTACCAATGTCATGCCTGCTACAGCGGAAGCCTTACGGGCGGTGATGGCCTGTCCGGGTGGCCGCGTGATTCTGCCGGGTCTGGATCTGGAGATGCCGGAAGAGACGTTCGTGCAGTTGCCGGATAGTCATCCGCAGGCCGGTTTAAGCTATCTTCTGGCTTCACTGGATGCTGTACGGGCAGATGTTGAACTCTGGAATGCAGAGGGAGGATTTCCGGAGCGGGCTCAGGTGCTCTCCCGGGCGTTGCTGCCAGCTTCAGCTTTGGAAGACTGGGCAAAATCTGGCCCTACCAATCTGGCGCAGGTTTCCCGGCTGGACGCAGCAGACCAGCAGGAAGAAGCTGTGGCTATTGCGATGATTTTGCGCAATGTGGTCGAAACACCCGGTAAGCGGGTCGCATTGGTCACGCCGGATCGTGCCCTTGCTGCTCGTGTGGCGACGGAACTGGCCCGTTGGGGCGTTCTGGCGGATGATAGTGCCGGTGCGTCCTTGATTGAAACACCCGGTGCGGTGCTGCTTCGGCTTGTGGCGCAGATGATCGAAAACCGGTTTTCTCCGGTATCTGTCTTATCTGTTCTGAAACATCCTTTAGTGGCATGCGGCCTTTCCATAGGTGTCTGCCGTGCTTCAGCGCGCCTGCTGGAACGGACGGTTTTGCGCGGTCCGGCTCCCCCGCCCGGATTTGCGGCGTTGCGGAAGGCGGTGACAGCCGTTCTTAAAGACCATGAAAAAGATGAGCGGGCCTCAGCGCGCGCAGAAGGTGGGGCAGAGGCAGACCGTCCTTACGGACCGGAACCTCTGGAAACCTTTATGGACCGTCTGGCTTTTTGTCTGGAACCGATTTTGCCGTGGGATGGCTGGGTTGCCAGTGCAGGAGAGGGGGCGCTGCCGGGTGATCCGGGACCGGAAGCATATGAAGCGTATGCAGATCCGGAAGAAGTAGCGACCGAGCCTCAGGCAGGTCCAGCGGGCGAGACGCCTGATTTTAGTCACCGGGAACCCGTGCCGGATTTGCTCGCATCCTTGATTCAGGCTGTTGAGCGACTTGTTAAAACAGAAGATGAAGACGCGGCAAAACGGTTGTGGAGCGGGGAGGAGGGGAATCTTCTGGCCGGTCGTCTGACCGAACTGATGATGGCGTCTGATGTTCTGCCACCTCAGCCGCCTGCTGTGCTGGATGGCTTGCTGAGCGCCGTGCTGGCGGAAGACCGTGTGGCCGTGCGGCGTGGAGTGGAACATGCTGCCCTGCATCCGCGAGTGTTGATCTGGGGTTTGTTTGAAGCCCGATTGCAGACGGCGGATGTGGTTGTTCTGGGTGGGCTTGCAGAAAATATCTGGCCTCCTGCAGCAGATGCCGGACCGTGGATGAGCCGCCCCATGCGTCAGCGCGTCGGCCTGCCTTCGCCAGAACAGGGCGTAGGGCAGGCGGCGCATGATTTTTTTGCCAGTGCCGCTGCGGCGGGGGAGGTTGTGCTGTCCTGCCCGCGCCGGCGTGATGGTGCGCCAGTGGTGCCGGCCCGCTGGATTTCACGTCTGGATGCGTTTTTATCCGGACGTGGCCTGACAGTACCGCCGCATCCTGCGCTGGAGTGGTTGCAGGTGCTGGACCGGCCGGATGGCCCGGCGCAACCTGTTGCTCCGCCTCGCCCCACACCACCCGTTACTTTGCGTCCGCGCCGGTTGAGTGTGACGGAAATCGAGACATGGATGCGTGATCCTTACGCCATTTACGCACGCCATGTTTTGAAGCTTCAGCCTTTACCAGAACTGGAAGAAGCAGCTGACGCCTCGGATTATGGGATGATTGTGCATGATGCGCTGGAAGACTGGTTCCGGACACATGGCACAACATGGCCCCCGCAGGCGGAAGCCGGATTGCAGGAGGCTTTCCGGAAAGGCTTGCTTAAACGCACTCTGCGTCCGGCGTTACAGGCCTGGTGGGAGCCCCGGCTGATGCGCATTGCCTCATGGGTGGCCCATGCGGAATCGGCTTTGCGCGAAGAGGCGGGAACACCCGCTGCTATTCGCACGGAATCTCGCGGACAAGTGGATATTCTGGATGCGCCCCATGGCGCGTTCCGGCTGGTCGGGCGTGCAGACCGAATTGATTATGATGCTGAAGGCCGCGTGATTGTGCGTGACTACAAAACCGGCACGCTGCCGTCCGTGCGGGATGTGCGCTCCGGCTGGAGTCCACAATTACCCTTGGAAGCAGCAATGATTTTGCGAGGTGGCTTTTCCGGCCTGCCCGGTACGGAGGATATTGCCGGTCTGGTGTACTGGCGGCTGACCGGGGGAGCTGACCCCGGTGAGGAAGTGGCGATCAAGCCGGAAGGGGAGGCCTCTCTCACTGCCTTGGCAGAGCAAACATGGCAGAGCCTGCGGGACCGCATCTGCGCGTATGACAACCCGGCACAGCCTTATCTGTCGCACCCGCATCCCGGTCGGGAACCGCGTTTTGCGGATTACGCGCGTCTGGCTCGTGTGCCGGAATGGAACACCGCGCGGGTGGAGGATGAGGCATGAGTGGCAGCCAAACGATGTTAAAAAATCCTGCATTTTCAGAAGCAATTGATCAGGCTAACCGTCAGCAGGCTCTGGCGTCTGACCCAACGGCGTCTGTTTTTGTCTCGGCGTCCGCAGGGAGTGGTAAAACCAAACTGCTGATTGACCGTCTGCTGCGGCTGATGCTGCCGCGCGCCAGTCCCGCAGGGGGAGAGGTTTTGCCGGGTAGCCCGCCAGCCCGGATTTTGTGCCTGACCTTTACCAAGGCTGCTGCGGCAGAAATGGCGATCCGGCTCCAGACGCGCCTTGGCCGCTGGGTGACCTTGCCGGATGATGCACTGAACAAGGAATTGCAGGGCTTGTCCGTGCCCTGCACTGAAGAAACACGCCGGCGGGCTCGGGCATTATTTGCAGAGGTTCTCGATTTGCCGGGCGGGATGCGCATTGGCACCATTCACGCTTTCTGTCAGTCGTTGTTACGGCGCTTCCCGCTGGAAGCGGCCATGAACCCGCATTTCACTGTCATGGAAGAAACCGATGCTACACTGGCCTTGCAGGGCTGTGTGGAAACGGTGCTGGGGAATAGCCCGACAGCGAGCATTGCACCCTTGGCTGGACAAATCAGCCTCGGGGATTTCGTTAATCTGGTCGGTGCACTCCGCCATGATTCACGAGCAGAAGCTATTCGGGAGCGGGTGCTGAAACTACCAGCTCTGCTGCCAACCATTCTTTGCCGCGTGTTAGGCTTGCCGCAGGGAGCGTTGAGGGGGAGTGATGCGGCGCAAATTCAAGCGGCCTGCACGAATTTTCCGGGTGAGGACCGCTTGCGGGCGTATATTCCCACACTAGTGGATAAAGGGACGGAGACCGTTAAGGCGACGGCATATCGTCTTCTGGACTGGCTGGCTTTGCCTTCAGTTGAGCGGGCTGCGCAGTGGGATGTATGGCGGAATGCCCTGCTCACAAAGGATGGAAAGCCTCGCAAACGGGGTTTGATTACCACCAAACTTGCGAATGATTACGCAGATCTGGCGACGGCTCTTGAGCGGGAAGCTGCGCGGATTCTTGAAGTGGAAGAAGCTTTGCGGGCCAGACGGCTGGCACGGCTCGGTCTGGCGTTGCTGAAAACAGCGGCTCCGGTTGCGGCTTTGTATGACATCCGTAAGAGTCAGCGCGGTCTTGTAGAGTATGATGATCTTATACGTCGTACACTTGGGCTTTTGCAACAACCGGGTGCAGCGTGGGTGTTGTATAAGCTGGATGGCGGGATTGACCATCTGCTGCTGGATGAGGTGCAGGATACCTCACGCGAACAATGGCGCATTGCTGGCGATCTGACGGCAGAATTTTTTGCGGGTGAAGGCACACATACGCGGGAGCAGGGGCCACGCACCGTCTTTGCTGTGGGCGATTATAAACAGTCTATCTACGGTTTTCAGGGCGCTGACCCGGAATCTTTTCGTCTGTGGCGGCGGGAATTCAAAAACCGCGCGGCTTTTGCGTCCCTGCCCTGGCAGGAGCCGGATCTGACAGTGTCTTTCCGCTCCACTGCTCCGGTTCTTGCTTTGGTGGATGCGGTATTTTCCGTGCCGGATGCTGCGCGTGGCGTGGCGGAAGAAGATGGCCGTGCTATGCGCCACCTCACAGCCCGACCGGGCGAAGGGGGGCGCGTGGAACTGTGGCCGCTGGCTGAGGCGCAGATGGATGAGGAAGATGCCCTCAGTCCGTGGGAACCGCCCACCGCCAATACCACCCGCCAGAACCCGCAGCAGAAACTGGCTGATACACTGGCGCGTTTTATTGCGCGGCAATTGAACAGCCCCCCGGAAGAGGGCGTGGCACCGCTGACGCCGGGTGATGTACTGGTGCTGGTGCCGCGTCGGTCCTCGTTTGTCACTGCGCTGATTCGGGCTTTGAAAACGGAGAATGTGCCGGTTGCGACTCTGGTGCGCACAGGGCTGGCTGATCAGCTTGCCGTGCAGGATCTGATGGCACTCTGCGGTGCGCTGCTGCTGCCGCAGGATGATCTGACACTGGCCTGTGTGCTGACGTCTCCTCTGGGTGGCCTCTCAGATGACAGCCTGATGGTGCTGGCAACCGGGCGCGGCAAGGCGGAGCCGCTCTGGTCCGCCTTGCGGGAGCATCACGCGGAACGGCCAGACTGGACGCAGGCCTGGCAGATGCTGGATGGCCTGTTCCGGCGTGTGGATTATCTGACCCCGCATGAACTGCTCTCCGAGGCGCTGGGGCGCTCTGGAGGGCGGGCGCGTTTGCTGGCCCGTCTGGGGCCGGAGGCTGCCGAATCGATTGATGAATTGCTTTCGGCGGCTCTGCGCTATCAGGATATGCATCCGCCTTCCTTGCAGGGCTTTCTGCACTGGCTGCGTAATTCGGAAGAAACTGTGAAGCGCGAGGCCGAAGCCGGGGGCGATGCTGTGCGTGTCATGACCGCGCATGGGGCGAAGGGGTTGCAGGCGCGGCTGGTCATTCTGCCCGATACGGTGGGCACACCCCGGTTTGAGGATCGTCTGTTCTGGGTAAAGGACGGTCCAACCGGGCTGGACGTGCCGCTTTATGTGCCACGGAGTGCACTGGCCGTGAGCGTGACGCAAAAGTTGCGGGCGGCCATGCAGGCCAGCGCGATCGAGGAATATAACCGCCTGCTCTATGTGGCGCTTACGCGTGCCGCAGAACGTCTGGTGGTCTGTGGCTGGAAGCCGGGGCGCGTGGTGCCGCCGGAAAGCTGGTATGAGCGGTGCCGCAAGGGGTTTGAAGTCGTCGGCGCTGTGCCGCAGGAGTGGGATGCCGGCGGCTGGACGGGCGAAATGCTGGTGCTGGAGGAAAAGCCTCAGCCGCATGGTCCGAAAGAAGGCGTGAAAGACCAGTCAGGCAGTCAGTTGCCGGTTGCGGCCTCCCCGTCAGCTCTGCCCGCATGGCTGGGGCATGCCCCCACGTGGCAGGGCATGCCGCCAGTGCCCGATGCCCCACTAGCCCGGCCTCTGGCGCCCAGCCGCCCGGACGATGCCATGCTGGGGCCATTGCCCCCGGTCCGCTCTCCGCTGGATGTGGCCACGGTCACGCCCGCTGCGGCGCGTGAGGCGGCCTTCCGGCGCGGCACACTGGTGCATGCGCTTTTGCAGTATTTGCCCGCTTACCCACCAGAGCAGCAGGCCCAGATGGCGCATGTCTGGCTGGGTCGGCCTGCCAGCGGACTGAAACCGGAAGAGGCCGCAACGCTGGCCGAACAGGTGCTGGGTGTGCTGGCGCTGCCGGATCTGGCCCCCTTGTTCTCCCCGCAGGCGCGGGCTGAACAGCGTCTGGCCGGTGTGGCAGGTGGCCAGGTGATTGTGGGGCAGGTGGACCGCATGATTCTGCTGCCGGACAAGGTGCTGGTGTGTGACTTCAAAACCGGGCGGCACACGCCGCGCACGGTGGCGGCCACGCCAGTGTTGTATCTGCGCCAGATGGCGGCCTACCGGGCTTTGTTGCAGGGGCTGTATCCCGATAAACCAGTCCGGTGCGTGCTGGTCTGGACGGAAGGGCCGCGCGCGGATGTGCTGCCCGATGCCTTGCTGGATCTGCATGCGCCGGGGGGCGGCTCATACAGCGCATCTTGACCGGATGCGCTGGCCCCTTAAGTGTAGAGAGACACAGAAGGGAATGGGGAACCGTTTGCACGCAGCTGGGTTTGGCCCTGCACGACGCACCTGCGTGATCCGTCCCTTAAACCAAGGAAGAGACAATCCATGAGTGAACATACACGTGCTGTTACAGATTCCAGCTTTGATGCCGATGTGCTCAAGGCTTCTGGTCTGGTGCTGGTTGATTTCTGGGCAGAATGGTGCGGTCCGTGCAAGATGATCGGCCCGGCGCTGGAAGAACTCGGCAAGGACTTTGCGGGCAAGCTGACGGTGGCCAAGATCAACATTGATGATAACCCCGTCTCCCCCAACACTTATGGTGTGCGCAGCATCCCGACCCTGATGCTGGTGCGCGATGGTCAGGTGCTGGACACCAAGGTGGGCGCTCTGCCCAAAAGCCAGCTGAAAGCCTGGGTTGAGGGCGCTCTGTAAGGCGCGTCTTACAGCCTGACGTGCCGTCCCGCCCGGCCATAATGCTTGGCAGGACGGCGCAAGCAGCGTAAGGCACGCTGCAACAGGGCTATGTTCCCTTTTTTTGATTTATCGCAGTTGCAGGGTTCAAAATGAGCTGGATCACCGAATACGTCCGTCCCAAAATTCGCGGCCTGCTGCGTCGTGACGTGCCGGATAATCTGTGGACCAACTGCGAGTCCTGCAGTCAGATGGTTCTGACCAAGGAACTGCACCGCAACCTGAATGTGTGCCCCCATTGCGGGCACCACATGAAAGCGCCGGTGGCTGACCGTCTGGCCTGGACGTTTGATAATGGGGAATGCACCCAGATCGAACTGCCGCCAGCCCCGGTGGACCCGCTCGGTTTCCGTGACCAGAAAAAATATACCGACCGCCTGAAAGACGCCCGTGCCAAGAGCCAGCTGGATGAATCCCTGATTGTTGCACACGGCACCATCGGCGGTCACCCGAGCGTTGTGGGTGTCATGGCGTTTGAATTCATGGCGGGTACCATGGGCGCGGCCTTCGGTGAGCGTTTTGTGGCCGCCGCGCGGCTGGCCGTGCTGCAGAAATCTCCGCTGGTTATTTTCACGGCGTCTGGTGGCGCGCGTATGCAGGAAGGTGCGATCAGCCTGATGCAGATGCCGCGCACCACCATTGGCGTGCAGATGCTCAAAGAAGCGGGCCTGCCTTATATTGTGGTGCTGACCAACCCGACCACGGGTGGGGTGACGGCCTCCTTTGCCATGCTGGGCGATGTGCAGATTGCCGAACCCAACGCTCTGATCGGCTTTGCCGGTCCGCGCGTGATTGAAGATACCGTGCGTGAAAAGCTGCCGGAAGGCTTCCAGCGGTCGGAATACCTGCTGGACCATGGTATGCTGGACATGGTGGTGAAGCGCAAAGACATGCGGGAAACACTGGCCCGGATCATTGGCTTGCTGATGCGCACGCCTGTTACGCCGGACGGTGATAAGATTGCCCCCACTCCTGCCGCTACGGTTGTGCCGGATGCCGCCCCTGCGGCACCCGCTGCCTGAGCGATTGGCGCGTGACATCCTCTTCTGGCGGCTCTGCCCCGACAACTGAGTTTTCTGGCCGCACCGGCGAAGTGCTGGAGCGCCTGAACAGCCTTTACCCGGCGTTGATTGATCTCTCGTTGGGGCGGCTGGAAACCCTGCTCGGTAAACTGGGCCATCCGGAAGACAAATTGCCGCCCGTTATCCATGTGGCGGGCACCAATGGCAAAGGCAGCACCTGCGCCACGCTGCGCGCCATTGGCGAGGCGGCTGGCTGGCGCGTGCATGTCATGACGTCCCCGCATCTGGTGGATGTGACGGAGCGGTTCCGCATTGCCGGAAAGCTGGTGAGTGAAACCGAACTGGTCGCCACACTGGAAGAAATCGAACAGGTGAACGCGGGCGCGCCCATCACCGTGTTTGAGGTGCTGACGGCAGCGGGCTTCCTGCTGTTCTCGCGCCACCCGGCGGAACTGGCCATTATCGAGGTTGGTCTGGGTGGCCGGTGTGACGCCACCAATGTGCTGAAGCACCCGGCGGCCTGCATCGTTACCTCTGTTTCCATGGATCATGAAGCGTTTCTGGGGAGCACGCTGGAAGCGATTGCCGCGGAAAAAGCCGGTATTTTCAAGCCCGGTGTTCCTGCCGTAACCGGCGCGCAGCCAGACGCTGTGTGGCATGTGCTGGAAGCGGAGGCCCGCAAAGTGGGTGCACCGCTCGCCAGCCGAGGTGACGCCTGGCAGATCGCGCCAGCCGCATCTGTGGGTGTTTCCGCGCCAGAGGGCAGCCTTATCTTTACCGATTCCCAGGGGACGCTCATGCTCCCTGCGCCGGCTCTTACCGGCCCATGGCAGATGGAAAATGCCGGTCTGGCGGTGGAGGCTCTGCGCGTTGCTGGCCTGAGCGTGCCTGCTGCTGGCTGGCAGGGAGTAGGCAAGGTCTCGTGGCCTGCACGCATGCAGCGCTTGCACGGAAAACTGGCGCAAAGCCTGCCCGCAGGGTGGGAGCTGTGGCTGGATGGCGGACACAACCCCGGCGCGGGTCATGCTCTGGCGCAGGAACTGCAAAAGTGGGGCGATGAACCCCTGCACCTGCTGGTCGGCATGAAACAGACCAAGGATGCCACGGGCTTTCTGAACCCGGTTCTGCCTTACGCCACCACACTGTGGGCTATCAGTGAACCCACGCAGCATCTGGCCCTGCCGGTTGAAGCAATTGTCGAGGCTTCAGCAGGCAAAGCGCAGGTTGGCCCGACACTGGTAAAGGCGTTGGAAGGCCTCAAGGCACAATCAGACGGCAAACCCGCCCGTGTGCTGATTTGCGGCAGCCTGTATCTGGCCGGTGTGGCGCTCACGCAGGATGGCTGGAAACCGGGCGCGTAAAAGCGCGCCTCAGGCTCATTGAGAGGCAGCAAAAGAGCTTTTTTGAAAATTGGAAAGAATGGTGCCCCCATTCAGATTTGAACTGAAGACCTACCGCTTACAAGGCGGTTGCTCTACCACTGAGCTATAAGGGCACAGCACGTGACGTGCAGGGGCGGATTAAAACTGTAAAACGCGCGGCGCGTCAAGATCCGCTTTTCGATCTTACCGTAGTTTTTTGGTTGTGTGGATATTGCATCGAACCACACGCTGGCGCATCTAGTCGCTTATGTCGCACTCTGCCTCAGCATCTTTGCCAGCACTCTCTCTGCACGATAGTCAGCGCCGCGCGACCGTGCCGTTCACGCCGCTCGATCCGGAGCATGTGAAAGTCTATTATTGTGGACCTACGGTCTATGATCTGGCCCATATCGGCAATCTGCGCGCCATGCTGACAGCCGATGTGCTGGTGCGGTTCCTGCGCCATGCCTATCCGCGTGTAACCTTTGTGCGCAACATCACGGATGTGGATGATAAGATCACCGCCCGTGCCCGCGCCAATGGGGAAGATATTGGCTCCCTGACGCAGCGCACCACGGAAGAATTCCATCAGGATCTGGCCGCCATGAACGTGCTGCCGCCGGACATTGAACCGCGCGCCACGCATAATATTGGTGAAATGCAGGCGCTGATTGCCCGCCTGATTGAAAACGGCCACGCCTATGAGGCGGATGGCCATGTGCTGTTCTCGGTCGCGTCTTTCCCGTCTTACGGCGCATTGTCTGGCCGGGACCCGGAAGAACTGGTGGCCGGTGCCCGCGTAGAAGTGGCGGGCTACAAGAAAAATCCGGGTGACTTTGTGCTTTGGAAACCCTCCGATGCAGATCAGCCGGGATGGGAAAGCCCGTGGGGCCGCGGGCGTCCGGGCTGGCATATTGAATGCTCGGCCATGTCGCACCGCTATCTGGGGGAAAGCTTTGACATTCATGGTGGCGGGTCAGACCTGCTGTTCCCCCACCATGAGAATGAGCGCGCCCAGAGCCTGTGCTGCTTCCCGCAGGGCAAGTTCGCCAATTACTGGGTGCATAACGCCATGCTTCTCGTTGAAGGCGAGAAGATGTCGAAGTCCCTCGGCAACTTCCTGACGATTCGGGATGTGCTGAAACAGGCTCCGGCGGAGGCCCTGCGTCTGCTGCTTCTGGGGGCGCATTACCGCTCCACACTGAACTATACGCAGGCCGGTTTGCAGGAATCCCGCAAGGTGCTGGACCGGTTCTATCGCGCTCTGGCCGCAGGCCCTGTGCCGGAGGTTGCTCCGTCAGAAGCGGTCATGAAGGCTCTGGCGGAAGATCTGAACACGCCGATGGCGATTGCTGAACTGCATGCTCTCGCCGGTCAGGCACTGGCAGGCGACAGACAGGCTGCCGGGGCTCTGAAAGCTGGTGCTGGCATGCTTGGGCTTTTGCAGGAAGACCCGGAAAAGTGGTTCAAGGGCGACAGTTCGGATGAAGATGCACAAATCGACGCCCTGATTGCCGAACGTGCAGCCGCCAAGAAGGCTCGGGATTTTGCAAAGGCTGATGCCTTGCGTGACCAGCTACAGGGGCAGGGCATTGTGCTTGAAGATACGAAAGACGGCACCATCTGGAGGCGCGCATGACCGGGCGTGACGGCGGGGCACCGCTGGAGCCTGTTGGCAATACGCCGGTTGTCATTCTGGTGCGTCCGCAGCTTGCGGAAAATATTGGCACCACCGCGCGAGCCATGGCCAATGGCGGGCTGTTTCACCTGCGGCTGGTCAGCCCGCGGGATGGCTGGCCGCAGGACCGCGCCTGGCGAACCGCCTCTGGCGCGGACCGGATTCTGGAAGCCGCTACGGTGCATGAGAGCGTGGATGACGCCATTGCCGATCTGCACCACGTTTTCGCCACCTGTCCGCGTCCGCGCCACATCGTCAAAACGGTGATGACGGCACGGGGTGGGGCAGCGGAATTACGAGCGGCCACCAATCGGGGCCTGAAAGTGGGTCTGCTGTTTGGGCCGGAACGTGCTGGCCTTGATAATGAAGATATGGCGCGGGCGGATGCGCTCATTCGCTACCCGCTGAACCCGGCCTTCATGTCGCTCAATCTGGCGCAGGCCGTCATGATCATGGCGTATGAATGGTGGATGGCGGAAGATCAGACCGCGCCGCGCGAACTTATGACCAACGAGACCCATGTGGCCACTAAAGGCGAGCTGGAAAACTTCATGGGGCATCTGATCCGCGAACTGGACGACTGCGGCTTCCTGCATAACGAGCAGAAGCGCCCCGGTATGGTTCGCAATCTTCGGCACTTTTTCACGCGTGGGGAAGTTACTGAGCAGGAGCTGCGCACGCTGCATGGCGTGGTGCGGGAACTGGCGCATCCGCGCAGAAAATAATCTGAACGACCGAACTGCACGCCCTTGTTAGGCGGTGGTTCGGTATGCAGGGGCAGACCTACGGACGTTCTGCCCCATGCATAAGAAAATCAGTCAGCAGCCAGCGGCATGTTGCGGTGCGCCATGGCTGTCGTCACGTGGTCTTCCAGAGCAGCCGTCACCTTGTCTGCCTGTTTGGCAAAGATATGGTCTGCATCGGGGAACACGCGGTAGTCCACCGTCACACCTTTCTGGGTGTTCAGCTTATCCACCAGTTTGTGGATGGCGGGTTCCGGAGCCATGTCATCCTTGCCGCCTGCAATCATCAGGCCACCACAGGGACAGGGTGCCAGAAAGCCAAAATCATAATAGGTGGCCGGGGGTGCGACACTGATCCAGCCGGTAATTTCCGGACGCCGCATCAGCAACTGCATCCCCACAAAAGCCCCAAACGAATAGCCCGCAATCCACAGACCGCTGGCATTCGGGTTGACCATCTGCATCCAGTCCAGAGCGGCGGCGGCATCGGAAATTTCACCAATCCCACCGTCATACCGGCCCTGAGACCGCCCGACACCACGGGAGTTGTAGCGCATGACCGAAAAGCCCATTTTTTCAAAGGACCGGTACATAGCGTAGGTAATGCGGTTGTTCATTGTGCCGCCATGCAGCGGGTGCGGGTGCAGCACCAGTGCCAGGGGGGCATTGGGCTGGTTGGAATGGTGGTAACGCCCTTCAAGACGCCCGTCCGGGCCGGCAAACATAACCTCAGGCATTCGGGTTCCGCATTGTTTTGAAATGCGTCCGTGGGCATGACGCATCCCGGTTTGGCAGATGCTCCGGCAGGCGGCGATGCCACGCTACAAGCCGGTGCGGGCGGGTCAGGCGGCCCGCAAAACATTCTTAAAAACAGGCCACCCACCGCCGCATGCAGGAAAGACGCGGCTGAGAAAGGTCTGTTATGGACATGGTATCATGCAGGAGGCAGGAAAAGGGGTGAGGCGCAAAATCTGAGATTGACCTTGTCGCCGGCAGGGGCATACTGCTCCTGTGTTGTCTTGTGGCCACCAAAGACACCGGAAAACAGACATTCCATGCTGGCCCACCTTGCTGCACTGTATGGTATCGACCATGTGCCCTTCTATAAGGGGTGTGCAGTCATAATTTCCACATAAATCGTTCTAATGGCTGTTTTGTGCCCCTTGCAGGGGAGCGCACGGACAAGTGAAGACAATCGGACAGAACCAGCAACTGGCCGGAAAGAGGAGCAGAGTATGAGTCTCTGGACGCGCAGCGGGAGTGAGACGCCGCGTAGGATTTATCTGGATGCCAACGCCACGGAACCGCTGCGGCCGGAAGCGCGCGAGGCCATGCTTGCGGCGGCTGACCTGACAGGCAATCCGTCCTCCGTGCACCGGGCCGGGCGCATGGCGCGGGCCGTGCTGGAAGATGCGCGGGATCAGGTTGCAAAAACCCTTGGTGTGGCCCCGCTGAATTGTATTTTTACATCCGGTGGAACGGAAGCCAATGTTCTGGCCATGCACGGGCTGGGGCAGGGCAGGCGCTTTTTGGTCGGCCAGACGGAACATGATGCCGTGCGCAAGGGCGTGCCGGCAGGCGCGCCGCTGACCTGGCTGCCCGTGGACACTGCCGGTCAGGTGCGGCTGGATGTTCTGGAAGCCGAACTGGCGCAGGACGGTCCGCCTGCCTTTGTCTGTCTGATGCTGGCCAATAACGAGACGGGTGTTCTGCACCCGATGGCGGAGATTGTGCGCCTTTGTCGAGTCTATGGCGCACATGTGCATGTGGATGCCGTGCAGGCGGCAGGCCGCATGGCGCTGTGTGTTGAAGAGATGGGCATGGATAGCCTTGCTCTCTCCGGGCACAAAATGGGTGGCCCCAAAGGCGCTGGGGCCTTGCTGCTGCGTGGTCCGGCTCCCGCGCGTCTGGCCCCGTTGTTTGAAGGGGGCGGTCAGGAACAGGGCCGCCGTGGCGGGACCCCGCCATTGCCAGCACTGGCGGGGCTGACGGCAGCCTTGCAGGCGTCTCTGGTCCAGCCTGCTCAGCCGCTTGCAGTGTTGAGGGATAAGCTGGAAGAAGCGGCTGTTGCCGCAGGCGCTGTGGTGAACGGCGGTGATGCACCCCGGTTGGCAAACACTACCAATCTGTCCTTGCCGGGGCGCAGAGCGCAGGGGCAGCTGATGCGGCTGGATCTGGATGGCGTGTGTGTCTCTGCCGGGTCGGCTTGCTCATCCGGCAAGGTTGCGGCCTCTCATGTGCTGGATGCCATGGGGCTGAGAGATCTTGCGGCGCAGGCTATTCGTGTGTCCCTGCCCTGGAATGTGACGGAAGACGACATAAATCAGTTTATCCGGGCTTATGAGGCCATGGCGCAAAGTGCTGCCCCGACCATTGCGGGCTAATCATAAAGGGGAGGACATGGACGAGCTTTATTTCGATCATGCGGCGACCACCCCGTGTGACCCCCGTGTACGCGCTGTGATGATGACTGCTCTTGAAGAAGAGAATGGGAATCCGCACAGCAGCACCCATGCTTCGGGCCGGAGGGCTGCGGCGCTGGTGGAGGCGGCACGGGCGGAAGTTGCAACTCTCATTGGGGCTGACCCGCGTGAGATTATTTTCACGTCGGGGGCGACCGAGGCCAATAATCTGGCCATTAAAGGTGCTGCACGTTATCTGGCCGCACAGGGCAGCCCGCGCCGCCGCGTGATTACCGTGGCTACCGAACATAAATGCGTTCTGGAAAGCGTGCGGGATCTGGCTCAGGAAGGTTTTGAGCCGGTTATTCTCCCTGTGGATGCCAATGGGCTGCTGGACCCGGCTGTTTTGCAAAAGGCGCTTGAGGTCCCGACCGCTCTGGTCTCCATCATGGCGGCGAATAATGAGACGGGCGTGTTGCAGGATGTGGCAACACTTGCCCCGCTGGTGGAGCAGGCCGGAGCTTTGCTGCATTCGGACCTTGCACAGGCGGCGGGGAAAGTTCCGGTCGATGTGCGGCAGATGGGTCTGGCTTTAGGGTCCATTTCCTCGCACAAACTCTACGGTCCTAAGGGCGCTGGAGCGCTGTTTGTTCGTCGCCGTCCACGGGTGCGGTTGCAGCCCCTGTTTTCAGGCGGCGGGCAGGAGCGCGGGCTGCGGTCCGGCACATTGCCGGGTTTTCTACTGGCCGGATTCGGGGCGGCCTGCCGGATTGCGCGGGAAGAAGGGCCGAAAGATGCCGCTCATCTTGCGCATTTGCGGGACGTGTTTCTGGCGCGCGTGAAACGCAGCCTGCCGGGGATTGTGGTCAATGCCGTAGCAGCGCCTCGTCTGCCGGGTTTGTTTAGTCTGCGTCTGCCGGAAGGCCTGAAGGCGCTGGACGCAATTGCCGCCATGCCGGGGCTTGCGGTGTCTCTGGGCTCGGCCTGTTCTTCGGCGGAAATCGCCCCGTCTTATGTGCTGGAGGCCATGGGGCTGGGGCACGATGAGGCCGGAAGAAGCTTGCGTCTCTCCCCCGGACGTTTTACCTCAGCCGCCGAGGCGGAGCGCGCGGCGGACAGGCTGGTGCAGGCCGCCATGACAAAGACAGCCTTGGCAGGATAAAAAACGAATGCCCCAGATGACGTTTGTTGAACAGGACGGAACCGAACGCACGGTTGATGCACCGCTCGGCCTTTCTGTGCTTGAAATTGCCCACAAGCATGGCATTGATCTTGAAGGAGCCTGTGAAGGCTCTCTGGCCTGCGCAACCTGCCATGTGGTTGTGGACCCGTCCTGGGCGCCGAAACTGGCTGCCGCCACGGATGATGAAGAAGATATGCTGGATCTGGCCTTTGGTCTGGAAAAGACGTCCCGC
The DNA here is from genome assembly GCF_044094635.1 of Acetobacter sp. KSO5. Classification (NCBI taxonomy): domain Bacteria; kingdom Pseudomonadati; phylum Pseudomonadota; class Alphaproteobacteria; order Acetobacterales; family Acetobacteraceae; genus Acetobacter; species Acetobacter sp. KSO5. The sequence continues at coordinate 3,166,815 of NZ_CP172014.1, read as the reverse complement.
CTTGGTTGCCAGATTGTCATGACAGAAGCACTGGATGGTCTTGTTGTGCGCCTGCCGCGCACGGCCTGAACACCGTTTACAGAGAGAATAAAGGGGACGCGCCGATGCGCATTCTTGTGGCCATGTCCGGGGGGGTGGACAGTTCCGTGGTTGCCGCCCGCCTTCAGGCAGAAGGGCACGAGGTAATCGGGGCGACCCTTCAGCTTTATGATTCCCGCGGTGCAGCCAAAAAAGGCGCGTGCTGTGCCGGGCAGGACATCCGCGATGCCCGTGCCGTGGCCGACCGTCTGGGATTCCCGCATTACGTGATTGATGCGGAACGCCGGTTTAAGGACAGCGTGATCGAGCGGTTTGCCGATGCCTATGCGGCAGGTGAGACGCCGGTGCCGTGTGTGGCCTGTAATCAGGGCGTGAAATTTACCGACCTTTTGGGGCTGGCGAAGGAAATCGGGGCCGACGCCATGGCCACCGGCCACTATGTACGTCGTGTGGAAGGTCCGAACGGGGCGGAATTGCACCGCCCGGTTGATGAGGCACGGGACCAGTCCTGGTTCCTGTTCGCCACCACGCGCGAGCAGCTGGATTTCCTGCGTTTTCCGCTGGGCGATATGCCGGACAAGGCCGCCGTGCGTGAGGAAGCCGAGCGGTTCGGGCTGGTTGTGGCGGGTAAGCCGGACAGTCAGGATCTCTGCTTTGTCAGCGATGGGTCCTATGTGGACCTCGTGGAAAAAATGCACCCCGAGATGGCTGGTCCCGGCGAGATTGTGGACGGTTCCGGACGTGTTGTCGGCCAGCATGAAGGCGTGATGCGCTTTACCGTTGGGCAGAGCAAACGGCTGGGCAACGCGGCCCGGCTGGATGGTGAGCGCCAGATGGTTGTGGGTGTGGAACCGGGCCGCAGGCGTGTGGTGATTGGCCCGCGTGAGGGATCTTATGTCAGCACCCTTTCCGTGCGCGATGTGAACTGGCTGGTGGATGCCCCGCCGGAAGGTCTGGTCTGCCGCGTGCAGATGCGGGCGCGGGAAGAGCCTCGCCCGGCTCGTGTTGTGCCGACTGCGGAGGGCGCGACTGTTCTGCTGGAAGAACCCGCCATGCCCGCCCCCGGTCAGGCCTGTGTGTTTTATGATGGCAGCCGCATTCTGGGCGGCGGCTTTATTCGCCGGGCGGAGGCAACGTCGGCGGCCTGAAGGAGAGAAAAAATGGCAGACGGACGGCTTGTTATTGGAACGCAGCGCTATTCTTCATGGTCTCTGCGGGGCTGGCTGCCGGTCCGGCTGGCCGGACTGAATGTCGATATTGATGTCATCCCGCTGGCCGGTGGCGGCAAGACGACAGCCCTTAAAACCCTCTCTCCCAATGGGTGTGTGCCGTATCTGGAACATCATGGTGCCGTGGTGTGGGATTCGCTCTCCATTGCGGAATATTGTGCGGAACAGGACCCGGATCTGTGGCCTGCAGACCGCTGTGCCCGCGCCGTTGCGCGGTCCATTTCTGCTGAAATGCATTCCGGTTTTCGCGCTGTAAGGGCTGCTCTGCCCATGAATCTGGGCCGCGATAAACGTCCGCCTGCTGCCGGGTTTGATGAGGACGTGTTGAAAGACATCGCCCGTATTGATGCCCTCTGGACCGATGCCCGTATCCGTTTCGGGCAGGATGGTGCATTTCTGTTTGGGGCAGAGTTTGGTAATGCCGATGCCATGTATGCCCCCATCGTGGCGCGTTTCCTGTCCTACGATGTGCCCGGCCTTTCCGATATTTCCCGCCAGTATATGGCGGCTGTCCGCCAGCATCCGCTCATGCAGGAATGGTATGATCAGGCTGCGCAGGAACCCAAAGACTGGTATCTGGACGTTTATGAATCTCTGGCCTGAGCAGGGCCGTTTTTCTGTGATGTTCTGCCAGATATGATGGCGCGTTCCGGCGTGGGGCCGCCCGCGACTCCCACACCCACCGAAGCAACCGGAGGAAGCGGCGCACAAGGCGCGCTTTCAGCCTTGCGCGTTCTGACGGTGCTGACTCCAAGAGAGCGCTTTGCACCGGGTGAGGCCGGGGCCATTGCGCTGCTGGTGCGGCGCATGGCGGATAGTGCGGAAACCGTCGTGGGGCTTCCGCCTGTCGGGCAGTCCTTTGCCGGGGTGCGGTTTGTGCCTGTGGTGCCGGTCTTTCGGCCTTTCAGCCGTATTCAGCGTTATGCGGCGGGCGTTGCGCGTGTGGCCCGGTCTGTCCGGCCCGACCTGATTGAAGTCCATAACCGGCCCGATGTTGCTCTCGCGTTGCGCAAAGCCTGCCCCGGCCTGCCGATTGTGCTGGTGCTGCATAATGACCCCTGCGGTATGAAGCGCGCCCGCACAGCGGCAGAGCGTGAGCATCTGGGGCAGGCTGTAGCGGTGGTTGCCGTCTCAGAATGGGTACGTGGGCGCTTTATCAGTCAGGGTGTGACGTCCTGCGTGCGGGTGCTGCCCAACAGTCTGGATCTTTCTGCCTTGCCGCCACCAGCGGAACAGCGTGACCCGGTGCTGTTGTTTGCCGGGCGTATTGTGGCGGACAAAGGGGCCGATGCTTTTGTGGCGGCCTGCGCCCGCATCTTGCCCCGGCACGCAGGCTGGCGCGCTGAGATGATTGGCGCGGATCGCTTTGGTCCCGACTCGCCAGAGACTCCGTTTCTCAACGCTTTACGTCCGCAGGCTGAACAGGCCGGTGTGGTGCTGCGTGGCTATCAACCGCATGAGGCTGTGTTGCAGGCCATGAGCCGGGCCGCAGTTGTGGCAGTCCCCAGCCGGTGGCCGGAACCGTTTGGTATGGCGGCTCTGGAAGCTATGGGATGCGGAGCGGCTGTTGTGGCCTCGCACCGGGGCGGCTTGCCGGATGTGGTCGGAGATGCCGGGTTGTATGCGGACCCGGATGAACCGGATGATCTGGCCGATGTTCTGGAACGCCTCATCACCTCGCCAGCCCTGCGAGCGGAAACCGGTCAGGCCGGCCGCGCCCGTGCCCGGTTATTTGATGCTGGCCCGATGTGGGAAAAACGTCGCCTCCTGCATGAAGACATTGTGCGGGAATGGCGCTGGAAAGGACTGTTCCGTGCCTGATGGTGCCCGTTCAAGACCGTCCTTTGCTTAGAAAATCGTTTTTTCAGGCCTTAGATGCCCTGCCACCCGCAAGCCTGGAGTGCGGCTTCCATGCCTTTACGGGGAGGTGCTGTGGCGGAAACCGGCGGTGTGAGCGGCAGCATCAGGCTGCGGGCCAGCAAATGCAGCCCTTCCGGGTGAGGCTGCCCGTAGAGCGTATCTCCCAGAATCGGCCAGCCCATGGCAGCGCAATGAACACGGGCCTGATGCGTGCGTCCTGTGTGCAAAGAGAGTTCCAGCCAGCACATCCCCTCGCCGCGTCCCAGCACACGCCAGTCTGTGCGGGCCGGAGCGCCATCGGGATCAGTAATCATACGCCAGCCGGACGGAGTCGTTTTTTTAGTCAGAGGCAGGGAGACTTCACCTAGCTCTGCGTCCGGTCCACCTTTCACAATGGCCCAGTAGGTTTTGCGGGCTGTTTTGTCGGCAAAGGCTTTCTGCATGGCCAGAAGCGGCTGCTTGCGGAGGGCAATGGCCAGACAGCCGGACGTTTCCGCATCCAGCCGATGCGCGAGCCAAGGGCCGTCCTTGCGTCGGGAGAGCAGGGGGAAACAGTCTTCCACGCATGGGCCGCCCTTGGGGCCGGGATGCACGGGCACACCGGCGGGTTTATCCAGAATCACCACATGCTGATCCTGATACAGCACACTGAGCGGAAACGGGCAGGGGGTTGGTTTAGTCATTCCTCGCGGTTGGGGCCCGTCAGCACCTTGCGGCGGCCGACATGGTCGGCGCGGCTGATAATGCCCTCACGCTCCATCTGCTCAATCAGTTTGGCGGCCCGGTTGTAGCCAATGGACAGGTGCCGCTGCACGAAGGAGGTCGAAGCCTTGCCCTCCCGCGTCACAATGGCCACGGCTTCGTCATACATATCGGATTCGCCGTTATCACCGCCGCCGGATTTGCCGCTGCTGGCCGGGGCTTCTTCCACCGGTTCGGACAGAACGTCATCATCATAAATCGGCTCGCCCTGTTCCTTCAGGAAGTTGACGACCTGTTCGACCTCGTTATCGGCCACAAACGGACCATGCACGCGGGTAATGCGACCGCCGCCCTGCATGAACAGCATGTCACCCTGCCCGAGCAGCTGTTCAGCACCCTGTTCACCCAGAATGGTGCGGCTGTCGAATTTGCTGATCACCTGGAAGGAGATACGGGTCGGGAAGTTGGCTTTAATGGTGCCGGTAATCACGTCCACGGAGGGGCGCTGTGTAGCCATAACCACGTGGATACCCGCCGCACGGGCCTTCTGGGCCAGACGCTGCACACAGGCGTCAATTTCCTTACCGGCGGTCATCATCAGGTCGGCCACCTCGTCGATAATCACGACGATATAAGGCATCGGGTCCAGTGTGACGGACTGTTCCTCAAACACCGGGTTACCGGTTTCCGGGTCAAAGCCTGTCTGCACACGGCGGACAACGACTTCCCCATCCGCGCGAGCTTCTGCCGCGCGGGCGTTGTAGCCTGCAATATTACGCACCTGCAGATGCGCCATGGTGCGGTAACGGCGGTCCATTTCCCGCACGACCCATTTCAGAGCGTTCACGGCTTTGGGCGGTTCTGTCACCACCGGGGTCAGCAGATGCGGAATGCCATCATAAATGGAGAGTTCCAGCACCTTGGGGTCAATCATGATCAGGCGGCACTCATCCGGGGAAAGCCGGTAGAGCAACGAGAGAATCATGGCGTTGACGCCAACAGACTTACCCGACCCGGTGGTGCCTGCCACCAGCAGATGCGGCATGCGGGCCAGATCACTGAAGACGGGTTCGCCCTCAATATCTTTCCCCAGTGCAAGAGACAGATGCGCCGGATCTTCCCGCCAGTCTGGCTGATTGAGCAGCTCGGACAGATAAACCGTCTCACGCTTTTTGTTCGGCACTTCAATACCGATCACATTGCGGCCGGGGACGGTTGCAATACGGACACTCAGCACGGAGAGGGAGCGGGCGACGTCATCCGCCAGACCAATCACGCGGGCAGACCGGATACCAGCTGCGGGTTCCAGCTCATAGAGCGTGACGACTGGACCAGCACTCATGCCGACAATCGTGCCCTGCACGCCGTAATCACACAGTACCTGCTCCAGCTGGCGGGCTGTTTTGGTCAGGTCCTCTTCCGAGGGACCGTGTTGTGTACGGGCCGGAGCGGGCTTCAGCAGATCCAGAGGCGGGAGTTCCCAGCCGCCTTTCCGGGTCGGGGAGGAAGAAGCTTTAGCCGCTTTGGCCGGGCTGCCGGAGGTTGCAGCATCCTTGCCGGTAAACAACCGGCCCAGAAGGCCATTCCGGCCCTGTGCAGGGGCTGCGGACGGGGCAGGCTCCAGAGTCAGGCCAGAGGCAGCAACAGGCTCTTCCCTTACAGTGGCTGCTGCCTGAGTGGGAGCAGGTTCCTCCGGTTCCGGAGCATAGGCGGCAGGGGCTGCACTTCCTGCTCTGGCCGAGACCGGGATATCCTCCTCGTCCTCATCATCCTGAAACAGGCTGTGCGCAGACGCGCTGCTGCCTTTGGCGTAGGTCGTTTCTTCCCCGCTCGCATAACCTCCCAGCGGGCCGGAGACTTCGGCGGTCTGGGGTTTGCGGCTGGCGTAATAGCGCACAAAGCGCATGCCAAGCTGGCCGGGCAGGCGAACAAGCACCATCATACCGCGCCAGAGTGTCAGCCATTCTTCACGCCGCAGACCTGTGCAGAGGGCGGTGAGCAGAATGGCGAGCAGCCCCCCGAGAATCCAGATCACCATGCCGCCGGCCGGGCCAATGGCGGCTGTGCCAGCGGAGAGGGATGTCTGGGCAATGGAAAAGCCGATGCCTCCCCCAATGCCAGCCTGTGTCGGCCAGTGGATGGGGGGCAGGGCGGTAAACAGGAGCGGAATGGCGGCAAGAAGGGCCCCGGCAACGGGAAGCAGGCAGATCAGCGCCACCACGCGCAGGGCGAACACCATTGGTGCTTCATGCCCGAGCAGACGGTGGCTGAGGAAACGCCAGCCCCAGGCCATCAGGATCAGGGACGGCAGAACAGCAGCCAGTCCGATTCCCTGTAGCAGGGTGTCAGACAGCACAGCCCCGGTCATGCCCAGCAGATTAGTAGGCGGCTGGCCAGTTGCGGTGTTAAAGGAGGGATCGTTCGGGTTGTACGTAACCAGTGCGACCAGCAAGACGCAGGCGAGCAGGCACAGCAAAATTCCCCCGCCTTCTTCAAGGCGTAGACGAAACGCGCTTTTGTAAGGGGAGGGGACGTAATCGGAAGATCTTGAGTGGCTCACGCGCGCCAAGGGCCTGGATCCTGACTCCAAAAGGCCGCCCGCACCCTCCTCTGTCTGAAAAGGGAGACCGGCGACGGATAGTTGATGATGCTGTTTCAGGCTGAAACAGCCCGTAACCTAGCCTGAACTGGTGTCCTAAAGAAGGTTGAGAGGCGAGTCTTTGCGCAAAACGCGGGAACAAAAGCTTATCCCAGCAAAAACCACACCCGGAAAACCAGTTGTTCGAGCTTTTTATGCCGTCTGAGCTGCTTTAGACGGTGCATGAGAGAGACTCGGGAAAGTGCTCCCCTCCAGCCGGGCGTCTGCGCTTTGCGCAGCAGACGCAGAGCGTTCACTGCGGCAGGCGTGAGCAGGTTCTGCCGGTTAAGCAGATACAGCGTATTGGCCCGGAAAATATTCATGAATGCGGTCGGGCCACGCTTCAGGGCAGCCAGCGCGCGGTGCAGGAACTGGCTGCGTGCCCCCACGGCGTTTTTTTCATGTTGGCGATAGAACAGAGACGGCTGATTATCCGTAAGGATGCGTCCGCCTGCGCCACTTACTATCAGGTAAGCCCACCAGTCATGCAGGAGGAATGTAGGGGCGGGCATGGCTTTGCGGAGCAAGGCACAGGCCGCAGGAGACAGCATAAGGGTGCAACCTGTCGCAATATTCTGCGTCATGGCGGGCAAAAAGCCGGTGGTGTCTGGCAATTCGGGAGACAGGCCGGTCGGACGCAGGTTTTTGTCCGTCAGGGTCTGGCGTGTGCAGTACAGGGCTGGCGTAGATTCTGGCACCGTAGCCAGAGCGCGCAGGCCACGTTCCAGCTTGTCGGGAAACCAGACATCATCCTGATCACAAAACGCGACAGAAAGGGTAGGGGGCGTATGGGCCAGGAGTGTGGCGTAGGAGGCAGTGACCCCGAGATGCTCAGCATTGCGCGGCATGACTTCCACGCAGCGCTCTTTGCCAACCTGTTGGGCAAACTGGCGCATGATGGTCAGACTGGTATCGGTAGAGCCGTCATCCCGCCAATATAAAATCCAGTCAGGGTGGGTTTGGTGCAGGAGCGAGTTCAGCTGCTGCTGTAAATACGGGACGCCATTATAAAGAGACATAAGAATGGCAACAGAAGAGCCACCGCCCAAAGGAGCATTCTGGCGGTTTATAAGAGTGTGCTGGCTGGTCTCCTGCACCTGTGATGCTCTTCCTTCAGGTCCTGCGGGATACGAAACGCCTCCCGTGTGGGCGTGCAGCAAAGCTGCCTGGAAAATCTGTCAAATTTCAGACCGTTTCAAACAGCTTTGCAGGAGTTTTTACGCAGACTGTGCAAAAATCTGATCAACCGTTTTCCGCACACTGTCCTGCCATGCAGGCATTGTAACGCCGAAAACGTGCGTCAGTTTGCTGTTGTCCATACGGGAATCAGCTGGACGCTTTGCGGGAGTCGGCCAGTCTTCCGTGCGGATGGCGGTTACTTCCGGCATTTTCTGGCCATGGGGGACCGCATCCTGCAGGGCTGCAACAGCCAGACCGTGCCAGGTTGTCTCTCCCGTGCCGCAGGCATGGTAAATGCCTGCGAACGCATCTTTCCAGCCGTCTTTTTCCAGAACCGCAAGAATGGAGAGAATGGCCTCAGCTAGGTCATCCGAGCTGGTCGGATTACCTTTCTGGTCGCCCACCACTTTCAGAACCGGGTTTTTAGCGCCGGCATTGAGCATGGTGCGCACAAAGTTTTTACCGTGTGCGGAGTAAACCCATGAGGTGCGCAGCACGATGGTTTTGGGGTTGGCAGCCAGCGTCTTGCTTTCGCCTTCCGCCTTGGTGCGGCCATAGACAGTCTCGGGTGAAACCGGGTCTGTCTCCACATACGGTGCGCCCTTGTCTCCGGAAAACACATAATCCGTGGAGACCTGGATTAACGGAATACCGCGCTGGGCGCAGAGGCGGGCCAGTTCTTCCGGCCCGGTGGCGTTGGCGCGGGCAGCCCCTTCGGCCTCAGTTTCCGCAAGGTCAACCGCTGTCCATGCCGCAGCATTCACCACCGCAACCGGCTTGATGGCGTCCAGTGTGGCTGCAAGGGTTTCAGGCTTGTCGAAGTCAAAGCCCGGCCGGCCAACGCAGCGGATGCGCGGGCCACCCAGATTGACCAGAGAGGTTGCCAGCTGGCCTTTGCCACCCGTAACCAGAATGGGACCACCGTTTTGTGCAAGACGACTCATGAGGTCTGCTCCTGATTACAGATGAAACCAGCCTTTGGCGGCAGAAAATTCCGGAGCTTCCAGATCTTTTTCAGAAAGAACGGCGTCTTCTGTCTTGATGGGCCAGTCAATGGCCAGCTCTTTGCTGTTCCAGATGACGGCACGTTCGGAGGCCTTGTTATACAGGCCTGTGCATTTGTACTGCACTTCCGCATCTTCGGTCAGGGTGCAGAATCCATGCAGGAAGCCCGGCGGGATCCAAAGCTGTGACCAGTTTTCTTCAGACAGTTCAGCCGCAACCCATTTGCCATAGGTGGGGGAGCCGGTCCGGGCATCTACAGCCACATCCCAGATCGCACCTTTGGTGCAGCGCACCAGCTTGCCCTGAGCATAGGGGGTCAGCTGGCAGTGCAGGCCGCGGATCACGCCTTTCTGGCGGGAAAGGCTCTGGTTATCCTGCACGAAGGGTTCGGTAATGCCTGCGTCCCGCATCCGATCGATATTGTAGGTTTCAGAGAAAAACCCACGATTGTCCTGAAAACGCGGCGGCGTGACCAGAATCACGTCCTCAATGGCAAGGCGTTCGACTTTCATGAAAGGAAAGCTCCTGTCTGCAAATGGTCAGAAAAAGAAAAGGGGAAGTTCAGCCTGCGGGCTGAGCTGTGTTGGCAACCTGCATCAGGAGCCGTCCCAGTTCTGTTTTTCCCATGCGGGAGGCATGTGCGCGGAGCTGGTCCGCATCAATGAAGCCAAGCCGGTAGGCAACTTCCGCCGGAGAGCCAACCAGCATGCCCTGACGCGCCTGAATGGTATGCACAAACTGCCCGGCTTCCATCAGGCTGTCCGGAATACCGGCATCCAGCCAGGCACAGCCACGGCCCAGACGGTCGACATGCAGGCTACCTTCTTCCAGATAGAACCGGTTGAGGTCTGTAATTTCCAGCTCACCGCGCGCGGAGGGCTTTACGCGCTTGGCAAAGTCCAGAACACGATTGTCATAGAAATACAGGCCGGTCACAGCCCAGTTGGAAACAGGCTCTTTCGGCTTTTCAACAATGCTCAGAGCGCGGCCCGTTTCATCAAAAGACACGACGCCATAGCGTTCCGGGTCACGTACCTGATACGCAAACACGGTGGCACCTGTCGGGCGCACGGCAGCGGATTGCAGGGCGGCACTCAGATGATCGGCAAAAATCAGGTTATCACCCAGTGCGAGCGCACAGGGGGAGTTGTCGAGCCAGTCTTCCGCAATCAGGAACGCCTGCGGAATGCCATCCGGCGAGGGCTGGGCGCGATATTCAAACGTGACCCCAAACTGAGATCCATCGCCCAGCAGACGCTTGAACTGCGGAAGATCGTTCGGGGTGCTGATGATCATGATATCCCGAATCCCCGCCAGCATCAGCGTGGAGAGCGGATAATAGACCATCGGTTTGTCATAGACCGGCAGCAGCTGTTTGCTGGCGGCCAGCGTCATTGGGTACAGGCGCGTTCCGGAACCACCGGCCAGCAGAATACCCTTCATTTTTGTCTGGATTGCAGGTTTCTGTGTCATTCTACGGTGCTTCCCAGTCGGTTGCCTGTGTAACGGCGGGCGCGGATGCCTTCCCACCAGTCGCGGTTGTCCAGATACCATTGAACGGTGCGGCGAATGCCGGCTTCAAAAGTATGCTTTGCTTTCCAGTCCAGCGCTTTTTCAGCGTGGGACGGGTCAATTTCGTAACGGAAGTCATGGCCGGGGCGGTCTGTCACAAAACGGATCAGACGGCTACGCGGGCCGGCCGGGTCGGGCACCAGTTCGTCCAGAACATTACAGATGGTTTCCACGACCTGCAGGTTGGTGCGCGGCTGGCGGGCGCCGATGGCGTAAGTCTCGCCGGGCACGCCGGTTTCAACAGCCTTGACCAGTGCTTCGGCGTGGTCTTCCACAAACAGCCAGTCGCGCACGTTCTTACCATCGCCGTACACAGGCAGATCCTTGCCTTCGATAGCGTTGATGGTGATGAGCGGGATCAGCTTTTCCGGGAAGTGCCAGATGCCGTAATTGTTGGTCGTGTTGGTAACAAACGTGGGCAGGCCGTAGGTATGGTACCAGGCACGGACCAGATGGTCGGACGAGGCCTTGCTGGCAGAATACGGGCTGCGGGGGTCATACGGCGTGGTTTCGGTAAAAGGCGGATCGTTCGGCTCCAGCGCCCCAAAAACCTCATCGGTTGAGATGTGATGGAAGCGGAAGGCAGCGCGATCGGCCTTGTCCAGCGTCAGCCAGTATTTGCGGGCGGCTTCCAGCAGGGAATAGGTGCCCACCACGTTGGTCTGGATGAACACGCCGGGTCCATCAATAGAACGGTCCACATGGCTTTCGGCTGCCAGATGCATGACCGCCTGCGGACGGAACGTTTCAAACAGACGGCTCAGTTCGCTGCCGTTGACGATATTGGCGCGTGCAAATTCGTAGCGCCCGCTGGCGGCTGCGTCTTCCACGGTTTCTTCAGAAGCCGCATAAGTCATGCAATCAACATTCAGGACAGAATGACTGGTGTCCCGAATAATATGGCGGATCACTGCGGATCCGATAAAACCGCACCCGCCTGTCAATAAGATACGCATTGGTATTCCGTATACTGTGGACCGAAACAAACGATTAAAATCACTAGTCTTTGGGCATAGCTCAGAAGTACAATCTTCGCCAGCAATCTTGGCAGATTTGCGATTTTCTTGCGCTTGGCTGTATGAAAAACAAGCGTGTAGGCAGCCAGAGAGCATGGTTTGTCAGGGAGTTGAAAGCGGAAAAATGTTTGCCAGAAACCTGACGGAAACCTTGCTGCATGTGTTGGATCGCCCGGAGCTGCGCCTGCTGGCAACAAAATGCCGGATCATGCTGGATCCGGCTGTAGCGCATCCTTTCCATGTTCAGCCTCCGGGGCAGATTGTTCTGGGCGCGCCGTGTCTGGGGGAACGTCGGGTGGTGGCGTTCCATTTGCGTCATGCGCTGGAACTGGCGGTTTTGTCAGACGCGCAGGAGCCGGACTTTCGTCAGGCGCTGAAAATTTCCTTTTCCGCCGCCAGAACAGCAGCCCGGTTCTGGATGCTCGATGCGCCAGCGGATTTACCCGCCCCCGAGGCATGGGTGCGGACGCTTGCCAGCGCATATCCTCCCGCCAGAGACGATCTCCCTCAGCTTTTTGCGGCTTTGCATCCCCTAGTCAGTGTTCCGGGCAAAGCTGCGCACGATAGTTCTGCTCTATGGGATGAGCTCTACGCGTGGCTTGTACCAGCCTGGCCGCTGATTGGCCCGGTTGAGGCTTTGATGGCGGAAGGGGGCGATGCGCGCCTCAATATTGATGTGCGCACGGGCCTCAATCATTACGGCTGCTCGCACCGTCCGCGCCCCTGGGCAGTGACTTTTGCATCTTCCACAGCCTCTTCCCTCTCAGAGCGAGGCTTTACCGGCGGAGAACTCGCGCGGGTGAATCTGGCCCGCGCTGTTCTTGAGGGTAAGGCGCCGGAAGCCTTGCATGCGCTGGCGCTTGATGTCCGGCATTTTCTGGCAGGCTGGTTCGGGTTGCCGGGGCAGGACCATGTCGTTCTGGCTTCTTCGGGCACAGATGCGGCGCTGGCTGTGTTGGCGCTATCCACCTTACCGGGGCAACCGGTGACAACAGTTCTGACCGCGCCGGAAGAAACGGGTAGTGGTGTGCCCCTGGCCTCGCATGGGCGGCATTTTGCGCAGGAAACAGCGCTCGGGGCGTCCGTCTGCAAAGGGGATCTGGTGGCCGGATTCCCGAATGATACTGTGTGTGTGGATCTGCCTTTGCGGGATGCCGAGGGGCAGTTGCGGCCGGAGGGAGAGGTGACGGCTGCCTGCCGGAAAGACATTCAAAATCAGGTAGCCAAAGGGCGGCGTGTGCTGCTGCATGTGCTGGATCTGTCCAAAACCGGCCTGCTGGCTCCCAACCTGAAAGCTTTAGAGGCGCTGTGTGACCAGTATCCGGGGCAACTGGATGTGGTGGTGGATGCCTGTCAGGCCCGGCTGATGCCGGAGCGTGTTCAGGCCTATCTGGCTCGTGGCTGGGCAGTGATGGTGACGGGGTCCAAATTTTTCACTGGGCCGCCGTTCTGCGGGGCGCTTTTGCTGCCAGACTGCTGGAAAGCCCGACTGGATCAGGGCATGTTGCCTGAAGGACTCGCAGCCTATGCCAACCAGTGTGAATGGCCCGCTAGCCCGGCCTGCCGTGGTCTGGCGTCAGGCTTTAATCATGGTTTGCTCCTGCGCTGGCGGGCAGCACAGGCCGAAATGGCAGCGCTCGGGGCAATTCTGTCAGCCGTTGTGGCGGAACGGTTGCAGGGTTTTCTGGGGGCCGTTACGCAAGGGATTGAAGCTAACGCCGACCTCGCGTTTCTGCCGCAGCCTGCTCCGCAGCGGGACGCGTTATCCGACGACTGGGACCGTCAGCAGACAATTCTGTCCTTTCTGGTCCGTGCGCCTGAGGGAACGGAGGGCGCAATTCCACTGGATCTGGAGCGATGTCGTAAGCTCTATCAGTGGTTGAATGCGGATCTTTCGTCTTATGTTCCGCAGGAGAAGAAGGTGCTTGCCGCGCTGCTGTGCCATATCGGCCAGCCCGTCCCCATTCCGCACGCGCAGGCCGCTGGTGGGCTGGTCGGGGCACTGAGATTGTCCGCCGGGGCGCGTCTTGTTTCCGGGGAGCCGTCTCATGAAGGTCTCGACGCTACTGCTCGCATGACGCGGGAAATTCAGGATGCGCTTCGGGTTCTGGAAAAAATCAGTCTCATTCTGACGTATTGGGATGCCATAGCACAGGCGGACCCGCTGCCCTCTTACGCGCCGCGCTGGGAGCCGGAAGACACGGCGGATGAGTCTCACTGGTCAGAGCGCTCGGGGAAAGAGGGTGTCACAGACGAGCAGAAAGCAGACGCAATGCGGCGTTCCATTTCTGCTCTTGCGTTGGGCGGTCCCTGACAGCACAACAGACCCATGACTGTCAGCCTCACACATCCCGCCGCCCAGCAGATCAATCAGGGTAATTTTCTCGATACGCCGCAGCTTGCGCCCGGCATTACGCGCTTCTGGCTGATTCGCCATGCGCTGGTCGAGCAGAATGCGCGTCTCCGTCTTTATGGGGCGCTGGATGTCCCCCTTTGCCCGGATAGCCTGATTGCGCAACGCCCGATGTATGAGGCTCTGGCTGCGCGCCTGCCGCGTGAGGCGCACTGGCTTGTCAGTCCCCTGTCCCGCACACGACGCACGGCTGAGGCTATTCAGGAAGCCGGTTACGGCCCGGTGCCGATGGACGTGGAACCTGCGCTGATCGAGCAGAACCTCGGTGAGTGGCACAACATGCCGCATCAGGAGTTACCGCAGCATCTGCGTCTGGCCCCGCATCCGTTCTGGTCCATCTCGGCCACGGAATGCCCACCGGGTGGCGAAAGTATGCTGGATGTATGCGGGCGGGTCGGCGTAACGCTGGACCGGCTGGCAGAAGCCTATGAAGGGCAGAATATTGTCGCTGTCAGCCACGGGGGAGCTATTCGTGCTGCTCTGGCGCATGCGCTGCGTATTCACCCGGAGACCGCGCTGCATTTCTCCATCCAGAACCTTTCCCTGACTATTCTGGAAAGGCTGGATGAGGGCTGGCGTGTTGTCACAGTAAACGAGCTGCCCGGTATCTGAGGATTCAGGCAGTCTCGTTCGGGCCTGAGGTGATTGCTGGCCCTCAAGACCGCTTTTCCAACAAAACCTGCTTTACGGCCCCGGCGCAGAAGTTTTTGACTCTGGTGCTGGTGCTGGTGCTGGTGCTGGTGCACTGGTTGGCTGCGGGTTTTGTGTCGGACTGAGTTGCGGAACAACCGGAGCCGGTTCTTCCTGAGCTGCCGGTTTGTTGTCCTGCTTCTGGTCCGGCGTGGAAGGCTGTGTGTGGTCTTCCGGTTTTGCCGGTATCTGCCCGGATGAGGGGTGCTCAGAGTCTGGCACAGCGGGGTGAGCTTCCGGTGACGCAGACGGGGCGGGCGGGCTATCGTTCTCCTGCGTCGGATGCTCGGCTTTCAGAGTGGAAACCGGCACACCTTTCAGCGGAGAGTGTTCTGTAACCGGGATTTCCGGTCCTTTTGCGTCCCATGCATCGACCGGCGGCAGGGGCTGCTGAGAGGGCTGATCAGCCAGCGGGTTGTTATCCAGCACTTTACGGGTGTTCTGCGGGTAACGGTTCATCAATCCCAGCAAAGTGCCGTTGGTCCAGCCAAAGCCGATCTGCATGGGGTATTCACCGCCGCCCTTACCGCCTGTGGCGCTGATCTCGGGCGAGACGACATCATATTTTTCCAGCAACACGCCGCTTTTTTCATAGGTGCCGATCACACGGGCCATCCAGCGGCGTCCAATGTCGGCTGCCAGATCATCATGCCCATACTGTTCCAGCCCTTTGATGGCCATCCATTCTTCTGGTGCCCAGCCGTTGGGGTAATCCCATTGCTGCCCCGTCTCACGGTCTGTGACGGTTAGGCCACCCACATGGAGAAGGCGCGCCTTGACGGTGCGGGCAACGGCATCGGCCTTATCCTGCGGGGCAATATGCAGGAACAGCGGCACAACGGTCGCGGTGGAAAGCACGTCTCTGAGCTGCCCGGTGCGCCAGTTATAGTCGAAATACGCGCCATCCTTCTCATTCCACAGATAATGGTTGATGGCGTTTTTAAGCTGCGTGGCCTGCTGCGCGTAAAAGGCAGCTTTGTCTTTTTCTCCGTTCAGGGCGTAGGCGTGGGAGAGCGTTTGCTCCAGATGCACCATCAGACAGTTATATTCGACGGTAATCAGGGAGGTGGTGTTGATGGTATCCAGCGTCTTGTCATCCGCCAGCCAGCGGGAGGAATAATCCCACCCGGTTTCTGCCCCGGCCCGGAGGTCACGCCAGAGTTCGGGGGAAGGGCGGCGAGAGCGTTTTGCGGTGGCTAAATCCTGCGGAAAACTTTCATCGCGCGGGGAATCCATGTCGTCCCACGGGCGGAACATCAGGGTGCCATCACTTAGGCGGACAGCATGCTGCCAGCCTGCGCCGGGTTTCAGGGCGTCGGCTCCATGCGTCCAGTAGTCATACTCACGCTGCAATTCAGGCAGGAAGGATGTGTAGACCACCTGTCCGTCATGGCTGGCGAGCAGGTCCAGCATCACGGAAAAAAACGGCGGCTGGGAGCGGCTGAGATAATAGGTGCGGTTGCCGTTGGGCATATGGCCGTAGCGGTCCATCAGCGAGGCAATGTTGCGCACCACATTGCGCAGCAGATCAATCCGCCCGTCTTCATACAGGCCGATCATGGTGAAGTAGCTGTCCCAGTAATAAAACTCTGAGAACCGGCCACCGGGCACGATATAAGTCTCCGGCAACGGCAACAGGGAAGACCAGGGTACTGCTGTATCAGCTTCACGCGTCAGCACGTCCCACATGCCGGAAATGTAATCGCGCACGTTCTCGCCCGGTTTGCGGCTATAGGCCGCCGAGCGCAGCACGGGGATGGTGAAGTGCTGTGAGACAAACCGCTTCAGATCGAAATCGGGCAGATCTTTCTCCTGCCGCCACGCGGCGACCAGATCCGTTGGCGCCTGATCCGGGATGGCATCCGCCACAGCCTTCGCATCCGTAAAGATCCGGGCCGCATGAATGGCAGAAAACAGATCGCCCAGTGCAATTGAGGGTGGCCGCAGGTCCTGTGGCACAAAATCTGGCGCTGCATGTTCGCCAGCATGGGTGGCGGGCTGCACATCGAACAGTTTGACCTGCACAGGGGGGGCTGAATTTTCCTCATCCAGCGTGGGCTGCGCCGCTTCCGTGCTTGCCTGCGGTGAGGCCTCAGGCACCTTTTCAGGAGCAGGAGCAGGAGCAGGAGCAGGAGCAGGAGCAGGAGCAGGAGCAGGAGCAGGAGCAGCGACCGAGGGGGCGCTCATCTTCTGATCTGAGGGGATGGTCGCCGGTTGCTGCGCTCCTGACGAAGCGGCCGCATCAGCGTGTGGCGCATGGGCTGTGTCGGGCTGTGTGGGCGTGGTGTCGTGCGTCAGAACCGGGGCGGACACGGTGGGGGCTCGTGGTGCCGGTGCGGCGGTCTGTGCCAGAGCCGCGGCAGGATTGGCCGCCAGAAAACAGATCAGAGCAAGATGGACTATAGAGCGGGAGGGGGCGTGCTGGCCGGAAGCGGGCGATACGGGCAGGGGATGGCCGGAGCGTGTCCCGTCCTGATAGGCACTCATAGTTGTCTTTCCTCTGGCTGCGGCGGAACGCCGGGGCACCAGGAGGAGGGCCGCAGCGGTCAGTCTGGCAAGGGTCCTGAAAAAGCGTCAGGACTCGTATCTGGTCATCAAACAGAAACGATGAAACCCCTTGCGGGTTTTGCGGTAGCACTTAACTGTTTATGCTTTGGCCGCTCTGCCGGGAGAACCCGCTACCCGGAGCCTTAGTCCTGTCAGGAGTTTCGTCCATGTCATCCATTCCTTCAAGCCCTGGCGCTCTGGCGGTTACAGACCAGATGTTTTTTGACAGACCCGGAGCCCTGCTGGACCGCGCCGATGCAGAAGCCCTGACCCGCAAGGCGCTGGACGGGATGGATGATGGCGAACTGTTTCTGGAATATCGGGAAAGTGAAGGTATCGCGCTGGATGACGGCGTTATCCGCTCCGCCTCCTTTGATACCAGCAGCGGGTTTGGCCTGCGAGCTGTGCTGGGGGAAGAGACCGGCTTTGCTCATTCCGATGATTTAAGTCGCTCGGCTCTGGCCCGCGCTGGAGAGGCGGTGAGTGCGGTGCGTGGCGGTCGGTCCGGGACAATGTCTGATGCGCCGCGTTCGACTAACCGTCGCCTCTATACGGATGCCAACCCGCTGGGTGAGACGGATTTTGCGGCTCGTTCTGGCCTGCTGACCCAGATTGATGCCTATGCGCGTGGCAAGGATAGCCGCGTGGTGCAGGTTATGGCCTCTCTTTCTGGTGAATGGCAGGCGGTGCAGATTATCCGGGCCGATGGTGCTCGCGTAGCCGATCTGCGCCCGCTGGTGCGGCTGAACGTCTCTGTGGTGGTCGAGCAGGACGGCAAACGTGAAAGCGGCAGCCACGGTCTGGGTGGCCGGTATGAAATCAACCGCCTGCTGGAAGCGGAAACATGGCAGGGCGCGGTGCATGAAGCGCTGCGGCAGGCACTGATTGCTCTGGAGGCGCGCCCTGCGCCTGCGGGTGAGATGGAAGTGGTGCTTGGCGCAGGCTGGCCCGGTATTCTGCTGCATGAAGCGGTTGGACACGGGCTGGAAGGCGACTTCAACCGTAAGGGCACATCAGTTTTTGCCGGACGTATGGGCACGCGTGTTGCGGCTCCTGGTGTCACGGTAATTGATGATGGCTCTCTGCCGGACCGTCGTGGGAGCCTGACCATTGATGATGAAGGCACACCCACAGGCCGGACCACGTTGATTGAAGACGGAATCCTGAAAGGTTATCTGCAGGATCGCCTGAATGCGCGCCTGATGGGTGTGGCCCCGACCGGCAATGGTCGCCGCCAGTCCTATGCGCACATGCCACTGCCCCGCATGACCAACACGCTCATGCTGCCCGGTCAGGCTTCTACCGACGACATGATCAGCTCCATGAAGCGCGGCCTGTATGCGGTGCATTTTGGCGGCGGACAGGTGGATATTACGTCCGGCAAGTTCGTGTTCTCGGCATCCGAGGCTTATCTGGTGGAAGACGGCAAGATCACCGCGCCCGTCAAAGGGGCGACGCTGATTGGCAACGGCGCGGACGCCATGACGCATGTTTCCATGATTGGTAAGGACATGGAGCTGGACCCCGGCATTGGCACCTGCGGCAAAGCCGGGCAGGGCGTGCCGGTCGGCGTTGGCCAGCCGACCCTGAAAATGACGGGGTTGACGGTTGGCGGCACGGCCTGACAGCCGTAGCACGGACAGAAAAAGCATAGAGAGAATTCACTCCGGCTGCCCGCAGGCGAGGGGGGTGACCGGAGATCTGACGCGGGAAGAGGTTCTGCCGGGCCGGTGCTCATGCTAGAGCGTGGGCCGGATAATCCTGCTCCGGCGGCAGGTAGAGGCGTAAACAGGAATTAAAGAGAATGGTCGAAAACGGGTTTCAGAGTTCCTTCATGCAGGAAGCCGCTGCGCGTGGCTTCATTTTTCAGTGCACGGATCCCGTGGCGTTGGATGAAGCGATGACGAAGGGCTCTGTTGCGGCCTATATCGGCTTTGACCCGACAGCAGACAGCCTGCATGTGGGCAGCCTGATCCAGATTATGATGCTGCGCCTGCTGCAAAAGCACGGGCATCGGCCGGTGGCGCTGGTAGGCGGCGGCACGGCCAGAATTGGTGATCCGTCCTTCCGTGAAGAAGCCCGCAGACTGATGACGGAAGAGACCATCGGCACCAATCTGGCAGGGATTGAAGGGTGCCTGCGGCAGTTCCTTACCTTTGGTGGCGGCGCGTCCGAAGCCATTCTGGTCAACAATGCCGACTGGCTGGACAAGCTGGCCTATATTGATCTGCTGCGCGATGTCGGGGTGCATTTCTCCATCAACCGCATGCTGTCTTTCGATTCCGTCAAGAACCGTCTGGACCGTGAGCAGGGCCTGACCTTTCTTGAATTCAACTACTCCATTCTTCAGTCCTACGATTTCCGGGAACTGAACCGCCGGCATGGGGTTACGCTTCAGCTGGGTGGGTCTGACCAGTGGGGCAATATTGTCTCCGGTGTGGATCTGGTGCGCCGCACGGACCAGAAAAGCGTGATGGGCCTGACGACGCCTCTGTTGACGACCTCGTCTGGTGCCAAAATGGGCAAGACGGCCAATGGCGCTGTCTGGCTGTCTGAAAAGCGTCTGCCGGTGTTTGATTACTGGCAGTTCTGGCGCAACACGGAAGATGCGGATGTGGGGCGTTTCCTGCGTCTGTTTACCGATCTGCCGCTGGATGAATGTGCACGGCTGGAAGCTCTGCAGGGCGCAGAGATTAACGAAGCCAAGAAAATTCTGGCCACTGAAGCCACAGCTCTGTGCCACGGGCGCGAAGCGGCTCAGGCAGCGGCAGAAGCGGCCCGCCAGACGTTTGAGGAAGGGAAGGTCGCCGCAGCAGATCTGCCCGTCCATACCGTGCCGCAGACGATGCTGGCAGAAGGCGTGCCGGTGTTCCGCCTGTTTGTGGAAGCCGGACTGGCCAAAACTAATGGGGAAGCCCGTCGGCTGGTGCGTGGCGGCGGGGCGCGTGTGAACAACGCCGTGGTGCAGGATGAAAATGGCGTGATTGCAGAGAAAGACATGGTGGATGGGGCTATTCGGTTGTCTTCTGGCAAGAAGCACCATGTTCTGGTCAAAGTTGGATAGTTTCTTCTTGCATCCGAATAAGGCGACAGGAGTGAGCCGCATGAAACGTACCCCTCTGATTTTAGGCTGTCTGGGGCTGACGCTGGTCGGCACACTCTCTGGCTGCGCAGGCCCGATGTATGGCGGAGGCTATGACTATTACGGCTATAGCCCCGCTGGCGGTTATGATGAGTATTACGGGTATGGGAACGGCCCGCGCTGGGGCTATGCCGACAGGCGCGCCCGCCCGTTCCCCGGAGGGAGCCGCCCCGGCATGGCTCCCCGCCCCGGTGGCCGACCGGGCGGTGGCGGTATGCCTCGCCCGTCCGGTCCGGGTGGTGGTGGCGGTGGACGTCCCGGCGGTGGGGGGCACGGCCCTGGAGGCGGAGGTGGTCCCGGTGGGGGCGGCCATGGTGGCCCCGGCGGCGGTGGGAAACCCGGGGGCCCGGGCCACTGAGGCTGGATTAAGTCTGATCAGACGGATGGAAGAGGGGGCTGTGATTCAGCCCCCTTTTTTATCACCAGCTCACAGTGCGTGTGCGTACAGGCTCCTGAGGGTATCAACCTTGGGTGATGCGTAGTGAACCAGCGTTTTCCCTAGCAGCCTGTCGGGTTGGGGTACCCTGTGAAGGGGTGAGGTTGTAAGGTGGTGAGATGAGCAGCTTCATCCCGTTTGACCGGTCTCAGCCGTATCTTCTGCCTCCTGATCTGAAGTCGTGGCTTCCTGCTGACGATATGGCGCATTTCATTGTCGCAGCCGTTGAGCGGGTTCCGATGAGTGCGTTCTGCGTGCCAGTGCGCACGGGTGGCAAGGCACAGTACCATCCGCGTCTGATGTTGGCCCTTCTGATCTTCAGCTATGCGAACGGGTTGTTTTCCTCACGCCGGATCGAGCGGGCGACATATCGCGACATCGGGGTACGCTTCGTGGCGGCGAACCTGCATCCGGATCATGATACGATTGCGACCTTCCGCCGGACGAACCGGACAGCCATTGAAGCTGCATTTGCGCAGGTCCTGCTTCTGGCGCGCGAGACGGGTCTGCTGCGTCTGGGTGTAGTATCGATCGACGGCACGAAAATTGATGCCGACGCTTCGAAATACCGTTCCCTGCGCTACGACCGGATCAGGGCGCTGCGCGAACAGCTGGCGGTGGATATCGCGAAACTGATGGACCAGGCGGAGCACGCAGATGCCACAGACAGCGATCCGCAGGCATTGCCGGAAGCGCTTGCCCGACGGGAAACACTGAAAGCGAAGCTGGACGAAGCCTGCGCCCGGCTGGAAGCAGATGCGAAGGCGCAGGCCGAGGCGGCGCGATCGGCATACGAGAAAAAGAAGGCGGTGTATGACGCAAAAACAGGGCGTCGCGGCCGGGCGCCCAAACCGCCCGATGATGAACCACCACCCGACCGGCAGATCAGTCTGACCGATCCCGACAGCCGCCTCATGCGGCGTTCGGACGCTCACGAGTTCCGGCAGGCTTACAATGCCCAGGCCGTGGTCTGCGCCGAAGGCAGTCAGTTGATCGTGACAACCGACGTTGTCGCCACATCAGCGGACGCGCCGTCCTTTGCCAGCACCGTGCTGTCGATGGAAAGCACGATCGGTCTCCCAAAGACAGTGCTCGCCGACACCGGTTACGCCAACGGGCAGGCGGTCCGGGACCTGCGGAAAAAAGGCATCGATCCGCTGGTCGCCATCGGACGGCCTCGCGCCCGCAGGCCATATGATTTCCGGCCACCTCCTGAAAACACGGAGCCACGCCGGATAACCGAACCCTGGCGGCTTGCCATGAAGGACAGGCTGGAAACCACAGAAGCCGGAGATGTTTACAGACTACGAAAACAGACCGTTGAACCGGTCTTTGGAATTATCAAAAGCATCATGGGGTTCAGAAGATTCAGTCTGCGCAGCCTTGCAAAAGTCACGACCGAATGGACACTCGTCGCTCTCGCATACAACTGCAAAAGAATGGCACGGCTTCACGCAGCATAAGCCGGGTCAGCCTCGGCGTTATCAGCCGCAAAATGCCCAACCCGACAGGCTGCTAGGGATAAATAAGAAATCCAGTTAATTATCCACAGCCTCTGGAGTCGCTTTTCACTGGTTTTCTGAGTCGCGCACCGAGGTTGCACCCGTTATCCACAGGTTTACCCACGGGGAGGCAAAGAGCCGCACATTAAAGGGATAAAGAGGGAGTGCGCCAAACACGCACATCGGTCCCACAGTCCCTAAGCGGGCTGAAGGGCGGGCTGTCTTGCAATTTTAAAAAAAGAAGAAAGCTGGTGCTGCTGGACAGGATTGAACTGTCGACCTCTCCCTTACCAAGGGAGTGCTCTACCACTGAGCTACAGCAGCCCGCTGGCGGCGTTCTAGCTGTTCACGCCGAACGCCGCAAGTCTGTTTCCGCTTAAAAAGCGGAATTAATCGTCACGATGGGTTTTTTCCATCCGTTCATGCTGTTCCTGCGCCTCAATGGACAGGGTCGCAATCGGGCGGGCTTCCAGTCGGCGCAAAGTGATCGGCTCACCCGTTTCCTCACAATAGCCGTAGGAGCCGTTCTCAATGCGCTGGAGGGCAAGGTTGATCTTGCCGATCAGCTTACGGGCACGGTCACGCGTGCGCAGCTCCAGCGCACGGTCCGTCTCCACACTGGCACGGTCTGTAATGTCGGCTTCATGAATGCCGCCTTCAGAAAGGCTGGCAAGCGTATCCCCGGCCTCTTTCAGGAGTTCAGCACGCCACTTCAGGAGTTTCTGTCTGAAATATTCCGTCTGAAGAGGGTTCATGAACTCTTCATTGTCGGACGGGCGATAGTCTGGCGGTAGAGTAATCATGTCAGTTGTCAGCCTTTGCAATGACAGGACACCTGCCTTGAAAGAATGACGCGGCTTATAGCGGTGTGCACCCCGAACGCCAAGAACATTATGAGATTTTAGCGGAAGAAAAAGGACAGCATAGGCATGCAGGCGGCTGGATATGCCCAAGAAATAGTATCGGAGAAGGCCGCTAATAAAAGGAAATATTTAGATTTTCTTAAAAACTGATGGAGCGGCGCTGCTCTGTTGGGAGGAGTTGCTCGGCTCCGAGGCGGCCAGAAGCCAGCCGGCAAACAGGAAAACCCAGCCTGCGGTGGGGAAGGAGAACAGGGCGCTGGTGGAGGCTACCGGCCATAGCACCACACAGCACATGACAAACAGCATGGCCTGCTGCGGGTTTCGGACCGGGGCGAGCGCGCGCAAGCCGGTGCGCAGCCAGCAGAAGATCATCCATGCAAACGCCACCAGTCCCGGCAGTCCGGCGGTGGTGGCAATCTGCAGATAATAATTATGGGGGTGGATGTTGCAGCCCTGTGCGGTGTCACTGTCCAGCGGGGGCAGGCCGATGGTGGTCAGGGCATTGGTGTGGAGGGGGGTGTGGCAGAAGTTTCTGAAGCCATCCATGCCCAGCCCAATCCAGGGGTGCGAGACAATCATGGTCACAGCGGTGCGATATAGCTTGCCGTAATCGCTCTGAGTAAAATGGTGCAACTGGTTGGAGAATTTGAGCACCAGCTTGGCATATGTTCGCGGGGAGATATCGGGCAGGCTGGCCACCAGCCCGGCACCGCCAGCCAGCACGAAGGCGAATGGCACGCGAAAGCGCGGGATCATCAGGGCGGTCAGCATCAGGCCGAAGAGGAGCAGCACATTGCTCATCCGCTGGCCAATCAGCACCATGGTGGTCACGCTCAGCACCAGCAGCACCACGCCGCCAATCCATGGGCGCAGACGCTTGGTATAAAACGCGCGTAAAACCACCGGCATCAGGGCCGGGAAAAAGAGCATGAGCAGCGTAAATCCGGCCCGTGGCTTCACGAAGGGGCCGGTCAGAGCACCATCATCCGCCGGGGGGTAGCCCAGCAGGTTGGTGCCGGTCAGATACTGTTTCCAGCACTGGCCGATCAGCCACAGGGCCAGCACAAACAAAATGGAAGCCAGTGTCTTACGGCGGGAGACCGGGACCAGAATCCAGCTTTCCATGGCGGCGGTGAGCAGGAAGAGACGCGGCAGACATAACGCCTGAACCCATGCGCCTTTCTGGCCGATATAAAGGGAGGAGATCAGGCAGAGCCCGCAGAACACGGCAGCCGGGCGTAACCAGTCCTTCCGTATCCACTGCCAGTCTTTCTGCAGAGCGGAGTAGAGGAGGAACAGGCAGGCGATAACGGTCGCCGCCACATCGCTAAGCGCGCGACTATAAAAGAAGAGGAGGGGGAGAAGAAAAGTGCACCCTGTTCCACACAGCGTCAGAGCCGCTGCAAGGCGGCCGGAAGAGTGGGGAACAGAAGATGCAGGTGTCATTACGGAAAATTCCCGTTAAGACAGACCGCATCACCCCGGCAAAGGGCCGGGGGAGGGACTGTCAGACCCATAGGCCGATCAAAACGGGATTTCGTCGTCCAGATCACTGTTGCCGGGGGCGTCCCAGCCACCAGCATTGCCACCACCACCAGGGCCACGGGCCGGTGCGTTCTGGCGCGGTGCGGAAGAGCCGCCAAAGTCGCCGCCCTGATTGCCACCACCATAGCCACCGCCGCTTCCGCCGCCGTAACCACCACCGCCATTCCCGCCGCCGTAGCTGCTGCTGCTGCCACCGCCAAAGCCGCCGGACTCTTCACCTTCACCGCCGCTGCGGCTGTCGAGCAGAACCAGTTCCCCACGG
Source organism: Acetobacter sp. KSO5 (assembly GCF_044094635.1). NCBI lineage: Bacteria > Pseudomonadati > Pseudomonadota > Alphaproteobacteria > Acetobacterales > Acetobacteraceae > Acetobacter > Acetobacter sp. KSO5. The sequence goes on along the minus strand of NZ_CP172014.1, from coordinate 3,142,175 downwards.
AACCGCTCAACAATCACTTCGGTCGTGTAGCGTTCCTGCCCGGACTGATCGGTCCATTTGCGGGTCTGCAAAGCGCCTTCCAGATAGACCTTGCGGCCTTTGCGCAGGAAGCGTTCTGCCACGTCGGCCAGACGATCATTGAAAATGACCACACGGTGCCATTCCGTCCGTTCCCGGCGTTCACCGGAGGCGCGGTCATTCCATGTGTCACTGGTGGCGACAGAAAAAGAGACAATTTTCATGCCGCTCTGGCTGGTGCGGACTTCCGGGTCTTTGCCCAGATTGCCCACCAGAATAACCTTGTTGACGCTACCAGCCATCAATGACCCCGTTTTCTAAAACAATAAAAAGAGTATCCAGCCCGTGTAGCGCACTCCTGCGCCCGTCGCCAGTTCTGGTTTGATTCTATCTCCAAAATGGCGAGTCGGGCGCACGCACCTCAATCGGATGGGAGCGTTTGGGAACGCGCTTACAGCTGCCAGACAGTAAGACGCGCGGCACCATGTCGTCGTTCCGCCAGCAATGTGCCCGCATAGGCCGGGGGAGGTGGAGTTTCTTCATCCTCACTGACGGGCGCGGTTTCCGGCAGGCGTGTCGTGCCGTCCGCATTTTTCTCTAGCAGCGGCAGCGGTTCCTGCGCGGCGGTTTCAATCACCGCAATGGCGCCGGGTGCAATCCAGCCCTGGGCGTGCAGGGCGGCTAGTGTCCGGGCAGGCAGATCCTGCCGATAGGGCGGGTCCAGAAACAGCAGGGAGCATGGGGCCGGAGCGCGCGTGGGCTTGGTGACGTCCCGGGGGATGACCTTACTCCGGTCCTCCCACTTGCACCCTGCAATATTGGTGTGCAGGGCGGAGAGGGCCGCGCGATCATTCTCAAAAAACGTGGCGTGTTCTGCCCCGCGTGAAAGCGCTTCCAGCCCCAGCGCTCCGGTGCCTGCAAACGCATCCAGTACGCGCGCATTGGTCAGCAGGTCCGGCCCCCCCCATGGGGCATGAAGCAGCATATCGAACAGCGCCTGCCGCACCCGGTCCGCCGTGGGGCGGGTTGTGGTGCCGGGGGGGGCGGCCAGAATCCGGCCTTTGCGAGCCCCTGCAATAATCCGCATGGTTAGCGGGCCTTCTTGCCAGCAGTTTTTTCCGGGGCTCTGGGCATCTGCTCACGCAGGATCTTGCCGGGCACTTCTTCCAACTCGCCCCGTTGCAGCGTGCCCAACTGGAAGGGGCCGTAGCTGGTGCGAATCAGGCGGCTGACATGCAGGTTCAGGCCCATCATCACCTTACGGATTTCGCGGTTCTTGCCTTCACGCAGGGAGACAGTCAGCCAGGCGTTATCGCCCTTGCGGGAATCGAGGCCGGCTTCAATCGGTCCATAGCGCACGCCTTCAAACACACTGCCGTTGGCGAGGGACGCCAGACGAGCCTCGTCCACCACGCCAAACACGCGCACGCGGTAGCGCCGCAGCCAGCCATTGTTGGGCAGTTCCAGTCGCCGGGCCAGTTCGCCATCATTGGTCAGCAGCAGGAGACCTTCACTGTTCAGATCCAGCCGGCCCACGCTGATGACGCGCGGCATGCCTTCCGGCAGCGAGGCAAAAACAGTCGGGCGGCCTTCCGGGTCCTTATGCGTCGTCACCAGTCCGTCCGGCTTGTGGTAGCGCCACAGGCGAGTGCGCTGGGGGTGGTCCACAATCTTGCCGTCCACCTGCACAATGTCGTCGGAAGTGACAAACGTGGCGGGATGCGTGACGGGCTGATTATTCAGCTTCACCCGTCCTTCTTCAATCATCCGCTCGGCATCACGCCGGCTGGCAACACCGGTCCGGCCCAGCCATTTGGCGATGCGTTCTCCACGCGTTTCCTGCGTCACTCTTGTTCTCCTGCTGCCTGTACAAAGGCGCTAAAAATGCTCCGGTCACCCGGGTCTATGCCAAATTCCGGATGCCATTGCACCCCGAGGCAAAACGGAAGGGTAGGGTCTTCCACCCCTTCAATCAGTCCATCTTCTGCCAGGGCATTGATAATCCCGCGTCCGGGTGTGCGCACGGCCTGATGATGGGAGGAATTAACGGCCATGTGGGGCCGCCCCACGCAGCGCGCCAGCAGCGTATCCGGCTCCACATGCACTGCATGGCTGGCTTCATCGCGCGGATTAGGTTGCTCGTGCGGGAGGGCCGTAGGGCAGGACTCGGGGATGTGCTGGATCAGCGTGCCACCGAGGGCCACGGCCAGAAGCTGCATGCCGCCACAAATGCCCAGAACCGGCATTTTACGCTGCATGGCAGCAGCCAGATAGGCTTGCTCAGCCTGTGTGCGTACCGGGCGCAAGGTTACGCTGCTGTGGCGCTCGGCCTCACCATACAGGGATGGATCAATATCAAACGCGCCGCCGGTGATCAGCAGCCCGTCAATCTGGTCGAGATACTCGGTGGCAAGCTGCGGGAAAAGCGGCAAAGCCACCGGCAAACCACCCGCCGTCGCAACAGCGGACATATAGTTTTCCCGGAGAGCATACCACGGGAATCGGGAATAGCGGTCTGGTCCGCCCGCCTCATGGTCAAGCGTAATGCCGATAACGGGGCGGCGTGCAGTCATGAACTCGGGTGTCTTTTTTTCAGAAAAAGCCGGATGAAGCGTATCAGGTGCCACACCCTGCGACGGTTTGCACGGGGATAAACACAAACGTCTTCTGAAAGCGGCAGAAAATCCGCAGAAATCAACCCGGCAGCAGAGAAACCCGCTGGACGTGGGAGGAGGCAGTTGCCGGTTCATTCACCGTCCGGTCTACAACGGCAAGGCCGAGGCCGATCGCAGCGGCGGCGAGGATGAGAGACAGACTGTGCATTGTACTAATCCTTTCCGCTATCTGGGTCAGGGCAGACTTCCCTGACAACATGGTGTCAGTTGCATGTCTGTTACAGAACAGATCATGGCATCTATAAGGCATGATGACAGAGAAGATCGCGCTTTTGCAAGGAAAAACCACCGTTTGAAATAAGGCAAAAAGACGTAATTTATCGAACGGCGAGTGAGGTTTGAAATATTTGGTGAGTTTCTCCTTTTAGCTGAGGGACTAAACCGGTTTGCGGCACAGCCAGCAGGGGCAAAAAGAGGCATGCACCGATGAAAAACGGGATGGAATTAGCACTTTGCGAGGCGCAGAACGCAGCGCAAAGAGGGGAAGTTCCTGTTGGCGCGGTCTTGCTGGGGCCGGATGGCACCGTGCTGGCTCAGGCGGGCAATCGCGTGGAAGAACTGCATGACCCCTCCGCCCATGCGGAAATGCTGGTGATGCGCGCAGCAACGGCGGCGCGGGGTGGCAAACGGCTGGCGGATTGCACGCTTGTCGTCACGCTGGAGCCGTGCCCCATGTGCGCAGCGGCGCTGGCGCATTTCCGCGTCGGGCGCGTGTTGTTTGGCGCGTATGACCCAAAAGGCGGTGGCGTGGAACATGGGCCGCGTCTGCCCTTTCGCGCCGAGGCGCTGCACAGGCCGGAAATTATCGGCGGTGTGCGGGAGCGCGACTCTGCCGCTTTGCTCAAAACCTTTTTCCAGACGTTGCGGGAGCGGGAGAGTGAGGCATCTTCCGCGCTCTGACGCATGTTACAAGAGTAAGATAAATAAGGGTGTTCCTGCCGGGCGACCTTTTGTTTTTGTTATCAAGGAACCATGTTAACCGCAGAAGCGTATGATATCTGGCCTGAGGGTCTGAATCATGCGCCCCGGCGGGGATTGACCCTGTTGGCAAGAGTTTAAGGGAACAGTCGGAATCGTGATGTCGGAAAAATCTGTATCCAAGTTTTTCGGGCGGACTAGCCGCAAGACACTTCTGGCCCTTCTGGCTGGTGCAGCCTTTGTAGGGACGATGGGCACAGGGCCGGCTGGCCTCCACGCTGCCTATGCTGAGGATGCCGGGGCCATCAAGCCGAGCAGCCCGGTCCAGACGCTTCCAAACTTTGTGAATCTGGTCAAACAGGTCAAACCTGCCGTTGTCTCCATTACCTCCATGATCAAGGCTGATGCTGTTGAGGGTGAAGGCGGTGGCATGGGGGGAATGGGCGGCATGCCCTTTCCTTTTCCCTTCCCGTTCCAGATGGCTCCCCAGCAGTCCCGCCAGCAGATTGAAGCCCGCGGGTCTGGCTTTCTGATCTCCGCCGATGGTTACGTCGTCACCAACAACCATGTTGTGAAAGGGGCCACCAAGGTCACCGTCACGCTGGATGATGGCACCACGCTGCCCGCCAAGATTATTGGCCGTGATGGCAAGACGGATCTGGCCCTTCTGAAAGTGACCTCCTCCCAGAAGCTGCCCTTTATCGAGCTGGGCGAATCTGACGATGTGCAGCCCGGTGAATGGGTTGTGGCCGTTGGGAACCCGTATGGTCTGGGTGGCACTGTCACGGCGGGGATCGTGTCCGCCCGTGGGCGTGACATTAATGAAGGCCCGTACGACAACTTCATCCAGATTGATGCGCCCATCAATCGCGGTAACTCCGGTGGTCCGCTGTTCACGCAGGATGGCAAGGTGGTGGGGGTTAATACCGCCATTCTCTCTCCCTCCGGCGGAGGGTCCATTGGCATCGGCTTTGCTATTCCGTCTGACACCGTGCGCAGCGTGACAGACCAGCTGCGCAAGACCGGCCATGTGGTCCGTGGGTATCTGGGCGTGAACGCTCAGGTCATTTCCCCGGCTATGGCGAAAGCCCTGAACATGCCAGTTCCGGCTCCGGGTGCGCCGCCTGCCGGTGCGCTGGTGGCCAGCACCAGCCCGGACAGCCCGGCAGAAAAGGCTGGCCTGAAGGCGGAAGACGTTGTGACCGACTTCAACGGCCAGAAAGTTGCCTCTCCGCATGATCTGGCGGTGCGTGTTGCTTCTGTGGCTCCGGGGACGGACGCCAAAATCGGATACCTGCGCGGGGGTAAGCCGCAGACGCTGACGGTCAAGATCGGCAATCTCGCCAAAGCTTCCAACGATGGTGGGATTGAGGGTAACGCGTCCTCAGGCCAGCATCTGGGTGTGTCGCTCACGCCGCTGAGTGGCGATATCCGTCGCCAGCTTGGTCTGGGCAGTGATGTGCATGGTGTGGTGGTGAATGATGTGCAGCCCGGTTCCCCGGCGGATCAGGCCGGTATTCGCCCCGGTGATGTGATCCAGTCCGTCAGTAACCAGAACGTCGATTCCCCACGGGCGGCTGTTACGGCTGTGCGCGGAGCGCTGGCAGCTAAAAAACCCGTTCTTCTCCGGGTGCTGCGGGATGGGCAGTCTCTGTTTATCGCCATTTCCCCGGATGGCACGGGGGATGGGTCTGATTCTTCCTCTTCTAATGGCGGGGATGATGACGACCAGTAAGACGGCTTTCATCGTCTAAGACCGGGCATCAAGATCCGGTCTCGCAAAACGCTGGCTCTGCAAAGGGCCAGCGTTTTTTTGTGTTGTCAGGGTGGTATTATTTCTAAAAACCGTAAAAAATAGCCTTTGAAGAGCCTTGAAGCTCAAAAACATTGTAAAATTTTGATTACATTCGATGTTTTGTGGATGAAATTTTCAGCAAGATCCGCTTAATGCGTCAAATGCAATAAAGCTATGCTCCAGCCTCGGGGCTTGTTTGCTTAGGTTCTGAGCGGGTATCTCCTGCGTAATTCATAAAGTGGGAGCGATCCGCCCAATGACACTCACTCATTTTTCTGATCTGCCGTGCAGGGTTGCGTGATGCGAGCCGGACGGGTGGTTCCTATGCGGTTGCGGGTGGGTCGGCGCGTGTTTGGCCTGCTTTGTGCTCTGGCGTGTTTGGCAAATACCCCGGCATGGGCGGAGAAAACCCCGCTTGTTGTGGGGCAGGATGGCAGCCTGAGCGTGCCGGAGGGCTCGCCGCTGCGGAAGCGGCTGGGGGTTGAGGCTGTACAGGTTGTTGTCCCGAAGGATACCCTGTCCGTTCCCGGCGCCATTGTGACGGAACCTGCCCGGCAGGTGCCCATTCTGGCACCCGTGACCGGGCGCATTGTGGCGTTGAATGTCGTGCCCGGTCAGCATGTAAAGCACGGCCAGCCGCTGGCGACTCTGCTTGCCGGAGATATGGCGCAGGCCACCACGGATGAAGAAAAAGCACGTGCCGGGCTGGTACTGGCGCAGGCTGCGATGGCGCGAGCCCAGCAGGTCAAACAGGCTGGTGGGGCTGCCACGCGGGATGTTGAGGCCGCACGTGCTGCTCTGGTGCAGGCGCAGGCGGAAGAACGCCGCGCGCAGGATCGTCTGAACTCTTTTGATGATACCGCGGCAGCAGGCGGCAAGCTGGTCCTCCGCTCCCCGGTGGACGGCGTGGTGTCTGCTGTCAGCATGGCGCCCGGCCAGAACGTGACGGACATCACTGCGCCCTTGCTGAGTGTGGAAGACCTCTCGGAAATCTGGGCCGTGGCCGATGTGCCGGAAGCCGATGTGGACCAGATCCATATTGGCCAGTCCGTTTCCCTCACCCTGCCCGCGCGGGACGGGGTGGTGCTGTATGGAGAAATCGCCACCGTTGAACCGGATCTGCGGCCCGAAACGCGCCGTCTGCGAGCCATGATTCCGCTGCCGAACCCGGATGAAGACTTGCATCCCAATATGTTCGCAACGGTCAATATCCAGCTCAAGCAGCCGCCGGGCCTGATGGTGCCGCAGTCGGCCCTGCTGATGAATAATGACAACGTGACGGTGTTTGTGGAAACCGCGCCCTGGACGTTCAAGCGGCGCAAGGTTGGTATTTCCTACGACGAAGGTGAAGATACACGGGTTCTGAGCGGCCTGAGTGCCGGAGACCGCATCGTGACGCGCGGTGGGGTTTTGCTGAACGATGATTGAACGGATTATTGCGGCCTGCCTGCGGGAACGCCGTATTGTTTTTGTGGCGATGGCGGTGCTGGCCCTGTGGGGCGGCTGGGCGTGGAAAGATCTTCCGGTTGAAGCCTATCCCGACCTTGGGGCCGTGTCCGTTCAGGTCACGACCCAAAGCTCAGGGCTGGCTGCGGAGGAAGTGGAGCAGCTGATCACCATTCCGCTGGAACGCCAGCTGGCGGCCACGCCGGGGCTGTCCAACAGCCGTTCCAGCAGCACGTTTGGCCTCTCGCTTATCAATCTGATTTTTCGGGATGGCGTGAATGTTTACGCTGCCCGCCAGCGTGTGACGGAACAGCTGGCGCAGGTCACGCTGCCGCCGGGGGTGACGGCCAGCCTCGGGCCTGTCACCAGCCCATCGGGTGAAATTTACCGCTACACGCTGGAATCAGATAGCCAGAATCTGATGCAGCTGTCTGAAATTCAGCGCTGGATTGTGGTGCCCGCTCTGACAAAAGTGCAGGGTGTTGCGGCCATCAACAATTTTGGCGGCTTCACGCGGGAATATCAGTTGCTTCTGGATCCCGCCGCTCTCTCCCGCTTCCACGTGGGGGTGAATGATGTTCTGACGGCTATTACCAGCAGCAGCATTAACGCCGGCGGTGGCCGTGTGGCGCGGGGTGAGCAGTCCTACATTGTGCGCGGCATGGGCATGATCCATTCGCTGAAGGAAATGGGCGATATCCCCGTGACTCAGCATGACGGCACCCCGGTCTTCCTGCGGGAACTGGGCCGGATGCAACTTGGGCATCAGGTGCGGGAAGGGATTCTGGGGAAAAACGGAAACCCGGATACCATTGAGGGCATTGTCAGCATGGTCTCGGGCGAGAACGCCTCGAAGGTGCTGAATCTGCTGCATGCCCGTGTGGCGGAGTTGCAAAAACAGCTGGAGCCGCAGGGTGTGCGGATTGTGCCCTATATCGACCGCGACGTTCTGGTGAATGCCACTACGGAGAAAGTGACCCATACGGTTCTGGAAGGGGTGGGGCTGGTTTTTGTTATCCTCATTCTCTTCCTTGGCAGTCCGCGGAGTGCGCTGGTGGCGGCAGTAACCATTCCGCTGGCGCTGGCGACGGTCTTTCTCATCATGAGCCTGCTCGGCATGCCCGCCAACCTGTTCTCTCTCGGTGCGATTGACTTCGGGGTGATTGTAGACGGCGCGATTGTGGTGACGGAATCCATCCTTCGCCTGCGGGAAGCAGAACCGGGCCACACTATGTCTCTGGATGATGTGGAAGGGCTGACAAAACATGTCGGCCGCGCGATCGTATTTTCTACGCTGGTAATTATTGTCGCTTACAGTCCGCTCTTTGCGTTTGAAGGCGCGGAGGGGCGGCTGTTCCGGCCCATGGCCTTTACCGTCAGTTTTGCACTGCTGGGAGCGCTGCTGAGCGCTATTGTACTCACGCCTTCTCTGGCCTTTCTGGCCATGCGCAAACCACACAAGATTTTCCATAACAAGCCGCTGGAAAAGCTGCATCACCTGTACCATGACGGTCTGGCCCACGCCATGCGTCGCCCGCTGCTGGCCTATATCGGTGCAGTCATTGCCTTTGTGCTGGTGGTCGTGCTGGGCATGAATACCGGCCGCGAATTTCTACCGGAAATGGATGAAGGTGCGCTGTGGCTCCAGGTTCAGCTGCCCTCCGGCCTCTCACTGGAAAAAGCCGGAGCCATGGCGGATGAAGTGCGCCATGCCATCTATACGTTCCCGGAAACCTCTTACGCCGTAACCCAGCTGGGCCGGAATGATTCCGGCACGGACCCCTGGACGCCGTCACACATCGAAGTGCCGGTGGGCCTCAAGCCGTATAACACCTGGCCGCATGGCGAGACAAAGGCTCAGTTTGTCGCCAAATTGCATGAACGTCTGGCGAAGATTCCGGGTATCGATTTTGGCATCAGTCAGCCGATTGCCGATGGTATGAACGATCAGGTCGGCGGCGCGCATTCTGCGCTGGTTCTGCGCGTTTATGGCAATGATGCACGCGAAATCCGGCGGATTGGCAACCAGATTGTCGATGTTCTGAAAACCGTGAAGGGCACGACCGAAGCGTCCGTCTTTCAGGAGCCCGAAATTCCGGAACTCAATATTGTGGCGGATCGGCCTGCAGCAGCCCGTTATGGCATTTCCGTTGCAGACATCATGGCCGTGGTGGGCAACGCCATTGGCGATGGCCCGGTCTCTCAAATCTATATTGCAGATCGCACCTACAATATGACGGTGCGCGTGCCTCCGGCCACAGTCAGCAATTTGCGCTCTCTGGCGCATCTCCCGCTGACGGCGGCCAATGGCGCGCAGATCCCGCTTGAAATGGTTGCCCGGATCAGCCTGAAAACGGGTGAAGGCACAATCTCGCATGAAATGACGGAGCGGCAGATCACCCTACGCGTGGATAACGGCAAGCGGCCTCTGTCCGACTATATGGCGGAAGCGCAGAAGAAAATTGCCGCACAGGTGCATTTCGACACCAGCCTGTATCGTCTGCAATGGGCCGGCGCGTTTGAGCAGCAGCAACGCGCACAGGCGCGCCTGAGTGTGGCGCTGGGCATCATGCTGATCGTCATGCTGGTTCTGCTCTTTGCGGAATTCCGTGTTCTGCGGCAGGCGGTGCTGATTCTGGCCGTGGTGCCGCTGGCTCTGCTGGGTGGTCTGGTCGCGCTACAGGTCCGGGGTGAAACCCTGAACGTGGCGACAGCTGTTGGCTTTATCGCGCTGTTTGGCGTGGCAGTGCAGAACGGGATCATCATGATTTCCAACATCAACCGGCATCGGTCGCAGGGTGTGCCGTTGTATGACGCCGTGCTGGAAGGGGCGGGTGAACGCTTCCGCCCTGTGCTGATGACGGCCACCGTCGCCAGCATGGGCATGCTGCCCGCCGCCATGGCAACCGGCATTGGCACGGACGTGCAGCGGGGTCTGGCGACCGTGGTGGTCGGCGGTCTGGGGATCGCGACGATTCTGACGCTGTTTATCCTGCCGACATTCTATTACGAGCTGGAAGCGTGGTGTGAGCGCCGGGCAGCCGCACGGGAGCCTGCGCGATGATGCCAAATAAACTGATGCTCTGGGCAGCTACCGCTCTGGCTTTGAGTGGGTGCGCCGTAGGACCGGACTTTAAAAAACCCGCGCCGCCAGCGCCCACCGAGTATGGGCAGGCCGGGAAAGGCAGCAGCACGCAACCTGTGGCCGGCTCAGCTGAAGCCGCTGCTGCTGGCCCGCAGAGCGTGGTGCAGGTGTTCCATCCGGGGCAGGATATTCCGCCGCAATGGTGGGCGCTGTTCCATTCGCCGGATCTGGACAGGCTGGTACGGCGTGCGCTTGACCAGAATCCGTCTCTGGAATCCGCGCGGGACGCGTTGGCCGCCGCTAATGAAAACCGTCTGGCCCAGCAGAGCGCGCTGTATCCGTCCATTTCCGGGAGCTTCAACCCGACACGGAACAAGACCTCCCGCACATACTCACCCGTGCCAAACAGCAACGCATGGCTTTACACCGTGCACACGGCGCAGCTGAATATTTCCTATGTGCCGGATTTGTGGGGCGGTGTGCGCCGTGGGGTGGAAGCCGCAAAAGCCTTGCGCGATGCCCAGCGTGACCAGCTGGAAGCGGTCTATCTGACGCTCACCTCTTCCGTTGTGCAGGCGGCGATTGATTACGCAGCGCTCAATGCACAGCTTGAGGCTACCCAGTCTCTGGTGGCGTTGCAGCGCACCTTGCTGGCCTCGGCAGAACGGCAGGAGCAGGTGGGGCAGTTTTCCCGCAATGATGTAGCCATGCAGCGCGCCTCTCTGGCGCAAAACGAAGCCACTCTCGCCCCGTTGCAAAAGCAGCTGGAGCAGCAAAAGCACCTTATTGCGGCTCTGGTGGGAGATGCGCCGGATGCGCCGAAGCCGAGCTTTACGCTGGAGAGTCTGAGTCTGCCGGTTGATTTGCCGGTCAGCCTGCCTGCTCGCCTGATTGAGCAGCGCCCGGATATCCGCACAGCGCAGGCCAACTGGCACGCCGCCTGTGCGCAGGTTGGCGTCGCAGTCGCAAACCGCCTGCCCAATGTGCAGCTTGGGGCAACGCCGGGTTTTGCTGCGGCGTCCATCGCGCAGATGGCCTCGCCGGGATTCGGGCAGTGGGAAATCGCTGCCATGATTACCCAGCCGCTGTTTGATGGCGGCCTGCTGCGGCATCAGGAACATGCGGCCCGCGCGCAGTATGATCAGGCGGCAGCCGATTATCGCACAACCATTATTGCGGCTTTGCAGGATGTTGCAGATACGCTCACCGCGATACGTTCCGACGCCACGGCTCTGGGCGCCAATGCTTCTGCCGCTACCGCAGCCGCAGAGAGCTGGCATATTGCACAGGCGCAGTATCGGCTTGGGGATGTGAGTGAGGTTTCTATGCTTCAGGCACAGCAGACCCAGCTTCAGGCTCAGCTGGCTCTGGCACAGGCCAGAGCGGATAGATTGTCAGATACAGTTGCGCTGTTTCAGGCTCTGGGTGGGGGCTGGTGGAACAGCAAGGAGCCGGACGCGCCGCGCACGCCGTCCTGGCATCCGGATAAAGGGTTAGCGACTATCCTGCCCTGAGGCGAGGTCCCGCAGGCGCGGGACGGACAGCACCCGGATCCCGTGATTATCGGTGCCGGTAATGGTCTGCTCACGCCGGAGGGCGCTGATCGTGCGGCTCACCGTTTCAATGGTCAGACCCAGATAATCCGCAATATCGACCCGTGTCATGGGGAGAGAGACCAGACGGCCTTCGGTTTTGCCCTGCCCGGAGGGGGCTGGTGGCATCATGCGGTTTAAGAGGAAACTGGCAACGCGCTCGCGCGCCGTCTTGCGGCCCAGCAGCAGCATTTGTTCCTGCGCTTCCGCCAGTTCGTCCGTCACTTCATCCAGAAGCCGGCGTTCAAACTGGGGATAATCGGTCAGCAATGTTTCCAGCTGAGGGCGCAGAAAACGGCAGACCTGCACGGTATCCACCGTTTCCGCGCCAAAGGAATAGGTCTTGGCTGTGGTCAGGCCGAGAAAGTGCCCGACATCTGCAAAACCGGTAATCTGCCGGCGGCCATCCGGAAGGGATTTGAACAGTTTGACCGTGCCGGATGTCACGTTGAAGAAGGACAGTGCGGGTGTGCCTTCTTCAATCATGGCTGTGCCGGGCGGCAGTGTCAGCCGTTTTGAGGCTTGTGCGAGGATGGCCAGCTCAGTGTCATCAATGCCGTTGCACACGCTGTGTTCGCGAATTTCACAGACAAGACAACGATGAAGATCAGTCCGGGCTTCAGGCGTAAACCTGCGCCTGAGCGGTATGGACTGTGTCCGTGAATGGGGAGCAGGCGGCATGAAGGTATGGGTCCGGCAAAGCCGACTCTTGCGGATGCGAGGATTATCCGGAAAAGCCTGTGTCAGGGAAATCTTTCGTAAATATTAGGTTATTGTTGATATAAATCAACGACAGCTCTCGAAAATCTCTACCCGCAAGGATGTTTTAAACGAATATCAGAGTTGTGTTGTGCGCTGTGGTTTAAATAACACACTCTTCGCCCCATCATGGTGTGGGTTTGATCTAAATCATGGTGACCGGCCTCTGCGCGTGATTTCTCCCCACTCATAAACTTACAGCGCAGTTGGAAGAGTAACAGGTATGGTCAAGCTTCGTTCCTTATTTACAGCCCTTGCGGCGGGTGTGGCTGCGATTTCCGGCACGGCCGCGGCTCAGGCACAGGTTGTTGCTCCGGCAGCTCCGAACGCAACCTATGTGAACGCTCCGGTCATGAGCAACATTCCGTCTGCTCCGCGTCCGGGCGGTGGCCATTGCGGGATTTTTCAAACCTGCGCCAGCACCAAGATCGGTCTGGGCAAAGGTGACTTCATGATCCGCCTGTCCGGTGTGGGCGTTCTGCCGCAGGACCGCGATAGCAATGTAAAGCTGAACGGTTCGACTCTGCCGCGCACGCACCTTTCCACCACCAACCAGGCAATGCCTGAGCTGACGCTGGAATACTTCCTGACGGACAACATCTCTGTTGACCTGATTGCCACCAGCACCCGTCACGAAGTGGCTGCTCTGGGCAGTGCTGTAGGTGGTAAACTGGATGTCGGGAGCGCCTGGGTGCTGCCGCCGACGCTGACCTTCGCATGGCACTTCCGCCCGCATAAGCGCTTTAACCCGTATGTGGGTGTGGGTGTTACGGCAATGTGGTTCCATAACATGAAGGGCAACACGGGCAGCCCGCTGGGTCTGAGCAAGCTGAATGCCGGCTTCACCGGTGGTCCGGCTGTGAATGCTGGTTTTGACTATCAGCTGGTTGGTAACTGGTTCTTCAACGCAGACGTCAAGCAGATGTTTGTCCGTATGCATGCATGGGTAGAAAACCCGGCCGAAACCCTGAAGGTTCGTGCGCACGAATCTCTGGACCCGACCGTGGTCTCCGCTGGTATCGCTTACCGGTTCTAATGGTATGAGCGCGGTATCCTTATCTGATCTGGTTCTCCGTTACGGCGGAAACCTGCCGCGCTACACCAGCTACCCGACCGCAGCCAGCTTTACGGATGCGGTCGGGCCTGCGCTGGCCGAACAATGGCTGCGCGCCCTCCCGGCGGATGAGCCGGTTTCTCTTTATTTCCATGTTCCGTTCTGTGATGAACTGTGCCGCTTCTGCGGGTGCAATACATCCGTCATGCGCCATGAAGACGGGCGTATGGCTTACGGAGATCTGCTGCGTGAGGAGCTGCGCCGTGTTGTGGCGCTGGTGGGTCCGCAGCGGCCCGTCAAACATCTTCAGTTTGGGGGCGGGACTCCTTCCACGCTGCCTGCGGCCTCGCTTCGGCAGGTGCTGCGCAGTGTGCGTCAGTTTTTCCGGATTGAGCCGGGCGCCGAACTGGCGATGGAGCTCGACCCCCGCCATGTGCCCGCAGGATACCCGCAACTGCTGGGTGACCTCGGTTTCACCCGCATCAGCCTCGGTGTGCAGGATCTGGAAGAAAAGGTGCAGGAGGCCTGTGGCCGTCACCAGTCCTTCGCCCAGACCGAAGCCTGCATCAATGCCGTGCGTGCTGCCGGTGTATCCGGCGTGAATGTCGATCTGATTTATGGCCTGCCGTATCAGACGGAAGAGAGTGTTGCCGCCACGGCGCGTAAAATCGCGTCTCTCCGGCCCAGCCGTCTGGCAGTGTTTGGCTATGCGCATGTGCCGTGGAAGCAGAAGCGCCAGCGCCTGATTCCTGAAGAAGCCTTGCCGCCGCCCGTCGAGCGCCTGCGTCAGCGCGCCCGTATCGAAGAGGTTTTGTGTGCGGAAGGGTACGTGCCCATCGGGCTCGACCATTACGCCCTGCCGGACGATACGCTGGTTCAGGCCGCACAGGCGGGGGCGCTCCACCGGAATTTTCAGGGTTATACGACCGATTCGTCTACCGTGCTGCTGGGAATGGGCGCGTCTGCTATTTCCATGTTGCCGGACGGCTACACCCAGAACATCACAGCTGTTGCGCCGTATGTCCGCGCTCTCGCGGATCAGGATGGCCTGCCGGTTGCTCGTGGCGTGGCTCGCACGGCAGAAGACAAACTGCGTGGTCATCTGATTGAAGAGCTGATGTGTACCATGCAGGTGGACCTTGAGGCGGGTCCTGCCGCTGCGTATGATTTTTCGGTAGAATCTGCCGCCCTCAAGCCATTCGTGCAGGACGGATTCGTGCAGATAGACGGCAGTTGCGTGCGGGTGACGGAAGCAGGACGGCCTTTCCTGCGGAATGTGGCTGCCGTGTTTGATACGCGCCGCCAGACCCTTTCTTCCGCCACGCCGGGGAGTACTCCTCAACCCCGTTTTGCCACGGCACTCTGAACCTTCACGGGCTTTGCTCGTTGAGGCATCAGTTGATCGTGCGCGTGTTTTGGCGCATGGAGAGAGAACTTTCCCCGCCCGGATGCCATAAAAAAGAACGGTATTCTTCTTAAGGGCAGGAACCCGCATCACAGCTGAAGGACAGAACAGATGCGTTCTGACGCCCCCGCTTTGACAGAAAAGCTGGCTACCATGCAGCCTGCACAGGTCCCGTTTACGCACTGGATGCTGGAGTCCGTTCTGGAACCAGACGCCTGCGATGCCTTGCTGGAATGGGAACCTGGTGACGAAGCGCGGGCCGGTGATGTCGGCGGCCGTCGTGAGACCCGTAACAAGTTCCGCGTGTTTGTGGACCCCGCAACCCGTGCGCAGGACGCGCGGCTGGACCGGATGGCGCACCTGCTGGACAGCGAGGCGGCGCGCAAAGTGTTCAAGGACGTCTGTGGCGCAGAGCTGGAAGACTCCGCCCTGCGGCTGGAGTTGTGTCTGGACACGGATGGCTTCTGGCTGGAACCACACACTGATATTGGTGCGAAAAGACTCACACTGCTGATCTCGCTGTCCACAAACGATAAAGAGCATGCATGGGGTACGGACCTTATGTCGCCGGACGGCAGGTCCGTCACGCGGGCATCTGGCGCCTTCAATTCCGGTGTCTTGTTCATTCCGTCTGACAAAACATGGCATGGGTTTGTTAAGCGGCCTATCGAGGGCACACGCCGTACGCTGATCGTCAATTTTGTCGACCCAGCATGGCGTGCCGTGCATGAGCTGGCCTTTGGACCGCGTGTGCCAGTGGCTTCTGCCTGAAACAGAACTGAAAATAAGGCTTCAGACACGGGTTTTCAGGCAGAATCCGGGGTCTGCTACGGCTGTTTTTTTGCAATTCCGCGTTAAATCGGCTTTAGGAAGGCCTCGCCGAGATCTCAACGGGGGCTGTGAACGGGAATGAGTGAATCTGTGCGTGAGTCGATGGAGTTTGATGTCGTCATCGTTGGTGGCGGACCGGCCGGGTTGGCTGCGGCTATTCGCCTGCGCCAGCTTTCACCGGAAACAAGCGTCTGTCTGATTGAAAAAGGCAGCGAAATCGGGGCGCATATCGTCTCCGGCGCGGTCATTGAACCGCGGGCTCTGGCTGAGCTTCTGCCGGACTGGCAGGACCGTGGTGCACCGCTGAACACACCGGTGACGTCAGAAGAGATGCTCTATCTGACCGAAACCCGCAGCCTGCGCGTGCCCATGCTGGACCGGCTGATGCCGCACATGGCCAATCACGGCAATTATATTGTTAGTCTGGGTGAAGTCTGCCGCTGGCTGGCTACGCAGGCCGAAGAGCTGGGTGTGGAAATCTACCCCGGCTTTGCTGGCGCTGAAGTCCTGATTGAAAATAATCGCGTGGTTGGTGTGGCCACCGGGGACATGGGTATCACCAAAGACGGTGCAGAAGGCCCCAATTACCAGCCGGGCATGGAGCTGCGCGGGCGCTATACGCTGTTTGCAGAAGGTTGCCGTGGTTCCCTGACCAAGCAGGTCATGGCGCATTACGACCTGCGCAAGGGCGTGGACCCGCAGACCTACGGCTTGGGGATCAAGGAAGTCTGGGAAATTCCGGCGGAAAACCATCGCCCCGGTCTGGTTCAGCACAGCTTTGGCTGGCCGCTGGATGACAACACCTATGGCGGTGCCTGGCTCTACCACTTTGGTGAAAATCTGGTGTCCTACGGTTTTGTGGTCGGGCTGGACTATCCCAACACGTGGCTTTCTCCGTTCGACGAAATGCAGCGCCTTAAACTGCACCCGGCGTTCCGCAAGCATCTGGAAGGTGGCCGTCGCGTCAGCTACGGCGCACGCGCTCTTTCAGAAGGTGGCCTGCAGGCTATCCCACGTCTGACCTTCCCCGGCGGTGCACTGATTGGTGATTCCGCAGGCTTCCTGAACATGCCCAAAATTAAGGGCACGCATACGGCCATGAAGTCCGGCATGCTGGCCGCGGACGCTGTTGTTGAGGCCATGCAGACGGATCGGGTTGAACCCGGCTCTTACACGCAGCGTGTTAAAGACAGCTGGCTGTGGGAAGAACTGCGCACAGCCCGCAATGTCCGTCCGGCTTTCGCGCATTTTGGCATGAAGGGTGGGGCAGTCTATGCCGCGCTGGACGCCATGCTTCTGCGGGGCCGTGCGCCGTGGACGCTGCACTTCAAGCATCAGGACAACGAGACCCTGAAAGCAGCAAATCTGTGTGAAAAGCCGAACTATCCCAAAGCGGATGGCACGCTGACGTTTGACCGCTTGTCTTCCGTCTTCCTGTCCGCCACCAACCATGAGGAAGATCAGCCGGTGCATCTGCGCCTGCGCAATCCGTCCCTGTGGAAAACGGTTAACTGGGATGTGTTCCGTGCACCGGAAGCCCGTTATTGCCCGGCTGGCGTGTATGAAGTGGTGGATGAAGCCACAGCGCCGGCTCTGCAAATTAACGCGCAGAACTGCGTGCATTGCAAAACCTGTGACATCAAGGATCCAACCCAGAATATTGACTGGACTGTGCCCGAAGGCGGTGGTGGTCCTAATTATCCTGCTGGTATGTGATTTTGTTGCAAAGTACGGTAAGCAACGTTTGAACGATCCTGCGTCTGCAAGCGAAAGAAGCCATGAAGATTGTAGTACCTGTAAAGCGGGTTGTTGATTACAACATCAAACCGCGTGTTAAGGCGGACGGCAGCGGTGTTGAAACCACTGGCGTCAAGATGTCGATGAACCCCTTTGATGAGATTGCTGTGGAAGAAGCAGTGCGTCTCAAGGAAAAGGGCGTTGCGTCTGAAGTTGTCGTTGTCTCCATCGGGGTGCAGCAGGCACAGGACACGCTGCGGACCGCCATGGCCATGGGCGCAGACCGCGCCATTCTGGTTCTGTCTGAAGAAAGCCCGGAACCTCTGGCTGTTGCCAAGGTGCTGAAGGCGATTAACGAGAAAGAACAGCCGGGTCTGTTCATTCTTGGCAAGCAGGCCATTGATGATGACATGAACGCAACCGGCCAGATGCTGGCTGGTCTGCTCGGCTGGGGTCAGGGCACGTTTGCCGGTAAGGTCGAAGTTGCGGATGGCCGTGTGAAGGTCAGCCGTGAAATCGATGGCGGCACGGAAGATGTCTCTCTGGCACTGCCCGCGGTCGTCACGGCGGATCTGCGCCTGAACGAACCGCGCTATGCCTCTCTGCCCAACATCATGAAGGCCCGCAAAAAGCCGACGGAAACGCTGAAGGCTGAAGACCTTGGCGTAGACATGACCCGCCGCCTCACTGTGGTGTCCGTGGCGGAACCGCAGCAGCGTCAGGCTGGTGTGAAGGTTGGCTCCGTGGGTGAGCTGGTTGAAAAACTGCGTAACGAAGCAAAGGTGATCTGATCATGACCGCTCTTGTTCTTCTCGATCATGAAGAGGGCCGGATCAGAAAGTCTGCCCTTTCTGCCGTAACCGCTGCCTCTCAGCTGGGTGACGTGCATGTGCTGGTGGCGGGTGATGCCGCCGTGGCACAGGCCGCAGCCGCTATTCCGGGTGTTTCCAAGGTTCTGCATGCTGCCGATGCACAGTACGCGCATGAACTGGCTGAGCCTCTGGCAGCCCTGATTGTCTCGCTCGCTGGCGGGTATGACCAGATTGTTGCTGCTGCCAGTGCCGTAGGCAAAAACGTGCTACCGCGCGCTGCTGCTCTGCTGGATGTGCAGCCGATCCCGGAAGTGGTCAGCATTGTGGACGCCGAAACTTTCGTGCGCCCGATCTATGCGGGTAATGCGCTGGCTACCGTGCGTTCGTCCGATGCCAAAAAGGTTCTGACGGTGCGTGGTTCCGCCTTTGATGCCGCTCCAGCAGAAGGCGGGTCCGCTCCCATTGAAACGGTTGCGCCTGCAACCAACCCGAATGTTTCGGAATTCGTGGCAGTTCACCTGTCCGATTCCGAGCGTCCGGAACTGGAATCCGCCCGCGTGGTTGTCTCCGGTGGCCGTGGCCTTCAGAGCGAAGAAAAATTCCACGTTCTGGAACCGCTGGCTGACAAGCTGGGTGCTGCTATCGGTGCATCCCGTGCGGCTGTGGATTCGGGCTTTGTGCCGAACGAATTCCAGGTCGGGCAGACCGGGAAGATCGTTGCTCCGGAACTCTATTTGGCATTCGGTATTTCCGGCGCGATCCAGCATCTGGCCGGTATGAAAGACAGCCGCGTGATTGTGGCCGTCAACAAGGATCCGGAAGCTCCGATTTTTCAGGTCGCCGATTACGGCATTGTGGGGGATCTGTTCGAAATCGTACCCGCTCTGACCGAGGCGCTGAACTAAACGATTACTTCTGCGGCCCGGATTTCCGGGTCCTTAGAGATCAAAGCCTGTGCGCTCTTACTCAGAGCACACAGGCTTTTTGTTTTTTTGGAATGTATTGAGGGCCTCAGTCTGCGGCGGGGGTTTCAGAAGGTTTGACGCCATAGGCCGCCAGAAACATGCGAACGGCAGCGTGAATCACCTTTTCTTCGTCTTCAGCCTCATTATCAAACGGCATATTGAAGCGTTTCCGGTGCGCAATGCGCGTCTGGCAGAGTGAGAAAAACTGCTCTGCTGCAAAAACAGGGTCATCCACGTTCAGTGTGCCCTGCGCTACCTGTCCTTCAATCCAGCCAGACAGGGTTTCAATCGCCCTTTTGGGGCCACTCTGCCAAAAGGTTGTGGCCAGATGCGGGAAATGCGGCGCTTCGGAGACAATAATCCGGTAGAGCATCAGGCTTTCAGGTGAGATGATCAGCCGGATAATCTCACGGGCCAGAGCCGTCAGTGTCTTTTCCGGAGACAGGCTTAATTTCTGCACCGGGGCCAGAACCTCGAGTTTTTCCCGGCAGTTCTTTTCCACAAAGGCGGCAAACAGATCGCACTTGTTGGCAAAGTAATTATACAGCGTGCCCTTGGAAACGCCTGCCTCACGCGCAATGGC
>NZ_CP172014.1:2195000-3117500 GCF_044094635.1 Acetobacter sp. KSO5 | reverse complement strand
GAGAAGCAGAACACTCTGGAAAGGGTGGCCATAGTGGGTGATAGTCCCGTATGCGTAGCGCTTCTGAAGATCCTTGAGTAGGGCGGGGCACGTGAAACCCTGTCTGAACATGGGGGGACCACCCTCCAAGCCTAAATACTCCCTGGTGACCGATAGTGAACAAGTACCGTGAGGGAAAGGTGAAAAGCACCCCGACGAGGGGAGTGAAATAGACCTGAAACCGAATGCCTACAAGCAGTCGGAGCCTCTTATGGGGTGACGGCGTACCTTTTGTATAATGGGTCAGCGAGTTTCTGTTTGCAGCAAGCTTAAGCCGGTAGGTGTAGGCGTAGCGAAAGCGAGTCTGAATAGGGCGTCTAGTTGCTGGCAGAAGACCCGAAACCGAGTGATCTAGCCATGGCCAGGCTGAAGGTGCGGTAACACGCACTGGAGGGCCGAACCCACGCCTGTTGAAAAAGTCGGGGATGAGCTGTGGCTAGGGGTGAAAGGCCAATCAAACTCGGAAATAGCTGGTTCTCCGCGAAATCTATTGAGGTAGACCGTCAGGAATTTACCCCGGGGGGTAGAGCACTGGATGGGCTAGGGGGGCCCAAAGCCTTACCAAACCTAACCAAACTCCGAATACCCGGAAGTATTAGCCTGGCAGACAGACAGTGGGTGCTAAGGTCCATTGTCGAGAGGGAAACAGCCCAGACCACCAGCTAAGGCCCCTAAATCGTGGCTAAGTGGGAAAGGATGTGGGGATTCCAAAACAACCAGGAGGTTGGCTTAGAAGCAGCCATCCTTTAAAGAAAGCGTAATAGCTCACTGGTCTAATAGAAACCCTGCGCCGAAAATGTAACGGGGCTCAAGCCACGTGCCGAAGCTGTGGGTGCATATCTATGATATGCGCGGTAGCGGAGCGTTCCGTAGGTCTGTGAAGGAAGCGGGGTGACCCCTTCTGGAGATATCGGAAGTGCGAATGCTGACATGAGTAGCGACAAACAGTGCGAGAAACACTGTCGCCGAAAGTCCAAGGGTTCCTGCGCAAGGTTAATCCACGCAGGGTTAGTCGGCCCCTAAGGCGAGGGCGAAAGCCGTAGTCGATGGGAATCAGGTGAATATTCCTGAACCTGCCAGAAGTGACGAATGCAATATGTTGTCAGTCCTTATCGGATTGGACTGGCTTTTGGCGCATTCCAGGAAATAGCTCTGGCATATAGACCGTACCCGAAACCGACACAGGTGGACTGGTAGAGAATACCAAGGCGCTTGAGAGAACGATGCTGAAGGAACTAGGCAAATTACTCGTGTAACTTCGGGATAAGCGAGACCCGTTAGTGGGCAACCATTGGCGGGTGGCACAGACCAGGGGGTAGCGACTGTTTAGTAAAAACACAGGGCTCTGCGAAGTCGAAAGACGACGTATAGGGCCTGACGCCTGCCCGGTGCCGGAAGGTTAAGAGGAGGTGTGAGAGCACTGAATTGAAGCCCCGGTAAACGGCGGCCGTAACTATAACGGTCCTAAGGTAGCGAAATTCCTTGTCGGGTAAGTTCCGACCTGCACGAATGGCGTAACGACTTCCCCGCTGTCTCCAGCATCGGCTCAGCGAAATTGAATTCCCCGTGAAGATGCGGGGTATCCGCGGTCAGACGGAAAGACCCTATGAACCTTTACTGCAGCTTTACAGTGGCATCAGAGACATTCTGTGTAGGATAGGTGGGAGGCTTTGAAGCAGGGGCGCCAGTTCCTGTGGAGCCATCCTTGAAATACCACCCTGAATTTTTCTGATGTCTAACCGCGGTCAGTTAGCCTGATCCGGGACCCTGTATGGTGGGCAGTTTGACTGGGGCGGTCGCCTCCCAAAGTGTAACGGAGGCGCGCGATGGTGGGCTCAGGCCGGTCGGAAACCGGCTGCTGAGTGCAATGGCATAAGCCCGCCTGACTGCGAGAGTGACAGCTCGAGCAGAGACGAAAGTCGGCCATAGTGATCCGGTGGTCCCGCGTGGAAGGGCCATCGCTCAACGGATAAAAGGTACTCTAGGGATAACAGGCTGATCTCCCCCAAGAGTCCACATCGACGGGGAGGTTTGGCACCTCGATGTCGGCTCATCACATCCTGGGGCTGGAGCAGGTCCCAAGGGTTCGGCTGTTCGCCGATTAAAGTGGTACGTGAGCTGGGTTTAGAACGTCGTGAGACAGTTCGGTCCCTATCTGCCGTGGATGTTGGAGATTTGAGAGGATTTGTCCCTAGTACGAGAGGACCGGGATGAACATACCTCTGGTGCACCGGTTGTCGCGCCAGCGGCACCGCCGGGTAGCTAAGTATGGACGGGATAACCGCTGAAAGCATCTAAGCGGGAAACCCACCTCAAAACTAGATCTCCCTGAGAGCCGTGATAGACCATCACGTTGATAGGCCAGGTGTGGAAGCGCAGTAATGCGTGTAGCTAACTGGTCCTAATCGCTCTATAGGCTCACTCTCATACTGTCCCCTTAAAAGGACAGCCCGTGCACAGAAATCATCCATGCACGCGTCACACACAAAAAAATTCTCTCTTTACCAACCGCATCCACACCACCCCACTCAGGGTGGACTGGATGACCTGGTGGCCATGGCGGGGAGTGATCCACCCGATCCCATCCCGAACTCGGCCGTGAAACCCCCCAGCGCCTATGATACTGCGGCTTAAGTCGTGGGAAAGTCGGTCGCCGCCAGGTCTTCCAGTCTACCCTAATCAACACCACCGCGGGGTGGAGCAGCCCGGTAGCTCGTCAGGCTCATAACCTGAAGGCCGCAGGTTCAAATCCTGCCCCCGCAACCATATCCCCTACAAAGAAATCCAAACCCTAACCCGATGCAGAAATGCAGGCGGGAAATAGCGCTTTGGTTAAGGCCAAAACACACGTAGGCCTGCTGTAGGCGACGTAGGCTATGCTTCAAAGCTGGGCCCGATTGGTCAACAACATGAAAAATTCAGGCTTGAAACGAGTGTCTTGTGTACCCTTTGCTCGCTCTGATTATTGCAGCCTTTATTTGTTACTCCTATTTCTGGTCCATTCTTGAATGGGGGATAATCGGCGTCGTCGTTTATGGCCTCTATCGGTTTGTTACAGCGCTGGTTGCGTCGCAGGATCAGCAAGCACGAAAACCTCATTCTTCCTTTAGGCCATCATCCTTCCAGGCAGAGAGCGATGACCCTCTGCAAACACTTACGGATGAAGCACCGTCTGCTGGTGCAATCATTGAAGAAGTTGATGATGCCCTTGAAAATGAAGCGGCTTTAAAAGTAGGGAAAGAGGGAGAGCTGCGCGTTGATCGCATTTTGTATCGGGTGGCAATGGATCATCTGACAGATGTTTATCTGGAAGATGAGCGTGGCCTGACACAGATTGATCATATTGCAAAAATGCCTTGGGGATTGGTGGTGATTGAAACCAAGACCTATGGCGGCTTTATTTCAGGCACTCGAAACTATCAGGTATGGAAACAAAGCTTTCGTCTGGTTGGAAGCAATAAATACTATCTGTTCCAAAATCCAGTTTGCCAGAATTTCCGACATCTTGCGGCTGTCAGACATGTTACTGGGTTAAAGGATCATGTCTCTTCTCTAGTCGTGTTTGCAGGCTCAGCCCACACTAGCCAACGTGTACATAATCAGATTGTTCGAATTAATCATCTGAAAACAGCTATGCGACAGCGTCCCACAACCGATTATCTTCTAGACTGGAAACGTGATGCAGCATGGGGTGCCCTGAAGCATCACGCTCAGGCCAACAGCGGACGGGCAGCAGAGCACCTTGAGCAGCTTAAAAGGCGCGCACAGTAATTTTGAAGCTTTCAGGTATCCATGATTTTGGTGCCGGGCCAGTTTTGTGAGGCAACCATGCTTTTAGCGAGTTCAATAAGAATTTCTCGCACAGCCAGTCCTGCTTCTGTTTCCGGAATGCTCTCCGGAACACACAGAGAAACGTCTTCCTGAATAACGGGGCTACACAGCTCGCACACGCGCGATTTGCCCGGCACAATAATCTTGCTGGCAACGGACCAAGGCAGAATTGTACAGCCGATTCCAGCCGCAACTGCGTCCTGAAGGGTCAGCAGGGCTTCAACTTCCGCAACAATATTGGGCGTGATCTGTTTCCGGGCAAAGGCCATGTTGATGCGTTTGCGGACAAAGTTATAGTCCGGGGGTAGAAGCAACGGTACTTCGGTCAGATCAGACAGCTTGACTGGCGATGAAAGGTTTTCTGCAAAAGAAGCCTCTTCCGGCACAACCAGAAAGAAATCTTCCGTCATCAGCGGCGTAAAATGTACGCCTTTAATGGGGCCTGCACCATGAATGACGGCCATATCCAACCGCCCCGTCATGACCATCTCGCTATAGATATCGTCAAAACTCTCCGTCAGATGCAGCGTAATCCCCGGCAATCTGGCGCGTACTTCCTTGAGGAGGGCGAGTGAGAGGGTGGATCCGGAAGAATACGGAGAAAGTCCAACAGACACCTTGCCGACAAGGGGGCCACCACCATTGCTGATCTCCGTCATGGCGCGATCAAGCTGTTTGATGATGGTCTGGGAATGGCGATAGAGTTCCAGCCCGGCAGCTGTGGGAGTTACGCCCATCTTGCTGCGGATCAACAGCTTCTGTTTGAAGGCTGTTTCCAGCGAGGCAAGCTGCTGGCTCAGGGCGGGCTGTGCAATATTCAGGATATCGGCCGCGCGGGAAATGCTTCCGATATCAATGATTTTTACGAACGCTTGTAACCGCCGAATATCCACGTTGCTTTCTCCATGCGCCGTATTTGATTATATTTATAACGAATTCGTGATGTTTTGTCAATAAATGTAAAGTTATCGCTCTATAAATATGATTTTACAAAAAAATTTAGTAATAAATATTCTATATAAATAAAGTAAGTATAATAAAAATCAAAAACTAGGCATTATTATTCTATGAATAATTTGTTCCGTGTTCATTTGTGCGCGTTAATTCCTGGAAAAGACGTATTATTTCCTGTCATAGAATTCTTGTATGGGGATAGATGCTTTTCAATGCTATCTCCTGCATGGGCGATGGGCATAAATTCATTTCATATCGATAATTCACTGACTTCTCTCTCGGGGTGCCGGAGCGAAGTTTTCGGAGTGCGTGTGTGATGCCTGGTTTAGCGGATCGACTTAACGGAATTTCCATTTCTGCATCAGCAGCAATGACGGACAAAGCAACAGCGCTTAAGGCTGAAGGTATTCGAGTCATTAGCCTCTCTTCCGGTGAGCCTGATTTTCCGACGCCGCCGCATGTTGTGGAAGCTGCTGTGGAAGCGGCACGCGCAGGGGATACAAAATATCCGCCGCAGGCCGGCAAGCCCGCACTTAAGAAGGCCGTGCGCAATAAATTCCTGCGGGAAAATAATCTGGATTATGCGCTCGATGAGATCCTGATTGCCAATGGCGGCAAGCAGATTATTTTTGATGCGATCATGGCCACCTGTAATGCGGGTGATGAGGTTGTGCTGCCCACGCCATACTGGATCAGTTACGCCGATCAGGCACGTCTGGCTGGCGCAAGTGTGGTTCAGGTTCCCTGTAAAGAGGAAAACGGCTTTCGCCTTATGGCGGAAGATCTGGATGCGGCCATTACAGAGCGCACCAAATGGGTCATTCTGAACTTCCCGAACAATCCATCCGGCACCTGCTGCCCGCGTGCGGATATGGAAGCCATTGCGGCCGTTCTGCTCAAGCATCCAAACGTTTGGATTATGACAGATGATATCTATGAACATCTTGTTTATGACGGCTTTGAGTTCTGCACGATAGCGCAGGTTGAGCCGCGCCTTAAAGATCGTGTTCTCACGGTTAATGGTGTCTCCAAAGCCTACGCCATGACAGGCTGGCGCGTTGGGTACGGTGGTGGGCCTAAAAAGCTGATTGCCGCCATGAACAACATGCAGGGGCAGTCCACCAGCGGGATTAATACGCTGGCTCAGGCCGCCGCAGTTGCCGCTCTGGAAGGACCGCAGGATTTCCTGAAAGACCGTGCGCGGGAATATCAGATCCGGCGTGATCTGGTGGTTGGTCTGCTGAACGCCATTCCGGGTATTCGTTGCCACAAGCCACAGGGTGCCTTTTATGTTTATGCAGATATCAGTGCCTGCATGAATAAGGTTTCCGCAGGTGGGAAAACCATTGCAACAGACACAGACTTTGTAATGGGTCTTCTGGAAGAGCAGCAAGTCGCTACCGTCCAGGGAACAGCCTACGGCATGAGCCCGTTCTTCCGTGTGTCTTATGCGACAGATGTTGAAACCCTGCGCGAAGGATGTGAGCGGATTGCCAGATTTGTGGCTGGTCTGAAGTAAAAGAAACATACGATCCGGCAAATCTTTGAAGGGTTGCCGGATAATGAAAAACCCCGCTCTGAACAGGCGGGGTTTTCTTATCGCTGCTTTGTGAAAAGCGTTCTGTAGTCAGGCAGGTTGAAGCGTCAGAACCGTCTGGCCATAGCCCACCAGATCACCCTCTTTCGCGATAAACTGCGCTACTGTGCCGTTTTGTGGCGCTGTAATAGGAACTGTCAGTTCCCCAATTTGCAACATAGCAACGGTATCTTCCGCCCGCACTGAGCTGCCTTCTGGTGCAAACTCTTTCTTTGTAACGGGATTGCACAGCAGCACATTCCCAAAATACGGAGCCTTCACTGGAATATCAGTGGAGGGTGCTTTTTCCGGATGCGTTTGTGCAGAGGGAGAAACAAGCGCAGAGGTAGGAGCCGCAGAGGGCTCATAGTCACCAACGCTGATACGCAGACGGGTGCCGTGGGCATTAGACAGCTCAAGGCTGCTCAGGCCAGCATCCTTAAGCCATTGACTGATCAGCACAACCTCTTCTGAATTCGGAAGAGTTTCAAAATTCGGGACAGATAAAGGCATGTTCATCAGGACTGTTCCCTTTTTTCCAGCCAATGCTCCAGATGGTGAATGTCCACGCCACCTTCCACAAATCCGGGATCAGACAAGAGTGCCTGATGGAGTGGAATGTTGGTCAGGATGGTTTCAACCTGCAGTTCGGTAAGTGCCACTTTAAGGCGGCGAATAGCTTCGTCGCGCGTTGCTCCCCGTGCAATGACCTTGGCAATCAGGGAGTCATAATACGGCTGCACAACGCTCCCTGCGACAATATGCGTATCCAGACGGATGCCTGCCCCGCCGGGCACATCCCAGCGGCTGACGCGGCCCGGAGAGGGTGCGAAGGAAAACGGGTCCTCCGCGTTAATCCGGCATTCAATGGCATGACCCGTGGTGTGAATAGCGCTTTGCTCGAGATCCAGCGGTTTGCCCTGCGCAATTTCAATCTGTGCACAGACAATATCAATACCAGTGGTTTCTTCTGTAATCGGATGCTCAACCTGCAAGCGCGTGTTCATTTCAATGAAGGCAAAAATACCGTCTTCATACAGGAACTCAAACGTGCCTGCGCCGCGATAGCCAATATTGCGGCAGGCCTGAGCGCAACTGGCCCCGATTTCTGCAATCAGTTCGGGCGGGATGCCGGGCGGTGGTGCTTCTTCCAGCACTTTCTGGTGCCGCCGCTGCAATGAGCAGTCACGCGCGCCCAGCCAGAGAGCCTTGCCATGGGTATCGCACAACACCTGAATTTCAATATGTCTCGGCTTCTGCATGAAGCGTTCCAGATACAGGGTCGGATTCCCGAAGGCCTGCTGGGCTTCCTTGCGGGTCAACGCAACAGCCTTGATCAGTTCGTCGGCTGACCAGACCACCCGCATCCCACGGCCACCACCGCCACCGGAGGCTTTGACAATGACCGGGAAGCCAACCCCATTGGCCAGATCCAGAATAGCCTGCTCGTTCTCTGGCAGCGGGCCATCTGAGCCGGGAACACACGGCACGCCGGACGCCTGCATGGTCTGCTTGGCGGTAATCTTGTCGCCCATCAGGCGGATGGATGCAGGCGTCGGACCGATGAAAGTGATTCCGGCTTTTTCAACAGCTTCCGCAAAGTCGGCATTTTCCGACAAAAAGCCATAACCGGGATGAATGGCCGTCGCCCCTGTCACCTTGGCGGCCAGAATAATGGCATCGGCATCCAGATAACTGCGGGCGGCAGAAGCAGGCCCAATGCACAGAGCGACATCTGCTTCCAGAACGTGGCGGCTCTGGGCATCCGCTTCGGAATAGACAGCAACCGTTTCCAGTCCAAGCTGGCGGCAGGCGCGTTGAATGCGCAGGGCGATCTCGCCCCGGTTGGCAATCAGGACGCGCCCGAAAGAGGGGGCCGCGCTCATGACAGACGCATCAGAGGCTGATCGGTCTCAACCTCACTGGCATCCGTCACCAGAATGGCCTCAACGCGGCCTGCAACCTCGGTTTTGACCGGTGTGAAAACTTTCATGGCTTCTATCAGACCTATCTGCTGTCCGACGCTCAGAGTGTCTCCCACCGCCACAAAAGGCGGAGCATCCGGGGAGGGAGACAGGTGGAGGGTGCCATACATGGGGGCGGTCACAACACGCTCTGCCTGAGGCTGGGCCGCAGGCGTTGAAGCGGACGTCGATGGGGCTGCTGGCCCGCAAGACGGTTCTGCCGGGGCTACAGGTGCGGAAGGGCGGCTTGGAACAAGGGCCGCCGGTGCGGCACCCTGTTCTGAACGCGTGATTTTAAGAGTCTGGCCGCCTTCCGAAATCTCAAGCTCACGGAGCGGAGCACGGCCAAACAGGTCTATCAGCGCTTTGAGAGCTTGAGTGTCCATAGCTGTCAGGATTTAGCCGGTTTCTTTGCAAAATTCAGACCACCAACAACCTGCCTGGTGGGCAGCACTTCCATGAAGCTGACATTCATCCGATGTGGTGCAGAAATGGCAAAAGCGATTGAATTTGCAAGGTCTTCCGGAAGCAGAGAGTCATATTCATCAAAGAATCGACGCTGAGCTTCTTCCATGTTGCCAATCAGGCGACCAAAGACTTCCGTCTGCACGCGGGCCGGGGAGACTTCCGTCACGCGGATGTTCTTGCCGAACAGGTCACACCGCAACTGCTGAGAGAGGGAATGCACGCCAGCCTTGGTGGCGTGATAAACCGTGTTGCCACCGGCAAACGCGTAATGGCCGGCAATGGACGTGATGTTGACGATGTGGCCGCGATCCCGTGCAATCATGCCCGGCAGAGCTAGGCGGGTCAGTTGCAGGACGGCGCGCAGGTTGATGTCCACCAGCCCGTCAATATCTTCTTCCGTCGTGTTGGTGATGTTACCTGTGCGGGACTGGCCGGCATTGTTGATGAGAATATCAATCTCATGCTCTTTGAAAATCGCGCCCATGGCGTCCAGATCTGCCACGCTGGCGGCGTGCACAATGCAGCCGGTTTCTGCGGCCAGTTTGTCCAGGCGTTCCTTGTCACGGGCCACGGCATGCACTTCCAGCCCCAGTTCCCGCAGGCGACGGACGGTCGCGGCACCAATGCCAGAGGAGGCGCCGGTAACAAGTGCTGTGCTGTAAGGCTGTGTCGTCATGATATGAAATATCCTGATGTCTATGGATCGGAACTGCCCTGCTACACAGGCCAGACTTCAATAAGTCATTTCACTTTAGAGACGGAATATTCCATTGACCAAGATCACTTCCGTCTTGCGTCATAAGATTATCCAATGTCTCCGCGTGGCGTGGTGGTCATAAGATTATTGTATGTCATCACAGGCAGATAATGTTGGCGGCGTTTCGCTCTCTGACCGTATCGTTACGGACGCAATATAGAACACCTTACAGGACATTATTTGGTGGCTGCCATCTTACACAATTGTTCCTGCGCGCATGACTGAAACCATGACTGCGCTGAAGACAGATCAGTTTGCTGGTTCAGCAGATGAGCCCACCATCAGCATGATCGGCACGCGGGCCATGCTGTTTGAAGCGCCCGGCGCGTTTACGCTGGCCTGCCAGCGGCGGATCTGGGCGCTCATGGATGCCTGTTCCGAACGCCCGGATATTGCGGAAGTCATGCCGGGCGTCACCAATCTGATGCTGATTTTTTCCATCCCGCCGGAAAACCCGGAGACGGTGGCGTGCTGGCTGCGTAAGGCATGGGAGACGCTGCCCGAGAAGCACATCAAAGGGCGCCTGTTTGAAGTGGCGGTCCGTTATGGCGGTGAGCTTGGGTCTGACCTGCCACGCGTTGCCGAGCATTGCGGCCTGTCTCCTCAGGACGTCATTACGCTGCATCAGGCACCCCTTTATACAGTGTGTGCGCTTGGTAGCGTGCCGGGGTTTGGCTATCTGCACGGTCTGGATCCGCGTCTGGAAACCCCGCGTAAATCCGTCCCCTCCTTAAAAATGCTGGCAGGCACAGTCACGATTGGTGGACCGCAGGCGGGGATTTCTGCGCTGACTGGGCCGAATGGCTGGAACTCCATCGGTTTTAGCGACCTTGTGATGTTCGACCCGGAACGCGAGCCGCCCGCCTTGTTTGATGTGGGTGACCAGATTCGCTTTTATGCCGAAAGTATTGAAGTGTGATTACAGTTCTTGAAACCGGCGTGCTGAACAGTGTGCAGGATGCGGGCCGTTTTGGGTATCGCCATCTGGGTGTGAGCACGTCCGGCGTGATGGACCCTCTGGCGCTGCGTTGCGGGAATATTTTGCTGGGTAATGCGCCGGATGCCGCCTGTATTGAAGTGCAGACTTTTCCTTTCAAAATACGGTTCGACAAGGCTGTCAGCTTTGTTGTCACCGGCGGGGAAGGGACGATCAAACTTGGGGAGCGGGCGCTTCAACCATGGTCAGTCGTCACGGCGCTGGCGGGGGACGTTCTGACGCTCGACCGTCCTTCTGTCGGGGCGCGGATGTATCTGTGCGTTTGTGGCGGGATTGATGTGCCGGTTGTGCTCGGCTCTCGCAGCACGCAGTTGCGAGGGGGCTTTGGAGGCTATCTCGGACGACCGCTGCAGGCGGACGATCAGTTTACGGGGATAGGTAGTTGCGTGCCGGACGGCTTTGGGGCGGTTCCTCCTCTGCGCGCACTCCCCGCCGCTTGTGCCGAAGAAAAAGAAAAGATCGTGACCCTGCGGGCTATTCCGGCAACAGACTATTTCCTGTTTACGGAAGAAGCACGCGCCCATTTCTGGTCCGCCTCCTGGCAGATCACAGCGCAAAGCAACCGGCTCGGTTACCGTCTGAAAGGTGGGGCTCTGAAGCTGACGCATCCTGTAGAGTTGCGTTCTTACGGGGTTATTCCCGGAATTATTCAGGTCCCCCCGGCAGGTGAGCCAATTGTTCAGATGGCGGACGCGAATACAGCCGGTGGTTATCCGCGCATTGCCACGGTGATCGAAGCGGATTTATGGCGTCTGGCACAGGCGCGCATTGGCAGTTTTGTGCAACTGCAATGCTGTGACCATGCAGAAGGTTTGCAGGCCATGCGGAATGAAGAGGCGTATCTGCAGGACCTTCAGGATAATACAGCCCTTTACAGAAAATCTTTTATGCGCAGGGAGGCCGGTCAGGCCGGTAAAAAATCATGAAGATTGATTTGAATGCCGATATTGGCGAGGGTTTTGGTCGCTGGACGATTGCGGATGATGCTGCGCTGATGGACGTGATTTCATCGGCCAATATTGCCTGTGGCTTTCATGCGGGTGACCATCTGATTATGGACCGCGTTGTGCGGGCTGCTAAAGAGCGTGGCGTGAGCATTGGGGCGCATCCGGGTCTGCCTGACCGGATGGGGTTTGGGCGTCGAACCATGGTTGTCAGCGCTGAAGAAATGGAAGCCATGCTGGCCTACCAGATTGGTGCCCTTAAAGGGATTGCCGCACGTCATGGCCTACGGGTAGGCCATGTTAGCTATCATGCAGCATTTGGCACAATGGCCAATGCGGATCAGGATCTGGCGGATCGCCTGGCGCGCGTCATTGCGCAGATTGATCCTGATCTGGTGATGCTGGCCATGGAAGGGCAGCCAATTGACCTGGCTGCCAGAAAAGCCGGTTTGCGGGTGCGTTCTCTTTTTCTGGCCGATCGGGCCTATCAGGCCAATGGGGCGCTTGTGCCCCGTGGGCTGGAGGGTGCAGTAATTCATGATCTGGATAAAGTTAAGGCACGTGTAAAGCAGTTTCTTGAGAGCGGAAATGTGACCACTATTGATGGTAAATCGCTGCCCATTCACTCCCGCTCTATCCTTGTGCATAGCGACACGCCGGGTTCCGATAAGCTGGCGCAGGCCATTGCCTCGCAGATTGCTGCAATGGGCGGTGAGATTGCGGCGGCTGAAGGATAAAAGGCTTTGAGAAGAACACGGCAGAAAAAGAACGATAATGTCCATGCAACATAATCTTGCGCGTGGTGCGTATCTGCTGGCTCTGGCCACACTTTTTACAGCCCTTCTCAATGCCCTGCAGAAAATTACCGGTTCAACGCTTTCTGTTGTTGAAATCGTCTTTTTCAGAAACTTGTTTTCTCTCCCCTTTGTCGTGGTGATTGCACTGCGTGGCGGCCTTGTGCTGAAGACTAACCATTTTGGCGGCCATGTCATCCGCTCCGTTGTCGGGTTGATCAGCATGATCATGACGGTTGTTGCTGTCACACATCTCCCGTTGGCAGAGCAGCAGGTTTTATCTTACACGCAGCCGCTTTTTCTCATTCTTCTATCAATCCCGCTCATGCATGAGCGTCCGTCTGTCCAGCGCTGGGTTGCGGTAGCCGTCGGGTTTGTGGGTGTTGTTGTTGTGGCAACGGGGAAGGGGCTTCTTGGTGGTAGTCATGGCACCGTTCCAACATGGGCTTATGCAGTTGCGCTGGCGCAAGGTGCGGTGGGTGCTTTGACGACCATGCAGATCCGCCAGCTTTCTGCGACGGAAAAAAGCACAACCATTGCCATGTGGCAGGCTATTTTGATGACGGCAGCGACCGCCGCGGCCTTGCCGTTTGTCTGGCATATGCCAACGCGTGCGGACCTTCTTTGTCTTATTGCAGTTGGTGCTTTTGCCGGGATTGCACAGGTTTTACAGACAGAAGCCTTTGCTTCTGCGCAGGTTTCCGCCATTGGCCCGTTTGCTTATTGTGGTCTGGTCTGGGCGGCACTGATTGGCTGGCTGGGCTTTGGCGAAGTTCCCGGTGTGGCCATGTTCGTGGGTGGATTGCTGATTATCGGCTCTGGTCTCTGGATGCTGCGGCATGAAAGACCGGCAAAGCAAAAAACAATTTTAGAATCAGAATCTTCCTCCGGAATACCTTAAAAAATCCGTAAAAAAGCACCGAAGGTATGGTGTAATCGTAATGTTCCGTTATCGTAAAAAAGACTGATGGGTTGTGTGAGGCCAGTGCGCCTTTCAAGGCAGAAGGTTTGAAGGGTAATCAAGCGATGAACAAGAACGCAGACTCATCACGCTATGTGTTTTTCGGCATGATTTTCCTGATGTATGTCATCAGTTACGGGGACCGTGCGGCTCTTTCCATTTCTCTGCCTGATCTGGGTCGTGAATTTTCCCTTTCGTCTGTTCAGATGGGCTGGGTGTCCTCCAGTTTTCTCTGGTCTTATTTTGTACTGAATCTGCCATCGACCATCCTGCTGGATAGCGTGGGCGCGCGCCTTGTGGGGAGTCTGGCGGTTTCCGTCTGGTCCTGCGCGATGATTCTGGGCGGCATGACCCGCAATGTGACACAGTTTATTTTAACACGCATGCTGCTCGGCGTCGGGGAAGCACCAACATTTGGTGTGGGTGCAACCATTGTTCGCAACTGGGCCAAACCGCAGGAGCGGGGCACCGTCATGACGGTGCTGCTGACGGGTATGCAGATCGGGCTTGCCGGCGGCACGATTGCAGGAGCCTATTTGATTGCAAAAGTGGGCTGGCGGTTTGAATTTATGGCGCTGGGTGTTGTGGGGCTGATCTGGGCGCTCGCCTGGTGGCTGCTTTACAGAAATCCGGAAAAATCAGCCACGCAGGCGCGTGTTCGTCCCATTCGCATTTCAGAAGTGCTGTCTCTGTTTCGCTCTTCCACATTTTGCGGCATTCTGGTTGTGCAATGCACACAGAATTTTCTGAACTTTCTTCTGATGTCCTGGGTGCCATTCTATTTGATTCATGAATTGCACCTGAATGTTCTGGGTTCCGGAAGTGGCACAGCAGGGTGTTATGTGGTGGGTGCTATTGGCGCGGTGTTTCTGGGGCGTGTGGCGGAGCATTTTGTTTTCCGCAAGAATGCTGACCCAAGCCATCGGCGCTTTATTGTCGCGTTTTGTATTATCGGGAGCGCGATGATTGGCTTTCTCCCGTTCTTTCATAAAGAAATGCCAATTCTGGCTGTTTTGTCCCTCTCACTTTGTTGCCTGATTGCGGCTAATGGGGCGAACACCGCCATGCTTGCAGATATGTTGCAGGATGGGCAGAAAATCGGATCAGTCACAGGTGTAACGCTGACATTCAGTAATGCTCTTGGTCTGACAGCTCCGATTCTGACGGGCTATATCGTTTCCTGGACCGGGAATTTCAACATGGCGTGGTACCTCTGCGCTGTTGCTCTGATTGTTGCTGGCCTGATTTCCCTCATGACCGTGCGTAAGCCGATTGTTATGGAATGATTTTGTAAGCTATTTTTCCGTAATCACTGGCAAAAAAGACGATAGAAACAGTTTGATCTGACACGTTGTCTGTCATGGCTACGTTTTGATTGAGTTTTTGGAAATGAAGCCCCCCGCAGAACCATGACTGGTTGTGCGGGGGATTTTTTATGTCGCAAAGAAGTGGTTATATTTTTAAACCAGCCAGAAAATTCCTTCAGGAAGCAACATATCAATATTCAGTATGACGCCAAAACATAACGGAAACGTATCATAAGGATACCAGATAAGTTTCTTAATCCGACCGGATTTCAGGGTGATGCGATGGCCAGAATATCGAAATTTGAATTGTCACTCGTCGCGAGTGTGGCGTTCGGTGCTCTTGTTCCGGCAGGAAATGGGTTTGCAGCAAGTGCAGAATCGTCGACAGGAAAGCCGCAGAAAGTTTTTGTGAAAAAAACAAAAGCGACTTCTGTAAAAGCAGCCCCCACACGTGCGCGTGCAAAACCCACCCCTATGAAGGGTGGTGAAGAATCCATCGAGGTCGGTGGCCATTCTGGCAGTTCCGTATTTTCGCCTACAACGCCTAAGCACAGCACGACGCAGGTGACTGTCGTGACAGGTGCTGAACTTTTGAAAACTGGCCAGACAAACGTTCTGTCTGCTCTGGCACAGGCTAATCCGGCTATTACGACGGCGGCTCTTCCGGGCGGTGGTGCAAGCTCCTTTGTGCAGACCATGCAGCTGCGTGGTCAGTCCCCGGATGACACACTGATTCTGGTTAACGGCCATCGTCGCCATATTGGTGCAAATTTCAATTCAAACTCTGGCACTAACTGGGGCAGTGAACCGGCCGATATTTCCCTTATTCCGGTTTCAGCCATT
The DNA here is from genome assembly GCF_044094635.1 of Acetobacter sp. KSO5. Taxonomy (NCBI): domain Bacteria; kingdom Pseudomonadati; phylum Pseudomonadota; class Alphaproteobacteria; order Acetobacterales; family Acetobacteraceae; genus Acetobacter; species Acetobacter sp. KSO5. The sequence continues at coordinate 3,102,065 of NZ_CP172014.1, read as the reverse complement.
GATCATATTGAAGTTGTGACAGAAGGGGCTTCTGCTCTGTATGGGCAGGATGCCATTGCGGGTGCCGTCAATATTGTGCTCAAGCATGATACGCATGGTGGCAGCATCAATTTTAAAAACAGTGGTTATTACGCAGGGGATGGTCAGGCTCTGGATGGCTCTGCCAATTACGGCATGGCTCTGGGTCGGAATGGCGGCTACCTCGACCTTGCTGCTCAGGTCTCCCATCAGCTTCCCACAACGCGTGGCGGGGATTTTTACGGGACCCTGTTTGATGATTCCCGAAATCAGACGGCCAACCGTAATGTTCAGCGCGGCTTAGGAATTCCCAAATCCACGCTGGAAACCATCAGCGAGAACATGTCTGTTCCCATGGCACGTGGCTTTAATTTCTACAGCACGTCCACCTTCTCTCATCGTCGTGCGAACGTGCCGGAAACCTACCGTGCGAACACCAGCTCGGATGAGTGGATCAATCCCGATCTGTATCCTGATGGTAACCAGCCTTACATCGCCATGGATCAGCTGGATTTTGAGACCGATAACGGCATCAAGGCACGCAAGTTTGGGTTTGCTTGGGATGCTTACGTAACCTACGCGCGTGATAAACAGAATTACAGCACCACGAATTCTGAAAACGTTTCTATTCCCGGCAGCACGCAAACCTCCTTCTATGATGGTGCATCTATTGCCACGCAGCTGACGGCTGGTTTGCGTGGGTCCCGTTCATTCCGCCCGGACTGGGCACCCAAGCCGATCAACCTGCGGTTTGGTGGTGAATATCGCCATGATACCTTCCAGATGGTTGAAGGTGAGGCGTCGTCCTGGAGCGGTATGGGGGCGACTGACCATCCGGGTAACGTCCCGATGGCAGCAACTTACCAGAATCGTGACGTGTATGAAGGCAACGTTAATCTCGACTTCTATGTCACCAAGAAGTGGGAATGGACGCTGGGTGGTCGCGTAGGCAGCTATAATAATATTGCTACAGTTGAAACCGGCTCTGTTGGAACCCGCTACAACTTCAACAAACGCTGGGCTATTCGCGCCAATATCAACACGGGTTATCGTCCGCCTACGCTGGGTGCGCTGTCCTATTTCTATTCAGCACCGTATCCCGGTTATACGGTCGATCAGATTCCCGCCAGCAGCGCCATTGCCAAATATCTTGGCGCAGGCAACATGAAGGGTGAATACTCCCGCAGCTATTCAATCGGTTTTGATGCAACCCCGGTTGATGATTTCCACGTAACGGGGAACCTGTATTATATTGCCATTAACGGCAGAATGGGCAGCACCAAAACCTATTCGGTTAACCAGAATGACTCTGAACTTCTGGCACTTCTAAAAAATGCAAATCTGGAAAGTGCCACATCGCTTTCCTATTATGCCAACCTGTATAACACGCAGACATTTGGTGGGGACTTTAGCGCCGACTATACGCTGCACACGGCAAAGCTTGGTCAGTTCCGTTTTGCGATGGGGATCAATTTCTCGGATAACGAAATCCGGTCTGCAAAGTCTGATCTGGTGAACGAATACACCAAAATGATGGTTCTGCATTCCGCTCCGAAAAATCGTGAACAGATCAGCATGAACTGGACGCGTGGGAAGTGGTCTGCCTCCGTGCAGGAACTGCGTTATGGGTCCATTGTCTATATGGCAGCACCCACCGGGGCCGGGGCTGTGCCGTTCCAGCAGAATCCGGGGTTCATCACCAATCTGGAAGTTGATTATAAAATTTTTCCGCGCTGGACTGTTGGCGTGGGTGCTAATAACGTTGGGAACAAGCACCCGACGCGTGTGCCGCACTCCATTGCCAACACGCAGCAGGGTTTGGCTAAATATGCGTCTTACTCTCCTTACGGGTTTAGTGGTGGCATGTATTACGTCAAAACGTCTCTGGATTTTTAACGTCGGCTAAGTGTCCCGTGATGGTACACACAGTAGATTTAAGGGTATAAGCGCGCTGCCGCAGATCAGTTCACCGGAGTAGGGTGACAGATCTGCGGCAGCTTTTTTTGTGAGAAATTCCAGGCGGAAAGGTTGTCCTGATGTCTTATCAAAACAGTGTCGATCCGAAGAGTGACAAAGTGCAGCGGACTGAACGGGATAGTCTGGGAGCCTATGTACTGCCGCGTCATGCGCGGTGGGGGGTGCATACGGCACGCGCCATAGATAATTTTCCGGTTACCGGAACGCCAATAGGAAAATTTCCGGATCTCATTAAAGCACTTGTTTTGGTTAAGCAGGCAGCGGCTTCAGCTAATCATCAACTGGGTTATCTGTCTCCGGAAAAGGCTGCGATGATTGAGAAGGCCTGTCAGGAAATCACTCAGAATCTTCCGGAATATTTGCCAGATTTTAAGGTTGATGTGCTGCAGGGCGGGGCCGGAACCTCGACCAACATGAACGCCAATGAGGTGGTGGCCAATGTCGGGCTTATTGCGTCTGGATTTGAGGCAGGGCATTACGATAGCCTGCATCCGAATGACGATGTGAACATGTCTCAGTCTACTAATGACGTGTATCCGACTGCCGTTAAAATTTCCGTTTGTTTTGCTTTGCAGTCTTTTTTGCCCTCTCTGAAACGACTGGTGAATGCGTTTGAGGAAAAAGCCGAAGAATTCAAATCTGTCCTGAAAATAGGCCGCACCCAGTTGCAGGATGCCGTCCCGATGACACTGGGGCAGGAGTTTCAAGCCTATGCTGGCACATTGCGTAAAGAGATTGCCGCGGTGGAAGCTGTGGTGCCGCAGCTTTCTGAAATCAATCTGGGTGGGACGGCTATTGGCACAGGGATTAACTGTGACCCACGATATGGCGCACTGGTGACGGCCCATCTGTCTGATTTGTGTGGTTTCCCGCTGAAACAGGCTGAGAACCTGATTGAAGCGACGTCGGATGTTGGGGCGTTTGTGACCTGCTCAAGTGTTCTCAAGCGGCTGGCTATCAAGATTTCCAAGATTGCGAATGATCTGCGCCTGCTGTCCAGCGGCCCGCGGGCCGGGTTGGGGGAAATTGTTCTGCCTGCTGCGCAGGCAGGCTCTTCTATCATGCCGGGTAAGATTAATCCGGTTATTCCGGAAATGGTCAATCAGGTGGCTTTTATGGTCATCGGGCATGATGCAACCGTCTCATTCTGTGCGGAAGGCGGACAGCTCCAGTTGAATGCGTTTGAACCCGCCATGGGTTACTGCATTCTGGACTCCATCCAGATGATGCAGAACGCCTTCGAGGTTCTGGCGGAAAAATGCGTGCGCGGTATTCACGCCAACAAGGAACGTTGTCTGGAGCAGGTGCAGAACAGCATTGGCATTATTACCGCCTTTGTACCGGTGCTGGGGTATGAACTGTGCGCGTCCATCGCCAAACAGGCGCTGGCGGAAAACCGGCTGGTTGCGGATGTGCTGAAGGAGCGTGTGCCGATGTCTCCCGAACTGCTGGCGGATCTTCTGAAGCCGGAAGCCATGACCGCTCCGGTGCGTAAACAGAAAGGCACGCAGGTCAGTTGATTTTAAAATGATGCCCAGGGAGAAAGCGTCCAGAGGCCGTCAGGCTGATAACCGGTTGCCTGTCATCTGGAGAAAAGGCTTTTCGTTTATTCCCCCCATGGGTATAAAATAGTACTACGTTTGCATTCTCGCGTCTGAGGACAGGAGCCCTGAATGGTCAGGACACAGGCCCGGATATGGATTGGTCTGCTGGCCTGCCTGCTGATGCAGGTGGGGCTGTTGGCGGGTATTTCACCCGCACAGGCCCAGCGAGAAGCGCAGGCGCATCATGCCATGATGCATCACATGGCAACGTCCTGCTCCGAGGCAGACGCGATGGATGGGCGGTGCATGATGACGCATCCTGACTCCCATACCATGCCGGATGGTGACAAATGCTGCCATGTGCATGTTGCTGCGACAGACATTCCGGCGCCGGCGGACGCGTTGCATCCGGTTTTGCGGCCTGTCGGGAAAGCGCAGTCTTTCAGCATGTCCGCACAAACAGGGTTTGCCGGGGCTGACTGGCTGCCGCCCCTGCGTCCCCCCAGAATTCTGAACAGCTAGGCGCTGACAGGCGTCCTCCGTCCCGTTCCCTGCTGGGAAACGGGGTGTTGCGTGTGACTGTTTGGATTTTTCAGAATGTTTTCTTCGTCCCGTTTGCGGGGCGGCCTGACACGTCGTCGGTTTGTGACGGGGATGGGAGCTGGCGGCCTGATGGCGGCTCTCCCACATCCTGCACGTTCTGCGAGTGCCGTATTGCCTGCCGGGCTTATTCCGGCAGAGCCTTCGGCGACGTGGGATCTGCGAGTTGGCCGTACCCATATTGAAATTGACCACAAGGCTCTGAACGCCCCCTGTATCGGCGGCACGGTGCCCGGCCCTGTGCTGCGCTGGCGGCAGGGGGATACCGTGGCGGTGAACGTCACCAACACGCTCAGGCATGAGGATACGTCCATTCACTGGCACGGTATTCGTCTGCCATCGGATATGGATGGAGTGCCGGGCCTGAGTTTTACCGGCATCAAACCCGGTGAGACATTTACTTATCGCTTCCGGCTGCATCAAAGCGGCACATATTGGTACCATAGCCATTCCGGCATGCAGGAAGCGCAGGGGCTTTACGGGGCGGTGGTGATTGACCCCATCCACCCGGACCCCAATGTGTGTGACCGGGATTATGTGATTCTACTGTCCGAATGGACGGATGTGTCCCCCATGGACATGATTAACAACCTCAAGATGCAGGATGATTATTACGTTTTCCGCCAGAGGACGGCTGCTTCTTTTCCGAGGGAGGCGCGCGAGGGAGGGAGTGCTGCGGCTGCCCTGAAGGACCGGCTGGCCTGGTCCCGCATGCGGATGGCTGCCACGGATATCTCGGATGTGACCGGGATTATCTATACCTATCTGCTGAACGGTCATGCCCCGGATATGAACTGGAATGGCCTGTTCCGCGCCGGTGAGCGGGTGCGTCTACGGTTTATCAACGGGTCCTCCATGACCTTTTTTGATATCCGTATTCCCGGTCTGGAAATGCTGGTGGTGCAGGCGGACGGGAATGATGTGGAACCCGTGCCCGTCGATGAATTCCGTATTGGTGTGGCGGAAACCTACGATGTGATTGTGCAGCCAAAGGATGACCGTGCCTACACCATTTTTGCCCAGAGTGAGGACAGAACCGGCTTTGCTCGCGGCACACTGGCCCCCCGCGCGGGTATGGCTGGCCCGGTGCCACCAATGGACCCGCGGCCTGTCCGCACCATGATCGACATGGGGATGGGGGACATGAAGCCCGGCGAGAGCATGCAGGATATGGAGATGCCGGGCGGAAGTATGGCCGGGACGGATAAGGGCAGCATGGATATGTCCGGTGGCAGTATGGCGGGTATGGACATGCACGGTATGGATATGAGCCATATGCACCACACCATGCCGCCAATTGAGGTGGATGACCCCGGGCCACCGCCCATCAATGTGGAAAACCAGAACGTGGCCATGATGCCGGTTGACCGGCTGGGCAGCCCCGGTGACGGGCTGGAGCACAATGGTCGTCGGGTGCTGAACTACAAACAGTTGCGGGCTACCCGACCGGGAGCAGACCCGCGCCCTCCGTCCCGAGAAATCATCCTGCATCTGACGGGCAATATGGAGCGGTATATCTGGGGGTTTAACGGACGGAAATTTTCAGAATCCGGACCGATCCGCCTGAAAAAAGGGGAGCGGGTCCGCTTTACGCTGATTAACGACACCATGATGGAACACCCCATTCATCTGCATGGATTATGGAGTGAACTGGAAAACGGACAAGGCGACTTTCGGCCTTATAAACACACGCTTATTTCTCAACCGGGGTCGCGGATGAGCTATCTGGTCACGGCGGATGTGCCTGGGATGTGGGCGTATCATTGCCACCTGATGCTCCATATGGATCTGGGCATGTTCCGCACGGTGATTGTGGAATGAAGTATCGTGTTTTGATGGGGGCGTGTCTGGTCGCACAGGCCCTGCCCCTGCCCATAGCACAGGCGGGGGACAACGCGTCTTTTGCTCCTGCGTCCAGTGTTACTGCCACGCGCTACCACGCGGCAGATGCCCCTTCTGCCACCCCAGTGGTGTATCTGGGCCATATCAATCCGGTCATGGATCAGGAGAGCTATTTTCACGGCATCATGAATGAGCTGGAAGGGCGTTATGCACCCGGCGGGACGGATTTTCGCTGGGATGGTGAGGCCTGGTATGGATCTGACTACAACAAGGTCTGGCTGAAAACCGAAGGCACACTGGAGCGAGGTCACCTGCATGATGGGGATCACGAACTGCTCTATAGCCGCTCCATCTCACCCTATTTCAATCTTCAGGGTGGCGTGCGCGCGGATCTTGATGATGGTCCAACACGCACATGGGGGGCGTTCGGCGTGCAGGGGCTGGCGTTGTATCAGTTTGAAGTGCAGGCGACGGCTTATGTCAGTGATCGCGGGCGTTTTGCCGCCCGGCTGGAAGGCTCATACGATTTCCTGCTGACCAACCGCCTGATTCTTCAGCCGCAGGCCGAGTTCAATCTCTACACCAAATCCGACGCGGGGCGGCAGGTAGGGGCAGGCTTGTCGGATGTCGATGCCGGGTTGCGCCTGCGCTACGAACTATGGCGGAAGTTCGCGCCCTACGTGGCCGTCACCTATTCCGGATATCTCACGCAGGCGCGTCGGATTGTGCATGACCAGGGCGGCGAGACCGGAACTGTGCGTTTTACAATGGGGATTCGGAGCTGGTTCTGAATTTTTCTTATTCTAAAAAAGGATATACTCAATGCGGTCTTCTTTTATTGCTCTTGCAGCTCTTCTTTTTACTGGTGTTGCACAGGCTGAGCCCATGCAGATGGCACCGGGGCAGAACATGGGGGATATGAAGAGAGAAGTCCCCAAACAGACGGCTCCGCACGGCATGGAAAGCATGAGTATGGAACAGCAGATGGCTATGTGCAGCAGGATTGAAACACTGCAAAAGCAGGGCAAGGCGCTGACTGCGGCCATGAAGGAGCAGAAAGCCGTCTGCGATAAAATGAATGGCAATATGAGCGCGCCTGCGCAGACCGCGCCGGATGCCACGCTGGAACGCTAAACCGGCAGAATGGGGAAGGGGCTTACCGGATCATTCTGCGTACAACGCGCAGCAGTTCCTCAATGGCTTCTTCCCCGCCATCCTCCTGCACAGCCTTGCGTACGCAGCCATTGGCGTGGGTTGAGAGAATTTCGGTCGCAACACCATCCAGCGCGGACTTCACGGCAGAAATCTGCATGAGGATGTCCACACAATAGCGGTCCTGCTCCACCATGTTCAGCACCCCACCAACCTGACCTTCAATACGGCGCAGCCGATTGGTGAGAGCTTTTTTGTGGGGTTGCTGGACGCGTTTCTCGGACGTCCCCTCGCTCTCACATGTGTTACATTTTGCCGGGGCGGTTGTGGCCCGGGGTTGCGTTGCCATGGTGTCCCCTTTCTCTCTATGGCGCCTTTCCTAGCAGGTCATCTCTTATCCCGCTATCCGTAGGCAAATATGGGGTGCCATTGTGCAAAAGAGTGATTTACACTGTTTTACGGATGGAAAATGTAATAGTGCGGCCCAGTGGATCCATAAAGGCAGGCTGGTAGCCCGCAGGTGTCGCGCCCTTTCCATTATGAACATGGATACGTTCATTAAAAACATTGTCCACAGATAAAAACAGACGGAAGTTTTTTGCCCATTTCCGGTCTTCCCAATGTGGCAGTTCACCCAGATCTGCAAACACGGTGGCATCAAGGGTTCCCAGCGCACTAAAATACAGACTATCGCCGGGGGAAGATGCCAGAGTCGATGTGCCAGCCTGCCATTTTCCGACGAGGCGGACACCGATGCCTTTATCATAGATCCCGCCCTGAAGTTCCATTTCATGCCGGGGCTGCCCACCCAGACCACTGATGGTGCCACCCCGGAGCAGATTAATAGCGGGCAGGCCGGATCGCAGCGTGACGGTATCCTGCAACCGCCAGACCTGTGTGGCGACCAGATAAATCCGGCCATGCGCTTTTTTCGATTTGCCATGCCTGTCCGTCCCGCTGCCCTGTAACGGCTGGGAGAAGGAGAGGGTGGCGTTCCACTCGCTCCGGCTTTCACTGTCTGCATTGACCGGGCGGATATCAACACTTTCCAGAATGCCGTCCGTATTGCGTTGGAAGCGGTCAGGAAAGGCGTTTTCGATCGCGGCGGTTGCTGTGGGCAGGGAGAGAATGGTGTTGTGGGTTGTGTCATGCACGTAGTTCACATGCAGCCGTGCGCCGGTGATGTAGGGCAGGGTGATTAACGTTCCCAGACTGATTTCATGCCGACTGGTGGCTTTCAGGTTTGGGTTGCCGCCCGACAGGCTGGTGATCTGCACGGATTGCCCGGTGACATAATCGTAGGTTGTGACATTGGGGGTCTGGATGGTGGGGGCGACAAGCTGGGACGCAGTGGGTGCTTCCTGACTGTTGGTGATGGAGAGTGGAAACTGCACCCATGAGATGGGTGCCCATGTCACGCCTCCGCCAATGGTGCCCAGTGTGCCAAATTGTGACACCTGATTGACTGCCGCGTTTACATTGCCATCCAGCTTTCCCAGAAAGGGCAGAACATGCTTGTTTCTGTTGGCAATGGGGATATCCGCATTGAACTGGAATGTGCCCACCTCCCGCCGGATATGGCTGTAAGACCGTTCGGATTTGATGGAGGAAACGGCATTCTGGTTCGTCAGAGCACCGGTGAGAGAGAGACTGGTCGCCACATCGCCCGCGGGAAGGGAGAAGACATTCCCTGACATCAGCCCGCTGACCTGCCCGTTATTGCTGGTGGTGTGGCCGGTGTTCAGGGTGCGTTGAGACAGCGCATTGGCTGGAAAAACAGAAAACGGATTGAGAGCCGTGCTACCGTCTGTCAGATCCGTCTGGACAGTTTGCAGGTTCAGGCCGGTCTGGCTGCTGGTTGTTATTTCTGACCGGTCATAGCTGCCTGTGCTGTTCCACTTCCAGCTTCCCACATCACCATCAAACTTCAGGCCGGCATGGGCTGTTTCGGTATGCACTTTTTGGCGGAGGGGAGAGGTTTCTGTAAAATTTCTGTACAGCAATGTGTCTTCTGAAAAAGGAGAAAACGGGTTGCTGGCCGGAAGGGGCAGAATGCCGCGTGCCGGGCCTTGCAGGCTGTGCTGATCCTGGCGGGTGTAGGTCAGGTTGAGGGAAGACGTGACTGTTTTGAAAATCTGCCCGGCAATCACACCATTCAGCGTCAGTTTTTGCACACTGGGCTGAAGAGTGTAGGCCGAGGCGTCCCCGTTACTGTGTGGCAGGTTCGCGTAAGGCAGAAAATCCTGAAGTGTCGGCACTTGCGTGCTAGCCAGTGAGGGGGCTCCCGCGACGGTAACGGGCGTACCTGCCAGAGCATCCAGTGTGGGGTCCAGACTGCCGCCGTCTGCTGCGGTGACATTCCCTGCATTGGCATATAACCCGCTGGCCCGCGCTGGCACCACGCCGCGCTGGCTGTCTTTCAGTTCGGCCTGATTGGAATAGCGTGCACTCAGATTGATCCGTCGTTCCCCATCCAGTTTTGTATAGCTGAGGGATGGCGCGCCGACTTCTCCTCCCCCATCTGTGGATGTGGTGCCACTCAAACGTGTGCGGACGGCATGGAAATGCTTAACGGTAATAATATTCACCACGCGCTGTGTGGCGGAATAGCCGTATTTCAGAGCTTCCTCTTCGGTAAAGATTTCCACATGATCTATGGATTCAAAGGGCAGATCCTGAAGTTCCTGCATGCCCGAAACACGTTTGCCATTTAGCAGGGTGACAGGCCCGTTTCCTCCTGCTCCGCGCCCGGAGCGTGTTTCCGGAGAGATAGCTGTCAGCAGATCAGAGGCGGAATCCACACCATAGGCCCGGATTTCATCGGCCTTAATCTGCATGATCGGTTTCAGATGCCCCAGTGCTTCGCCACGGGCTTTGTGGCCAACGACATCAATATTTTCAGTCTTTTGGGTGGACGTTGTCTGGGAATTTTCGGATGCGGTGCTGGTGCTGGTGCTGGTGCTGGTGCTGGTGCTGGTGCTGGTGCTGGTGCTGGTTGCTGATTGCGCCAGCGCAGGCTCTGTCGCACTGACCAGACCAAGGCCACCAGCCAGAACCGTTGGTGCGATGAGGCGCACGGATCGTGACGATGCAAACGGTCTGCCGGGCAGGATACGAAGCAGAAGAACAGGCATGAGCTCAGACAAATGAGGGGGCGCAGAAAAGCAGGGCCGGAGCAACCTGATACCCCGACGAGGGTATGGTCTCAAGAAAGGATGCTGTTCCGCAGGAAGCCGCGACGGCATGACCGGGAGTTCTGCCGGGGTTGAGGGGGAAGGCCGTACTGGTCATATAAGGCTGTTCCCTGACAGAGCACGCGCTTTGCATGCAGGTTTTCTTTCTTTTTTATACCGGTATGGGGTATAAAATACAATGAAATCCCCTAAGGAGTCCTCTGTGTCACAGACCGTCAGTTTCCCCGTTGGTGGCATGACCTGTGCAGCCTGTGCGGCGCGTATTGAAAAAGTTCTGAACCGTCAGGAGGGGGTGCAGGCAACGGTCAATTTTGCCTCGGAACGTGCTCAGGTGCAGATGGAGGGGCCAGAAACTTCTATCGAGACTGTTGTGGGTGCAGTCCGCAAAGCGGGCTTTACGGTGGATGAGAGAAGCATCGATCTCTCCCTCTCGGGCATGACCTGTGCCGCCTGCGCTGCCCGGATTGAAAAAAATCTTAACAAACTACCCATGACGCAGGCCAGCGTAAATTTTGCAGCGGAGCGGGCGCATATTGTTTATGTGCCCGGTGTTGTGGAACCGGAAACCTTTATTGCCCGTATTGAAAAAGCCGGTTTTGGCGCGAAGCGGCTGGATGATGGGGTTCGGGAAGATCCCAATGCCCGGCGTATCGCTATCTGGCAGACGGAACGTAATCGCTTTCTTCTGACAGCACTCCTATCTCTGCCGTTCTTTGTGCAGATGATCGGCATGGTCTTCGGCTCAATGCACATGATGCCCGACTGGATGCAGCTCCTGCTGGCCACGCCGGTTCAGTTTTTCTGCGCGCGCCATTTGTACCAGCGTGCATGGAATGCGGTGCGGGGTGGCTCAGCCAACATGGATGTGCTCGTGGTGCTGGGTACAAGCATTGCATATTTTTTCAGTGCTGCCGTGGTGCTGTTCCATTTGCATCAGCCTGTTTATTTTGAAGCGAGCGTGTCCATCATCACGCTGATTTCCCTTGGCAAGCTGATGGAAACCCGCGCGAAGAACAAGACCAGCGCCGGGATTGAAGGCCTTCTCCAGCTTCAGCCTCAGATTGCCCATGTGGAAAGCGGTGCAGACGTGCTGGATCGCCCCGTGGCGGAGGTGCATGTCGGGGATATGCTGGTGGTGCGCCCCGGCGAGAGCGTGCCTGTGGACGGCGTGGTGGTGGACGGCACCTCTGAGGTGAATGAAGCTATGCTGACGGGTGAGAGTTTGCCCGTGCTCAAGCAGGCGAACGCTCAGGTGTTTGGTGGCACCATGAACGCCAATGGCGTCCTGCGCGTAAAAGCCACCGGCGTGGGGGCAGATACCGCGCTGTCCCGTATTGTGAAAATGGTTGAACAGGCACAGGGCTCTAAAGCCAATGTGCAGCGGCTGGCGGACAAGGTTTCCAGTATCTTTGTGCCTGCCGTTGTCAGTTTCGCACTGGTGACGTTTCTGGTCAGCTGGCTGATAACGGGCAATGCCTCATGGAGCCTCGTTTCTGCGGTCTCCGTGCTGGTTATTGCCTGCCCCTGTTCTCTGGGGCTTGCAACGCCGACAGCCATCATGGTGGGCACCGGGCTGGGGGCGCGCTGCGGTATTCTGTTCCGCAATGCCGATGCACTGGAACAGGCGGAAAAACTGACCACCATCATTGTCGATAAGACCGGCACCCTGACAGAAGGCAAGCCGACTGTCAGTGATGTGCAGCCAGCCCCGGAGGTTGAGACTGCGCAGCTGCTGGCAGTTGCTTATGCGCTGGAAAAGGATTCCGAGCATCCACTGGCTCGCGCCGTTGTAGACTACGCCATGGCCCACAGTGTGCAGGCTCCTGTAGCCAGCGCATTCCAGGCTGTTCCGGGCATGGGCGTTACGGCGCAGATGGGTGAGGCGCTGGCCCGTCTGGGGTCCCCGCGTTTTCTGACGGATGCAGGTGTGACGCTGGATCATGCTGCGATTGAGCTTCTTGAGAGCGAAGGCAAAACAGTTATTGGTGTGACACTTGGCGATCAGCTTCTGGGTTATATCGCCCTGTCTGACCGCCTGCGGCCCGATGCAATTGCAACAGTTAGCGCTTTGAAAAAATCCGGCATCAAGGTCGTGATGCTGACGGGTGATAACCAGCGCACGGCCTCTGTTGTGGCGGCGCAGGTTGGCGTGGATGAGTATATGGCCGGTGTTCTCCCCGGCCATAAAGCGGACGCTGTTGAAAAATATCGTGCGGCTGGCGGTCTTGTTGGCATGGTGGGGGATGGAATTAATGACGCCCCGGCACTGGCCGCCGCCGATGTTGGTTTTGCTATTGGGGCCGGGTCTGCCATTGCGCTGGATACGGCAGACGTTGTGCTGATGAAAAGTGATCTGACCAGCGTGCTGGATGCGATTTCACTCTCCCGCGCAACACTGGCGAAGATCCGGCAAAATCTATTCTTCGCTTTTATCTACAACATCCTTGGTCTGCCGCTGGCAGCCTGCGGTTTGCTGAACCCGATTGTGGCTGGAGCAGCTATGGCGATGAGTTCCGTCTCGGTTGTCAGTAACTCGCTGTTGCTGAACCGCTGGCGACCGCAGTCTCGCGGATAGGCTGAATGAGTGCGCCTTTTGGGGACAGCAGAATTTCGTGCTGATGGAAGCGGCGCAGGTTGGCGTGGTGCGCCACACTGACAAGTGTGGCCTGCGGAAGGTGTGTTGTCAGCACACTATAAAGCAGGGTTTCATTCTCTTCATCCAGCGCCGATGTTGCTTCATCCAGGAACACCACACGTGGACGGAAGAGCAGCACGCGGGCGATGGCAAGGCGCTGTTCCTCACCGGGGGAGAAAATCTGGCTCCAGTCTGCAACGTCATCAAGGCGAGAAATATAGCATGCCAAATTGACGCTTTTCAGAACGCTCTCATAAGCCTGCGTGTCATAATGATCCGGTGTGGTCGGGTAGCTGAGAACCTGCCGGAGAGACGTACCATCAGGCACATAAGGCCGCTGCGGGACAAACATGGCATGCTGTGTGTCAAATGAGAGCGTGCCACTGCCATAGCCCCACAAACCCGCCAGCGCACGCAGGAGCGTGCTTTTACCAACACCAGACGGGCCGCTGATCATCCAGCGTTCGCCAGCGTGCAGAGTCAGATTGGGCAGGGTGGTCAGAACAGAACCGTCCGGGCGTTTGAGAATAAGGTTTTCAATCTGCACATCCCCGGAAGAGAGCGTGTGGCGGGTAATCCCTTTTTCAAAAGGATGTGCCACAACGCGTTCAAACTCGTTCAGACGTTGCAGGATGGAGCGCAGCGTGGCGAGGTCTGTATAATTATCAATAAACCATTGCAGGCTATTGCGGGCCTGCATGAAGGCGGCATTGGTGCGGGAATACAGGCCGACTGTCAGCGTATGAGCCAGAAGTTTGGGGATGAGCATAACCCAGAGCAGGCAGGACGCTGTTTCATGAAAAAAATTGGTGATGAAATTAGCGCGCCATGTGTAGGTCACAACGCTGCGCCAGTTGGTGGCAATATGCGCAAGATAGCGTGAAAAACGTAGGTTTTCAGCTTCCTCTCCCCCATAAAAGGCAATCTGTTCAGAGTTGCGGCGTACATCCATCAGACCTGCACGCAGGTCCGCGTCATAATGTTGCTGGCGGTAGTTGGCGCCCACCAGCGGGCCACCAAACCGTTCCAGCACCAAAGACGTAAACAGGGTTGCCAGAACAGTGCCGAGAAACAGATAGCCGGGGATATGGATGGCATGGCCATGCCAGCTGAAGGACAGTGTGCCGCCAATGTCCCACAGCACGATGGAAAAAGAGATTAGGGTGGTGACAGCCTGAATGGCGTCCAGTCCCAGCTTGAGCGTCCAGATCGTCATTTGAGACAGATCGTCCGCAATACGCTGGTCCGGGTTGTCTGCCTGTTCCTGGCCATGCTCCAGCCGGTAATAGGTCTCGTTTGAAAGATACTGGCGCAGATAGACGCGGGTATTCCACAGCCGCCAGCGCATGGATAAAACCTGTGTCAGATAAACCTGAAAAACATAAATGGCAGAAGAAAGAGCCGCCATGAGAAGATAAGATGGTAGCAGGGAAAGACAGTCCTGCGCGCGAAACGCAAACATGGCATCAAAAAAAGACTGGTTCCATTTTCCAAACCACACTGCCGTGCGGACATAGAGAAATGACAGACCAATAATCCCTCCCAGCATGGCAAAGGCGCGCCATTTTTCTTCTGAAAGCCAGTAGGGGAGAATGACCTTCCAGTCGGAAAGGGAATGAGGGGGCGTTTTCTCAGTAGTTTGCACGAAGTGTGGCCATAAAGCTGCGAGGGGCTGCGGGGAAATTGAACTGCCAGACACCGCTTGCCCGTTCATAATAATAGCGGTTTGTCAGGTTGCTGGCATTCAGCTGGATCTTCAGATGCGGTGTCACATGATAACCGATCATGCTGTCCAGCGTCATGTATCCGCCCTGCACTGTTGTCGGGTAGCTGCCGCGCAGAGTGCTGTTGGCGTCCAGTCCAACCCCAAAGCTCAAAGTGCGCAGCCGCCCGCGGGGCACAGTATAGTGCACCCAGGATTTGAACATGTGACGCGGAGAAAAGACGCCACCAAAATCCGGGGTGCTCGGATTGGAAACTTTTGTATCCAGATAGGTATAACCCAGAGAAACATTGAGATCGGGCAGAATGTTACCGTCAATCTGCGCTTCCCAGCCCTGACGGCGGATGGGGCCGGTTGTTATATAAAACTGGGAATGGTCCGGGTCCTGCACCGGTTGATTGACGTTTTCCATTCTGAACAGTGCAGTTGAAAGATTCAGACGTCCATTGAAATATTCGGCTTTGAATCCCGTTTCCACCTGATTGCCGTGCTGCGGCTTCAGACCTCCGCCGTGGTAAGACATATCCCCCACAGAAGGGGTGAAAATGCTGGAATAGCTGGCGTACCAGGAGATGTTGGGTGTGATCTGATACACTGTGCCCAGATAAGGCGTGAGCTCTCCATGAATATTGGCTTCCGGCTGCCAGCTGCTGGTCGGGCCGGGCGAGATATATCGCATCCGTTCGGAAAAGCGTGAGACGCGCCCACCAAGAATCAGAGAGAGATGCTTGATGATTTCAAGACGAAGTTGTCCATAAAAGCCCCACTGGGTCGCATTATCCCGTGTGCCATATCCGTCCGGGTCTTCCTGATAACTGATACTGCCTGCGGGAGGGCGTGGCACACTATTGGTGTTGTTGATGTTCACACCATTATAAATGTTATCGCTCAGAATATTGCCGTAACGCGTCACCTGATTGTAGGAATTGTAATTGAAGCCGAACAGGGCGTAATGGGTACGGTTCAGAAAACGAAAGCTGCCATTGGCGTAAATATCGGCTGAGCGTGCGCTGTTGGTGCCACGCATAGCGACAATACCTGCATCCTGATACTGCATGGTGCCGGTCTGCGCATCAATCTGCGTCCAGGGTTCATTATAAAGCGTATTGTAGCTCTGGTCATAAAAGGTGCCGCGGGCCGTCAGTTTCCAGTCGCCCCAAAGTTTTTGAGACAGAGAGGCGATGGTCTGCTGCGTCATGTAATTGCTGTATCCCCATTTCTGTGATGGATTGGCGCTGCGGCCTCCGTACCAGAGGGTCTTTTCTGTCGTGACAGGCAGCCCGTAATAAGGGGCCGTAATATCCTGCTGCTGGGCGGCGTGTGAGACAATAAAGGTAGTGGAGGGTGTAATATCCCATTCCAGAGCACCATAAGCCTGCCACTTGCGCGAATGGGCGTATTTATAGAAATAATCATTATCCTGAAACAGATCTGCCGTGCGGAAACGCAGGGTCTTGGAGGCATTCAGGGGGGTGGAAAGGTCAATATCCGCGCGGTAATTGTTGAAACTGCCAACGGTCGCCGCACCATTGACGGAAAAATCCATACCGGGTTTTTTGGTCACCTGATTAACCACGCCCCCCGGCGAGCCACCGCCCTGCAGCAGGCCAGAAGAACCGCGCAAGACTTCAATCCGATCGTACATTGAAAGATCAAAGCTGGCATTATTCAAAGTGCCAGCGGCTCCCGGCGTGTTGTCAATCGAGGTTGTCATTTGATAACCGCGAGAATAGAAATTGGAATTTGCGGTCGAGCCGGGCAGAACGCGGATGCCGTTAATCTGGCGCATGGCGTCCGTCATGGTCAGCATGTTGGAATCCTGCATGCGCTGCTGTGTGAGAACAGAAACGGATTGCGGGATATCCTTCAGCGCAACAGGCGTTTTTCCCCATGCTTCTGCCGTCGGTGTTGTATAGGAATGACCACTCCCAACAACCTCGATCTTTTCTTCTGTCATGCATTCTACCTGACCGGGCGAGGCAGGCGCAGGAGCGCACATGGGTGGTGCTACAGTATGGGGTGGGGGCGTTTGTGCTTTTTTGTGCACCATAGGATGGCACAAGGGCCGGATGCACATCATGCGTTTGGTTTTATGGGATGAGGGCAGAGGACTCAAACGCCTCTGGCCTTCTGCTGCGGCAGAAACAGGAGCCCAGAGGCAAGTCAGAATCCCGCTTAAAATCAGAGCGCATTGTGAAACACTGGCAAAATGACGCGCGCGACGGCCAGACTGTTTCATGATGGGCACCCCGGCAGGAGGGCAAAAGACACAGTTTTGTCAGCAGGCACTCAGGAGGCCAGATCAAACCCCAGATCGTCCACCACTTCAGAAAACTGGGCAGGCGTTACCAGGGCAGGGTCATACTGCACGGTTACTGTGCCACCTTCCAGAACCACGTCTGCTTCGGACACACCCTTCAGGGCTTCAAGCGCTTTTTTCAGTTTGCTGGAGCAGCCGTTGCAGGACATGCCTTCAACAATGAATGTTTCTGTCTTTGTCATAGCCTTCGCTCCTTTTATGGCCAGCCGCGTGAGAGGGACTTATCCGCCAAACGCCGCCATCAGGCAACACGCCGTGTTTTTCAGATCTGCTCAATGGTGGAAAAGTCGAAGCTTTCCCCCTTGGGGTTTTCACCCAGTCGCAGAGTTGTGGGGGTGGGCATGACATGGGGGGGAACCGGCAGATTATAAGGGGCAGGCGCGCCTTTAAACACGCGGCCGGCCAGGTCAAACTGCGAGCCATGGCAGGGGCAGGCGTAACGGCCTGTCTGGTCAGGCGCTGCGGCCGGGGCCGTGTAGGCCGGTACACAGCCCAGATGCGTGCAGATGCCAACATACACACCATATTCCGGCACAAGAGAGCGGTGCCAGTTGCGGGCGTAGGTGGGTTGTTGCAGCGCGTCAGACTGTGCGTCCCGCAGTTCGTTCACCAGGGTCGGGCTTTGTAGCCTGGCGAGGTCTTCCGGCGTGCGGCGCAGAATGAAAATGGGCTTGCCCTGCCACACCGCCGTCATCTGCTGACCCGGTGCCAGTTTGGACAGGTCAATTTCCACCGGCTGATGGGCTGCGGCGCTGTCCTGCGGTTTCAGGCTGGCGACAAACGGGATGGCGCAGGCTGCCAGTCCTGTGACCGTGCCAGCCGTGGTGACCATACCAAGAAAATCACGGCGTCCAGCGCCGTTGTCCTGATCCTGCCCGTTGGGTGGGGTGTTGTCTGCGGGGTGTGTCATCAGTCGTCTGCGTCCTGTGCGTTCCGGGTGGTGCCGCGTTTCCAGATTTTTCTCTTCCAGGCAATGGCCAGTACTAGCAGGCCACTCAGATAGGCAAAAACATACAGGCCTGTGCGATGTCTGTCATTCCGGTGCGGATCAGAGGCCCAAACCAGAAAGGTCGTCACATCCCGTGCCTGTTGGGTGGCGGTGGCAGGCGTGCCATCTGGAAATTCGACCGCGTCGTCCATCAGCGGGGGTGGCATGCCCACCAGATGCCCGTCTGCCCAGTCATTATAGAATTTGCCCGGCACCACCGGGGCACCGGGTGGCGGTGGCATATGGTAGCCGGTCAGAAATGCGTACAGCCAGTCTGCGCCATGGGGCTGGATGGCCGCCAGCCGGGACTGGTCCGGCGGGGCAACGCCGCCCATCATAGCAGCGGCTGCGGCCTCACTGGGGAAGGGGGAGCGCAGATGGTCATCAGGCAGGCCGGGGCGCATGGTGGGGTGGCCTGCGGCGTCCAGCGGCCCGGGAACCTGTTTGGTATGCGCCAGATCCCTGATGGCTTGCTGGGAAAGTCCGATCCCGCTGAGGTCATTATACGTCACGCTGCGCATGCCGTGGCAGGACGAACAGATTTCATTGAACACGACAAAGCCGCGTTGCAGGCTCTTCTGGTCGAACTGGCCCAAAGGCCCGTCAAAGCTCCATTTCTGATGCGGCGGCACGGGTGGGGTGGGCGCGGCAGGGGCCGCATGGGCGACAAGCGGCAGGCTGGCCAGCAGTGCTGCGCCAAATGCTGCTGTGCGTGCAGGGGAAAGCCGGACCATCAGACATCTCCTTTGGCAGAAGCAAGGGAGGTGGGGAGCGGTCTCGGTTTTTCAAACCGTGCGGCCAGCGGCAGGATCACCAGAAAATACCCAAAATAGTAAAGCGCAGACAGCCGCCCGATAAGCATCCATGCCCCGGTGGCGTGATGCTTGCCCACCAGCGCCAGCAGCACAAAGGAGATCACCAGCCCCAGCAGAGCGGGGCGGCAGATTGGGCGGAAGCGGGCGGAGCGCACGGGGGAACGGTCCAACCAGGGCAAGGCAAACAGCACAAGCAGGGAGCCTGCCGCCGCCAGAAGGCCACCAAACTTGGACGGTACAGACTGAAGCAACCCGTAGAACGGCAGGAAATACCATTCCGGCTCAATATTGGCGGGCGTGTGGAGTGGGTCCGCCGGGGCATAATTGTCCGGCTCTGTCAGCAGGCCTGGCCAGAAAAACAGCAGCGCACAAAAGACCATGGCGAAGACAATCAGCCCGATCAGATCCTTGCTGGTGTAATAAGGATGGAAGGGGAGTGTGTCTTTTGGGGTTTTTGGCTCCACTCCCGCCGGATTGTTGGATTTGGTCACATGCACGCAGGCCACATGCAGCCCCACAACAGCGACGACCAGAAACGCCATCAGGAAATGCAGCACAAAAAAGCGGTGCAGGAAGATGTCGCCCAGATGGTCACTGCCGGTCAGCACATGTTCCAGCGTACCACCAATAACAGGCACGGCTCCAACGGCTTTGGTAATGACGTCAGCCCCCCAGTAGGACATCTGGCCCCACGGCAGGATATAGCCTGCAAAGGCCGTCGCCATCACCATGACCAGCAGCACAAGGCCACTGAGCCAGAGCATTTCTCGCGGAGCTTTGTAGGAGCCGTAATAAAGTCCACGGAACAGATGAATATAGAGCGCGGCCAGAAACAGGTTGGCGCCGGTCATATGCATGCCACGCAGCAGCCAGCCGCCAGAAAGCTGACGGTCTATGGCTTCAACTGAAAAGAAAGCCTCGGCACTCGTCGGGGTGTAGTTCATGGCCAGAAAGGTGCCGGTTGCCAGCATCAGCAGCAGCACAACCACCAGAATGGCGCCAAAATTCCACAGCCAGTTCAGGTTCCGGGGCATGGGGAAGACCAAATATTCCTTACGGAATGCGGAAAAAACCGGCAGCCGATGCTCTATCCAGCCAGCAGGACCGCCCGAAGAGGCGGCACTTGGAGAGGCTTCGTCCCGTGACTCAGGCTGATTCATGCACACCATCCAACTTCAGTCTTTTAACGTCTGGCCCTGTCAGCAGAAGTGAAGCCAGCACTCTTATGAGGTGGACGCTATTGTGGCATGAATGATGCAGCACTCAAAGATAGCCTGTTTCGGAAAGGTATCGTTTTTCCGGAAATCCGGCTCCCGGCTTTATCTGTTGGAAGACGGATCTGTTTCCAGAGGCAGAGTCTGCCGGATTTGAGTGGAATAGTCCGGGCCGGGCGTGGCACCCTCTGGCCGCTGAATCCGGCTGCGGTCATGCAGCGTGCGAAAGTCCAGATGGGTATCCAGCAGGCCCAGCTTGTAGGCGAGAGAGGCCGTATAGCCGCTGAGCAGAATCCGCCAGTCCAGTCGGTAACGGAAGCTGGCCTGCGCGCGCGTCAAAATGCCCGTGGTACAGTTTGATGTGAGCGTATTATACCACTCCGGCGTGTGGGACAGGTGATCGACTTCCTGCAGATAGCTGTTGAACAGGCGTTCTCTGGCTTCTGGTGAGAGAAGGAGCCGATACAGATAGACGCGCTCCTTGCGCACGTCCGTGCGCACACCAATCAGATCCCGCTCATCGGCCACAACGTAAAACAGTTCATAATGGTGAAAGAAGCCGGCAATGGCGGAATAGGGAAACTTCTTCTGGCGGCGCGTTTCAATGGACATTGCTACATGCCGCCCGTCCCTGAAGCCGAAGCTGAGGAAGACATGCGCAATGCTTTCCCCCGCCCAGTAGGACGTAACCAGATCGACGGAAGAGAGGTCATCCAGCGCATAATCCGCATCATAATAACGGGCTGTATAGTCGCTGGGTGTTTTGTAGATAAAATTGCGGACGTGGTGCAGATGTACCGTTCGCCCCTCCAGTGAAACACTGGCGGGCACCGCATATTCTCCGGCCCAGTCCCGGTTGTTTTTCGGTGGGTCCGTCACATACCAGACGGCAAACGCGGCACTCACGCCAGCCAGCGCCAGCCGGGCCGTCTGGTGCGTGCGCAGAAAGAACGCTGTGCCCAGAACCAGCGGAAACAGGCAGGTCAGCCCCAGTCGCAGCGCATCCGGCTCCAACGTGGAATAATAGAGAGCCGGTGTGCCAAACGCTCCCAGCAGGAAGGTGGCACACCCCGCAAACCAGTGGGCCCAGCGTCTGCCGTGTGCGGGTTTGTTGGACGTCTGCGGCATTAGTGGCTCACCTGTGCGGGCACTGGCGGAATAGAAGGCAGGATGCCATCGGGCGTTTCGGCTGTGCCGGGGCCGTTGCCGCGTGTGGGGACAAACTGGCCGCCAATGGCGGTAATATCACTCTGGCTTATCAATCCGCCTTCCAGAGTGCCGCCCTGCGTGCGGGCCAGATGGTTGCGGAGGATACGGCGGATTTCAGCAATGGTAATCGGGTTGGACTGTGTGGAGTGGCCGGAGTGGCGGACGACCAGTTCAGAATCCACATCCGGCACATGCGCGCTTTCATACTTCACAACGCCATCATCAGAATTTTTCAGACTTTTATTGCCCAGAACAGGAATGATGGAATGGGTGCGCACATCCGGCACCACTGGAATGGAGGCCAGAGACTGGATGAAGAGACTATGGGGAGACATGCCGTACACACTTCCCACCCGCCAGGGATTCATGTTGAGCCGAGCGACATTCGGGTCACTGACCAGAACCTGTTTGGTGACTTCACGCACAGTGAGCGGAAAGCTCACCATCCGCCCGACAAGACGCGCCAGAGAGAAATTGGCCATGTAACTGCCGTGCTGCGGGGTGGAGATAAACACAACCTCCTTTGCTTCCGGCAGAGGTGTGGGAAACAGAGCGTCCTGCAGCAACGTCCTGGCATCCGGCGTCAGCTTCAGGGATGACAGCGGGCGGGGGATCAGGCCGTTCCACAACGCATCTCCGCTGTTAATGACCAGCATCTTGGCCAGTAACCCGCCCTGACTGTGCCCAATGAGCGTGATGTTCCCCAGCGCAGGGTCCGCCTTGACGCCGCCAAGGTCCGCTACCGCCTGCGCAATGGCGTGGCGGAGTTGCAGAGCGGAATAAGGGATTGGGTTTCCGGTGGCGTAGGAGAAAAACCAGAATTCGTAATGTTTGCGAATGTCCCGGTCTTCCAGCAGGTCATTCACCATATTGGCCCAGCGGGCCGGGCTTGAAGCGGTGCCGTGGATGAGTACGACTGGCATCCGCCCGACCTGATGCGGTTCTATGGTGGCCAGTTGTGGTGTGCGGCCATTGTCAAAAAAACGCCCGTCCAGAAACCCTTTATATTCCGAGGACCAGTCCATTGCGTCACTCAGGCTGAGCGCGCGAGCCGCTGTCTGATCATATTGTAAGGGGACCGGTTGTGGCGCTGCCGGAGTGGTGGGTGTTGTATGTTCGCTCAGGTCTTCATCAATAGCTGTCAGATCCAGCCTGCCGCGCAGGGTGCTGGTCAACACCTGCTGGCGTGGATGATTGAGTGACAGGAGAAGGTTAAGCGGTACCCTCAGCTTTTCCGTAATCTGGAAAGAGCGGCTTTCCGGGTGGTCCATGTGAGGGAGTGCACCGGCGGGTTCGCCAAGTCCGGTATGGCTGTAAACATTTTCCAGCCCCCGGACGGAAAGCCGGGCCATGGGGCGAATATCCTGCAACACATGGTCATGCCACACCAACTGGCTGGGCGTCGTACTCAGATCCAGCGTGCCGAACGGTAACGTCCAGCGTTGGGGTGTGAGGCTGACGGGGCTGCCAAAGGCTTCTGTCAGCGCCAGCATATAGAGGTCACAGGCCTGCCGGACATGCAGGTCGTACGCTTTTGGCCGTTCGTTTTCCGCGCCATTGGGGTTGAGATACGCGTAAGCATACAGGGCGGCTGCCATGAATTCGGCCCGGTCTGCATGCCGGTGGGCGTGCATGTAGCTGAGTTCAGCGAGGGCAAAAAGCTGGTCAGCCAGACCCTGCGCATAAAAATGGGCCTGTGTCAGACTGCGGAGGGTGGCGATGGTCTCTTTAGGGTGGTTTTCCCATGCACTCAGCAGGTTTTGCAGTTGGAGAACCGTATGAGTGGTATTGCTGAGCCTGCTGCCACTGAGTGCACTTTGGCTGTGTTCCTGATAGGCCTGCCGGAGGGAAAGCGGAGCGACGGAAACAGGAGAAGCGCATCCGGACACAAACAGAAAGGCTGCGCTGAACACCAGTTGTCTGGTGGTGATTCTGGAAAAAAACCTGTTCATAACCTGTCGCAAATTGTTTTTCGTCGCTCTCTGCGCGGACCCTACAGGGTTTTGTGCCATGCTGAAATGATTGTCTGGTCGTTTCAGCCCCGGTTATGGCGGCGTGCTCTGTCCGAACTCGGTATTTTCATCTCCCCATTTTTTGAGCGCCACGATCACTGGCTCCAGCGTAAGCCCCCGTTCGGTCAGGCTGTATTCCACCTTCGGGGGAACTTCTGGATAAACCGTTCGTAGAACAAATCCGTCATGCTCCAGTTCGCGCAGCTGCGTTGTCAGCATCCGCTGGGTGATATTGGGCAGGCGCTTGCGGATTTCGTTGAAGCGCAGGGTTCCCTGAAGCAGGTGATACAGGATCACCCCTTTCCATTTTCCGTCGATATATTGAAGCGTCGCCTCAACAGCACAGCCGGGGCTGCACGCAAGTGATTTATGACGAATACGGGTCATGACGGTATCATTTCCGATACTATGGGCGTTAAAAGTGCGTTCTTGTGTGGCAAGAGCATAGCGCTCACGGTGTTCCTGACTCAACAGAGGAGCAGAACTCATGCGCGCCATCGGTTATCAGACACCTCTTCCCATCGAAAATCCGGCTTCTTTGCAGGACATCAATCTGCCAAAGCCTGTTCCTGCCGGACGAAACCTTCTGGTGGAAATCAAGGCTGTTTCGGTCAATCCCGTCGATACAAAAGTCCGTCGCAGCGCAACGCCGGAGGAGGGTCAATGGCGGGTTCTGGGCTGGGATGCTGCCGGGATTGTTGTTGCGACCGGGCCTGATGTTACGGATTTCTCTATTGGAGATGAGGTTTTTTACGCAGGTGCTCTCGATCGACCGGGGACCAATGCGGAGTTCCATCTCGTTGATGAGCGGATTGTCGGTCGTAAACCTCGTTCTTTGAACTGGGCTGAAGCGGCGGCCCTGCCGCTGACAGCCATTACAGCCTGGGAAATGCTTTTTGATCGCCTTGATATCCGGCGGTCCGTTCCCGGTGTGAAGCCGTCTCTTCTTCTCATTGGTGGCGGAGGCGGGGTTAGTTCTATGGCCATACAACTGGCGAGAGTCCTGACGGATATTACGATTATTGCCACAGCGTCTCGCCCTGAAACGCAGGAATGGGTGAAATCCCTTGGGGCACATTTTGTGGTTGATCACAGCAAGCCTCTGGCTGCGCAGGTTGCTGCACTGCCAACAGGTAGCCCCGGTTTTGTTTTCTCCACGACCCAGACGGATCAGCATGTGGCAGATATTGTGGACTTGCTTGCGCCTCAAGGCCACTTCGGTCTGATTGATGACCCGGCTACCCTTGATGCCGTGCCCTTCAAAAAGAAAAGCCTCTCCCTGCACTGGGAACTCATGTTTACCCGCTCACTGTTTGGAACAGCAGATATTGGCAAACAGGGAAAACTGCTGAACGACGTAGCCCGTCTTGTGGATGAAGGGCGTCTTTGCACGACACTTGGTAAAAATTTCGGCAAAATCACAGCGGCCAATTTGCGCGAGGCGCATGCAGTGATTGAGAGCGGTCAGGCAAAAGGGAAGATTGTGCTTGAAGGCTTTCCGGCCTGAGGTCCGGATAAAACCGTTTTGCAGAAACTGCTCAGAGTTGGAGAAAAACGTTCGTGATTGAAGAAGAGCATATAATGACCTTAAACCGCAGTGGCGGACGGTTTGACCTCACTAAAATTGCAGCGGCTTTCCCGGAAACCGCTGAGACCATGCTTCTGGATACCTATCTGACGGATAAATCCGAAGCCAGTATCAGAGTGTTTCGGATTTATCGGGATATTCCGCCTCATTATCACACCCAGTGTGATGAAGTCCTCCATGTCCTCTCCGGGGAGGGGACATTCTGGATTGATGATCCGGCGGATGAGGCCCCCTTTGCTCCGGGGCACCTGCTGGTGTTCCCGCGGCGGGCTGTGCATGCCCTGCCGCGTATTCTGCGTGATCCGGTCATTTTTCTGGCCATTGATACACCCCGTCGGGCACCGGATGATGTGGTTTTTATCAATCCTGCGGATGGCACGCCTGTGGGTTTTATCAAAAGTCTCTGAAGGCATGACGCTGGCAGCAGGACCGTATAGAAAGACAATATGAAAAGTCAGAGTCCGTCCTCCTCCACCGCTCCTGTCACACGCTGCCGCTGGGCGGAGACAAACCCGCTTTTGCGCACCTATCATGACGAAGAATGGGGCGTCCCGGTGCATGATAGCCGCATGCTGTGGGAAATGCTGATGCTGGAGGGGTTTCAGGCGGGCTTATCCTGGCTGACGGTTCTGCGGCGGCGCGAGGGTTTTCGGAAAGCTTTTGCTGCGTTTGATCCTGAGCAGGTGGCGCGCTTTGATGAAGCCGATGTCGAGCGTCTGATGCAGGACCCCGGCATTATTCGGGCGCGGGCCAAAATTCAGGCGACAATCGGGAATGCGCGGGCCTATCTGGCCATGCAGGAGCAGGGCGAGGATTTTTCTGCGTTCTGCTGGGGAATGGTTCCCCGTGCGCCGGTGGTCAATACAACAGGGCAGGTACTGGCCCAGTCGCCTGCGTCTCAGGCTCTCTCTAAGGCTTTGAAGCAGCGAGGCTTCAAGTTTGTTGGTCCTGTGATTGTTTACGCATGGATGCAGGCGGTGGGCATGGTGGTGGATCATGACCCCGCCTGTTTCCGGTATGATGCCGAGAGTTAAATCGGCTTGGTGTTAAATACGATCAAAGGCAGTTGAACTCCGAGTCTCGCAAAAATGTGAAGTCTCTGAAGTGGATGGATGGGTCGCATTCTCAATAGGAATTTTGGATTTTTGTTGGCGCATAAAGTCTTAATTTATTGAAAAACAAGAAATAAATATCCACAAATATCAATCGTCTAAATTTAATAAAATAGAAACATAACAACTATTATAATCGTGTTTTTATTGACGAGCCGCATTTTTGCTCATAGGGTCGGGCTCACCTCACCACCGTGAGGCAGTAATGAAATCAGGGAGCGGTTTTGATGACGCTGCGAATGTGCAGGGACCCGCGATGTTGCGTGCGAATGCAGCAGATCAAAGGTCATGGTGTGCAGAACAGGCACACTCTATAATCCGCCGGGAGTGAAACTGCCGGCGGAGACACCCCTCAAGGGGTTTTTGTTTTCGAGGTCAGTCATGATACGTACTTCAAAAATTATCGAAATAGACGGCGTTTTTCTGGGAACAGCTATTCAGCTCAGTGGTGACCAGGGGCAGCGCTTTTATGCGGCTCATGAGAGTGTGCGTGCGCTGCACAACGCCATTAAGCCTGATGTGGCGATGCTGGCTCGTCAGGTCGCGCAGACGTTCCGCCAAAATCAGGCTGTTTCTTACGCCGCGTAAACAGGGCTGTCAGTCAGAGGGGGTGCCCCTGACTGACAGCCTTAATGTGTTCGTCGTCCAGATCCGCCAGATCCAGTTTCCGTAACAATGTGAGCAGATCATCCAGCCTGGCGTCCGCCAGTGGTGCAGCATTAGACGAGGACTGATCTGTCGGGTCAAAGCGTTCCGCCAGACGGCTATACAAGTCTGCCCGCTGCCGGACTGCTTGGGTAGGCTCTGGTGTTTTTTCCATCCACCAGACACTGGCAGCGCCCGCCAGCTTCCGTAACAAAAAGAGGATTTCTCGTGCTTTGCCGATCTGGTCGGAGCGGCGGAGCCCTTCCAGCCGTGCAGTCTGGCACTGAATTTCCGCAACGGTGCTGGTGGTGCCAGCCTTGCGGCGTGCGCTTTCAATCTGGTGCCAGCTCAGGATTTCCGGACCTGTGGCAAGTGCTGCGTAACGGATATTGGCCCGGAACGCATCGGCCACCTGTGCGGCCAGAGGGGCACCGCGGCGTTCTGGCCAAAGCAGGAAGCAGCCTGCAAGCCCCACCAGACTGCCGATAATGTTGTTGATGGCGCGCGCCAGCGCCACATCCCACCCCAGACCGGGGCTGACCAGATCCGTCACCAGCACGAAAAGCTGGGTCATGAACATCACGCACAAGGTGTAATTGACGCTCCGCAGCGCAATAGTTGCCGCTGCCAGCGGGAAGATTAGCAGCAGGATGCTCCAGACCGGCAGGAGCACGCCCATCACCGCCGCCAGCAGGCCGCCTGCAATACTGCCAATAACGCGCTCAATGGTACGGGGGAGGGTAGTTGTTACGCTGGGCTGCGTGACAACAACGACGGCCATCATCGCCCAGTAGGCGTAAGGCAGGTCAAGCTTGAGAGAAATGGCATACGCTATCAGCACCGAAAAAGAGAGCCGCGCAGCGTGTCGCACGCCTTGCGCCCGTGGTAAGGCAACAGAGCGTGGTGCGCCAGTTTTTGTCTGCCCGGCAGGCTGAGCGTGCGAGGTGGAGAGGGTCTGCCAGGCGGTGATCAGTTCCTGCACGGCTCGTGCACAGACATGTGCCCCTTTGCCAAACAGATCTGCATCCTGTTCCGCAATGCGGGCCAGAAGACGCTGCTGGCGATGCAGGCGCTCGGGCCGAGGTTCCGGGCGCTGGGCCTCTCGCGCCATGCGGTGCAATGTTGTGGTGACAACGCGCACCGTGCGGCGGGCTGCGTGGGAGGTCTCGCCCGATAAGACGGCATGTTCAAAGGCGATCAGCGCGATAAAAATCCGGTCACAGGCTTCAATAGCCGGGAGAAGGGTGGCGCGGGTTCTGCTGCTGATGGCGTCAGCGGACAAAATCTCAATGCGGCCACGTGTCCGTTCAATCCGGCTGCGGATTTCCCGCCGGAACGCCCCGATGGACGCACTTTCCTGCTCCATATCCGGGCCGCCGGGTTTCATGAAGTCCAGCAGACGGCGCGTCATGCGTTCTTCTTCCCGCAGCACGGCGGAACAGGCCAGCCGCAAAGGCATATACGGGTCTACCGGCCATGCCAGAACGCAGATCAAAGTGGCCCAGATGGCCCCCAGTGCAAACAGGCCGGACAGCCGCACGGCTACTTCTGGCGGAAAGGGATAACAGACCGCTACCACTGCGACGATGGCTGCCAGAACACCAATTTGCGTGGCTGTTGCCCCGCGCAGGCGGAGGAGCGCA
This sequence comes from Acetobacter sp. KSO5, assembly GCF_044094635.1. Taxonomy (NCBI): domain Bacteria; kingdom Pseudomonadati; phylum Pseudomonadota; class Alphaproteobacteria; order Acetobacterales; family Acetobacteraceae; genus Acetobacter; species Acetobacter sp. KSO5. Next base: position 3,073,834 of record NZ_CP172014.1, on the reverse strand, counting down.
CAGCCCAGAACGCTCACGCCGAGTGCCACAAAGGCGGGGAGCATCCCAAACCCTGCGGCTGCGGAGACGGACCCGCTGATGACTGTGCCAAGTGCTGCAAATTTAAGCATGGTTTCCAGCCGGGAGCGCAGCAGGCCGCCGGGGTCCACGAGGCAGGTCCAGAACGCAGCAAAGGCGGACCACGCCATAAGGGGCATGTGCAGGTACAGCGCCAGCAGCATGACGGTGCCAACAGCTACCCCCGCGCGCAGCCCTTCCCGCACGGCCACCTGTTCCGGTGCGATGGCAATGGCCCGCACACCCAGCCAGTGTGCAATGGCGGAGGGCATCAGGGTGCGAGAGAGCGCACGCATGAAAGTCTGTTTTCCGGGCAGAGAAAGAGGCAGGTTTGTTTTCATGGACAGTTAAGGCTGAAGGGTGGAAGGACGGAAGATGGCAGAGGCAGAAAGCCGTCCGCCATCATGCCGGAGAGAGGGACGTTTTCTGCAAGCAAAAAAGCAGACCACACCGGGATGTGGTCATTTTGCGGGATAGGAAATGCTGGAAGAGAAAAGCCCTTGATGCGAGAGGACACCGCACGCAGGGCAGGCGGGTGGTGAGTCCGGGGTGTCGCCACGAAACGGCGTATCAGGCCAAAAGATGTTCGGGCACACTGATCCTCTGAAATTATACGTTATAACATACTCATCTCATATTCTGGCCTGCACTTCAACAGGGACAGCGAGACGCTTAGAACGTCACGCTTGTATGCAGGCCGAAAACCGTCTCATTGCCAATGCGGCGCCCGGTAGAGGGATAACGGGGGTCCGCTTTGCCGCCCATTGGGTTCCAGATTTCCTGAAAATCCGGCTGGATAACCAGCCAGGGTTGAACTTCCGCCTGATACGTCACTTCCAGATGGTTTTCATTGCCGGGGATAAGGCTGCCTGCGTTCCGGTTATATTGACGCCAGCCAGAGCTGGAGCGGCCAATGCCCCAGCCAACGCCAAATGTATCGTTCGGGCGGCTCAGGAAAGGCGCTTTAAGGTTCAGCCCGGCATCCGCTGCAAAACTCACCAGATTGCGGTCCCCGCTATTTCCCGTGGCGCGGGCAAACAGACCCAGAGAGCGATCGGATTTATAGGAAGGCCGCCAGACCATCTGGTCAATAACGCCATAGACCATCCAGTTTCCCCGGTCCCAGCGTGGGGAACCGCCGTTTTTCCCCATCAACTGGTCGTGCGTATTGTAACGATAATCCGGAAAATTCGCGGTGTCGTAAAAACCGCCCAGTTTATAAATGCCGGGCAGGCCGGGATCTTTGGTCGCGTCCGAGAGGTCTTCTGGCTGGCGGTTGAGCGTGTAATGCAATTCCCCGATCAGCAACGCGCCGGTGCCGGTATTAAAGCGCGTGCCGCTGCCATCATGCGTGACCTGATTGGTGGGGTCCGCTGCGTTGCCGCCATTCTGGATGTTGAAGGCGTTATAGCGGCTGCCCGGAGGGTTATCATCCGCAACGGCCGCCAGAAGGGTCCAGGCATGGGTCAGGTGATAACGGACACGCAGAGCCGGTGATGACAGAGGCCATGAGGGTCCGCCACTATACAAATTGACAGAAGGCGCCATGGGCCAGCCGAAATTGGAATTTAGAAACAGCCCGCCATATTCAGTCAGCATGAATTCCGATTCCAGATTCTGCTGCCCGATCCTGACGCCAAGTTTGCCGTTAAAGAACAGCTGCCGGTACCAGAGTTCAAACAGGCGCGTGGAGCGGTCGGCTTCATAACTGCTGACGGGGTTAAAGTTGGCCAGATGATCCTGCGTGATGGAACGTCCGCGGGTCTGCAGGGCGCTTATGGTAAAGATGCCACCTTTCAGGCCAATCAGTTTTTCCAGATCAACGGTCAGGGTCGGGGCCGTGATGGCATCATAGGCCGGTCCGGAGCCTTTCCCGCTCCGCGCATCCATGGTGCTGGGGGCCCCGCCGGAGGTGTTGCCCCACAGTTCTTCCACATCTTCCATCTCAAACGTGATGCCGTATTTATACAACCACGTCCGCAGGCCGCCCATCGTGCCCAGCAGGTTGTCACTGGTGTCCAGATCATCATTGCCGGTTTTGCTGGCGCGCGGCAGATGCAAAGCATTGATGCCGATGCCCATGGCGGACTGATTCATGAATGGGGCCGAGTTTCCCAGACTTTGCTGGTCCCGCTCGGCCTGATCATCCACCGGGCTTTGTGCCAGTCCGGTTGCCGGGAGCAGGCAGGCCAGAAGGGACAGAAGAGTGCGGGATGCAAGGCGAGGCCGCCTGAAACGCTGCTCTGTATGCCCCGGGAGGCTGGTCAGAAAGGCGGCCCGCATAATGCACTGGTTTCCTGTGGGAGGCGTTCTAAACAACACTCCTGTTTGCGATGACAGTTTTTGCCATTCTACTGCCCTGTCCTCTGAGGTCAAAGTCTCTTGCGGTTCTGCCGGACCATGGGCGGGTTGTGTGTGAGGAGGAGGAGGGTGTTAGTTCTGCGGTGCATCGCCCAGAGCGCCGGTTGCAAAGGCCAGACTGGCAGCTGCAATCAGGGCGGCATAATAGGTGTCTGAATGGCCAAGCTGCGCATCCAGCAGACCTGTTTGTGCCAGCGTGGTCTGCGTGATGGACCCGACCCCGTTCCGATAAGCGGCAAAGGCGGCGTTAAAGCTGGTTTGCGCTGCGGTTTGCAGGTGGCCTGCCGCTGTGTAGGCGCTCAGGCTGCCATGCAGGCTGTTTTCTGCCATGACAATCTGTTTCACGGACTCATCAACAGTTTTACGCAGAAGGGTCTGAGCACTATCCGCCTGATTTTTGGCCTGCCGCAACATCGCAGCCCGCATGCCACCATCAAACACCGGCACGGTAATGCCACCCAGAATAAGGCTGCTGAAATTGTTGGTCGACAGGTTCAGAGTTGGGTTGGAATCTGCACCAATGCCGGGCACGGAAGACAGCGCCAGATGGCCGGTGGTGTAGGCAACGTTGCCGGATAGGAAAACCTTTGGAAGAAACTCGGCTTTTGCAGCGGCAATATTGCTTTGTGAGGCTTTTGTCGCAGCATAGGCTGCCAGAACATCTGGGCGCTGCGCGACGGCCTGCCGGACCATATCATCTGTCAGGCGCATGTCGGCCATTGTCAGCGGGCGGTTTGAAATATCCTGTGTTTGCAGGCGTGTATTAGGGGAAATCCCCATGGCGGTCATCAGGTCCAGATAGGTATTTTCTGCGGTATTCTGGGCCTGCACAAGCCGGAGCTCTGCCTGTGCCGTCATCTGCTGAGCCTGCGTCACATCCACAATGGTGCCTTGCCCTTGCTTAAGGCGCATTTCAGCCGCCGCCTGCACCTTTCGGGCATTGTCCAAAGCCTGCTGCACCAGCGTAACGCGGGCGGCTGCCGCGGCATGGGTATAAAAAGCCAGTGCCACCGCGTAGATGACTTTCTGATGCGCCGCCGTAAACAGAATATTGGTGGCGAGCTGCGTCTGTTTGGCGGCGTTGACCACGGCCTCCCGCTTGCCAAAGTCAAACAGCAGCCACTGCATGCTGAGCGTCTGCACTTCGCCATGTCCGGAATTGCGATTGCGGACGCCGTCTCCAAGGGATTCCGCCTGATTAATCCCGTTATTGATAACGTTTCCGATATGCCCGGCATTGCTCAGGCTGGGATTGTTGCCGTTGTTGTGTTGGTGTGTATAACCGCCCACCACAGTCGCACTTAAATGCGGCAGATAGGCTGTGCGGGTAATGCCCACAGCCAGAGCGGCATCGCGCGCAGTGTTCCACGCTTGCCGGGTAGTGGGGTTGGCCGACTGCGCAAGGTCAATCAGTTCCGGCAGGGAATAAGTGTGCGTTGTGCTGACATCCGCATCTGCCGGGCGCGGGGCAATGGTTTCGTTGGCAGGCAGTGTGTAACCCGCAGGCAGAGCAAGCGCGTGTTTGTTTTTGCCCGGCAGCAGTTCGCCTTTGTCGGACACATTGGGCTGCCATGGTGCATCTGGCCGGTCCGGTGCGCTGTTCAGAGCTTCCGTTGCGCAACCTCCCAGCAGAAAAAGCAGGCTTGTGGTCAGGCGAACTGAGCGAAGGGAGAAGCGGGTCATGACACCACCTTGTCCAGAGAGGCGAGTTGGGCAGACGCAGCGGGGCGTCGGGCGGGGATCAGACCGTCTTCTGTCAGGCAGGAGATCTGGCTGGTGATGGCCTGATAGCTGGCGAGTTCATCCATATTGGCGCGCAGATGGATGGGCTCAACGCTGGCAAATTCAATCATACGTTCGGCCTGTGCCAGCGCGCTTTGCACGGCGGCGGCCTGTTGCAGTTCATCCTGCACAGAGGAAGCATTGAACTGCGCCTGCAACGCCTTCAGAGCGGCGGAAACTTTATCCCGGATTTTGTCATAAGCACTGGATGGCCAGAAGCTGGTAAAAACGGCATAGGTAATGAAGTTTCCAAGGAGAATGCCGATAATGCGGTCTTGCGCTGTTGTCATGTCCGATGTCGGGCCATAGCCCTTCAGGTCTGACAGGAAAAAGGCCAGACCAATCTGGAAGCCTGCATAGGCAATCCGTTCATCCCCGGACTTAACCCATGCAGCCAGGAGAGAGCCTGCAAAAATGAGCGCCAGAAAGGCGGCGATATTGGTCAGATGCGGCATCACGAAAATGATGGAGAGGATGCCCAGCGCGCCCCCAACCAGAGCTCCGCTGATACGCAGGGTCAGCTTGGAAATCATTTCTCCCATGGTGGGGAGTGCGACAATAAAACAGGTGATGATGCAGGTGTGGATGCCGTCCCAGTTCAGAATTTTGAAGATAAAATAGCTGAGCATCACAGCTGCGGTGCCTTTCACGGCAAAGCGCACATGCTCCGGGTTGGTCCAGGCATCCAGTGCGAAAAAACCGGAGGAAGAGGGTTTGCTTTTGGCTTTTTCCGAGGACTCGTCTTCTATCGGTTTCGTAAAATCTGGCAGCAACGCAGCGATCTGTGCAAGAGCCGGGGAGGTGTACGGCACAGGAGGTTGCCCGATATCGGTTGGATAGCCTCCGCTCTGAAAAATATCTGCCATTTCAAGCAGGGTTTCAATCAGGGATTCTGGAGCGTCAGGGTACGTGTCAGATGCGTCTGTTGCCTCACACGCAGCAGCATGGGCGAGGGCCAGAACACCGATACTGCGTGGAATGGCTTGTTGCAGGCTGGCAAGATCCTGCTTGCGCCAAAGCTTTTCCAGTCCTGCCATTTTCAGGGACATCATCATGCCCTTTGTCCCGTCGCGTAGCAGGGCTTCGGCCTGATCACACGTCTGCTCATCTTCAGGGTTGCGCAGCAGGGCAGCACTCAGGCGCAGATGGTGGGCAATGGTGCGGGTCAGAATGGTTTTGGGAGACGGGCAGATGAAGGGCGCGAGGCACACCATGACAGCACCCGGCACCAGAATAAACAGATCGGCATAGAGCAGGGCGCGGGTTGCCAGTTCTCCAAAGGGCACATTCCCGATGGCGATCATGGCATACACTACGACCAGCCCCAGCATGTAGGCTACAGGCTTCAGCTTGCTGGCGGAGCCGAGGAAAAAGAACCCGAAAGATAAAACGGCGGTGGCGATGACAAGGCCCATCGGGTGGTCTAGCGTCAGGTGCATCAGCCCGAACATCATGAGGATGATGACGCCAAACAGGATGTTAACGGCCAGCCCGGCCAGCACATTGGTCACACGGTCTTTTTGCCACAGGGCCATGGTGACAAGGGCGGGCACGGCAATGTCCGGCACTTGCCAGATCTCCCCCACCAGCACAGTTGTGGTGCAGGCCGCCGCAACCCGCAGAGCGTTGCCGCCCCTGCCGGGCGCGCGCTCCGTGACAAGCTGCCAGAGGCGGGCCGCCGTCAGAGGTGGTTTGTTAGTGGCAGGCTTCGCCATGCCGGATCTCGACTGTGGCTGTGGCACCAAGCCGCAGCAGGCGTGGGTCCGCCGGGTCCAGCCGGATGCGCACGGGGAAGCGCTGCGCCACATGCACCCAGTCCATCTCTCGCGGGACCAATGGCAGTCCACGGGCGAGACCGGCGGACTCTAATGAAGCGACACCCCAGCCAATGCTTTCCACATGGCCGCGCAAGGGCGTGCGGCGGTCAATCATGGAATAGACTGTTGCACAGTCTCCCGGCGTGATGGCCGGCAGGGTGATTTCCCGAATATTGGCGCTGGCGTACCAGGCATCATTGGCAATCAGTGTGAAAAGAACCTGAGAGGGAGCCAGAATTTCCCCTTCCTTGACGCGCAGACTGGTGACGTAGCCATCGGTCGGGGCAACGACGGTTGTCTGGCGCAGGGCGTAACGGGCCTGATCCAGCATGGCCTGTGCAGCCTGCTGGGCGGCAAGAGAGCTTTTCAGATCGCCAATGGCAATTTGTGCGGCATCGGCCTGCTGATGGCTTTGGGAAAGGGAAATGGCGGCATCATTCAACGCCACACGGGCCTGATCATATTGCTGCCAGGGGATATAGGCGTGGCCGGCCAAAGGTTTAAGGCGTTCCACTGTGCGGGCTGCCAGATCATGATTGGTCTGCGCACGGGTCGCCTGATCCTGCGCAACAGCCGCATTGGCAGTTTTGACAGCCAGCAGGCGTTTCTGGTTTTCCACTTCCGCGGCTGCCAAGGTCAGATTGGCTTCTGCCTGATGCACGGCTAGTTCGTATGGTTCCGGGTCAAGACGGTAGAGGAGGGCTCCCTTTTTAACGGCCTGATTCACGTGCACAGGTAATGCAATCAGGCGGCCGCCGACCGTGGAAGCCATATGCACCACTTCGGCATCAATGGAGCCGCTATCGGATGAGGGGTAGGCGCTGTCCTGACGCGAGACGTACACACCCAGACCAATGGCACCGAGAATGCAGACCGCAGCAATGGCGAGCCCGATTGGGCTGGTTGTGGAAAGAGAGACTTTCTTCATAATACTCTACGGTCCAAACCAGATGAGCCATGTCAGCAAGGCGGTGATAACCCCGAGGGACAGGTAGGTAAACAGGCGTAGGCTCAGTATGGCATCAACGCCAGTCAGCACAAAAACCACGCGCAGGCTGACAGCAGCGGCAATGCCGATCATGCCGCACAGCATCCAGTCTGGAAAATACGCACCGACCAGTGAAAAAGAAGGGGCGCCCTGTACTGTGCATCCGCCAAGCAGAAGAGCAGAACTGATGCCAAATGGGCGGATGGACAAACGAAGCATGGCTGCAAAGTGGTATAATTTTGACAAGTCTGTCAATCAGTTCAGCCAGAGGCAAGAAGCTTATAGTGAAAGGATGGGAGGACGGTAGATGGCAACACCAGTCGTGATTTACGGGATCAAGAGTTGTGACACCATGCGTAAGGCCCGGACGTGGCTGGACGAGCACGGTGTGGCCTATCAGTTCCATGACTATAAAAGTCAGGGCATTGACGCCGCGCATCTGAAAAAATGGATGGATGTGGTGGGGTGGGAAACGCTGCTCAACCGTGCGGGAACAACCTTCCGCAAACTACCGGAAGACCAGAAAAGCAATCTGGATGCGACCAAAGCTCTGGCGTTGATGCTGGCTCAGCCATCGATGATCAAACGGCCCGTTCTGGAGGCTGGTTCTGTTGTGGTGGGATTTAAGCCGGAACTTTACGCTCAGACATTTGCGGCGCGCTAGGAGCGCCGACTGCCCCCGGCCAGAAAAGCCGGGGGCAGGGGAGAACAGGATTAGTCCTGATCAGGAGCTGCAGCAGAGTTCAGGTGGATGTAGCGTTCAATGCCAACCTGCTTGATCAGGTCGAACTGGCGATCGAGGAAGTCTTCATGCTCTTCTTCGTTCGTCAGGATTTTCAGCAGAAGGTCACGAGAGACGTAATCCCGCACGCTTTCGCAATAGGCAATGCCTTCACGCAGGTCGCCAATTGCCTTTTCTTCAAGCTTCAGGTCGCATTCCAGAATTTCCTTCACGTCCTGACCAATCAGGATGGTGTTCAGGCGCTGGACGTTCGGCAGGCCACCCAGGAAGAGGATGCGTTCAATCAGCCAGTCGGCGTGGCGCATTTCTTCGATGGATTCTTCATATTCCTTCTTGCCCAGCAGGGTCACGCCCCAGTGGCGCAGTGTGCGGGCATGCAGGAAATACTGGTTGATGGCCGTCAGCTCGTTTGTGAGCTGGGTGTTCAGATGTTCGATAACTTTTGCGTCTTTAACCATGATGCGGACTTTCTGTTCAAGTTGAGAACTTAGGGCCAGCATGTAACGCAACCTTTTATAGAAGGCAAATAAAAAACGCTTTTATATCAATAGAATATAGGAATTAAGTCTCACTATCAACAAGAGGTATTTCTTATCAGATACTTCTGCAAAAGTGATGTTTTCCAGGTCACGGAGATGTGAGTGGTCTCAGGAGTGCTCGCAGCGCTGCCTGAGGAGGGCAGACTTGTCAGAGTGTGACGGAAGTTGATTGGGTGTGTGGCGGGAGGGTTTGCAGGCGTTCCTGCAAGGCTGTGTAAAGCGTGGGATCTCCTGCCTCGCCCAGACTGGTCAAAGCCCGATCCATGGCGAGAAGAATATCTGACGTGGCATCTGGGAGGGCCTGCCGCCACCAGTGTAGGGCATCATCCACATGCCCGGCGTCGGCCAGAGCTGTGGCGTAGTTATGGCAGCCGCGATAATCGCCGCCTTCAGCGGATTTGCGATACCAGACTAAAGCCGTCCCTTTATCCTGAGGTGTCTCCCAGCCTTCTTCCAAAAAGCGTGCCAGAAGGTTCATGGACTTGGCGTGCCCGTTGTGTGCCGCTGTTGTAAAAAGCCCGAGCGCCTTTTTCATGTCACGCGGAATGCCAAGGCCACGCATGGTCAGAATGCCAAGATTATAACGGCCCCATTCATCGCCGAGGCTGGCAGCGGTTTCATAATGGTGAGCGGCCTGTTGCAGGTCCTTCTTGCACCCCCACCCAAAATGGTGGCACCGGCCTATCATATTGTGCGCAGGGCCGTATCCGGCATTGGCGGCCATAGTGAACCAGACCAGGGCCTTAGAGTGATCAGGCGTGACATAGGCACTATTCAGCAGCACTTTCCCCCATAAAACCTGATCCAGATGATGGCCCCGTTCCGCGCGTTGACGAATGGCGTCTATCTGTTCCGGCAAAGGGGGCTGGGCAGGCTTTTTGTTTTTATGTGGCCGTGAAAACAACTGCTGCCATACGCCCGGCCCTGACATGATCTCCGCTCCTTACTTGAGAAGGATTATCATTATCAAAGTAGGGGGCGGGTGGCAATTGCGGGGAGCGAGGGGTGGCTATGCAGGTTCTGGTTATGATGCCAAGGGACTATGGCTGAACCAGAGAGTCCAGTATCTTGCGCAGGTGGGAAAAATGAATGCGTTCCTGTTCAAGCCGGAGGTTCTGGCCAAACAGATCGGTTTGAAGAGCCGTAAAAACACTCTGCTCGGAGGGTATCAGGCGGGAAAGCGGATGCTGCACGGGGGAAGGTTCCTTATCCCAGAACGCGCTATAAGCGAGCAAGGTTGGCTCATCCATCAGGAAAGAATGAGTTCGGGGTAAAATGGCCCGGAGATGATCAAGAATTCTGAACCCGTGCGTATCAATGTCTCCCCAGTAATAAATAGAGCATTTTTGCAGCCAGAGAGCGGGTTTCAGAACGTCCCAGCAGTAGCCCGCCCCAAAAATAACCAGTGCATTTTCAAGATAAGGGAAAGCAAGAAAGCAACTTTCATTTTCCACAATGAAAATGCGACATCCCATCAGGGGCAACGCTGCGAAACTTTCGGAGTCCAGCGTGATGTCAGGATGCGCGCAGGTGGGGAAGGGAGAGAGTGCTCTATCCAGAATCCGAAAACGAATGCGTAAAGGTTTGGTGCGAAATCCGTAGCGTGGCTCAAACTGATCTATACCTGAACAGGTCTCGTTAACAGCGTGCTTTGGCAGAGCATGCTGAAAAAGCTTAGAGAGAATAGTCTTGTTGCACTCAATGAATTTGGTATGAATGCCCGGTAGATCGACCTGTCTCAGATAGATGCCAGGTGCAGGGTTTTCCCTCATCCAGACAGTAAGGGTTAAAAGTCGTTCCCATTCTGGCGCGTGGCGGGAGGCTGTGAGAGCATTTTGAGCAAGCCAAGGTAGCAGAAAAGGTGCTTTTTCTGCTGTCATGTCATGGAGAGCTAAGATCTGACGAGCGGTGTCGTGTTTGCCCAGTAAGGCAAGAGCATCTTCCAGCGTTTCAATAACAACTTTATGCGGGAGGGTCTGCGTGCCCTGCACGCGATTTTTCACTGTGTGCCGGATGAGCCTGATATGCCGCATCGCGTTGAATGTTTCCGTCCAGGCTCTAACGGCATGCAGACGCTGCGTAATATCAGAGGCACCTGGTGTGCGCAGGGGGAGGGTTAACGGAAACAAGCAGGTTTTGGTGATCAGGGCATTGGGGAGTGTGCCCTTTTTCCATAAATGCTCAAGCTGTTTTTTGAGGTCAGCCGGCGTAGTCCAGGTCACACAGACTGCTCTTCATGCCTGAGTAGGGCTGGTGTCGCATCATGGAGGGATGCCTTGTTGGCAAAATGCTCTTCAATACTCAGAACACGCAGGCGCGAGTAATTTCCATCCTTATTGTCCACAAAGCCCACACTTGAAACAAAAGGTTCAATAATGTGGATTTTTTGCAAGGGTGTAATAATAAGAAGCTGCATGTTGAGTTGCTGGAACAGCCGCAGACCGTATTGAGTGGAGTCATCAGACCCACGGCCAAAGGCTTCATCAATCACCACAAAGCGGAAGGAGCGCGAGCGCACTTCGCCCCATTCCAGTCCGAACTGATACGCCAGGCTGGCAGCCAGAATGGTATAGGCCAGCTTTTCCTTCTGGCCGCCAGATTTGCCTCCGGAATCTGTATAATGGTCAAACTCGGTCTCATCCGCACGCCAGCGCTCACTGGCCGCGAAGGAAAACCAGTTGCGAACATCAGTGACTTTATTGGTCCAGCGACGGTCCTGCTCCGTAAGACCTTCACGACCCCGGAAGCGTTCGATCATGGTTTTCACCAGATAAAAGCGCTGCTCGGAATACTGTTCGGCATCATCCCCGGAAACAGCATTTTCGGTACAGGCGCGAAGGGAGGCCTGAAAATCGCGGATTTCCGGGTCCAGCGTCTGGTGGGCTTCAAGCCGGATGTAGCGGTCCGGGTTATAGTCAATCTGGGTGAGGGACGTATTGATGACGGCAATTCGTTCCTTGATGATTTCCCGCTCCTGCGCCAGATGCGCATTGAAATTAGCGATTTCGTTAATCGTATTGACTGTCAGTAGGTTTTTGAAGCGGCTGACAAAGCGCGGAAGGTCATCTTTTTTGAGTTGCGCCAGCAACGCGCAATACTCTGGGCCAGCCTCCAGATGATCGTCCATGTCCTGCGCTTCGACCGGATATGTTGTCCGGAAGTCCCGCATGTCTTTCAGAATGCTGTCACGCAGGCAGTCCAGTGTGCGCTGTTGCTGGTCAATCTGTGTGTCCAGCTGGTCGCGCAGTTGCGTTTCCGCGCCCTCACAGGCCTCAAGGCTGGATAGCTCTGCGCCATTCAGCTGTATTTGAAGCTCGGTGAGTTCCTGCTCCTGCTGCGGTGTGAGCGTATAGTCGTTCAGAACCGTCTGGCAATGTTGCAGGCGGGCCTGAAGAGTTTCAACAGACTGATCCAGAAGTGCCTGCTTTTTAAACAGGATCATATACTCCGCTTCAGCCTGCCGCAGTGCCTGTTCCGCATGCTCTTTCTGCTGTTTGAGTTCACGCAGAACATCGGAGGTTGCTGTCAGCGCCTCCCGTTCGGCTGTCAGTTGAGCTGCTGTTTGTGCGGCACTCTGCCAGTCCAACTGGGTGTAATCGGGGTAGCGCTCCAGCCGGGTTAGCGTTTCAAAGCGTTCCTGCAGCATTTTACGGGTGTTTTCGGCCTGCGCAATTTCACCAGCATGTTTCTGGATCAGCGCTTCCTGCTCCCGCTGCCGCTCTTCAAGAGCTGCAATCTTGATGGCGTTGTTCCAGCCCAGAACATAGCGGCTCCGGTCATCAATCCTGTGGCGGTCATCTTTTTCATGCCGACCGCCCGGTTCCTTGACCTGACCAGACCGGGTAACGGCTTTGCTGGAGCGGCGGAAATCGTCCTGAGTTTCGCAGCAGGTAAAGCTGAAGCGGTGTGCCAGTTCATTTTCCACCCAGAGCCGCATGGGGGAGTCCGGATGGACTTCCAGTTTCTGGGCCAGTGTATTGGGATGGCGACCGGCATGGGAACCTGAGCGGTGTTGCTGAATGTGGTAGTAAACCAGACGCCCTTTTAGCTGTGTGCGGTCAACCCAGTCCAACACCTGTGCATAGAGATGGTCCGGCACAAGCAGTGATAATGCAAAATTATGCAGCAGACGTTCCGCAGCGCCTTCCCATTCCCGCGCGTCATCGCGCACCCGGATAAGTTCCCCGGCAAACGGCAGATCCTCCGCAGACACATCCAGCGCATCACACAGCATGGCGCGCATGCGGATCTGCCGTTCGTCAATATTACTCTGGCGTTTCCGCAAGCTGTCCAGTTCGGTGATAATCTCGGCGTGCTGGTTTTTTTCTTCGTGGAACAGAATGCTCTGCTCGGTCAGATCCTTTGCAAGCCAGGTATCCTGCTTTTTCCACTCACCTTTCTGCTTCCTGAGATGCTGCGTAAGATCCAGAAAGCCTTCAGCAGAGTTAGCAGGTTTTTCATTTAGTTTTTCAACAAGTGTTGCGTAATGCGCGGCATTTTTGCGCCGGTCTTCACTGGTCTTTTTGGCTTGCTGGATGGCGATGGCTAGTTGCTCAAGCCTGTCGCCCCCGTTGGCATAAATAGCTTGCTTGATCTCGTCCAGCTGCTGCTTGCTGGTGGTGCGTGCGGCATCCTGTTCAGTCAGCTGCTGCTGATTGGTTGCGGCAACATCCTGCTCTTTGGCAATCTTCTGCTCAAGCAGGGTGGCTTTCTGGCTGGCAAAATAACCCGGCAAAGCCTGACGGCAGGCTTTGAGCGTGTCATGCCGGTTTTTACTTTCCGTGTGGGCGGTGAGGTCTTCTGTTAAAGGCGTGAGCAGACTGATCTGCTTCTGTGCTTTCAGAACGGCCTGATGCGAGTCATCCAGATCTTCAAAATGAGAAATCAGGGCATGGATGCGGTCAGTCGCGTCAAATCGCGCCAGCATGTTTTCCCGCACAAAGTCCGTGATATTATCAACAGATTTCATGGAGACAGTTTGGAGAAACAGGTCTAGAGCCTGCTCGTTTTCAATCCCGAAGCGGCGACGGAACCATGCGGCATAGCGGTTAAAGCTGTCTTCTACTTCCGCACCCTGCGCACGCAGGTTTTTACGCAGTTGCAGGATATCCGTCCCGAACCCGGTAAAATGCTCCTGAATGGACAGTTCTTTTTCCGCGCACACAAAGAAGCGTGCAGGCTGCACCTGCTGTTTTTTTATCCAGAACACCTGCGCCAGAGTAACAGTTTGCAGATAGCCTTCGTTTTTGAAAACACCCAGAATAACCGTGTAGCTTTGTGTGTCACGCAGGCTAACGGATTTAGTGGAACCGGTTGCGTCGTTGCGTTCGGATTTATAATGGCCGGTCACGTAGGAGCGCAGGGAGCGCTCACGCGTATCAGCCCCAGCAGCTTTGTTATAAACAATGCGCTGTGCGGGAACGAGCAGGGTGGTGATGGCATCCACCAGTGTGGATTTGCCCGAGCCAATATTACCGGTCAGCAGCGCGTTCCGACCGTTGAGGTCAAAGCGCCAGATCCGCTTGTCAAACGTGCCCCAGTTCAGCACTTCCAGACGATGCAGACGGAACCCGGCCAGACGATCATCCACGGCAAAGTCGAGCGGGGCTTGCTGGGTGTCAGTCACGGTCGGTTAGTCCTGTATCGGCATGGTCAGGAAAAAGCTGCGATTCAGCTGTGGTGTTCTGTTCTGGCGTGGCGGGTGCGCCTGTAAGGGGCAGGTCCGTCTGCTCAAGGCTACGGGCATGCGCCAGATAGGCTTCCAGCCGTTCATCCAGCGTCGCCAGCCATTCCGCATCAATATAGGCCTTCAGGATGCGCCGCACCTCGTAGCGAGGCGGCGCGTTGGGGGCATCTGCACTGGTGGGGGGGAGGGGGCGCAGAAAGCCAAGTTCGGCCACGCGGCGGATATAGGTTTCAATCTGCGCGAGTTGCCGGACTTCATTGCTACTTTCTGGCAGAAAGGTCTGAAGCATGGAGGCGATATCATCGCGGCTGAGGATAAGGCGGGTCTCGCCCCCCATGGCGTCAAACCGCACCAGTTGCTGGCGGAGCAGGGCCAGAAGAAGACTGACGTGGAAAGAGAGCGGACGCCGCGCAATCATGCGGAGCATGCGGGATGCGCCTTCTTCCTCTTCCGGCTGCGGTGCGCTGCGCAGATACGCATAGCCCTCGGCGGGGTCGATAATCAGAACCAGCCCTAGGACAGCAACATAATCCCGCACCTGATTTTGCAGGCGGAGCAGATGTCCCCACAGGCCTTCATCTTCCTCCCGGTAGATCACGCTTTTTAAGAGCGTAATGGCGAGCGTGGAGAGAGAGGCTGGCCCGTGAGCCGAAGCCTGTGTGTCCTCTGAGGTATTGACCGTCTGGCTCATGCCGACCTCACAAAAATTACGCGTTGCAGGGTGGCGTGGCGCGTTATGATGGACCCATCCGTTGTCATGATGTCCCAGTTTACATGATCGTTTGTCTTTTCATCAATGAGGCTCTCGAAGCGCTCACTGCTGAGCTGAAGATAGGCCACGAGTTCAGACAGGCCCTGTTCCAGCGGGTAGCGATGCAGTAGTGCGGCAAGGCTGATTTGCGGGGCTTCCGCCAGAGCCTGCTGAATGTTTTCGGTCAGGCGCACGCGGTCCACCACGACCTGTTCATAAAGGGCTATGGGGTCCACATCGTCCCACGTGTCTTCCGGCAGCGGGTCAACCGTCAGGATCGTGGGGAGCGGGGGCGAATAAAGAGGCCGTTCCATAATAAGGTCTGGAGAGGCGGCCATGGCGTCCAGATCCGTCAGCGCCTCATCGGGCGGGCAGTCGGACAAGTACGGGCGTGCGGCGATGGCGTGGGCCTCGATATTATGCAGGATTTCCATAATGCGCCGGGTTTCCTGCCGGCTCTGGTCATCCAGAAACTGACGCAGGCGGTGGGAGAGCTGTGCGACGGTGCGCTGTGTGTGGTCGCCCGCTTCCAGCCAGTCATAATGAATACGGCGCAGGCGAGGGTCCGGGTTCTGCGCCGCAATGACGGGCAGGGAGAGAATATGTTCCAGCTGTTGCGAAAGTTCTTCCTGCCTGCGGCTGGACATGAGGAAGTTCCAGAAGGCCTGAAAGCTGCGGCCCTGATCGGACTCATTAATCAGATCATGCTGGGCCAGAATTTCATCCAGCAAAGCGCCTTTGGTGCCATCCCACAAAGCAACGCGTTCCCGCACAGCGCGATCCAGACGGCGAAAATTATGTTCCACTTCACGGAAGTCGGCGAGAAGATCGCGCGCCATGCGGGTGAACTGCGAGAAGCGTTCCTTGATGCCGGTATCATCCATCAGGCTAAGATCCCCGCTCTGGATGCGGGCAATTTCGGCATCAATCTCATCCCGGCGCTGATGCAGGTCTGCAAGGCGCTGGTCAGGGTCGCTTTGGGTGCCTTCATTCATCTGGCGCAGCAGGTCGAACAGGGTCCGCAGACGGGATTCTGTGCCGACAAAGCTGCGCTCTGCCAACTGTTCCAGCCATGAAAGCGCTTTTTCGGTAGCCGGGGTCATGTCGAACACGGCGTTGTCTGTCCCCAGCTGATAGAATTTTCTTAGCCAGCCTTTGTCGGGAGACGCCCAGTCTTCCAGATACTCCCGGGCGGTTCTGGGGAATGCGTTTTCATCCAGCTGCTGGCGCAAAGCATAGAGCGTGTCTTCCAGCGCTTCCGCCATGCTCTCGGCTTCCAGACTGCGCACGTTGGGGCGTACGAAGGCCTGATGCAAAAAGCTGAGAATAAGGGGGGCATGGTCCGAGCATAACAGGCGCCAGGCCGGATTATGCTGGCGCATGCTGTTGAGAGTTGTGAAATCAAGCTTCATCTGCGCCGCCTCTAGTGCTCCGCCCCGGATGCCAAAAAGGCCTTGTTACAGGATGAGAGCAGGTGAGGCGAGGGAAGTAAGAGTGCGGGCCTCTAAGGCGGCGCATGACGAGTTCCCATGATGGGAAGACAAACGGAAAAATCCCGCAGACCCGTCAAATTCTCATTTTACTCTTACATTTCAAGTGGTTAGTGGTGCGAACTGCGGGACTCGAACCCGCACGCCCTTACGGGCTGGAGATTTTAAGTCTCCTGCGTCTACCATTCCGCCAAGTTCGCATAAGGTGGACTGTTTTTGTCAGCCATACAGGGCGTTTTACTGTGTTATGGCGGGTTTTAGCATGTTGGGCCGTGGCGGCAAGCGTTTCTGTAGCGGGTGTGTGTGTTTAGTGTGCGCCTAACAGGGCTGAGCCGTGGTGTTTCAACCATGCTTCGGCATGGTGTCGGTGGGGGGTGAGCTGGTCTACCAGAGTCCAGAATGCTGGAGCATGGTTCATGTGGCGTAAGTGGGCCAGTTCATGTGCAATCAGATAATGTCTGACGGCAGTAGGAGCCATGACCAGACGCCAGGACAGCATGATGCGGCCAGAGGACGAGCAGCTACCCCATCGGCTGGAGGTATCGCGGATATCAAGCCGTGTGGGTCGCAAGCCGGACATCTGAGCCTGCGCACGGAGTTCCTGACCTAATATCTGCCGAGCATGCTTTTTCAAAAAATCTGTAATCCGCCTGCTGATAAACTCTTCCGCACCGCTCACACAAATCTGGTCCGCCTCTATCCAGACGCCGCCACGCGCAGTGGGATGATGCACAATGGTATGCGGCTTTCCCTCAATGGGGATGGTGCGGCCCGGCAGGAAGGCGGGGGCCTGTTGCAGAGCCGTCAGGCGTTTTGTGATCCAGTGTTTCTGGATTTTGAGAAACTGCACAGCCTGTGCAGTAGAAAGCCCGGAGGGGAGTGTGACCGACACGGCCTGTCTGCGCGGGTCAATCCGGAGGGAGAGCCGTCGCGCCCGGCTGGAGGGTTTCCAGATGACGGGCACGTGGCAGTCCGGAGCGAGTTGAATGAGATCCGGCGTCTGCGTAGAAGGCGTGAGGTTGGCGCGGGGGGCTATGGCAGCACCCCGCTCAGAACGTGGAGCTGGCTTTTCAGGGCGTATCGGCACGGATGTGGCGGACCGAAGGCCGCTTGTGCGCGCTGGGTTTTTTAGGTTTTTTAGCAGGCTGGCCGGGCCATGCGACGAGATAGTCTTCCAGTGCGCCGGCCTGTCGTTCACTAATGCAGCGGCCTGCGGCAGAGGCCCCGGCTTCAATCACGCTTTCCGGATTGCCGGTAATAAGCGGATGCCATGTGGGCAGGGAACGCCCTTCGGAGAGGCGGCGGTAGGCGCAGTCGGGCGGAAGCCAGTCCAGTTCGGACACCATTGCCGGTGTCAGGGTGATGCAGTCCTGCACTTTTCTGTGGCGGTGCGGGTAGTCCGTGCAGCGACAGTCGGAGACATCCAGCAGGCGGCAGGCGACGGACGTATAGTGAATTTCGTCCGTGTCTTCGTCACGCAGCTTATGCAGGCAGCAACGGCCACAGCCATCACACAGGGATTCCCACTCAGCGGTGGTCATCTCTTGGAGCAGGGTGGTTTCCCAGAACGGAGCGGTGGATGAAGGGGAAGTCATGCCGCGCAGGATAAACCGGCAGGAGGCCTCAGGAAAGAGGGGCTTTGCTGATTCCCAGAGCCCCGAGCAGGCTGAGTGCCAGAGCCAGACCGATGCTGCCAGCCAGCGGACGGCCCAGAAGGGGGAGCCAGAGCAAACGGATACGGGTGAGGGACGTTGCTCCCAGTTCCTGCGCCGTGCGCCCCCAAGTTGATGGTGCGTCTTTGAGGCGGTGAAGCGGTGCGAGCGAAATGGCCGGTCCGATCAGCACACCCTGAAGAAAGGGAAGAAGCAGAGAAGAGCGGTCAAGCGGCAGCAGGAACGGCAGCGTAAGGGCGGCTGCGGTGGCGGGCAGCAGAACCAACAGGAGCAATGTGTAAAGTCGACCGCCCTGCCGCGTTGAAAGGGCCACACTGAGCACCAGCGCTGCCAGACAGATACCCGTCAGAGCCATGAACAGTGTGTGGGTGATGAGAAAAGGCAGAAGGCCGGACGCGGGAAGGCTCACCGGTCTTCGGCCCAACGTTCAAAGCGTGCCGACAGGGTTGAGAGATGCGAACTCCAGAACGTGTCATTCACTGCGATGGGGGGCAGTATGTGGCGGCTGTCTGGAGAGCCTGCATTGATTTCCGCCAGAGATGGCAGAGACGGCCAAGCATTGGCGAAGGCCTGCTTCTGGGTGGGGTGTTCCAGCCATGCTGTCAGAGCCAGCGCCGTATTTTCTTCTGCAGAGGTTTTTGGCACGCCCCATGCGTAATTAACCTGCAGGCGCTGCGGCCAGTAGAGGCCAAAACGATCCCGGTCAGCCTGTGGGGCGCTGAGAATTTCTCCGGTGGGCACGCTGCCCATCAGCGCACCACCACTTTTAAGAATACGCGCGGCTTCCTCTGGCGTGGACCACCAGACAATGTAGGGGCGCAACTGGTCGAGCTTACGGAAGGCACGTTCCACGCCGTCCTGCGTGTTCAGGACACGGTAGAGAGCGTCAGGAGAGACGCCATCGGCCAGCAGGGCAATTTCCAGTGTGGTGCGGGGGTCGCGGCGCAGGCTCCGGCGGCCCGGGTGACGCGCAACATCCCAGAAGTCCGACCAGTCGGGCGGCGTATCAAAGCGGGAGCGGTCCCACGCCATGGCAAAATCAATAGACGCGGAAGACTGGCCACATCCGTTGGGGGAGGGGTCAGCCGGGTCACGCACCAGCAGGCCGAGAGAGCAACTGATTTGCAGAGAGCTGGTTTCCATCATCACGGCGGCCCAGCGGTGGGGAGACTCGGTTTCCTGCTTGCGAAGAGAGTCGATCTCTCCATCCCATGAGGAGGGCGCAAGAGGATGCTTGATAAGCTGTGCATAGGGCGTGAACAGCACTTTCTGCTGGGTGGCCGTAATAGCCCCCCCAAATGTCAGAATGCGTACCGGCTGCACCACGGTCCGATGAATCCGGCGTATCGAGCGCGCATCAGCCTGCGAAAAAGCAGGCAGCACCATGCTTCCCAGAACGAGCGCCGTCAGCCCGTGCCGAAAGAAGGCTGACAGGGCAGAGGGCCTCTGCGCACGGGGGCGAAGGGGCGTTTTGAAGGATGCGTCGCGAAACGAAAGAAGGGACAGGGGTAGCCTCACGCGGTTGCTGCTTAAGTCAAAGGTAATTCTAGCCTGATTTGTGGTCCATCGGAAAGGCGGTGGCGTTTGCTGTTTGCCAGGCAAGCAGCGCGACGCGCCCCGGTTCCAGGTCTCGCATGGTGTGAACAGGGGGGCGATGGGCAATAATTTCCCCGCCATCCTGCATGCGAAAGCGCATGTGAATGGCCGTGCCTACATGCCGGGCGGAGACCAGAGTGCAGAGCACCATGTCGTTTTCTTCAGGCGGTCCGCTGAGCTGGCGCGGGAACATGACAGAGAGGCGGTCCGGCGCGATGCAGATATTGGCGAGGTCCTGTTCCTCCAGCCCCGGTGCGGCCATGGCCTCCACCGTCTCGCCCGTGGGGAGGCGGAGTTCGGCCATGTCGTCTTCTGCATACAGCACCTTGCCGGTCAGGACATTGGCTTCACCAAATGTAATGGCGACCTGCTCATGCGCGGGCCGGTTAAGCAAGTCGGGCGGTGTGGCAAGCTGGAGCAGGATGCCGTTTTCCAGAATGCCGATGGTGTCTCCCGCCATCAGGGCTTCTGTGCGGTCCCGCGTGAGGAGAAGGGTACTGAGGCTAATCGCGCGTTGCAGCTTTTCGAGCAAAGCCATCACGCGCATCGTGGCTGTATGGTCCAGAGCGCTGAACGGGCGGTTCAGGACGAGCACTTCAGGCCGCATGACGAGGGCGCGCGCCAGCAGGCCACGCAGATTTTGCTCTGGTGTGAGGCTCGCGGGTTTAAGCGCGCGCCGGCCATCCAGCCCTACCAGAGAGAGTGTTTCCGTTGTGCGGCGCTCGCTTTCCGCAGCGGAGACCTGCCCGGAAGCCCGGAGGGGGAACAGAATGTTGTCCGCCAGTGTCAGGTGCGGGAAAAGCGGCGCATGGGCCCCGATGGTGGCCAGACCACGCAAGCCGGTCGGGCGATGGGTGACATCTTCCCCGCCAACCAGGATCTGCCCGCCATAACTGGGGGCATGTCCGGCCAGCACGTCTGTCAGGCGGGACAGGTCCTCATGCTCGGTGCCGATTCCCAGCAGGGCCACGCACTGGCCTTTTTCCACCCGCAGGCTGAGGCCGGGGAGCGGAGGGAGGAAAGCGAGATTGTGAAGGGCTAGCGGCGGGGGCGAGCTATGCGCCGTATGCATGCAACCTTATCCTTAGCGATCAGTTAAAAGAGTGTTGTCAATAAATCTAACGCGAATAGGGTGTTCCATGTCTTCTGATAAACTCAAGGATGTAAAGGCTGCTGGTGAGTCTGCTGCTGAGACAGCCCGTGATGAAATTGAAGCCGTAAAGGCGCATCTGGAACGGCTGATCACCAAGCATGTGGTGCCCGCGCTGACGAATGCTGGCGGTAAAGCCAGTGATTTGACTGAAGAAGCAGTTGCCAATGCGCGTGAACTGGCCAATCATGCGCGCAGCGATATTTCCAAGCAGACGCGTGCGCAGTCGTCATGGGTGTCCATCGCCATTTCCGGCGTTGTGGGCTTTATCCTCGGTCGGATGTCACGCTGAAGCCTCACGTGATCTGAACGAAGGTAGTCCCTGAGTCCATGCGTATTTTTGAACTTGGCAGGTCCGCCCTGCATGCACAGTCCCATCTCATGCAGCAGATGGCGGTCCGGTTAGGAAAACAGGCAGCATTTCTTGTTGCCGCCGCGGTGTTCGGGTTTTTCGCCCTGATATCCGGGCATGGACTCCTGTGGGCCCTGTTCCTGTTTACCTTCCATTGGGGCCCGGTGACGGCCGCATTCGGCGTGTTTGCGCTGGATGTGATTTTTGCTCTGATCTGTGTCCTGTTTGGCCGTCGCTCTTACCTGACGACCGCAGAAGTGGAAGCCCGCATTGCCCGTAACCGCTGTGCAACACAGATGCGGGAATCCGTCACACTGGCCGCAGTTACGGCCACGGTGGCAGGGTCTCTTGGCCGCAGCGGCACCCGCAAGGTGTGGGACGCAGTGCGCCGCAAGAAGAACTGATTTCTTTCCATCCGCCTTTGCCCATAGGTTCCATTCCAATTTTGCATTGGCGGGGGCGGATTTTTTCTGGGAATGATTGCCCTACGATTTTGTGAGCGTGCGAACAGTTTGTATGCTTGCTAGTATGGGCACATAATGGAACCTCCGCGTTATCCTGATAATAGCATCGAAACCCGCCGGTCCTTCGGGCACCGGCTGGCTCGCCTTGCGGCCATCTGGCGGCGCGAGATTGATGCGGATTTGCGCCGGTTCAGCCTGACGGACGCAACCTGGCGGCCCATCTATTATCTCAATTTTTCTGAACAGCCTGTCAGGCAGACAGACCTGGCCCGTTCTCTCTCACTAGAGGCGCCGTCTCTCGTGCGGCTGCTGGATGTGCTGGAAAAGCGCGGCTTTATTGTCCGGGAAATTGATGAGGAAGACCGTCGTTCCAAGCTTGTCAGCATTACGGAAGAAGGCCGGAAAGTTGCCGCACTTGTCAGCCATGCGGCAGACGATGTGGCAACGCGCCTGACCGAACATGTAACCCCGCAGGAACTGGAGCAGTGCTGTGGGATTCTTGACCGGGTTGAACAGGCCGCGTCCGGGCAGAAAGATCTGGCCGGGTCAGAGCGGGCACACGCACGATGAGAGTTGCTACGAGAATGGCGTCATGCTGACGGAATTCAATCTCTTTGGTGTCTTCATGGCACCAATCGTCGTCTACGCACTGGCGGCGCTGCCCCTTACCATGTGTGTTCGTTTCGTGCTGTGGTGGAGCGGCCTGCTGGGCTGGTTCTGGCACATCGCTCTGTTCGAAGTTTCGCTCTACGTTTGTATCCTCTGCCTGCTCATTTTGTACGTCTGACCCCTGAAAAGGCTTTTGAGTCTCCGCAATGCCCCTTCTGCGCACCCTGATACGAGTTATTCTGACCCTGGCGGTTGTCTCTCTGGCCATTGTGCTGGGGGTGACCCTCTGGAACGTCTACATGATCGCTCCATGGACCCGTGATGGTCGTGTGCGTGTGTATGTTGTAGACGTGGCTCCTGAAGTCTCGGGCACTGTGGTGCAGATCCCGGTGGTGGATAACCAGTTTGTGCATAAGGGGGACCCGCTGTTTGTGCTGGACCCCGTACGCTTCCGTTTGGCGATCCGTGAGGCACAGGCCCGACTGGATGGTGCATTGGAAGATTTGAAGCTCAAGCGCAATGATGCCCGCCGCCGTATGGGGCTGGGTGGCATTGTCTCGGCGGAAGAACAGGAAGTCTTTAACTCCAATGTGGCAACGCAGATTGCCGCGGTGGATGCAGCCCGCGCCGCGCTGGACGTGGCCAAGCTGAACCTTCAGCGTTCCGTGCTGTATTCCCCGGTTAATGGTTACGTGACCAACCTCAACCTGCGGGTGGGTGATTACGCATCCTCCGGGCAGGCCCGTCTGGCTGTGATTGATGCCGACTCCTACTGGGTTTACGGCTACTTTGAAGAAACCAAGATGTGGGGCGTGCATGTGGGTGATGAAGCCCGCGTCAAGCTGATGGGCTACAAGCCCATCCTGACCGGCCATGTGGTGAGCATTGCCCGCGGTATTAACGATACCAACGGCACCCCCGATAAGCTGGGCCTGCAGGATGTGAACCCCATCTTTACCTGGGTGCGTCTGGCCCAGCGTATCCCGGTACGTATCCATCTTGACCACGTGCCGGACAGCGTGACACTGGCCGCCGGCATGACAGCGACTGTCAGCGTCGGGCCGGAGCCACGTGGCCGACGAGGCAAGATGACCACCTGGCTGCAAGATCATCTCTGAGAGCGGCATGGAACATAAGATGAAGGTTCATCGTCGCCTCGGCCTTTTCATGGCGTCTTCCCTGATGCTTTCGGCCTGTACTGTCGGGCCGAACTATCAGGCAGAGCGCATGAAGGTGCCGGCCCAGTTCAAGGAAGCAGCGGAAGAGCACCCTGCAACCCAGGAAGAAATTGACCGCACCAACAAGGAAATGACCGAGTGGTGGGCGGCGTTCAAGGACCCGGTGCTGACCGGTCTGGTCGAGCAGGCGATCAAGGGGAACTATGATCTCCAGATTGCCGGGCAGCGGATTCTGGCCGAGCGCGCCATCCGTGACCGGTCTGCCTCGCAGTGGTATCCGCAGATGGATGCCAATATTGGGGGCGGGGATGTGCGGTATTCCCTGAATATTGATAACTGGCCGATCCGCCCCGGTAACCCGCAGAACCGGCCGGAAGCCTCCATGCTGACCTATGGCGCAATGGCGACGTGGGAAGTGGACGTATTCGGGCGTATCCGCCGTGATGTGGAAGCGCATGAGCGCGCCGTGGAAGCCTCCATTGAAGGCCGCCGTGCGCTCCTGATGACGATGCTGTCCGAACTGGCATCTGACTATATGCTGCTGCGCGTCACGCAGTTGCAGATCAAAATTGCCACGGACAATATCCGCGTTGCCAAAAATGCGGTGGATCTGACCAACAAGCTGTATCTGGAAGGCGTGGGGAACACCCTGCAGATTGCGCAGGCTCAGGCCGAGCTGGATACGCAGATTGCAGCGCGTGAACCGCTGAAAACCCGTGTCTCTCAGGTAACGCACGCTATTGCCGTGCTGCTGGGGCAGATGCCGGGTTCTCTGGAAGATGAACTGAAGGTGCCCCGGCCCCTGCCGACCGTGCCGGAATTTCCCGCGACCCTGCCGTCTGTCGTGATTGCCAACCGCCCGGATATCCGTATGGCGGAACGCCAGTACGCACTGGCGACGGCGCAGATTGGCGTGGCTGTGGCCAACCTGTATCCGCACTTTGTCATTCCGCTGACCTTCAACCCGAACGCATCGGCCATGTATCAGCTGTTTCAGGTCAATGCGATGAGCTGGCAGTTCCTGATGATGGCGAGCCTGCCGCTGATGCACGGTGGCAAGATGACGTCCGAAGTCCGGGCGGCTCAGGCCTCGGCGGAAGCAGCGCGTCTGACCTATCGCCAGTCCGTGCTGAACGGCTTCAAGGAAGTTGAAGACGCCATGGCGGCTTGGCACGATGATATTGAATATGCCGAGCAGCTGCATAAAGCGGCAGAAGACAGTGCCACGGCCAGTGAGCGG
The DNA here is from genome assembly GCF_044094635.1 of Acetobacter sp. KSO5. NCBI lineage: Bacteria > Pseudomonadati > Pseudomonadota > Alphaproteobacteria > Acetobacterales > Acetobacteraceae > Acetobacter > Acetobacter sp. KSO5. The sequence continues at coordinate 3,049,359 of NZ_CP172014.1, read as the reverse complement.
GCACGGCGGTTGTATGGTGCTGGTCTGGTCGGCTTCCTGGAAGTGCTGACAACCGAGCGCACCACCCTGAATGCGCAGAACATGGAAGCACTGGCCCGTCTGGAACGTCTGCGTGATGCAGTGAACCTTTACACGGCATTGGGCGCAGGCTGGAAAGGTGTGGCGCTGACCAATTCCACCCTGCCAGTTTCCCTCGAAACACAAAACGTGCTAGCGCGGGCCTTCAAGCAATGATCTGAAAGGTCACATCATGAGCAAGTCTTCGTCTCCTTATGTGCGTCGGCTGCTCTGGATTGTGGCCTGTTTTGTGGGTGGTTTTGCGTTGCTGTGCGTGAGTGGCTGGGCGCTTGTCGTCAATGGCAGCACGCAGGACTCCGCAATGGTGACAGCCCTGCGCTGGCTGCCCGTTGCGACGGGTGCGATCACGGTAGCGGCGGGGTTTTTCCTGCTGTCTCTGCCCGTGCCTGAAGACCCGGAAGATTTCTTTCTGCCGGATGATGCTGACGGCGAACTTGAGAGAACAGACGGAAAATAAGAAGAGGTTCAGCCTGTTATCAGAGCTGAACCCTTCTCGTCCTGACCGTCAGGCTTTGACGGACAGGAAATCAGCCAGAGCTTCGTTAAACAGAAGCGGGGCTTGCAGGAAGGCAAAATGGCTGGTCTCCGGCAGGATCATGTAAGAACTGTCCGGAATATGCGCCACCAGATATTCCAGATGGGGGCGATGAATCATCTCGTCCCGGTCCCCGTCTACAATCCACGCAGGACAGCGGATGGCGTTCAGGCGGTCTTCCGTAAATTCGGCATCATGCTCCCATTTCCACAGGCCCCAGACGGTTTTTGAAAAGACATCAAATTCATCCGGGGTCGGGGAAAGCTTGCGGTAGTCTTCTGTTGCGCGTTTTACAAAAGCGTTGACCACCTTATCCCCGCTACAGGCCAGATTAAGGCCGGAGGCGGACATATGCGCCCCATAAGCAAAGATGCGTTTGATGCGGTCCGGGTGTTCAGAGGCCAGAATGATGCTTTGCACACCGCCATCGCTCCACCCGACGAGACTGGCATTCGGGATTTCCAGATGGTTCATCAGGTGAATGATATCGTCGGCCATCTGCGCGTAGCTGAGGGGTTTATCCCCTAACGTGCTGCGGCCATGCCCGCGGCTATCCACGAGGATGACACGGTGCGTTTTGGCAAGATACGCAGCCTGTATCCCCCAGTAATCAGAGTTCGCCATGCCGCCATGCAGCATGATGATGACATCGTCCCCTGCGCCGCCTTCCGTATAATAGAGCGAGCATCCGTTAATGGGGGCGTGCTGTCCTTTAAAGGACGCCAGAGGGGCGGGAGTGGCAGGAAGAGTCTGCCAGCGTTTTGTTAAATGCTCAGTCATATCGTCAGGCCTCGTAAAAAAGCGTAGGGCATCTTGTTATAACAAGGTGCCCTACGCTTTTAGATGGCTGTGTATGACGAGACTTGCAAATGTGTGGGGCGGGATGCTGTTTCCCCAGATCCCCCGCTTGTCTTTTTGTTTGAAAAGCGATGGACTGGGGAATTCGTTGCCAGACAACAGGCCTTATTTCTTAGGCGTCCGAACGGCCGTCACTTCAATTTCAATCAGCCAGCCGGGGTTGGCGAGCTGGGCCACGGCAAAGGCGGAGCGCACCGGCAGGTTGGGCTGCTTTTCCGTGCCGAAATACTGGGTGTAGGCCTTCATCATGCCATCAAAGTCCAACTGCTTTGTGCGTGGGTCCGCCACCATATAGATATGCATCTGCACAACATCACCCATGGTCAGGTTCAGCTTTTTCAGTTCGCCTTCAATGCGCTGGAGGGAGGCGAGCGTCTGGGCGCGGGTGTCGCCATAGGCCTCAAGGCTTTTGGGCGGTGCGGTTTTGTCCTGCACCGGAGCCCCCATGCCGCTGAGATAAATGGTGGTGGCCCCGGCGGGGACTTCCACAGCGGTGGAGATGGGGAATTTCCCTTCACCATGACGGATCACACCGCCCTCAGCATGCGCCAGAGCAGGGAAGGCAGCCAGAGCCGTCAGGGCTGCGGCGGGGATCAGGCTTTTAAAAAGGCGCACGTTATTCTTCCTCTACTGACAGATGGGGACGCATTTCAGAAACGTCTTCTGGTTTCAGCGCATCAGTATAATGGTTCCCGAAATGTGTGCGAACGTAATTGACGACATTGGCCACCTGCTGGTCATTCAGCAGCCCGGCAAACCAGGGCATGCCGCCAAAGCCGTTCAGCACCACATAAGCAGGATACTCGGCACTTTTCAGTTTGGGGTTGCCAGCCAGAGCCGGGAACTGGGCCCCGGCTCCCACAGCGCCTTTGCCGTCTGGCATATGGCAGCTCTGGCAGACGTGATGATAAATAGCCTCACCATCCGGCAGGACCTGCATTTTACCGGCCACGGCACTCGCACTATCCGCATGGGCTGCAACCGGGGCAAGGGCAAGGGAGGCAAGGCCTGCGGTAAGGCAGAGAGACGTTACAAGCAGAAATTTACGCATCAGGCGGCTCCCAGCGCGCGTTTGTGCAGACGGGTCACGGCATCCAGTGCTGAGAGAATGGCTCCCTCCTGCCAGCACCCGACGTAAGAGGCATGCTCACCTGCCAGAACGAGGCGATTGTCCACGGCGCACAGCGTTTTGTAATGGGTTTTGCGGGCTTCTTCCGTCCACATGGAGCAGCAGCCCAGAGTCCAGGGCACGCGGCTCCATGCAAAACTGACGCCGTTTGAAAACTCTTTGCGATACTGAGGATGAATGGCCATCCCCTGATCCAGAGCGCGCTGAATACGTTCTTCCGGCGTCATGCCTGCAAAATCGTAGGCGGCGGGCCCGAACATGTAGCCTCCCAGCAGCACACCGGGACCTTTTGAGAAAATGCCGTTGCTGGGGTAGGAAATCTGGCTGATCTGCTGGTCGGTAAAGCTGATACCACCGTAAATCTGATCATCTTCCTCCCAGAAGCGGCGCTTGAACTCCATCCCCATTTTGACGGAGGACGCATAGGGCACGGCGGCAATAGCGGCTTTCATCCCCGCATTAACCTGCACATCAAGCTGAGACAGCACAGAAAGCGGAATGGTGCAGACACAATAATCGGCCTGCGCCTGTCGCACAGCATCGCCATGGGCGGTGTCAGTGTAGGTAACGGTCACGCCACGGTCATCCTGATGGATGGAGGAGACCTTGCAGTTCAGCGTGATGAGGTCTTTGACCTGGCGGGTGAAGCCTTTGCCGATCTGGTCCATCCCGCCGACGGGCTGGAACATGGTGGTCTGCATGTCCAGCCGTTCGTGAAAGGCCATCCAGTTCCACAGGCCGGACTGCATGACATCCTTACGGGCAAACGGATCGGAGGGGACGGGCGCGCCATCAATCCCACCGCCCTGCGGTTTTTCAAACCCTCGGCGCAGGGAACTGGTGTTGCCTTTGGCGTAGGCCATGTCCTTATTCAGAGCACCCCAGGATTTCATGGCGTCCCGGATATGGGCGCGTTCCTCTTCCGGGACCAACTCATCCAGCTTGTGCTGGTCAATGGCTTTGGCCAGCAGTTCTGCCGTAAAGCCGTTGAAGTCAGACGCCAGTTCCCGATACCGTACGGCCTTGCCGCCAAAGGCGCCGGTGGAGTGCAGCCAGCTATTGTGGTTCAGCTCGATAAAGGGTTCGAGCTGCACGCCAAACTCGCGGCAATAATGTAGCAAACCCTGATGGTGGTACGGGATACGCCATGGGCCGGGGTTGATATAATTGCCCGGTGCAAAACCAACTTTCTGGGTGGCACCGCCCAGTTCCTTGACGGTGTCACCCCCGCGCAGGCTGATATTGCGGCCGCCGCTGCGGCTTTGGAATTCCAGAATCTGGACTTTGTAACCCGCTTTCCGCAGTTCATAGGCCGAGAGCATCCCGGCCAGACCCGCACCCAGCACCAGCACACGGGTGCCGGGCTTAGCGCCTGAAAGCTGGGGTGGGCCACGGAAATCTGTGCCCATGGCGTGGCCCAGAGTGGTCATGGCCTGATACAGCGCGGCGCTGCCAGCCAGAGTGCCGATGCGGGTCAGAAGCTGCCGGCGCGTCGGTGCGGTGGGCGGATGAGCGTGTGGCATCAGGTAATCCCGAGATGATGTCAAGAATAGTCAGGCCGCGTGGAATGACCGGCATTTCCTCACAACCGATCATGACGGAATCAGATCGTTTGTGTATCGTAATGCTAAGACATCTGTTACGGCATGACAACATCTCAGATACGCCAAATCGTGCAAAATAGTGCGCAGGGATTTTTACTGAGGCCAGGTCCAGTTCCGGATTTCGGGCATGTCCTCGCCATGCTCACACACATAGCGTTCATGTTCCGCCAGTTTGTCGCGCACGGCCTGATGCGTATAGGCCGCCTGACTGGCCAGCCGGGGCACCCGCCGGATGACGTTGGCAACCAGGTGGAAACGGTCCAGATGGTTGCGCACGGTCATGTCAAACGGGGTGGTGGTGGTGCCTTCCTCCCGGAAACCATGCACATGGAAATTGGCGGCGTTTTTCCGTTTGTAGATGAGTTGATGCATCAGTGCCGGATAGCCATGGAAAGCAAAGATCACGGGTTTGTCTGACGTAAACAGCGCATCGAACGTCTCATCCGGCAGGCCGTGCGGGTGCTGCTCCGGTGTTTGCAGCGTCATCAGATCGACCACGTTTACAAAACGGATTTTTACATCCGGAAGGTATTCATTCAGCAGGCTGACAGCGGCGAGAGCTTCCAGTGTCGGCACATCCCCCGCACTTGCGATGACAACGTCCGGCGCGCTCCCTTTGTCATTACTCGCCCATTCCCACATGCCAATGCCTTGCTGGCAGTGGGTGAGGGCATCATCCATGCTGAGCCACTGCAATTCCGGTTGTTTGCCAGCCACAATGACATTGATGCGGTCCCGGCTGCGCAGGCAGTGGTCGGCCACGCACAGCAGCGTATTGGCATCCGGCGGCAGATAGATGCGCACGGTCTCTGCTTTCTTGTTCACCATATGATTCAGAAAGCCGGGGTCCTGATGGCTGAACCCATTATGGTCCTGCCGCCAGACATGGGATGTAAGCAGATAGTTCAGTGAGGCGATAGGCCGCCGCCAGCTGGTTTCCCGCGAGGTTTTCAGCCATTTGGCGTGCTGGTTCACCATGGAATCGATAATGTGGATGAAGGCCTCATAGCAGGACAGAAAGCCGTGGCGGCCTGTTAGCAAATAGCCTTCCAGCCAGCCCTGACAGGTGTGTTCGCTGAGGATTTCCATCACGTGGCCGTCTTTGGCCAGATGATCATCATACGGTTCAGTTTCCGCGTTCCAGGCGCGGTTGGTGACATCCAGAACGGCGTTCAGGCGGTTGGAATTGTTTTCATCCGGGGCCAGTACACGGAAATTCCGTTTGTCCAGATTGGCCGCCATGACATCTTTCAGCCATTCACCCAGAACGCGGGTGGATTCTGCCACGGTCTTACCGGGAGCTGTTATGGCGACGGCATGGGCGCGGAAATCCGGCAGGCGAAGGGGGCGGAGCAGCGCGCCGCCATTGGCGTAAGGGCTGGCGCTCATCCGCTTGCCGGGCGGTGGGGTAAGGGCGGCAATCTCGTCTTTCAGGCTGCCATTTTCATCAAACAGTTCTTCTGGCTTGTAGGACTTCATCCATTCTTCAAGAATGGCGAGGTGGCCGGGTTTTTCCATATGGTCTACCGGCACCTGATGCGCCCGCCAGAACCCTTCCGTGCGCAGGCCATCTACCGTTTTGGGGCAGGTCCAGCCCTTGGGGCTGCGGAGAACTATCATTGGCCATGTAGGGCGCTGTGGGGCGTCCTTACCGCTACGAGCGGCAGTCTGAATGGCGGTAATGCGGGCAAAAGCCTCGTCCATGGCTTTTGCCATAGCTTGATGCATGGGGGCCGGGTCATGCCCCTCCACAAAAATTGGCTCGTAGCCACAGCCTTTCAGGAAATCACGCAGCTCATGCTTGGGGATGCGGGCCAGAACGGTGGGGTTGGCAATTTTGTAGCCATTCAGATGCAGGATGGGGAGCACGGCCCCGTCTGTTTTGGGGTCGAGAAACTTGTTGGAATGCCATGAGGTGGCGAGTGGCCCGGTTTCTGCCTCGCCATCCCCCACCACACAGGCGACCACAAGGTCCGGATGGTCAAACACCGCGCCATAGGCGTGGGAGAGGGAGTAGCCCAGTTCACCGCCTTCATGGATAGAGCCGGGCGTGGTGGCGGCTGCGTGGCTGGGAATGCCACCGGGGAAGGAGAACTGACGGAAGAGGCGCGTCATGCCCTCTTCATCCTGCGTCACGTCCGGGAAGTATTCCGTATAGGTGCCTTCCATCCATGTGGAAGCAATCAGCCCCGGTGCCCCGTGGCCGGGCCCGGCGACAAACAGGATATCCTGCCCCTGTGCCCGAATAATACGGTTGAGGTGCAACCAGATGAAGTTCAGTCCGGGTGTGGTGCCCCAATGGCCCAGAAGACGCTTTTTGATGTGCTCCAGCTTGAGCGGTTCCCGCAGCAGAGCATTACGCAACAGGTAGATCTGGCCAATGGAAAGGTAATTGGCGGCATGCCACCATTTATTGAACAGATCCAGCTCTTCGGCTGAAAGCGGGCCGGGGTTTGGGGCGGTGCTGGTCATGGTGGTCCTTCCGGGGAAAGGGGCAGAGACGAGGGAGCATAAACCAGAAACGTTCGGACTGGAGTACGGTTCGGGTATGGCTGAGGTCGAGTAGCGACATAAAATGGGGCTGCTCAGGCGACCATCTTCATTAGGTCCCTGCGTGGGAATGGGGCGGTGTCTCTTAAACCTAAAGAGCGTCATCATCAGCTGGGTGCCTGCATAATGTTGCTATATGGCAACTACCCCTCAAAAACATTCCGGAATCGATTCATAGTGATGGCAGTTTCCTGAGTGCCTCCTCATACTGCGGAAATAACTTGGGTCGTGGTGTCCTAAAGTACTTTTGCAGAAAGTATCGGGTGAGGCATGATGATAAGAAACAAAATTTTCTTGATGACGACCACCCTGTGTGTCGTAACGCCTTCTATTACCGCAGTGGCTGCAACATCTGAAAAATATCGTCCTGCAGCGCAAAAACATCCTGTTGATCAGGCACATTCCCAAAAAAATAAAATAAGTTCTGCAAAATCGTCTTCATCTCATGTTCCGCCTGTACGTCATAAAGATACGGGCCCCATGATGGCGGGAGAGGCAGAAACAATTAACGTAACAACAGGAACACATTCGACCAACCGCAAGGCGCGTCAAAGCACATCTCCTGTAACGGTTGTCTCGGCTGCCACTTTGGCCCGATCAGGACAAATGAATCTCGCAGATGCGCTGACACGCACTTATGCTTCCATTAACGTTGTCGCAATGGGAGCGGATTCTGCGGCCTTGACCTCATCCATTCAGATGCGTGGGTTGGGGCCGAATGAAGTTCTTGTTCTGGTTGATGGCAAACGGCGGCATAATACTGCAAACATTGTTGCAGATTCTGGCCCGCAGTTTGGTTCTACAGGGGCTGATATTAATAGCATCCCCGCCAATATGATTGATCATATTGAAGTGCTGGAGGATGGAGCCGCGGCCATGTATGGCTCGGACGCCATTGCCGGGGTTGTTAATATTATCACCAAGAAAAGAGACCATGGCGTGAGCATGAGCGCACAAACAGGCGCTAATGCGTATAATGGTGACGGGTGGCAATACCAGTTAAATGCCGATGGCGGTTTGAAATGGGGGAATAATGGTTTTCTCCATCTTAGCGGCCAGATGTATCATACTGATCATATGACCGTAGGGGCGAAGGACCACCGCCTTCTGGGGTATTGGCCAGAAGGTGCCTCTACAAATGGCTACTATACGGGATCTGTAAAAGTTCCTCTTGATTCAAATAAGATTCTTGGCCGTCCTGAAGAAACGCGTGAGAATTTTGGCATGGATTGGGGTAAGGATATAGTGGATGATCGCCTGCAGTTTTACGGCAACCTGACCTACATGCATCGGCATGGGGAGGCTTACGAAAACTATCGGATTCCTAGTAGTGCACCCAGTATGTATCCCTGGGGTTATTCTCCATTAGAAACTAATGAAGAAAACGACTACGCTGTCACAATGGGCCTGAAAGGGAACAGGCTTTTTGGAGATTGGGATTGGGACGCAAGTTCAACTTATGGTGCTGACGGCACCAAGATTGGTAACAAGAATACCGTCAATACAGGGATGCTTGCCTCAACATGTTCTACTAATCCTTCCAGCGCATATTATTCGACAGATGGTTGCGGTTGGTCTCCCACATCTACCCGGGCTGAAACTTACCGGATGGCCCAATGGACCAATAATCTGGATTTCCGTCATCGCTTTAATATTGCCCACACTGTACCGATGACACTGGCCATAGGTGGAGAGCATCGACTTGAAACTTATCAAATTATAGCGGGTAACCCGAATTCCTATGAACTGGGCGGCACGCAGGGGTATGCCGGTCTGGGGCCGCAGAGTGCGGGGAACTGGCACCGTGATATTTTTGCGGCTTATATTGATGGTGATTTCCATCCTTTGAAAAACTGGGATTTGGATTTTGCTGGCCGCTTTGAACATTATACGGATGTGGGCAATACCCAGACAGGGAAAATTTCAACCCGCTATGATGCGACAAAATGGCTGGCCTTTCGCGCAACAATCAGTACCGGGTTTCGCGCACCCACCCTTGCAGAGCAGCATTACAGCGCAATGAATGTTGGTCCGACCAGTGCGTCTGGTATGCTTGCCGCGTCATCGGCGGCAGCACGTGCTTTGGGGGCTTCAAAGTTAAAGCCGGAGCAATCTGTCAGTGAGAGTGGTGGTATTGTTATTGAGCCAATAAAAGGTTTTCATATTGAAGCCGATGTCTATCAGATCAATCTGCGTGACCGTATCGTAGGCGGCGGGACGGTCAATGGTCAGGCTGCAGTCAATGCTATTGAAGCAATGGGGTATACGCTTGCCGGACCAGCTTTGTCTGACCCCTCTCAGGATAGCGCCTATTATCTCACCAATGGTGCGAGTACCCGGACTCAGGGGCTGGATATCAAAGCGGACTATGCTTTTCACATGGAGCGTTATGGGACGCTGAATTTGTCAATGGCGCTTGATCTGAACCGGACGCGCCTCCATCACAACGGTCTGGATTCCAATGGGAATGAAGTTCTGAACGCACAAAATATTGGCTATATCACAACAGCCTATCCTCGTAGCAAAATCATTCTCAATGCATTTTATACGGTGGATAAGTGGGATATTAATATTCGTCAGACACGTTATGGCGAAACAACAAATATGCTGGAATATCAGGACTGGACAAATGGCGCCCTGACATGTCCTGCAGATGGACAGGCTCTGCGCTATTCCAATACCTGCTTTGCTCAATTCAAAAATTCACCACGTTGGCTGACTGATCTGGAAGTTGGTTACCGATTCAACAAAAATTTCCATCTGGCTGTTGGTGCAAACAATATTTTCAACGTACGTCCACGCAGAATTCCTCATGTGAATCAGGCTTATGGCAGCCAGGTTTATGACCAGTTCTCGCTCCAGGTGCCGATTACTGGAGGATACTATTACGGGCGATTGAATGTCACATTCTGAAAACAGATTATATAAAAAATAAAAATACTGATTTTTTGGTTATTTTCTTCTGATGTAAGGGTTTTGCATGGCTATGAGTTCCGGAAGATTGCCTCCTACACGTCGGCAGTTTCTCACCAGGGTTGGTGTTCTGGCCGGAAGTGCTGGTCTTTATCAGGCCATGACCAGCCTGGGTCATGCCATGCAAAGTGATTTTAAAGGGCCACCCAAGCTTTCCGGTGCTAAGGCAGGAACGACAGTTCTTGTATTGGGGGCTGGACTGGCTGGTATGCTTGCGGCCTATGAGCTGCGGAAAGCTGGTTATTCTGTAAGGGTTCTTGAATTTCAGAACCGTGCAGGTGGCCGCAATATGACACTGCGCGGCGGAGATACCCTAACGGAACTGGGTGGAGCAACACAGAAAGTTGGCTTTGCAAAAGGGAATTATATTAATCCGGGTCCGTGGCGTATCCCGTATCACCATCAGGGCCTTCTCCACTATTGCCGCGAATTTGGGATTGCATTAGAGCCATTTGTGCAGCTCAATCACAATGCATGGCTTCATTCTTCTTCAGCATTTGACGGTAAACCTGTCCGATACCGTGAGTTTGCGTCTGACCTGAATGGCTATACGGGGGAATTGCTTTCTAAGGCCATCGATCAACATAAACTTGATGATGTTATCACGCATGAAGAGCAGCAGCATGTTCTTGCAACCATGCGCGGCTGGTCTGGGTTGAGTGATAAAAACACATGGGAGGCAGGGGCACGGTCCTCATTGCGCCGTGGTTACGATAAAATGCCATCAGCAGGTGTAGAGGGCGCTCCGACCTATTCAAACCCTTTGCCGCGAGCCGAGGTGATGAAATCCGGCCTCTGGCGTTGGATGGCTTTCCCCGAGGCTCTTGATATGCAGACGACCATGTTCCAGCCCGTGGGAGGAATGGACCAGATTGGAAAAGGCTTTGCTAGCAGAGTAGGGGACCTGATTACTCTTGGGTGTGCCGTGACAGCCATTCATCAGGACGAACACATGGTGAAAGTAGCTTATAAAGATTGCCAGAATGGGAATGTCTTGCGGGAAGTAACTGCGGAGTATTGTGTCTGTACTATTCCGCTTCCTGTCCTGTCACAACTCGATATTCAGGTCAGTGGTCCGCTAAAAGCGGCTATTGCGGCGGTGCCTTATGCGTCATCTGTCAAACTTGCCTTTGAGTTCAAGCGCCGGTTTTGGGAAGAGGATGAACAGATTTACGGTGGGATCAGTTTTACAGATCAGCCTATCAGTCAGATATCCTATCCAAGCCATGGAGCCCTTTCAAAAGGCCCAGCAGTTTTGCTGGCCGGTTATATGTTTGGGCCGGCAGCCTATGATTTTGCGGGCATGACCCCAGACCAAAGGGTTGCAGAAGGGCTGAGGCAGGGCTCGGTCTTTCATCCCAAATCCTATCGCCGTGAATTTCTCAATGGGATAGGTGTTGCATGGAGCCGCATGCCCTGGACGTTGGGGTGTTGCAGTATGTGGTCTGAACAGGCACGCAAAACCCATTATAAAACACTGGTTTCGATGGATAACCGCATTGTGCTGGCAGGTGAGCACGCGTCTTATGTGGGATGCTGGCAGGAAGGGGCAATCCTTTCGTCGCTTTCTGCCGTTATTCAATTACATAAGCGGGCAACAGGAGCGGCATGATGCGTTTTGTTCTTTTGTTGGCGGGAATGTTGCTCACTTTTCCCCTCATGTCGCACGCAGCACATGCCGATACGGCGAGTGGAGAAACGGGTAAGGTGCAGGTTATGCAAACAGGTGAGGCTGTCTATCACCATGTTTGCCAGTCGTGTCACATGCCGGATGGTAAGGGGGCACGAAATACGGCTGGCACAGGTTTTCCGGCACTTGCCAATAATGCAAGACTTCAGGATTCAGGTTATCCTGTCTATATGATTCTCAATGGGCGTGGGGGGATGCCCTGGTTTTCTGGTATTCTAACCGATAAACAGGTTGCCGATGTTGTGAATTATGTCCGGAGCCATTTTGGAAACCATTGGACAGACACAGTCTCCCCTCAGACTGTTGAAGAATTAAGGCCTACAGTCAAACTCGAAGAATAAAACACGGCCCTTCTGATAGCCTGATCGACGTTCTTAAATATATTCAGCCCGCAAACCGCGCAAAAGCCGGGCGGGTTCGCTGCTGTTCCAGAAAGGTCAGCATGGCCGTGCGGGCGCGGCCGGCGTCTTTACCAAGGCCGATCAGGCCGGAAATCTGGCCGGGGTGGCGCAGGAGGGAGCCGAGCAGCGCCTTGATGTTCAGGCCGCCATCCGGGGAGAGAACGGTGCCTGCAACTGGCGGTAGAGAGCGGCTGGCGGGGTCACACACCACGCGCAGCACGGCAAACGGTAATCCGGCTTCTTCCGCCGCGCGGGCCAGAAAGCCGCTTTCCATATCCAGAGCGGCACACTGGCTTGTTGCAAACAGATGCGCTTTTTCCGCAGCATCCAGCACAACGGTGTCGCTATGCAGCAAGGCGTTGCCCAGCACACCCGGCTGGGCTGCCCCCAGAATGTGGCGCAGTGTTGGGTCACACGCATAAGACGCGCCCCATGCCATCACGCGTTCTGGCAGGATGAGCGTGCCGGGAGGCAATGCCGGGTCCAGCCCGGCGGCCAGACCGAAGGAGAGGAGGCAGTCTGCTCCACAGGAAGCCAGTCGAGCCGCTTCCCGCTGCGCGCCGGTGCGGGTGGCTCCGCTGGCGGCAATCGCGGCATGCGGGAACACGTGCCGGATCAGCTTCGCTTCGGCTTTCAGGCCAACAAGAATACCGGGGCGGCTGGGGGAAGGCTGTGTGGTGTTCGTCATGTTTCAGAACCCAAAGGCGACGCGGCGCGTGTTGCTGCTTTCCAGATTGCGGTAGCGCGCTACAGCCATCAGCGGGAAAAACTGCTTGTAACCGTGGTAGCGGAGGTAAAACACTTTGGGGAAACCAACAGCGTTATACGGGTCCTCGTGCCATTCCCCGTTTTCATCCTGCTGAGCCGCCAGCCAGCTGATACCGCGTGTGACAGCCGGGTCATCCCGTCGGCCAGCGGCCATCAGGCCCAGAACAGCCCATGCTGTTTGAGAAGGCAGGCTTTCCCCGTAGGTGCCATGGCTGCCTCCTTCATAGGACTCGCAGCCTTCGCCCCAGCCGCCGTCCGGGCGCTGGACGGAGCGCAGCCATTCCACAGCTTTCACCACAGCCGGGTCATCATGCGAGACACCGGCGGCATTGAACGCGCACAGCGCGGACCATGTGCCGTAGATATAGTTTGTGCCCCAGCGGCCAAACCATGACCCGTCTTCTTCCTGCTCTTTGCGCAGGTAGGTCAGGGCGCGTTCCAGCACCGGGCGGTCTTCCCCATGGCCCAACTGGGCAAGGAAGGAGATGCAGCGGGCCGTCACATCCGCCGTCGGCGGGTCCAGCAGAGCGCCGTGGTCTGAGAAGGGGATATGGTTCAGTAGTTCTTTGTTGTTATCAATATCAAAGGCACCCCAACCGCCATCGCGGCTTTGCATGCCGAGTATCCACTGGCGGGCGCGTTCGATGGACTCGGCGTTGGCCAGGTCACCTTCACGGTGCAGCAGCATGCCGACCACGGCGGTATCATCCACGTCCGGGTAATAGTCGTTTCCGTACTGGAAGGCCCAGCCACCGGGCGCAACGTTCGGGTTGTTGACGGCCCAGTCGCCTTTAACGTCCAGAATCTGCTTGTCCCGCAGCCATTTGCTGGCCTTGCGCAGCTCTGTCAGCGTTTCTTCCGGGGCAATGCCTTTGGGGCCGGAGGCAGCCTCGAGCATGGCGTGGCCGGACAGCCCGGTGTCCCAGATGGGAGAGACGCAGGGCTGGCAATAGACTTCATCTTCCTTATGGACCAGCAAACCCTGCACGGCTTCCCATGCGGTGACGGCGCGTGGGTCTGTATCCGGCACGCCAAGGGCGCGATACATCATGACCACATTGGCCATGGCCGGATAAATGGCCCCCAGACCATCCTTGCCGTTCAGGCGCGGTTCAATGAAATCAATGGCCGCCTTGAGGGCTTTCTCATGCGTTTTGGACGGAATGAGGCCAAGGGTAGGCCGCAGCACGCTATCCAGCCTTTTGAACACGCGGCCCCACACGGAGCGGTAAGGACCACGAATCCAGTCCGTCACGCGCTCTGGGGGCGTGACGAACAGCTCACGAATATGGATCTGGCGCGGGTTGATGGCGATAGGCCGCAGGGCCGCCAGCACCAGCATGGGAGCAATGACCGTGCGGGACCAGTAGGACATGTTCCAGATGGAGAAGAAGGCCTTGCGTGGCAGAAGCATCAGCTCCACCGGCATAACCGGCGTTGCCCGCCAGGGTACATCCCCAAACAGGGCCAGCTGAATGCGGGTAAACACATTGGTGCGCTCGGCCCCGCCGTGGTCCAGAATGGCTTCCCGCGCACGCCGCATATGGGGGGCGTTGATATCTTCCCCCGTCGCTTTCAGGGCAAAATAGGCTTTAACGGAGGAGGACAGGTTAAATCCGCCGTTATGATACAGCGCCCAGCCACCATGCTCCTCGCTTTGCGTCCGGCGCAGATAGACCGCAATCTTCTGCTCAAGCGCATCATCAATCCGGTTCAGATAATGTTCCAGCAGGATGTATTCCGCCGGGATGCTGGCGTCGGCTTCCAGCTCATACACCCAGTGTCCGTCCGCCTGCTGGCGTTGCCCCAGAGCGGCATGAGCATTTTGAACCACACGATCCAGATCCTCACCGGAAAGCGGGGTCTTAGGATGTGCGCTGCCATCAGCGGCCATGGGGTGTTCCTTGTTACTGGCGTCTTGTTTTTATTAAGGACGACGCAGGCCGAGAGTGTACACGGCCTTCACGCCTGATCTCATTGCGCCTTCAAGTGTGGCGGGGAGTCCGGTTGCCGTCCAGTCCCCGGCCAGAGCGAGGTTGACCAGTTGCGTTGCTGCACCGGGGCGCAGGCGGTTCTGTTCCGGCGTTGCGGCAAAGGTCGCGCGCTTTTCCCACACTACGCGCTGATGCGGCGGGGTGGCGGGCAGCGGCTCTTTCAGAACCGGGTCACACGCGCGGCGCACGTCATGCCAGATGGCGCGGGCCAGATCATCCGGGTCCTGCTCTGCAAAGCGGTTCGCGGCGCTAACGGTGACGGAGAGGATATCGCCGCGCAGGAACACCCACTCTGCAATGCTGCCGACCAGTCCCATAAATCGCGCACGGGCAAAAGAGCCCAGCGCCTGCGGGGCGGCGTCCAGACGGAAATGCAGGTTCAGAATGCTTTCAAACGCATTGGGGGTCTGAAAGCCGGGTACATGCGGCGTGAGCAGGGTTTCCGCCACAGGGGCAGGGACTGCCAGAATAACGGTGTCGTCTTCCGTCAGCGGGATAACGCCGTCCGGGCCATGCAGGGCGGTCACGCGGCCCCGACTGACATCCAGCGCGCTGATGCGGCTTTGGGTGCGGACCTCTGCCTGCAGGATGGCCAGGTGCGCCAGCGCCGGGTCTACCAGCGTTTCAGAAAGCCCTTCCCTGGGGAACCACGGCACGCAGGCCTTGCCGCCAAGGGAGAGCGATTCCTTCACCACCGCGCCAAGCAGGGCGGCGCTGCCCGTCTCACAGGAGGTATTGAGAGCGGAAATAGCGAAGGGTTCCAGCAGGCGGCGGCTGAGAGCGCCCGGTAACAGGCAGTCGGAAACATGCTCATCTTCGCCTGCCTGCATCAGCTTTTGCAGGCTGCGCAGTTCCACCACCCGCATGTCTGGCACGCGTCGATGCGGCTGGAACACCCACCAGGGCATCCGCCCGCGGGAGAGGTCCAGCGTCCAGCGCGCGTCTTCCGCCAGATCAACAAACGGGAAAATGGGGATGCCGGGGCCGGTCAGCGTATCCGTGCCGCCCGTCATGGCCAGATAACGGAAGACCGTCTTGTTGGCGGACAACAGCAGGTGGTTGCCGTTATCAATCCGGCAGCCTAGCTGCTTGTCTTCATAAGACCGGGCACGGCCCCCGCAGGCGCGGCCTGCTTCATGCACAATAACGCGGCGGCCTGAGCCAGCTACTTCCACCGCGGCGGCCAGACCAGCCACGCCGCCGCCAATAATGTGCACACAGGATGCCATGCTGTTGCTCTCTTTCTGGATCAGGGGCGGTAGGAGCGGGTCAGCCAGAACACCTTGTTCAGAGCTGAGGTTTCCGGGCGCTCATGCAGGGCATCGGCAGACCAGCCGCGCTTGCGCAGGGCGACCAGAACGGCCTCGTAGCTCGCCCCCATGATCCGTGCGGGGAGCATGGCTTTGGGGCGGCAGGACTGCATGGTGATGAAGGCTTTCCGGAAATGGTCCAGGGCCCGCACGGAGAGGATGTTGGCCACACCCTGCAGACCGGGAGCGGAGAGCGCCTTGATGGGGTCATGCGGGACATGGAAGCGGTCCAGCAGGTCACCCGGCAGGTAGAGGCGGCCACGGGCAGCATCTTCCGCAATGTCGCGCAGGATGTTGGTCAGCTGCAGGGCGCGGCCCAGATGGTAGGCGACCTTGTCAGCGTCTTCTGTGCTGTCCCCAAAAATCCGGACGGACAGGCGGCCTACGGCAGAAGCCACGCGGTCACAATACAGGTCCAGCGTTTTCTCATCCGGGGCGACGATGGTGTTTTCCGCATCCATCATCATGCCGTCGATAATGGCGTGGAAATCATCCTGCCGCAGCGCGAAGAAATGGATGCAGGCCAGCAGCACGCGGTCCAGCGGGTCCTGCGTGGTCCCGTGGTCATACAGGGCCGCAATGCGCTGGTGCCAGGCATCCAGAGCAGCCTTGCGCTGCTCCATGGGTTCATACCCGTCGGCAATATCATCCACCACGCGGCAGAAGGCGTAAATGGCATACATGGCGTAGCGGCGCATGGGGGGGAGGATGCGCATGCCAGCGGCAAAGGACGTGGCGGCCTGCTTTACCGTGCTTTCCACCCATGCCAGATCCGCGGGGTCACACCCGAGGGGGGTCGGCTCGTCATGCGTCTGGATGTTTTGAGCTGTCACGCGCTTTTCACCTGTTTGTTCATTAAATCGTCATATCCGGCTCTTTTTACAGACCTGCGGACATTCTGAAAGCTCAGGACCATGCCCGCAGGGCCGCACCTGCTGCATACATGATATCTGTGCGTTTCAGGGCAACGCGCCCGGCCAGCGGATCTTCCCGCCGCAGGCGCTGCGTCAGCCGGTGTGCGAGGCTGACAATGGCGGCGCATTCCATACGGAAGCGTCGGTCCCGCACCAGACCGGGCAGGGCGGAGGCCTCCCGATTCAGGGCATCCACACCGTCCAGCAGAGTATTGAACACCCGGCGGAGGTTGGGTGTGGCGCGGCCAGCCAGCAGGTCATCCTGCGTGGCGCCAGCCTGAGCCATCAGGTCCGTTGGCATATAGCACCGGTGCAGGCGCTGCAGGTCACCCTGACAGTCCTGCAAGTGGTTGAGAATCTGGAGTGATGTGCAGAGCGCATCCGCGGCCGCAAAGGTGTGCGGTACTTCCCCATGCAGATGCAGCAGAAACCGCCCGACCGGGTTTGCGGAGTACCGGCAATAGTGCAGGAGATCGTCCCACGAGGTGCAGGGCGTGCCACGGGAATCGTCCCGGAAGGCAATCAGCAGGTCCGTCGCGGTTTCAAACGGCACACCTGTTTTCAGGAAAGAGGCGCGCAGTTTGGCGGCACTCATGGCGTCCGCGCGGGGAATGGGGTCGCGCTTGCCCAGAAGCACGTCTTCCATCGCGTCCAGACGGGCAATCTTCTCATCCGCGCTCAGCGTTTCGCAGTCTGCGATGTCGTCAATGACGCGCGCATAATCGTAATACGCATGCACATGCGGGCGCAGGGCCTTGCTGAGCAGAAGGGAGCCGACGGGGAAATTCTCGTCAGACGCACCTTTGCCGGAAGAGACATCGTCTCTTCCCCAGACGGAGGCGGTATCAGTCATGTCAGGCTCTGCGATGAGAAAGAAGGAAGCATAGCCGGAGCTTTACACGCTCTCTCCCGGTGTGCCTACTCCCCTCATGGGCAGAGAGGGTCTGGCACACAGGGTTGGCGGAAGGCCGGGTTTTCACGCACGCCCTCCGGGCATCTGCGCTGCTTTGGCCTCTTCCGGCGCGGGAGAAGGAGCAGTCGGTGTGGTGCGGCCATCATTGGGGATGGCGTCCGTATAGGCTCGGTTTTTCCAGACAACACCCCGCCCGCGATAGTGGTTGACGGCAGATCCGATGGTCGCGGCCGTGTAGAAAATCGCTACAAACGGCAGCGTTAACGCCCAGAGCGGCGAGATACGGAAGCGGCGCAGGGTGGGCACAAAGGAGCCGATGGAGACCAGCCAGGTCACCAGCCCGATCCACTGCGTCAGGCCGTGGCCGAACAGGGCGATCAGCCCCGGTGCGATCCAGACCACACCCATGGCCAGCACCGTCAGCACCAGAAAGAGCGGGGAATAGCGCAGCTGTACAAATGCTGTGCGGGCAATCATCCGCCAGACGTCAATGGCATAGGGGTAGGGGCGGATGGAACGGGCCAGACAGGAGTGGCCCAGATAGAGGCGCCCCCCGGCCTGCTTGACGCAGGTGGCCAGCGTGCAGTCATCAATCAGCGCGCCCTTAAGCGCTTCAATCCAGCCGATTTCGGCCAGCATGTCCCGCCGGATCAGGATCGTACCGCCAGCGGCCCCGGCGGTGCGGCTTTTGGGATTGTTGACCTGTGCGAAGGGGTAGAGCAGCGCAAAGAAGAATACAAAAGCTGGCACCAGAGCGCGTTCCGCCAGACTTTCACACTGGAGCTCCACCATTTCGGACACCATATGCAGGGTGTCTGTCTGCGCTTTGGCGACCAGTGTGGAAATATGTTGGGGGGCGTGCACAATGTCCGCGTCTGTCAGCAGGATGTAGCCGCTGTTGGCCTCCTGCTGGCGGCGGGCTTCGGCCACGCCCTGTGCCACGGCCCAGAGCTTACCGCTCCAGCCCGGTTCCGGGTCTGCGCCGTCCAGCACGGTCAGGCGTCCTTTGGGGTCTGGCAGAGCGCGGGCCAGAGCGCCGGTGCCATCCTCACTCCGGTCATTCACCAGAATGAGGGAGAGGCGACCGGCATAATCCTGCGTCAGCAGGGAGGAGAGGGCGACCTCAATGGACTCGGCCTCATCCCGTGCGGGGATGACGACCGTGACATTCGGCATGATGTCTGCCGGTGCCTTGCCGGGGCTGGCAGGGCGGAGGATGGGACCGGCCTGCCAGAACCACCCGTGGAAAAAAATAAGACCGAACCAGATGAGTGCTGAGAGAACAGCCAGACCAAACAGCATCATCCCGCCCCTTACTTCAGCATGCCATTGTTACGGAACCATGTGATGGCGTCCTCAACGGCCTGCCGGGCGGGGCGGGGGCTGTAGCCCAGTTCCCGAATGGCTTTGTCCGAGGAGAAGAACATCTTCTTGCGGGACATGGCCAGCATCTCCCGCGTGACACGCGGTGAGAAGCCAAAGGAGCGGGAAAGCCACTCCGAGGCCACGGCAACCGGCCAGATGATTTCCTGCGGCAGGCTGATGCGGGGTGGGGGCACATGGGCAATTTCAGACACCATGGCGAACAGGTCGCGCAGGAGATAGTTTTCGCCGCCCAGAATGTATTTCTCGCCAATGGTGCCGCGTTCCAGTGCCAGCGCGTGGCCTTCCGCGACATCATCCACATGCACAATGTTCACGCCCGTATCCACATAGGCGGGCATGCGGCCAGCGGCGCAGTCCAGAATCATCTGCCCGGTGGGGGTGGGTTTGATGTCCCGCGGGCCAACCGGGGTGGAGGGGTTGACGATCACGGCGGGGAGGCCCTGCGTCTTCACCAGATCAAGCACTTCCTGCTCGGCGCGGTATTTGGAGCGTTTGTAGATGCCGATCACACCATGTTCGTGCACCGGAGTCGCTTCATCAGACTCCGTGCCATCCCCAATCAGGCCGAGCGCTGCGACGGATGAGCAATAAACAATGCGTTCCACACCGGCCTTCTGGGCCGCCAGCATCAGCAGCCGGGTGCCTTCCACGTTTGCGGTCATCATCGGGGCGGGGTCTGGCACCCACAGCCGATAGTCCGCTGCAACATGAAAGACGTAACGGCAGCCTTCCACAGCGCGGGCAAAGGTATCCGGGCGGGAGAGGTCCCCTTCCACCAGTTCTGCAGGAATATCCGCGATATTGCGCCGGTCACTGCCCTCGCGCACCATGAGTCTCAGCGTGTGTCCGCGTTCAAGCAGCGTGCGGGCAACGGCAGACCCGACAAAACCTGTCGCGCCGGTGACGAGCGTATGGGCGGTCATATAAAGTGCGCTCCCATAATGGGGATGAGAAATGGAAGGGTGTGAAACCCGAACGGCTGGTTTGTTTCTTTATCCTGCCCCCCAAGGTGGCGCCAGACCCCGGGCTGGTGTAAGTGGTCGGATCACTCATGAATTCAGCCCCTCTGGTCAGGTGTTCTACGCCAGGGAGCAGGGAGGCCCAGGGGGGCATCTCGGGTAGGTAGAGCTTAGGCCTTGAAGAAGCTTACGATTTTTCTGACTTTGCTGGGTCTGGTTGCCATTACGGCGGCAGTTGCGTGGAGTGGCGTTGGCTCCGTGGTGCACGCTGTCATGCGTATTGGTCTGGGCGGCTTCCTTCTCATGGTATGCTGCCAGCTTGCCGTAAACGGTGTGCTGGGCCTCGCCTGGCATGCGGCTCTGCCTGAAATCGGGTATCTGCGCCTTCTGGGGGCGCGCATGGTGCGCGATGCAGCGGCGACCTGCCTGCCGTTCTCGCAGCTTGGCGGCATTGTGATTGGTATTCGCGCCACCTGTTCGGGCCATGGCCTGCATGGGCGGGAAGCGCGCCAGATTGACTGGCCGGAAGCAGCCAGTGCCAATCTGGTCGATATCACAACAGAAGTGATGGGGCAGGTGGCGTTTGTGCTGCTGGGTGTGGCCTTTCTGGTTGCCCATCAGCGTTCCAGCCCGTTTGTCGTGCCCGTTATTATTGGTGCGGTCTTCCTGATGCTTGGCACTGCCGGGTTTATCTGGACGCAGCGGCACGGGGGCAGCATTTTCCGCAGGTTTGGCGGCATGTTCACCCGCAGTCTGGCGTCCCAGTGGCATGACAGCATGCTGAGCGGGGCGGACACCCTGCAGGAGCGGATGGAAGCCATCTGGAGCCGCCCGGGCCGGATCTGTCTCTCTGCCGCGTATCATCTGCTTGGCTGGCTGGGCAGCGCGGGCATGCTGTGGATGACCGCCAACATGCTGGGTGCGGCCCTGACGCTGCCGAACGCCGTCGCGATTGAAGGTGTGACCTGTGCCGTCATGTCGCTCGGCTTTCTGGTGCCCGGCAGTCTGGGTGTGCAGGAAGGGGCGTATATGGCGCTCGGCCATGCGTTCGGGATTGATTCTTCTGTGTCTCTGGGCCTGTCCCTGCTGCGTCGCGGGCGTGAACTGGCCATTGGCATTCCGGTCCTGCTGCTGTGGCAGGTGATGGAAATGCGTGGGCTGCGCCAGCCTGTGACCAAGAAAACGGCCGATGTCAGCTACGGCCCCGCTCCGACTGTGGTGAAGGATTCCTGAGAGTGTCTTCAACTGTTTCTGACGCCTCTGGTCCGGATGCCGAGATGGCATCGGCTCGTGAGGCTGCAACGCCCGTATTTGATACACTTGTCGTTGTTGGCCCCGGCCTGATCGGCTCTTCCGTGCTGCGCCGTGCGCAGCAGAAAGGCACGCTGGCCCGCCAGCTGATTGCGGTTGATGTCTCGCCGGAAGCGCGGGCGCGGGTGGAAGAGCTGGGGATTGCGGACAGGGTGATGGCTGACGCCGCCGAGGCCGCAGCGCTGGCGGATTGCGTCATGCTGTGCGTGCCGGTGGGAGCCATGGGGCCGGTGGCAGAGAAGGTGCTGCCCGTCATGCGGCCCGGCTCTATTCTGACCGAAGTTGGCTCGACCAAAGTCTCAGTTATTGAGGCTATCAGCCCGTTTTTACGGCCGGATGTGGCCTATGTGCCTGCGCACCCCATGGCAGGCACGGAGTATTCCGGCCCGGATGCCGGGTTTGCGACACTGTTTGAAGACCGCTGGTGCCTGTTGACCCCGCTGGACGGGACCCCGCCGGAAGCCCTGAACGCAATCCGCACATTGTGGGAGCGTTGCGGTGCACGCCTGCGGGAGATGACCCCTGCGCATCATGACCGCGTTTGCGCCATCGTGAGCCATCTGCCGCATCTGCTGGCCTTTACCATCTGCGGGACAGCGGATGATCTGGCGGATGAAACCCGGTCAGAAGTGCTGGATTTTGCGGCGTCCGGGTTCCGGGATTTCACCCGTATTGCGGCATCAGACCCCGTCATGTGGCGGGATGTGTTCCTGTCCAACCGTGAGGCTCTGCTGGAAATGCTGGCCCGCTTTATGGAAGACGCGCAGGCTATGGCGCGTGCCATTCGCTGGGGCGACGAAGACTATATTGTGGACCGTATCCAGCGCGGCCGTGCCATTCGCAAAAGCCTGATTGAAAACCGGCAGGCTTAAGAGGACCGGTTTAAGTCGGTTGGCCAAATGCCTTGATGTGCAGGCCATCCAGATGCTTGTGGTTTTTGTCTGCCATGGGGTTCAGCTCCAGCACTTTCTGCCAGGCTTTGAAGGCAGCAGGGCCGTCTTTGCGCTGATCTTCCACCGTAGACAGCAAACCCCAGCTTTTGGCGTCCCGGCCATCCCGTTGCAGGGCTTCACCCAGATCGGTAATGGCGGCGTTAAAATCGCCTGCGGCAAGGCGCAGCTGGGCGCGGCTGCGCCACAGGATGGCGTTGTCTGGCTGAAGAGCCAGCGCGTCGCTGAGATCTTCCACAGCATCATCCGGCTTTTCGGCCTGACTATCCTTTTGTGCCCGCCGCAGCAGAAGCTGCGTGGTGGGGGAAAGACCTGCGGCGCGTAAAGCCTCCAGACGTGCTTCCAGCATCTGGGCATCTTCAGGCGTTTTGGCCTGTGCAAGCTGGTCCGCAAGGGCGGCAATCTGCTGTGGGCGAGTCAGTTTTTTATGTGGGGCTGCAGCAGGAGCTTTTCCGGCGGAGGGGCCTGAGGATGTTGCACCGGGTGGAGGAGACTCCGCTGGGGCTGCGGGCTGTGTGGCGGAGGAGCCGGCAGCAGACGGAGTCTTGCCTAAAGCGGAAGGAGCCGCCGTATGGGGCACCGTGCCGCTGTGCGTGGGCGGTGGGGCTGTGTGGGTCGTATGGCGGGAGGTCGGTGACTGAGTTTGCCCGGCAGGGGGCTGTGCTGTTTGCGCAGCAGCGAGTCCGGCAACACTCAGGCTGGCCAGAAGGCACGGGGCCATCAGAGCGCCAGAACGCAAAAACCCGCTTCTCCGGAAACCAGAAAAGCGGGTTGCACGCATGTCATGCGCCAGAAGCCAGCCGGGAAAGGCCGGACCCTGCATAAATCAGCCCTGACGAGCTTTCATGCGGGGGTTCTTCTTGTTGATGACATAAACCCGGCCGCGACGCCGTACGACACGGCAATCTTTATCGCGCACCTTGGCCGATTTCAGGCTGTTTCTGATTTTCATGGCCCGCTTTTCTCCGCCGATGCTCAAGAATTGAAATAAGGTGTGTCGGCACATACCGGCCCCGCCAGTACGAGTCAATGTTTTCCACGGAAAAGGGCCATAAATTGTTTATTCGTGTGTATTTTTACCGCGCATTTGTGCGCCTCTTCAAACAAAGTCCTGATTGAGGGGCTGTGTCGGGTGAGGCGCCAGGCTGGAAAAGGCCGTGGCCAGGGTTTTGAAATCTTCCGAGCGGGGGGAGCGGGGGCGCCAGCCCAGCCCGATGGTGCGCCATACAGGGCCGCCGGAGAGGGGGCGGCTGATAACGGGGTGTCCGCGTAGAATGCCGCCCTCCAGCGCCAGCAGCGGCACGACGCCAATGCCCAGTCCCAGCCCGACCATTTCCGCCATGGTGTGCAGGGACGTGGCGGAGAAGGTGGAGTCGCTCTCGCCCTCGGTTCCGTGCCATTCCCGGCCCTGCCGGCAGACCGCCAGTGTTTGTTCCCGCAGGCAGTGGCCATCTTCCATCATAATCATGCGCTGGTCGGCCAGCCGTTCTACCGGCACATGGCTCAGCCGGGCCAGCGGATGGTCTTCGGGCATGATGACGTGAAACGGGTCCCGCCAGAGGGGCAGGGTTTCCGCCGTGTCACACAGGCAGGGCATGGCCAGAACAAGTATGTCCAGCCGCCCGATGCCGAGCTTTTCCAGCAGATGTTCCGTTGTGTCTTCCGCAATGGACAGGGTGAGTTGCGGAAAGCGGGTGCGGATGGTTTTGACGAGCGGCTCAATCAGAAAGGGGCCAATGGTGGGAATAACGCCCAGCCGCAAGGGGCCTGTCAGCGGTGTGCGGGCCGCGACGGCAAGCTGCGGCACGGCTTCCAGCGCCTCCAGCGCCTGCCGGCCTTTCAGCGCAATTTCATGCCCTAAGGGGGTGAACACCACCTTTTTGCCCACCGTGCGGTCCAGCAACTGAGAATCGAGCTGGCGTTCCAGCGCCATGATGCCTGCGGAAAGGGTGGATTGCGTGACCGAACAGGCTGCCGCCGCCCGCCCGAAATGGCGCAGTTCAGAAAGGGCGATCAGGTAACGTAACTGCTGGGCAGAAGGCAGGGGAAGCACGGTCGGACCTCGGTCTTTTCAAGGGCTGAAAACGCATATCTGGGACGCTCTGATTTTTGAAACGTCTTTGTGTGGTTAATCGATCATTTCGATGATTTTGATATAAAATATTCATTGGCATGAATGGACACACCGCGCCATAGATAATGCCCGACGACGGTATTGTGTGCCGTCGGAGCTTTTAAGTAACCCAAGAAGGAGCAAGCTTATGCTGACCGTTGGCGATAAGTTTCCGAGCTTTGATCTGACCGCCGTTCCCGGTGGTCCGGAAGGCCTGAAGGGCGATTTCGTCCAGATTTCCGACAAATCCGACGCTGGTAAGTGGAAGGTTGTCTTCTTCTGGCCGAAAGACTTCACGTTTGTCTGCCCGACCGAAATCGTGGCTTTCGGCAAGCTGTCCAAAGACTTTGCTGACCGTGATGCCGTAGTTTACGGCGTGTCCATCGACAGCGAATTCGTGCACCTCAACTGGCGTCTGCATAATGCCGATCTGAAAGATCTGCCGATTGCAATGCTGGCTGACATCAAGCGCGAGCTGACCGAAGGCACGGGCGTTATGCACAAAG
The DNA here is from genome assembly GCF_044094635.1 of Acetobacter sp. KSO5. Taxonomy (NCBI): domain Bacteria; kingdom Pseudomonadati; phylum Pseudomonadota; class Alphaproteobacteria; order Acetobacterales; family Acetobacteraceae; genus Acetobacter; species Acetobacter sp. KSO5. Next base: position 3,024,417 of record NZ_CP172014.1, on the reverse strand, counting down.
AGGCTGGTGTTGCTCTGCGCGCCACCTTCGTTGTCGACCCGCACGGCGTGATTCGTCACGTCTCTGTCAACGACCTGTCCGTTGGCCGTAATCCGCAGGAAATCGTGCGTATTCTGGACGGGCTGCAGAGCGATGAGCTGTGCCCCTGTAACTGGAAAAAGGGCGACGACTTTATCAAAGTCTGAGCCTGACGCTTCCCGTCTGACCCTGCGGGGTCAGACGGTTTTCTACCAGACCGGGTTCAGCCCGTCTGCGGCGCTCAACTGCGCCATTCCTCCCCTTTTCATACGGATTATCTGATGTCGATCGAAGCTCTGAAGGATCGTATTCCCGACTATGCGAAGGATCTGAGGCTGAATCTCGGGTCTCTCGCCAATGATGTGACCCTCACACCCCAGCAACTCGCCGGAACGTTTGTGGCGTCTGCCATTGCGTCCCGCAATGATGTGGTGACGAAGGCTGTTGTGGCCGAATTTGCCGACAAGCTGACGCCTGAAGCCCTGAATGCCGCCAAATCTGCTGCGGCCATTATGGGCATGAACAACATCTACTACCGCTTTGTGCATATGGCGGGTGGGGATTATGGCAAGATGCCTGCGCAGCTGCGCATGAGCGTTATTGGCCGCCCTAGTGTAGAAAAAACGGATTTCGAGCTCTGGTCTCTGGCTGTTTCCGCAATCAATGGCTGTGGTCTGTGTGTGACCAGCCATGAGAAGATTGTGCGGGAAGAGCTGGGAGCAGAAGCTGTGCAGACTGCTGTGCGGATTGCGTCCACAGTGCATGCTGTCGCCGTCACGCTGGAAGCCGCTGCGGCTCTGGGCGACTGACGCTGACAGATCAGGCTGGCCGCATGCCTTGAATGCGGCGCTTCAGGTCCGGCGTCTGCACATCAGCAGGGTCCGGGCTTTTTTTATGGGAGGAAAATCGCTAGTGGCCCCGAGGGCAACACGCGCCACTTTCTTGCAATTGATATTTTTTGAAGAAAAGTGGCGCGAGTGACGGGGCTCGAACCCGCGACCTCCGGCGTGACAGGCCGGCGCTCTAACCAACTGAGCTACACCCGCAGTCCAGACGCTCACCAGTGGTGTGCGTCGGTATGTCGCGTCTTATAGCGATGTTTTCAGCTTTGACAACCGGGGTTCGCGAAAAAAATAACGCATTATGAAATTTTTTTCGTAGCGTCCGCTTGGGCCTGATGAGAAAGGGTCGGTCACCTCTTAACGCATTGGAGGCTCTGCACTTTATAGAGCCACGCTGGACGGAGGCGCCCTTCCGGGCAGCCTCCTTATGATGCGGGAGCAGACATGCCGGAGAGTGGCGCTTAGTTCTGCTTTTCGAAAGCTCCGGCAATAGAGAGGGTGACGTCATCCCCCACCATCGGCACGTAGGTTTTTACGCCAAAATCGCTCCGTTTGAGGGTGCCGGTGGCCTGAAATCCAAGTGTGTAGGCTTTATCCATCGGATTGATGCCAGCGCCCACGTAACGCACCTGCAACGTGAGAGGCTTTGTGATGCCATGCAGCGTGAAATTCCCGGTGACATTGGCCGTGCCAGCGCCGGTCGGGACGACTTTGGTGGAGACGAAGGTAGCTGTCGGGTAGCGGGTTGCGTCAAACCAGTCCGCACCGTGCAGTTCATCCGTCAGTTTCGCGCTGGTGGTCTGTACGCTTGCAACCGGAATGGAGACGCTCAGTTTTGAGGCCGCCGGGTGGGCTGCGTCATAGGTCAGAGAGCCTGTCGCGCCGGAAAAGAGGCCGGAATATTCGGTAAAGCCGAAGTGAAGCAGAGAAAAAGTAACCTGCGTGTGGGTGGTTTCCACCTGATAGGTGCCAGTCTGCACATCCTGCGGTGCTGTGGCAGCCTGCGCGGTGGAGAGTGTGGCCACAAGGCCGAGTGCCGCAAGAGCGGGTGTGAAAGACAGAGAGGTCATGAGGGATAGTCCTGTTTTTGAAAGGGAAGAAAAACTCTGAAAGCAAACGCGGGTGAGGGGATGGCGGTGCCCTGAAGGCTGTCCGGCTAGCCGAACCGAAAGCCGGAGAGTGCCTTACCCATCACCGTATCCTGATAGATCTGCTCGCCCTGATCTGCCCCTGCGGCTCCGGCGGCGACCATAAGGGGCAGCAGATGCTCTTCTCTGGGGTGGCAGATGCGCGCACCGGGGGCTGTGTCCCAGTGTTGCAGAGCCGCATTTCGCTCGGCTTCGGGCGCACACGTGGCGGCCGTAAGCCAGACGTCAAAGTCATGGGAGATGGCATTGGAGGCCGGGTTTTCGCCCATGAAGTGCCGGAGATTGTGGTAGGTCAGGCCTGTGCCCACAATCAGCACATTCTGGTCCCGCAGCGGGGCCAGTGCCTGCCCGATGCGCAGATGCGCTGCGGGGTTCAGATCCTGCTGGAGTGAGAGTTCCACGACCGGAATCCCAGCCTCTTCAAACGCCAGCATGAAGGGGATGAAAACACCGTGGTCCAGGCCTCGTTCCGGGTCTGCGGCGTTGGGGATGCCAGCTTTGCTCAGCAAGGCCTGCACCTGTCCGGCCAGTGCCGGAGAACCCGGAACCGGATAGCGCAGGTGATAGGTGTGTGGCGGGAAGCCGTAATAATCATAAATCAGTGGCGGCTGTGCTGAGGCTGTCACGGTGGGGATGGCAGTTTCCCAATGGCCGGAGACAACCAGAATAGCATCAGGCTTTTGCGGCAACGTCTGACTGACACCGCGCAGGAAGGCCGCCATACGGTCCCACGTGTCTGGCCAGTCCATGAAAAAGCACGGGCCACCGCCATGCGGCAGAAACAGCACAGGCTGCCGGGGCAGGGACGTGTGTGATGTCTGTGGCGGGAGGGAAACCATGCTGTGAACCGTGTCTCTTCAGGGGTAGGTTGCCTGAAGAGTCGCTTCATAATCGCGGTTTGATAAGCCCGTATTTTGGGAAGAGATTTCATACTCTGAGTATGAAATCCGGCTTACGCGATACGCATAAAAAAACCGGAGGCCGCATTTCTGCTGCCTCCGGCCTGAAACATCCTGTGTTCTTCTGCATCGGGCCGTGGGGCCCGTTCAGGGAGAAGCCGGATTATTTGCTGCCAGATATCAGAGCGCTGCGAATGAAATCGCCAGCTTCTTCCTTCGTGCCCCAGCCTGTCACCTTCACCCATTTGCCGGGTTCCAGATCCTTGTAGCGGGTGAAGAAGTGCTCAATGGCCTTCACGGTGATTTCCGGCAGGTCTTCCACCGTCTGCACCTTGCTATACTGCGGGTGAATCTTGTCATGCGGGACGCAGATGATCTTTTCGTCCTGACCGGACTCATCTTCCATTTTCAGCACACCGATGGGACGGGCGCGGATCACGGAGCCGGGGACCACATTGCTCGGTGTCAGCACCAGAGCGTCGGTCGGGTCACCATCCGCAGCCAGCGTGCCGGGAATGAAGCCGTATGCCGTGGGGTACGCCATGGGCGTGAACAGGAAACGGTCCACAAACAGGGCACCGCTTTCTTTGTCGATCTCGTATTTAACGGAAGATCCCTGCGGAATTTCAATCACAACGTTGATGTCGAACGGCACGTCTTTGCCGGGGGAAAGTTTTGAGACGTCCATAAGGGTTGCTCCAGCACTAAAAATATGGATGGGCAGACCCTATCTGTCACACTGCAACTTGCCAAGTCGTAACAGGATAAGGACTGTTCGGGTGGTTTTTCGGGCTCTGTACCCTTGCCAAATGTGTCTGATTGCGTAATCAGGAAGCCGCCTGCGCGCCCGTAGCTCAATTGGTTAGAGCGGGCCGCTCATAACGGCTTGGTTGCGGGTTCAAGTCCTGCCGGGCGCAGGCGCTTTTCGCCTCAGTCGCGTCCATCCGACGGTTCCTATCCATTTCACTTCACGGAGGTCATCTCATGGCATCTTATCAATACGTCTATGTGATGAAGGACCTTACCAAGTCCTATCCGGGTGGGCGTGAAGTCTTCAAAGGCATTACGCTGTCCTTCCTGCCGGGTGTGAAAATCGGCGTGCTCGGTGTGAACGGCGCGGGTAAATCCACGCTGCTCAAGATCATGGCCGGGATCGACAAGGAATATGGCGGGGAAGCCTGGGCCGCTGAAGGTGTGCGCGTTGGTTACCTGGAGCAGGAGCCCCAGCTGGACCCCAAGCTGACGGTTGGCGAGAACGTGGCTCTGGGTTTTGGTGACCTCAAAAAAGCCGTGGATCGTTTCAACGAGATTTCCATGCGCTTTGCCGAGCCCATGACCGATGAGGAAATGAACACCCTGCTGGCCGAACAGGCCGAACTGCAGGAAAAAATTGATGCGGGCGATGGCTGGGAACTGGACCGCAAGCTGGAAATCGCGCTGGACGCCCTGCGCTGCCCGCCTGCTGACAGCCCGGTGGACAAGCTCTCGGGTGGTGAACGCCGTCGTGTGGCCCTGTGCCGCCTGCTGATTGAAAAGCCTGAAATCCTGCTGCTGGATGAACCGACCAACCATCTGGACGCGGAAAGCGTGGCATGGCTGGAAAAGACGCTGCACGATTATCAGGGCACCGTGATGGTCATTACCCATGACCGTTACTTCCTGGATAACGTGACCAACTGGATTCTGGAAATCGAGCGCGGCCGCGGCATTCCGTTTGAAGGCAACTATTCCTCCTGGCTGGAACAGAAGCGCAAGCGTCTGGCTCAGGAAGAAAAGGAAGAAAGTGCCCGCCAGCGTGCGCTGGCTGCCGAGCAGGAGTGGATTGGCTCCAGCCCGAAGGCGCGTCAGGCCAAAAGCAAATCCCGTATTGCACGGTATGAAGAAATGCTGGCCCAGAGTGCTGAAAAGCAGAACGGCGTGGCGGACATTGTTATTGCCCCCGGCCCGCGTCTGGGTGGCACGGTGATTGAGGCCGATCACCTCAGCAAAGGCTTTGGTGATCGCCTGCTGATTGATGATCTGAGCTTCAAGCTGCCGCCGGGTGGCATTGTGGGCGTTATCGGTCCGAACGGCGCGGGTAAATCCACCCTGTTCAAGATGATTGTCGGGCAGGAAAAGCCGGATGCCGGTGAGTTGAAAATCGGTGATACCGTGAAGCTCGGCTATGTTGACCAGTCCCGTGATGATCTGGACCCCAACAAGACCGTGTGGGAAGAAATTTCCGGCGGCACGGATGTCATCTATCTGGGCAAGCGTGCCGTGCCGTCCCGCGCTTATGTCGGGGCGTTCAACTTCAAAGGGTCTGACCAGCAGAAAAAAGTCGGCATCCTCTCCGGCGGTGAGCGTAACCGCGTGCATCTGGCTAAAATGCTGCGGCAGGAGAGCAACGTGCTGCTGCTGGATGAACCGACCAACGATCTGGACGTCGATACCCTGCGTGCGCTGGAAGAGGCTCTGGGCGAATTCCCGGGCTGCGCCGTGGTCATTACCCATGACCGCTGGTTCCTTGACCGTCTGGCAACCCATATTCTGGCGTTTGAAGGGGATTCTCACGTCGAGTGGTTTGAAGGGAACTTCCAGGCTTATGAGGAAGACAAGCGCCGTCGTCTTGGCCCGGATGCCACGGAACCTGGCCGCATTCGTTACCGGCCAATCTCGCGCTGATCAGGCTGGGTGGATGTCTGATGCGGCATCCATCATCTGAAGCGCTTTCAAAACAGAAAAACAGGCCACGCTGCCGGAGAGTAATCCGGTGGCGTTTCTGCGTTCTGGCGAAGGTCTCGTCATGCTGACGGCGCGCTCAGTCAGAACAGGGCGGCTCATGCTGCAACCTGTCACATGGCGCGATATGGATGACATGGCGTCTCTGAAAGCTGATGGCGGGGCGTTTGGCCAGATGCTGGGGGGGGTATGCACCCGCCAGCAGGCCGAGCGGGAAATGGCCGATGATATCGCCTTCTGGGCCTGCCACAGGGTTGGGATTTTCACCATTCGGGAAAAGGATCGGTTTGTCGGCATGACCGGCATTCATGATCGGCCAGACGGGCGTGGCTTCGGGCTGCGCTTTGCTCTGTATCCGTGGGCCAGCGGACGTGGCATTGCGCGAGAAGCGGCCAATGCGGCCCTGAACTTTACGCATGATGCCGGGGTAAAACGGGTGATTGCTGTTGCCAAGGAAAGCAATCTGGCCTCCCGCACTATTCTCGGCGGGATTGGCATGCATGTGTATGAGACCTTCCCGCGGGATGGCCAGACCATGCTGGTTTATGAGAGCGTGCGCGGCTAAAGGCGCGGACTGTGCAGGAAGTTGATGACAGGCTGTGAGCCATAAAAAAGGGCACCCCGAGAGGTGCCCTTTTTAGTCATTCCTGTTCCTGCTGCTTAGTTGGCAGCAGGCGCGGAATGATGCTCAATCTGGCGCTTCAGGGCGCTCAGCAGGGCATCAATGTTGCCGCCGTTGCGGGCGATGTAGGAGGAGTAATCCTGCCGCTGCGTCAGACGCAGGCTGGCACCTTCCCCAACCACATCCACCACCTTCGGGCTGCCGCCGGCATGGCCGACAATCCACTGCATGGAAGCCGGGGGCTGCTGCGGGCGGATCAGCGTGGCTTCCACAGAGTCATCGTCACCAGATTTGGTGATGGTGCCAATGGTGAAGCTCACACCGCGATAATCGCCCAGCTTGTCGGTAATGGCGTTGACCAGAACCTCATGGAACAGGCCGAGATACTGCTTCTGCTGTTCCGGCGTCGCCAGCTTCCAGTAACGGCCCAGGCAGTAGCGGCCAATGGCATCAATATCCACATCCTGCTGGATCAGCGGCAGAACACGGGCCTTTTTTTCCGACAGGGAAACCTGGCTGTTCACGATCGCAACCAGCTTGGAGCCGAAGGATTCGATAAACTGACGGGTGCCTTCAGCGGCACGGGCAGGCAGAACAGAAAGACTGCCAGCACAAAGGAGCGCAAGGGCGCCTGTCACAAGGCGACGGCTGGAAAGAAATTTCATGTCGGCGCTATCCTTGTTGCTTTTTAGTGGTACCAGGCCGGCACGGTGGCGCGGTTATCATTCTTGATCGCCTCAGCCTGTGCCTTCCGCTGCTGCTGATAGGCGCTGCGGATTGTTGCGTAAGGGTCCAGTGCATCACGCTGCAGGGCATCCAGCTCATCCAGATGCGTGGAGCGACCATGCACAACGCCCATCATGTTATAGGCCCAGTTGAAGCTGATAAGCCCATAGCCACGCGGGACGTAGTTCCAGGGGGAGAGGCCCTGATCAATCCCGTAGCCGATCCCATCACGGATGGAGGAGGGGCCCATAGGCAGGAACAGATACGGGCCGGAGGGAATGCCCCAGTTGGCCAGTGTCATGCCGGCATCATTATCATGATGCGGATACCCGGCCATTTTGGCGACATCGATCAGCCCGCCAATACCCACAGACATGTTGATGCACCAGCGTACGAAGGAATCACCCGCACGGCGGGGCTTACCTGCGCCCACGTCGTTAAAGAACACGGAGGGTTCATTCATGGTGGTGATCATGTTGCCCAGAGAATTCCGGACAGGGCGCGGCACGGCCCACACATAGGCTTTGGCGACCGGGCGCAGCGCCCAGTGGTCGAACGTCATGGTCAGGTTATAGACCTTGCGGTTCAACGGCTCGTAGGGGTCGTTTGCCTGTTTGTATTCCTCAAGGGCGTCCGGGTCTTTGGGGACGGGGGCCTTGATGGCGCTGCACCCCGTCAGGGCGACAAGAGTTGCGACCAGTAAAGAGCTGCGTGAGGAAAAACGGCGCTGGGCCGAAGAGCCTTCCCGAGTCTGACCCGCTTGTGTCTGACCGCGAGGGCGGAGCCGTGCACCGTTCCGTCCTGAATTCATTGCCGCGTTTACCTTCACCCTGTGACGCACCAGTAAAACCTGACCTAAAGGCAGGAGTCTTCTGCTGCCCTCTCTACCACGAGAAACGTTCTGCGCAATGCAGGTCATCCCTGCATGAGAGGCAGGGGAGCAGAAAAGAAGCGCTGCTTAGGCCTTTTGGTTTAACGGATGTGTCAATTTTTCCAATATTGTTGCGCGAATGCCGCACCGCTGGCCCTTACAGGCCACGATCCCGTTTGATCATATCCCATGCGGCGTTGATGCGGGAAATTTTGGCCGATGCTTCGGCAATTTCAGCCGGCGAGGCCTTGCGAGACGCCATCACATCCGGGTGATATTGCCGCACCAGCACCCTCCAGCGGGCGCGCAGTTCCTCGTTGGAGAGGGAGGCATCCACGCCCATCACCACGTAGGCGTCTTCTTCCGCCATGGCGGGGCGGGACCGGCCCTGCTCTGCCCGTTCCCACGCGCCCCGGCTGAGGCCGAAAAGTGCATGCACGCGCTGCAGGAACTGGGTTTCTTCTTTGGTGAGAGGTTCATCAGCAGCCAGATCCGCGCGGGCAATGCCGAAGAGCACGCCCATGAGGTCTTCCAGCGGCTGCTTATCCTGCGCGTAGGCCGTGCCGAGTTCCCGGGCGAAGGATTCGTAGTCGTCCGTTCTCTGGCGGGCGAGGTCAAACAGGCGGCCAACTTCGCTCATGTTTTCATCCGGCACCCGGAAGCGCATTTTGAAGGCGTCGATTTCCCGACGGTTCACCGGCGCATCGCACTTAGCGAGCTTGGCGCAAAGAATGATGCTTGTCAGGCCGTAGAGCTGCTCTTTCTTACCCAGAGCTGCAGCCAGCTTGGCGGCCATGAACGTCGCCGCGCCATTTGGATCGGGATTTGCACGGGCGGCCCAGCGGTCACTCCATCCCCCTGTGGGAGGCTGAAGCAGCGTGCCTTTATCTGCGGCATGCCCCAGTGCTGTGCCCAAAGCTGCGCCAACAGGTCCGCCCATGGCAAAACCCGCGACACCACCAAAAATCTTACCCCATATCGCCATGTTGCCTGCTTAGCATTGTCTGGGCTGCGGCCCAAATTGGACCCGCCTGTGCTCCGTCTGGTCAGCATAGCAGGCGGGGACAGGATGCGAGAAGATGAAGGCTGGGCAATTCAGCCGTGAGGCCTTTGAAGAGGCGGAAACAGACGCGGGGAACACCAAGGCAGGCTGGCGTAAATCCTGGTGCCAGATCAATCTGCAAAACTCTCAGGTTGCGGCGTCCGAGCCCTGAGCGGCGCTCTGTTTTTGCAACCACAGCAACGCCTGCACCCGCAGGAAAGAGGCCAGAGACTGAACGGGGCGGCGTTCCGTATCCAGTTGCGTGACCAGCACGGGGAGAGGCTGGTTATGGGCGCGGGCCATGTCTTCCAGCACCTGCCAGAACTCCGGTTCCAGTGCCACGCTGGTATCATGACCGGAGAGAATCAGGCTGCGTTTGCGCAGATGAGCGCTCATGCGGGAATGCCTTCCAGACGGGCGACGGCCCAGCGGGCGGCCTCGGCCACCACGCTGTCCGGGTCCTGTGTCAAACGATGGGCGTGCGGGCGTAATTCTGCGAGTCCGGAATTACCCATGGCGATCAGTACATTTCGCACAAAGCGGTTGCGCCCGATGCGCTTGATGGGAGAGCCGGAAAATTTCTGACGGAAGGCGGCATCATCCAGCTGGCTCAGGCTGGCCAGATCCGGGGCTATCAGGTCAGGCCGCGGTTGCAGTTTGATTTGGCGCGATGCCTGCGCAAAGCGATTCCATGGGCAGACAGCCAGACAATCATCACACCCATAAATATGTGTACCAATGGCAGGGCGCAGGTCCAGAGGAATGGGGCCGGCATATTCAATGGTCAGATAGGAAATACAGCGCCGGGCATCCATGCTGTAGGGAGCCGGGAAGGCCTGTGTGGGGCAGGCCGTCAGGCAACGCGTGCAACTGCCGCACCCTCCGCCCGAAGGGGGCGAGGTGGGCAGAGCCAGTGTGGTGTAGATTTCCCCTAAAAACAGCCAGCTTCCATGACTGCGGGACACCAGATTGGTGTGCTTGCCCTGCCAGCCGAGTCCGGCCTGCGCAGCCAGCGGCTTTTCCGCAACCGGGGCGGTATCCACAAAGACTTTAACGCCGGGAGGCTGGGGACGCAGTTCTTCGGCGCGGTGCTGGTCGGGTGGGTTATGCTGGCTGCTCTTGCTATTCTGGCGTTGTGCAGCGGTAAACGCCCGCTCGGCCTCCAGAGTGCCCTCCCGGACAACAAACTGCGCCAGATGCTTCAGCATGCCTTTGATCAGGTCATGATAATCGCGGTGGCGCGCGTAAACGGAAATATTGCCCCGGTCAGGCTGGCTGAGAGTGGCGAGCGGATCGCCCTCCGGCGCGTAGGACAGGCCTAGGGCAATCACGGTGCGGGCTTCCGGCCAGAGTGTGGTGGGTTGGGTGCGCTGGTCGGCTCTGTCGGCCAGCCAGCCCATCTCGCCATGATAGCCATTGGCCAGAAAGTCCGTCAGCCGTTCGCGCACTTCCGGGCCAAGATGGGCGGGGCAGAAGCCGATGGCGTCAAACCCCAGAGCCAGAGCTTTTTCCCTGATCCGGGCCGACAGTTTTTCTGCTCCGCTCAGGGAGGACATAGGGACTGCTTTCAGGGGACCGGAGGAATGGCGGGCTGGGGCATTTCATCTTCCGTCCAGTCTTCCGCGGCCCAGTTGGCGCGTAGCGTAGTGGCGAGTTCGTCCAGACGGCCTTCCACAATCGCCTCGCGGATCTGGCGCATCAGGCGCTGGTAGTAGGCAATGTTATGCCATGTCAGCAGCATCGGGCCGAGAATTTCATTGGCACGGAACAGGTGGTGCAGATAGGCGCGGCTGTGCCGGGAACAGGCCAGACAGTCGCAGTCAGGAGAAATAGGGCGGGCATCTGTTGCGTGGCGGGCGTTGCGTAGGTTGAGCGTGCCGCGCTCCGTATAGGCGCGGGCGGTGCGTCCGGCGCGGGTGGGCATCACGCAGTCAAACATGTCCACGCCGCGCTGCACGCTGCCCAGCAGGTCATCCGGCGTGCCAACGCCCATCAGATAGCGCGGGGCATTTTGCGGCATGACGGGCACCGTGGTGTCCAGCGTGGCGAACATCAGTTCCTGCCCTTCGCCCACCGCCAGACCGCCAATGGCGTAGCCTTCAAACCCGATATCCGTCAGGGCTTTAACGCTTTCCGCCCGCAGGTCCTGCTCTGTGCCACCCTGCACAATCCCAAACTGGCCATAGCCGGTGCGCTGCACAAAGGCCTCGCGGGAGCGGGCGGCCCAGCGCATGGACATCCGCATGGAGGCGGCAATGGTTTCCGGCGGTGCGGGGAGAGCCGGGCATTCGTCAAAACACATGGTGATAGTGGCATCCAGCGCGTGCTGAATGTCGGTCGAGATTTCCGGTGTCAGCCGATGGTAAGAGCCATCAATGTGGGAACGGAAGGTGACGCCATCCTGATCCAGCTTGCGCAGTGCGCCGAGGGACATCACCTGAAACCCGCCGGAATCAGTCAGGATCGGGCCGGACCAGTCCATAAAACGATGGAGGCCACCCAGCGCACGGATACGTTCCGCACCCGGCCGCAGCATGAGGTGGTAAGTGTTGCCCAGCACAATGCCGGCTCCGGTGGATCGCACGGCATCCATCGTCATGGCCTTGACGGTGCCGACGGTGCCCACCGGCATGAAGGTGGGGGTGGCGACGGGGCCGTGGGCGGTATGCAGCGTCCCTGCGCGGGCAGCGCCGTCCGTGCTTTCACAGGTCCAGTGGAAACGGCTCATGCGGACTCTCCGGTGCGGTGGGCCTCAATAGGGTTGGCGCAGCGCAGCAGGCAGGCGTCCCCGTAGGAATAAAAGCGGTAACCCGTCTGGATGGCATGGGCGTAGGCCGCACGCATCCGCTCTTCCCCCGCAAAGGCGCAGACCAGCATGAACAGGGTCGAGCGCGGCAGGTGGAAGTTGGTCATCAGCATATCGACAGCGCGGAAGCGGTAGCCGGGCCGGATGAAAATGGAGGTGACATCATCAAACGGATGCACAATGCCGTTTTCATCCGCAGCACTTTCCAGCAGGCGCAGGCTGGTGGTGCCGACAGCAATAATGCGGCCTCCGGCCTTGCGCACGGCATTGATGCGATCCGCTGTTTCCGGCGTGATGATACCGCGTTCGGCATGCATATGGTGTTTGGAAATATCATTTTCACGCACAGGCAGGAAGGTGCCTGCGCCGACATGCAGCGTCAGGGTGCAGCGTTCCGCGCCGGTGGCGTCTACGGCTTCCAGCAACGTGGGGGTGAAGTGCAGTCCTGCGGTGGGAGCCGCGACAGCCCCTTTATGCTCGGCAAAAATGGTCGCGTAATCCTTCGCGTCCTGCGCGGTGGGGCCGTGCGGGCGATGGATATACGGGGGCAACGCCAGTGCGCCGACATCCTGCAGGAACGTATCAAACGCAGAGCCTTCGGCGGAAAAACGCAGCACTGCGCCGCCGCCTTCTTCCCGTGCCAGAACGGTGGCGGTGTGGGCGCTGCCGGTAAAGGTCAGGGTATCCCCCACCTTCAGGCGGCGGGCATTGCGCACCAGCACATGCCATGAGGTATCGGGCAGAATCCGGTCCAGCGTAATCCCGATATGCGCTTCACCGCGCAGGCCATGCAGCTGGGCGCGGATGACGGCGGTATCGTTCGCTACCAGCAGATCGCCCGCTTTCAGCAGGCTGGGCAGATCGCTCACATGGCGGTCCATAAAGGGGCCGTGTGGGGGGACATCCAGCAGACGCGCGGCTTCACGCGGTCGGGCTGGCTCCTGCGCGATCAGGGTTTCGGGCAGGTGGAAATCAAAATCTTCGGTGCGGTCGCTCATGTTGAAACGGGTTTACGCAATAGGGTGCAGCGACGCCAGAGGGGAGTGGCGTCTGGAGGGGGCGGAAGGCCGGATAACGCACGTTTTTTCAGGATAAGAAGGCTTGGGGGCGGTGTCTGGCCGGACGCTTACTGTCCTCCGAAACGGCCAGACATGGGTGCTGCGTTCTCTCGCGGGGTTGAAGAAGGCGCTCTGCGGGGCCAGATTTCGCTTTGCAAACAAACCCATATGGAGACCCATTATGTCTTATGCCCTGCTGGATGCTGCCCGTGTTGCCAAAGCGGCCAAGGTTTCTCTGGATGTTCTGAAGACAAACCCGGAAACTACGGAAGCCCACCAGCGTAAAGTGATCATGATTGAACGGATTGAAGCGCTGGCTGCTGCGGCTGCGGATTCTGACGCAGGCAAGGCTGTCACGCTGACATCTGAAGAATTCTGGCTGATCAGCCGCAACTGGTAAGAAAGGCGCACCCATGGCTTTTGTTTTGACAAGTCCCGCGTTTACAGACGGGGCCACTCTGCCGCAGGCTCAGGTTTATAACGGCATGGGGCAGAGGGGGCAGAATTTGTCTCCGGCTCTGGAGTGGAAAAATGCTCCTGAGGGCACCAAAAGCTTTGTGGTGACGACGTATGACCCTGATGCCCCCACCGGGTCCGGCTGGTGGCATTGGGTTGTGACCAATATTCCCGCCAGTGTGACGGCGCTGCCCGAAGGGGCCGGGTCTGGGAAAGGCGGCTTGCCGGAAGGAGCCGTGCAGGTGCGCACCGATTTTGGCGCTCCCGGCTATGGCGGGGCTGCACCTCCTCCGGGTCCGGCGCATCGCTATATTTTCAGTGTCTATGCGCTGGACGTGCCCAAACTGGATATTGCTCCTGATGCCAGCCCGGCCATGGTGGGCTTTATGGTGTACCACCATAAACTGGCCTCAGCCAGCCTGACGGCTCTTTACAGCGGCAAGAAACCCTGACGCCTGCGCGTGATGGCTTAGCGTTCTGTTACGGCATAAAAAACCGGCTGTGCCTGCTTTTGCAGAGGCACAGCCGGTTTTTTGTTTGATGGAAACTTATGGCCAGCAGCCAAATAACATGTCGGATTCTTAAAGGCTGTCAGGCCGTTAAGGCCTCCATGAGCGGCGGCAGATACTGGTCCAGTTTGACCCGTAGCGGCATGAGGTAAGCACATCCCTGATCCTGCGAGAGCTGGCGCAGCACGGACTGGGCAAACTGGATGTTGGCGTCCAGTGTTGGCTCAAAATCCTTGGGGAAGACCACATGGTTGGTGGTTTCCCAGTATGAGCGGGAGCGCGGACCGATAACGGGGGAAAGCCCCCAGAAAACCTGCTCATCCTGCAACCATTCGCGGCAGAGGTCGAACAGCTTCAGGTCAAACACCGGCTGGGTGAAAAACCCTTCTGCGCCAGCGTCTTTCTTGCGGGCAATATCTTCCAGTTCCCGCCAGGGGGCGCGGCGATACGGGTCGAAGGCTGCGTAAATGCGCAGATGCGGCGCTTCCTTCCGGTAGCGACGGATAATGCTTTCCGTGCTGTTGGGATAAGTGCGGTGGGCAAGGTCAGCCGGAGGGTCACCATGCACCACCAGCACTTCCTTCAGCCCCGGCAGGGTGCTGCCGGGGAGGGGAGCGCCGGGGGCGATATCAATGGCCCGCACGTGCGGAACAACTGTGCCAAACTGCGGCATGGTCAGAGCCGCAGCGTCCCAGCTCCGCAGCGGGAAACGCATCAGATCCGGGATATTCAGCGTGTCTGCTGCCGGGAACAGTGTTTTGACACTGGTGACGTCCTGCGCAAGCGCGTCCTCGCTGCGCGGGATCAGTTCAACGGAAAGGCGGGACAGACTCATTCGGATTTCCCCGTTACCAGCAGGCGGGCGGCCATCAGGGTGTTTTTCAGCAGGCAGGCAATGGTCATGGGACCAACACCGCCCGGAACAGGTGTGATGCGACCAGCGACTTTCACGGCTTCATCAAACACTACATCGCCGACCAGACGGGTCTTGCCGGTCTCGGTGGTGACGCGCGTAATGCCCACGTCAATCACGGTGGCACCGGGTTTGATCCAGTCACCATGCACCAGCTCCCGGCAGCCGGTGGCGACAACCAGAATATCACCCTGACGGGCCAGAGCCGCCGTGTCCCGCGTGTGGATATGTGCAATAGAGACCGTGCAGCCTTCTGCCAGCAGCAGCAGAGCAAGCGGTTTGCCCACCAGATTGGAGCAGCCAATCACCACCGCGTGCTTGCCGCGCATATCGCCCAGCTGGTCCCGCAGCAGCAGCAGGCAGCCCAGCGGTGTGCAGGGGATCAGGCTCGGCAGGCCAATGGCCAGACGTCCGGCATTGATTTCCCCCAGACCATCCACATCCTTTTCCGGCTGAATGGCATTGGTCACCCGGCGCGCGTCCAGCCCGTTCGGCAGGGGGAGCTGCACCAGAATACCGTGAATTTCCGGGTCATGGTTAAGCCGCTCAATCAGCGCGAGCAGTTCTTCTTCCGACGTTGTTTCCGGCAGCATGTGCATGAAGGAGCGCATACCGGCGTGGTGCGTCTGAATGGCTTTGTTGCGTACATAGACTTCACTCGCCGGGTCATTGCCTACCAGAATGACGGCCAGACCGGGGGTGACGCCATGCTCGTCATGAAACGTGCGCACATCTTCGCGGATCTGCTGCCGGAGGGTGGCGGCAAAGCCTTTGCCGTCGATGAGGGACGCCTGATGGTCAGACGGAAGGGAGGGGGATGTGCTCATCGTCACTGCTGCGGTCAATCCGGAAAAAGGCGGTTGGAAGACCTGTCTGCCATACGCAAAAAAACGGGCGCCGACAATGGCAGGGCCTGCATGGAGGGCGTGCGGAAGAGGCGGAAAGCTGCCGAATATGAACAGGGTGAATGACGGAGAGGCCGGGAGAGAACTAACGTATAGGGCCGAGCCTCAGGGCTGCCCCGGCTCATCCTTCTTGTAAGGCGAGAAAGTGCTCAGGGCTTCTGCTTCTGCCCGTATGGCTGGGCGTTCTTCCGCCAGAAAAGCGGAAACGGCGGAACGGAGCGACGTGTTTTCCAGCCAGTGGGCAGAATGCGTCAGGCTGGGCACATAGCCCCGCTGAATTTTATGCTCACCCTGTGCTCCGGCTTCTACGCGCTTCAGCCCGTGAGCAATGGCAAAATCAATCGCCCGGTAATAGCACAGCTCAAAATGCAGGAACGGCCAGTCTCCGGTACAGCCCCAGTTACGGCCATAGAGCGTATCGCCCCCGAGCAGATTAAGAGCGGCTGCGACGGGTGTGTCGCCGTGCCGGGCCATCATCAGCACAATCTTGTCGCCCAGCCGTTCGGAGAGCAGGGGGAAGAAGGCTGGTGTGAGGTAGGCGCTGCCCCATTTGCGGTCCACCGTGTTGCGATAGAACGTATAGAAGGCCTGCCAGTCTGCCGGGGTAATCTCATCGCCCCGGAGGGTATGGAAGGTCAGTCCGGCAGCGTTGGCGTCGCGCCGTTCGCGCTTCAGCACCTTGCGTTTGCGGGAGGCGAGGGTGGCCAGAAAATCGTCAAAGCTGCTGTAGCCGTGATTATGCCAGTGATACTGCACCCCAAGGCGGGGTAACCAGCCGCGCTGGCTGAGCAGGTCGCTTTCCTGTTCCTGACAAAAGGTAACATGCGCGGAGGAAAGACCGGTTTCTCCGCAAATCTGGCGCAGGGCATCCGCTAAAACGGCGGCTGTTTCTGGCGGAGCAGAAGGAGCGCACAGCAGGCGCGGGCCGGGGGCTGGTGTGAAGGGGACAGCCACCTGCAATTTTGGGTAATACTGGCCACCTGCGGCCTCAAAAGCACGGGCCCAGCCCTGGTCGAACACATATTCGCCCCAGGAATGGCCTTTCAGATAGGCCGGGCAGACGGCGGCCAGAGTGCCGTCCGGAGCGTGCAGGGTGACATGCCGGGGCAGCCACCCTGTGCGCTGGCAGACAGACCCGCTGTCCTCCAGCGCAGAGAGAAAGGCGTGGCTGACAAACGGATTGTCAGCCCCCGCGCAGGAATCCCACGCGGCGGCATCTATGGCATGAAGGCCGTCATGCAGAGAGACAGACCAGTCAGACATGACGATGCCTCTTCATTCACCCGATTTCAAACAGGCCTTCAACTTCAACCGGGGCATCCAGCGGCAGGGAGGGCACGCCCACGGTGGAGCGGGCATGGCGACCGGCATCACCAAACACGTCAACCGCCAGATCGGACGCGCCGTTCATGACGGAAGCGTGTGCCGTGAAGTCCGGCGTGCAGGCAATAAAGCCACCCAGACGCACGACGCGCTTCACGCGGCTGAGGTCACCTACAGCGGCTTTTACCTGTGCGATCACGTTGATCATGCTGTAGCGCGCTGCTTCCACGGCAGTATCCACAGCAACAGCGCCACCGAGCTTGCCAGTTGCAAACAGCTTGCCATCAGCCAGCGGAAGCTGACCGGAAACAACAAGCAGATTGCCGGTCTGCACGCAGGCCACGTAGTTGGCTACAGGGGCTGCCGGTGTGGGCAGGGTGATGCCGAGGTCTTTCAGGCGGGCTTCAGGCGTGGTGCTCATGAGATGCGAGTCCTTAATTCAAAGGGTTCTGGCAGGCCCGGGCTAGCTGACCAGCCGCAGGCTGCCACGTTTGCGGGGAGCAGGGTCGCTCTCCTGCGCGGGGAAATCAAGCGGCAGAAGCGGGTCCGGGTCCATCTGGCTGTCCTGATGCGGGCCATCGGGCAGCTTTTTATCCAGATACGCATCAGACAAGGCGCGGAATGTGTAGTCCAGCATGGAGGTGGCGTAAGAGGCCACAGGGTCTCCCTCCACCGTGCCGGACGGGCCGAAGCAGGAATAGGCAAAGCTGCTGACATACGCTTCCAGCGGCGCGCCATATTGCAGACCGATACTGACAGCTTCCCCAAAGCTTTCCATCAGGCCTTTGACCATGGAGCTTTCCCGCGTGGGGTTCAGCGCCAGTTCACCCAATGTGCCGTCTTCATACTCACCTGTGCGCAGGAACAGCCTGTGGCCGCCAATGCTGGTTTTCTGGGTAAAGCCGCCGTGCCGCGGAGGCAGGGCGCGGCGCATGCCACGCTCCAGCTTGCGGACCAGCGTCTGCGCAGTCGGGTCAGGCCGGGCGGGCATCCGGTCAATAAAGCCGGTCAGAGCGCGATACATGGCCATATGGGCATTCGGGCCGGGGAGAGGCAGCACAGGTTCTCCAGCCAGTGCGCCGGCGAGTGCTGTTTCTGTCGTAAAGCCGCGGGCGTCCAGTCGGTTGCGCGTGCTGGGGGACAGTCGGCCATCGGGTCGGAGCAGGGAGAAGACCGGGGCCATCCCGCAGGCTTCCACACCCAGAAGTCCATCTACCGCGCTGCATGTAGAAAAGCCGGTTTCCACCGTAGCCAGAGGCGTCTCGGTTGCCACGGCGGCTTCCCGCCACACGGCCCGCAGTGTCTCGCTCAGGCCAGGCAGTACAGTGCGTACGGGCGGCAGCGGCAGGGACTCGGGGCCTGTGCCGGAATGGGCGGTCAGGGTCGCCAGTGTGGCAATGGCGCAGGCGGCGGCGCGGCCATCTTCACTGTCATAATCCAGACCGACTCCGGCCAGGCAGGCATCGAGGTTGGTGAGCATAATGTCACCGGCGATGACGAGCGGGGCGGGCTGTTCGTCACTGTCTTTTGCAGCCGGTTTGGCCGGGGCTTCCGCTTCCGGTGCCGGGGCAAACAAGTCGGGCAGTGGCAGTTCACCATTCCGCTGGTCAGCCGTGGTACGGGCCGCACTGCGCAGAACGGAGGAGAGCAGGCGGATGGCGGCCACAAAGGTCTCAGCCGCAAAGCCCTCGCCGGGAGAGATAAAGGCGGCCAGATTCACCAGAAAGCCGGGGGGGCGATCAAACTCGCAGGACCAGACGGGTTCCGTGGGGGCAGCCTGCCGCAACAGCAGCAGCCACACCAGAGAGCGGGCCGTTGCATCATCCTGCGTCAGTGCATCCACCCAGCGGGAGGCGACGGTAGCAAGGTCCACGGCATGTGTGCCGGGCACAAGCTGGGCCAGAGCGGAAGCTGCGTCTGCATCCCACTCAGCGGGCAGTGTCACGGAGCGAAGGGGCGCATCCGGGTCAGCTGCGGCCTGTAGCGTGCTCATAAGCACGCCGTTCCAATGGCGTCTGGCTCTTGTCATGGGAGAGAGTTTACGCGTGTCCCAAACCCCGGTGGAACCCGTGCCAAGCGCCATTTGCGGTATACAATGCCCGGTATAACGAGGATATGGGGGATAACTTTTCACACGCCCGGTTTTGCTGGCACTCCGGCAGATCTGATCGAGTGGAGTTGATCGCTTATCCCCCAAAAAACATGGACCAGCGGGGCTGTGGAGTCTTATCCTCAGACCCATGGCAAACTTCGGAACATGGCTGCATACCCGTCGCAAAGGTCGCCTGATTGGCAAGGATGGTGACGGTCGATGCTATTACGAATCCACAGGGGCCGCCCGGCGTGGCGGCGGCGTGGACCGGCCCGAACGCTGGGTGATTTATCTGAAGGGGGAAGACCCTTCCGCCGTGCCGCCGGAATGGTGGGGCTGGCTGCATCACACTCTGGATGCGCCCATCCCGCAGGAGGAGCGCAAGCCCTGGCAGTTGCCGCATCAGCCCAACATGACCGGCACCGCGCAGGCCTACCGGCCAGCGGGCAGCCCCTATAAAACCGGCCAGCATCCTCCCGCGACAGGAGATTACGAGTCCTGGTCTCCTGAGGCGTGATCTGAAACGCATTCCCTGCTAAGGTGCGTGTCCAGACAGGGAGTAGACAGGACGCATGGCTTCAGTAACGGCAGTAAAACCCCGGCGCACTTCTATGGAATTGCTGACCGGCGTTCTGGTTCTCGGCCTGCTCGGGCTGATGCTCGTTGCCGCTGTGGTGGGGGAAGGGCGCAAGACCGACACCACCGGATACCGGCTGCATGCCGGTTTTTCCCATATTGACGGACTGGGTGTTGGCTCGGACGTGCGGCTCGCCGGTGTGACCGTAGGGCAGGTGGTTTCCGCGCGTGTGAACCCGCAGACCTTCAAGGCAGAAGTCACCTTTACCGTACGGCCAGACATCAAGCTGCCGACGGACAGTGCTGCCATTATTACCAGTGATAGTCTTCTGGGCGGCAAATACATCGCCCTTTCTCCCGGTGGTGACGACCACATGATGGCGGCTGATGCGACCATCAGCGAGACGCAGGGCGCTATCAGTCTGGAACAGCTCCTCAGCAAATTCATCTTCTCGGTGACTGATACGCTGACCCGCGCGAACAAAGATGCCGCCGGGAGTAAAGCGCCCGCCGCCGGGGATGCAGGCAAGGCCGATCTTCCATGAGCCGTTCTGATCTGACGCTGACTGCCTGAAGAGGACGACCCCGCATGGAAAGCCCCAAACTCTGGCTGCAGGATGATGGGCAGCCTCTCTCCTGTCAGGAAAAATTGCGTGTGCTGGATGAAAACTGGCATGAAGTGCAGGAGATTCTACAGGATGCGTTTGAGGATGCCGTGTTGATGGGTGTGAGTGAGCAGGGGATGCGTGCGCATCTGACCGACCTTGTCGCCTCTCTTCAGTCTCCGCATCAGGGAAACAAAGCATGAGCATGAAGCATTTTTCCCGTCTGGCCCTTCTGGGCGGCATGATGGTTGCAGCGGGTGGCGCCTGGGGCGTTGCAACGCCTCATGCGCAGGCCGTGGGCACACCTCTGGCTCCCCCCGCCGTCTATGGGCAGGGTGTATGGCAGGGCAAGGGAACCGCGGTGGTGCGGGTGCTCGACCGGCTGGACGCGCATGTAGAGATGATTTCGGTCCCGACGGGAACCACAGCGCACTACAAGAGTTTGGATATTAGCGCGGGCCGGTGTCTGGAACGGCCTAAGACACTCTCCCCCGATGCGGCCGGGTGGCTGGAGTTGCATGACACGCATCCTGATGGGGCAACCTTCAAGGGCTGGATGCTGGCCGCAGAGCCGGGTCTGGGTGTGTTTGAAAGCGCTGTGTATGACGTGCGGATGGTGCGGTGTGAGGGGGCGGATGTTGCCCCCATGACGCCTCCGCTTCCAACGCCCGCTGTGCCCGTGCTCACGCCGTCTGCGGGGGACCAGTCTGCACCCACGGGTGATGGGGCTGGCAACGGCGGGAGCCATGCACCGTCTGGTTCTGGCACGCCACCTGCGGGAGATGCTCCTCCCGCATCTCCTGAATTCGGCGGGGAATATTAAGCCGGACGGGCCTGACCGTTCATAACGGTGCGGTCTGTCTTGCTTTTCAGGGGAGTTGTCGGGCCGGACAGGCTCAGGCATCGTTTCATGAAGCAATCGGGCGTCAGCACAGGGGCTGGCTGATCCGATCTGTGGCAAAACAAGACGAGGTGTACGTGATCGGTTCTTCTTCCAGTCAGGAATTTCGCTTTCAGGTTCCCTCTCTGGATCAGGCGGCGTTCCTCCTAGATTTTGACGGCACTCTGGTTGATATCGCCCCCACGCCAGACGCTGTGGTGGTGCCGGAAGGGCTGCCGGAAACTCTGCGCCGCCTGCGTGCGGCCTGTGGGGATGCGCTGGCCATTGTGTCTGGCCGGTCGATTGATCAGATTGATCATTTTCTGGGGGATATCCCGTTTGCCGTGGCCGGTGAGCATGGCATTGCCGTAAGGCATCGCCCCGGAGGCCCGATTGAGCGGGCAGCACTTCCGTCAGTTCCGCAATCATGGTTTGCCGAAGCGCGGGATCTTATTGCCGCCTGGCCCGGTGCACGGCTGGAGCATAAGCCGGGTGGGTTCGTTCTGCATTATCGTGCTGTGCCGGAAGCCGGAGCAGCCCTGCGTGAGGCGGCTGAAAACTGGGTGAAGGGCACCAATGGCACCTTTGAAGTCCAGACGGCAAAAATGGCGTGGGAAGTCCGGCCTGCAGGTGTCGATAAAGGCTATGCCGTCAGCATGCTGATGAAATCTCTCCCCTTTGCTGGCCGGAAGCCAGTTTTTGTGGGCGACGATGTGACGGATGAAGACGGCATGGCCGCAGCAAAGCGTCTTGGCGGTGTTGGTCTGCGTATTCCCATTGATTTTCCAAACCCGACGGCATTTCGTGCGTGGCTTGCTTCTCTGGTTGAAGGGAAGGATTAAGCTATGGGGCGTCTGGTTGTTGTTTCCAATCGTGTTCCTGCGCCGCGGGACCGATTGCAGCCCGCTGGCGGGTTGGCCGTTGCCCTGCGTGCGGCGTTAAAAGAAGGCAGTTGCCTGTGGTTCGGCTGGTCCGGCCAGCAGGTTTCTGAAAAAGAGGGACATGACCCGGAAGTCAGTCTCGATAAGGTGGAGAACGTCACCTACGCTACGATCGACCTGACACATTCGGAATATGACGGGTTTTACCAGAAATATTCCAACGGCATCTTATGGCCGCTCTGCCATTACCGCGCTGGCCTTATGGATTATGACCGGAAAGATCAGGTTATTTACCAGAACGTCAATGAGCTGTTTGCCCGCAAATTGCTGCCGCTTTTGCAGCCGGGTGATCAGATCTGGATTCATGACTATCATCTGTTCCCGCTGGGGCAGGCGCTGCGTGATCTGGGTGTGACAGCCCCCATCGGGTTCTTCCTGCATATTCCGTTCCCGCCATGGAGCCTGATGCGGGCTTTACCGGAAGCTGATGCTCTGCTGCGCGCCATGCAGGCGTACGATGTGATCGGTCTGCAGACGGAGGACGATGCCCGGAACATGAATGACGGGTTCTCCATCGTCGGCGTTAAGGCCAAGGCTGAGGTCTTCCCCATCGGGATTGATCCGGACAGTTTTGCCAAACAGGCTGAAGACGGGTTGAGCAATCCGGACGTACAGCGCCTGAAGGAAAGTCTGCACGGTAAACCATTCATTATTGGGGTGGACCGGCTGGATTATTCCAAAGGCCTGCCGGAGCGCTTCAAAGGGTATGAAATCTTTCTGGAGCGTTACCCTGAGCATAGGGGGAAGGTCGTCTATCTTCAGGTAACACCCGTCTCCCGCGGGAATGTGCCGGAGTATCGCGCCCTGCGGCGGGAGCTGGATGAAGCTGCCGGACGTATTAATGGCACCTATGGTGACTTTGACTGGACGCCCATCCGGTATCTGACGCATCCTGTGCCACGTGCCCTGCTGGCCAGTTTCTACCGACTGGCAGATGCAGCGCTTGTTACCCCTTTGCGGGATGGTATGAATCTGGTCGCCAAGGAATATGTGGCGGCACAGGATAAGGCGAACCCCGGTGTGTTGATTCTCTCGCATTTTGCAGGGGCCGCGCCGGACATGGAGGCAGCTCTGATGGTTAATCCGCATGATGCAGATGATATTGCGGATGCCCTGCACAAAGCTCTGACCATGCCTGATGGGGAGCGGCGTGCGCGGTGGGATCATCTGGAGCCGGACGTCTGGCGCGTTACGGCGGTGACGTGGGCACGTGATTTCATTCAGGCTCTTGGGAAGGCGCGTTTAGCGTGAGATCAGCATTTTCTACCAGAAAAATGGGTCTCTTTCTGGCGCTGGCTGGCGCTTTGGCGCTGGGTGTTGTGTGGTGGGTGGAACATGTTCTGCACATCATGCCCTGTGAGTTGTGTCTGGTTGAGCGCTGGCCCTGGCGCATTCTGATCGTTATTGGCGTGATTGATGTTCTGCTGCCGGGTGCCGCAGGGGGACCTGTGCTGTGGCTCTGTGTGCCGACTCTGCTGGCTTCTATTGGTCTGGCGTTCTGTCATGCCGGGGTGGAGTGGGGGTGGTGGCCCAGCCCATTGCCGGGGTGCCATGCTCCCCATATTACCGGCACCACCATGGCGGAGCGGCTGGCTTCCATGCCGCTGCTGCCTTCCAAACCATGTGACGCCCCGACTTATCTGATTCCGGATCTGCCCTTGTCCATGTCTGTCATGGGTGGGCTGTATGCGGCGGCTGTGCTGGGCGTGTTTGGTGTCTGGCGCTATCGGCTTAGCCGGACTGCCCGTAGAATATTTTACTAAAAGAGAAAAAAAGCTGGAAGCCGCCTGTACATAACATGCAGGCGGCTTTCGGCACGTACCGTGCAGGGTATTCTGTTCCCTGTCGTCATCCTGTGCTAATATTTCCGTAAGCAATGCGGGTTTGTTGGCCCGTTTCGTCTAGATATATAGCCACACTCAAATAGGCAGCCCTGGGAAATTTCAATGACGGCATACGATAAGAATAAGAAGCTAGACTGGAGTGTATTTGATTGTGTCTGGTATAAAGAGAAATACAAAGATGTCCTGAGCTTCTTACAGATTGAGACTGATGAGGCTGTTCAGGAATTTTATAAAAATGATGGTGCCAGCCTTAAGCACTCCCCCAATCCCTATTTTGATGAAGACTGGTATCTGAGCAAATATCCCGCCGTTGCTGAGCAGATCAGCCGGGGGGAGTTTCGGTCTGGGTTTGAGCATTATTGCCAGAAAGGCTTTGCGTCTCATAATCCCCACTGGCTGTTTGACGAAGAGTTTTATCTCAAGCGTCACCCCGATATTTCTGATGTCAGTCTTGCCGAGCAGGGGTTTAGAAACGGGTATGACCATTACCTGAATATTGGGGATTTCCAGTATAGCAGCGGATCATGGTTCTTTGACCCCAATGCCTATCTGAAAGGCGGTCAGGCGACCACAACCGAATTGGGACCGTATTCTCAGTGTGTGCGGGCGACGGTACCTGTTGCTGGTTATGGCCATAGACTGTCCTGGTATTTTGACCCGGAATGGTATCTGGAAACTTATCCGGAAGTGCGTAAGGAGCTGGATGCCAAAGAGTGGACATCCGCCCTGCATCATTATCTGGCTAATAAAACACCAACATTGTTCAATCCTGATCCGTATTTTTCAGAAGAATTTTACGGCAGTGTGAATAACGATGTGTCCGGTGCGGTCGAAAGCAAACATTTTCGCAATTTCTTCGAGCATTTCCTGAAATATGGCGTGCATGAACTGCGTAAGCCGCTCTCCACGGTAGATCTGGAAGGCTATTTCCGGAACCCGGCCGTGCAGCAGGAAGTCAGCCGGGGAGATTATCCGGATGCCTTTGCTCATTACATCGCGCATGGTGGGAAGGTCGAGGATGACGCTGCTTTCCAGAAGGAAAGCGAGCACGTCTCCAAGAAAATCTATCACGAAATGTGCCGGATCCGGATGCCGCTGCTGCTAAATCAGGAGCTGGACTTTACGTACGAATATCCTGATTTTACCGTTATTATTATTGCGCATAACCATTTTGCCATGACGCTGAGCGCCTTGGCGTCTCTGCGGGCCAATTATAATGGCCCGATGCAGGTTATTGTGGTGGATTCCGGCTCAACAGACGGGATGCGTACTATTGAGCAGCATGTGCGTGGGCTGGAAGTTATCCGCTTTCCGGGGAATATCGGGTTCCTGCTTGGCTGTAATGCAGCGCTTGAGAAAGTCCGCGGTCCTTTCACGCTGTATCTGAATAATGATCTCGAGCTGATGCCCGGCGCCATGGGCAACGCACTGGCGCGCCTGCGGAGTGAGCCCAAAACGGGAGCGGTCGGGGCCAAGCTGGTGCGGACCAACGGCATGTTGCAGGAAGCCGGAAGTATTGTGTGGCGGGATGGCTCCGTGTGCGGCTATCTGCGTGACAAGCGCCCGGATGTGCCCGAAGCCAATTTTGTGCGCTCGGTTGATTTCTGCTCCGGTGCGTTCCTGCTGGTCCGCTCCGATCTGCTGAAAAAGCTGGGAGGGTTCGATACGGATTATGCCCCGGCATACTTTGAGGAAACGGATCTGTGTATCCGGATTCATGAAGCCGGATTTGATGTGGTGTATGACCCCTCCATTGTGGTCATTCACTATGAATATGGCACCTCCGGTTTTATCAGCGGTGCGTCCATGATTGCGCGTAATCAGGAAATCTTTCGCAAAAAGCACGGGGCGTATCTGCGGCAGAAAAACCTGTTCCATGAGCGTCTGCTGGTGCGGGCGCGCTCGTCCGCCACGCGGCAGAAGCGGATTCTGTTCATTGAAGATCGCCTGCCGTATCGCTTCCTTGGGTCAGGGTTTACGCGGTCCAATGATGTCATCCGGAGCATGATTGATCTGGGATATCATGTCACGGTGTATCCCGTTTATCGGCCGACTGAACCAATGGAAGAGATTTGCAGCTCCTTCCCGGATCGTGCGGAAGTCATCTGGGATCGGGAATTGCCGGAACTGGAAGACTTCATCAAATCCCGTGCTGGCTATTACGATCTTGTCTGGATTGCCCGCACCCATAATGCGGACCGTCTGGCTCCGGTGCTGATGCAGTGTGCGGACGCCATTTCGTCCCGTGCGGTGATTATTGACACCGAGGCCGTGGCGGCCCCGCGTGAGCATCAGAAGCGTGTTCTGCGTGGCGAGGGGGATCTTGAGCAATCTGTTGAAGAGATGCTCACGCATGAATTCCGTCACCTGTTCATGGCTGAGAAAATTGTTGCCGTGAACAAAAAGGACGCGGAAATCCTCAAAGAGAATGGCTTCCCGAACGTCGGTGTTCTGGGGCATATGCAAAAGGCGCTTCCGCATTCTCCGGGATGGGATGCGCGACGTGATATCCTATTCCTTGGCGCGATGCATGACATTGATTCTCCCAATGTCGACTCTCTGGCATGGTTTAGTAGTCAGGTTCTGCCGCTTCTGGATGGACGTCTGCCGGATGATGTAAAATTCACGGTCTGTGGTTACATCAATCCAAAGGTTGATCTTAAGCCGCTGACGAAAAATCCCCGTGTCAATCTTCTGGGGCGCGTGCCTGATGTTGGCCCTATTTATGGCAGGCACCGGATTTTTGTGGCACCCACGCGCTTTGCGGCTGGTATTCCGTATAAAATTCATGAAGCCGCAGCACATGGTCTTCCCATTGTAGCGTCGTCCATTCTGTGTGAGCAGGTTGGCTGGACGCCGGGTGAGGATATGCTGAGTGTGAGCACAACAGACCCGCAGGCGTTTGCGGATGCCATTGTGCGGCTTTATGAAGATAAGGCGCTCTGGGAAAGCATTCGTGAGCATGAACTTGCCCGCGTGCGGGATGATCATTCGCATCAGAAATATCTGGAACAGCTCAAGGCTCTTCTCAGTTTTTGATAAAATCCTGTTTGTGTTGCGAGACTAAAAACAGGCGAGGGTTTGTGGGGTGTCTTGGTATGGCATCCCACAAAACCCGCATCTGCTCTGGTTAGAGTTTTTTTCTCAGATTTCTCAGAAGAAAAAATCTTTATTATTTCTATAAAGTTCAGTGTGTCTGAGGTGCAGGTATAATTTTCTGCGTCAGCTCAAACAGGCGAGTACAGGCTTTGGGGCCGAGTGTTCTGACCTCATCATAAGAAAGCCAGCGGGCCTCGAGGGCGTCGTCTGCGGCGTGGGGTTCAGTAGGATGTGGGGTGTTTTCCTCACACAAAACCGCAACAATCACATAATGAAAGGCCAGCGTTCCATCTGGTGTGTGATGGAGGCTGTCAAAAACATCAACGGTTTGAAGTGCTTGTGCAGTCAGGCCGGTTTCTTCCCGTAATTCACGCTCGGCTGCCTGAAATAGTGTTTCTCCAGCCTCAACGCGCCCCCCGGGGAAACCCCACAGGCCAGCATCCGGCGCATTGGCCCGGCGTACCAGCAAAACATTCTGGCCGTGCCGGACAAGAGCCAGAACGCCGACACGAGGCATGAAGGACGGAGTTACAGTAGTCATAACCAGAAAATGCAGAAACTTTCCCGCAATGGTCAAGTGTTGCGCGGATTTTACGCGGCAGAACGGGTGCATCCCTGTCGGAACATGGCCGCTTTTCGCAGGTTGAATGCAACACATGGGACGCAGAGCGTTTAAGCTACGTGAACTCTGCCCGGCTGGTTCTGTAACGGGACTGGCGGGGCAGGACAGTTATCTTTGACGTTTCAGGAGTCTGATCATGACGGCAGAAACCCTTACCATTCCGGGGCTGGCCAAGCCCGCATCCCGCATTGCTCTGGGGACATGGGCAATTGGGGGCTCCATGTGGGGTGGCCCGGATGATGTGAATGCCGCCAAAACTATTGAGAAGGCGCTGGATCTGGGCATCAACGTCATTGATACAGCGCCGGTCTATGGTCTGGGGCATTCGGAAGAGGTGATTGGCCGCGCGCTGGAAGGCAAGCGGGATAAGGTCATTCTGGCGACCAAAGTCGCGCTGAACTGGCAGGATGGCAACGTGTTCCGCGATAGCCGCCCGGCCCGGATTGCGCAGGAAATTGAAGACTCTCTGCGTCGCCTGCGCACGGATCATATCGACCTGTATCAGGTGCACTGGCCGGACCCTAAAACCCCGATGGAAGAAACCGCCCGTGCGCTGGAAAAACTGGTGAAGGACGGCAAGGTGCGGGCGCTGGGCGTGAGTAACTTCTCGCCTGCGCAGATGGATGAGTTCCGTAAATTTGCACCGCTGGCCACTATTCAGCCGCCCTATAACCTGTTTGAGCGTGAAATCGAACAGGACGTTCTGCCTTACGCCATCAAGAACAATCTGGTTGTGCTGGCCTACGGGCCGCTGTGCCGCGGGTTGCTGTCTGGCCGTATGACGGCGGACCGCAAGT
The DNA here is from genome assembly GCF_044094635.1 of Acetobacter sp. KSO5. NCBI lineage: Bacteria > Pseudomonadati > Pseudomonadota > Alphaproteobacteria > Acetobacterales > Acetobacteraceae > Acetobacter > Acetobacter sp. KSO5. The sequence goes on along the minus strand of NZ_CP172014.1, from coordinate 2,996,102 downwards.
TTGAAGGTGATGATCTGCGCAAGAGCGATCCTAAATTCCAGCAGCCGCGCTTTGGTCAGTATCTGAAGGCCGTGGAAGAGCTGAAGACCATTGCGGAAAAGCATGGCAAGAGCATGCTGGCTCTCGCCATTCGCTGGGTGCTGGACCGTGGGCCGACCATTGCGCTGTGGGGGGCTAGAAAGCCGGAACAGATCAGCGGTGTGGATGAGGCCTTCGGCTGGAAGCTGGATGAGGCCGACATGAAGGCCATTGATGCCATTCTGGCCCGCGATATTACGGACCCTGTCGGCCCGGAATTCATGGCGCCACCCGCCAGAAGCTGACGCACACTACAAGACCTGTGGTGACCGCAGGGCAGGCGGTCAGGGGGAAGCGTTGACGAAACGCTACGTTTTTTCGCAAGCTTAACCCCCATGAAAAAGCCGCCCGCCCACGCTGACCGGCCTTCCCAACAGGCCACAGTCTGCCAGTTTCCGCTCCAGCAGGTGCTGAACCGGACGCAGGCTGCGGAATATCTGGGTGTGCCAGCGCGCCGGCTGCAGGCGCTGGCGCTGCTGGGCGGCGGACCGGAGCAGGTCCGCCAGTCCGGTGGTGTGGCCCAGTTCCGTAAAGATGATCTTGATCAGTATAGTGCTGAGATGTTCAGCCGGGCTGGCTTGTCCTCTGATGCGTTAAACCGTTATCGCGGCATGCGCGCCGCCAGTGGCTATGCCGGGCGGGATGCCTTCATGGATATGGCCAGCCGGGATGAACTCTCGCAGGCCTGCGCCTACGTAGGGGGCAGGGTGATTATCCTGCTGGGGATGGTGGTGATTGTGCTGTCCCATACGCCCCTGTCTCGTTTTCTGTTTCATATGCAGTAAGGCTTATCCTCTCTCATCTCGTTTGCCTTTGGGAATGAGGCTTGCAGGCTGGTGGGCCGCGCACCATGTTGGAAACCATGGCCACACGTACCGCTCCCGATTCCGCGTCTCGTTCTTCCTCTGCTCCGGCGGCTAAGCGCGGTAAGAAGCGCGGCACGCTGAGTGAGCGGGCTGCCAGCCTGCCGCCTGTCACGTTTGAGCCGGACCGTCAGGCCGCCCGCCCCAAGCTGCGGCGGATGGAAGTTGTTTCAGAATATGAACCGGCGGGTGACCAGCCACAGGCGATTGCTGATCTCCTCAAAGGGATTGAAGAGAACGAGCGGGATCAGGTCCTGCTGGGTGTAACGGGGTCCGGCAAAACCTTCACCATGGCCAAGGTGATTGAAGCCACCCAGAAGCCCACCCTTATTCTGGCCCCCAACAAGACCTTGGCGGCGCAGCTTTACGGGGAAATGAAGCAGTTTTTCCCGAACAATGCCGTCGAATATTTTGTCAGTTATTATGACTATTATCAGCCGGAAGCCTACGTGCCCCGGTCTGATACCTATATTGAAAAAGACAGCCAGATTAACGAACAGATTGACCGGATGCGTCATGCCGCAACGCAGGCGCTGCTGGAACGGAACGATGTGATTATCGTGGCGTCCGTGTCCTGCATTTACGGTATTGGCTCGGTCGAAACCTATTCCCGCATGGTCGTCAAACTGGAGCTGGGTGGAGAGATTGACCGGGATCGTCTGGTGCGCGGGCTGGTCGAGCTGCAATACCGCCGGAATGATGCCGCTTTTACCCGTGGCACCTTTCGTGTGCGGGGTGAGACGGTGGATATTTTCCCCGTGCAGAATGAAGACCGCGCCTGGCGCGTCTCTCTGTTTGGGGATGAGATTGACGGGATTATTGAGTTTGACCCGCTGACTGGTGAAAAGACGGCTGATCTTCAGGAAATTACCATTTACGCCAACAGCCATTATGTGACGCCCCGCCCGACGCTGAAGCAGGCTGTTGTCGGCATCAAGCAGGAACTCCGCCAGCAGCTCGATAAGTTCACCCAGGAAGGCAAGCTGCTGGAAGCCGAGCGGCTGGACCAGCGCACCACGTTTGATCTGGAAATGATTGAAACGACCGGCGTGTGTAAAGGGATTGAGAACTACTCCCGCTATCTGTCAGGCCGCAAACCGGGCGATCCGCCACCGACCCTGTTTGAATATCTGCCGGAAGATGCACTGCTGATTGTGGATGAAAGCCATGTGACCGTGCCGCAGATTGGCGGTATGGAGCGCGGGGATAATGCGCGGAAATCCATTCTGGCCGAGTTCGGCTTCCGCCTGCCATCCTGCCTTGATAATCGCCCGCTGAACTTTGCCGAGTGGGACAAATTCCGCCCACAGAGTGTGTTTGTCAGCGCCACACCCGGTCCGTGGGAAATGGAACGTACAGGCGGCGTGTTTGCCGAGCAGGTGATTCGCCCCACTGGCCTGATTGATCCTGTGACAGATATTCGCCCGGTGGAGCATCAGGTGGATGACCTTCTGGCCGAATGCCGCACGACGGTTGCCAAAGGTGGCCGTGTGCTGGTGACGACGCTGACCAAGCGCATGGCGGAAGATCTGACCGATTATCTGCATGAAGCCGGAATCCGCGTGCGCTATCTCCATTCTGATGTGGATACGCTGGAGCGGATTGAAATTATCCGCGACCTGCGGATTGGCGCGTTTGATGTGCTGATTGGCATCAACCTGCTGCGAGAAGGGCTGGATATTCCCGAATGTTCGCTGGTGGCCATTCTGGATGCGGATAAGGAAGGCTTCCTGCGCTCCCGTACGTCACTCATCCAGACCATTGGCCGCGCCGCCCGTAACGTGGAAGGTCGGGTGCTGCTTTACGCTGACAAGATGACGGACTCTCTGCAATACGCCGTGGAAGAAACGGCCCGCCGGCGTGAAAAGCAGATGGCGTGGAACGAAGCCCACGGTATTACGCCGCAGAGCGTGCGCAAGAATATCGGCGCGATTGTCTCCTCCGTGTTTGAGCAGGATTACGTCACGGTGGCCCCCGATGAAGATACGGGTGTGGCCGAATTTGTCGGGCAGGATCTGGATACGGCGATTGCCGGTCTGGAAAAACGGATGCGTGAAGCCGCCGCGGATCTGGAATTTGAAACAGCAGGCCGCCTGCGGGATGAAATCAAGCGGCTGGAAGCGCTGCAACTGGGGCTGGACGCGCCGCCTGCTCCGGCTTCCACGGCGGGGCAGAAATCGTCTCCGCGCCGTAAACCGAAAAAAGAGCAGGTTCCGCGTCCGCTGGGGCCGGGCGGTGGTGGGTACGAGCCCAAACCCAAACGGGGGCGCAGCCGCAGCAAGGCGTGAGGCTATTTGGCCTCTGCCGGGTGCGGGGCGTCCTGTGCCGTATGGGGCAGGGAGGGAAGTGGCGTATCTTCAGTAGAGGAAGGCAGTTCCGCGTCTGAAAGCCAGCTTTTGACCAGTGTGTAGGTGACGGACAAAATCATCGGGCCGACAAAAATGCCCACCAGACCGAACGCAGCCAGCCCGCCAATCACGCCTACCATAATCAGCACCAGCGGCACATTGGCCTGTTTGCGGATGAGGAAGGGGCGCAGCAGGTTATCAATCACAATGGCAAGGATGGTAAACACGAGCAGCACCACGGCTGAGCCAAGGCCGTGGAAGAAAAACATCCAGATTACTGCGGGAATAAGGGTAACACCCGGCCCGGCCTGAAGCAGGCAGGCAATAAAGGTGATGGCTGTCAGAATACTGGCCCAGGGCACGCCGGTGAGAAACATGCCAAGGCCGCCGACTGCACTTTCAGCCAAGGCTGTGACGGTCACGCCAATGGCGACGCCCCGGATGGTGCGGCCTGCCAGCAGCACCATTTCCCGCCCGCGTTCTCCGGCCAGAGCCGAGCCAAAGTTCATCACCAGATTGGCGGCGGCTTCTCCACGCGTGTGGAGGGCTGCCAGAATAATCAGCGTGAGCAGGAACTGGAGCGCCAGCATGCCGAAGCTGCCCGCATAATCCAGCACCCACCCAATGATCTTGCCGGTATCAGGCAGAATACGGTTGGCCAGTTGTGGCAGACGGACATTTTCAATCTGCTGCCACCAGACGGTTGTTTTGGGGCCGATAAAGGGCAGGTGCTGTAGCCATTCCGGTTCAGACGGAATGCGGAAGGCCAGAGCGGAATCCGCAAGAGTTTTCAGTTCGGCTGTGTGGGTCAGCACTGTGGTGGTCGCCAGCCAGAAGGGCAGGACATAGACCATTATGGCAACAAGGCTGGTCACGGTCACCGCCAGCCCGCGGCTGCCCCACAGAAGTTTCTGGATATGCAGGAGCAGGGGCCACGTGGTGACCCCAATGGTTACGGCCCAGATGGTGGCAGGCAGAAAGGGACGGACCACCCAGAGCGAGCAGAGGATCATCCCGACAGCCGTCATGGCCGCCAGAACGACGCGTGTCTGGCGCGCTGGTGTATCACCGGGGGGAGGGGGGGGTATCGTCATTTCGTCCGTTTCATCCCTGTCTGGGTGCTGTAGAGGTAACGGAGGTCTGCGGGCATGCCAATCATGGACATGACGGAGGCGTCATTTTTTTCTACAAGAGCGTCAGACACTGCCAGAGGGCAGAAAAGAGCGCACCGTTTTTTATGGAAAACAGGGTGCGGGCAATTGAGGACGTAGATGTCAGATCAGATCAACGACAAACCCGCCACCTCTGAGGGGCATAAAGCACGGCGTGGCGCAGGCTTCTGGGCATTATGGGGCGGTGTGGGGGCTGTAGCCCTGATTGCTGCTTCCGGCGGCGCTGGCTGGATTTTTCTCAACAAGGTTGATCTCGGAGGCTTTGTGGCGCGGCGCGCAACGGCTGCTCTGGGGCGGACCGTGCAGGTCGGCAGTCTGCATGTCACACCGGGCCGCTGGCTGAAGGTTGAGATTGCCAATGCGCGTCTGGCCAATATTCCCGGAGGCACCGGGTCGGATATGGTGCGGGTGGGGCGTCTGGCGGCGGAGGTCAAAGCTTCATCCCTGCTGCACGGCCCGATGCTGGTGCGGCATGTGGCGATTTCTGATGTGTATGTGATGGTGGAGCGCACGCCGCAGCGCCTGCCCAACTGGCGTTTTGGCAAGCAGGCTGAGGCCGGAGCAAAGCCTGCGGCCAGCCACCCGTCAGCCGGGCCGGATGACCGGAGCAGTTACCCGACGGCGCTTGATGTTGCCGTTCAGAATGGGGAGGTCATTTACCGCACCGCCCATGGCTCGGAATTCCGCACGACGCTGAAAACCGTCACTCTGCAGACGGATGGCGCGGACAAGCCCGTCCATCTGGCGGTTGATGGCGCGTATAATGATACGCCGGTGACCATGACAGCCACCATGCAGCCCTTCTCCATCCTGCGGCAGACCAAAACGCCCTACGGGATTGATATGGAGGCGAAGTCCGGGGACATGACCATCACGTTCAAAGGGACGGCAACAGACCCGATCAACGCAGATGGCATCAAGGGCGTTGTCACCTTCAACAGCCCGACCTCCCGCCCGATGATGCAGATTGCCGGCCTGCCTGCCCAGCCGGATATCGCCATGCAGATGTCCGGCCAGTTTGAGCATGAGGGCGATCTGTGGAGCGTCACGCAGGGCAAGGGGATGGTCAAGGATAACCCCATGACCATTACGCTCATGCGGCTTGTGGAAGGGGACCACGGCAAACCGGACCATGTGACGGCAGATATTGCTTTCAGCCAGCTAAACCTGAATGAATTTCTGAGCCACCAGAAATCAGTCAATCCGTCCGAAACCGATATTCCGCTGACGGTTGATTCTGCGCCGGACCCGCTGATTGATGCGCATCTGTCGGTCAAACAGCTGTCTTATAACGTGTTGCACTTCTCAAACATGACACTGGCGGCCTCGGTCAAACCCGGTACGGTGGCGGTGGATATGCTGGCGCTTGATTATCTGGGGGCCAGTCTGAAGGCATCCGGTAAGATTGAAGGTGCGGACAAAGGCGCGGCGCATGTGGGGGCTGCCGTGAACGTTTCCGGTGCGGATATTGAAAAACTGCGTCAGGCACTGGGTTTTGGTCCCGTTCCCATTGCAGGCCGGGTGGACATGCAGATGCGGGCCGATGCCACTCAGAAGACGCTGAACGCCGCCGTGCATGCAGCCGATGTGGCGGCTGCTGTGTCCATGACCAATGGCAGTCTGGACCGAAAGGTGATTGGACTTGTCTCTGCTGATTTGCGGATGCTGTTCAACAAACCAAAGGGCATGACGCCGGTGTCCTGCATGCTGGGGGTGGTCAGTTCTCGCGGCGGGGTCGGGCAGGCGCTGCCTCTGCGTATCCGCACAGGGGATGGGACTGTGGCGGCCAATGCCCGCTTTGACCTGAACAGAAAATGGTTTGATCTGACATTTGGTAGTCAGGCTTCCACCACGGGGCGTTTTGCGCTGGATATTCCGGTGCGGGTCAGCGGCAGTTTCAGCAGCCCGATGGTGCGTCCGGCCAGCTGGTCTGCCGAGGGGCGGGCCATGATGGCCCAGACAGACCGCCTGAATGTGCTGCCCGCCGGGGTGAAGGAATTTGCCCTGAAGAACGCCTGTTACCGGGTTGTGGGGAAGTAAGTGGCTGCGGCAGGGCTTGTTCCTGCCGCACTTCCCTTCTACCGTCCGTCTGGCAAAAGTGTTCATATCTGGACGGAACGCATGACCATGTCAGACACCTCGATACAGCCGGATTACGCGGCTCTGGCCACAGCACCTGTCTGTGCCGACCCGTTCCCGCATGTGGTTGTCCCGCATTTTATTCGCAAGGATGATCTGCCCCGGCTGTTCGCCAGCCTGCCGGACATCCAGTCGGGTGGCTCCTTTCCGCCATCGGCCCTCACACTCTCCCCGCTGATGCAGTCTGTGGTGCAGGCTATGGAAGGGCCGGAATTGCGGCGGATTATTGCCGAAAAATTCCATCTCGATCTGGCTCATGCGCCGACCATGCTGACCATTCGTGGCCGCACACGGGAGAAGGATGGCCGGATCCATACGGATTCCCTCGCCAAGCGTGTGACTGTTCTGCTGTATCTCAACCCGGCGGAACAGGAGAGCTGGCACAAGCAGGAAGGCTGTGTGCGTCTGCTGCGTGGCCCGCATGATATTGAAGATTATGCGAAGGAAGTGCCGCCAGTAGAAGGCACATTACTGATTTTCCCCAACGGCCCCACCACATGGCATGGCCACCGTCAGTTTGTAGGCCAGCGTTACACCATTCAGCTGAATTACATGACGGAAGATGCCCGCGCACGGTCCGAACTGCGGCGGCACCAGCTTTCTGCCATGGCGAAAAAAATCTCACTCCCCGGCCTTGCGGGCTGAGACGCCTTATTTTTGTAAGCTCAGTGTTCAAAACAAAGGATTTAAGAATGGCTTTTCCCTTTTCCACAACGTTCCGCAAAAAGCAGTCTGGCAGACGCGCAATGTTGCGGACACTGGGGGCGTCTCCTCTTGTTCTGGGTGCCGCCATTCTGGCCGGTACCGCACTGTCCTCCCTGGCGTTGACGCCCACCGCCTGTGCGCAGCAGATGCCGTCCGCTCTGGTGCCAGCAGCACTCAGCAGTGCGCAGGTCGTCCGGGCGACATTGCCTAATGGCTTGCGTGTGGTGATTGTGCCCAACCGTCTGGCTCCGGTGGTCACAACGGAAATCAATTATCTGGTGGGTTCGGCAGAAGCGCCGGAGGGCTTTCCCGGCACGGCGCATGCGCTGGAGCATATGATGTTCCGTGGCAGTGCGGGGCTGGATAAAGACCAGTTGGCCGCTGTGGGTACCCGTCTGGGTGGCAGCTATAATGCGGACACGACTGAGGACGTCACGCAATATTTCTATACCGCACAGGCGCAGGATCTGCCGGTTCTTCTGAAAATTGAAGCCCTGCGCATGAAGGGGTTGACGTTATCAGAAGCAGACTGGAGCAAGGAGCGCGGGGCGATTGAGCAGGAAGTCTCGCGCGATCTGTCCAGCCCGGCTTATCTCTACCTGCAACAGTTGCAGTCCATCCTGTTTTCCGGAACGCCCTATGCGCATGATGCGCTAGGGACCCGCCCGTCCTTCGATAAGACAGATGCAGCCCACCTGCGCGATTTTTACGAAAAATGGTATGCCCCCAACAATGCCGTTCTGGTGATTGCGGGGGATGTAAACCCGGTGAGTGCGCTGGATCAGGTGCGGGAAACCTTTGGCGCTATTCCACGCAAAACGCTGCCGGAGCGTCCCAAGGTGACGCCGGTGCCGCCGCCAGCGAAGACGCTGACCTTCCCGACAGATTATCCGGTGGGGTTTGCAACGTTGGCTTACCCCATGCCGGGGCGCACGGCGGACAATTTTGCTGTGGCGGATATTCTGTCCGACGTGCTCGGCAGCCAACGCGGGGCACTGTATGATCTGGTGCCGCAGGGCAAGGCGCTGTTTGCCGGGTTTGAATATGCACCAAAAAAAGAGGCTGGTTTTGGTCTCGCTCTTGCTGCATTCCCCAAAGGGGGAGATTCTGCAAAAGCCCTGAATGATGTGCAGACCGTTCTGGAAAAAATCAGGAAAGAGGGCGTCCCCGCAGAACTGGTAGAAGCTGCCAAGAAGCGCGAGATTGCCCAGCTTCAGTTTTCCGCCAACTCCGTCAGCGGTCTGGCTGCACAGTGGTCCACCGCGCTGGCCTTCCATAATCTGGACGCGCCCGGTGATATTGTCGCCGCTTATCAGGCCGTCACGCCGGAAGCCGTCAACCGTCTGGCTGCAACCTTGCTGGACCCGGCCCATGCGGTAACGGCTGTTCTGACGCCGGAAGCCTCCGGCAAGCCTGTGGCTGGCAAAGGGTTTGGTGGTGCGGAATCCTTCGCGTCTACGCCGGATAAGCCGGTAAAGCTGCCGGAGTGGGCAGAAAAAGCCTTGTCCCATCTGGAAGAACCAAAACCGACACCTCAGCCGGTTGTCAGTACTCTGCCGAACGGTCTGAAGCTGATTGTCTGGCCGTCTCACGTGAGCCACACCATTCAACTGTCTGGTGAAATCCGTCAAAATGCTGCGTTGCAGGAACCAGCAGGTAAAGAAGGTGTAGGGGATTTGACGGAATCTCTGTTCTCCTACGGCACCACAATGCATGACCGTCTGGGGTTCCAGAAAGCGCTGGATGATATCCCGGCATGGGAGAGTGCAGGGAGTGGTTTTTCTCTTCAAATTTTGACGCCTGATTTTGAAAAAGGGATTGCGCTGCTTGCAGAAAATGAACTGCATCCGGCCTTCCCGGAAAAAGCGTTCCAGATTGTGCGGATGCAGGCTGCACAGGGGCAGGCGGGCCTGCTGGTCTCTCCCGGCTTCCTGTTTGGCAAAGCTGTAAAAACAGCGTTGCTGCCGGAAAAAGATCCTGAACTGCGGAATGCGACACCACAATCCATCATGAGTGTCTCTCGGGATGATGTGGTCAAATATTATCAGGCAGCCTGGCGGCCTGATCTCACCACCATTGTTGTGACCGGGGATGTCACGCCTGAAAAAGCACGCTCTGTTGTGGAACAGGCTTTTGGCGGCTGGAAAGCAGAAGGCCCGAAGCCAGCGGTGGATCTGCCGACGGTGCCGCTCAGCAAAGCCTCCCGCGCCAATGTGCCGGATAAGAACAGTGTGCAGGATACGGTGGTGCTGGCGGAAACGCTGGGTCTGACCGCCTCACATCCTGACCATTTCCTGCTACAGCTTGGCAATGAAGTGCTGGGTGGTGGTCTGTTCTCTTCCCGCCTGTATCGGGACCTGCGGGTGAAGACGGGGTATGTCTATTCTGTTGGTAGCAGTTTTGATTGGGGTCGCACGCGCGGCGCTTATAACATTGATTATGGGTCTGACCCGGATAAGGTTGGTAAAGCCCGTGTCGCTGCCTTGCAGGATCTGAAATCTATGCAGACAGCGCCTCCGACGGAGGATGAACTGTCTCTGGCAAAAGCGTCACTGCTGCGTAGCCTGCCGCTGCGTCGCGCCAGCCTGAGCGGGATTGCCGCGCAGTATCTGGGGCTGGAAGAGTTGGGGCTGCCGCTGGATAATACCGACCGCGCCGCACAGGTGTATTACAAAGCGACGGGGGCTGATGTGCAGGCAGCGTTCCGGAAATGGATCCGTCCGGATGATCTGGCCCAGATTGTCAAAGGGCCAGCGCCAACCTGGTAAGGATATGAAACGTCTCTCTTCAGAAAAATGCTGAAGAGAGACGTCTTTTTAGATTTGGCCTTCTTCCGCCCGAACTGTCTGTTTGAGCGGGAAGAGTTCAAAATGGGACAGTGTTGCACCGGCCCCGGTTGCACTCAGGCGCAGCCGGTCCAGGGGGGTAGCGGGGAAGAGTAATGCCGAACCCGTTTGCTGACCGTTATTGACGAAAACTTCCACAGAACATTTATCCAGAACAATATGCAGCGTGATTTTGCGCTGGTCCGGTGTGAGGGCTGCGGAAAAGCTGTTTGTAAAGAACGGGTGCGAAAAGCCTTTGAGTTTGCCTCGGTCCAGCCAGAGCTGGGCGGTAAAGGCGTCAAACCCGATGGAGAGTGTTTCCTCATTACTATTAAGGAAATTGAGAACAAACCGACCACTTCGGCCTTTGTCTCCCGGGGGGAGGCCTGCAGGCTGGGCATCAATTTCTGCGCTAATCCGTAATTCATGCGCGCCCGAGGCGGGCAAGGGGGTCTCCCAGCTGCTGCCGGCTTCCATGCGTGAGGGAGGTGTCGCGTCCGACGCCGTACCACGGAGTGCGGTCAGATCTTCAGGCTGCTGGATGAGCTTGAGTCGCTGCGTTGTATCCGGTGCCAGACTGACCCGGCGCGGGAGAGACATCACACCACGCCAGGAATTGGCCGGTGTTTCCTGACAATATTGCCAGTTGTTCAGCCAGCTAATGGACACCGGATTGCCGGAGGGCACATTGGTGAAAAATTGTAAGGCGTAAAAATCTTTTGCAAAATCGACAAATTCTACGGTGTCAGATTCTGGCACAAATCGGGAGCCGTCAAATGTCCCGACAAAATATTGCGTAGCACTTCCGCCCTGCGGCGCGCCGGGGTTGATGGATACAAACAGAACCCACGCCGTCTTACCGCCTTCTATCGGGATTTCCACAAGGTTGGGGCATTCATAATCCACCCCGGTAATTCCGGAAGGCCCAAAACGGCTGAGTTCGGTCCATTGCAGGAGATTGGTTGAACCAAAAAATGCAATCTTATGCGCGCGGGAGAGAGCGACGCACATAATCCAGCGTTGCGTTGGCGCATGGAAAAAGACCTGAGGGTCCCGGAAGGAAGAAAGCTGCAAGTCCAGAACCGGGTTTTGGGCATACTCTGTAAAGCTGAGCCCACTATCCGTGCTCCAGGCCAGATACTGGCTCTGGCGGTCGGGTGCCGCACGGGTGTAGAGCGCAACAATTCCCCCGGTGTTTTCCGCAAACAGGCCGGAGGAGTTGTGAGTATCCATTACGGCGCTGCCTGAAAAGGCTTCTCCGGCGGCGGTCTGATCAATCGCAACAGGCTGATCCTGCCAGTGATACAGGTCCGGGCTGGTCGCGTGGCCCCAATGGACGCGGCCTGCATAGGGAGCAAAGGGGTCAAACTGATAATAAAGATGCCATTGCTTACCATCATGAACCAGACCGTTCGGGTCGTTCATAAAGCCGATGCGAGGCGAAAAATGGATGGCAGGCCGGTATTCCGCATCACTGAGGGTGGTGCTGGGTGTGGGTGTAATGCCGCCCGGGCGGTCAGCAGGTTCTGGATGGGAGGCTTCGGGTTCTGTTTTGCCACGACGCAGTGGGCTTCCCCCTTCTGTGGGGTCTGCTGCAGCAGCGGGTTTGGCGGTAAACAGGCTCACAATGCTCTGTGTGGCGGCAGCAAAAAGGCCAGCGGTGCGGCGGCGTGTCAGCATGGTCTGGTCTTTCTCCGTCTGGCCTGAGGAAACAGGAAGCCCTGTTTGCAAGGCCAGAACAGAGGAGAGAAGACCGTCAGGCCCTGAAAGCAGGGCCCTGTTTCACTCAGGCGTTAAAAAGTCAGTTTTCTGGCTGCGGCGAGGGGTGACGGAATTCCATCACCAGTTCAAGATCATAATGAGCAGAAAGCGCTTCGGTTGCCGTACGGGATGTGTTGTGAACACGGTAGCGGCACAGAATTTCCGGCAGGTAGCCGGGGCTGAGGTCGCAATCAATGAACTTCAGCCAGAAATCATAATCTTCCCAGCCTTCTTCAATGTGGCAGAACCCGCCAACGCGTTCCCAGGCATCCTTGCGGATTAGGGCCATGACGTCCACGTAGTTGTTTTTCTTCATCCGGGCGGCGTCCCAGATATCAGCATGACCGATGCCTTTACGGTCACCAAATTCCTCAATCTGGGTGTAGACAGCCGGGAAGCCACCGTTAATCAGTGCCGTGTAAGTCTTTTCCAGTGCTTTGGGGTAGATCGTGTTGTCTGCATCCATGATGAAGACGGCTTCACCCAAAGCATTTTCAAACGCGACGTTACGGGAGAAAGACGGTCCCTGATTGCGCTTGTTCTGGATCAGCGTCGCCCGGTAGAAGCGCTGCTTGTTTTCTTCCATCCATTCAGTGATGACCTCGATTGAGTCATCGCACTCTGACAGATCATCCACCACGACAAGATCAATATTGGCGTGCGTCTGGTCAAAGACAGAGTCCAGACACTCACAGATGACAGCGGCATAATTGAAGTTGGTGACGCAAACTGTAATCAGGTCTTTGGGTTTTCTGCTTTTTTTCTTGAAAGAAAACTCAATATTGCCAGCAGGGGCCCACGGCTTCAGGACGCTCATTTCAGGTTGCTCCACACGGAAGAAATATAGTTTTTCAGATCCAGATTTTTGGAATTGAAGATGTCTTCGTTTTGCAGAACCTCGAAAATATTCTTCTGGATTCTGGCAGCTTCCTTCTGACCCTCTTCCGTACGGGTCAGCCACTCGATCAGGTTAGGCATATGGCGCGGTGTTTCGGCCAGATAATGCTCACCGTTCTTGTAAAGCGGATGCGGGAAGCATTCTTCCGTCACGATGATAGAGCCGGACGCCATGCCCTGTTTGACAATGCGATGCCACTCAAAGAAGCAGTTATCGTCACGATGAACGTTAAGAGAAATTTTTGAGTTCTCGGAAACGTAGCGCGGCAGGCGGGAGAGAATATCGTAAAGACCGGAACTGGGGATGGGGCCATCAGCCTTCCGGTAGTACAAGAAATTCTGATAATCGGACAGGAATGCCGCAGCACGGGAGAAGAATTTCTCTCTCTTACGGGAAGCATTCCCGAAGAAGCTGACATCAATGCTCCGCTCATTGATAGGTGTGAATGGAGAAGACGCTTTCTGTGCAGGTTGGGGCAGAACACGGAACAGCGGGTGTTTCTTGTCAGCACCCGAGAGTTCGCAGGCTTCCATTTTTACCGGCGGGTCAAAGTGGAAGACGTTCAAGCCGACATCGGAGAAGGATTTCAGGTTCTGGTAACACAGATCCATCACGCCGGCGGACATCATGATGTAGATGATCCCACGGGTGAACCACAGTGTCTGCGGCTGTTCTGTGTTGAACATGATGGAACGCTTGATGATTTCGTCTTTTTTCCAGGTTTCATTGCCGGAAAGGAAGAAGAATTCATGCGGCGCACAGAAGATGCACAGTTCGGGAGCGTCCTCTTCCGGCGTATCTTCCGTCATGACGCGGGAATTCAGCCCACTATTTCTGAGATACTCATCCAGGCATTCAGCCAGTTCCTTGATGAAGGAATTGCCTTCGGAATGGTAGAAAACGCCAACGGTCTTGGGGAGAGCTTTGCTGGTGTCTTTTTTACAAATTTTATAATCGATGTCGTGCTTACATTCTTTTCCGAGAAAGCTGACAATCGACCGTTTAGAAAAAATCTCTCGTCCTTCACCAATCCCGTAAAGCAGGGCATGACGGGCCGGTGACATTTTGGCAGACGAAATATCTGCATTCATACGCAGGTAGTCATCAGAGCTGAAAAAAGGATATTTTTTCAGTCTGTTGAGAGCGTTACTAATGGAATCGTAGCTATATTCCTGCAGCAACCCTTTTTCAAAGAAGTACAGATTTTCGTTATTACGTATATAATGTGCAAACGGGTTTTCGTCTTGGCCGATAACGTTTTTATAAAGGTTATAATAGATTTCAGTATTGAAATTTTCGTTCGGGTTTCTGTTTTCCTGCCAACCGTAAAGAACGTAATGGACAATAGGGTCAAGACCCGACTGTTTCACATCAGGATTTTCGACAAGATAAAAATCAAGGTCAAATTTCTCTGAGTCCACAATCGTTTTTATGTCTTTTTTATTCCAGGCTGTTAAGGCGACCATCACATTTCCCGTATTGTACCGAATTAACTTTTGAAGTCTTCTAACCATACCTCAAAAAATAAGACATGAGAACGGCCAACTTCTTGGTATTATGTTACAAATGTGAGGATATATATATTCAAAAAATAAATAAATTAAGACTAGGAATATTATTTTCTGAAATAAATAATAAATAAAAATAAAAATAAATAAGAAAAGAAAGATAAATATTGTGAGATATTGGAGTGCATGAAGTTTTTTTATAATTTTTTTCGATAACGCGATGATTCCTGAAAAATGAATCGATATCGAAATAGTATAAAAGTAAATATTCGGTAAAAATTCTATTCAGGGTGTAATGATGAACTGTGCCTGGAAAGCATAATATTGCCAGAGTGATATTTGAGTGTGCAAAAAGAAAAACGTTTGTCTCTTTTTGTGGAGCAAGGTGTACGATTTTCGCTTTCCTGCCACTGCCTGTATTTTGAAAAATAGTGTAAACACCCTTAATGCAATGTGGCAGTGGACGGGAGGCGTGTCCGCGCGTCCAGGGGGTAAGGAAACACTGCGCAAGTGTGTTGAGTTATCAACGAGCGTAACAGGAACAAGGTGATTATGGTGCAACAAAAAGAGCAGGGTATGTCTGCCGCAGAGTTTCTGTTTCCTTCCGATCTGGAGCAGACAGAAAAAAAGATTAATCGGATTCTGCTGGTCGGTTCCTGTCTGACAGCCTTGTATTTTGAGCAGTTCAAGGTCCGTCATCCTGAAACCGCATTTGATTATATTCCGTATAATTTCGTCAGTGTTCTGCCGCCAAAGCCGCCTTCACCGGTGGAGAGTTATGATCTGCAATATGTGCAGATTCCTTTGCGGACGTTGTTGAGCGATCGGGTTATTGAGGGATTTCACTTCAATGAGCCCGGCTTTGCAGAGAAAATTCTTGAAGATGCGAAAAATCTTCTTGATGTCATGCTCTCTGCGGCCATGGTCTATAATGAAGCGCATGGCCTTCTGACATTTGTATCGAATTTTATTGTGCCGCAAATGAGCAGCGCGTCCAGTCTGCGTGGCAAAGGCGGTAGCCGTGATCTGGTGACAATTGTTCACCAGCTGAATGATTACCTCAACGAGCGGGTTGAGGCATATAAGAATGCCTACGTGCTGGATGTAGATTCTGTCGCCAGTGCTATTGGCAAACGCTATGTTCTTGATGACGTCGTCTATTTCTATTCCCACGGCGGGGTAACATTCCAGGACTGGGATGATTTTGGGGCAATTGCCCGCAATGAGCCTATTCCGCCGCTGGAAACGGTTTACCCCCTCAAGCGGGATGAGTTTCTGGATGCAGCGTACCGCCAGATTGTGACGTCTTATCGCACGGTCAATCAGGTGGATCAGGTCAAGGCCGTGATCTTTGACCTGGATAACACGCTGTGGCGTGGTCAGCTTGCCGAGCACTATCGCCCGGATGTGCAGCCCTGGCCGCGTACAGATGGCTGGCCGCTTGGTATCTGGGAAGCCATTCATTATCTGCGGGCGCGGGGGCTTCTGGTCGCGATTTGCTCGAAAAATGACTACGAGACTGTGAAGCAGAGATGGGATGATGTGGTTAATCCCAAGTTTGTCTCTCTGGAGGACTTTGCTTCTCTGAAGATTAACTGGCAGCCCAAAGCAGAGAACATCGCGGCGATTTGCAAGGAATTCAACATTAAGCCCAAGAGCGTGGTTTTTGTTGATGATAACCCTGTTGAACGTGCTGCTGTGGCCTCAGCGTTCCCAGATCTGCGGGTGATGGGTGGCAACCCCTATCTGACACGGCGTATTCTGCTGTGGTCTGCAGAAACCCAGATTGCACAACTGACGGCAGAATCTGAGCGGCGGGAAGATATGATTCGCGGTCAGATTGTGCGGGAAGAAACCCGGTCTGCCATGAGTCGGGATGAGTTTCTTGCGTCTCTGGAATGTCGGGTTGCCTTTAAATATATTACGGATACCGCCCAGCCTGAATTTGCGCGGGCGTTGGAGCTGACGAATAAAACCAATCAGTTCAATACTTCAGGGAAGCGGTGGGCTTTTAAGGAGGTGACGGACTTCCTTAAGGGTGGTGGCCAGCTTCTGGCCTTTACGGTACAGGACAAGTTTACGGACTATGGGTTGGTAGGGGTTTTGTTCCTCAGGCAATCTGAAATTGTTCAGTATGTTATGAGCTGCCGCGTTCTGGGGATGGAAGTCGAGGAGTTTGTTGTAGCAGAGGCTGTGGCATTTGTGCGTAAGGCCCTTGGCAATGTGCGTGTGACAGCGTCTGTGCATGAGTTGCCGGATAATACGCCATGCCGCGATGTTTATCTTCGTGCGGGTTTCCGGGAAGACTGGCTTTCTGAAGGCATCCATTATTACATTCTGGATGAAGGTAAGAACCCCAAAGCAGCGTCACATATTAAAGCTATATGATATGTAAAGATGTTCTGAATTTTTCTTTTTAAATGCCGCATTTCGATGGGGCATTTTTTTTGAGGAAAGTCTCTCTTGGAAATTATAGCGTCCAGCTTTTTGTTCTTTTACCAACAAATGTGTGACAAATGGTTAAGTGAAAGATGGCTAGGGTACATATTATTATTTTTCATGCCAGATAAGGAAAATTAAGCTTCCTTTAATCTATTTTTACTGGACAATATCTAAGGAAAATTATTATTAAACATGCAGATATATTAACGGTGTGAGTTGGCATATGAGTGTGCGTACTAGCAAGGTCCAAACCAAGGCGGCCAAGGTAACAAAACCGAAATTGGTAAAGGATCTGAAGGTCGCACGTCGGCCGAGGGCCTCCAGGAAAGCTGTGGCGTCCACTCCGGACCCCATTGCTGAAGCACCAAAAACAGAAGAGATGCAGCTGGGCGCAGTACAGGACACAGTGCCTTTGCAGAATGAAATTAGCGGAGCACAACCGTCCATGCAGGAAAATCAGGAATTTCAGTCTGTCATTTATTTTGATGGGGGCTGGTATCTGGATATGTATCCCGACGTAAGAGAAGCCGGGATCGACCCGCTGGAACATTTTCTGAATCATGGGTCTCAGGAAGGGCGTAGCCCTAACGCTTTGTTTGATAGCCAGGCTTATCTGAGAGCCAACCCTGATGTGGTTGAATTTGAACGCGGGCCATTTATTCATTATATCTGCTTCGGTTTTCAGGAAAAGCGCCCTCTGCGCTAAAGCTATTTTCTTATTGCGTCAGCAGTCAAAACAGACTGTTGAATGCAATTTGAGGAGAAATAAGGGTGCCGGTATTATGTCCTGCAAAAATAGGCAGAGACACCGGTAACCATCCCAAAGCGATGTGAGCAATTACATCTCCGAGCGGGTGAAATCAGCTCGCTTTCTCTGAACGGCCACATTGACGTACACGGGCAGTAGTGACTTGGCTCTCTGCCAAATTTATAGCCAAAAATCCAAAAAATCAGTTCTTTCTGGAAGCGCCCGGCTGTCCTTTGTTGAGGAAGCTTTTTCTGTTTCTGTAACTAGGGTGACGTCTCGTAAATCAGCCGTCGTGAGCGTGACGCCGGGAGTTATCTCACGCTGGCAGCCGCAATGTATGCGGGCCCACCGGAGGGAAGGTGGCCCCTCCGGTCTTTCCGTAGCGGATATTTATGGCTTGTGCGAACGCGGGGTGTCGCGTGGGTGGGGTTGAGGGCTGTTTTCGAGAAGATCATCCGTCAGAACAATGGACGGTATCGTTGGCGGTGCGATGGAAGCATCTGGTTCTGGTGTGTGACGGAAGACTTTCCAGCCGATGGTCAGAAAAATAGCCAGAACGGGAATACAGCAGATGGTCCATGTGCCGTTGGGGTAATCAAACGCCATAAGGACGACAACACTGGCGAAAAAGGCCAGTGTAAGCCACGAACTGATGGGCGCCCATGGCATGGGAAAAGAGGTGGCAGGTATCTCGCCCCGGTTGATCGCTTTGCGGAGGCGCATCTGGCAGAGAACGATGAAACTCCACGTGCTCAGAACGCCCAGTGATGCCAGATTCAGCACAATTTCAAAAATCTGGGTGGGTAGAAAATAGTTCAGCACCACGCCCACCAGATAGATGGATACCGTCAGGAGAATGGCGGCAGAGGGGACGGAGCGGGAGTTCATATAGGTCAGAAATTTTGGGGCGGAGCCGTCTAGCGCCAGAGCCCGCAGAACACGCCCTGTGGAATACAGGCCGGAGTTCAGGCTGGAGAGGGCGGCTGTCAGCACCACAATATTCATGACGGTGTCAATGCCTGGCACGCCCAGCCGTGTGAAAAACGTGACAAACGGGCTGACGCCTGTCTGGTAGGCCTGCCATGGCAGCAGCAGGACCAGCAAAGTGACGGTGCCCACATAAAACAGGCCAATCCGCCAGATGACGGCATTAATGGCTTTGGGGAGAATGTGCGGCACATCTTCGCACTCACCGGCGGCCGTGCCGATCAGCTCAATGGCGGCATAGGCAAACACGACGCCTTGCACGAGCACAAGTGCTGGCAACACACCATGTGGGAACAAGCCTCCATTTTGTGTGATGAGATGTAGCCCGGTGGCCTCCCCGCCAACAGGCGTGCGGAGCCCGAGGATCGCAACACCAATTATCAGAAACAGACTGAGTGCGACGACTTTGATTAGGGAAAACCAGAATTCCATTTCCCCAAACCAGCGCACGCCGATCATGTTCATGCCTGCAATGAGAATGAGGGCGATCAGGGCAAAAACCCATTGGGGTACAGCGGCAAATGTTCCCCAAAAATGCATGTAGAGGGCTACAGCGGTGATATCGAGAATGCCGGTCATGGCCCAGTTGAAGAACGCCATGGCACCCGCCACATACGATGCCTGCGGGCCCAGAAATTCCTGTGCGTAGGAGACAAAGCTGCCGCTGGTGGGGCGGTACATGACCAGTTCGCCAAGAGCGCGCAGCATCAGGAAGGCGAAGATACCGCACACCAGATAGATCAGGGCCAGCGAGGGACCGACCTGTTGCAAGCGTGAGCCGGCACCAAGAAACAGTCCGGTTCCGATGGCTCCCCCAATGGAGATCATCTGGATTTGTCGCCGACCAAGTCCGCGATGATAGCCTTCGGGCGTTAGGGAAGAGGGTTTTGGTGCGTCGGGTTGGGAGAGAGTGTTAGGCGACATTGTGGCATCCTTGCAGGTGCGGAATGACTTGTTTCTTAGGCTCTTCTGAAAGAAGACGCAAAATGAGGGAGCGGTCCGTTCCGGATGCTTAAGGGGCAAATTATTCCAGA
Organism: Acetobacter sp. KSO5; assembly: GCF_044094635.1. NCBI lineage: Bacteria > Pseudomonadati > Pseudomonadota > Alphaproteobacteria > Acetobacterales > Acetobacteraceae > Acetobacter > Acetobacter sp. KSO5. Next base: position 2,976,594 of record NZ_CP172014.1, on the reverse strand, counting down.
CTGGATAGGAAGAATGACACGTCTCTTGAGCAGTTTTTAGAAAATTCTCATGTAAGACTATTTTCCGTCATTGCAGGAAATTTAAAGAAATAAATTGAAATATAATAAATAAAAAAGAGTTATATTTCCGTTATTCTAAAATATGCACTTAAAATTGAGATAGAAGAGAAAGCTGTTCAGTAGCTGGTGGTTCGTCCGTGGATGTGAGAGATGAGACCGTTATGCCAAGCAGGCGCACGGGCCGGGGGAGCGGCAGGAGCGGGCGCAGAAGGAAATGGCCTGTCTCTTCCAGTGCGATCGCGGAAGGAACCGGGTCTGTAAAGGAATGGCTGCGGGTGAGTTGCTGGAAGTTCACGTAGCGAAGCTTTAGCGTCACGGTGCGCCCGGAGGCATGCCGCTTTGTGCAGGCGTGCCAGACGCTTTGCGCCAGAGTGGTGAGTGCAGGGTAGAGTTCCTCTTCCCGGCGCAGATCCCGCTCATAGGTTGTTTCTTTCCCAATGGATTTGCGAGGGCGGTGCGGTTCCACGGGGCGGGGGTCTTCCCCGCGGGCAATGCCGTAATAAAATGTAGCCGCTTTGCCGAAATGGCGGGTGAGGATGTCCAGACTCTGTGTTCGCAGATCGGCGCCGGTGTAAATGCCCAAAGCGTTCATGCGGGCGGCAGTAGCCGGACCGATTCCGTGAAAACTGCTGACGGGCAGGTCTGCCACAAAAGTCTCTCCCGCACCGGGCGGGATGACAAACTGACCATTGGGTTTGCGATAGTCTGAGGCGAGTTTGGCCAAAAATTTGTTGTAAGACACGCCAGCTGATGCGGTCAGACCGGTTTCTGCATGGATGGCAGCCCGAATTTCCTGCGCAATGGCGGTGGCAGAGGGGCGTGGCAGAAGGGGGGCTGTGACATCCAGATAGGCTTCGTCCAGCGAGAGTGGCTGAATAAGTGGCGTATAGCGGGCAAAAACCGCATGAATCTGGGCAGAAACCGCACGATAGACCTCAAAGCGCGGCGGTACGAAAATCAGTTCCGGGCATTTCCGTTGTGCCACGAGGGATGGCATGGCGGAACGCACCCCAAATTTTCGGGCTTCATAACTGGCGGCCGCTACCACGCCACGTTCCTGACTACGCCCGACGGCCACAGGCCGCCCGCGCAGTTCTGGCGCGTCCCGCTGTTCGACGGACGCATAAAAGGCGTCCATGTCGATGTGAATAATCCGGCGTACAGGCTCAGTCATTCCACACAGAATAGCATGATCTGATGTGCAGCAGAGCAAACGGTGTGTGAAAAAAATGCGACCCGGCCCACAGGAAAACGCTGCGCCCAACACGGAGCGGGATAAAGCGGTTTTGGGGGAACGCCGTAAAGGCAGGTGTTCCCCCAAAAGGCCGCGGGTCAATCGGTTTGTGCCCCGGTCAGCCGGGCGGCCGGCTCTGTCCGGGCGCGGTTTAGTGCGGCACAGCGACTGCTTCCGAGGCGGCGGAGGTGCGCCGTAGTGCCTGCGGCCAGCTGACGGGGGCGGAGCTAATATCAAAATCGTGCCAGCGGGTCAGGGACAGGACAGCGGCCGTCGTGGGAAGTTTACGCGCTGAGGCAACAGGTTTGCCATCAGGTTGCGCCGGGCCAGCGGAGGCTGAAACCGGACCGGGCCAGCCCGTGTGGTGAGACAACCAGTATCCGGCCCCGGCCAGACAGGCCCCCAGCGTGGTGATGGCATTGGTCAGGCGTCCCAGCAGGTTGGGGAAGGACATCAGCGGTTTGAGCAGAGCGCGGACAGTGGTGTCCTGCTCGTTCTGCGCGGCTTCCGTGGCCAGAAGCAGACAGTATTCTGTGGGGGTAATGGCCAGTGCGCTGCCGGAGCGGATATCCAGCGAGGGCAGTTCCAGCGCGGCCATCTGGGCGAGTGTTTCATGAAACGCATGCGCCACGGCCAGAAAATCCTGCCTAAAGCACGGCAGGAACAGGCTGGTGGACGTGGTGTTGCGGGCATGCGAGCAGCAGGAGGCAGTGCCGGCCAGGCGGCGAATGGTCCAGATAGTCAGCCGTTCGCTGCAGGCAAGGTCTGTCAGGTAAACCGGTGAGCGTGTCATGGCATCATCCTGAAGGGGGCAGCCCTTCGGTCCTCTTTTGCGGTGGTGTTTTGATTTAAATGAGAACAATTCTCATTTGCAAGATAAAAATGCAGGGGGCTGCCTCCCGCTGCAAACAGCGTGGGGTTTTTTCCCTTTTCTTGTCTGGCGGCTTGGGGCAGTACAGAAGCATGTCTCTGCTTGCATCTCTCTCCCTCCCGCTCCTTCGTAAGATGGACCCTGAAACCGCGCATGAACTGGCGCTGGATGCCCTGCAAATGGGTGTATCCGTGCCGGTCAATCGCCCGAAGGATGACCCGGCACTGGCCACGCGCACCATGGGGATGCGCTTTTCAAACCCGCTGGGGATTGCCGCCGGGTTTGATAAAAATGCCCGTGTGATTCGTCCGCTGGCCAAACTGGGGTTCGGGTTTGTGGAGGCGGGGACGGTCACGCCGCGTCCGCAGGCTGGCAACCCCAAACCGCGCCTGTTCCGGCTGACGGAAGACCACGCTGTTATTAACCGCATGGGCTTTAACAATCAGGGGATTGATCGGTTTGCTGTCCGGCTGGCTCGTCTGCATCGTCCACTGCCGTCCGGGCGCGGTGCCGGGGCAGGGGTGCCGATTGGCGCAAACCTCGGCATTAACAAGACGGGTGCGGACCCGGAGCGCGATTATCCTGCACTGGTGGCGCGGGTTAAACCGTATGTGAATTATATTGTGCTGAACGTGTCCTCCCCCAACACGCCGGGCCTGCGCGGACTTCAGGACTCGGCTCGCCTGCGCAGCATTCTGGACGCCATTGCCGAGCGCCATCCGGAACGCCCGCCCTTGCTGGTCAAGCTGGCGCCGGATCTGGAAAATGATGCGGTTGGCCCGATTGTGGAAGCCGCCATTGCGGGCGGTGCGCAGGGGCTGATTGTCACCAACACGACGCTGGCGCGACCGGCCACGCTGCTTAGCCCGAACAAAACCGAAAGCGGTGGTCTGTCTGGTCGTCCGCTGCGCACGCGGGCGACGGAAATGCTGCGTCTGGTGGCCGAGGCTTCTGCTGGCCGGATGGCATTGATTTCCTGCGGCGGCATTGAATCCGGTGCGGATGTGCTGGACCGTATTCGTCTGGGCGCGGACCTCGTGCAGTTCTATGCGGCGTTCTCATATGAAGGTCCGGCCATTATCGCGCGCCTGAAGCAGGAAATGCTGGACCGCATGCGTGCGGACGGCGTGGAAACGCTGGCCGATATCCGGGGGGCGGATCTGTAAGATGACGAAAACACAGGCTGAGATGCAGACTCTGACGGGCCTGTCTGCCGTAGCAGACCAGTATGACGGCTATATTATTGACCTATGGGGCACGGTGCATGACGGCGTGCAGCCTTATCCGGGTGCCGTGGCCTGTCTGGAAGCCCTGCGGGCGGCAGGCAAGCGCGTGGTCATGCTTTCCAACGCACCGCGTCCGGCAGAGGTCGTCTGCCGCCAGCTTGAAGGGTTTGGCATCAGCCGGGACCTGCATGATGGTGTGATGACCAGTGGGGAAGAAGTGCGTCGCCTGCTGCGGGAACGGGATGATCCGTGGTTTGCCCGTCTGGGGCGGCGGGTCCTGCATGTGGGCGGCACGCATGATCTGGGTCTGTATGACGGGCTGGATCTGGACCGGGTGACGGACCCGGCAGACGCGCAGTTTATCCTCAATACCGGGCCGGATGCGGAACGCGGGGCGGACTCGGTAGACCCGTATCTGCCCGAACTGCGGGCCGGGCTGGAACGCGGTCTGCCCATGCTGTGCGCTAACCCGGACATGGTTGTGGTCAAAGGTGGCCGCCGGATGATCTGCGCGGGTGTTCTGGCATCATTTTATGAGCAGGAAGGCGGCAATGTGCGGTGGGTTGGTAAACCATACAAGGACATTTATGCCCCTGTCTTTTCCATGCTGAATGTGCCGCAGGACCGCATTCTGGCGATTGGTGACGCCCTGGCCACCGATATGCGCGGGGCCGCCGTTGCCGGGATTGCTGGCGCGTGGATTCTGGGCGGCATTCATCAGGAGATGATTGGCGACAATACAGAGCTTGCCGCCGAAGAAGCTGAAGCCGCGGGCCTGCGTCCGGTTGCCTCTTTGCCGCGTCTGGTCTGGTAACGCTTAGAGGGCGTTTAAAGCGTCTGGCGGGGTTTTCTCGCCAGACAGCCTGAGTAAAAGTGCTTAAAAATCAGGCAGAGTCTGGGCCAGATGGCCACCTTGCCGAATGGGGGCGATACGGCGGGCGAGACCTGTGGCGTCGTCTGTTTCCACCATGATGCCGCACATGGTGGCGTCACCTTCCGCCGGTTGCAGGCGCTCGCCCGGCATCTTGCGGATAAAGCGGGCCATGGCAGGTTCCTTGGTCATGCCGATCACGCTGTCATAATCCCCGCACATGCCAGCATCGGTCTGGAAGGCGGTTCCGGCAGGCAGAATCCGGTGGTCTGCCGTGGGGGTATGGGTGTGCGTGCCCACCACCAGAGAGACGCGGCCATCCAGCACATTGCCAAAGGCCCATTTTTCACTGGTGGCTTCCGCATGGATGTCGACCACGATGGCCTGCGTAGTGACCCCGAGACGGTGGCGCGTCAGTAGTTCATTCATGCAGCGGAAGGGATCATCCAGCGGGTCCATGAACAGACGGCCCATGGCGTTGACCACGAGTGCCTTGCGGCCATCTGCCAGTTCAACCTGTACGCTGCCGTTCCCCGGTGTGCCGGGCGGGAAATTGATGGGGCGGATAATGCGCGGGGCGGAGCCAATATGGCCAATCATGTCCCGCCGGTCCCAGCTATGGTTCCCCAGCGTGATGACATCCACGCCACCTTCAAACAGGTCCGTCGCAATGGCGGGGGAGAGCCCAAACCCGTGGCTGGCATTTTCCGCGTTCACCACCACCAGATCCAGCGCGAGCGTTTTCCGTAATGTTGGCAGGCGGGACAGAACGGCCTCACGGCCACACCGGCCAACAATATCACCCAGAAAAAGAATTCTCACGCCGTCGTCTTTCCTCGTTTGCAGTCAGTCAAAATGCAGAGTCTCCCGTTCTGTTACCAGACAGGAGAGGGGTTGGTCATACGGGCCTGTGGGAAGCTGGTCCACTTCCTGCGCAGCCAGTGCGTAGCCAATGCTGCGCACATCGGGCAGGGATGCCAGTGTGCGGTCATAATAACCGCCCCCATATCCCAACCGATTGCCGGTGCGGTCAAACCCCAGCAGGGGGACCAGCACAAGGTCGGGCGTCAGAGTCGGGCCGTCGGGCACCTGGGTGCCAAAGCGCCCGCGCAGCATAGGGGTGTGGGGGGTCCAGAGCCGGAAAGTCAGCGGTTGCCCGCGGGGGGGCGTCTCCGGCAGCAACACGTGGCGTCCGGCGGTGCTGAGCTGATGGCAAAGGGGGCGGAGGTCAATCTCGTGCGGCAGGGGCCAGACACAGGCAATGTGCACGCACTGTGTGGCCAGCAATGTTTCCGCCAGACGTGCCGCAAGGGTTGTGTCCACCCCGGCCGGGCGGTCTTTCAGAACAGCGAGGCAGCGTGTGCGCTGTGCCTGCTTGGCTTCGGCAATAGCCGGTGGGTCTGAAACTAAAGAAGAAGAGTGCGAAGCCGCCATGGCCGTTGGTCTTTCAACCTCCAGGACCTGCTTGTACAGGTGGGCGCCGGATAATGTGACCAGGGCCACAACAGAGCCAGCTCCCTAGGAAGTGCTTATCGGCCCAGGGAATGACTCGCCTGACGCACCGGGCAGCTCCGCCTCTTCTATGTAGGCGTCCTCAAGGCTGGCTGCAATAGCTTCCGCATGTTCTGCCATGTCAGTCAGGCGACTGTTCATCAGCATTTGTTCTGTGCGCAGGCGTTCTGCCTCTTCCACAGCCTGCGTTGTGCTCTCAGGCACATGCTGGCTGGAGAGGTCCTGAATTTCATCCGCCATGAACAGGGCGGCCAGCACCAGCACGCGGCTTTCCCCGGTAAAGCCGAGGTCCCGCACGCGCTGCACGCGGCGTTCAACCTGCTGGGCCATGGCCTGAACGTGCCGTTCCTCGCCGTTTTCACACCCGACGGAATAGCTGTGGCCATTAATGCGAATTGAAACAAGCGCCATGGTTATTTATCTTCCGGTCGGTCCGCGTGGGCCAGAGCGTCGCGCACGCGGCTGATCAGCACATCAACATTGGCGACGAGTTCCTGCGTATCCACGCTCTTGCGCTGTTCTGCCTGACGGCTTTTATCAAGAGCGAAGGAGATACGCTGCAAGGCGCGGTTCAGCCGGTCAATCGGATCAATTTCTGCAGGTGAGGGTGTTTCTGCCGGCCCGGAGGCGGCAGGGTCGTGTAATTCTGTCAAAGATGGTCCGGGACCCTGATCTTGCATTCTTGTCTACCCTTCTCTCAAAAGGAATCACCCGCAAACGCGGCGGCGTCAAGCATGGTCATGGAAAACAATCCAATTTTATCGCCTTCTTTTCTGCCCTACGGCTTCTTTACACTTCATGATTACGCCACCGGTATGGCAGTGTGTCATGCCGCGCAGAATGCAGGGGTGCTTACGCAGCAAACTTCCAGGGCCCCCTTCGGGTTCCTTTCTGCCGCCGGTGCGGCTGGGTTTATGGGCGTGTCGTGGTGGCAGGCGCTCATCCGCCAGCTGGAGCAGGAAAGCGGCTGCCAGTATTTTCATGCTCTGGATTGCGGCCGCAGCGTGGGGCATGCGGTCATGGCATGCACGCTTGGTCAGAAAAATGTCATTTTACAGACCGATTCTGAACGCATGGCCGCGGTTCGCGTTCTGTATCAAACATGTGGCGGGCACCTTTTTTCAGTCCGTCCGCCATCATTTGACCTTACGGGTCCGCTATCTGCAAAAACGCATCTTGCCGCGTATTTCATGCGCAGTTATTGCCAGTGAATGGTTCCGGGAAATATAGGCCCGGATGAAAGCCAAGAGGAAGGATTTCCCAATGACGCTTACCCCCCAGGTTAAGGCTATTCTTGATCAGTACGAGAGCGATAATCCCGGTACAAAAACAAATCTCGCCCGTTTCCTGAATGCAGGTAAACTTGGTGGCACGGGTAAGCTGGTCATCCTGCCGGTGGATCAGGGCTTTGAACATGGCCCGGCCCGTTCCTTTGCGGCTAACCCCGCAGCGTATGACCCGCACTATCATTTTGAACTGGCGATTGAAGCTGGCCTGAGCGGCTATGCCGCACCGCTGGGCATGCTGGAATGTGGTGCAGCGAAATATGCGGCTGAAATCCCGCTGATCCTCAAATGCAACAGCTCCAACAGCCTCGCCACGGAAAAAGATCAGGCCGTGACCGGCACCGTGGCTGATGCGCTGCGTCTGGGCTGCGCAGGCATTGGCTTTACCATCTATCCGGGCTCTGAATACTGCTTCGACCAGATGGAAGAATTCCGTGAGCTGGCTGCGGAAGCCAAAGCTGCCGGTCTGGCTGTTATCCTGTGGAGCTACCCGCGTGGCCCGCTGCTGGACAAGCCGGCTGAAACCGCTGTGGACGTGTGTGCTTATGCCGCGCATATGGCCGCTCTGTGTGGCGCGCACATCATCAAAGTGAAGCCGCCGACCGATCTGGTTGCTCTGCCTGCCAACAAGCCTGTTTATGAGCAGAACAACATTGATATCTCCACGCTGCCGGCCCGTATCCGCCACGTGGTGCAGTCCACCTTTGCCGGCCGCCGCATCGTGATCTTCTCCGGTGGTGAAAAAGCCGGGACGGACAACCTGCTGACGACCATCAAAGGCATTCAGGAAGGCGGTGGCTTCGGTTCCATCATCGGTCGTAACGTCTTCCAGCGTCCGAAGGCGGAAGCTCTCGATCTGCTCAACCAGATCATCACCATCTTCAAAAGCTGAAACAGTTAGACGTGACGACAGGACAGGGGGCCGGGATGACGGCGTATGATGTCTATCTCGCAACCCCCGTTCTGCGGGATGTCGAGGCTTTTCTGCCAGATCTGGCGCGGGGGATGCAGCAGCATACCCCCGCTGCCGTTCTGCTCCGGCTGGCCGATGCGCCAGATGCGGAACTGATCAAACACATTCAGACCGTTCAGTCTGTTGTTCAGGCGCAGGACATTGCCCTGATGCTGGAAGACAGGCCTGACCTTGCTGCCAGCACCGGGTGTGATGGCGTGCATCTGTCCACCGGATTTGCCGAGGCCTCCGTCAAGGGTGTGCGGAAGCAGATCGGGGATGATTTGCAGCTGGGCGTCTCCGTTGGCGGAAGCCGGGACGCCGCAATGCGGGCGGGTGAGGCCGGGGCCGATTATATCAGCTTTTCTACCGCTATTCCGGTAGTGCCAGCGGAGGGGGAAGCCCCGGAAAGCCTGACAGATCTGGTGCGCTGGTGGTGTCTGGTGATGGAACTGCCCGCTGTAGTGGAGGTTGAAGACCCCGCTCAGGTTGCACCTTTTGTGCAGGTGGGTGCGGACTTCATCCTGCCCGGGGCTGCATTTTGGGAAAATCCGTCTCTCTGGGCCTTTTCGGGCTGAGAGCGGCGGCTGGCCATAGTTCAGCCATGTCCTTCTGCCATGTCTGCACCCTGATCTTCGGCTTGAAGACCGGCCTTTATGGCCGCATACAGGCTGAGGACGTTTCGAAAAGGGTAGTCCCATGATGAACAAGAAAACTCTTCTGGCGCTGGTTGCCGTTGCTGGCCTGACAGGTGCAGCTTCTGCCGCACAGGCGCAGAGCTTTGGCAGCATTGGGCAGAACGCTCTTTCCGCCGCCACCAGCAGCGCTAAAAGCAGTGCTACGGGCATGGTGGGCAACATGCTTCCCAGCCTGTCTTCCGCCAGCACCAGCAACCTGACCGGTGTTCTGGGCTACTGCGTGCAGAACAACGTGCTCTCCGGCGCGAATGCGAGCTCTGCCAGCTCTCTTCTGAACAACCTGACGCAGCAGCAGGGTGTTACCTCTTCCAGCGGCTATAGCGCTGGTCAGCAGGGTCTGCTGCAGACGGGTGATAACCAGATGTTCTCTCTGGCCAACCTCAAAGGTCAGCTTAAGACCAAGTTGTGTAACATGGTTCTGAGCAAGACGCAGTCTCTGCTGTAATCAGCTGAGTTTGCGCCTTTAAAAAAGCCTGCCGGTTGAAAAACTGGCAGGCTTTTTTTGTGCTTAGCGTGTTGTGCTGTTCTGGAGCACCGGCGGGGTAGCCAGTGTATTTGCTCCTCCCGTGGCGCGATGGCCGGGGATGGGCTGAGGTACAGCCGGGGTGACCGCAACGGGGGCCGGGATGCCTTTGGGGGTGTCTGCCCGCACGGCCTGTGTGGCGCGTTTGGCGATGGTCACAGGCGGATCGTTCGCAGGGGGCAGGAGCAGGGACTGCGTGAAATACAGCCTGCCGTTGGACTGCGGGATGCCCGTAACCCACAGGCGGGACGTCATGCCTGCGCCATTGCCCAGAATAATCTGACCGGTTGGCTGATCAATCCATGCAGACAGAATGCGGCCACTCAGCGTCGGCAGACCGACAGAGTGGGTGGGAGAGGCCTGAGCGGCAACACGCAGCTGATCGACCGACCATTCGCCCTTCACAATGGAATAGGCCAGAATATCGCGCAGAAGGGTGGCGTTTTCTGGTGCGGTCAGCTTGCTGCCAGCCGGAGTCTGATAAGTCTCCAGCACCGTGTTCGGGATGCCGAACACGGTATAGGGCCCGCTTTGCTGCAGGGTGCCGAACAGTCCGGTGGTATTCAGGCCATGCACATAATCGGCCATCTCAATAGCGGTGGGGAGCGTGTCGGAAAGCGGGCGGTCACAAAAGGCCGGGCTTTCCGGGTCCGCATACGCAAGGGCGCTGTCCGGAATACCCTTCTGATTTTCAGCCGCTGTCTTGCCCGGGGCATAGGTCCGCGCACCGGAGACGGTGGGGAGCATGTAGGAACAGGTGGATGTCGGCGTAACGTACGGATCCTGCCGCGCCTGACTCTGGCACCCGGCCAGAGCCGTCAGAGCAAGAAAGGCTGGAGCCAGAAAAGTCGGTTTTAACGGTGTGCGTGCCTGTGCGCAGCGATGCCACATGGGCGTCTCCCAAAAAATCATGCCCTGAAAAGTCCAAGTGGAGTCGTGTGGCAGACTGCGCCGGGCATGGTCAGCATCCGTCTCCCCGCATTGTCCAGGCGGAGACAACTCCGTTTACCAGCTCAAAATTGGTCTGGCAGGTATAGGTATAGGCTGTGCCTGTGCCACCCCAGCCGCCGCCACCCCACCCGGGGCCGCCCCAGCCTCCACCCCAACCGCCATAGCCGCCGCCCCAGCCACCGCCCCAGCCGCCATATCCCCAGCCGCTCATGGGCATCATGGAATAGTCAGTCTGCTGGTTGATGTAGGAGAGGAACGTATGGTTGCCGGAAACAAACTCGCGGGTGGGAACCCCGTAGGTCCGCACCACGTCAACAGCCTGTTTGCCAATCATGGAATCCAGTTGGCGGCGTTCTTTGGCAGTGGGAACCTGGCAGGCAGCCAGAGAGAGCATGCTCACCAGAAGAAGAAGTTTTCTATGCGTCATGACGAGGATCCAGACAGGGTGAAACATGCCACCCCGGCACCATGCGCGCAGAGTACCGGGGGCGGGGTAACAAACACAGGCGCTAAATCTTGCAGACTAACGGCTCAGCCACAAGACATCCTGTATGCGCCGCGCCCCACAGCTTAACATGACGAGCCTGTCAAACCCCAGCGCAATCCCGGAGCAGGGGGGCATATGGGGCAGGGCATCCAGCAGGCTTTCATCCATCGGCCAGTCGGGCCGGGTTGGGTAGAGCACTTTGCGGGCTGTACGGTCAGCCTGAAAGCGGCGGCGCTGTTCTTTGGCGTCTGTCAGTTCCTCAAACGCATTGGCCAGTTCTACTCCAGCGGCATACAGCTCAAACCGCAGAGCGACGCGTGGGTCTGTGGGGTCACGCCGGGCAAGGGCAGCCTGACTTGCGGGCCAGTGGGTCAAAAAGGTAGGTCGCGTGCGGCCTATGGCGGGTTCCACCCGTTCCAGTAGGAGCCGGAAAAACAGATCTTCCCAGTTTTCTCCGGCGCGGAGGGTGCAGCAGCCTGCGGCTTGTGCCAGTGCTGCGGCGTCGCCTTCTGTGGGCAGCAGATCTACTCCGGCATGACGGCGGAAGGCTTCTTCCATGGTCAGCCGCTCAAAAGGGAACTGGATGTCCAGCGTCTGGTCCAGACCGGGGCCAGTATGCTCCAGCCGGGGAGGCAGTACCGCCCGAATCAGCGCTTCGGTCTCATCCATCAACCCGTCCAGCCCGATATCGGGGTGATACCATTCCAGCATGGTAAATTCCGGGGCGTGCAGGGCACTTTGTTCGCCATTGCGCCAGACTCGCGCAAACTGAAACACAGGCAGGCCCGTGGCGGCGACAATCCGCTTCATCGCAAATTCCGGGCTTGTGTGCAGGAACAGATTTTCCTGCTCCCCCTGTGGTGTTTCCCGCACGGTGTGGAAGGGGTGCAGATGCACTTCTTCCCCTGGTGCAGGCACGGCATAGGGCGTTTCCACTTCAATATGACCGCGTGCTTCCAGAAAGGCGCGGATGCCCCGTGTCATCAATCCGCGACGGCGCAGAAAGGGCAGGCGGTCCCGAATATGGTTCGGGTCAGCGTGTGCGGAATGGGTCTGTGGGATTGCAGGAGAGGACATGGTGAGAGTAGAGCCGTGACATGTCTCATCCGGTCAAGCCCCCTCCGTCCGCCCGCAGGCTTTTGCGCACCCCAGAGGATCTGATTGCCGCGGGTCTGGTCCCGCCTGAGCAGAAAGATGCGCTGGCTGCCGTGGCGCAGGACTATGCCACCGCCATTCCTCCCGCGTTTCTGGACCTGATTGAACAGCCGGATGACCCGATTGGCGTGCAGGTGATCCCCTCGCCAGAGGAACTGCTGATCACGCCGGAGGAACGCTCGGACCCGATTGGGGATGAGGCGCTTTCTCCCGTGCCGGGCATTGTGCATCGCTACGCGGACCGCGCCCTGCTCAAGCCTTTGCTGGTGTGTCCGCTTTATTGCCGCTTCTGTTTCCGGCGGGAGCATGTCGGGCCGGATGGTGGAGTACTGGATGATGCCGCGCTGGAAAAGGCGCTGGACTGGCTGCGGTCCCATCCCGCTATTCGGGAAGTCATTCTGACGGGCGGCGATCCGTTAATGCTGTCCCCGCGTCGGCTGGGGCAGATTATTACAGCCCTTTCTGCCATGCCGCATGTCACCACCATTCGCCTGCATACACGCGTGCCGGTTGCTGCACCCGAGCGCGTGACCGATGCGCTGCTGGACGTGCTGGAAACGCACAAGGCCTTGTGGATGGCGGTCCACATCAACCATGCGCGGGAAATGTCAGAGGCCGCGCGGGGCTGCCTGAAGCGCCTTGTGCGCCGGGGTGTGCCGTTGCTGGGCCAGTCCGTGCTGCTGCGTGGCGTGAATGATAGCGAACAGGCTCTGGAAGATCTGTTCCGCAGTATGGTGGAAGTGCGGATGCGGCCTTACTACCTGCATCAGCTCGACCCGGCTCCCGGCACGGCACGCTTCCATGTGCCGGTAGCGGAAGGCCAGCGGCTGCTGGCAGGACTCCGAGGGCGCGTTACGGGCCTCGCCTGGCCTACGTATGTGCTGGATATTCCCGGTGGCTACGGCAAGGTGCCGCTTGGGCCGGATTACGTGGATGGCGCGTTGCAGGTGCGGGACCCGGAAGGCCGTCCGCATATGCTGCAACGGCTTTAGCAGCCTGTCGGGTTGGGCATTTTGCGGCTGATAACGCCGAGGCTGACCCGGCTTATGCTGCGTGAAGCCGTGCCATTCTTTTGCAGTTGTATGCGAGAGCGACGAGTGTCCATTCGGTCGTGACTTTTGCAAGGCTGCGCAGACTGAATCTTCTGAACCCCATGATGCTTTTGATAATTCCAAAGACCGGTTCAACGGTCTGTTTTCGTAGTCTGTAAACATCTCCGGCTTCTGTGGTTTCCAGCCTGTCCTTCATGGCAAGCCGCCAGGGTTCGGTTATCCGGCGTGGCTCCGTGTTTTCAGGAGGTGGCCGGAAATCATATGGCCTGCGGGCGCGAGGCCGTCCGATGGCGACCAGCGGATCGATGCCTTTTTTCCGCAGGTCCCGGACCGCCTGCCCGTTGGCGTAACCGGTGTCGGCGAGCACTGTCTTTGGGAGACCGATCGTGCTTTCCATCGACAGCACGGTGCTGGCAAAGGACGGCGCGTCCGCTGATGTGGCGACAACGTCGGTTGTCACGATCAACTGACTGCCTTCGGCGCAGACCACGGCCTGGGCATTGTAAGCCTGCCGGAACTCGTGAGCGTCCGAACGCCGCATGAGGCGGCTGTCGGGATCGGTCAGACTGATCTGCCGGTCGGGTGGTGGTTCATCATCGGGCGGTTTGGGCGCCCGGCCGCGACGCCCTGTTTTTGCGTCATACACCGCCTTCTTTTTCTCGTATGCCGATCGCGCCGCCTCGGCCTGCGCCTTCGCATCTGCTTCCAGCCGGGCGCAGGCTTCGTCCAGCTTCGCTTTCAGTGTTTCCCGTCGGGCAAGCGCTTCCGGCAATGCCTGCGGATCGCTGTCTGTGGCATCTGCGTGCTCCGCCTGGTCCATCAGTTTCGCGATATCCACCGCCAGCTGTTCGCGCAGCGCCCTGATCCGGTCGTAGCGCAGGGAACGGTATTTCGAAGCGTCGGCATCAATTTTCGTGCCGTCGATCGATACTACACCCAGACGCAGCAGACCCGTCTCGCGCGCCAGAAGCAGGACCTGCGCAAATGCAGCTTCAATGGCTGTCCGGTTCGTCCGGCGGAAGGTCGCAATCGTATCATGATCCGGATGCAGGTTCGCCGCCACGAAGCGTACCCCGATGTCGCGATATGTCGCCCGCTCGATCCGGCGTGAGGAAAACAACCCGTTCGCATAGCTGAAGATCAGAAGGGCCAACATCAGACGCGGATGGTACTGTGCCTTGCCACCCGTGCGCACTGGCACGCAGAACGCACTCATCGGAACCCGCTCAACGGCTGCGACAATGAAATGCGCCATATCGTCAGCAGGAAGCCACGACTTCAGATCAGGAGGCAGAAGATACGGCTGAGACCGGTCAAACGGGATGAAGCTGCTCATCTCACCACCTTACAACCTCACCCCTTCACAGGGTACCCCAACCCGACAGGCTGTTAGGGCGTCGGGCCGGGGATTAGCGGGACCGACGGCCCCCGGTCATCTCATGCCCCAGCTCTTTGGGCATACGGGCAAAGCCGAGCGTGCCGATCAGAACGATGACGGCAGTAATCAGAAACGCGATGTGAATTTCCGGCAGGCCCACCGTCGGGTGCCCGTAGAAAGACTCCAGCAGGGTCAGGCAGAAAGCGGTGAAGGCCACGCCGGCTGTTGAGCCGGTCTGGCCCAGTATGGACATCATGCTGGTGGCCTTGCTGCGCTCAGCCGTGGAAATATCGGCAAAGGCGACGGTGGAGAGGCTGGTGAGCTGCATGGAGCGCGTCATGCCCGCAAAGGCCAGCGCCAGCATCAGCAGGATATCCGGCGTCTGGGGAGTGAGAAACACGAACAGGGCCAGCGAGAGCGAGACCAGAAACCCGTTAAAGAACAGGATATTCCGAAAGCCGCCCCAGCGAAGGATGGCGGAGGTAAACGGCTTGATGCCCAGATTGGCGCAGAAATAGGCCAGAAGCCAGGTGCCTGCCCGCGCAGGCGAAAAGCCAAAACCAAGCTGGAAGAACAGCGGCAGCAGGAACGGGGCAGAGGAGAACACGCCACGGAAGATCAGCCCCGGATAAAATGAGGCATAGCGCAGGCTGTCATGCTTCAGCACATCCAGCGAAAGGATGGGCGTGGGGTGGTGGCGCAAATGCCGGATGGCCAGAACGCCCGTCACGCCGCCCACCAGAATGAGGGCCAGAGCCATCAGGCGGGCAGAGCCGGTCTCGGCAGAGCGTTGCAGGCCAGCAAGCAGGCAGGTCAGGCTGCTGGCGCACAGCACAAGCCCGCGAATGTCCAGCGGAGGAGCTTCTTCCCGCGGGGCGGAGGGCACAACGCGCAGCACGGCAATAACCGCCAGCAGGCCTACAGGCAGGTTCAGCCAGAAGTTCCAGCGCCAGCCGATGGTCTGGGTAATATAACCGCCCAGAACCGGGCCGATGATGGGCGCTGTCAGGGCCGGCCAGACGGTGACGGACTGCGCCCGCATCAGATCCTGCTTGGGCGTGTACCGCAGCATGATGGCGGAGCCGATGGGCATCATGACAGCCCCGGCGAGGCCTTGCCCGATGCGGGCGCAGACAAATTCCGTCAGCCCCTGCGCGATGCCACACAGAAAGGAAGAGAGCGTGAACAGCAGCATGGCCATCCACATGATGCGCTTTTCCCCAATTTTGGTCGCCAGCCATGCGGCCAGAGGGGCTACGGCGGCTGAGGCCAGCATATAGGCCGTTACCCCAAGCGACAGATCCAGCGTCTTAACCCCGAAGGAGCGCGCCATCTGCGGCAGGGAGGTATTGATGATGGCCCCATCCAGATTCTGCATGAACGTCGCCATGGCCATGATGAGGGCCAGAAGGGGCGAGTACCGCTGAACGACGTCAGACGTGGAGGACGGGGAAGATGGCGGGAGGGAAGAGGCTGTCCGGGGCATAGGCTCTGCGTAGCTGATTTTTCAGACAAACGCGCTATGAAAGGACGCCGTTCCCTCCCGCAGGGTTATTCGCCGACTGCGCCGCCGCCGGGGTGACGGCGGTCATATCCACCGTAATAGCGAGCAGTCCCCTTTTCCCCCAGACGCGGACCGCCGACCAGAATGCCTTCCGGCATGCCCCACGGCGCATGGGGTGAGAACTGGTAGCCTTCATGTTCCAGTGTTTTTTCAACGTCTGGAGAGACCGCTCCACTTTCCACTTCCACCGCTTCCGGCAGCCACTGCTGGTGCAGGCGTGGCAGATCAATGGCCTGCTGGATATCCAGCCCGTAATCCACCACGCCCATCACAACAGAGAGGACAATAGTAGGAATGCGGGAGCCGCCGGGGCTGCCGATGACCATTACCGGTTTGCCATTCCGCGAGAGGATGGTGGGAGACATGGAAGACAGCGGCGTCTTGCCCGGTGCAATGGCGTTGGCTGCGCTGCCAACAATGCCAAACATGTTGGCGGAACCGGGTTTGGCGGAGAAGTCATCCATTTCGTCGTTCATGAAGATGCCAGTGTTGCCGCCCATCACCTTCGCGCCAAACCAGCCGTTCAGCGTGTAGGTGGTGGAAATGGCAAACCCGTTCTTATCAATCACGGAGAACTGGGTGGTCTCGTGCTTTTCTGGCGTGCTGTCACCGGCTTGCAGCGTGCTGGAGGGGACAGCAACGTCTGTCGGGATATGGGAGCGCACCTCCGCCGCGTAGGCCGGGTCCAGGAGGTGGTGTTCCGGGTTTTTCACAAAGGCCGGGTCGCCAAGGTCACGCCGGTCGGAATAGGCGTGGCGCATGGCTTCAATTTCATAGTGCAGCGCGGGGGCGGTATGCAGGCCCAGCGCGTGCATGTCATAGCCGGAGAGAATATCCAGAATTTCGCACAGCGCGATGCCGCCACCGCTGGGAGGCGGTGCGGTTTCAACCTGAAAACCACGATACTGGCAGCGCAGTGGGGTCAGTTCACGCGGCGCATAATGGGCAAAATCTGAGGCCTGAAGCAGGCCGCCATTCTTTTTGGATTCCGCCACAATGGCCTGCATGATCGGGCCTTTGTAGAAGGCATCCGGCCCATGCTGTTCCACCTGCTCTAAAGAGCGGGCAAGGTCCTTCTGCACCAGACGGTCCCCAACCTGCAGGGGCGAGCCATCGGGTCGCAGGAAAATGGAGCGGGCAAACGGATCCGCCCGGAAGGCGTCGGTTGAGGTGTTCAGAAGGGAAACATCGCCTTCTTCCAGCACAAACCCATCCCGTGCCAGAGCAATGGCCGGGGCCATGACGGCTTTGCGGGAGAGGTGTCCCCATCTCTGATGTACACTATCCAGCCCCGCCACGGTGCCGGGCACGGCAACCGCTTTCCAGCCGGTGACGGACAGATCCGGGATCACATTGCCTTTGGCGTCCAGATACATATCGGCGCGGGCGGCTGCGGGGGCTTTTTCCCTGAAGTCGATAAACACAGCCTGTTTGCCCGGTTCCCGCAGCAGCATGAAGCCACCACCGCCGATGTTGCCCGCTGCCGGATAGACAACAGCCAGAGCGTAGCCCATGGCGACTGCGGCATCCGCCGCGTTCCCACCCTGCGCCAGAATGCGCGCCCCAACCTGAGAGGCGAGCTTCTGGGCAGAGACCGCCATGCCATGCTGCCCCGGTGTGGGGGCAAGTGGCGGCAGGCCTTCCGGCTGACTGGTGCCGTAGGCCAGCGGGTCTGGTGCATCGGTGACCTGTGGGGCCGCTGCGAAAGATACAGTAGGCAGACTGCCTGCACCGCAGGCCAGCAGAACCAGTGCGGCAGAACGCAGGGCAGACAGGGTGCGGTCAGGCAGAACAGGCATGAGGCTCAGCTTTCAGTCGGGTAGGGCGGGCAGGTGTAGCCAGCGGGGGAGAGGGTGAAGATCTCGTAGCCGGTTTCCGTCACGCCCAGCATGTGCTCAAACTGAGCAGACAAAGACCGGTCCCGCGTGACAGCCGTCCAGCCATCATCCAGAATTTTCACATCAGCTTTGCCGATATTGAGCATCGGCTCAATGGTAAAGACCATGCCGGCTTTCAGCTTCATGCCTTCGCCCGGTCTGCCGTAATGCAGCACCGTGGGTTCTGCGTGGAATGTGCGGCCAATGCCGTGCCCGCAGAAATCTTCCACAATGGAATACCGGTTTTTTTCAGCCAGCGTCTGAATGGCGTGGCCGATATCGCCCAGCGTTGCACCGGGGCGTACCACTTCAATGCCGCGCATCAGGCAGTCATAGGTGGTTTTGATCAGCTTGGAGGCTTTCAGCGGCACCTTGCCGACGGTGTACATCCGGCTGTTATCACCGTACCAGCCATCGACAATGGAGGTGACGTCAATATTGACGATGTCGCCTTCCTGCAGGGCTTTGTCACCCGGAATGCCGTGGCAGACTACATGATTGATGGAAATGCAGCAGGATTTGGGAAAGCCGCGATAGTTCAGCGGGGCAGGAATAGCGCCGTGATCCAGCGTGTATTCATGAATAATGCGGTCAAGTTCCCCGGTGGTGACGCCCGGTTTGACGTAAGGGGTGATCATGTCCAGCGTGGCGGCCGCAAGGCGGCCCGCGGCGCGCAGGCCCACAAAATCCTGTTCGTTATGCAGAACAATACCGTTTCTGCCCGCCATACTGAGACTCCCTTATTTATACAGCTCTCGTTTTAAAGAGAGGTGCAAAATGGAGTCAGGGCGCGGTAAAGGCAACCCGCTTCCGGGAAGGAAGCGGGTTATTAAAGAAAAAATCAGGTATGATTACGTGAGGTATGGCCAGCATGCGCCCGATGTGTTGTGGCGGTGGCAGGGCGTACCTTCGCCCCGATCAGGCGGATATGGTGCCCGTTGGCAACCGGCGTGGCCAGCACATAACGGCGGCCATGACGCACGGTGGTGTGGCGGGCTGCCGGGGCTTCCGCCACTTCCATAGGTGCATGGCGTGAGGAGGCTGCGGCCAGCATGATCACACGGCCACCGCGTGTGCGGTGGGAGGGAACAGTGTTGCGGGCCAGAACCAGCGGACGGGCAACAGGAGCCACACCCTCGGCATCAAACCCACGGTCAAGCTGATCCGCCATGGCCAGTGTGCGCTGCGTGTTGGAAGAGGCTCCCATCACCACGCCCACCAGCCGCACATCATTGCGGAGAGCGGAGGTTACGAGGTTACGACCTGCTTCCTGCGTGTATCCGGTCTTCATGCCGTCTGCGCCGACATAGGCTTTCAGCATCGGGTTGTGGTTGGGGATCATCCGCCCGTGGAAGCGGAAGGCTGCGACAGAGAAGTAATGATAATCTTCCGGGAAGTCCGTCACGATATGGCGGGCCAGAACAGCCAGATCACGCGCGGTGGTCAGCTGGTCCGGGTCCGGCAGGCCGGAGGCGTTGCGGAAGGTGGTGTTGCTCATGCCCAGTGCGCGGGCCTGCTGCGTCATCATCGCGGCAAACTGCGGCTCACTGCCGCCACCCAGAAATTCACCCAGAGCGCAGGCGGCATCATTGGCGGATTTGGTCACCAGAGCCAGCATGGCCTGCTCGACCGTCAGGTGAGAGCCGGGAACCAGACCGAGCTTTGAGGGTTCCATGGTAGAGGCATGAATGGAGACAGGGACTGTCTGATCCAGCGTGATCGTGCCGGCGCGCAGGGCTGAGAACGCCATATACAGCGTCATCAGTTTTGTCAGGCTGGCAGGATAGCGGCGCAGGTCCGGGTCTTCCTGAGAAAGGACAGCCCCCGTTCTGGCGTCCATGACAATGGAACTGATCTGCCCGGCATACTGGGCGTGAGCGGCGCGCTGCGTCACAAAGCTGCCCAGCGCGACACCTGCCATCAGACCAGCCCATTTGCGCAGGCTGGAGCGGCATTTACGTGGGGTTCCAGCCTGTTTGCGGCGGCCTGTTCCGTCTCCTGCTGCGTGAATATCTGGCACTGCGCGATCCTACCTGGTTTTTCTTCAGGATATTTAAGTGTGGTAAGTCAGATAGTAAGACCGCGTCTATAAGAAATCTGGAGACCCCGGACTCTGGCGCGGTGATGTTCTGAGCAAAATGTCAGCCGCGCATGTGGCACAAATAAGGCATTTTCCCCAGTATTGTCTTGATTTTGGAACGTTTCTCAGGCCCTAAGCCTCTTCCATCCCTCAGGGGAATACCAATATGATGTCTCATGATTTTTTCTGTCAGAAACCGCACCCGGAGTTCTAGCCCGATGGTATCGCGTCATTTTTCAGTCCTGCATGCGGGCAACGGGCCGTCACGGCGTGATGCCGGGGGGGCCGATTCGGGTGATGATCTGAACGATGTTGGCGTGGTGGTGCGGGCGCGTCCCAAAACGCGCAAGCCCGCCATGTATAAGGTTCTGATGCTCAATGATGACTACACGCCAATGGAATTTGTCGTGCATGTGCTTGAGCGGTTCTTTCAGAAGACTCGGGATGAAGCTACAACCATCATGCTCAGCGTGCACAAGCGCGGCGTAGGCGTGTGCGGCGTCTTTACGTATGAGGTGGCCGAAACCAAGGTTACACAGGTGATGGATCTGGCCCGCCAGAACCAGCATCCGCTGCAATGCACGCTTGAAAAGGACTGAGTGCGGAGCAGCAGAAAAAGCACAGGCCCCATTTTTTGTGCAGTTGTGACTCGCAATTCCTCGCAAAGCAGCCAAATATGATGTGAAGGTCCCGGACAGGGGGGCGGTTAAGCCACACCATTCCGGGCATCTGGGGAAAGGAGCGTCTCGTCATGTTGTCACGCAATCTTGAGCAGACGCTACATCGGGCACTTATTCTGGCCGGCGAGCGGCATCATGAATATGCCACGCTGGAGCACCTGCTGCTTGCCCTGGTTGATGATGCGGACGCCGTAACGGTGTTCCGGGCGTGCGGTGTTGATCTTGAGCGCCTGCGCACCGATCTGACAGGTTTTCTTGATAAAGATCTGGCCGGGCTGGCCTCAGACCGCCCGACCGAACCCAAACCAACGGCCGCGTTCCAGCGCGTGATCCAGCGTGCGGCCATTCATGTGCAGTCCACGGGGCGCGATGAAGTGACCGGGGCCAATGTGCTTGTGGCCCTGTTTGCCGAGCGTGAAAGCCATGCTGTGTATTTCCTGCAGTTGCAGGACATGACGCGGCTGGATGCTGTCAATTTCCTTTCTCATGGCATTGCCAAGGCACCGGACCGTTCAACGCGTCGCCCGGTTACGGGCACCGGCAACAATTCTGGCCCTGAAAAGGGTGAAGACTCTGAACGCGGTGAAGCACGCACCCAGAAGAATCAGGATGCGCTGTCGACGTATTGCGTCAACCTCAATGCCAAGGCGGAAGCTGGTAAGGTCGATCCGCTTATCGGGCGTGATGAGGAAGTTGAACGCACGATCCAGATCCTGTGCCGTCGCACCAAGAATAACCCGCTTTATGTGGGCGATCCGGGTGTGGGTAAAACAGCGATTGCCGAAGGGCTGGCCCGCCGCATTGTGGAAGGCAACGTGCCGGAAGTGCTGCTGAAGGCGACCATCTATTCACTGGATATGGGGGCGCTGCTGGCTGGCACCCGTTACCGCGGGGATTTTGAAGAACGCCTGAAAGCCGTTGTGACGGAGCTTGATCAGGACCCGCACGGCATCCTGTTTATTGATGAAATTCACACGGTCATTGGCGCCGGGGCGACGTCTGGCGGGGCGATGGATGCGTCCAACCTGCTCAAACCTGCACTGGCTGCGGGTACGCTGCGCTGCATTGGCTCCACGACCTATAAAGAGTTCCGCCAGCATTTTGAAAAGGACCGCGCACTGGTGCGCCGGTTCCAGAAGATTGATGTGCCGGAACCAAGTGTGGATGATGCCGTCAAAATTCTGCGCGGCCTGAAGAGCAGCTACGAAAAACACCATAAGGTGCGTTACACGGATGATGCCATTCGTGGGGCTGTGGAACTGTCGGCCAAATATATTCATGACCGCAAGCTGCCGGATAAGGCAATTGACGTGATTGATGAGGTCGGTGCGTCTCGCATGCTTCAGCCGGAAGGGCGGCGGCGGAAAACCGTCAACCTGAAGGACGTGGAAGACATCATTGCCCGCATTGCGCGCATTCCGCCTAAGAGCATCTCGGCGGATGACAAGGAAGTGCTGCGCTCTCTGGAACGCGACCTTAAGGGGATGGTGTTCGGGCAGGATCAGGCCATTGATACGCTCTCTGCGGCGATCAAGCTTTCCCGTGCCGGGCTGCGTGACCCTGAAAAGCCGATTGGTAACTATCTCTTCTCCGGCCCCACGGGGGTGGGGAAAACCGAGGTGGCGCGTCAGTTGTCCACCACGCTGGGGATTGAGCTGATCCGCTTTGACATGTCCGAATATATGGAGCGGCACTCCATCTCGCGTCTGCTGGGTGCGCCTCCGGGTTATGTCGGGTTTGATCAGGGTGGCCTGCTGACCGACGCCATCGACCAGCATCCGCACGCGGTCCTGCTGCTTGATGAAATCGAGAAAGCGCACCCGGACCTCTATAACGTGCTGCTGCAGGTGATGGATCACGGGCGGCTGACGGATCATAACGGCAAGACGGTCGATTTCCGGAATGTCATCCTGATTATGACGACCAATGCCGGGGCTTCTGATCTCAGCAAGGAAGCAATCGGCTTTGGCCGGGATGCGCGGGAAGGGGAAGATGAGGAGGCGATCAAACGTCTGTTCACCCCGGAATTCCGCAACCGTCTGGATGCCATTATCCCGTTTGCCAACCTCACGCCGGAAACGGTGGGCTGCGTGGTTGAGAAGTTTGTGCTTCAGCTGGAAGCTCAGCTTGCAGACCGTAACGTGACCATCGAACTTTCTTCCGCAGCCAAGGAGTGGCTGGCAGAGCGTGGGTATGACCGGCTTTACGGTGCGCGTCCGCTGGGGCGTGTCATTCAGGAGTTCATCAAGAAGCCGCTGGCTGAAGAACTGCTGTTTGGTAAGCTGACCAAAGGTGGTGCTGTGAAGATTGGCCTGAAGAACGACGCACTCGTGTTCGATATCCTGCCGACCAAAACGTCTGGCAGTGCAAAAGAAGATGAGCGCGGCAATGAACGCGAAGAAGAAGCCGCCGACTAATCTGGCTTCTGAGTAGGATAAAAGGAAACGGCCCGTCTGAGTGTTCAGGCGGGCCGTTTTTTACGCAGATTAACCGGTGTTCCGTCTTTATTCGTACCGCGTGCCGTTAACAGTCACGTAGCCCGGGATATGCCAGGATCGGCCGGTGCCGTGGTGCGTCCAGTCCACGCCCTGCCGGCGGATGGAATCGTAATAGTAGCGGCCAACGACTTCCACCTGATCCCCTTTATTCACCCACGGCCAGGCCGGGGCCTGCATTTCATCCAGTCCGGAGACAATGCGAATAGAGACCGTAGGCGTGACGGCAAGGTAGAAATAGCCATGCCAGCCACTACGAGTGTGCTGCGCTTTGGGGCTCAGGGCCAGCACCTTGCCGCAGATATGCACAGGAACGTCTGCTTTGGCCCCACCATTTTCAAAAGCGAGCTGTTTGGACAGAAAATCCTGATTGTCGCAGGTGGGGGAGACCGTCTGGGCGACCTCAGCCCTTTCGGCATGTCGGCTGCGGGCCTCTGCCGGAGAGGTCAGGCTTGTCAGGCCTGCAAGGAGGAGCGCCGCGGCAGGAAGCAGGCGGGAATATGCCATCATAAGCAACAGGACCTTTTACTTTTTCTCAGCCATCAGGCGGGCGCGATAGTCGTCCAGAGATTTGGAGACTTCCGGATCAGGCTTCGGGGCTGTCTGATTCAACCCCTTCAGGGCGCGGATAATTGCCCCAATCACCACAAGCCGGGCATACCATTTATGGTTGGAGGGCACCACAATCCACGGCGCATGCGGGCGCGCGGTCTCGGCAATGGCGTCCTGATAGGCCTTGGTATAGTCGTCCCAGTATTCCCGCTCATGCATGTCGGAGGGGGAGAATTTCCAGCGTTTTTCCGGCACTTCCAGCCGTTCCAGAAGGCGTTTGCGCTGTTCTTCTCTGGAAATGTGCAGGAAGAATTTCAGAACAACCGTCCCCTGCCGGTTCAGATAGTGTTCCAGATGCCGGATGTCGCTGTAACGGCCTTTCCAGAATTCCGGCGTGTTGATGGGGCCGGGGAGATGCTCGTGGTCCAGAATTTCCGGGTGCACCCGGGTGACCAGCACATCTTCATACTGGCTGCGGTTGAAAATTGCGATGCGGCCAACCTGCGGTGCTGCGGCGTGAATGCGCCACAAAAACCCATGCTGGAGTTCTGCCGGGCCGGGCTGCTTGAAAGAGGTGACGGTGACGCCCTGCGGGTTCACGCCGGACATGACATGCTTGATGGTGCCGTCTTTCCCGGCAGCATCCATACCCTGCAGGATGATCAGCATGGAACTGGTCTGGTTGGCATAGAGCAGGTCCTGTAAGTCCTGCAGTTGTGCCTTTACATCCTTTAGCAGCTTGGCGCCGTCTTCCTTGGTCAGTCCGAGATTACCATCATCGTCCGGGTTAAATTTGCTGAGATCGAATTTGTCTCCATCGGTGACGTGGTAGCTGTCCAGAGCGCGCAGGAATTTGGCGAGTTTATTCATAAATAGGCTTCTTCATTCTCTTTCCTGCCCACCAGCAGGTGTGAGGGCAGGGGGTGATAAGACGGACCACAAAGGCCAAATGTCAGGGCCTGAAATCAGGCAGACCCACGCTGAAAAGGTTGCTAAAAAAACACGGGCACCACATATGCACCGTATGGCTTTTCCGCATGTTTCCCTTCTTGAACGCTCAGTCCGCCCCGGCGGGACGTTAACCGGCCTGCTTCTGGTGGCAACGCCAGCCCTCAGCGTAACTCCTTTTGACAGAAGTGTCATATATCTTTGCGCGCATGCCTCGGGTGAGGGCGCAATGGGGCTTGTCATTAATCGTCGCCTGCCCAAACCGGGTTTTGAAGACCTGCTTGAACAGTTGGAAATTCCTCCGGCACCCCCATTGCGCCGGCTTGGCCTGTGTGCCGGTGGGCCGCTGGAGGAGGCGCGTGGCTTTGTCCTGCATTCTTCCGACTGGAAAGGCGAGGGCAGTATGCCGGTCACGGGCGCAGCCACGCTCACGGCCAGTCTGGATGTGCTGAGGGAGATTGCCGAGGGCGGTGGCCCGCGGGATGCCTTGCTGGCCATGGGGCATGCAAGCTGGGAGGCCGGGCAGCTGGAAGAGGAAATTTTCCAGCATGATGCCTGGCTGCTGGCCCCGGCCAGCCGGGAGATTGTGTTCGGGCATGACCATGCTGCCAAATGGCGGCAGGCTCTGGCCTCCATCAATATCGACCCCATTCGGCTGACCGGACGCGCCGGTCACGCCTGAGGCTTTGGCTTAAAAGCGAAACACGAAATTGGACTGGTAATAGGTGCCGCTTGAGCCGCCTGCGCGGTTCAGTGCGTTGGACGTCATGAAGCGTGAGACATACTGCGTCCAGGACAGATGGGTGTTGATCTGCCAAGCAAGAGACGCCTGTGGGGCCATCCCCACAAACTTACCCTTGAACTGATAAGGGAAGCTGTAAGACCCGGAAGATTTGTAAACAGGGTCATTCGGGCTGTAGCGCCAGAACAGTGGATATTTTACCTGAAAACTCAGAGATTTCAGGAATGTTGCCCGGATCAGAGGTGCTACGCTGATCAGGTTTGAGCCTGTCATATACGTCGTGGTGTCCAGATAGTTTGTCTGCGGGTTGAAGGGCGAGATGTAGGTGCCAATCGCGCCGGACGTTTTGCGGGCATTGCCGCCGGAATACACATCCGTTTGTAATCCTGCGAACGTATGAAAGCGATCATTCGGAATACGGTAGCCCACCAGTGTATTCAGCGCATAGGCACTCACATTTCGGGACTGATTGGTTTTGGCGTATTTGAAGACGCCGCCCTGCCAGATGCCGCCAAGAGAAAATTCAAACGGGCCGGCAATCCCATGCCAGCGCACACCAAAATTGTTGCGGGTATTGGACCCGTTCTGGCTGCCAGTGGCGGTGGCAATAGCCCCGGACGAGCCGGAGAGCTTATAGCCAACATAAAATACATCCAGAAAGGAATTGTATCTGTCGCCCATAAAGCGGCCATCCGGCGGGGCCCATGTCATGTTAAAACCATAGAGGCGGGTATTATAGTTTTCCGTATCGTGGAACATCTTGTTCTGGCTGTCATTGGTCTGCACAAAATCCCAGCCATCAATGCGGATACGGGGCCAGACCATGTAAGCCCGAAAGCCGTTCCATGAGAGCGGTACGTTGGGCGTTTCCCGGTTGTATAGCATGTAGGAGGGGGCATCCAGAAACTGCTGCCGCCCGAACATAAAGCCACTTTTGGCCCCCAGCATGGACCATTTGGTTTCAATAAAAGCCTGCTGGGCATCAAGCCGTTTGCGATAGGTTGTGCCGTAGCCATACCCGTTCCAGCCTGCGGCATCAGCATTGACAAGCTGACCGAACAGCCGGACGTGAGACCCCAGATGCAGATCCGCGCCATACAGGTTACGGACTGCAAAGCGCCCGGAATCATTGTTGTGCTGCGTGCCGAGGTTGGGGCGGCTTTCAAACCAGTTTCTCAGGCGTGTCTCACCTGAAAAGCTGAGCCATATTGAGCCACTTTCATTCAGGGCAATATATTTGATCAGGTCAAACGGGTCTTTCCGTTTGGATTTGTCCCGCAGGCGGCTCCAGTCCTCCGCCCAGGGGGCAACACCATATTGGCCAACCGGGCCAAAACCCGCAGCTTCACCATTGCCACGGTTGAACACGCCCCAGTCATATTGATGCCCGGAGACACGCCCCTGCACACCTGTTGTACGGACCGGCTGGCCGACGGGGTTGGCATGGGGATACAGCACCACAGGCGGCATGGGCGGAGGCAGCTGGCTGGCAGAGGGCGTGACCACAATCCGCTCACGGTCATGCGGCAGATAGACAGAAGCAGGCTTGCTCACGCTTTTCTGCGTGGTTGCGTGTGGTGTGGCAGGAGAAGCAGAATCTGTTCCCGGCTGCGCCATGGCACAGGGCAGTGAAAGAGCGGAAGACGCTACAGCAGAGGCTAGCAGGAGGGCGCGAGGCAAGCCCGGTTTCCCGGCGAACGAAGCGTGAGAGCTGAGGCGAACCATGAGATTTTCCAAAGAGGAGCGGAAAGCCGGGATTATGAGGGGTTCATAAACACTAAACTAATTCGTATTTTGTGAATTAAACATAACACGATCTAAATCGCAATATAGAAAACGATAAAATATCGTATTAAATTTTTAGCCGAATGGAGAGAGGCTGATGCGTGTGTCTCTTTTGAAAAAAAAGAAATTCTTCAATTTTTCGTGGCAGGAGTTTGCTGGGCTATAAAGTGAAAAAGGCAAATTTAAAAAACGAAATAAAATGTATATTGCTGTCTGGAAAATTAGCGCGCATGATATCGTGAATTAGGAATCTGAAGGGGCCGTGCCGTGAGTGCCTGTTTCGGTCAGGCGGGGCCTCTGGTAGTGCGGAGAGACTGACATGACCCATAAATCCCCCCTTCTATCCCGGCGCTCTTTTCTGGGTGCGACGTCTCTGGTGGGCGGGCTTGTTGCCGGGGGAGGGCTGTGGGCTTCCTCTTCCTCCGCAGCAAGTGCGCAACTGCTGAATGTGTCTTATGACCCGACACGAGAGCTGTATACCGAGATCAACCGTGCGTTCGCAGCCTTCTGGGCCAAGGCGCATCCGGGTGAATCTGTGTTTGTCCGCACCTCCAATGGCGGGTCCGGTGCCCAGGCGCGGTCTGTGCTGGAAGGCGCTCCGGCGGATGTCGTCACGTTAGGGCTGGCTTACGATATTGATATTCTGGCGCAGCATGGCTTGCTGGCGGCCGACTGGCAGACACGCCTGCCGCATAACGCCACACCCTATACCAGCACGATTGTGTTTCTGGTGCGCAAGGGAAATCCCAGGAAAATTCAGGACTGGAGCGATCTGGTGCGGGATGACGTGAAAGTCGTGACTCCCAACCCGAAAACCTCTGGTGGCGCACGGTGGAATTATCTGGCCGCATGGGGCTGGGCGCTGAAGCAGCCGGGCGGGTCGGAAGAGACGGCGCGGGCGTATCTGAAAGCCTTGTTCAGCCACGTGCCCGTGCTGGATACTGGCGCGCGCGGGGCGACAAACAGCTTTGTGCAACGCGGTCTGGGCGACGTGCTGCTGGCATGGGAGGATGAAGCCCTGCTGGCCACAAAGGATATCGGGCCGGATCAGTTTGACCTCGTGGTGCCCAACCTCACCATTCTGGCAGAACCGCCGGTGGCTGTGGTGGACAGCAATGTTGCCAAACATGGCACGCAGGCTCAGGCACAGGCTTACGTGAACTTTCTGTTCTCACCCGAAGGGCAGCGGATTGGTGCGAAGCATTATTTCCGCCCGGTTGATGCCGCCGTTGCTGCGGAAAATACGGTGCGTTTCCCCAAGGTTGAAACATTCGATATCGCCAGTCTGGGTGGCTGGGCTGCCGTCCAGAAAAAGCATTTTAGTGAAGGCGGCGTATTCGACCAGATTTCACAGGGCTAACACTAAGCCCGTTCTCTGCGGGGGTTATAAAGGCCTGAAAGCAGACGGCGGTGGAGGGGCCATGTCCGGCATGGCTCTCCCCGCTGGCGCGGTTGCGGAGGCCCATGCCGGGGGCGCGTTAAACGGGCCATAGGGCATGGCGCCCGGCGGGGACGTGGGGGAGAACGGAATAGGCGGCTGCTGTTCCCCCAGACCGACCGGAGCCAGCGCAAACCGATTGCGGGGCAGGGCTTCCGGGCATTCCTCACACATCCACTGAATGATTTTTTCCCGAATTTCACAGCGCAGATCCCAGCTGCGGATGGCTGTGCGGGCGCTGGCTGTGACGCGGATCATCATGGTCTGGTCGTTACAATCCGCGACCTGTGCGCTGAAGTCTTTGCCAGTCCATTGGGGGCAGGCGCGGACAATCTCTTCAAGTTTGGTGCGCAGGCGGTCCATGGGGGTGCGGTAATCCACATAGAGATAGACCGCGCCAATCAGTTCCGCAGAATTGTAGGTCCAGTTTTCAAACGGTGTATCCAGAAAGAAGGCGATGGGCACAATGCGCCGACGCCAGTCCCAGGACCGCAGAACAACATAGGTGGACGTAATTTCCTCCACCCAGGTCCAGTCGCCCTGAAAGGCGATGAGATCTCCCATCCGGATTGGCTGTGTCATGGCAATCTGCACACCCGCAAACAGGTTGGCCAGAATGGGGCGGGCCGCCAGACCGACAATCAGAGAGGCCGCGCCCGCCGAGGCAAACAGGCTCAGCCCATATTCCCGCACCGGCTCAAAGGTAATCAGTTCGGCGCTGACGGTCAGCATGCCGATCAGAATTTCTGCCGCTCGCCGCAGCAGCCGGACCTGTGTGGCGTGTTTACGGGCCAGAATATCATCATCCTGATCCGCTTCCGCAAAGCGGGACAGATAGGCATCGGAGACCAGCCGGACTGTTACGATGGTGCCGTATCCCATCACCGCCACAAAAGTCATGAGCAGCAGGTGAGTCACACTGTCCAGCAGGTCGCCATGCAGACCGCACGCCGGAAGAGCCAGCCCCATGGCCATGATAACGACGGTCAGCCGCACAGGCCGCCGGAGAGATTTGGTGAGGGAGCGGACAAACGCGCCCCGCCGCGCACCGGGAATGCGCATCAGAATACGGTCTGTCACCAGCCTGCTCAGCATGGCCGCTACCAGCCCGACAAGAAAGAGCACCAGCAGGGAGACGAGGGACGCAGGCAGCCAGCTCAACCAGCTTCGGAAAAAGGTGACCGCAGGGGTCAACTGGTTCTGAACCGTTCTGGCAAGCGGATCATGCGTCAGGGCCGTTTCTGAAATAGACATGAAAAGAGAAAAATTATCCTCAAATAAGACAATGGACAGCATCAGATTGCGCTTTCCCTCACGGATAAAACGCATGACGGTCGGATGAGTTTAGCTGTGCGTGCCCGATGCTGCGGGACGCGGCCCCAAAGGCTGGCGTACGGTGCGCCGGGGCGGATCAGGAAACCGGAGAGGCCGGTTCCGTGTTGGAGGCGTCAGCGGGTTTGCGTGCCCACCGCCATGAACCCAGACCAAGCCGGGCAAGTTCCCGGTGCATGATCATGATGGGCCACTGGCCAGACCCCTGATAATTTCCCATGCCATCTGGCGCGGAAAGCCGTTTGGCCAGAGCTTCCACCAGGGTCACTGACCGATGGCGACCGCCTGAACAGCCAATAGCAATGGTAGCATATTTTTTGCCTTCCTGCACAAAACGCGGCAGGACGAGCTGAAGCAGGCCATGAATCTGGTTGAGGAACGGCAGATAATCGCTGTCTTCGGCCACGTAGGCAGCCACATCCGCATCCAGCCCGGTTTTGGGAGCCAGAGCCGGGTCGTAATGTGGATTTCTTAAAAAGCGCGCATCCAGCACAATATCCGCCTCACGCGGCAGGCCGGCCGGGTAGGCGAAGGACATCAGGGCGACCGTCAGCCCTTCACCCGCAGCGCCTTCCCACGGGCTGAAGCGGCTTTCCACAAACTGGCGCAGTTCAGGCGGGGGCATGTCGGAGGTATCAATCACCAGATCAGCCGCCGCACGCAGCGGGGCGGTCAGGGCGGTTTCTTCCTCAATACCTTCTTTAATGCTGCCATGCAGGGCCAGCGGATGGCGACGGCGCGTGGCAGTATAGCGGCGGAGCAGAACGCTTTCTTCCGCCGTGGCGTAAATCAGTTCCACCCGCAGATTGGGGTTCATACGCAGGCGGGCGAGTGCTTCCAGAACGGCGGAGGCATCAAACCCACGGGTGCGGGAATCCACACCAATAGCAACGGGGCGTTCGGCGCGGGCGACAATATCATCCAGCATACCAAGCGGAGGGTTGTCGATCACCTCGTGATCAAGGTCTTCCAGAATGCGCAGAATGGAAGACTTTCCGGCACCAGACAGGCCAGAGACCAGCAGGATGCGGCGTGGGACAAGGGTATCATCCACCGTGCGCATTACAGCTGTTTCCCCTTCAGTGTCGTGACGCCTTCGGACCCGTCAGCGGCGTGAATAAAGCCTTTCCCTGACTTCCGAGGCCGTATTATGCTCCGGTCAGTCCTGACTGCGCAACACACAACAGCGCATGGATGCTGGCAGGTGTTGCAGAGCAAAACGGCTGGACTATACCAGATTTTAAGTTATTTGTTTGTTACGAAAGAGAAATTTGCCGTCCGTCGGGGCGCCGCAGTATGCTGTGAGGCCATGGGGAACACCGTTCAAAACAGTGCACATCACCTCTCTGGGTCGCACGCCAGAGTAGAGCGCATTTCCGGGGGGCTCAAAATCTCCGGTCTTTGTGCGCCGCATCCGGAAGGCGAGAGCATTGCGGAGCAATGTCGCACTGCTCTGGATGCTGGAGCGACTTTACTGGCCGATTATGGCTATTCCATGCAGGATGTGACGCGGGTGACCTATCTGGTCTCAGATACGCGGGATTTTCCGTCCTGTTTCCCCACCTTGCGGCATGTTTTTTCCGCCATTTCCCCGTCTGTGACGCTGATGTGGGTGAAGAAATTTGCCAATCCCCACGTCAAGATCGAGTTTGAACTGGGCGTTGAACCGGGTCTGGTCTGAGTTCAGGCCATCACGCGGGGCAGGCGGACTGTAAAGCGTGCACCGGCAACGTGGCCTTGCGCATCATGCCGGTTTTCCACAGAAATTGTGCCATGCAGGGCATCCACAATCTGGCGGCTGATCGACAGGCCCAGACCGGAATGCTGGCCAAAATGCTCTTCCTTCGGACGTTCAGAATAAAAACGGTCAAAAATGGAATCGAGCTTGGCCTGAGGGATACCCGGCCCTTCATCAGAGACGGACAGCGCCACCATATTTCCCACCGGCACGGCCTCCAGCAGAATGCGGCCATTGGGGGGAGAGAAGGAAATAGCGTTCCCAATCAGATTGCGCAGCACCTGCACCAGACGATCTTCCACCGCCAGGACCCTGAGCGGATGCTCTGGTGAATCGCCTTCACTGTGCGTCAGGATAATCGGCTCACCCTCCTTGCGGGTGGCCTGATGGATTTCCGCCAGAACAGACAGGAGCGGCACAACTGAGATGGCCTCCGTCTGCGCGCGGGACATTTCAGCATCCAGTCGGCTGGCGTCGGAAATATCGGTAATCAGGCGGTCCAGACGCAGCACGTCATCATTGATAATGGTCAGCAGACGGTGTTTCTGGTTGAGGTCTTCAATCCGCAGCAGGGTCTCAATGGCCGAGCGGATGGAGGAGAGCGGGTTTTTGATCTCGTGGCTGACATCCGCGGCAAAACGCTCAATGGCGTCCATCCGCTTCCACAACGCCTGCGCGCTGGCCTGAAGCGCACGGGCCAGATCCCCAATCTCATCCCGTCGTGCCAGCAGGCGGGCCGGCACGGTGCCGGTGCGGCCTGAAGACTCGCGCATGATCTGTGCCGACGCTGCCAGCCGCAGCAGCGGGCGGGCGATGGTGAGCGACAGATACCATGAGAGCAGCACGGTAATGACCAGCACCATCAGGAACAGGGAGAGAATGGAAGAGCGGATGGCAAACAGCGCCCGGTCCACCTGAGAGGCAGCGCGGGTGAGCTGAATGATGCCAACCGTCCGGCCTTCATGAATCACCGGTTCAGCGACCGTGATAATTAGTCGATTATTCGCCGTGCGCCGGATATAGGGCGGTGCTTCCGGCGGAGGGCGGGAGAATGTGCCGTTGGCATCCGTGGGGCGGGCCGGGTCTGCCGGTATGTCCGCCTCATTGGTGTCCAGCGTAACAATGCTGGAACTGTGGCTGCTCCAGAGCCAGGTCAGAAGCCGTTCATACAAACCCGGTGGCGGGTGCAGGCGATGAAAAGGCGGCGGCTGATGGTCATCGGAATGGGCAGGGGGTGTGGCGCGCTGAGGGGCTGTTAGCTGGTCGGCCAGATTATCAGCCAGTAACTGGCCGTCCGGGCCAAACAGGCGGGCGTGGGCGTTCGGGCTGGGTTCGGTCAGCCGGAGCAGCAGGGGGCGGGCCAGAGCGGATTCAAGCGTGAACCCATCCGGTCCGGCTCCATGGGTATGATTGCTGCGCACGGCAATCTGCCCCAATGCGCCTGCATAAATACGGGCCTGCTCCCGCAGGCCGGTGACTTCCGTTGCCAGCAAACTGTTCCGAAACTGGTTGAGGAACAGCATGGTGATAGCCAGCAGCACCAGCGGCAGCACATTGACCAGCATGATGCGCCGCATGAGCGGGGAGATCAGCCGGGTGCGGGAGGCCTCATAGGCGGCTGTGGCTTCCACTCCGCCTTTGCGGGGCGCCTGACCGGGAATGCGGATGCGCCGCAGCCCGGAGGACAGGGTGGAAGAGACAGACATGCGTTTCCGGCTGGTCATGCACCGGTCTCAGTCTTCTTTATAGCGGTAGCCAATGCCGTACAGCGTTTCAATCTGATTGAAATTGTCATCCACCTGCCGGAATTTTTTCCGTACCCGTTTGATGTGGCTGTCGATGGTGCGGTCATCCACATACACGGTGTCACCATAGGCGGCATCAATCAGCTGATCGCGTGATTTGACGAGGCCGGGACGCATGGCGAGCGTCTTGACCAGCAGGAATTCCGTGACCGTCAGCGGCACATCTTCCCCGTTCCACGTACATTTATGGCGCAACTCATCCAGAGAAAGCGCGCCGCGCACCAGAGCGCCCCCAGCAGGTGCGCCGCTGGCTTCCGCACGGCTGGCCTCGTTCCGGCGCAGCAGGGCGCGGATGCGTTCCAGCAGCAGGCGTTGGGAGAAGGGCTTGGTAATATAGTCATCCGCGCCAAGGCGGAGGCCCATCAGCTGGTCCACTTCCTCATCTTTCGAGGAGAGGAAGATCACCGGCAGATGGGAGCGGGCCCGCAGGCGCTGCAACAGTTCCATGCCGTCCATGCGGGGCATCTTGATGTCCAGCACGGCCAGATCAACCGGGTAGGCTGTCAGGCCCTGTAAGGCCGATTCGCCATCGGTATAGGTGCGGACGTGAAAGCCCTCCGCCTCCAGAGTCATCTGGACCGACGTCAGGATATTACGGTCGTCATCAACCAGAGCAATCGTCTGCTTGGTGCGGTCTGCCATGGTATGCGTTTTCCTTCCTCGCGGTCAGCGCAAGCCAGTCAGCATACGCGCATCCTCGCCCGTGCGCTATGGGCAACGGTTTTCAGTTTGTCCAATTTTTGAGCACGTTGCGGCGCGCTTGTAAAATTGGTTGCAAAATCAGCATGGCAGGCGTTGCGGGTCTTGTCGCGTCCCATCACGTTGCTTACTTCTTGAAGCATGACCCAAGATACAGATCCCACACAGGTTGAGACGCAGGCCGCACCGGCTGCGTCCGACCACGCCGCCCCGCCTCAGGACGCCGCCGAAGCCGGGGCAGAACAGGCAACCGAGCAGTCTCCTGTCGAGCAGCGTATTGCCGAGCTCGAGCAGGAAGCTGCCGAGATGAAGGAAAAGTGGCTGCGTTCTGAGGCTGAAAACCAGAACCTGCGCACCCGCGCCAAGCGCGATGTGGATGATGCCCGCCAGTATGCCGTGCAGAAATTTGCACGGGATGTGGTGGAAGCGGCTGAAAACATGCGCCGCGCGCTCTCCAGCCTGCCGCCTGCGCAGGAAGGTGAAGATACGGTCATCACCAAAATGCGTGAGGGGATTGAAAGCACCGAACGGTCCTTTATCTCCATTCTGGAACGGCATGGCATCAAGTGTGATGACCCGTCCGGCAAGGCGTTTGACGCCAACCTGCATCAGGCTATGGCGGAACAGCCCAGCGCTGAGCATGCACCGGGAACGGTCATGCAGGCCTGGACCCCGACATGGACGCTGCATGGCCGCCTGCTGAAGCCGGCCATGGTGGTGGTGGCTAAGGCCGGAGAATAAATCCGGCCGAGAGTGCCCCGGATACCGGGCGGGAGATGGAAAAAATTGTTTCCCGCCCGGTGTCTGGACCTTGAAAGAGGTTTTGGGGCACCATACATCAGACTTAACATTCATGGCCGGTTTTCAGCGTGAAAGCAGGCCGGAAGAGATAGGACCCCGTCCGGTGCTTCGGGCCAGACCGGGTCGCTTAAAGGAGCAGACATGAGTAAAGTTATTGGTATTGACCTCGGCACGACCAACTCCTGCGTTGCAGTGCGTGAAGGCAATGAAAACCGCGTTATTGAAAACAGCGAAGGTGCTCGCACCACCCCGTCCATGGTCGCTTTCACCGAAGGTGGTGAAATGCTGGTCGGGCAGGCGGCTAAACGTCAGGCTGTTACCAACCCGACGAACACGCTCTACGCGGTCAAGCGTCTGATCGGCCGCCGGTATGATGATCCGACCGTGCAGAAAGACAAGGAAATGGTCCCCTACGCCATTGTCAAAGGTGACAACGGCGATGCGTGGGTCGAGGCGCGCGGCAAAGGATATGCCCCCTCCCAGATTTCCGCTTTCGTGCTCGGCAAGATGAAAGAAACCGCTGAGGCTTACCTCGGTGAAAAAGTGACGCAGGCCGTTATTACGGTGCCGGCTTACTTTAACGATGCCCAGCGTCAGGCTACCAAAGACGCCGGTCGTATTGCTGGTCTTGAAGTCCTGCGTATCATCAACGAACCGACGGCTGCTGCCCTTGCCTATGGCATGGAAAAGAAAAGCGGCGGCACGGTGGCTGTGTATGACCTTGGTGGCGGCACGTTCGACGTTTCCGTTCTGGAAATTTCTGACGGCGTGATCGAAGTGAAATCCACGAACGGTGATACGTTCCTGGGTGGTGAAGACTTCGATAACCGCATCATCGGCTATCTGGCTGACGAGTTCAAACGTGAGCAGGGCATCGACCTGCGGTCTGACAAGCTGGCTCTGCAGCGCCTGAAGGAAGCTGCTGAAAAAGCGAAGATCGAACTGTCTTCCTCCAAGGAAACGGAAATCAACCTGCCGTTCATCACCGCAGACGCTTCCGGTCCGAAGCATCTGGTGCTGAAGCTGACCCGCGCCAAGCTGGAAAGCCTTGTTGATGACCTGATTCAGCGCACGCTGGAACCCTGTAAGGCCGCTCTGAAAGACGCTGGCGTGTCTGCTTCCGAAGTGGATGAAGTCATCCTCGTCGGTGGTATGACCCGTATGCCGAAGGTGATCGAAGCTGTTAAGCAGTTCTTCGGTAAAGACCCGGCCCGTAACGTGAACCCGGATGAAGTGGTCGCCATTGGTGCTGCTATTCAGGGTGCCGTTCTGAAGGGTGACGTGAAAGACGTTCTGCTTCTGGACGTAACGCCGCTGTCTCTGGGTATCGAAACGCTGGGTGGTGTCTTCACCCGTCTGATCGACCGGAACACGACGATCCCGACCAAGAAGAGCCAGACCTTCTCCACGGCGGAAGACAACCAGAACGCTGTGACCATTAAGGTCTATCAGGGCGAACGTGAAATGGCGGCTGATAACAAGCTGCTGGGGAACTTCGACCTGACGGGTATTGCCCCGGCTCCGCGTGGTGTGCCGCAGATTGAAGTGACGTTCGATATCGACGCCAACGGCATTGTGTCCGTGTCCGCTAAGGACAAGGCGACCGGTAAGGAACAGCAGATCAAGATCCAGGCCTCTGGTGGTCTGTCCGACAGCGACATCGACAAGATGGTGAAAGACGCTGAAGCGAATGCTGAAGCCGATAAAGCCAAGCGCGAACAGGTTGAAGTGCGGAATAACGCAGAAAGCCTCGTGCATCAGGTCGAAAAGTCTCTGACGGAAGCTGGCGACAAGGTTCCGGCTGCTGACAAGACGGAAGCTGAAAGCGCGATTGCCGCTGTCAAAACCGCTCTGGAAGGCACCGATGCCGAAGCCATCAAGACGGCCAGCGATCGTCTGACGCAGGCTGCCATGAAGGTGGGCGAAGCCGTATACAAGGCTGGTCAGGCTGGTGAAGGCGCGCCGGAAGGTGAAGCTGGTGCTGCTGGTGCCAAGCCGAACGACGAAAAGATCGTCGATGCGGACTTTGAAGACGTGAACGACAAAAAGTCCTGATCGGACGCTTTAACCCGCTGCCACCTTGCTTGACGCAGGGTGGTAACGGCTTTTTTCTCCGGCGTCCGCGCTTCCTGGAAGGCGGACGCCGTTTGTCATTTTCAGACATCTGCTGCGCTTTTGTAAAAGGCAGTTTCCTGCAAGAGGACTTCCATGGCCACCAAGATTGATTATTACGAAATTCTTGAAGTTAGCCGGACGGTTTCATCCGATGAACTCAAGAAGGCTTATCGTAAACTGGCCATGAAATATCACCCCGATCGTAACCCAGGGGATGAAGCTGCCGAAGCAAAGTTCAAGGAAATCAATCAGGCATATGATGTCCTGAAAGATGAGCAGAAGCGCGCAGCTTATGACCGCTTTGGTCATGCAGCCTTTGAAAACGGCGGTGGCGGTGGCCCCGGCGGCTTCGACTTCAACGGCTTTGGTGGCGGTGGTGGTCTGGGCGACATCTTCGAGCAGATGTTTGGCGACATGATGGGTGGCCGCCGTGGCGGTGGCCGTGCCCGCACGGGTAATGACATCCAGACTCATGTTGAAATCACGCTGGAAGAAGCCTTCTCCGGCGTGAAAAAAGACGTAAAAATTATTACGCGCGTGGCGTGTGAGTCCTGCCACGGCACCGGGTCCAACGCCGGGGAAGCTGGCGTGGAAACCTGCCCGAGCTGCCATGGCGCGGGCAAGGTGCGGGCGCAGCAGGGCTTCTTTGTGGTGGAACGGCCTTGCCCGACCTGCCACGGGGCCGGACGCGTTGTGAAAGACCCCTGTAAGGTCTGCCATGGGGAAGGGACGGTCGAAAAAGAACGGACCCTCGCTGTGCAGATCCCCGCCGGTGTGGAAGACGGCACGCGTATCCGCATTACGGGCGAAGGCGAGTCTGGTGGGCAGGGTGTGCCTGCGGGTGATCTCTATGTGCATGTCTCTGTTTCAGAGCATGGGATTTTCCAGCGTGACGGCGCCAACGTTTATTGCCGCGTGCCGCTCCGTATGGGGCAGGCCGCTCTGGGCACAGAAATTGAAGTGCCGGTGATTGATGGCAACCGCGCCAAGGTGAAAATCCCGGCAGGCACGCAGACTGGGGCGCATTTCCGCCTGCGCGGCAAAGGCTTCTCCGTTCTGCGCTCCAGCGCGCGTGGCGATATGTATATTCAGGTGACGGTGGAAACCCCGCAGCATCTGAACAAACGCCAGAAAGAGCTGCTGGAAGAGTTTGAAAAAGAAGCCGGTGAGAACGTGAAGGGTAGCCCCGAACATACGGGCTTCTTTGCACGCGTTCGGGATTTTTTCGAAAATAAGGGCTGATCCGGCATGACAGATCAAGGGCTGCGTATCGGCATTGCCGGGATTACCGGGCGCGTAGGTCGTTTGCTGGTGGAAGAGGTGCAGGCTGCGGGTGCTGTGCTGGCAGGCGGCACTGTGCGCGATAAAGCGAAAGCGACCGGCCTGCCGGACGGGCTTGCTCTGTTTACGGACATGGCCGGTCTGGCAGCAGTGAGTGATGTGGTGATTGACTTCACCCATGCAGACACCGCTATCCCGCATGCGCAGGCTTTGGCGGACCACGATACGGCGTGGGTGCTAGGCACGACCGGGCTTTCTGAGCCGCAACAGGCGGCTGTCCTGAAGGCAGCGGAGACCATCGGGGTTGTGCATGCAGCCAATTTTTCGGCTGGCGTCACGCTGGTGCGTCGTCTGGCGCAGATGATGGGGCAGGCGCTCCCTGCCGAGTCTTATGATGCCGAGATTGTGGAAATGCATCACCGGCAGAAAGTCGATGCGC
This sequence comes from Acetobacter sp. KSO5, assembly GCF_044094635.1. Classification (NCBI taxonomy): domain Bacteria; kingdom Pseudomonadati; phylum Pseudomonadota; class Alphaproteobacteria; order Acetobacterales; family Acetobacteraceae; genus Acetobacter; species Acetobacter sp. KSO5. Next base: position 2,937,967 of record NZ_CP172014.1, on the reverse strand, counting down.
CGTCCGGCACCGCGCTGGCCATTGGTGAGGCCGTGGCAAAAGGCCGTGGCGTGGCGCTGACCGATGTGAAGGAGAGCGGGCGTGACGGCCATACCGGCCCGCGCAAGCCGGGCGCCATTGGGTTTGCAGCGCTGCGCGGTGGGCAGATTGTGGGAGAGCATGAGGTTCTGTTTACCTCTGCGGATGAGCAGATTACCCTGACCCATCGGGCGTTTGATCGGCGGGTGTTTGCCACCGGTGCGGTGCGGGCAGCTCTCTGGGTGCAGGACCGTCCGGCTGGATATTATGGGATGGAAGAGGTGCTCGGTCTGCCGCCTTGCTAAAGGCATTGCACTTTTTTTAAGACCTGACCTTATTCACATTTCCTATCGTGATATTTTCTTTTATCCGCTTCTAAAGGGCTGAATTCTGCGGTCTGCGCCGCAGAATAAGGGCTGGCAGATACTGGAAAAATGCCCGCTGCAAGCCAGCAGGAATATGGTCCTGATGGCTGCATAGCCGCAATACACTTGACCATTGGCCACTATTCCGCCACACGATCCCGTCGCCTTTTCTTAAAGGTGGCGGTCACAATTCCTAATTCACTAGTGCGTGGGGCAGACGGCACCATCATGCGTAAAGACGGCGATTTCCTGTTCACTTCGGAATCTGTTTCCGAAGGTCATCCCGACAAGGTTGCGGACCGGATCAGCGATACTGTTCTGGATGCTTATCTTGCAGCGGACCCGGAAGCCCGCGTGGCCTGTGAAACCATGGTGACCACAAACCGGATCATCCTGGCTGGCGAGGTTCGCGGCCCTTCTTCCATCACATCCGACAGCCTGATTCAGGCAGCGCGCGATGCAGTGAAGGACATTGGTTACGATCAGGAAGGGTTCTCCTGGCGTACGGCTGACGCGGCTAATTACCTGCACGCTCAGTCTGCTGATATTGCAGTGGGCGTGGACAGTGCTGGCGAGAAAGATGAAGGCGCTGGCGACCAGGGCATCATGTTCGGTCACGCGTCCACCGAGACCGACACTCTGATGCCGGCCACCATTTATTATGCACACCGCATTCTGCACGAAATTCGTGACCTGCGCCGTGCGGGTGACCCGCGTGCAGCCGGCCTGCAGCCGGATGCCAAAAGCCAGGTCACACTGCGCTATTCCAATGGTCGCCCCGTTGGCGCCACGTCCGTGGTGATCTCCACCCAGCATGATGAAGGCGTAAGCCAGCAGAAGCTGCGTGAAGAACTGGGTGACATTGTGCGCAATGTGCTGCCGGAAGGCTGGATGCCGCCGGAAGACGAGTTCTACGTCAACCCGACCGGTATCTTCGTCATCGGCGGTCCGGATGGTGACTGCGGTCTGACGGGGCGTAAAATCATTGTGGACACCTACGGTGGTGCAGCGCCTCATGGCGGCGGCGCATTCTCCGGTAAGGACCCCACAAAGGTTGACCGTTCCGCAGCCTATGCCTGCCGCTATCTGGCCAAGAACGTTGTGGCTGCTGGTCTGGCAGAGCGTTGCACGCTTCAGGTCTCTTACGCCATTGGCGTGTCTCATCCTCTGTCCGTTTATGTGGATCTGGATGGCACCGGCAAGGATGTGGACGAAGCCCGTCTGGGTTCCGTGCTGCGTGAGGTCATGGATCTCTCCCCGCGTGGTATCCGTAAGCACCTGCGTCTGAACCGCCCGATTTATGCACAGACGTCTGCTTATGGTCACTTTGGCCGTACGCCGGATGATGCGCGTGATGACTTTACGTGGGAGCGCACCGATCTGGTGGATGCCCTGCGTGGCGCCTTCAACCGCTAAGGTCTGACGACACGATGACGGAGGAAGTGCGCGCACCGGACGTTAAGCCGTCGCCCGAACGACTTTATGGGCGACCGCGCGGCCATTCGCTGCGTCCCCGTCAGCAGCGCCTTCTAGATGAGGCGCTGCCCCGCCTGCGCTTTCCGCTGGATCGCGCAGCGGACCCGGCCACAGCCTTTGGCCGCCCGCCACAGCAAATCTGGTTTGAAGTTGGATTTGGTGGCGGGGAACACGTGGTCGGGCAGCATAATGCCCACCCCGATGTTGGCTATATTGCCTCTGAAGTTTTTGATAACGGCCTGTGTTCTCTGCTGACCCGCTTTGTGCCGGTTGGAGAGGAGGCGACGTCCGCCATCCCCGAGATGTTGCGTCTGTGGGATGATGATGCCCGCGTACTGCTGCGTGCGCTGCCGGATGCCTCTGTGGACCGGCTGTTTCTGATGTTCCCGGACCCATGGCCCAAGGCCCGTCATGCCAAGCGACGCTTCATGCATCCGGAAAATGTAAGCCTTGTGGCCCGTGTGCTCAAGCCCGGTGCTGTGTGGCGCGTAGCGAGTGATGATCCGACCTATCAGGCATGGGTTGAGGAAGTCATGGCGGCACAACCGTTTTTTGAAGCCCCGCCGCCCGTTTCCGAACGGCCGGAAGGTTGGTTCCCCACCCGTTACGAAGCGAAAGCCATCGCAGCAGGTCGTCAGCCGCTCTACTGGACCTTTACGCGCCGTTAAGACCTTTTCCGGGGCGCATAAGGTTGCTCTTGGGCGGCTTGTTAGCTAATGAGCCGCTTTGAAATCAGGTTTAGCCGTGCGAAAGGTCCGACCATGAGCCAGACGACGCAACCCGTGCGCCGCGCGTTAATTTCTGTTTCCGACAAAACGGGGCTTCTTGACCTCGGTCGCGCGCTGGTTGCGCACGGTGCGGAAATCCTTTCCACAGGTGGCTCTGCCCGCGCTCTGCGTGAAGCTGGTCTTCCCGTCACCGAGGTGTCTGATCACACCGGGTTCCCGGAAATTCTGGATGGCCGCGTGAAAACGCTCGTGCCGCAGATCCACGGCGGTATTCTTGGGCGGCGCGATCTGCCAGCTCATGTCGCTCAGATGGAAGAGCACAAGATTGCTCCGATCGATCTGGTCGCGGTCAATCTCTACCCGTTTGAAAAAACGGTTGCCTCCGGCGCTGGCGCTGAAGACTGCATTGAAAATATCGATATTGGCGGCCCCGCACTGATTCGCGCCGCAGCCAAGAACCACGGTCACGTGGTGGTGCTGACGGATACCGCTCAGTATGCCGGGCTGATTGAGGCTCTGGGGCAGGGTGGCAGCACGCTTGAACAGCGCCGTGCCTACGCCGGTGCTGCTTATGCCCGTACTGCCGCTTATGATGCCGCCATTGCAGCATGGTTTGCCGCGCAGGCACAGAACACGCTGCCGGAACGCTTTGTGCTGGCTGGCCAGCGGGCAGAAGTGCTGCGTTATGGCGAAAACCCGCATCAGCAGGCTGCCTTCTACAAGGATGGCAGCACACGTCCCGGTGTGGCGACGGCTGTGCAGGTGCAGGGCAAGGCTCTGTCCTACAACAATATCAACGATACCGATGCGGCGTTTGAAGCTGTGGCCGAGTTTGACCGTCCGGCTGTGGTGATTGTCAAACACGCTAACCCGTGCGGTGTGGCTGTGGGTGACACGCTGTCTGCCTGCTGGGAGAATGCGCTGCGCTGTGACCCTGTGTCGGCCTTTGGTGGCATTGTGGCCCTTAATCGCACGCTGGACGCGGAAACGGCGACCAAAATCGCTGGTATTTTCACTGAGGTCATCGTCGCTCCGGATGCGGATGAAGAGGCCAAAACCATTCTGGCCCGCAAGAAAAACCTGCGCCTGCTGCTGACGGGTGGCCTGCCGGATGCCGCAGCATCTGGTGTGGTTGTGCGGTCTGTAGCCGGTGGTTTTCTGGCGCAGACGCGTGATAACGGGCAGATCAAACCCGAGTCCCTGCGTGTGGTGACCAAACGCGCCCCCTCCGCGCAGGAAATGGAAGACCTGATCTTTGCCTTCGGTGTGGCCAAACACGTGAAGTCCAACGCCATTGTCTACGCCAAAAACGATGCCACGGTGGGGATTGGCGCCGGCCAGATGAGCCGCGTTGATTCCGCCCGTATCGCCGCCAGCAAAAGCGGGGAAGCCGCTAAGGCTGCCGGGCTGGACGCACCGCTCACGCAGGGTTCTGTGGCCGCGTCTGACGCGTTCTTCCCGTTTGCAGACGGGCTGGAAACCATTGTGGCCGCAGGGGCGACCGCTGTGATTCAGCCGGGTGGCTCCATCCGGGATGATGAGGTGATTGCTGCGGCGGATGCTGCGGGTATTGCCATGGTCTTTACTGGTATGCGTCATTTCCGCCACTGACACGCTTTTCCGGCTCTTGCCGGACGCGCGTTCCTGACGAACAATGGCGCACAGTCTTCCTTATTCTGGCCTGAGGTCCGTAAAGCCTCAGGCCAGACTTCTCTAATCGGTTGATCCATGCGCCATCTGTTCTCCCTTCCAGCTTTCCTTCTGGCTTCTTCTGTAGCCGTTGCGGCTCCTGCCCATAAGGCACCCGCCGGGCAGCAGAATGCGGCAAACTTCGCTTCTCACCAGACGGTGACGGAAAAGGAAGCTGACGGGGTTTATGACCTCTCAGGCCTGCCGCATTTTAGTGGGCAGGTGTCGCAGTTTCTGCCGTCCTCCCACGGGAGTGTGGTCGGGTTCATTCTGCATGATGGCACGCAGGTGTTCATCTCTCCGGATCAGGGTCATACGCTGGCCGGTCTGATCAAACCCGGTGATACCGTCGATATCCGTGGACTGAAGGGCCGCACGTTGCCCATTATCCGCGCTTTTGGCCTCACCAGCCCGCGTGGCCGGGGCATGCAGGACACCTTTATTGCCATGCCTCGCCAGTCTACCGAGATGATTGCAGGCCCCGATCTGGTGCTGCATGGCGAGGTCTGGATGCCGCTCTATGATTTGGACGGCCAGCTGAACGGCGCGGTGCTGAAAGATCATTCCGTTATTTATCTCCCCCCGCGTGAGGCCACGCGTCTGGCTGCATGGCTCAAACCGGGTCAGACGCTTTATGCCGTCGGCACGGGCAGCAGTGGGGAACTGGGTGTAGCTATCGACGCACGGGAAATCGGTCCGGCTTCCAACCAGATGGTTGGGGTTGCAGTAGGGAATGCGCCCCCGCCGGGTCCGGCTCCGGGCAGTGCCGGGTATGATATTATTCCGGGGTCTGAAGGTCACTAACAGGTCCGTTTGAATGCGCCTCGGGCCTGATGCTGTGCTCGGGGTTGTCGGATAGCATCAGGTTTGTGTCTGCTGCGTCTCGTTTCTGAACCGAGAGAACTTTTTGAGCATCCCTGCGTTGGATTGGGGGAAGCGCAAAGCCGGAGTGCTCTTCCGGAGCAACTGCGGAGTTCTTAAGGAGAGACGAGATGGCTATTTTACGGTGGGTTCTGACCTTTCTGATATTGGCGTTGATTGCCTCCCTGTTCGGGTTTGGTGGCGCCGCCTCCAGCTTTGCTGGTGTTGCTAAAATTCTGCTGTTTATTTTTGTGGTGCTGCTGGTGGTCAGCTTCTTCTTTGGTCGTACACCCACATAGTAGTGAGGGGTTTGTCCTCAAGGATCTTCGAGGCTGATTAAAAATAGGAAAGCGTGTGGTCTCTTCAGGCTACACGCTTTTTTTATGGGCCTGCCTTTAATGGGACCGTTTAAAAAAGCTCAGGCTTTCAGGCGCAAAAGAGGACCCTATGGAACAGATTAGCTGGTCAGATTTTGAAAAGGTGATGATTGTGGCGGGGACGATCCTCCGTGCAGAGCTGTTTCCGGAAGCACGGAAGCCTGCCTATAAAATCTGGGTGGATTTTGGGCCCTATGGGGAGCGTAAAACCAGCGCACAGGTGACACGCCTCTACACGCCCGAAATGCTTATCGGGCGGCAGATTATCGGGATTATCAATTTTCCGGAAAAGCAGATCGGCCCGTTTCGTTCCGAGTTCCTGCTGTCAGGGTTTGAAACGGAAGAGGGCGTCGTGCTGGCGGGTCTGGAAAGGCCTGTGCCCAATGGCACCCGGCTGAGTTGAGGCTGCGCTAAAAAGCTTCCTGGGTGCAGCCATTCGAGCGATAAAATCTCGATGGTGCATGAAGCTAGGGAGAGAAAAAGTCCCGATAGCTCATAAAAAAGAGAGACGCGGCAAACCGTCACGTCTCTCTTTCTCTGTTCAGCGTTCCTTCAAAAGGAAGGTCGCTTAGCCTTCAATCTGGCTGAAATCCGCAATCAGACGCATCATCCGCACCAGACGTGAAAGCAACCGCAGGCGGTTGAGGCGCAGCGGAGCGTCCGGCGCGTTAACGGTGACGTCCTCAAAGAACTTGTCCAGCGGTGCGCGGAGGCTGGCGGCTTCCCGCATGGCGTCGGTAAAGCGTTCTTCTGCAAACGCCTTTTCCACAGCCGGTTCAACCCGGTCCAGCGTGGCGGCTAGTGCCTGTTCTTCCGGCTGAGCAAACAGGGCCGGGTCCGGCGCGCCTTCATGCGGACCATCCTTGCGGTCTTCAATCCGCAGGATATTGGCAGCGCGACGGGTCGCGGCCAGCAGGTTCTTGCCGTCTTCCGTTTCCAGCATGGTTTCCAGCGCCTGTGCGCGGGCCAGAAGGCGGGTGATGTCCGTATCGGTATTGCCGGTGGAAATAGCGGCAAGGCAGTCATACCGTGCGCCTTCCGAGCGCAGCTGGACACGCAGGCGCTCAGCCATAAACTGCGGCAACAGAGCCAGATCCGGCGCATCGCGCAGGGATTCCGGCAGTGCTTCAGCAGCCAGCAGGAACAGTTTGACCAGATCCAGACGCAGACCGTTTTCACGGATCAGGCGGATAATGCCCAGAGCCGCGCGGCGCAGACCGAAGGGGTCGCCCGAGCCGGACGGTTTTTCACCCGCGGCAAAGAACGCGGCCAGCATGTCAAACCGGTCTGCCAGACCCATCACGACAGAAACCGGAGCAGTCGGCACCGTGTCGCCGGGGCCGCGTGGCATATACTGCTCGCTTATAGCCTGACAGACAGGAGGCGTTTCGCCGTCATGCTGCGCGTAGTAGCCCCCCATTACGCCCTGCAGTTCCGGGAATTCCCCGACCATGCCGGTGGTCAGATCCGTTTTGCTGAGTTCGGCGGCGCGTTCACAGTCCGCTTTGGAGGCTCCAACCATCGGAGCAATCAGCCCGGCCAGACGCACCATACGGCGCGTGCGGTCACCCTGACTGCCAAGTTTGGCGTGGAAGGTGATGGCGTCCAGCGCGCTCAGGCGAGAGGCGAGGGTCTGCTTGCGGTCCAGATCCCAGAAGTGGCGCGCATCCGCAAAACGGGCATGCAGCACGCGCTCATTGCCGGTCACAATCAGCGTGCCGTCATCTGCCGGGACAATATTGGCCACAAAGGCAAAGCGCGGGGCGGCGGACCCATCACCATTGCGCAGGGCAAAATAACGCTGGTTGACGCGCATGGAGACCTGCATCACCTCGGCGGGCAGATCCATGTATTTTTCGTCAATCCGGCCAAGGAACGGCACTGGCCATTCCACCAGCCCGGCGACTTCATCCACCAGCCCGGAATCCGGCACAAGGGCCAGACCTTCTGATGAGGCAAGGGCCGTCAGGCCTGTAATGATGGTTTCCCGGCGGTCTGCTGCATGCACCTGCACATGGCGGGCCTTGAGTGTGTCCTGCCATTCCGCAGCGCTGCTGACAGTCACCGCACCGGGGGAGAGGAAGCGATGGCCTTCCGTCTGGTTGCCAGACTGGAGGTTGTGGCCGTTATCGTCACCCTGTGCGAGAGAGAACGGCACCGTCTCACCATCCAGAATGCACAGAATGCGACGCAGCGGGCGCACCCATGTAAAGGCGCTCCCCTGGCCCCAGCGCATGGATTTCGGCCATGGGAAGCGGCGCAGCAGGTCCGGCATGATGGCAGCAATATGCTCTTTGGCGCTGATGGCGGGTTCTTCCCGCTCCAGTACCCAGAAGCCGTTTTGCAGGGTCAGGACATCCTGCGTCACCCCGTGTTTGCGGGTGAAGCCTTGCAGGGCCTTTTCCGGCGCACTTTCACGCGGGCCGCGTTCAGACACCGTGCGGCCGGGCACGTTGGCGTCCAGCGTGCAGGAGGCCGCAATACGGCGCGGGCCGGTATAGGCCACAGCGTCTTTCGGGTTCAGCGGGGCCAGAGCTTCAGACAGCAGGCGCAGCAGATGCTCACCCGCCTGCTGCTGCATGCGAGCGGGAATTTCTTCTGAAAAAAGTTCTATCAGCAGTTCGGGCATGATCTTATTTGTCCTCGCCAGCCAGCCAGGTCTCACAGCACAGTTTTGCCAGTGTCCGCACACGGCCAATATAGGCGGCGCGCTCGCTCACGCTGATCACGCCGCGCGCATCCAGCAGGTTGAACAGATGGCTGGCCTTCAGGCACTGGTCATAGGCAGGCTGCGCTACACCGGCTTCCGCCAGGGCCGCACTTTCTTTTTCTGCATCGGCAAAATGGCGGAACAGCAGTTCCGTATCCGCCAGCTCAAAGTTATGGCGGGAATAGTCCTGCTCGGCACGCAGAAAGACATCGCCGTAGGTCAGGCCGGTCCCGTTGTAATCGAGGTCATAGACGTTCTCGACGCCCTGCACATACATGGCCAGACGTTCCAGCCCGTAGGTCAGTTCCGTGGAAGGCAGTACCACCGGAATACCGCCCACCTGCTGGAAGTAGGTAAACTGGGTGACTTCCATCCCGTCACACCACACTTCCCAGCCCAGCCCCCATGCGCCGATGGTCGGGTTTTCCCAGTCATCTTCCACAAAGCGGATGTCGTGCCGGTCCGGGTCAATCCCGATGGCGCGGTAGCTGTCCAGCAGGAGTTTCTGGCTTTCTTCCGGCGTGGGCTTCAGCAGCACCTGATACTGGTAATAATGCTGGAGCCGATTGGGGTTTTCCCCATAGCGACCATCGGACGGGCGGCGGCAGGGCTGCACATAGGCAGCTTTCCACGGTGTGCTGCCCAGAGCCCGAAGGGTGGTGTGGGGGGAAAGCGTGCCCGCGCCAATTTCCTGGTCATAGGGCTGGAGAATGGCGCACCCCTGCTTTGACCAGAACTGGTGAAGGGTCAGGATCAGGTCCTGAAAAGAAAGAGGCCGCTCGGTAGGGCGGGGAGACGCCGGGTCCATGGTCAGGGTGAAACTCCGCAGTATGACAATCAGGGTGTGCGCAGAGCGCGCACGGCGGGGCACACCATACAGGGGCGCTGCGCATTCAGGAAGAGAAGGCATGCAACTCCCTGCAGCTCTCCTCTTGCAACGCTCTTGCCGCCTCGCCACATCTTAGCCAGACTAGTGCTATCTTATGCAAACCAGTGCATCAGGCTGGCAGCACATGCCGCAGGCAGGGAAAAGAGACGATGACCAACGAGGAACGCGACCTCATTGCGAAATTTGTAGCCAGAGTGGGCGGTGCGTCCCAGTCCGGTTTTGGAAGCGTGCCCAGCACGAAGCCCAATCTGCCGCCGATAGACCCGGATGCGGATAAATTCCTGGCGCAGGAATTCCAGCAATATCCGGAAGCCCGCTATCGTATTACGCAGATGGCTGTGGTGCAGGAAATGGCGCTGGTGGAGGCGCAGAACCGTATTCAGCAGCTTCAGTTCCAGTTGCAGCAAGCTCAGCAGGCGTTGCAGCAGGCTCAGTCTCAGGCCCAGCAGAAACCGGCTGGCGGCGGTGGTTTTCTGGGCGGCCTGTTTGGTGGCGGTCAGCGTGGGCCGCAGGCTCAGCCGCAACAGTCTGCACCTCCGGGCTGGGGCGGTCGCCCTGCGGCCATGCCGCCGCAGTACCAGCCGCAGCCGCTGCCTTATGGGGCGCAGCCGGGCATGTTCCGCAGTGGCTCGGGCTTTCTGGGGTCCGCTCTTTCAACCGCGACGGGTGTTGCCGGGGGCATGCTGGCAGCCAACGCGCTGACAGATCTGTTCAGCGGCCATCATGGTGCCGGGGCTGACGGCGGATGGGGCGCAGGTCAGCCGAGCGAGACCGTTATCAACAACAATTATGGGGATGGTGCGGGCGCAGACCCGTTTGCCGGAGCCGGAACGTCTGCTGATCAGGGCTTTGATGCCGGAAGCAATGACTGGGGCGGTGATGCTGGTGGCGACGCTGGCGGTGGTGACTGGGGCGGCGATCAGGATTTCTGAGGCAAACCCAACAAAAAGATCCAAAAGGGGGCGGCTTCGGTTGCCCCTTTTTTATTTAGGATGTTGGCTCGGTTGCAGGCGCCATGGAGCGCACCAGTTCCAGCACGCGCTTGCGGACAACGGCGTCGGGGATGCGGTAATAGGCGCGGATCAGTTCAATGGTTTCCTTGCGGGAAAACAAAGAGGCTTCCTGATCCGAAAAAACAGACGCAGTCCCGGTCTGAAACGGGGTTTCAAAAGGCTTCCGGTTTTGTGACAGGCCGCCGTGGAAAGTGGGTGGGGGCTGAGGACCCGAGGTCTGACCAGACGCAGGCATATCATCAAAGAAAAAGCTGATCGGCACGTCCAGCGCGGAGGCCAGATCGTAAAGACGCGATGCCCCGACACGATTGGCGCCACGTTCATATTTCTGCACCTGCTGAAACGTAATGCCGAGAGGCTCCCCCAGTTTTTCCTGAGACATTCCCAACAGCGTGCGTCGCAGGCGGATACGACGCCCGACATGCATGTCAACCAAACCTGCCCGGGGGATAGAGGCCTTTGGGGCAGGGAAAGGAGAGGTTGTTTCTGTCACGCAATTTCTCACCGAAGAAAGGAGAGTAATTTATAAACCAGATGGTAACTGTTTATAAACCATTTATTAAAGTTTGCAGGGCTGCTCACGTGACTATTGTCAGGTTTGAAAAATATCGTGCCCATACTGAATAATACAAAACATTAGAATAGTAATAGCAGGCGGCATGTTTGAAAATATCAATCATTAAATTATTGTTATTAAAAGGGTTTCCGCGCCTAATTAGCTGATTAAGGCATGCTGTAAAAGAAATTTTGTCTAAAAATTATCTTAACGGCAAAGAAATATTTATTTTATCTCAATTATATTCACCGCTTCCGTCCTGGACGAACAACTGCAAGCAGAAAAACAGCGAGGCTCAGGAGGGCAGGAAGGCTGCGCCCATACTGGGCGAACAGGGGCGCAGGCAGCGCCGCAGGAAGGGGCACAACCAGGGTGCCTGTTTTCCCCCACCCAAGGCGCGCGAGCTCATGCCCAAAACCATCATAGGCAATGGAAATGCCAGTATTGGCGGCGCGGGCGATGGGTAGCCCTTCTTCTACAGCGCGCAGCCTGACGGATGAAAGATGCTGGCGAGGACCTGCGCTGTCTCCAAACCAGCCATCATTTGTTACATTGGCCAGCCAGCGGGGGCGGTCATGTTCGTCTACCGTCAGGCCTGAGAAAATTACCTCATAACAGACCAGTGGTCCTACAGGCGGAATGCCCGGCAGATGCCAGGTCTGTGCGCCCGGACCGGCTGCCATGCCTCCTTGCGGGACAATTTGCAGTGGGATGAAGGGGGGCTGGTATTCGCCAAATGGTACCAGTCGGGCTTTGTCATAAACGGCAGCAATATCGCCGTTCGGCGCGAGTGCCAGAACTGAGTTCCGGTAACGGCCATTTTCATCCACGCGCAGAGCGCCAATTAATCCGGCATCCGAGCCCGGTGCCCATTCCATAATAATCTGGCGGGCGCGCGGGCTGTCCTGCAACAACATGGAACCGGGGAAGGAGGTTTCCGGCCACAAAAAGACGATCGGACGGTTAATGGCGTCTGGGAAAGCAGGATGGGGGCGCTGGTCGCGGGCTTGAAGTATGCCATCTGCCGTCAGGTGCAGGTAGCGCATGAAAATATCGCGCGGATTAAGATGACCAACTTTTTCCGTCTCAGGCACATTGCCCTGCACAAGCACGGTGATCGGCCCTTGCTCTCCCGCAGGATGCACGGTTTTGAGCCGCACTATACTGGCGGTCAGACTGACGCTGATAAGAAGGGCTGCGCAGGCTGCGATCCGGATACGGTCGGCGTGGCGCGGGAAAAGCTGGCACGGGCGACTGGCGCGAGCCCGGAAGGCATCCTGCAACGCTTCGCCGCCAAACAATGCGCCCAGAACCACAAAAAAGGTCAGGCCATCCACGCCAATCCACGCGGCGGGCTGAATCAGCACATCGCCGACCACGCCGGGGATTGCCAGACTGCTGCCGAGCGGATTCCACGTAAACCCGCTGAACAGGAAGACGCGCCCCATATCAAACAGGGTCCAGCTGGCCGCGAAGGCCAGAATGCGACGGGGGCCAGCGGGAGCAAGGCGGCACAGCGCCGCCGGAGCAGCGACCATTGGGGCCAGAATCAGCGCGCAGCCCAGAGAGGGGAATGGCACAAACCACCAGAACTCTTCTGCGCGGATCATTACAGCATTGACCAGCCAGTATAGGTTGGCGGCATAGAAGCCGAACCCGAACAGAGCACCTGCCCAGGCTGCATTTTTCCAGCTCGGAGCCCGATTCAGCACCCGGCCCAGAGCGGGAAAGGTGATGAGCAGAATGGGTAGAAAATGAACAGGTGGCAGGGCAAGTGCTGAGAGCACGCCCATACCCAGCATCAGGCCATCCTGACGCCATCCTGACGCCCGGTTTTTTCGCCGCTCTGCCCGTGCTTCGTCAGACGCAGGTGATGGAGGCCTGCGCCAGAACGACAGACGGCTCAGCACGGTGCGGGAAACGCCGGATCAGCCTGACAATGCCGCTCAGTCAAGCGCATCGCGCAGGCGGCGTTCATAGTGGCGATAGTATTTGTCTGCGAGCAGTTCACTTTTCACCAGCACCGCAACGTCTGTCGTGTTGAACTGGGGGTCAATCACTGCGCCATCACCCACATAACCGCCAAGGCGCAGATAGCCTTTGATGAGCGGCGGCAGGCGCGCCAGACTTTTGCGGAAGTCGATGGAATGTGGGTCCACCCGCAGCATGTCCACGCGCCGTTCCGGCAGGGCCTTCACTCGCAGGGCCGGGGGGGCCAGATGGTTGTGATAGAGATAGGTCAGCTCGTTCGCAATGGCATCCGGGTTGGTGCCCGGCAAGCTGGCGCAGCCGAACAGGACGTCAATGCGATGCAGGAAAATGTAGGACGCAATGCCGCGCCACAACAGCTGCATGGCGGCCCGGCCCCGATAGTTCTTGTCCACGCAGGAGCGGCCGACTTCCAGCAAACGCCCCGGAAATTCCGTCAGGGGGGAAATATCGTATTCGCTGGCGGAGTAGAAACGGCCAATTTTTGCAGCCGCATCACCCTGCACAAGGCGGTAGGTGCCCACCACGCCGCGCGCATCGGAGGCAATGGCGTGGTCAATCACCAGCAGGTGGTCAGCAACCGCATCAAACTCATCAATATCGCGCTTCAGGCGCAGGGTTTCTGCGTCCGGGTGCGCGCCCATTTCCTCATAGAACACGCGGTAACGCAGGGCCTGGGCGGCATCGCGTTCATCATCGGTGGTGGCAATGCGCACGCTCAGGTTGCCGCCCCGGAGTTCAGGAAAGCCCTTGCGTTCCAGATCCAGAGTGGAGAGAGAGCCTGCCGGCAGTTGATCCGCGCTCATGAGGCTGCTCCTTTGCGTTTTGCGGCCTGCGCCGTTTTGCCTGCCTGCTGGGTCTGCGGGCGCTTTTTGCCAAACAGTTCAAGACGCATGGACACAAAGTCAAACCCCAGCCGTTCTGCAACGCGCCGCATCAGCTCTTCATGTTCCGGGTCTTCAAACTCAATCACCTTGCCATTATCCACATCAATCAGATGGTAATGATGGCGGCCATGTTCGGTGGCTTCATAGCGGGCGCGTCCGCCACCAAAGTCACGGCGTTCCAGAATCCCCTTTTCTTCCAGAAGCCGAACGGTGCGATACACCGTGGCCACGGAAATACGGGAATCCAGCGCTGAGGCTCGGCGGTAGAGTTCTTCTACATCGGGATGGTCATCAGCGTCCGACAGAACGCGTGCAATGACACGGCGCTGCCCCGTCATCTTCAGGCCATGTTCGATGCACAGCTGCGCAATCCGCGATTCTGTCGACTGTGATTTCAAGGGCGCAAATCCTGCTTGTTACCACCTGCATTCATGAAACATCAGGTAGCCGAAAAGGGGAGAGGTTGTCCAATTTTACACACACGCACAGGTTTTTTAAGCTCTGATTTCAAATGGTTTCTGCCACCAGCGCTGTGGCCCTGAGGAGAATGCGTCATGAAAAACACGAGAGAGCCGTCAGAGATCCTGCCTGCGGATTCGTCTCATCCTGAGACGCTCATGCTGGATATCACGCATGAAAAATGCCCGATGACGTTTGTGCGCACCCGTCTGGCGCTGGATGGCATGGCGCCGGGGGGGCTGCTTGCTGTGCGGCTGAAGGGCGAGGAACCTCATAAAAATGTCCGCCGCTCCGTGCTGGCGCTGGGCCATACCGTGCTGTCCGAGCAGGCGGAAGAGGATGGCAGCGTGGTGCTGACGATCCTGAAAAAAGACCCCGCACCGGCAGGCTGAACGCAGCCGCCAATGCGGGGTCTGATAACGGTCCCCGGGCCTGAGACTTAGTTGTTCATGGCCTCGAAGAAGTCGTTGTTGGATTTGCTGTATTTGAGCTTGTCCAGCAGGAAGTCCATGGCGTCCATCGTGCCCATGGGGGCCAGAATACGGCGCAGCACCCACATTTTGGACAGGGTGGCGCGGTCCACCAGCATTTCTTCCTTACGCGTGCCGCTCTTGGTGATGTCAATCGCGGGGAAGGTGCGCTTGTCAGCCAGTTTACGGTCAAGGATCAGCTCGGAGTTACCCGTGCCCTTGAACTCTTCAAAGATCACTTCATCCATGCGGCTGCCGGTATCAATCAGCGCCGTGGCGATAATGGTCAGAGAGCCACCTTCTTCAATGTTACGGGCCGCACCGAAGAAGCGCTTGGGCCGCTGCAGCGCGTTGGCGTCCACACCACCGGTCAGCACCTTGCCGGATGACGGCACAACAGTGTTGTAGGCGCGGGCCAGACGGGTGATGGAGTCCAGCAGGATGACCACATCGCGCTTGTGTTCCACCAGACGCTTGGCTTTTTCCAGCACCATTTCCGTCACCTGCACGTGGCGGTGGGCCGGTTCATCAAAGGTGGAGGAAATCACTTCACCCCGCACGGAGCGGGCCATGTCCGTCACTTCTTCCGGGCGCTCATCAATGAGCAGCACGATCAGGAAGCATTCCGGATGGTTGGCGGAGATGGAGGAGGCTATGCTCTGCAGCATGACCGTCTTACCGGTGCGCGGGGGTGCCACAATCAGCGCACGCTGGCCCATACCGATGGGGGCGACCAGATCAATCACGCGGGGTGTGAAATCCTGCGTGCTTTTGCCCTTCTTGCCCTTGGTTTCGCTCACCGGCGGGGCAGCGCTTTCCACTTCCATCTGCAGGCGGCGCTCAGGGTAGAGTGGGGTAAGGTTATCAAAATTGATGCGGTGCCGGACGGCTTCAGGCGCTTCAAAATTGATGCTGTTGATTTTCAGCAGCGAGAAATAGCGTTCGCCATCCCGCGGGGCGCGGATCTGCCCTTCAACCGTATCACCCGTGCGCAGAGCAAAGCGGCGCACCTGAGCGGGGGAGATATAAATATCATCCGGACCGGGGAGGTAGTTTGATTCGGGAGAGCGGAGGTAACCGAACCCGTCATGCAGGATCTCGAGTGTGCCATCACCGTAGATCGCCTGGTCGTTATCGGCCAGCGCTTTCAGAATGGCGAACATCATGTCCTGCTTGCGCAGGGATGATGCGTTTTCAATATTCAGGTCTTCGGCACAGGCCAGAAGATCGGCCGGAGATTTGGCCTTGAGTTCCGCAAGATGCATTTAGGAATGCCCTGACTGGCAGTAGTTCAGAAATGGGGAGGTCCGGATCAGTCTTGCGCAAAGCCCGGAAACACGGCGTGTCACAGCAGAGGTGCGCCACGGCGGCCCGGATAGCAGGATGATCCTGACATGAGGGAAAGCACTGGACAGGTGAAGTCAGCCAGTTCTGGAGGTGGAGAATAAATCCGCAAGTCTGGTTCGTCAACCAGACTTTACAGGCGCTTAGGGCGCTGGCGCAGGTGTGATGGCCGCCTGCCATGTGTCCCGGCTGAGCCAGTATTGCGAGACCGAGGTGTCGGGCGAGATGAAGTTTGTTACCTGAGACCAGAGCTGGCTCGGTCTGGGGTGGGAGGTCAGCGCACCGGAGAGCAGCGTGGCGGAGCAGGGGCCATCCAGCAGGATATCCCGGTCAGACAGGGTGACTTTCAGGTGGCAGTGGCTCAGCTGTGCGGAGGTGGCGGGCGTAAGAGTGCCGCTTACCGGCCCGGCATCCACAGGACGCATGGCGGAATCCAGCCGCATCATTTCACCCGCTACGGTGCCCGGACCTGTCTGATGCAGGCCGACCAGAATGCGGCGGGTGTGTATGGAAGACAGTCCGCCATAGCGCAGCGGTTCTGCACTCAGCTGGTTGAAGATCGCCTGATAGCCAGCCTGACTGATGGCCGGGTTTGTCTTGATCTCGGCAGCGTGCCCCGTCTGGCTGGCGGCAAGGCTGAGCAGGCAGGCCGCGCCCGCAGGCACTAAACCACGCAGGCGGGAAAACAGAGTGCGATGTGTCATTTGATGCCTCCAAGCCAACCTTTGCGCCAGAACCACAGCAGCGGCAAGCCGACGGAGGCCGCCATAAGCCCCAGTGAATACCAATAGCCAAAGGACCAGTTAAGTTCCGGAATATCCTTGAAGTTCATGCCATAGACCCCGGCAATCAGGGTTGGAGCAACGCCGATAAAGCTGACAACGGTCAGCACCTTCATCACGCCATTCTGTTCAATACTGATAAAGCCTAACGTCGCATCCAGCAGAAATTCCACCTTACTGGCCGCCTGAGAGACGTAATCGCTCAGCGAGGACAAATCGCGGTTGGCCGTCGCCATGCGGGACCGCAGCGCGCCGGACAGCGCATAAGGCGCATTTTCGGTCGGGATGGTGGTCACCCCGGCTTCAAAACGGCGGGACGTGATGGGCAGGCCAGAGGCCGGGGCCATGCCGTCCTTTTTGCTTTCACTCAGAAAGATTGTGATGCGTTCCAGCCCCAGCAGGGAGTCCCGCACGCGGGAGCAGAGATCGCCCGAACTGCCAACACGCTCCAGCAATTCGCGCTGCCATGCCGCGACGCTGCGCACCTTAGGCATGTTCTGCCGCCGTTTGAAAATGTCCTTGGAAAGCTTGTCCAGCAACATGCCGACACTTTCCAGAATATCTGCCAGCCGGTCCACAATGGTTTCAATCAGCGCCACCAGCACCTCGCCGGGGCCAATAGGGGCTGGCTCCAGTGGCCGGCCCTGTCCACTGGCGTCTGCCGCATCGCTTTCTCTCTGCTCTGGCGTGAGAACCATGCTGGGGGCGGGCGTGGTGGCTGGCGCGGGCGGCAGGGTATGCTCGGCCACAAGCTGGGCCACATTCTCAAAGGAAGGGTAGGGCTGATAGCGAATGGTAACGAGCCGTTCCGCCGTGAGCACAAACCCAACCGGGAAGGCCTCAAATTCCAGCCCTGTTTTTTTGAGCAGGGGGGTGGAGAGGAATGCTGCTCCATTGCGCACGCTGATGCGTGAGGAGCTTTCAATCTCGTTCAGGTCATCCAGTGTGGGGAGGGGCTGGCCGCAGATTTTGGCGGCGAGTTCCTGTTCTTCCTGAGTAGGGTTCAGCAGGTCAATCCATGCTACGCCGTGGGCGTCGGCCTCACTCTCAATCGCCCGTGCGGGGGCGCCGGGCTTGTGGGCCAGAAACATGAAATTCTCCTCGGGCGTATCGTTTTGTTACTCTTGCGAACCGCTAACACACGGGCGCAGGAAATATGACCAGACCGGCGGACAGTGACAAGTGACAGTCCTGAATAGCGGAAAAGCCTCGATCCACCCTCCCGACCGGGTGAAATTTAGACTCTGTGCCCTCTGTGCAAGTGCGTTCAGCTTCTGGTAAGCCGGATGCCTGCTTTTTAGGGCAGGGCGACCCGGCACATCACGCAAAAATCAGGAGCGGCAGAACCACCCATGGCGGACCCGGCAGAACAGCACAGCACAGCAGCACAGCCCAATTCTCTTCGGCACGGACCGGATGAGCGTGGCCACTTTGGCGGCCGTTACGGTGGCCGGTTTGTGGCGGAAACCCTCATGCCCCTGCTGCTGGAACTGAACGCGGCGTACGAGGCCGCCAAGGCCGACCCGGCTTTCCAGAAAGAGCTGGATTTCTACCTGCGTGATTATGTTGGTCGCCCCAGCCCGCTCTGGTTTGCCCGCCGCATGACGGAAGAGCTGGGCGGCGCGAAAATTTACATGAAGCGCGAAGAGCTGAACCATACCGGCTCCCACAAGCTCAATAACGTCATGGGGCAGATCCTGCTGGCCCGCCGCATGGGGCGCACCCGTATTGTGGCGGAAACCGGAGCCGGGCAGCATGGTGTGGCGACGGCCACGGTCTGTGCGTTGTTCGGGATGCAATGCGTGATTTACATGGGCGCTACAGACGTTGAGCGGCAGAAGCCCAACGTCTTCCGTATGCGTCTGCTGGGCGCTGAGGTTGTGCCCGTGACCGCCGGGGCGGGCACCCTGAAAGACGCCATGAACGAAGCCATGCGCGACTGGGTTGCCAACATTGCGGATACCTATTTTCTGGTGGGCACCGTGGCTGGCCCGCATCCGTATCCGGCCATGGTGCGTGATTTCCAGAGCGTGATTGGTGAGGAAACCAAAGAGCAGATGCAGGCGCAGGAAGGCCGCCTGCCGGATGTGATTGTTGCGGCCATTGGTGGCGGCTCCAACGCCATGGGGATTTTCCATCCGTTTCTGGATGACGCCTCTGTGCGGCTGATCGGCGTGGAAGCGGCTGGTCATGGTCTGGATAGCGGCAAGACGGCAGCGTCCATTGAGCGCGGTCGGCCCGGCGTGCTGCATGGCAATCGCACTTATCTGTTGCAGAATGCCGATGGCCAGATTGACGAGGCGCATTCCATCAGCGCCGGTCTGGATTATCCGGGCGTGGGGCCGGAACATTCCTGGCTGAGCGATATTGGCCGCGCGGAATATGTGGGGGCCACGGATGATGAGGCGCTGAAAGCCTTCCAGCTCTGCACCCGCACGGAGGGGATTATCCCCGCGCTGGAATCCGCGCACGCCATTGCCTATGCCGCCAAAATTGCGCCCACCTTGCCGAAAGAGACGCTGCTGGTCGTCAATATTTCTGGCCGGGGGGACAAAGATATTTTCACCGTTGCCGAGCATCTGGGAGTGAAGCTGTGAGCCGTATTGCCGCCCGTTTCAAAACACTGGCCGCACAGGGGCGCGGTGCACTCATCCCGTATCTGGAAGCATTCGACCCGGATCTGGAAACCTCTCTGGCGCTGCTGAAGGCCATGCCTGCCGCCGGGGCGGATCTGATTGAAGTCGGCATGCCGTTTTCTGATCCCTCCGCCGATGGCCCGGTCATTCAGCTGGCCGCCCGCCGTGGGCTGAAGGCTGGGGCAACCGTGGCTGGTGTGCTGAAAATGATTGCTGCCTTCCGTGAGCAGGATCAGGAAACGCCCATTATTCTGATGGGCTATCTCAATCCTGTGGAAGCGTACGGCCACGCCCGCTTCTGCGCGGATGCTGCCAAAGCCGGGGTGGATGGCCTGATTCTGGTCGATCTGCCGCCGGAAGAAGCCGATATTCTGGAACAGCCCGCGCAGGATGCTGGTCTGGATATCATCCGTCTGGTGGCCCCCACGACGTCGGACGAGCGTTTGCGTTATGTGCTCTCGCACGCCTCCGGCTTTGTCTATTACGTGAGCATTACCGGCATTACCGGTACGCGTACCGCCAGTGCCGAAGCCTTGCAGGAAGCCCTTCCGCGCCTCCGCGCTGCGACTCACCTGCCGGTGGCCATTGGCTTTGGCATCCGTACGCCGGAACAGGCCGCGACGGCGGCAGGGATTGCAGATGGGGCCGTGGTGGCCTCCGCGCTGCTCTCCACACTGGCTGACACGCTGGATGCGGATGGCAAGGCGACTGACCAGACCCTGCCGCGGGTGCTGAACCAGATTAAGGACCTCGCCGCAGCTGTGCGGGCCGGGGAGAAAAAGGCGGGATGATGCGTCATCCTGCTCTGCGTTCTGTCCCACAGGCATGACCAACCCGTTTCGTGTTGTTGTTATTGGAGGCGGCCCCGCTGGACTGGCCGCCGCGGAGGTTCTTTCTGCCGCAGGCTGCGTCGTGCAGGTTGTGGAGTCTATGCCAAGCCTTGGCCGCAAATTGCTGATGGCCGGGCGGGGCGGGCTGAACATCACCCATTCCGAATCCCCGGAAAAATTCCTGCCCCGTTATGCCGAGGCCGCGCCCTGGCTTGCGCCTTTTCTGCAGGCGTGGACTACGGAGCAGATCCGGCAGTGGATGGACGGGTTGGGGCAGGAAAGCTTTGTCGGCTCGTCTGGCCGCATTTTCCCCCGCGCGATGAAGGCGTCTCCCCTGCTGCGCGCCTGGCTGGCCCGGCTGCGTGAGCAGGGCGTCACCCTGCACACCCGCACCCGCTGGACGGGGTGGGATGCTGCGGGGCATCTGACGTTCTCACAGCCTCATACCAATGTTCAGCCGCTGTCCGGGACGGCAGTGCCGGGGCCGCAGACGCCGCACGGCATGGCCTCGTCTGCCACTCTGGGCCGCATGGAAAAGTCGGGGACATCGCCTCAGGCTGGTCCCCTACAAGAACCAGATGTCCCGCTATTTTCTCAACCCGATGCGGTCATTCTGGCGCTCGGCGGAGCAAGCTGGCCGCGTCTGGGGAGTGACGGTGGGTGGGCTTTGCTGCTGGAACAACGCGACGTTGCTGTCTCAGCTCTGCGGCCTGCTAACTGTGGGTTTCAGGTCGCGTGGTCAGAGGCTGTGAGGGAACGGTTTGCCGGAACGCCCCTCAAGCCGGTGGCTCTGACTTTTGGAAGCCGCACCGTGCGTGGGGAACTTGTGGTGACGGCTTCCGGGTTGGAAGGCGGCGCACTTTACGCTCTGTCTGCGCCCTTGCGGGAGCATCTGGCTCAGCATGGCACGGCGGACCTTTTGTGTGACCTGCGGCCCGATCTCTCTGTAGAAGACCTGACAAAGCGGCTGGCTGCGGTGCGTCCGCGAGAGAGCCTGTCCAACAAACTGCGCAAGGCCCTCCGTCTGCCGCCTGTTGCTGTGGCCTTGTTGCGGGAGGCTGGCTCTGTGCCGACCTCCACACCTGCTCTGGCGGCTCGATTAAAGGCGTTGCCGGTACGGCTGACAGCGCCGGAGCCGCTGGCCCGCGCCATTTCCACAGCCGGTGGGATCGAACAAAGCGCCTGTGATGAGCGGCTGATGCTGCGCGCGCTGCCTAGCGTTTTTGTGGCCGGAGAAATGCTGAACTGGGAGGCCCCAACCGGCGGCTATCTGCTGCACGCATGCCTTGCAACCGGACGCGGTGCGGCAGAAGGGGCGCTTGCATGGTTGCGGGACACCCATCCGGAGCGGTATCGGATGCCCCTATGAGCAGCAACATGATCGTGATGGGTGATGTGCCGGGGGGTGGCCCGGCACGCATGGACCTTGCCGAACTTCTGGCCACCCGGCTTCTGGTGCAGGGTAATTCCGGGTCCGGGAAATCGCACCTGCTGCGGCGTCTGCTGGAGCAGTCCGCTCGCATGGTGCAGCAGGCGATTATCGACCCGGAAGGTGACTTTGTCAGTCTGGCGGAAAAATTCGGTCATCTGGTAATTGATGGCGCGGAATGTTCAGACATGGCGCTTCATGCCGCCGGGGAGCGGATGCGCATGCACCGTGCCTCTGTGGTGCTCAATCTGGAAGGTCTGGATGCCGACCAGCAGATGAAATGGGCCGCAGCCTTTCTGGGCGGCATGTTCGAGGCCCCGAGAGAATACTGGTATCCCGTGCTGGTTGTGGTGGATGAGGCTCAGTTGTTTGCTCCAGCTGCTGCCGGTGAGGTCTCGGATGAAGCGCGTCGCGCCTCGCTGGGGGCCATGACCAATCTGATGTGCCGCGGCCGTAAACGTGGTCTGGCAGGTATTATCGCCACGCAGCGTCTGGCCAAGCTGGCCAAGAACGTGGCGGCGGAAGCCTCCAACTTCCTGATGGGCCGGACCTTTCTGGATATCGACATGGCCCGCGCGGCGGACCTGCTGGGCATGGAACGCCGGCAGGCCGAAGCCTTTCGAGATCTGGCGCGCGGCACCTTTGTCGCTCTTGGCCCGGCCATGTGCCGCAGGCCGACGCCTGTGCGGATTGGCACGGTGGAGACAGAAAGCCGCTCTGCCGGGCCGGTGCTGACACCGTTCGAGCCGCCCTCTGCCCCGGTGCATGATCTGATCCTGGCCCCGGTACCGGTTTCAGACTTTGTGGCCCGTCCCAGAAAAGCGCCTGCCACGCCGCAGCCCGATCTGCTGACCCAGCTGGCCGCCCACGGCGAAGCACAGGCCGCTGCTTCGCAGGAAGAACAGCAGCAGGAAGAACCGCCGGAAGATCAGGCCGAGCGTGAAGCCCGCATGAATGCCATCCTGCGCGATATGCTGACGGATGATGAAACCTCCTTCCGGGCTTCCGCCGTGCTGTATCAGGATTTTCTGGTGCGCTGCCGTATTGCCGGGCTGGGGCGTAATGCGCTGGACCTCAAGGCCTTTAATCGCGCTCTGGCCACGGCCCGGAGTGGCGTGAGTGAGGATATGTCGGCCTCGCCGGACTGGCAGCAGGCGGAGGGGCTGGCCAATGCCCTGCCGGAAGATCTGCAATCCGTTTTTCTGTTTCTGGCCCGCGCCGCCATTGGCCGCCTGCCGTGCCCGTCGGACGCGGAAATTGCGCGTGTGTACGGCACCGTCTCGCAAGGCCGCGCCCGCCGTCTGGTGGAATGGCTGGAAGACCAGAACATCATCGTTCTGCGGGCTGATGGCATGGGCCGGAGGGTCATTACGGTCATCGGGCCGGGGTGGGAGACGCTGCCCGGCGTCCCGCAGGGGTGAGAACCGTTAAAAAAGTGCAGGTTTGCGGGCATGACGGGCGCGGCGTGCAGTGCTATAGGCCGAAGCATGACGGATGACCCGCCCTTTAGCCCGGCTTTGCTCCCGGCTGGCTTTGTAGACCTCCTGACCCCCGATGCCCGGACCGAGGCAGAAGGGGTTGCGACACTTATGGGCGTATTCGCCTCGCACGGGTACGACCGTGTGCGGCCGCCGCTCATGGAGTTTGAAGACACATTGCTGGCAGGGTCCGGCGCGACTCTGGCAGACCAGAGCTTCCGCGTGATGGACCCGGATACTCGCAAGATGATGGTCCTGCGGCCTGACATCACCCCCCAGATTGCCCGTATGGCGGCGACTCGGCTTGGCGCTGCGGCGCGGCCTTTGCGCGTGTCCTATGCCGGGGCCTGTGTGGTGGTGATGCCTGCGGCGGCGGAAGAAAGCGGTCGGCAGATCATGCAGGCCGGGATTGAGCTGATCGGCCCGGATAGCCCGCAGGCGGATGCGGAAGTGATGTCCGTTGGTGCGGAAGCGCTGGCCCAGCTGGGTGTGCCGGAGGTCTCGTTTGACCTTACCATGCCGCCGCTGGTTCCTGCTCTGCTGGAAGAAGCCAATATTTCCGCCAGTGTCCGCCCTGTTCTGATGCGCGCGCTGGACCGCAAGGATGCGGCGGCTGTCGCGGAACTGGGTGGGACGCTGTCTGACACGTTGATCGCCCTGCTGCGCGCCGCTGGCCCTGCCGAACAGGCGCTTGAACAGCTTGCCCATATCAGCCTGCCGCCACGGGCCCGCGCCTTTAGTGAGCGTCTGGCGGCAACGGTTGCGGCCCTGCGTAAAGCCAACCCCGGCCTGCGGCTGACGGTTGATCCGGTCGAATTCCGGGGCTGGAAATATCATACCGGCGTGTGCGTGACGGTGTTTGCCGTGGGCCGTGCGGAAGAACTCGGGCGCGGTGGCCGTTATCTCTCCAGTGATAATGAACCAGCCTGCGGCCTGACCTTCCGGCCGGATGTGCTGTTCCGCACCATTCCGCCAGCGCAGGCCCGCCAGCGCATTTATCTTGCCCCCGATGCGGACGCACAGGTTGCGGCCCGTCTGCGGGCCGAAGGGCATGCCACGCTGGCCGCCCTGCCATCCGGCACCCCCCTCACAGGCCCGGAGCATGACCGGGCCGAGGCGCTGCGTTTGGGGTGCAGCCACATTCTTTCTGGTGCAACGTGCACAAAGCTTGACTAACCACGTGCGGCAGAGGGGCGGGTTGGCCTCTCGGCAGGGTTTTCAGGCAGATTTTCCAGGAGCAGACCGTTTATGTCCAACGTCACGGTGATCGGCGCCCAGTGGGGCGATGAAGGCAAAGGTAAAATTGTAGACTGGCTGGCCAGCCGGGCAGACATTGTTGTGCGCTTTCAGGGCGGCCACAATGCCGGGCACACGCTGGTTGTTGGCAATCAGGTTTACAAGCTTTCTCTGCTGCCCTCTGGCGTGGTGAGCGGCAAGCTGGGCATTATCGGCAACGGCGTGGTGGTCGACCCGCAGGCTTTGCTGGCGGAAATTGGCCGTATTCAGGAACAGGGTCTGAAAGTGACCCCGGACACCCTGAAAATTGCAGAAAACGCCCCGCTGATCCTGCCGGTGCACGGTGCGCTTGACCGCGCGCGTGAAGCTGCTCGTGGTGACCGCAAAATTGGCACCACAGGCCGCGGCATTGGCCCGGCGTATGAAGACAAGGTAGCCCGCCGCGCTATCCGTCTGTGTGATCTGGCCGAGCCGGAAACGCTGGACTGGAAGCTGGACGAGCTGCTGCTGCACCACAACACGCTGCTGGCCGGTCTGGGTGCTGACACGTTCAAAAAAGAAGACCTGATGGCCTTCCTGACGGACA
This sequence comes from Acetobacter sp. KSO5, assembly GCF_044094635.1. NCBI lineage: Bacteria > Pseudomonadati > Pseudomonadota > Alphaproteobacteria > Acetobacterales > Acetobacteraceae > Acetobacter > Acetobacter sp. KSO5. The sequence continues at coordinate 2,913,159 of NZ_CP172014.1, read as the reverse complement.
TTGCCCCCAAGGTTCTGCCGTTCATGGCCCCCACATGGGACATTCTGGACGACGCCCGTCGCGGTGGCCGCCGTATCCTGTTTGAAGGCGCTCAGGCCGTCATGCTGGATGTGGACCACGGGACGTATCCGTTCGTCACCAGCTCCAACACGGTTGCCGCTAATGCTGGCACGGGTGCTGGCATGGGTCCGAACGCTGCCGGGTTCGTGCTGGGCATTGCCAAAGCCTATTGCACCCGCGTGGGTGAAGGGCCGTTCCCGACCGAACTGTTTGACGATATTGGCCGCAAGATTGGTGAACGCGGGCATGAATTTGGTACCGTGACGGGTCGCCCGCGCCGCTGCGGCTGGTTTGACGCCATTCTGGTGCGTCACGCTGTGCGTGTTGGTGGCGTCAATGGTCTGGCGCTGACCAAGCTGGACGTGCTGGATGGTCTGGATGAAATCTGCGTCTGCGTAGGTTATGAACTGGACGGCAAAAAGACCGACCGGTTCCCGTCCTCTCCGGCGGCACAGGCGCGCATCAAGCCGATTTTTGAAACCATGGAAGGCTGGAAAGAAACCACGCACGGCGCACGCCGCTGGGCGGATCTTCCGGCACAGGCGATCAAATATGTGCGGCGGATTGAAGAGCTGGTTGGCGCACCCGTCACCCTGCTGTCCACCAGCCCGGACCGTGATGACACCATCCTGATGCGCGACCCGTTTGAAGACTGATTAAACATCCGTCTTTAGACGCTGTTCAGACCCGCCTTGGGGCCTTTTTAAAGGACCATAAGGCGGGTCTTTTTGTTTCTTCATTCAGTAGCCTGTTAGTTGGCCTGCATGCTTGCGCAACAAACATGTCTCCTCCTGCGTGACCATTTGGCAAAAATGGTCACGATCCCAAGAGGAACACAGATGAGATTTTTTGTGCTGCTGCGCTGAGCGGCGGGATTAGCGGCTCAGCGGATTCTGCTGCATGGCCGTGGCCGTGTCGCCTTCGGCAAACACGCCAAAAACACCGGCGGCAGGATACAGCGCACGAATACGCTCCTTCTGGGCCTTGTTTTCCAGCGTCGTGCAGATGCCTTCCAGCATACCCAGTTCAAGCAGCCCGCGTTCCGAGAAGGAGCGGGAGATCTGGCTCTGGAGGGTCTGAAGGCGCGTGCTCAGGGACAGGTGAAAGCTTCTGCAGGTTTGCGGCAGAAGAGTGCGAAAAATACTCATGCGAGCGTTTCCTGGAGGTGCATCCGGCACAATTGCCGGTCCAGCTCCTGAGCGCTCCATAATCCAGAATTCTGCCCTTTGCATAGAAGGATTTTGCAAGCCAGAAGAGCTTCCCGAACAAGGGTCGTAAAGTGTGTAACTTTTATGACACTGGTTGTTTTTTCTATGGCCTCCAGCTTATCCTGCGCCGCGAACCGCTATGGGATGCTCATGACACACAATGCAAGCGTTCTCGTTGTTGAGGATGACCCGGCACTCTCCCGGTTGATCTGCTATAATCTGGAAAAACAGGGCTACGATGTGCGCCTGGCCGGAGATGGCCATACGGCCCTTGACCAGATTAGCCGCCGTACGCCTGATCTGGTCCTGCTGGACTGGATGCTCCCCGGTATTTCCGGGCTGGAAGTCTGCCGGCAGTTAAGAGAACAGCCAAAAACCAAGTCCATACCCATCATTATGCTCAGTGCGCGCGGGCAGGAGACTGATAGCGTGCGGGGGCTGGAAATCGGTGCGGATGATTATCTGATCAAGCCCTTCGGCATGGAAACGCTCTTTGCGCGGGTCAAAGCCATGCTGCGTCGGCTGCCGCCGTCTGGCAATGTGCTGAAGTTTGACTCTCTCGTGCTGGACCGTGTGGCCCATAAGGTGGAACGCAACGGGCGGCTTCTGCCGCTGGGGCCGACGGAATACCGGCTGCTGGAATTCCTGATGACGCATCCCGGTCAGGTTTTCTCGCGCGAGGAACTGCTGGAACAGGCATGGGAGCGCAGCTCCTGTGTGGAACTCCGCACAGTAGATGTGCATATCAGACGGCTGCGGCAAACGCTGAACGCAGGGGATGAGAAAGACCTGATCAGAACCGTCCGCGCCCGGGGATATGCACTTGATATGCCACAGGACTGAGGCCGTTCTGGCGCAACGGAGTGCCTGATGATGCATGAGGCACTCGTTGCTGTTGCGGGCATCCTGGTGGGCAGCGGGCTGACAGCCAGCTTGCTGGCGGCCCGGCTGCGCCCCGAAAAAGTAGAGATTCCGAGCTACCATCAGGAAGAAAGTCCCGCTTCTTCCAGAACAGCTGTGCCGGAAGGGGTTGAACAGGTCATGGCCTGTCTGCCTGCCGCTACAATGGTGCTGGATGAGGAACGGCGGCTGCATTACGCCTCGCCGGAAGCGTATCGGATTTTTGAAGATAATCTGGGGAGCATCAAGCGCCATCCGGCTTTTCAGACAGCGCTGGACCGGCTGGTTGAAAAAAGTCTGGACACAGCTGTTTGTTCAGAAACGGCCCGCATTGTGCTGGATGTTCCGCATCACCGGGTGATTCAGGCCCGTTTTCAGCAGCATGTTCTTCCTGCCTCGCTATTTGCAGGAGCGCGAGGCGGGAGTGTCTCGTCGGATCGCTCGCAGCATGCGCTGGTTTTTGTCGCGCTGTGTGATGAAACGGAAGCAGACAATACCGAGCGCCAGCATACCGACTTTGTGGCCTATGCCAGCCACGAACTGCGCACGCCGCTTGCCGCGCTGATGGGGTTTGTGGAAACGCTGCAAGGCCCGGCGGCGGATGACCCGGAAGCCCAGCAGGAGTTTCTTGGCATCATGGCCGCGCAGGGCAAGCGGATGCAGCATTTGCTGGATGATCTGCTCTATCTGTCCCGTGTGCAGCGTGTGGAACATCAGCGCCCGCGTGGTTCGGTGGCGCTGAAGGATTTGTTTGCCCGTCTGAAGGCCGAGTCTCAGGCGCTGTTCCGCCTGAAAAAGGCAAAACTGACGATCCAGCCAGTGTCTGATCCTGCCTTATGCGTTGCGGCAGATACCAGTCAGCTTGTGCAGGTTCTGATCAATCTGATCGAAAATGCTTTCAAATACGGCACCCTGCCGGATGCGGCTGGTGCTCCGTCTGCCCTGCAGGTGACGGTGTCCTGCGCGCTTGCGCCGCCTGACCCGCGCTGGCCTGCCGTACCGGGCGTGGTGTTAAGTGTGGCAGATAATGGACCGGGGATTGCTGCGCGCCATCTGCCCCGGCTGACGGAGCATTTCTATCGTGTGCCCAAAACGGCGGCCACGGTGCAGGGGAGCGGGCTGGGGCTGGCCATTGTCCAGCATGTTGTTACCCGGCATGGGGGGCGTTTTGTGGTGGAGAGTACTGTGGGGAAGGGCACAACCTGCAAAATGTGGCTGCCATGTGTTGCCTCTGTGGGTGTCATAAAACCTTCATAAAACAGTCTTCAACATGTCATCCCCCGAAGGCAGTAAACCCGTTAAGGGTTGTCCCCGACGTGGCGAGTTGCGTCGTTATTTATGATGTCCAGGGATAAAACCGAAATGCGTCTTTCCTTCAGGCCTGCTCTGTGTCTGCTTGCTGCAACGTGCCTGACCGCGGCACTGCCAAGCGTCTCCCGGGCCGAAAGCGTCACGGGCGCAGGTTCCAGCTTTGCCGCCCCGATTTACGAAGCCTGGGGTGAGACAGCTAAAACCGCAGCAGGTGTTACGGTAAACTATCAGAGCGTTGGCTCCAGCGCCGGGCAGAATCAGGTTCTGGCAGGAACGGTTGATTTCGGGGCATCCGATGCGCCGATGGATGCAAAAAAGATTGAATCTGCCGGTCTTTTTCAGTTCCCGACCGTGATGGGCGGCATTGTGCCCGTCATTAATATTCCGGGCATGAAAGCGGACACGCTGCGCCTGAGCGGTGCTGTGCTGGCTGGTATTTATTCCGGTGAAATTACGGAATGGAATGACCCGAAAATTGCAGCTCTGAACCCGGGTGTGACCCTGCCGGACATGCCGGTGGCCCCGGTGCACCGTGCAGACGGTTCCGGCACCACTTTTGTATTCACATCTTATCTGGCTGGGTCTTCTGCTTCCTGGCACGATTCTCTGGGTGCCAGCACGTCCATCTCCTGGCCCGGTGGTCTGGGTGCTCGTGGCAACGATGGCGTGGCAGCAACCGTGCAGAACACGGAAGGCGCTATTGGCTACGTTGAATATGCCTATGCCAGCCGTAACCACCTGACGACTGTCAAACTGCACAACCGTGCGGGTGAAGATGTTGCTGCAAACCAGACGAGCTTTGCGCATGCCGCAGAAGCCGCCGACTGGCAGCATGCCTCTCACTTCGCGGTCAATCTGCTGGACACGCAGGGTAAGGGCGCATGGCCGATCGTTTCTGCGACGTACGTGCTGACCCCGGTTGCCCCGAAAAATGCTGCACGTGGGGAAGCCGTTCGCACGTTCTTCAGCTGGGCGTTTGAAAAGGGTGATGCCACGGCGCAGAAGCTGGACTATGTGGCTCTGCCGCAGTCTGTGAAGACCAGTATTCTGTCTGCATGGAAGAGCGCAAAATAAGAATCCTGATATTATATAAAAATTTTTCAGAAGTCTTTTTGAGAATTTTCTCTTAAAAAAGTCTTTTTATAGAGGAGGCGGGCTGAATCATTCAGCCCGCCTTTTTTGTCATAGAACTGTAACGAAAGCATCACGAAACCATCACGCACAAAAGACGTTCGGCGGGATATTCAGCGTTCATCTTCTCTCCTCTGGAATGGCAATGATGCGCTGTAAACCGGTTATTTCATCTCTGGCTTTTGCGTCTTTTCTGATGGGTGGCGCGGCACCTGTTGCAATGGCATCATCTTCTGACGACGCACAGATCCGGGCTCTCCGCCTTGAAATGGCGCAGATGCGCAAAGAGATGATGGGGCAGATCACCACGCTGAAAAGTCGGCTGGCCAAGACCGAAAATATTTCCCGCAGACAGGACCGGGTGAGCATCGCATCAGCTCATGGCGGTCGCGCCACCAGCCATCATGAGATCGCATCGGGTCCGGTTGATCCGAGCGTGCAGTTTAACGAACCGGCAGCATCCTCTACTCGCATCCATCTGGCTAATTCTGGCACGCCGACGTCTGACCGCGGCGACGTTATGTCCTGGAAATCTTTCCGTGCTGCCACGAAGAGTGATGAGAACGTGCATGTTGGCGGCATGATCGTCGGCTTCCCGAAAGGCCGCTTTACGGTAGCGTCTGAAGATGGGGCTTACGGCCTCTCTATCGGTCTGGCCTTCCATGAAGATTTCGGTGGGTTCTTCAATTCCGGGCCGCGTGCGGGTGAAGGGCGTGGGGCGTTCAACAGCTTTACCACCAACATGCGCCGTCTGCGTATTCCGTTTACCTTCCGCTATAAAAACTGGGTTGCGGCTGTCACGCCGGACTTCGGTGCCAACCATAACGACGGGTATGTTGGCCTGTATGAAGGCAACCTGAACTACACCGGTCTGCATAACACCATCCTGACGGTGGGTTACTTCCAGCCGCGTGTGACGGAAGAAGATTCCGAAAGCTCGAACGACTTCTTCACGCTCGAACGTCCGAGCATCACCGACATGGTGCGTAACATCGCCGCAGGTGATGCCCGCTTCAGTGTTGGTGGTCTGCATTATGAAAAACGCTGGTGGATTGCAGGTTATTTCACTGGTCAGGAATGGGGTCACCGCAACGCGTCTGACATGAGCAGCACCTATTACGGTGGCGGCAGCGGCACCACCATGGATAGCCAGACAGGTGCGACGCTGCGTGTTGCAGGCCGTCCCGTTGCCACAAAAGACTGGGATGTCCACATGGGGGCATCCGGTATTTCTGCGTTCCGTCTGGCGTGTAACTCTACGTCAGCGACGTCCTGCTCTCGCTCCACCTCTTTCGGTCAGCGTCCTGAGTTCGACATTGGGGAAGCCAACCTTGCCGCAACAGGTGGGATTAGCAACGCGGCACAGGTCTGGGCGGCTGGTCCGGAACTGGGTGTCCGCTGGAAGCGCCTGATTGTGAAAGGCGAATACTATCACGTTGGTGTTCAGCGCGATGCGCCGGGCCTGAAGTCTGCTGGCTTCCAGGGCTGGTATGGGTCCGCAGCCTATACGCTGTTCGGCAACCCGCGTCTGTATAACGAAAAAGAAGGGGCCTTTGGTGCGCCAGGTGTTCCGGAAGCCGAAGAATTTGATCCCGCTCGCAACCATTGGGGTGCGCTGGAAGTTGTCGGCCATTACAGTGTGATCGACCTCAATAGCCGCCTGAACGATGCAAACGCCAAGAACGTGATCCGTGGTGGTCAGCAGACGGTCTGGACGGGTGGTCTGAACTGGTATCCGAACCGTCACTTCCGCCTCATGCTCGATTACAGCCACTTCATTGTGTCTCGTAGCGAGCAGGCAACCAACATTTATGGCCGCACAGGTAACTCAGTTGCTGCTCGTATTCAGGCAGGCTTCTAAGCTGAGGTCTGATACCGTGCTGAGGGAGGCCTGACCGGGTCTCTTTTCGGGATGGTTTTCTTGATTCGATAATAAAAAACCCTTCCAGGTTTGCCTGAAAGGGGTTTTTACATGGTGCTGTGTTCCGGAGTGGCGCAGGTCAAAATAGGCTGGCTAATTAAGACGTTTTAGCCAACAGCCCCTGTAAACAGATGTTGAGAAGATCGCCGCGCCAGCGCCACAATGGTCAGGCCCGCTTCTTGTGCCAGACGCAAGGCGCGCGTGGTGGGGGCGGAAATGGCGACCAGTGTGGAAAAGCCTGCCAGAATGGCTTTTTGCACCATCTCGAACGAGCATCGGCTGGTAATCAGGCAAAATCCTTCTGCAAAGCAGACGTTTTGACGAAGCCCGGCACCAATCAATTTATCCAGCGCGTTATGGCGGCCCACATCTTCGCGTATCATGTGAATACTACCATCTGGCCCACACCACGCCGCACCATGCACCATATGCACCTGCGCATTCAGCGTTTGATGGTCGGCCAGAGTCTTCAGGGCCTGCCGGATGGCGGATAGCGGCACCGGTGGCATGACAGGCACAGCGGGAAGGGCGGTATGGAGGCTTTTCAGGTCTTCACTGCCACACACGCCACAGCCTGTCCGGCCCGTCATGGCGCGGCGGGACTGAAGGAGGCGGCGAAAGTCTTCTCCGGCAATATCAAGTGAGAGCGTGACGCCATCTTCCCCAATCTCAGTCCGCACACCGCGGATGGAGGCTGCGTTGGATACAAGGCGTTCCGTAATGGAAAACCCATAGGCGTAGTCTTCAAGGTCCTGAAGCGTTCCCATCATGACAGCATAAGGCACGCTGTTATAAACAAAGCTGATCGGGGTTTCCTCAGCAATGGCCAGAGTGGTCGCCTCGGTTCCCTCTTCCGTAAAACGCTCGACAGGCCAGCGGGTCATGACAAAATCAGACATGGCTCAGGCCTTCATGGACTAGTTTGCGGGCATAGACATACTCATCGGGTGTGTTGATGTTGAAAAACAGGTCGGGCGTGTGCGCAGGGAAGACAACATCCCGCACGCCTAAGGTCGCAGCAAAACAGCGGATGCGCAGTTTGTCTTTATGGTCGGGCTGCTTCAGCCAGTCTTCCAACGCAGGGCGGCACGCGGTGGGCCAGCTGGCAACCAGATGATGCTGCCGATTGTCCGACACCGCGACAGCGGGAGCGGGGAGCAGGAGTTGTGGCAGGTCCGCCGGGATAAAAGGGGTATCGCCGGGCACGGTTATCAGAACAGAGCAGTTCTGGCTTTCCGCCCAGCGCAAACCTTCCAGAATGCCAGCCAGAGGCCCCATGTCCGCCTGCGTATCGGGCAGAACTGGCAGGTTCCACGGCGCAAAGCGGGAGGCGTCACCATTGGCGCTGAGGGCAAGAGCAGCGCAATGGGGGCGGAGTGCCGCCAGCACGTAATCCAGCACCGTGTGTGTTTTGGAAAGGGGAAGAAGGGGTTTGTCACACCCGCCCATGCGGGAGCCGGTACCGCCCGCCAGAACAAGGGTGGCAATACGGGGGGAGGAAGGAAAGGCGCTCATGCAGCGGAGCATCGACCTCTGGCTCAGGTGTGGCAAGAGTTTTTGCACTGCTGGGCGCACGGGAAGATGTGGGTTTTTTATAAAAAAGTGGCCCGCCGAAGCGAGCCACCTGAATGCACAGCGTAAAGCGAACGTCTGCCGTTTTTAGCGGGGCAGGACGTTCTTGTAAGCGACCATGCACTGAACATAGGCATTGTTATACTGGGTCTGAATGCCGCCGTTCTGGCTGTTGGAATAGGCACCCCCACCCAGCGCGCCACCCAGAGCACCAGCGCCGGCACCAATGCCAGCCCCGGCGCCACCGCCAGCCGCAGCACCCAGACCAGCGCCCAGAGCGGTTGCAGCCAGACCGCCATAAAGAGCCTTACGGTTCTGGCTGCCCGCCTGCCCCTGCACAGCGGCCGTGGCCTGAGACCGGCAGAAATTCTGTTCCTGCTGGAAGGTGGCGTAGTCCTTGCCGGGGCCGGGAAGAACCATGGCGGTCGGGCCCATCGGTGTTTCTGCGCAGGCTGCCAGCAGAAGCGCCGGGAGAAGGATGAGAGACGCTTTTTTGAAGCTCATGACAAACACTCTTGTTAGAAATTGGACACGTGTTAAGCGCCCAATTCTGGCATTTTTTGGAACGGACGAAAATCTTTTAATTAACAGGCCGCATGGCGCAGGCCTTCGGCAGCTTTTATGGCTTCTTCTTTAAGAAATCATAAATCCTGTTCTTTGAGCTTATTCACACTAAGGGTCAGGTCATCCAGCGTGCAGGCCGCCTGCGCGGTGTTTGGGCAAAACCGGCTGTGGAGCAGCAGGGGCGCGCCTTGCCCGGCCTGACTGCTCATGGGCTGCACCTGCCGTAACTGCTCCAGAGACTGGTGGAACACACGGAAACGCACGTCTTTTTGCCCATGAGGCAACCGCCAGAGTTCAAAGGCCAGAGTGGTATCTGGTGCGGTGCGGTCAGGCTGGTCAGGGAAGGACCAGTCCAGCCCGAAGAGCGTGGCCAGCATGTCCAGCGTTGTGTCATGCCCGGCAAACAGGATCAGCCGGGCAGAGGCCGGAAGCGCAGAGCCGTCCGGGAGCGAGAGAGGGTGCTCTGCCAGAGCGGTAAGGAGCGTTTCAGCCAGAACATGCCCGCGAGGCACGGCCAGTGCGGGGAGGCGTCTTAGCCTGTCACTTTGCAGGGCATGGGCGGGCAGCACAGCGTCCAGAAGCTGGCGGGTTCTGGCGGCATCGTTGTCCGTCGCCATCTGTGAGCTGGCAAAAACCGTGGAGGGCAGGCCTTGCTCGTATTCCAGCAGGAGGTTTTCCGCCGTGGAGGCGCTCAGGTTAAGGCCGCCTGTCGCATGAGGCAGGCCTTTCTTCCAGGAAAGGACAGTTGGAGCAGAAAAGCATGGTCCTTTCCGCTTCTGGCATCCGTTAGGCGCAAACACGGCCTGCAAGGCAGAAGCCGCCTGCGCCTCGGGCCTGTCCGGGGGGATGTCCTGTTGGAACGCGCGGGTGAGGGGCGGCATGACGCGCTGTGGGTCAAGATGAGCCTGTCCGGCGGCCAGCGCATTGAACAACGGATCATGCTGGCCAGCAGGTAGACTCTGCGCGGTGCTGGTGCAGCCCTGCGTTAAGGCGTGGCTCAGAATGTCACCACTTTGGCGCGTGCGGGTATCCGCAGAATCAGCCCAGACAAAAACGGCCTTGGCGGAGGCGCAGGGGGCGGAAGCCTGCGGGAGAAGGGGCGCATACCAGCTTTGGAGAAACTGCCCCATGAGGGCCAGATTAGCCCGGCCATGATCCGTCAGCTCTCCCGGAGGCACGGGCCAGCCAGACCATGCGCGGCCAGTCTTTTTTTCCAGCGTGGCGAGTGGTTTGGTCGGGCTGCGAATGCCATGCCGGGAGATCAGCAGGACTTTTTCCAGAACAGCGCCGGAGGGAGCCGGGGCCGAAACTGGTCGGGCCGTCTCAGCACGAACACCTAAAGGTGCGGCGAGACCCGCAAAGCAGCTGGAGAAAAACAGACAGGGGAGAAAGCGGATACGAAACATGCGCCTGCATAACACAGGCGGTCTGCTTCGAGAGAATGCAGGCATGGCCCCGGCTCTTACGGGGGGACAAGCCTGCGGGATAGGTCAGGTCAGGCGGGTAACCAGCAGCTGGTTGATGCGGAAGCCTTCCACGTCCACCACTTCAAACCGGAAGCCTCCGGCATCCACGCGGTCGGCCTTGCGGGCCATGCGGCGCAGGCGGTGCATGACAAAGCCGCCAATGGTGTCAAACTGAGCGCTGTCGGGCAGTTCGATGATATGCAGTTCCCGCATCACGTCGCCAATCGGGGCTGCGCCGTCGATCAGCCAGGAATTTTCATCACGCCGGACAATGGCCTGTTCTTCAAACGGGTTGGCCAGACCGTCCATGAGCGCACCCATGATGTCCTTAAAGGTAATCAGCCCGACAACCAGCCCGTATTCATTCACAATCAGGGCAAAGCCCACGCCGTGGGTATCAAACTGTGCCAGCGTGTCCCACAGGTTGAGCGTTTCCGGCACGGAGAGCACATCCCGCCGCATGCGGAAAATCGGGTTGCCGCGCAGAGCAGGGCCTTCCGGGATACTGGCAGGGTCCACAACTGAGGCCAGAACGTCTTCCGCACGGATGGAGCCAATGACCTTGTCCAGTCCACCATCACACAACGGGTAACGAGAATAGGGTTTGGCCCGGACCTTCTCGTGGTTATTTTCCGCGTTGTCCTGCACGTCCAGATAGACAATCTCGTCACGCGGGGTCATGGCGGAGGTGACCGAGCGGTCCTGCAGACCCAGCACGTTCTGGATCATCTGGTGTTCCTGCTCCAGCAGCACGCCAGAGGCGGTGCCGGCGGCCAGAATGGCGCGCAGGTCTTCCGGCGTCACCGGTTCCACGGCGGAGGCTGCCGGGATTTTCATGGCGCGCAGAACAGCGTCAGACACCTTGGAGAAAATCCAGACAAACGGATACAGCACCCGCAGGGCCAGTTTGGGAAACCAGCCAATGGAGAGCGCGACTTTATCCGGCGCGTTCATGGCCACCCGTTTGGGCAGCAGGTCGGCAAACAGGACGAACAGGCCGGTGACCATGATGAAGCTGATGGCCGAGCCGGTCTTTTCCGCCAGTCCGTCCGGCAGGCCCCAGTAGCGCAGCAGGTCCCCGCAGGGCGGGGAGAGCATTTCCGAGCTGACAATACCGCCCAGAATCCCCACCCCGTTCAGGCAGATCTGGAGAACAGTAATGACCTGACCGCTATTGCGCCGCAGGGCCAGAAAGGCCTGTGCGCGTTTATCACCCGCTTCTGCCCGGGAACGCAGCCGCACATCACGGGCGGCGGCAAAGGAAATCTCGGAGAGAGAAATCAGGATGCTGACAGCAATCAGCAGAAAGAGGGCGAGAAAACCGGTAAGGAAAAGAATCAAGACACGCTCGGAGTTCAATAAGAAATAGCTTATTGGACAAGGTTATATCTGCTGCCTTTTTAAAATCCTAATTTATTTTCTCAAACTTGGCCGAGCAGCCCGAGCTTGCCCGCGGCTTTGTGAACAGCGATTTCTCAAAAATGGCGTAGTGGGATGATCTCCGGCGCAAGAGGAGCGTTGAGAGGTGTGAAGGAGACTGGCCATGTTCCGAGCCTTGCTGATCGAAAAAAATGCCGATGGAGACCAGGTCGTCCATGAGCATTCTCTGGCGGAAGACCAGCTGCCGGAAGGCGATGTGATGGTGCGGGTCGAATGGTCCAGCCTGAATTACAAGGATGCGCTGGCGATAACCGGCAAGGGGCCGATTGTCCGCTCCTACCCGATGGTGCCGGGCATTGATTTTGCCGGAACGATTGAAGCGTCTTCTCACCCCGGTCTGTTTGTTGGCCAGCATGTGGTGCTGAACGGCTGGGGCGCGGGGGAAAGCCATTGGGGCGGTCTGGCTGAGCGGGCGCGTGTGCCGGGTGACTGGCTGATTCCTCTGCCGTCTGCGTTCAGTGCGCGTCAGGCCATGGCGTTGGGGACGGCAGGGTATACCGCCATGCTGTGCGTGCGCGCCCTGATCCGGGAAGGTGTTACGCCCAAAAGCGGGCCGATTGTGGTGACGGGTGCTTCCGGCGGCGTGGGAAGTGTTGCGCTGATGCTGCTGAGCCGCCTGGGCTATCAGGTGACAGCGATTACCGGCCACCCGGAAGAAGAGCCCGCTTTGCGGGAACTGGGGGCCGCGGACATTCTGCCGCGACAGGCTTTACTGCGCCTGACCCGCCCTCTGGAAAAAGCCCAATGGGCCGGGGCTGTGGATGTTGCCGGGGGCGCGGTGCTGGCGGCCCTGTGCGCATCCATGCAGTATCATGGGGTGGTGACGGCCTGCGGTCTTGCCGCGGGGATGGACTTCCCGGCAACCGTTGCGCCGTTCATTCTGCGGGGCGTCACGCTGGTCGGGATTGATAGCGTCCATTGCCCGAAAGAGGAGCGCCTTGCAGCATGGCAGCAACTTGCGCAGTTAATTGAGCCGGAAAAACTGAATGGTATTATTACGGAAATTTCGCTTTCCGATGTCAAAAAGGCAGCCTCTGATCTTCTGGATGGAGAAATCCGGGGCCGTATTCTGGTCCGGCTGGCAGGCTCCCGGTAAGACTGTTAACTCCTTTTCCCCGCAGCGTTCTGCTGCTGCGGTTGGGGGCCTTGATAAGGGTGCAGTTCTTTGCAAGGCTGGAAAATATTGACCATAGCCATGGGGGGATGGTGGTGAGCGGTAGGCGAGCGTCATGCGAATAATGATCGGTAGTTTTTCAGGGAAGCTTCTTTATTATTGGTTCTGGATTGAGTATGCTGATAAATTATAAAATAAATATTGTTAATAATTAATTATAAGGTAAAATAAAATGTCTAAAAATACAAAAATATCAATTTTATTTATTTTTTTCAATGTGGTTCTTATTTTTTGTATTTCTTTTCTTGATGGGTACACAGGATCTCAATATTCTACATTGGAAAATCGTATTTTGTTACTTGGTGTAATTTTTGGTAATATAATATACTTTAAAAAACTATCTTCTCAATAATAAAAATAGATCTACATTGTTTCTTTAGAGGGGCAAAGTGCGTAGCGCGCTTATGCTTTGAAAATCACAACGAGATATGATTAAGAGAATATAAGTGTATAACTATAAAATAAATCAAAATTCCAAAATGAGAATATAAAAACTGGAAAAGTAACACAGCTTTTCCAGTTTTTCAAAACGACAGTAACTTGAAAAATCAGGCTTCCAGACCACCATCCACAGGCAGAGCAGCGCCTGTGATGTAGCCAGCTTTTGGGCTGGCGAGGAAGGACACCATGTTGGCAATGTCGTGCACCGTGCCGTATTTGCCCGTTGCCACATAGCTGCTGATCAGTTTGGCAACATCCCCGGTAGCGGGGTTCATGTCTGTATCAATGGGGCCGGGTTCCACCACGTTGACGGTAATGCCTTTGGGGCCGAGGTCCCGGGCAACCCCTTGTGCAAAACCACGCAGAGCAGCCTTGGTGGCAGCATAGAGCGAAATACCGGGGAAGGGCGCACGGGCACCAAATGCGGAGCCGATGAAAATCAGGCGGCCGCCTTCCTTCATGTGCTTTACGGCTTCCATGGTTTCCACCATCACGGCGCGCACATTCAGGTTCAGCACATGTTCAATCTGGGCAACGCTCATTTCGCTAATGGGCCCGTAGGGATAGGTGCCAGCGTTGCAGACCAGTGTATCAATGCGGCCAAATTCTTTAACCGTTGCGGCAACGCCAGCCTGATTGCCTTCAACTGTCGTGCCATCAGCCTGAATGCTCAGGGCTTTGCGGCCCAGTGCCCGCACTTTGGCGGCAGCGGCTTCTGCTGCGTCTGCATTGCGGGCGTAAGTCAGAGCAATATCAAAGCCGTCTTTAGCCAGTGTTTTCGCAATGGCTGCACCAATGCCGCGGCTGCCGCCAGTTACCAGTGCTACGCGTTGTGTCATGCTCAGAAAATCCTGTTTGAAAAAACGATAAGGAAAGACTCAGGCCTGTGGCAGCCCGAGCATCAGGGCAATATTCTGCAAGGCGGCCCCGGATGCGCCTTTGCCAAGGTTATCCAGCCGCGCTGTCAGCACAGCCTGTCGGGAATGCGGGTTGCCATGCACGCGCAGTTCCATGGTGTCACGGCCTGCCAGCGCTTCCGCAGACAGTTTGGGTTCTGCAGACAGCACATGCACACGGTCCTGCCCGGCATAGCGGCCCGCCAGTGCGGTATGCAGGTCATCCCCCGTCACGCCGCCATTCAGATCATCCAGATGCAGCGGGATGGAGACAATCATACCCTGTGCGAAGTGCCCGACGGAGGGCACAAAAACCGGGCGGCGTGTCAGGCCGGCATGCAAATGGATTTCCGGCACATGCTTATGTTCCAGCCCAAGCCCATAGAGTTCAAAGGCCGGACCACCATCGCGCGTATGGGCTTCAATCATGGCACGGCCCCCGCCGGAATACCCGCTGACAGCATTGATGCAAACAGGATAATGCGGCTCCATAATACCCGCATCAATCAGCGGACGCAGCAGGGCAATGGCCCCAGTGGGGTAGCAGCCGGGGTTTGAAACGCGGGGCGCACCCTGAATGGCCTCGCTCTGGGCCGGAGAGAGTTCCGGAAAACCATAGACCCAGCCGGGTGCTGTGCGGAACGCCGTGCTGGCGTCCAGAATGCGCGGGGCGTTCTGGCCGAGCGTTTCCGCTATGGTGACAGCCTCGCGCGCAGCATCATCCGGCAGGCACAGTACAACCAGATCCGCCTCTGCCATAGCGTCCTTACGGGCCGCCGGGTCCTTGCGGCGGGCCGGGTCAACCGAATGAATGCGCACGGGCAGGGCAGACAGGCGGTCCCGAATACCCAGACCGGTGGTTCCGGCTTCCCCATCGATGAAAATAACGGGCTGCTGTGTCATGCCTTCATACTCCACCCGATAACGGGAGGCTCCCTGTCTTCGCCCGGCACCCGGTTCTGTGCGCGTGGGCTGTTCGGTCTCTCTGCTTCCGCATATACGGGGTAAGTCCCTTGTGGCGGAAGGGGGATGCGCGAAAAACACCGTGCTGGTGCAGGGCTGACATGCGGGGAAGCTGCACAGAGCATAGCTCTGTGGCCCGACGGATGGAAAACACAAAGGATTGAAAGGGAACACGGGATCTTATGGTTGCAAAAAACACAGCCTCTTCGGCACCCACACAGCCCGAAACGGGCGACCAGACGGATGCAGCCCGTGAACTGACGCGCCTTGTGACGCTGATGGCCCGCCTGCGTGACCCCGAGCATGGCTGCCCGTGGGACAGGGAGCAGACGCACGAGACCATTGCGCCTTACGCCATTGAAGAAGCTTATGAGGTTCTGGACGCCATCCAGAAGCAGGACTGGCAGGCCTTCCCGGATGAGCTGGGCGATTTGCTGTTGCAGGTGGTCTATCAGGCCCGTCTGGCGGAAGAGGAAGGGCATTTCGATTTTGCGACCGTCGCCCGCCTGATTACGGAAAAAATGATCCGCCGCCATCCGCATGTCACGTTCGGGCCGGAGGTGCTGGGCACGCAGGCGGATGCTGTTGCACCCCCTTCCGGGCCGACGACCTCTGCTGCCATGCCGGGGCAGTGGGAGCAGTTGAAAGAGAAAGAGCGGCAGAAGCTGAGCGCACCGGGCCAGAAGTCCAGTGCGCTGGCGGGCATTCCGCCAGCATTGCCGGCGCTGCTTCGGGCCTCAAAAATTGCGTCTCGTGCGGCCCGTGTAGGGTTCGACTGGCCGGATGTGCAGGGCGTTGTGGCCAAAGTGCATGAGGAAATGGAAGAATTTGCCGTGGAAATGCAGGCAAATGACCGAGCCAAAATGCAGGATGAACTGGGAGACGTGTTTTTCTCGCTTGCCAGTCTGGCTCGGCGGCTGGATCTGGACCCGGAAGCCTGTTTGCGGCAGGCGTGTGACAAGTTCACCCGGCGCTTTCAGGCGGTCGAAGCCTGTCTGGCGGAAGAGGGCCGCTCCATGCAGGATGAGCCTGTTGCGTATCTGGATGAGGTCTGGAACCGCGTGAAAAAGCGTGATGGCTAACCGCAGTCCCTAAAACACAAAAAAACCGGCCCCCTCTGTTGAAGGAACCGGTTTCCTGATCGACTAAGTCAGAAAATCTGATCAGTCTTTGGCAGGTTCTGCCGTGCTGTCGGTTTCAACACCGCCAGCCAGATAGTCCATCAGCCTGCGGGAAAAGGCGTTAACATCCTTGGGGGCTTCACCATTCTGGATGCTGGCGACGTCCAGCAGAATGTGAGCCAGCGCATCGACCGGCTTCCCGGCTTTCACGAGGGCCGCCAGATGGTGGACAATCGGATGGGCCGGGTTGAGTTCCAGCACCGGTGTCACAGACGGCAGGCTCTGACCGCTCCGCTGCATCAGTTTCTGCAGTTGCAGATCAGGGCCACCTTCCGGCGCCGTGAGCACCATGGCGCTGTTGACCAGACGGTCTGTGGCGCGGATATCGGAGACTGTGTCACCCAGTGCGGTTTTCAGCGCGGGCACCAGCGTGTCCATATCGGCTTTTTCAGCATCGCTTTCTGCCGGAGCACCGAATTTTTCAAGGTCCGTCTGGCCCTGAGCGACATTGCGCAGCGCTTTGCCTTCATACGTGCCCAGACGTTCCGGCCAGAAGGAATCCACCGCGTCAGACAGCAGCAGCACTTCCACACCACGAGCCTTGAAGCCCTCAATCTGCGGAGAGGCCGCCAGTGTTTCTGCGTTGTCGCCCGTCAGGTAGTAAATGGCATCCTGTTCGGGCTTCATGCGGCTGATGTAAGCGTCCAGAGACGTCAGGCCGTCTACAGCGCTGGAGCGGAACCGGCTGAGGGCCGCTACTTCCGTGCGGTGTGCCGGATCATCCCACATGCCTTCCTTCAGCACGGGGCCGAAGTTTTCCCAGAAGGTTGCGTAGGCTTCTTCATCCTTGGCGCGGGTTTTTAGTTCACCCATCACCTTGCCGGTCACGGCCTTGCGGATACGGGCCAGAACCGGGGTGGCCTGAAGCATTTCACGCGAGACGTTGAGCGGCAGATCTTCCGTATCCACCACACCCTGCACAAAGCGCAGCCATGTTGGCAGAATATCAGCTTCATCCGTGATGAACATGCGGCGGACATGCAGGCGAAGCCGGCTTTCCCGCGTTTGCTCGGCAAACTCAAACGGACGGCTGCCGGGAATGAACAGCAGGGCAGAGAATTCAATCGTGCCTTCTGCGCGCCAGTGCAGCGTGTCCCACGGCGTATCAAAATTGTGGGTGAGGTGACGATAAAACTCGTTCAGCTGATCTTCGGTAATTTCGCTGCGCGGCTTGCGCCACAGGGCCGTGCCCTCGTTAGCGGCTTCTTCCTTGCCATCTTTGATGATGGTGACGGGCCAGGCAATATGGTCGGACCATTTGCGGATAATGGCTTCCAGACGCCAGCTATCAAGGAACTCGTCTGCGTCTTCCTTGATGTGCAGCGTGATGTCCGTCCCGGCTTTTTCACGCGTGGCGGGTTCCAGCGTGTAGGAGCCCTTGCCGTCAGACGTCCAGCGCCATGCGTCATCCGAGCCTGCGCGACGGGAGACGACATCAACCTTATCCGCCACCATGAACGCGGCATAAAAGCCCACGCCAAACTGGCCGATCAGGTTCGGGCGGTCTTCCGGTTTTGCATCTTCAAGCTTCTGGCCAAAGGCACGGGTGCCGGATTTGGCAATGGTGCCCAGATTGGAGACCAGTTCTTCCTTGCTCATGCCCGCGCCATCGTCACTGATGGTCAGCAGACGGGCATCTTTTTCCGGGTTGATGCGGATTTTTGCATCTTCCGGCAGGGCGCGGGCGCCATCGGTCAGCGCCTCAAAGCGACGGCGGTCCGTGGCGTCGGCTGCGTTGGCCACCAGCTCGCGCAGAAAAATTTCCCGCTCGGAGTAGAGCGAATGCACAACAAGATCGAGCAGCCGCCCGACTTCTGCGCTGAATTCCCGTGTTTCGCTGCCCTGTGTGGGCGTGGTGCCCGTGGCTGTTTCAGTCATCTCTTTCCCCGCATTCATGCGTGACATTGCATCATGAGCGCAGCAGCGTTTGCCCTCAGGCCAAATGCCGCCACCTCCTGCATCCCTTAAGAAATGAGATGAACGGGAGAATTTTTCAATATCTCCCGGAGCAGAACGTTATCGGTTTTGCAGCGTTTCAGCCTTGCACTGTCCGGTGCGGAAGAAGGACCATTCCTCACAACTGTTACCGTCCGGCATGTGACAGACGCCATACTGGCTGCCAGAAGACCCGGTGCGGATTTCCAGTTTGCCACCCGCATCCACGCAATGGACGGAGGCCGGGTTGGCCATGCCAATCAATTTGCTCCGCTGTGGGGAGGTTGCTGAGGGCGTTTCTGTGGTGCCTGCTGGCGTGCTGTTTTGCGGGGTAAGGCCGTGGGGACGCGCCGTGCCGGTCGGGGCAGGCTGACATGCGGCCAGACCCAGCAGAGCAAGGCCCAGTGCTGCCACGCCAGCGGTTTTCTCATGAAAAGGCATGTGAGCTGTGAAAAATGGTCCGCGCATAAGCCTGTCGTCTCCTGCAAGAGAGTGTTGGATCAAGCTATCATTGGGCAAAGCTACAAGTGAGGCAATATGATACATTGCCCGCCAAACCCAGAAGGGAAGGACACGCTGATGACGGGATGGACACGATTACGGGCCACCGGGGAACGCCTCTTCCGGCGGCTGTTCGGCCTTAAGCCGCGTGATACCCGTCAACCCCTGGCGGTGTTTACGATGGTCTATAATGAACATCGCATGTTGCCTGTGTGGGCGAATTATTATCGCAGGCAGGCCGGAGCCGGGAATCTTTTTGTGCTGGACCACGGGAGTGACAGCCTGCCTGACCTGCCCGGATGTCAGATTGTTCCGATCCGTCGGGATGAACTGGACGAAGTTGACCGCTGTGCGCAGATTGAAGCGTTCCAGAAGAAACTGCTTGAATCGTATCACTACGTTCTTTTCACGGATTGTGATGAATTTCTGGTTGCTGACCCTGCGCGCTATTCGTCGCTGCGCGCCTATGTTGCGCACGCTCAGCATACAGCCATCCGCTGCGTGGGGGTGGATGTGATCGACTGCGCGCCGGACCTGCCTCCTGTGCAATGGGACAAGCCGGTGCTGGCTCAGCGGCCTTACGGTGCGGTGCGGAGCTGGTCGTGTAAGACATTGCTTGCCTCTGTGCCGCTCACGTGGACGGCGGGGTTCCATGAGTGCGAAGAACCCGCCACGCTGGACACGGCCTTATGGATGTTCCACCTGAAATATGCTGATCAGACTCACCTTCTCCAGCGCCTTGGTGTGACCCGTAATTTGCAATGGAGTGCCCGTGCCCGCAGTTTGAATCATGGTGTTTCTCATCGGGTGCCGGACCGGAGCATGGTCAATTTCCTGAGAAAATTTCAGGCAACACGCTCAGAAACCTCTCTGGCGGATCTTGATCTGGCCAGTCTTGTGGAATCTGGAGGGGAAAGCAATCTGCACAGAATCCCGGATCGTTTTCTGAAAGCGTTTTAAAAAACGTCTTTCTGGAAAGGGTAGGGGTTACGGGCTGTCCAGTGTGCGCAGAGTGGCAATCATGCTCTCTGTAAGCTGAGAAATGGCGTGTTTGAGAATGGAAAAATCACGGTTTTTCTCGCGTGTTTTTTCATCCATATACAGGCTGCGACGCATTTCGATCTGCAGGGCATGGAGCCCTTCACGCGGGCGGCCATAATGCTGCGTGATGTAACCGCCAGCATAGGGCGTGTTGCGGGATGTTTTAAAACCCATATCCTGCAGGATCTCTTCTGCTTTGTCGGCCAGAGCGGAGGCGCAGCTGGCACCGTGGACGTCACCCAGAACAAAATCCGGATTTCCGGCCTCTGGCGCGTCTGGCATGGAATGCAGGTCCAGCAGCAGGGCCGTTCCGTGCTGCGCGTGCGTCCGGCGGAGGGCGGTCGCCAGAGCAGCGTGATACGGCATCCAGTAATCCCGGATTCGGAGTGCGGCTTCCATAAAGGGCATGCGTGTCCGATAAATCTGCCGGTTATCCGCAACAATGCGTGGCACAGACCCCAGTCCGGCAAGCCCCCGATGTGTGGCGCGCACAAAAGCTGGAATCGGTGTGTTGAACATGCGCGGGTCCAGATCCCACGCTGCGCGATTCACGTCACAGAAAACGCGAGGGAAGGTCGCGTGGACAAGCATTGGCCCCAGGGTGTGCGCATCGGTGGCCAGTTCTTCCACATAGCTGTCTTCCCCACTGCGCAGAATGGCCAGTGACTGGCGGCTCGCCTGCACAAAGGCTTCCGGGTAAAAGCGCCCGGAATGCGGGGAGGCCAGCACCACGGGGGTTGCAGGCTGGCCTGATACCAGCACAGGAGCGGGAGCCTGCACGCGGTCTGCTCCCTCTGGAACGTTGGCTGGCATGCCCGGCAAAACACGGGCCAGACCCCGGTGAATCAGGCTATGCGTAATATTTTTCATCTGACCATCATTGAGGGCTTGCACTTTGAACGCAAGCGCGATAGAACGCGGCCCACGGTCAAAGATGGGCGCATAGCTCAGCGGTAGAGCACTACCTTGACATGGTAGGGGTCACAGGTTCAATCCCTGTTGCGCCCACCATCTTTGACCGGTGATTTCCCTTATTATTTTCCAATTAAATTGCGTAATATAAAAACGCCCAAGCAGAGTTTTGCTGTTTCGCCGGCCGTAGTTTTGGGGTGAAATCTGTGCCAGATCCGCGCCGTCGGAGGCATTTATGCGTGAAAGCATAGCATCCTAATAAAAAAGAGGCATTGACCCTTCTAGAGTGACATCTGTCCTCTATTTTAGAAGTGCTTTGATTTTGTGGTTAAGTGCACAGGAAACCATATTGCGTACAAAATTTATAAATAAGTACGCATAAGGAAAGCGAATCTGGTTTCCTGTGCCAGGGCGAGTTTTATATTACCCTTCTGTCGTAGCTTTCTTTTTCTTTCCTTTGGGAGTCATTTCTTCAACACGCGCCTTAAAGACATTCAGAAGGCTTTGGTCGATGATTTCGAGAGAATCTGTGCTGATTTCTCCTCCAAAATCCGGCCCAAAATCAAATTTATATTTTGTTTCTTTACTTTCATAGAAATCAAACAGTCTTCCTGCACGTTCTTTTCCGTAATAGATGACAAACTTCCCCTTGTAATCTTTGTATTCTATTGAATCTGTAGCAGAGAAGAGTTCATCTGTGTCTGAGAGAAAAGCTAATCTTTTCTTAGTATATTCAAAAATATAAATTTCTTCTTCTGAAGGGACTATTTCAGGCTCTTTGGTTTGATCACTGTCTGCTTTTGGAAGATCGGCTGCAATAGGTTGCTTTTCAGGTTCTTTGTCTTTTGTAGGCAGGTCCAGTCGTTGAAGTATCCTCAGATTCACAAATTCGCTGAAGGCACTTTTTGTAAGCACAATATAGTCAGTCATGGCTTTGGAGCGGACGTGACTTAAGCCAATGTTTTGTAAAAGTAGCCGAACAAAAGGTTCGCTTGGGTTTTGCGCTAAATCTTCAATTTGTTGGACCAGGTTCTGAAAAACCAGCTTTCTTTTTGCTTCGGCGCCAATATTTTCTGGATCAAAATTTGATTTTTGGAGGCTTTTTAAGCCATCGACAACTGAATCTTCGATTTTCCCTTTGGCAATGTCATGCAAGTCGAAGGAAAGAAAAGCATTGGGGTCCATCATGTTTGGTTCGTCGGAATCCGCATAGAATTCGTAAACCATACCATCTGTGATGACGCCCATTTTGACTGTTGGGGCGGCGTTAAAATAAGAGCGCAATTGTCCTCTGTCGTCTTTAAGAGGAGCGCCTAAGGCCTTACATTCAATTGCGATAACGGGCTCATTATTTTTCAGAATGGCAAAATCCACTCTGTTTTTATATTTGTCAGAGAAGTCTGCATTATGTTCGGGGCAGACTTCATCTGGGTTCATTGTATCGTAACCCAGAAAATTGACGAGCGGCAGCACGAGGAAGAGTTTCGTTGCTTCCTCATTGATGCACTTGGAAGCAACGTTTACCATTCTCTCAGAGAATGTTTTGAATTTTTGGCGAAAATCGTCAGTCATGAGTATTATCCGATAAAAAATGTCGTAAAATCATAAAGCGTCACTTGATATCGCAATTCAAGAAAGAAAATTCTGAAATAATCAAATGCAAATATGTAATAAATATTTTTTGATAAAATTCTAAAAATAAATACCGTTACTGCGAGATGATTTATTTTTAGTCCGTTAAATTGTCCTGCTTCTTCTCGCGTTCTGCCGTCACGCTCAGTCTTTGATAAATACCCAGAGCAAGCACAATGCCTGTGGCGACAAGCAGCAGGGACGCCGGATAGAGAATGGTGACCGGATTTTCCTTGTTGGTTTCAAAAATTCCCACCAAGCCTTCAACAAAAACGGCAATAATGATGGAGGTGATGAATTTTGTCAGACTGGTGCGGGCTTCCCCCAGCGTCTGTTTGCCGCGGGAGAGAATAACCTCTTCTTCCATAAAATATTTGGCGACATCAAAGACCGCCATGGAAATCACGACATAGCTAATGGCATGCACCACAGCCTTCTGGCCGTCCTGCCATGAGTGCAGGAGAGTTTCCACCAGCCCTGACATGCCAAAGGTCGCCAGAAGCACCGCCAACAGCATCAGCATGATACTGCCAATTGCAAATGTGATGCGGGATAAATGGTGCATCTGGAAACTTTCCTCCCTCAGAATGCGTTCAGGCAAAAGCCTGTCCGCATAAAGACGTTTGGAAAGGGGTTCCGTTCCCATAAGGGGACGAGGGCACAGGTCAGAAAAATCATTTCCCCGAAGAGTGGGTGGTCTATTTTTCAAAACCCGTCAAACATCTCGGGCAAACCATCGTGTGCCGGGGGCGTTATTGTCCGGTGTGGCTGGCCAGAGCAGGTGTGGAGGAGACAAAGTGGTTTTTGCCACTCTGTGCGTCCCGCCGTGCCTGAAGAGGCGTGTAGTCCGGTTGTTCCCAGATATAGAGCAAAGTTTTTCGGAGTGTTTCATGCACGGCTTCACGCCACTTTTCATTGATGGGCGTTGTGCCGACAGGTGTCAGAGAGCGTTTCATAGCAAATGTCTTCTGCCGTTTGTGAGCGGAACTGACGGTGTTCTAGCATCCCTTAATGGGGCAGGATGTGACGTTTCTATGAAATAATAGAGGCAATGATTTGTGACTATTTAGAGAAATAACCGTCATACTGGAGACATTATCATCCATTATTTTAAACAATCACAGTATTGGGAGGCTATCATGACAGCATTTTGGGCATACTGGCTTAGTTTGAAAGCTATTGTCCGCAAAGTGCGTGCGTCAGCCCGGGTGCGGTCGGCGCAGCGTCGCAGGGCTCGTCGCGCCTGTTCATAGGCTGCTGATAGTTTTCTTTATCGGATACAGAAAAGCCCCGCCTCCAGAAGAGGACGGGGCTTTTTTAAGCGCCGGGGCCGGAACCCCTGGCGTCAGGCGTTTATTTGCTGTCGCCAGAGAAGGTGTTGCTGATATCTTTGCCAGCCTTGTCACCCCAGTTACCAATGGTTTTACCGGTGCGCTTGCCCCAGTTTTTGGTGGATTTAGCGGCGTCAGAAGTGCCCTCTTTGGTCTTGTCCCATGCCTTTTCGGACCCGTTCCTGGTTTTATCCCAGGCGTTGTTGGTGCCTTCTTTGGTCTTGTCCCAGGTCTTCTCAGTCCCGTTTTTGGTTTTATCCCAGGCGTTGTTCGTGCCCTCTTTGGTCTTGTCCCAGGTCTTTTCGGTTCCGTTTTTGGTTTTATCCCAGGCGTTGTTCGTGCCCTCTTTGGTCTTGTCCCAGGCCTTTTCGGATCCGTTCTTGGTCTTATCCCAGGCGTTGTTAGTGCCTTCTTTGGTCTTGTCCCAAGCCTTTTCGGACCCGTTTTTGGTCTTATCCCACGCCGTATCTGTGGCCTGACGCGTGTTATTCCACGCTCGATTCACGGGGCCCTGTTCTTCTGCATGAGCTGCGGGCAGGCTGAGCGTGAAGGCTGCGGCCCCCAGCATTGTGGTCAGGGCGATCCGGAATGTCGCAAACGTCATTGAAATGGCCTCCATACGTCTTTTGCTACGTTACAAATGTCTTGCCGTCGCTTTATGGCAAATGTGAGATCAGCCCGTGCCGGGAGCATGGCGTGACCTCGTTTTCAGTCTTCAGGCCATAACGCATTGAAGTGCCAGAAGGTTTCAAGTGCGCGGGAGGCAATCCAGCGCTGCTTGCAGAATATAGGCGGCGGCCAGTTGATCCACGACTTCATTCCGCTTGCTGCGGGAGAGGTCGGCTTCCTGAATCAGCATCCGGTTGACGGCGGAGGAGGAGAGTCGCTCATCCCACAGGCAAACGGGCAGGCCGGTCTGGTCGGACAGGGCGGTGGCCCAGTCCTTGCTGGCCTGTGCCGCCGGGCCGAAGGATCCGTCCAGTGAGAGGGGGATGCCCACTACCATTCCACCAATGCCGTGCTTGGCCGCAAGGGCACGGATATGCTCCGCCATGGCCCCCAGCTTGCCGCGTTTTACGGTCTCCAGCGGGGTCGCCACCATGCGTGAGACATCGGACAGCGCCAGCCCCACCTGTTTGCGGCCGGGGTCAATGCCCAGCAGGCGCGCTTCACGGGCCAGAGTGGCGGCGAGGTCGGTAAGGTTGAACAGAGCCATGTCTGCACGGTATGTTGCCTTGCGCCCGATTATGCTAGGGCTTTTTTCCTCCATAGCTGAAGAGAGTCTGCTTTCATGTCGCTCGACCTCGCGACCACCCGACGTATTGCAAAACTGGCCCGCATCGGCCTTGAAGATGCGGAGCTTGAAACCGTCCGCCAGAAGCTGGATGGCATCCTGGGCTGGGTTGATCAGCTCTCTGAGGTGGATGTTGAGGGCGTGCCCCCCATGGTGGGCACCGAGACAGAGGCCCTGCGCCAACGTGAGGATGTGGTGACGGACGGCAACTGCCGGGACGCCATCCTCTCCTGCGCGCCGGAAAAATCCGGCCCCTTCTATACAGTACCCAAGGTTGTTGAATAATGCTGACCGGACTGACGCTCACCGAAGCGCGTGCTGGGCTTGAAGCCCGTAAATTTTCTGCCCGTGAGCTTGCTCAGGCGCATCTGGACGCCATTGGCCGCCTGAATAAGCAGCTGAACGCCTATATTACGGTTCTGCCCGAGCAGGATGTGCTGGCCGCCGCTGATGCCGCCGATGCCCGCTATACCAAGGGTGAAGCCCGGCTGATGGACGGTCTGCCGGTTGGCGTGAAGGATCTGTTCTGCACGAAGGGTGTGAAAACCACCGCCGCCAGCAAAATGCTGGCCAACTTTGTGCCGCCGTATGAAAGCAGCGTGACGGCGCGCCTGCTGGATGCCGGTTCGGTCTTTCTGGGTAAAACCAACCTCGATGAATTTGCTATGGGGTCCGCCAACATCACCTCCGCGTTCGGCTCTGTGCTGAACCCGTGGAAACGTCAGGGTGATGATGCAGCACTGGTGCCCGGTGGTTCTTCCGGTGGTTCTGCTGCGGCTGTGGCCGCTGGTCTGGCACTGGCTGCAACCGGCACGGATACGGGTGGCTCTATCCGCCAGCCTGCCGCGTTTTGCGGGATTGTCGGGCTGAAGCCGACGTACGGTCGTTGCAGCCGCTGGGGCACGATTGCCTTTGCAAGCTCTCTGGATCAGGCAGGCCCGATGACGCGCAGCGTGGCGGATGCCGGGCTGATGCTGGAAGCCATGGCTGGGTTTGATGAAAAAGACAGCACCAGCTCCAACCGCCCCGTGCCGGAATTTTCCAAGGCTGTTGGCAAGAGCGTGAAGGGGCTGCGGGTTGGTATTCCTGCAGAATATCGCGCTCCCGGCATGCCGGAAGAAATTGCCAAAATGTGGGAGCAGGGCATTGCCTGGCTGCGTGAGGCTGGCTGTGAAGTGGTCGATGTCTCTCTGCCGCACACCAAATATGGTCTGGCGACTTATTACATTATCGCCCCCGCAGAATGCTCTTCCAACCTCGCGCGGTATGATGGCATTCGCTTTGGTGAGCGTAAGGACGCTGCCTCACTGGACGGCATTTATGAACGCACCCGTGCGGAAGGCTTCGGCCCGGAAGTGCGCAACCGTATCCTGATGGGCACCTATGTGCTGTCCGCCGGGTATTACGATGCGTATTATCTGAAAGCCCAGAAAGTGCGCACGCTCATCAAGCGTGACTTTGTGCAGGTGTTTGAGCAGGTGGATGTGCTGCTGACCCCCACCGCACCGAGTGCAGCCT
Source organism: Acetobacter sp. KSO5 (assembly GCF_044094635.1). Taxonomy (NCBI): domain Bacteria; kingdom Pseudomonadati; phylum Pseudomonadota; class Alphaproteobacteria; order Acetobacterales; family Acetobacteraceae; genus Acetobacter; species Acetobacter sp. KSO5. The sequence continues at coordinate 2,886,767 of NZ_CP172014.1, read as the reverse complement.
TTGCGCAGGGTGAGAACATGGATGACCCGGTGCAGATGTATCTGAACGATATCTTCACTGTGCCTGCGAGCATGGCCGGGGTTCCGGCTCTGTCTGTGCCGGTGGGGCTGGATTCCAAAGGTCTGCCGCTTGGGTTGCAGATTATTGGCCGACATTTTGATGAAGAAACCGTGCTGTCTGTTGGCGGCGCGCTGGAAGCGGCTGCGGGCTTTGCCCACAAGCCCACCCTGCATGCGGAGGCAGGCGTATGAGCTACGTGATTGAAGGCAAAACCGGCAGTTGGGAAATTGTGGTGGGGCTGGAAGTCCATGCCCAGGTTGTCAGCAAATCCAAACTGTTCTCCGGGGCATCCACCACATTTGGGGCGGAGCCGAACTCTCAGGTTAGTCTGGTTGATGCCGCATTCCCCGGCATGCTGCCGGTGATCAACAAGGAATGCGTGGCGCAGGCTGTGCGGACCGGGTTGGGCCTGAATGCCCGCATCAATCTGGAAAGCCGGTTTGACCGGAAAAACTATTTCTATGCGGATCTGCCGCAGGGCTACCAGATCAGCCAGTTTGCCCACCCGATTGTGGGTGAAGGCACGATTGAAATTGAGCTGTCCAATGGTGAAACCCGAAAGATCGGCATTACGCGCCTGCATATGGAGCAGGATGCCGGCAAGCTGATCCATGATCAGGACCCTACCAAATCCATGGTGGACCTGAACCGGGCCGGCGTGGCGCTGATGGAAATTGTGAGCGAGCCCGACATCCGTGAGCCGGAAGAAGCCGGGGCTTATCTGCGCAAACTGCGCCAGATTCTGCGTTATCTGGGCACGTGTGACGGTAACATGGAAGAAGGCTCCATGCGCGCGGACGTGAATGTGTCCGTCCGCAAAGCGGGTGAGCCGTTCCGCACGCGCTGTGAGATCAAGAACGTCAATTCCATCCGCTTTGTCATGCAGGCGATTGAGGTTGAAGCGGCCCGTCAGGTTGAAATCTGGGAAAACGGGGGCGAGGTTGATCAGGAAACGCGTCTGTTCGATGCCGCTCGTGGTGAAACCCGCACCATGCGATCCAAGGAAGATGCGCATGATTACCGCTACTTCCCGGACCCGGACCTGTTGCCGCTGGTGATTGAGCAGGAATGGGTGGACGCACTGAAGGCCGCCCTGCCGGAGCTGCCGGACGCCAAGCGTGCCCGCTTCCAGTCTGAATACGGCATCCCGTTCTATGATGCCGGTGTTCTGGTTGCCGAGCAGGCTGTTGCGGATTTTTATGAAACCGTTGCCAAAGGGCGTGACGGCAAGCTGGCGGTTTCCTGGGTGACGGGTGACCTGTTTGCCGCCCTGAACCGCACCGGCAAGACCATTGAAACCAGCCCTGTCAGTGCGCAAGCGCTGGGCCAGATGCTGGACCTGATTGCGGATGGCACCATCAACGGCAAGATTGCCAAAGAGGTGTTTGAAGACATGGTGGAGACGGGTGAAGGCCCGGAAGCCATTGTGGAGAAAAAAGGTCTGCGTCAGGTGACCGATACCGGCGTGATTGATGCCGCAATTGAGTCCGTCATGACCAAACATGCAGACAAAGTGGCCGAATATCGCTCCGGTAAGGACAAGCTGTTCGGATTCTTTGTCGGGCAGGTGATGAAGGAAACCAAGGGTAAAGCAAACCCTGCTCTGGTGAACGGGGCGCTGAAGTCCAGACTGGACGCCTGAGGCGGTCCGGTCCGGCGGATAAATTTTTGCAGAGCGTTAAAATAACCTGCAAATAAGTCTTTTAGGGGGTTTGACGGAACGCTCAGAACCCCCTAAAAGTATCCCTGCAAACGTCGTGTAAACTTCATACTCTTCTTGCGGAGGGGTGGCCGAGAGGCTGAAGGCGACGGTTTGCTAAATCGTTATACGGGTTAAACTGTATCGTGGGTTCGAATCCCATCCCCTCCGCCATATATCTCCCTGATTTAATTGAATTATTTCTCCCCGCCTCTAACGGTTTTTGTGGGGCAACTCCCCACATAATTTTTGCCTTGTGTGGGGGATTTTGTGGGGACCCCGCTTAATCCAGCACGCCTTGCTCGGAGCTAAACTGAACGCGCTCCTGCTCCTCCACAGTCAAATATCCCAGATAATTTTGCTCAGTCACCTTTACGCTGCTGTGTCCCAGATGGCGCGAGAGGCGGTAAATGTTCCCGTCAGCCTTGAGCTTGCGCACAGCAAAGGTGTGCAGCTGCACCTGACCGACATTAGATAAGAAGTTCGCATAGACTTGGAGGGTTCGAAAAACCCTCTGGTTTTGGGCCTCTCTCTGTGATTCGATATCTTTCGCCTTGATTGGGGGGGGAGGAGATGAAGCAGTCGGGTTTCTTTGATGTTGAGGAGCGGCCTTCGCGATTGAGCGGTCTGGGTGACCAACTCGAAGCGTTTTCCAGGACTTTAGATTTTGAGGTGTTCCGCCCGGAGTTGGACAAGGCACTGGCCTATTCAGACGGGAGCAAAGGCGGGCGACCGCCATTCGATCCGGTGCTGATGTTCAAGATTCTGGTCATCCAGACGTTGAACAATTTGTCTGATAAGCGGACAGAATACCTGATCAATGACCCTCTCTCCTTCATGCGCTTCCTTGGTCTGGGCCTGTCGGACCGCGTGCCTGATGCCAAAACCATCTGGCTATTTCGCGAGCGTCTGACCCAGGCAGGTGCGATCGATGGGCTATTCAATCGCTTTGATACAATCCTGCGCAACGCAGGCTATCTGCCGATGTCAGGCCAGATCCTGGACGCAACACTGGCGGCGTCTCCAAAGGAGCGCAATACCAACGTGGAGAAGGCCGACCTGCGTGAAGGGTAGCCCCCACAGGACTGGCAGGACAAGCCGTCTAAACTATCCCACAAGGACCGTCTTGCGTGCTGGGCGTTGAAATTCACGAAAGCAAAATGGCAGGATGACGGGACGATCCCCGCAACGGATCTCGCCATCCCGTTCTTTGGCTACAAATCCCACGTCTCCATCGACCGGAAGTTTCGGCTGATCCGCAAATGGAAAACAACCGCTGCCCCGACATATCCGGAAATCGAATGCTGGAAAGTCGGTCATCCGATCGCGGGTCGAGCATGTCTTTGCTGACCAGACGTCACAGACCGGGCTGTTTATCCGAACAGTGGGTATCACCCGGCCTACAATGAGGGTCGGGCTGGCCAATATCGTCTATAATATGCGTCGCTTCCTCTTCTTGGAGCGGATCAGCGCAGCAGCATAGCAATCCAGCGGGTGATCTTCCCAGATCTGCTTAAAACGCAGATCAGAAACCATCACGGCAACCATCAATCAGCACACCAAAACTCAAAAATCAGGACAAAGCCGCATCAACCAACGGGTCTTCGATCCCTCCAGATGGTGCGTGTCGCGCTATCCCTGATCTGGACGGATACGGTCAAACTCACCGTGACGTCTAAGGCACCGTGCCGGAGAGTTACATTGCTATTGCGCTGGCCTATGTCGGGCCGATCTGGCAGCCGGTGCGCAACATGGGCACCAAATCGACCACCGGCCTCAATGCTGGGCAGACGATTAACACCGGTATGGCCGGGGCTGAATTTGTGACGACCGGTTACATGCGGCGTAAGGCGTCCATGGATCATGAGTCTCTGGATCTGGCTGACGTGCCGGTGCTGGAACAGATTGTCTATCAGGCAGCCTGCGGCACTAACGTTCTGTTTTTACCTGACCCCGTTGCAGATGCGCCCATGCTGAACATGCGTATCCCCTATATGGCCGCATCCAGCGCGGGGACCTCAGTAACCCGTACGGGGCGGCACTCCGGCAGCAGACGACTTTTACAATTATGGAGCGACTATGACGGATCTGGTTCTGCCGGGCGGCCTGACGCCGGACCCGGCACGCATCTGGCACGTAGCGCCCTTGCATGCACAGGGCACATGGCCGGTCAGGAAGCCCTAGACTATGGCGTGGATTTTTTTTGCCTTTCTTGCCAAGGCAGGGGATACCATCAAGACGCACACTGTCTCCATCATCATGGCAGCAGGCTCAACCTATGACCTCACATCGGTCTGGGATGCCCATGATGAGAGCAGAGTGCTGATGCTGCTGGGGAAAGGGTCACCTGCCACGATGCAGCGGGTGCGCGTGCAGATTATCACCGTGCAGAACAGGCGGTTTGAACAGACGATGCTGCTCTGAATTGTCGATTGCAGCGCCGCGTCCGGAAAGCCACTGATGGTGCGCTCAACGGGAGAGCAACTGACAACACCGGACGGCACGCCCTTGTCCGGCACCGTGACGTGAGGATGTTATGCCAAACACACTACCGCAACAGAAGCCGATGCAGGATCTGGAACTGACGGAAGAGGTCGGGTCTGGCTCCACAGTCGTCGCGCTGGTCAACTGGGGAACGGATGAAGCCCAAGCATGGCCGGCCATGCGTATTCCGGTTGCTCTGCTGGCTCTGTCCGCTGTAGCTGGTCAGAGGGATGCGCCGGGCGGGATAGCAGCTCTCTCTGCCGGTCATAACCTGATGATCGGAGGTATGGAGATTCTTGGTTCACAGGACGATCATGTCCTTATGGCTGCAGACCTTCCGGACACAGACCCCGGTATTCTGGGAGCATGGTATAGCAATGGTGGCGCACTCTGGATTTCAGCAGGACCGCAGGATGATTAAACATTTAGCCCTACTCGCCTTTATGGCTGCACCGTCTCTGGCTTTCGGGCAGGCGGTCCAGATGCGGCCTAATCATACATTGCCGCAATATAGCGCCGTTACCGCGGCCAACAGCAACACAGGTGCATCACGTAGCATGCTGCGCATGGCTGTGCCGTCTGTGGCAGGCGGTTACGCTGCGCTCTGGCCTCCCGGTGGTCTCCGTAAAGATACACGGGTGCCATCGCTCTATGCGGATGGATCGTCCGGCACGCTGGAGCAGATTGGCCGGATGGCGGATGGTTCCGTTCAGCAGACTGATGTTGGGGCAACAGTCGCCCCGTTAGACACTCATAAAATGATGAGTGCCCCCGTTAGCGGTGACAGTTCCGCATCTCCGGTTCTTGCGGCCTCCACCACAACGCCACGGACACAGGCAGACCGGGCCGCTGATAGTCCAAGCGTAAAAGATTTTGGCGCAAGGCTAGACGGCTCCAGTTCGGATCAGACCGCCATTTCGTCTGCTTTTTCTAATAATAAGAGTAACACTATTAGAATATCGTCAGGGGCATGGCCGGGACAGACATGGCGACCACCCGTTACTGGGAACACTAAATTTGTTGACGTGCCAGGATATCTACTCAATCCCCCCAATACATCTGTAACAGATTACGGAATAAATCAGGGCGCAATGAATTTTGGAAATGGTGTGACATCAGTAACGCATGGAGGCCAATATTTCCCCAACTCTATTCTGTATTCTCGTGTTTCTACAGGAGATATGGATACATCTTTTGAGCCTATGATCTCATATAAACAGATTTTAGGTGGCAAATCGTCAAATCCTCAGGGTAATGAGACGATTGATATCGCGACGATCACACTACCAAGCAGCACAGGCTATGCGACTGCACAATTTAATAAGATGTTTTCTATGGGCATGAATTACTATGGGGGGTTTGACGTAAACCACTGGAGCCGGACGCAGGTATACGGCACTAACTGGGCATGGGATAATTTGCAGGAATACGCGGTGGTTGTCCCATACGACTGCCCACCGTCAGCCAGCGCAGACACCACGTTTTGTTCAGAGTATATCATGAATGAAATGGATTATACTGGAACGATTATTGAAGATGATCGCACGGCCTATGCCCCCTCACATCGCCGAGGAACAATTCTGGGGCTGGGAACAGGGCATCTTATCGCAAAGACGGGCGTTGGCGTGACGTGGGAAGCGGGCAAAACTTATCACCGCTACCAGATGATCATCACCTATGATGCACGCAACAAGCCGTATATGTTCCGTGCCCTCCCCAAAGGATACACGGTGCTTCAGCCCAATGGTGACAGTGTGTCTGGCTCCACGCAACCTAGATGGACATTTGGCAACGGGGATAAGATCGAAGATGGAACCGTTGAGTGGACCTGTCTCGGCCCGTATCATCTAGATATCGGAGCGGTAATTTCCATTATGGGTGGTAATGATCCTGCCAATGGCTGGATCGAACGTGTCGGCACGTATCTGACGGCTAATACTGATTACATTTACAATGCCGCCATTGATATGTCTGAGGCGCAGTGGGATCCCGGCAATGAGGTCCATGTGTTCAGTCGTCAGCAGGCTGACGTATATGACGATTTTACAGCAGACGGAACTGCAGCTGGGCAGAACAATCATTTGCTCGGTTATGACAGCAGCCAGAAAGCTCTGACCTACAAGGTCAATGGTGTGCCCGTCCTGAGCGTGAAGGATAGTGGCGCCATCATCTCGTCTGCCCCGCCTCAGATGCCGGTTATGACGCGGGCGCAGATCCGAGCTTATCCGTCTCCCGCCAAAGGGATGGAGATTTATGACAGCGATGATGACACTCTGGTCATCTACACCGCAGCAGGCTGGAAGCTGATGCCGCTTTCTGCCCTACCTGCCAACTGAGCCCAATCTCTCCGACGAGCGAACGGAATATCTGATCAACGACCGCCTGTTCGTCATGCGTTTCCTCGGCCTGGGACTGTCGGACCGGGTGCCAGATGCCAAAACCATCTGGCTGTTTCGCGAGCGTCTGACCCAGGCAGGCACCATCCAGAAGCTGTTCGAGAGCTTGACGCCACCCTGCGTAATGCTGGGTATCTGCCGACGTCCGGCCAGATCCTGGATGTCACGCTGGTGGCGGCACCAAAGCAGCACAATACCAACGCGAAGAAAACTGATCTTTGGGAAGGCCGGATACCCGAAGGCTGGGAAGACAAGCCGGTAAAGCTGTCCCACAAGGACAGGCATGCCTGAAGTTCACGAAGGCAAAGCGGCAGGAGGACGGGACGCTCCCGGCCACGGACCTTGCCCTTCCGTTCTTTGGCTACAAATCGCATGTTTCCATCAATCGAAAGTTTCGACTGATCCGGAAATGGAAGACAACGGATGCCGCTGCCAGTGATGGTGCCAGACTGCGCGAGGGCCTGCTGGATAAAACCAATACGGCCTCAACCGTTTGGGCCGATACCGCGTATCGCTCGAAAGCCAATGAGGACTTCATGGACAAGGAGGGTTTCGTCTCGAAGGTCCACAGGAAAAAGCCGCATCTCAAACCGATGCCCCGACATATCCGGAAATCGAATGCTGGAAAATCGGTCATCCGATTGCGGGTCGAGCATGTCTTTGCTGACCAGAAGTCACAGACCGGGCTGTTTATCCGAACAGTGGGTATCACCCGGGCCACAATGAGGATCGGGCTGGCCAATATTGTCTACAACATGCGCCGCTTCCTCTTCCTTGAGAGGTTGAACGCGAGCGCGTGCCCCTTCCGGTGGCGATACTCCCCCCCCTGAAATCACGAGCCAAGCGCATCAACCAACGGTTCTTCGACGCCTCCATCTCCTTGCTTCATATAATTCCCAAACGAATAGCTTTAGCGACGGCGCCGCAGGTTGTCTGGCTGCGTAATTTCGTGCGTGCTGAAGACAGGTAGAGGCGTATCGCTGCTTCAGAAATGCCGAGTTTTTCGCTTATTCTCTGGGCCATCAGGCCTGCCGCGCAAAGGGCAAGGCAATCTTTCTCGCGCGCCGATAAACGCGGGATATCCTGTTCTGATCGTAGCCCGGCTTTGCGGGCGTGCCATTCATGCAGATAAAGGCCAACCTGGCTGAATGTTCTTGCGTAACAACTTTTGAGAGGCGGATTGAAGGCGTTCGGACCTGTGATGGTCAAGATGCCGAGTTCTCCCCGTAGTCCCCGGAGGGGGATAGTGAGTCCAGATTCTCCCACACCATATTCCCGGGATAAATCCATCACGTGCTGTTCGCGGGGGGTGCGACAGACGATTTTAGACCATTCAAAAGGTAAGGCACTTTCAAAGAGTCTGTTAACGGTCGGGTCATCTTTTAGAAAACCTTTGGAAAGATAGAGTTCCTGCCAGTTCTCATTATATGTTGTAATAAGAGGTGGCGCTTTGCTTTGCTGCGGGATGGAAGAAAGCATGGCGTAAGTCAGGTTTTCAATACCTGAAGATTTTTTGATTTCTTCAATAATTTTCAAAATGTCGTTTTGTGTATCAGACTCGTTTATATCATCAAAAAGACTATCGTTGATGGTGATGATCTGCGGGTCAAATTCTGAGTTCGTCATACAGCACAGACACCATTCAGAGGATGGGTCTGATACTGTATGAGCGGGGGCGAGGGGTGTCTATTATGCGGCGAGGGCGTATCGATGCGCGATGTCATGCATACGGGGTTCTGACATCTCAAACGTTCCCAGCACGATAGGTTTGCCATCCCATTCAGATGTTGTAACCGGGATAGGATCCCATCCTGAGCGCATCAGGATACGATACATTGGTTTAAAAAAGACACCAGTGACAATATCAATTCCTGCATCCAGACATATTTCAGAAAGCTTTACAAAAAGTTCTCCAGTATAGGATGCAGGATCTCCTTTCCGGTATGTTGCGCAATACCTTGTTACTTCCCAAATGTTTGCGCCGTAGATATCGGGGCAGTTAGGAAAAAAGCGATGGAAAACGTTCCGCAGCATTGTCGGGCCAGTTGTCGGTAATAGTCTGATGGATGTGGCATGGGACCCATCAGGACGTTCTACGACAATATAAAGCGGGTTATATTGCCGGTCATATTCATCTTCTTCTCTCTCATGCTCAACTTTCACATCCCAATGCATGCGTGTGTGAAAAACATCAGCCCGTGCACGGACCATATTTTCATACGTTCTGTAATTTTTCATTCTTTCTGAGAATGTGAATACTTTAATCATGTCACTATCCATTTGGTTGCGGATAATGAAAATTAACTTTCCACGGATAAATAAAAATATATCGATTATAATATATTTATTTGTGCGTAGTTGTTTTGTATTCTGGCAGGCTTTCTGCTTCGCTCTTGTTTATTAACTATTTTACATATTTGTGTCGAAGTGAATATTTGAACACCTTCATCCTGCTGGGGGCTGGGTTCTGGCAGTCGTTTGCAGATTTGGGGCGTGAGAGAAAACGAAGCGCTTTGCCAGGCGTTAAAGGGCACCGTAGGGAAGCGGCTAGATTGTTTTTTTGAATGGAGAGGGTGTGTTCTAAAAGCTCACTCTTTTGAAGGATGAGGGAGTATAGGCATGCGAACAGAACACGCGATAGCTCAGGACATTGAGGACCGCGAAAGGCGGATAGAACTGCTGGTCAAACGGTTGCCTGCGCGCATGCAGAATGCTGTTCACTGGCTGCGGCGGCCTCAGGCGCGTTGGGTGCGTATGCCGGCGGGCGCGTTCTTTATTCTGGGTGGGTGTCTGGCTATTCTGCCGGTGTTTGGGGTGTGGATGCTGCCACTCGGCTTTTTACTGTTGTCCGATGATGTTCCGCCATTACAGCGCCTGACCAATAAAGCGTTGGCGTGGGTTGAAGCCAAACGGCCTCATTGGATGGGGCTGCCGCATTTATAAAAAGGCTCGGCATGCGGCCAGCTCAGTTTGCCAGCTTAACGCGATTTTTAGTTAACGGGCTTCTTCCATTTTAATATCGTCAGCCTTCAGGTCTGGGACGACGTCTTTTTCTGGCTGACAGGGAAAAGAGGGACGCGTTGCCTCAGGCTGTTCTTCCTGATCGGTTTTCTCTGGAGGCGGCTGATGAGGGTGAGGGCCAAAACCATTCATGGCCTGCCGCATGCCCATTCCTGCTAACCCGCCAGCCATATTTCCGGCTCCGGGAATGGCTCCCAGGGCAGCCGGCAACATTGTTTGCATGGCATTTCCAACCTCTATCCTGCCGTGGAAGGCGCGATGGTGAGCCGGGGCCGTATTCTGGCAAGTTGTTTCAGCCGTTTTTTCTTTATGGGAGGCACACCCAGCTATGCTGAGGCTGAGCACGACAAGGCCAATACGTAAACGGCTGATCATGGGAAACCTTTATCATCAGGATCGTTTCATACAGGCCATGCGTGTATGAGCTTTTTCCATAAAGGTGATGATTTCTGGTTTGGAAAGAGGGGTTTATCATTATTTCAAAAATGAAAAGAATGCAGCCCGGACAAACTTTTGCCACACCCCCGGCGGAACAGTGGTCATGTTACAGATGAGGTCTCTTATGAAGACAAAATTTATCCTTGCTCTGGCTCTCGGGTGTTTTGCCGTAGCAGCACCCCAGTCCTATGCTGATCCGCGTGGTCAGGGTGGGCCGGGCGGTCATGGCGGGCCCGGTGGCGCAAGCGGCCCCGGTGGTGGCGGTCAGCACGGCAACCGTGGTCCTAACATGGGCAATGGCCGTGGTGGCCCGCAGCAGGCTTACGATATGAACCGCCGCTGGACGCGTGGCGAACGGTATGATGGCCCGCGTGAATCCCGCTGGATGGTGAATGACTGGCGGCGTCAGCCGGGCCTGTGGGCTCCGCCTAGTGGGTATCAGTGGATGCGTTACGGCAACCAGTTCCTTCTGACAGCGCTCACCACGGGCATTATCGCTGGTGTTGTAAATGCAGGCATGACGGCGGTCACACCGGCTGTTCCCGTTGTTCCCGCAACTCCGATGGTGCCGGTTGCACCGGGTTACCCGGCAACGCAGGGCTATCCGACCGGCAACTATGGCAGCCCGTACTAATTCAAAGGCTTTTCTGAAAAAACGCCATTTGGATATCAATAAAAAAGGGGATGCAGCCAGGTCTGGCGCATCCCCTTTTTTGTAACCTGAGCGGATCTGTCCGACGTTAGGCTTTCGCTGCGTCTGCCAGCGTCTGTTCGATCAGGTCCAGACCTTCATCCAGCAGGGCATCAGAGGCGGTCAGAGGGGTGAGGATACGGATTGTCGCCCCTTTCACGCCACACGCCAGCAGGATCAGCCCTTTTTCACAGGCCTGAGCGCAGAGTTTGCCCGCGGCACCCGCCCGCTGTTCGGTGCTCCCATGGGTTTCCAGAATATCAAACGCCACCATTGCCCCCAGACCACGAGGCATACTGACGGGCAGGAGGTCGGAGCGCTTGTGCCAGCTTTCAATACGGGTGCGCAGGCGCTCACCCATGGCATTGGCGCGGTCCAGAAGCTTTTCTTCTTCAATCACGTCCAGCACGGCAAGTGCGGCGGCACAGGCCAGTGGTGCGCCTGCGTACGTGCCACCAAGGCCGCCGGGCGGGACTGCATCCATCAGGTCTGCACGGCCAATTACGCCGGAAATTGGCAGGCCACCGCCAAGAGATTTCGCAACCGAGACCAGATCCGGCTCAACGCCGGAATGTTCAATGCCGAACATCTTACCGGTACGGGCAAAGCCACTCTGCACTTCATCAGCAATCAGTTTGATGCCGTGTTCATCGCACAGGTGGCGCAGTTCTTTCAGCAAAGCCGTCGGAGCGACGCGGAACCCGCCTTCACCCTGCACAGGTTCAATAATAATGGCCGCGACCTGCGTAGGGGCAATATCCGCTGCAAACAGGAAGTGCAGCATTTTCAGACTGTCTTCCACGCTCACATCGCTGTCGGGGAAGGGAATGTGATAGACCTGACCGGGAAGCGTTCCGAAAGGAGCCTTGTAAGGCAGCACTTTTCCCGTCATGGCAGAGGCCAGCAGGGTGCGGCCATGAAAGCCGCCACAAAATGCAATGACGGCATTCCGGCCTGTTGCAGCACGGGCAATTTTTACGGCGTTTTCCGTTGCTTCCCCACCCGTGGAGAAGAAAATGGTCTTGGCCGGGCCGGAGAACGGGGCGCGTTCGTTCAGTTTTTCAGCAAGTTCAATATAGGACTCGTAGGGAGAAACCTGAAAAGCCGTATGCGTGAAGCGTTCAAGCTGGGCTTTGACGGCGGCCATAACCTTCGGGTGACGGTGCCCGACATTCAGCACCGCAATGCCGCCGCCGAAATCAACATAACGGCGACCTTCCACGTCCCACAGTTCCGCATTTTCGGCACGGTCTGCAAAAATGGGAGTGGAGGAGGCCACGCCACGGGGCACGGCATTGGCCCGGCGCGTCAGAAGGTCCTTGTTTGTTGTGCTCATGCCGTCTGGCTCCTGAAAAAGAAGGCTGCGCGGAAGCGGCTGCCCGAACAGAATTGTTTCAATGTCGTAAGTGGTTTTCAGGCTGCACGGGAGGCGATTTTTTCTTGCTGAGGTGGTGACGAATTATCACCATGTCTGGCGATGTGTTCAGGACGCCAGTCTCTCTGTTGAGATTTGCTCCAGCAGCCAGTCCCGGAAAAGGCTCAGGCCCCGGTTTTCCCAACCCCTGTCTGTGGTCCGCAGCACGTAGGAGCCGAGGGGCGTGTTTTGGATGGGCGTTCGGGTGGGCTGGATGCGGATCAGGCGTCCTGTTTCCAGATCATCCCCCAGCAGGAACGGGTTGCTCAGGGCAATGCCTTCCCCCGCACGGGCGGCAGCCAGCGTAATATGGGCCTGCCAGAGGCGGCCTGCGCTGGGAATGGTTTTGGTCGGCACATGTTGGGTCTGAAACCACAAACGCCATTCTGCATCATCTTCTTCCTGCAGCAGAGGGGCGTGGAGCAGATCCGCCACTGTTTCCGGTTGGCCGCCGAGTGCGGTCAGTCCTTCCGGGGAGATCACCGGAAAAACGGGAGGCCGCGCAATGTCCACGCTGCACAGGCCGCGCAGGGTGAGGGCTGCGGCGGTATCTCGTACATAGCAAATGTCTGCATGGGTCTCGGCCGCAATGCCGGTGGCGTGGAAGGCCGTGTTCGCATCAATCGGCCGCAGCATAAAATCGATCCCCGGATAAGTCCGGCGAAAGGCAGCAAGGCGTGGAAGCAGCCAGTGATATGCAAAGCCGTGCACGCAGGTCACGGTCAGGCTGGGTGTCTGCTGCCGGATTTCTGCGGTTGCGCGAACCAATCCCTCCAGATGAGGAAGGATCTGATTATAATAAGTCTGTCCTGCTGGTGTGAGGCCGCCTGTGGTGCGGTTGCGGAGCGGTGTGCCGAGCATTTGCTCAAGGTCGCGCACATGTCGGCTAATGGCAGCGTGATCCACGCGCAGTTCCGCAGCTGCACGCCGAATTCCCCCGGTGCGGGCAAAGGCAGCAAAGGCATTCAGGGCAGCCAGAGGGGGGATGCGGTATCGCTGGTCCATAGGGGCGCAAGACAACTGTTGAGCCTGCTACTTGGGCGCAAAATGGGTTGTACGCAAGGGATACGGCGCGGACCGCAATGCGGCGCGACTCCCCGTGTTTCCTGAGGGTAAGCACGGCACAGGAAGAGCGAAGACAATTTTTTTTGCGAAAAAAGAGCAAAAATCCCGGAAAACTGCCAAATTTTTATCACGAAATCGTTATGCCTGAAATTTAATCAAATGCTTTGAAAATGATCCACTCCTGTGGGTGGGACGCCTCCCCGTATCACGACTGCCTGTTTTTTATACTACAAATATTATCGGGATATGCTGATAAAATACAGTGTTTTTTAGGGTGATTACTGGAAGATTAGGTATGAAGCAGACTGATTAACTCTGCATTTTCTGAATATCTGGGTGCTTTTATTTTCCTGTTGCGGAAGGGAAGCGAGGTGTGGTTTTAGCCGTCCACACGATAAATCCAGAGGAAAATAAATAATGCTTATTCATGTTGTTAATGACGCCATGTCCGCCGCCATGCAGGTTGCCCCGATGGCTCCAATGCTCGCCTTCCTGCCGATTGTTGCCATGCTGATGCTGGCTACCGCGTTTTCTGACCGCACAGCCTGAGCGTTTTTACACGTTTCAGTCTGTTTTCCCTGTGTCAGCCTGTTGTGGCGTTGTGCCACACCACTAAGGCGAACACAGGTGTCCGGACCGTCATTCCTGAGGAATGACGTCAGTCCGGGGCGGGCCGCCTGCCAGAGCAGAGCCCGACCTTGCTGCTTCACGCAGCCTTTTCCCCCTTTATGCTGACTTACCGTGCGGCTCCATCTTCCCTGACAGATGTTTCTGTTTAAAACCGGGTGATCCGTCTTTTGATTAAGGCGTGTTGTTCATCACTGTTCGGGGCTGCACATGCAGGATCTTTTTAACGCGCATCATGTCGGGAATTCCCGCCCGCTTGGTTTGTCTGACGATGTTGTCAGCACCGCAACCTATGGCGGCCCGGACCAGTGCTATCGTTACACGCTTAAACGTGTGTGGGATGCGTCGCGCCCTGTCGTGATGTGGCTGATGATGAACCCTTCCGTTGCGACGGAAGTGGGGGATGACCGCACCGTGGCCAAATGCCAGCGCTATGCCCGCGCATGGGGGTATGGCGGCATTCTGGTGGGTAATACCTTTGCCTATCGCTGCACCGACCAGAAGCGCCTGCTGGAAACGCCGGACCCGGTCGGGCCGGAGAATGATGCCGCTCTTCTGGAAATGGCGCGCGAGGCGGATCTGGTGATCGCTGCCTATGGCTCCCCCCAGCACAAGGCCCTGCGCGATCGTGGTCCAGCCGTTGTACACACGCTCCAGCAGCACGGCATTCCTGTGTATGCCATGAAAGTGGGGGTTAATGGCCGCCCCTGTCACCCGCTTTATCTGCCATCTGCTCTCAAGCCTGTGCTGCTGCCTGCGTCCTGATCAGGGTTGCGTGGCGGCTCAGACGGTTGACGAAAGCCTGCCTTCAGTATCCGATCAGCAGGAACAGGGTCAGGCCGCAGCACAGTCCCTGCGGCAGGGCCGGGAATACGGCGGGGATGCATGCCTCGCTCCTGTAGGGGAAGGATTGGAATGACTGGTTCGTCACAGGCGCAGAACGCCGCACCGGAAGAGAACACGCAGGCCCGCATGCTGGACCGGCTGGGAGAAGTGGCAGTACGCACCGGCCTGAATGTGGCACCAGGGCAGCAGGTGATTATCACCGCGCCGCTGGATGCCGTGCCGCTGGTGCGGCGCGTGACAGAACACGCTTATAAGGCCGGGGCGTCGCTCGTCACCACCTTTTACGCGGATGAAGAAACCACTCTGGCCCGCTACCGCTTTGGGCATGAGGACACGTTTGACACCGCAGCCGACTGGATGGCGCGCGGCATGACGGAGGGTTTCCGTGCTGGGGCCGCGCGTCTGGCTATTACCGGGAGCAACCCGGCCCTTCTGGCAGGGCAGAACCCGGAGCATATTTCCCGCGCCAGCCGGGCCGCCTCCCGCGTGAACCGACCCGCCATGGAGATCATCACCAATTTTGATGTGAACTGGAATATCGTCGCAACCGCCACGCCCGCATGGGCCAAAGTGGTGTTTCCTGATCTGCCGGAAGATCAGGCTGTCGCGCGTCTGTGGCAGGCTATTTTTGCAGCCTCTCGTCTGACAGGAGCTGACCCTGTGGCAGACTGGGCGGAGCATAACGCCAACCTGCATCGTCGCGCTAAGTTTCTGAACGCCGCCCGTTACGCCGCACTGCATTTTACCGGACCGGGGACGGACCTGAAGGTCGGTCTGGCCGATGGGCACGACTGGGCTGGCGGGTCTGAAAAAGCAGGCAATGGCATTATCTGCAACCCGAATATCCCGACGGAAGAAGTCTTCACCACTCCGCACCGCCTGAAGGTGGATGGGCATGTGTCCAGCACCAAGCCGCTTTCTCATCAGGGCACGCTGATTGATGAAATCCGCGTGCGGTTTGAAGGCGGCAAGATTGTTGAGATGCACGCCGCAAAAGGAGAAGAGGTTCTGGCCCGCGTGCTGGATACGGATGAAGGCGCACGCAGGCTGGGTGAAGTGGCCCTCGTGCCGCATTCCTCGCCCATCTCGCAGAGTGGAATCCTGTTCCAGAACACGCTGTTTGATGAAAACGCTGCCAGCCACATCGCACTGGGTCAGGCTTACACCAAATGCATGCTGGATACGGCCGGGCAGGATGAAGCCGCTCTGGCCGCGCGTGGCGCCAATAGCAGCATGATCCATATCGACTGGATGATCGGCTCTGGTGAAATTGACGTCGATGGCATTGATGCAAATGGGACCGCCGTGCCCCTGATGCGCAAAGGTGAATGGGCTATTTCAGCCTGATATGAAGAAGGATTGTCTTTTTATGCATGGAATGAAGAAGGCCGCTCTGGTCGCAGTTCTGATGGCAGGAAGCGTGCTGGCTCAGCCTGCTCTGGCGCAGACCGCAGCGCCGGCTCAGGCACCCGCCCAGACGCAGGGCGCACTGGCTGCCCGCCCCAACCTGACCCCGGAGCAGATCACCACTTTGCAGCGGGATATGACGACCGCGCTGCACTACAAACTGGCGTCCAATGTGGTGCCGCGTTTGACGTCTACGCTTAAATCCATTCAGGCAGCCCATATTCAGCCGCCGGGGCGGTTTGGCATGTCCCTGGAAGAGCAGATTGCTATGGTCGGAAAAGTGCCGGGTCTGGAACCGATTTTGAAAACAAACGGTTTCACGGCACGCGAATTTGTTATGAGTCTGACCTGTGTGGGTCTGACCGGCAGCCTGATGAATGTGCCGCCGGGGCAGGCGACGGGCGGTGTCCCGACACCGGAGGCGGCCAATGTTGCAATTCTGAAGAGCAATCCGCAGGAAATGCAGGAGCTGATTACTGTTTTACGGGCGGAGCATCAGCCTGCTGCGCAGTAAGACGCGGAACGATCATTCGCTCTTTGCAAGCGGGCAGCATTGTAAAAATGCTGCCCGTTTTTGTTTGTGGAAAGTTTAAGCGACGGCTTCTGCCAGGTTTTTTTTGGCAGCGTTAATCGCCTTTTCCGTGGTGACGTTTGGCGTTATCAGGCGGCTTGCCCGACTAAGCGCCATGATGGGGAAAAACTGCCGGTACAGGTCATAACGCAGCATGAACGCTCTTGAGAGTTCTGCGCCCTGAAGCAGACGTTTTGACAAAGCCGGATCATCCAGCTTGATGGTCTGACCAACGCCGTATCCTGGGAAGCCGGTGCCGGTATATTCTTCTTCCGTCCAGCTGCCATCCGGCTCCTGCCGGTCAATCAGATAGCGGCAGCCTTTTTCAATCGCGGCATAATCCTGCGGGCGGCCAGCGGCAATCAGCCCCATCAACGCCCACGCTGTCTGAGACGGTGTGGTTTTACCGCGTCCAATGGAGGAAACCTCCATATAGGACGCACAGCTTTCACCCCAGCCTCCATCTTCCTGCTGGTAGGCGACCAGCCAGTCACAGGCTTTGGTGATGTAGGGCTGCGTCATGTCCTCCCCAATGGCAGCCAGAGCAGGCAGAACAGCCCCGGTGCCATAGACATAATTCACGCCCCAGCGGCCAAACCACGGCCCCAGCGGGTCCTGTTCAGCCCGGACATACGCCAGCGCGCGTTGAATGCACGGCAGGTCACGCGGGAGGCCAAGAATCCCGAAGGCTTCCAGAATATGCGCCGTCACATCCACAGAGGGCGGGTCAAGCGCTTCCCCAAAATCACAGAACGGGATTTTGGAAAGAAGGGTCTTGTTATTGTCTTTATCAAAAGCCCCCCAGCCGCCGCAGGAGCTCTGCATGCCGACCAGCCACCGTACGGCCCGCGCAATGGCCTCTTCAACGCCGCGTTCTTTCCATTCCGGTCTGTGGCGGCAGGAGGCGAGGGCGATCAGCGCGACGGCGGTATCATCCGTATCCGGGTAGAAGTCATTGGCATATTCAAAGGCCCAGCCGCCCGGTTCCACATTGGGCAGTTTGATGGACCAGTCGCCCTTCACGCGGACCTGCCGGTCCAGCAGCCAGCCCAGAGCTTTGTCCATCTGTGGTGTGAAGCGTTCTTCTGCTTTGGCGTCATGCAGAGCCATAATGGCCAGCATGGTATCCCACACCGGGCTGTTCGTGGCCTGAATCCAGGAGGCATCGCCTTTATCATGACGCCAGCCGGGATCATTCAGCGCATCAAGCGCCTTGGCCATGACGGGGTGATGGAACTGGAACCCTTCTCCATGCAGAGCCATCAGGCCATAAACCCACGGTGGCTGAATACCGCCCCAGCCCCCATCCGCATCCTGATGGCGAATGATCCATTCCAGCATATGGCGGATGGCGGCTTCACGTATTGTATTGCGCTTGAGAAATTTGGACTGGAGCCAGTGCAGGCCTTTATCCGTCGTGCGGAAGAAATCTGACCAGAGATCCCGACCTTCCTTCTTGGGGAGCGTATAGTCAAAATTCACACGCCCTTCAGGGAAGAGCGCATTCAGGCGGTCCTGCGGGCGCAGGGGGCGGCTGGGGCGGCGCGCGGATATCACGGCTAGCGGAACCAGCGTGGCCCGCGCCCACTGCGCAAAATTATAGATGGAGAAAACAAACTTGTTGGGGAACCAGATAATTTCCGGCGGTAGGTTGGGGGTTTTCTCCCACGGCCATTCCCCGATGAGCGCCAGCCAGTAGCGCGTGAAAACCCGGATGTTTCTCAGGCCGCCTTTTTGCGCAATCCATGTGCTGGCCTTGTGCAGAGCGGGATGGTCTTCCGCATAGCCGAGTGAGCGTAAGGCCGCATAGGCTTCAACCGTCGCGTTGATATCCCCGTTGCCTGCACCCAGATAAATCCCCCATGAGCCATCGTCCCGCTGCGTTTGCAGCAGCGCATTGCCCAGACGCGGGCGCAGCGGATGGTCGTCCAGACCAAGAAACCACAGTGCCAGACACCATTCTGCCTCCATGGAGGCATTGGACCCAACTGGCCCAACCCAGTGGCCATCGGGCTTTTGCTGGCTGATCAACCACTCACAGGCGGAAGAGACAGTATGGGTCAGGCTGTTTCCCATACTTTTGAATAGTGGCATATTCATTCTATAAACACCTACAAAAAATAGAAGATCTTGTCTGGACGATTCAGGTTTTTGATGGTCTGGCTGCCTCTTTCGGCAACATCAGTTTTTGAATATCCGCAAAGGCCGCATGCCACTCTGCGTCTGGCATGGTGATAAAACCAAAGCTGCGGAGAAAAAAAGCACCTTCTGCAGCAAAAATCATTGTGCGGATCTGCCGTGCTTCATCAGAATGGCAGACATCGTTTGTCAGCCAGCTGGCATACCAGTCTCGTATTTTTTTGAGATGATCTGGAGATTGCAGAAGGGTGATGAGCGTGCCGGCAATCCGGGTGCGGGTTGCATCATCAAGCTGGCCACAGGCCTGAACATATGCCCGTGCCTTATCAGCAGGACTGGCGTCCGGCGGCGTGTGTTTCTGCACTTCTGAATCGAAAGCTGTAATCCAGCGGTCAATCAGGGCCGTAATCAGGTCGTCCTTACTGCCAAAACAGTATTGCAACCCGCCTTTGGTAATTCCGGCCTCCCGGGCGACAGCGTCGAGTGTGAGGGCAATTGCGCCGTCTCTCTGGACTAGCTGCTCCGCACACTCCATGACCCGTTCCCGGTTGATGGTTCTGGGGCGTGCCATAACCTTCTCTTGCTCGTTGTTTCCGTCCAATCGGAATTAAACGAGATATTTTTCCCTTACAAGCCTGTTTTGGGCATACAGCCATGCCCGTTGCGTGGCCCAGTGGTGCGGTGCTTCCGCGCCTTATGCACGGTTCGCGGCGTCAGCAGTGGGCGGCGCGCGGCGGAAGGGTCAAACTATGGAGGGTGCCGCGCATGCGGAAATCGCCAAAATCCATATCCAGCATGTCCGAAACACCATTTGCAAAATAGCGCATGCCAATCTCGTAGTCTGGCAAGATGCTGTCCGGCGTGCGGCTGAAGAACGCCACATGCACGCGCCCGGCAGGCTGATTGGTCAGAGTGGGGGACGTGACCGGGTCTTTCGGCGGTCCCCAGCCCAGAAGCGTGATGTATGTCTCCTGCGCGCCATCGGGGCCGGTGCCGTCAAACAGCAAGGGGGCAATATTCGGTGCGCCACGCTGGGCTGCGGCAAGAATGGCGGCGGTGTGCGCCATGGGGAACAGCGTGCCCTCAGGCAGCTTTAGCGTTTTCTTGATCGGCTTGTCATACTGCACCACGCCGTGCCCCTGCGCATCGACATTGGCTTCTCCGCTGACAACCTGCAGCACGGCGTCATTGGATTTCTGCACAGTGCGAAACACCAGATGCCGACCATCCTTACTTTCCAGCGTGGTGTAGTCGGACACCATATTGACGGCGCCCCCGTTTCGGGTCGCGCTTTGAATGTCCAGATGTTGCTGGGTGGACCATGCCGAGCAGGTATCGCGCACCACATAGGTCATGCTGCCCGTGGCGGAAAGCGTGTTACCGCCGGATTCCGCCAGACTGAGGTCATAGAGCGCCCGCTGGCCAACCAGTGCGCTGGTGGCGGTCGCTGGGGCGGATGCCGGAGTGGGGGAAGAAGGGTGTGCTGCTGCAAGGCAGGCAGAGGGCAGGGCGCTTAAAAGAAACGCCGAGGCCAGATAGGCCCGGAAGGGGCGGCCCCCGTCTGGTCGGGGTGTCGGGCTAATGTGGCTGAACGCCCGACGGGCATGGCGGCGGAGGAATGCAGTCATGCCTGCGAGAAAAGAGCATCCGGGGCGGGAGCGCAACCACCCCGGATGCGGCATCTGACGTGCGTCAGTCTTTTTTAACGGTCGGTTTCGGCTTGGGCAGGTCCAGAGCCAGAGAAAGCTCTTTCAGCCGTTCCGGCGGCACGGTAGCCGGAGCGCCCATCATCAGGTCTTCGCCCTGCTGGTTGAGCGGGAACAGGATGACTTCACGAATGTTCGGCTCATCCGCCAGCAGCATGACAATACGGTCCACACCCGGAGCAGACCCACCATGCGGCGGCGCACCGTAACGGAAGGCGTTCAGCATGCCGCCAAACCGGGCTTCCACTTCGCTTTCCGGATAACCGGCAATCTCGAAGGCGCGGATCATCACTTCTGGCAGATGGTTACGGATTGCGCCGGAGGACAGCTCAATGCCGTTACACACAATGTCATACTGGTAAGCGTTGATTTCCAGCGGGTCCTTGGTGTTCAGCGCTTCCAGACCACCCTGCGGCATGGAGAACGGGTTGTGCGAGAAGTCGATGCGTCCCGTTTCCTCGTTCATTTCATACATCGGGAAGTCGGTAATCCAGCAGAAGCGGAAGGCGTTCTTCTCAATCAGGTTCAGCTCTTCCGCAATGCGGGTGCGGACCAGACCAGAGAATTTGGCCACTTCATCACCTTTGCCAGCGGCAAAGAACACGGCATCACCCGCGTTCAGGCCCAGCTTGGTGCGAATGGCTTCAACGCGGTCCGCTTCCAGATTTTTGGCAATCGGGCCTTTGCCGCCTTCTGCCTCAAAAATGATGTAGCCCAGACCACCGGCACCGGACTCGCGGGCCCAGTTATTCAGTTTGTCAAAGAACGCGCGCGGCTTGTCTCCAGCACCGGGGGCCGGAATGGCGCGAATTTCGCCGCCACCTGCCGCAATGCGGGCAAACAGACCAAAGCCGGAGCCAGCGAATTCTTCCGTCACATCAGAAATCAGCAGCGGATTCCGCAGGTCCGGCTTGTCAGAGCCATAAACCTTCATGGCGCGGGCGTAGGGGATCCGTTCAAACGGGGCCTGACTGACGGTGCGGCCATTACCGAACTCGGTAAACAGGCCGGACATCACGTCTTCCAGTGTCGCGAACACTTCATCCTGCGTGGCGAAGGCCATCTCGAAATCGAGCTGGTAGAACTCACCCGGAGAGCGATCCGCGCGGGAGGCTTCATCACGGAAGCAGGGGGCAATCTGGAAGTAGCGGTCAAATCCGGCAACCATGGCCAGCTGTTTGAACTGCTGCGGGGCCTGCGGCAGGGCGTAGAACTTGCCGGGGTGCATGCGGGCCGGAACGAGGAAGTCGCGTGCGCCTTCCGGAGAGGATGCGGTCAGGATGGGGGTCTGAAGCTCAATGAAGTTCAGATCCGTCATCCGTTTGCGCATGCTCTGGATCACGCGGGCGCGCAGCAGCATGTTGTGGTGCACGCTCTCGCGGCGCAGGTCGATGTAGCGATAGCGCAGGCGGAGGTCTTCCGGGTAGTTCTCGTGGCCAGCGACCTGCAGGGGCAGAACAGCGGCGGAAGACTGCACCACAAACTCACGGGCGCGCACTTCAATATCGCCGGTGGCCAGATCCGGGTTGCGGGTGGCTTCCTCACGGCGGACCACCTCACCCGTGACCGTAATCACGCTTTCAACACGGGTGTTTTCAGCCAGCTCCATGGCCGGGTCACCCGCGGGGATCACAATCTGGGTGATGCCGGTTTCGTCGCGCAGATCGATAAACAGCAGGCCGCCGTGGTCCCGTTTGCTGTGGACCCAGCCGGACAGGCGCGCTGTGGTGCCGGCATCCTGTGCGCGAAGAGCCGAACAGCTATGGGTACGGTAAGGGTGCATTCTCTCGTCCTGAAATTGAGGGCCTGTGTTTCTATAACTGCGCGGGAGGAAGCCGGGGAGCCGCGCAGATGTCAAGGGAAAGACGTGGGATGCCGTGTCATGCAGGCGCGGATATCGGCTGCAAGCGCCTCAATGGCGGCACTTTGCGCATCCCATGCAAACAGGAAGCGGGCCGCTGCGCCAAAGAAGGTATGGAATCGCCAGCCTCTGGCACGCAGGCTGTTCATGGCCTGCTCGGGCATGAGCAGAAACACGGCATTGGACTGCGCGGGCCAGGCCAGCTGCACGCCGGGAATAGTCTCTATGGCCTGTGCGAACTGGCGGGCGCTGGCATTGGCATGCTCCGCATTCCGCAGCCACGCACCGCTTTTGATCATGCTCAGCCAGGGAGCTGTGATGAACCGCATCTTGGAGGCCAGTTGCCCGGCCTGCTTGGCGCGTTCGGCAAAGCCGCGGGCCAGAGAGCGGTCAAAAAACACTACGGCATCGCCCACGGCCAGACCGTTCTTGGTGCCACCAAAGCTCAGCGCATCCACGCCTGCTTCCCACGTCATGGCGGCTGGTGTGCAGCCTAGTGCTGCAACAGCGTTGGCGAACCGGGCCCCGTCCATATGCAGTTTTAGCCCACATTCCTTGCAGACTTCGGCCAGCGCACGGATTTCTTCCAGCGTGTAAAGCAGACCGTTTTCCGTCGGCTGCGTGATGCTGACCACAGCAGGTTCCGAGGCATGGGGGCTGCTGGCCTTGCGGCGGCACAGGCGGATGGCGTCTGGCGTCAGCTTGCCATCCGGGCAGGGGGGTGTGAGCAGCTTGCTGCCGCCGGAAAAGAATTCGGCCGCACCGCGTTCCGATGTTTCGATATGGGCAATGTCAGACGCAATCACGCTGCAATACGGCGGGCAGAGCGTGGCCAGCGCCAGCGCATTGGCCGCCGTGCCCGTCAGAACAAAAAAGACCGAGGCCTGCGTGCCGAACAGGGTGCAGATGGCGTCGGCCGCCAGACGGGTCCAGGCATCATCCCCATAGGCGGGGGCGGAGACGGTAGAGGAAGCGCGGGTGATGGCCTCCAGTGCTTCCGGGCAGATGCCCGCATAATTGTCACTGGCAAATTGCTGCGGCGTGTCTGACATCGGCATGGTCCGGGTTGGCGGGCGCGGGGAGGGGCTTCTATACCGCCTCCGGCTCTGTCCGTCATAGCCTTATTGCGGGGTTTTCTGCCGCCCAATGGTCGGAAGCATTGCTTTTCTCACCCCTTTCCGGTATGGCGACCGCACCGTGCAGGCACCCCTGGAGGCCTGCATGTTTTGGTTTTTAGGAGAATTCAACGTGTCCAAGATTACATCTATCGAAGTTTCGGCGCGCGCGAAGGCTGGTAAGGGGGCAGCGCGTGCAACGAGACGTGCTGGTCTGGTACCGGGCGTGATTTATGGCGGTAAAAAAGAACCGACTCTGATCGCTCTTGATCCCCGCATTGTTGTTAAAGGGATTCAGGCTTCCGGCTGGCGCTCACGCGTTTACGAAATCAAGGTTGCCGGTGGTGGCACCGAACGCGCCCTGATTCGTGACATCCAGCTGCACCCGGTGAAAGACTCTCCGGAACATATCGACTTCATGCGTCTGGCAGCTGGTCAGAAAGTGACCGTTGAAGTCTCCGTTCACTTCTCTGGTGAAGAAAAAGCTCCGGGCATCAAGCGCGGCGGCGTTCTGAACATCGTGCGTCACACGGTTGAAGTTGAAGCGGATGCAGAACACATCCCTGAATTCTTCACGGTTGACCTGTCCGAACTGGACATCAACGACAACGTGCGTTGGGAAGACCTGAAGGGCACGGAAAACGTGACCCCGCTGGTGCATATCCCCAACTTCGTGATCGCCACGATCGCCGCACCGAGCGTTGATGCAGCTGACGAAGCTGAAGAAGGCGAAGCAGCAGAAGCTCCTTCTGCCTGAACGCCAGACTGACGTTCTGAAAATTAGAGGATGGGGGCATGTGCACAGCACGTGCCCCCAACTCACCAAGATGCAGGACCAGTGATGTTGCTCTGGGCCGGACTCGGTAATCCCGAGTCTTCGATGAGCCGACACAGGCACAATGTCGGTTTCATGGCAGTGGAAGCCATTGCCAGCCGCTACGGATTTTCTCCATGGCGGACCCGTTTTAAGGGACTCGTTTCGGAAGGCCGGATTGGCACGCATCGCGTGCTGCTGCTGCGCCCCATGACGTACATGAATCTTTCCGGAACAAGTGTGCAGGAAGCCGCGGCGTTTTATAAGATTACGCCCGACCATATTACCGCTTTTCATGACGAGCTGGATCTTGCGCCGGGTAAGGTGCGGGTCAAGCGCGGTGGCGGGGCTGCAGGGCATAACGGCCTGCGTTCCATGGACAAGATGCTTGGCACTCCGGACTACTGGCGTGTGCGGATTGGTATCGGACACCCCGGTGCCAGGGAGCGCGTGCATGGCTGGGTGCTTGGAAATTTTACAGACACGGACCGACAGACCTGGCTGGAGCCTCTGCTGGATAAAATGGCAGATGCAGCGCCTCTGCTGGCTGAAGGCCGGTCGGATCAATTCATGACGCAGGTTGCGTTGCCAGATGGGAGTAAAGGCTGATGGGGTTTAATTGCGGTATTGTCGGTCTTCCCAATGTGGGCAAGTCCACCCTGTTCAATGCGCTGACAGCAACAGCCACAGCGCAGGCGGCTAACTATCCGTTCTGCACCATTGAGCCCAACGTGGGCCGCGTAGCCGTGCCGGACCCCCGGCTGGAAAAGCTGGCAACGGTTGGTAAATCCCAGAAAGAAGTGCCCACCAGTCTGGAATTCGTGGATATTGCCGGCCTCGTGCGGGGCGCGTCCCGCGGGGAAGGGCTGGGCAACCAGTTTCTGGCTAATATCCGTGAAGTGGACGCCATTATCCACGTGCTGCGTTGCTTTGAAGATGATGACATTACGCATGTTGAAGGGGGCGTGGACCCCGTGCGTGATGCGGAAATCATCGAAACGGAACTGATGCTGGCGGATCTGGATTCGCTGGAAAAGCGTCTGCCTGCCCTGCAAAAACGCGCCAAGAACCGTGATGCCGAAGCCATGGCGCAGGTTGACGTGGTGGAACCGCTGATCGAAGCGCTCAAGGAAGGCCGTCCGGCCCGCACCGCCATTCCGGCCGGGGCGGAAGAGGCTGTGCGTCGCTTGCAGCTGATGACCACCAAGCCGGTTCTGTATGTGTGCAATGTGGATGAAGACTCCGCAGCCACCGGGAATGATTTCTCCAAAAAAGTGCAGGCCAAGGCGGCAGAAGAAGGCGCTGCCGTGGTGATTGTTTCCGCCGCGATTGAAGCCGAAGTCAGCCAGCTGGCGGATGAAGAACGCCGCGAGTTTCTGGAAGGTCTGGGCCTGAGCGATAGCGGTCTGGATCGTGTGATTGCAGCAGGTTACGGCCTGCTGGGCCTGCGCACCTACTTTACGGTGGGGCCGAAGGAAACCCGTGCCTGGACCATTACTGAAGGCACCAAGGCACCGCAGGCCGCTGCCGTAATTCACAATGATTTTGAACGTGGCTTCATTGCATGTGAAACAGTAGCCTATGATGATTACATTCAGTTCGGGGGTGAGGCCGGTGCGAAAGAAGCCGGTCGCCTACGGATTGAAGGGCGGGATTACGTGGTGAAGGACGGGGACGTCCTACTGTTCCGCTTTAACGTCTGAGCGAGACCGCACAGAGCGTTTGGACAACAGAGAAACGGGGATGAAGGACGCCATCATGAAGGCGCAGGAAGACGGGCAACAGGGTGTGGCACAGCAGACGGTTTCCGGGGCTGTGCCAGGCCCAATGGTAGCCCTGGCGCGTCGGGCCAGACTGGCGTCCCGCACTCTGGCACAAACTCCGTCCTCCGCGCGGGACCGGGCCTTGTGGGCTGCTGCTGCTGCTATTCGTGAGGCCAGTCCGGCTATTCTGGACGCCAACGCGAAGGATCTGGAAGCCTCTACGGCGCGCGATGCGTTCCGTGACCGCCTGACCCTTACCCCCGAGCGGGTGGAAGCTATGGCGGTTGGGCTTGAGGAAATGGCGGACTTGCCGGACCCTGTTGGCCGAATTCTGGAAGAATGGACGCGCCCCAACGGCCTGCGCTTCCGCCGTGTGGCAACACCCGTTGGCGTGATTGGCGTTATTTATGAAAGCCGGCCCAATGTGGGTGCGGACGCCGCGGGTCTGTGCATCAAGTCCGGCAACGCCGTGCTGCTGCGCGGTGGGTCGGAAAGCCTGCACAGTGCGCGGGCGATTCATGCTGCGATTCAGGCTGGCCTGCGCGCGGCTGATCTGCCGGAAGACGCCGTGCTGATTGCCCCGGACGCAGACCGTATCCATGTGGCGGATATGCTGGGGGCTGCTGGTCTGGTGGATCTGCTCATTCCCCGTGGTGGCCGTTCTCTGGTGGAACGTGTGCAGCGGGAAGCGCGTGTACCGGTTCTGGCTCATGCGGATGGCCTCTGCCACACCTATGTGCATTCTGCTGCGGACCCGAGCATGGCCCGCCGTATTGTGCTGAATGCCAAAATGCGGCGTGTGGGCATTTGTGGCGCGACTGAAACGCTGCTGATTGATGCTGCGATTGCGCCCTCTCTGCTGCCCCTGATTGTAAGTGATCTGGCGGAGTTCGGCTGCACCTTCCATGCAGATGCAGAAGCCCGGGCGATTATGCCGGATCTGCCTGCCGCGACAGAGCAGGATTTTTCCACGGAATGGCTGGATGCCGTGCTGAACATCGCCGTGGTGGATGGTGTGGATGAAGCACTGGACCATATCCAGAAATACGGTTCCTCCCATACAGAAGCCATCGTCACGTCTGATGAAGCCGTCGCAACCCGTTTTCTGAACGGGACGGATAGTGCGGTGGTGATGTGGAATGCTTCCACCCAGTTCTGTGATGGTGGCGAGTTCGGCTTTGGTGCGGAAATCGGCATTGCGACGGGCCGCTTCCATGCCCGGGGGCCAGTGGGCGTGGAGCAACTGACAACCTTCCGTTACGAGGTGATCGGCACAGGGCAGGTGCGGACCTGAAACCCGGCATGGTCTGCCGGGATACGATTCCCACCTGGGGAGACCGTCGCTGTGCGCGGATTGGTCTGCTGGGTGGGTCTTTCAATCCCGCGCATCTGGGGCATCAGACCATTGCGCGCCGTGCGTTGGGGGCGCTGGGGCTGGATCAGGTCTGGCTCATGGTCTCACCGGGTAATCCGCTCAAGCCGGCGGCGGGGATGGCACCTTTTGGCAGACGTCTGGCCTCGGCGGCGACTCTGGCCGATGGACGCAGGCTGATTGCCACGGATATCGAAGCCCGACTCGGCACGCGCTACACGTTTGATACGCTGGGTAAGCTGCAAATGCGCTTCCCAAATGTGCATTTTGTCTGGCTGACCGGGGCGGATGGCTTTGTCACCCTGCCAAAATGGAAAGGCTGGAAGCGTCTGCTGCATCGTGTGCCAGTGGCCGTCATGCCGCGCCCGGGGCAGAATATGCAGGCTTTACGGGGGGCTGCGGCGCATTATCTGGCGCATTATCGCCTGCCCTCGCGGCAGGCACGTCTGCTGCCCGATCTTTCACCCCCAGTATGGACTTTTCTTCCGGGGCGACAAAACGGTATATCTGCAACATCAATTCGTCAGCGGGGCGGCTTTGGGGATGGTGCGGGCCATGCCACCGTGCCCAATACGTTAAATTCAGGAGAATGATCATAACCAGCAAGCCACCCGCCGAAGCATCTGCGCGCAGCAGGTCCTCCACGGCCGCCACCAAAAAGACAGCATCCCCCAAACCGGCTCTGGCCGGGGCCGCCAAGGTCACGGGGTCTGTCCGTAAAAAAGCCGCCGCAGCCGGGCCGAAGGGCAAGGTCAAGCGTGAGGCCGCCTCTCCGGATATCATCGCACAGTCGCTCGACATCATCGTCAGCAGCCTGGAAGATGATAAGGGCGAGAACATCGTTGTTATCGACCTGACAGGCCGTGCCTCCTTTGCGGACCGCATGGTGATTGCCACCGGTGTGGCGGACCGTCAGATTTCCGCCATGGCCCAGCATATTGAGCGCAAGCTGAAAGATATCGGCATCAAGCGCGTTCTGGTTGAAGGCGCAAACGGGTCCGACTGGGTGCTGCTGGATACGGGCGATATCGTGGTCCACATTTTCAAGCCGGAAGCGCGCGAGCTCTACGGTCTGGAAAAAATGTGGGGCGCTGAGCTTGATGACGGGAACGAAGAGGCTGTGACGCCTGTCTGATCCCGTATCAGGTTTAAGATTTGCGCTTATGCAATGGGGAAGCAGCTTTGCTTCCCCAATTTTTTTACATCAGGGGAAAGTGCGGGATGAAGCTGATTGCTGTCGGGCGCATGAAGGACAAATCCGAACAGGCGCTTGTTGCACGCTATCTCAAACGCCTGCGCCCAAAGCTCGATATTGTAGAGCTGGCGGATGGTCGCGGCAGCCCGGATGAAATCAAGCGGCGGGAAGCTCAGGCCATTCTGGCCGCCTGTCCGGATCAGGCTTTTCTGGTGGCACTTGATGAAGCCGGACGCGCCTTTGACAGTCTGGCGTTTTCCGCAGCCATTGCGGACTGGTCCGCTCTTGGACGCCCGCTCTGCTTTGTAATTGGGGGCGCGGAGGGGCTGGATGCATCTGTCATTCAGCGGGCCGACGCCAAACTCACTTTTGGCACGCTTACATGGCCGCATATGCTCGTGCGGATCATGCTGGTTGAGCAGATTTACCGCGCACAGGCGATTGCCGCAGGCCACCCGTACCATCGGGCCGGGCGACCTTAAAAAGCGGCTAGTCCAAAGCGTCGTTTAGCGGTTTTTCAGCACAGTCCGCAGATTGCCTGCGTGTTGTTTTAAAAGAGCACGACCTTCGTCCGGGGCAAAACCAAA
Organism: Acetobacter sp. KSO5; assembly: GCF_044094635.1. Classification (NCBI taxonomy): domain Bacteria; kingdom Pseudomonadati; phylum Pseudomonadota; class Alphaproteobacteria; order Acetobacterales; family Acetobacteraceae; genus Acetobacter; species Acetobacter sp. KSO5. The sequence goes on along the minus strand of NZ_CP172014.1, from coordinate 2,857,496 downwards.
ACAGACCAGAACGGCAAGCTTGATGCTGCCTTCGGCTTTTTCCAGAGCATCTTTTGCTTCGGCTTCCGTGCAGTCCGTCAACTGCTGCACCATGCGGTGGGCGCGGCGCACGAGCTTGGCGTTGACGATCTTCATATCAACCATCTGCCCGCGCCATGTATGGCCAAGCCGGATCATCAGCGCTGTGGAGAGCATGTTGAGCGCCACTTTCTGCGCGGTGCCAGCCTTCATGCGGGTGGAACCGGCGACCACTTCCGGCCCGGTTTCAATCAGCAGGCCGAGTTCCGCATCACGCAGGAGGCGGGTGTTCGGACTGCATGACAGACCAATAGTCAGGCTGCCTGCAGCACGCGCACAGGTCAGGGCCGCGCAGGTGTAAGGTGTGCCACCACTGGCGGCGACGCCAATGACCACGTCATTCGGGCCAGCCTTATGCGTTGTGATGGCGGTGCGGGCGGCCTCTTCATCATCCTCAGCCCCTTCTACCGGCTGGAACAGGGCCGCATCGCCACCTGCCAGTAGCAGAACCAGACGGTCTTCCGGCCAGCCATAGGTCGGGATGAGTTCTACGCCGTCCTGCAAGCCAATGCGGCCAGACGTGCCGGCACCCACGTAAAACAACCGTCCGCCACGCTGCAGGCGGGGCAGGGCCGCCGTAATGGCCTCTTCCATACCGGGAAGTGCGGCTTTGACGGAGGCCACGGCCCCAAGCTGGCTTTCCAGCAGGGCGTCCAGCAGCGTGCCGGTCGGCCAGAGGTCCAGCGCTTCATACCGGGAATCATATGTTTCGGTTTTGGCCGGAACACCGGCGGAAGATGGAACCTGCTGAGTCATGCAACAAAAATCCTGTGATTAATACAAAAGGAATGTCTGGCGCAGGGCGCGGAAAGATGCGAGGTCTTTCTCCCACAGTGCTGCCAGAGCAGGAGCCTCAGCCCCCTTATCCAGCAGGGTGCGGATTTGCGTATTCCCGCTGAGCTGGTCAAAGGTTTTTCCAGTGCCTCGCCAGAAGGAGGAGCCGGCCAGATGACGCCCCGTGCTGAGCAGCGTCATGCCGGTGGCAATCGGGTCAAAGCTGGCACGGTCCGTCACTGCGCAGTGCAGCCCGTGGAGCAGCGTGTTTTTAAACGGATCAACAAGGGAGGTGAACCACACATCCCGAAAGGCCGTGCCTGCGCATCCGGCTTTTGTAGCAGCCTCTGCCCAGGTTCGACCATCCACGGCGGCACTCCCCAGATAGAGAAAAGGCATGGTGGTACCTCGTCCTACCGAAAAACTGGTGCCTTCAAACAGGCAGGTTCCCGGATAGACCAATGCCGTTAAAGGGGTGGGCATGTTGGGGCTGGGCGGGCACCATGTCAGGCCGGTGTCCTCAAAAAACATGTCCCGCTGCCAGCCGTCCATCGGGATGATGTCGAGAGCGGCTGTTCGGCCGGTCTGCTTCTTCACAAACGCAGCGTTGAACAGACGCGCGAGTTCCGCCACCGTCATGCCGTGGCGCAGGGCAATAGGTGCGCGGCCCACAAAAGACGCCAGCCGAGGGTCCAGAACCGGGCCGGATGCGTCCAGGCCGGAAATGGGATTGGGGCGGTCCAGCACCAGCAGGGGTAGTCCAAGCTCTGCGCAGGCCATCATGCAATCAAACAGGGTCCAGATATAGGTGTAGAAGCGGGACCCGGTATCCTGAATATCAAAAACGATCAGGGTTATGCCTGATTTTTTCAGAATATTTTTCAGAGCGTCGCCGGTTTTTGTGTAAATATCATACACCGTGCAGCCTGTATCCGGGTCCTGCGTTTCCGGTTCTGAAAAGCCTTCCCGCATGGAACCCCGAAACCCATGCTCCGGCCCAAAAATGGCCTGTAACTGCACGGAAGGAGCCTGATGCAGACAATCCACAATGGATGTCAGGCTGTTATCCACGCTGGCCACATTGGCAATCACACCCACCTTGTGGCCCAGAAGCGGCGCGTAGCCTCCGTCTCGCAGTTTCTCAAATCCAATTTTAACACGGCCTGCTGGCGGCTTCTGGCATGGCGTGACTGTCTGCGGAGTGGCTGCCTGTGCCGGAATGCGGGTGGCAAGCAGGGCACCACCAAGCCCAAGCAGGGCCTTGCCGCTGTGGCGAGCCAGAGTGCGACGGGGCAGTTGGGTCATGCGTCAGGTTTCCGTGCAAAACGGGGCAGGAGACTGCGTGCCAGACGCAGGCTGGCCGCAAAGAAAAACAGCAGACAAATGCCTGTCAGAATCAGCCAGGGAAAGGCCAGAGGGTGGCCACCCGGATGCAGGCTGACCATGGCCAGCAGCACGAGCGGCACGGTCAGGCAGAAGGCCGGGATCAGTTCCGTCGCACGGGCAGACGGGATCGCCATGCCAGCCAGAAACGTGCCCAGCATCGGGCCGTAGCCGCAAGCTGCGATGGAGAATCCCAGCAGCACAGCAGACTGGCTCCCCTGCGCAAACAGCAAGGAGCAGCCAACAAGAATGACGCTCCAGAATACCGTAAAGGCACGTGCCAACCCCAGTTGGCTCAGGGAAAGTTTGCGGCCCAGCCACGCACAGAGAGAAGAGAAATCTCCAACAGTGGCGGCGGTCATGGCGGACAGGGTTGAGGAAAGGGACCCCATGGTAGCCGCCAGAATGGCCGCAACCATCAGGCCGCGCAGGCCAGCAGGCAATCCGTGCACAATGTAGTCAGGAAAAATGGCGTCGAGGGAAGACAGCCCTGTTGCCTGTAACGGCACCTGACCATGATATAGCCACAGCAAAATACCAACCCCAGACAGCAAAAAGAACAGAGCCGTGACCCCAGCAGCACTGCCCATCAGAGCCATGCGGGCTTCTTTCAAACTGCGGGCTGCCAGCACACGTTGCACCATCAACTGGTCTGTGCCGTGGGAAGCCAGAGTCATCAGCGTCCCGCCCCCAATGGCGGCAATAGGGGTAAAGGCGCTGCTGAAAGGGGAACTGGCGTGGGCAAACAGGGCGAATTTTCCGGCATGCTGCAAGGCGCTGAAGCTGCCTGCTGGCAGGCCGTGCATCAGCAGGGCCGCACAAATAGCCGAGCCCCCCAGATACAGGCAGAACTGAATGGCGTCTGACCAAACCACAGCGCGCAGGCCGCCGCATAAAGTATAAAATAGCGTGATGCCAACAACACCTGTCAGAAGTACCAGATGCGGCACTGCCATATGCGTGGCAGCAAGCATGGCCGTCAGAGGTAGCATGCCAGCAAACAACCGGACGGCTTCCGCCAGAACGCGTGTGCCCAGAAAGGTGGCGGAGGCCACACGCTGCATGCGGGAACCAAAGCGCTGGCCCAGATAATCATAAGCGCTCAGCATGCGCCCCGAGCAGTAAAGTGGGAGAAATTTCCACGCCACAATCGCCCGGCCCAACAGATAGCCCAGCGCCAGCCCGACAAACACCATCCCATTGCCAAACGCGACGCCGGGCACGCTGATAACCGTCAGGGTTGAGGTTTCTGTTGCCACCATGGACAGGCAGAGCGCCCACCATGGCAGATCATGCCCACCTTCCAGATAAGCGGTGGTGGAGGATTGCCGACCGGACAGCATGACGGCCAGCAGAGGCATCCCTGCCAGATAGGCCAGCATGACAGTCAGGTCGAGCAAGTTCATACGGGGCGGCTCCGTTCAGTCTGCCGTGTTGCGGCAATCAGGGCGCGAATGGCGTCCGGGTCCGTTACAACTGGTTGCGAGCCAAAACCAAAGGCCGCATCCTCTGCGATGGGAACAGCAGGTTTTCGGCACGAAGCATGCACTTCCGTAACACCCGTCTGGCTTATCAGGGGGGCGACATTGTCCGCCTTCACGCCGCTTCCTGCCAGAATGATAATCCGGCCCCGCGCCTGCTGCTGCAAACGGGCGAGACAGTCGGCACCTTCCGGTGCTGAGGGCTTCTGGCCGGATGTCAGAATACGTGTAAAGCCTGCGGAAATTGCAAATTCCAGCTCAGCAAAAGGATCTTGCGTCAGATCAAACGCCCGGTGCAGCGTGCGCTCCATGTCTCCACATGCCTCGGAAAGGCGTAGAAGCAGTTCATGATCCAGATGCCGGTCTGGCCGGAGTGCACCCAGAACAACGCCCGCCAGACCGGCCTGGCGTGCCGCACGGATATCATCCCGCATGACGACGGCTTCATCTGCGTCAAAAATGAAGCTCCCCGCCCGTGGGCGGATCATGGCGAGGGCAGGCAGAGGGCGCTGGGCGGCATACTGCATCAGGCCCATGCTGGGGGTCAGGCCGCCAACATCCAGAGAGGCGCAGAGTTCCAGTCTGTCCGCTCCGGCGGAATGGGCGGCTTCAATGCCTTGCGGTGTTTCTATGCAGATTTCAACACGGATCATAACAAAGCTCCGGCCCAAGGCAGGCGGCACCAAGAATTCCGGCATCTTTTCCAAGAATGGCGCGCCGGAGGAGGGGCTGAGTGGTAGGAGAGAGGATACGGTCCCGCACTGCGCGGTCCAGCGTCTGAACAAGCAAAGTGGAGTTACTCAGCCCACCCGCAACAGGGACAACTGTGCTGCCAATCACGTTAAGGATATGGGCCAGTGCCGCACTGGTATAGGTCATCCAGACGGACATGGTTTTTGTGGCCTGCACATCACCCATTTCCCAAAGTTTGAGAATGGTATGGCTTGTTTCAGCCTGCCCGCCAGCCCAGAGATGCAGGCGTTCAAGAGAGCGGGCCCCGGCAATGGTATCCAGGCAGCCTGACTGGCCACATCCACAGGGGAACAGTGGCACGGTTGCGCGGATCTCATCCGGGTCTTTCAGGAGCGGCGGCGCAATAACAACTGGCGCATGGCCAAGCTCTCCGGTTATGCCGCCCAGCCCTGGCACAATCTGCCCGTCAAGCACAAACCCGCCCCCAATGCCGGTGCCCAGAATAAGGCCGAATACATTACGGTGTCCTTTGGCTGCGCCAAAGCGTGCTTCGGCCAAAGCGAAACAGTCCGCATCATTCCCGATCCGAACGGGGCGATGTGTGTGCAGGCTGAGTTGCTCTCTGAGCGGTATGGTGCAAATGCCGGGAATATTGGCGGCGTGCACATGGCCAGTTTGTGGGTTTTCCACGCCGGCAATGGCGATATGCAGCGGCACGCCCGAATAAGGTGCGCAGAGTGTTTGCAGAGCGGTGATGAAGGTCTTGGCATCGTCAGTCGGCGTTGGCACGGCGTGGCGCTGTTCCACTCTGCCATCAGGATGGACGAGAGCAAAATCGATAAACGATCCGCCGATGTCTGCACAAAGAAGCATAAGGACATCCGTGATTGTAACGCGCTGGAGAACACGATGCGCAAAAAGAGCGCCCCGTTAAGCCTATAGTCTTCCGGGTTAATGTTTCAAAAGGAGTTTGTAAATAACATTCCACCTGTTTGCGGGACTTGTTTCATGTCATAAATTATCTTTCCGCTCGTTTTTGCAGGTAAAGGGCAGACCATGCTGTCTTCAGGCCATTATCAGATTCTCAGCGTTCTCAGCCGTAGCGGGGCAAAAAGCCGAACCGAACTTGCAGCAGAACTCGGGCTGAGTAAGGCGGCCATTTCGGCACTGGTTCGTGACTTGCTGGATCAGGAGATCCTGAGTGAAGAGGACCCTGTTTATGGAGCGGGTCGCCCTTCTGTACCGCTGGTTGTGCGGGCCAATGCGGCATCGTTCATAGGAATTTCCCTGCAGGATGACCCGGCTGTTGTTGTGCTGACGGACCTGCATGGAACAACGCTGAATAGGATTGAAGTGCCGCGCCTTGCAGACCCGGAGGCCTGCGTGGCCCTTCTGGTCAAAACGATCAAAACTTTACGGGCGTCTCTGGGGAAAGAGCGCGGGACACTGTCTGGCATTGGTCTCGCTCTTCCCGGCTTTGTCGCCAGAGACCGGCAGACCTGTCTGGCCTGTACGGCGTTGGGGTGGCGGAATATCAAGATAGGGGCAATGCTGGCGGAGCGCGCGGGCCTGCCTGTCTGGGTGGAAAATGATGCCAAGGCGCTGATTCTTGGGGAGCAGCTTTTTGGCCCCCTTAAAGGTAGCCCGGATTTCAGCATGATTTTTGTCAGTCATGGCATTGGGTGCGCCCATATTGTGAATGGTCGCCTGTTATGGGGAAATGCGGGTGGTGCTGGTGAAATTTCTCATGCGCCTATCGCAGTAGATGCTCAGAAAGCCTTGCCGTGCCGCTGTGGGAATCGCGGGTGTCTGGAAACTGTGGCGTCGCTTCTCGCGATTGGGAATGCAGCGAGGCAGGCGGGTTTGCCCACCAATACGATGGATCTGACGCGTCTGGCGGCGGAGGGGCACTCAGATGCCCTGAGTATTCTGCACAGGGCGGGGTCTGCCATGGGGATAGCAACAGCCCAGCTGATTCAGATGCTCGATCCCAGCCATGTGGTTGTGATGCTTGACCCGGCTTTGAAAGACGGCGTGTACGGGAATGCCCTGCAATATGAGGCCGAATCTCACATCCTGCATTGGACAAATGCCCATACCATGATCAATTTTCGCGATTTTGAGCCAGATAGTTTTGCGCGGGGGGCGGCAAGCCTTGCCGCCCGTTACTTTATATTTGGGCATGGTGGCGTTTGAAATCGAGTCAGACCGCCTTCGGAATGTGTCATTTATGCAACGAAAAACGAGAACATGCTGTAAAAGCTTTGTTTTCAATATGAATTAAATCGTTCTCCTTGAACCCCCATTGCATACTAACAACGGAGTTTGCAGGATTATGTTTCTGTTTGGGAATGAAGTGAGCATTCCCAGGATCCGGGGAGGGGATTGTTATCATGCGTCTTTCACTACGTCAGCTTTCAGTCTCTTGTGTTGCGCTGACGGGGCTTCTGGCCACCTCAGCGCATGCACAGTCAGCACCAGCATCGTCATCTGGCAGTCAGGTTAAAAAAGTTTCCAAACCGTCTGCTCAGGCACGGAAAAAATCCTCTTCGGGTAATGGGTTAAGCTCTTCCGTTCTGGGGCAATATACAGGTGGCACAGAAGAAATTTCTGTAACCAGCCATTCCGTCTCTTCAACCGGTGTGACCAATCGTACGCCCGGTGGCGGATTGATGCCTCACCAGACGGCGCCACGCTCACAAAGTGGTGTGACGCGGGATTTCATTGCCAAGCAGGCTCCCTCTTCAAACATAACGTCTCTGGTTGCAGATTTACCGGGGGTTACCGTCACCAGTCAGGACCCGTTCGGGATGACGGGGGATCATCTTCAGGTCCGCGGGCTGAATGAAACACAGATGGGCTATCTGTTTGAAGGTGCGCCGCTGGCGGACCCCATCAACTACGCTCCTTACACCTCAACGCTTGTTGATTCTGAAAACCTTGGTTCGGTCACGGTCTCACAGGGCGCCCCGGATCTGAATGCGCCGTTTTATAACGCTGTGGGTGGGCAGATTACCGCTACAGCGCTCAACCCGTCGCATCGGGCGGGTGGGTTTGTTGACCTCGGTGGCGGGTCTTACAGCTATAATAAGGAATTTATCCGTCTGGATACCGGGGATATCGGCAATTCCGGCGTGCGTGGCTATGTCTCTTTCTCGCACACAGGGTATGACAATGGGGCGCGTGGGCCGGGTGGGCTGCTCCGGTATCATGTGGATTCAAAATTTGTGAAAGAATGGGGTGATGGCAACAGCATTTCCGCAATCTTCTCTTATAACAAACAATCCGCGACGTCCTGGCGTTCCCCCACAAAAGCACAGTGGGACCAGTATGGTGTTGGCTTCTCCTACGACAAACATTTTGCTCCGGGCGAGTCCACATACTACAAGTTGAACCAGCAGAACCTGAATCAGCAGCTTGTTGTTCTGCCAATGCACTTTACGCTGGCGGATAACCTGCATCTGCATGTTTCGCCCTATTATGTGCATCAGTTTGGCCCGTCTCTGGGCGGCGAAAATATTCCGGCCTCCGGTGGATATTTTGGCACGCAGCAATATGGGGATCTGAATGTCGGCACGCCGGTCAACGGCAGCATTCTTACCTCCAGCCGTGACCCGTGGAATCAGAAAACCGGCGGTGTGAATGTGTCCGCCGACTGGCGTCTTTCCAAGAGCAATACGCTCTCTTTCGGCTGGTGGTATGCCTATACCACGCATGAGGAACTCTCTGACTTCCGCCCGGTCTATGCCGATGGCAGCGGCTGGTCTGGGGATGTCATCCGTGTGGGCGGTAAAATCCTTACCGGGTATGACCTGAACTTCATGCAGCAGGTCAATACGCTCTTTATTGCGGATACGCAGAAGCTTTTGAATGACAAGCTAACCCTGAGCGCAGGTTTCCGTGTTGCTATGGTGTCCCGTCAGGGCACAAACCTCGTACCCGGTGCGGATCCCTATAAAATGCAGGGAAACTATTTTGAACCACTCCCGCAGTTTTCTGCGAGCTATATGATCACGCCTAAAGATCAGATTTATATCAACGGCACGACCTCTTTCCGTGCACCGGAATCCGTGGAAGCCTATTCGCAGATTTTTGATCCAAATTCTGCCCACGCCACCATGCAGCCGCAGAGCCTGAAGCCGGAATATTCCATCAGTGAGGAAATTGGTTATCGGCATCAGGGGAAATTCTATAATTTCTCAATGTCTCTGTTTAATATCAACCTGACCAACCATCAGGTGACGTCTACCGGGTATATTCCCAACACGAATATGATGGTGGCATCCCCGATTAACATTGGTGGCCAGACATCCCGCGGCGTGCAGGCGGAATTCGGGCTGGCACGCTGGCATCACTTCAGCCCCTATCTGTCCGGCCAGTTCCTGCATTCCACGTTTGATAACAACTTCAATACCGGGAGTGGTTATTTGCCAACGGCCGGGAAAATTGCGGTACAGGCTCCTAAATTTACCGGTGCTATTGGTCTGAGCTATGATGATGGCCGGTTCTTTGGGAACTTTGATCTGCGTTATGTGGATACCCAGTATACTACCTTCATGAATGATGAAAAAATGCCTGCCTATGTCACCTCGAACCTGACGCTGGGTTATCGCATGAAGTCATTTAGTTATTTGAAACATCCGCAGATTCAGCTCAATCTGACCAATATTGGTGATAACCACTATCGGTCCGGGTCAAGCTACACGGCAAATGCGCATCCGCAGGTGACCTCCACAGGGGCTATCGCTGCGGGGAGTGCGCCGGTCTATTATGTGGGTGGGGTTTTTGCCGCTATGGTCTCGGTCTCTTCCGGGTTCTGAAGAGGCGCGGCAGGGCAGAACGCTTTGCCTGAGAAACAGGTCGATTGGGGCCGGAGTTTGTCTCCGGCCCGTTGCTGAAGGAGTGCGGCGTGCTGAGGTTTCCGATTGCAAGTCCGGCAGGTGCTTATGGCTGGCGGCCCGTGCTGATTATGGCAGCCCTGTTTTTCAGTATCGGTTTTGTGACCTGGTTGAACGGACCGCTGATCACCTTTGTCCAGATTGCTTTCAATCTGAGTGACGTGGCGTCCTTTCTGGTGCCTGTCTGCTTTTATCTGGCCTATCTTGTGTTCCCGCTGCCTGCCACGCTATTGGCGCGGCGGATTGGCTTGCGGCGCGGTCTGGTGGTCGCGCTTGCGATCATGGCCGCTGGCACCTTGCTGTTTGGGGAATGTGTTAATGGCCGCTGGTATGCCGGGGCTCTGAGTGGGCTGAGTGTCATCGGTGCAGGTCTTTCTCTCCTGCAAATTACGGTTAATCCTTACGTCAGTCTGCTGGGTGACCATGACCGTGCTGCGCAACGCATTGCCATCATGGGGATTGCCAACAAATTTGCCGGGATTGTCGCTCCGGTTCTGTTCGCGCTGATTGTCATGCCGGATGTGGGGCAGGTGGTGGCCAATATCAGCAACACGCCCGCAGGCCCGGTGCGTGATGCCGTTCTCACGCAGTTTACGCACGCGGTGCACGTGCCCTACCAGGTCATGGCAGGGTTACTGGTGCTACTTGCCATTCTTGTAGCGCGCGCACCGTTGCCGGAGATTACTCTTGATGCCGAGGGCCCGCAGGATGCGCCAACACGTAAGGCAAAGCCGGGCTGGCTGATCACCGGTGTGTTCGCCATGTTCCTCTATGTCGGGGTCGAGGTGATGGCCGGGGATGCCATTGGCCTGTTTGGTCATGCTTTTGGGTTATCTCTGGACATTACCAAATATCTGACAGCGCTTACGCTGGCCTCCATGATGCTGGGATATCTGGCGGGCATGCTCATTGTGCCGCGCTTCATCAGTCAGGATGCGTATATGCTCACCTGCTGTGTTCTGGGTATTCTCATCTGCCTTGTGGCTCTTGTGGCGCCCGGTCTCATCCCGGTTTTCTGTGTTGCCCTGCTGGGTTTTGCCAACGCCATGATTTTGCCAGCCCTTTTCCCCATTGTGCTGGCAGAGGCCGGGTCTGATGGCGCAAAGGCAACTGCTTTTCTGGTTATGGCCTATTCCGGTGGTGCTGTGCTGCCGCAGATTTTTGTCCACATTGCCCCCATACTGGGGAATTTGCATGCCTTTATGGCGCTGGTCATTCCGGCGTATCTGTTTATCGCCGGATGGGCCCTTGCCCTGCGTGCCAAAACAGGCGCGTCTGCTCCAAAATCATTGATTACTTCGGTTGGAGACTGATTTTTTATGAAAATCGTCATATGTTCCGATGCAGCTCAAACAAGGCGGCTGGCGGCACAGGTTCTTGCACAACAGGTTAAAAGCAAACCGACATCCGTTCTGGGGCTGGCAACAGGTCGCACCATGGAAGCTATTTATGCCCAGCTGGCGGAAACGGCGCAGCAGCAGACTTTGGATTTCAGCCGTGTCACAACCTTCAATCTGGATGAGTATATCGGTCTGACGGCGGATCACCCCCAGTCTTACCGCTATTATATGCAGACCCATCTGTTCCAGCTGATCAATATTCCAGTGGTTAACACACATGTTCCGGACGGTGCTGCTGTGGATGTGGAAGCTGAAGCACAGTCTTACGAAGGCCGGATTTCTCAGGCAGGTGGCATAGACCTCCAGCTGCTGGGGCTGGGGGAGAACGGCCATATCGGGTTTAATGAACCACTTTCCGCTCTGAACAGCCGCACCCATGTGGTGACACTGGCGCAGGCCACCCTTAGACAGAATGCCGGGATGTTTAATAGCGATATGGAGCAGGTGCCAGCACGGGCGCTGACCATGGGAACCGGCACCATTCTGGACGCACGGGAAGCCCTTCTGGTGGTCACGGGGGAGGCAAAAGCCGATATCGTGGCGCGGGTGATTGAAGGGCCCGTCAGTGCGTTGGTGCCGGGGTCTGCTTTGCAACTCCATCCGCATTGCCTGGTGCTGCTGGATGAGGCCGCCGCTTCACGCCTGACACAGCGAGACGCCATTCTCTGGCAGATGCAGCATGATCCCGAGCTGCGCACATTTCTTTCTGCTTAAAGCAGAACACAAGAGACGCACGGCCAGCTAACGCAGCACCGTTGTTCAAAAGAATAGGACGCAGCATGACAAAACAGAGTTTTTCAAAATTTCGTCGCGTGCTTTTGGGCAGCGCCGCTGTTCTGACGCTGGCAGTGGCTCCGGCCTACGCCGCCACGCAAGGTGTCGCGCCGGTGGCATTCTCTGCCGGTGTTGCGACGGCGACACCCGCTCTTATGCCAGTTCCGGCGTCTGTCTCTTTACCTACTGGCGCGTTGCCGCTGAATGGCGGCATGACCATCCTGTGGGACCAGAAACCGTCAGTCCTGCTCAGCCGTGCTGCGGATCGTTTTACACATCGGATTGATGCACTTGCCGGGCGTGTTCTCCCGCAGCAGAAGGATCTGGCTGGACCTGTTGCCAGTATTCCCGTGCATATTCAGGTGGGTGAAGACCGGGATGCGCTGACGGTCCATGCTAAGGAAAATTATAGCCTGCAAGTGAATGCGTCCGGCGTAACGCTAACGGCAGAAGGCCCGGATGGGGTCCTGCATGGGCTGGCAACGCTGGCGCAGCTTGTGACACGCGGCGAGAACGGGCCGCAGCTGGCGTTTGCTGAAATTACCGATAGTCCGCGCTTCCCCTGGCGCGGCATCATGATTGATACATCCCGGCATTTTATGGCGGTTTCAACGCTTCAGCGGCAGCTGGACGCGATGGAACTGCTCAAGATGAACGTGCTGCATCTGCATCTGAGTGATGGCACCGGGTTCCGGGTTGAGAGTAAGAAATTCCCGGAGTTGACGGAAAAAGGCTCGCACGGCCAGTATTACACGCAGCGAGAGTTGAAAGATCTTGTGGCTTACGCGGCTGATCGCGGGATTCGTATTGTGCCGGAGTTTGACGTGCCGGGGCATGCACTGGCATTCCTGCTGGCACACCCTGAACTGGCGGCGCAAAGCCCGGTTAATCCTGAGCCTAAAAACAAGAACAATGCCGCGCTGGACCCGACGATACCCGGCACGCTGCGCTTTGTCCGCAAGCTGTATGCAGAAATGGGTAAACTGTTCCCGGATGCCTACTTCCATTCCGGCGGGGATGAAGTGGACCCCAGAGAGTGGATGAAAAATCCGAAAATTGTTGCCTATATGAAGGACAATGGCTTCGCCACGCCACAGGCTTTGCAGGCGCACTTTACGGCAGAGGTTCAGAAGGTTCTTGCCGATCAGGGTAAAGTCATGGTCGGCTGGGATGAGGTGAGTGAAGCACCTATTCCCAAGGACGTTGTTGTGGATGTCTGGAGAAGTTCAAAATTCCTGGCATCTGCTTCCGCTGATCATCACCCGGTGATTGTCTCGGCTGGCTATTATCTTGATCTGCTTCAGCCTGCGGCCCAGCACTATCTGGTGGACCCGTATGACCCGGCCGCAAACGGCATCACGCGTGAGCAGGCGGACAAGCTTCTGGCTAAAGGTGGCCGGCCTGATCTGGTCAATGCCTTCCTCAAAGAACCCGCTCCGGCTCCTCTGACAGACGAGCAGAAGCAGTATATTCTGGGCGGGGAAGCGCCTCTGTGGTCTGAACTGGTCACGGACGAGATGCTGGATGCCCGTTACTGGCCGCGTGCTGCTGCCATTGCCGAGCGGTTCTGGTCTCCGGCCTCTGTGCGGGATGTGAACGATATGTATCGTCGTCTTGCATTGGTGGACACGGAATTGCAGATTACCGGCCTGCAGGCAAAAGCCAACACGCACCGGATGGCGCTGCGGCTCTCACCCGGCAATGCTGACCCGGTGGAGTGTCTGGCGAGTGCGACGGTGCCTTTGCGCAATTATGTCATGAATCGCTATGTCAGCCATCGTGACAATGCACTGGATGAAATTGGGGAAGTCACATCTCCCGATCCATTCCCGGCTGTGCGGTTCAGCATGCTGGTTGATCAGTATGTTGCCGGGGATCATTCCGTGGCACCGGCTTTGAAAGCCCAGATGCAGGTCTGGCGGGATAATGATGCTGCCTTCCAGCAGGTGGCGACGGCGCGTGGCCTCTCAGAAGCAATCCCGACCTCTCATAACCTTGCAGTTATGGCCGGAGCAGGGCTGAATGCTCTCAATGGGCATAAGAAGAAACTTTCCTCTGCTGACAAGACAATTTTTGATCAGGAAGACACACTCATCAACAGCTCGGCCGATGTCTCCGGGTCTTTCTCCGGCACCAGCTTCCCGCCGGGTGGACTGATGATTGTGGCGGAGCCGGCTCTCAGGAAACTTATCGGTCTGTAAGGTCTGTTTTTCGGGCTTTGCTGGATGGCAAGGTCCGGAGATATTATACGTCAGCTGCGGGGAACTGGTCTTCAAGGCTCATATTTTCCCACTTGCGGCAGGCTGTGCGAAGAATTTTTACAAAGCGCGATACCAGCGGCATGTTCTGGCCGGAGCGAATGGCAACGGCTAGTGTGGCGCGTGGCGCAGGTTCGCTCAGGGTGTGGAATGTCACACCCCCCGCATGAATCTGGCTGAGCGAGCGGGGCACAACAGACACGCCTAGGCCCGCTGCAACCAGTGGCACTGTGCCAGCAATCTGTGGGGCCTGCTGCCCCATGGGGGGCGTGACCCCTGCCAGCTGGTAGGCGGAAAGAATGGCGTCATGAAACCCCGGACCCAGTTCACGCGGGAAGATAATCAGCGGGTCCTTGGCGACCATATCCAGACTGATAACAGGATGATGCGCAAGCCGGTGCCCGCGTGGCAGGGCGATCACGGTGGGTTCATCCAGCAGATGAAAAACGGAAAGACGAGTCGGGTCCGGCACGGGTGGGCGGATAATGGCGAGATCTGTGCTGTGGTCGTGCAATGCGGCACATAAAGCAGGCGTATTGCTTTCTTCCAGAGAGAGCGTCACGTCCGGCGCACTTTCCCGAAAGCGGCGGATGGCCAGCGGAATAAGCGGCAGAAGCGGCACAGCCCCCGCCAGCCCCAGCCGGATATGTCCCAGCTCACCCCGGGCCAGCCCGTGTGCGGTCACCAGAAACTGGGCCTGCAGGTCCAGAATGGTGCGGGCGCGGGGCAGGAGGGTCGCGCCAATTTCGGTCAGCTTCACACCGCGCGTCTGCCGTTCAAACAGGGCGACGCCCAGTTTTTGCTCCAGCTGCTTGATCTGCTGGCTGAGGGGCGGCTGTTCCATCCCCAGCTCTTCCGCAGCCCGGGTAATACTGCCGTGGTCTGCCACGGTTACAAAGTAACGCAGGTGTCTGATATCCATATGCCATATTTATAGGATATGGATAATGCGTTCAATATATATTGGAAGACTAGATCCCGCTGTAATAACGTCTGTGTCATTGAGATCAGCAACAATGAGTTTGGAACAGTGCGCAGCATGAAGAACAGCCCGGTGGCAGACATGGACGTTCGGTCTTCTGCACTCGGAAACGGTGTGGGTAAGAAACCCGTCGCCAACCGTCTTTATCAGACCTCCACCATGGCCGCTCTGCTGGATGCCGTGTACGATGGCGAAACTACGCTGGACGAAGTGCTGCATCACGGCAATTTCGGCCTTGGCACGTTCAACGCGCTGGATGGCGAAATGATTGTGACCGATGGTGTCGCACGTCAGTTCCGTGCGGAAGGGCAGGCTGCTGAGGTTCCCGGTTCTCTCAAAACACCTTTTGCCTGCGTGACATATTTTGAGCCGGAAAAAACGCTCAATATCGACACACCGCAGACAAAAGAAACGTTTGAAGCACTGGTCGACCAGTTGGTGGGTAATCCCAACCTGTTTGGTGCCGTTCGCTTTACGGGCCAGTTTGAGCGGGTCGATACGCGCACGGTGTTCTGCCAGTGCAAGCCCTATCCGCACATGCTGGATGTTGTGAAAAAACAGCCCACCCTGACCATGGAATCCGTGACCGGCACCATGATCGGCTTCCGCACCCCGGTTTATATGCAGGGTGTGAACGTGGCGGGCTACCATCTGCACTTCCTGACGGAAGACCAGAAACGCGGTGGTCACGTGACGGAATACCGGCTGGTGCGTGGCCAGCTTGAGGTTGCCGTGATCTCCGATCTTGAAATTCAGCTGCCGCGCACAGAACAGTTTGCAAAAGCAAACCTTAATCCTGAGCATCTGAGTGAAGCTATTCGGATTGCCGAAGGCGGCTGAAGCTTTTTTTGACCACTGCGCCCCGTGTGCAGTGGTCTTTTTGCAGGACTTAAAGAAATGACCAAGCCTTCTGATCACGCCGCACAATGCGGTGCGGAGCTTATTGTCAAAAATCTTGTGGCACATGGCGTAACCCATGTTTTCGGGATTCCCGGTGCCAAAGTTGACCGTCTGTTTGACGCGCTGGTTGATTCCCCCATTGAAACGGTGGTGACACGGCACGAACAGAACGCAGCCTTTATTGCCGGTGGCCTTGGCCGTCTGACAGGTAAGGCGGGTGTGGCAATTGCAACGTCCGGCCCGGGTGCGTCCAATTTTGTGACAGGTCTGGCAACGGCAAATTCAGAAGGGGACCCGGTTCTGGCCATTGGTGGTGCGGTGAAGCTGGCTGACCGGCTGAAGCTGACGCATCAGACCATGGATACCGTCAGCCTGTTCAAGCCGATCACCAAATACAGCGTGGAAATTACCAACCCGCTGGCGATTTCTGAAGTTATGGCCAACGCTTTCCGCTTTGCAGAAAGTGGCCGTCCGGGTGCGTCTTTTGTCAGCACGCCGATGGATGTGCTGTCCATGCCGGCTGATGCGCCTGTGCTGGCGGACCGTGCTGTGCCAAAAAGTGGTACCGCTGCAGCGGAGGCGATTGCAGAAGCTGCTAAACTGCTGAAAAACGCCAGGCGTCCGGTAGTTCTGCTGGGCCTGCTGGCCAGCCGTCCGGATGTGGCGGAAGCTGTGCGTGCTTTTGTGGCAACCACGGGCGTGCCGGTTGTGGGCACCTATCAGGCTGCTGGTGCGGTCTCGCATGAACTGGTGGACCGTTTTGGTGGCCGCGTTGGGCTGTTCCGCAACCAGCATGGTGATCAGCTTCTGCATGAAGCCGATGTGGTTGTGACCGTGGGCTACAACCCGGTGGAATATGATCCCTGGCTGTGGAACGTGAATGACGCCCGCAAGATCATCAATATTGATATTGTTGCGGCTGAACTCGATAACGCTTTCGTCCCGGTTGTTGAACTGGTGGGTGAAATCCCCCCGACGGTCAAAGCCCTTGCGAAGGAAGCAGGCAAGCTGGCCCGTGCGCCGGAACTGGAAGCCATTCTGGAAGGCTACAAGGCTGCCCGCTCCGGTGCGCTGCGTGATGCCCGCAGCACGAGCAACACGGCGGTGCATCCGCTGCAGATTGTGCGGGAGCTGGAACAGATTGTCACACCGGATGTCACGCTGTGTCTTGATATGGGCACGTTCCATATCTGGCTGGCGCGGTATCTGCTGTCCTTCCGTGCGCGTCAGGTTCTGATCAGCAATGGTCAGCAGACCATGGGTGTCGGCCTGCCGTGGGGCATTGCTGCCAGTCTGGTAAACCCGGCTCAGAAGGTCATTTCCATCTCGGGTGATGGTGGGTTCATGATGTCCAGCATGGAGCTGGAAACAGCTGTGCGCCTGAAATGTAACCTGATCCACATGGTCTGGATTGATCAGGCCTACAACATGGTGGAAATGCAGGAGAAGAAGAAATATGGCCGTGGGTCCGGTGTGGACTTCGGGCCGATCGACTTCGCCATGTATGCAGAAGCCTGTGGCGCCAAGGGGATTACCGTCACATCCGCTGATGGCGTTGGTAAGGCTCTGAAGGCCGCCATGGATATTGAAGGCCCGGTCGTGATTGCTGTGCCGGTTGATTACTCCCAGAACCACCTGCTGATGAAGCCGCTGGCTCAGCTTGGGGAAACTTCCGCAGCAGCCTGATAACTTTCAGAGCAGAAATCTGTTTCTAACTGTTTTAATGTGGCGCTTTCTGTTATAACAGAAAGCGCCATATGCAGATTAAGGGCTGATTATGCAGGAAGATCATCATCTTTGCCGGACTTCCGGGCGTGAGTGCCCGTTGGCAGAGAGAGTCTGCGCTGTTCCCTCTGGTGTTGAGGGGCAGTTACCAGATGACAGATGGGGTGCCATAAAGGGCGATGCTGCCTGAGCGTTCAGGCAGACAGGTCTTTGCAGGGCACAACAGAAGGATAATCGGAATGCAGATTTCATCGCTTGATGCAGCCGGGCAGAGTGGCATGCGGCGCGGGGCAGCTGTGTTGCTCGAAATTCTGCGCAGTGAGGGTGTTGACTATATTTTTGGCAATCCGGGCACAACCGAATTGCCACTGATGGATGCCCTGCTGGAAATCCCGAACGTCTCCTATATTCTGGGCCTGCAGGAAGCCAGTGTGGTGGCCATGGCAGATGGCTATGCACAGGCGGCTCGCAAACCCGGCTTCCTGAACCTGCACACCGCCGGTGGGCTGGGGCATGGTATGGGCAATTTGCTGAATGCCAGTGTTTCCCAGACGCCGCTGGTTGTCACCGCTGGTCAGCAGGATTCCCGCCATACTATTTCCGATCCGCTCCTGTTTGGGGATCTGGTGCAGATTGCCCGTCCCGCCGTAAAATGGGCGCAGGAAGTGGCCCATGCGGACCAGTTGCCTGTTCTGCTGCGTCGCGCTTTTCACGACTCCATGGCTGCACCAGCCGGACCGGTCTTTCTCTCCCTGCCCATGGATGTGATGGAAGAAATGAGCGGGGTGGATATCGGTACCCCGTCCGTTATCAACCGCTCCTCTGTGGCAGGCGGGCTGGACGATCTGGCTAAAGCTCTGACGAGCATCGCGCCGGGTCGTATTGCCTTGATTGCGGGCGATGAAGTCTATGCGTCCGATGCCGCAGCAGAAGTGGCTGCCGTTGCGGAATGTCTGGGAGCCCCGGTCTTTGGGTCATCCTGGCCGTCTCGTGTGCCGTTTCCTACGGCGCATCCGCTCTGGTGTGGAAATCTGCCAACGCAGGCCACAGCTATTTCTGAACGTCTAAGCGCCTATGATGCGATTTTCGCACTCGGTGGCAAATCGCTCATCACCATTCTCTACACGGAAGGCCCCGCTCTGCCGCCGGGCTGCTCTGTGTATCAGATGTCATCCGATGTGCGTGACCTTGGCCGCACCTTTAACACGCCGCTCTCTGTTGTGGGGGATATCAAGGCCTCCCTGCAGGCGTTGCTGCCGTTGCTCCGGAAAGCTGCAACGCCGCATCAGGCAGATTATGCCGCACAGGCCGAGCAGGTGGCGCAGGCACGGCGTGCCCAGCGGGCCGAAGCTGTGGCGGAAGCCAAGGCCCGGCGGAACGAGGCCGCTATCCCGCCGCGTGTGGCGGCATGGGAGGCTGTGCGTGCTATTGGTCCGGATGTCGCGATTGTGGATGAGGCGATTGCTACGTCCTCCGACGTCCGGCTGTTTCTGGAAAGCTCATGGGCTGGCCAGTATTCTTTTTTGCGCGGTGGTGCTCTTGGCTGGGGGATGCCCGCAGCCGTTGGGGCTTCTCTGGGGTTAGGGCGGGACCGTGTGGTCTCTCTGGTGGGGGATGGGGCTGCGCTCTATTCCCCGCAGGCCATCTGGACCGCCGCGCATGAAAAACTTCCTGTCACGTTCGTGGTGATGAACAATCAGGAATATAACGTTCTCAAAAACTTCATGAGACAACAGAAAGATTACCTTTCTGCACGTGAGGGAACATATCCGGCCATGGATATTGTTAATCCGAGTATCGACTATCAGGCCATGGCGAAATCCATGGGTGTGCCATCCTGCCGGGTGACACGCGCTTCTGATATCGCACCCGCCATTGAGGCTTCGCTGGCTTCCGATGGCCCCTCTCTTGTTGAGATCATGATTACAACAGGCTGAAAACCTGTTCTACCGTCGGGGGTTTGCATGAAAATAGGTCTTTTTATTCCGTGTTATATTGATGCGTTTTATCCAAACGCGGGTATTGCCACGCTGGAACTGCTGGAAAAGCTGGGGCAGGACGTGGAATACCCGATGGATCAGACCTGCTGTGGGCAGCCCATGGCCAACTCGGGCTGTAATTCGGACGCCGCCGCAGCAGAAGCCCTCTTTGTGCGCAACTTTGCCAAGTATGATGCCATTGTCATGCCGTCCGGCAGCTGCACACACCATGTGCGGGATAATTTTGACGCCATCCCCCAGACGGAAGAGGTCAAGCACGTTCGTAAAAACACCTTTGAGCTGGTCGAATTTCTGCACGATATTCTGAAGGTTGAAGAGTTTCCCTGGGCCGAATTCCCGCACAAGGTCGGCCTGCATAACAGCTGCGGCACCCTGCGTGCCCTGCGCACGGCCAGCATGTCCGAACTGGGTGAGCCGTATTTCTCCAAGCCTATGGATTTGCTCACCAAGGTTAAGGGTATTTCCTTCGCAACCCCTAAACGCCCTGATGAATGCTGCGGCTTTGGCGGCACGTTCTCGGTAACGGAAGAGGCTGTGTCTGCCCGTATGGGGCTGGATAAGGTGAAGGATCATTATCAGGCCGGTGCGGAATATATTGTCTCGGCGGATACCTCCTGCACCATGCATCAGCAGGGTTGTGCAGAACGTGGCGGTGTGCCTATCCGCTTTATTCATATCGCTGAAATTCTGAACGGAGCGCGGTCATGAAGGTCAAACCCGTCAATCACGCTAGGGCGGCGGAAGAGTTTCTGGACGATGCCCCGCATCTGACCTTCCATGATGAGCGGCTGTGGGACATGCGCCAGAAGCGCGACCAGCAGATGCATCTGTTGCCGGAGTGGCAGGAACTGCGCAGTCGGGCCTCCGCCATTAAAGAGCACACGCTGGCCAATCTGCCCGAATATCTGGAGCAGTTTGAAGCTAATGCCAAAAAGAACGGCATTCATGTTCACTGGGCGGCGGATGGTGCGGAACATAACCGCATTGTTGGCGAAATTCTGGAAAAGCATGGCGCAAAATCGCTGATCAAAAGCAAATCCATGGTCACGGAAGAGTGCGACATGCGTGCTTATCTGGAACCGCGCGGCGTGACCGTGACGGAGACAGATCTGGGCGAGCGTATTCAGCAGCTTGATGGCCAGATGCCGAGCCATATTGTGGTGCCCGCCGTGCATAAGCTGGTACCAGATGTGGCGAAGATTTTTGCCAAAAATTACAATACCGACCCGAACGACGACAGCCCGCAATCTCTGGCGGAATCCCAGCGTATGGCGGCCCGCCCGGTTATTCTGACAGCCGATGCCGGGATGACGGGTGGTAACTTCCTGGTGGCGGAAACCGGCACCTTCGTGGTTTGCACCAACGAGGGCAATGCGGATCTGAGCGCTACCGTTCCCAACCTGCATATTGCCACACTGGGGATTGAGCGCATTGTGCCCCGCATGGCGGATATGGGCGTGTTTATCCGTCTGCTGTCCCGTAGTGCTCTGGGGTCTCCCATCACACAGTACACCACGCATTTCCGTGGCCCGCAGAAGGGCGGCGAAATGCATATCGTGCTGGTGGATAACGGGCGGTCTGCGCGTCTGGGGATGGAAGAGTTCTGGACGTCGCTTAAATGCATTCGTTGTGGCGCCTGCATGAACACCTGCCCGGTGTATCGTCGTTCCGGTGGTCTGTCCTACGGTGCCGTTTATTCCGGCCCGATTGGCGCGATTATCGACCCGACCTTTAACGAGCGGAAATACAGCACGCTTCCGTTTGCTTCCACCATGAACGGGAGCTGCACAAACGTCTGTCCGGTTAAGATCAACATTCACGAGCAGCTCTATAAATGGCGTCGTGTGCTGGCCGAACATCATGAACTGCCGTTTGTGAAACGGGAAATCATGCATATGGCCGGTAAGCTGATGGGCCAGCCGACCCTGTACCGCACGGCTATTAACGGCACGGAAGTCGCTCTGAGCACCCTGCCGCGCTTTGTGCTGTATAACTGGCTGAACCCGTGGGGCAAACATCGCGAGCTGCCGCATCCGGTCAAGCAGACCTTCCATAGCTGGTATAAGAAAAACCGCCTTAAAGACAAAAAAGAGTCACAGGGAGGGAAATCCTGATGAGTTCCCGCGACACAATTCTGGCAACGCTCCGGGCCAACCGCCCGGACCCTGCTGCGCATGAACTGCCCCCCGTTGCCGTGCTGGGTGATATGGATGCCGGTAAAGCGCGTTTTGAAGATGCGCTTCAGCTTCTGGGCGGGCAGATTCTGCTGCCGCAGGAAGGCGATACGCTGGCAACGGCCATTGCCCGGCGCTTTCCAGATGCCAAAATCATCTGCTCCGCTGTGCCGGATTTTGAAGGCACCATTCGTCTGGAAGATGTGACGTCTCCGCAGCAGGCAGCTGCGACGGATGTGCTGGTGGTGCGCAGCCCGTTCGGGATTTCAGAAATGGGCTCTATCTTTTTGAGTGAAGCCCAGCTGAACAGCCTGAATTCTGCGGCTCATCTGACGCAGCATATTGTAGTTATTCTGTCCGAGAAAAATCTGACAGCCAATATGCACACAGCCTATGTCGAGCGGCCGGAATTCCATACGGCAAACTACGGTGTGCTGATGACTGGCCCGTCTGCCACGGCAGATATTCAGGGTGTGCTGATCCGTGGTGCGCAGGGTGTGCGTTCCCTGTCAGTCTGGTGGGAATAACACTAGCCTAACGCTCTGAAAAAGCCGGATCGGGGGGAACCCTGATCCGGCTTTTTTTTATGCTATGTTTTTCAGAGAGAGGGCACTGTTTGGCTCACCCATTGACGGGAATTGTGACAATCGTTCCCGGGCTCTTGGTTGTTTTGGAAAGTTCCAGAAGAATTTGCAGCATTGTAAAAGCCAGTTTGCTGTCA
This sequence comes from Acetobacter sp. KSO5, assembly GCF_044094635.1. Lineage (NCBI taxonomy): Bacteria > Pseudomonadati > Pseudomonadota > Alphaproteobacteria > Acetobacterales > Acetobacteraceae > Acetobacter > Acetobacter sp. KSO5. Next base: position 2,835,255 of record NZ_CP172014.1, on the reverse strand, counting down.
AAGTCATTTTCAGAAATATAGTAATATTTCTTATCATACTGGACAGAGGTGAAAGTGTTGTCCGGCACCGTTTTACCAACATGCACAACCACAATCGGTTTTGTCTCACGCCCAATGAGCTGAATTCTGGGCTGGGTGCGTCCGGACGTAATATCATCCTGCGGCACGTCAATCTGATAGGCAATCTGCCCCAGCGCGCCCAGCATGGTGCGGGTCAGAATGCGGATCTGCCCCGGGCGCGGCTGGCCTGCGCCATAGACCACTTCCACACGCTCGTCTTTGGGCTTCATCTGGAAAAAGCGGCGTGTTTCGTAAACCGTTTCTGCCAGAATGGGATTGTCTGTAGAGGAAACGTTTAGGAAAACCCGGTCAAAAGAAGGCGTTTTTCCAGGAATTTCGGCGCTATGCTCAAGCTGAATGCCGAGCAGCCCGGCAACCTGCAACACGCGCAGGTCATGAATGAGTTCAAAAAATTCCGGGGAGCCGCGCCCAACATCGCCGCCAATGGACCCCGCATTGCTGATGAGATTGACCGACTGCACTGCCAGCCGGAACAGCACATCAATCGGCAGGCCACCCATGGCCAGCGGGAGCAGGCTGCCAATCGGCATGGGGCGCAGGAAGCTTTGCGCATAGGCATCCCCAGTGACAGGCTGGAAGGTAAAGGTCGGGCTTTCCTGAAACTGAATCCCGGCATTGCCGCTCGGCCTGACGGGGCTTGCTGTACCAACGCCCACAGCAAAACTCCGTTGTAGCTGATAGCCGGAAATAAGCTGTGTAGTGTCCAGAAAGCCCGGTGTATCGGCATAGCGCAGGCGCACAATATTCAGCAGCGTCTGGCGTTTACCTGCGGTGATAAGCGCGAAGGAATAATCACTCTGATCCTGATCCAGCCGCCGGGACCCGATATTGTAACAGCCGGTTAAAAGCAGCAGGGCGCCAAGCAGGAATTTGGGAGCGGCTTTAAACATGGAGCAGAGATCCGGATGGAGGGAGTCGGGTCTTTGTTTCAGAGAGGCGTGGAGTGGGGCATAACCTTTGGTGGTGTATCCCTGCGGGGCAAAAGTGCCTCGGATATGCTGGGCAGCGTAGTCTTGTCCGGTCTGACACCATGACAAAAAGGGTGCGTGGCATGCGTGCGTGCGGTGGTGTTTTGTCGGGAAAGGGAAAATTCTGCTGCGAGGCTGTAGGCAGAATGCCAACCAGCCTCGCAGAAAGACAGTTAGCCTTTGACGCGTTCAATCTGGGCGCCACAGGCGGCCAGCTTGCGTTCCACAGCTTCATAGCCCCGGTCCAGATGATAGACGCGGCTGAGGATGGTTTCCCCATGTGCGGCAAGGCCTGCCAGAATGAGGGAGAAGGAGGCCCGCAGGTCCGTCGCCATCACCGGCGCGCCAGACAGGCTATGCACGCCGCGGATAATGGCGGAAGAGCCATGGACGTTAATGCGGGCACCCATCCGGTTGAGTTCCGGCACGTGCATGAACCGGTTTTCAAAAATGGTTTCCGTGATCATGGACGCACCTTCGGCCACGGAGAGTAGCGCCATGAACTGGGCCTGCATATCAGTGGGGAAGCCCGGATAGGGTTCCGTCATGATATCAATGCCGCGCAGCGCACCGGTGCGGCGCACCCGCATGGCATCACCTTCCTGCGTGACTTCCACCCCGGCTTCTTCAAACGCCCGGACCACAGCGCCCAGATGGTCCACGCTGCCGCCTACAAGGCGGAGATCTCCGCCGGTAATGGCCGCGGCGCAGGCATAGGTGCCGCATTCAATTCGGTCCGGCATGATCCGGTGTTCCGCGCCGTGCAGAGCTTCGACACCATCAATAATGATGTGCCCGGTGCCAGCGCCGGTAATGCGCGCGCCCATGGCGTTCAGGCAGTCTGCCAGATCCACCATTTCCGGCTCGCGCGCAGCGTTGACAATTTCCGTGCGGCCATGGGCCAGCGTGGCAGCCATCATCAGGTTTTCGGTGGCCCCCACGGAGGCAAATGGCAGCACAATCCGGTCACCCGTCAGGCCGTTGGGTGCGCGGGCGTTGATGTAGCCGTTTTCCAGCGTGATCTTGGCGCCGAGTGTTTCCAGCCCCTTGAGGTGCAGATCCACCGGGCGGGTGCCAATGGCGCAGCCACCGGGCAGGGAGACGCGGGCTTCCCGGCAGCGGGCCAGCAGGGGGCCGAGCACCAGAATGGAGGCACGCATTTTGGAGACGATATCGTAAGGCGCTTCCGTGCTGGTAATCTCACCACCAACAGAAAGCTTTGTCTTGTCACCGTCCACCGTTTCCACGGTCAGGCCATGCTGGCGCAGCAGGGCCTGCATGGTGGCGATATCAGCAATATGCGGCACGTTGGTCAGCACCAGCCGTTCGGAGGTCAGCAGACCAGCAACCAGCAGTTTCAGACCAGCGTTTTTCGCGCCACCAATGGTAATTTCGCCATGGAGGGGGCGACCACCCCGAATAATAAACCGATCCATGGGCTTACATACGCGGCGTGGCAACGCCACGCTGGCCCATATATTTGCCGGAGCGGTCTGCGTAGCTGGTCTCACACGGGGTTTCACCCTTGAAGAACAGGAACTGGCAGATGCCCTCGTTCGCATAAATGCGGGCCGGCAGCGGTGTGGTGTTGCTGATCTCGATGGTGACCTGGCCTTCCCATTCCGGTTCCAGCGGGGTCACGTTCACAATAATACCGCAGCGTGCATAGGTGGATTTGCCAAGGCAGACCACCAGCACATCCCGTGGGATGCGGAAATATTCAATGGTGTGAGCCAGCACAAAGCTGTTGGGCGGGATGATGCACTCATCTGCCTTGCGGGACACAAAACCATCGGGGCTGAAGTTCTTGGGGTCCACAATGGCGTTGTTCACATCCGTAAAAATACGGAAGTCATCCGCCACGCGGGCATCATAGCCGTAGGAGGACAGGCCGTAGGAAATCACGCCTTCGCGCTTCTGGGATTCCACAAACGGTTCGATCATGCCGTGATCCTGCGCCATACGGCGGATCCATGTATCGGGCATCACTGGCATGGTGGCATATCTCCATTATCCGGGTCGTTTTGAGCGGATGAGGTCTGTCGGGCCGTACGTTCATCCGGCCCGGAAGGTGAGGAAGTGGCGTCCGGCTGGCTGATGGGGGCCTCGGCTTCCATCTCTTCTCTGCTGCGCGCCTGCTGTTTGCGTCTGCGCAGGTTGGCTCGCAGGGCGGCAGCCTGACGGGCCGCGCGCTCTGCACGCGCCGTCTCCGCTTTGGGAGACAGTCGGGTGCCGGACGAGGAGGAAGAAGGCGTATCAGTCATGCCAGGATCGCAGAAATGAACGTTCGTCCTGCTGAGTAGCAGAGCGATGCTGCCATGCCTAGGGTCCTGCCGGAGCATTCCCGGCACAAACTGGTATTCTGGCAGGATGCAGTCTGTATCAGGCCCGCATCCTGCTTCTGGTCTCAGTCTTTGTGGTTCATCAGAGGTTGGCGATCAGCTTCAGCCCCGCCATGGCGGCGTTGGGGATACGGTGCGTTTCGCCGGGGTGGATCATGTATTGAAATTCCGGCTGGATCAGAATGCCGGGGAAGGCATCAATGCCGTAATAGGCCTCGATAATGTGAGAACTGTTCTGCACACCATGAATGCTGGACCCCAGTGGCAGACCGGCATCCTGCGCCAGTTGCTGGCTGAGTCGCCGCCGGTGGCTGACATGATACCACGAGTAGAGCACGCCAAACCGGTCCGTCAGGCGGCCAGGGATCATACCGACCATGGAAAAACCGCCATAAGCCTGATCGGAAATGTTCGCAACGTGGGGTGTGGTGTGGACATAGCCCGCCATCAGATAGCCACCGGCCATCATGTTACGCCCGCCCAGACGATACACCATCTGGTCCGCTTCCACCCACATCATGTCGGCCGGGGCAGAACGTGTGCCGCGCCGGACATCCGCTAGTTTGGCGGGATAAACCGAGCTGATCTTGTCGGCATAGCGCGTGGTGTCATGCGCATAACCAATCACGTAATGGCCAGGCATCCGGTTGCGGGTCAAAAACGGCTGCCAGGTGAATTCGATGGGCAGAGAAAGCCCGGTTGTGTTTTCCGCCCCCCATGCCCAGCCGCTGGGGTTGTCCGTCAGCGCACTGACGGAATAGGCCCCGACCTGTAAGGCAGTATCACGCGTAGGGCGGAAGCGCAGGCGCCCACCCCATGTGGCTTTGGGATACACGCTCATGGCCGGATTCTGCTTGAGCCCGACGGGGGCTGAGCAGGTGACCATGAAGGAGCAGAGCAGCGGCGACGTTGCGAACACATGGGTGAGCGACATACGACCAAAGGTGAGGTCCAGCCGGTTCTGCATCATTTTCTTCTCGGCATAGAAATCCACCAGATGCGCGGCCACGTTGCCGGACAGGCTATAGACCTCCTGCAGAGCGACATAATATTCACCCACGCGCCCGTTCTGGATGGCCTTCCCGGCGCGTTCCATGACCAGTGTATGCACGGACCAGCCGTTCAGCCCGGCCATTTTCTGGAGATCGAAAATGGCCTGCAACGTCAGCTCATGCACGTAGCTCATGCCTTTTTCGATGCCGCCGTTCATCAGCCCCATCGCTTCCCCTTTGTAGGAGAAGGAGAAGGTAAAGCCGCGCTTGCGTAACCATTCCCGCATGGGGTCAATGGCCCGCAACAGGTGCCCGGAGCCCGCCGTTGGCACGTAGTACGGGTCATTCAGATCAGAGTCGCGCAGTGCGTCGAGACGAGGCGGGAGCAGGGCAGAGGGGCCTTCGCTCGGCAGCAGTGCGTCCAGCTCAATCTGATGGGCGGAGTTCTTGTCTTCCGACGGCATCAGAGGCGTGAAGCTCATGGTTGCAAAGCCGGGGGTTGGCAGCAGCGGCACACCACTGGGCGGAATAGGCGTATTGGGCGGCCGTCGGATTGCCGAGAGTTCCGGCCCCATGGCTTCCGCATCCACAGGACGGTCTGACATCGGTGGATTGGCGCGCGCCTTGCTGTTCGGGCTGATGATGACGTCCGAGACGGGAGCGACCGGCGTTTGCGTGGCAAGGGGGGCAGCATACGCCAGAGGAGCGCCTGCCTTCAGGCCCAGCAGACCCACCAGTGTTGAGGCAAAACAGAACCGGGCACGCAGTGAGGCACGGCGCGGCGTAGGGCAGCGTGGTCTGTGTGAGATCATATCCGCATGCAGTCTTTTTGATTTTTATGGGGGATATGGACCGGACAAAAACGGCTAAAACCGAGGATGTCCGGGCATCTGAGCCATTCAGGCACGCAGGCATCCAAGCCTGCCGTTGCCTTATGGCTGGCGTAGGAATACGTGCCCGGCAGGCACCTGTACACACGCCATTTTTGCAGACCATAGCTGACGGTCGGCAAGACCAGCAGTCAGCCCGACTGGAGTGCGGGCAGAAAAAGAGGGCAGTCCTTTAATCCGTTCTTCCCGTAAGACAGCATACGATGCCGTCTGGCAGAACGAATGCGGGAAGAGGCATTCTGACATGATAAGGAGACCGTTTCTTTATTGTTATTTAACTGGTCAGTCAGAATTACAATCAGAAAGCCGAGGACCGGTCAACGCGCTCTGTCAGTTATGACAGGATCTTGAGTCTGGAAGAGCGGTAAATTGCGAAAATTGTGGTAAATATATCATATTATAACAAGTTGTTATAACAGATGGCGTGTTCAGACAGGTAAAATGTCCTGCCATCCGCAAGGCGTGGCATGGGCTTGTTCCAGCCCGGTGCGGAATCCGCTGGAACAGAGGGCCTCAAATTCTGCCTCATGCTCATAGGTGGGCATCAGTTTTTGCAGCAAAGCATTCTTGTGGGTGGCGGGGTGGAAATAGATTTCCGAAACACCTTCGGGCAGATGGGCGGCTAAAGCCGCAACGCGATCCGGCGTCATATGGCCGCTCCATGCCAGACCAAAGCACCAGTCATTGGTCGCCATGCCAGCCGAGCGCGCCTGATAGCGGAGCAGTTTTGTCCAGCGGCGGAGGGCGGCATCGCCCAGGGTATCGGTATAGGTGCCTGCCGCGTATAGCGGTTCTGGCGGTTCCAGCGGCACACGCACGGCGCGCAGCCCGTAGCGGCGGCCAATATCAATCATCATGCGGCCCACAGTGGGGTGCAGATGCATGTGCTTGTGGGCGTTGGCATGATCCAGCCGCAGGCCCGTGCGGGCAAAGGCTTCAAACTGCGCAGTAATTTCCGCCGCCAGTTCCTTGCGGCCTTCCGGGCGGAAGAAATAGTCGACACCCAGCCCAAGTTGTGAGGAGGAAAACCAGCCATTCGGGCCGGTGACAAGCGGGAGGCGCTTGTGGGGGAGCACGGATGCGCCCTCAATCACCACAAGATGCAGGCCGACGCCCAGAGTGGGCAGGCGTTTGGCACGCTCAATGGCGTCGTTCGCCGCCGGGCCAGCCACCATCAGGCTGGCTGTGGAAAGCAGGCCATCACGATGAGCGATTTCAATCGCCTCGTTGACTTCAACCGACAAGCCGAAATCATCGGCAGAAATTATGGCGCGCTTCATAGGCTAAAAAACTCTGCCCCCGCGCAGCTAAGGCCGGGCGGGGGCATGATGTGTGAAATCAGGCGGCGTTACGGTCGCGCAGGAAGTGGAAGAACTCCACACCTTCACGCAGGCGACGTTTCATCATCTGCGGGGAACGGACCATTTCGCTCACGATGGAGGCAATCTTCGGTGCGCGGAAGTAGAACTTCTTGTAGAATTCTTCCACGCTGTTGAAGATTTCCGTGTGGGACAGATGCGGGTAGTGCAGCGGAGCCATCTGCACGCCGTTTTCGTCAATCAGTTCCGCATTGCTTTCGTCAAGCCACCCGTTTTCCGTCGCCTGCTTGTGCAGGGCTGTGCCGGGGTAGGGTGCGGCCAGAGAAACCTGCAACGTATGCGGGTTGATTTCCTTGGCGAAGTTGATGGTTTCCTGAATGGTTTCCTTCGTTTCGCCCGGCAGACCCAGAATGAAGGTGCCGTGAATTTTGATGCCGAGCTCGTGGCAGTTCTTGGTGAACTCCCGCGCGACTTCAACACGCATGCCTTTTTTGATGTTGTGCAGGATCTGCTGGTTCCCGCTTTCATAGCCAACCAGCAGCAGGCGCAGGCCGTTGTCCCGCAGGACTTTCAGCGTCTCACGCGGCACATTGGCCTTGGCGTTACAGGACCATGTCACACCCAGCTTGCCCAGCTCACGCGCAATGGCTTCTGCACGGGGCAGGTCATCGGTGAAGGTGTCATCGTCAAAGAAGAATTCTTTGACCTGCGGGAAATACTGCTTCGCCAGACGGATTTCCGCAGCCACATGTTCCGGGCTGCGTGTGCGGTAGCGATGGCCACCCACCGTCTGTGGCCACAGGCAGAAGGTGCAGCGGGATTTACAGCCACGGCCCGTATAGATGGAAATGTACGGGTGCATCAGATAGCCGATGAAGTAATCTTCAATCTTCAGATCACGCTTGTACACTTCGGTCACGAAGGGCAGGCTGTCCATGTCTTCAATCATGGCGCGGTCACGGTTGGTGATGATCTCACCCTTCTCGTTCCGCCAGGTAATGCCGTCTACATCCTTCAGGTCACGGCCTTCAGCAATTTCCTTGATGGTGTAGTCGAATTCATTGCGCGCCACGAAGTCGATCGGCGCACCCTTCAGCAGGCTTTCATCCGGCTGCACAGCAACCTTGGCCCCAACCATCCCGATTTTCAGGTTCGGGTTGGCGTCCTTGAGCATCTGGGCGACCTGCACGTCCTTGGCGAAGGACGGGGTGGAGGTGTGCAGAATCACCAGATCGCGGTTCTTCACGTCTTCCAGAATCGGCTCCATGCCCATGCGGGCCGGGGGAGCGTCAATCAGGCGGCTACCTTCCACCATGGCGGCCGGCTGGGCCAGCCATGTCGGATACCAGAACGATTTGATTTCGCGCTTTGCCTGATAGCGCGAACCAGCTCCGCCATCGAAGCCATCAAAGGACGGAGGCTGGAGAAAGAGGGTTCTCATCATTGTTCTGTGTCCTGCCAAGGCATGTGATCTGAGTTAATCAGAGGAATATGGGTAGGGATTTACTCTTGCGGAAGAGGCGAGACAACCCGTCTCAGCCTTCCGGTGATAATTGGCTGGCCGGAGGAGGCCCGACCGGGTGGGGAGCAACGTGCATGGTCTGCCCCCGCCAGTCCACCCGGGTACCACTGGCGCTGCCCACCATAATCGCGGCGGAAAGCCAGTCCCGCGCCGGCAGCAACAGCAGCGGCCAGAGAGGGCGCGAGCCTACGGCGCGGTTAATGACCAGCCCCGTAACAACCCGGATGGCCCAGACGCACCCAAACAGCACCAGTGGCCACAGGGCGTGGGGCTGAAACAGGATAGCCAGTGTGGCCCAGAACAGCGGGAGCTGAATGGAGGAGGCTCCATAGCCAGCCGGAGCCAGCGTACAGACCGTGCGGCCCCAGCGCAGTTCATGGGAGAGCAGTTCTGCAAAGTTGGGCTCACCGATGGTGGTCCAGGTCAGGCAGTCGGCAATGGTGATATCTTTGCCCAGCAGGCGGACCAGCCGCCCCAGCAGGGCATCATCCGCCACATGCGGCAGCAGCGCCTCAAGACCGCCGACAGCCTCCAGCACATCGCGCCGCAGCGCCATGGTGGCGCCCAGACAGTCCTGCCGGCCCAGATAACGGGAGAGCAGCACGCCGGGCAGAAAATTATGATTGATCTGGCAAGCGGCCAGCATCTGCACAATGGTGTTATGCGCAGGCAGACCAGCATAAAGCGTGGTGACCAGACCGGTATTGGGTTTGTGCAGGGCGCTGACGATATGCAGCATGTAATCCGGGCTGACATGAATGTCAGAATCGGAAATGATGAGCAGATCATGCCGGGCATACGGCAGGATGTTCATCAGATTGCTGATCTTGCGGTTCAGACCATGAACAGTCGGGTCCACGATCAGCTGCATGTCCAGATGCGGATGCCGCGCCTGCAGGCGATGAACGATGTCGATGGCGGGATCATCATGGTCCCGCACGCCAAACAGAATCTGGAATTCGGGATAGTCCTGCGTACAGAAGCTTTCCAGCGCTTCTTCCAGTAACGGCTCATCCCCGTAAAGAGGTTTGAGGACGGTTACAGGCGGCAGGGGTTTAAGGGTAACGGGCCGGCGCTCCGTGCGGCGGAAGCGCGCCAGCAGGGAAGCCCCGGCAATGGACTGAAGGCAGCCCGCCGCAGCCAGACCACTGCTGGCCAGCGCCAGAATGGAGAAAGCGGACATTACAAACCAGCCACTGTGCGGCCCATGACCGGGCAGTTTGTATGTCCGCTACGCATCACGCTCGTTATCCTGCTCAGTCGTTGGAGAAAGTTTTAACTTTACGTTCCAAGACATTGATCAGGCCCGACACGCCACCAGAGGTGAGTGTGGAGCTGAAGTCGGAACGCTGGGCGGCAGCCTGACTGATGCGGGAATCGCCCAGCAGAACATCAACAATTTTCCAGCCGGACGGCGTGCTGTGCATGATGTAGCTCAGCGGGGTGCCGGGCATGCTGTCATCCGCTCCGATATAGGTGTTCACGATCTTGTTACCACCAACGGGGGAGTTTTCAAGGCCCGGCTTCATGGTGAATCGGGCGTCAGTCCCCGGTTTGAAGCTGGACACATACCGCGCAATGGTAAAGTCCCGGAAGGCTGCCAGCAGCTTGGCTTTGTCCGCCGGAGCAAGAGCCTGATAGCGCACGCCAATGGAGGCATGCAGCACGGCATCCAGATCAAAAGCCTGATCCACGCCAGCGCCGACGACCTGGCTGCGCTCTGCAAAGCTGCTGTGCATATGCTGCGCTTTATCAAGAGCAGCATACAGCGCCTGAACAGGAGCACTCTCAGCCGTGGCCGGAGCCGACTGTGCGTGTGCAACGGGAGCAAACGGGGCGAGGCCCGCGGCGGGAAGCAGTGTCATGCCCAGACCGAGCACAAGCCCTGCGCGAAGAGAAATCGTTTTCATGCTCATGATTTTGTTCCCGTAGCACGGTTTGGCAAGTTCATTGAAAGCATGTCTCCGATGCCCAGCGCGCTGAGAGCGGTTTTGACGATGTGCGGGGCGGTGAGACCGGCCTGCTCGTACTGAGCGTCCTGCGAGTTATGGTCGATGAAGATATCGGGCAGGGTCATGGGGCGGAAGCGGACATGGTCCAGCAGGCCGGTATTGGCCAGATGCTGGCCCACCTGCGCGCCAAACCCGCCAATCGCGCCTTCTTCCAGCGTGATCAGCACCGCATGGTTGCGGGCCAGATTTTCCACCAGAGCGGTATCAATCGGCTTGGCAAAGCGGGCATCGGCCACGGTGGGCGGCAGGCCCTGCGCCGTGAGCAGATCGGCCGCTTTCAGGGCTTCCTTCAGCCTTGGGCCGAGCGAGAGGATGGCAATGCCGCCTTTCTCGCCGCCAGCCTGACGGCCCATCTCACGGATGATCCGACCCTTGCCGATTTCCAGAACCTGACCTTCTGCCGGCAGCTCCAGACCCAAGCCGCCACCACGCGGATAGCGCAGGGCAATCGGGCCTTCATCAAACTCGGTGGCGGTCGCCGTCATGTGCAGCAGTTCGACCTCGTCAGACGGGGCCATGATGCTCATGCCCGGCAGGCAGCCCAGATAGGCGATGTCGAAGGAGCCGGCATGGGTCGCCCCGTCGGCCCCGACCAGACCGGCGCGGTCAATGGCGAAGCGGACCGGCAGCTTCTGCAGCACCACGTCATGCATGACCTGATCATAGGCGCGCTGCAGGAAGGAGGAGTAGATGGCGCAGAAGGGGCGCAGGCCTTCGGTCGCCATACCTGCGGCAAAGGTCACGGCATGCTGCTCGGCAATGCCGACATCAAAGAAGCGGTCGGGATAGTTTTTTGCGAACGCATCCAGCCCGGTGCCGGACGGCATGGCGGCGGTGATGGCGGCAATCTTGTTGTCGGTTGCAGCCCGGCGCACCAGCTCCCGTGCAAACACGGAGGTGTAGGACGGCGGTCCGGCAGGGCCTTTTTTCTGCTCACCGGTGACGACGTTGAACTTGGCGACGGCGTGATACTTGTCCCCGGCCTTCTCGGCGGGCTGATAGCCGTGACCTTTTTCGGTCATCACATGCAGCAGGATGGGGCCGTTATCCGTATCGCGCAGGTTGCGCAGGATGGCGACCAGCTGCGGCAGGTCATGCCCGTCCACGGGGCCGACGTAATAGAAGCCCAGCTCTTCAAACAGCGTGCCGCCGGTAATCATGCCGCGGGCATACTCGTCCGCCTTGCGGGCGGTGCGTTCCACCGGGGCAGGCAGCTTCTTGACGACTTTGCCGGCCAGTTCACGCAGGCCCATGAACTTGCGGGAGGACATCAGGCGGGAGAGATAGTTGGACATCGCGCCGACCGGCGGGGCGATGGACATCTCGTTATCGTTGAGGATGACGATCAGCCGTTCAGCGCCCGGGCCAGCCACGGCGGCGTTGTTCATGGCCTCATACGCCATACCGGCGGAGATGGAGCCATCCCCGATCACGGCGATGACGCTGCGCTCATGGTAGGACGGGTCTTCTTCCGCGCGCAGATGGTGCGCCACGGCCATGCCCAGACCGGCAGAGATGGAGGTGGAGGAGTGCGCGGCCCCGAACGGGTCATACTCACTCTCGGACCGGCGGGTGAAGCCGGAGAGGCCACCCGGCTGGCGCAGGGTGCGGATACGGTCACGGCGACCGGTGAGGATCTTGTGCGGGTAGGCCTGATGGCCCACATCCCAGATCACCTTGTCGGCCGGGGTATCGAACACCGCATGCAGGGCCACAGTCAGTTCCACCACGCCCAGAGAGGCGCCCAGATGGCCACCGGTGGTGGAGACGGCGTCAATGGTCTCGGCCCGCAGCTCGTCCGCAATCTGCTTGAGCTGCTCGACCGAAAGGTTCCGCATGTCAGACGGGTAGGTCACCCGGTCCAGAGCAGGAAAACGGCCAAGGGTGGGGATCCGAGGCTTTGCATTTTTGTCGTGAGAACTGTCCATGCGATCGTTTCCATCTTCTTTTCTTGTAGGAAGCGGAATGCCGTCCGGGGAGGCTGGGCGGGATTTCGTTGCCGTCAGTGTGTCTTAACGTCGCGCGAAATATTTTCACACATCGCGATATCAGCCGTTTTGGTTTAATGTTTCTGGCCTGAACGCAAGCCTGCAATTAAAAGTAAGTGCATATTGTGTCTTTTTTGCCACATGTTTTGAAAAAGGCTTGAGCTTGACAAACGAGCCAACCTATATGCAGGCGAACAGTTCCATACGTGATTATGTGCGCAGCACCTGTGGTGGCCGTTACACGGTATGCAGGGGCTGGTTGCCCGGCATGGTCACGTTTTGACAGATTATGAAGTGTCTCACTCAGTTATGATGCAGGCGTCTCAGATGCGCCAAAGCGGGGGTTTATGGCCGTACCTATAATGCAGGCCGTCAGGGTCGGCAGTTATGTCGTCAAACAGCACATCACCGGGCGCAAGCGCTATCCGCTGGTTCTGATGCTTGAACCGCTTTTCCGCTGCAATCTGGCATGTGCCGGGTGTGGTAAGATCGATTATCCCGCAGCCATTCTCAACCAGCGCATGACCGTGCAGGAATGTCTGGATGCGGATGCGGAAGCAGGTGCACCCGTCATCGCCGTGGCCGGGGGTGAACCCCTGCTGCACAAGGAGATGCCGGAGATTGTCCGTGGCCTGATCGCCCGGAAAAAATACGTCTATCTGTGCACGAACGCCCTTCTGCTTGAAAAGAAGATGGATGAGTACGAACCCTCTCCGTTCTTCTCATGGGACGTGCATCTGGATGGCGACAAGTCCATGCACGATTCCTCCGTCTGTCAGGACGGGGTGTATGAACGCGCTGTGGCGGCCATCAAAAAGGCCAAGGCACGCGGCTTCCGTCTCTCCATCAACTGCACCCTGTTTGACGGGGCAGACCCCAAGCGCGTGGCATCCTTCTTTGATGAAGTGATGGCGATGGGCGTGGATGGAATCATGACGGCTCCGGGTTATGCGTATGAACGTGCGCCTGACCAGGAACACTTCCTCAACCGTCAGAAAACCAAGCAGCTCTTCCGTGACATCTTCCGTCTGGGCAAGGGTAAGAAATGGCGGTTTACGCAGTCTCCGCTGTTCCTGAACTTCCTGGCGGGCAATGAGCAGTATCACTGCACCCCCTGGGGCAAGCCGCTGCGTAACGTCTTTGGCTGGCAGCGTCCGTGCTATCTGCTGGGTGAAGGTTATGCCAAGTCTTTTAATGAGCTGATGGAAGACACCAAGTGGGACGATTACGGCACCGGTAACTATGAAAAGTGCGCTGACTGCATGGTGCACTCCGGTTACGAATCCACCGCTGTGATGGATGCCGTGCGCCGCCCCTGGCACATTGCAAAAGTCGCTCTGTTCGGCCCGGAAACCGAAAAGCCGATGGCTCCGGAAATCTCCCTCGCCAACCAGCGGCCTGCTCAGTACGTCTTCTCCAAGCAGGTGGAAGAGCAGATGGAAGAAATTGCTGCCCGCAAGCCTGCCAAGGCTCCGCGTGTGAAGGTGATCCGCACCGATGCCGCCAATGCCGATGCGGCTCCGACCAAAGCAGCGCCGGTGGAAGCAACTGCTGCCGACTGAGCCTTTCCTCAGTTTGCGACTCCATGAAAGGAGCGGCTCCCGCACAGGGGCTGCTCTTTTTTTGTACGGTGCTCCGGCGTGTTGAGGCTGTTTTTCCTCTGTTTTGTCTCTCTGGCTGGCATACGCTGCCTGCATAAGAGGTGGGGTGTAAGCTCGTTTTCCGCATAGGGATGTGCGCTGGCAGGCATGGCCAGCGCGTACTGGCCTCAGGGGCCATCATCCCCTATCGTGCATTTTCCTTCGTCACGCAGGGCCACCGCATTTCATGACTGCTTCCATTCTTATCATTTTTTTACTGGTTATTCTGAACGCCGTTTTTGCCATGGGGGAACTGGCTCTGATTTCGGTCAGAATGCCGCGTCTGGCCATTTTGCGGGAGCAGGGCATGCGGGGCGCAGACCGCGCCATGCGTCTGGCGGAAGACCCGCAGATTTTCCTGCCCACAGTGCAGGTCGGCATGACGCTGGTGTCCATTCTGGAAGGGACGTTCGGTGGGGTGCAGGTTGAAGCGCATCTCACGCCTCTGTTGGAAAAGATCGATTTTCTCCGGCCTGTGGCGGCTCAGGTCTCCATGGTGCTGGTGGTTATCGCCATTACGGCTCTCATGCTGGTGCTGGGTGAACTGGTGCCCAAACAGCTGGCGTTGCGTGAGCCCGAAAAAATGGCGGCCCGTCTGGCTATGCCGCTGGAAATTCTGGCGCACGCCACGCGCCCGGTGGTGTGGGTGCTGCGACAGTCTTCCAACATCGTGCTCAAGCTGATGGGGGCTGGCGATGCCGTGAGCCAGACGCTGACGGAAGAAGAACTCAAGGCCTATATCGCAGAAGGGGCTCGCTCCGGTGTGCTGGAGCATGAAGAGCGCACCATGATCGAGCGCTTGCTACGTCTGGCAGACAGGCCGGTGCGCGCCATCATGACGCCGCGTAATGAGCTGTACTGGATTGATCGCCATGCCGGGCGTGACGCGCTGATCAAGGCGCTCAAACAGACAACCTATGCCCGTCTGGTGGTGTGTGAAGGCGGCGTGGATAACCCGGTCGGGGTCGTGCTGGCAAAGGACATGCTGGACCGTATGCTGGATGGCATGCCTGTCTCTATAGAAGCTGGCCTGCGGCAGATGGTGGTGGTGCCTGACAGCATTTCAGCGCTGGATATGCTGGAGCGGATGCGCAGTATTTCTCTGGGCATGGCGTTTGTGTTTGACGAATACGGCTCGTTTGAAGGGGTCGTGACAGCGTCTGACCTGTTTGATGCCATTGTGGGTGAGGGCGGTCATGACGCCTCTCAGACCACCGCAGCCCATCACGCGCCCACACAGGATGATGTCCTGCTGATGGACGGCACGGAGTCTGCTGATGAAGTGAAAGACCGCCTCGGCCTGCGGAGCCTGCCGGATGAGGGCAGTTACCATACGCTGGGCGGCCTGATTCTGGCTCTGCTCCGTCGCGTGCCCGCCATTGGGGATAAGGTGGTCTATTCCGGCTGGCTGTTTGAAGTGCTGGAAATGGAAGGCCGCCGCGTCTCCCGCGTGCGGGCCAGCCGACAGGTTCTGGCCGAAAACTGAGAACCAAAAATCTATCGAACAAACGGCCTGAACAGAGGGATCTGTCAGGCCGTTTTTATGTGAGGCAAGTGGCGGTCAGACATGCGGGACTATTGCTGGACCTGCACAGGGGGCGTGCCGCAATGGGGTGTAACAGGCCAGAAGGCCTGCGCGGTTTCCTGCTGCACTTTTGAAATCTGGGTTTGAATCCATTGCATATATTCGTGCAGCCCACGGATGATGATGTCATCCACCGTCTGGTCTGCCAGTGTGACGCGCAGTTCTGCCACCCGTTCCTGAATAGGAGAGCAGAGGCGGCGCAGACTGCCATGCCCGGCAAGGGTGCTGAGGGTGCTGTCCAGCAGACGCAGGCTTGTTGTCAGAGAACGCGGAAAGGCATCGTTTTTCAGCAAGAAGCCCACAACATTGGCGGGCGTTGTCATCACCGGCTGTAAACGCCGGAAGGCATGATACGCTGCAGCGGAGCGCAGGATGGACGCCCATTGGGTAATGTCAATTTCAGACCCGACTGCCTCATGGCCCGGCAGAAGCGTATGGTAGCGGATATCAATCAGGCGGGTAATCTGGTCACTACGCTCCAGATGTTTGCCCAGCAGATAGAACAGCCACGCCTGATCCCGATACAAGGTACCTTCGGTGACGCCAAAATGGGTCTGGCATTCCTGTTTCAGTCGGTTGCACAGGCCGGAAAGGCTGTTCATCCGGATATCGGAGGGCTGCAGGTCCAGCACCCAGCGGGTAAAGACGTTGAGCTGCATCCACATCTCCGTTGAAATCAACGGACGGACAGCACGCGCATTTTCCCGCACGGAATGCGCCATGGCCTTGATGGAGTTCGGGTTTTCCTTTTCCGTCACGTAAAAGGCGATCACATCCTGTTCCGTGACAGTCTGATGGCGGGCGTAAAAACAATCCTCATCAGAATGGATCTGCAGAATGGTATCCCACCCCGGCTGACCATCCGGCCCGCGCACAAAGCTTTCCGTAACTTCCAGAAGCCGGGCCAGATTTTCAATACGCTCCATATAGCGTGCCAGCCACATCATGCACTCGCCGTAGCGCGAGAGCAGATTGTTCAGCCCCGGCTGCATATGGAAAAGGCCTGTGGAAATTTCACTCATGATGCCAGCACCCACGTATCTTTGGAGCCACCTCCCTGTGACGAATTGACGACGAGTGAGCCTTTCCGCAGCGCCACGCGGGAAAGGCCTCCCGGCAGAACCCATGTGGAGCGGCCCGTCAGTGCAAAGGGGCGCAGGTCCACGTGGCGTGCTTCCACACCGTTGGGGCAAAGGGTGGGGGAGACGGAAAGATTGACCACCGGCTGGCTGATGTAATTGCCGGGGTTCTCTTTCAGCCTGCGGCGGAACTCATCCAGTTCGTCCTGCGTGGCATGCGGGCCAATCAGCAGGCCATAGCCACCGGACTCACCAACGGGTTTGATCACCAGCTTGTCTATATTGGCCAGTGTGTAGGCGAGCCCTTCCGGTTCTGCGCAGATATGGGTATCGACACTGTCCAGAATGGGGTCCTGATCGAGATAATAGCGGATAATGCGCGGCATATAGGCATAAACGGCTTTATCATCCGCGACCCCTGTGCCCAGCGCATTGGCAATGGTGACATTTCCGCGGCGATAGGCTTCGACCAGTCCCGGCACGCCCAGCATGCTGTCCGGATTGAAAGCCAGAGGGTCCAGAAACTCATCATTCAGGCGGCGATAAATAGCATGGACAGGCCGCAGTCCCGCTACGGTGCGCATGAACACACGGTGGTTTTCCACCACCAGATCCTTACCTTCCACCAGTGGCACGCCCATCTCGCGCGCCAGAAAAACATGCTCAAAATACGCGGAATTATAAATACCGGGAGAAAGCAGAACGACCTGCGGGTCCAGCACACCTTCCGGCGAGACTTCGCACAGGCTCTGGTGCAGTTTTAGCCCATATTCATCTACGGAGCGGAGCGGAAGACCAGCGACCAGATCCGGCATAAGCCGCAGCATCATATGCCGGTTTTCAATAACGTAAGAGACGCCGGAGGGGGTGCGCGCGTTATCTTCCAGAATCAGAAAACGCCCGTTCTGGTCACGGATTAAGTCTGTACCGTTAATATGCACATACACGCCACCGGGCACGTTCAGCCCGACCATGGCCTCACAGTAATTCGGATTGTTCAGCACGAGGTCTGCCGGGATAACCCCGTCCCGCAGAATGGCACGGTCATGATAGATATCGTGCAGGAACAGATTAATGGCCTGAACGCGCTGCTGCACGCCGCGCTCAATATGGTCCCATTCCGCAGCGGTGATGACGCGGGGAATGACATCAAACGGCAGCACACGGTCTATCGCCTCGCGGTCTGAATAGACGGTGAAGGTAATGCCCAGCCGGTACAGCTGGGCCTCTGCCGCTGTTGTGCGGTGCCGCAGGTCCGCCAGCGTAAAATGGGCCAGACGGTTTTTTACAGCCTGCAGAGCAGGGGGAATGCCATCCTTGCGGTTCATGAGTTCACAGAAGAAATCCGGAACATCATACGCGGCAAAAATACCAGCCGCCTGAACGGGTGCATGGAGTGGCGTGTCATTCATACCCTGACTCCCGATATGAGGTCCGACACTTCTGGCGGGTCCGGAAACCTGCGCCTCTGCATGCCGTTTCGTTACGGTTAATTACTTAAGACGAGCAGGATTTCAGGCGTTTGCCAAGCCGCAAAACAGAAAATTGTTCTTTTAACGGAATATCATGCGCAGGGGGCTGGTCTGCCATGGATTAATGCTGATACCGTATACGCATTCATACGCCATAAGCGGTTTCTCCCGTCCTGTGGCAGGAGAGGAACAGGGCGTTTCAGCATGAGCAGGGTGTTCAGGGCCGTACCACCATGAGTTCACACGTCATGCTGACCCACACGACCCGGTATCGGTATGACCGGCCTGTTTTTCTGGGACCACAGACTATCCGCCTGCGCCCTTCCGGCACGGCCAGAACACCGGTGCGGTCCTATGCTTTGCGGGTTGATCCGGTCGCGAGCAAACAGAGTTGGCATCAGGATGGCTTCGGCAATAATGTTGCGGAAGTCGTGTTTGCGGAACGCGTGACGCATTTTGATATCACTGTGCGACTTGAAGCCGATCTGACACCCAGAAATCCGTTTGATTTCACGCTTGCTCCAGCGGCGCGCCGCTGGACGCCGCCTGTCGCTTTTGCCACGACCTTGAGTGAAGAAAGCGCACCAGCGCAGCACCAACAACAAGCCATGCAGCAACAGCAGCAGGCGTGTGCGATCGCGGGGTCTCAGCAGGCTGAGACAGATCTGCCCGCCTGCCCGCACCAGTTTTACACACCGGAAGAACAGGCCAAACTGGCCCTGTATCGCGCAACACCTCCCGCCGGACCGCACCTGCACGCGTTTCTGACGGACTGGGTGGAAAAAGCTCCGCGCGATACGCTGGATATGCTGGTGGCACTCAATCGCGCTCTGGCCGCGCGCATTGGGTATCAGTTGCGCCTTGAACCCGGCGTCTGGAGCCCGGAAGAAACGCTGGCCCGAGGGGTTGGCTCCTGTCGGGACAGTGCCTGGCTGATGATCGCCCTGTTGCGGCATCTGGGTTTTGCCGCCCGGTTTGTCTCGGGATATCTGATCCAGTCCAGCCAGACGGCGGAGGGCGAAGAGGCCCTGACCTGTGACCTGCACGCATGGGCTGAAGCCTTTCTGCCTGGTGCCGGCTGGGTGGGGTTTGATACCACTTCCGGGCTGCTGACAGCACAGGGCCACCTGCCGCTGGCAGCCACACCCGCCCCGGAGCAGGCTGCTCCGGTTACGGGCCTGCTGGACCAGTGCAAAGCCACGTTTGATGTCTCCATGCAAACTGATCGTCTGGTGATGCCAGACAGCGTCTGATTGACTGGTTTTCCTTGCGTTACGATCCCGGACGCAAGAGAGTGATCAGCATGAGGCTTTTTACCTGTCAGTCCTGTGAGCAGATTCTGTTTTTTGAAAACACAGTCTGTGAGCATTGCAAACATCAGCTTGGGTATCTGCCGGGGCTCTCAGTGTTGTCTGCACTGGAGCCTGTTGAGGGCGGCCTGTGGCGGCCCTTAGAGCCGCGTATCCGTCAGGCGGAGCTGGCCTATTGTGCCAACCATGCGCATGACGTGTGCAACTGGATGACGATGCCTAATGAATCCGGGCATCCGTCTTTCTGTTTTGCCTGCCGGTTTAATCGCATCATCCCCAATCTGGATAAGCCGGAAAATCTGGAACGCTGGCACAAGCTGGAAGTCGCAAAGCACCGTTTGTTCTACACGCTGTTGCGCCTGAAACTGCCCATGAAAACCCGGCTGGAAGACCCATTGGGCGGTCTGGTGTTTGACTTTCTGGATGACCCGCCAGACGGCTCTTCGGCGGTGATGACCGGCCATAATAACGGTGTGATCACCATTGCTCTGCGTGAGGCGGATGATGCCTGCCGTGAGCGGATGCGTGTGGAAATGGGAGAATATTACCGCACGCTTCTGGGGCATTTTCGGCATGAAGTCGGGCATTATTACTGGAATGTGCTGGTGCGGGACGCCGGGCGGCTGGACGCCTGCCGTGCGGTGTTTGGGGATGACCGGGCCGATTATCAGCAGGCTCTGCAAACCTATTATGACAGCCCGCGCCCGACGGACTGGCAGACGCATCACGTCAGCATTTACGCCACGTCTCACCCGTGGGAAGATTTTGCGGAAACATGGGCACATTATCTGCATATTGTCTCAACTCTTGAGACAGCATGGGCCTATGGAGTCTCGATCAATCCGGCTCTGGCCGGGGCGCAGCCCTCATCGTCTCCGCAGCATGGAGACCCTTATACCGAGGCCTCTTTTGATGAGATTATGCAGGCATGGCTGCCGCTGACTTATGCCGTCAACAGCCTGAACCGCTCCATGGGGTTGCCTGATTTTTACCCGTTTGTGCTGACGCAGGGTGTGGTGAACAAACTCTCATTTATCCACACCCTCATTCGGGAAACGCAGGCTTTGCGGTCCTGCTAAACCCCAGTCCTGCATTGTCTGATTAGTGCAGAACCCGCGTATTAATGGTGTGGGCCAGAGCCTGCTCGTCCGCAAAATCCGGCCACTCATTCCGTGCCAGTGCGGTGAGGGAGGGGGTCGGCAGTTTCAGCTTGGCGGCATAGATCCACAGATAGGAGAGCGCCCGATGGACGTAATCCCGTGTTTCCGTGTTGGGAATCAGTTCCATGAACAGCAGCGGATCATCTGAGGAAGAAGCCGCTTTTTCCCACCGGGCCAGCGCCGTGGGGCCAGCATTGTAGCTGGCCAGCAGGCGGATCATATCGCCACCACGCAGAGACGTGTGGGCGTTATGGCGCGTCAGGTCCGCCAGATACTGCACATACCGCTGCCCGATTTCCAGATTCAGGCTGGGGTCATGCAAGTCACTGGTCGCGTTTTCAAACCGGTGGTTCAGGGTATTGGGCGGGCTTGTCACAAAATCAGCCGTCAACGGGCGGATCTGCATCAGGCCATGCGCCCCGGCACCGGATACGGCCTGTGGGTCAAAGTTCGATTCCAGCCGGGTCAGCGCGTAGACTAGCGCCGGATCCATAATAAACCCGTGGCGTGGCTTGAGCAGGGGGAGCGGCAGATTTTGCTGCTCCGGCCCCTGTGCCGAGGAGTGGGCCTGCAGGGCGTCTGACATCTCGGCAGAGAGGTCATGCAGGCCTGCGGCATCCGCCACCAGCTGGAAGGACCGGGCAAGTGTTACGTCATGCAGGTCCGGCCAGGCCCGGCGGATGGTGTTTTCCGCCCGTTCCTGCTCCCCGACCTGCAGCAGCGCAAACACCCGCCGCCCGATATCGGTCGCCCCTACGGCTTCAATATCAATTTCTGTCAGAACCTGTGCCGAGGGCGCTTTGCCTGAAGGTTCCAGCGGGGAGAAGCTGACTTTCCGCACATGGTCGTGCTCATGCTCATGGCTGGCGCTTGCATGATGCAGAATGCGGGTGGCCAGAAGCCCGTAAAAGGTTGTTGGAAAAGCCTCCGCGTGCTGGAGCCAGGTATGGCGGGCATGGTCCTGCCCGAGCTTTTCGTGCGTGCGAGCGGCCCAGAAGGCACACGCGGCGCGCATTTCCGGCGTAGCGGTTGCGGCGTGAGAGGCTTTTTCAAAGAAAGGTGCAGCCTGCTCATAATCCCCCTGCTGCCACAGGGCCAGTCCGGCCACATAGCCTGCCAGAGCATTTTTGTTCCGGGAGCCTTCAACTGCGGTCTGGCTGATCTCCAGCGCCACATCCGTTTCCCCGGCATTGAGCATCGCCTGAGCGGTTTCTGCCTGAAGCTGGGCGGCGTAGGCGGGCGTCATGCCCGGTGTGGCGGTAATCAGATGCAGGGCGCTGTGCACGCCCTTCAGGCCCCAGCCGGTGCGTTCGCGCAGGGTGCGGTCCAGCAGCGGGTTACGGGTAAAGTCCAGCGTTAGCGGGTCAGCCGGGATGCTGGTGTGGTCCGGCGCCAGATGGGTGGAGACCGGCACGGGCGGCAACGGCCCCCCATGCTGGGGCAGGGCGGCCAGACGGGCCCAGATGGCGGCACCGTCGGCATAGGAGACATATTTCTTCAGCCAGGCCCGCAGTTCCGTCGCACCGGGATGGTAGGAGGGGTTGAGATAGCGGTCGGCCTCAATATCACCCAGCAGCGTGGCGTCTGTAAGCCGGGTCGTGCTGGTAATGGCTTCGGCAAAGGCCCCCTGTCGCTGGAGGCGGAAGATGGACTTGATCTGTGTGCTGACTTCCGGGGAGAGCGGCTTTGGCAGGGGAATGTCATCCCCCTCCGGAAACGCCTGTCGTGGCATGACCATCGCAAGCTCTTCGCTGTGCGTGTCCTGCCCCGTCCCGGGGAGCTTGGCATAGGCTTTCGTCGCTACGACGGAAGCACCGGCCAAAAGGGCGGCTCCGGCCATAAAGGCCTTTGCCGCGATTTGATGAGGGATCTGTCCTATCGCTCGCATGGCTGGCGGGGTCTATGAGGTTCTGCGCCAAAAAGCAAGTTTACTCTCTGTAAGCACTCAGGAGGAGTGCTTGAGAAAACGGGAAAACGCAGGTGTGAATAGCTGGCGAATAGGAGAGGAACTACTTGTGTTTAATAAGGAAATTGTCGTCTGAATAGAGTCGGCTTTATTGTTATGACTTCAGGATGTTCCTCCGGCTCTGGCGTGGATTCAGCCACTACCCCGTAGCGTTTGTGCAACAAGCATCAGGTCCTGCCAGATTTCCTTGCGGGCGGTGGCGCTGGCCCGCAGCTGGAGCGGGTGACGCATGACAAGGGTGGGGAGGGGCGAGGCCAGACCGGGGATAGCCGCAGGCCCCCAGCTTTTGCGGGGCAGGGGCATTTTGGCGTCCAGCAGCATCCGGGCCGGAAGCCGCCCGCACAGCAGCAGCCGCTGGGGAGCAAACAGGGCAATGGCTCGTTCCAGGAAGGGACGACACAGCTTTAGTTCGGCTTCAGTCGGGGCGCGTCCGCCCGGTGGCCGCCAGGGCAGGGCCGTTGCCAGCAGCAAGGTCTGGCGGTCCAGCCCCAATGGGGTGAGCATGCGGGCCAGCAGGTCACCACACAGGCCGGAGAAGACTGCACCGCTCCGGTCTTCATCCGCATCCGGGGCTTCCCCGATAATCATCAGCGGGGCCTGAAGGGGGCCGGTTGGGAAGAGGGTATGCATGGCAGTTGTGCGCAAAGCGCATGCGGAAAAACCATCGACAGCCGAGCGCAAGGCCTCCGGCGTGGTGGCCGCCGCTGCCAGAGCCCGCGCGTGCGCCAGCGTTTGCGCCAGCAGAGCAGGGCCACTTTGTGCCGCCGAACCCCGAGGGCGTGCGGTCTCTGGGGAAGGTGGGGGTGTCTGGCCAGAAACGGAGGGGGCAGGCGGCGCAGCGCGACCCGGAGCACCGGTCAGACGACCATCCGGTGCGCGCCGCATCGCGGGCTCTTCACCGGGGAAACGCATTTTTCCTAAGCGGGCGAGGCGCTGGTCCACGGGGGAGTCGCCCACCACGGTATCCACGCCCCATTCCCCGTACAGGCGCAGAAGAGACAGAGCGGCGTCCATCAGATAAACTGCCACAAAAAGGAGGGGCCGGTTTGGCGGTTGGCTGCGGGCAGGGTAGAGAAGTATCCGCCGTTCATGTCATGTCTCCCCAGTCTTTGACGGAACGGGGCGTATCCAATGGCCTGTTAGGGCCTCTGCCGCTCCTGGATAGGGTCATTATGCTGTTTTGTCGCCTTCTGCCTACGGTTTTCCTGCTGCTATCGGCTTCGGTTCTGACCCCCTGCGCGTCTGCTGCCGCTCCCAAAGGGGCAGAAACCAGCCAGACAGCCCCACCGGAAAAAGCCCCGGGCACACCGCTTCAAACCAAAAGCGACGCCCAGCCAGCGGCCGGTCACATCGATTCGGGGGCGTTCCTCACTGCCGTGGTGGCCACGCATCAGGGGGATGATCTGGACGCAGCCCGGGCCTTTCGGGCCGCAGCCGCCGCAGACCCCACCAATCAGGACCTTCTGAAACAGGCCTTTATCCGCAGCGTGCTGGCCGGAGACCCTGAGGCCGTGCCGCTGGCTCGCGTGACAGCGAAGCTCCCGGAAGGGCAGAGCATCATTTCCTCGCTGGTGCTGGGGAACGATGCCACAGCACGGGGTGACTGGACGGAAGCAGCCCGTTTCTACCAGCAAGCCGGCGCAGACCCTATGGCGCACCTTATTATGCCGCTGCTTCAGGCATGGTGTCAGCAGGCGCAGCATCATGCGGATGAGGCGATTGCGTCTCTCACTCACATTCAGGGTTCTGTGCTGGTGCCGTTTTACACGCTGCACGCCGCTATGATCGCGCAGACGGCTGGCCAGACCGCGCGTGCGGGAGACCTGTTTGCGCAGGCTGCCAAAATGATGCCGGGTTATGACCTTCTGCTCACGCGGTCTCAGGCCGCATGGCTCTGGTCGGAGGGGCAGCAGGACAAGGCGCGGACGCTCATGCGTGGCATGATTCAGGCGGACCCGGTGCTGGCGCTGGCCGGAGCCCAGTTGCAGGCGACTATCAGCCATTTCCCAGTCACGTCCGCGCAGAGCGGTATTGCCCGCGCGTATGTTCTGACGGCGTTTCTCCTGCGTCAGCAAGGCCGCCAGCAGGGGCGGAGCCAGCATCCCGGCCCGAGTGATCATCAGTTTGATGAAGCCTCTCGCCTGATGCTGGGTTTTGCGTTGGGGCTGGACCCGCATCTGGCGGAAGCCCGGCTGATGCTGGCGGAAATTCAGGATGATGAAGGCCATCAGACTGCCGCGCGTGAGACCTTGCTGCGTATCCCGCAAACAGACCCGCTCTACCCCGTTGCCGCTTTCCGTCTGGCGCTGGTGGATGGCTCGACCGGGCATCTGGATGAAGCGCGCACGATTCTGGCGCACCTTGCGCAGGATACGGGCGGGCAAGGACTGGCCGTGCGGGCCTTAGGCAATACCTTGTCTGCTCAGAAGGACTGGAAGGGCGCCATTACGGCCTACAATCAGGCCGTAACGCAGGCGACAGCCAGCAAGACGCTGGACTGGTCGCTCCTGTTCCTGCGGGCCGTAGCGTATCATGAAGCAGGTGACTGGCCCCGTGCGAAGGCAGACCTGCAACAGGCCTTGAAAATGGCCCCGGATGAACCGCTGCTGCTCAATTTCCTCGGCTATTCGATGGTGGAGCGCAAAGAGAATCTGGGTGAGGCCGAAGCCCTGCTGCGCAAGGCCGCTGATCTCGACCCGCAGGATGCCGCCATTCGGGACAGTCTGGGGTGGGTTAAGGTAGAGCAGGGGGATCTGGCGGGCGGCACCGCTCTGCTGGAACGCGCTGCCGAGCAGACGCCGGAAGACCCGGAGGTTAATTACCATCTGGGGGAGGCCTACTGGCGCGCCGGGCGGCAAAGCGAGGCAGTGGACCAGTGGAACGTCGCTCTTGGTCTGCACCCCGAACCAACGGATGAAGCCCTGATCCGAGCCGCACTGGCACGTGCCTCGGCAGCCGGGATTAATAAAGCCACACAGCAGCAGAGCGCCCCTCCGGCAGAGAGCGGCCCTGCCAAAAGCGGAGGAAAGCACACGCCGTGACGTCAGCCACGATGGACCCCACCACCAAAACCCTGACCGAAGCCGCGTCGGCCAAGATCAACCTTTATCTGCATGTCACTGGCAAGCGGTCTGACGGCTACCATCTGCTGGACAGTCTGGTGGTGTTTGCAGGAGCCGGGGACCGCCTGCGGTATGAGCCGGGGCCGGAAGCCCTGCATCTTGTGCTGGCGGGGCGCTTTGGGACAGCACTGAGCGATGCAGCAGGACCGGATAATCTGGTGATGAAAGCCGCTGCGGCGCTGGAAGCTGCGTGCGGCCCTGATGCGCAGGTGCGCGGCGGTCGTCTGGTGCTGGAGAAAGATCTGCCTGTGGCGTCCGGCATTGGCGGTGGCTCGGCGGATGCCGCTGCGGCACTGCGCCTTCTGAACCGTGCATGGAATGCGCAGGTGGATCACGCCACGCTGCTGCGGCTGGCGGAAAATCTGGGCGCGGATGTGCCGGTCTGTCTGGACAGCCAGAGTGCCCGTATGGAAGGCATTGGCGAGGAATTGAGTGCTGCCCCGGTTCTGCCGGCCTGCGGCATGGTGCTGGTGAATTGCGGTCAGGCTGTCTCCACCCCGGATGTGTTCCGCAAGCGTGACGGCGCGTTCTTACCGCGTGCGGCGTTGCCCGCCCGCTGGACGGATGCCGCGAGTATGGTGGCGGATCTGACTCGGCTGGATAACAGTCTTGAAGCCCCGGCCTGCGTGGTGTGTCCGCCAGTCAAAACCGTTTTGTCGGCTATTGAGGGACTGCCTGAGTGCCTGCTGTCCCGCATGAGTGGATCGGGCGCGACCTGCTTTGGCCTGTTCCCCTCCGTGCAGAGTGCACAGGCCGCGGCAGCGCGTCTGGCGCAGGCGGAACCCGGCTGGTGGGTCTGGGGTGGTGGCCTGGTCTAAATCTGGCCAAAAAAGAACCGTAAGCGCTTTGCTCAGAACTCTGATAAAGTGAAGTCCATAATAAAGGGGGGCCTTATGTCTTCTAAAATTGACCTGTCTCTCTCTGAAGACAACACCACTGTTCAGATGACTCTGCCGGGGCAGGGTGACGAGCCGACGGTTGAAGTGCCACTTTCACTGGATGAAGTGACCAGCCTGATTACGGTGCTGGGGCGGTTGCGCCAGACCATGATGGCGGACCATGAAATCCCGCCGATTGAAGGGGCAACCTTTACACCCGTAACCCGCACCCGCTGGGCTTTGCAGCCCGAAGCACGGACGGATGGTTCCTTGCTGGCTTTCCAGCATCCGGCGTACGGTCCGGTCGGGCTGGTGCTGGCGCCGCAGGATGCGGACCGTCTGGGGAAAGCTCTGCAACTGCACGAGCAGATGCGGCGTGACCAGAAAGCCAGCCGCGGCAAACTCAACTAAAATGATCTGAGACTTTCACCGGCCTGTCTGGCGTGGGCTGCTTTGGCCCACGCCAGATAACAGCCGTCAGCGCGGTGTCGGGGTGATCTGTGCAGGGTGTGTGTCGGTCGCAGGAGTGCCCGAAGTTGTCGCTGCCGTGTTAGAGGTACCCTCGCTTGTGTCATCAGACTGGCGGCGGAATACAACAGTCGGTTTGTCCTGCGCATCGACCAGCGCCAGCACATCGCCGGTTGGGGCCAGATGCCAGCCGCGCGTGGCGTCCATATTCTTCAGGAAAAGTTGCTCCGTCGCCATGGCCTGAGGCAGACACGCCATGCGCGTTGTCAGCATCGGGCCGAAGGTGATGTTTGCGCCATCCAGCGTGGCTTTGCTGCGCACCCGGTTGCAGCCGCTAAAGCCGGATACCGTGCCGTCTTCCGCAATGCTCACCGTGGGCGCTTTGCCGCTTTCCGTCACCGGCGCATCGCCCAGCCGTTCGGCTTTCCATGTGCCGATCGGGCTGGCTGTCGCACTGGCGGACGCCCGGCTGAGAACCAGCGTGATGCCAGACGTGTTGCCTTCTGGCACCGGCGTCTGTGTGGTGGTGGTAAACCACGGCCGGCCTTCCACAAAAATGGTGGCTTCCAGCGCGTAGCTGTGGCCGGCTTTCAGCAGGGTGCGGTTGAACTTCAGCGTGAAGGGAATAGGCACCTGCCGCGTGGCGCGCAGGGATGTTCTGGCCAGAACGGGGGCTTTCGCATCCGCTAAAGAAATATCAAGCAGGCGGACTTCCACAACAGACGGGGGAAGAGCCATCCGCTCCCGATACGTCACGTTGCCCCGCAGAGTGGTGGTCGCAGCCTCAGCGGACAGCGGTGAGAGAACAGCAGCACTTACGCCGCAAATGGTCGCAACAAGCAGGGAGCGACGCAGAAAAGACGGGATCACGCTAGGGAGCCTCCTGTTTTAAGGCCAGAAAAAAGTCACGCGAAAACCAGCCTTCGGGCCCAGATTGATTGGCAGCAGGGCCTCCGAAAAGCTGGTTGCACGTTTTACGAGTAAGAATTGTCCTGCATTTTGTGGCACCAGCGCGGCGCCTCTAAGGTCTCGCGCTCCGTGGTCGCCTTAACGGCGACCGTTACGGATGTGGGTGATCAGGCCTGTGAGCCCCGCAGCCAATGCCGCGCCAAACAGGCCAGCTCGAACGCTGGACGTCACAAAGAAGGACAGGGGGCTGTCCACGCGCCGCGCTTTTTCATCAAACGCACCATGCGCGGCAAATGCGCCGGGGGCGGATTTGAACAGATCATCCGCAGCGGTGCTGTCTGCGCAGGTTTTTTCCAGCTGGGCCTTATAGCCATGCTCCGCCATGCGGGCTTCCCGGCAGCCCGGACCCAGAATGCGCCAGATGGCGGCCAGTGTTGTGCTGGGGCCAATGGAGATGGAGCGGCTGGTGGTAAAGGCGGCCCGGCAAATGGCTTCTGCCGCGACTTCCGGCTCATAAACCGGGCCAACGGGCTTCAGGCGCTTGCCAGTCAGGTTACGGGTCCAGCCATAGCGGGGGGTGTTGATGGCGGGCAGGTCCACCATGACAACTCGAATCCGGTCCGCGTCATGCAGCAATTCCGGGCGCAGGCTTTCACAAAAACCACGCAGGGCGGAGCGGGCCCCATTCTCAGCGGCCTGCAACGGCAGGCCACGCAGAGAAGGCGCCAGATCCAGATTGATAATGGCCCCATGCCCACGGCGACGCATATGCTTCAAAGCCGACAGCGTGCCGTTTACGCTGCCCAGATAGGTGACTTCCGTTGCGCGCTGAATGTCCTTGGCGGACAGCACGGCAACTTGCCCAACCACCGTTGCGCCGGCGCAGTTGGCCCAGACGGTAATGGGGCCAAGCTCGGCTTCAATCTGGATGGCAGCCTGCTCAACCGCATCCGCGTCCGCCACATCTACCGGGATCACCAGCGTGCGGATGGAATGGGCAGCCAGTTCTTCCGCTGCGTCTTTCAGCCGGTCTTCATTCCGGCCCAGCAGGGCGATGTCAAAGCCTGCACGGCCCAGCGCCCGGGCGGCAGCCCGGCCAATGCCTGCTCCGGCACCGGTAATGACAGCGATCTGCGTTGGCATGCTCATCGTCTCCCTGCAATCTGTATGTAGAGGTTGCTCTTTATGCTGTCTTGCGCCGGAACCGCCTGCCCTGCAAGGCAGGAGGCAGCGCGGCAGCCGTGCAGAGATCTGGCGTCACAGATACCGCAGAGCGAGCAGTCCGCCTACCAGCAGGACGGCAAAAACGCCCATTACCAGTGGCAGGCGGCGTTCCAGAAAATCCTGAATCGGTGCGCCAAATTTCCACAAAAGTCCGGCGACCAGAAAAAACCGCACGCCACGGGTCACCAGACTGGCCACAATAAAAGGCAGCAGGGAAAAATGAGCCATGCCGCTGGCAATGGTGACAAATTTGTAAGGAATAGGTGTTAGCCCCTTGAGCAGGATAATCCACACACCCCACTGGCGGAATTTGTCCTGCAGGGCTGTCAGCGTATGTTCGGCATGGTAAAAATGCACAATCGGCAGAGCCAGATGCTCCAGCAGAAAAGCACCGATTGCCCAGCCCAGAATGCCACCGATCACACTCGCAACCGTGCAGAGGGAGGCATAAACCCATGCCTTATCCCTGCGGGAAAGAACCATGGGCACCAGCAGCGTTTCCGGCGGAAGCGGGAAAAAGCTGGCTTCCGCAAAGGCCAGAGCCACCAGCCACCAGGGGGCATTGGGGCTGGCTGCGTGCCGTAACACGCGGACATACAGGCGATTAAGCATGAAAAGACGGGCCGGATGCTAAAATGAAAGTCATCCGGCCTTGATGCCACGCGTTTGGGTCTCAGGCCAGAGGCTATCTCAGGCCTTCAGGCGGCCTGTTACATGCTGCGCTCGCGGCGCAGAATTTCTTCGGCCTTGGCGTGAATGGTGTCGTATTCATCCTGCGTCAGGCTGCCCCGGTGCAGCATTTCGCTGGCGCGGGCCAGCGCATCCCGCGCGTGGGTAGCATCCGGAATGGGGTAGCGGCGGCCGGGGAGGGCAAAGGCATCGTCCGGCAGTGCATTACGTTCTTCAGTGGTCAGTTTTGACATGGTCTTCACTCCTGTCCGTCTCACGAAAGGCCGGGGCTTCCAGTTCGTCCAGTTCCGCCATGGCGGCTTCCGCACTCACGGTCGGGACGTCTGAAACCGGCACTTCTCCCGGTCCCGCCGGAACATGGGCGGGGCATGGGCTGCTGAGTGTGCGCGTGACTCTGAACGCGGTAATCACGGCAAGAGATCCAAAAACAATACCGCCTGCCGCGTGCCCCAGCTGTACCCCGGCCGGACCGAAACGGCTGCCAAACCAGACAAAAGGAACGGTGCCCAGTGTGGCCCGCCCCCAGTTGAAAGCGGTGGAATAGAGCGGGAAGCCCAGATTATTGAACGCCGCGTTGGCTACAAACAACATGCCGACAAACAGGAAGGCACCAATAGTCCATGAGCAGAACAGATGAATGAGCAGAGCAGCATTGCCCTGTGCATGGAACCCGGCCACCACGTAATCCTGCAAGGCCGCCAGCAGGACCCATGTGGAGCCAACGCTGAGCATGACGAGCTTGAGGGCTGCCGTCAGCGTCTCGCGCACCCGGTCATACTGCCCGGCTCCCAGATTCTGCGCCATGATAGGGCCGACCGAGCCTGTCAGGGCAAAGACCAGAGAGAACAGCACCGGCACCATACGCTCGATGGAGGCCTGTCCGCCCACGGCTTCCAGCCCGAAGCTTGCCATGGCCCCGGTTACATACGCACCCGCCACCGGCGTGGCCAGATTGGTCAGAATGGCAGGCATTGCTACACCGGCCACATGCCGGGCATCCGGCAGAATGCGGGAGAGGTCAGGGCGGGCAATCATGTCATGCCGCAAGGCCCCGCGCAGACCGGCAGCCGCCACCACAAGGCGGGACAGCACGGTGCTGATAGCTGCCCCGGTCAGCCCTTCATGCAGCCCGAAAATCATTAGCGGGTCCAGCACCGCGGCAACCACGGCCCCCAGCAGCGTAATGTGCATGGAGCCTTTGGCGTCGCCTACGACCCTCATCAGAGAGGATGCCGCCATGCCGACGCAGATCAGTGGCAGAAAAGGGCTGACAACGTGCAGATAGGCCGTGGCATGTTCCAGCGCATCGCCCTGTGCACCAAACAGATGCAGCACAGGATGCGCAGCAAGCGAGGTGATAAGCCCGAGCAGCAACGCGACGACCAGCGTGACAATCAGGGATGAGGAGGCAATATGCCGGGCTTCTTCATGCCGCCCTGCGCCAATCTCCCGCGCGGTGGCGGCACTCAGGCCAATGGTCATACCAATAGAGACGGCAATCTGCAGGCCAAGCACGGCACCGGCAAACCCGATGGCCGCTGTCAGGGCCGGGTCATTCAGATGGCCGATATAGACCATGTTGAGCATGTCCACCGCAAAAACGGCCATCAGGCCAATGGCCCCGGTGCCTGCCATGACAATCACGTGCCGCATGATGCTGCCGGTTGTAAAACAGGCCTTCTGTCTGCCGGGCGGAGGTTGCCGGGTCATATATGCTCCGTTCTGGTACCGTGCGGGTGCCGTATCGTGTCAATCCGGCGCGATGCGGGGAAGTATGTCATGCCTGCTACCCGGCGCGAATGGGGAAAGCTGAATGCCCTGTCTGCCGGGAGCGCACGGCAGAAGGCAGGAGGGTATGAGGTTCAGGGGATGATGAGGGGCTCGGCAGCATTTTCTGCGGGAAGAATGGGATCAGGAACCGCCTCCTTTTCCTCCATATTTTCCAGCGGGTGCCCCAGATAGGCTTCCAGAACCTCGCGGGTCGGGCCATCCATACGGACACGGCCTTCCTCCATCCAGATCAGCCTGTTGCACCAGTCGGCCATGACGTCCGCCATATGGCTGGACAGCACCAGAATATCCGCTTTGGACACCAGCGTTTCCAGCCGTTTGCGGGCGCGCTGGCGGAAGGAGGCATCTCCCGCCATAAACCATTCATCCATCAGCAGCACATCGGGCATGATGGCGGTGGCGAGACCGAAGGAGAGCCGTACGGTCATACCGGAGCTATAGGTCTGTACCGGCAGGTCCAGAAAGGAGCCAAGCCCGGCAAAGGCTTCCACGTCTTCTTCCACCGTGCGGATGTCTGATGGGGAAAGTCCGGCGAACATGCCGCGCAGGCGGATATTCTCGCGTCCCGTCAGTTCCATGTTCATCCCCAGCGAGGGGTCCAGCAGCGTGCCAATATGCCCGCTGACGGTCACGCTGCCATTTACAGGCTCATAAATACCGGCCAGTGCGCGCAAAAGCGTGGTCTTGCCGGCGCCATTGCCGCCGACCAGGCCCAGCCTGTCACCGGGGTTGAGCGTAAAGCTGACATCCCGCAGGGCCTGCACCACCACACGGTCGCGCTCATCATGCGTAAACCGGCCACTCAGAGAGTTGCGGATGGTCTTTTTCAGGCTGCGGGCGTTGCCGTGATAAAGCGGGAAGGAGATTTCCAGATCCCGGACCGTAATACCGACCATGCGTTACACCCAATAAGCCAGACGGGCCCGCATGCGGGCAAACAGTGCGAAAGTGAACACCGTCAGTCCCGCCGACCAGGCCAGAGCTGCGGGCCAGATGGCGGTGTTGACAATGTCCCCGGTAAACGGTGTTCGCACAATTTCCATCAGCGGAAAAAACGGGTCCAGCAGCAGCCAGTCCTGCCCGGTTTTCATCAGTTCCGGAGCCCACAGAATAGGGGTTACAAAAAACAGGATTTGCAGGGTGCTTGCCACAATGGGCGGCACATCGCGGAAGCGTGCCCCCAGAATGCCGAGCAGCAGCGTGGCCATGAAGCTGTCAAAAATCCACAGCGCACACGCAGCCCCCATGCTCCAGGACCACGATGGGGCCACCCGGAACCACAGGAAAACCACCACAACCACAGGGATGTTGTGCGCCAGCGTCAGAAGGTTGCGCACCGTGGCGCGCAGTACATGCAGGCTGTAGGGCATTCGGGCAGAATGGATCAGCCCCGCAGCAGAGGTGAACGTGGTGCAGCCATCCTGCAGAGTGCTACCCACAAACCCCCAGAGGACAAGGGAGAGGGTCAGGAAGGGCAGGTATTTATGCACATCCATGTTCATCAGATAGGCATACAGCACCCCCATGGCCGCCACCATGACGGCGGTTGAGGCTGTCAGCCAGAACGGACCGAGGATGGAACCACGGTAGCGCAGCTTGATATCCAGCCAGCCCAGCGTAGCCCCAAGCCGCGCCAGTTTCATGCCGGAGAGGAGATCCTGCCAGGCATGGCGAAGGTAGGACGCGCCTTTTTCCGGCAGAAGAGTAAGCACCGGCTCCGGTGTGTTGGGAGAGGGCGTATATCCGGTTGCGGGGGTGGTCTGCATGCTGTCCATGATACTCCATGGCGATAGAGAACAGAGTGCCTGTGTGCAAGAGCACGGGTAAGAGGGGCGCGCTTGGATTGTGCTTTTTTGCCACGCTGCGTGTGTGTCTGCCCTGTCGAGCGTCTCTCATGGATGACAACAGCCGTTGTGGTTGCTAAACCCGGCCCCGCTGTAGCCGTCTCACCTTAACGTAGAAAAGCCGGGAACCCTCCTTATCATGAAGATTGTCGCCTGTAACAGCAATCTGCCGCTGGCCAAGGCCGTTGCCGCGGAACTGTCCCTGCCTCTGTGTAATGTGACTGTCCGCCGCTTTGCGGATATGGAAGTCTTTGTCGAAATTCATGAAAATGTGCGTGGTGAGGATGTGTTCGTCATCCAGAGCACCTGCACCCCGACAAATGATAACCTGATGGAACTGCTGATTATGCTGGACGCGCTGCGGCGTGGGTCAGCCCGGCGAATCACCGCGGTCATCCCGTATTTTGGTTATGCGCGGCAGGATCGTAAATCCGGCCCCCGCACGCCTATCAGCGCCAAGCTGGTTGCCAACCTGCTGGTGGAAGCTGGCGCCAACCGCGTGCTGACGCTGGACCTGCATGCCATGCAGATTCAGGGCTTCTTCGACATTCCGGTGGATAACCTGTATGCCGCCCCGCTGTTTACCCGTGACATCCTCAGCCGTTACGGCGATCGTGACCTGATGATCGTCTCCCCGGACGTAGGCGGTGTGGTGCGTGCGCGGCAGCTGGCGCAGCGCCTGAATACCGACCTCGCTATCATCGACAAACGGCGTGAACGCGCTGGTGTGTCTGAAGTGATGAACGTGATTGGTGACGTGCGTGGCCGCCACTGCCTGCTGGTGGACGATATTGTTGATAGTGGTGGCTCTCTGTGCAACGCAGCACGGGCCATTGCCAATAACGGTGCAGCGTCTGTCGGTGCCTACGTGACGCATGGCGTGCTGACCGGGCAGGCTGTGGAACGTGTCGCAAACTCCCCGATTGAAATGCTGACCTTGACGGATAGCATCATGGCCACTGAAAGTGTGACAGCAGCGCACAACATCCGGCAGGTGACCATTTCCAACCTGCTGGCGCAGGCCATGCGGGCCGTTGCTGATGAGAGTTCCGTCTCCTCCCTGTTTGATTGAGATCCATGACACAGCTTCACCCCCGCTCTTACTGGTATCTTCGTCACGGCCAGACCGACTGGAACCGTGAAGGTCTGTCTCAGGGGCGCACCAACGTGCCCCTGAACGCGACGGGGATTGCGCAGGCCGATGCGGCGGCGAAGCTGTTTCAGGATGGTATTCAAACCCATGCGCCCATCACGCACATTGTCAGCTCCCCGCTCGACCGGGCGTTGAAAACGGCCACCATTGTGCAACAGGGATTGGTGGCGGAGGGATGTGCCCCACTGCCGCTGACGACCGATATCGGGCTGGAAGAAGTCTGCTTTGGTGAGCAGGAAGGCCAGCCGATGGGCGACTGGTACGATAGCTGGATTGCCGGAGATTACACCCCCAACGGTGCCGAACCGTTTGCAGACCTGCGGGCGCGGGCTGTGGCCGCGGTCAACCGGGCGACCGAAGCAGGGGGGATTCCTCTGATTGTCGCACACGGCGCGCTGTTCCGGGCGCTCCGCTCCGCTATGAGCCTGCCAGCGAATGTCCGGCTGCCTAACGCCACCCCGCTATGGATTCAGCCCCCGGAAGAACAGATCAGCCCGGCCTGGCAACTGACCGTGATGGCGGACTGAGTTCCTCTCCACAGTATCGTTTTATTCGGCTTTATGAGTCATCCAGCTATCGGATCCGACAGGCCGGCAAGCGCATCTCCCTGTGTCCTGAACGCACCAAGATAGGCATATGGGGCCATGAGAATGGCAATAAGAGAAGGCAGGGAGGTGTGCAGTGGGATCACCAGCCCACCCCCGGATTGCTTTATTCTTTCTGCCGGTGCTCCAATATCATACACAATAGCGGCTCTGTTACTCGTCCAGATATGCGTCAACACATACGACCATGTTTCGGGCCAGAGCGACGGTAGAAAAAACCAGTCGATCGCATATTTTTCGGTCAGGGGCTGTATTTCATATTCCTGATAACGGCCGGTCATGGTGACAACGCCGGTTTCCAGAAGTGGCGCGTCATTGCAGCTATAGCCAATAATAACCAGCTGAATGGGAATATGATGTGTTTTGATGAACTGCGCTAAATCAAGAACAATATCATAGCCTTTTTCAATACTGATTGCGCCCAGAATCCCGATAATGCGTTTTTCATGGGGTGCTTTTTGAGGAAAGAAAAGCGTATCAACATTCAGAATATGCTCCCACGGCGTAACGTCAGCCTGAATGGTGGGAAAC
This sequence comes from Acetobacter sp. KSO5, assembly GCF_044094635.1. NCBI lineage: Bacteria > Pseudomonadati > Pseudomonadota > Alphaproteobacteria > Acetobacterales > Acetobacteraceae > Acetobacter > Acetobacter sp. KSO5. The sequence goes on along the minus strand of NZ_CP172014.1, from coordinate 2,799,714 downwards.
TGTCTTTGGATACGATTGGCCGCATCCTGGGAAGGGCAGATGACGTGCTGTGCATTGTCCAGAAGGCTTCGGCTCCAGTATCGGAGTTTTTGTAAAGGTGCAGGATCGTCAGTCCGGCTGCCAAAGGTATTTACGCAGTTCTGGCAGGTTTTAAGGTCGGGCTCGCCACAATAATGGTTTTCATCAGCCACCAGCGTGATACGCGGGCAAAACCAGGAATAATCATGAATATAAATGTCATACGGCAAGCCAAGCTCTGAAAGACTGAAAATCTTTTCAATTGAGCTGCCAATATAGCTGTGGATTTCAAATTTTTCACAGTTGAGGTCTTTATAAAGTGCTCTGAAACTAAAGGCATTGCGGGGAATGGTCAGGTTTGGATAATCCTTGTCCCGGAGGGATTTCAGTCTCCAGAGCGGGCGGCCGGAACGATGAATTTCAGGCACCATGACGAATGCAGCAATACCGGCTTGTTCATAAAACGATGCCCGATGCCCGACATGGCGCAGAATGCCGCCCTCCCGATCATGCATGATAAGGATAACAGATTTCAAAAATGCTCTGCTGTTGTGCAGTCGTGCGAGGTCCAGTTTCTTTCTGTAAGGGGCGAGCGGGTCTCGGTCCTGCCAGCGTGCTATAAGCTGGTCGTAACCCGGATGCAGCCCATTCATAATGTCGAGGTTTCTGGCAATCAGATCCGACTTGACGGGACTGAAAGACTGGCTTTCTGCGTGCCCCACAAACGTTCCCAGACAGGCGACGTGACGCCACCCTAATGCTGTGGCGCGGCAAGAAAAATCATTTTCCTCCCCATACCCTTGCGCAAAAATATCTTCTCGTAGCAAACCTGTTTGTTGCAGGCAGGCAGATTTGACATACATGCAAAATCCATGAGCTGTCGGAACATCAACTGTTTCTCCGTGCCATATCCTGCTCATAATCGCGCTAAGGTCCTGACAGGCTCTGGCGTCAGGAATGGGGTTGATCCCGTTTGCTGAAGGATAGCTGAAAATAGTGGCGTTATTTGAAAGAGGCGTTGCTGTGCCAATGTCGGTCTGCGCATAGGCAGCCCTCTGGAGTTGTGTCAGCCAGTTACGACATACAAGTGTATCACTGTTGAGCAAAACAACATCTTCATACGGTCTTCTCTGACGCAGCCCCCGGTTAACAGATTTTGGAAAGCCAAGGTTTTTCTCATTGTTGAGGATAAAAACGTCAGGTTTATTCTTAATGTGAGAAAGGTATTTTAGAATATCTGGGTTTGGAGAGGCATCATTCACGATAATAAGCCGGGCATGAGGTGCTTTGTGTTTAAGGCACAGAGTAATACAATTTTTGGTGGCTAGAAAACCATCGTAAACCGGAATAATGATCGCAACAGAAGGGAATTTTTGTTTTTTTGTTGGTTTTTCTGATAAAGATATCGGAGGAAAGGTGCCTTCTTCTAAGGAGGTAGCCGGGAAGCGGCGAGAGATATCCAGCGCATACTGTCTGGCGCTTTCTGCAAAGGGATCAAGAGCGAGGGGGCTTCCATACAAAGGTTTCCCATGCTCAGAGCAAACACTGAACAAAGTTGCTTTTGATGCAAGTTTTTCTTTTTTTATCGAAAAAGCATGTTTGATTGTATCTCCGGCAATGTTCGCTGGGGTAAAGAATTTGACCGTATCGGTAAAAAGATGGATGGGCTTCTGAATGGGGTCATGGGGCGTAAGGACCAGTTTTACCGCCGCCTCCGGGTTGGCTGGGTAACGGGCCCAGCCAGAAAGACCCCCTGGACCAGCGGAAACAAATCCTTCTGTTTTGAGAAAATGTGGGATTTCAAACAGACCACCCAGCAAGGTGTCTTGCCGAATAGTGACATGGACTTGTTTTAAAAGCTTCCAGTCTTCCAGAAGAAAAATAGAAATTCTTTTATAATTTGAGAGAATTTCAAAGGAGGAGGCAGGATAACTGATGCCATCCATCACAACACTGATATCTTCCAGATCAACAGACCTGCGAAAAGTCAGATGGATCTTGCCTGACCCTGAAAATGTGCACCATCCCGCCTTGGTCGTGGCAAAACACACCGCATCGGCCAGCACTTGAAAAGCGGGGAGATCAAGGTCTGTATAGCTGGTGAGGAGAGACTGAAAATCCTCATAAGCCAGAGTGTAGTGAGAAAACCGCAGGCGGGTTGCAATGAGTAAAATACGGCAGATGCGGGACTGTGATTTTGATTTGATGAACTCAAAGGGTTCAGAGGCTGTTGGAATGCCAAGAAGCAGGCGTATGATCCCGATTCCTATTGTAATCAGCCCATTATCTGGCTGAACTCTTTGTAAATATTCCCAGTTTTCCAGAAGCTTCGGAAGGGACGCAAAATCGAAAGAAGGGAATTTTTCTTTTTTGAGAGAATATTCGATAGTCAAAAGGATTTTGATCAAGAATTTACGAAAAATCGTATTTTCTGTAATCATTAGGCGTCCTTATTTTTCAATATCTTCAAAATCGTAAAAGGAACATATGATCTTAATAGTGCTGATTTGTAGAACTTTTCCAATTATATGGAAATAGATTTTTCCATATATTTTGCAGGAATTGCATTCGTTAACGCAGGGGATAGGCTCTTCCTCAGATTAAAGCATGGAGCAATATCGTCCCATTTTGAACGTATTTCGCCGGGTCGCAGAGAGGAGAAGGGAGGCGTTATGTGACTCCAGCCCCTCTCCATGCGGGCCGAGAACCGCCTTAACCCTGATAGACTGGTCCTGTGGGCAGGAGCTTGCCCGGATTGAGAATGTGGTGCGGGTCCATGGTGTTTTTCAGAGCACGCATAACGCTCAGTGCGCCGGCACCATGCTCAGTTTCCAGAAAATCGAGCTTACCCATGCCAACGCCATGTTCCCCACTGCAGGAGCCTTCCAAAGCCAAGGCACGGGCAACAATCTTCTTGTCCAGCTCCCATGCCTGAGCGTGCCCTTCCGGCGTGTCTTCCGTAATAATCAGGGTATGGAAATTCCCATCCCCCACATGGCCCAGCAGCGGGGCACGCAGGCCAGAGGCTTTGATATCCTCATACACGCCATCAATCAGAGTGCCGAGGCGGGAGATGGGCACAATGCAGTCGGTGGAAATGACGCGTGCCTGTGGGTCCAGCGCTTTGGCAGCCCAGAACGCATCATGCCGGGCTTTCCAGAGGCGGGAACGGTCTTCCGCGCTTTCAGCCCATGCAAACCCCAGACCATTATTGGCTTCTACCAAGGCTTCGGTTGCGCTCACCTGTTCTTCCACTGCGGCGGGGGCACCGGCAAATTCAAAAAACAGCGTGGTAAGGGGGCGATACCCTTCCAGCTTGGAAAACTGAATGGAAGCCTGCATCTGCACAGGGTCCATCAGTTCCACGCGGTTGATGGGAATACCGCACTGAATGATTTCCATGGCGGTCTGCACAGCATCATGCAGATTTTCAAACTGACAGACTGCGGCTGATAATGTTTCAGGGCGTCCATGCAATTTCAGCTGGACTTCCGTGATAATGCCTAGTGTGCCCTCTGATCCAACAAACAGAGAGGTCAGGTCATACCCTGTCGAAGATTTTCGTACACGTCCACCTGTCTGGATAATCTCACCCGTTGCCAGAACGACCGTTAGACCCAGCACGTTTTCCTTCATGGTGCCGTAGCGCACAGCGGCGGTGCCAGAAGCACGGGTTGCGCACATACCGCCCAACGTGGCCTCGCCACCGGGGTCTACCGGAAAGAACAATCCGGTGTCGCGGATCTGCGCGTTCAGGCTCTGGCGTGTCAGGCCAGCCTGCACGCGGCAATCAAGATCTTCCGTATTAACTGCAAGAATGCCCGTCATGCGGGATAGGTCGAGACTAATCGCATGTTCCGGCGGCACCACGTGTCCTTCAACCGATGTGCCAGCCCCAAACGCTACCACCGGCACGCGCTGGGCGTGGCAGGCACGGAGAACAGCGGAAACATCCTCCGTGCTTTCTGCAAAAACCACCGCTGCTGGCAGGCAGGAGGCATTCATCGCCTCGCCATGGCTATGCTCTTCCCGCACGGAAGGCGCGGTGCTGATCTGCGTATCCAGGGTGGTCCGCAGTGTGGTCAGAACAGCGTGCAGGCGCTCTGCGGCGGAAGCGGCGTTTTCAGGCATCACGAAATATCCAGAAAGAAAAATAGGCTATCAGAGGCCACTTTCATAAAGCAGAATGGTGGTTTGGTAAAATTTTCTGCTTCCGCACACTCATGTTCGATCTGGAAGTTGTTACGCGTCTCGTAACGTTGTTTGTGTTAACCCCTGTTTCAGCAGGGTTTCTGTTGTTTCCACCAGTATGCGCCCACTGGCTTCGTCGCGGGCAGGTGCGGGGAGGCGTGGAGCAAGACGGATCTTGTAGCGCATGGGGAGTGGTGGCCGGCGCAGGAAGGGCCAGCCCTGAGACAGATAGGGGGAGTCCGTTTCAATCAGAATGGGTTGCACGGTGGAGTGGGTGCGTTGCGCAATGGCGGCAAAGCCCGGCTGAAACGGTCCCGGTTCTGCGCCTGCACGGGAGCGTGTTCCTTCGGGAAATAGCAGAAGCTGACAGCCTTCTTTCAGGCTGTCCGTTGCAGGGGCAATGAGCTTTAACAAACTATCATGCCGGATATAGCCTGCCGTGCGGAGGGTGCTACCGAGTGTGGGGCGTTCCCAGATGGACGCTTTGGTCACACATACCAGCCGTGGCAGGGCCGCAGCCAGAATGAGGCTGTCCAGACGGGAGGGGTGGTTGGCAACCAGCACCAGCCCGCTTTCCTGCCGGATGGCAGCAAGCTCACGCAGGTCACAGTCCAGAATGCCCATGGCGTGGAGAAAGCGCACGGAAAAATGGGCGACATGATAGAGCCAGAAGCGGCCGAGTTTGCGCCGCCGAGGTCCTTCTGGCAGCAGGTTTCGCAGCACAAAAGCTCCGGCATCCAGTGCCAGAAAAATCACGGCAATTCCCAAAAGGGAGGCATAAAAACGCACACAGGCGCTTAAAGCAGAGAGGCGGAACATGCGGGCTCAGGCTTTATCCGTCAGAGTGATGCCCTGCAAGGTGAGGGCTTTTCTGCATACTGGCCAGCTCACCCTTCTGCCAGTGGAAAATGACACGCGACAGAATGGCTCGGTCCGATCCGGCGCAGGGCTGGCTCTTCCGTCCGGCAGCGGCCCTGCACAAACGGGCAGCGGGTATGAAAGCGGCAGCCTGCAGGCCGTGCCACCGGGCTGGGAATGTCGCCGCCCAGCGGTGCAGCGCGGACAGCACCCACCACAGGGCGGGGCACCGCAGCAGTCAGCGCGGCAGAATAAGGGTGCGCGGGGCGGTGCAGTACGGCATCTGTCTCGCCCAGTTCCACTACGGCGCCGAGATACATGACGGCCACGCGGGTAGAAATCTGCCGCACCACCGCGAGATCATGCGCAACAAATACGTAGGTCAGCCCCAGCCGGGCCTGAAGGTCTGCAAACAGATTAACAATCTGCGCCTGCACGGACACATCCAGCGCGGACACGGGCTCATCCGCCACCACCAGCCGAGGCGAGAGCGCCAGCGCACGGGCAATATTTATACGCTGCCTCTGGCCGCCGGAAAATTCGTGCGCATAACGGTCCAGTGCCGCAGCGGGCAGACTGACCAGATCCATCAGTTCGTGCAGACGGGCTGCGATGGTCGCGCGCGAGCGTTTCCGACCGTCCGGGCCGGGATGAACCTTCAGCGGTTCGGCCAGCAGATCCCCAATACGACGGCGTGGATTGAGCGAAGCATAGGAATCCTGAAACACCATCTGCATCTGCTGGCGGAGCGGGCGCAAAGCGCGTTCACTCAGATGGGTGATGTCCTGCCCTTCAAACAGGATCTGCCCGGACGAAACATCCGTCAGACGCAGCAGGCACCGGCCCAGCGTGGACTTGCCGCAGCCGGATTCTCCAACCAGCCCCAGCACTTCTCCCGGCATGACAGAGAGCGAAATCCCATCAACAGCCTTCAGGGTTTGCCCGCGCGGCAGGTGATAGGTCTTGCGCACGTCCCGGACCTCCAGCAGCGGTCTGGCACTGGCACTGGCACTGGCACTGGCACTGGCACTGGCACTGGCACTGGCACTGGAGGGCGCGCTAGTCGCGGAGAAAGTGGCTGACGTGGTCATTAGTGAGGTTCCCCGGCAGCAAATGAGGAAGGGGGAAAACCTGTCGCATCCGCCTCATCGCCAGCCGAAAGCTCGCTGTACGTTAGTCGTGGAGGCAAAGGTGTGCCTTCTGCCGGGAGAACACAGGCGGCAAACTGGACAGGTTGGGTCGATGGGGCGGCCGCAGAGACCTGTGCGGTTGCGTCGTCCTGCGGAGCAGCGAGGGGATCATACCCCGTCGGCACCAGTGGCGGCGGTGGAGCGGGCAGGCAGGTGTCGTGCACATAGGTGCAGCGCGGCGCGAAGGCACAGCCAGCCGGGCGCTCCAGCGGTGCTGGTGGTGCTCCGGCAATAGCAGGCAGTCGGTGGGGGCGTGGGCCATCCAGCGGCGGGATAGAAGCCAGAAGAGCTGCCGTATAAGGATGGCCGGGGTGGGCAAACAGGGCCTCTGTCGGGCCTGTTTCCGCCACCCGACCTGAATACAGCACCAGTGTCGTGTCACAGGTTTCGGCCACAACGCCCATGTCATGCGTAATCAGCAGCACGGAGGAACCGTAGGTGCTGCGCAGGGAGCGGATCAGGTCCAGAATTTGCGCCTGCACCGTTACGTCCAGCGCTGTGGTGGGTTCATCGGCAATCAGCAGGGACGGATTGCAGGAGAGCGCCATGGCAATCATGGCGCGTTGCCGCAGGCCCCCGGAAAGCTGATGCGGGTAGCGATCAGCCGTACGGGCCGGGTCAGGCACGCCCATCTCAGCCAACAGTTCAACCGTGCGGGCGCGGGCCTGTTTGCGGGAGAGGCGCTCATGCGCGCGGATCTGCTCGTCAATCTGCCAGCCGATTGTGTAAACTGGCGTAAAGGCCGTCATCGGGTCCTGAAAGATCATGGCAATCTCGCGCCCACGCAGGCGACGGAGTTGCTTTTGCGGCAGCCCGACCAATTCCTGCCCCCGGAACAGGGCGGAGCCGGTAATCTGCACACCGGGGCTGTCAATCAACCCCATCAGCGCCATGGCGGTGACGGATTTGCCTGAGCCGGATTCCCCCACCAGCCCGAGAATATCCCGCTCACCCAGCGTGAAGGACACATGCTCCACAATCGGGATCATGCGCCCACGGGAGGGAAAGCTGACGCACAGGTCTCGCACATCCAGTAACGGAGTGGTCATGGGAGGGGCGGTCTCAGCGGGCATCACGCACCCTCGGGTCCAGAAAAAGGTAGAGGATGTCCACCACCGCATTGGCCAGCACCACAAATACGGCGGAATACATCACGGTGGCCATAATCAGCGGCAGGTCCAGATTGGTGAGTGCCTGATAGGTTAGCCGCCCCACACCGGGCAGCCCGAACACCACTTCCGTCAACAAAGCGCCGCCGCCCACAAGCTGCGCAAAATCCAGCCCGAACAGGGAGACAAAGGTTACCATAGAGGTGCGCAGGCCGTGGCGCAGCAGAATACGGGTAGGGGAAAGCCCCTTGGCCCGTGCTGTGCGCATGAAGTCCTCACCAGAAAGCGCGACCAGATCCGCCCTTAAGACGCGGCTGTAAATGCCGATGAACATAACGGCCAGAACAATCCACGGAATGACCAGCGCCTTGAACCATCCCCACGGGTTTTCCGTCAGCGGCACATAGCCCAGCCCCGGCACCCACGAGAACAGCCATGTGTCATGATACCGGCTTTGCGTGATGAGGTTGGCCACCTGCCCCAGCCAGAACACCGGCATGGAAATGCCGATCAGCCCCAGCATCATCAGCCCACGATCAATCCATGTGCCTTTTAGGGCCGCAGCGATGGTGCCCATGGCAATGGACAGCACCACCCAGATAAGAGCCGCTCCACACACAAGAGAAACCGTTACGGGAGCAGCCCGTGCAATTTCCGGCACCACCAGTTCACCCCGGTCCACATAGGAGGCGAGGTCCTGCGTGATGAACAGCTTCTTCATCATGGTGGCGTATTGCACAGGCAGAGGGCGGTCGAACCCGTATTCCTGCCGTACTTTTTCCATGGTCTGGGGGGAGGCGTTGCGTCCGGCAATACGGGCTGTGGGGTCTGCCCCTGGTGTGGCGAAAAACACCAGAAACACCAGCGCAGAAATTCCGAACAGAACAAACACGGTCTGCCCAAGTCGGCGGAGGAGGACCATCATCATGCGTCAGCCCTCCTCATGAAGACCGCCGTGCGGCATCACGCACATCAAGCGCATCCCGCAGGCCGTCGCCCAGAATATTCAGTGCCAGCACGACCAGCACAATGGCGAGGCCGGGAGCAATGGCGACCATCGGGCGCGTGTAAATCAGCCCCTCGCCATCCTGAATAATGGTGCCCCATGATGCCGCCGGAGCCTGCACGCCGATGGAGAGGAAAGAAAGAGCACTTTCCGCCAGCAGGGAAAGCGCCATGAGCAACGGCCCCAGCACCACGAGCGTGGTGGTCACATTGGGCAGAATATCAAACAGCACAATCCGCCAGCGCGGCACGCCAAGGCATCGGGCTGCGGTGACAAACTCCGCCTGCCGCAAGGTCAGAACCCGCCCCCGGATGGGCCGTGCTGCATACGGAACATAGACCAGCGCAATAATGACAATCGGGATCAGCAGACTATCCGCTTCCACCACAAACGGCCCCAGCTTTAACCCCTGACTGACGGTAACAATGGAAAGCGAAATCGCAAACAGGTAGACCGGCACGGCCCACATGATATCCATCAGGCGGGACAGAACAGCATCCACCAGCCCACCAAAAAAACCGGCGGCAATGCCAGCGGCAGCGGCCAGTATCAGGCACAGCACGGCGGCGCAGGAGGAAATCAGCAGTGAGTTCCGCCCGCCATACAGCATGCGGGCCGCAACATCCCGCCCCTGACTGTCCGCACCCAGCAGATAGGCCGCATGGCCGGTCGGCCCGATGGGGCTGAGGCCGAGATGCAGCGGATTATCGTTCGGCTGCATGATATCCACCTCGTGCCTGTTCAGCGTGATGCTGCCGGCGACGTTGGAGGTGAACGGGTCAGTCCGTGCAATGTCACGCGCATAAAGCGGAGCCAGCACGCAACTTAGGGTGATGAGCACCAGAACGGCAAGGGCCGCCATGGCCGCGCGGTTGCGTGCAAGGCCGCGCATCGCCTGCCGCCATGGGCCGGGTGGGGGAGGCGCTTCAGCTGTCATCGGACCTGAAGCTGGGAAAGCAGGATTTCATCATTAAGTGTTACGATGGCGTTACGCGTGCGTTTTGACAACAGGCTGACGCGTTTGATCTGCACCAGTGGCACGGCGGGAGCCTGCGTCATGAGGGCGCGGTCTGCCTCAGCCCAGCGCTGCATGCTCTCAGTCGGGCTGGTCAGGGCAGCGGCGGAAGCCTTGTTCATCAGCGCATCTATGTCCGGGTTACAAAAGGCCGACATGTTTGGGGAATTGTCGGAATGCGGGCGGAAACTGGCGCACGCAAACAAGGTTTGCAGGAACGTGGAGGCGGAGGGGTAGTCTGCATTCCATCCTGTCAGGGCAAGCTGCACATGGTTGTCACTGTTCTGCACGTAAGGAAATTGCACAGCCTGCGTCATGCTGCGCACAGAGGCCTCATAACCCAGACTGGCCAGTGTGCTGCGTAATTCCATGGCCATGGCGGCATAGCGCCCTTCCAGTGGCGCGATGATCGTGACGTTCTGCCCCGCCGTGCCACTTTCCCGCACCAGTTTGCGGGCTTCTTCAAGGTCGGGTGCCTGCCACTGTGGGAGCGGATGCGCAGGTGAGGCCCCTTTGGTGTAAGCGCAGCTGGGCTCATAACCTGGTGCACCCTGCGGCAGAAGCTGGCAGAGGGGCGTCGCAACGGCAGCACCCCCATGGTAGATCACCATGGCATGCCGGTTGATGGCATAGTTCAGCGCCTGCCGTGCCTTGAGCGAATTGAAGGGCGGCATCCGCACATTCAGGGCGGCGTAATAGTAGAGCAGCAGCGTATAAATCTGCACTTGTCCGGCATAGCGGCTACCGACTTCGCCCAGCCGGTCCAGCGGCACATCTTCATACATCCAGTCATACTGGCCATTTTCAATGGCGGTCACTTCGCCTTCCGGGTCCAGCCCGAACGTAATCTGTATGGCGTCCACATATCCAGCGGGCTGCGCATCATGCGCCCATTCCCGGAAATACGGGTTGCGTTTCAGCACCATGCCGGTGGCAGGATCATAGCGTGTCACCCGATATGGTCCGGTGCCCGGAGGGGCCGTGTTCCCGGTATCATGCGGCGGTGTGCTGGCCGGAAGAATGGCAGCATGAAACCAGGCCAGACGGTCCAGAAATTCGGCATCCGGTTGCGTCAGATGAAAGGTGATGGTGCGCGTCGCCGGATCAGTCTCTATGCCGCCAGCCAGTGTGCAGTGCGCGGGGTCATGCAGGCAGGCCTCCGCCCCAACGATATGACTGTAATACGGCCCTGCAGTGGGGCTACCCACTTTAAAGAGGCGCCGGAAAGAGGCAGCAACATCGTCCACACGCACAACCTGCCCATTGGAAAAATGCAGATTGGGACGGAGCGTAAACCGATAGGTTCGGCCTCCATCTTCCGGCTGTGGAACCGCTTCTGCCAGATTGGCGATGACGGGTTGTGCTGTAGAGCCTGCAAATTTGGGGAATGCGAGGAGCCCATCATAAACAGGTGTTTCGAGCTCCTTGATGAGAGAAATATAAGAGACCTGCGGGTCCAGCGTGCCCCCGGAATTTTGCGCCGCCAGCCGCAAGGTGCCGCCTGTGTGGGCATTAGAGGGTGGGGCGGCTGAGTGCGGCTCTGGCGCTGTGGTGAGGGTGACTTGTGCAAATGAGGGTGAACCAGAAGCTGCGCACAGAGCAGCCAGCACGCACACCGTATAAAAGGACCGCTTCTGCACCATGTTTCACCCCCACGCACTGGGGAGAGACCTTAAAAGGGCGAGATGTGTCACACAATGCAGAAAGCCGAATGGCTTATAAAAGCTGATTTATACCAGTCCGTTCGTTCAGGCTTTGGGAACATCCTGCAAGGCGGCTGGTAGCGCACGTCCGAACAGCTCCAGCTCTGCAGGTGTCGCCGTCCCAACACGGATCCATGTCTGATAGGCTGGGGCATCAAACACACGGATATCGACGCCTCGTTGTGCCAGAGCTGTTTTCATTTTTTCTGCTGGTCTCTGTGTATTGACGTAAACAAAAGTTCCATGACTTTGCAGGAAAGATAAACCATTTTTCTGGCCGATATCATAAATCATGTTGCGGCAGGATTTGAGGTAGGCGATGGCCCCGTTCAGATAGGCCTTATCTCCGAGAGATGCCATGGCTGCGGCATAGCCAGCCTGATTACGAGACGTTGTCGTAAGGCTGTAAAGCTGTTTCACACGGTTGGGTTGCGCCAGGATATAGCCAATTCTGAGCCCGGCCAGCCCATAAACTTTGGAAAATGTGCGGGCAATAATCACATCATACCCCGAATGCACCAGAGATGAGGCGGTCATTAGCTCCGCAGACGGCAAAAGTTCAAAATAGGCCTCATCCACAACAACTGGAACTTTTTTGGAAACATCTTTGCAAAATGAAAGAAGTTTATCATGGTCTAGCATGTTCCCGGTTGGGTTGTTGGGGTTGCACAGGTAAACCATTGCCGTCTCGGGCGTGATAGCCTGCCGGAGGGCGTCCAGATCAATCGCATGATTGACGAGAGGCACATATCGCACAGTCACACCCCGGCGCTGAGCGTAATTCAGATGTGTGGCGTAGGTTGGCTGCGGCGCCAGAAGGTGTCCTTTGCGGCCAATATCGCTGGAAAGAAGGGAGAGCGCATCCAGAGAGCCATTTGATAGAGCGACTTTTTCTTTCTCAAGATTTTCATTCTGACCAATTTTATCACGGAGAGTGTGTTCATCTTCCACATAATAAGGTGCCTCTGGTACGCAGGCCATAATGGCTTTGCGCGCAGCAGGAGAGGGACCAAACGGGTTTTCTGTCACGTTCAGGCGCGCACGGGTTACCGGGGCTGTTTGTGCAGTAAGAAGCTGACTTGCGCGCCCAGCCCAGAGAGCCGGTACCAGAAGGCTGCCGCCCTGTATCAGAGAGCGTCTGTGAAGATGGAACATGGTTACCCTTTAATAATGAATTATGATTTACATTTAATGTTTTCTGTTTGTAATATTTCTTAGCGTATATTTTTATATCTATAAATTAAAAGAAGTATAGAAAATATATAAGTTTGATGATGTCATAATAGTTTCACTTTTTTCGAGTGGGTGCTCTTGATAACAGACGCGTGATTTTTCCATTTTTGATAATGTTCTGGATACACGCATGACACTCAGAAAAGCGTTTCTGGTTTCAACTATTCTGACGTTTGGTCTGATGGCTGAGGAGCCAGTTTCCAACGCCGCGACGGCTGCTGATAAGCAGAAACCAGTGGGCAGCGAGCATGCGAAAAAAGTTGCAGCAAAGCGACCCAAAGCGGCGAATCATCAAGCATCTGAAAAGGCTTCCGGGGCCAATAGCGGAGAAACTCTGATTGTAACCGGGACGCATGCGGTCAATCGGAAGGCAAGGCAGAGCACCTCTCCCGTCAGCGTGCTGTCCGCTGCTACGTTGCGCAGGTCCGGGCAAATGAATCTGGCAGATGCGCTGACACGCACCTATGCGTCTATCAATGTCAGCGCCATGGGGAATGATGCTGGAGCTCTGACCTCTGCAATCCGCATGCGTGGTCTAAATCCCAATCAGGTTCTGGTTCTGGTCGATGGGAAGCGTCGGCATACGACCGCCAATATTTATGCGGATGCCGGTCCGTCATTTGGTGCCACGCCAGTAGATCTGAACATGATTCCTGCTGCGTCTATCGACCATATTGAAGTGCTGGAAGATGGTGCCGCAGCTCTTTACGGTTCTGATGCGATTGCAGGTGTGGTTAATATTATCACGCGCAAAACCAATCATGGTCTGAACATGAGTGCGCAGACCGGAGCGAATGCGTACAATGGCGATGGATGGCAGTATCAGACCAGTATTGATGGCGGTCTGTCTCTGGGCGGGGATGGTTATCTGCACCTGAGCGGGCAGGTTTACCACACAGACCACATGGTGCCCTATACGGAAGACCACCGTCTGATGGGGTCTGCTCCCGCCGGGGCTGGCACGGCACTTTATACCGGGCCGGTTTCTGTTCCAAAAAACTCCAATAAAGTGATGAGTACACCAGAAGAAACTCGTGAAAACCTGAGCATTGCCTTTGGTAAAACGCTAACAGAAGGTGTGCAGGGATACGGATTGATTACCTATGCCCACCGGCATGCTGAATCGTATCAGAACTATCGCACCCCTAATACGATGCCAACGATTTATCCGTCCGGATTTTCGCCGCTCGAAACGATTGAGGAAAATGACTACGCCGCAACGCTGGGCCTGAAAGGGGATAATTTCTTCGGTTTTTCCTGGGATCTCAGCACGACCTATGGCGCGGATGAAGATGCAATTGGGGATAAGAACAGTGTTAACGCCGGTATGCTAAGCAGCAAATGTATTCCGCGCAGCACTAATCCCTCCAGTACCAGCGCTTATGTCTCGACAGACGGATGTGGCTGGTCTCCCACCACCACACGTGCGGAAAGCTATCGCATGGCGCAGTGGACAAATACGCTGGATTTCAGAAGGAATTTCAAGACCGGGTTTGCAACGCCTACTACGATTGCCTTTGGAGCCGAGCATCGTCTGGAAACGTATCAGATCAAGGCCGGCACGCCACCGTCTTATGAGGCAGGGGGTATGGCTGGTTATGTTGGTCTTAGCCCACAGAATGCCGGCAACTGGAGCCGCGATATCTGGGCCGGATATCTGGATGGCGATTTCCATCCTCTGAAGAACTGGGATGTCGATTTTGCTGGCCGGTTCGAGCATTATACGGATGTTGGAAACACTGAAAACGGAAAAGTCTCCACTCGGTATGAAATTACGCCACGCATTGCAATCCGGGGTACCATCAGCAACGGTTTCCGTGCACCAACGCTTGCAGAACAGCATTTTAGTTCGATTAACGTGGGGGCGACGACGGTGGCGGGTTTGTTGCCTGTCAGTTCTTCCGCGGCCCGCCTGCTCGGGGCGGCGCCCCTTAAGCCGGAACGTTCCACCAATGCCAGTGGTGGTCTGGTTGTAGAACCTCTGAAAGGTCTGCATGTTGAGGCAGATGTCTATCAGATTAATATTCGTGATCGTATTATTGCCGGTGGCTCTACCAATGGCTCAACAGCGATTGCAGCACTGCAACAGCTTGGCTTTGTGCTGCCTTCCGGTCTCGACCCTAATGCTGTCAGCACCTACTATTTTGCCAATGGGGCCAGCACCCGTACGCAGGGTTTTGACCTGAAAGCGGATTATCTGGTGAGGATGAATCGCTACGGCAATCTTAATCTCTCTGCGTCGCTGGACCTGAACCGCACGCGTTTGAGCCATGTGGCCTCGACCATGGTTAACGGTGTTCCGACGTCCCTGCTCACGGCGGCAACAGCCAGTTACATCACTACGGCGTATCCGCGCAGCAAACTGATCCTGAATGCATTCTGGACCGTTGGAAAATGGGACGTAAACCTGCGTCAGACGCGTTATGGTGAAACCACGACCATGCTGGGCTATCAGGACTGGACGCCCGGTAATGCAATTTGCCAAAATAATGGCAAAGCCCTTCGCTATTCCAACAGTTGCTTTGCTCAGTTCAAAAATACGCCGCGTTGGCTAACTGATCTTGAGGTAGGATATAGCGTCAACCCGCACTGGCATTTTGCTGTGGGTGCCAACAATATTTTCAATATTCGTCCGCGTAAGGTAAACCCGCTGAACAACAACTATGGCGCGCGTATATATGATGCAAACTCAGCACAGGTTCCGATGACCGGCGGATATTATTATGGCCGTATTGATGCGCACTTCTAAGGTGAAGTGATTTATTCATATTAGAAAAGAGTTCAAAAAAACCTGCCATAAACGATTTGTCTATGGCAGGTTTTTTGTTTGAGATGGTCCTGCGATCTTTTCAGAGTCCGTAGTCTTTTTATGGCTGTTCCAGCCTGACGCGCCCGGCAGCACTCAGGGCGGTATCAGCCTGTGGTGTGTGAATGCGGGCGCAGAGAACGTCGCGTAAGTGCCGTTCCAGCGGATTGGAACGGCTCAGAGCTGGATTACCGATAGCAGCCACGCCTTTTTCCACACTGCGAATGGCGTTGTCTGTCACCACATGTTTGATCAGATTGGCGTCTGTCGCGCTGCATTGTCCCTGCTCATACCGTGCCAGCCCGTCTGCCAGGAGAGCCCGGTTGGACAACAGCAAGGCTTCAATCTCACCCATCAGAATTTGAAAACGGGGCAGGGAGGCAAGGGGCTTACCCAGATTGGCTGGCACACGGGCATGCAGGAAGGTGACAAGCCAGTCCCGCGCAGATCGCGCCACACCATCATACAGGGCGGCAATCAGCAGCGCATGCCAGAGCGTCAGGTCCTGTCCGGCACCACGCCAGTCTTCTGGCTGTCGTAAATCGACAAGAAACGCTTCCGGCAGCACCACATTCTCAAAATGAATGGTGTGGCTGCCCGTGGCCCGCATGCCGAGCTGGTCCCATGTGCGCTCTATCCGCACTCCCGGAGCATCCAGTGGCACCAGAACATGGCCTGTGCGCGGGGTTTCCTCATCGGTCGCGGCCCACACAATACCCCAGCGCAGAGCCGTGGAGCCTGTGGAGTAGATCTTACAGCCATTCAGCACCCACGGCCCGTCTTTCTGGCTGACACGTGTGGCCGGAATCCCGCCGCGCGAGGGTGTGCCAAGGTCCGGCTCCACGCGCAGGGCGTTGAGAAGAGCGCCGTCCTGCACAGCGGCTTCCGAGACCATGCGGCGCACGTCTTCCGGCCAGCGCGGGTCTGCCGCAATGCTGGCATGGTGCAGGCACTGCATGGCCAGAATAAGGGTGGTGGATGGGTCTCCCTGCGCCAGTGTGCCGATAAGGGGCAGTATGTCTCCCAGCCCTTTCCCTCCGCCGCCATAACGGGGGGAAACGGTCAGTGCCAGTAGGCCGGCTTTGTGTAAGTCTGCCAGATTATCCGTAGCAATCTCGCCAGATTGGTCAGAGGCGGCTGCCCGACTGGAAAAACGACTTACTAGGTCAGATAAGATGGAAAGGGACTGTGGCATGCTGTCTCTGTTTCAAGGGCGGATGCAGGATCGGATATGATCACGGAGAAGGCCCATCAAGACATTATCTCCGCCTTGCTTGTACCAGGAGTGGTAGGTGCGCCAGTGTTCTCCAACGTAATCAGGCTGTTTACTAGCTTGTAAAGCATTAAAGCCATTTACAATTTTTTTCTGAATCTGTTCTTTGGACCGCATAGGGAAATGCAGAATACAAAAGCCAGCTTCAACCATGATGCGGATTGCAGAGGCAGGTTGGTTGAACTGTTCCACAAAGTGGTTGCCAGTAACCGGACTTAACCCTTGCCGTAACCGGTAAGCAACTTTGGTGACCCGCACTTTCATTGTTGGCCAAACGGCGACCTGCGTGTCGGCCAATGTCGGGCCAAACGGAACAGGGTGGCCCTCTGGAGACACAAGCGCAGCCTGCGCCCAATGGAAAACAAGCATGGAAATAGTAGGGTCTTCCAGCATGGCGTTGAATGTTTCAGCGCTCTGGTCTGCATTCCGGGTGCAGCAGGTTATTAATTCATCCGCATCAACAAAAAATACCCACTCAACAGGTATTTCGTCATGTTCCAGATAGAGCAGCATAAACTGCTCCAGAGCCTTCATTTTTGATGCCTGATAATAGGCGACCTGATAATCAAGCGCGCAGAAGACACCAGCATCCGGGTGATCTTTCCGGAACTGCATGATGATGTCTGTTGTGCCGTCTGTGCTGTTATTGTCGAGAATAAAAAAGCGCCGGAAACCCAGTTGGTAATGGTGGCGTAAATTCTGGCCGATCATATCGGCTTCGTCTTTAACCAGAATGAAAAGTGCTGCCTTGCTCAGGGCTGGCACGGTAACGTGTGAGGAAATCTGCCAGTCCGGACCGCCCCGCAGGGTGTTGAACGCTGTAGCGGCCTGTTCGCTCATGTCATCAGGAAGGCCGGTCAGAACTGGATGGTCACTCATGGTGTCAGTCTTTCTTGGATAGGAGAGATTACTGGCCCGGGTTCATGAGTTTCTTCAGAGCATCCGTCATGGCGTCAGCGCTCAGATTGGCGTCAACCGTGCCAACGTAGCGGGCGTTGGGGTCCATCACCACAAAACGGGGGGACATGCGCATGGCATATGTCCATTCCGGGTCGGGCAGTTTTTCAACTGTGGTGTGGTATTCCTTCGCCAGATCCGCCAGCGGGCCGGGGGCGGCGGTGCCGGCGACCACACGCGGGCTGATGCTCTGACCATACAGGCGCAGGCGTTCGGCATCATCACGGTCCGGGTCAAGGCTGACAAAAATAATCACGGCCTTCCGCTTGCCGGGGTCAGTCTTGTCCAGCGCTGCGGACATGTTGGTCAGTGCCGGAGTGCAGGCATCGTCTGCACAATGGGTCGCGCCAAACAGCACCATCATCCAGCGGCCCCGGAAGGTCTGGTCCGTCATGGTGCCGGTGGTTGCGTCCATCAGGCGGAAGGACCCGCCAACCTCATTGCCATACGTATCCAGCGTCGGACCATAGCGCAGGGCAACACGTGTGCCCACATAGCCGGTCACGCTGGCAACAACCAGAACGCCAGCCGCAATCAATGCAAATCGTTTTTCACTTGGTGTCATGACTTAATGTGCCTCTGCCCAGTTTCCGCCAATGCCTGTCTCAACCACCAGCGGCACGGACAGTGTTGCCGCGGCTTCCATCACCTTGCGCGCCAGAGCGGCGACAGCCTCGGCCTCTGCAGCGTCGGCTTCAAACAGTAATTCATCATGCACCTGTAGCAGCATGCGGGCGGAAAGCCCCGCATCTTTCAGGGCGCGTGGCAACTTGACCATGGCGCGTTTGATGATGTCAGCCGCCCCACCCTGCAAGGGAGCGTTAATGGCCTGCCGTTCCGCATACTGTCTGCGCGCCGCGCTCTTTTCATGAATACCCGGCACATAGCAGCGCCGCCCGAAGGGCGTGAGCACATAGCCGTTGGCTTTGGCCTGTTCACGCATGCGCTCCATGTAGTCGCGGATACCGGGGTAGCGGGCAAAATAGGCGTCGATGTAAGCCCGTGCTTCTCCTGCGGGAATGCCAAGCTGTCGCCCCAGCCCAAAAGCGGAAATACCGTAAATAATCCCGAAGTTGATGGCTTTGGCCCGGCGACGGGTCAGGCTGTCCATTCCTTCCAGCGGGATATTGAACACTTCTGAGGCGGTACGGGCATGAATATCCTGCCCCAGAGCAAAGGCTTCCCGCAGGGCCGGAATATTGGCCACATCGGCCAGCAGGCGCAGCTCAATCTGGGAATAGTCAGCAGAAATCAGCTTTTTACCGGGCGGCGCAATAAAGGCCTGCCGGATACGACCACCTTCTTCCGTGCGGATGGGGATGTTCTGTAAATTCGGGTCGTTAGAAGAGAGGCGTCCGGTTGAGGTAATGGCCATCTGGAAGGATGTATGCACCCGATCATCCACCGTGGCCTGACGCAGCAGGGCATCCGTGTAGGTACTTTTCAGCTTGGCCAGCTGCCGCCATGCCAGCACGCGGGCCGGGAGGTCATGCCCCTGATCTGCCAGATCCTGCAACACGGAAGAATCCGTGCTCCATGCGCCTGCCTTACCGCGCTTGCCGCCCTTCAGGCCCATTTCATCAAACAGGATTTCCCCAAGCTGGCGCGGGGAGCCGACATTGAAGTCGCGTCCGGCAGCCGCATGAATTTCTTTTTCCATGACGGCCATGCGGCTGGCAAAATCTTCAGAAAGACGACCCAGTTCAGCGCGATCCACCGCGATGCCAGCTTTTTCCATGCCAGCCAGAACCGGGGAAAGCGGGCGCTCCAGCTGTTCATACAGCGCCAGCGCCTGATTGGTGCGCAGGGTAGGGTGGAGCACGTACCACAACCGCAGCGTGACATCGGCATCTTCTGCCGCATACGGTGTGGCGCGCGCGACCGGGACGTGTGTGAACGGAATGCGGTTACGCCCGGTGCCGGTTACACTGTCATAGCTGATGGGGGTGTGGCCCAGATGCAGGGTGGAGAGTTCATCCATCCCCTGCCCATGCTGCCCGGCGGACTGCGCGTAGGAAATCAGCATGGTGTCATCAACCGGCGCGATGGTGGAGAAATCCAGCCCGGCGTGGTCAAACACCAGCAGATCAAACTTGGCGTTCTGGAAAATTTTCAGAACTGCCGGGTCTGTCAGCAGGGGGCGTAGAATATCAAGTGCTGCGGCAGGCTGGAGCTGCTCACCGGCTGGTTCTTCCAGCGTGCCTTCATGTCGCAGGGGGATGTAGCAGGCTTTGCCGGGGGCGGGGGACAGAGAGATGCCGACCATGTTGGCATGCAGCGGGTCCAGCCCGTCGGTTTCTGTATCGACTGCGCAGATGCCGGCTTCCTGCGCGGCACTGACCCATTTCTGAAGCTCTTCTGCCGTGCGTACGGTTTCATATGGGCCGTATTCGGCGGTGAGGGAGGCCGCGGCTTCGGCGGACTGACCAGCCTCAGCGGTGGGCGTTTCTGTTCCGGTGGGAGCGGTGGCTCCGGTAACGGACGCATGCGCGGCAGCGCGCGCGGTGCGATGAGCATGCGCGCCAGAGGGATGACCAACGCCCAGACGGCTTAACACGGAGCGGAAGCCCATGCTCTCCAGCCAGTCGGCCACCACCAGCTTGTCGAGCTCCCGAACGCCCAGTTCCTCGACCGGCACAGGCAGCGGCACATCCCGTGCCAGTTCCACCAGTTGGCGGGAAATGCGCGCGGCGTCTGCATGCTCAATCAGCATATCGCGGCGCTTGGATTTTTTCATTTCAGGCGCGGCAGCCAGCACGGCTTCCAGCGTGCCGTATTCCTTCACAAGGGCGGAGGCCGTTTTGGGGCCAATGCCGGGCACACCGGGCACATTGTCGGTTGGGTCGCCCATCAGCGCCTGCACGTCCACCACCTTATCAGGTGTGACGCCAAACTTGGCTTCCACTTCCGGCGTGCTGATGGCGGTCTGCTTCATGGGTTCCAGCATGCATATGCCGGGGCCAATCAGCTGCATCAGATCCTTGTCGGATGAGACAATGGTACACGTGCCCCCTGTCTTCCGTACGGCGGTGGCGTAGGAGGCAATCAGGTCATCCGCTTCCCATCCGGCCAGTTCAATGGCGGGCACGTTGAAGGCCCGCGTGGCATCGCGGATCAGGGAAAACTGGGGGCGCAGATCTTCCGGCGGTTCGGGCCGGTGCGCTTTATATTGTGGGTAAATTTCCGTCCGGAATGTTTGCCGTCCTGCATCAAAAATGACTGCCAGATGTGTGCCCACATGCTCGCGCAGCAGGCGGGCCAGCATGTTTGTAAACCCGTAAACCGCGTTTACGGGCACCCCGTCCGGGCTGGTCATGGGAGGCAGGGCATGAAAGGCGCGGAAAATAAAACCGCTGCCATCTACCAGTACCAGGTGGGGTGTATCTGTGTTGGTCATGAAACTCTTGCAGGACAGGGCCGGAAAAGGTGAGACGGATGGAAGGTCTGGGCATATGCGCCCCTTCTCTGTCTGTCTAGCATACAGGGGTGGGGAAGGGGCCTGCAAGACGAGTGGCGTGTTGTGTCACCTCTTTAGTCTGATCCCGGCGAGTCTTGTGCTCCTCGGACATCAGACCTGACCCGTCTGAAATATGCAGAGTATGAATAACTTATAGTCTGAAATCAGCACGAAAAGAGCGGCCTTGTTCTGTTTACATATCTATATCCGTACGAATATAGACAGGGATACCGTCCTGTAAAGGCGGGATGATTTTAGGGTTTGTCAGAAAATGCATAGCCAGCATGTCCGTTGCCGTACGGGGCGGTGAAGAACGGAATAGCAGACCCAAAAAAAGGTTTTCGAAAATCATCGCAAAAATTTGAAATTTTCATAAGGCATTTCAAGACCAGTGTGGAGTGTCTCGATGGTCAGAGATGTCAGGGCAGCAGCATTCAGGGGAGCACTATGCTGAGAAACAGGGTTGGTCACATGGGTTTTCAGCGTACGCAACGAGCCAAACAGCTCCTGCCCATTCTGCAGAAACGAGCCGCAGCATTTCTGCTCAGACTGAAGACCTTGCGTGAGGTGTTCGCCCCCGCACTAGCCGCTTCAGCACTTGTTGTGTCTGCCCAGAATGCCGGAGCGCAAACGCGGTCTTCCACAGTCTCGTCTGCGGGCGCAGCCCCGGGCAGCACCCCGCGTGTCACACTTGCGCCGGGGAGGGCGCAGGCGACGTCTTCCAGCGCGGGTGCAGTGCAGGGGGCGTCTGGAGAAGCCCCTGATGAACCGGATGCCGGACTCACGTTTGACAAGATTTTTGACGGTCAGCGCACGCTGGGCACCAGTGGCCTGAGTTCTCTGGAAGGTTCAAGCGGCGGCGGTATTGCCAGCTGGGCCACGATTGGGGGCTATGGCAGCAAGAAAAGCATGGGGATGGCTTTCCATTACAGCTATGTCAGCCTGACTAACTATACGGACCAGAATGTTGGCGCCGTTATGGGATTTTATGACCGCGTGGAAATTTCCTACGCCCATAACTTCTTCCGCACTGGCTCGACAGGGCGCAAGCTGGGTATTGGCCACGGTTATCAGTTCGATCTGGATACGGGGGGTATCAAGGTCCGCCTGTTTGGCCATGTGCTGGACAAAACCCTTTTGCCGCAGGTCGCTGTGGGGGCCATGTACAAGCATGATGGGGATGCAAAGGTCATTCACGCCGTGGGCTCCAAGCATACCGATGGCGCAGACGTTTATATTGCCGCCACCAAACTGTTTCCCAAACTCGGCCTGCTGGTCGATACCACCATGCGCCTGACGAAAGGCAACCAGTGGGGCATTCTCGGCTTTGGTGGTGATCGGAACGACAATTACTATCCGCAGTTTGAAGGCTCACTTGGTTATTTGCCATCCTTCATTCCCGGGCTGGTTGTTGGGGTGGAATATCGGACCAAACCACGTAACCAGAATTTTACGCCTGAAAGTAACTGGTTTGATGTGTATGCCAGCTATTTTGTGAATAAGCATCTGAACATTACAGCAGCGTACGTCTCTCTTGGAACCATTGCGACCTACCGAAATCAGACCGGGGCTTATGTTTCTCTTCAAACTGGTTTTTAAAAAGTGTTTATAGATATGAGGTTTTTTGATGTTTAGAAAAAATATTTGATGCATGCGTAAAGCGTAGGCGCTATGCCTGTTGAAACTGCTTTGGCGCCAGAAGCTCCACACTACTTCATTGTGATTTTGAAATATTGAGTACAGAAAATACTGTAAAGAAGTATCAAATATCTATGTTTTTAGTAATATAAAAACAAACAAATTCACGAGAATTTTACATTTATTGATGTATTCTTTTCAGTTCATCTACGGTAGGGGATTGATGTCCAAAATAAAGAGATAATATCAACATTCTGCATATATCTTTACGTCTTCCCTCCTTCCACAGGACTTCCTTTATGGAAGAGCGCTGTCGAGCCCGCATGCAGGAAATTGATATTTTCCAAACAAGAAAGATATCAAAATGTCTATCACGAACATTACGACAGATCAGTCCATGGGAAGTTGGGCTGGCAATGGTAACCTAAGCTGGGTGGCTCCCCCTGCCGATGCCACGGAAGGGCAGGGCACAAATGGTGACATTCTGAATGTCAATAACGGGGCCACCCTCACCATCAAAGGCTATCTCAATCTGAATGCGGGCACCGTCAATATTACTGAGGGCGCAACGGTTCAGGTTGTAAGAGACGACTCAGATACTGCTGGTATCCTGCAGGATGCTGCTGGCGGCACAATCAATATCAATAACGGAACACTCTCGATCAGTAACGACTTTAACGGTCGTACGGGTGTTTACAATATCACCAATGGTAAGCTGGTGGTGAACCATGTTTTCACAGGGTTTGAGGGGGTTTATAACGTAAACAGCGGCGGCGTTTTTGTTGCTGGTCTGGAATGCTCAAACCTGATGTCGCCCAAGATCAACATCAGGGGCGGGTCTGTCTATTTTTACAATCTCATTGATGACATCAGTGGGACTGCAAAAATTGACTTTCATAATACCCCCGGCGGCCTTCTGAAGATTGAAAATACGTCTCTTTCCAGCTTGTCCAATCTGGATCTGCATGTACAGAATTTCGTCTACGGGGATCAGATCAAAATTCAGTCTTATACTGATTATAGCTCGAATACGCTATCAACCAGCATAAGCGGGAATGATCTGCTTATTCAGGGGACGGTCAATGGGAATACAACCACACTTGTCACTCTGAAAAACTTCGTTACGAACACGAATGGCAATGCAATTCCCACAGCTCTTTATCGAGACGGCTATATTCTGTTTGGTGAGCAGAGTGATACGGGCGCCTGCTTCCTTGCAGGGGCTATGATTGAGACGAGCAAGGGGGCCGTGGCTGTAGAAGATATCCAGGTTGGGGATGTTCTTGTCGCTCATGTCGAAGGGCAGACTGTAACGCGGCCTGTTATCTGGGCAGGACGGCAGTTTGTTATGGTGAACAGCGCGCTGCCGGACGATAGGGCGGGTTACCCGGTGCGCGTGTGCCAGAATGCCATTGCAGAAGGCGTTCCGTCTAAGGATCTGCTGATTACGCCAGAACATTGCCTGTTCTTTGAGGGAAACTTTGTGCCCGTGCGGATGCTGGTCAACGGAAGCTCTGTTTTCTATGACAAGTCCATCACGTCCTACACGTATTATCACGTGGAAACGGAGCAGCATTCTGTCATCATGGCCGATAATGTGCTGACGGAAAGCTATCTTGATACCCGCTCCGGACCGTCTTTCCAGCAGACCGGTAAGGTGACGCGTCTCTATGGCATTTCCCGCACCTGGGAAAAAGATGCAGCCGCTCCGCTTTGTGTGGATCGGGCCGTTGTGGAGCCGTTGTTCCGCCAACTGGAGCAGCGCGCAAAAACACTGGCTAAGGGGCAGCCGGTGTCTGAAATGGCTGAGCAGACAGGTGATCCGGATTTACATCTGGTGATTGAGGCAGGGAGAACTGTGCGCCCACTGCGGTATGATGGCACGCATTACAGCTTCATGCTGCCACCGCATACAAAGTCCGTGCGTGTGGTCTCCCGTGCCAGCCGGCCTTCAGATGTGATTGGTCCCTTTGTGGATGACCGTCGTTATCTTGGGGTGCTGGTTGCTAAAATCGTCTTTGTTTCAGACAGCCAGAGCTACGAGATAACCTCTCATGTGCAGACTGAAACGCTGGACGGATGGTATGGTGCAGAAGGCGAAGCATGCGCCTGGACAAATGGCAATGCTGCCCTGCCGTTGTGTGAACATATGACGCAGGGCAGGATGGGCCTTCTGCTTCTGGAGGTGCGGGCAGGCGGCCCTTATCTGCTGAGCTACCCCCAGGCAGACGTTCGTTTGTCACAGTCAGCCTGATTTTTCAGAGAGAAGGCTTTTTGGTCAGGCCCCCATTCTTGATGGGGGCCTGATAACGTGTGTTTGGCAGGCGTTCCGGGCGGAGCTTTCCGTCCCGGATAACGACGCTATTGTGCGACCGTGCTTGCAACCAGTCCCGGTGTCAGGATTTGTGGCAGCACAATCTCCGGCCCGTTGGCGGGCACATAGAGGTAGAACGGCACGCCGTCTCGCCCATGTGCTTTCAGAAACGCGCTGATGGTAGGATCATGATTGGTCCAGTCTCCCCGCAACACCGTAACACCATGGGCTGCAAACGCTGCCTGCGTGCTGGGAATATCCAGTGCCACCCGCTCATTGACCAGACAGGTGATGCACCATGCTGCGGTCATATCCACAAAAACGGGTTTTCCTGCCGCGTGGAGTTCTTTCAGTCGCGCTTCAGAAAAGGGTTCCGTTCCTTTGGGTAGCCCGGAGGTCAGGCTGCCGCCGGTAGTCGGTGCGGCACTCTGGTGACGAAGGGCCGGAACCAGCGCCAGCGCTCCCAACAACCCCAGCAGAGCCAGCCCATGCAAAGCGGTGCTGGTGCGCGTATGACCTTGCTGAATAAGCCGCACCTGCGCCACGCCATAAATCCACGCAGCAAAGCCAAGCAGCACCAGCCCTGTCGCCAGCAGCAGCACAACGGACGCGCCACCTTCTAATGATGCCACCCATAGCAGCCACACGCAGGAGCCCAGCAGCGGGAAGGCCAGAAACTGGCGAAGATACTGCATCCATGCGCCGGGTTTTGGCAGGCGCGCGGCCAGTCCTGGCACGGTGGTCAGCAGCAGATAGGGGGCGGCAAGGCCCAGCCCCATGGCGGCAAAAACAATCAGCCCCATGGCAGGCGGACCGGAGAGGGCCCCGGCAATGGCGACACCCATGAACGGGGCCGTGCAGGGCGTGGCAACTACCACCGCCAGAATACCCGTGACGACATCATGCCAGTGGCCATGGGCATGACTCGTCAGGGAACTGCCTGCCGAGACAGGCATGAATTCAAACACTCCCAGCAAGTTAAGCGCCATGGCAAACAGCAGCCAGGTCACCAGCGTGACAAACAGGGGGGACTGAAACTGAAAGCCCCAATCTGCCGCAGCGCCAGCCACGCGCAGGCCCATCATCACGCCGCCAAGTGCAAGAAACGTCATCATGACACCGAGACTGTAACAGGCGGCACTTGTGACCTGCGTGCGGCGTTCCGCTTTGCCCAGTCGTGCCAGAGAAAGAGCCTTCATGGCCAGAATGGGGAAGACGCATGGCATCAGATTCAGGATCACGCCGCCCAGAAAGGCAAACACCACCTGTTGCAAAAATCCGGCCTGCGTCAGTGTGCTGGTGAGTGGGGAAGAGGTCGCGTTCTGTGCGCTTGCTGACGGCGCACCCGCCAGAGCAGGAACAGGTTTGGCCGTGAGGGATAAGGCACGCTCACTTCCCGCTGCATCTTTCAGCACCAGCAAGCCACTGAGCGGCTGCGTCGCTGCAAATTCCGGCAAGCGCTTCAGGGTCAGGGCGACATTCCCATCCTGCACCGTAAACTTCTGCGCGGCAGCCTGATCAATCAGCCCCGGCTGATCTGGCATGAACCATGCATCCTGCACGGAACGGGCCGAAAGATCGGAACCCTTTATGGTCAATACGCCATCTGCCGAGACGGTGGCCGCATAAGGGGACGGAACAGGTGTGGCCTCTGCCGTGGCGGCAAACAGGGGCGCCTCTGCGGAGGGATGAGCCGGGCCGGGTTGTAAAGTCACGGCCAGATCAGCTTCTTCCGGCACGCAGACATTTTCACACACCAGCCAGGTTGCGTGGGCCTTGAGTGTTGTTGGCCCGGACGCCTGAGCGCCCGCCGGATGGAGAGGCAACTCCATGGGCAGTACAACGTCGCCCGTATAAGCATAGGACATCAGCGAGGCATCGGGGATGCGATGCGGCGTTGGCCATACAATAGGAGAGGCTTTCCCGCTGAAGGCACCGTCTGCCGTCACGGTCACGTCAGGTGCTTCTCCGGCATCACCGGGGTTGCGCCAGTAAGTGTGCCAGCCGTCCTGTAATTTCAGCCGAAGGGCAACATGCAGCGGCGTCTTTCCGTCTGTGGTGTCTGTATCCGTGATCAGCGTGGCAACGCTGTGGCCGGTGGTGGAAACCGGCGCGCTTTCTGCTGCATTTGCCTGCTGCCATCCGCTTGCCAGATCGGCCCCACTCAGGGTGGCCCCCACCGCAAACATCAGGGCGAGCCCCCACAGGCAGCGCACCATGCGGTGCGTCAGGGCACGCGGGGAGCGGGTGGCGGCTGTGGCAGAAACAACCGGAGGGGGAGAATACAAACGGGGCATGCAGGATCTCAGATAAAAAGAGCAACAGGACAGGACGGTAACGCACCATAGCATGGTCCGTTGGCGGGGTAGAATGCAGCACTGCAACAGGACTGCGGGAGTTTGTGTCCGGAGCCGGACCAGAATACGGTAAAGCGCACAGAAAATGTGATCACGCACGACGAACAGGCAGAAGGAAGAGTAGGGACCAATGGGCTTTTTCAGAAAATTCTTCAGGCGGACAGCCGACACGGACCCTGTGAGCCTGAAAGACGTTGCCAGCAGTGTGACGGTTTTGGAAACTGTTCCGGCGGTACCTGTGTCTCTGGTGAGTGGAGGCGTTCTGGGGGCGGGGAAAACCTCTGTGTTCCAGGGCTGGGTTTCCGAGCCGGCAACTCTGTGCCTGTATGAACTGCGGGATGTTGTGCTGGATCGTTCCCTGATGGTGTTTCTCAAGGATGGGAAACCGTTGCTTGAAACAGCCTATGTGCAGGACCCTGCTGCCGTTGCGGCGCTGACAGTGCGGCCGGACGATCTGGTGACGGTACCGGACCACGCTGCCCCTGCGGCCGTGTGTTGTGACCACTGGAACAGCAATTATTACCATTGGCTCTCCCATACGCTGCCCACCCTGCATGCTTTACGTATTACCGGGCATCAGGAGGCCCGGCTCATGCTGCCTGCCAGCATGCGTCCCTGGCAGGTTGATACGCTGGCCCTGTCCGGATTTGAGGCCCAAAAAGGCATCCCGACAGAGCATGGTAAGCAATATGCGTTCCGCCGGGTGCTTTATGCGGATTATGTGCGCGGAGCGGCTGATTTTTCGGTCTCGCCCCTGTCCCGGGCGGCGTATGAGAGTCTGGCTGCCACGCAGCCCACAACCGGTCCCAGAGACCTGCGTATTTTCATTGAGCGCGGTCCTGCCAGTAACCGCAGAATTCCGAATGAAGCCGAGCTGACAGCGGCTTTGCAGGCGCGGGGCTTTTTGTGTGTTCGGGCAGAAAAGTTGACGGCGGCTGAACAAATTCAGACTTTCAAACGCGCCAGATTGATTATGGGGCAGCTGGGGTCTGGAATGGCCAATTGTGTCTGGTGCCAGCCGGGAACTGTGATGTTTGAACTGGTTGCTGAACATCATCAGAACCCATGCAATCTTCTGATGGGCATGCAGGCAGGGCTACCCTATTGGGGTAAACTCATGCCCACAGGCCAGCAGGATGACGACCATATCGCTCAGTCTGAACAGCCTCTGGATATTGCCTCAGTTTTGCGTGAACTGGACCAGATTGAGCAGTATCTGCCGCCTGTCTGATTACCGCTTAGGAGCGTTGGGCCCACGCCGCCAGTTTGTCCACCACAGCCTGACCAGACATGCGGCGGGCATCGCCCAGAGCCAGTGTTTCATCGCCGTTCAGCACTTTACCGTCCGGTGTGACGATCAGAGCGACCGGAATGGCCTTAATGGTAATGCCAAATTTTTTGGCGATGTCCATGTTCTTGTTGAAATGGTCGACATTGACGGACACGACGGAAAAGGTCTGATCAACCCATGGGCTGACAGCCGGGTGCGTCAGAACCCCTGCCAGAACGCGACAGTCCGGGCACCAGTTGGCCCCAAAATCAATTAGCACTTTTCGGCCTGTCTTGCGGGCTTCTGCAAAGGCGGCATCGACCGCGGCCTGCGCGCCATCCGGTTCTGCATAAGGATGTGCGACTGCTGTAATCGGTGCCGTGCCAATCTGAGGCACAGGCACGGTTGCAGCGCCGGAGACCGTGCTTTGTGCCGCAGCAGACTGCCCCATGCCAATAACTGCCGGGGCAGTCAGAGCGGTTGCCAGCAGCAGAGTGCGGAAAAAAGCGGTAGAACGCATGCAGAATGATCCTTGCTGAATATCTATAAGCCGCTTTTCCGGCCAGAAGACGCGCGACACACAGCCCGTCAGGCTGCGAATGTGCTGAAGCCTATCTAGTGAGCGGACAGGATAAATGTCAATTAAATACGTGCAAAATTAAATCCACATAAATTAACGGTGGAATAGAAAGCGCGGTGGTTGCTCTTTAATGCTGGCCCGCGTCTGATGCACCGGGCTGCAAAACAAACAGGCGGGAGCAGTAGGGGCAAACAGTCTGATGCCCGCCAATAGCCAGCCACACACGCGGGTGCCCGAGCGCGCCCAGACCACCATCACACGCTACTTTACGATGATCGACCACAATCGTCTCAACATGCCCCAGCTGGGGGCGGGGAACAGGGTTGGCAATTTGAAGAAGCATGCAGGCATATCCTTAAGGGTGACGCAGGACGCAGTGTCCGCAAAGGTGCGTCATGCTTACAGTCCGGATCAGTCCTGACTGGCGCGGATCTGTGAGGAATGATAGCGGGTTGAAATGTGCTTTTCCATGCTTTCTTCCTTCCCATCCGCGTGAGCAGAATGCTGCGGTCGGTGCTGAACAGATCACTGTTTCCTGCGGTCCAAAAGGCAGGGCGGTCGTGGCTGGCAGCCTGTGGCATGCTGGCGCTTCCAGCATGCAGCACCACAATGCCTCCTGTGCCAAAGCCGCCGGCGCGTTTTGCACAGCTTGGGCTGCTGGTGCCGCCACAAAAGATTTTTACGCTTTCTGATGGGGCGAAAATCCCGGCTTGTCTCTGGCTGGCTTCTGCGCAGCCGCACGCCATTCTGCTGGCCCTGCATGGGTTTAATGACAGCCGGGATGCATGGGAGGCCTCAGCACCGTTTTTCGCTGCTCATGGGGTCACGGTTATAGCGCCCGATCAACGGGGGTTCGGGCAGGCTCCCCAGCGGGGCGGCTGGGCCGGAACCACACGGATGGTGGAGGATGTTCGGGAGGAAGCCGCACAGCTTCAGCAGGCTTATCCCCAGACGCCCCTTTATCTGGTGGGGGAAAGTATGGGGGGTGCTGTGCTGATGCAACTGATGGCGCAGCCGGATGCCCCGCATGTGGCAGGCACGATCCTGCTTGCTCCGGCTGTGTGGAATTTTGGCTGGGCGACAGATTTACCATTGCGTGTTCTGGCACGCCTGTTTCCAGACTCTCTTGTTACCGGTAGGGAACTCCCCGTGCATGTTGTCGCCAGTGACAACATAATGGCGCTGGCCCGTCTGTATTATGATCCGCTGACTCTGCGCGCAACGCGACTGAAAGCCCTGCAAGGCCTTGTGACTTTGATGAAGCAGGCTGCAACAGCAGCCCCACGTCTGCATGGATCTGTGTTGTGTATTTATGGTGACCATGACCAGCTTGTCCCGCCCACTGCTATGGTACCCGTCTGGAAAAACATGCCTGAAGGAACCCGGCTGGATCTTATCCCCGGTGGGCACCATCTGCTCTTGCGCGATCGGCAGGGCGCCCGTGTGATGCAGGATATGCTGAGCTGGATAAACACGCCGGAACACTGGCTTCCGTCTGGTGGAGACAGTGCCGTTGCCGCATGGCTGGCGACCGGAGTAGGGGAGTCCGGTGCTGAAAAACAGGATGCACCGCTGCCCATTCTGCCCTCAACGCTGGATCGGCTCATGCAGCAAGAAGGGCCATGAGCTATTTTCAAAACCCCTTTACAAGTGCTTCAATTCGGTCATCCAAAAAAACTCGGATTTTGGAGGCGTATGAAGCCGCCTGTTGAACCTCTTTGTGTAGATGGTGTAAATGGCTCTGGTACGAAGCGACTGGCAACGCAGAAAAATGACTGTGGCATTAGTTACGGTTGCGACAAGAGGCAATTTTATCATTATACTCTAAGAACGCTCTATCGGGCTTTTCTGGCCTCTTTCTCAAACCTGTCAATTTTTTCATCAATGGTGCTTCATGCTTTTCCGCTCTTTACTTCTTGCCTGCGCAGTTCTGCCGGTTTCTGCTCATATTTGCCTGGCGCAAACGACAGATGAGCAGAAAACGGCACATATTTTTACAACACTGCAATCAGACCCGGCTCGTCTTGCGCTCTTTCTGCGTCAATTCCCCAAAGGGGCCGATCTTCATAACCACATGGTGGGGGCCATTTATGCGGAAAGCTATTTGAAATGGGCTGCGCAGGATGGCGAATGTGTGGCGTTGGATCATGGGCAGATTTTGTCTCATGCCTGCACGGGGCATGATAAAGGGGAAATGCCGGCGGCGGCTTTGGCTGGTAACCCGGATGCGGAAAATAACATGATTGATGCCCTTTCCATGCGTGATTTCGTGCCCACAGCGCATGACCGCTCAGGGCATGACCATTTCTTTGCAACTTTCAGTCGCTTTTTCCCCATCACGCAAAAACATGCAGGAGACAGTCTGGCAGAAGTAAAAGACCGGGCAGCGCAAGACCATGTGCAGTATGTTGAACTGATGATCTCGCCTGGTCTGGGCGGAATGATTGCTGCCGGGATGACGCATCCCCTCAAGGGCGAAGACTACGCGCAGGCAGAACAGGCGCTCAAGCCTTTGCTGCCCAAACTTGTGACAGACGTTCGGCATGAGACCGATGAAATGGAGCAGCAGGCCCAACATGTTTTACAGTGCGGCACCCCTCAGGCGCATCCGGGTTGTGGCGTAAAAGTGCGCTATTTATATCAGACGGTACGCACTTTTCAGCCTTCTGTCGTGTTTGCTCAGCTTTATGCAGGGTATGAGGTTGTGCGGGCGGATGCGCGTTTTGTCGGAGTGAATATCGTTGCTCCGGAAGATAACGTGATAGCCATGCGGGATTATGACCAGCATATGCGCATGTTTCAGGCGCTCAACGCTCAATATCCTGATGTAAAACTGAGCCTGCATGCGGGTGAGCTCACCCCTGGTCTTGTTCCGCCAGAAGGGCTGGCCCATCACATTCGCTCCGCAGTGGAAGTTGCGAACGCACGCCGTATCGGGCACGGCATTGATATTGCGTGGGAACAGGATGCCACAGGGCTGCTAGCAGAGATGGCTCAGAAAAAGGTCATGGTTGAAATCAACCTGACGAGTAATGACGTTATTCTGAATGTTAAGGGTAAATCCCATCCCTTCGCACTGTATAGACGGGCCGGTGTGCCTGTTGCGCTGTCTACCGATGATGAGGGCGTATCCCGAGGAAACCTGACACAGGAATATCTGCGCGCCGCGACAACATGGCCGCTGAGCTATCAGGAAATGAAAGAGCTCTCCCGGAATGGCCTGATCTATTCTTTCATACCGGGAGAAAGCCTCTGGGCGGACGGGCATCTGGTATCAGCCTGTCAGGACATAACAAGCAAAACCTGTCAGGACTTCACAGCACAAAGCGAAAAAGCCCGAACCCAGCTTGATCTTGAGCAGAACTTCACCCGGTTTGAAACCGCCGTTGCCCATAATCCGTTGCTTGCTGAGTAAAAGCCCTAAGCGCCAATACCGCATCATGAATACCTCTATAAATGGGTCATGGTGCGGTACAGCTTCCCCCATAACGGACCTTTCGTTTACCTGACACGTTATCCTTCAGGCAATGCCCGGTAGGGAACAACACCGCGCGCGTGACTACCCGTATCCAGCATGCGTCCTGATACCGGGAGAGAACGATGCCTGCACTGGTCGCGCAGGCAGGCCCGGCATCCGGGGCCAATGGGAACAACCATAGTGTGGTCTTCCAGATTAAGGCCTGCTGCATACACGGTCTTAGTGGCATCCGCTATTGAACAACCCAGAACCATAGCGATTTGCCGTGGACGATCTGCATAGCTTGATCCTTCATGACCGACGGTACGGGCCACATTCAGATAGATAGCATCATCCGTTGTTTGGGAAAGTTGGACCTGAATCTGGCCGGGTGTCGCAAAGGCCCGAAAGACGTTCCATAAAGGACATGGGCCACCAAACCGGGCTTGAGAAAAACGATTAGCAGAAAAACTTTTGAGAATATTTCCTGCAATGTCCAATTTGAGGAAATAGAAAGGAATTCCTTCTGCGCCAGGGCGTTGCAAAGTGCTCAGTCTATGGCAGACCTGCTCAAAACTAACGGAAAAATGGCGGCGTAATTCATCAATATCATAACGCAATTTTTCAGCACGTTCCAGAAATTGGGCATAGGGTAAGATCAATGCGCCAGCAAAGTAATTGCCAAGATAGACACGAGCGAGTTCCTGAGCATTATGGTCTTTGGGCCCTTCGCGACGCAGGATATCTGTTATCAGTCGGCTCTGTTCAAGCTGGCCAATAATTTGAGCCAGAAAAAATAAAGTGCTTTCATGAGGCTGATTATGGGGAAGGTGGATCTGACGTGTATGCTGGTCAATCCGCCAGACGAGCCCCCGGCTCTCCATATCGGCATTCTGAACAATATGCAGCCCGTGGCGCGCGTAAAGATGCTGGGTCAGTGCGGCGTCTGGCTGCCTATCTTCAACGGTAAGAGTTTTATAAAATTCTTCTGCAGCTCGATCCAGTTCATGAAAATAATTTCCATGCTCCTGCACCCAGTTTCCCACAGCTTCATATGGTTCGAGAGCGGGGGAGGAAGGCAAGGCCGCTTCAAAATGCCTTTCCTGATGAAAACTATAAGCGCGATAGAGAGTTAAAAAAGCCTGGCAGAGTTCCGGACTCTGATTTGCAGCCTCTGTCATTTTGGAAAATGGAAGGGGGGCCGTTTTAAAAACAGGGTCAGCCATTGTCTCGCGAAGAGCCTGTATGGTGTGGGCTTCCCGCGTATCACTGAACCAGTCGGGCGTTAGAGCAAAACGTTCACAAAGGGTCTGCAAGAGGTGGTTGGGCAGTGGGCGGTGGTTGCGTTCAAGCTGATTCAGATAGCTGAGCGAAATCCCCATGCGTTCAGCCATGGCAGCCTGCGTCAGGCTTTCACGCTTGCGCAATTGTTGCAGACGGTTTCCGGCAAAAAGTTTTATTTTTGTTCTGGACATGCCGATAGACCTTCACAAACTTTGCAACCGGTGCAAATTCATTTGCTTCTTTCTACTCTTATTCCCCTGCCGATTTATAGAACAGTCTGCGAATGTCTCTTCCAGATCACAAAACGGCAAGGGACTAAACCATGCAAAACCATGCGGTAAGAGTACATCCGGAAAGCGACAGGTTGGCCTGCGCTGAGCAGCTGGCGTGGAAAATTGCACAGGTTGCGGCGGATCCTGTGGGGGTCGAGGCTCCTGTGGCCGATATGATTATCAACCGGATGATTGATAATGCGGCTGTCGCGATGGCCTCAGTCAATCGCCATTCTGTCATGAGCGCCCGCGCAGAGGCTCTCGCGCATCGCAGAATGGCCGGTGCCACAGTGTTCGGCATGGGGCCGGATGTGCGTGTGCATGCAGAATGGGCCGCCTGGGCCAATGGAACGGCCGTAAGGGAACTTGATTTTCATGATACGTTCCTGGCCGCTGAATATTCCCATCCGGGGGACAATATTCCGGGTATTCTGGCTGTGGCCCAGCAGTGTAGCCGGAGTGGAGCAGACCTGATCCGTGGCATCGCCACGGGATACGAAATCCAGATTGATCTGGCGCGTGCCATCTGCCTGCACAAGCATAAAATTGACCATGTTGCGCATCTCGGCCCCTCTGTTGCTGCGGGTATCGGCACGCTTCTGCGTCTGCCACCTTCGATCATTTATCAGGCAATTGGTCAGGCGTTGCATGTCACCACAGCCACGCGGCAAAGCCGAAAAGGGGAAATATCCTCCTGGAAAGCTTATGCGCCGGCGCATGCAGGGAAAATGGCAGTCGAATCAGTTGATCGCGCCATGCTTGGTGAAACTGCACCGGCCCCCATCTATGAAGGAGAAGATGGCGTTATAGCCTGGGTGCTGGGTGGGAAAAATGCCTTGTATCAGGTTCCTTTACCTAAACCGGGTGAACCAAAGCGCGCTATCCTTTCGTCGTTTACCAAGGAGCATTCAGCAGAATATCAAAGCCAGGCTTTGATAGACCTTGCCTTTCGTATGGGTGAAAACATTACGAACTGGGATGATGTCGAGGATGTGCTGATCGAAACCAGCCACCACACGCATTATGTGATCGGTACCGGGTCGAACGATCCGCAGAAGTTCGATCCTCAGGCATCGCGTGAAACGCTGGATCATTCAATTATGTATATCGTGGCCGTGGCTTTGCAGGATGGATGCTGGCATCACGTCCGCTCCTATGAGCCGGAACGGGCTCGGCGGGAAGATACTGTGCGCTTATGGAAGAAAATACACACTGTTGAAAAACCCGAGTGGACAGAACGGTATCATGAAAGTGATCCGGATAGAAAAGCCTTTGGGGGGCGTATTATAATCCGCATGAAAGATGGCCGTGTGCTGGCGGATGAACTGGCTGTTGCCAACGCGCACACTCTTGGGGTTACGCCATGGAGCCGGGATGATTATATAAGAAAATTTCTGACTCTTTCAGAAGGCATTGTCCCAAAATCAGAGGCGGAGCGGTTTCTGAGTGTTGTGCAGAAACTACCTGACCTTGCAGCGGGCGAACTGCATCAGATTGAACTGAGCATTCCCCCACAAGATATGCGGTTCAATCGTGTGGAAAGCATTTTTAATTTCGGTCAGCTTGGGTCTGGGTCTGAAGGAGCACGTCAATGCGCAGTTCTGATGACCTGACACAGTATCCAGTAAGGTGAGGGAGCGAGACTCATGCATACCGAACTTCACAGCACGAAACCCAAGAAATCAGTTGCTCTGTCTGGCACTGTGGCGGGAAACACAGCACTCAGCACTGTCAGTCATAGTGGGAATGACCTGCATTACCGAGGGTATGATATTAAAGACCTTTCGCGTAACTGCTTGTTTGAAGAGGTCGCCTATCTTCTCATCCATGGCTACCTGCCCAACACCGCAGAACTGGAAAGCTATAAACGGCATCTGGCAAGCATGCGGGATATTCCTGATATTGTGCGGGCCACTCTGGAGCGCCTCCCGGCGTCCACACACCCGATGGATGTGTTGCGCACGGCAGTTTCTGTCATGGGCTGCGCCTTGCCAGAGCGGAGCGATTGCCCGGTAGCCGGTGCGCGGGAAATTGCAGACAGGCTGGTCGGCTCAATGGGCTCTATGCTTCTGTATTGGTATCATTATTCCAATCATGGACGGCGGATCGAAACCATGACGGATGATGAGAGTATTGGTGGACATTTCCTGAATCTCTTGCACGGTCATACCCCGCCCCATGACTGGGTTCAGGCGATGCATACTTCGCTTGTTCTGTACGCAGAACATGAGTTTAATGCTTCCACTTTCACGTCTCGTGTGGTGGCAGGGACAGGGTCTGACATGTATTCTGCGGTCACAGCAGCCATAGGGGCCTTGCGTGGCCCCAAGCATGGAGGCGCGAATGAGGTCGCACTGGATATCCAGAAACGGTACCTGACAGCGGATGATGCTGAAACCGATATCCGGCGCAGGCTGGAAGCAAAGGAAGTGGTGATCGGCTTTGGCCATCCGGTTTACACGTTAGCTGATCCACGCAACGAGATTATCAAGGAAACAGCAAGAAACCTTTCTCGGCGGAATGGAACAATGCGGCTGTATGATGTTGCTGAAAGGATCGAACGCGTGATGGCGGACCAGAAGAAGATGTTTCCTAACCTCGATTGGTTCAGTGCAGTTTCTTATAACGCCATGGATATTCCCACGAGTCTGTTTACGCCGATTTTTGTGATTGCCCGCGTTACAGGCTGGTGCGCGCATATTATGGAACAAAGGCAGGACGGAAAAATCATTCGTCCTTCAGCAAATTATACAGGGCCGGATGCACGCCCCCTGATCCCCCTGCGTGAACGTGATGGACTGGAGTACGCAGCATGACCTATCTGGTAGGCGCAAATTTTCCCGCAACACCAGCGGGGCAGCGTTTTAGAGACATGATGCTTGCAAAAGGGATCATGCAGATTCCGGGAGCACATAACGGGCAGGCGGCACTTCAGGCAAAAGACCGTGGGTTTGATGCACTTTATTTGTCTGGTGCCGCCATGACGGCCAGCATGGGTCTGCCTGACCTCGGAATTATTACGATAGATGAAGTCTGCTTCTTCATTCGTCAGGTCGTCAGAGCATCCGGGTTGCCTGTGCTTGTGGATGGAGACACAGGGTATGGGGAAACCCTGAATGTGATGAATATGGTGCGCGCATTTGAGGAAGCCGGTGCTGCGGCCGTGCACATTGAAGATCAGATTCTCCCTAAGAAATGCGGGCATTTGAATGACAAGAAGCTCGTCTCACCTTACGAGATGGCGCAGAAAGTTGCGGCCGCTGCCCGTGCCCGACGGGATATGGTGATTATCGCCCGGACAGATGCCGCTGGTTCAGAAGGGCTGGAAGGGGCCGTTGCGCGTGCCCGCCTGTATCATGAGGCAGGCGCCGATGCTATTTTTCCAGAAGCTCTGACTTCTGAAGATATGTTTAGAGAGTTTTCGAGACAACTTCCGGACGTCCCGCTTCTTGCCAATATGACGGAGTTCGGACGTTCACCTTATTTTACCGCCTCAGAGTTCGAGCAGATGGGCTATAGCATGATCATATGGCCGGTCAGCTCTCTCCGTGCCGCCAACAAGGCGCAGGCTGATCTGTATGACGCTCTTGCACGTAACGGCAGCACCGAAGAAATGCTGGGGCGCATGCAGACGCGGGAAGAACTGTACAAAACACTTCGGTATTATGATTATGAAACGCTCGATGCAGGCATTGTGGCCACGGTTCTCCCCCATGTCGGGCAGAGCGACCGTTCTGCTGCCTGAAAGCGCTGAGCTTTATCCCTCAGAAAATATAAAAAACAAGGGGTACGCAAACATGACCGACCACACAGTCATTTCCGCAGGGGCCTATCCGGATTACCCGGCGATCATGACGTCCGGGCAGTTGCAGCTTATGCGAGAAAAAGCGCGAACTGATCCGGATGCGTTCTGGCTGGAACAGGCACAACGTGTTCACTGGTTCAGAAAACCAACGCAAGGATTTTCGGGAAGTTTTGGAAAAGATGTTTCCATCAGCTGGTTTGCAGATGGGGAACTGAATGCGTCAGTCTGTTGCATAGACCGGCATCTGACTGAAAAAAGAGATCAGGTCGCCCTGATTAGCCAACGTGAGGCTGAAGGCCGTTCTGAAAGCCTGACATATCATGACCTGCATGAACGTGTTTGTCGGCTGGCCAACGCATTGACCTACCTTGGCGTGAAGAAA
The DNA here is from genome assembly GCF_044094635.1 of Acetobacter sp. KSO5. NCBI lineage: Bacteria > Pseudomonadati > Pseudomonadota > Alphaproteobacteria > Acetobacterales > Acetobacteraceae > Acetobacter > Acetobacter sp. KSO5. Next base: position 2,761,539 of record NZ_CP172014.1, on the reverse strand, counting down.
GGATGCCGTGTTGCGATCTGTCTTCCCATGGTGTCAGAAGCGATTGTGTCTATGCTGGCCTGCACACGGATTGGTGCGATTCATGTCGTATTGTTTGGTGGATTCTCTGCTGAGGGTCTGGCCGAGCGGCTGGTTGATAGCGGCGCGGTCGCAGTCATTACCGGGAACATGGCATGGCGAGGGGACAAGGCTGTACCTTACAAAGATACCCTGGATGAGGCTTTGAAAAAAGCAGGTGAGAATAGCAGCGTGCAGTTCATGCTGGTTGTTCGTACATCTGATGAAGCCGTACCCATGCTGCCTGGTCGTGACTATGATTATCATGATTTTGTGGATCATTTCGAGGCTGACTTTGTGCCAGTTGCTATGCGTGCGGAAGATCCCATGTTCATGCTCTATACGTCTGGCAGCACTGGCAAACCGAAGGCTGTGGTCCATGCGACGGGCGGTTATATGGTTTGGGCCGCTTATACAATGGGCATGGTTTATACCCACCGACCAAACGATGTACTGTGGTGCACCGCAGACGTGGCATGGATTACAGGGCATACATCGGTTGTATACGGGCCTTTGGCTAATGGTGGCACGACCATGATTTCGGACAGCCTGCCGACATTTCCTTACCCGGGGCGTTGGTTTGACCTGATAGATGCTTATAAAGTGACCATACTTTTCACAGCCCCCACCGCTGTTCGGGCGATGATGGCGGAAGGAGAGGTTGTTGCGCAAAAGCGTGATCTGAGCTCTTTGCGGTTGCTTGGCGTTGCGGGGGAACCAATAAGCCCGGATGCATGGCTATGGTACCATGATGTTGTGGGCAAGAAGCGTTGTCCGGTAGCAGATACGTGGTGGCAGACTGAGACGGCTGGTGTGGTGCTTGGGCCAATCCCGGGTGTACAGGCCCTCAAGCCCGGATCTGCCACTATGCCCTTACCCGGAGTGGAAATGGTTATTCTTAATTCCGCTGGTAAAGCAGAAATGGGTGCTGCCGATGGCGCATTATGCATTGCGCGTTCGTGGCCCGGCCAGTGTCTTACTCTCTGGAAAGACCATGAGCGTTTCCGTCAGGCGTATTTCTCTATGGCGCCAGGACTGTATTTTACAGGAGACGGGGCAAGACGTGATGAGGATGGGTATTACTGGATTACTGGCCGCATGGACGATGTCATCAACATTGCCGGACACCGTTTGGGAACAGCAGAAGTTGAGGATATCTTAGGTGAAGATCATCGTATTGTAGAATGTGCTGCTGTGGGCGTGCCGCATTCTGTTAAAGGGCAGGCATTGGTTGTGTTTGCTATCCCGAACAGGGCCGCTGTTACCAGTGTGGATGAAAAAGATGTCACTCGTCTTATTGTCAATCTGATTGGACGATATGCTGCGCCAGAGGCAGTGTATCTGGTGCCTGACCTGCCGCGTACCCGTTCTGGAAAAATCGTCAGGCGTCTTCTTCGCAAAATTGCCAGCGGCGAAACCGAGACACTGGGCGACCTTTCAGCTTTGAGCGATCCTTCGATCATATCGACCTTATGCGAGCGCGTAAGGAGTCAGATGCTTTTAGAGAACAAATGCCGCGTTCATAAAAATTCTGAGAAGAATGACATCTTTAGCGGTGTCAGGGACGTATCGTAAAACATCACTTGATAACGGTTTATGCTGGTCGTGCCATCATGCCAGTATAAATCGTTACAGTGAATTGGGAGAGGTTTGGGTTTTCAGATCATACTGGCTCGTCCTGGCTGGGACATATTATTGCGACAAATGAAGAGAGTGCCCTTTAATTTATCATTCTCCTCGCTTTTATAACCTAAACAGGCTTTCGCCTTTCTTTACCTCGTTCCGTATAAAGCTGCAGAGCTGACTTATGCGAACACTGGTCTGCTCTTCAACACGTGTGATCAGCCAGTAATGACGTTCAAGCCTAACCTGCTGAGGTAAAACGGGGACCAGTTCAGGGCGTGTGGCGGCAACAAAGGTCGGCAGGACTGCCATACACAAGCCGGAACAGGCGGCTTCCATTTGTGCCTGCACGCTGGAATTCTGGAGACGCACCATTTTGCGTGAGACGCCAAGATGGCCAAGATAATCCAGTTCCCGCATAAAAATCATTTCATCCACATAACCAGAAAACAGGTGGGAAGAAAAATCATCTGGTTTTTTGATAGGTTTTTCTCGGTCAAGGTATGAACGAGTAGCGTAAACGCACAGATAATACGGCGTTAGCTTCTCGCATACAAATCGATCATCCTCTGACGGCGTCACGGTGATGGCGATATCGGCCTGCCTGCGCGAGAGTGCGACAATCTGCTGGATCGTCAGAATTTCAAGTGTCAGGGCAGGGTTATCCACCAACAGTGAGCCAATGCGGGACGCCAGAAAGAAGCTGGCAAACCCTTCAAGCGCGTTGATGCGCACGGTGCCCGTTAATCCATGAGCCGGGCCGGTCACTTGCGCCAGGCGCGTCGCTTCACGGTCCATGGCTTCAGCCGTAGTTAACAGGTCTTCGCCATAACGAGTTAGTGCATAGCCACGCAGATGCCGTTCAAACAGCGTTTTGCCGACCGATGTTTCTAAAGAAACAATATGTCGGCCCACAGTTGCGTGATCAACGCCTAGCAAACGACCTGCTTCTGAGAGTGATCCCGATCGCGCTACAGCCAGAAAAAACTGCAGATCTCTCCAGTCCAGGCTGCGTTTCATGGAATAAAAAGTTCCTGTTTTTTGTATTCTGTGCAGATTTGCACATCAAGTGGGCGAAATCTCCTGATTTTCTTGTGATGCCTTTTGCGCGTTCACTCTCTGAACAAGAACAACAGCTGGAAAGGAGCGGTTCTCGCCGTAACCTTTCACAGGAGATAAGGCTATGACAGCACTTTATCTGCCCTCTCTGGTGCGTATCGGGGGTGGCGCTCTTAATGAGCTTCCCGCAGCATTAAAGCAGGCCGGGCTTTCAGCCCCTTTCATCATTACAGATGGATTCATGGCCAAGTCTGGCCTTTTGGAGAGAGTGCAAACTCTGCTGGCCAAAGCAGATATTCAGTCAGGCGCGTTCTCTGATGCCGTGCCCGATCCCACAGTCACATCAGTGGAGGCCGCATTGGCCGCGTTGAAATGCGGCGTTTATGATTGTGTGATCGGTCTTGGTGGTGGCAGCCCCATTGATACCGCCAAGATGGTAGCGGTTCTGGCCAGACATGGGGGCGCTCCTTCACACCTTAAGGTGCCCCACGTGCAGGATGAGGCTGGCCTTCCCATTATTGCCATTCCCACTACGGCGGGCACAGGATCTGAAGCTACGCGCGTGACAGTCATCACGGATGAAAAAACCGATGAGAAAATGCTGTGTACGGGCTACGTCTATCTGCCACATATTGCCATTGTCGATTACGAACTCACTTTAACCATGCCGCGTCGTCTGACGGCTGATACGGGCATTGATGCGCTGACCCACGCACTCGAAGCCTATGTGTCCAAACGAGCCTCTCCGTTTACGGACGCTCTGGCACTGGCAGCCATGAAACGTATCTGGCACGCACTTCCCATCGCCTGCAAAGACCCTTCCAATCACGAAGCGCGAGAACAGGTGATGCAGGGGGCGTTTGAAGCGGGCATGGCATTTTCTAATGCTTCTGTAGCCCTTGTGCATGGCATGAGTCGCCCCATCGGTGCACATTTTCATGTTGCCCATGGGCTTTCAAACGCGATGTTGCTGCCGGAAATTACGGCGTGGTCTGTGACGGGGGCGCTGTCACGTTATGCGACTTGCGCTCGTGTGATGGGGATTGTGCCCTCTGGCACGGAAGACGAGGCGGCCTGTGCCGCACTTGTTGCAGCACTCCGTGAACGTAACAGGGAACTGGATGTCCCCTCTCCCAGTTCCTACGGGCTTCAGGAAAGCCGCTGGAACGATCTTCTGCCCCTTATGGCTGAGCAGGCATTGGCGTCTGGCTCGCCCGCCAACAACCCGCGTGTGCCGGGGCAGACAGAGATTATTGATCTGTATCGAAAAGTCTGGGCCTGACTATAGCCAGAAAATCAAAAAACTCCTGTCAGGAGAATAGAGTCATGATATCCCGCGAAAAAACAGAACGTTCTATGCGTTCTCTGGTGCTGGCTTCAAGTGTTGGCACAGTTATTGAATGGTATGATTTCTTTCTCTACGGGAGTCTGGCCATTTTCTTTGCCCGCTTGTTTTACCCGCCGGGTGATGATGTCGCGGCAACGCTCATTAGTGTCGCAACCTTTGCTACCGGATTTGCCGTACGCCCGCTGGGTAGCCTGATATTTGGGTACATGGGCGATAGTGTCGGTCGGAAAACAACTTTTCTAATTACGCTGCTTATCATGGGCTGTTCTACTGCGGCTATTGGCCTGCTGCCCACATTTGCAACTGCCGGTTATGTAGCGCCTGTTCTGCTGATTCTGTTGCGTATTGTGCAGGGACTGGCCCTCGGTGGGGAATATGGCGGGGCCGCAACCTATGTGGCGGAGCATTCTCCACCTGGTGAACGCGGGAAATGGGCCAGCTACATTCAGGCCATGGCCTCCGGTGGTTTTGTGCTGTCTCTGGGGATGGTGCTCATCCTGCGGGTGTGGTTGGGTGAGGATGCTTTTGGCACATGGGGCTGGCGGATACCGTTTCTGGTATCCTTTATTCTGGTGGCCGTCTCTTTACGTATTCGCCTTCGGTTGTCTGAATCTCCTGTATTTGTGGAAATGCATAAGCAGGGCAAACTATCCAAATCTCCGGTGTGCGATGCTTTCCGTATCCCCGGAAATGCACGGCGTATTCTCCTGTTCCTCTTTGGGGTAGCGTGCGCACAGGCCGTTACGTTCTACACGGCCCAGTTTTATGCGCTGTATTATATCCAGACGTTCATGAAGGTCCCTTTCTTGCCTGCAACTTTGTCTGTTGCTGTGGGAGCGTTTCTGGGAGTGCCTTTTTTTGTGCTGTTTGGTGCACTGTCTGACCGGATTGGGCGTAAACGCCTATCTCTGGTCGGTATGGCAGCCGCTGTCCTGTTGTACATTCCCATCTTTTCCATCATCCGCCACGCTATCACGCCAGAAAACACGAGTTATGCGACAATTTCCGCCTGTGTGTTTGCTCTGGTGGTCATCGCCGCAGCAGTTTATGGCCCCTATGGTGCGTTTATTGTGGAGAGCTTTCCTGCCAATGTGCGGTACACGTCCATTTCTGTTCCCTACCATATTGGTAACGGGATTTTCGGTGGCTTTCTACCGTTAATCAGCCTCTGGCTGGTTACAGAGACAGGGAACCCCTACGCAGGTTTGCTCTACCCTATGGGCCTGTGCCTGATCGGTTTCTTTGTCACTCTCTTCTGGGTGCCTGAAACATTGAATGTGCGCAAAGGCGAGCGCACCCGGATTGTCTCCCTTTCACACGAAGGCATCGGCGAAGGCTGATCTTCCGTAAACAGGATAAGAAAAACGAAAATATTCTACTCCATCATGATGTGTCTGATTCAATAAGGATAGGTATGATCATGAGCCCGATCAGAACGTTCCCAGAATTGTTCCCCGGCTTTCATTGGCAGGATATTGAGGTGGAAGGCGTGCGGATCCGTATGGCTATTGGCGGGAAGGGGCCACCATTGCTTCTGCTGCATGGCTATCCGCAAATGCACCTGACGTGGCACAAGGTTGCACCCACATTGGCGGAACATTTTACCGTCGTGGCCCCCGATCTGCGCGGTTATGGCGATAGCGCCAAGCCGGAAGGAGGGGTAAATCTCGCCAATTATTCCAAACGTGCGACGGCAGCTGATCAGGTTGGTGTCATGAAAGCACTTGGGTTTAAACGGTTCAGGGTTGTCGGGCATGACCGGGGAGGGCGGGTGGCGCATCGCATGGCGCTGGACGCACCAGAGGCAGTGGAAAAACTGGTAGTGATCGATATCGCCCCCACTGCAACGATGTATGCCCGAACCAATATGGAGTTCGCCCGAAGCTGTTTTTGGTGGTTTTTCCTCATCCAGCCCTATCCATTGCCGGAAAAGCTGATTGATGGGGATCCTGATTTCTTTCTGGAAAACCACATAGCGGGACAGATCAAGATACCGGGGTCAGTCGATCCCCGCGTGATGGCTGAATATCGTCGCTGTTACGCTGATCCGGCAATGCGGCATGCGGGATGTGAAGACTATCGGGCCGCTGCCGGTATAGATCTTGTGCATGATGCAGCCGATGCGGATAAGCGGATCCAAGCGCCATTACTGGCGTTGTGGGGCGCACGCGGCACAGTGGGCGCGCTATATGACGTTGTGGAGACATGGCGCGAAAAAGGCATGGATGTCCGGGGATACCCGATTGACTGTGGACACAGCCCACAGGAAGAAGCTCCAGAAGAACTCCTCAAGCGGCTTGAAGAGTTTCTCTGAGATGCTCATTAAAATCTCACGCATTTTAGCTAAATGAGTTCGGTATATTAAGTGACTGCGGTTTCTATTCCTGCGTATTAAAGTCTTGTACGTACTCGTCATGCAATTTTGGTGTGAAACACCATACCGGAGTATGAGGGAACGATGTCGTGGCAGAAATTCTATCCCAATAGGCCGGCGTTGCAATAACTCTCAATAATTTCGTCGAAAAGAGCAACATCCGATTGGCTTCTTGCCATGAGTTGTGCCCCGGACACAGCAGCAAAGATGGCTCGTGCCCGCCCAGTGTTTTGGAGTGGCGTAGGATTGATCCGGGAGAGGATCGTGTTCAGCCATGCCACATTGATGTCAGTAAAGATCTGAACTTCGTGTTTTATCGCATCAGGCAGATCATCATATTCAGCGCTCATGAAACTGCCAAGACACAGGCGATTACCGTTTTCGAGTGAGCGACGAAATATTCCCGGATACCGGCGTAAGCATGTAAGAGGATCTGGAGTTTCCCTCTGCATGGTTTCAAGATCGGCCTTGGTATCTTCCCAATAGCGTTGTGCCACTGCGGCTCCCAGATCGGCTTTACTAGGGAAGTGATAATAGATGCTTGCTGGTTTGATCCCTACTTCTTTAGCCAGATCACGGAAATTCAGGCCATGGTAGCCTCGTGTCTGGGCAGCCTTTCTGGCTGCCGTCAGGATAGCCTCTCTGGAACTCGTATGCGTTGTGGTCATCGTTTTACGATCGTCTCCCTACCTCCTGATAGATAAGCGTTGACGGCCAGAAATGGAAGGCATATCAAAATATACCTACCATGTGACAGGTAGATTCGTAATGTGCGCTGCAAGAGGCTTGTTTCCGTCAGAATGAGGTGAGTTGTTATGAAAATTTATGATTGGCCTACAGGGCCCTATCCAGCGCGTGTGCGGATTGCTCTGGCTGAAAAGCAGATGCTGTCCAGGATAGAGTTTGTTCGGATCAATTTGTGGAAAGGAGAGCATAAAACAACTGATTTCAGGAGCAGGAATTATTCGGGTACAGTGCCTGTTCTTGAACTGGATGACGGAACCTTTCTTGCTGAATGTACAGCAATCACAGTCTATCTGGATACACTTGACGGGAACCCAACGTTGACCGGCCGAACGCCCCTTGAAAAAGGCGTGATCCAGATGATGACCAAACGGGCTGAAATCGAGATGCTGGATGCTATCAGCGTCTACTTTCACCATGCGACGGCTGGCCTTGGTCCTGAAGTGGAGCGTTATCAGAACAGGGAATGGGGCCTTTATCAGCGTGACAAGGCTTTGGGCGGTATGCATTACTTTGATGCTGTTCTGAGGAAACAGCCTTTTATTGCCGGAGAGGCTTTCTCAATGGCGGATATCGCTGTGATTGGAGGGTTTATATTTGCTGCAATCGTGGATCTGCCTATTCCTCAGGAGTGCAAGGCTCTTCTGGCGTGGTATGCCAGAATGCAGGAACGTCCAGGTGTTCGGGAACAGCTGGCGATTATTGCGCGCCCCATCACGTCATGCTGCGCCTGAGGCGACCATGCCGGTTGGGTCGGGTTCCCGCTCTGCTATGAGGCAGCGCACGGAATATAGCGATATTCATGAACCATGATGACCCCAGGTAGTTAACAGCGTAACGCTTCATCCACAGAGCCAGGTGAGGAAAGTCATGATCTCGCCCTACATCATCAACATATCTGAGAAACGGCTTGCCACGATCAGGACCAATATCGAAGCCTACGACTGGAGCCAGCTTCCCGATGCGGGCGGATGGTCAGCAGGTGTTGGAATTGATGACCTGAAGCGCCTCATGACCTACTGGACGAATAACTATAACTGGCAAGCAGTCGAGCAGCGTCTTAATGCATTGCCCAACTTTATGACTGATATTGAGGGCGAGCATCTCCATTTCGTTCATATGAGAGGTGATGGTTCCAAACCACCTGTGCTGCTTCTCCATGGCTGGCCAGGGTCGTATCTTGAGTTTGAACAGGTGTTAAAGCCTCTGACATCTGAGGGGCATGATGTTGTTGTTCCTTCGCTCCCCGGCTTTGCCTTTTCTAATCCGATCACCGGTGTCATGGGCCCGCGTCGGGTGGCCGCACTGATGCACGCGTTGATGGTTCGTCTGTTTGGTCAGACGCGCTACGTTGTTCAGGGCGGTGATTGGGGTGGGCATATCGCGAGTTGGATGGCATTTACACATCCTGAGACATTGCTTGGCTTCCATCTCAATACGATGAGCATTTTCGCAGCTGACGCCATCCCGGAAACCTTTGAGGAAAAAGAGCTGTTCGCCCATCGTGCCGCGATCCTTGACAGGGAAACCGGCTACAGTCACGAACAGTCAACGCGCCCGCAGACATTGGGGATTGCAATGGCTAATAGCGTGGTTGGTATGGCTGGATGGATACTCGAAAAGTTTGGTAAGTGGGCGGACCTTCCGGCAACTGCCGATGGTAGCCCGGATATCTGGAGTAAGTTCTCGGAAGAAGAACTTATTACGAATATCATGCTTTATGTTGCGCCTTCGGCATTCGTAACGGCAACATGGATTTACCTGGGCAGGCGTTTGGAAGGTTCGGATCGGTTTCCGGCTGGCACGCGCATACATGTGCCGGCAGGAGTTGCTGTGTTTCCAGATCCCGTGTTCCTGCCAACGTGCCGCTCATTTGCCGAGAAAACCTATAATATCGTGCATTGGACCAATATGGACAGAGGTGGCCATTTTGCTGCTTTGGAAGAGCCAGATCTGATGTTGGCTGATTTGCGCACTTTCATTGCCACGGTATCGAAAAAACATTTCTGAAGCAGTGAATTTTAGTTTCTCAAATTCCAGGAAGCCCCTTTTTCCCAGACGTTCATAGCATCTTTCTGCCAGCTGGCTGTTGGTGTCGGGCCATTCCTTCTGCTGCCAGCCATTTAACGAAGCGCGTGGAGGGGGTGGCATTGTCTGCCCCTTTGGGAAGTAACGCGACATAACCGGTGCGGCGTACCTGGATGTCAGGAAGGGGTGTTACAAGATGCCCGAGCGCAATGTCGATATCGAGCATCGGCAAAGGACCGATCCCGACACCCAGCCCATCCATCACGGCTTGCCGGGTGATGAAAAAATGGTCGAACACGGTACGTGGGCGGCCGATGAGATGGGGCAGTTTTGCGGCTTCAAGCCAGTCGATCCAGTCCCCCGGTCGTGTTTCACTCGCCAGAAGCCTATGCCCCTCAAGATCGGCAGGACCAAGGATAGGTCGTTGAGAAAACAACGATGGGCTCATGATCAGCGTATCGACATCGTCCAGCACATGCGTGGCGTGGTGGTGTGGCCATGCCCCCGCACCGGCCACGCCTCGTCGAATAGCCACGTCGAAGCCACCACGGAGTTCCTCATGTACCGTTGAAACAGTTGTTACGACAATTTCTATCGATGGATACGCAGCATGGAAAACTTCCAGTCCTGGGATCAGCCAGCGCATGGCAAAGCTAACCGGCGCATTGACGCGCAGGATCCGCCGCGCATCAGGTCGTCCACATGCTTCAGCGGCGGCTGTCATCCTTTCGAAAGCACCGCTGACCTCAGCTGCGAAAATGCGCGCCATTGGCGTTGCGACCATGCGTCGCCCGGAGCGGCTGAAAAGGCGCTGGCCCAGCCAGTTCTCTAATAACGCAATCTGACGGCTGACAGCGCCATGTGTCAGGCCGAGTTCAGATGCTGCCGCAGTATAGCTGCCTGTTCGTGTAGCAACTTCAAAAACACGCAGAGCATTGAGGGGAGGGAGGTGACGCATGAAAACCGTGATAAAAGCTGACAGGTATGGTGAGAATATTCCATCTATTCTCTGAAAAGTCACATGTTTAAGATGGTCTGTGAAAGGACCGTATGACATGCAGATGAGCACCATAACGGAACCTGCGCACCAGCCTGTCTCTGCTCAGGAAAAACGGCGGGGACTGATAGCAGCCTGTTTCGTCCATGCTCTGCACGATGGTTATACAGACGGGCTCTATGCTTTCTTTCCAGTCTGGCAATCACAGTTCGGGCTTTCCTATATGGCGCTTGCAATCGTGCGCGCACTCTATTTCGGCACAATGGGTGGTCTGCAGGTACCTGCGGATCGGCTGTTGAAGGGGCGCTCGCCGCGCAACACGCTCGTCCTGTCCACAGTGATTGCGGCTGGCGGCCTTGCCATAATGGCGGTTCCAATGGGGTTTGCGGGCTTGTGCTGTGGGCTTGTTCTTGCAGGTATCGGGTCGAGTATCCAGCATCCAAGGGCATCTCAGCTGATCATTGAGTGCTATGGCGATGCAGTAAGACGTCCGCTGAGCTTTTATAATTTCTCTGGGGATCTCGGCAAAGCTATCCTGCCAGCCTTTATCGCGCTTCTGCTACCCATCTTTGCCTGGCGTCCGGTCGCAGGTTTTCTGGCGCTGCTGGGGCTGGTTCTGTCCTTTGTGCTGATAAGGCTCATACCACAACATATTGCGCCTCCCATACTGGCCTCTCAGCACCGGCAGGCTGAAGGTGACAGTGCCGGTTTTTCCTGGTTGCTGGCGATAGGTGCCTTCGATACCGCGACACGGATGGGCTATCTGCTGTTCCTGCCTTTTCTCATTCATGCGTGTGGAGGTTCGTCGGCGACGGTCGGGATTGCTCTGGCACTTCTCTTTGCTGGCGGTGCTTTGGGGAAGGCAACATGCGGGTGGCTCGTTGATCATTTTGGTATCGTCAGAAGTGTCATAGTGACAGAAATGACAACATCGTTCCTGATCATCGCCACGCTGATTACGCCGCTGTCAGGCACACTGATACTTCTTCCTCTGCTTGGCATTGTCCTGAACGGTACGTCATCGGCCCTGTACGGAACAGTCCCGGAACTGGCACCTGGTGGTGATACTGGACGGGCATTTGCAGTGTTCTACACCGGAGTGATTGGTACGGGCGGACTAGCACCGATTGTTTATGGTGCCATTGCTGATCATCTCAGCCGGACAACAGGCCAATTGGCAACTGCCGCGACAGCTCTGCTTATAGTACCGATGGTGCTTCGGTTGGGATCGTTCATGAGGCCTGTCTCGTCCTGACAGGCGCAGACGGTAACCCAGGCTGGTGACACAAACTATTTCTGTTCAGGAGAAATGTACCATGGCAGGCATTATGAACAATCGAACAGGAGGGTGCCATTGTGGCGCGGTCCGTTTTGAAGTGACACTCAGCGACGACCTTAAATCAGTTCGCCGTTGTAACTGTTCTTATTGCCGGATGCGTGGATCAGTTGTCGCGGCGGTAGCGCAGGATGGAATAAACATTCTTCAGGGTAATGACATACTGACAAGCTACCGATTTAATACGAGAAAAGCACAGCATTTCTTCTGTTCTCGCTGCGGCATACACACGCATCATCAACGTCGTTCTGATCCGAACCGGCATGCGGTCAACGTGGCCTGCCTGGACGGAGTTAGTCCTTTTGACTTTCCGGAAGTCCCGGTGATGGATGGGGCCAATCATCCGAACGATACTGGAAAGCCGGCGCAGCTGGCTGGAACCCTGCATTTTGAAAGCACATCAAAACGTTGAAAATCTCATGATCAGGTGGAGGGAGTCCTTAACTTAAGTCAGTTGATTGTAGGTTTGCAGAAAAGTTTTGATTATTCATGGAAATAAAGACTCTATTCCTTTGGATCTTCATCCTGCTGGCAGCATGTCCAATACACGTTCAGCTTCTTCACTCTGCCGCCTGATATCCTCAGGAACGGGTTGATAATATCGATCCAGTGATTTTAGGTCATGGTTACCGGCCACGCGTTTTAGGTCCAGGGGATTGGGCAGAAACTTTGCCAGGCGACTGGTCGCTTCATGGCGTAGATCATGAAAAATCAGATCTTTCAGTCCGGCATTTCGAATCATACACCCATATCGGACGCTGAAAGCGGCTTCAGTTCCCGCATCAAAGATCAACTGTGTTGATTTAGGCTGATGAGGAAGAGTGGCACGTTTCTCGATCTGGAGGCACTGACGGCTTCAATCAGGCGTTCAAATTTCTCAGGAAGAGAAGAGGCCCGACTTTCCTTGAGGCGTCGGTTACGCTTTTTGTTAGCCCCTTCCGGTCATTTCACAACGCGGCCAGAAGCATGATTGACGATGGTGATATCCCATTCCGAGATGGCATGCTGGATAATGGAGGCCAAAAGATTAAGGCGCTTCACCACAGTCGCGGCTGAGAATTTCGATAATCGCACCGAAGGCAGTGTGGTGTCGCGCAGAATGGCAGGGATATGCCCGATCCTGTCGCCATCATTCATCGCGATACTGTTCAACAAGTGTGCCAATTGTCATCTTGTCGAGAGGGCGCGTATCTGTGAACTGGGCAAGTTCTGCCTTGGCAGTCGTTTCATTCAGCCAGCGTCGTGTCTGTGGCGGAATCCGTGCGCCTGCTCATGACATCACCTGCCGGGGTGTTGATTTCTTCCGCCATGAGAGGACACTACGACGTTCCTCGTGATGGTACAAAAATGGTGCAAAAACCCATATTTTTCAGAGGTGTTTTTCTAGAAACCCCAATAAAGTCAGTGGCGTCCCGTACGGGAGCTTTTTTACCAAATGCTACAACATATTGATTTTTATGAACAAAAAATCACAAAATCTTGTTTTTTAGTCACTGTGCAACACATGTGTAGCACATCCGCGCTAGAAGCGTAAGGGGGTAATGCTGTTCCTTGTTTTTTTACTTGCTTAGCGATGTTCGTTTTTTATCCCCTAAAGACATTTCAATAGAACCAAGATAACGTACACATTTTCTCCATAGAGACTTGGCGAGGATTTTACTTAATGCTTCCACGCATGTTAAAAACCACCGTAAGCATAAATATTTCTATAAGTATTATTTTTCTTTTTATAAATATCAATGTATCAAAAGCGGAAACAGAAAAAGAGCGTCTTGAAAAATTAGATGCAGGTGCTCAATATCAAAACGAAATTAATTTAATAAATCATGGAGTTATTCCAGAAGTAGCCAAATGGGGAGCATGGGCCATGCATCATCAGCCCGGCTCTCAGTGTGGTATCCGGGCCAGTTTTATTGCTGGTGGACTGACAATTTATGATGATGAAGTTGCTTTTTTAGAGCGCTCCAATTTGTGTTCCCCTCAAGCTCTGAGAGCAGATGCAAAAAATCGGAGACCCTCCACTCCACTTGAGTTGGAAAATGAAAATATAATGTGGGGCATAAAATGGGATTATTCTGTTTTACAACCTATTTTACCACGAGGACAAAAGGCAAAACTTATTTATCCACCCGAATATGAAGAAGAGGAGATAGAAGGTTCTGTTACGCATACGTGTCATTTCTATAAAAAGAAAGATAATTTATGGTATTCAGATAGATGCACTATTATTTCTTATGAGGGAGGAACACAGTTTATTAATGCAACATTAGATTATTTTTCTCGCGCAGCATGGTCTGATCAACAACTTCCTGGTAAATTGGATAAAAATGGCAATTCAACATTAACTACAAGGTTTAATTTGCAATGAGTTTTTAGGCATTAAATCGAATTTAAAATTTTTCTTCTATCAGATTTTTTCTTGCTTAAATGAGGCCATGCACTTCCTGACCAGAATGGTTGCCTGTCTCTTCATTCTGTCAGGAGGTTCAATTCCCATCCCTTGAAGACGTTCCAGCAAAGCCAGAACAGCAGAGGCATCCTCTGCACTGACAGCAGGTTTCCCATTGGAAGACACCAGGGCTTTCCCTGCGTTTCAGTCCTGTCTGATTTTTCCAGAATAGCCACTGTCAGCCACTCTCCGGCTTTTATCCCCTGCTTCTGGCTCTGTGTAATCACAGCTTGCCGGACATCAGCAGAAATCCCCCTGATACCCCATGTTTTTGTGTTGTCTTCCATATGTTTCCTTCCCTGTTGAACAGACCTGTCCAACCAGTATGACAGGAACACAGGCAAGGAAGACTGACTGTTGCACGTCATGGTTCAACAGCCAGTTAAACTTAGGTAATCCGATTGTAAAAAATATATTCCTTTAGAAAGAACTAACTAAGAAAGAGATGTAAGTAACCTGTATTTTGACACATCATTGATTTCAATTTTGTAGATTAAATTCCATTTATAATTAATTTAAACCGGGAGGGGTTATGGAATACCATTGAGGTTTTTTTGAAATATCTTGTGCCAGACAATAAGCAAATTCATAACGATTGATATCCGTTAGAAATCCTTCTCCATTAACAGAAAACGTCTCTCTATCAGTTTCTAATAATATTTTTCCGGATTTTCTTAACCCAGAAACCACTTTTGATATCAGGTCGTCAGTAAGAGTTATTCGTAAAATATGGAGTCTTTGTATGGCAGAAAAAGATTGTTTTTCTAATGTTTTGTCAACGTCATCTACCCCTGTCTTAATATGTACAGATAATATCTCACCAGTCCTATCTTCCATTTCATCTTCTCTCAAAGTCAAAAGCCATGCATGAGAAATTGTCCTAGTCGGAGATGTTGAAATATTGATAGTCTGCTTATCAGTGGTCTTTTGAATATTGCAGTTTACATCTGTAATACGGTTATCAAGAAGGACATCATTATAACTCTGATATACAACCCAAGGCCCATCAGATGTAAGTGCCTGCACCGAGATACCTTCTGAAAATGCCTCCTTATTCAGAGAAAATATCAATAAAAACAATACATTAAGGATCAGAACATATTTCATCTTATAGTATCCATAAATTTCTGTGATAATATTATATCGAGTAATCTATTTTTGTGAAATTTTACTTTTGTAGATTTAGACTCATATTCAAATGTATAAAAAGTTCATATGGCATGTAAAAATCAATAATAAAAAATTTTATTTGAGTTTTTTAAATAAATATGCTTTAATAAGAAAAAAGCCAGATGCAACAACATCTGACTTTCATAACTACAATGGAGAAAACCCCCAAATACACTCACTACGTTTTATGAATTGATTATGCGAGATTTAAATGAATTAGTCAAGTAAAAAATGTGGTTGTTGGTAATTTTTCTCCATTTTATTTAAGGAGAAAAATTTTATGGGCGCAATTTTAAAGAAATATATTTATACAGACCCAAGTGAAGACAGAATATTACCCTATAACGGGCAAGCCTTTTTCACTCTCAATCGTATCAATAATGGGCATATGACCCAGAAAGCCTACAAGCTGGATCAGCTTGAGTTTGTCCTGTCCAATATTGCCAATGACAGAGATACCTACATGGCTCAGGGCTTCTTTTCCAGACCATGCAGACGTGCCCTGTTCATAGAAACCATGACACACGCCTATGTGGATATCGACTGCTACAAGACAGAGTTCTTTCCCGACTGGATGACCAAACAGCAGAAGGTGCAAAGCATCCTCTCCTATTGTGATGACAATCTTATTCCTGTTCCTTCAGCCATCATCTCATCAGGGCGTGGCATCTATCTCAAATGGTATTGGGCCTCACCTATCCCAAGAGAAGCTGTAGGACGTGCTGTAGCCCTCAACAAACAGCTTGTATCCCTGTTTGCCCCTCTTGGTGCTGACCCGGCCTGTGTGGACGTATCCAGAATCCTGCGTGTTGTGGGAACCCTGAACAGCAAGAACAACCAGCCGGTGGAATTGTTGCACCAGACTGACAGGGATGGTCATGCCATCACTTACGTCTTTGATGATTTTGCAGACGAGGTTCTACCCTATTCCCTTGAGCAGATACGCGAGTGGAGAGAAGCCCAGAAGCAACGCTATGAAGCCAGGGGACAGGTCATCCACCTGGCACGTGAGAAAGCCAGGGAAAGGCTGAAAGCTGGCAACCGAAAGGCATTCAACAGGTTTGACTGGTGCTGGCGTGTTGTAGAGGACATCAGAACCATTGCTGACAAAAAATATGGGGGTGTCATTCCCTATTGTGAGGAATCCGGGCATGTGGCTGGTCCTGACATGTATGCCCATATCGGGGCTTCCATGCTTGGCAATATCATCCCATCCCAACAGCTATGGCCGGAAATCAGGACATGGGCTGGTCTCATCCTTCCAGCATCCTATGTGAATGACAAAAGGAACCTGCTAGCTCATTCGTCCACCCTGCTCAAGAAAGCGAAGCAGGTTGCCAATATGAGCGAAGAAGAACGTAAAAGGAACGAGGAAGCCGGACTTCATCGTAAAGGGGCTTATCGTTATAAAACACAGACCATCATCGACAGGCTTGGCATCACGTCTGATGACATGCGAAATTTCAATCTCAAGGTGTTAATCGACAAAGACGAGAAACGCAGGAGAGACAGGGAAAACACTATGCATAAACGCAGAGAAGCGGGTGTTATGGAGCGTGTAGAGTGGTTGGAGAAAAATAACTTATCTGCCACAAAACCTTGGGAAACTCATGGTGTGTGCCGTAGAACATGGGAACGCTGGAAGTCGAAAAATAAATTGTAATTTTTCACAAAATATATACAAAATCATATTTTATTTTTATGTACCAATTTTCCTATTTGAATATAATATTCAAAGAAATTTTTGGAAATTTCATTTATATGACTTTCATGCTTTCTATTTAAAAAAGATACATCCAACTTTAATGCAAAAAAACCACAAACTCTTACAATTTCCTCTACACCAGAGCAGATTTCATCGCTATTTATCATTCTAAATGTGATAGATTTCTCATCGCCTTTGATATTATAATAATCGCCCAAGGAGTTAACTGAAATGTGACACTTAGTGTTTGATAAAAATGTGTAATATAAATAAGCTAATTGGCTTTCTTCTTCTTGTTCTGTTTTTTTGAAAAAAATTCCAGCTGTTGGCTTGTCTTTATCCTGTAATTTTTTTTGTTCATCGGCCAAATATTTTCTTTGTGTGTTAAATTTTTTATTTAAATAGTCCGGTTTTTTGTTATTGTACACATTTTTTTCTATTGATGACATCCCAGTTTTCTTAAAGCGCGTTTCATCGTAGGAAGAAATTTCACAAAAATAGCTTTCATCTTTTAAAAGGCAAGCAAGTGCTAGGTAGCACTCTTGCAAGTTTCTTATTATCAAAAAAAATTCTGAATTTAAGCCATGCCTTAGAAGAATGGAGCACGCTTGCAAGCTTTGACAGAACCTAATGGTCAATAATTTTGCCAACCGTTCCTTTCTGGAATTATTGGCATTTAATTCTCCAAACATTTCCATTAGGATAATGTTTAATTTAGATAATATTTCGAACTCTTCTTCATATTGCGTTGTAATGTTTATTTTCACGTCCTCAACATCATCTGATAAAAAGCCACACTCATGAAATTTTGTTTTCCGCGTTTTCGTCACAATAACTCTCCTTCACATTACCCCTATCACCAACATTTTAAAAATGTCGCAAGTGTGTCCCTACATATAATCTGCGTAGCCCAGAGATTAATCGCTTTGCGGGTTTCCAATAATTTTTATACATAGAAACCTTACAACCAGCAAAACGCAATTGTTAGAAAACAGTGAATTAAAGCGTTTTGCTCAGGAACCAACAAAACCTCAAGCGTAGCGTATGCGAAGCGACAAAAGGATAAACCTGAAAGAAAACTGTCTCACGCCTGAAACAGAATAAAAAGGGCAATGAACGAAGTGAAGCCCATTCCGGTAGGTAAGTAGGTTTAATCTTAGGTCCCATAGGACCGGGGGGTCTGGGGGGATTTTTTCGATTTTTTGACCAAAGTATCGATTTGGCTTTTTTGTGATACTGGTCTGTCCCTACATATAACCAACCATCCAACGGCAAACGTGCAGAATTGCCACGTCATGACCATTTGTTCCTTCAGGCATATCATCATACCCCTTGAAGGTTTTTCGTTGCTCCATGTGTCTTATTCCACGTTTTCCGGGCTATCCCGCATGATGGATATACAGGGATTATATCAGAACCTTGGTTTTCTCTGGTTTTTTGGATGTTTTCCTTTTTCGCACCATTACTCAAAAGGTTTTTATGTTGAATAACGCGCTGTTTTTTCCTTTCATAGTCAACACAAAACTCTGTTGACCATTTCACAAAAAACATAACAGCCATTCAAAATCAATAATAAAATACGATATGTATAAATATAGATTAACATTGTACTTGATTTTATGTTTAATATTGTGTTAATGTTTAATAATACAGCAACATAATTTAAAGGAGGACTATTATGGAAAAAGCCAAAAAAGCATTATTTACATCGTTTGGTTTGCTCAATTTCCAGGAACGCAAGGTACTGAATGAAGGTAATGCGTTCTTTGAAGCCACACCAGAGGGGGGCAAGTCTGACAAGACGTTTTGCGTCACACTGGATGATGGGAAACAGATGTATTGCTATGTAGGCAATGACAAACTGGCGTTTTACAAAGCCAATCTGGATGGCACTGACAAGCAATGGCTGTTCAATATTTTCCCTGATGGTGGCATTTTTTCTGCTCAGTCCATGGAAAACAAAAAGCGCAGAAAAGAGAAAGCCAAGGCTCAGGAGCAGAAAACACAGAAGACTGATGCTCAGAAGCCAGAACGCAGGACTTTGACACTCCCAAAGGCTCCACACAGGAAAGCCCCTGTTGTCGTGGAAATCAAGAAAAAGAAATGCTGATTTTCTTACCCCCAACCATTTAAATAGACAAAATTCACAAGGAGTTTTTCAGCCATTTTATAAGGAGATTTTAACTATGCAATTTAGATTATTAGAGAACAAAGCCAGACCCAAATGGGAAATCAGTCGTTGGACATATAGTCCTGAAAAGAAGCGAGCCATCAAGGAAACCCTTGGCTCTTTCCCCTGCTATTTTTCCATGGTTTCAAGTGCCATTCTGGACAAATGCACCACGCAGGAAAAAGCAGAGGTGCTGGAATGGTGGCGTGTCACCAGTGAAGCCGTAAACAAAGAACGTATCCGAAGTCAGATAACAACGCTTCCTGTTATCTTCAAAGACCTTGAAACCCTGCTGGATGTTATCCAGGATAGTCCTGAAGACCTCGCAGAAATCAAGAACCATGCCTATGCGTTCAAGGATGCTGTCAGCAAGGTTGTTCGCAGGAAGTCACGACAACAGAAAAATCAGGAAACAGTCAACAGCGTTCCCGCTTGACCATTCCTTATGTTTTCCCCTTCATAGTCAACAGGGTTTTATGTTGATTATTCCCCTATTTTTATAAAATCACATCAACACAAAATACTGTTTAAGTGTTCGTTCTTGTAACACATTTTATGTAAAGAACCTGTATTTTACCCGTAAAATACATTTTCTTCTTATTGTCTGTTTTCTCATCTTGTTTGCCATCTCTTTTGTTATCTTTTGATTATAGCCAGCCATACCAGTATCCGCTTCGCGTCTTCTGGTAGCTGGCAAGGGGGAAAATGCTTTTCCCCCGTTGACCCCCATTTAAGCAGGAGACCCATTACATGAGTGAAAAAAGAAAACTGAAAAAATCGTTACTGGTTCGTCTGGATGATGCGCAATATGCGTGCATCATAAACCATGCCAGACAGCGTGACATCACAGCCAACAGTCTTGTACGTGAGTGTCTGGCTGGTGCTCTTTCTCCCTCTGATACATATCAGATGGTCAAGCCAGTCAAAGCCTATAGTCCACGCACACCACCCAAACCGGAATACATCAAGGAACTTTACAGGCTCAGGGAAAGCACGGCTGAACTGTGTGGGGCATTGGTTCAGTATGCCATCAAAACCCGTCAGGATGGTCATGTCATGGCGCATGAGGAGGCCGAGAAGCTTATTCCTGATGTGCGTCAGGCTGTGCTCAATCTTGATACGCTACGCAGAAAGCTTGAGAGACATGGATGATTGGAGGAGCCACCCGAGGCAAGGGAGGGTCTAACCTCTGGCGTCATCTCCGCGATGCCAAAAAGCAGAACGATGCCACCTTTGCCGGTGCGTCACGTGGTCTGGTTCAGCAGGGCATTACAGACCAGATTAAAGAGCTTACCAGCATAGGCAAATATGCCAGCCACTCCAAACCTCTCTACCATGTTCACGCTGACCCTGCGAAGGACTGGACGGCTCAGGAATGGCAAGCCTATTGGCAGGATTACGAAAAAGAATTTTTTCTCACAAAACAGCCCTTCTCTGAATCTATTCATGTCAAATATGGCCGGGAACATAGACACAGGGTTTATTCCCTGCTGTTGCCATCTGGCTCCTGTCTTCGCATGGACAATGACCATGCCAGACGCGAGAAAATCAACAGACTGGCTGAACTTCGCACAGGGGAAACCATAACTCCAGGTGCCCATAATCGTGCTGTTATCAAGGCTCTGGAAGCAGAAGGGAAAACAGCCCAAGCCCAACGGTTAAGAGATGCAGGACTTTGGGACATCCAGAAGCCTAAAGCCAGATTAAAGCCCCAGGAACGTGCCCAACAGGAACGCACCCACATTGATAAGGCTGGTCTTGCACGTCTTGTTCTGACTGGCTGTAAAAAATATAAGCCCGAATTACTCATGCAAAAACTGGCACAGTTTAACTGCCATATCTGTTTGGGTGAAAAAGGTCCTGTTGTGATTGACCAGTCAGGTAATGTTCATGCCTTTAACAGACTGGTGAATCTTGGCTCTAAAGCCAGTGGACATAAACGTCCTTTAAAAATGACCATGGAACAAGCCAGAGCCTATTTTAACCATATTAATTTACCCCTCTATTCAAATGCAAAAAAGGAGAAAAATCATGAAAGAAAACGAACAGAAAAACAGAATCACTCTTTATCAACAGACTTATCAGGAAGCATCAGGAGCCAACAGCACCGCAAAGGAAATCCTGGGCTTGCTGGCAGAGGTGGGAGACAAACCCTCGCCCATCGACCAGATACAGCAGTTACTCGAAACCATCGCACAGCAACAGGTTCAAATCCTGTCATCACAAAGCCAGATATTAAAAAGATTGTCTGCACTGGAACACTGAACAGACGCATCACCCATGTTGCCAGCCTGTCCCATATTGTTCTTATTACCCCGGATTATATCAGGGACATCAAAGATAAATTAGCAGACGCCAAGAAAGCAAACTGGTATTTCTATCGCAGGGCATATCAGAACCTTAAAGACCAGAAATACTGGCTTGACCAATGGAACAACAGCATCGACAGCAACATCCTTCTTTTGCTGGTGGAACTGTTCCTCAGCCTGTTTTTTGGTGGGTCTGTAACCATCAAAAACAAGCCTTATCCTGTTTCTATTAATTTTGGGCTTCCTGCTCCTATCAGTGACAGCACATGGAACATGATGAGCGATGACCAACAGGACGAAGTGCTGTTCCAGAGCTATCTTTTATACAGGGCTTCCTACAAAAATTATCAGAAGCTTCATGAGCAACAGGACAGGGTTCCTGTCACGTTTGAGTCTTTCCTGAACCTGCATGGAAAGGATATTTTGACCCAAATGATTTACAAAAACGTAGATTATCTGGAAGACAAAGTTATTAACTGGAAGAACAGAAAGATTGACGCAAAAAATGCGAAAATTCTTCAAGACACAAATGACACCATGGCATGGATGAGACAGAATAATTCAGAGGTTGAAAGCCATGAGAACATTTTAAAAATCTAGCACCATACGCACGCCGGAGATTTTACAAATCTCCTGTTCCCCTGCTTTGTGCGTGACAAGTCAGAAACAGAGTTTCTTCCTTGTAAGAGAGTGCCAAAAAGCAAAAAACACGATTACTGGAAATAAATCTATTCCATTTAAAATATTTAAATAAATACTGTTTCAAAAACTTGACTTTTTGAATACATAACCCTTACCATGAATATACAAAGGGAAAATCGTATTCAATATTGTATATTCAAAAGTATTTTAGAAAATAATCCCTGATTAACAATTTAAGGAGATATTTTATGAGTGAAATTACATTCCGCACTAAAAACCTGACCGTCCATCATATTTTTTCACCTGTTGAGGGGTTTGATGACATCGCACCAGGATATGTGAAAGACTTCAGGACATTCCTGCAATCATCCAAAATTACAAAAACAATGCAGGAAGCCTATATTTCCGCATTGCGTGAATTCCCGACATATCCCGGAAGCAAGAAGCTTGAAGGCACGATAGAAGACCAAGCCTATAAATTATTAGATTTATATCATTCTGATGGCATCCAGACTATTCTGGACGTGCTCGCTCCACAGATTATTGAAAAATATGGCGAAGACCAGTTATCCGTTTTCATAGTGGCTTTTCTGGAAGGCGTTTTAAGGGACATTGAAATCATAAAGGGAGATGGCAAAAATCACCTGTCCTATTTCAATCGTGACCTTGATTGTAGCTGTGCTTCTGTCCTGAAGAGCTACTTTCCTGATGATTATGCATTGGGAGATTATCTGGCCCGCTATTTCCTTGCAGACAGAGTGACAGCCCTGCATGTCTTTGGCGGTGTGCAATGATTTATGGATATGCACGTGTCAGCACCAGAGACCAATCGACTGATATGCAGGTCAGTCGATTGCTGGAAGCCGGGATTCCAAAAGAAAGAATTTTTATGGATGTCATTTCCGGTGCAACAGAAGACAGGCCACAGTTAAACAGTTTGCTGAACCTGTTGAACAAGGGGGACGTTCTGACAGTCTGGAAGGTGGACAGGCTTGGAAGACGAACAGCCCATCTGGCACGATTGCTGGAAGAGTTTGACCAGAAAGGAATAACAGTCAGAAGTCTGACAGAAGGTGTGGATACGTCAGACAGGTCAAGCCGTGTCAGTTATCTGCTGATGTCTGTCATTGCTCAAAATGAACGTGAGACGATTAATGAGCGCATCAGGAGTGGCATAGACCATGCCCAGAAATATGGAACGAAAACAGGTCGTCCCATAGGGAGACCCAAAGCCAGTTCAGCAAAGGTGCAACATGCCCTTGACCTTTTAGCCTCTGGAAAAAGCTACAGACATGCGTCTTCCATTGCGGGTGTCTCTTTAGCCACATTGGTCAGACGTGTTCAGGCCATGCAACAGAAAAACCAGTTCACACGCCAGACCAGTATTTTTGAGACACTGAAGCAGGACGCTATTTAAGGAATACCCCATCTTTGTCTGCCAGATGGTCAAGGAAAATGGGGTATTTCACCTTATCCAGAAAAGCCTGTGCTTCCCCTCTGGAAAGGTTGGAACCATATCCAGCCCCAACAGAATCCGTTTCATGTCCAAAAATTTTATTGATGATTTCCATGTTCAGGTCAGAGGTTCTTAAAGCCTGCCTGAAGGTATGACGGAAGGAATAAGCCACAAGGTTTTTGTCTGTCAGTCCAATATCTTCAAGATAACGGTTGATACGCTTTGACCATGATTCAGGTTTGATAATTTCCCCTCTGCGTGACTGCATTAACCCCAGACCAGCCTGAGCCTGTTTCTGGACATAGTGGAGAAAGCCAATTTTTCGCAGTTCTGGCAGGATGGGAATCAGACGGGGGCTGTTTCCTGTTTTTGTTCCTGTCTGGCGTAAATCAAGGCAGGGAATGCCTTCCAGGTCATAGAGCTTGGCAGGAACGTCAGAGATTTCCCCAATTCTGGCACCAGTCAGGGCAAGAACGCAGATAAACCAGAAGTCAGTCAGACGTTTTGTCTGGTGGCCGGGTCTGCTTTTGAAGTGCTTGCTATGGTAGCCGGAGAACAGGGGGCTGTTGAAAATCTGTTTCAGTTCGTCATTGGTGAACGCCCTGCGAACTTCTTCCTGTCTGGTCAGTTTCTCTTTCTGGGTCTTGGCTCTGGCTTTGACATCTGCAAAGCCTTTATCCTCAATCAGACCGGACTGGACGCACCATTTCAGAAAAAATTTTACTTCCCCAAGATGTCTGACAATCGTGCCATGACCCAATGTTCCCCCACGTAAGGAAGGCTTGTTTTTCAGCCAGTCCGCATAGGCTTTAATGTCCTGTTTGGTCAGGAGGTTCAAAGCTTTATTGCCAACAATTTCCTGAAACTGCGTGAAGGTAATGCGGTAACTGACACGTGTTTTTTCTGTCTGTCCCGGATTATCGTCATGGAAACGTTCAATCAGGTTTGTCCATGGTTCGGAACAGTCTGTGCTTGCAGGGGGAGTAGGGAGAGCAGAGGGAACCGGGGGAGCCTGTGTCGCCAGTCCACCAAGGGAAATGGCTTTTTCCATCCCTTCCAGCATTCCCTGTTGTTTGGCCTGTTTCCACATATCTGCAAGGGTTGCTGTCATGTCAGCACTCTCGCGGGCATCCTGTGCTTCCTGTGTCTTGCGTTGCATGACAACGTTCAGCCAGTCGGAGAAGTGTTTTTTGACGTTCTCTGGCATGGCTTCGATTTCCGAAGCGTGCTCATGCACAAAGGCTTTCATCTCTTCAACAGGGATTTCCCTGTTGAAATAGGCTTGAAGCTTTTCTGCCAGTCTTTGTCTGAGTTCCATCCAGATACCATTGAACGCTGAAGCAAGTCCGAGAGCTTTTGCCCTTGCGACTGTTCTATCACTGGTTTTGAGGGAACGAACAATATGCTGACCAGCGAAGGGTGTCAGGTCAGCAGGGACACGCATTCTGAGATACCAGGTATGGTAACGTCGAACCATGTATGGAGTAGGCAAAACTGGCGTCCCTTATGTAACACGAACAGGTTACACAGTGAGGGAAGACAAGTTTGATTTTTGTTGAAAAATCAATGCCTTATAGACGTATGGTATCCCGTACGGGATTCGAACCCGTGTTGCCGCCGTGAGAGGGCGATGTCCTAGGCCTCTAGACGAACGGGACGCAGAGGGCTGAGCGGATTACTACGAGAAAATCTGAGCGGGCACAAGCGGAGAAAAAGCAGGAGAGGGGAGTGTGGTTTGCAGGTAACAGGGGGCGGGTAAGGTTAAGACTTTCCTTAGAATTGCGTTGATACGTTATATCATAACGTATAAGAGGCGGAAATTAGTTCATTCCCCAACCCTTAAAGGCCGATATCTTAT
This sequence comes from Acetobacter sp. KSO5, assembly GCF_044094635.1. Classification (NCBI taxonomy): domain Bacteria; kingdom Pseudomonadati; phylum Pseudomonadota; class Alphaproteobacteria; order Acetobacterales; family Acetobacteraceae; genus Acetobacter; species Acetobacter sp. KSO5. Next base: position 2,736,214 of record NZ_CP172014.1, on the reverse strand, counting down.
GCTGGTGTCTCGTCTCTCTTTTCTGCTGGCATGCTCAACTGTCTGCACGACAGCCGGTTTTCTGTTCTGTATCGAAAAAGCCCAGGCTCAGGCTTTGCCTGCCGGTACCCCGCAGACTGCGCAAACACTTCAGCCCACAGTTGAGAAAAAATCCGCTCAGGAAAAAAAGACGACACAGACCTCTGCGCGCAATGTGCAGCAGAACGATACGGTTAAAGGAAAACCCACGGGGCAGGAAACCGTCTCTATTCAGCCGGCTCTGGCAAACACGCCGGAGCGCGTGACGGTCACCGCCCATCTGGATCGCGCCAGATCAGAACTCCAGCCCGATACAGGGGCCACGGTTTACCGTTTTGACCGTAAGGCGCTGGAAACTATTCCGGGCGGGGATAATACCCCGCTGAATCAGGTGCTTTTGCAGGCTCCCGGTGTGGCGCAGGATAGCTATGGTCAGATCCATGTGCGTGGTGACCATAACGAAGTGCAGTTCCGGCTGGATGGCGTACAGCTTCCTGAAGGTCTGAATGTGTTCGGTCAGGCTCTGATGACGCGCTTTGCAGATAGTATGTCCCTGACCACGGGTGCGCTGCCAAGTGAGTTCGGATTTCTGCAGGCTGCCGTGGTGGATATCACCACCAAGAACGGCACGACCAATGCAGGCGGGAACGCCTCCATTTACGGTGGCGCGCGCGATTACTTTTTCCCCTCGCTTCAGTATGGCGGCCATCAGGGGAAGTGGGATTACTTCGCGACTGCAGATTTTGTGCATGATCGCGTAGGGATTGAAAACACGACCAAATCCTTTAACGCCGTGCATGATCTGAGCAATCAGTATCACTTCCTCGGGCATCTCCGGTACACAGCGGATGAAAATACCCGGATCAGCTTTATTGCGGGTGTGTCTAACGCGGAGTATCAGCTGCCAAATAACCCCGGTCAACAGACGCAGTTTGCAGAACCCTCTTATACTGGGAGTAATCTGGCGCAAAAGCTTGATGGCAGTGTGGATAGTGCCAGTCTGAATGAACACCAGAAGCAGATTACGGATTTTGCTATTCTGGCTCTCCAGAAAGAGATTGGCGCGTTCAGCCTGCAAAGCTCCGTTTTTACTCGTTATAGCAGCCTGCGTTATTCACCGGATGAACTGGGTGATCTGGTCTATAATGGTATTGCCCAGCGGGCGGCACGGTCCATTTTCTCCACCGGCACGCAGCATGACGTGACCTGGCATGCTGCAAAAGATCATACCGTGCGCTTTGGCTTCCAGGTTTTTGTGGAACGCACGGTCTCCAAAACTGATTCCACGGTCTTCGGGGCAAACGGTGTTGATGAGGATGGCAACCCGACCTTCGATTCAACGCCTGTCAAAGTCTATGACGGCAGCGGTAAGACCGGCACGGTTTACGGCCTGTATGCACAGGATGAATGGACGCCTCTGCGCAACCTGACCATTAACTACGGTCTGCGTTTTGACGGGGTGAGCGAATATACCAGCCAGAAGCAGGTCAGCCCGCGCCTGAACGTTGTCTGGAAACCCTGGAAAGGGGCCACGTTGCACGCAGGTTATTCCCGCTACTTCACCCCGCCGCCGTTTGAAGTGGTCAGCAGCTCTGCGCTTTATAAATTTGCAAACACAAGCTCTGCTGCAGAGGTTACGCAGAACTCAACAGTTAAGGCAGAGCGCGACCATTACTTTGATGCCGGCATTCAGCAGCAGATCCTGCCAGGCTGGCGCGTGTCTTTTGATGCCTATTACAAGCTGGCCGATAACCTGATTGATGAAGGGCAATTTGGCGCGCCAATCGTGCTTAGTGGCTTTAACTACCGTAAGGGCCAGGTGAACGGCTACGAGGTCAGCACCTCCTATGATAAGGGGCCGCTGTCTCTTTACGGGAATTTCTCATGGTCTCGCGCGATCGGCAAAGATATCACCAGCGCGCAGTTCAACTTCGGGCAGGATGATCTGAATTACATCAGCCATCGTTGGATTCATCTGGATCACGACCAGCGCTGGACGGCCTCTGCCGGGGCGGCTTACAGCTTCTTCCACAAAAGCTGGCACCCGCTGCGTGTTTCCGCCACCATGGTTTATGGCAGTGGCCTTCGCGCTGATGGTGATGTGCCGAACGGAGCTGTTGTGCCGCAATATGCAACGTTCAACTTTGCCGCGGTGCAGACTTTCAAGAACCTGTTTGGGCATTCTTTCCTTGGCAACACGCAGCTTCGGCTGGACGTTACCAACCTGTTTGACCGCGCCTATCTGCTGCGTGATGGCAGCGGTATTGGTGTGGGAGCGCCGCAATATGGTCTGCGCCGGACTATTCTGACGGGTATTACCCAAAGCTTCTAAATATCAGGTGTCAGAAAATAATTTACTCTAATACGTAAAATATTTTCTGACTTCATACGCTCTGTATAATGAATTTAGCCCCCAGTCCTTTTACGGATTGGGGGTTTTTGTAATAAAATCCATAAAAAATTTCTGTTAACCATCCTGAACGGGTGATAGAGGACTATCTGTTCAGCATGGCAACATTTTTCTGCACAGGATTGTGCAAGCGTCTGCTGTACTATGCGGCATAGCAGCCTGTTAATTGTAAACACGCTTAGGGCAGAGTAAGAGCCACATTCGCATACGGAAACCGTATCGGATGTTTGGGAGAGCACGAAATGGTACAATCAAGACGGAACATACCCAGTATGTCTGACCAGTCTGAGGACCATGTAAACGATAGTGAAGAACGGGATATTGTCTCTCCCGGGGCTGATCTCGGGCAGAGAATGAAGATCCTGCGTAAAGCCGCCGGGCTGACGCAGCAGCAGGTTGCGGATGCGCTGGGCGTGTCACGGCCAGCCATTGCGTTCTGGGAGACGGGACGGGAAGGGAGTGCCAGAAAGCATATTCCCAAACTGGCCGCTCTGTTTGGTGTAGAGCCGGAAATTTTCCTCACGGGTTATGTGCAGGAAGATATCGTTCTGACAGTCACACCGGATGAATATGATATCCTGCGCCTGTACCGCATGCTTGACCCGTCTCGTAAGGTTTCTGCCCAGAAGTGGATAGAACGGCAGGTCAAAATGTGGCGCAAAAGCGAAGGCAGCCTCTGACGCAGACTTACGCACGCGGACATGTGAGGGAACTCGCAGCCAGCTAACCCGCTTACACACTCAATCGGAGGAATGATAAAACAGGGAGAGCGCAATGAAACGTGCCGCCTTTTTTCTGCTGGTTGGGATGGGAACTCTGCTGACGCTCAGCTTTGCCGAGCCGGTGCGGGCATCAGACGTGATGCCCGCTGTGGTGGAAGTTCCTGCTGTGGAAGGCGGTCTGTATCACGTGGATGGCCTGCGTACGCAGGTGGTTTTTTCAGTCTCCTGCCTGAGTGTCAGCTGGTATCATGGCTTGTTTTCTGGCGTGTCGGGTTCTCTCCAGCTTGATTCGGTCCATCCTGAACAATCCCATGTCGCGTTGCGCTTGCCTGTGCAATCCCTGACGACAACTTCCGGTTCCGTCACAGAAACGCTCTGGGATGAAGGCTGGCTGGATGTCCGCAAATATCCGGATGCCACGTTTGTTTCGACACAGATTGTGTCGGAGGGTCTGTCACAGGCCAAAGTAGCCGGACGTCTGACACTGCATGGCGTGACACGGCCCGTAACACTGCATGTCCATTTTGTCGGGGCAGGCAAAAACCCGATGGATCACGATTATACCGTCGGGTTTGAAGCCCACGGAACCATTCAACGCAGCGCGTTTGGGATCAGAAACGCCATGGCCGCTGTGGGGGATGATGTGAAGCTGACTCTGACGGGCGTTTTTGAAAAAAGCCCGTCAGGCACAATCCACTAAGTCAAAATCAGGATGTTTGCAGGGCAAGAGCGGCAGCGGTTGCTACATCTCTGCGCAAGGCGATAACATTGCCTTTCCCGTCCGGGTGGACACGGTTGGTCAGGATCAGGACAAATGTTTCCTTGTCCGGCACCAGCCAGAGAGAGGTGCCGGTAAAGCCGGTATGCCCGAAGGAATTCGCCGGGAAATGCTCGCCGCGAGGCGAGGAATAATGGGTTGCGATATCCCATCCTAACCCGCGCAGATCAGATTTTCCGGCAGGTTGCTGGGGGGTGGACATCAGCACAAGCGTTTCCGGGCGCAGCGGGAAGGCTGAGGGTAGTCCGGCCCGACGAGCCAGCAGAGCATGCGCATAGGTCAGCATATCATCCGCGCAGGAGAACAGGCCGGCATGCCCGGCAACGCCATCCATGCGGCGCGTGGTGGGGTCATGCACCACGCCACGGAGCAGCTGGTTCTGTTCATCATACTGGGTGGGAGCTATGGCGTCGTGCAGAGCGCTGTCCGGTAAAAAGAAGGTGCGGGAGAGGCCAAGAGGCTGAAGGATGTTTTGCGTTGCATAAACATCCAGAGAGAGGCCCGAAAGTTTTTCAACAATCAGCCCCAGCGTAATGAAGTTGATATCGCTGTAAACAAACCGCTCACCCGGCGGATTGACGGGGCGAGCGTCCATCACACGTTGAACAGCAGCTTCCTTGCCGTGCCAGGGCGTGGACAGATCAAGGTCCGGGGCCAGACCGGAATAGTGGGTCAGCAGCAGGCGGACGGTAATGGCCTGTTTCCCATTGGCAGCAAAGGCCGGAAGATACGTGCTGACCGGTTCATCCAGTTTTACAAGGCCGCGTTCATACAGCTGCATAATGGCCGGGGCGGTGATCAGAACCTTGGTCAGAGATGCCATGTCGAACAGGGTGTCCCATGTCATCGGTTCTTTATGAGGAACCAGCGCCCGGTTCCCAAAAACACCTTTCCACAGCGTTTGTCCGGCCTGACCGATGGCCGCGACCGCACCGGGGGTTTTGCCCTCCTGAACCGCTTTCTGGAAAATCGGATCGAGAGTGGCAAAGCGCCCTGTGGGCGCGTTTTGTGCCCATGCGGCGTTCATGCCGAGCAGACCAAGTCCGGTGGCCAATGTACCGGTTTTCAGAGCCATACGGCGGGAGAGGCGGAAGGAAGCAGGCATGAACAAGTGTCCGGAGCAAAGGAAACAGGCATCAGAGGCGAGAGTGTAAAAGAGAAGTGTCTTGTTGCGCTAGCGTGATGGCAGATGTTGTACGGAAAAGTGCTGAAAAGGTGCGCGCACGCCCAGACACCATCAGTCAAAGGGCAGCCTGCTTCACGTACCGGAACGTCAGATTAAAGCGGGCAGGGCCGGTTAGTGGGTGCAAACCTTGTTCCAGTGGTTTGACCCCATGATAATGCAGCCGGGCTTTGCCACCCCACACCAGAACATCCCCATGTTCCAACAAGATGGGATGCGCGCGCGTGGTGCGTTGCAGGCCGCCCCATAAAAACAGGATGGGCAAACCGAGTGAGACAGAGACGATCGGCTGGGTGATATCGCCTTCATCCTTGTCCTGATGTGCTGTCATACGCGTACCGGCTTCATAGCGGTTAATCAGGCAGGCATTGGGCTGAAAGCCTTCAAAGCCCGCAGCGGCAGCACTGCGGCTGGCAAGCTGAAAGAGGAGGGGCGGCATGGCCGGCCATGGGGCCTGTGTGGTCGGGTCTGTGCGCGTATAGCGGTAGCCTGCCTGACCGGTAATCCAGCCCCATGTGCCGCAGCTTGTCATGGCGACAGACATTTGCCGCCCTCCGGGTGTCAGCATCCTGCGGAGGGGGGCTGCGTGCAGAACCGGGGTGAGGGCGCGCAAGATGTCTTCTGCCTGATCCAGCGCAAAACCCCGTAGCAGAGTGGCACCCGGGCTGAGCGTGACACGTTTTGGTCGGGTGTCCGTCAGCCCGAGATCCATCTGGCCAAAACCCATCTGCGGCGGCGTGCTGTCTGGCATGAGGAGACCCTTCTGGCAGAATGAGACCAAAGGGTGCCGAACCAGAGCTGCCGGAGCAATGGAAATTATTTCCGTAAAAAGACAAATGCCCCGCAGAGGCAAAACTGTCTCTGCGGGGCACTGTAAAGCAGGAAGCCGTCAGCTGGTTTCGTTGATCAGGAAACGAGCGTGCGCTTCTGAGGCTCAACTCCCGACATATTCGGGACTTCGGCAGCCGGTTTAATCAGTGTGACCAGCCCGACCACCACCAGATTGACCATCAGAGACAACAGCCCCGTTGAGATCATGCCGGAGAGCGGACCAAGTGCGACCATATGGATGGGTTTCAGCCCGTCCATCCAGCACAGGCCCAGCCCGAAAATGCCGCCCACAGCCCAGCCCGCCAGCATGGCAACAGCCGAAAAGCGGACACGCAGCAGGCCAAGGATGAGTGCCGGGAAAGTCTGGAGGATAATCACGCCGCCCAGCAGCTGGAAATCAATGGCGAATTTGGCGTTCAGGAACAGCACGCACAACAGAGCGCCAACTTTAACGGCGAGCGCCGTGATGCGGCTGGTGCGAACCGGGTCTTTCTGCGGAGGCAGCAGGTTGTTAGTCACAAGGTTGGCCGCCCCAATGGCCATGACAGCTGCCGGAACCAGCGCGCCCACTGCAATGGCGGCAAAGCAGAAGCCGCTGAACCATGCCGGAAAGATCTTCTGGAACAGCAGCGGTACAACCATGGTGGCATTGTCCGTCTTGATGCCTGCGGTGTGCGCCATCAGTCCCAGCATGGCAATCAGCCCCAGAACAATGGTGTAGATGGGCAGGAACACGGCATTCTGGCGAATGGTGTCCGCAGATTTTGCCGCCAGAATACCGGTGAGCGTATGCGGATACAGGAAGGCCGCCAGAGCGGAGGAAAGCGCCAGCGTGGCATAAGGCAGGCCCTGACCGGCATGCAGAACCGGCTGGCTGGTATCAGCCCCGGCAAACAGCGCGGCATAGCCCCCCATGTGCAGCGGAATGACCGTAACCGCCACCAGAACGGCGATGTAGATCATGATGTCCTTGATGAAGGCCGTCAGCGCAGGAGCATGCAGGCCGCCGAGCCATGTATAGGCGGCGAGTGAGACAAAGGCGATGATCAGCGGGATATCGCCCGGCAGGCCCAGAGCCTGAATGACCGTACGGATGCCGATCAGCTGGAGAGCGATATAGGGCATAACCGCCACCAGGCCGGTGATGGCTACCACAATTTCCAGCGGACGGCTGTTAAAGCGGGCCCGCACAAGGTCCGCTGCCGTGGCATGGCCCCCGGCATGTGCCAGCTTCCACAGGCGCGGCATGACCAGAAAAATGAACGGATAGACGATGATGGTATAAGGCAGCGCAAAAAAACCATACCCACCCGCTGCATAGACCAGTGCTGGCACAGCAATGACGGTATAGGCGGTATAGAAATCGCCCCCGACCAGAAACCATGTGACCCACGCGCCAAACTGGCGGCCACCGAGGGACCATTCCTCATCAGACGTAACAGTCGCACTTTTCCCGCCGCCGAACAGGCCGCGGAGCCACTGGATGGAACTGCCGATGATGATGGTTGCCGCAAAAAAGAGGATAAAGACGCCCAGCGCCCAGGGGTTAATGCCGGTCATGCGTCATGCCCCTTTTTCCAGACAATCCAGATGAGAACGGAGGTTACCGGCACCCAGGCAAGCTGGTACCAGTAGAAAAAGGGGAAGCCAAACAGTACGGGCGTGTAGCGGTCGTACAGGGGCGTCCAGAGCAGCCCGAGGAAGGGCAGCAGGAGCAGCAGATACAGGATTTTCATTTTAAAACGACCGGGTTTGTTATTTTTTATTTTGGACCCGAATAGTCATGCACGCAGGCGCGGGGGTGTCAATTGCTTGTTGGGGGCTCAGGGGGAATTGATGCCCAGAGTGCGTTTTTCCAGCAGGAAAGCGGCATTTTTGCCAGCCTTGTCATAACACGAAGGGGATAGCTGGCCCCTTTTCAGTTCTGGTCTTTCAGGAGAGCGCTCTGAAAGACCAGTAATATTGGGAGGCTGCGTTAGTTGGTTTTTCTGTGTTGTAACACTGTATTGAGGCGGTCACTGTACTGGCGGTAGCTGCCTTCCGGCACACAGCCCATTTCTTCCAGATCCTCAAGGTCTGCCCCATGGTTGATCCATGTGTTCACTTCCCGGAAGTCCAGCGCGGGGGGGATGGTGTGCGCCTCAAACACCAGCGGGTTTTCTTCCCCCTGTGTGGCGCCAAACGGCATGAAATTTTCAGCCGCCGGCACCTTGCTGCCCTGCAGGCTGATTTCACCGCAGACAATTTGTTTGTCACCAGAGCTATGGGTGCTGATTTTTCGGAACTTCGGGTGGTCCTCTGCAAAGCGGGTGCTCAGCATATGCAGGGTAGATTTTACAAACGGGCTTGCATTCTTGTCACTGCCATCAACCACCGTCTGCGCATGTGCTGCGCCCACGGAGGGGAGCAGACACAGGCCTTGCAGGCTCAGGCAAAGAATAAGGGCACGTTTCATGGTCAGGTCCTTCTTGCATGCTGGGCGCATGGTGCCTTGCCAGAACAGGAAGATCAATTCCGCCCTGTTCTGGCAAAGGGATAGATAGGGTTACAGCCTGCGGCCTGCGGGGCTGATGCCGCCACAGGTCAGCCGACCGCCGGGCATCGGGCAGGGCACGCCAGTCGTCGCGGGCAGGGAAAGGGGCAGCCCGCGCAGACTACGCACGGCCAGAAACCCGAAACATTCAGCTTCCAGTGCATCACCATCCCATCCCAGAGTTTCGACGGGCTGCACCGTGCCGGATAGTCTTTCCGCCAGCATATGCATCAGTGTCGGGTTGTGTCGCCCACCGCCGCAGACAAACCAGTGTAGTGGTTGCTCTGGCAGCGGGGTGCTGGCAATCGCGGCAGCAGTAAAGGCGGTGAGAGTAGCAGCCCCGTCCTGAACGCTCAGAGTGGAAATCTGTTCCAGCGCCTGATGGAAGCTTAGCCGGTCGAGTGATTTCGGCGGCGGTTTGTGGAAGAAGTCATGCGCCAGAAGGGTGGAGAGGCGGCCCGTATCAACCGTTCCCTGCGCAGCACAGGTGCCGCTAAAATCGCAGGGCTGGCCGGTATGGCGGAACATCCAGTCATCCAGCAAGGCGTTTCCCGGCCCGGTGTCACACGCCAGTACGTCGCCAGAGCGGGTCATGAGTGTGAGGTTGGCGACGCCGCCAATATTTAGCACAGCAGCGGGCGTGGCGTGCCCGTGCAGCAGGGCTGCATGGTAAAGCGGAGCAAGTGGTGCGCCTTCGCCCCCAGCCTGAACGTCAGCGGTGCGGAAATCATGAATGACGGGCAGATCCGTCGCGGCAGAGAGGCGGCTCGCGTTGCCAATCTGCCATGTGCGGCCCGGTGCATGCAGAATGGTCTGTCCATGCAGGCCAATAACATCCACAGGAGTGTTTCCTGCTTTGGCACGCACAGCCTGCACGGCCTGCGTGTGCACGTCGGTCAGTGCCTGTTCTGCGTCCAGCAGGTCTGCATCATCCGCGGAAAGGCTGGCTGCGCGGTCCAGAATATCGCGCAGGCGGGCACGGAGGGCGGTATCATAAGGGACTGTCAGAGACGGTCCGTGATGAAAAACCCTGATACCATCTGTTGTAATGAGCGCGGCATCCACGCCGTCCAGAGAGGTGCCGCTCATCAGGCCGATGGCTGTCAGCGGCGTGCGCATTGTCTCTTCCTGTGCATCCTGTGCGGAGAGAGACAGATCAGCTGAAGAATCAGTCCCTGTCATGGTGTAGCACCAGCAAAGGGTGCTGCACTGTCTATGCCGGGCAAAATGCGCCCCGTGCTGACCTGCCAGAGCAAAATACGGTCCTCACCATTGGTGGACACATGCAGGGCCAGAAGGTCATCCCGCACACGGGCCATGCTGATCAGATGTGTGCCAGCAGGCAGAACCGGACGCGCGGGGGCATCCTGCAAGGGAACAGCCGGGGCAGAAAGAGCGGCACTGGTGGGGGGCGTATGAGACCCCATCCGGTGGATAATCACGCCCACCAGCCCAAGGGTGCCCACCACAATCAGAATACCCATCCCGATGACGGCTGCCATCAGTGCTTTGGGCGTGCCCGGCGTTTGTTCCATAGTCTGTCCTGCTTGTCTCTGCTCAGCGCGCCGAGGCGGTCTGGATGTGGCGCTTCATGGTTTGGATCACAGTCGGTAGCCCATCAAAAATGGCCTGCCCGATCAGGAAATGCCCGATATTCAGCTCCATGATTTCGGGAAGAGCTGCAACGAGGCCGACATTTTCATAAGTCAGACCATGGCCAGCATGCACTTCCAGCCCTGCTGCGGCAGCCTGTGTTGCTGCGGCGCGCAAACGCTCCAGCTCACCTGCGCGACCTTCAGCATAGGCTCCTGTATGCAGTTCCACCACCTGTGCGCCTGCGGCAGCGGCGGCCTCAATCTGCGCGGGGTCGGGGTCAATAAACAGAGAAACGCGAATGCCTTTTTCCACTAAAGCCTGAACACGGGGTTTCAAAGCGGCGAGTTGTCCGGCAACGTCCAGGCCGCCTTCCGTGGTCAGCTCTTCCCGCCGTTCCGGTACAATGCAGCACGCATGCGGCAGCAGTTTGCAGGCGAGGGCGACCATCTCATCCGTGGCAGCCATTTCCATATTGAGCGGCGCTTCAACCTCTGCGCGCAGGCGCAGGAGGTCGGCGTCCCGAATATGGCGGCGGTCTTCCCGCAAATGCGCGGTAATGCCATCCGCGCCGGACTGCACAGCCAGCAGGGCCGCGGCAACCGGGTCCGGGTGGGCACCGCCGCGCGCATTCCGAACAGTGGCGACGTGGTCAATATTCACTCCAAGCCGAATGGCGGGGCGAGATGTGGTCGTCATGATGCCTTCCTTCGGTTTTCGGCCAGTTCTGCGGCCAGCCTGAGTGCGGCCAGCAGGCTGCTCGGGTCAGCTTTTCCAGTGCCTGCAATATCAAAAGCCGTTCCATGGTCAGGAGATGTGCGAATAATAGGAAGGCCCAGCGTGATATTCACACCTTCCGCCATATCCAGCGTCTTGAGCGGGATAAGACCCTGATCATGATACATGCACAACGCCACATCGTACCGGGCACGTGCGTCCGGCGTGAACATGGTGTCCGGCGGCAGGGGGCCGAAAATGGTCATGCCTTCGTCCTGCAAGGTGCGGATGGCCGGAATGATGCAGTCCAGCTCTTCCCGCCCCATCAGTCCGCCTTCGCCTGCATGCGGGTTGAGGCCCGCAACTGCCACGCGCGGGTTGGTCAGGCCAAAATCGCGCTTTAATCCCTGCACCGTGGTGCGGGCCGTGCGGATAATCAGCTCCGGCGTCAGTTGTTCAATCGCCTTGCGCAACGCCACATGCACGGTTACCGGCACAACCTTGAGGGACGGGCCCGCCAGCATCATGACATCCTGACCGGGCACGCCGCAGAGTTCAGCCAGATACCCCGTGTGGCCGGGATGCGTGAACCCGGCCTGCTTCACCACGTCCTTGCTGATGGGGTTAGTGACTACCGCAGAGGCCTCACCAGCCTGCACCAGACGCACGGCCTGCGTGATGCTGTCGATCACGCTGCCTGCGTTCCGGCTGTCCGGCGCGCCGGGGGTGACCGGCACAGCCAGAGATAACGGTAAAACCGGAATGGCATCCCGAAAAACCGTTCGGGCTTCATGAATGTCTCCAAGAACACGAACAGGAGCCTCTGTTTCCAGAAGAGCCGGGTCTCCCAGAAACACAAAGGCCGGTCCGCTTTCCCGCAGCGCCTGCCAGGCCTTCACGGTAATTTCCTGGCCTATGCCTGCCGGGTCACCTTGTGTCAGCACCAGCATGGTGGTCAGTCCCTCAGTGGTTTGTCAGTGTGTTTTCCGGGCAGCCAGTGCGTACAGCACCCGGATCCATGAGCGCATGCCTTTGTGGAAGCAGGTCAGGTCATACTTCTCGTTCGGGGAATGGACGCGGTCATCTTCCAGCCCGAAGCCAATGAGCAGGGAGTCCATGCCCAGCGCTTCCTGTACTTCCGTCACCACAGGGATGGAGCCACCACAGCCGATGACGGCTGCCGGATGTTGCCATTCTTCTTCCAGCGCCTTCAGGGCAGGCGGCAGGAACGGCATATCCGCAGAGACAATGCTGGCGCGGGAGCCACCATGTGCCGTGAATTCTGCCTTACAGTCTGCCGGCAGGCGGGTTTCAACATGGGCACGGAAGGCTGCACGAATGGCTTCCGGGTCCTGATCGCCGACCAGACGGAAGGAGACTTTCGCCATGGCTTTGGAGGGCAGAACCGTCTTGAAGCCCTTTTCCTCATAGCCGCCGCTGATACCGTTAATCTCGCAACTCGGGCGGCACCATGTCTGTTCAAGAGCCGTATAGCCAATCTCGCCAGCAGGCAGGCTCAGGCCAACCGGAGCAAGACCTTCTTCGTCACTCGGGCCGATCTTGCGCCACAGGGCACGCGTTTCTTCCGGGATGACCGGCACGCCCTCATAAAAGCCCTGCAGTGTGACCCGGCCCGTTGCGCCATCGCGCAGGTCAGACAGGATATCGCACAGAAGCTGAATAGGGTTCCGGGCCGCGTTGCCATACATACCGGAATGCAGGTCACGGTTTGCGCAGGTAATGGTGACTTCCTCGCCCACCATGCCGCGCAGCATGGTGGTGATGGCGGGCATGCCACGGCCCAGCATGCCGGTGTCACAAATCAGCGCAACATCGGCTTTCAGTTCATCCCGGTTGGCTTCCAGAAACGGCAGCAGGTTCACGCCACCAGATTCTTCCTCGCCTTCAATCAGCATGGTCACACTCAGCGGCAACGTGCCGTCGGCAGCGCGCAGGGCGCGGCAGGCCTCCACAAAGGTCATCACCTGCCCTTTGTCATCGGCAGCGCCGCGGGCTGTGATTTCCATGTCACCCGTCGGGCCTTTGATCAGAACCGGCTCAAACGGAGCAGAAGTCCAAAGGTTTAGCGGGTCAACTGGCTGCACATCATAATGACCATAGAACAGCACATGCGGGGAGCCTTCCGGTCCTTTGGCATGCGCCACAACCATCGGGTGGCCGGGCGTTTCACGCGTGCTGGCGTCAAAGCCAATCTCGCTCAGCTCCTTCACCAGCCATTCCGCTGCCTTGCGGCAGTCGGGGGCATGGTCGGGCTGGGTGGAAATGCTGGGAATACGCAGCAGGTCAAAAAGACGCTTCAGGCTGTCATCCAGCCCTTTGTCTGCCAGATCAAGAGCGGCCTGTTCTGTCATTTTTTCATCCTCTGCATCGTAGGGCTCAAATACGTCAGGCTCAGCGGCCTGTGATGCTCATGCAATCACACGATTTGAAGGCAGAGGGAAGGTTAGAAACCGTCTGGGGTGAAATCAGCCAGAAATTGATACAGCAGGTTGGGCGTGTACCCGTATTCCACTGCCTGCACGGCTTGCGGCTGAGTAATGCGATACCATGCAGGGTCAAACTGGCTGGAAAGCGGCACCGTATCCGGCATGCTCTTGTCCGCATGCAGCAGATGAATGAACGGGGAGAGATGCGCCAGTTCCGGGTTTTCCGGCCTGTTGCGAATATAGATTTCCGGGTTGAAAAACAGATGTCCGGACCGATGTTCCTTATCGCCTGACCGCAGGAAATGGTCATAGCCGTTGGCAAACCCGTTTTTCTCCAGGTTGGCCAGACTGATATCCGGAGAGCGGGACGTATAATACCGTTCGGAGAACAGATAGTGGGGGGACTGCGTTTTGAACCCGCTGCGGCAGTAATGCTCAAAGCCTGACCGGCAGCGGTTGGCTGCAATCTCAGTCAGTGCTTCCGAGCAGTTCCGCCGATACCATTCTTCATCAAAATAGCGGTTAGGAGAATGACCGGAAAACGCCCCCTGATCCTCGTACCATGCCTTGAGATCCGCATCCGGGAGCGAGATGACGTCTCCCAGAACAGTTTTATATTCCTGCCGGTACCACTCTGGGTCAAAGGCTTTCCACAGGGGAGGGAACTGGAGAGATGTCATCGCATCAGCCTTTCTTCAAACCAACGAGAAGAGCAGGGCGCTGGAGTTTATCAGCCCTGAGCGCGGCGGTTGCGCCAGAGTTCCGCAAAATCGATCTGCTGGACCACAATTGGCAGGAAGCCGGCTTCACGACTTAACGTAACCAGCAGGTTCCGCGCGCCGGGGAACAGCAGGCGCGGGGCTTCAATCAGCAGGAGCGGCTCAAATGTTTCCGCCGTCGAATGATTGAGTGTGAAAATCCCGGCATAGGTCATCTTGGTTTCAAACAAACGCACCGGCTCTTCACCATTCGGGCCCGGAGCCGTCTGGCCCTGACAGTGCATGACCAGCTCGACCTCAAAATTCGGCATGTTTTCGCCAATCTGATTGGCGCGGACATCAACCATAATGGCAATCTGCGGCCGTTCCTGAGCAAGGGCATAAACGGTCGGGGCGCCAATAACCTGAAATGTGACGGCCTTGACGTATTGGATTCCCATCAAAACGCCGGGTTTTGCGGAGGAACTTGCAGCACCGCCAATAGAATCTGTCATAAAATCGTTCTGGTCAGCCATGGTGTGCAAAGGCTCCTGTCGTCAAATTTCAATCTATGGTGGGTAAGGAAGAAAAGCGCCAAAGTACGGGATGAGTAACAGATTAGTGCCTGATGTGCGAGGGGGTAGTCCGTTTATTGCCCCATGAGAACAGTATTAAAATATCAAACCTTAACAAAAATTTGGGGTATAGCGAGGTAGTCGGCTCTTGCGTCTTTTCTTTCATCTGATTCCTTGCTCTCCGTACACTGGAAGGCTACGAGAAACCCATGATCAGACTCACTGTTGTTATCCCCTTCCTGCTGGCTCTTGTCATTTTCAGCGCCAGTAATCAGGACCCGCTGGATATGTGGCTGCTCACCTATAGCTGGAAGTGTTCAGCTGGGGTGCTGGCCCTGATCGTCGCGGCGACGGGCTTTATCATGGGGGCGTTCTGCCTGTGGGCAGCCGAGCTGGTGCAGCGCCGCCGCGCCCGCAAGGCGGAACAGCGGATCAAAGAGCTGGAAGCGCAGCTGGCGCAGGTGCAGGCGGCGTCTGCCGTTGCTCCGCAGGTTGTGGCTCCCGCACCATCCGTGGCTGGTCATGCCTCTCCTTCTCCCGTGCAGGAAGATCGTATCTGACATGAAGCGTAAGACTGGCCTGATTGCGGCACTCGATACACAAAATGCCGCGACGGCGCAGGCATGGGCGCAGGCGGTGGCGCCATCCGCCGGGGCGGTAAAGCTTGGGCTGGAATTTGCCTATGCGGCAGGGTTTCAGGCTGTGGCCGACGTAGCGGGCGCAACCCCGCTGTTTCTGGACCTTAAGCTGCACGACATTCCCAATACGGTTGCTGCGGCCATTAAATCCCTGTCCAGCCTGCGGCCCAAGATGCTGACGCTGCATGCTTCTGGTGGCCTGGCCATGATGGAAGCTGCCCGCAAAGCGTGTGATGAGGCTTTTCCGGCTGATGCCCGGCCCGCGCTGCTGGCTGTTACAGTGCTGACCAGTCTGGATGATCATGCTCTGGAACAAACCGGCGTGATGGACGGCGCACGGGCGCAGGTGCTGCGGCTAGGCAAGCTGGCCATGCAGGCCGGGATTGATGGGCTGGTCTGCTCTGCGCATGAGCTTGCTCCCCTGCGGGATACGCTGGGTGATGCGCCTTTGCTGGTCACGCCGGGAATCCGGCCCGCTGGCAGTCAGGCGGGAGACCAGAAGCGGATTATGACTCCCCGGCAGGCCAGTCAGGCCGGGGCCGACTGGATTGTAGTCGGCCGTCCCATCACGCAGGCAGCAGATCCGGCCGCCGCTGCGGCTGCCATTACGGCAGAACTGGCCGCGTAACATGGCACATGATCCGGCCTCTGGTGCTCGTGGTGTTAAAATTTGCGGACTGACGGAAGAGGCCGGGTTTGATGCCTGCATCGCACATGGCGCGGACTGGGTGGGGTTCGTGTTTTTTGACCGCTCCCCCCGCTGCGTGACAGCCGCGCAGGCCCATGCGCTTTCTGCCCGGCATACCGGAGGCCCTGCGCGCGTCGGGCTGTTTGTGCATCCTGATGATGAGACTCTCGCCCGTGTGCTGGAGGGTGTCTCGCTGGATATTTTGCAGATCTATGCTTCTTTTGAGCGGGCCACTGAGGTGCGTGCGCGCTTTGGGTTGCCTGTCTGGCTCTCTCAGCCAGTGTCTGCGTGCGCTGATTTGCCGGCGCACTGCCCCGCCGGAGTGGAAAGACTGCTGATTGAGCCAAAGCCGCTCGCCAGCGCGACGCGCCCAGGAGGCAATGCCCAGCAACTGGATTGGGGACTGATGAAGGGCTGGCTGCCGACTTTTCCGTGGATGCTGGCGGGCGGCCTGAACCCGGCTAATGTGGCGCAGGCTGTGGCGATAACCGGCGCTCCCGCGGTGGATGTGTCCTCCGGGGTGGAAAGTGCGCCCGGTATCAAAAGCCCGGATGCCATTGCCCGCTTCATCCAAAATGCCCGATCGGTCACTTTTTCGGCCTGACGGGCAAAAACGCTCGTTTTCCCTCTTGCCTGATCCGTCAGAATTGCTATTACCACTCCCGCGCCGGAGAGATGGCCGAGTGGCTTAAGGCGCACGCTTGGAAAGCGTGTGTACGTTAATAGCGTACCGAGGGTTCGAATCCCTCTCTCTCCGCCAGAATGTAATTTCCCCTGAAAAAACAAGCACTTAAGCCAACCTGTCACGACAGGATTGTATTGTGCAGTTACATGCTCAGCGCTACATATCGGCAGGTATGGAAGACATGCACAGTATATTCCGGCGGACCGGTGCTCAGACATGGAGCGTCCGGTTTCATGTCCCTCGTGACAGGCGTTTTGACGTAGGCAAGGCATACGGAACAAAGAGCGGCCATAAGGCTGATGTGGTGAGAACTCTGGGCACCACAGACCGTAAAGCAGCGATGGGCAGGCGTCCAAAGGCTCTTGAGGCTATCCGTGCAGAGATCGATGCAAAACTTCAGGCAATCGGTCTTGCGCCTCTTGATGGTGGCTGGAAGCCTGACTGGGCCTTTGCATGGGATGATGAAGAGAAAGCTGTAGCAGAAGGGCTTGCGGCCCGGAGGGAGATTACCAAGGCATCGGACCGGGAAGACGAGGCTGAAGAGCTCTATACAGCGACCGCTGACGGAAGCATTCATTCCACGACAATACGGACAAGCCCCCGCGATCGGAAGGAAAGCCAGCTACGGGACCTCATAGCGGAACAGTTGGGTGAACTCCGGGACGCAGGCAAACCTGTGGGGCCACATTATGACCGTTTCGCCGCTGTTGCCTTTGGTGAAGAGACGCCTCTCGGCCCCTTGCTGGACCGCTGGGAACAGGAGAGAGACAGAAGCGTCAGCAAGGCTTCACGGGCGATGGACAAGGCTGCTTTCAATCACTTCGCCAGTTATCTTGCCGAACATGACAGTCAGTGGCACGCCAGTCCAATAACAGACGTTATGAAGCACCTTAGAGCCAAAGCGCTGGAGAGACTGGAGCCGAGGGTGCTGGGGGGCTTTACGGAGTGGCTGTTGGGCAGCGCTGGTCTGACTGCTAAGACTGTGGGAAGCCGGGTCAGTCCTCTCAAGATGTTCTGGGACTGGTGCATTCGCAAGCATATCATCTCTGGCCCGAACCCGTGGGATGGTGCCACCCGAGGCCTGAAACAGCAGGCAGCACGTCAGGGCAACAGCAGACCAAAGCGCCGTGAGTTCTCAGAAGGTGAACTGCTGGCCCTCTTGCAGGCTGATCCTGATGCAGGGAGGCGATGGACATGGGGACAGGCTATCCGTGATCTGATGCCCTTGGCTCTCCTGACTGGGGCCAGAGAGAACGAACTGTGCAGCCTGACGGTGGACAAGGTTGTGCAGCTTCCGGGGGCTGATCTGCTGGGCATTGCTGTGCTTGAAGAGGACGCAAAGACAGACAGTTCCGTCAGGCAGGTTCCGCTGCATCCTCTGGTCAGACCCATGATCGAAAGAAGGCTGGCTGCTGCTATAGCCACAGGTGAACCAGACGCTCCTTTGTTTCCTGAGTGCAAGCCCGGAGGGCCAGCAGGGAAGCGGGGTTACTATTTCTCCAAACGCTTTACAGAGTTCAGGCGGGATGTGCTGGGCGCGGCATCGGATGGTTTGGTGACGTTCCACAGCTTCAGAAAATGCTTTGGCACATTCATGCGCAGGGCTGCTGTGGCTGGTGTGTCTGAATGCCAGTTATCGGTTGCTCAGAAGCTGATGGGCCACAAGCCTCAGACGATCACGGAGACCACGTATATGGAGGCAGAAATGCCTTGGCGGGTCTATGAAGCTGCCATTCTGGGCATGGTGGACAAAGGGCTGCCGGAGAAGGTCTTGGCTTCCCTCAGCTAAAAAGCCCCACAAGATGCCAAGGAGCGTGGTTGCGCTTCAAGATTTCTTGTGGGGCTGTGTCGTGTGGCCTTGCCGGATTAGTGAGTGGTGAAGTTACATTCCAGATGAACAGGAAGTGGTGGACCATAGCTTTCTGGGATAGCTATGATAGCGGTAGAAGTGTGCTGATCGTAAACCAGCCTCTCCAGCCTTTGGTGGTCCGCGAGGTCGTCTCCGTAGCTTGCTTGCGTCCCTTCGTAGAGTTCTTCGTCGTCCTCTAGAAAATCCAAGAGTGATCGAACTGCGGTGAGGTCGTAGCCGATTTCGTGAGCAATCTTTTCTGGTGTCTTGCCGGATTTTTGCAGGAGTGACACTCGGTTAATGAGGTTGGGCAGAGCGTTCTTACGACTACCCTTGGAACGGCCTTTCAGGATTGCATCGTGAGCATTATCCTTGGGAGTGCCAAGCATCAGGTGATCAGGATTGCAGCAAGCGGGATTGTCGCAAAGGTGCATCACAACCATACCTTCTGGGATGGCCCCGTATTTGGCTTCGTAGGCCACTCGATGCGCTAGAGCTTTTTTTCCGTTCTCCCTAAGTCGAACGTGACCACCTCGTGGGAGGGCTGCCCCTCTGAATGACAGGCAAGGGGAGGTGATCTGACTGCCTTCCGGCGGAGGTGTTTCAACACAATTTGCGCGAAGTCTTTCAATGGCTGGTAAGGAAGTTCTGGTCATGGTCGGTGTATCTCCTTTTTGTGGGAATGAATTGACTTGAAGTCATTTGGCGATACACGGCAGCCCTCTTAAAGGGTCCTTTATAGTTATCCTTATTATTATTCTTTATATTAGAAGGATAGGATACCTTTAAGGGTCTTAAAGGCCCCTATTAGGAACCTCTAAGGTCGTTCTGTATCAATACGCTGCATTTTTGCACTCAGGGCTTTATAGGTGCCCTAAAGTGGCTGTTTCTCTCGCTCTCGCTCAAGAGAGAAGACACAAAGAAAGACTGGTCTTCAGAGAGATCTTTAGACAGGTTTTTGGCTGATCAAGATCCTGATTGCCATGTGCCACAAAAAGCAGGGCATGCCTCTCAGAGACTCACAGAGGCCCGCTGAATGGTATCATGTGGTTCCTTGCTCTCATTGTGCCGGAGAAGGTCTAGAAGCGTCTCAGGAGTCAAATACGGGGCTTTGAGGGTGGGGAAGTGAAAATTCCCTCCATAGGTTTTTCTCCGGTTTTCATAGAGTGAACGCTTCCGACAACGATCGAACAACAGCAACAAAGATTGACTTTAGGCTTTGTTTTGAAACCAAAAATCCTCTGAAAACTGCGCTCGGTGGCCCGTTTGGAGTCCCTGTTACGCTCTGACCATAGCCCCGGATGCCGTGGTGTGCTCCTTGCCAGACGGTGTGCCTGTTGCCTCTCAAGCATTAACTAGCTGTAACCTTAGGCTGAGTGTCTTTGGATAACAAAGAACCGACATACAGCCTGCGCTCCTCACCACGCTCTGAGAGAGTCATAGAAGCCCGTAGAGGCGCATCTGCCTTGTTCTGGCTATCTGACAGCCATGAATGCAGATAGGACTCTGTGCGGGCTTCTGTGAGTCTTTGAAATGGACTGGTGTCCATGCGTATGGAACATTGGGGTATACCTGTGAGTGCTAGAACATGATGGGGCGATTGTGCGGAACATTTAGATTGACTTTGGGTTTATGTTCCACATAGATCATCAGGTCTAAAGCCTAATGTTCCAATTCAGCAGGACACTCATGCAATGCGTTACGGATATGCCCGCGTTTCAACGATAGACCAGAACACGGAAGCACAGGTGCAGGCGCTGGAAGCTGCTGGGTGTGATGAAGTCAGAGCAGAGCAAAAGACCGGCACCAAGATGGAAGGGCGGGATGAACTGACAACCCTCCTTCAATTCATGCGCGAGGGGGATACGCTGGTCGTGACGCGGATAGACCGACTTGCCCGTTCGGTTGCTGATCTTCAGAAAATTGTTGGCATGCTAAAGAGCAAAGGCGTTGCGCTGCAATGCACAGAACAGCCCGTAGACACGTCAACAGCGGCAGGAAAAGCCTTTCTGGATATGCTGGGAGTGTTCGCTGAGTTTGAAACCAACCTACGGAAAGAACGCCAGCTTGAAGGGATAGCGCTTGCAAAGGCGAAAGGTGTCTACAAAGGCCGCAAGCCAACGGTTGACCGTGAAGAGGTGAAGAAACTGAAGGCGGAGGGGCTGGGTGCGACAGCTATCGCTCGTCAGCTTGGCATCACACGCCAGCACGTTAACAGGTGCCTTCGGGCTGTGGCTTGAGCCAGTGGCCTCTTGTGAGGGGCGTGGACAGGCGAACAGTGTTAGCGTTAAGGAGTGAATGAGGCAGTTCTAACAACAGGCTGTAGTGTGTAGCTACGCCATACAATGCTGTAGTGACATGTTTTTTGGCGGTTTTCTGCGGTAAATTGCTCATGGCGTGAGAGTCCCTCTCTCTCCGCCAGATAACTTCAAAAAATATCTGTTTTGATAGAGTTATCTTGAGAAGCCTTTTCAGGCTTATTCCTGAAATCATCACTGAAAAATTTCACCAAAGCAGTTTTTTGGCGTGCTTTGGCTTCTGAGGCGTTTGAGAAAACACGCTTCTTCCAGGGGAGCTGATAGTGCTTCGTGCAGGACAAGGTCCTTCTTCCCTGAGTTGCACCTAAGCTGTCTAAGGCACGCCTTCCTCCACTAGGCCTCATCCGATGCACGGAACCAAAGCCATGATCAGGTCCTTATAGATACTGTCTGGGGCGGCGCTCGGGGCCTCATACCCACAGGAAGGATCGCTTATCATGATTGCCGTGCATCATCTGGACAATTCACGTTCCCAGCGGATTCTCTGGCTGCTGGAGGAGCTGGAATTGCCCTATGACATCAAGTTTTATAAGCGCGATCCCAAAACCATGATGGCCCCGAAACCTCTGCGGGCCACTCATCCCCTGGGCAAGACTCCCGTCATCACGGATACCGATGGTAATGTGACGCTGGCAGAAAGCGGGGCGATTATCGAATATCTCATCAATAAATACGGCAATGGCCGCCTGGCACCTGCGCGCGATACACCCGAGTACATCCGCTTCATCTACTGGCTGCATTATGCAGAAGGGTCGGCTATGCCACCGCTTTTGCTCAAACTGATATTCGGGATGCTGCCAGAAAAGGCCCCTTTGCCTTTCCGCCCGTTTGCATTCCTGATTGCGAAAGGAGCGCAGGCAAAATTCATTAATCCGCAGGTCAAACTGCATATGGATTATTGGGAACGTAGCCTGTCAGACAGTGCATGGTTTGCCAGTAATGACTTTACCGCAGCGGATATTCAGATGAGCTTCCCTCTTGAAGCCGCTGCCGCCCGCGCCGAGGCAACGGACGGTCGGCCGCATGTGAAAGCGTTCCTAAGCCGTATTCATGACCGTCCCGCGTATCAGCGCGCCCTGCACCGAGGAGGGAAGTATGCTTACGCGAATAATGATAGCAAGCCTGCTTCCTGAGTAAGGGGAACGGTGATCCCTCCGTCACTTATCCACGTGATATTTAACGGTTACCAGGTGGTCATGCTCGATCACGGGAATACCGTTTTTGATGGGGCGTCGATAGTGCTCATTG
Organism: Acetobacter sp. KSO5; assembly: GCF_044094635.1. Taxonomy (NCBI): domain Bacteria; kingdom Pseudomonadati; phylum Pseudomonadota; class Alphaproteobacteria; order Acetobacterales; family Acetobacteraceae; genus Acetobacter; species Acetobacter sp. KSO5. The sequence continues at coordinate 2,714,283 of NZ_CP172014.1, read as the reverse complement.
CGGCAATAATCCAGAGAGATATCGTCCAGATCAGGCTTTTCGCTTGATATGATCCGGCAGTTTACGTTGTGGCCGTCTCTGCTGATGTCGGCCTTCATCACAACGGTGGCTTCCGCGTTGTTCTGTGCCGTCGGTTCTGGAGAAGCCGGTGCAGTCTGGACAGGCTGAGACGCGCTCATATCGTCCGCAGGTGCCGGGGGCTTTTCCTGCGTTGCGCATGCCGCCAAAAGAAGTGTGAGCGTTGCCGGGATAACTCTTTTCAAATTCGCCTCCTGCGGGATTTTGAAGACGATAGCCGTAAGGCGAGGAACTGGAAACGGCTTCTTCCTGTTCAGGGTCAGGGTGCTTTTTTCTCGGTTGCGAGGCATCCCTGTCGCGTGCAGTGGCGATGGAGAAAATCCTGCTTCCCATCCCATGAACGCTGGAGCACCCACGGGGACCACTGGTGGCCCAGAAGGTGACAGATGAGGCGTGATCTGAACCATCTCATGATTGAGTTTTTCCTTTCGTAATCAGGTGCTTCTGATCGTTTTTAAAACAGAATTTTCTAAAAGTTCTTTTGATAATCATAAGGAGAGCGGGGCTGATTTAAGAGAGAGTTTGTCCCAAAACCGGCTCCATCCACGCGGCAACACCAAACAAATGCTCATCGCGCATGTGATGCCCCATCGCCATGATCCCAACCGGCGCGGAGCCGTGCTCATGGCAGGGCAGGCTGATGGCGCAGCGGTCCAGAAAATTGGTGATCGTTGGGTTGCGCAGGAGAAGAAGATTGGTGGTGGCGTAAACGGTATCATCGTGCAGATCATCAATGCGGGGGGCGATAACGGGCACCGTGGGCATCAGGATGGCGTCATACGCATCCAGTGCTTCAGTCGCTTTTGTAATCAAGGCGCGGCGACGTAGCCGGAGCGTAATGTAGTCCACAGCGCTCTGTTCTTTGCCTCGCAAAATCCGCTTTAAAACAAACGGATCATAAAGATCCCCGTGCTCTTGAATAAGTTTTTCATGCCATGTGAGGGATTCCGGTGCGGGGAAACCGCCCAGCGCGTTAATTTCCGGCAGCGTGTCCAGCTCCGGAAAGGTCACGTCTGTCAGGATAGCGCCTGCCTGCTCAAGCCTTTGGAGCGCTTGCTCGTAAGTGCGGGCCACAATGCTGTCCATGCCGACGGTTACGTAGTTACGTAGAACACCCAGACGCGGCGCGCTGATGCTGTCTGCCACAGGCGCATCCGTCGGGTTAATGCTTTGCCCGGACAAGGCGCGATCCGCTGCCCAGCAGCAGGACACGGTGCGCCCCAGACTGCCGGTAGAGTCCAGCGTAAAAGAGAGAGGAACCGTGCCAGCGGTGGAAATGCGGGAGGCGGTCGGTTTGTAGCCAACAAGCCCGGTCAGGGCAGCGGGGATACGGCAGGAGCCGCCTGTGTCACTGCCAATACCGACCGCAGCCATGCCATCTGTGACTGAGATGGCCGCCCCGGAGGATGAGCCACCCGGAATGCGACGATTTGCTCTTTCCCACGGGTTAGCGGGTGTGCCTGTATGCGGATTGATGCCCACGCCCGAGAACGCAAATTCGGTCATGCTGGTGCGGCCAATGGAAATCAGCCCGGCTTTGCGCAGGTTGGCAATGGCCGGGGCGTCCTGTGGGGCGGGGGCGGCGTCTTCCAGAACGCGGGAGCCTGCTTTGGTCACAGACCCTGCTTCATCAAACAGATCTTTGACTGAGGCAGGGAGGCCTGAAAGAGCGGGAAGGGGGACACCCTGCTTGCGCAGGCGGTCACTCTCATCCGCCGCAGCGCGAGCAGCTTCGGTATGCACGGCGACAAACGTGCGGGAACCCTCACCCTGTGGGTCCGCAACGCGGTCCAGCGCCTGTTCCACCAGATCCCGACTGCGCAGCCTGCCGTCCGCCAGAGCCTCTGCCATAGAAAGAAGGGACTGAGGGGCAGTGCTCATACAGACAAACTCCGTGTTGCGTCCCGCGTCAGGCGGGCGACTTAATCGTGGGTATGCGATCAGGCTGCGGGAGCCGGGTCTTTCAGCGTTACAATCAGCGGCACATGGTCGGACGGGCGTTCCATGGCGCGCTCTTCCTTGTCAGGCTGGGCATCAATTAGCCGCTCCGCAACGCGGGGGGAGAGCAGAGCGTGGTCAATACGCAGGCCGCAGTCGCGCTGCCATGCTCCGGCCTGATAGTCCCAGAACGTGTACGCGGTGCCAGTAGGATGGACGGCGCGCAGAGCATCGGTCAGCCCCAGCCAGACCAGACGCCGCCATGCTGCCCGGCTTTCAGGCCGCGCCAGGGCATCATCTGGCCCCAGCGCGCCGGGGGCGTAGTCTTCTGCTGTCGGGCAGACGTTATAATCTCCGGCCAGCACAAAATCAGTTTCAGAATTTAGGAAATTTTGAGCGCGGCAGGCGAGGGCATCGAAAAACGCCAGTTTGGTTGCGTAGCCCTCTTCCCCACCAGAGTTGCCGTTGGGCAGGTAGAGGTTACCCAGCGTCAGCCCTTGCGTGCGCACTTCAACATAGCGAGCTGCGGGGTTTTCAAACCCCGGCAGGTGGTCGGTGGTGGTCTCAAAGTCACCCCGCACCAGTGTCGCCACCCCATTGTAGGATTTCTGGCCCACAACGGCGCATTTATACCCGGCGTTCTGAAAGATTTCGGCGGGAAAATGCGCGGTTTCGCATTTGATTTCCTGCATCATCAGCACGTCTGGTTCATGGCGTTTCAGCCAGTCCAGAATCAGGTCTTGCCGTTGACGGACTGAATTGACGTTCCAGCTGGCGATTTTCATGCGACGGAAAAGCTCGTGCCGCACCCGCAGGAAGACGCTGCATTCGGGTTGTTGACCGTGAAATGCGCGCCCATCAACTTGTCTGCAAAGTCCAGCTGTGCACCGGCCAGCAGGTCGAGGCTGACGGGGTCTACCACCACCAGAGCTTCGCCCTTGTCCAGTTTGATGTCATCCGGGGCAATATCGTCCGGCCCGATCAGTTTGAACTGATACTGGAAGCCATTACAGCCCCCGGCTTCCACCGCCACGCGCAGCGCTGCAGGCGGGGCTTTCCCCTCTGCAGAAGCAGAAGCGGTGCGTGATGCAATCACGCGGGCAATGCGCGCGGCTGCGGCATCGGAGACGGAAAAGGGCTGGGGCTGGGTCATGTCTTTGTAGATAGCGTGCGCGGGCTCTGGTTTGAAGGGGCCGTGAGGGCGTGCATGGTCAATTTTCACGCAATGGCCTAGTGTGCCTCCTCTATGGACGCGGGGGTAAAACCGCCCACACCAGAGCAAGCAGGACCGGAAGACTTATGGGATTACAGGCTGCCGCACAGATGTCTCTCGCACCCTACGCCGTGCATATGGCACCGGAGCGGGGGCGCCGCTTGCATGCGGAAGAGGAATCACTCACCCGCTCCCCCTGGCAGCGTGACCGGGACCGTGTGGTGCATTCCTCCGGCTTTCGTCGCCTGCAATATAAGACACAGGTCTTTATCAACCATGAGGGCGATTTTTTTCGTACCCGGCTGACCCATTCTCTGGAAGTCGCACAGGTGGCGCGCTCCATGGCGCGGTATCTGCGGCTGGATGAGGATCTGACGGAAGCCGTGGCTCTGGCGCATGATCTGGGCCACACGCCGTTTGGCCACGCGGGAGAAGAAGCCCTTGCCGCCCAGATGCAGCCCTGGGGCGGGTTTGACCATAATACGCAGGCCCTGCGGCAGGTGACCCTGCTGGAGCGGCGCTATCTGGCGTTTGATGGCCTGAATCTGACATGGGAAACATTGGAAGGGCTGGCTAAACATAATGGCCCGGTGCGAAACCCCTTGGCCCGTTTGCGGGAGATTGATGCGCAATGGTCGCTGGATCTGGGGACGTATGCCTCGGCTGAGGCGCAGGTGGCCGCTCTTGCGGATGACATTGCCTATCACGGGCATGATCTGGATGATGGCGTGAAATCCGGCCTGCTCTCGCTGGATGATCTGGTCGATGTGCCGCTGGTGGGGGATGCCCTGCGGGATGCCCGCAAGCTGGCCGAAGACCTACCAAAGGACACACCGCATATAAAGCAGCGCATCCGGCACGAAATGGTCCGGCGCGTGATTCATGCTCTGACAACCGATGTGCTGGTTTGCACCCGTAAGCGGCTGGCCGATCTGGCTCCGCAGAGTGTGGAAGAGATTCGGGCAGCATCGGAACCCGTTGTGGCCTTCAGCCCGGAGATGGCAGAGGCCAACAAGAGCATCAGGAAGTTCCTGTTTGCCAAGCTTTACCGCCACTGGCGCGTCAACCGCATGACCTACAAGGCCAAGCATGTGACGTCCGAACTGTTTACCATTCTGGTGGAGTCGCCCAAGTTGCTGCCCGATGGCTGGCGCGAACCCGCTCTGGCGGGAGACGAGGCCGGATTGCGGCGTACAGTGGCCGATTATGTCGCCTCCATGACGGATCGCTACGCGATGGAAGAACATCGCCGGTTGACTGATCTGTCCATAGCAGGCTGAAAACGCGGTTCTACCGCTTTCTTTGGGATCTTGAGTGTAATGTCAGACTGTTTGTTCCAGCGTTATCGTCACCACGTTCTGGCCGCCGTTCGGGCGATGCTGCCTGATGTGTCGGAAGAAACGCTGGCCCGTGTGGAAGTCACCCCGGCGCGTGACCCCTCGCATGGGGATATGGCAACCAATGCGGCCCTGCTGCTGGCCAAACCGGCCCGCCGCAAGCCTGCCGACATTGCCACGGACCTCGTCGCCGCACTGGAGAAAGTTGAAGGCGTTGCCCGCGTGGCCGCTGCCGGTCCGGGCTTTGTAAACATCACACTCACCCCGGACGTGCTGCGCGCTACCCTGCCTGCCGTGCTGAAGGCTGGGGAAGCCTATGGCGAGTCGCAGTCTGGCGCGGGTGTGCGGGTGAATGTGGAATATGTGTCCGCCAACCCCACCGGCCCGATGCATGTGGGTCATTGCCGTGGTGCCGTGGTGGGTGATGCGCTTGCCAACCTGATGGCCAAGGCAGGCTTTGACGTTACCAAGGAATTTTACATCAACGATGCCGGCGCACAGGTGAAGGCGCTGGCATGGGCGGTTTACTGGCGCTACCTGCAGGCTCTGGGTACCACCGTGACGGAAGAGGCATTTGATGCTCTGACCCCGACCGGCCTGCAATATCGTGGCGAATATCTGATCCCGGTGGGTGAAGCGCTGGTCGCTCAGTACGGCGATAATCTGGCGGAACCCGGTGCAAATCCGGCTCCGGAACTGACATGGCTGGACACGGTGCGCGACTTTGCCGTGGCGCAGATGCTGCTGGCCATTAAAGATGATCTGGCAGCCCTTGGCGTGCACCAGAATGTCTTTACGTCTGAGGCACAGGTGCTGCGCGATGGCGTGACAGATGCCGCTATCGAAAAGCTTGAAAAGCAGGGCCTGCTGTACGAGGGTGTGCTGGAGCCCCCCAAAGGCAAGCTGCCCGATGACTGGGAAGAGCGCGAACAGCTCCTGTTCCGCTCCACACAGTTTGGCGATGATGTGGATCGCCCGATGCGCAAGTCGGACGGCACCAACACCTACTTCGCCAATGATATTGGCTACCATGCAGACAAGGTGGCCCGTGGTGCGCAGATGATGGTGGATGTGTGGGGCGCGGATCATGGCGGTTACGTCAAACGCATGAAGGCGGCCGTACGTGCCGTGACGAACGACACCGTGCCGCTGGAAGTGGTGCTGTGCCAGATCGTGCATATTCTGCGTGATGGCCAGCCGGTGAAAATGTCCAAGCGGGCAGGCACCTTCGTCACGCTGCGGGACCTGATTGATGAAGTGGGCAAGGATGCCGTGCGCTTCACCATGCTGACCCGCAAAAGCGATGCACAGATGGAGTTCGATCTGGATCTGGTTGTGGCGCAGAAGCGCGATAACCCGGTCTTTTACGTGCAGTATGCGCATGCACGCTGCCGCTCCGTGCTGCGGGCCGCGCAGGAAGAAGGCTCTTACGGGGCCATTACGCCGGACGCTCTGGCCGCTGTGCCGCTGGATTGCCTGAATTCCGATGCAGAAATGGCGCTCGTGCGCCGTATGGCAGAATGGCCGCGTCTGGTGGAAGCCGCGGCACTTGCGCGGGAACCGCATCGCGTGGCCTTCTATCTGGCGGACCTGGCGGGTGATTTCCACGCGCTGTGGAACCGTGGGCGGGATGATGCGTCTCTGCGCTTTCTCCAGCCCGATGCGCCTGATGCCACGCGGGCGCGGCTGGCACTGGTTGCGGCAACTGCAACCGTGATTCGGTCCGGGCTGGCTGTCATGGGCGTAGAGCCTGTGGAGGAGATGCGTTAATGAGCGAAAACGACAAAGGGTCTTTTGACGAGCGCATCAACCGTGCGCGGGAACGCATGAGCACGGATTATGATGTGCCGCCTCCGCGCCGTCCGGCTGCCCCTGCGGGCGGCGTCGGGGCAGGCGTGATTTCTCAGTTTCTGAGCAGTGATACCGGAACCCGTCGGCTGGTTTACGGGGCTGCGGGGCTGGGTGGTCTGCTGGTGCTGGGCATTGGTGGCTGGGCGCTGATGGGTCACCACCAGAGCGGGGTGCCCGTGCTCGGGCCGCCGCCGGTTGCTATGAAGACCAAGCCGGTTGATCCGGGCGGGATGCAGGTGGATGGCCTGAGCGCGCCGGAGGCTGATGACGGGCAGGCGCATCCGGTGCCTGCGCCGGAAAAGCCTAATCCGGGGGCGCTGGCCGCACAATATGGCCAGCAGGCAGCCAAAACGGCAGCCACGGAAGGTTCCGCCCCCGGTGACGTCGCATCTGCCGATCAGGCCAAAGGTCCTTCCGCCGGAGCGGATGGGGCTGCGCCGGAAGGTGACGCGTCTGCTCCTGCGGGCACGTCTGCACAAACCGATGCCCCTCAGCAGCCGGAAAGCCTGCCTGAATCAGGCACTGGTGTTGCGGATGACTCCGCTTCCGGCGATGCCGCGGCCAGCGCACCGGCAGCAGCGCCCGTTGCTCCCGTGCCTGGCAAGGTCGTTCCTAAACCTGCACCGAAAAAGGTTGCGCCTGCGGAAGACGCTGAACCCGCTCGTAAAACGGAAGAGGCAGCCCCGGCGGCCAGTGCGGGCACCAGCGGGAAGTTCCGCGTTCAGCTGGCGGCACTTCAGAACGAAGCACAGGCACAGCAGGAATGGAGCCGCCTGAAAACGCGCTACCCGACCCTGTTTGCAGACCGCTCACCGGTAATCGAAAAAGTACAGCGGGATAACGCTGTATTCTATCGCCTGCGGGTAGGGGGCTTTGCCTCGGTCGCGGAAACGCGCAGCTTCTGTAGTGCCGTGCGGGAACGCGGGCTGGGCTGTACACAGGTCCATTAAGGGCAGACAGAATGGATGCCGCGCAGCCGCCTGAGAGCGTGCCAGAGATGGAAACGTCAGAGCCTCTGCCAGACCCGGCAGAGGCTTCTGGCGTTGCTGTTCCGGTAGGCGCGGACGCTGGCGGGGATGGCGGTGTGCCGCGTGTCCCCCTCCTGTCACTGGACGGGTTTGAAGGCCCGCTTGATCTGTTGCTGGATCTGGCGCGGGCGCAGAAGGTTGATCTGTCCCGCATTTCCATCCTGCAACTGGTGGAACAGTATCTCGCTGTTGTGGAATCTGCCCGCAAAGTGCGGCTGGAGCTGGCGGCAGACTGGCTGGTTATGGCGGCCTGGCTGGCCTGGCTGAAATCCCGCCTGCTGCTACCTGCGGAAGATGAACTGGCGGCGGAGGGGGAAGACGCCGCCGAGCTTTTGCAGGAACGGCTGATTGAGCTGGCCTGCATGACGGAACTTGCCCGCTGGCTGGATGCCCGGCCTCGGCTTGGGCGCGATGTGTTCGCCCGGGGTGAGGGCGAAACCCTGATTGAAATTGACCGCTCCGGTCTGGCGCTGGATATGCCGCAACTCATGCGCGCCTATATGGCGGCCATGCGGCGTACCGCCCGGAAGCGGATTTATGCACCCCGCACTATCCGGTTCTGGACGGTGCAGGATGCGCTTGCCCGTCTGACTCGCTTGCTGGGCAAAACCCCGCCGGGCTGGAACAGTCTGGATGCCTTTTTACCGGAGCAGTTGCCGGAAGAGGGCGTGGGGGAGGAGGCCATGCGCCAGCGGCGGGCCGCCGTGGCAGGCACCCTGATTGCGGGATTGGAACTGGCCAAAAGCGGTCGGCTGGAACTGCGGCAGGATGAAACCTTCGGCAAAATCATGCTGCGGCCGCATGAGGAGCAAGACGTTTCGATGGACGAGGATACCGACCATACGGATGACGCCGCAACGGCTAGCAGGCGGGTGAAGGACATTGAAGCAGCGGAGGGAAGTGCTACGCCAGCCGCGCATGATGACAGGCCCGGACGCAGGACGCGGCGCACAGGCAGGGAGACCCCATGAGCGAAGAATCTGAGACGATCCCGCACGCTTCGCAGGTATCGCAGCCGTCACAGGCGGTGGCCGATACGCCGGAGATTATAGCCGCTCTGTCTGGTATAGAGCCGCAAGGCGTAGATGTGCTGTTTGCCGTGCCGGATGACGCCGTGCGTCTGGCGGAAGCTCTGATTTTTGCGGGTACCGAACCGGTCAGTCTTCGGCGTCTGGCGGAATTGCTGGAACTCCGGCAACTGGTGCCAGATGGGGTGGAAGACCTTGGAGCTTTTGTGGCAGCTGTCATGGGGGCGCTGGTGGCGCGGTATGAAGGGCGTGGCGTCATGCCGGTGGAAGTGGCCGGTGGCTGGCAGTTCCGCACAGCGCCAGATCTGGCTCCTGCTCTAACCCGCGTGCTGGAAAAACCCCGTCGCCTGCCGCGTGCGGTCATGGAGACGTTGGCGATTATTGCCTATCACCAGCCCTGTACCCGTGTGGAAATTGAAGAAATTCGCGGGGTCAGCCTCGGCCAGAATGTGCTGGATACGTTGATTGAGGCGTCTCTGATTGTCCCGCGCGGACGCAAGGAAGTGCCGGGCCGCCCGGTGCTGTGGGGCACAACGCCTGATTTCCTGCGGCATTTCGGCCTGCGTGCTCTGTCTGACCTGCCCCGGCGCGAGGAACTTCTGGTGGACGTGCCGGATACGCTGACCTCTGGCAGAAAGCCCGCACAGGATGCAACAGAGCATACCATCTCAGAGCCGGAAGCGCCTGAAGAGCATTTGGTAGATGCGGGTGAGGTTGTTCCTTCCGGTGACGGTATAGAAGGCGATCCGGTTGAAACGGACCCTGGTTTAACTCCCGCAGAGGGAGAGGCTGCCCCTGTTCAGCCAGAACTGGAACCGGCGGCGGAAGCTCAGCCTGATGACGTATCCGCCCAGCCGGAGGCAGATGCCGGAGCGGCAACTGTTTCCGAGCCGGGGCGGTCGTGATAGATCTGCGGCGTCTGCGCGTAAATCCTGCCCTCTCCGGCATACTGGCATGGGGCAGGGGTACGCGTGCAAGAGAGACGCATGAGTGGAGAGGCTCGTTCTCCCGCTTCATGCTGATGGGTGGTCCTGCGGATGTTTGATTTTGCCTGGTCGGAAATTGCGCTGATAGGAGCGGTGGCGCTGGTCGTCATTGGTCCGAAGGATCTGCCTGTGGCCATCCGGGGGCTGGCCGGGTTTGTCAAAAAAGCACGTAAGTTGGCGAGCGAGTTTCAGTCGCACGTGGATGAAATGGTGCGCGAGGCGGACCTGACGGAAGTGCGCGACCATGTGCGGGATCTGCGGAACCTGAACGTACGCGGCCGCATCATGAAAGCCATTGATGGGGATGGCACACTGGCGCGGTCTTTTGATGAGCCGCCCGGTGTCCGCCCCGCAGGTCCGCGCGGACTGGATACGCCGCCGCGTCCCACCGCTGTTGCCGGCACGACAGGTGGCTCGACTGCCATGCTGGAAGAACGCAGCGTTGGTCTGCCCAGCCTGCCGCCTTCTGCGGCGAGTGGTGTCGCGCTGGATGATCTTAACCCGCTGGTAGAAGATGAGGTGGTGGATGCTCCGCCGGAACTGCCGCCCAATCATGTGCGGCGTATTGTCAAGGAACGCGCGCAGCTTTTCCCGCCTGCCATTCTGCCCCCCGTGCGGCTGATGCACGGGCAACGCCGGGTGGCGCCGGGGCCAGCCGTGCCGGGTCAGTCAGTTGGTGAGCACCCTGCGCAGGCGCTTGAAGGCATGGAGACCGGGCGCGGGCTATGAAGGAGAACGAACCCCTGCAGGATGATCCGATCCACGATCAGCCCATGCCGCTGATTGACCATCTGCTTGAACTGCGCCGCCGCCTTTTATGGTCCGGCGCGGCCTTTCTGGTGTGTTTTGCGCTGTGTTACCATTTTGCAGGTGACATTTATCTCTTTCTGGCCCGGCCTCTGGGCGAGATCATGCGGCAGCAGGGTGAGCAGCCGCATCTGATCTACACAGCGCTGTACGAGGCCTTTTTCACCTATATCCGCGTGGCCTTTTTCGGGGCGGCATTTATGTCCTTCCCCATTATTGCCATTCAGGCGTGGATTTTTATCGCCCCCGGTTTGTACCGGTCGGAAAAGCGGGCCTTTGCCCCGTTTCTGATTGCAACGCCCATCCTGTTCCTGCTGGGTGCGGCGCTGGCGTATTACTTCATTTTCCCCATCGCGTGGCGGTTCTTCCTGTCCTTCCAGACGCCGGGCAGTTCTGGCGGCGTGCAGATTGAGCTTCAGGCCAAGGTGTCTGAATATCTCTCACTGGTCATGAAGCTGATCATGGCGTTTGGGGTCGCGTTTGAACTGCCGGTGGTGCTCACCCTGCTGGCGCGGGTGGGGATTGTGACCGCCGATATGCTCAAGCGCTTTCGTCGGTATGCCATTGTGGGGGCGTTTGTCATCGCCGCCATTCTGATGCCGCCGGATGTGATTACCCAGATAGGGCTGGCGGTGCCGCTTGTCCTTCTTTACGAAATTTCCATTGTGGCAGCCCGGCTTGTTGAACCCAAGACCAAGCCGGACCCGCTGTCCGAAGAGACCACTCCAGAGGAAGAGGCTTCCTGATCCATGCATGATATCCGCGCTCTGCGCGCAGACCCTGCCGCTTTTGATGCCGATCTCGCTCGCCGCGGGATCGACCCTGTCGCGCAGAAGCTTGTCTCATGGGATGAAGAACGGCGTCAGGCGCAGACGGCCCTGCAGGAAAAACAGGCCCGCCGGAAGGCGCTGGCGCGTGAAATTGGCGGCATGAAGCGCACCGGTGGTGATAGCAGCGCGCTGGAAGCCGAAGGTATTGAAATCCGCGCCGAGATGGAAATACTGGAACGGCGTGTGGCCGATCTGGAAGGCCAGAGCGCCGAAATTCTGGCCAGCCTGCCCAACCGGCTTGACCCCTCCGTGCCCGATGGCCCGGATGAAACGGCGAATGTGGTCCAGCATGTCTGGGGCACGCCGCGTGAGTTCAGCTTTACCGCGCGCCAGCATTTTGAGCTGGGGGAAGCGCTGGGCCTGATGGACTTCGCCACGGCCTCCAAACTTTCCGGTGCCCGGTTTGTGGTGCTGCGTGGTGCACTGGCTCGTATGGCCCGTGCACTGGGCCAGTTCATGCTGGATCAGCATACGGATGAGAACGGCTACGAAGAAACACAGGTGCCGGTGCTGGTGAATGATGCCGCCATGTATGGCACGGACAAGCTGCCCAAGTTTGCCGATCAGTCTTTCCGCACAGAAGATGGCCGCTGGCTGATCCCCACGGCAGAAGTCCCGCTGACGGCCTCTGTCGCGGGAGACATTCTGGATGCTCTCACGCTGCCCCGCCGGATGACGGCGCTGAGTCAGTGCTTCCGTAGTGAGGCCGGGTCTGCCGGGCGTGACGTGCGCGGCATGCTGCGCCAGCACCAGTTTGAAAAAGTGGAAATGGTGTCCGTCACCACGCCGGAAGAGAGTGAAGCAGAGCATGAGCGCATGACGCGCTGTGCTGAAAAAATTCTGGAAAAGCTGGGCGTGCCGTATCGCCGGGTGCTGCTGTGTGCGGGCGATACCGGGTTTGGGGCCGCCAAGACGTTTGATCTGGAAGCATGGCTGCCGGGTCAGGCCGCATGGCGTGAAATTTCGTCCTGCTCCAACACGCGCGATTTTCAGGCACGCCGCATGAATGCCCGTTTCCGCCCGCAGGGTGGTGGGGCTCCGGTGTTTGTGCATACGCTGAACGGCTCCGGTCTGGCAGTAGGCCGTACGCTAATTGCGGTGATGGAAAACGGCCAGAATGAAGATGGTTCCATCACGGTGCCAGACGTCCTGCGGCCTTACATGGGCGGCCTCGAACGGATTGGCTAAAGGCCTTTCTGTCAGGCGCGGGGAGGGGCTTTCTGGAATGTCAGCTGCACCATAAACCCATCGTCCTGTCCGGGGATGGGGGAAAATAAGTCCATCCGAATGGCCATTTGCCGGGCGATGGTCCGTGCAATGGCCAGCCCCAGCCCGCTGCCTTCCGTGCTGGGATTGCCGCGCACAAACGGGTCCGTCAGACGATTGAGCAGATCCGGGCCCAGAGGCGGGCAGGTGTTTTGAATCGTGACGCAGGCGCTGTGTTCATAGGCTTGTGCCTGATCAGCGGCAGCCGAGGTGTTAGCCACACAGCACGCTGGAAGAGCGGAGCTGGCGGTGACATGCACCTGCACGGCAGACCCCTGCGGGCTATGGCGCAAAGCATTTTCCAGCAGATTGCGGAACAGGATGCCTGCTGCATCCAGATCCCCCAGAACCTCCAGCTGTGTCAGGTCACCCGTTTCAATCACAATACGTGGGCAGGCGTGGTCAGGCCGGTCCAGTTCATCCGCCACTACATGCAGTACGGGAAGCAGGTCAAACCGATCTCGCCGCAACGCCGTGCCTGCAACAGCGCGTGACAGTTGCAGCAGTTTTTCAACTGTTCGGCTCAGGCGATGGATCTGGCTGATGAGTGCATCCAGCCGTTGCGTGGTATTTGCAGCATCCTGAGCGGCATCACTTTCTGGGTTTGCATTGGCAGCGCCAGAGGGTTTGCGTAAGGCTGTGGAACGCAGCATCTGCGCCTGTGCCAGCAGGGCGGCAATCGGGTTGCGGAGTTCATGCGCGGCATTGGCGGCAAAAGCCCGTTCTGCAGAGAGTGCTTTTTGCAAACGCTCTAAAAGAGAATTGACGGCGACCTGAATGGTGGAGAGCTCCACAGGCAAGGCCAGTTCCGGCACCGGTTTGAGGTTGCCGCTGCCACGTTCCCGGATTTCATCCTGCAGGCGGACCAGCGGCCGCAGCCCCCGGCGCACAATCCAGATGACCAGAAGCCAGATGCAGGGCACTGAGCCAATAATGGGCAGCACGGCAATCAGAATGGCTTTATTTGTGGCTTGTGTGCGGTGCAGGCGGGGTTCCCCCACCAGAATAAAGCGGTCCACCTGCGCAGCGGGTGTTACATACACACGGAACTGCGGCAGCATGTAAAACCCGCTGGAAAGGGGTACGGAAAAACGGACTGCGGGTGCATTGGAAGATCGTAGCAGGACATGGCCTGAGGTATCCGTAATCTGATAGGCCAGCGATGTGGGTTTGATATCGGACAGATGCGCCACATCATGCCCCGGTCCCTGCTGGTTCAGGGCCAGAACGGCAAATTGCAGCCGCTCTCCTACTTCCTGCAGGGAGTCATCCAGGCGTTCTGTAATCTCGTATTTTGTAAAGCCGGCTGTCATCAGAGCGACAATCGCAAGACAACCAATCACCACCCCCGTTACCCCACGGATCAGCCGCGTTGCCAGCCGCCAGGGGCGTACAGGTTTGTCCGGGGACGAGGTCATGAAGTTGCTGGTTGCTCAAGGCAGTAGCCGCGTCCGCGTACGGTGCGGATAATGTCCGCGCCCAGTTTTTTGCGTACGCGGCTGACGAAGACTTCTATGGTATTACTACCAACTTCTTCTCCCAGATTATACAGCGCATCTTCTATCCGCTCGCGCGAGCAGATTGCACCCGGGCGGCGGGCCAGCAGCTCTACCAGTGCCCATTCCCGCGCTGTCAGGTCAATCACCTGTCCGTCCCGCGTCAGGCGCAAGCGTTCCAGATCAATGTCGATATCACCCACTTTCAGCCGGTTATCGACCAGCGGGCGGTAGCGGCGGCCCACGGCGGCAATCCGGGCGACCAGTTCATCCAGATCATATGGTTTGGCCAGATAATCATCGGCCCCGTCGGACAAACCGGCAATGCGGTCGCTCACCTGATCTTCCGCCGTGGTAATCAGTACGGCCAGAGGGGAACTGGTCTGGCGGATTTCCCGCAGCAGGGTGCGGCCGCTGCCATCAGGCAGACCAAGGTCAAGCAGCAGCACATCATACTGCACAGTCGCCAGAGCGGCGCGGCCATCTTCCAGCGTGGTAAACCAGTCCACCGTATGTCCCGCCTGCCTTACCCGTTCCTGCACGGCAGCACCCAGATGGGGTTCATCTTCCATAATCAGGATACGCATGCGGGCTCAGTGTCCTCTTTTGGGCGGGTCTTCTGTTTCATAAAACGCGCATAGAGCAGAGGCAAAACAAACAATGTGAGCAGGGTGGAGGTTACCAGCCCGCCAATCACCACACTGGCCAGCGGGCGCTCCACTTCCGCCCCGGCAGAGGCGGAAAACGCCATGGGGAAAAAGCCCAGACTGGCCACAAGCGCCGTGGCCATGACAGGCCGGAAGCGTTCTCTGGCGGCTGTAAAACCGGCGCGGGCCGCCCCCACGCCCCGGCGGCGGATCTGCTCGGCGGTGCTGACCTGCACCACGCCATTCAGCACCGCGACGCCAAAGAGCGCAATAAACCCAATGCCAGCAGAAATGCTGAAGGGAAGCCCGCGCAGTACCAGCGCAAAAATCCCCCCAGAGGCTGCCAGTGGCAGATTGCAGAACACCAGAAGGGCCAGTCGCACCGTGCCAAGGGCGGCAACGAGCAGCAGGAAGATCAGCGTGAGGGCGACAGGCACAACAATACCCAGCCTTTTTGACGCAGACTGAAGGTTTCGGAATTGTCCATCCCAGCGGATAGTATAGCCATGCGGGAGGGTGACGGTGCGTTGCACAACCTTCTGGGCTTCGGCGACGTAAGAAGCCAGATCTCGCCCGCGCACATTGGCCTGAATGATCACACGCCGACGGATGCCATCCCGGCTAATGCGTGGCGGACCATCCTGCTGCCGAATATCCGCGACCTGAGAGAGCAGGACAGTCCCGCGCCCGTCCGCCTGTGGCACCCGCAGGGCACCAATTGCGGCAAGGGTGCGTGTTTGTGCCGGGTCCAGCTGAGCCTGTGTGGCGATAATGGCATTGTTGGCCGTTGCAGGTCGCCCGATATGGCCCCCGATGGCTTCCACCAGATCCAGAATATCCTGCACGCGCACGTTCAGTCGGCCTGCGTTTTCCCGGTTTACGTCGATATGCAGGAACGGAATTGTGCCCTCATCCGCTGCCATCACATCAGCAGCCCCCCGCACACTGTTGAGGGCTTTAACCACCTGCCCGCTCAGGCGGGAGAGCGTTGGCAGATCATCCCCGTAAACAGACACAGCAATCTGGGTGCGCACGCCGGAGAGCAGATCATCCATCCGCATTTGCACCGGCTGGCTCCAGGAATAGAGGGCATCGGGCAGGTTCTGCTGCAGGGTCTTGTTCATGGCGGCGACCAGCTCTGCCTGAGAGCGCCCGGTACGGGGTTCTTTAAGCAAAATAAAGCTGTCGGTTTCGTTCTGCCCCATCGGGTCCGTCGGGATCGCGCCGGTGCCGGTGTTGCTGACGACCGTTTCCACTTCCGGAAAACTTTTAATCAGCCGCTCCTGCTGTTTGACGGACGCCAGAACGGTTTGCAGCGCGGTGCTGGGCAGGCGCGTGGCTGTGAGTGTCAGCGCGCCTTCTTCCAACTGGGGCACAAACTCGCTGCCCAGCATCATGGCCAGCCCGGCGGCCAGAAGACATATGCCAAGACTGCCGCCAACAAGCAGCCGGGGCCTGCGTACACAGCGTGAGAACAGGGGCAGATAATGCCTGCGCAACCATGCCATCAGCCGGGTTTCATGCGGCACATGCGTGTTGCGCAGCACGGAAACGCACAGGATGGGGATCCATACCAGACAGTAGAGGAGGGAGGCCGCCAGCGCCATGATAACGGTTTGCGCCATGGGTCGGAACATTCGGCCCTCAATGCCTTCCAGCGTCAGCACAGGCAGATAGACCATGATGATGACCAGAATGGCAAAACTGACTGGCCGCACAATCTGTTCTGCGGAGGAACGCACCAATGTTCCAAATGGCAGATTTGGTTCCTTCAGCCGACGGCTGAGCACATGCTCCACGACCACCAGAGAGCTATCCACAATCATGCCGAAATCAATGGCACCCAGACTGAGCAGATTGGCAGAAATGCCAAACACCCACATGCCCGTCATGGCACAGACCAGCGCGAATGGAATAACGGACGCAATCAGCAGCGATGCCCGCAAATTACCAATAACTGCAAGCAGCACGGCCACAACAAGTGCTGCGCCAATCAGAAGATTTTCCCGCACTGTCGCAATGGTGCGGTTGGTGAGCATGGCGCGGTTGTAATAAGGGGCCAGCGTCACACCCGCAGGGAGGGATTGCGTGATGGCAGGCAGAGCCGCCCGGATGCCCGCCAGCGTGGCATCGGAACTCCCGCCTTTTTCCATCATCACCACGCCGGTGACGATTTCCCCTTTTCCGTCGCGCGTCACGGCTCCCAGACGGGTGCGTGGTCCTGTGTTAATGCGGCCCAGATCCCGCAGGCGTATGGCCGTGCCTCCCGGTCCGGTTTTGACGGTAATTGCTCCAAAATCCTTAAGGGAACGCAAAAGTCCGCGTCCGGCGACAACCTGCTGTTCGGCATGATGCTCAATCCAGCCGCCGCCCGCAGCTGCGTTGCTGGCATCTATGGCGCGATACACATCGCCTACGGAGAGGCCATAAGCGAGCAGACGGGGTGGGTCGAGCGTAACCTCCCACGTTTCTTCAGCACCGCCGCCAATATTGACCTCCGCTACACCCGGCACCAGCTTGAGCTGCGGGGCCACGGTCCAGTTCATCAGGCGGTTAAGGTCCATCAGTGACAGACCGGGGCCTTTAAGCTGGAACTGGAAAATTTCCCCCATGCCGGTGGTCAGCGGTCCCATGTTCAGGGTGACACCGGGCACGCTCAGCAGTGTGCGGGCCTGCGCCATGCGTTCGTTCACACGGGTGCGGTCCAGATTGATGTCGGAGCCATCCTCAAACTGGACATAAACAACCGAGACCCCGGAGCGGGAGACTGAGCGTAAATCCTTCACGCCTGGAATACCCGCCATGCTGCTTTCCACAGGAAAGGTAATCAGTTTTTCAACTTCTTCCGTCGCCAGACCGGGCGCCACGGCAGAGACCAGAACCTGCTGGGGGGAAATGTCGGGCACAGCCTCCACCGGCAGGCCCGACAAAACAACACAGCCCCCCGCCATGAGCAGCACCAGAAAGGCCAGCAGCAGAAAGCGGGCCTGATTCAGTTTTTCAAAAAATGTCCGCACGGGCTTAGTCCGCATCCATACCGGGCAGAAGCACCATGGCTTTCAGCGCCAGACTGCCATCACTTACAACCTGATCGCCATTTTTCAGGCCTGAGAGAATAAGAGTTTTGTCATTTTCCTCCATGCCGATGCGCACGGGGGTCGGCTGAAAATGGTCTGGCGCGGTTTGCACAAAAACGACTGTCTGGTCTCCAAGAGTCTGAACAGACTGCGCCGGCACAATAAGGCCTGAGCCTGTCTGTGTCGTTTGCAAAAGGCTGTTCAGCATCGTTCCGGGGCGCAACTGTCCGGCAGGATTGGCAACGCGGCTGAGGACCCGCACCAGCCCGCTTGTCGGGTCGGTCGCGGTATCAATGGTTTCAATGGTGGAGAGCAGGGGCGGGGAGTGTGGTGTGTCGCCCGAGGATGCGAAAAAGGTTTCCTGTCTGCCGCCCCGCACAATGCGTTGTGCATCCTGTGGCGGCACATCTGAAACAACCCAGACATGGGCGGTGTCACTTACAGTCAGCAGTGGCACGGGTGGGGCGACATCCGCAGCGACTGCTGTCTCAACCTGCGTGATTGTTCCATCCAGAGGGGAAATGATAGTCGAGGTTTCATCCGAACCATGTGTTTCCGTAGGCGAGGTGTATTCTTCCTGCAGGCGATGGGCCAGCACGCCCAGTTCCGCTTCATGGGTTGCAACGGTGTTCTGTGTTTCTTTCAGCACAGCCAGCCGGCGGCGCATTTCTCCAATAGAGACGGTTGTGCCTGCCAGTGCGCGCGCCCGATCATACGCCGCCGCAGCATTGGCGCGGTCTGCGCTGGCGGCGGCAAGGGCGGCCCGTGTCTGGGCGTTTTGCAGGCGGGCCAGATGGAGTGTGTGGTTCTGATACGTCAGCAAAGGCTGACCCGCTTTTACGGTCTGCCCCGGCAGCACGAGTACAGAAAGCACTTTCCCATCGCCTGCGGTATGAAGCGTGACGGTGCGCGTTGTATCTGGCAGCACACGGGCCATGGCGGGCAGCATATGCGCCAGCGTGCCCTGCGTGACAGGGGCTATATGAATCCCCTCGTTCCTGATGGCCTCAGCAGAGAGGGTGAGGGGCGGCAGAGGTGTGCCTTCTGCCAGAGCAGGCACGGGAACAACTGTCAGGCCGAGCAGAACAGCGGCAAGAGATTTCATAAGTGAAAATTTCGATTTTTGAAAAAATGATCTGTTGTAAAGCAGGGATGTTCTTGTGGCAGGAACATGGGTGCGGGGAGTATGCGGATGCCTGCTCATGGCATTGGTGCGCCACTGCTGCGGGGGGAGGAGACCATCTCCGGGATACGGAGCGCTTCCCCCGGTTGCCGTGTGTGCGGAGGGGCGGCATCATTCATGCTGTCGGTTTCTGCTGTTGTAGGCACAACCAGTGCGGAAGGTTGCCGGGGCAGTGCGGAAGGGGTTTGCTCAAGCCCGGGTATCGCGCCAGCTGCAATCAGGGCGCGAAGAATGGCGCTGTGCCACAGGATTTCCGCCCGATCTCTCACCAGATCCGCTGTATAGGCCGCCTGCCTTGCCCGGAGCGCATCATCCAGCGAGTTTTCCTGCAACTTCCATGAGCGTTCCATCAGATCCGCGCGGCGGTCCAGTTGCTGGGCGGCGGTCTGTGCACTTTTGAGCGCCGCAGAGGCGGATGCGAGGCGAGCGCGGATTTGCACCAGTTCCTGCCGCACCATGCGGCGGGCCAGTGTCTCCTGCGTTTCTGCGGCCGCCACGCGGTTGCGGGCTTCGGCCAGCAGGGGCGCATTATGCACGGCACTGGGCAGAGGCATGGTGAAGTTTACGCCCACGCGGTTATCCCAAGGGCTGCCATATTGTTTTTCATGAATCGCCCCAACGCCAATCTCCGGATTGGGCATGAAGGAACGACGGGCCAGAACCAGATCGGCACGGGCAGCGGCGGTTTCTTTCTGCGCTGTCCGTACGCGCGGGTCATTGTCTTCCACTGTGTGGGCCACAAGTTTCTGCTCAGCGCTTTGTGGTGCGGAAAAGGCCAGAAGGTCGGGCACCACCGGAGCCCCCAGCAAGGCGACCAGTCTGGCGGTGGCCGTCTGGGCTTCTTCCTGCGCCATGGCAGCGTCCGTCTGGGCAGAGGCGAGGGCGGCTTCCGCCATCTGCTGGTCGGCCTGTGTCATCTCGCCCGTGTGGGCTGCGCGGGCGACATTGGCACTCAGGCGTGCGGCAGCGCTGGACAGCGCCTGCGTGGTGGTGACGCGTTTATGCGCCAGCAATACGGCAGCGGACGCATCCAGAAGGCGGACGGCAAGGGCCATATGCTCAGCACTGCTCCGTTCAGCGGCGGCCTCTGCATCAGCACGGGCCAGCTTGCGGGTGGCATTGCCTTGCCCCGGCAGCCAGAGCGGTACACTCACGCCGCCTTCATAGGTTGTATAGCCAAGGTTGGAGCCTACGGCGTGGTCATCAAAATAGGAACCGGAGAGGGACGGGCCGCCGGCAAACCAGCTTCCGGCAGCTCTGGCCCGGGATTCGGCAGAGCGGCGGTTGGTGCCTAGTTCCGAACGGAGCGGGTCCTGCGCCCATGCCATGGTAAGGGCATCGGGGAAGGAGAGGCGGTCACGAGGGGATGTGTCCGCGCTGAGTGAGGAGGAAACACTCTGAGCATAGGCCGGATATGGAGTGCTGAGTGCCATCAGCAAAACTAAGCAACAGCGAGAGGGCTTCATCAACTACCATACACCCTGGTCTGAACATGGTTTCTCCCTCTGGCATGGTACGCGCCAGGTGAGGAGGAACTCCTGCATAGAGCCTGAACCTGACAGGAAGCTGAACACGCCGTGAGAGGCGCATTCCTTTCAGGCTATGCTCTTGCCTGTTTTCCCTGCTGTCTGGCAGGGTTCGCACGGCGCGTTGTGCGCTTTATCTTCTTTGTCTGGTGAGGTCACGCGTGCCCGGTAAACCTTATCTCTATCTGGCAGTAGCCATTGTTGCCGAGGTGTTTGCAACCTCCTGCCTGACCGCGTCGCATGGTTTTGAAAAACGCCTGCCCGGTATCATCAGTCTGCTGGGCTATGGGGTGGCGTTCTACTTCCTGTCCCTCCCCATCAAGACCATTCCGGTCGGGGTGGTTTATGCCATCTGGTCCGGTGTGGGGATCGTGCTGGTGTCCCTTATCGGCGCGACGGTTTTCAAACAGTCACTGGACCTGCCAGCTCTTGCAGGTATTGCGCTGATCATGGCCGGGGTGCTGGTGATCAACCTGCTCTCAAAGTCTGTCTGAACCCACAAGCCATAAAAAAACAGGCTGACACCGGGTGCCAGCCTGTTGCGTCGTGATGCACGATGCCTTCTGTTCTCAGAAAGACAAATCCTCATTCTCCCCGCCGTCACTGTCCTTATCGGACTGCGGAGCGGTTTTGAGCGCAGGTTTTGCTGTGCCGTGCGGGAGTGAGACCGAGCCAATCCCGTCGATCTGCTGTGTCAGAGATTGCGGCGTGTTGGTGAGTTTTACGGACCCCGCCCCATCTATGGATACTTTAACGCGCCCCGTCGGTCCGGCTTTGACAGACCCGGCTCCGTCCATGGAGAGATCAAGGTCAGAGAGCGTCATGTCGGACAGATTGACAGAGGCTGCGCCATCAATAACCAGTTTAAGGCTGTCCGTATGGCCATGGGCTTTCACGCTGGCAGCCCCATTGATGGTGAGGTCCAGATGCGGCTGCTGGTAATTCTGCAAATCCAGAGAGCCAAACCCGTTCAGTGTGAGTGTATTCAGAGCCGGGGCCGTAATGGTGACGATCAGTGAACTACTCCGCCAATGGACATGGTGACTTTTATTTTCTGCCATATCCAGCGTGTTATCCTTCAGGGTGACACGCTCTACCAGTTTTTCAGACCCACTGACGGTTATGCCGGGCTTGTCTCCCTGCTTGTAGATAATCTGTGCAGGAAGATTGAGGGTCAGGGCGTTGCTGCCCTGCCAGTCCAGCGTGCGCGTTTGGGTCGGGCCTGCGGCTCCGGTGTCCGTCCAGTCAACGGTCCATTTTGTTGCCGGGAAGAGGACCGGCCCGCGGGATGCTGCCGCACCAAAGCAAAGAGCGGAAAGGGCTGCGCCACCCAGCGCGATCATTGTAATGCCACGGATCATGATGAAATTCCTTGAAGAACAGGCGGATCAGGAGGGATTGGCTTTGGCAATCAGGCGGTAATGGGCGCGGCCATAGCGGATGAGCAGATTAAGCGTGCCGATGGTAAACAGGGCACACACCGCCACAATCGAAGCCCCGCCACTGGCCATGCCAAGGCTGATCAGCAGGCCCTGAAGCCAGTCTCCATCAAACCCCGGCAGTATGTTGATCAGCGCGAAAGGCAGCATCAGGCTGCCTGCCAGACAGATGCAGATCCCGACAATGAAGAACGCGAGGTCCACGGAGCCTATCGTCATCAGCACAGGCAGGACGACCAGAAGATCGAGTGCTGCGAGCCCAAGGATACCCACAATCGCGCCCAGCGCGTTGCTCAGGCTGCGTTCATCTTCCCACCGGCGCACACCGGTTTCGGCCCGTACTTCCCGCGCCAGTCGGGCAGGGTCACCCAGTGCTGCGGCAATCTCACCGTCAGAACGCCCGGCAGCACGACCTTCGTCAAAATGCGCGGTATATTCGGTAAGAATATCCTCAACGACAGAGCGCGGCAGGCCTTTCAATCCTGCGCGCAACTGGTCCAGGAACATCTGTCTGCTGTTCATGCCTTTGTGTTCCTTACGGTTTTCTGCACCGTCAGAGTGGTGGGGGGAGGAGAGGGTTCGGTGGAAGCGGCGGGTGCTGTGTCATCAGACCCCAGAATGGCGCGGACGGCTTTTGTGAAGGCAGTCCATGCCGTGCGCTGGCTGTTCAGGCTCTGGCGGCCATGTTCTGTCAGCGCATAATATTTACGAGGCGGCCCTGAGGATGATTCCACAAAATAGGTTGAGACAAGACCATCTTTCTGCATCCGCCGCATGAGCGGATAGATGGTGCCTTCCCCCATATCAATGGCCTCAGACAAGCGGCTGGCAATGTCATAACCGTATGAATCTGCCCGGGAGAGAAGGGCAAGCACACACAGCTCCAGCACGCCTTTCTTGAACTGAACAAGGTTGGGTTCCACGGTTTTTCCTGTTCCGGAGGGGTCTGCTGCCGGCGTTTGGCAGACGCAGACGACTCGCTGGTGGCTGTCGATAGCTATTCAATACAAACCAGAACCATTTATTGCAAGGTAGTGGTTTATGAAAAGTTTTCTCCAGCCTCAGGGTTCGCATGACGCCCCGAGCAAGCTTCGGATCAGTCGTCTGAAAGAAGATCCTTCAGGCCGAGGCAATCAGGCCTTTCATGGGCTCTGTTCTCGGGCCGGGGAATACCGTTGCAATGGCCTGTGGGGACAGGTGGAGATGATCGCAGAGAACACCTGCCGCAACGGCACGCAGGTCTGTTGTGGGGCTGAGGTCCCTGTTTTCAAAAAGCTGGCTGGGGCGCAGGCCCGGCCATGTTCCTCCAACCTTGCCTCCCGCGACGGCGCCTCCGGCCAGAAAGGTGACTGTGCCAGTGCCATGGTCCGTGCCACCTGTTCCGTTCATTCGGACAGTTCTGCCAAATTCCGTCATGGCAAGCACGACTGTGCGTTTCCAGTTCTCTCCCAGACTTTGATGCAACGCATTAATCCCGCGATCCAGCTGGGCAAGAGGGCTTCCCAAACGGCCAAGCTGCGCCGCATGCGTATCCCATCCCCCGATTTCCAGGGCGGCAATCCGTGGGCCATGAAGGGTGGACAGCATCTGTCCAGCAGCTGTTGAAAGCTGGGTAAAGGCGTCGGGTTTGTGGAGCTTGTCGAGCGAGGAAGATGTTGGCATCCCCGTCATGGCCGCGTCTGAAAAGCCTCGTGCTCTGAGAGCATTTTTGAAAGCAGGTCCTGTAACCGGGTCGGAAGCGTTCAGAGCAGAAATCTGATGATAAAGATCTTCGCTGGGGTGCTGGCTTCCTGCTGGCGCATAACTTCCAACCCGGGCCGTTCCACGTAACAGAAGAGGAATAGTCAGCCCCATGGCCAGCCCATATCCATCAGGCCTGTTTGTCTTACCCTGAAGGCTTGCAACAGCGCGGTTCAGCCAGCCGCTGCTCAGGCGGTTATCTGCACCGCTTTCCAGATAGTCCTGTGCTTCAAAATGGGAACGGCTGCGATAATGCCCGGCGACTGCATGAACAGGCAGCATCTGGCCTTCACGATAAAGGCTGTGAAGTGTCTGAAGGGCGGGATGCAGGCCATAGAAGCCCCCCAGATCCAGCAGCCCTCCTTCCTGTCCGGGTTCAGGAAGAACAAGAGCCCGCCGATGGGTTTTGAGGTCAGCATCTCCGTACGGTGTAACAGCCGAGAGGCCGTCCAGCGCACCGCGCAGGATAATGACCACCAGACGTGGATCATCCGGGCTGCCGGATGACCCGGCAACCGCGAGAGACGAATGCCCGAGCGTCCAGCTTGCAGCCAGACCCAGCAGGGCAGTGCGACGATGGATCATCATGGGTCAACGCCTCTGGAATTCGGGTGAAGAAAAAAGCAGGGCCAGCGCGTCCTGACGGGAGCCAGCGTGATGCATGGCAAGTTCTGTCTGAGGGCGCAGCGTCGGACCAAGGGCGATATGGGCAATCTCCATCGGGTCTGCATTCCGGGCATGGGCGGCCATTCTCCATGCCCAGTCCGTACGGGCCAGCATGTCCGCAGGCGCGCTCCATTCTGCAGCATTGTCACTCCAGCCATTGGGTAACGGGGCTTTCCATAACGGTTGGCCGAGAGAGGCGAAGGCTGCGTAAAGCACATGCGCGGGAGAGTGCGGATCGGCTGGCTGACTGGGTTCTCCGCCGAATGAGAGGGCCCGGAGAACGGCGGTGGCATAGTCCATGGGGGAGCGGAATTTGCTGCCTGTCCGGTTGGCATCGTGCAGCGTTGCAAGAGCCAGAGACGCTTCCCGCAGGTCTCCCTCGGTATCTTGGAGAACTGCGGCAATGTGGCTGATATCCTGCTGTGCAGGCGTATCAGAAATAAAGTGTCCGACCATCTGGGTGGCTATATGTCGGTACGTTGCAGGATGAGTGCCCAGAAAATGCAAAGCCTGTAAGCCGCCGTCCTCGCCTTCGGGAAATGTCTGGCCCATGACGGTTTTCTCACCCGGTTCATGCGCTTTTTCCCGAAATACAAAGCCGGGCTGTTCGGCTTTCATGTCGATACTCCAGCCCGTCAGGATCGCGGCGAAGGATGTCACGTCTGTCTGGCTATAGCCTGCGGCAGGAGAGAGCGTGTGCAGCTCCAGACATTCCCGCGCGAGATTTTCGTTCAGGCCATGATGGCTTTTGCGCCCCGCCGGGCTGTTGGGGCCAATGGAAGACGCATTGTCCAGATACATCAGCATGGCGGGATGCCGCATGACGGCCAGAAGCATATCCGAAAAGCGGCCGGTGACATGTGGGCGGATTGCTTCACGCATATACGCGCCAAGAACGGCTTTTGTGCTGCCCTGACGAAGGCTGACCGTAAAATGGTTGAGCCAGAACCACGCCAGCCGTTCCCGGAAAGGCTGTTCCGTCAGAAGCAGGTTATCCAGTTGAGCGGCCACTTCTGCCTGAAAAATTGGAGTGACCAGCGGGTCGCCCTGCATTTTGGTGCGGCGCTGTTCCCGCAGGGCAATCAGACCCTCCGAACATGGCCCAACATTTCTAAAGACCGCTGTATCAGGCTGGCCTAACTGACGTGAAAGCCAGTCATGGAGCGACGCCTCTGCGAGTGTGTCCTCTCGCTGACCCCAGCCAAACCTGTTGATTGCACTGACAAGTCGCATGGCATCCTCACGATGTCCCGTGAGTGGGAACTGCTGGACTTATTGAAAGGTTGCTCGCTTTATGTGGCAAAATCTGGACAGGGATGCCCGTTCGTTCCTAGACGATTGGAGAGAGTGAAGGACGCGCCCTCATGAAAAATCCCGCCCGGACAAAACGTACCGGGCGGGATTAAAAAACGCGCAGTTAAGAAGCGGAAATTCAGGAAACCTGCTTCACCCAGTCATGCGCATCATCCGCGCGGCCATACTGGATGTCGCACAGGGCTTTACGAAGGGCCGTGGTGACCTCGCCGGTTTTGCCCTCATTGATCACGCAGGTGCCTTCAGCGCTTTTCAGCGTGCCGATGGGTGTCACAACCGCAGCCGTGCCACAGGCAAAGACTTCTTTCAGGTGGCCGGATTTGGCATCGGCGTAAAGCTGGTCAATCGCATAGGGTTCTTCACGCACCGTCAGGCCTTTGTCCCGCGCCAGCGTCAGCAGGGAATCCCGCGTAATGCCGCGCAGAATGGTGCCTTCCAGCGGGGGTGTGAGGATGGTGCCATCATCAAACACCATCACGATGTTCATGCCGCCCATTTCCTCAATCCATTTGCGCTCAACCGCATCCAGGAACAGCACCTGATGGCAGCCATGGTCCTTGGCTTCCATCTGGGCTGTAAGGCTGGCTGCATAGTTGCCACCGCATTTGGCTTCACCCGTACCACCGCGGGAGGCGCGCACCGTGCGTTCTTCCACCCACACGCTCACCGGACCGGCATCTTTGGAGAAATATTCCCCGGCTGCGCAGGCAATCACCAGAAATTTGAACTCAGAAGCAGGTTTTACACCCAGAGCAGCTTCCGTCGCAATCATGAAGGGGCGGATATACAGCGTGCCAACGTCAGCCGCCGGAATCCAGTCCTTGTCGATGGTGACGAGCTGCGTCACGGCATCCAGAAACAGCTCTTCCGGCACCTGTGCCATGGCCATACGTTCGGCAGAATGGCGGAAGCGGCGGGCGTTGGCATCCGGGCGGAACAGCAGGGCTTCACCATTGGGGGCGCGGTAAGCCTTCATGCCTTCAAAAATTTCCTGCGCGTAGTGCAGGACAGAGGCAGCCGGGTCCAGCGTCAGCGGCCCGCGGGGCAGGATTTGCGGCGTGTGCCAGCCCTTGCCTTCCGTGTAGGTGACAACGGCCATATGTTCGGAAAAGACGCGGCCAAAACCGGGGTTGGCAAGCAGGACGGCCCGCTCTTCCGGGGAGACCCGGTCGGCTTTTGGCGTAATCTGGAAAGCGGTCTTGGTAGGGGTGCTCATAACGTCTGGCGTCTCCGCGGCCTGCTGTGCAGTGTGTCTGTGCCTGCATTGACAGGGTTTGTTGCGATGGTGGCGGTTAAATAACATGATCATAAGTGTGTTGCCAGAGCAGGGCCATCGTCCCCATATCAGCTTCACGCTTGCGGTCTGGCTGTTTCCTGCGCGCCAGACCCGGATTTTTCCCCACTGGCTGTGACCATGAAGGGCCTTTGCATGACCTCCTTTTCCCTGCGGCAAACCTACAGCCAGTTGCCTGACCATTTTTACGCCTCTGCGGCTCTCTCGCCGGTGACGGCACCTCAGCTGATCAAACTGAATGTGCCGCTCGCCAAATCTCTGGGGCTGGATCCGGCCTGGCTTTCCGGACCGGAAGGTGTTGCCATGCTCTCCGGTTCTCATATGCCGCCCGGGGTGCAGCCGCTTGCGCTGGCCTATGCCGGGCATCAGTTCGGGCATTTTGTGCCGCAGCTGGGGGATGGCCGGGCGCTGCTACTGGGGGATGTGACGGACGCCAGCGGGCACGTGCGTGAAATTCAGCTGAAAGGCTCTGGCCGCACCGCCTATTCGCGCCGGGGTGACGGGCGCGCCGCACTCGGCCCCGTGCTGCGGGAATATGTGGTGAGCGAGGCCATGGCCGCGATGGGGATCCCCACAACCCGCGCTCTGGCCGCAGTCGTAACCGGCGAGCAGGTAATGCGTGAAACCCCTCTGCCGGGTGCTGTGATGACCCGCGTGGCCGCCAGCCATATCCGGGTAGGGACGTTCCAGTTTTTTGCAGCGCGTCAGGACCTTACGGGTCTGCGGCTACTGGCTGATTACGCCATAGCCCGCCATTATCCCGATGCAGCCCAGACTCCGGCTCCTTATCTGTCCCTGCTGGAGCAGGTGATTGCGGCACAGGCTGATCTGGTCGCGCAGTGGATGCTCAAAGGCTTCATCCACGGCGTGATGAATACCGACAACATGGCTATCTCTGGCGAGACGATTGATTACGGCCCCTGCGCCTTCATGGAGCAGTATGACACCTCTACGGTGTTCAGCTTTATTGATGAACGCGGCCGCTACGCGTACGGCAATCAGCCCAGTATGGCCCTGTGGAACCTGACCCGTCTGGCAGAAGCGCTCCTGCCGTTACTGGCGGATGATGAAGAACAGGCCGTGCCCGTTGCGCAACAGGCCCTCGCTACGTTTGAAGGGCGGTTTCAGGAAACTTATCTGGCTGGTCTGCGGGCGAAGCTGGGGCTGACCACAGTGCAGCCAGAGGATACTGGCCTGCTGCGTAGCTTGCTGGAGACGATGCAGGTACAAGAAGCGGACTTTACACAAACCTTTCGTGCTCTCAGCTCCGAAGGCGCGATAAGCGGGGAGACTGTGCCAGAGTCCCTCGCTGGGTTTGGGGCGTGGCTGGACCGCTGGCACCAACGTCTGGCGCAGGAGGGGGAAGTTTCCGTCTCAACCCGCGTAGACGCCATGAAGCAGGTCAACCCGGCCTTTATCCCCCGCAATCATCTGGTGGAAGCTATGATCAAGGCGGGGGTGGAAGAGGGTGATTTCGCGCCGTTTGAAGACTTGCTCGCCGTTTGCACCCATCCATATGACGACCAACCGGGCAAAGAGGCCTATGCTCGCCCGGCACAGGCCAGTGAGCGGGTGCGTTATACGTTTTGTGGAACCTGAGGTAACGGCCTCATGCAATCCCGTTCACGCTGACAAATTTCCTGCCGTCCGCGCCTTCTTCCACACGGGCGTGGACGCGATAAACCTCGCGCAGCAGGTCAGGGGTCAGCACCGCAGCAGGCGGGCCGGAGGCAACCATCTGGCCGTCATGTAGCACCGTCACAAAATCCGTCATGTTCAGGGCAATGTTCAGATCATGCAGGACCAGCACGGTGACAAGCTGATGGGCAGTACTTTCCCGACGCAAAATATCCATCACGGCAAACTGGTGGTGCAGGTCCAGCGCGCTGAGGGGTTCATCCAGGAGCAGAGCGTCTGGCTTACGGCTGAGTGCCTGCGCCAGCCCGACGAGTTGCCGCTGACCGCCGGAGAGTTCGTCCATAGCCTGCATGGCGAGCTGCGGAATACCGAACAGGGTGAGGCTTTCCAGCGCAGACTGAATGGCGTCTTCTTCCGGCGCGTCAGAGGCCGAAAGAACGCGGGCACGGTCAGCCGTCTTACGGGCCGCTATCAGGGCTTCCAGAACCGGGAGATGCACCGCAGCAGGCAGTGCCTGTGGCAGATACAGGCAGCGCGCAGTGCGGTCTGTCAGGCTCATACCGGACAGTTCAGCACCATTTAGCGTGACACAGGCGGAGGAGGGTACCAGTCCGGCCATGGCACGCATCAGGGTGGATTTGCCGCTGCCATTCGGTCCCAGCAGAGCGCAGACCGAGCCGGGCCTAAAGGGGCCAGCGGTCACGTCCTGCAACACGATGCGCCTGCCATACTGCACCGTGACATGCGTGGCGCTTAAGCCCGTCTGAGGAGAGAGGGCCGACGTCATGATAAGCCGCGCTGCCGCAATACGATGCTGAGGAAAACCGGAATACCCACCAGTGCCGTGACAATGCCCGTAGGAATAATCACACCGGGGATCAGTATGCGGGCTGTTACAGAGGACAGTGAGAGAATCAACGCGCCCGCCAGCATGCTGCCCGGCAGATAGAAGCGGTGATCTTCCCCCAGCAACCTCCGGGCAATATGTGGTGCCACGAGTCCGACAAATCCAATAATGCCCACAAATGAGACCGCAAGAGCGGAGAGCAGGCTGACCCGTAACAACGCGCCCCGGCGCACGCGCGGCACATTCACACCCAGACTGGCTGCGCGTTCTTCCCCCATGCGCAGGGTGGTCAGGCTCCATGCCGCCCGGAAAGAGAACGGCACGACAAGTGCGCCCATTGCCGCCAGCAGGCCAAGTTTGGGCCATGTGGTGCGTGTCAGGCTGCCCATGGTCCAGAACACCAGATCCTGCAACGCATCCTCACTAGCCATAAACTGCATGAGGGACACCAGCGCCTGAAATGTGAAGACCAGCGCAATGCCAAACAGCACCACCGTGCTGGTACGCGCATGGCGCAAATGCCCGACCACATCGAGCAGAAAAACCGAGCCAATGGCGCAGACAAACGCATTGCCCGCAATCAGCCAGGTATCAGGCAGCCCCGGAAGATGTAGCCCTAATACGAGGGCAAGCGATGCCCCGAAGGCCGCAGCCGCCGAGACGCCCAGCGTAAACGGACTAGCCAGCGGATTGGCCAGAATGGTCTGCATTTCAGCACCGGAAAGCCCGAGGGCCGCTCCCACACAGACCGCCATCAGCGCGTAAGGCAGACGGATCTGCCAGACGATAATCCGCTGGCTGGCAGGCACAGTGGAAGGGTGCAGGAGCGTATGGATAAGCTGTGCGGGGGAAAGTCCGGCGGGCCCCAGCGAGAAATCCAGCAGTACAGAAAGGCAAATAGCGCCGCCCAGAACGGCCAGAATACTCAGCCGGCGAGCCAGCAACGCCTGATAGGCGGCTCTGATCTGCGCCAGAGACGGCGTGCCGGAAGGCTGAGAGGGGCCAGAAGGGCGGAGGGGTATCATGCCACCTGCGTAGCACCCGTTGCGGTATGATAAAACCATACGCACTGCACGAACTGCACTGCTGCGTTCTTGACGACACAGAGGATAAAAGGCTTTTACTCGCGCTTTCCGCCCCGCCTGAAAAAAGTAGAACAGTTTTGACGCAAACCGGCACGCCTCAGCTCGACTCAACGCCTGCCGGGACTCTTTCTGGCACGTCTCTGGTTTTTATTGCTGCCGAGGAGCATGCCGGAGACCGTGTGGATCGTTTTGTGGCGGCCCAGTCCGGTTCGCTGTCTCGCTCACGCGTCAAGGCGCTGATTGAAGAGGGGTATCTGGCAGGCAATGCCGCCCCTATCACAGAACCCGCCGAGACCGTGCGGGCGGGTATGACTTACGTTCTGACCATTCCCCCCGCCACACCTGCTGTGCCGCAAGGCGAGCGCGTGGAATTTGACGTTCTGTATGAAGATGCGGATCTGATTGTGCTCAATAAGCCGGCAGGCCTTGTGGTGCATCCCGCCCCGGGGAACGAGACCGGCACGCTGGTGAATGGCCTGATTGCCCATTGCGGGGAAAGCCTGAAAGGCATTGGCGGAGAGCGGCGGCCCGGCATCGTGCACCGGCTGGACAAGGATACATCCGGCCTGATGGTAGCGGCCAAAACGGAACAGGCGCATCTCGCACTCTCGGCCGATTTTGCCGCCCGACGGATAGACCGGGCCTATCTGGCCTTTTGCTGGGGCTGCCCGCAGCCAGCGGAAGGGGAGTATGAAGGTGACATTGGGCGGGATAAGCGCGACCGCAAACGCATGACCATTGTTACCCATGGTGGCAAATGGGCGCTCACCCGCTACCGCACCTTGCAGGCCTTTGAGATGGGCGCGGCGTTGGTGCAATGCCGTCTGGCTACGGGGCGCACGCATCAGATCCGGGTGCATTTTGCGGCGAATGGTCACCCGCTGATGGGCGACCCGGTTTATCTGCGGCGTATTCCGGCAGCGGCCAAAGCCCTTTCCTCCACGGCGCGGGCGGCGGCACTCGATTTCCCCCGGCAGGCCCTGCATGCGGCGCGTCTGGGTTTTACTCACCCTCGTAATGGGGAGCAGATGCTGTTTGAAGCCCCGATGCCCGAGGACATGCTGGCTCTGGGTGAAGCACTGGGGCTTAATCCAAAGAAAGCGGTGATCGCCTGACTTTATCAAACCGGATGCGTTTTTAAACGCCCCACGGGGAACTTTCCGGGGCTGCATGCGTCAAAGGCACTATGCCAGTCCTTTCCGCCCGGTTCCGAGTCTGCCTCTTCGCCTGAAAGGCAGAAAGCAGTCATGCCCTAAGCAAACTGCGGGTTTGCGGGGATTTTCTTGACAGAAATGTAATTCCGGCGCACCGTCAACGTCCTTTCCGACATGTCCGCAAGGCCGTCGGACCGGGTGTTTTTTCCTTCGCGCTGCCCATTCGGGGGGCGAGGGAAGAGGACATAATTTTTATCCGCTTGTTAACCGGAAACTTGCCTAACTCTACGCAACGCTTATCAGATTTTCACGGAACCTGAGGCGCTGCAGGGAGCTTTCCAGTTAAGAGGAGTGCTCAGTCGATGGTCTCATCTGTCATCAATGTTGGTCCTGAAAATAATCTTTCAAGATATCTTCAGGATATCCGCAAATATCCCCTTCTCACTCCGGAAGAAGAACTTCGTCTTTCCCATTTGTGGAAGGACAAGGGCGATGTAAAGGCCGCGCACAAACTGGTGACATCTCACCTGCGGCTGGTTGCAAAAATCGCTATGGGTTACCGGGGCTATGGCCTGCCGGTGAATGAACTCATCAGTGAGGGCAATATCGGCATGATGCAGGCCGTGCGCCGGTTTGACCCGGACAAGGGCTTCCGTCTGGCAACCTACGCCATGTGGTGGATCCGTGCGGCTATTCAGGAATACATTCTGCATAGCTGGTCTCTGGTTAAAATGGGCACCACTGCGGCTCAGAAGAAACTGTTCTTCAACCTGCGCCGCCTGAAAGGGCAGATGCAGGCGATTGATGATGGTGATCTTCAGCCCGAACAGGTGAACAAGATTGCCACCACGCTTGGCGTGTCCGAGCAGGACGTGGTGAGCATGAACCGCCGTATGGCCGCGCCCGACCACAGCCTGAACGCCCCCATGCGGGCTGATCAGGATAATGAGTGGCAGGATCGTCTGGTGGATGATCAGGTCAATCAGGAAGAAACCTACGCGGAAAACGAAGAGCTTTCTGGTCGTAAAGCCCTGCTTGCCAATGCCATGAGTTCTCTGAACGAGCGTGAGCGGCACATCTTTACGGAACGTCGCCTGACGGATGAGCCGTCTACGCTGGAAGATCTGGCGCATCAGTATGGTATCTCGCGTGAGCGCGTGCGCCAGATTGAAGTACGGGCGTTTGAAAAAGTTCAGGCCGCGATGAAGAAAGAAGTCGAAGCTCGTCGCGGAGCAGCAAAGGAGGGCTAAGGCCCTCCTGAGTTCCTATGACGACACGACGTACCTTCCCCGACGCTCCTGTTGGCCTGACCGGCCAGCATGTTCAGCTTGTGCCCCTGTCCCTCACTCATGTGGAGGGGCTGCGGCAAGCTGTGCAGGATGGAGAGCAATGGAAAGTCTGGTGCACCTCGGTGCCAAAACCGGAGGCCATGCAGGCTGAGGTTGAGCGCCGTCTGGATTTGCAGCAGCGCGGCACCATGCTGCCTTATACGGTGGTCAGCCTGCCGGATAACCGCATCGTCGGTATGACGACCTTCATGAATATCGATAAGGCCGGCCCGCGCGTGGAAATTGGCTCCACATGGTATGCGGCGTGTGTGCAGAGAACAGCCGTCAATACGGAAGCCAAGATGCTTCTGCTCTCCTATGCGTTTGAAGCGCTGGGCTGTCTGGCAGTGGAGTTCCGCACGCATTACCTCAATCAGCGCAGCCGCCGGGCCATTGAGCGGCTGGGGGCCAGACTGGATGGTATTTTACGCTGCCATCAGCGGCTTCCCGATGGCTCACTGCGCGATACCTGCGTGTATAGCGTGACGGCGGCAGAATGGCCCGCTGTGCGCAACCATCTGTACTGGTGTCTGACGGAAAAATATCAGCGAACCTAAAAAACTATCAGGAAGGAAGCTCTCCCGTCAGGCGCGGGCAGCATCCTGAATGAAGAAGGTCGCGTCCGTCCGTCCGTTCCATGTTTCCGAACGCAGATAGCCCGCCAGATGGACCGGAGGACGCGTGCTGTCTTCCAGCCCAATAGCCAGAGGATTATCATTAGCACGAAACAGAAGGGCTTTCAGGCGGCCACCATCCTGCCCTTTCAAAAGCAGGCGCAGGGTGTTGCCATCCCGGCCAATCCGGTCTGAGCGGATGATCTGTGCATTGGAGATTGCAATGAGCGGCTCCGCATTGCCCGCGCCAAAGGGCGCGAGCATGGCAAGATTTTCTGCGAGTTCAACCGTTGCACCCGAGACAGACAGTGCGACATCCAGCGCAACATCCACCGTATCCGGCAGGACTGCGGCATCGGCCAGCCGTTCATCCAGAAACGAGTGGAAGCGCTCAATATTTTCCGCAGGCAGAGAGAAACCTGCGGCCATGGCGTGGCCACCACCGCTGGTCAGCAAACCGGCCTGACGCGCTGCAATAATCACAGTGCCCAGATCAAGCCCCGGCACAGAGCGCCCGGAACCTTTAATGGAGCCGTCTTCCTGTTCCGCACCCACTAGCGCAGGGCGGTTAAACTGTTCCTTGATGCGGCCAGCCACAATGCCGACCACGCCGGGGTGCCAGTCTTTGCCAGTCAGCAGAATAACCGGGTGGCCTGCTTCCCGCTGTTCGGCTGCCTGTGCCATAGCGCGGTCCAGAATTTCAGCTTCCACGCCCTGACGGCGACGGTTCACCGCGTCCAGACGCTCCGCCATAGTGCGGGCGTCATGCGCGTCTGTGCTACGGAGCAGGGTCAGCCCCAGTCCGGCTTCGGCAATACGGCCACCCGCATTAATGCGCGGCCCAAGCGCAAAGCCACAGGTAAAGGCATCCGGTGCTTTGGTCACACCGGCAATTTCCATAAGCGCGTTCAGGCCGGTGCGCTGGCGACGCGCCATGATTTTCAGGCCCTGCGTCACAAAGGCACGGTTTAGCCCATGCAGCGGCATCACATCGCACACGGTGGCAAGGGCAACCAGATCAAGCTGGCGCATCAGGTCCGGTGCGGGCTGCGCGTCATGAAACCACCCCGCAGTGCGGAGGTTCCGGCTGGTGGCAACGGCCGCCAGAAACGCGAGAGCTGCGGCGCAGACATGCCCAAGGCCCGAGGCACAGTCTGGCCGGTTCGGGTTTACCGTCGCCAGAATAGGGGGCAGGGCATCTTCGGATTTATGGTGGTCGAGAACAATCAGGTCGGCCTTACCAGCCAGTTCCCCCAGAACAGACCCGGCAGCCGTGCCGCAGTCTACGCAAATAATCAGTGAGGCTCCCTGCGCCACAAGCCCTTCCAGAGCCGGCACGTTCGGGCCGTAGCCCTCCGTCATGCGGTCGGGAATATGTGTGTGAACAGTGCAGCCGAGTTCTTCAAAAAACGAGGAGAGGATGGCGGAGGCACACGCACCATCCACGTCATAATCCCCGAAAATCCCGATGGTCTCACCCTGCTGGACCGCCTGCGCCATGCGGGCAGCGGCTTTATCCATATCCTGCAAGCTGGATGGGTTAGGAAGCAGGGCGCGGAGTTTCGGGTCGAGAAAATGGGCAGCCTGTTCCAGAGGAATGCCGCGCAGGGCTAAAAGCCGCCCGACAATTTCCGGAAGGCCTGCCCGCTGGGCAATGGCCGCCCCCATGCGGAGCAGGGCGGGGTCTTCCGCCCCGTCCCGCCAGACCCATCGGCGGCCTGTCAGGCTGCTTTCCACGCCAAGGGCCGCGCGGGCCTCTGGCATGGGGGGGAATGTGTCCATTTTCTCAGGCAATAAAACGTTCATTCTGGTGGGTGAGCGCCTTATTGCGGGGTCCAGGTTTTGGTTTTGAAGTTGTGATAGCCTTCAATAAACCGCACCGTGCCGGACTTGGAACGCATGACCAGAGAATGCGTGACGGCATGGTTCGGATACTGATGGATGCCCTTCAGCAGCGTGCCGGACGTTACACCCGTGGCGGAGAACAGCACGGAGCCAGCGGCCAGATCATGCAGGCCAAGCTTGCGGTCCGGGTTTTTGCCGGGGTTCATTTTCTGGGCGCGCTCGCGCTGGCTGTCATCTTCAAACAGTAGGCGGCTCTGCATCTGGCCGTTGACGCAGCGGATTGCCGCAGCCGCCAGAACGCCTTCCGGCGCACCGCCTGAGCCTGCGTAAATATCAACCTGACTGGTATCCAGACACGCGGCAATCGCCCCGGCCACATCCCCGTCAGTCAGCAGGCGAACACGAGCGCCCGCTTCGCGCGCTTTGGCAATCAGTTCTTCATGCCGTTCACGGTCCAGCGTGCAGAGAACGAGGTCCCGGATTGCTTTACCCTTGGCTTTGGCCAGATTGCGCAGGTTGTTTTCAATGGAGGAATCAAGGTCCACCACGCCTTCGGGCAGGCCGGGGCCGACTACGATTTTGTCCATGTACACATCGGGTGCGTGCAGGAAGTTGCCCTTTTCGGCCAGTGCCACAACAGTAATGGCGTTGGGCATGTCCTTGGCGCACAGATTGGTGCCTTCCAGCGGGTCCACGGCAATATCCATGGCCGGGCCGCCAGAGCCGACTTTCTCGCCGATATACAGCATCGGCGCTTCGTCCATCTCGCCTTCGCCGATCACGACGGTGCCATCAATAGCCACGGTATCAAACGCCGTGCGCATGGCTTCAACAGCAGCACCGTCAGCGTCGTTTTTCTTGCCACGGCCTGTCCAGTGGGCAGAGGCCAGAGCAGCGGCTTCTGTTACACGGACCAGTTCAAGGGCCAGATTGCGGTCAGAAACCACAAAACTCGGAATCGGCTCAATCGCGTCAGACATTCTAGAGATAATCCTCTCTGTTTAAGGCCAGGGCTGGGCTTTTATAAGACGCTCAGTCCGTTTCAATCCGGATCATCACCGGCGTATCCGTCACCACATCCAGGCCATCAATCCGCGCGACAGCATCCTGCATGGCGGCTTCAGACGTCTGATGCGTCACCAGTACCAGTGGTACATAAGGATCGGCATCATTCTGCTCCGGCGTGTGCTGCAACATGCTGCGGAGAGAAACGCCGCAATCACGCAGGACAGCCGTGATGTCCGCAATCACACCGGGTCGATCTTCCACGAGTAAACGCAGATAGAACGCACCAGTGCCTGCAGAAACCGGGTTAGCCTGCAAAGGAGGCGTATCTGTGGCCTGCACACCCCAAACAGGGATGGTATGTCCGCGGGCAATATCAATAAGGTCAGCCGCAACAGCACTGGCGGTGGGGCCAGCCCCCGCGCCACGGCCTTCAATCATCAGGCGGCCAGCAAAAGCGCCTTCTGCGACGACGGCGTTAAACACGCCATCCACCTGCGCGATGGGGGCATTTTCCGGCACAAGGCAGGGGGTTACGCGGGCTTCAAGTCCGGCATCGCCCATGCGGGCCATGCCCAGCAGTTTGATGCGATAGCCCAGCGTGCGGGCAAAGGTGAGGTCCAGCGCGCCAATGCGGCGGATACCTTCCACATGCAGCGATTCAAACGCCACCGGCTGCCCAAAGGCCAGGCCAGCCAGAATGGTCAGCTTGTGGGCAGCGTCCAGACCGTCAATATCGGTGGAGGGATCTGCTTCCGCATAACCCAGCTGCTGCGCATCGGCCAGAACGGTGCCGAAATCCTTCCCGGTTTCCCGCATCACGGTCAGGATATAGTTGCAGGTGCCGTTCAGAATGCCGCCAATCCGCAGCAGACGGTCTGCCGCCAGGCCTTCACGCACCATTTTAATGGCAGGAATACCGCCCGCAACGGCGGCTTCAAACAGCAGCGGTGCAGATTTTTCAGCACTCAGTCGGGCAAGAGCCGGCCCATGAATGGCAAGCAGAGCCTTGTTGGCGGTCACCACCGGCTTTCCGGCAGCAAGGGCGGCTTCCACCACGGCGCGCGCAGTGCCTTCTGAACCACCAATCAGTTCGACCACCACGTCTACGTCCGGGTCGGCGACCAGATCGGTGGCGTTATCGTACCAGCGCATGCCGGACAGATCGACCCCACGGTCCCGCGTGCGGTCGCGGGCGCTGACGGCGGTGACTTTCAGCGGGCGGCCCGCACGGGCTGTGACCAGATCCGCATTGGTGTTCAGCAGCCGGATAACACCAGCGCCAACGGTGCCGAGACCAGCGAGACCAAGACGAAGGGGGGAAGTGGAGGGAGAAGACGTCACGATTCAACAGGCTCCGGCTTGCTGGCAGAAGAAGGAGGCGCTTTTACGCCATGGGCTGAAAGAAAACCACGAATGGCACGGGTGGCCTGACGCAGACGCTGGGTGTTTTCCACCAGCCCGATCCGCACATAGCCTTCCCCATGCTCACCAAACCCAAGGCCGGGGGCCACGGCCACACCAGCTTCTTTCAGCAGAAGTTTGGAAAATTCGACGCTACCCAGTTCCCGGAATGGTTCGGGGATGGGGGCCCATGCAAACATGGAACCTTCTGGTGAGGGCACATCCCAGCCCCCGGCATGCAGGCCACGGATCAGCACATCTCGCCGATCTTTATACAGGGCACGGATATCGGCGACGCAGTCCTGCGGGCCGTTCAGAGCCGCCACGGCTGCAACCTGAATGGGCGTAAAAGCCCCATAATCCAGATAGGATTTAATGCGGGTAAGGGCGGCAATCAGCCGCTCATTGCCTGCCGCAAACCCCATACGCCAGCCGGCCATGCAGTAGGTTTTGGAGAGCGATGTGAACTCGACCGCAATATCCTTGGCACCCGGCACCGCCAGAATGGAGGGCGGCACGAGGTCCCCGAAGTAGATTTCCGCATAAGCAAGGTCAGACAGGATGAAGATTTCTTCCCGCCGGGCAAACGCTACCAGTTCCTTATAGAAATCCAGATCCGCCAGATAGGCCGTGGGGTTGGACGGGAAGTTGACAATCAGGGCTGTCGGTTTGGGCACGGAATGGCGCACAGCCCGCTCCAGTGCTCGCAGCATGGTGTCATCCGGCGTGGCGGGAATGGAGCGCACAGAGGCTCCGGCAATAATAAAGCCGAACTGATGAATGGGGTAGGACGGGTTTGGTACCAGAATGGTGTCACCCGGGCTGGTAATGGCAGAGGCCAGATTAGCCAGCCCTTCCTTGGACCCCAGTGTCGCGATCACTTCGGTATCCGGGTTGAGCTTCACGTTAAAGCGGCGCTCATAATATCCGGCCAGAGCCTTACGCAGGCCCGGAATACCTTTACTGACGGAATAACCGTGCGCCCGCGGGTTTTGAACAGTTTCAACCAGTTTCTGCACAATATGCGGCGGGGTGGGACTGTCCGGGTTGCCCATGCCGAGGTCAATAATATCCTCGCCCCGCGCTCGGGCTGCCGCTTTGGCCTGATTGACAGAGGCAAAAACATAAGGCGGCAGGCGACGGATGCGATGGAATTCTTCGGTCATGGACTTCAAATGCCCTTGTTAGGAAAGGGGTCAGGCCCCGCACGATTACGGGGGAAAAACATAGTAATGGCAGAAATGGAACAGGCAACCGCCCCAATGGGATAATCTGTTCTCAACTATGAGATTATCCCACCGGCAGGACGGAGAAGGGGATCAGGGCGTCGTGGCAATGCGTGCGCCCATGCCAAATGCATCCCCCCGGATGTGAATGGCGGAGGCGGGCACGTTCAGGCTGATCAGCTTTTTGGCAATATTCTGGGCGCGCAGCAGTCCAAGCTGCACGGCGTCAGCCTGATCCTGCGGGTCAAGTGAGGCAGCAGACCCAAAGCCCCGCACATAGAACGGCCCATGCGGTGTTTTGGCGACCAGCTTTGCAAACGCGTCATCCTGCCCGGAGGAAATCTGGTCGGACTGCGGCACGCAATGAATCGCCGTGCCTTTGGCGTCGGACAGATCATAATTGGGGCGAACGGCATCCGGCACATAGGCGTCTGACGGAACATCAAACCCGGGGAAAGACGGCGGCGTGGGCGGCCCTGCCGGAATTTGCGGAATGGCGCTGGCCGGAGTGGGGGGCGTCTGCGCGGTGGATTTCACCTCAGGCAGCCCGACTTCCGGCATGGCGACTTCGGCGTCCTGCTTGCTGGCTTCGGTCTTTTTCCCGGTTTTGGTCAGAGCGCCGGCGTCAGGTGAGGGGGCAGACGGAATGGCGGACTGAGCGCTTTTCCCGGCAGAGGCAGCTGTGGCCGCAGTCTGCTGGGGCGGCGCATCTGCGGCATCCATAATAGCCCCGGCTGTGCCTTCAGGGAGTGTCGCGGGTTGCGGAGCGCCGTTTCCTGCCTGCGGTGCCGTACCGGCTTTTGGTGTGGCTGATGCAGCAGCGCCGGGTGGTGGCGGGATTTCGGGCATCAGGGTACCGTTGGCCGCCACTGTGCGGTACATCAGGTTTCGGTCACGGATCAGCTGTTGCGTGATCAGAGACCGTGCCTGAGGGGAGGGGACCTCCGGCGTTGTGGTCGGCGTCAGGCCCACATGGGGGTAGGGGTCATAAATACCGGGCGGCGGTGGCCGCTGTGCGGCAATCACCCCGCCACGCATATGCTGCATCCACTCAAACGTCGTATCGACGGGGTCTTTATGGCTGCATCCTGTCAGGCAAAGCACGCCTGTCGCCACCAGTAACCCGGACCGAAAAGGGCTGCCGGACTGAAAAGCCATGTAAACACGGTGCCGGAAAGGCCGGTCCTGTTCTGGGCACGCTTGCTGCATGACGTGACGGTTGCTCCGCTGGCAGGGTGAAAAACAGGGGGCACTCTACCCTCTTCGGGCCGTTGTGGCGAGATAGGGGATCACCCTCGCATGATTGCCCCTTGGCATGGGCGCGCAGGCAGAGCAGGATAAGAGACATGAACAGAGACACAGAACATGCGGAGACTGGCATGACGGGCATTTCCCCCTGCGATCCTATCCGGCTGGATGATGATAACCCGGAGTCCCCGGACGCACCGGAAAAAGAAGACGCCAAAACCCCGGCTGCCCCGGAAGGGGAGCTGGAGAACAAGCTGTTCAAACAGCGCAAAGTGCTGATTTTTGGCGGGATTAACGATAAGGTGGCCCGGGACGTCACAGCGCGTCTGCTGGCGCTGGCCGGTGAGTCGGACAAGCCGATTGATGTGTATGTGAACTCTCCCGGCGGACACGTGGAAAGTGGTGACACCATCCATGACATGATCCGCTTTGTCGATTCGGTGGCTCCGGTCAACATGATCGGCACAGGCTGGGTGGCCTCTGCCGGTGCGTTGATTTTTGCGGCTGGCCAGAAAGACCGTCGTTTCTGCTTGCCCAACACCCGCTTCCTGCTCCATCAGCCGATGGGCGGTGTGCGCGGTCCGGCAACGGATATCGACATCGAAGCACGCGAAATCATCAAGATGCGTGAGCGTCTGAACCGTCTGTTCGCCCGGGAAACCGGCCAGACGTACGAAAAAATCGTCAAGGACACGGACCGCAACCACTGGATGTCCGCCAAAGAAGCAATTGACTATGGTCTAGTGACAAAGATCATTTCGAAGCTTTCCGACATTCACTAAACGGAAGACCCGCGCTTCTCTCCTTCTGCGGAGGGAGAGGAGTCAGTTTGTTGTCCCGGGCCCTGCGTGGCCCGCTTCTGCTGTGGCAGGGGCGGGTGGCGTAGCGCCCCCAGTAAACGGGTTCCTGCCATGGGTTCTCTCAGCGATATCTATTCCCGCCTGCCAGACAGTGTGGATGATCTGCCCCCGCCGCCCGATAATGAGGCTGTGGTTGAGGCCGATTATAAAGCCCGGCACTGGCTCAGCCCTGTTAAAGGCCCGCTGAAGCCGGGGTCTGACGCGCATAAGAAGGCAATTGCGGCGATGTTCCGCGAAACCTTCAATCCGTATCGGCCTTCCGTCATTGACTGGCCGAAGCTGGACCCGGAAACGCTGCACCGCATCACTTCCCTGCCGATCTGGGATATTGCAGTGCAGACTGAGGGTAAAGCCCGCCTGCGTATGGCAGCTTACGCCCGTCTGGTGACAGATCCGGATATTAAGGACGCCATTTCCCGCAATGCGTGGGAAGAAAACCGGCATAAGGAAGTTCTGTCCAAGCTGGTTGAGGCCTATGGCATCAAGATGGCGCCGGAACCGCCGTATATTGAGCCAAAAGACGTCGAATGGGCCTATCTCGTCACCGGGTTCTCCGAGTGCGTAGATAGCTTCTTTGCGTTTGGTCTGTTTGAACTGGCCCAGCGTTCCGGCTTCTTCCCGCCGGAACTAATTGATACGTTTGAGCCGGTCATGCAGGAAGAGTGTCGCCACATTCTGCTGTTCGCCAATTGGCTGGCCTGGTACCGGGCGGTTATGCCCTGGTGGCGTCGTCCGTTCTTTGAGATGAAGGTCTGGGCGGTCTGGGCATTCCTTGCCTATGAACGCATGAGCATTGCCACCTCTGTGGATGATAAAGGCGAGGTCCATACGCAGGACAACAACTTCACGGTCACCGGCGCAAAAGATATTGCCAATGTTGATCTGAACCTGCCGGAATTTATGGATCTGTGTCTGGAAGAAGATGATAGGCGCTTTGCGGGCTATGACCCGCGGCTGTTGCGCCCCACCACGGCTCCTGCCATTGCGCGCGTCATTCGTGATGTCGGGCGTGGGTGGCAGTTTGTTTCCGGTCTGGTACGCGCCAACCGGCACTAATCAAGGTTTTGCGGGCAGGGAGTCTTCAGCTTTCTTGTCCGCAACCGTGTCTCAGAGAGCCTTTTAGTTTTTTGCAGGGGCTCACGCTTTCCGCTTCATGCTTGCATGGGGATCAAGCGGGATTTTTATGAGGACCTGACTGAACGCCCTAGTGCTGCGGAAGAGCGTATCACGCGGGTAGTCCTGCGGTCTGAATACAAAGGTTTGCGGCGTATCGCTCTGGTTATCCAGAAGAAGCTGGGACTGGTCATTCTTGACGGCCTCCAGTCGGCTATGCGGGGCGACCGAAACAATAAGCCGATGCGCATCCGGCAGCATAAAGGCGACAACCACCCCCACGACATCTTCCATGCAGTTATTGAGTTGCTTTAGCCAATGGCGGGCTTCGGCATCTGTGAACTGGTCCGGCTGAGGCGTTGCGACGGCAATCTGGAAGGTGAAACCGATAAATTCATTTGCAGTCAGGTTGGCCATTAAAGGCGGGTTTTCGGCCCATAGGGCCTTCGTCAGCGGCACAGTCAGTTCATCATTATCCGCATTGAATAGCGGGATGGGGCCGTTTTGGGTTTGCAGGTGCAGGCCGGAGGCTTTTAGCGGCGCATCCTCGGGCTGGAGCCGTCCTAGCACATGGAGCGAAAGATTGGCCCGGTCTTGTTCAGGGAATGCGTTAAAGCGGTTGAAGACGCGCGCGACGGCGCGGTAGGTCTGAACTTGTACTGTGCGCGTGGCATGCACTTCTATATTTTCAGGCTGCGATGTCTGGGCGTATGCTGGGGAGAAGTACGCCCCGCAACAGGTCATCAGGAGCGATAAAAGACTGAGTCTGCGCATTAAAAGCCGCCTCGCAGTATAAAAGGGACACCCCAAATCATACTGCTTCTTGTTTACCAAAACATGGACAATCTACGACTTGGGGAAAGCCTTTTAAACCGTATTACTATAGCGGCGGTAACGAAACGCTGGTGGTGTTGCAGGGCGCTCTGCAATTGCCTGCTCAATCCGATCATGCGCCGGGGCGCGGTGGCAGACTGGGTCCGTCGCGTTGGCTTGTCCGGCCAATGCCAGAGCCTGACAGCGGCATCCGCCCCAGTCATCTTCTTTAAAGGCACAACTCTGGCACGGCTGGGGCATCCAGTCCGTGCCGCGATACAGGTTGAACAGCGGCGAGTCCTGCCAGATGGCTTCAAGCGAGTCTTCTGCGACGGAGGGGAAGGTCAGCCCCGGAATGCTTTCCGCCGCATGGCATGGCAGCACTTTGCCGGAGGGCGAAATATTGAGGAAACGCTGCCCCCACCCGCCCATGCAGGGTTTGGGCCGTTCGGCGTAATAATCCGGGGTTACAAAATCAACCGCAAGTCGGTTGCCAAACCGGGTGCGTGCAGCCTCAACAGCCTGTTCCGTCGCTTCTAATTGCGCACGATCCGGCAGGAGGGCGTCCCTGTTGAGCAGGCCCCAGCCATAATACTGCGTATGCGCAATTTCGACCCGGCGTGCGCCAAGTTTCTCGGCCAGATCCAGCATGGCCGGAACACGTTCTGCATTTTGCCGATGGATCACAAAATTCAGTGTTAGCGGTAAACCGTCTTCTACAATCAGGCGAGCCGCTTCCAGCTTTTTGGCCTGAGCGCCTGCCATGCCGCCAATCCGCTCGCCTTCCTGCGCGTCCGCATCCTGAAAAGAGAGTTGGATGTGGTCCAGCCCGGCGTCAGAAAGCACTTTCAGACTGTCACGGTTCAGCAGCACGCCGGAGGTAATCAGATTGGTATAAAGCCCCAGAGATACCGCATGACGGACCAGATCAGCCAGATCAGGCCGGGC
This sequence comes from Acetobacter sp. KSO5, assembly GCF_044094635.1. Taxonomy (NCBI): domain Bacteria; kingdom Pseudomonadati; phylum Pseudomonadota; class Alphaproteobacteria; order Acetobacterales; family Acetobacteraceae; genus Acetobacter; species Acetobacter sp. KSO5. The sequence goes on along the minus strand of NZ_CP172014.1, from coordinate 2,670,411 downwards.
CATGGGTTCCCCCCCGGAAAAATGCACCTGCAACACGCCCATGGCCGCCGCTTCATCCAGCACACGCATCCATGTTGCGGTATCCAGTTCGCCTGCACGCGGGTCCAGCCGGAGCGGGTTGGAGCAATAGGGGCATTGCAGCGGGCAGCGATGCGTCAGCTCTGCCAGCAGGCTCATGGGGGGCGGGGCTTTGATCATGGCAGAACGGGTCATGCCAGCAGCAGAACCTGCTTGTCGGCCAGTTCCTGCGTCATGCTCAAAACATCCTGTGCAATGACATCACGCGGGGCAGAAAACTTGTCTGCAAGCTGGTCAATAATCTTCGCCAGAGAGCGTTTTCCGTTCACCAGTTGCAGAATTTCTGCCGCAACGGCATCGGCCAGAAACGCACGCTCTGGTGCCTGCACAAACCACTGTTCCCGCACGCGGTCATATTGCAGCCGTGTGCCACGGGCAAAGCGCGGCATACAGGTTTCCGCCAGAAGGGTGGCGGCTGTCATGCTGCATCCTCAGCCGGACGGAAAGCCCCCGGCGGAATGCGGGCGGGTGTGACATAGGCGTAATCCAGCGCATCCAGCATGGACCACAGAACGCCGCATTTGAACTTGAGCGCGCCAAGCACGGCCTGCTGTTCGGCCACAGTGCGGGCATGTTCCTTCACATAAGCCAGCGCAAAGGCCGAATCCTGCGGGGCCTGCGTCAGGCGCGGGGCGAAATAGGCCAGCGTTTCTTCCGTAATAAACGCATAGTTCCGTAGCATGCCGGACACACGTTCACTGATGATGGTGGGGGAGAACAGCTCTGTCAGAGAGGACGCAATGGCCTCCAGAATGGAGCGGTCTCGCACAAAATGCACATAAGCTTCCACGGCAAAGCGCGTACCGGGGAGCAGGCCGTCCAGCGATTCCACATACGCACGGTCAAGCCCCAAACCATCGGTCAGCTTCAGCCAGCGGGCTACGCCGCCTGTGCCGGGTTCAGTGCCGTCATGGTCAATCAGCCGCCGCCGCCATTCCCGCCGCAGCTCTGCGGTGGGCAGGCGGGCAAGCAGTGTGGCGTCCTTGGTGGGAATGCTGGCCTGATAATAATAGCGGTTCAGAGCCCAGGCCTGCACCTGCCCCTTGTTCAGCTTTCCATCATGCAAGGCACGGTGGAAAGGGTGCAGGTTGTGATACCGTTCCGCACCAATAGCCCGTAAGGCAGCTTCCAGTTCGTCGGGGGAAAGCAGCCGGTCTGTCATAGTGTTATCCTCATGCCATCATAGGCGACATCCCAGCCTGCCTCTTCAACCTGCCTGCGTTCAGGCGTGTCGGCTAACAGAATGGGGTTGGAATTGTTGATGTGGATGAGCACCTTGCGGCCTACGTTCAGCGGGCGGAAGGCGGCAATCGTACCATCCGGCTCATCCGCAATGGACATATGGCCCATACGGCGGCCTGTCTTGGCTCCAAGTCCGGCGCGGACCATCTCGTCGTCCGTCCAGAGCGTGCCGTCAAAAAATACCACATCGGCCCCGTTCAGGCGGTCACGCAGGGCATCGGTCATCATGGCGCAGCCGGGAATAAAGAGAGCGCGATGCTGGCCATCCGTCATGTCCAGCCCAATGGTTTCTCCGTTATTCATGATCTCAGCCGGGTTTTCCCCACGCTCAGCATAAAGCGGGACTTTACCGGGGACGGAAAATGGCGTGATGCTCAGATTGCCGGGCATTAGAGAGAGCGGCTGATCAAGCACCATGGTCTGACGTGGCACCAATGTGCGGTCCAGCGCATCAAAAATCGGGTTGGCGTCCAGCTGGGCCAGAACAGAGGCGGTGGCATAGAGTCCGTAAGCCTGCCGTTCCCGCATGGTCAGCAGCCCGGTAATGGCGTCAATCTCGCCACTCGTCAGCACCACACCGGCAATGGGGGTAGAACGCAAACCGTCTTTGGGGTGCAGGGCAGGGGTCTGGTTGATCTGCGCGCGCAGATCGGGCGAGGCATTGAGGATAAACCAGTGCTCACCATCCCCGCTGACGGCGAGGGACGCCTGCGTGCGGGCCGGGGCGTTTGGGTCTCCGGCGCGGGCGCGCTGGCAACCGGGGGCGTTGGAGTTCCACTGAGGAAAGCCGCCACCTGCGGCAGCGCCTAGAACAAGAAGATCAAGCATACGCGGCTTTTTAAAACAAAAATGCCGCCAGCGCGAACCTGATGCAGGTCGCGCTGGCGGCAGAAAGGCTTATTTCTTCTGGCCGCAAACGTAGCTGTTGATTTCAGCGCCAAGCGGGATTTCGGTGATTTTCGGTGTGGTCCAGGCCATGAGAACTCTCCGTTAATGGGTCATGTATCAGGCGGCCTCCTGTTCTGGCAAAAGAGCCAGAGGGAGGCTGGCCGCGCAGAAACGAGTGTGAGCAAAAGCCAGAAGGGTGCAACCCTGCACACAGAAATATGAGGTCTTTTTCATCCTTTTCACGGGAGTGTGAACAGGGATGCTTCCTGAACAGACGGCACACCAAAACGCGACGATTTGCTATTTCCGCCGCATGGCTTCTAAACACGGCCCGGCATGATGTGCCGTGCGCAGGCTATTTCAGGCGGGAGAAGGAAGCGTGAAGGCTGATGAATAGTCAGATCAAGGCGTTATTCAGACGGGTGTTTCGGAACACGGGCTATCTGCTGACAGGCAGAGGCGCCATGGCCGTGCTTGCGCTGGCCAGCACCGCTCTGGCCGTCCGTACGCTCGGGCTGGAGGATTACGGCATCCTGCTGCTGATGAGTTCCTTCGTCATGTCCTGCGCGGTGGCGACACGCTTTCAGGCCTGGCAACCTTTACTGCAATACGGCACCTCTCTTTACAAAGCTGCCGAGAAAAAACCGTTTCAGACTCTCTTCCGCCATTGCACCATGCTGGATGCGCTTGGCGCGCTCATGGGGCTGGCCGTAGCGCTTTTCTCCAGTATCTGGCTGGCGCATCTTTCCGGTTGGGCGGCCGCCTATGGGCATATTCCGCTGTGGTATATGACCGTCATCCTGTTCATGAACACGGGCTGCGCCATGGGTGTCCTGCGGCTGGCCAACCGGTATGAACTGGCGGTTCTGGCGGATACAGCCAGTTCTGTCGTCAAATTCGTAGGGTGCGTGACAGGGTTTTTCCTGCACTGGACGCTGCCGGCTTTTCTGCTGCTTTGGTACTGCTCCACGGCTGTAGCGTTTGTGCTGGATTATGGACTGGCCTTCTGGGTCATGGCGCGTTCTGACAAGCTGAAAGGGTTTCGGCTGGTCAATGTGCCGTGGCTCAGCCCGATTAAAGGGATCTGGCGCTTTACCTTTTCCACCAGTCTGGATCAGGCGCTCGGACGTCTGGGCTCCCGCCTGACGGTGCTGATTGTCGGCGCGGTTTTAGGGCCGGAAAACGCCGCCATTTACAATGTGACATGGCAGATTTCCGACGGCATGGCGCGCCCGGCGCAGATGCTCACGCCAGCTCTGTATCCGGAACTGGTGGCATTGCGGGATAAACGGGACTGGGCCTCCATCCGTCAGGTCACCAACCGTATTTTGCAGGCGCTGGCGATTTTTTCCGCTGTGGTGCTGGTTGTGGCTACGTTCGTCGGGCCGTGGCTGCTGCATCTGCTGCTGACTGTCCCGTGGACAGGCACCCGCACGCTGCTTTTGCTGATGACCGTGACCGCCATTCTGGACCTGTGGGACGTACCGCTTGAGCCGCTACTGGTGTCTCTGAACAAGGCGCATCAGATTCTGATCGGCCGCATGGTGACGATGTGTTTCTCGCTCCCGTTGCTTTATGTGCTGGCCAGCGCATGGGGTATGACCGGTGCGGGATTTGCAACCCTCTTAAGCGAGCTGGCCATTCTGCTGACACGTCTCGGTCCTTACCTTATTATGAACCGCAACAAATCATTTGAGGGCAAACCCGAAGCCTGAGACCTGTTCGGGAGCCAGAGCGCGAAAAGCCGGAGGTGTGACCTGAGCCGATCAGTTTTATCCGAGCCAGTCTGGATTCTGGATACAGGGCGGGTCGGAGAACAGGCACAGTGTCGGACGCTGGCGCAGGCGCTGGGGCTCCCCTTCCGGACAGTGCTGCTCGGTCCGGCTTTTTCGTCGCCAGCCCAGTGGCCAGAGACCGCAGGGCTGCGTCTTATTCTGTCTTTTGGGAATGCGGTGCAGGCGGCGTGTGCGTTACGGGCGTCCTGCGCCGTAAGGCCATTGGTGGTGCATATCGGCCGCCCTAGCCATGTTCCCGCCAAGGATCTGGATCTGATTATTCCGCTGCCGCAGGATGATTATCCTCCGGGGCCGAATGTTCTGAGAGTCTTGTGGCCCTTTAACGGGGCATCGCTCGCACCAAAACCTGAGAGCACGGAATGCCAGCGCCATGCGGGCACCATTGTGATGTATGGCGGCCCGTCCCGCCACTTCCGGATGGGGCTTGCGGAAACCCGCCGTCTGTTAATTTTTGCCCGCAAACTGGCGCATGCCAATCAGGAAGCACTGCACATCCTCACCAGTCCGCGAACACCGCCTGAAGCGGTGGCATGGATGCAGGAACAGGTGAAGACATACGGTGCCATCCTGCATGTCTTCCAGCCCGGTGAAGATGTGTTCGGCAGCTTTCTGAAAACTGGCAACCGATTTGTGGTGACTGCCGATAGTGCATCCATGCTGGCAGAGGCCTGGCGTAGCTGTGCGCCGGTCTGGCTGTTTCCTTTGCCGCAGCGCCAGACGCTCATGTCCCGATTGCAGCAGGGGGTGGACGCTCTGGGACTCCGGCCTCTTCGCTATTGGCTCATCACGCGAGGGATCCTGGGAAGTGGGGCCAACTTCACACACTGGCATCGCGCCCTGATCCGCTCAGGCGCGATCCGTTGTGTCGCCCCTTATCTGAGCGAGCAGGATTTACGCTGGGCACCAGTGCGGCATCAGGCCGATAAGGACCTTATGCGATGCCGGACCCGTATTCTGGCGCTCCCTAGTCTAAAAAAAGCATTATTGTAATGCGTCTCCAATCAACTGCGATGGAAAAAGCGTGACACATTCAGAAACCCTCACAGAACAGGCGATCCTGAACGGAACCTGCGCTGTGGTTGTGACCTATGGCAATCGGGTTGCTTTTGTTGAGCAGGTTCTGCATGCGGCGTTTCAGGCCGGTGTCGGGCACCTGGTTCTGGTGGATAACGGAACAGCCCCCGCAGTTGCAGAAAACCTGAAAGCCAGCGTGGGCATATGGGGCGCAGAGCAGGTGACGACTGTTCGGCTGGAGCGCAATGGGGGATCGGCGGAAGGGTTTGCCGCAGGATTTGCCGCCGCAGCACAAAGAGCGCAAACCCAACATATCTGGGCGCTGGATGATGACACCGTTCCCCATCCTGACGCACTCAAAGCTCTCGCCCGCACATGGCGGCTTATGGGTGGAAAACCCTCCTGCTGTCTGGCCAGCTTTCGTCAGGACAAGCGCACCTACATCAAGCTTGTTGAAAACAACAAACCCAACGCCATTCAGCCCAATTCCTTTTTTGGCTTTTCCGTTCAGGCTCCTTTTCAGAAAAAAACGGTCGCACTCTGGAAGAAGGACGGGCTGGAATGCCGCGCTATGGAAATGGGCGCCTATGGCGGCTTATGGTTTCATAAAGACTGGGTGCAGCATATTGGCCTGCCGGATGCACGTTTTTTTCTCTATTTTGATGATTATGACTATACATTACGCATAACCCGTAACGGAGGGGCGCTGTGGATGTGTCGCGACAGCGTTCTAAGGGACCTTGAGCAATCCTGGACACAGACCCCTTCTTGCCTTCATCCCTGGCTACAGGAGCAGCAAGGCATAATTCGTCCCTATTTCGCTTTGCGGAACCGCGTTTTTATTGAGCAAAACAGTAGAAATTGTAGGCTGATTTATAATCTCAATATGGTTCTGTTTCTGTTTATAAAAGTCCTGTGTCGCACCCCGCGCGGCGTCCTCTACCACTTTCAGCACCCCGTTAAAATGGTGCGCCGCTGGCGCCTGCTGGTCGGCGCAATCCGGGATGGTCTTTCAGGCAACTTTGAAAACAGGATTTTAAAAGACCAATAACTGGCCTGAAAAAAAAGCGGCAGGCCCTGAGGGGACATGCCGCTGATAGACGTCAAAAAACATTCAGGTGTTTATTCAACACCAATCATGACATCAGATGCCTTGATGAGTGCTGTCGCCTGCTGGCCAATTTTCAGGCCGAGATCTGCCACGGCTTCATTGGTGATGGATGCCATCATGACCGTCCCGCCCGGCAGTTCCAGACTGATATGAGAGGTTGTGGCCCCTGGCTGAATGGCGACAATTTTACCGGTAATCTGGTTACGTGCGCTAATTTTCATCAGATGATCCTCCTCAGGCTTCTATCTCTTTAGACTATAAGCGCTTGCCCGTTCGTCGGGGAGGTGTTGCTAGTGAATGGCAGATACTCCTGATAAGACGCAGAGCGGGAGGTGTGAAAAATTTGTGTAAAAAGTGTTCACTCTTTACAATTTTCTTCAATTTAATCAGTGGGTTATAAAGGCGGGTGGTGGAGCTAAGGGAAGGGGAATAATCCAATCATAACAATACGTTAGAATGGAAAAGCCTTCAAAAACGAGCCATTTAATATCAATGAGTTACGCCTCCATTGTAAACTGACGCTTGCCTTCCAGCAGGGATGCGTTGGGTAGATCCCTTTGCGCTTAGATATCACTTTGATCTTGACTGCCTCACACTCAATGTTCTCTTTATGTTCTCATTATGGAGGCAGTGCATGACAGGATATGCAGGAGACAGAACGACAGGATTCGCATCGCCCGCAGCGGACGCGATTGAGGGACCGATTGACCTATCCGAAGTGCTGGATCTGCGTAGGCCCAGCCGTTACCCGGTTCGCGTACGTGGCGCGACGTTCGCCGCGCGCGGGATTCTGGATGGTGATGTGCTGATAGCGGACACGGCTGGCCAGCAGGCATCCGGGCAACTAGTGATCGCCTGCGCTGCGGGACAGGTTCTTCTACCTCAAAGAATGAGTCCTGAGCCTAATTAGCAGAATTTAGATTTCCCATTGCCTAGAATCGGATTCATAAGAAACTATTACCTTTAGTTCACTATGTATCTGATATAGGTCAAATATTTTTGAAAATAAGAAGGAGTAAATTTAAAGTGTCAAATCAAAAAGATGTTGTTGTTGATGTTGATGGTGAAAGAAAAAAACTATTCACATTGGTATTCCAACCAAATTCTGATGATGTGACAATTATATTCCCAAAAGATTCTAGAGATGGTATTTTTGAAGATAATGTTTATTTTGGAAAAAATAATGATGATATAATAAAGAATCTACATATTTCTATACATTATGCATATAGAGTGGATGGTGAAAGTAAAATAACATACAAAAAAATTATAGAAAATGAAAAAGACGGAAGCAAAAAGCATGAAAAAGCAGATGGTGTGACGAAAGCATTAAAGCTGGGCTCTGGAGCATGCTATGTATATTCAAGGTTATGCTCTGCGATGGACGGAGAAAATTATAAGTCTAAAAGAGAACAAGAAGTTCGCTTGAATCCATACAGCAAATATTTTAATACAAATTATTTTAGTATAATTGCTGCAAATAAAAATTTTAAAGTTGAAAATAAACATAAAATAAATAATAGGGATATAAATATTTTAAAGATAGAATGTAGAAAATTTGACATATATGTTTTTCAATCAATTCTGGATATCCCAAGTTGTGGCAGTTATTATGAGGCATTTAAAATGACGATCGGTCCAAATGATTTTGAAAAATTTGGAATTACGACTGAACAAGCTGAAAATTTGAAAAATTCTATGAGTTTGAAAGAATGTATATCCACACATAAGCATACCTGTATGAGTATGCTTGAAGCATTACGTAAATCTTATGATAGGTTATATAAGTATTCTCCCGATAAACATTTTCCAAATATTAGGGAGGTAAGGTTTTACTCACTTCTCCCTTTTGTAAGAATGACAAAGGAAAATGGTGAAGAAATAGATATTCCCCACGTAAGCTTGCCATTTTTATACCAATATAAGAGATCCATTTTTGAGTGATGGATCTCTTAGGCAATAATCGTCAGTTAGACTGCACCTTCGCGTTTGCAGCATCAAGCGCAGCCTCAGCTGCCAGCCATTCCTCGTGCGTGGGGGCGCGGCCCTCTTTGATGGGGGCCAGCAGGCTCTTGATATCGGATACGATGCTGGGCGCAGCCTCTGCCAGCTGCTCGATGGCGGAGACGGCGATAGCGAGATATTCGGGGTTCATGGCGTTCTTCCAAAAAATAGAAAAGAGAAGGATGCCGGTATTACTGGACACCCTTAGTGCGGCTGATTAGCTGGCCGGCAGCAGCTTCTGCGCAGCCTGAAACGCTGCCGTAGCAGCCTCAACCTCAGCCTCAGACAGCGGATCACCAGCATCAGCTGCGGTCTGGAGCGGCTTGATTTTGTCGTGTGCAATCTGGAATCCGTCTTTAACTTTGGACACCACAGCCGGATCTGCTGCCGGGTTGCGCTCATAAGCCACAGCGAGATCCGCAGCGGCATCATAGGAGGCACCCAGCGCAAGCACCGTCTGCTGGCGCTTGACCTCAGCCGAGGCATTCGCGTCATTTTTGCAGGCAGCCAGGCTGACGCAGGACAGAAGCAGCGTACCAGCCAGTGCGCTACGCAGGAGAGATTTGGTTTTCATCTGGGCATTTCCCATAAAAAAAAGCCGCCTCAGCGGGCGGCAGAAAAAAGGAACGGCAGGACGTATGAGGCCGGGAGTGCCGGCCCTACCATTCAGGACGGCTTAGCTGCTGTGCTGGACTGAGACGCCAGGACAGAGGCCGCAGTGGCCAGCAGCGCACCACCGGGCACGGTATCCGCAATGATCTGCGTGGCGGCCGGCCCGATGTCTTTATGCGTGCTGAGGGCATGGACAACCTTGAGCAGATCATCCCGCTCACCGGCAATACGGTTGAGCAGCGTGGATTCTGTCGAGACAGTCTGCCCGCTGCTGTCGCTCGCCAGGAGCGGCAAACAGACTGCCAGCAGACCGACAGCAGCGCCGTCCGGCAACACGCCAAACCATGAGGCAACGCCAGTGCCAAGGATGATGCCACCAGCAAAGAGGGTGGTCGGCTGACGCAGATATGCGCCGACTTTGGAAAGGTTCATGGCCTTCTTTCTGTTACTGGCCGCCACGCAGGGAGGCGGGCAGGGTGTTGATATCCACGCGCTCAATAATCAGCGCATCAGGGTGATGGGCGATCATGCGCGCCAGCTGCGGGAGCAGACGCGCCAGCAGCTTGTCTGTCAGGCGTTCAATATCGCGGTCTGACAGACCTTCTTTTTCGGTCATGCAGTCTCCTTAATACGGCTCATTTCTGCCGCGTTGAGCTGATCTGCTGATGGTGGAGTAGTTGGAGCCGGAGAAGCCGGCACATGCCCGCTGGTTGCCCCGGTATAAACCAGCCACTCCGCATGCCTGCGGGCTGTCAGGCCGGGCAGGGTAATCAGGTGGCCATTCTTATGGGCATGATCCCAGAGCAGGAGTTGCTCACCGGCAGCAATATCCTGCCCGCTGTTGAGCAGACGGATGAGGCTGGACCCGGCAATGGCCGATGTGCCCAGGTTAAACTGCCAGTCCAGCAGCGCACCCTCTTTATTGGGGGTTAGGGTCACATGGACGAGTTGCCGCAGTTTGTAGCGTAGTCCTGCCAGGGTCAGCATAAGCAGAGACTCAGCCTGCACTGTTGTAATGGCAGGCGTATGGGCAGTGACGGCGGACCCGTTGGCCAGGCAGCGGTTGCCGTAGCCGATGGTCCAGTAACCCGCCGGACAAATATAAGGCTTGAGGCGCAGGCCCTCATATTCGCGGGCGAGACCCGCCGCGATTGTGATGGAGTCATTCATTAGGGATTCCAGATGCAAAAAAGGCCGCACGTGGCGGCCCGTTTGGGTTTGGCTGAAAACTGGTTTTCGGCTTTATCGGCTGATAAAAACTATGGAGCAGAACCCAGCCCAAGCAGGTGCATGATGCTCTGGGCAAATCCCCAGCCAACACCAATACCACCAGTGAGCAGAAACGAGCGCCAGCCGATCAGCTCCTTGAGCTTGATCGCGATATCATCCAGCCGCTTATCAATACTCTTGATGTCGGTCTGCGTGCCTGACTGGCTGGCTTTAACCAGGACCATATCGGCCTGCAAATCGCGTACGTGAGAGTCCAGCGCACCAAACTCCCCCCGCGTGATGTAGTCCTGCGGGGGAGGGTAAATTGTGTCAGGCATTGCTTTCCCAGGCATAAAAAAAGCGGCTCAAAGCCGCTCTGTGATGGTGAATGAGGTCTGCTGCCGCAGCGCTGCCCCGTAAGGGTTTGTCAGGTCGCCGCGCTGGATGCGCCCGTACAGGGTGCGCATGTTCAGCGTGGGCGGATCAGCTGCCGGGTCCGGCACAAAGAGCACGTTGGTTCCACTGGCCGCCAGCCAGGCGATTTGCTCCAGCACTGGCACGTCCGCCAGATCCAGCGATTCATGGTCCACGGCTGCCTTGCGCCGCATGTAGCCGGTCGTCACAAACTCAGCCCCCGCCATGCCGGTATTGATCGTCTGCCCGGTATCCATGCCGGTGGTCGATTTGGTGCTCATATTGCGCACCGGCTGCCAGATCGGCCCGACATAGGCCAGCGCGATAGCAATGTAACTCTCTGGCACGGTGCCATTGGACGTCACGGTGATTTTGACCGTATCGGCCGTGATGGGTGTCGGAGCCACATGCACCAGCTGGGCCGGGCCAACCCCACTCAGCGTGGCAAAGCTGCCTGATGCCGAATAGACCTGATTGCCGCCATTTGAGGCGACGATCTGCCATGTGGCACCCTGCCCAAGATTGGTCCGCCCCACAAAAAAGGCCTGCATCTGCTGGGCAGGCCACCATCCGGCCTGAAACCATGCCGTTTTGTTGGTATCACCCACGGACCAGAATGCGGCTGTGTTATTGCCCTGGTCCGTCGCCACCTGACTGACGCCAAACTGCGCCAGCCCGTAATAAGAGGCTGACCCTGTCAGGGATGCTATCTTGAGCAGATTATTCAGCCCGAACGCGCAGTTTGCCATCAGACCAGCACCGTGAAGGTGATTTCGTCAGGGCTGGAACCGCGATAGGATTCCCCCACGACCAGACCGCCGACCCCGTCGCGCAGGCCGTCCACATTGGCAAAAAGCATCATCTCAGAGCCTATCTTGTAATCGGAGATCCGGGCAAACGGCACGGTGACATAAAACAGCCGCCTGTCCGGATAGGTCCAAAGTCTGTTGATTACGTCCGCCACCACCTGCGCGGCCGCAGCACTCTGGAAGGCCGTCAGCACATCTGGCGGGCTGACAACCTCCAGCGTCGGGGCGTCTGTGCCCACGGTTACGGCGGACCGCTCGGTGCTGATGGTCGCACTGATGGCGCTGGGGCTGACGTTGCTGCCCGTCAGAACGGTATAATTCCGGGCATAGGTGCAGCGCCCGCAGGTCAGCGGCAGGACCAGTTCTGAGGGCAGATCTGTCTGCCGGATCTCAATCACTTCTTCCGGCCGCACGGCCAGCTTGCCCCACAGGTTGGGCACCAGCGTCAGGAACGTGGGCGTGATGCCAATCAGCCGCAGGGTGCCGTCCCGGTCATAGGTCAGTTTGCGCAGTGTGCCCTGCAGGAGTGCCGTGACCATATCGGCCCCGGTGTAGCTGCTGCTGCCATCCCAGTAGGCCCCGGCATCACTCGCCACAGCCTTGCCTGCGGCTGCATCAAACGGGTCTGCCCAGTCCGATGCAATGGACGCTGCCGGAATGCCGATATCCTGCACCAGCGCCTGATGCACCAGATCGTGCAGCCTGGAGACGTGTGTGCCATCCGGAAACAGGCCGGTGGCGCTCGCCGTGATGGTATAGACAGGCGTGCCGCCCAGCCGGAAAAAGGTGCCGCGTTGGCCGGTCTCGACCACGTAATGCCCGGCTGCCGGATCTGTGGCGGTGATATCCGACACAGTGCCTGCGTAGGACCAGCTGCCGGCTGTTGAACTGCTGGACCATGCGCCAGGCACGCCGCCCTCCATCACCGTTATATTCGGGATGGGCGTTCCGGAGACGTTGACGATCTGCACCGGCGCATCTGAAATCTGGTAGATCTGATTGACGCTATCCACACAGACAGGCGTGATATTGTAAGCGTAGCCCCGCAGCTTCGGCTTGGCCTTGCCCGTCAGCGTCGTGCCACCTTCCACCCCGCCCGTGCCGGCGTAAGTTTTGAGCGGCAGCGACCGGCTGAGCGCCGCAGGCCCGGAGAGCGTTAGTGTGCCCTGCGTGTCTCCGGTGCGCCATGCTGAGGCACCGCCGGCAAAAAGCGGCACACAGTCAGACAAGGCTGGATCCTGCCACCAGCCGCGGCCGGGATCGTAAGTCCGCAGGCCGGTATGGAGCGCGATGTCGGCCGTGTAGTTTTTGACGTCACAGGACGTGGCGACATCCGGCTCCAGATTAACCGTCATCTGCCCGAAAGTCTGGGTCAGGCCGGTGCCGGAAATGGTGATATCCAGTTCCCGGTCCATGTCCGGGCAGGCAGACAGATACGGCGGATACGGAATATGCGCGACCGTATCCACAAACCCCGTATCAGACAGATAGGTGGTCGTGCGGGAGGCCACCGGCCCGAAAGCCAGTGACCCCAGAAAGCAACGCTGTTGCATGGTTTTCCCTTATCAGGCCGCAGCCTTGCTGTTCTGGAAGCGGATTTCAGAGAGAAGTTGCCGCACGGCCGCCAGCAGAAGCTGCTGGTTTCCAGCCAGCGTGGCCGTCTGGTCTTCAGCAATCTTGCGCATGGCGTCCGCCGTCAGATCCCCGGTGCCAAGATTGCCCAGGGCCTGAAGCATGGTGACGATCTGCTGATAGTCCGTCGTGTAGCCAATACCCCCGCCGTTCAGCGTTTTGCTGAGAGACAGGAACGTCTGCATGTCACTCTGGACAGAGCCCAGCGCGGTGCTGTTCCCACCCAGAGCGGCCTGATAGTCCCCTTGCAGATTGTCATTGGCTGCCTTGTACTGATCCGCAACCGACAGTGGCGACGCATCCGACGTGCTTAGACCCTTGGCATATTCCGTCAGGCTGCTGAAGGTAGAGGCCAGAGACTGGTTCGCCTGACTAGTCGCCTCAGCCGCTTTTTCCGCATAGCTCTGCTGGATCTGCAGGCGCTCGGCCGCCTGTGTTTTCTCCAAGTTGGACAGCTGCTGCTGATAGGTCACGTTATCCGCATAGTTGTCGCCCAGATAGGACTGCCATTCCTCCTGGAGAGACTGGATAGCCTGCGCCGAACTCACCTGCTGGTTGAGCAGGTCAGCGCCCTGCTGATCCCCGGTTGCAGCCATGTAGCGCGCCGTCACGGACTGGTCCGACTGTTCCAGTTTCGTGTTTTCATTGGCGATCATCATGGCGGCAATGGCGTTGCCTTTATCCAGCAGGTTCTGAGCGTCCACACCGTAAGATGCCGCCGTGTTGGCCGCGTCCTGGTATTTCTGCTTCAGGTCCGCCACCTGTTGCAGCAGGCTTTCAGATCCGGCCGTGGTGACATTCATGAGCCCCGGCATGGTGGTGCCGAAAAACTCCTGAATGGCCTCGAACTTGCTCTGCAGATCGTCCGTGCTGAGCGTCTTGCCGTCCAGTGTGGACAGGGCCGTGGCCATGTCCCCCGTGTAGCCGTTGAAGTGATCAATGGTCACATGGCTGGCATCATCAAATCGGTTGACGGAGACTTTCATACCGTCCAGCGTATCCGCCAGTGTTTTCAGGCTTTCAATGTCCTGCGTGTAGGTGCTGACGCTGTCAAAAGACGTTGGCATCAGCTGTTGCAGGGCCATGTTCAGCGTCGGGTCAGAGCTGTTCAGCTTCATGTCCGGCAGCAGGTCTTCCAGCGTCGTCTGGCTGGTTTTGCTCCCTTTTTTGTAATGGCCAACAGCACCGAACGAACCATCATCCACAGTGATCCCGGCCGCTCCGAGAACGTCATTGACCGTGGTAATGTCCTGGACAAGTCCGGCCGTCACGTCATTGGTAGCCCGCTTGACCCGCGTTCCCCCGGTGGCAAGCTGACCATTCGTGGCGATCACGTCCGTATAGGCATAGTGGCTTTTGGCAAACAGGCCCTTGAAGGCATTGTAAATCATCGTCCCGATGCCAACAGCTGCCCCGGCAATCCCGGCATAAGAGCCGATCGTGCCCACAGCGCTGCCCAGACTGCTGAAAATACCGCTTCCATCCGCAGCTTTGCCTGAAAACAGGTTATCCAGAGCGGACGCCTGCTTCACGCCCGCCAGAGACATGACATCCCCGGTCGGTGCCCAGCCGGAACTGGGCATCGCACTCTGCGTGACCTCATTCCGGTAGGCCTGCTGCTGCCCGACCGACAGGCCGGACAGAGACCCCAGAACACCCAGAGACGAACTGCCGGACGATCCGCTGCTGGAGAGCAGGTTTGTCACGTCTGTCAGCGTGGTGCGGGTGCCGCCATCAATGGAATTGAGCATCGGATTGATCAGCGCGAACTTGACCAGGAGAGAGGCAATCTGTGTCTCCACACCTTTGAGCATGCTCTTGAAAGACATGCCGCTGGATGTGCCCTGGACAAAGCCCTGCGTGATATCGCTGCTCAGTTCGTCCGCCATGCCAGACAGGCTGCCCGTGACATCCTGAAGCACCTGCTGCTGCCGCTCATACTCGGCAGAGGCCTGCGCAATCTGGGTTGTCAGATCGACATATTCCTGCGCCTCCGGTGGGAGCACAGCACCATATTGTCGGTGCTTCTCCAGCTCTGCCTGCATCTGCGCCAGCATGACTTTGCGGGCATCAGAATTCATGCCGATGCTGTTAGTTTCTGCCTGAATGAGAGACAGATTATCCTTTAACGCGGCGTTCTGCTGGACCTGCTGCGCCTTCTGTTGCGCATCAGACAGGCTATTCAGCGCGGTGGTGCGCTTTTTGACCGCATCGGCAAACTGCTGCGAATTGGGGTCGAAGTCCTCCAGAGCCTCGTTATAGGCCTGCTGATAGTTGGTAGCGTGCTGGATATCCTGAGCGGATTCCCCGGCAACCGATGCAATGGCCTGCTGAGCCTGCGCCTGCCGCTGGACGGCTACGGTGCCGTCATTATAGGCGGCAGCAAGCTGCTGCTGTTTGGCCCGCAGCGCCTCAGAGAGTGCGGTCTGATCGACCCCGGTGCCACGGGCTTCGGTGCCGAACTGAGCGACCACCTCGGCCATGCTGCGCCAGTAGCCGGTCTGGGAATTAAGACTTGCCCCCTGATCCTTCAGACCCTGCGTGATCTGCTGTTGAGGGCTGAGGGTATTAGCCAGGGCAATCCGGGCCGTGGTGATATGCTCAGCCGTTACCGTCCAGTCTTCACCAGCTTTTTTCTGAGAGTCTTCCAGCTTTTGCTGAGACTCAATATAGGCCTCAATTCCCTTGCGGCTTTCTGTCCAGCTGCTGGCGCTATAACTGCCCGCAGCATCTGCAGCCCCACCCGTCAGGGAGCGCTGATCATCAATAACAGCGGCAGACTTTGCATGATCATCTGCCGCAGATCCTGAAGTTGGCTTGACGTTGCTATATGTCTGGTCCTGCCACTGTTTGCCGCTGCTTTCAGCCAGAGAGATCAGCTTTGCGAAGTTGACCAGTCCCTGACTGTAACCCAGCTTTTGGCCTTCTGTATCGAAGTGTCCAGATACCACCGGAGACAGATTGCTGAGAGACTGCTTTCCTACCAGATTAAGGTAAGACTGGGCCGCAGCCGACCCCGGCTTTGCACCGTTGTAAAGGGCAGCGGCGCTATTGAGATCACCATTCATCTGCTGCGCGAAATTGTTCAGGCGGTATAGGCCTTCATCAATATTTCCATCCAGCGTTGTCGGATCATACTTAGATTTATAATCCGTATTGATCTGCATCAGGCCAACCATCTCCGGATGGGCCTTGTTGACCGTCAGGGACGTTCCGGAGACGTCGCCAGAGGCCGATGCCGGAGCCGTTCCCGGCGCATAGTGCCAGTCGGCATCAGTCGTTTTCCCCTGTGCCATATTGAGATACGTTGTGACCGTATTCAACAGCGTGGTGCCCAGTGCTTCGGAAAAATCCTTGATCTTGTCGATCACCGGATCAGCCGATTTCTTAAGGTTCTCCATCGCCTGCTGGAGCGGCGTCAGCCCTTGCTCATAAGCTCCTTTGGTTGCCGCTGTCAGCGCCCCCATGACCAGGGCATAGGCCTCCCCCTGCTTGCCAGCTGCTTGCAGGTTTTTGACCTGCTCCACCAGCGCCAGATCCACACCGGGCAGATGCTGCTTATACAGAGCCTCAATCTCGGCCTTCGGATCTTCCATAGCGGTGTTGACCGCCTTCAGCCCATCTTCCAGAGAGCCAAATACGGCGCCAATATCCCGCGCCATGCCCGCAATGGACTGAATATCCGTTGAGGTGCCGGTAAAATTGTAGGTGCTGCCGATGCTGGTGGCAGCCGTGCGGGCCGTGTCGTCGCTCCAGCCGGGCTGACTGCCCAGCTCTTTGGAAGCGGACGTGACAGTGCCGGCCATGTCTGCGGCATCAGACCGCGTAGCGCGCAGCTGCTGGCTCAGCTTAGCGAGCTTTGATTCCTCACTTTCGGCATAAGCCCCCATTTTATAGAGAGCGAGACCAGCGCCGGCAGCGGCAGCCGCCAGACCGACCGGGCCATAAAGCAGCCCGGTGATACGCTGGATGGAGGGGCCAAGACCGCCCATGATCTGCACCGCATTGGGTGCCTCATAAAACAGCGCCTGAAGCGGGTTCCCGCCCGCCAGAACCATGTCAAAAAACTTATGGGCTTCGTCGGCAATCTGGCCGATCTGATAGGATTCCAGCTTTGCAAGGTTTCCGCCCTTGTTCTCGGACTCTGTCAGTGTGTTGTTCGCCTGGGCAGCCTCCAGCAAAGCATCCCGCTGCTTCTGGAGCGCCTGCACGCGCTGTTCCGCATCCTGCAGGATGGCGCTTTTCACAGTGCTGTCCATCTGTGTATCCGGAACAGCATCGGCCTGCGCTTTCAGGTCATCCAGCCGATCTTCCGCAGACGCCAGCTGAAGCAGCGTGCGGGCCAGCTGGCTGCTTGACCGGGCCGTGCGCAGCATACTGGTGGCGCTGCGATCAGCCCCCGCCTGCAAGCCCGTAAAGGCGGCAGCTTCGGCACGCTCCAGTTCCACCATTTCGCCCGCAGTCAGGCCTGCCGCGTTTTTAATAGCGGCCAGTTCTTCCTGCATGTCTTGGCTCTGCTGACCGCCAGCAGAAACAGACGGCGCGGAAACAGCAGCAGGGCTGCTCACGGCCGCCGTATCGGAGCCGCTGGCCTGAGACGGGCTCAGAGTGTCCTGTGCTGCCTTCAGCTGGCGCACCCGGTTCTGCTCTTCGGTCAGGTCGGCTGAGGTGCGCTGGATCTGCGCATCAATCTGCGCCAGATCCTCCCTGAGCGCAGAAGTGTCCAGCCCTTCAGAAACAGCTTTTTGAGCCTGGTCCCGCAGGCTTTCCTGCAAGGCACTCAGCCGGCTCAGCTCTGCCGTCAGATCCGTAATGCTGGCAGACCCACGCGAGCCAAGCGCTTCCAGAGAGTCCAGCGCCCCGGTTGCGCCCTCAGTCACGGTCTGGGAGGCTGCCCCCGCAGCTTCATCCATAGACTTCCAGCTGCGCGCTGCATCAGAGAGCGCACTGCCCTGTTCCTGCGTCTGGGCGATCCCGGCGGCCGTGGCAGCGTTGGTTTTGGTCTGCGCCTCAGTCTGGCTGTCCAGAGCGGCCCGCAGACCATTCAGAATGGCATTACGCTCACCCAGAGCACCATTCCATGCGTTCTCTGAAACAGCGGCCGCCCGCAGGCGTGTCTGCACCTCTTCCAGTTCACCGGCCACGCGGCTGATTTCAGCATCGACCTGCGCAAGCCCCTTTGTGGCTCCGCTGGCGTCCACCCCGGCAGAAAGCGCCTGCTGAGACTGCGCCCGCAGGGTGTCCTGCATGCCGCTCAGGTGCGTCAGTTCTTTGGTCAGTTCGCTTACACGCGCAGCCGCACGGGTGCCAAGGTCGTCAAAAGAGGTGACGGCCCCGGCAGCCCCTTCTGCCAGCGTTTTAGTGGCTGTGCCGCTGGCCTCACCCATGCCGGACATGACATCAGTCAGAGAGACGCCACGCGCCTCCACAGCATCCAGATTGCGCAGCGCGCTGGCTGCACCTTCGGCCGTTTCGTCACGGGTGGTGACGATAACTTCCAGCTGTTCGACCTGATCCTGCCCTGCCATGGGATTTTACCATTTCTCTGTTAGTATGAGGGTTGGATAGAGCATCTGCTCACCAGCCTGCCGGTCTTTGCGCCGGCTGATGTAGGCGGCATGCTTGCGGCCCCATCCCTCTTTTTTGTTCCATGAGATCCCCGACGCGATGCCCGCACTCCGCAGGATGTAGGGGACAGGGTCGCCCCGTGCGTCCCGGCCGCCCTGAAGCGGCTTGAAGGCCCGCAGCGCCTTGACGCGCTTGTAACGCCGCATCAGGGACTGCCGGACAGATTCCACAATGCGCGGCGGCACGCGGATCTGCTGGCCGCCCACTTCGATTTTACGGGCATAAGGCATGGTGTTGACGATCCAGACCTCAGACCCCATCGGGATCTCGGCTGGCGATTTCGTCCAGGCCTTGCCATCCACCAGCACGGACCAGCTATCCCGGAACGCGCCACTGCTGACGGGGGAGCGGTTGCGGCATTCCGTCAGCGCCCAGTTTGTCGCCTGGGCAATCATGCTGAAAATGTAAGTGACAGAGCCACCATGCAGCCGCACATCCTCTTCCGGCTTGCCAAGGCTGCCATCCACACGGCGCACATAGCCCGGCGCGGCCGCTCCGGAAGCGATCAGGTCATCCCGCTCCTTCCGGATACGGTTGCCGATCACAGATTTGAACTGCGCCCCATTCATTGTCCGGCTGACCATCAGCTGGATGCGGGCATTCAGTTTTTCAGCAATCGCCATCAGGATACCCTTGCTTTAAACTTCGCAGCCCAGTGCTGGATATAGACGCCATCCATCGCCAGCAGGACGCGATCAAGGAGGGCCATCTCTGCCCAGGACAAACCATGATGCTCTGCCCATTTCCGGACGGCGCTCCATGGGATCACACCGGGCCGACCTTCAATGACCGTGCCACCCATGGGGACACCAAAACCCTGCGTGACGTGCGGGCGCTCAGCAGAGAGCCGATGCCAGGCCCGCCAGATCCACTGCCATTCCGGCAGCGGGTCCACGCGGGCCTCTTCGGTGCCTTCCAGATCCGCCCACAGGGTTTCGTCATACGATCCCCATTCCAGCCACCAGCTGAGCGCCGCTATCAGTTTCCCGTTGCGTCCTCGGCCTGCTTGCCGGCTTCGGTCGTGACCAGACCAGCAGCTTCCCAGCATGCGCCCATCAGTTCGCGGTAGTCCGGGTTAGGCAGAAGATTTTTGAACTCTTCCAGCGAGACTGCGTGCTTCTGTGCTTTGTCATGAAACAGGCCACGCACATCCAGCACGAGAAAATCACACAGCAGTTCCGCATTCAGCTGGCGGCGCACGGCGTTGGGAATGGCGGACACATCGCCACGGTATTTTTCCGCCACTTTGCGCAGGCGGCGGCTCTGCGCATCAATGAACTGATCAGTGAAGCCACGGCTCTTGATTTCAAGGCCGGGGTATTTGTCGATTTTCTTCCATTCGCCATCGTTAATGGCGGCGCTGTCGGTTTTGAGGTCTGCAAGAATAGCCATGGGGCACCTATAAAAAAAGGCCGCTCAGTGGCGGCCTGTATTGAAGCATGAGACAGAGCCGTCCCGCTTTTCATCCAATGTTAAGGGACAAAAACAGGCAAAAGCCCTGGTCAGTTTTTGGTTTTGTAAATTGCGAAAGTCCCGCCGCCAGAAATCGGGTTGGCGGTAATGGAAACTGTCGCCACCACAGTCTGGTTTTTTCCAGAAATCGGCGTTTTTGGGTTTCGGATAATACCGTTCAGGACATTGAACTGATAGCCGATCCCGTCAGATCCCTGCACACCGACGGTGACAGGGCCGGTTTTCCCGTTTTTCCAGTCCGTAAACTGCTGATAATCACGGAACAGATAGGTGATTTCCATAGCAGCTTTGAAACTGCCGAAACGAATACCACAAGCCCCAACATGCCCCATGCCAGTATCCTGCCCAGACCCATCACGGGACAGCGTAATCGTGGCAGACTGGATGCAACCCGATGGGGTAGTTCCGAAAATGCTACATCCCAAAAAGCCTGTAACCGTATCGATCAGAGGTGTTGTCGTACGAGGCGTAACGGAAGAGGCAATATCGGTGTCAGATACGATCAGGTCAGACCCAACCAGGTCAAAACTGATTGTCGCAGGCTGCCCCTTCTGTAGCGTGATCTGGGCCTGATTGACCATGGTCCCGGAATACATTTCCAGTTTGGAATTAAGCTTTTTCCGGAACGTGAACGATTTCCCAATTTTCCCATTTTTCAGAAAGGTGCATGAGACGATTGCCCCCGTGCCAAGATTCCCAGACGTGCCACCGGCCTCTCCTGACAATGTCGCAATTTTATCAAGGATCCCATCAAATGTGCCGGGGCTGAAATAAATCACGCCGCCGCTGATTTTGGTGACTGCGTAAGATGCAGAAATCCCAACAGATGGGTCAGAAATAGAGACAATGTCTCCAGAGACGATTTCGCTAAAGACATCAACAATGCCTGTCGAATCTTTAGCTGAAATTGTGTCATTGCCTGCCTGAAACTGATCCCGGCTTGCAATTGAGATTGTAACGCTGCTTGTGGCAGCCTGGGAAATAACTGACCAGTCTGCTGTCATGACCCCGGACAAAAAATCATCATATGTGATGGCAGACAGAATTCCGGAAGTATCGCCTTGCGCGGTGCGGCCTATCAGGACAGACTGGGCCATCTCCGGAGTGTCATTGATTTCATCCGGCTGGGTTTCGGTTTCATTGACCGCCAGCGAGAAGCCCGTATAGCGCAGTGCCTGATATGCCCCGGTCGGCGGCTGGTTATAAATGGTTTCCAGCGCGTAATCGACTGCACTGTCATTAGTTTCTGCACCGGCGGCAAAGCCGGTTGTAGCGCCCGTGTAGGCCATTCTCACCCCATAAAAAAAGGCCGCTCAGTGGCGGCCTGTGAAAGACAGATGATGGCTGGCTGATTAGCCGGCCGGGGTAGCAGAGCCGCCGGAGCTGACGGTGGAGGCGCTACCAGAGGTTGTCGCCGCAGCAGATGTCGTGCCGCTGGAGGAGGCCGGTGCGGGCGCTGCTGCCGGTGCGGGCTTTTCACCCTGCGGGATCAGGCCCAGCCGGAAACCGAAGAACCGTTCCAGAGAAAGCGCCATCCCGCTGGCATCAGTGGAATATGAGCCGAACACCTGCCCGCTGGGGGCGAAAGTGCCGGTCGGGCCTGCAGGCTGGGAGAGCACATCATAGAGCTTCCCGACTTCATCAGCTGCTGGCGCCTGACTATCCGGGAGGCCAGCGACAGCCTTGTAAGGCCAGACGCCTGTGCGGCAGCCTTCCGGAGCAGACTGCTCTGCAATGGCGACGGCCGCAGAGGTGCTTTCTGCTTCAATCTCGGCAGAGCCAAGCTGGTAGGTGCCCGCGCTGGGCGCGGTTTCGTAGAGAGGGAAGAATTTCATGTGAGGATGTCCTGATACTGGTAGTCAATACCTAGGGAAAATCGGATACGGTTGCCCGCCTGATTGATGTCGGGCGGGTCGAAACTGTGTTCGTGGTAGGCGAGGCCTTCCGGAAGGTCCGTCGCAGCCCGGAAGGCGTTGGACATGGCCTTGCGGCTGGTCAGGGCTGGCAAAGATCCGGTGCCTCTGGCCACCATCAGGTGCAGCCAGATGGTGCCGTCTTCCACATTGACCGGATCACCGGCCCCGGCGCGGTCAGACGTGCCGGACGTAGTTTCCATGACCCAGAATGGCCCGGTGGGCACATCCGGGTTCTGTGCGGCCTGATCCAGCACCCGCGTCCCGTCCGCCTGTGCAGCGGCTGTGGCGCGGGTCCAGGCATCAGACCAGACTGCCGGTGTCGTCATGGCTTTCGCCTCCTGCTGCAATGAGCGTCCAGCCGCAGAGGGTTGGCCCGTCATAGACTGGCGTCGCGTCTGTCAGCGTGTAGGTTTTGGGGCCGTCCTGCACCGTGTCGTCCTTGGCAGGCGTGCCATGGGCCGTCAGAGCGTCCGCCATCACCTGGGCAAGAAAGGCGGCGCTCCCCATGCCATCAATGATCTGGGCAGCCTGTGCCGGCGGCGCGTAGGCCTGCATGGTCACGCCCGCGGTCTGGCCCGGTCGCCTGATGATCATGGGGCGGCCTTTGCGACTGATCTGGCGGCGGCGGCGGTCTGTGCGGTGCCCCATCAGATTGGCCCGTCTGCTGCCAGAGGCAGGTTGTCGATGACTGCCAGCGCGTCAGGCGGGATTGAACCGGCTTGCGGATCAAGCGCCTGATAGACCGTATTGCCAACGCCCTGCTCAGACTCAGATTTGATCGTCTGATCCCGGCCAGCTGAATGATAGAGGCTGCAAACCGTGCTGAGGCAGGCTCCCGCAATATCATCCGGCAAAGGCAGAGGCTGACCGGACAACATGCCCGCAAGCACGCCCGGATCTTCTATACCCGGCAGGAGGTAGCCAGCCGTGTAGCTGATTGTGACCTCATGCGGGTAATGCCGGGCTGGCCAGCCACGCCAGCGGGCCAGACCCGGAGCGCAGATGCGCGCCATAGTGCGGGAGACGTCCATTTCTTCCAGCGGGCCTGCCCAGGGCTGGCCCTCCACCGTGATGGACTGGATGCTGACAATCGGCCCGTTGGAGAGGTTAATCCCCTGACTGTGGCTATGGATGCGCAAGCGCTCTGTATAGCTCTGCAAAGCCAGCGGCCTGCCAAGCCGCCGCACCAGCAGAGACGAGGCCTGACCGATAAGGATGGTCAGCACGTCATCTTGCTCATCATTGGAGAGAGACAGCATGGTTTTGACGGCTTCTGTCGTGACCAGAGCCGTCTTTCCTGCTGGTGCGGTGACTATGGTTGCCACTGTGCTTCACCCATTAAAAAAGGCCACCCGAAAGTGACCTTATTTCTGTTTTCCTGCGTCATCTGCGGGCGGCTTGCTGCCGTCGTCGCTCTTGTCAGTTGCGGCGGCTGCTTTTGCGGCTGTCGCAGGCTCAAAAGGCTCTGCGGTGCCCTTTTTGGCGGATACGATGGCATCAGCCACGCTATCCGGGAAAACCGCAGTATCCCCTGCGTTGTAAACGCTGCCGATACCGCTGCAACGGGCGGTAAATTTCACTTTTTTCATGGTTTTACTCTCCTGCCACTGCGCCGGGGAACCATGCGGCGCCTGTCAGGCAGGCGATGGCGGTATCATACCGAGCCCCCAGATCCACAGCCTCAATCACACGGATCAGGGTTTCGTCATTCTGGAACGCGGAGCGGGTTTTGCCCTCAGTATCCACATAACTGGCCTCTGTGCTGACAGCCAGCGTGGTCTGCAAGGCATCACCAACCAGGATCTGCCCAAAATCAGCAAAATAGATTTCAGACTGGTTCCCGGCATCCCCCAGATTGTCCGGCACAGACGTGGTGCAGGCATACGGATAGGAACCGATGCGACCATCCGCGATTTCGGGAAACGCCAGCGCACCGGTGGGGGTCTGGAGCTGAGACAGAAATTCCACCAGCGTGGGGTTGATGATGTAGCCGGCGTTGGTCATGGGCACATTGTTTTTAGCAAGGCCCAGACGCAGTTTACCTAAGTCATTGCGGACATTCTGGACGTTCACCGTCGCATTTGCCGCAATGATATTGGCAGCGTTGGCCAGATACCGCAGGCCATTCGGGGCAAACTGTGAGCCCTGACCACGGATAAACTGCTGATCTTCCGCCAGTGCTACTTCACGCACAACGTCATCACGGACCAGTGTGTCGGTCTGAATGGAGTTATAGCGCAGCAGATCATTGGAAATCGGCACAAGAGCCGCCAGCTTTTTTGCCGTCAGCGCCACAACACCCACAGACGGGGCAGACGTCTGGATTGCATCACGCTCACCAAGCCACTGAGCACTGGAAACGCCTGTCTGCTTGCGAGTTGTGAGGTTGCCGTTCGGCATCGGCACGGACAGCGCGCCCATTTTACGGACAGCGACAACAGGACGCAGCGCGGCAATCAAATCGGACGAATAGGCCGTGTTGACGAGGAAACCGCCTTGCGTATCCACTGACTGCTGCATGTTATCAGCCGCAGAAATGGCAAATGCGGTGCCCCAGGCCTTTTCCGCATAATCAGACACCGCTGCCATGCCGCCCCGCCCTTTGGTGGCTGCAACAGCCTGCGTCAGACGAGCGAAGCGAATACCCGGATCCAGTGCTACAGCAGGCTGGGCAGGGGCGGTTGCACCGGAATTGCCAGGGGGAAGCGGAGCAATCGGACGGGCAGAGGCCGCACGGCGGCGTTCCATGTCCTGCTCACGATCCAGATTGGCCGTCAGACGGTCATCTTCGGCCCGCATGGCATCATACTGAGCCTGTTCGGCTTCCGTCAGGTCACGGTCATTGTCTGCTGTAGCTGTTGCCAGCAGGGCATCCATTGCGGAGATATTTTCCGCCTGCCGGGTGCGCAGTGCGGTAATACGGTCGGCCATTTCAGCTTCCTTGTGCTTTTTTACGGCGTTCTTCCAGATCGGCCATTGCCTGCGCACGTCTGGGGGTGGATTTTGCCGGTGAGGGGAGGGGGTTTGCTGCGCCGAGACGGGCGATGGTGTCAGCCAGCGTCCCGGTGCTATCGGCCATGCCGGCTGAAATGGCGCTTTTCGCCACTTTCAAGCCGCCCTGGCCGAAATTCTGTTTGACGGTATCCGCGCTGATGCCACGACCTTTGGCAATCGTGCTGACAAAAATGGACTCAATATCGTCCAGCACGGTGCGAATTTCAGCCTGACCATCATCAGACGTCAGATCTGGCCGTTTGTTGGGTGCGTTGGAGCTGACGATATCAAAAGACATACGGCCATCTTCACCGGGTTGGACCTGCTGAGAGCCGGACATCACCACACCGATGGAACCGACCATTGCTGTTGGGTCCATCACGATGCTGCCCGCCTGACTGGCCAGCCAGTAGGCCGCAGACGCAGCCATGCCAGGAACGTAGACTGTGACAGGCTTGCTGCTGGCGGCAATCTGCTCAGCCATGGCATTGATCCCGGTGGTGACACCGCCGGGGCTATCCACAACCAGCAGGATCTGGCTGACAGCACCGCTGGACTGGAGCGCCGCAAAATCAGACGACAGACTGGCTAGATCCGTAGCGCCGGAATAATTGGTCATCATGTTGGCACTGGGAAAGATAGGCCCCATGATGGGCAGCGTCGCCACGCCCTGCCGGTTGAGGGTAACGCGCTGGGTGCCTGCCATCTTGTCGCCTGTGTCAGCCACGGCGGAAAGGATCTGTTGATACCGTTCCGCATGGCCATCCGCACGCAGCAGCTCCACAACGGGAGCCTCCAGAGCGCGGGCCGCAATGGCTTCAATCGCGCCCAGATGTGCGGGAAGGATCGCCCAGGGCTGCGCCCTGATCGCCTCCAGTGCATAATATCGCGTCATGTTAGGCTCCAGGCGGCTGGGCAGGCGCAGGCTGGCCGGCAATTCCCATATTGACGGGCTGCCAGCGGTCCTGCCCGGTTCCATCCGCTACGGGGTTGAGATTGAAATTATTGCGGGCTTCATCTGTGCTGATGACACCAGCATTCCGCAGCGAAGAGACACCCTGCGCACGGTCCAGAAAGCCGCCTTTCACGAGGTCAGACGGATCATGGGAAAACAGGCAGCCAGAGGCTGCAAAGGCATGCGTTGCGCTGTCTGCTACCCGCGCAAAGTGCGGGCCAAGGTGGTAGATGACAAATTCCAGAGACTGCTGCTCGATATTGCCAAAAGTCGCCTTGGACAGCTCAAAAATCAGATGTGGCGGCACGCCCCAGGCGCGGGCAATGTCCAGCACCTGCATGGTGCGGGTTTCGACAAGCTGCCCGTCTTTGTTGTTGACGGGCATGTAGTCGGCCTTGAGGCCTTGGCCCAGGACAACTGGCTCACCAGCATTGTGAACGCCCGCAACATAGGTTTTCCAATCTGCCTTGATGGCGGCGCGAACGTCAGGATCGACTTTTTTGTCGGTCGTCAGGGTGACGGGCGGCTGACCATTATTTCGCCAATAGTTCTGGACGTAGGCTGCCGTGGCGATGCTCTCTCCAAAGGCCTCCCGCATGTAGGCAACCGGGTTGAGCCCTTGCAGGCCATTACGGCTCATACCCGTGACGGCCCAAATATCCCGCGACGGGAACCGCTGAGAGGTGCCGTCTGGCAACGTCGCATCGTAAAACATGGTCTGGCCAGTTGCCTGGTCAAACGACTGGTAGGCCTGCACCGCAAACGGGTCCAGACGGGTCAGAGCTACGGGCCTCATGAACTGATCCCGCGAGACATAGGCGTAGAAATTGCCTGCCATCAGGATGTCGCTCATCAGAATTTCCCGAAAAGCGTAGCGGCTCTGGGCATCGTTTGGCCGCCCGTTCATCAGGCTATAGAGCGGGTCATTCAGTAATTTGTGCGTGCCGCCATTGTCGTGGCTGCAATAATGCAGCGGGACCATGGCAAACACGCCAGACAGGATGCGGACGGCCTGCATGACGGCGGGCAGGGACAAGGTGGTACGCTCATTGACCGTGACGCCGGCACGGGATGGACCGCTGAGAGATACCTCTGCCCATGGTCCGCCAGTCTGGAAGCTATCTGCAGGACTGGAGGCTTCCGCAGCAGCAAGCAGACGCGGCTCCTGGCGGATTTTTGACGATGCACCGCCACCGCCGCCCAGCATGCTGAGAAAACCCATGATTACATTCCATCATAAACGAGTTGAGAGTCATCGGCCTCCCTGAGCGTGCTACCAAGAGCCATGATAAGCGCCACAGCGCCGTCAATCTTGTTTTCTGGCCGCTCTTTGCGGGGGTAGATGTTGTCTTTTGCATCGGTGTGGCAGACCACGTTTGAGATACACCACGCCAAAACAGGGTTGCCGTCATGGTGCAGGCGGCCAGACAGGACAAGCGCCTCAAGATCCTTCATAGCTTCCGAAAAATTCTGTACTGTCTGGCGATATTCCACCATTGGCACGTCTTTTTCCGCCATGCGCTGCGCTAACTGAGTGGCCTGCCACGGGTCATAAGGCACACTGACAAGATTGAACGTCTCAGCATCTGACTGGATGTCAGCCTCAATCAGCCCAAAGTCGATCACGTCGCCTTCCGTTTCCTGTATCCAGCCATCGGCAACCCAACCCTCATACTGGGCATTTCCGGACTCACTGACCTGACGTTCCGGCAGGTAAAAGGCGGCGAAGATGTAATAGTGTGTTGTGCCGTCAATCTGGCGCTGGAACAGTTTCAGACGGACAGCCAAATCGACTTTGCTGGCCAGATCCAGAGACACGATTGCGTCCTCATTCGCAAAATCCTCCTCAGACAGCTCATAATCTGCACAGCGTTCCCACGCCCGCATATCCATCCAGGCCTGATCTGCGTTGACCCACAGGTTAAGATGCTTGGTCTTGAACCCGTTTTGCGCACTGGCCATCTGCATGGCCTTGTGCGCAAGGCCCGCCACGTAGTCCGGCATGACCGAGACGCCCCAATTCGGGTTTGCCTTCTGCCAGACGCGCTCATCTGTCCAGTCATCGTCATCATCCAGCGTGTAAATGATACCGAATTGCTGTTCATCATCCGCTACGTCGCCCTTGAGCTTGTAGGGGTTGTCATCCCACTCAGCCAGAGCCTTCCGCAAAATCTGCATGACGTAGGAGCGGATTTCGTAACAGATCCCGGAGCGGTTGAAGCCCGCTGTAGTGATAGCCCAGATCAGCGACTGGTCACGTTTGCCAGCGCCCGTTTCGACAACCTCATAGACCTCTCGGGTTTTATGCGCGTGCAGCTCGTCCAGACAGCCAAAATGGATATTCAGGCCGTCCTGCGTCTCACCATCCCGCGAGAGAGGGCGGAATATCCCGTCATTGGCACCGCAGAGGAGATACCGGACCTGATTATCCAAGCCGTAATGCCGCACCATATCACGGCGCTTTTTGACCATGCTGCGCGCATCGCCAAAAACAATCTTCGCCTGGTCACGGGTTGTGGCTGCTGAATAGACCTCAGGACCAGCCTCATCGTCTGCCGTGAGCATGTAGAGCGCGACACCAGACGACAGCGTGCTTTTGGCGTTACCACGCGGCACCTCAATGTAGACGCGCCGGAAACGCCGGAATCCTGTCTTTTTATGGACCCACCCGAAAACCACGACCAGGATAAAACACTGCCAGTCTTCAAGCTCGATCAGCTCACCGTTGCGCGCTTTCGGTCCCTTGATGTGGGGCATGAGTTCAAGAAACTCGCAAACGCGCTCAGCCGTCGGCTTAACAAATTTGTAGGGGAAGTCTTTTTTCTTGGACCGCTCCAGATCCTGCAAATGCCGGACACAGGCCGCCACGACCCACTGACAGGCCATGACCTTACCAGAGACCACACCCTTAACGTAGCGCTGCGCCTGCAGCACGTAGGGGTGTTTGGCCATGAGAAGGGCTATCCTTGCTTGTCGAATTTCTGGAATGCGTTGAACAGATCCCCTTGCCCCACGTTGCCCAACCTCAGGCGCGCAACAGGGGAGAGGCCGAACTCAGAGCCAACAGAGCGCATGAGGCGGATCGTCTCAGCGACAATCGCAACCTCAGGCAACGCACGCCGCATGGTGCCCTGCTTGCCGTGCGTTTCGTATGTGTCTTTGCCCTCTTCCTTCAGAGCATCCTCTGCACGCCGCCAGCGGGCATACGTCTGGCAGTATTGCTCCACGGCATGATGATCCAGCACGGTAAACATCTGGAGCTTGACCAGCTCCGGCACCAACTTTTCCCACGCCTCAACTGCGTAGCTGTCCAGATGATCCGGCGGCGGGGCATATTCCGATGGGAGCCGGAGACCATCTTCACGGATGGCCCGCTTTCCGGGGTTGCCCCCGACAACCTGCAAGTGAGTTGGTTTGGGTTTTCGCCCCTTCATGTTGAGATCCTCATGCGTGTCCGCAGGAGGGTAACGATCTGACCTCCCTGTGACTTTTTCCTTCAATTTCGCGGGTGTGAAAATTTGCCCATGGCGCGGTCCGGGTGCTCAAAATCCCTAGAGATTTGATACCCCCCACCCCTCCCGAGGCCAAACGGGGTCAAAATACCGAAAAAATGGCAGTTTTCCGCCATTTTTCAGCAGTTTCCGAGCGCGATTTCAGCCGTTCCAGGAATGGTCCCGGCTCGTCCTGGACGAGTGATGAGACTGGCAAAGTGTCCGCAAATTGGCCAAATTCAGCCGTTTTTCGGGGTTTTTTCGCACACTTTCGATGTGATCGACGTTGAGCCGGTCGGTCGGAGTGCGGCATCCCGGCACGCAGCACCGAGGATGGAGGGCCAGATGCATGGCACGGACCCGTTCCCAGTCAGCATCGTAACCACGCTGGCGGGATGTGCCGCGCTGCTGGTCAAACTCCTTCCGCCGTTGCGCCTCAGGCTTCCACCCACGCGGGCGATGCATAGGGCTACGCTTGGGCATTCTCAGGCTCCGGACAGGGCAATAAAAAAGGCCGCGCACCCCGTAGGCTGCACGACCCCTAATCATGACGCTCAAAACACTCTTTTTTCCGGAAAAAGGGAAGAGAAAAATGCAGTCAGGCGTAAATTTTTTTGGTGATACTCTCTAACCCCCTGTGAAATAGGCTTTTTGCTGTCTTGTCAGAGCGGCCAATCCGCTTGCCGATCTTTTCCCAGCTGAGCCGGTGTCGGTGCGTGATGGGGTGGATCATCATCCAGAGCAGCACCACACGCCGCTGATCCGCCGCACTGATGGCCTGCACCCAACCCATGGCCTCATCCATACGACTGATCTTTGCAGCGCTTGGCACGGGCGGGCGAAGATCTTCGTCTGCTACGAGGGTAAGAAGGTCATCCAGATCCATCAGGGTATCACGCCAAGATGACACCCGGCTGGACGGCTTGAGGCCATGTGAGGGCAAGCATGCCAGCGTAATGCCTGCCTCAAACAGACGCTGCTCTACATCCTGAGCCATTTCAGCCCCACTCATAGGCTTGTTGGCCATAATTTCTGCCGGCGTTCCGTTGGTTCCCATCTGGTTCCCTTTCGGTTCCCTTTATTATATATATTTATCAATATGTTAGTAAGAAAGGGAACTAAGGAACCAAGGGAACCGCAATTTCTCACACAGAGCGAATAGAGCACGAGGCAAGACTATCCCGTGAGAGCGCGGATATAGGTTCCCTTTCTGGATTTTGGTTCCCTTTAGGAAAATACAGCAACTAAAGGGAACTTGTTACGTTCCCATTGAGTTCCCTAGTCCTCATTTCCGGGCTCACCATCATCGGAAAGGCCCATTTCACAGCACCGGACCCACAAGCACCCCTTGTGCTTCATCTTGCCGATGGTGATTGCCTTCTCTCGTCCACGCTCATCTTTTGGCGCAGGACGGCAGCTTTCCATCCGAGTTATCTCATAGATGTATTTCTGGCCAGCAAAATTTGTATCCCGGAACAGGGCCGCCAACATAGCGTTGCGAGGCCATATCCACAACCCATCACCATCACTGCAGCGAGGCGGCTTTTGCCCGCTTCGTCCAGCAGGCTCATTGGCGCGGACAACCCGGATTCCGTAACTAGCCAACACAGCCGCAACATTATCCCGCGAGTATTGGACATCCTGAAAATCAGGATCTTCCTCTTGCATTCTCGGCCTGTCAGGCTCCAGCATGCGATTGATAAGCACGTTGAGAGGTTGACGGTCTGTAGAGCGGTTCATCTGGACCTTTTGCGACAGCAGGAAATCAATCATCTGCTGCGTGCCGCTTTGCGTCATCACCTGATCCACACTCCGGATATAACCAATAACGCCCTGCACAGCATCAGCGGCCTCGGCCTCTGTTGGCACATGGTCATGCACAAGAGTCCACCAGCCAGCCAGAAGTGAGCCCATCTGGTCCATTTCGCGCGGCTGACAGCCGGCCTTACCCACGGCGGCACGGAGGAGAATACGCGCCTCACGGTAGCGTTCCCAGCCAGCGATAGCGCGACCCCAGAGTGACGGACCAAGATCTTTGCACCAGGCGGACAGATCACGATGCTCTGCCGTATGGTCTGCACCTTGCTTGGCTGCCTCCATTTCTATGATTGTGAAACGGCCCAGATGCTGAGCTTCCATATCTGGCGGCCTGATGGATGCCATGATGATGCTGCCAGCCACTGAGATTTTGCGGGCGATACCATCAGAACCACCACGAGCACCTTTGGTGCCTTCACCACCCGTTGCGGAGAGCACGAGATCCAGCAGGGCACGGGCGGCGCGCTGGTCAACACGATCCGACGCTTCATCGACCAGCATCGGAATAGCGCGACCATCCACCATCTGCTCAATCCCGGCCTTGGACGCATCATTGGTTGCGAACTTGAGAGGGATAGCGCTTTTCAGAACTTCCAGAAGCGAGGATTTACCGCACCCTGCGCCCCCGGTTAGGAATCCAGCCGGGCGCCACGGAATAGCCGCCCCATAATACGCACAGGCCAGCATCCCCATAACGATGACGTCACTCCCCGGCACACGGAAGTTCCACAGGTCACGGATGTTCTGCTGCAAGGCACGCGGTTCAGCGTATCCGCAAGGCTTTGCCGGACGCGGCTCAGGCGCAGCTGCGGCCCAGATCTGATTGCCAATGCGGGTGCCCGGACGCTCCAGCTTAGCGCCAACCAGCACGCGATCCCCACAATGCACAATCGGCATACCAGACGGATCTGGCCACACACCGGGGCGGCGTATCTGGATATGGTCACCATACAGACCAGCCCTAAAGCACTCACGCTGCAAGTATTCGGCAACATTATTGATTTTAAAATCAACCACAACGTCACGAGTAGTTTCCTCACCGTCTTGGCCTTTTTCTTTTACCTTGGTTGTCTTTGGGAATTTCTCTTTCATCCAGAGGATATTCCCACCAAACAGCGATACGAGATCCGCACGGCGCGTCATCTGGGATGCCTTAAGCACACGCAGCTGGCCAACGCGGTCCAGAAAGTAAAAAGCTCCATCCAGATGCCCGATTACAGTAACCGGACATTCCTCTTCCGCTTTTGGGGCTTCTGGCGGACCACCACCGCCTTTTTTATCGCGGCCGCCATCAATCACCTGGAACTGACGGTCTGCCGCCTGGACAGCAGACCGGACAGCCGAAAGGCCGCTATCACCGGATTGCATCATTAAAATCCTTACCTTTAGGCGGCTTTGCCACGCGCACATCACGTCCGGCCTGCATGTGCAAATCTATTGCTTTTTGCAGGCCTTTTTGTGCTGCAGGGGCATCATCACGGTCTGCCAAAATCAGCACATTCTTTGCAGAGTCTGGCAGACGGACGGCACCGAGATTTGAGAGGGATACTGCTGCGAGGATACGCAGCTCCGGACAGGCCAGAGCGACAGAGAGGCATGTTTCAATCCCCTCACCAATCGCCACGGTTTCCGCCGGGGTTATTTTATTGAGTGGCGTGCCGGCTGAACCTTTGCGCAGCCGGATACAGCCACCGGAAAAACGGCCACGGACCTTTTTGGCGCATGCAAGCTGCGCCTTGGTCCATTGACCACCGTGCTGGCTGAGCCATGTCTGATGCAGCGCGATAATGCGCCCATCCAGATCCGTGATGGCAGCCAGCATGGCAGGCAATGGAGCTTTGATTTCTGAGCAGTAATGCTCGGGCGAAAACCGCAGCGCATTGGGCGCATGGTCAAAGCGTTCCAGATCAATCCCACGGGATAGCAGATAGGACGCCACAGGCGTGCCCATGATGCGATCCTGCGCGCTTAGCCACATTTTACGGGCACTTGTCCGATTTTTCTTTTCTATCTCTGTTTGTTCTTTCTGGGCTTCTTCCGCGTGTTTTTTGATTTCAGCCCGGCGCACTATGATATCCGTATCAGCCGTCAGCCCCAGATAATTGCAGGCCCAGCGGTATGCTTCGGGAAGGCTGCCACCCGTCATGCAGGCCGCAACCAGATCCAGAGCATCACCGCTGATATTTTCTGCGAAATCCTTCCAGACGCCAGCTTTTGCACCGTGCAAATGGACTGCCAGACGAGTGCCGGGCTCACCAGCTACACTACCAGCCGTCCATTCAGCACCGGCCCGGCGACCAGCCGGAAGCAGATCACGCGCCAGCGGCTCCATATTCTGCGCCAGCATGGCAGAGACTTCCTTGTATGAGAGGGCACGGTCAGTCATGACCAACACTCCTTACAAGCGGCAGCAGACCAGTCTGCCAGACAGGCGCGGTATGACCGGCTTCCCAGACGAACCACGAAAAACACTCTTGTTTTTTCTCGCCCTTACCAGAGGATTTTCCGCTGGGACGCATAATCAAGCGCTCACTTGAGACCCATTGCCGCGCTAGCGGACGACGCGCCCAGAACCGACGGCGCTCAATACCCTCAACCCGACGGAATGGCAGAAGCAGGCATACATGCGATGCACCACTCTCAAATGAGACATCAACAATCTCTTCCCAGCAGTGATATGGAGGGTTTGATACGACACAATCCGGACGCCAGAAGCGTAAAACCTGTCGGAAATCACCTACAGCTAAAGACTTTGCCCAGCGGTCAACAATATCAGCACCATCTGAACGGATGCCATGTGCGCGCAGCACAGAAGGGATATTCCCCTCACCGCAGCAAGGGTCCATAACCCACCCAGAAAACGTCTCGACCTGCAGTAATGCCAGGACGGGCTCTGGATCTTCCTGATAAAAATCAAGCGGATCACGCTGATAGCGCGACGTCTTTTTAAGCGGTCGCACGAGCGTCAGCCTTCTTCCAGACATACCGCTGCACAGGCTCTCTAAAACCCAACTGGGCCAATACCGGGCTGAAACCGCGCAGCGCATTCTGGATGTTGCTGAGGGTGGTTTCGTGGATTCCGAAAATATGCGCAGCCGCACGCTGAGTTTTGCACTCGCGGATAAAACTATTCAGTTTATCTTGAACCTGCTTACCCGTCGCCAAAGTTTTGGGGTCGCTTGTGAGTGGGTAGCGGAGAACCATAATCAGGCCAACAGAAGATACAACCTTCTCATTGATACCTTTGAGCGAATGCGTATCCCATACAGCCTGCGGCTTAAAGCCATGCAGCTTGGAAAAGGCGGTGACACCCCCGGCAGATTTAACTGCCTTGCTAAGAATCCGGCCCATATCAATGCCGTCCATGAGAGTTTCAGCCATATCAATGACCCCGCTTACACCGCCAGATTAAAGACATGCCGCTGGAAACCCGGATCTGTTCTGCCAGATTAGGTCGCACCGCAGCAGATTCCCGCAGCACCCGGCTATTCCGTGGACGCGATGCGACAATATGCCGCCCCGGCAGTGCAGGCTGACCAAAGCTACGCATGGACACCGCTAGGCGCGGCTTCTGAAAGTTATTCATATTTTCTTGCTTTTCACTGATAGCCCCAAACGCTTCCGGCGCTTGTAGATGACATCAGGGCATAAATTGAGCAGACGGGACTGCATGCGGATACTCCACCCGCACCTGGCATAACGGCGGAGCTTATTATCCATTTCCGGAGTCCATACGATTGCCTCACGCGCCATCAGGCCGCACCTGCATTAGAGCTGGCGACAATATGAGGCTTGTTCTCGGCAATAATTTTGTGCAGCGCAGACTCTATCTGGCCAGACACCATGCGGGCACGCTGGATATGGGCAAGAATGGCGTGAGCTTCCTGCACATCAACCTGCCCATCAGCCAGAGCATTGAGCGCATCCTGCAGCACATCGCTGGTTGCTTTGGCATATTGCGCCATATCTTTGGGGATATGACCCGAGCCAGAGAAGCTCACAGGCATAAGCCGAAAGCCCTCTGCATGGGCCATAGCTGCCAAAATAAGCGGCTCTTGCGCGCTTAAATCCAGATCAATGGCAACATCGACCGGCACAACCTGCGGGCTGTTTCGGTTCTGATATTCCCCCAGTTGAGAGTGACGCACGCGGCTGATGTCTTCCGCAGCGTAGCAACCTCCAATGATCTTTATTGCGCCCTGAGTGGCCGTCTTGATTGCAGAAACATGCATCAGAGAGCGCTCCGGATAGCATCCGGGTGACAAGCTGAGGCCGCAGGCGTACTGGTGGCGTTATGAGTTTTCATGCCTCAGATCCATTCGTGATGACACAAGATGCGTACTCAGCCGGTGTTGGGTACAAATCAGACCG
This sequence comes from Acetobacter sp. KSO5, assembly GCF_044094635.1. Lineage (NCBI taxonomy): Bacteria > Pseudomonadati > Pseudomonadota > Alphaproteobacteria > Acetobacterales > Acetobacteraceae > Acetobacter > Acetobacter sp. KSO5. The sequence continues at coordinate 2,634,956 of NZ_CP172014.1, read as the reverse complement.
GATTTCCCACGCAGGTATTCCCGTGATCTCGGCCACAGCCAAAACACGGGCGGGAGGCACTTTCTGCCAGGAGTGCACAGACGGGGACTTGATCCCCAGCCGCTTGGCCAATGCTGTCGCACCCCCAGCCATCCTTATGATCTGTTTGATATCGGCCTGTTCCATAGAGATGGACACTAGGCAATGCCTATCGAAAAAGCAATAAGCAAATGCTAGGTGACAGTAGGCTTTGCCTAATGAATTATGAGGAAATGGATGACTGGCCCGCCCGACTAAAGAAATTCCGTGCTGCTACACGCTTGTCTCAAGCCAAGGTTGGGCGTGCGCTGGGCATTGCCGCTGCGTCGGTCGCTCAATGGGAGATTGGCAGATCCAAGCCTATGCTTGACCGCCTCCCGGCTATTGCGGCTCTTTATAATGTTTCCCTGGAAGAGCTGTGCGGGCGGGATCTAGGATCTCCACAAGAAGCACTCAAAGCCGCCGGGAATCTCGATAAAACTGTCACAAAATTACCAGTGGCAGGTTTTGTGGCTGGCGCAGATCGTGTGGTCATATTTCAAGATGGAGACATTGACCAAGACGGCGATGTCGAGCTTCCGTTTGCAGGCTATAATGGCATTATTCTGCGGGTGCAGGGAGAATCCATGGTGCCTCGCTACAAACCCGGTGAAGTAGTAGGCATTCACTTTCCAGGAAAAGAATCGCTCTCCTTGAAAATGATCGGCAAGGACGTTGTAGCCAAGCTATCAGACGGGCAAATGGTTCTTAAAACAGTAGCGCCTGGTCCGTCGCCGTCATCATTTGTTCTAGCATCAGTAAATCCAATGGTCCCACCAATTTATAATCCAGAAATTGAATGGGTTTCTCAGATAGATTTTCATGTGGTTTAACCGCAGATCTGGAATCATAAGATAATTCCACGTAATACAAATATGCACTTAGATCATTAGGTGTATATTTATTTGGAATTTATTCGTGATTAAAATTAGACCTATACTTCTTCTTTCATTGCTGTGCTCAACAGTAGGCTGCGCATCTATTATTGATGGGACAAGTCAGCAAATAACAGTCAATACAAATCCACAAGGAGCAACATGTGGCTTGTATCGAAAAAATGAAAGAATTGGCACAGTCGAGCAAACACCAGGAAGCGTTTTAGTTAAGAAAACAAAGCGCGATATCTGGATTGAATGCGTAAAAGACGGCTATGATGTTGCAACCTACAAAAATCATTCTGGGGTTGCGGGCGCATCTTTTGGCAATATCGCAGCAGGCGGCCTGATCGGCGTTGCGATTGATAGTGCCTCAGGCGCTGACAATAAATATGACGGAACAGTCAATATCACCTTGCCCCTGGCCAAAGATACAACGGTCAAACACGCTCTGCCTACCATGTTTGATGGCAATGTAAGCGCACAACAATAAAACGATAGGCATTGCCTATTGACCAAGTGATAGGCAATGCCTAGTATCCTCTTATCGCCACCGACGCGATGGAGGAAGCTATGCAGACACAGACATCACAGCAGACCGCCGAGGCAGGCCCCAGTGAGCTGGCCGCCCAGCAGGATGCTGATCTTTACCGCCATATTCTGTTCATTCTGACACCTACTGAGTTTAGCGGCGAGTGGGTGCCCACGCTGGATACTGCCTGCGACTGGATGGATCATGCCCGCCGTGATGCTCCGGAAGGGATCGACCCCGTATCACTGGCGAAAACCTGCTTTGATGAAAGCCTTATGGCCTTCAAAGGCCTGCGGGTTGTAACGGATGGGGAGCCACGATCTGTCTGGACAAAGCCTGTCCACCGGCAGATCAGCCGGAAATGCAGGGAGTTGAACCCGGAAAAATTCCGCAGGCGACCGAGAAAGGTCGTGCAGATATCATCGCACTACGACACAGACACAATGGATTACTGCATCCATGCACTGTGTAGCGATGGAGAGATCTGCACCCTAATGCCAGGCAAAGGATGGGTGATTGAGCAGCCTATCCCGCATGACACATCTATTCCAGTAACAGCACAATAAAGCCAAGGCAGAAACCAGATGCAAAACGTAAATAAGTTTGAGCAGCACCGGGCTGCATTGGAGCAGTGCGTCCATAATTCCGTGCATGATGCGGAAACCCGGCAGGCGATGCTCAGCCATATTGGCGCCATGGGGCGCGCCATGCATGCCGAAGAGCGCACCGCAGATGCCGCCATGCGGACAACGCACCAGATCCGGCGTAGCGGGGTTCTGGACATTGCCCGCGCCTGGAGCATGCCGGTGCGCGCAGCATGAGCAACGACGCGCCCAGCCGCCACTACACCTGCGCCCAGAAAGACGCTCTGCTGGCTCTGGCTGAATATCCGCCCCGCACTGGCTACCATTACCCAGAAGGCCATACCAATGGCGCTGCAGGCCTGGCTGGTGGCGCAGACCCTCTGGTGAGACGTATCCGCAGTGGCACCCGCTGGCATTACCACCTGACCAAAGTAGGACGCGCCGAGGCGGAACGCCTTAAGGAAGAAGAAAAGCTATGAACAAAACAGAAGCTTTAGTTCAGTTTGATGCTGGCACGAAAGCCATGCGCAAGCTGATAGAGTCATCAGGGGATGCTGACACAGTGGCAGTGGCAACCTGCGTGACAATAACCCCCAGTGCTGGAGATAACATGCGAGTGGTATGCGGGACTGGCGGGGATGCTACCATCGTAGCCTTTGCCATTAGTCGCCTTATTAAAGAGGCACTTTCCCATTTACCGCCAGAAAAACACAAAGATTTTCGCGATCTTTTGCAAAGGGTAGAAAACTGCGAAGAAATAAGAAAAGTGATGCTGCCGAATGCAGTGGGACAAGAAAAATGCCCAAGCACCACATTACACTAAAGCCGCAACACAGCGGCGGGTATCTGGCCATCCTGACTGACGAGCACGGCAATTTTGTTGAGTTTGGCAAATGCCAGAGCGAGGAGCGCGACGGCAAGCGCCACATCACCGGACCCAGCACACGCGGCCTCATGGGCTGGGTGTTTGATCTGTGGCCCATTGGTGGCGGATTATTCCATGCGACGGTTACAGATAACCGAGACTGGCTGATAGTTTTCCACGATTGTGAAACCGTGATGGACGCCGGCCAGAAGTGCATTGAAGGCTGGACCAATGACGTCCGGACTCTTGAGTCGGCAGAGAAGAGAGCGGCAGCATGAGTAAAACACTTCAAGCCGATAATGCCCCGCGCAAAGGTATCCCAGATTGGCCGCGCTTTATGCGTAGGGAAAAAGCCGCACAGTATCTGGATATTTCTCCAAGTCTTCTAGACAGAGAGTCCGCATCGGGCCGCCTGCCAAAACCCGTCGCCTTAACTCCTACAGTGCGCGGCTGGGTGCGGGATGATCTTGATGCAGCTATTGATGACCGTAGAATGCCGCCAGACCCGGCAAGCGACTGGACCTGATGGCTCGGCTAAATCTGCTGTATGTGCAGGCAATTACAAAGAACAGGCGCAAATACTATTACTTCCGGAAGCCTGGTCATCCACGGGTCCAGCTGCCAGGGCATCCGGGGAGTAGGGATTTTATGGATTCCTACCAGAAAGCACTGGACGGGAAAAAGGAAGAAATTGGTGCCTCCAGGTCCCTCCCTGGCAGCATGCGCCTGCTGGCTGCGACGTGGCGTACGTCTAACAGCTTTAAGGCCCTGAGGCCTCAGTCTCAAAAAACCTATGCACGTCTGCTAGATAATTTTGTTGAACTGCATGGCGATAAATCTGTCCGGACAGCTCAGCCCAAACACATCAGAGCTATTCTGGAGGCAATGGGCAATACGCCTGCTCAGGCCAATGCCCTGCGCAATGTACTGCGTCAGCTCTTTCAGTATGCTTTTGAGAATGATTGGCGTGATGACAACCCTGTCCGTGACATTAAAAAACTCAAATACAAAAAAAATCCAATACCGACATGGACAGAAGACGATATTGAGAAATTCGAGAATTTTTGGGCAGTCGGAACACGCGCAAGGCTAGCACTGACGCTCTTGCTTTATACTGGGCAGAGACGCAGCGATGTTATTCGCATGGGAGCCGGTGATGTTTCGGATGGCGCTATTGCCGTAATGCAGATCAAAACAGACGTCAGAATGCAAATCCCGATGCACCCGGATTTGTGTGAGGTCATTGATCCACTGCCAAAGAATGCTCCTGCATTTTTGATGACGCAGCAAGGTAAGCCATTCGCCTCTGGCAACGCATTTTATAATTGGTTCAAAGACTGCGCACGGGATGCAGGCATCGAAGGAAAACTAAGTCCTCACGGGTTACGCAAGGCCGCTGCGCGGCGAATGGCTGAAGCTGGATGCACGCCCCACCAGATCGCCTCTATCACCGGTCATCAGACGCTCGCAGAGATTGAGAGATACACCAAAGACGTGCAGCAAAGAGTCGTGGCTGAGCAGGCCGTCAGCAAGCTGGGAAGGCCCATAAAACGCCTCAAATTGAAGAGGGTAGTGTAAACTTGTGGAGTAAAGTTTACACTTTCTGGCGTTTTTTCTTTATAAATCAGGGGATTATAAAGGCGGGTGGTGGAGCTAAGGGGAATCGAACCCCTGACCTCCTCATTGCGAACGAGGCGCTCTCCCATCTGAGCTATAGCCCCGCCTGTATAAGTCTGGGATCTAAAGGGCTTATCAAGACGGTGTCAAGCTGTATTGTATCGGACTGAGGTCTGGTAAAGCCAGATCTTCCCCCTGTGTTGTGGAGAAGTGTTCTTGCTGTTTGTTCTTTTTTCAGTGTTGATGCGCTTGTTAGAGATTTATTGCTGGATCCTGATCCTGTCCTGCATTTTCATCAATCTCTGCCTGTTTGGTATTCTGGACAGTCGGAAACCGCTTGTCTGGAAAGTGGGCCTTTTCCTCAACCGGATGACAGAGCCTCTGCTGGAACCGGTGCGCCGTATTCTGCCCTCACTAGGCGGTGTGGATTTCAGCCCCATGGTTGTGTTGCTGGGCATCCAGTATGTGGTGCAGCCGCTGCTGGTCAGCCTTTTCAGAACCCTGATTTATCGCTGAGAAACCATACAGAAGGTTCGTGCCCTGAAAGCTGGAGCACGAACCCAACTGGCTTTCTTATTTTAGTAAAAAATCAGGCAGCGACCTTGTTGGCCTGCGCAGCTGCAACAAGGTCTGCGATCCCGACACCCATCTGTGAGACTACGGGGAGATATTCGTCGGGTTAAAAACGGAAGCGGTCAACAGCTTGCCGCTGTCTAAGCAGCGTTTCTGACGCTCCCACTTACAGCCATCAGTTTAATCCTCGTCCAGGAACGCATGTCCGTTTTCCAACGTAAACGGAATCTGAGATGCATTATTTTTGAGACAATCTTGCAAGGTAAAGATGGACTGAGGGTTATCGACACAGCCTGTACTGCTTATCCACAAGCTTACCCCCGCAGCCATCCGCAGAATCTGGGGATAAGTGCAAAAGCAGAAAAATAAGACAGCATAAAATGGAAAAAAGAGTGTGTTTTCAGGCTGGTAGGGTGCGGCAACTCGGACACATGCAAAAAAGGCCGGGAGCTCAAAGAGCATCAGCCTCATACAGCATACGCAATCTAAGACGGTTTAAACCGAAGCAGAAATAGCATTTGAATTTTTAGGAAAAATGGTGCCCAAGACCGGGATCGAACCAGTGACACTGCGATTTTCAGTCGCATGCTCTACCAACTGAGCTACTTGGGCACCGCAGCCTTGCGGCGTGAGAGAGCATGTATCGCAGGAGGGGAGAGAGATCAAGTCACCTTTCCTCATTTATCTCAGGTTTTTCAAGATTCTCTTCATCAGCCGGCGGACCGGGGATGCGATATTGCCCGGAAAACCAGCGTCCGAGGTCAATATCGGCGCAGCGCTGGGAGCAGAAAGGGCGTGTGGCGGCCTGGGTTGGCGCGCCACAAACGGGGCAGGTGCTGTTTTTGCTCATGCGTGTGTCGTCCAGAAAAAATCAGGCAGGGCGGGGTCAAGCTGGAGGCGCAAAGGCTTACCGCGTTGAGAGATACAGTCTGCCAGAGCCTGCGGGTCCTGTTCCAGTGCGGTGATGAGGCCAAGGCCGCCCCGCAGGACGGTCGCTTCCATCTCCTGCGTCACAAGGTGGCGCAATACGGCCAGCGCCTGCCCATGCGGGGAGGACAGGAGTTCTGGCAGAGACGGGTGAATCCGTGCCCGTACCAGTTCAACCAACCCCAGCGCAGTAATGCCAAGGCAACGGGGGCGGAGCGGATCATCCTGCAGAGCCGCTTTTACAGGCTCCAGAAGCGCCTGCCGCTTGCGTGTGGCTAGTCCGGCAGGGTCAATCAGAATCGCACCAGAAAGGTTGCGCAGGCGAATCTGGCGCATCAGAGCCGGAAGGGCATTCCGGTTGGCTGCAAACTGTGCAGTCTGTTTTGGCCATCCCGTTTTGGCCGGGGGCGCATCCATATCAATGGCGACCAAAGCAGGTGTTGGCGTAATACTGGCCTGCATGCCGCCGGGCAGGCTGATAAGCGGTTCTTCCAGCGCTGTGCAGGCGTGGGCAATCTCTTCCGGGAACGACTGGAGTTCCTGCTGGCGGCGCGGGCGCAAAGCGACCGGAAGACAGGCCGCAGCAGCCGGGGAATCGACAACAATTGTAGCATCCGGCCACCGGGCGGCCAGACGGTCCAGTAGCGTGGGGCCTCGGCTGATCAGCCCCGGCTTAGCGGGCAGAGTCGCAGGAGCTTTTTCTGGCTTCAGCCGAACCCCTTTGCCGCCCTGCGCAGCCCGCACCACACGCACGGTGAGGGTTTGTCCTTCCGTGAGGGTGTCCGAGCCCTTCTGGTCGGGCAGGAAGCCACTTCCGCCCCCTCCCAGATCCACAAACGCTCCGCCCATGCCGGGGGCATGCGCGCTGATGCGACCCAGATAGACATCATCCACACCATCCGGTGCGGCAGGACGCCAGAGCGCGTAATCAAGCAGGGTTTCGTCTTGTGTAACGGCAATGCGCAGTTCGCCGGGATAGGTGGCGAGGCGCAGATACACGCTCACGCCAGCCAGTGGCCCGGCTGGCCACGCAACAACTGGGCCGTTTCAAACAGGGGCAGGCCAATAACGGCGGAGGCGCTGCCGGAGACAAAGCGGATAAAAGCCGCAGCATGGCCCTGCAGTGCATAGCCGCCCGCCTTGCCTTGCCAGTCGCCCAGATCCAGCAGGCTTTCAATCTGATGAGAGGTCATGCGGGAGAACGTGACAGCCGTTTCTACAACTCGTTCGGCCCGGTGGCCTTCCGGCCAGCCAGCAGAGGGGATAACAGAAAGGGCGGTCAGCACCGTATGACGACGGCCGGAAAGCTGTTCCAGGCAGGCGCGTGCAGTCTCACGGTTTTCTGCTTTGGGCAGAATGCGTCGGCCAAGGGCAACAACCGTGTCCGCTCCCAGCACCAGAGCAGGTTCGCTCAGGCTGGCAGCAACCACGTTCGCTTTTTCCATGGCCATGCGGCGCACGTAGGGGCGCGGCAGTTCTGTCCGGGCTGGGGTTTCATCAATATCAGCCGGGAGAACGCGGTCTGGCACCAGCCCGACCTGACGCAAAAGGTCAAGCCTGCGGGGCGATGCGGACGCCAGCACAAAGTGAGGGCGGCCTCCGTTCTCCGTGCCATCCGGCCCGGATACAGCCATCGTCTTACTTGAAGCGGAAGGTAATACGACCTTTGGACAGGTCATACGGTGTCATTTCGACATTCACCCGATCACCAGCCAGAACACGAATACGGTTCTTGCGCATTTTGCCGCTGGTATGGGCCAGAATCATATGTTCGTTGTCGAGTTTCACTCGGAACATCGCGTTGGGCAGCAGTTCTGTAACCGTGCCGCTGAATTCAATCATGTCTTCTTTAGACATGGCGTCCTTCGTTCATTTTTAAGCCTCGTTATGGTTGGATGTGCAGATATGGGTGAGGGAGCCGGTTCGGTCAAGCGTTAGGCGTGGTTTGGTCTAACGCATCAAGCCGGGCAGAGATGCTCAGCGCATGCGCTTCCAGCCCTTCGGCCTGTGCCAGAGCGACCCCTGCCGGGCCAATACGGCGCAGGGTGTCCGGGCCACCGGCCAGAAAGGTTGTCCGTTTCATAAAGTCAAAAACAGACAGGCCGGACGCAAAGCGTGCAGTGCGGGAAGTCGGCAGCACATGGTTCGGGCCACCCACGTAATCGCCCACAGCTTCCGGGCAGAACCGGCCAAGGAAAACCGCGCCAGCGTGCCGGACCTTGGCAAACAGGGCTTCCGGATCATCCACCATCAGTTCCAGATGTTCCGGCGCCAGACTGTTGGCCAGAGCCACGGCTTCGTCCAGATCTTTGACGACCAGAACCGCGCCGTTCCGCTCCCAGCTGGCACCCGCAATAGCGGTGCGGGTCAGCGTCTTCAGCTCGGTTGTGACGGCTTCTGTTACTTTATCGGCAAAGGCTGCATCGGGTGTGATGAGCGTTGCCTGAGCAAGTTCATCATGCTCGGCCTGCGCCAGCAGATCCAGCGCAATCAGGCGTGGGTCTGTGGCCGAATCGGCAATTACCACCACGTCAGACGGACCTGCAATGCTGTCGATGCCTACATGACCAAACACCTGCCGCTTGGCTTCCGCCACAAAGGCGTTACCAGGGCCGACAATACGGTCCACGGGACGAATGGTCTGGGTGCCGAACGCCATGGCGCCCACAGCCTGTGCGCCGCCAATCCGGTAAATTTCTGTCACGCCAGCCCGATGCGCTGCGGCCAGCACCAGCGGGTTAATCACGCCGTCCGGTGTCGGTACGCACATGGCCAGTCGCTGCACACCTGCCACACGTGCCGGAATGGCGTTCATCAGCACGGAGGAAGGGTAGGCCGCTTTCCCGCCGGGAACGTACAGCCCGACCGCATCCAGCGCGATCCAGCGCATGCCCAGCGTCATGCCGACATCATCCGTATAACGGACATTCGATGGCATCTGGGCTTTGTGAAAGGATTCAATGCGCGTAGCGGCAACATCCAGAGCCGCCATCAGCTCCGGGCTGACCTGTGTGCAGGCTTTGGCAATTTCATCTGCCGTAAAGGCCAGTTGGGCCGGGGTAAGCGGCAGGCGGTCAAATTTTTCGGTCAGCGCACACAGGGTGGCGTCTCCATCCCGGCGCACAGAGGCCAGAATCTCCGCAACCGGTTTATGAACTTCCTGCCCCTGTTCTTCACGGGCAGTCAGAAGCGAGGCGAAATCTGCCTCAAAACCGGGGTCGCGTGTGTCTAGCCGTTTCATGAAGACTGCTCTGCCTTGATCTTTTGTGCGGCGGAAGGAGCGGCTTCCATCGCGCTGCGAAAGCCGTTGATAATCGCACTGATTTCTTCCGGACGGGTTTTCAGGGCCGTACGGTTTACAATCAGCCGACTGGTGATGTGCGTAATCGTTTCCACTTCCCGCAGCCCGTTGGCGCGCAGGGTAGAGCCGGTATCCACCAGATCTACAATCAGGCGGGACAGGCCCAGCATCGGGGCCAGTTCCATCGCACCATGCAAATGCACGATATTGGCGTTAATACCGCGCGCTGCAAAAAAGCGACGGGTTATGGCGGGGTATTTGGTCGCAACGCGGACCTCAGACCACCGCGCCCATTCCTGCGGGTCATGCGGCAGGCTGGCAGGCTGCGCAACGGAGACACGGCAGCCACCAATGCCCAGATCCAGCGGGGCATAAATTTCGGGGTAGTCAAATTCCATCAGCACGTCTGCGCCGCAGATGCCCACATGCGCGCCACCGGATGCCACAAAGGTCGCCACATCGAATGAGCGGACGCGCACAACATCCAGATTGGGGTTCTGGGTCGGGAAGCGCAGTTTGCGGCTGTCATCACCCAGACAATCGGGGGAGGGGGCCATGCCTGCTTTATCAAGAAGCGGCGTGACGGCTTTCAGGATCCGCCCTTTAGGCAGAGCCAGAACCAGAGGGCCCCGGTCCTGCGCTCCGGAAGAACGCTCGGGCTGAAGATCTGGCTGGGGCACGGTCATGAAAACTCCGGTGGGGCGGGCAGGTCTGTTTTTACGAAGGCCTTACCTACCATACGTGGCCGATGGCCAAAAGAGGCAGGAAGCAGTTAGGGGGCAGGTGCGAACACCTACCCCCTTCTCCTCAGTCCTGCTTTAGCGACGCCACCACCCCGTGCGGCGCTTGGGGGCAGGCTTCTCGTCATCAATAACAATCGGCTGCACGATGGACGCATCCGGTGCGTCTTCCTTCGCAGGCGCTTTGTCAGCACTGGTGTCCTGGGCTTCAGCCGGGGCGCTTTTGCTAGTCGCAGCCGTGCTCTTGGCTGCGGCCCGACGGCGGCGCGGTGCAGGTTTTTCTGCAGCGGGTTCCGCTGTTTCATCCTGCGGTGCGGCGGTTGAAGCCTCGTCCGTTGCCGTCGCAGTTTTCCGGCGCGTGGTTGCGCGGCGGCGTGTGCGGGGCTTGGGCTCTTCTTCCGGCGCTGCATCGGCTGCCGGTGCGGCAGGAGCATCTGCGTCCTGAGCGGGCGCTTCAACCTCAGCCGTAGCCTCAGCCTTTTTCCGCGTGGCACGGCGGCGGCGCGGTTTCGGGGCTTCTTCTTCCGCAACCGGGGCTTCAGCAGCAGGAGCAGTTTCCGTCACGGCTTCTACCGCAGCAGGAGCGGCCTGCTCAGCGTCGGCCACAACCGGAGCTTCTTCCGCTACAGGAGCAGCTTTGCGGCGGCGTCCCGGGCGCTTGCGGGCCGGTTTGGCTTCAGCGGTCGGCGCTTCGTCAGCCTGAGCTTCAACTTCTTTCGGCTCTTCGGCTGTAGCCGGTGCTGCCACCGGAGCGGCCCTGGCAGGTTCCGGCTTTGCTGCTGCTTTGGAGGCCTTCGCCTTTTCTGCTTCAGCGGCTTCCATGGTGGAGTTTTCGATCAGATCGAAAATATCCAGACTGCCACCAAACGGGTTTGCCGGGGTCGGGCCCTGCCATGTCGGGCGGCGCGGCTGCGGAGCCGGACCTTCCTCAATAGCAACCCGGATTTCCGGTGTTTCCGTTTCGGTCGGGCGCACGCGGGAATGGCGGGTGCGGCGGCGGCCGGGGATCAGATTGCCTTCAGCCTCAGCGGGTGCTGCGGCAGCAGCCTGCTCTTCAGCTACCGGAGTCTGAGCCGTTGCTGCGGTCTGGTCTGATGTCGTCCCGTTCTCTTCGCGGTTCCCGTTGCCACGACGGCGACGGCGACGGCGACGGCGGCGCGGTTCGTCTTCCCCCGTGCCAGTTTCAGCGGCTGCAGCCGGAACCTCGGCGCGTGGCGTCGTGTCCTGCTCCACAACCGGCGTTGCGTCTTCCGGGGTGACATCCACTACGGCATTTTCAACCGGCGGCAGCGGCGCATGGTTGCGGTTCGCCTTGGGCGGCTGGCGGCGTTCAATGCGAATTTCCGGCACAGGCAGCGTGGCGTCGGCTTCAAACAGAATTTCCATCTGATGCCGCTGCTCAATTTCCGCCAGCCAGTCGCGCTTGTTGTTCAGCACATAGAACGCAATTTCTGCGGCAACATGCACGGTAATGGCGGAAGCACGACGGCGTGCGCCTTCTTCTTCCACGGCACGCAGCACATGCAGCGCAGAGCTTTCAATGCCACGGACCATGCCGGTGCCCTGGCAGTGCGGGCAGGGCGTAAACGCAGCTTCTGCCACGGAAGGCCGCAGCCGCTGGCGCGACATTTCCAGCAGACCGAAGTGTGAGATCGAACCCATCTGGATGCGTGCACGGTCATGGCGTAGCGCATCTTTCAGGCGGCGTTCAATCGCGCTGTTGTGGCGGCGGGATTCCATGTCAATGAAGTCAATGACAATCAATCCGGCCAGATCGCGCAGCCTGAGCTGGCGGGCCACTTCATCCGCTGCTTCCTGATTGGTACGGAAGGCGGTTTCTTCAATATTGCGCTGGCTGGTCGCTTTACCGGAGTTCACGTCAATGGCGACCAGAGCTTCTGTCTGGTTAATAACCAGATAGCCACCGGAGCGCAGAGACACAACAGGGGAGAGCATGGCGTCCAGATGCCCTTCCACATGGTAATGTGTGAAGAGCGGCTGGCTTTCCTTGTTCCACAGCCGGACTTTTTCTGCGTGCTGCGGCATGAGCATGCGCATGAAGTCGCGCGCAGCTTTCCAGCCATGCTCGCCATCCACCAGAATTTCGCTCACTTCACGCGTGTACACATCGCGGATGGCGCGTTTGACGAGGCTTGCTTCCTCGTAAATCAGCGCCGGTGCGACGGACTGCATCGTCAGATCCCGGATATCGTCCCACAGATGGAGCAGATATTCGCAGTCTCGTGTAATTTCCGGCCCCGGACGCTGCGCGCCAGCGGTACGGACAATCATGGCCATGCCACGCGGCAGATTGAGGCCGGAGATGATGTCACGCAGGCGGCGGCGGTCAGGCACAGACGTAATCTTGCGGGAGACGCCACCACCACGCAGAGCGTTGGGCATCAGCACACAGTAACGACCGGCGAGGGAGACGTAGGTCGTCAGGGCTGCGCCCTTGTTGCCTCGTTCTTCCTTGACGACCTGCACCAGCAGAACCTGCCGGCGGCGAATGACTTCCTGAATGCGGTAGTTGCGCAGGAAGCGAGCAATACGCTTCTGGATCAGCGCTTCCTCACCCGTGTCAGTTTCACCACCAACATAGTCAGGCGTATCATTCCGGCGGGAGGGGCGGCGGCCTTCGTCTTCGCTGGTGGACTCGTCAGCATCAGAGCTGGCGTCTTCATCATCAGCGGCGGAAGCCTGCGCGTCGGTCTCGTCTTCGTCGGACTCGGATTCGCCAGCGTCAATCAGGTTTTCTTCTTCAGCCTGCAGGGCGAGAAGCTTTTCCCGGTCAGCAACCGGAATCTGGTAGTAGTCAGGGTGGATTTCGCTGAAGGCCAGAAACCCGTGGCGGTTGCCGCCATATTCAACAAAAGCTGCCTGAAGGCTGGGCTCTACGCGAACCACGCGGGCAAGATAGATGTTCCCTTTGAGCTGCTTTTTGGAGGCAGCTTCAACATCGTAATCTTCAAGTCTGTTTCCATCCATAACGACAACGCGCGTTTCTTCCGCGTGCGTCGCATCGATCAGCATACGCTTTGACATAAAAAGAAAAACTCCGGCGTGCCGGTGGCCGGCCTATCCGGTGGAGCCGTCTGAACGGCTGGACACGGGAGGGGGACGCTTCCGACAGGCATAGGTCTGTACGTGTGAGAAAATGAGAGGCGGATGTCAGGCCAGGCGCTGAGGTGACAGCAGAGGCGCGGAAACAGGATGCTGTCTCCGGTCTGGTCATGCACTCCAAGATCGTGGCCCTGACGATAGTCATGTATCCTTCAACCAATGTTTCCTGCTCCCATCTGCGCTGGGCGGCGGTTAAACGCCAGCCGCGCCTTTAAACCCTAAAGGAGCGGAAACAGGATGCATGACGGGCAATCCTGCCTTGAGCCATGCTTGCTGACCATGACCTAAACGGCAACAAACCGCAAGCCATTCAGCAAGACTGTTTTGCATCTCTCTGGCCTTGACACGGTTTCGACATTATCTGTGTGCAGGATCGCCCCAATTAGAGAAGTGTGAGCCTCGTCATGACGTCAGAATCCGAAAAAACACCCGGTTTTTTTCTGATGGCCGAGCGGTCCGCCCGCGCAGCCGGGATCGATGCTTCACATCCTGCACAAAATTCTCTCAACCGCCGCGGGCTTCTGATAACCGGGGCCGGACTGCTGACCACTGGCCTGCTCAGCACGCAGGCGCAGGCCGCAGGTACGACGCGCCATGCAACCGGGCAGACACTTCACGCACCTGCCATTGTCGGCAAAGCCCGGCCTGCGTTGCCGCTGGTCATGCTGGACCCGGGCCATGGTGGGAAAGATCCCGGTGCCATTGGCTACACCGGCACTTATGAAAAACATGTGGCAGAAGCGGCGGCCACAGAATTACGTCAGCAGCTTCTGGCTACCGGGCGGTATCGTGTAGCCATGACACGCACCACTGACCATTTTGTGCCGCTGGATGGGCGTGTGGAACTGGCGCAGGAGCATGGGGCATCGCTCTTTATTTCTATGCATGCGGATGCTCTGCACAATGCCGGGGTACGCGGGGCCAGTGTCTATACCCATTCGCACGGAGCGTCGGATAGCCAGACAGCGGATCTTGCAAAAACAGAAAATAGTGCAGACCGATATGGCGGTCCTCTGGTGCAGGGGACATCGCCGGAAGTACAGCAGATTCTGGCCAGTCTGGTAACGGAAGAAGCCCGGCGCGGGTCTGCTCATATGGCCAGCGCCGTCGTGGCCTCTTTTCAGTCTCGCATTAATTTGTTGTCGCATCCGCATCGGCACGCCGCGTTTGCGGTGCTGAAATCGGCGCAGATCCCGTCAGTTCTGGTGGAAATGGGCTTTATGTCCAACCGGCTGGATGAAGCTGCTCTGAGGCAGGCCGGGCACCGGGCCATGGTGGCGGGGGCGATGTGTACCGCCGTTAATCGCTATTTCGCCTCGGCTGGTGTCGGGTTGGCAGGGTAAAGCAGACGCTCTGGTTGGGTTGTTTGTTACCAAGTGTAAACAGACTGGCCGAACGCCACACTTCCTGATATTCAGGCTATATTATAACATAGTCTGACAGGATGATGTCTCGTGCGGAAAAAACAGACAGGTTTGAAGCTGGCCGGGTTGCTGGCCACGGTTTCTGTGCTGGCAGCGGGTGCCGGTGTAGCCGTTCAGCCGATTGCTTTGGCGGAAGATACGCATCAGGCGGCTGATGCCGCAAAACAGAAAGTCAGCGTAGAAGATTTTCTGGGCAAACCGCAAAGCGTGACCTCCAGCGGGTCCGTTACCGTGCATGGGGCGCATATTGATTATGAGGCCGTGTCCGGCACCCTGATTGTCCATAAAGGTGGTTGGGATGATTCCGAACTTCCTGATGCAGACAAGGACAAAGACAAGAAGCAGCCGGATGCCGCAGCGTCCATGTATTACGTGGCCTATTTCAAGAAGGGTGTACGTCCGGAAAACCGGCCCATCACGTTTGTTTATAATGGTGGCCCAGGGTCCTCCAGCGTATGGCTGCATATGGGCGCCTTTGGCCCGAAACGTGTGGTGACTGCGGACGATACCCATACGCCTGCAGCGCCCTACGCCATTGTAAATAATAATGACAGCCTGCTGGATGTGTCCGATCTGGTGTTTATCGATGCCCCTGGCACCGGTTACGGCCGTCTGATCGGCAAGGATAAGGAAAAGGCGTTCTGGGGCACGGACCCGGATGCCGGTGCGTTTACCGACTTCATCGCCCAGTTCCTCTCCCGTTTCGGGCGTTACAATTCTCCCAAATATCTGTTTGGGGAAAGCTACGGCACAACGCGGTCCGCGATTGTGGCCAACAAGCTGGCTGACGATAAAGGCATTGATCTGAACGGCGTGATTCTGCTTTCGCAGATCATGAATTACGACAATGACATTGACGGGGTCGCCATGAACCCGTCAATCGATCAGCCTTATGTGCTGGCCCTGCCGAGCTACGCCGCAACGGCGTGGTATCACAAGCGTCTGCCTGCCGAGCATCCGGACCTCAAGGCGTTTCTGAAAGAAGTCGAGCATTTTGCACTGACCGACTACACAGCTGCTCTGCAGGAAGGCAACGCCATTTCTGACGCGCAGCGTGATGCGACAGCCCAGAAGCTGCATGATTATACGGGCCTGCCGGTAGATTACATTAAAAAGGCCGACCTGCGGATTAACGGCGGGGAGTTTGAAAAAACCCTTCAGGGCGATAAGGATCTTGATACAGGCCGTCTGGATAGCCGCTTCTCTGGTCCGACCATGGATAAGCTGTCCCAGTTCTCCTATTACGATCCGCAGTCTTCGGCCATGTCCTCCGCCTATATTGCGGCCTTTAACGACTATGCCCGCAATACGCTGCACTATGGCAATTCCCCCGCCTTTGGCGATGGGTATCAGGAATACAAATTCTTTTCTGATGCCATCATGAAATGGGATTTCTCACACAAGCAGCCCAATACGGATTTCCCGATCCACGGTGCGGTTAACGTGTTGCCCGATCTGGCTTCTGCTATGAAGCATAATCCTGCTCTGAAAGTGATGCTCAATCAGGGTTATTATGACCTCGGGACACCGTATTTCGAGGGTATTTATGAAATGAAGCATCTGCCCATTTCCCGTGATCTGAGCAACAACATTCAGATTGTGCAGTATGAATCCGGCCATATGGTCTATGCGAATGAGAAATCTCTGACGCAGCTGCATGATAATGTCGCAAAGTTCATCACACAGACGCACGGTGCTCCGGCTTCGGCAACAAAATAACGAGAAAACGTGCGGCTGGGCGCAGGAAAACCCCTGCGCCTGGCTCAGGTTTTACAGCGGGGTCTTGCTCATTCGGGCAAGGCCCCGTTTCTGTTTTAGCACTGCCATCAGCACGCTGGTGCCAAGGCCTGCGGCAGAGCCGAGGCCCAGCCAGTAAAAAATGCCAAGAGCCGGATCCTGAAACAGGCAGAGGGTCAGTGCGAGGCAGGGCGCTAATGCCCGCACAATCTGGTTAACAGACACAGCACCGGCCTGCCGGGGGAAAGAACTGCGTGTTCGGGGCTGCAAACATTCATGGCACCAGAAGGCAGCGCTCCACAGCGCCAGCACAAGCAGGAAAGTCATGCAGCAGGTTCCCGTAATTTCAACAATGCACAGAGCGCGATCAGGCCCGTGAGAAATGCCAGTGTATCCGCTACCATGAACGCGCTTGCGCCCTGTGCCCATGCGTGTGAGCGCGAGACCAGATCCAAAAACGGAAGTCCGCATCCGGATCCCGCCAGAACCCCGAGTTGCTGACGCCAGCCCGAGGCAGCATGGCGCGTTAAAGAGACAAGGAGTGCATGCGCAGCGCACAGGCCCCACACAAGAAAGAAGAGATCAATTTCCATCATCGCACGGCCAGAAAATACAGCTGGCAGGCAACGGTTGGCCCAGAAAATCCCAAGGGTTGCAGTAGGAAAACCTACAACTGTCGTCATGGTCAGGGCTTCAGCTATCCGGAAGAAAAACTGTTCACCCGATGAGCGGCGACGTTTCATGAGAAACACAACCAACCCGCTTGCAGCCAGAGTGGTCGCCGCCAGCCCGGAGAGGAAATACAGCCAGCGCAAAGGGAGGGGCGCATAACGGGCATAATGCAGCCCGCGCACAAGCTGCATGGTCGCAACAGCTGGCGGGCTTTGCGTGACAGAACGAAGAGGGTGCCCGTCTTTTCGGCTGAAATCCACATGATCTCTGGTCAGAAACGGGCCAAATGCATCGCTTTTGAAAATGCGCACTTCGTCCGGCGTAAACAGAATGAGATTACCGTCAGGGCTTCGCAAAACATCCCGCGCCTGTGCAATTAAAGGAGCAAGGGGCGGCGGCAACGGGCCAGCCTGCAACACGTGCCCTTTGGGAGCGGTCTTTTCTTTTTTGTGCGGGGCTGCCGTGTGAGAGGGGAAAAAGGACTCGGCAGGAAGCAATGCTCGTGCGTGGATAGCGGTGCCGGTATAGCCCATGAAAGCAATAAACGGCAGAAACAGAACCCCCACGATCAGGTGAGCATCCACCCAGGCGCGCGGACGTGCTCCAAACGGGCGGAACAGGATAAGGTCCGGCCAAAGCGCCTTGATGTGGATGACAAGCCCGGAGCCAATGGCCACCAGCAGGCAAAGCCCCAGAAAGGTGACGATCTGCACGCCGGGCTGATTGCCGCCGCGCAGTGAGAAATGGAAATTATAGAAAAACTGCCCGCCAGCCGTCTCGCGGGCAGGGAAGACGGCTCCGGTTGTTGAATCCAGCGCAGTGCCGACAAACTCATACCCATCATAATGCAGAACCCGCAGAACGGGATCACGCTGCGAGGGTAGAGTGAGGAACGCGGAAAGTCCTTTCTCCTCTTCAGTCTGGACAGCCTGCGCGGCGGCCTGCAAAGCGGCAGGTGTGAGGGATGTTCCCTGCGTCAGCGGGACTTCAGGCTGCATCCACTGGGTGATTTCCGTATCGAATACGGCCAGCGTACCAGACGCGAAAATACAGGCCAGCAGCAGTCCTGCCAGAAAGCCAACCCAGCTATGGAGCCACCCCATATGCACCCGCAGTGTTTCACGCATGGGTCGTCTTTCTCATCAGAACGGAAGAATACCAGCAAGGATTGCTGAGCCACAGGCGACAAGGCCAAGGATCAGCCCCCACCAATGGCTGCGTCCGGCAAACCCAGCCAGCACAAGAACAGGGAAAAGAGCGGCGATCACCATGCCGCCCAGATCCGTTTTCAGCCGCATGTCTTCAAACGGTAGGCGCTGAGCATCCAGCATGGCCAGATGGGCTGTCAGAAAGGAGAGCGCGCAGACAACAGCCAGCAAACCAAGCCGCCGGAGAACAGCCTGACGCTTCTGGTTTTTCCTGGTGTCAGGCTGGACGGAAGACACCGTCATGCCCGGGCTTTTGGTGCGACTCATTCTCATGTTGCTAAGTAGTCAGGAGACGGCTGTAAACCCCGGACATAGGAGGAAATTATAAAATAATATTGCGAATGTCTCTTAATTGCGCTTATGGAGGCGCGGTCGGTCTCTAATTTTGGATTAATCATGATGATGCGTGGTCGCCTGCCGGTCCTTCGTTCACTACACAGAGTAGGGCGGGTTGCGTTCTTGCTGGCAACAGTTGCGGTCTTCAATGATGCTGCTTTTGCCGCACAACAGGAGGCAACTGCACCGCAGAAAACGGTAACGGATAAGGCTGCGCCCGTTAAGAAAGTCCAACAAACGGAGACGCCGACAACAGAGGCCCGGAAAGATGAAAACCTTCTGGTCACGGCCCGACGTCGCAACCAGATGGAAGTCATCAGCGGTGGTCAGCTTGGGGCATTGGGCACCAAGAAGGGGCTGGATGTGCCGTTTAACATCCGGAGCTATACGTCCAGTCTGATTCTCAACCAGCAGTCTCAGACACTGGGCGAGGTGCTGGAGAATGACCCCTCAGTGCGCACCACATACGGCTACGGGAACTTCTCGGAAATTTTCGTCATCCGTGGTTTCCCTGTGTATGGGGACGACGTCGCTATTAATGGTCTGTACGGCATCACGCCCCGGCAGCTTCTCTCCCCCCAGCTTTATGATCAGGTTCAGGTGCTCAACGGCGCCAGCGCGTTCCTGAACGGGGCTGCTCCCAGCGGGACGGCCATCGGGGGGAACATCAACCTGATGTTTAAACATGCCCAGAATACGCCGATCACCCGTCTGACGGGTGATTATGCCAGTCAGGGTGTTGGCGGCGGCAGTCTTGATGTGGGGCGACGTTTTGGGCAGGACAAAGCGTATGGGCTGCGGTTGAATGTTGCGGGTCTGGATGGTCAGACGTCTATTGATCATGAACGTCGCCACTCCGTTGCCTTGGGCGCGGATTTTGACTGGCATGATGACAAAACACGTATTTCTCTGGATATGAATTACCAGAATCAGGGTGTGAATGGCGGGCGTCCGGGCGTATTTCTTGGCACGGATGTAACGGGGGTGCCGCGCGTGCCCAATGCCTCGCACAATTACGGCCAGCGCTGGACGTATAATGATCTGAATTACATTTTTGGCATGCTTAATATCGAGCATGATTTATCAAAACACGTCACACTTTATGGTGCTTTTGGTGGCCTTGGGAGTGACGAGAAAGGCAATTACTCCACTCTGACGGTGAATAATTCCCAGACTGGTGCCGCCACAGCCGGGGCTATGTATGTGCCCTATGCGCAGACAAATGAAAGCACACGCGGCGGTGTGCGCGCCCATTTTGACACCGGGCCAGTCAAACATGAAATCAATGCCGGTGGATCCGCCTTGTGGGAAGAAAGCCGCACGGCGTATTCCATGGCGCTCAGTTCCTTCGATACGAACCTCTATAATACGGCGGCAGTTCCGGCCCCGACAGAAAACTGGACAGGTGGCAATCTGGACAACCCGCTGCCAACCAGCCGAACGCAGCTCTATAGTTTGTTCTTTTCAGACACAATGTCCTTCTGGAAGGGGCGCGTCGCGCTGACTGCCGGCTTCCGTTACCAGAATATGCTGATAAACGGATACGACGCTTATACGGATGGGTCCCGTACGTCGCATTATAGCCGGGATGCGATCACGCCGGTTGTCGGACTTGTGGTTCACCCAACTCGCCGCACGTCTATTTACTTTAATCGAATTGAAGGGCTATCGCAGGGGCCGACGGCGAGTGGCACCAATCTGGTTAATCTCGGGCAGATTTTTCCACCTTTCAAAAGTGTTCAGTATGAAGTCGGTGCTAAATACGATACCGGACGCTTCACAACGACACTGGCATTTTATCAAATCTCTCAGCCCAATTCCTACACGGAACCATACGGCAATAATGGCTCTTTCATTTTCCGGGAAAATGGATTGCAGCGGAACCGGGGTGCAGAATTAAGTGTAAACGGTCAGATTTTGCCCGGCCTGCGATTTAACGGTGGTGCCACGCTGATTGATGCTAATTTGCGCCGTACGGCACAGGGGCTGGATAATGGCCATACGGCTATTGGGATTCCGAATTATACCATCAATGGAAATCTGGAATATGACCTGCCGTTCCTGCGTGGCGCAACGCTGGTCGGCCGAGTGGAAAATACCGGAAAACAGTGGGTGAACACAGCTAACACGGCGCATCTGCCAGTCTGGACACGGTTTGATCTGGGGGCCCGCTACACGTTTGCGGTTGCACACAAACCTCTGACTTTGCGGTTTGGCGTCGATAATATTGCCAACACACGTTACTGGGCCTCAGCTTTTAATGGCTACTTGCTGCAGGGGCTGCCCAGAACCTTCAAGTTCTCATTCACCACAGATCTGTAATTGCCTGCCCGCGTGGTCATGCCTAAGTCTGGATAACATCGGGGCTAAAGAGCATTCCTCTTTGAACCCGGTTTTACAAAGCCACCCTTTTGGGTGGCTTTTCTTTTTTCCGGACAAAACAATGCAAGACGCACAATCTACAAGTGGCAACACTTCGTCGGGCGTGATCCTGACAGACGGCACCACCTATTACCCCAATACAATCAATAATGTCGGCGTTCTCTGCGCCGCTTCGGAGTGATTTCCATGCGATACGCGGCAACGCGCATTGCATGGATCGACGCGCAGTGGGGCTATAGCGGCTAACAAATTAACCGCCCATACGCATAGAACATACCGCCGTGTGGGCGGTTTTTTTGTGTCCGGAAAATCTATGACTGAAGAACAGAGCGGCATAATCGTTGCAGCTGATGGTGACCTACGCGAAATTGTTGGTGGTCATGAAATTCGTCTCGCTGCCGTTGAGCGGCGACAGGACGCGACTGACGGAAAGCTGGACGGCATCAGCAAAGATCTTGCCACTATGAGGGCAGAAGAGAATGCCCGCACTGTGGCGACAACAGCGGGAATAAGCCGTCTGGAAGTAAGAGTTTTTGATCTGGTAACACAGCTCGCAAAACTCACTGGCGCTCAGGAAAACCAGAACCGGCTTGCTGAAGAAAACCTGCGCCGCTGGCGGACACGATCAGTCATTGTCGGGATTATTTGCACTATTGCTGCGGCAGCGGGCGGCACGATTCTTTCCAGCCAAACCTGGGATGATTACCTGTTTGGTAACGTTGGTTTTTTGCATCGGTATCATATTCCAGTTCCTGCGCCGCAGCCTCAACCGCAAGGTTCTGTCTATGCACTGGCTCCCAGAGGTTGGGAAAAATCATGACAAGCACACTACCAATCACTGACTCCGTGCAGGCAGCTTCTCGCACGGCTTGGGGTGAGGCCAGGGGGGAGGGAACACGGGGCATGCAGGCGGTCCTGAATGTCATCGGTAACCGGGCGAAACATCCAGGCTGGTGGGGGCATGATATTGCCGGAGTGTGTCAGGCACATGCCCAGTTTTCCTGTTGGGATGCCAGCGATCCCAACCGTGAAAAGCTTCTGACAGTTTCTGACTCAGACATGCAGTTTCGCGAGGCTCAGGGTCTGTCTGCTTGCCTTGTGAACGGCGGCCTGTCTGACCTGACTGGTGGAGCGGATCACTATTACGACTGGCGCGGCCAGAGGCCCTATTGGGCGCAAGGTCGCTTTTATAAATGCACTATTGGTCATCACGCATTTTATCGTGTTGGCCTGAGGGGAGATGGGATGTGACAGACACCACGAAAAACGCTTTTGCGGTTAATGCGGCCAAGATTGGGGGCATCACTACGGTGGTGCCCCTTTTGTTTTCAGCAATCCCGGAACCGTGGAGTTCGGTCATCTCCGGGGTGATCATCATTTGTGGCGGTGTGACCGCAGCAATCCAGCCTCCGCAAGCCGGTAGCAAATGGACGACTCCCTATCAGGTCGTTTCCGCCATAGGCCTAAACATCGGCTGGGCGGTCAATCACATCGGGGCGCGGGTCGATACATCTCAGAGTTTGGCTGCGCAAGCCTCATCCACTGTGCAGGACAAACAATCATGATCCAGTCTCGTCGCACTTTCCTGTGCTCCGCCAGCCTCGTGGCTGCGGCCGGGACGCTCACTGCTTGCACGGTTACGACAAGTGGAAAAACGACCACGCTTACGCTGAACACGACCAAAGTTAAGGCCTACGCGCAAGCAGGTATCAATGCTGTCACAACTATTCTCAGCATCACGGCCGTATCCACTGCTATGGGGGCTCCGGCTGTGGCCGTTATTGAGGCTGCGGGAGGCGCTTTGTCTACCGCACTCTCTGCGTTGGCGAGCGAGACGAATGGTAGCCTGACAGTCAGCTACGACAACACGAATGCCAAAACGCGCATTGATACGTTGCTGGTGGACCTCAATAATGTTGCAGTGGCAATCCGTGCCGGGTTGGTCGCAGCTCAGCAGACTGTGACCAACAGCGTGATCAATACAGCGATCACCACCTTTAACGCACTTCGGACCGTGATTGATGCGTTTGAGGGGGTTCTGGGTATCAGCCTGCCAAGCGTTACAGACGAGCAGGAGGCAACAGCACTCTCCGTGCTGGCGGTGCAATGACGAGCTTTGAGTGCGGCCTGATCTTAGGCAGCCTGAGCACTGTGGTGCTGGGATCAGGCCTCGCCGCCTTCCTGTCCTGGAAAAAGCGTCAGAATGATTTGTTTGGTTGATTGGTAAAGTTACTGATGTAGCCTTCTGACTCGCCGCAAATATGCCCTCAATAGGTAGCAGGCTTTGTCGGGCAGTAAGGGCTTGTGGGAGTCAGGATCGGTCTGCGCAAGGAAGCTTACGGTGCCTGTTGGTCAATGATTGCTGCGTATGACCATCGGGTATACGAGAAAAGACAAGATTGATTGGCTTGTGGCGGTGCCAGTGCGGGAACAGTGTCTCCGGCCAAACGTTTTTATCTTAGGTAAGGAGGATACTTCCATGGAAAAACTGTCTGAAGACTTCAAAACTCGTCAGAAACCGGTGGCCCGCATCATTGTCGCTGTGAGTGCGGCTGTGGCGGGTTTTCTGATTATGCTGTTCCGGCAGCTCAAAAAGCCCAGATAATTTCTGATAATCATGTTCTTTCAAAAAAGCTCGGTTCTTTCTGCTGATGCAGGAGGAGTCGGGCTTCTTTTTTTGATTCTGGGAGCTTTCAAGCTCAGGTTATCGAAAGTCATGGAATATTAGGGTGTTAGAAATGCTGACATAATCCCGGAAAGATGTACCCGTTATCCACAGGCTTACCCCCGCAGGCATCCTCAGATTCTGGGGATAAGTGCAGAGAGCTTTCGGCAAAAGGCGGTAGGGGGTGGCAATCAGGTGTGCGCCTCTTACAGCCCGCGCATCACGCGAAGCAGGTGATGTGACTAAGAGAATGGCTCAGAAGCGAGCGGCATAAGCACAAGCTGAAAAATTGCACAGCGTCTCGTGCGGATTTGCATGTTGAGAATGGAAACAATGGGGGAGATCCACTCTCATTCCCCGTCATGCAAAAAAGCATGAGGGGATGAAGAGCAGTAGATACAAAAAAACCGCAGCGAACTGCGGTTTTTTTTGGTGCCCAGAAGAAGACTCGAACTTCCACGACCTTGCGGCCACAGATACCTGAAACCTGCGCGTCTACCAATTCCGCCATCTGGGCTCAGATGACAACCGGGTTACCCCGGCTGGTGAAGGGGTATTTAGCTTGGCCCCGTACCCTCGTCAACGGAAAAAAATACATTTTTCTCAGGATTTGTTTCTTTTTGTTATTTGGCGTCCAGTCGCCTCTCCAAATTCCCTAAAAAACAGCAGTTTTTCATGGTGTGTTGCCTGTGTCCTTGGGGCGAGGCAGGTGGTCGGGGAGGATGCTGAACCATTTGTGCTCACCGAGCGTTCCAAAAAGAGGCGTAGACTATGCGTGGGCTATCCCAGAAGGCAGGCCAGAGCAGACAGGAGTGGAAAGAACACCATGAGTGAGCAGAAGATTGCGACAGTGTTTGGCGGTGGTGGCTTTGTGGGGCGGTATGTTGTCCAGCGTCTGGCTGAAGCCGGATACACCGTACGTATTGCCTGCCGTAGGCCGGATAAAGCCGCATCCCTGCGGGTTTTGGGAAAGCTGGGGCAAATCGCGCCTTTCTATGCCTCGGTGCTGGATGATGCCTCAGTATCCTGTGTGGTCGAGGGCGCGTCTGTTGTGATCAATCTGGCCGCGGTGCTGGGGGATGCATCCGGGCAGGGGCTTGAGGCCGTGAATGTTGAGGGGGCAGGTCGGGTAGCGCGTCTGTCCGCACAGGCTGGCGTGCCAGCGTTTGTGCAGATGTCTGCTTTGGGAGCGTCTCATTCAGCACCGTCTGCTTACGGGCGGAGTCGGGCCGCGGGGGAAGATGCTGTCCGGGCCGTCATGCCGCAGGCTTCTATTGTCAGGCCGTCCGTTATCTTCGGGCCGGAGGATCACTTCTTTAATATGTTTGCTACGCTGGCGCGGTATCTGCCGGTTCTGCCTGTTTATGGTGCCAATGCGCGCCTTCAGCCTGTGTATGTAGGGGATGTGGCGCAGGTTGTGGCGCGGTTGGCGGAAGATCCCTCGCTGGCGGGGCAGGTGTGGGAACTTGGCGGGCCGGATATCCTGACCATGAAGCAGATTTATCAGTGGGTTTTGCGGACCACGCAGCGCTCTCGTGCGCTTTACGTGGTGCCTCCGGCTCTGGCGCGCATTCAGGCAGCGATTTTCGAGCGTTTGCCGGGACATATCCTGACGCGTGACCAGTTGCTGATGTTGTCTCAGGACAATGTTGTGCCGCCTGGTCAGTCAGGTTTTGAAAAGCTCGGGCTGACTCCGCAGAGCATAGAGGCCATCGTGCCGTTTTATCTGACCCGTTATCGGGCGGGTGGTGGGCGTTCAGGCGTTCGCCTTGTAGAATAAGGGGTTAGAGATAAAAAGGTCCGATATGAAACCTATATAAAATGGTTTTTGAGGCTAAATCTCTTTCAAAAACAGGAAAAATAAAGAAAGGACAGTAATACTGTCTTTTCAGGATGGCGCGTAAGGCGCTACCTCAGTCCTGCTTGTTTGGGGCGAGGTCTGTCTGACGCGCGCCCCGTCTCCGGGGAACGCCTTATGACCACACCCATGCTGAAATTTGTCTCTGTCGCTCAAAAGCAGCCTGATAAGCGCACAGCGCAGGCGCGACGGGCGGATTTTGCGGAGATTTATGAGGAGTTCTCTCCCGCTGCGGCAGGTGAGCAGGCCAGCCGGTGTTCTCAGTGTGGCGTGCCGTTCTGTTCCGTGCATTGCCCGTTGGGAAACAATATCCCCGACTGGCTGATGCTGACGGCGGAAGGGCGGCTGGAAGAAGCCTATGAGGTCTCTTCCGCGACCAACACATTCCCGGAAATTTGTGGCCGCATCTGCCCGCAGGACCGTCTGTGTGAAGGCAACTGTGTCATTGAGCCGGGGTTTGAGAGCGTTACCATTGGTGCGGTCGAGCGCTATATTACCGACACAGCCTTTGAGAATAACTGGGTCAAACCCACACGCCCTGTGCGGGAACGGACGGAATCCGTCGGGATTGTCGGGGCTGGTCCTGCGGGGCTGGCTGCCGCTGAGCGCCTGCGGGCCTCAGGCTATCAGGTGCACGTGTATGACCGGTATGACCGCGTGGGTGGCCTGATGGTTTACGGTATCCCTGGTTTTAAGCTGGAAAAAGAGATCGTCGCGCGTCGCCATGCTTTGCTGGAAGAAAGCGGCGTGACGTTTCATCTGGGGCAGGGCGTTGGTAGCGGCGAGGGTGATCTGTCCTTTGCAGAACTGCGCAGCCGCCATCAGGCCGTTCTGATCGCCACCGGTGTTTACAAATCCCGTGCGATTGGTGGCCCCGGTGCCGGACTGGCAGGCATTGAGCGCGCTCTGGATTATCTGACCGCCTCTAACCGTTGTTCTCTGGGCGATACGCTACCGGACGATGCGCAGGCGCTGGATGCCAAAGGTAAGAATGTCGTGGTGCTGGGCGGTGGCGATACCGCGATGGACTGTGTGCGCACGGCCATTCGTCAGGGGGCCAAATCCGTTAAATGTCTGTATCGGCGTGACAAGGCCAACATGCCGGGGTCCGCGCGGGAAGTGAAAAACGCGGAAGAAGAAGGCGTTGAATTTGTCTGGCTGTCCGCGCCGGAAGCGTTTCTGGGCGATGACCATGTGACGGGCGTGCGCGCCACCCGCATGAAGCTGGGCCTCCCGGACGCCACAGGCCGTCAGTCGGTCGAACCGCTGGAAGGCAGTTCCTTCACGCTGGACGCGGATCTGGTGATTGCCGCTCTGGGATTTGACCCGGAACCGCTGCCGCAGCTGTGGGGCCAGCCGGACCTTGCTGTTTCCCGCTGGGGCACGCTCAAGGTGGGGCATGATAGCTTCATGACCACTCTGCCGGGTGTGTTTGCCGCAGGCGATATTGTGCGCGGGGCCAGTCTGGTGGTGTGGGCTATTCGCGATGGTCGGGATGCGGCGGAACGCATTCATCAATGGATTGAAACACACGCAACGGCGCAGGCCGTGGCGGAGCAGGGATAATGGGCATGCAGAAGCATCCTGACACCACGCATGGTGAAAGCGCCAAAGAGTTTTTTGAAGCGTGGGACAACAATGTTGCCGCTCTGGACGGCCTGTATGACCCGGCTGATGAACGGGATTCCTGTGGCGTTGGTCTGGTTGCAGCCCTGGACGGCAAGCAGCGCCGTGACGTGGTGGAAGCCGGTATTGCAGCCCTGAAAGCTATCTGGCATCGCGGTGCGGTGGATGCCGATGGAAAAACGGGTGACGGTGCCGGTATCCATGTGGAAATCCCGCAGAATTTCTTTGCGGATGCGATCACCAGCACGGGTGACCAGCCGGTAGAGGGTGCGATCATCGCCGTCGGGCAGGTGTTTCTGCCCAAGACGGATCTGGTCGCGCAGGAACAGTGCCGCCAGATTATCGAGACGGAAATTCTGGCCTTCGGCTACGGCATTTACGGCTGGCGTCAGGTGCCGATTGATACGGCCTGTATTGGTGAAAAAGCCAACGCGACACGCCCGGAAATTGAACAGATCATGATCCGCAACCTGCCGGGCACGGCAGAAGAAGCGTTTGAGCGGGATCTGTACGTTATCCGTCGGCGGATTGAAAAAGCGGCAATTGCAGCGCAGGTCGATCTGTATATCTGCTCTCTGTCCTGCCGCTCGATCATCTACAAAGGCATGTTCCTGGCCGAGCATCTGACCGAGTTTTATCCGGATCTGCTGGATGAGCGCTTTGTCAGCCGCTTTGCCATTTATCATCAGCGTTATTCCACCAACACCTTCCCCACATGGAAGCTGGCGCAGCCGTTCCGTCGTCTGGCGCATAATGGTGAAATCAACACCATTTCCGGCAACATCAACTGGATGAAAAGCCACGAAACGCGGTTGTCTCACCCGGATCTCGACCCGTGGATGCAGGACATCAAACCGCTGGTGCAGGCGGGTGGGTCCGATACGGCAACGCTGGACAACGTGTTTGAACTGCTGACCTTTGCCGGGCGTGATGCGCCTGCGGCCAAGGCGCTGATGATTCCTGCCAGCGTGGGCGGGAATTCTCTGATGAAGCAGTCTCACCGCGATATGTTTGCTTATTGCAATGCGGTGATGGAACCGTGGGACGGCCCGGCAGCCCTGTGCGCCACGGATGGCCGCTGGGTGATTGCCGGTCTGGATCGCTCCGGCCTGCGCCCGCTGCGCTATACGGTAACAGACGATAATCTTCTGATTGTCGGGTCTGAAACCGGCATGGTACGTGTGCCTGAAAGCAATGTTGCCAAACGCGGGCGGCTTGGCCCGGGCGATGTGATCGGCGTCGATCTGCAGGAAGCGCGCCTGTATGGCAATGAGGAACTGCTGGATCTTCTGGCTTCCCGTCAGGACTTCTCCTCATGGGTCGGCGGTATTCAGAAAATTGGCTGTATTGTCCGCTCCGATGTGAAAGAGCCGGTTCTCTATCAGGGTGATGAACTGCGTCGCCGTCAGCTGGCTGTGGGCACCACGCTGGAAGAGCTGGAAGCCATCCTGCACCCGATGGTGGAAAACGGGACAGAAGCCATTGGCTCCATGGGCGATGATACGCCTCTGGCGGTGCTGTCTCCGCGTTTCCGTGGTCTGTCACATTATTTCCGGCAGGGCTTCAGTCAGGTGACCAACCCGCCGATTGATTCCCTGCGGGAATCCCGCGTGATGAGTCTTGCGACACGTCTGGGAAATCTTGGGAATATTCTGGATCAGTCCGCAGAGCAGTGCGAAATGCTGCAACTGCCCAGTCCGGTTCTGACATCGGGTGAATATGAAGCGCTGCGTAATTTCTGCGGCACCTCCGGCTGCCTGATTGACTGCTCTTTCCCGGCGAAGGAAGGCGAGACTGGTCTGCGTGAAGCCATTGCCCGCATCCGGCGTGAGGCAGAGGAAAGCGTGCGTGGTGGCTGCACGCATGTGTTCCTGACGGATGAAAACCAGTCTCCGGACCGGGCGTATATCCCGATGATTCTGGCGACAGCGGCAGTTCATACGCATCTTGTCCGCAACTCCCTGCGCACCTTCACATCTCTGAACGTGCGGGCCTCCACCACGCTGGATGTGCATTCCATTGCAGTGACCATCGGGGTCGGGGCGACCACGGTTAACCCGTATCTGGCACAGGAATGTATTGCGGACCGGCATCGCCGCGGGCTGTTTGGTAAGCTCTCCCTGCGTGAGTGCATGGAGCGTTACCGGAAGGCCGTGGATAAAGGCCTGCTCAAGATCATGTCCAAAATGGGCATTTCGATCGTGGCGTCTTACCGTGGTGGTTGTAACTTTGAGGCGGTGGGGCTCTCCCGTGCGCTGACGGCGGAATTCTTCCCCGGTATGCCGTCCCGCATTTCCGGTATTGGTCTGCCCGGGATTGCCCGCAATGTGCTGACCTTCCATCAGGAAGCATGGGATTCTGTGTCTCTTGCCCTCCCTGTCGGTGGTTTTTACAAACTACGCCGCAAGGGCGAGCAGCATGCGTTTGATGGCACGCTGATCCACATGCTCCAGACCGCTGTGGCGAGTGACAGCTTCACCATCTACAAGCGGTATGCGGATGCCGTGCGGGCACAGCCGCCGGTGGCGCTGCGGGATCTTCTGGATTTCCGGGAAGGGCGCACGCCCATTCCGGTAGAGGAAGTGGAAAGCATTACGCAGTTGCGGAAACGCCTGATCTCCCCGGCTATTTCTTTGGGGGCCCTCAGCCCGGAAGCGCATGAGACGCTCTCCATCGCCATGAACCGGATTGGTGCGAAATCTGATTCCGGTGAGGGCGGGGAAGATCCGGAACGTGCAAAACCGCGCCCGAATGGTGATAATGCCTCTTCCGCCATCAAGCAGGTGGCGTCTGGCCGCTTTGGTGTGACGGCACAGTATCTGAATGATTGCCGTGAGCTGGAAATCAAGGTCGCACAGGGTGCCAAGCCGGGTGAAGGCGGGCAGCTGCCGGGCTTTAAGGTCACGGGGCTGATCGCCAAGCTGCGTCATGCCACGCCGGGTGTGACTCTCATTTCTCCGCCGCCACATCATGATATTTACTCGATCGAAGATCTGGCTCAGCTGATTTATGACCTGAAGCAGATCAACCCGGATGCCACGGTGACAGTCAAGCTGGTGGCCCGTTCCGGCATTGGCACCATCGCGGCGGGTGTGGCGAAGGCAAAAGCCGATGCCATTCTGATTTCCGGCCATTCCGGTGGCACAGGGGCCAGTCCGCTGACCTCCGTGAAATATGCCGGTCTGCCGTGGGAACTGGGTTTGGCAGAAGCGCATCAGGTGCTGATGCTCAACCGCCTGCGGCATCGCGTAAAGCTGCGCACTGATGGTGGTATCAAGACCGGACGTGACGTGGTGATTGCCGCTATGTTGGGTGCGGAAGAATTCGGGATTGGCACGGCCAGCCTTGTGGCCATGGGCTGCATCATGGTGCGCCAGTGCCACTCCAACACCTGTCCGGTGGGCGTGTGCTCGCAGGATGAGGCGATGCGCAAGAAATTTGAAGGCACGCCGGAGAAAGTCATCAACCTGTTCTCCTTCATTGCTGAAGATGTGCGCAATATTCTGGCGTCTCTGGGCTTCCGCAGCCTGAACGAAGTGATCGGCCGGACCGATCTGCTGCGTCAGGTGTCTCGCGGCGCGGATTATCTGGATGATCTGGACCTCAACTCTCTGCTCTCACAGGCAGATCCCGGCCCGTTTGCGCGCTATTGCACGCTGGAAGGCCGGAACGAGGTCCCGGATACGCTGGATGCGCAGATGATCAGCGATGCAAAACCGCTGTTCGACCACGGTGAGAAAATGCAGCTGCACTACAACGTGCAGAACACGCAGCGTGCCATTGGCACCCGCATGTCTTCTCTCATTGTGCGGAAGTTTGGCATGACGACGTTGGCTCCGGGTCATCTGACGGTGCGTTTGCGCGGGTCTGCCGGGCAGTCACTGGGGGCGTTTGCCGTGCAGGGGCTGAAGCTGGAAGTGCTGGGGGATGCCAACGATTATGTTGGTAAGGGTCTGTCCGGCGCGACCATCACCGTGCGGCCTTCTCCGTCTTCCCGTCTTGTCAGCAACCAGAACGCCATTATCGGCAACACGGTGCTGTATGGCGCGACGGCGGGCGAACTCTATGCCTCCGGGCAGGCGGGTGAACGCTTTGCGGTGCGTAACTCCGGTGCTGTGGCCGTGGTGGAAGGCTGCGGGTCCAACGCGTGTGAATATATGACCGGCGGCACCGTGGTTGTGTTGGGCGAAATTGGCGACAATTTCGGTGCAGGCTTTACCGGCGGCATGGCGTTTGTGCTGGATGATACCAACACCTTTGAAAAGCGCGTTAATCCGGAGTCCCTGTTCTGGACACGGGTGACGGATGAGCGCTGGGCGGAGGAACTGCGGCGTCTGGTTGAGCGGCATGTAGAAGAAACCGGTTCCCCTTATGCAACAAACCTGCTGCATAAATGGAACGATGTTCTGCCGCGCTTCTGGCAGATTGTGCCGAAAGACTACGCCCGTATCATCGGCTTTAGTGTGCCGGAAGAAGAGCTGGCCGAATCTGCCTGATCAGGCTTTTGCCTGACAAAGAGGATGGTCCCGAAAGATCTGTTTCTGCCTTATGAGCGTATAAGGCAGGGAGGTCTTTCGGGTCGTGCTGAGTGCGCAGCCTGACCTGCGCCGTATGTGAACCCCGATTGCGTTCACATGTACTCGCCTCATGCTAAATTGCGCGATAGGATGCCGCTTATGAAACATACAGCGCATTCTCACCGTTCGTCTCAGCTTCCGGCCTTTGCTGCGGAAGCCGGGGCTGTGGCCGCAACCAGTGCCGCGCCGGGGCAGGAGGCTTCCACCCTTCCGCGCTGGGACCTTTCGGCTCTCTATAACAGTATGGAAGATCCGGCGATTAAGCAGGATCTGGCTCAGGCTGAGCAGCAGGCCAAAGAGTTTGCCGCCCGTTATCAGGGCAAGCTGGCAGGTCTGTCCGGGGCTGAGGTGGCGGAAGCCATCCGCACCTGTGAGGCGATTGAGGAGATACTGGGCAAGGCCGGGTCCTATGCCTCGCTGCTGTTTGCCGCGAATTCGTCCGATCCGGAAATCAGCCGTTTCAGCCAGTCTATTAGCGAAAAGCTGACCGATATTTCCACGCATCTGTTGTTCTTTACGTTGGAACTCAACCGGCTGGATGATGCCGATCTGGCGCAGAAAATGCAGGACCCGGCTCTGGCGCACTGGAAGCCGTTTCTGGATGATACGCGCCTGTTCCGCCCGCATCAGCTTTCTGATGAGGTCGAGAAGGTTCTGCTGGAAAAATCCGTAACGGGTGCGCAGTCCTGGTGCCGTCTGTTTGATGAGACGATTGCCGCCCTGCGCGTCACGCTGGATGGCAAGGAAATGCCGGTTGGTGATGCGCTGAACCGCCTGTCCGATTCGGATCGCTCTGTGCGTGAGAAGGCCGGGAAAGCCGTTGGTAAA
The DNA here is from genome assembly GCF_044094635.1 of Acetobacter sp. KSO5. Lineage (NCBI taxonomy): Bacteria > Pseudomonadati > Pseudomonadota > Alphaproteobacteria > Acetobacterales > Acetobacteraceae > Acetobacter > Acetobacter sp. KSO5. The sequence goes on along the minus strand of NZ_CP172014.1, from coordinate 2,602,449 downwards.
GTGTTTGGTGAGAATGTGCGGCTGTTCGCCCTCATCACCAACACGCTGGCCAAGGACAAAGCCATTTCTGACGGGCTGCGCCATTACGCCCGCCCCACATCCTCCCGCAACCTGTCCAACATGGTTGAGGACGAAGTGGTGGATGCGCTGGTCTCCGCCGTCCGGGAAGATTATCCGCGCCTTGCGCATCGCTATTACGCCCTCAAAGCGAAATGGATGGGGCTGGATAAGCTGGAGCATTGGGACCGCAACGCCCCACTGCCCGGCTGTGAAGACCGCAAAATCCCGTGGGATGAAGCTAAGCAGATTGTGCAGAAAGCCTATGATGGCTTTGACCCGCGTATGGGTAAGGTGATCAATACCTTCCTGACGCATCCGTGGATTGATGTGCCGCCTGCTCCTGGCAAGTCTCCCGGCGCGTTTGCGCACCCCACAGTGCCGTCTGCGCATCCGTTTATCCTGCTGAACTATCATGGCCGCACGCGCGACGTGATGACGCTGGCACATGAGCTGGGCCATGGGGTGCATCAGGTTCTGGCGGCAAAGCAGGGCTACTTCCAGTCCAATACCCCGCTGACGCTTGCTGAAACGGCCAGTGTGTTTGGGGAAATGCTCACCTTCCAGTCTCTGCTGGATGCGGAAACGGACCCGGACCGCAAGCGCACCCTGCTGGCCGGCAAAGTGGAAGATATGCTCAACACTGTGGTGCGCCAGATTGCGTTCTACGAGTTTGAAACCCGCGTGCATGATGAGCGTAAATCCGGTGAGCTCCTGCCGGAGCGGATTGGCGAAATCTGGTTGCAGGTGCAGACGGAAAGCCTCGGGCCGGTCTTCAATTTCACGCCCGAATATGACGTCTTCTGGGCGTATATCCCGCACTTCATTCACTCGCCGTTCTATGTCTATGCCTACGCGTTTGGCGATTGTCTGGTGAACGCGCTGTATGGCGTGTTCAGTGAGGGTGCACCGGGTTTCCAGGATAAATATATTGCCATGCTGGAAGCAGGCGGCACCAAGCGCCACAAGGAACTGCTGGCACCGTTCGGGCTGGATGCGTCCGATCCGGGCTTCTGGCGCAAGGGGCTGGATGTGATCTCCGGCTTTATCGATCAGCTGGAGCAGGCGTAACATGGCCGAACGGGACTTGGACAATAGCGGCGTTTTTGGTGAGCTGCGCCGCATGGTCCAGACAACCGGCACCGTGGGTGGTCTTGCCGCCCGCCTTGCCGGGCACAAAATGGGGATTCGCTCAGGCGGTGCCTCACATGCGGAAGATCTGAAATCCATTCTCGGTGGTCTGAAAGGGCCGCTGATGAAGGCGGCTCAGCTCCTCTCCACCATCCCCGGCGCGCTGCCGGAGGAATATGCGGAAGAGCTGGCCCAGTTGCAGGCCAATGCCCCGCCGATGGGCTGGAACTTTGTGCGCCGCCGCATGACGGCGGAACTGGGGGCTGGCTGGGAACGGAATTTCCGCTCCTTCGGACGGGAAGCCGCAGCGGCTGCCAGCCTCGGGCAGGTGCATAAAGCCGTGCTGGCCGATGGCCGGCAGGTCGCGTGCAAGCTGCAATATCCGGATATGAATGCGGCGGTGGAAGCCGATTTGCGCCAGTTCCGTATGGCCATTGGGGTTTACCACCGGCTGGATAACGCCATCCGTCAGGATGACGTGGTGGAAGAACTTGCCGAGCGCCTGCGCGAAGAGCTCGATTATCTGCGTGAAGCCGCCAACATGCGGCTGTATCGGACCGCTCTGGCTGACTGTCCGGAAGTGACGGTGCCGGCTCCGATTGATGAACTCTGCACGCGCCGCCTGCTGACCATGGAGTGGGTCAACGGGCGCGGCCTGAACGCCGTTATTCAGGCAGGCCTGACGGAAGAGCAGAAGCAGAAGATTGCCCGCACGTTGTTCCGCGCCTGGTACGTGCCGCTGTATCAGTATGGCGTGGTGCATGGAGACCCTCATATGGGGAACTTCACCGTGCGGGATGATTACGGGCTGAACCTGCTGGACTTTGGGGCGATCCGGATTTTCAATCCGTCCTTCATCAAGGGGAATATCGACCTCTACCGGGCCTTGCAGACCAAGGATAAGGAACTGGCCACGCAAGCGTATGCCGCGTGGGGCTTTACGGACCTGACCCCGGAAAAGATCGACGTCCTGAACGAGTGGGCCGGGTTCCTGTATGAACCGCTGATGGATAACCGCGTGCGGTATATTCAGGAAGGCAACAATCCCGCTCTGGGGCGTGAAATCCTGTCCAAAGTGCATGAAGGCCTGCAACGCACGGGCGGTGTGCGCCTGCCGCGGGAATTTGTGCTGGTGGACCGTTCCGCCGTGGGGCTGGGCTCTGTCTTCATGCGGCTGAAGGTGAAGATGAACTGGTACGAACTCTTTCATGAGATCGTGCAGGACTTTGATGAAGCCGCTTTGGCTGCTCGCCAGAAAGCTGCCGTTGACGCTGCGCGCTTCCCGGCAACGCCTGCCAGCTAACCTGCTCTGTTGAGGTTAGTCCTGTAAGCCTGCTCTGCGGTCTACCCTTCGAGGGGTAACAGGGCAGGCTGGCAGCTATCCGCACCGGCACACGTGCCAGACAGGATGGCTGCCGTTTCAGGCTTTAGTAAGCCTGATAGTCAACTTTTTTCAGATGCTGTTCGTTATAGTCCAGCTGCTCTTTGGTGAGCTGGAAGCCCACTTCAAACCGGTAATCCGAGTCTATGTTCTTGGGCGGAATGGGCAGATCGACCGTCACGACCTTGCTGTCGCTGGTAATGCTGGAGAGGTTGGCCGGGAACTGGAACGTGTGTTTGAACACATGCTTGTTCACAATCCGGTCCCCATGCAGCACGGCAATAAACCAGGGCAGCGTGACAGTGCTGCCAGCGGCGGCCGGCCCGTGGCTGACTACAAAACGCAAAGCGATTCGGGTTTTCAGATCCTTCGGCCCGGCGCCCAGACAATCCCCCTGTAATTTCAGGATGCTCGCCCGCGTGATCAGATGCGGGAAGGTCGCGGTCTTGCCGTCATACAGATAGTAATCCGCAGCTTCCGGCGGAATATGGGTGAGCGGGCAGGAGGGGGCAAAGGCAATGGAGGCATTTTCCTCATCCCCGCAGCCACCAAGGATGGTCAGCAGGCCAAGAGCCGCAAGACCTGACACCGCAAAGCGGGGCAGCAGGCGGCGTGGATGAGAAAGGTCTTGGGACATGTGCAAATCCGGAATTATCGGTTAGAGGGGGTTGAACAGATAAAAAACGAGCAAAACATAGACATCAAGCAGGGTTGTGCTGGCCACAATGCCGGAAAACGGGTTGCATCACCACCTCGCTTTGCGTAGGCCATGGCCACGGTGACCGCGACCTGCTCAGGGTTTCGGGCATAGCCTACCTTACTTATGCTTCTTATAGCTGTTTTTTCTATACCGTCCGCCGCAAGTTTGGGGAACACCATGCCCGATCAAACTCCCGCCGCCACACAGGAGCCCGCACAGGCCCCGCATGGCAAGTCTCTTAAGGTTCTTCTCGCTGGTCCGCGTGGGTTCTGCGCCGGGGTAGACCGCGCAATCCGCGTGGTGGAAGAAGCCATCCGTCGCTACGGCGCACCTGTTTATGTGCGTCATGAAATTGTCCACAACCGTACGGTTGTGGAAGCTCTGGAAGCGCAGGGTGCCATTTTTGTCGAGGAACTGGATGAGGTTCCGCCTGATGGCCACGTCGTATTCTCTGCCCATGGTGTGCCCAAAACGGTCCCGGCTGAGGCGGAACGCCGCAACCTGCTGTATCTGGATGCAACCTGCCCGCTGGTGTCCAAAGTGCACCGCGAGGCCGAGCGTCATTTTGCCGGCGGTGGCCCGGAAAGCCGCCATATCCTGATGATCGGCCATGCCGGGCATCCTGAAGTGGTGGGCACTATGGGCCAGCTGCCCGTCGGTGCGGTTACGCTGATTAACGATGCGGAAGAAGCCCGCACCGTGCAGCCGGCTGATCCCTCCCGTCTGGCCTTTATCACGCAGACCACGCTCTCCGTAGATGATACGGCTGAGATCGTGGATATCCTGCGCGAACGCTTCCCGCTGATTGAGGGGCCGAAGCGCGAGGATATTTGCTACGCCACTACCAACCGTCAGGAAGCAGTGAAGGCCATTGCGCCGGAATGCGATCTGGTGATTGTGATCGGCTCCCCCAACTCCTCCAACTCCCAGCGCCTGCGGGAAGTGGCCGAGCGCTCCGGCGCACCGCGTGCTCTGCTGGTGCAGCGTCTGGATGCGCTGGACTGGTCCGTACTGGAAGGCGTGAACACGCTGGGCATTACGGCGGGTGCCTCTGCTCCGGAAGCACTGGTGCAGGAAATGGTGGCCGAAATGGCCAAGCGTTACACCCTGTGCATTGATGAGCGCACGGTGAAGGAAGAAAGCGTGATCTTCCGCCTGCCTGCTCCTCTGGGCTGAGGGCAGCGCAGAAGGATGGCCGTTTATACAGATGTGAGCGATGAAGCCCTTGAGGCTTTTCTGAGCGATTACGCCATTGGGAATCTGGTGGCATTTCGTGGCATTGCCGAGGGTGTGGAAAACAGCAATTTTCAGCTGCGCACCACGCAGGGGGATTTTATCCTCACGCTGTATGAAAAGCGGGTGAATGCGCAGGAACTCCCGTGGTTTCTGGGGCTCATGCAGCATCTGGCGGGGGAGGGTGTTTCCTGCCCGCAGCCGGTGGCTAGTACAGCCGGGCAGACGCTCGGCACACTCGCAGGGCGGCCTGCGGCTATTACAACCTTTCTCCCCGGTGTATGGCCGCGTAAAATCCGGCAGGAACATTGCCGCCCGCTTGGGCAGGCGCTGGCTCAGCTGCATGAGGCCGGGCGGACCTATACGCCTGTGCGCCCCAACGCTCTGGGGCCGGACGCATGGCAGCCGCTGCTGGACTCCTGCCGGGCGGGGGCGGATGCGGTGCATCCCGGCCTGCTGGCGGAACTGGATGCGGCCTTTACGCATATTCTGCCGTACTGGCCGGGGCAGGGTGCAAATCCTGCGCTCCCTCATGGGCAGATCCATGCGGATCTGTTCCCCGATAATGTTTTCTTCCTGCGAAAAACCGTCTCCGGGCTGATTGATTTCTATTTCGCCTGCACGGATTTTCTGGCCTATGACATCGCCATCTGCCTCAACGCCTGGTGCTTTGAAGGAGATGGGTCATTTAACGTCACATTCGGCCGCCAGTTGGTGCAGGGCTATGAGTCTGTGCGCCCGCTGAGTGCCGCAGAACGGCAGGCGCTGCCGGTTCTGGCCCGGGGTGCCGCCATGCGCTTCCTGCTGACGCGGCTGTATGACTGGATCAACACGCCGCCAGATGCACTGGTAACCCCTAAAGACCCGCTGGATTACCTCAAGCGCCTGCGCTTCCATCTGGCAACGGAGACGGTCGATGGCTACGGATTCTGAAATGAGCGCCCCTGCCGAGCAGTTGGCGGAGCAGCCTTCTCCGCAGGTTGTGGAAGTCTGGACAGATGGCGGATGCCGCCCCAACCCCGGCCCCGGTGGCTGGGGGGTGCTGCTGCGCTTTAAAGGTGTAGAGCGTGAGCTTTCTGGTGGGGAAGAAGCCACCACCAATAACCGTATGGAACTGACGGCGGCGGCGGAAGCGCTGGAAGCCCTCAAGCGCCCCTGCACAGTGCGGCTGCATACGGACAGTGAATATGTGCGCAACGGCATTACGCGCTGGCATACGGGCTGGGTGCGGCGCAACTGGCGGAATGCCTCGGGTGACCCGGTTGCCAATATGGATTTGTGGCGGCGTTTGCTGGATGCGGCCAAACAGCATGATGTCTCATGGCATTGGGTGAAGGGCCATTCCGGTGTGCCGGAAAATGAGCGCGTGGATGAACTCGCCACCGAAGCCCGGAAAACCGTCGAAGAGGCCATGAAAACCGCGAGCTGAGCGTCGCGCTGTCCGGAGCAGAAGATGCCTGATTTGTCCTCAAGACAGTATGTGATTGTCCATGGTTATCTGGCCAATCCTGATGCGCACTGGTTTCCTTGGCTTAAAAAGCAGTTAGAACAGCGCGGAGCCACGGTCTCTGTGCCCGCTCTGCCAGCGTCTCAGGCCCCGGAGCCTGAAGCCTGGGCCGAGGCTCTGGATACGCTTCTGCCGCACCTGAACAACCAGACGGTTTTGATTGGCCACAGTCTTGGGTGCGTAACCCTCCTGCGTCATCTGATGTCCCGCCCCAAAGGGGAGACGGTGGGAGGTTATGTTCTGGTTTCCGGGTTCGACAAACATCTTCAGACCCTGCCGGAACTGGATGCCTTTACGGATAGCCCTCTGGATTATGAGGACTTGCAGCGCCGGAGTGCGTTTCGGGCGTCTGTTTTTTCTGACAATGATCAGATCGTGGACCCGTGTCTGTCTCAGGCTCTTGCCACGTCTCTGCACACCACAACGCTGGAAGTGCCGGGTGGTGGGCATTTTCTGGGGCGTGAGGGGCACGAACAGTTTCCTCAACTGCTTGATCTCCTGACGCATGCCTGACAGCCCCTCGCTATGACAATTTGCCCGATTGTCCGTTTTCCTGACCAGCGTTTGCGGCAGGTAGCCGCTCCTGTGACGCTTTTTAACGAGAGTCTGTCCGCTCTGGCGCAGGATATTCTCGACAGCATGCGGGCCGCACCGGGTATTGGTATGACCGGCCCGCATATTGGCGTGGCGCAACGTGTGGTGGTGCTGGAACTCCCCGATGCTCCGCAGCCCCAGATTTATGTGAACCCGGACATCATCTGGATGTCGGAAGAAACGGTCCGGCAGGAAGAGGGCAGCGTCTCCATGCCGGGCGTGACGGATCTGATCGAGCGGGCCGCCAAAGTGCGGGTGCAGTATCAGGATCTGGATGGCGTGACCCATGTGGAGGAGGCGGAGGGTCTGCGGGCGGCCTGCCACCAGCACGAGATTGATCAGCTGAACGGGATTTTCTGGATTCAGCGGCTGTCCGGCCTGAGGCGTAAGCGTGTGATTGCCCGGTATGAGAAATTGCAGCGCCTCCAGCGGTAAAGTGCTGGCGGTTAAAGCTTGAAAAAATTGCCCCTGCGTTTGGGGGAAAGCCAGTGTTTGAGAGAGCAAGAGTGTCTGTACTATTCAAACAGATCAGCAAGAAGAGCTTTGGCTATCTGCTAGCTTTTGTCGTGCTGTCCGGCTTTTACATGTCTCTGGCGGCCACCCTGCCGCTTAATTCAGACAGTGCCTCCGCTGTGCTGGAGGCGCAGGACATCCTGCATGGAAATGGTCTGCTGCATGGCTGGGACCTTTCCGCTGAATCCTACTATGCAACAGAAACGCTTCCATACGTTGTACTGGCGGGTCTGGCAGGCTGGCATCTGTCTTTTTACTATCTGGTGCCGGCCATGCTGTTGGCCGCTTTGGTGCTGCTGGCTTTCCGGCTCTGTCGGATCATGGCTCCGGCTGGGGCATGGTGGTGGCTGGCTCTGGTTGCAGCCCCCACGGCCTTTGGTGTGCAGGTGATGCTGATCCCCTGCATCCATATGGGTGCCTATGTTGGGGTGCTGGTCTGCTGGTTGCTGATTTTTGCGCAGATCAGGCAGGAGAAACCGGCGGTGTGGACCGTGTTTGTTGCGCTGCTGGTCCTGTGCCTCGCCAGTGATGACATTGTAAAATACTGCTTTGTCCTTCCCGTTCTGGGGTCTGCTGCTCTGCTGAGCGTGCAAAGTCGCCGGCTGGAATACGGGCGGTTGGTGCTGTGCGTGCTGGCGTCGCTGGGGCTGGCGCATGTGCTGAAAACCGTGCTGGCACATAACGGCGCTTTTCATGTGCCGGGATTGTGGACCATGTCTTTCGCCGGGCAGACGCGTGTTTGGTATAATCTTTCCGTGCTGGTTTCCGGGGTTCTGCACTTCTTCGGTGCGTATTTTTTTGAAAAAGAGTTCTCCCTGCAGGGCGCAGGGAAAGAACTGCTCCATCTGGCTGTGTTGCTGCTGGCGTTGTGGGGTGTTGTGCGCGTTGCACGGAGTAAAACGCGCCAGCTAGATCTGTTTGATTATGCTGCGTTGCTCTGCATCGGTATTATGGTCGGGGCGTTTACGTTTAGCCAGCTGGCGATTGACAATGCCTCAACCCGCTATCTGGTGTTCCCATATGTGATGATGACGCTTCTGCTGGCACGGCATACGGTTCTGCCTGCTGCCGGCCGGACAATGGGGCTGGTAGGAGCGGCAGTCTATGCGGTGCTGAGTGTGCCAGCGCCAACCTTGCACATCTGGCAGACAAACCGGAACTTCCCCATCAATATGGAATTAGCCCGCCTTGGTCTCACGCAAGGCTTTGCATCCTACTGGAGTGCCGCGAGTAACAGTCTACCCAATCAGGTGCGCATTGCGCCGGTGGAATTTGGCGCCGAAATCAAGCCGTTTCATTACCTGTCAAAACGCGACTGGTACACGCAGGGCGGCAATTTTGTTCTGTGCGATACCCCCGCGCAGGCTGCTCAGGCACAGATCCGCTTCGGCTCGGCCCGCATGGTTGAGCCGGTGGACGGGCACATCCTGCTGGTGTGGGACAAGATACTCACACTGCCGGGTTAAGGGGCACAAAGCCTCCCGGCAGGGATGTTCTCAGCGGTCCGTCAGACGGAATTCAATCCGGCGGTTGCGGGCGTAGGCGGCAGCATTGCTTTCCGTATCCAGCGGCTGATAGTCCGCAAAGCCGGTTGCGGCCAGATGGTGCGGGTTGATCCCTTCCGCCACCAGCAGCTTGACCACGGTAATGGCGCGGGCGCTGGACAGTTCCCAGTTGCTGGGGAAGGCGGTGTGAATGGGCTGACGGTCAGCATGGCCATCCACGCGCAAAATCCACGGAATATCAGCAGGGATATGGCTGGTCACGCTTTTAAGGGTCTGGGCCAGCGTATGGATTTCTGACTGGCCTTCCTTAGAGAGGTCAGCACTCCCCACCGGGAACAGCACTTCGCTCTGGAACACAAAGCGGTCGCCCACCACATGCACACCCTTCTGGTTGTGCAGGATGTCCCGCAGGCGGCCAAAAAATTCGGAGCGGTAGCGGCTAAGCTGGCCGACCTTGTCTGCCAGAGCGGTATTCAGTTTTGCAGAAAGATCGCCAATGGTGGCGTCCTTGTTCTGCACGGTTTTTTGCGAGACATCGAGCGCCTGCGCCAGAGCAGCGAGACGGGCGTTCAGGTCCGTCAGTTCATCATTCAGCTGTGTGACCCGCGTCTGGTCGGCAACGCTCAGAGTGCTGGCGGCCTGTGCGGCATTGCGCGCGGTTTCGGCCTCGGCGGTCTGAGCCGAGAGGGCTTCCGTATCGTGGGTATGCTGGGCCTGCAGGCCGGTCACGCTGTCTTCCAGGGCATGGTTGCGGGCGTGTTCCGTATCAAGCTGGCGGGAGAGTTCCGCCGTCTGACCTTCCAGTTTTTCCAGTACATGCTCGCGCCGGTTCAGCGCTGCGGAGAGCAGGGTCTGGCCCATGACAAACACCAGCAGCACAAAAATAACGACCATCAGCAACGTGGAAAGCGCATCCACGTAGCCGGGCCACGCATCCAGTCCGGCGTGCAGCTTTCTGCGGCGGCGGGCCATGCTCAGGGTGCTTTCCGGTCGGAGGGCGCAGTCTCGGCTGTTGCAGCAATAGTGCGGGCCAGCAGACGCAGGTCGTTCCGCAGATCCGTCGTCATACGGGTGCGGCCTTCCTCATTGTTCTGCACCAGCGTTTGCAGCAGGCGTTCAATATTATGCAGGGCTTCTGTCTGGCCTGCGGTGGATTCCAGCCGGTCAGAGAGCTTGCTCAGCACAGCACTTTCCCGCTCACGCCGGGCCTCGCTGGTGCGGACCAGATTTTGCAGGGATTCCAGATTTTCGGCCGTTTGTTCCAAGAGTGCCTGAATGTAAGCCGGGACGGAGGTCGTGCTTTCCACGCCAGAGCCGGAGGGTGCGCCAAAGCGGGTCTGTTCCGCCAGCCATTCTTCCAGCTCGTTGAAGAAGCGGTTTTGTGCCTGCCCGGCGGTGAGGTCCAGAAAGCCCAGAACCAGCGCACTGGCCAGACCGAAGAGAGAACCGGAAAATGCCGTGCTCATGCCATGCAGCGGCTTGGCCAGACCGGTTTTGAGCTGGCCGAACATGGCGTCCAGATCGCCACCACCGACGGACATGTTGCCAATGACGTCCGCAATGGCGGCGACAGTCAGCAGCAGGCCGTAGAAGGTGCCCAGCAGACCCAGAAAAATCAGCAGGCCCGTAAGATAACGGGAGACTTCCCGCCCTTCATCCAGTCGGCCGGAGATGGAATCCAGCACGGCCTGCATGGCGGGGGTGGAAAGGGCGGCAGGGTTACCGCGCTGGTCCGGGCGGGTGCCGAGGGCCGTGGCCAGCGGGGCCAGCATACGCGGCGGCGGCAGGGCAGCCAGACCGGTGCGGGACTGACGAATGGCGTCCACCCAGCCTACTTCCGGCAACAGGCGGCGGACCATCACGACATTCCACAGAATACCGATGGCCAGAATCCCCAGAATCAGACCATCAAGCAGCGGGTTGCTGAAGAAGGCATCCCGCAGTGGCCGCCACAATGTTGCAGCGACAAGCGCCACACACACGAGAAACCCGATCATTCTGAAAAGATACTGTGTGGGGCGCGTCATCTGGTTCCGGTCCGGTTAGAAGAGGAAGGGCGTCAGGGTACAGCGTCTGACTGGTAAATATCGATATAATCCTGCCCACCATGATCGACGGGGGTTTTGGGCAGGCCGATCACGCGCAGATAAATGCGGGTGGAGGGAATGCCGCTATTCATCAGCACGCTGCGTGCCGCCAGCCCGCGAGAGAGGGACATGCGGCGGGGCAGGGATGGATCATCCACAGCGCCGGAGCTGTAGGCATCAATCAGGGCGCGCACATGCGGCTTGTCAGCCAGCGACTGCGCAAAACCCAGCAGAGCCTGATGTGTTTCGGGGTTCAGCGTAGCGGCCCCGGCGGCAAAGGTAACCCGAACACCTCCCGGAATGGTGAACACAGTGCCGGTGGCTTTTTCGTCAATGGCAGGCTGTGCCGGCATGGGGAACGGGTGGAGTTCCACATCAGGCGGAGCTGGCGTGAGCTGCGGCACCGGCGGTGGTGCAAGCGGAATGGTTGCCGGAACTGGTGGATGGGCGGGCGTTGCCGGCTTGGCATTGCCTGCGGGTGCTGTGGTGCTGGCAGCAGGAGTTGGTGTGGTTTGCGGTGCAGCCGTAGTAGCGGCAGGCGCATTCTGCGTGGCAGCCGCCGGTGTTCCGGAAGCTGCGGGAGCGGGCGTGACCGCGTGCGTCAGCGGCGGTTGGGTGACCGGCTTCGGCGCGACCCGTTTGGGGGCGGGGGCTGTCTTGTGCGCAGCCGGATGCGGGGCGGTATGAGCCGGGGCGGGGTGCTTGCTCGCCAGTTCATCCAGCGCCTGCGTATTGGTGACAACCTGCGCATGCGCGAGCGAGGTCGGCAGCAGGAGGAGGGCGCACAATCCTGTCAGACGGCGCGGTCGGAGATGAGAGTTGTGCATTGCGGGCAAGACTAAACCAGAAGAGGGGCGGGGTGAAATGGCAGAACACCCTTCAGAGTGATCTTTTATGCGCCTAACGGGGCGAATGTAGGGCATCAGGCGGAAAACTGCTCTGCGGTAATGCGTTCGGACAGGGTTTGGCCGGGGTCAAACAGCACCGTTACGGCCAGATTGCGGTCTTCATGAATGTGCACGGAGACCACATCGCGGATTTCAATCGAATCAGCCACCGCCGCGACCGGGCGTTTTTCAGCTTCCAGAATGGTAAAGCCCACCTGTGCCGTAGAAGGCAGGAGCGCGCCGCGCCAGCGCCGGGGGCGGAACGGACAGATGGGGGTCAGCGGCAGCAGATTGCCCGAAAGCGGGACAATCGGCCCATGGGCGGACAGATTATAGGCGGTGGAGCCGGCCGGGGTGGCCAGCAATGCGCCGTCGCAGATCAGCTCCGGCATGCGCACCATCCCATCCACATCCACCCGGATTTTGGCGGCCTGACGGGTCTGGCGGAACAGGAAGACATCATTCAGGGCCAGAGCCTCATGCGTGTCCCCCTGCATGGTGCGGGCCGTCATGCGCAGCGGATGGAGGGTGGCGGCCTGGGTGGTGGTCAGACGTTTGGGCAGATTGTCTTCCAGCATCGGGTTCATCAGGAACCCGACGGAGCCGCAGTTCATCCCGTAAACCGGCACGGTGAGATTTTGCTCCAGCACCACGCGCAGCGTTTCCAGCATGAAGCCGTCGCCTCCAAGGCAGACAACCACATCGGCTTCCCCCGGATGGCAGTTGCCATACTGGTGAGTCAGGCGGTCAAACTCGTGTCTGGCGACTTCGGTCGGGGCGGCCATAAAGGCAATGCGTTCCGGCACTTTGGTCAGCACGGGTGACGGGGGAGCGGAGGGAAGTGGAGAGCTGGTCATGGCAGGCACCCCATAGCGGGCCGGTGTCGGAAAAAGCGGGCGGGCAGGCCGCATCCCTTATCCTGCAACGGACAGGTCCTGAAAGGGGGCGGCCTCATTTTTATGGAGGCTGGTGCCCAGCAACTCATCATAAACGCTCAGGGTTGCCTGCTGCATGGCGTGGGTCGTGTAGTGCGCCAGCACGGTGGCGCGCGCGGCCTCTCCCATGGCGTGGAGAGCCTCAGGCGGGGCGTGCAGGATACTGGCAATAGCCTCGGCTAGCGCCTGCACATCACCGGGGGGAACGCTCAGGCCGGTGAGGCCATGCTGGACCGTTTCCAGCGCCGCGCCATGGGCTGTGACGATTACGGGGCGAGACATGGCCTGTGCTTCCACCACCACACGCCCAAACGGTTCTGGCCGGAGGGAAGGTATAATCACCAGCGCGGCCAGTGCCATGGCAGCCGGCATATCCTGACAATGCCCGGCAAACCGGACCTGTTCCGTCAGGCCCAGCGTGCGGGCATGGGCAACAAGGGCCTCCCCATAGGCATGGCCGGGCGGACAGGACCCGGCAAACACGCAGACCCACGGCATCATGGGCGCTGTCTGTTTCACCCGTGCGAGCGCATCCAGCAGAAATCGCTGGCCTTTCCATTCCGTCAGCCGGCCCGGCATGAGAAGAACCGGCACGCCAGCGGGGACGTCCCAGCTCTCGCCGAGCCGGTGCACCCGCTGTCCGCTGACGGCATCCGGGCTGAACTGAGTGATGTCAGCGCCACGCGGAATGACCCGTAGACGGTCCGGCCCGACATGATACTCCTGCGCCAGCCGCTGGCCGATATGCTGGCTGATGGCAATCACGCGGTCGCCAGAGGCCAGAACGGCGTTATAGCGCTTTTTGCCAGGGAAATTGTTGGCATGCACCCCATGCCATGTGGTGACAAAAGGGGTGCCGGTGCGGTTGCAGGCCAGACGTGCCACCCATGCCGGTGCGCGCGAGCGGGCATGGACGAGGGCCACATTATTCTGCCGGATAAAGCGCGCCAGCGTGCCGGCGTTGCGCAAAATGGAGAGCGGGTTTTTGCTCCCACAGCGGGGCAGGGTGTGGTGTTGCGCCCCGAGCCGTTCCAGCGAAGGGACCAGCCTGCCGCCAGCGCTCATCACCAGAGCAGTGCCGCCTGCCTGCGTGATGGCATCCGCCATTTCCAGCGTGCCCCGTTCGACACCGCCCTGTTCCAGAGCGGGAAGAATTTGCAGGATGACGGGGGAATGTGGCGGTATCGTCATATTAGGGCTGTTAGCATGGTTTTCTGGCAACAGACACTCTTCCGCGAACATCCGCATTTCTGGCCCGACTTGACCACCCGGCCCGTATCCGCGCTATGGAAAGAGAGATGACGCACTTGTCCTTCTCTGCCCGGTCCGTTCCGGCGCGCTGCGCACCATTTGCCGCGACACTCGGAGTAGGCCTGTTGCTGGCCGGTGTTCCGGCCAGCGCGGCCACCATCCGCCCTCATCCCGCAGTCGGGCAGGTGGGGACGGGAACGAGCACTGGCCACGGGGGCAAAGAAGCGCCGCAAACATGGACGCTGGCCGATTGCATGAGCATGGTGGAAGAAGACCCCTTCGGCGCGCGGGACTACGCACAGGACTGGATGAAGCACGGCGGGGACAGGGAAGCGCGGCATTGCCATGCTCTGGCCCTGCTGGAACTGGGCGATGAACTGGACGCGGCGCAGGAGCTGGATGATCTGGTGCGCAAAGCGCCGCCCTCCGGCCCGGAAAGCTCTGCCAGCCTGCGGGCTGTGATGGCGGAAGAAGCCGCAGAAGCCTGGCTTTCAGCCGGTAATCCGCCCGGCGCGCTGAATATCGTCGATTATGGCTTGTCCATCCGCCCCGGTGATACGAATTTGCGGCTCGCCAAAGCGCGCGCCCTGCTTGAGCAGGGCAATACCGGGGCTGTGGTGACGGATCTGACCGCGCTGGTTGCGCGGGGCGCAGAAGCTCCTACCGAGGCATTTGTGCTGCTGGCCTCAGCTGAGCGGCGGCTCGGGCAACTGGATAAAGCCACCCAGCATATTACGCTGGCCTTGCAGCGGATGCCGGACGATGCTGCGGCTTTGCTGGAGCGTGGGATTATTCGGGAGCAGGTAGGGGATGCCACCGGCGCACAGGCGGACTGGCAGCATGTGCTGGACCTCTCCCCTGACAGCCATGAGGCCGATCTGGCCCGGCAGGATCTGGCCGTTCTGGCCGCTGACCCGGATTCGCCGTGACACAACCCCAGAGTTTGCGCCGTATTCTGGTCATCCGGCTCGGTGCGCTGGGGGATTTTGTGCAGAGCTTCGGGCCGTTTCAGGCTATCCGGGCAGCACACCCCACAGCACAGATAACCTTACTGACGACCTCACCCTTTGTAGAGTTGGCTCATCTTTCCCCGTGGTTTGATGCGGTTAAGGTCGATCAGCGTCCTTCATGGGGCAATCTTCCGGCCTTGCTGGCGTTGCGGCAACAGCTGCGCGGTTATGACCGGGTGTATGACCTTCAGACCTCCAGCCGCACGGCCCGCTATTATGTGCTGGCCGGACGTCCGAAGATGTGGTGCGGGCATGTGGGGCGCTCTCCCCTGGTGCACGCCAATCCCCGGCGGAATGACATGCACACCCGCACTCGCCAGCGCGACCAGTTGTTGGGAGCCGGGATACCAGATGTGCCTTTGCCGGATGTTTCATGGCTCGCAGGGCTGGGGCCGCACCTCAATGCACCCTATGGCCTGATTGTGCCCGGAGCCTCCCCCCATCGCCCGGCTAAGCGCTGGCCTGTGTGCCGGTATGCGGAACTGGCAACCCGGTTTGAAAGCCGGGGACTGCGCCCTGTTGTTGTGGGGAGCGGGGCCGATAAACCCCTGGCGGAGGCGATCCGGCAAGTCTGCCCGCAGGCGCTGGATCTGACAGGCCAGACCACTCTGCCGGAACTCGCCGGTCTGGCGGCCCGGGCGCAGGTTGCTGTGGGGAATGATACCGGGCCGATGCATCTGGCCGCTATCATGGGCTGCCCCAGCGTGGTCTTGTTTTCTGCGGACAGTAATCCCGCCCTCACAGCCCCCCTCGGGCGCGTGCCGGGGCAGGTTTGTGTGCTTTCTGTGCGGGATCTGGCGACACTTTCCGTCAACAGGGTTGCAGCCGCGCTCTCCTGACGCCATTAAAAGCCTTTACAACCATTTGATCTCCGGAGTTCTTCCATGCCTGCCATCACCTTGCCTGACGGATCCGTTCGCAGTTTTGACGGGCCGGTCACGGGCACGGCCATTGCCGAAGCCATCGGGCCGGGGCTGGCCAAAGCGGCACTGGCCATGGAGGTCAATGGCGCGCTGCAGGATATTGGTCGCTCTGTGGCCGAGGATGCTGCCGTCCGCTTCATTACCCGGAAGGACCCGGAGTCTCTGGAGATGATCCGGCACGACGCCGCCCATGTGCTGGCCGAAGCTGTGCAGTCTCTCTTCCCGGGCACGCAGGTCACCATCGGGCCGTCCATCGAAAACGGCTTCTATTACGATTTCTATCGTAACGAGCCGTTCTCGCCGGAAGACTTCGCCGCCATTGAATCGCGGATGAAGGAAATTGTGGCCAATGCCGAGCCGTTTGTGCGCGAAGTCTGGCCGCGGGATAAAGCGATCGCCTTCTTTGAAGAAAAAGGTGAGCGCTTCAAAGCCGAGCTGATCCGTGATCTGCCGGAAGATGAGGATATTTCCATCTACCGTCAGGGTGAATGGCTTGATCTGTGCCGTGGTCCGCATCTGCGTAATACCAAGGATGTCGGCACGGCCTTCAAACTGATGAAGGTGGCTGGCGCTTACTGGCGCGGTGACCATCGCAACCCCATGCTGACCCGTATTTACGGCACGGCCTGGCGGGACCAGAAGGAGCTGGACGCCCACCTGCACCAGCTGGAAGAAGCCGAACGCCGCGATCATCGTCGTATTGGCCGGGAAATGGACCTGTTCCATTTTCAGGAAGAAGCGGTGGGGCAGATCTTCTGGCATCATAAAGGCTGGCGTCTGTATTGCGCGCTGCAGGACTATATGCGTCGGGCGCAGACCCGTGGCGGGTATCAGGAGGTGCGCACTCCGCAGCTTCTGGACCGTGGGCTGTGGGAAGCGTCTGGCCACTGGGACAAATATCGCCACCACATGTTTGTGGCGACTGTTGAGGATGAGGATAAGACCCTCGCCCTCAAGCCCATGAACTGCCCGTGCCATGTGCAGATTTTCCGCCACGGTCTGCGGTCCTACCGTGAACTGCCGATCCGTATGGCCGAGTTCGGTGCATGCCACCGGTATGAGCCCTCTGGTGCGCTGCATGGTCTGATGCGTGTGCGCGGCTTTACGCAGGATGATGCGCATATCTTCTGTACGGAAGACCAGATTGCCGATGAGACCGTGCAGTTCGTGCGGATGCTGCATGAAGTCTACAAGGATCTGGGCTTTGAGCATGTCCGTGTGAAATTTGCAGACCGGCCGGAACAGCGGGCGGGCAGCGATGAAACATGGGATAAGGCCGAAAGCGCGCTGAAGGAAGCGTGTGAAGTGGCCGGTGTGACGTATGAGTATAATCCGGGTGAGGGCGCGTTCTATGGTCCGAAGCTGGAGTTCGTGCTGCGTGACGCCATTGGGCGTGACTGGCAGTGCGGCACCCTGCAGGTTGACCTTGTGCTGCCGGAACGACTCGATGCCAGCTATATTGGCGAAGATTCTGCCCGTCATCGCCCGGTCATGCTGCATCGCGCCATTCTCGGCTCCTTTGAGCGCTTCCTTGGTATTCTGATCGAGCAGCATGCAGGCCGCTTCCCGCTCTGGCTCGCTCCGGTGCAGGTCGTGGTGGCGTCTATCGTCAGTGATGCCGGGCCTTATGCGGAAGAAGTGGCCGCTGCCCTGCGTGCGGCCGGTCTGGCTGCGGAAGCCGATGTGCGGAATGACAAGATCAATTCCAAGATTCGTGAGCATAGCGTGGCCCGCGTGCCGATTATTCTGGTGGTCGGCCGTCGGGAAGCGGAAGAGCGGACCGTCGCCATGCGCCGGCTCGGTGGCAAAGATCAGGAAACCTTTGGGTTTGATGAGGTTGTGACCCGCATTGCCGAGGAAGCAACGCCGCCCGATCTGCGCAAAAAAGCGTGAGACTCGGCTCCTTGTTTTTGGCAGGGCTGGAATGAGTCTGTTTTCTGGCCGGATATGCTTGATAAACGGCTAAGAATTGCGCACATAATAACACTGTAAGCGGAGGCACCGGGAGGTGCTTCTGTTTAGTTTTTTTATCCATGACAGGAGCTGACCATAGCCAGACCCCCTATTCCCGCGCCGCCCACCCGCGAGGGACCACGTGTTAACGAAGAGATCCGCGTACCGCAGGTTCGTCTGATTGACGAAGAAGGCGAGATGGCGGGTGTCATGTCGACCCGCGATGCACTGGCTCGCGCGTATGGCGTCGGACTTGATCTTCTTGAGATTAGCCCGAACGCAGAACCGCCCGTTGCCAAGATTCTTGACTACGGCAAGTTCAAGTACGAGCAGCAGAAAAAGCGCAACGAAGCCCGGAAAAAGCAGAAGGTCATTGAGATCAAGGAAGTCAAGGTTCGTCCGAATATCGACGAAAATGACTACCAGGTTAAAATGCGTTCTGTAAAAAGCTTTCTGGGTGATGGCGACAAGGTGAAAGTTACCCTGCGTTTCCGTGGCCGTGAAATGGCGCATCAGGAACTGGGCATCAAGGTTCTGGAGCGTATCCGGACCGAGATGGATGAGCAGGCTAAAGTTGAGCAGATGCCGCGCCTTGAAAACCGGCAGATGATCATGGTGCTCGCACCCCGTTAAGCTCTGATTGGGGTTGCAGGGCATCGTCCTGCATCCTTACCAGACACAAAAAAGCGCCTGTGCGGGTTATCCTCGCACAGGCGCTTTTTTTATTGGGACGACATGCCCGCGCAGGTTCGATGCCCACGCCTCAGCGTTACGGTGCCAGCAGCACCGTGGCGTTGGCAGTGGCCCGCACAGTCTGCACTTCTGCCGTGCTGGACGGCGGCGGGGCGCTGTCTGCAGGCCCACGGGCTGCCATGGCCATCATCATGACAGGGCGCGGGAATCCGCCGCTGGACATGGAGACTGATGCAAAGCGCACCACATGCAGGCCAAGAGAGGCCGCCAGCGTGTCGGCTTGTTTTTTCAGATCCTCGACAGCATTTTTCTCAGCGTCCAGCATCAGTTTTTTCTGGTTCTCCGGCGAAAGAGACCAGGAAAGATCTTCCAGCATCAGCCCTTCACCCTGAAGATCACCCGTGAGCGGCAGCAGACCGGAGCCATCGGGCGCAGTAAAGGTGAGTGCCTGCGAAGCGGTCCAGGATGCCGGGGCTTTGTCTGGCCGATTTTCTGACACGGAATATTGCAGCACAGCGGCTTTGACCCCGGCTGTTTTGGCAGATTGCTCAACAGCATGATGCACCAGAGTATTTACGGCTTTCTGGGCAGCGGCGGCTGTTTTATCGCGGCTTTCCGCGCGGAAGCGGGCAATAAGCTGGTCAGGTGCCGCCTTGACAGAGCCGGAACCGCTGATTTCCAGACGGGTATAGCTGTCTTCGGGCTTGTTCTGAGCCAGAGCAAGCGCCGGGGTAATAGCGGTCAGAGCGAGGGCCAGAGCGCTAAGGCTGGTGAAGCGAGAGGGGAGGCGCATTTAAGGCGTTGTCCTTTTCAGACTGACGAGGGCGCGCCGTAGGCGGATAAGCCCGGAGCGGACCAGTCCCTGACGGCAAAGATCTGTCCCTTCTTCCCGCAACTGACTGACCCTGCGTGGCAACGCACCGTTATTATAGCTCTCAATGACACGAGACAGCCGCAAGCAAAAGGCAACACTGTCCGAGGTAATCACCACAGGTTTGGGTGAGGGCAGCGCAGGCATGATCCGTCGCCCCTCAACCGGGGGTGATGGGGGGAGAACCGCTTGTGCTGAAAGCCGGGTGGAAATGGCTGTGGTCGCGATACTCCCTAACGTCAGCACCAGGGCGAGAGGCAGAGAACGTCTCATTCATAAGAATTTTTAAGAGGACTAATGTCTTTTTCAAGGCAAATAGGCGCTTGTAATGGTTTATTTATGCCAAACCTGAAGGAATTAATGGTTGGCGGGAATGGGCTGTGCGGGTGGGGCAGTTTCCGCATCAGGCAACGGAATTTCAATGCGGGTGATGAGTCCGGGCGTGTTGGAGGCTAGCTCTAACTTCCCGTCATGCAGTTGCACAATAGCCTGCACCAGTGACAGGCCAAGGCCGGAGCCGGGGGTGTTTCTGGCCTGCTCCGCCCGGAAGAATCGTTCAGACGCGCGGGCCATATCTGCCTCACTCATCCCTATGCCTTCATCCGCCACACTCAGGCTGAGCAGCTTGCCTCGGCTGCCGTCTGAGCGCCGCGCTGTGGAGTGGACTTCAGCTGAAAGGGTGATGGTGCCATGAGGTGGGGAAAATTTAACGGCATTATCCAGCAGATTGGCCACAGCCTGCTGGAACATGGCGCGGTCCCCAAAAAAAGGCAGATGGTGTGGCAGGTGCTGCACAAAGGTCAGCCCGTGGTCTTCCGCCACAGCTTCATACAGTTCGCACACGTCCTGAAGGGCTGGGGTGAGGTTGAACAGGACAAAAGCAGAGCGGCGCGCGCCGGATTCAATCTGGGCAATACGTAGCAGAGCCTGACAAATGGAGGTGACATTGTCCAGATTGCCAACAGCCTGTTCAATAGCGGCCCGGAGTTCATCCTCATTTTTGGCGTGCAGGGCCGCATCTTCCAGCTGGGTGCGGGCGCGGGTGATGGGGGTGCGCAGGTCATGCGCAATGGCGTTGGAAACCTGACGGACACCATCCATCAGGCGGCTGATGCGTTCCAGCATTTCGTTAATGGTGATGGCGATTTCATCCAGCTCATCATCCGAGCCCTGCACCGGCATGCGGCGTGACATATCGCCATGCGTAATGGCCTGCGTGGTGCGGCTGATGGAGTGGATGACGTGGCGGAACAGGCGGCGGATCAGCCAGCCCCCGCCAATTGCCAGCAGAGTGACCATGATGCACGCCCAGAGGAGCGTGTCGGTCAGCATCTTGCGCAGCAGCGTGCGGCCGCTGATATCCCGGCCTATCAACAGGTGGTAGCCATCGGGCAGGGCATACGCCCGGACCTTGGCCATATCCTGCGTATAGGAGCGCTGGACTGGCATGGTGAACCAGTGGTCGTTGCTGGTAATCTGCCGCGGCCATTCCGCCAGATTGCCCGCCACCCATTTGTTATCTTTATTGACGAGCAGATACAGGGCGTTGTCATCAACGTCCTGTTCCAGCCTGTCATCAATAATCATGGTCAGGCCCGTGGGGCCGCCTTCTGACCAGATATTGAACAGAGCCCGGGAATCCGCCGTAATGGCCTGCTCAACCCGGTGTTCAAGCAGGCCGACTGTTCCCCACCAGATAAAGGAGAGAAACAGCACGGCGGAGCAGATAAAGAGCGTACCGTAAACCAGTGCAAACCGTAGGCTGACCGAACGCAGGCGTAAAAAGCCTGAGTGCGGGCGGCTGGACGCAATGGTAGCGGGCTTGCTCATTCCTGCAGCATATACCCCGCGTTCCGGATGGTGTGGACCAGCGGACGGCCAAAGGGCTTATCAATTTTCTGACGCAGGCGTGAGACATGCACGTCAATCACATTGGTCTGCGGGTCAAAATGATAATCCCACACGCCTTCCAGCAGCATGGTGCGGGTCACGACTTGCCCGGCATGGCGCATCAGGAATTCCAGCAGTCTGAATTCCCGTGGCTGGAGGTCAATCTTCTGGCCAGCGCGTTTGACGCCACGGGCAAGCAGATCAATTTCCAGATCCCCGACCATCAGGCGGGTCTGCGGCTGGGCCTCGTTCCGGTTGCGCCGGACGAGGGCTTCAAGACGCGCCTGCAGTTCACTGAAGGAGAAAGGTTTGGTGACGTAGTCATCCCCACCGGCTTTCAGGCCGGCAACCTTCTCGTCCACTTCCGCCAGAGCAGACAGCAGCAGGACAGGGGTTACGTTGCCCTGCCGCCGGAGCGTTTCGAGAATATGAATGCCGTCCACCCCGCCAGGAAGCATCCTGTCGAGAATGATGATGTCGAAATTCTCGTTGGTGGCGAGTGACAAACCATCCTTGCCGTTTTCAGCCTGCTCAACAAGATGCCCGGATTCGGACAGGCCTTTAGCAATGAAAGTTCTGACTGTTTGGTCGTCTTCAACAAGAAGAATGCGCATTTCGGGACCCAGACTCCGGAAGTGATTACCAAATTCTTACGGTGTTCCTACCGGTTTGTCACGACGGAGTTTTTATACGCGTTCGTCATCTGAGAGAGGTGGCGTCAATCCGTCGAAAATGGAGAGGAGGGCTGCGGTCAGAGGAGAGGCGAAAATCAGGCCAGGGAAGCCCAGAATGGCGCCAAAGAGGGTCTGAGACAGCACGGTGATGGCAGGCGGCATCTGCACGGCATGGCGCTGAATGACGGGAGCCAGCACGTTCCCTTCAAAAAACTGGATGACGCTGTAAAGCACGGCCACCATGATGGTTTCCCGCGTGCCCAGAGACAAAGCCAGAAGCAGCGCAGGCACAGCACCCATGATCGCACCGATATAGGGGATGAAGTTACACAGCCCCGCCAGTACACCCAGCGCCAGAGCCAGCGGCACGCCGATAAACCAGAGGCCAACGCCGGAGAGAACACCCACCACCAGCATGTCCAGAGACTGTCCGGCCACCCAGGCCCACAGGGTCTGGCTGGCGTGGAGCATCAGCGTCCGGGCTCTGGGCCGCTGAGCCACAGGCACCAGCCGGAGCGCGCCGTTGGCGTACAGGCCGGGATCCATGGCGAAATACAGCCCGGCAATCAGGATCACCACAATCGTGCCTGCCGCGCCAAAGGCGGAGCCGAGAATGCCCGTCATGGAGCCTGCAATGCGCGACCCGAGCGAAGCGAGGCTGCTGCCGTTACCACCCTGATTGCCGCCGAGGGAGGCTGGCAGATAGTTCAGGATCATCTGGCCGGTGGGGCTGGTCTGCAAGGTTGCGCGCAGAGAGGCTTCCTGCTGGCGCAGGGCGTCCTGCAGTTTGGCGGCCTCGCTGACAATTGCGGGACCACTGCCCCAGATCAGCAACGCAACCGCTGCGATCAGAGCGGCAACAACCGCTGTGAGGGACCAGCCATAGGGCAGGCGTAGGTGCTTAACCAGAATTTTGGACAGACCATGCAGCACAACCGCAAACAGGGTTGCCGCAAACAGAATGGTCAGCACGTCACCCAGCAGCCACACCATCAGCCCGATAACGGCCAGTCCCAGCGTAAGGCGCAGAATATGGGTAATGCTGCCCAGCCATCCGGCGCTGTTATCCGTATTGTCGTCGGTCAGGGGGCAGGCGGGAGGCTGGGCTGAACCCTGATTGCCCTCAGTTTGCGCCGGGGGAGTGTTACAATCAGGGGGAGAGGCAGAAGCGGACGTCATGGAAGGCAGGTCTTTCAGGATTAGGAAGGACTATGTAACGGCTGATCTGGATTTTGGTGACAGAGAACAGGGGACAGTACATATTTTTGTCTGTTCTGTAATAAAATGTTCCTATTGAGACTATTCAAAAACATTTGGACGTTAGGGAGTTAGGGTAAAGATGTCAGGCGGGAACGACGGAGGCCTTCAGGCGGCCTCAAAAGCCATTCTCGCTTTTGCGGTGGGGACATTTGCAATCGGAACGGGCGAGTTCGCAGCGATGGGGCTTTTGCCCCAGATGGCGGACAGTCTGCATGTTACGGTGCCACAGGCAGGCGGTGCGATTTCCGCTTACGCCTTGGGTGTTGTGGTTGGGGCACCTCTGGTGTCTGTGGTGGGGGCAAGTTTTTCACGCCGCTCCCTGATGGTCGTGCTGATGGCGTGGTTTGCTGTGACAAACTGCCTGAGCACCTGTGCGACGTCTCTGCACATGCTGGAGATTGCCCGTTTTATTACTGGCCTGCCGCATGGCTCCTTTATGGGGGTGTCGGCTCTGGTTGCAGCGGGACTTGTGGAGCGTGGCTATCGCGGCCGGGCTGTCGGACGTGTTTTTGCGGGCATGACCATTGCCAATATCCTCGGCGCGCCTTTTGCCAGTTACGCGGGTACCTATTTTGGCTGGCGACTGTCTTATCTGCTTATCGGGCTGATCAGCGCCATTTGCTGCGTCATGATTCAGCTTTTTGTGCCCTATGACTCACCCAACCGGGCCCGTTCAGCTCTGGGTGAACTGGCAGCCTTTACCCGCAAGCAGGTATGGTTTGTTATTGGCACGGTGGCTGTGGGCTGTGGCGGGATGTTCTGCGTCTACACCTATTTTTCTCTGACCTTGCAGCAGGTGACGCATGTGCCGATCTGGGCCGTGCCACTGTTCCAGTCCCTGTGGGGGATGGGCATGTTTGTCGGTGCATGGGTTGGCGGCATTGTCATGGATAAGAACCTGAAATGGGCCACCATTGGCGCATTTATCTGGAATGCGGCGGCTCTGGGCCTGTTTGCTCTGGTGGCGTCCAATATTCCGCTGACAGCCCTTGCCGTCTTCATGCTCGGCGGTGGGATTGCGCTGTCTCCTGCCATGCAGATGCGCCTTATGGATGTGGCGGCAGACGCCCAGACACTGGCGGCCTCCATGAATCACGCGGCTTTTAATATGGCCAATGCCCTGGGGGCCTGGCTTGGCGGCCTTGTGCTGGTGGCGGGCTACGGGGACGCAGCAACCGGCTGGGCCGGAATGATCCTGTCCTGCGTTGGCCTCGTCCTGTTTCTACTCTCTCTTTGGAGTGAGAAGCGGGACGCCGGGAAAGAGGCTGCCAAAGCGGGCTAAAGGGGCTTAGTCTTCCGCAGCAGCGCTTTCGATTTCCGCTTCGGCTTCCAGCCAGCGTTCTTCCAGTTCCGCCTGTTCCTTACCAATGGCGGCGAGGCGCGTGTTCAGGCGCGTGACCTCATCGGCCTTGCCGTCTGTATAAAGAGCAGGGTCAGCCAGAGTAGTTTCAATTTTCGTGCGTTCTGTCGCCAGCTTGGCCAGCTTCGCTTCCGCATCCCGAATAATCTTGCGGAGGGGGGCCTGAGCCTTGCGGGCTTCGGCGCGTTCCCGCCGGTCATCCTTACGGCTGGCCTGTGCGGAGGTGTCCTGCTTGGTGCTGCGGTTGGACGCACGGTTTTGCTCAATTAGCCAGCGGCGATAATCCGCCATATCGCCGTCAAACGGCGTTACCTTGCCGTCTGCCACCAGCCAAAGTCTGTCTGCCACCATCTCCACCAGATGCGGGTCATGGCTGATGAGCAGAACGGCACCTTCAAATTCCGAGAGGGCACGAACCAGCGCATCACGCGCATCCAGATCCAGATGGTTGGTCGGTTCATCCAGAATCAGCAGTTGCGGGGCATCACGCGTGGCAAGGGCCAGCAGCAGGCGAGCCTTTTCACCCCCGGAGAGATCTTTGACCGGGGTTTCCGCCCGGTCCGCATCCAGACCAAACCGCGCCAGTTGCGCCCGGATCACAGGCGGGAGGGCTTTGGGAAGCGCGCGTTCCATGTGGTCAATCGGGGTTTGGTGCAGCACCAGTTCTTCCGCCTGATGCTGGGCGAAATAGCCGATTTTCAACCGTGAGTTGCGCTCAACCGAGCCGGACATGGGTTCCAGACGTCCGGCAATCAGTTTGGCGAGGGTGGATTTCCCGTTCCCGTTCGCGCCCAGCAAGGCAATCCGGTCTTCCATATCCAGCCGGAAGGACAGGTTGGAGAGAATGGGCGTAGTGCCATACCCAATGGTGACGCGATTGGCCGTGAACATGGGCGGGGCCAGCTGTTCCGGCTCCGGGAAGGCGAAGCGGGTGGGGGTGTCTTCCACCACGCTTTCAATCACCGGCAGCTTTTCCAGAGCCTTCACGCGGGCCTGTGCCTGCCGGGCCTTGGTGGCTTTGGCGCGGAAGCGGTCCACAAAGGATTGCATATGGGCGCGCTGGGCGGCGATTCGCTCGGCTGCGCGGGCCTGCTGCAACGCCTGCTCCGTGCGGATTCGGACAAAATTTTCATAGCCGCCGGGGGTCAGGCTGAGCTTTCCCTTGTCCAGATGGGCAATGGCATCCACGCACGAATCCAGCAGCCCGCGATCATGGCTGACAATCAGGGCAGCACCGGAAAAACGGGTCAGCCAGCCTTCCAGCCAGAGAGTCGCTTCCAGATCCAGATGGTTGGTCGGCTCATCCAGCAGCAGCAGGTCAGGCTCTAGAAACAAGGCGGTGGCGAGAGAGACACGCATCCGCCAGCCGCCGGAAAAGTCAGACACCGGGCGGCGCTGGGCCTCTGCACTAAAGCCAAGCCCCGCCAGCACGGAGCCTGCGCGGGCCGGGGCACTATCGGCCTGAATGGCGCGCAGACGCTCATGAATTTCCGCAATGCGCACTGGATCTGTGGCGGTGTCGGCCTCGGTCAAAAGGGCTGTGCGCTCGGTATCGCCCGCCAGAACCGTGTCCAGCAGCGAGGCCCCGTCGGCCGGGGCTTCCTGCTTCACACGCGCCATGCGGGCGCGGGAGGAGAGGCGGATCTCCCCGCCATCGGGCGCAAGATCCCCCGCAATGGCGCCCAGCAGGGTGGACTTTCCGGCCCCGTTCCGCCCCACAAGCCCCACCTTGCGGCCCGGTTCTATGGAGAGGTCTGCATGGTCCAGAAGGGTACGGCCAGCAATGCGGAGTGTAAGGTCGGAAATGACAAGAAGGCTCAACGGGGGTCTCGTTCTGGCTGGAATCTTATTTTGATCAGGCGAAGTACCTACCAGCCTGCGCGAATATGCTCTAGAGGAGCAGGCTGAAAGGCCGCGTTATTGTGCGGCCCGATTATGAATGAGGAGACCGCACATGGCGACAGAACGTACTCTTTCCATCATCAAGCCCGACGCCACCCGTCGTAACCTGACCGGCAAGATCAATGCCGTGTTTGAAGACGCTGGCCTGAAGATTGTGGCGCAGAAGCGCGCCCAGCTGACCCCGGCTCAGGCCGGTGCGTTCTACGCTGTGCATAAAGAACGCCCGTTCTACAACGATCTGGTGTCCTTCATGATCTCCGGCCCGGTCGTTCTGCAGGTTCTGGAAGGCGAAAACGCCGTTGCCAAGAACCGCGACGTTATGGGTGCCACGGACCCGAAGAAAGCTGAAGCACACACCATCCGTGCTCAGTTTGCTGAAAGCATTGAAGCCAACTCCGTGCACGGTTCCGACAGTGCCGAGAACGCTGCCAATGAAATCCGCTTCTTCTTCGCGGAAACCGAAATCCTTCCCTGAGAAGGTCTTTCATGTAAGGAGCGCGCTTTTTGCCTGAGGGCATGAGCGCGCTCGCATGAGACAACTCTGGCCCGGACCGGAACCCACTACGCGTTACAGCGTTCTGGGAACTGGACGGGCCAGATGTGTATGGGGCGTATGAGTCCGCCCGAAAGATGACACCTGCGTAAAGCACATAAAAGTTATGAGTAGACCGGATAGCCCGAAAAGACGGGTTAAACGGAAACTGAAATGATGAAAAAATAATTCTATAACAAAGAGTTATGGGTTATTTCCTGCCTGAAAACGTGTCTGAAGACATCTGTTCCACGCATGGGTGGTGGGTTGTCAGCACCAAGGTTGTGGACGGCTGATCCTTTATGATCCGACACTCAAAAATTCTGACAAACCGGTAGAGGCCATGCCTTTTTGTGGCCGCCCGTATAGGAAAGGAATGTCATGAAAGTCCTGGCGGTTCATCCCAGCGCCCTCATGTATACCAAGGTTTTTCTCCGGCTGGAGCCGCTCGGGCTGGAGCTGGTGGCAGGCGCTGCGCGAGATGCCGGGCATGACGTGCAGATTATTGATCTGCAGGTTGAAACCCATGAGGATTACTGGGAGCTTCTGGAAAGCTTTAAGCCTGATGTTGTCTGCTTCTCCGGCAACTATCTGGCCAATGTACCGGAAATTATCGATCTGTGCCGCGCCACACGGGTACGCTACCCCGATATTTTCCAGTTTATTGGCGGGCATTCCGTCTCCTTTATTGCGCGGGATGTGCTGGCTCTGTCCGAAGGAGCTGTGAACTGCATTCTCAAAGGGGAGGGCGATGCCTCCATCGGCCTGCTGCTGCGCGCGCTGGAAGACGGGAAAGATCTGCTGACTGTCCCCGGTGTTGTCACCATGACGGGGGAAGGTCCGTCACCGGTCTTTGTGGAATCGCTCAACGATATCCGCCCGGCGCGTGACCTACTGCGGCATCGCAACAAGTATTTTATCGGCACGCTGGACCCGGCAGCTTCTATTGAGTTTGCGCGTGGTTGCCCGTGGGATTGTACCTTCTGCTCCGCATGGACGTTCTATGGCCGCTCCTACCGCACCGCCAGCCCGACCGTGATTGCGGACGAGCTGGAGGAGATCAAGGAACCCGGCATCTTCATTGTGGATGATGTGGCCTTTGTGCACGAAGAGCACGGCATGGCCATTGCCAATGAAATCAAGAAGCGCGGCATCAAGAAAGAATACTATCTGGAAACGCGGGCCGACGTGCTGCTGCGCAATAAGGAAGTGTTCAAGGTCTGGAGTGAGATCGGCCTCTCCTACATCTTCATCGGTATGGAAGCGGTGGATGAGGAAGGGCTGAAGCAGTTCCGTAAGCGTGTCTCGCTGGATAAGAACTTTGAGGCGCTGGATTACGCGCGTTCGCTGGGCCTGATTGTCGCCATTAACATTATTGCTGACCCGGACTGGGATCGCGGTCGGTTTGAGGCTGTGCGGCAGTGGTGTCTGGAAATTCCGGAAATCGTCAATATTTCCGTCACCACGCCCTATCCGGGCACGGAAATCTGGCACAAGGAAGCACGCCGCCTGACGACGCGTGATTATCGCCTGTTTGATATTCAGCATGCGGTGCTGCCCACCAAGCTGCCGCTGCCGGAATTTTATGAAGAACTGGTGAAAACCCAGCAGGTGCTCAACACCAAACATATGGGTTGGGAAGCGCTGAAAGATACCGCCGGGATTGCAGGCCGCCTGCTGCTGAAGGGGCAGACAAACTTCCTGAAAATGCTGTGGAAGTTTAATTCCGTCTTCAACCCCAAACTTCAGCTGGCCGACCATATGCGCAAGGCCCGCTATCTGATGCCTATTCAGCCGGACGTGGTGGATTCTGTGGACCGGAAAGACCTGTATGTACATGGTCCCGGGGGCCGCAAGACGCGTGCGCTGGATGATGCAACAGAGCAGTTTGTTGATAAGACCCGCATGACTGAGGATGCCTGCGCCGCTGATAGCTGATAGCTGATAGCTGATAGCTAAAGCCTGAACCTGCTTTGTGGGTTCAGGCTTTTTTTATGGGGCGGAGGTTTGGGGCACGTCTGGCATGGCCGGCGGCGGGAAGCAGAAGGCTCCGGCTGTATAGCTTTCAATCACCGCGCTGATGGGCGTGCCATCCTGCCGGGACAGTACGGCATGATGCCGGAACAGGACAGACGGAAAAGCCAAAGGCTGATCTGAGCCTGTCGGCAGGGGGGTAAGTTCCCACCCCAACGGCAGCGGAGACCACACGCGCTCGGCCTGCACAAGGCGGCGCGTAAAGGCCAGAGGGGCTGTGACGCGCCCGAACGGGGTCTCTGTTGTGTCCAGCTCTCTGTTCATCTCCGCAGTCAGGCGGCTGGGCAGATACCAGTTTTCTGCGTCAGAGAGCGTGAGATTTCCGCACATTAGCCGGACATGTCTGTAACGCAGGATGTCTGGCGCGGCCTCTGCAGGCAGGCGTAGGGCATCTCGCAATGCTGCCGGGCAAGGGCGCGGAGGGGTTTGCTGGCAGATGGCACGTACTATCGGGGTGGGAGCCAGATGATGCCGCATGCTCCAGTCTTCCAGCGTCCGGGTGGCGCTGGCCGTGCTGAGGAGCGTGGCGTCCAGTTCGTTCAGCAAGGCTGTCAGCATCAGGCGATGCACCGGCGTATCCCGCCAGCAGGGTTCAGGCTGAGGCTGCAACGCGGCAGAAAGAGAGGGCATATCCGGCATGGGATGCATCTTACTCTGCACAAAGTGGTCTGCCGAGGGGGCCACCCGCAAAAGACCGCTCTTGTAACTCTGTCCCCGTCTGAAGAGGAATCAACACGTTTCGCCGGAGCAGGGCTTTTGGCAAGGGCAGCGGATGGTCTAGAATGCGGTTTGTTCTGGCGGCAAGTAGCCAGAAATCAGATTTCAACAAGGGATAACGCGACAATGGCAACCACAGAAACAAGCTTTATGGTGGAAGGCATGACCTGTGATGGTTGCGTCTCCGCCATAAAACGGGCTCTGGCTGCTGTGGATGGGGTGCAAAGCACAGACGTCAACCTTGCCACGGGCGAGGTGAAAATTGTGTATGATCCTGCAAGAGCAGGGATTTCCTCCTTGCAGAACGCCATTCTTGGAGCGGGTTTCGACGTCGGATAAAGCAAAACCCGCTCTGTCATGCGGTCCGCACGGGGGCGATTTGCCAAGCCTTATACTAGGCGCACAACGCAAGGCATGGCAGGGTAGGCAGCCCTATCCGGCGTTTGGATGCCGGCGCAGAGTGGCGAGGAAAAGGTCAGCGTGGTTGTGAGACGGAACAAGAAGACAATCGGCTTTGGAATTATGCTCACCGGCCTTACGCTGCTGGGCGGATGTTCTTCTGAAATAGGCCGTAAGCCTTTGCTGGATACGGATGTGTCCTGCCTGAGAAATCAGATGAAAGGCCCAATGTTCCTCAGTTTCCCGCTGGCGGCTAACACCTGCCAGCGCATGAGCAACCACAACTTCATTCTGGGTGAAAAAGGCGCGCACCCGCTGCCGCTAAATCTGAAAGATGCCCCGGACCTGCAGAAGCAGGCGGATGAATACGGTTACAGCTACACCAAATAAAGGCGCTCAGCTGTCCAGCTCTGTGTCCCAGTACAAATAGTCACGCCAGCTTTCATGCAGGTAATTGGGCGGGAAGGCCCGGCCATTATCCTGCAACTGCCATGAGGTAGGGCGCACAGGGCGCTGCCGGGGCAGCATGTTGATGGTGTGGGGCAGATGCGGGCCTTTGCGCAGGTTACAGATCCCGCAGGCCGTCACGACATTTTCCCACGTGGTGCGACCGCCTTTGCAGCGGGGGATGACGTGGTCAAACGTCAGGTCCTGCGTGGGGTGCTTGTCCCCGCAATACTGGCAGGAAAAATTGTCACGCAGGAAAACATTAAAACGGGTAAAGGCCGGTTTGCGGGCAGACGGCACATAGTCCTTCAGCGCAATCACGCTGGGGAGGCGAAAGGTCTGGTGGGGGGAATGCACTTCCGCATCATATTCACTCAGCACGGAAACCCGGTCGAGGCACACCGCTTTAATGGTATCCTGCCAGGACCATAAAGAGAGTGGAAAGTAGGAGAGCGGACGAAAATCCGCATTCAACACCAGAGCAGGGAAATTTATCGTACTGCCGTCAGCCAAGACGCGCCTCCTTGGTGCAGGTGAGGGCGCAACTTCCAAAAGCTGGCGTAAAAACTCGTAACAGAACGCCGTCAGAAGTGCGTCGTCGAGATCAGTGTTGGGCTGAGTATTGCAGATAGATTGGTTTCCCGCAAGAAATGGCCTAAGTATTTAACAAAACAGTATTATTATCATTTTGTGAGAGTTTTATGCGTGCTGTTCTCCTCAGGTGTGCCTCATGACGGAGTCCTCATGGGTGACCCGTTTTGCTCCCAGCCCCACCGGCTTTTTGCATCTGGGGCATGTGGCATCTGCTCTGGCAGGCTGGATCCATAAAGGGCCGAACGGCATCTGGATTGTGCGGATGGAAGATATTGACCCGCAACGCTGCCGGGAGAGTTACGCCACGGCTCTGCTGGAAGATCTGGAGTGGCTCGGTTTACGCTCTGCCCGACCTGTTTTGCGACAATCTGCCAATATGGCCGCCTATCGTGCAACGCTGGAGCAGCTTGACCAGATGGGGGTGCTGTATCCGTGTTTCTGCACCCGGTCTGACATTGCGCGGGAGTCTGCGGGCATGATGTCCGCCCCGCATGCCGCGCCCGATGGCAGTCTGCGCTACCCCGGCACCTGCCGCCATCTGTCGCTAGACGCACGGGCCGCCGCTCTGGCGGAGGGAAAGCCGCATGTGTTGCGGCTGGATATGGCGCGGGCGCTGGAGCGGGTCAGGGCACAGGCTTCATCCAACTGGCCGCTGACTTATACAGACCTTGAGCGCGGCACTGTCTATTGCCAGCCGGAGTTGTTTGGGGATGTTGTGCTGGCCAGACGGGATGTGCCTGCCTCTTACCATCTGTGTGTCACGCATGATGATGCCGCACAGGGCGTCACGCTGGTCACACGCGGGGAGGATCTGCGCCCCGCGACGGACCTGCACCGGTTGATACAGGCCCTTATGGGCTGGCCCGCACCGGCTTATCTGTTTCATCCGTTGTTGTGTGATGCGGAGGGGCGGCGTCTTTCCAAACGGGATGGAGCCAAAGCTGTTCGTGCGATGCGGGACGTGGGGATGACACCGGAAGAGGTGCGGCAGGCTGCCGGGTATCCCGGCGTTTTTGGGTAAGCAATCTGAGATTTCCTCCAGTCATTTTTAAATGATTTTTCATAAAATTTGACGACAGACGCGGTTTCGCCGGTTCCGCCGGAGGCAGAAGCGCATTAGTGTGTTGGTCCTTGCCGGTTTTTTATCTCCATCAGGCTCTGTTCCGGCAGAACAAGGCGGGGCCGATGGCATAATGTGTCAGGAAGTGTTGGGATTATGAGCATTGTTGCTGACCGTCTGAACAGGATCAGCCCGAGCCAGACGATTGTTATTTCGACCAAAGCGCGTGAGCTTAAGACGCAGGGGCGAAATATCATTAGCCTTTCGGCTGGTGAGCCGGATTTCCGCACGCCTGACAATATTGCCCGCGCCGCCATGAAGGCGATTGAAGACGGCCAGACCCGCTACACCGATGTGGCCGGTACGCCCGCGCTGCGCAAAGCCGTGGCGGACCGCTTCCGGCTGGATAGCGGTCTGGATTACACGCCGGAAGAAATCATCGTCTCCACCGGCGGTAAGCAGGTGATCTACAATGCCATGATGGCATCGCTCAACCCGGGCGATGAAGCCATTATCCCGGCTCCGTGCTGGGTGTCTTACCCGGATATTGTGACGCTGGCCGAAGGCGTGCCGGTCATTGTGCCGTGCCGTCGGGAAAACGGATTCAAGCTGACAGCCGAAGAGCTGGAAGCTGCCATTACGCCGCGTACCAAATGGGTTTTTCTGAACTCTCCCTGTAACCCCACGGGGGCCGCGTACTCTGCGGAAGATCTGCGCCCGCTGTGTGATGTGCTGCTGCGCCATCCGCATGTCTGGGTGTTTACGGACGATATTTACGCCAAGCTGACCTATGACGGCTTCCGTCCGGCCACGTTTGTGGAAGTGGAGCCGCTGCTGCGCTCCCGCACCGTGACCATGAATGGTGTGTCCAAAGCCTATGCCATGACAGGCTGGCGCATTGGTTTCTCCGGTGCGCCGGTGGAACTGACCAAAGCCATGAACAAGCTTCAAGGCCAGTCCACCTCCAATACCTGCTCCATCGCGCAGGCAGCGGCTGTTGAAGCGCTGACCGGCCCGCAGGACTTTATTGGCGAGATGGTCAAAACCTATCAGGCGCGGCGCGATCTGGTTGTGGACATGCTGAACGAGGCCGAAGGTCTGGAGTGTGACAAGCCGGAAGGGGCGTTTTACGTGTTCCCGTCTGTCAAAGGCTGTCTTGGCAAAACCTCCCCCGGTGGCCGCAAGCTGGAAACGGATGAGGATTTTGTCACGGCCCTGCTGGAAGAAGAAGGCGTTGCAGCCGTGCATGGCTCGGCCTTCATGTATCCGGATTACATGCGCATTTCCTACGCCACGGATACGGAAAGCCTGCGTGAAGCCTGCACCCGTATCCAGCGCTTCTGCAAAGGGTTGATTTAAGAGTATGGCCCGGTCTTTCGCCCGTCGGCTGGAGGGGCTGCCTGCTCCTGCCACTATTGAAATGGCGCGTCGTGCCCGTGCGCTGCGGGCGGAAGGCAAGCCGGTTATTTCTCTGGCGCTGGGGGAGCCGGACTTCCCCACGCCCCCGGCTGTGGTGGAAGCTGCCCATGCGGCAGCTCTGGCCGGGCAGACCAAATATCCGCCGGTTGACGGCACACCAGCCCTGAAAGCCGCTATTGCCCGTAAATTCACGCGGGAAAACGGTCTGGATTACGCGCCGGATGAGATCATGGTCTCCAATGGCGGCAAGCAGGTGATTTTCAACGCCTTCATGGCGACGCTGAACCCCGGTGATGAAGTGGTTGTGCCTGCACCCTATTGGGTCAGCTATCCGCTAATTGCCCGCATGTTTGGCGGTGTGCCGGTCACGGTGCCGTGCCGTGAGGAAGATGGCTTCAAGCTGAAAGCCGAGGCTCTTGCTACGGCCCTCACGCCGAAGTCGCGCTGGCTTGTGCTGAACTTCCCCAATAATCCCACCGGGGCGGTGATGACGGCGCAGGAGCTTGAGGCGATTGCCGAAATCGTCCGTCAGCATCCTGATCTTTGGGTTTTGTCGGACGAGATTTACGAACATCTGGTGTTTGACGGTGTGCGTTCAGCCTCACTGGCTGCTGTGGCACCCGATCTGAAAGACCGCATCATCACGCTGAATGGTGTGTCCAAAGCGTATGCCATGACAGGCTGGCGCGTTGGTTTTGCCGGTGGGCCGAAAGACCTGATTGCCGCCATGCGGGGAGTGCAGGGGAATGCCACGTCCGGCATTTGCACTATTGCTCAGGCTGCTGCTGCGGCGGCGCTGGATGGTCCGGCGGATCTGGTGCAGGAAATGGCCGCAACCTATGCCCGCCGCCGGCAGATGGTGGTGGATGCGCTGCGTCGCATTCCCGGTCTGACCTGCGCTATGCCGGAAGGCGCATTTTATGCGTATCCGGGTGTGGCCGGGTGTCTGGGGCAGACCAGTGCGGGCGGTGCCCGGCTGGAAACAGATCATGATTTTGCGCTGGCGTTGCTGGAAGAGGAATATGTTGCCGCCGTGCCGGGCAGTGCGTTCGGGCAGTCGCCCTATTTGCGTCTGTCCTGTGCCACGAGTGATGCCGACCTGATGGAAGCCTGCCAGCGTCTGGAGCGTTTTGTCAGCAATCTGCGCTGAACAGGTCGCCCTTTTTCTTCAGGATGAAACCGTGCGCAGGAAGCGCACGGCTTTCTTGCCTGCGTTCAGGTAGGCGTAATTCTGGGCGCTGTTATAAATTGTAAAATCGTTCGCATTCACTAGTTGAGTCTCTGTATCGAACTCAATGGTGAGTGTGCCGTCCAGCACAAAAATCATTTCATGCCAGCCTTCCGGGTCGGGTTCCGCCACATAGCGTTCCCCCGGTGCAAGAGACCATAGCCACAGCTGCGTATCCTGCCGGGCGGGGGCCGCCCCAAGCAAGGTTGCTTTACTGGAGGGTGTTTTACCCCGCCACATCACTTCCTCAATGCGGCGTAATTCGCGGTCCGGATTGCTCACCAGCTTGAGAAAGGTTGTGTCTAGCGCTTCTGCCAGACGGTCCAGACTGCCCAGACTGATATTGGCGGTCCCGGCTTCCAGACTCACAATCATGCGGCGGCTGATGCCGGATGCATTGGCCAGAGCTTCCTGACTGAGGCCAGCGTCTTTGCGCAGGCGACGCAGATTTGTCCCCACATATTTCAAAACATCAGATCGTGGGGGTTGATTGTGCATTATAGTGCCCATATACGCTGCTAACTATGATCAAGACTCCACCCGCCTCTGGCTCTCACGTCAAGTTCCTGTCGAAACAGGAGATCATACTTGTCCTGATCACCATGCTGTGGGGGGCAACGTTCCTGATCATCCACCATACCATGGAACATACTGGCCCGCTGTTTTTTGTGGGCGTACGGTTTCTTACGGCTGGCCTGATGTCCCTGTTGTTGTTCCGCAAATCGCTGGCGGGGATGACACGGTATGAGCTGAAGGCCGGGTGCATGATCGGGGTTGGCGTCTTTCTGGGCTACACGTTCCAGACGTTGGGCCTGAAAACCATTTCCAGCAGTCAGTCCGCCTTTATCACCGCTTTGTATGTGCCAATGGTGCCGTTTTTGCAGTGGGCCGTGCTCAAACGCAGGCCGCATATGATGAGCTGGGTCGGTGTTCTGATCGCCTTCGTCGGTTTGATCTGCCTGACCGGGCCGGATGCCGCCAGCGGCCTGAGCTTCAGCCCCGGTGAGATTGCGACCTTGCTCGGCGCAGTCTCCATAGCGGGTGAAATCATTCTGATCAGCCGCTACGCGCTGCGCGTGGATAGTCGCCGCGTCACCATTGTGCAGTTGCTGGTGGCTGGCATTCTGGCGCTGGCCTTCATGCCGGTGGCGGGGGAACATATCCCGGCTTTCTCATGGGTATGGGTGGCGTCCGGCGTGGGGTTGGGGGTGATGAGTGCGGTCATCCAGTTCGCCATGAACTGGGCGCAGAAAACCATTTCCGCCACGCGGGCGACGGTTATTTACGCAGGGGAGCCGGTCTGGGCCGGACTTGTGGGGCGTCTTGCCGGGGAGCTTCTGCCGCCACTGGCCATAGCGGGCGCTGGGCTGATTGTGCTGGGGGTTCTGGCGAGTGAAATCCGGCTGCCGCGTCGTAAAAAAGACCCTGAACTGTCCTGACAAATCAGCCGTTCAGCACATTGCGGGTCGAACGCCGGGCAATCGCAGAGGCGGCTTCTGTATCAGGGAGCAAGCCGATCAGTTGCAATTCATCACAATACTGGGCCATCTGCTCGCGCAGTGCATGACCCGTCACCGGGCTGATGGCGGGTTGATGATGCAGCATGGCGCGCATGGCATCTGTGCTGACATCTGCGGAGTCATCTGCGACGAGTGTCGCGGCTTCATCCCGGTGCTGATTGGCCCATTTTGCGGCATCGCGCAGAGCCAGAGTCAACGCGGTTGCAGCATCGGGGTCCGTGTCCAGCGCGGCCTTTGAGGCCCCGAGGATTAGGCTGGTGCGGTCTGCATAATGGCCTGTGTTGCTGCCAACCAGTTCAGAAAACAGGTCCGCATGGCCGTTCAGCAGTTGCCAGGCCAGCGGGTCGTGCGCCACGACGGCATCAATGGTACGTGCGCGCGCGGAGTCAACCATCTGGTCTGCTGGCATATCAGTCCAGGTAATGCCGCCCATGGCGTTAATGCCCTTGCGGCGCATCATGATGGCGAAGAAAAATTTATCCGCAGCATTCTTATCCGGCATGGCCACTGTGCGACCCACAAGCTGGTCCAGCCGGCTGATGTTTGCCCCCCGCCGCACCAGCAGACGGAAGGTGCCGGGCTGAATGCCCAGTATGAGGCTGGCAGGCAGACCGCCATACAGACGAGGGAGCCAGGTTAACGCAGGCGCGACGGCATAGTCCGCTTTACCTGCTGCCAACGCATCCAGGGCTTCATTCCCGTTTTGCGGGGTGGAAACGCTTTCCAAATCCAGACTGTAGCGGGCAAAAAACCCTTTCTGATACGCAACGGCCAGCACCGGGGCTGTGTCCGAGTGCGGCCAGATCAGCTTGAGTTTGCGATACTGGCCATCCGGCTGCTTGCGTGGTGGCCGATTATGCGCGTGGTGTTCAAACGCACCCACGGCTCCCGCTATGGCCAGCCCGGCAAGGCTGGTCAGAACAATTCGGCGGCGGAAGGCCGGGTCGGAGGAAGGTCCTTGTGCGCTCATGCTTCTTTCTTACCACGCGGGGTTTTCAGCGTCGTCTGCTCATAAAAACATGCAACACAAAAAAAATGAAAAAAGGGGGTTTACGGCACCCCCGGATCACGGTTATACGATGCCTCGCTGATCCCGAATAGCTCAGTTGGTAGAGCAAGCGACTGTTAATCGCTGGGTCGTAGGTTCGAGTCCTACTTCGGGAGCCAGCCTTTCTTCTTAAAATTCAAAATAGATTTTCACGCTGTAAGCTGTAGATTTTTGCCATGCAGTTTGCGTCGATAGGTCTGTTGTTCTGATTCTAGTGGAACGCGTTCTGGCTGACCGTTTCAATCTCAGACTGATGCGCTCTTCATGCTTCCAAAAAATCCGTTCAAAGCATCCGTCATGGCAAATCCGCTGTGTGCGGCGCTATGTGTTTATGAAACCAGAAAGGCTGCTCTTTTCCGTTTCACCCGGAAGAAAGCAGCCTTTTTGTCAGCCTCAGCGCAGAGCGGCGATGCCGGTCAGTTCCACGCGCCAGTCCGGGTTGGCGAGTTTGGCTTCCACGGTGGCGCGGGCAGGTTTGTTGTCACGGTCCAGCCAGGCATCCCATGCTCGGTTCATGCCTGCCATATCGTTCATATCTGCCAGAAAAATCTGCACGGAGAGCAGGCGGCTTTTATCTGTGCCCGCTTTGGCCAATAGGGCATCAACCTGCCGCAGAATGTCCGCCATCTGGCCTTCTGCATCCGCAGAGGCATCATCTGCGACCTGGCCAGCCAGATGCACCAGTCCGTTATAAATTACTGCGCCTGTCAGGCGTTCTTCGGGGTCAAGGCGTGTAATGGTCATGGGGTTTTCCCTGTATGTGCAAAATGGTTTCAGGCTACCGGCATGTTATCAATCAGCCGGACATCGCCCAGACTGGCGGCGACAAAAAGCCGTGCGCCGGCCTCGGCCTTTTCAACAGTGCCGAGTGATTTTTCAGAGCGCAGATCCAGATAGTGCACGGTAAAGCCAGCATCTTTCAGGGTCTGTGTGCAGTGTTCCAGAGCGGCGGTAACAGGCTGGCCAGCTTTCAGAGCCGCAAGGCAGTCCAATAGAGCCTTTGGCAGATGGCTGGCTTGTTCCCGCTGAGCCGGGGTGAGGCGTTTATTCCGTGAGGATAAAGCCAGATGATCCGCTTCCCGCACGGTGGGAACCGGCAGGATAGTGAGAGGCAGGTCCAGATCCGTCACCACCCGGCGGATAATGCAGAGCTGCTGGAAATCTTTTTCCCCAAAAGCTGCGATATTGGCCCGGGTTTGCATAAACAGTTTGGTGACAACGGTTGCAACGCCATCAAAATGGCCGGGCCGGTCTCCGCCGCACAGCATCCGGTCAGGGCCGGACACGCTGATACGGGTGCAAAAGCCGGGCGGGTAGATCTGCGTTTCATCCGGGGCGTACAGAACGTCCACCACGCCGGTTTCTGCCAGAAGTGCTTCGTCGGCCTCCAGACCGCGTGGGTAAAGCTGGAAATCATTTGGGTTGTTGAACTGGATCGGGTTGACGAAGATCGTCACAATCCGGCGGGTGGCTTTGCCGTCCAGTGCGCGCACCAGCGTCAGATGGCCTTCGTGCAAAGACCCCATGGTGGGCACCAGCCCGATTGTTTCACCCTCATGGTGCCACTGCGTGACAATTTCGGCCAGTTCGTGTCTGGTTCTCACAAGCTTCATGACGCATCCCGGTTTGCGATAAAAGGGAAGGACAGCCGCCCGCACGGTTTATGCACGAGAAAACCGAGGAGGGCGGCTGTCCGGCCTGCGCCCGTCTTACTGTGTTTTCAGGAACGGTTCCAGCAGCACCCGGTCCGCAGCGCTCAACCGGCTGGCGGCAGTGCTGGCCTGATGCCAGTATGGATAGAGCAGGGGCGGCAGGCTGGCCTGATTGAGGCGATTCAACTGGTCTTCCGACAGCACCAGTTCAGCGGCCTTCAGGTTGTCTTTTAGCTGGTCTTCCGTGCGCGCGCCGATAATGACGGACGTAATGGCCGGGCGGTGCATGGTCCATGCCAGAGCGATCTGGGCGGCAGAAACGCCATGTTCTTTGCCAACAGCAATCAGCACTTCGACAATATCGAACAGCTTTTCCTTGTCATGCACCGGCGGTTCACCAAAATCTTCAAGCTGGCGGCCCTGCGGGGTGGGCTGGTTGCGGCGATACTTGCCGGAGAGCAGGCCACCTGCCAGCGGACTCCAGACCTGCACCCCAAGACCCTGATCGACAGCGGCGGGCAGTAGTTCATACTCCGCATCCCGCGCCTGCAGGGAGTAATAAATCTGCTGGGAGACAGGGGCAATCAGCCTGTTCCGTTCAGCGACGGAAAGCGTTTTCATCACCTGCCATGCAGAGAAATTGGAAACGCCTGCATAGCGGATTTTGCCCGCACGGGTCAGGGTATCCAGCGCTTCCAGCGTTTCATCCAGTGGGGTGAGGCCGTCCCATTCATGCAGATAGTACAGATCAATATGGTCCCGGCCCAGACGCTTCAGGCTGGCTTCACACGCGGCAATCAGATGCAGGCGGGAAGAGCCTTCTCCATTCGGGCCGTCCTGCATGCGGAAGCGGGCTTTGGTCGTCACCAGAGTTTCCTGCGAGCGGCCTTTCAGGGCTTCTCCCAGAATGGTTTCAGACTCTCCGGAGGAATAGACGTCTGCTGTATCAAACATGTTGATGCCAGCATCCAGACACAGATCAATCAGGCGGCGGGCCCCCGCTGTATCGGTATTGCCGGTTTTGGCAAAAGAGCCTTTGCCCCCGAATGTCATGGTGCCAAGGGTAAAGGCGGAAATACGCAGGCCGGACCGACCGAGCTGGCGATACTGCATCATTCTGTTCTCCGTGCGTGTGGCGGGTAAGGTATGAGCCCCTTGAGAGCTGACGGCTCAGGGCCTTTGTTTCAAGAGTGCAGGGCTGCGTACACAGTGTTTTGACATCTCCCGGAGAGCCTGCTTAACAGGACGCGATGGTTCCCGCTTTGGGATGAAAAGGGAAGTACGGTGAGAACTCCGCTGTTTCTTGGCCGTCGCTGCCCCCGCAACTGTATGTGACATCAGGCTTGTTCCAGCACTCTGCTACAGGGTGTTGTACCACTGGGGACTTCTCCGGGAAGGTATGGAACGAGTGAGAACCCCCGGAAAACCGGTGGTTTTGTGTCATCAGCCAGGAGACCTGCCATCTGATTTCTGGAGTGTCATGCCTGGCGGGGTGTCCGGTGCGTGATGGCGCGTTGCGATGCGCGCTACCGTCTGGCTTGTCCGGGCGGCCTTGGAACTGCACCCCCATGCCGTTTTGTGCGGTGTGTTGCCTGAAGGGTGTTCATGTCGGCCGCATTTTCTGCACCTGTGGTCAAAGGATGGTGTCCCGGCCTGTTTGCGCCCATGCAGGCGGCGGACGGCTGGCTGGTGCGCGTGCGTCCGCCTCTGGGCCGGATGACAGCAGCACAGGCCTATCTGCTGGCAGATGTCGCGGAACAGGACGGCAATGGGCAGATCAGCTTGACCAACCGGGGCAACGTGCAACTGCGCGGCTTTAGTCTGGAGGCCGCGCAGGCTTTCCCGCAGCGGATGATCGCGGCTGGTCTGGGGCAGGCTGACCCGGAAGCCGAGCGACGCCTTGCTCTTCAGGTTTCTCCTCTGGCGGGGAAAGATCCTGCCTGTGCGACAGAGACTATGCTGTGTGCTGACGCTCTGCGGAACGGCTTGATAAATCATCCGTCTCTTTCTGCCCTGCCTGATAAATTTGGTTTTTGCGTTGATGGCGGAGGGTTTTTCCCGACAGGCTCTCTGCGTGCCGATATTATGCTTCAGGCGGTGGGAAGTTCCGTCCCCACAGAGGCTGGCTGGCGCGTGGTGTGTGGGAGTGGCTGCTCAGAGCCGCAGATCGCGCAGGAGGCCGTGCAGACAACCCTTGCTCTGGCAGAGGCTTTTGTAAAACGCGGTGAAACGCAGCGGCCTCTTCGCGAGCCAGCTATCGGGAAACAGCTGTTTGCAGAAATCGGACTGAGGGGCGTGTCAGCCTCCGGGGCAGAAATGCAGAACGGAAGCCTCCTTGCCGCGCGGGCGGGCCATCTGACAGGCTCAGCTTATGCTGCGGTAGCGCCGCTAGGGCGTCTGACCGCCGCAACGCTTCGCGCCTGTGCGCACGTTGCGCAGCAAGGAGATGGCCTGTTGCGGATGACGGCATGGTCTGGGCTGGTTTTTTCCGGTCTGGAAAAAAATCCTGAAATTTCCGGAATGATCACGCATCCTGATGATGCACGCCTGCGCGTTTATGCCTGCATTGGTGCGCCGGGATGTGCACAGGCTGCTGGAGATGTGGGACGCGATGCGCTGGCCCTTGCGCCGTTCCTGCCGGATAAAGCCGATCTGCATGTATCGGGTTGTCGTAAGGGCTGTGCGCATCCCGGTGTCGCAACGGTCACGCTGGTTGCCGGGAGTGAGGGCTATGGCGTGGTGCTGCAGGGCACGGCCAGCGATGAGCCGATTTGTATTCTGCCAAAAACTGAAGATGTAAGAGCTTTTTTGCAGGCTCTGCCTAAAGGAGACGTTTGAATATGCAGGCTTATGATTATATTCGGGATGGAGCCGCTATTTATAAACGCTCCTTTGCCACCATCCGGGCAGAAGCGGACCTGCGCGGCTTTTCGCCTGAGCAGGCGCAAATCGTCGTCCGGATCATTCATGCATGTGGCATGGTGGATGTGGCGCAGTCTGTGGCGATGACGGAGGATTTCGTCTCTTCAGCAAGAGAATCTCTTAAAAAATCCTGTGCTATTCTTTGTGATTCCGAGATGGTTGCGCATGGTATTACCCGTGCTCGTCTGCCTGCGGAGAATGAGGTCGTGTGTACCCTGCGGGATGCTCGCACACCGGGACTGGCTAAAGAGATTGGCAATACCCGCTCCGCTGCCGCGCTGGATTTGTGGGGCGAGAAACTGGCCGGGGCCGTGGTAGCAATCGGCAATGCCCCTACGGCGCTGTTCCACTTGCTGGAACTTCTGGATGCCGGTGCACCGAAGCCTGCGGCTATTATCGGTTTGCCAGTCGGCTTTGTGGGGGCTGCGGAATCCAAAGAGGCTCTTGCAAAAAGGCATGATGTACCGTGGCTGGTTGTGCACGGGCGGCTGGGAGGCAGCGCCATGGCTGCGGCGGCCGTGAACGCACTCGCAAGTGAGGCTGAGTGATGGCGCACGGCACGTTGTATGTGGTGGGTGTCGGGCCGGGTGACCCGGACCTGATGACGCTGCGGGCAGTGAAAGTCCTGCAAGCAGCACCGGCGGTGGCGTATTTCTGCCGGCATAACACACAGGGCCATGCCCGACGCATTGCGCAGGCGCATATTGCTCCAACCACGCAGGAAATCCGG
Source organism: Acetobacter sp. KSO5 (assembly GCF_044094635.1). Lineage (NCBI taxonomy): Bacteria > Pseudomonadati > Pseudomonadota > Alphaproteobacteria > Acetobacterales > Acetobacteraceae > Acetobacter > Acetobacter sp. KSO5. The sequence continues at coordinate 2,559,830 of NZ_CP172014.1, read as the reverse complement.
CTGGCGTATCCGTTCACAACCGAAATTTCCGTGAAAGACCCTGCTTACCATACGGACATGAACGCCTTTTATGATCGCTGCGCGCAGAATCTGTCTGCCGTGCTGGAGCAGAGGAAGGATGTGGCTCTGCTCTGTGAAGGCGACCCCTTTCTGTATGGCTCGGCCATGTATCTGTTTGACCGCTTGCGCAGCCGGTTTGCAACGCAGGTTGTGCCGGGTATTTCCGCCATGAGCGGGTGTTGGTCACAGGCGGCGCGGCCTATGACGCATGGTGATGATGTGTTGTGCGTGCTGCCCGCCACCATGCCGGAAGAGGATCTGGCGAACTGGCTGGAAAAGGCCGATGCTGCTGTGGTGATGAAGATTGGCCGCAATATGCCAAAATTACGTAAGGCGCTGACACAGGCAGGGCGTTTGCCAGAAGCTGTTTATGTGGAACGCGGCACACAGCCAGAGGCGCGGTGTTTGCCTCTGGCAGAGCAGGAAGGGCCTGCGCCCTATTTTTCACTGGCGTTGGTTCCTGGCAGAAAGGGTGTCCGATGACGGGGTCTGTCAGCATTATCGGGCTGGGACCAGGCAATGTGCTACAGCGCACGCCACAGGCTAATCAGGCGCTCAGTCGGGCGACGGATCTGGTTGGCTATGGGCCGTATGTGGAGCGCGTTGAGGCGCCTGCATCAGTTGTGCGGCACAGTTCGGATAACCGGGTGGAACTTGAGCGGGCGCGTCATGCGTTGGAAATGGCCATGCGGGGGCGGCATGTTGCTGTCGTGTCCGGTGGTGATGCCGGGGTGTTCGGTATGGCCAGCGCCGTGTTTGAGGCCGTAGACCATGGGCCGCAGGAATGGCGCGGGCTTGAGATTACGGTTGTCCCCGGTGTCAGCGCGGTTCTGGCTGCAGCGGCACGGCTGGGAGCGCCCCTGGGGGGCGATTTCTGTGTGATGTCGCTTTCTGATAACCTCAAGCCTTGGTCTGTTGTTTTGCGCAGGCTGGCTCTGGCTGCAGAGGCCGGGTTTGTGATTGCATTGTATAATCCGCGCTCCAAAGCACGCCCGACGCAGTTGGGGGAGGCTCTGGACCATTTGCGTAGGTGTCTGCCGGGATCAATCCCGGTTGCTTTTGCGCGGGCCATTGGGCGGGAAGATGAGGCCGTGCGTTTGTCCACTCTGGCAGAAGCTGATGCCACATGGGCAGATATGAGCACGCTGGTGCTGATTGGCTGTGTGGCCAGTCATCTGATCCCGCGCCCAGACGGGAGCGTGTGGTTTTATACGTCTCGCAAGGTTGAGGCGGTCTGATGCGTTTGCAGCCACGCCATAGCCTCTTCCGGCGTGTCTACTCTCGGGCAGGCAGGGTGTGGCGGGCGCTCAACCATAATCACCGGGCAATGCAGGGTGCGGGCCGCTGCCAATTTTGGAAAGATTGCCGTTCCACCAGAGTTTTTAGTGACCAGAATGTCAATGTGATGCGCCTGCATCACCGCCAGTTCTGCCGCGTAATCAAACGGTCCGCGCGCGGAGAGGCATGTGGTGTGCGGGGGCAGGCTGGTTGGGTCTGGTGCATCAATGGAGCGCAGCAGATAGGTGTGTTGCGGGGCAGCGCAGAACGGTGCGACCTCCTTGCGTCCGGTTGTCAGAAAAACCCGCAAGGGGGGCTGGCCATAACCTGCGGGGGCCGCCAACAGGCTGGCAGCTACGGTCAGGCTGGGGACACTGTGCCACTGGTCTTCCGCAGTGGGGAGCCACGCCGGGCGTTCCAGCCGAAGCAACGGGAGCTCCAGGTCTGCGCAGGCTTTGGCGGCATGCTGGCTCATGGTGGCGGCAAACGGGTGCGTGGCGTCAATCACAGCTTGAATAGCATGATGATGCAGCCAGTCTTTCAGTCCTTTCACGCCTCCAAATCCGCCAATCCTCACAGCGATATTGGGCAGATGCGGGTTTTTGGTCACGCCAGCCAGAGAGAGTGTGGGGGCAAAAATAGCCTCATGTTCCAGCAGACGGCACAGGCCCGAGGCTTCCGTCGTGCCGCCCAGAATCAGCACGGGCAGGGGTGCAGAGGCAGCAGAGAGGGGCATGGCGTGCTGTATCCTGAAGGACCGTATGGGTCTTTCCATAGCGACCGGCATGGGGTTTCTGCAAGTTGGAGGCTCCGAGAGAGGATGAGCGTGACGAGGGCAGCGCGGAACCGGGGAGAGAGATGTGATGTCTGATGTCTGGCTGACGCTGATCGGTATTGGCGAGGACGGGCTGGACGGCCTGAGTCCTGCTGCCCGCACACTGCTCTCTCATGCGTCGTATGTTGTGGGGGGCGCACGGCATCTGGAACTGGCGGCTGAGAATATTCAGGGAGAAACGCTGGTCTGGCCATCACCTTTCCAAAAAGGTGTAGAGGCTGTTCTGGCCCGTCGGGGCATGCCGGTCGTGGTGCTGGCCTCGGGGGATCCGTTTTTCTATGGCGTTGGTGCAACGCTGGCTAAGTATGTGCCGCCGGAAGAAATGCTGTGTTTGCCTGCGGCCTCGTCCATGTCTCTGGCCTGTGCGCGTCTTGGCTGGGCCTTGCAGGATTGTCGGGTCGTGTCTTTGTGCGGGCGGTCTATGCAGCGCATGAGGCCATTTTTGCAGCCCGGTGCGCAGCTGATTGTGCTTTGTGCGGATGAGCAGTCGCCGGCTCAGGTTGCGGAATGGCTGACGGAGTCAGGCTTTGGGCTCACACGTTGCCATGGGCTGGAAGCGCTCGGCGGCCCAAGAGAACGGCGGTATGATTTTGAGGCGCGGGACGGTGTGCCCGTCACTCCCGGCAGGCTGACTATTCTGGCGCTGGAGATTGTACCGGACAGCCGGACGTTTAGCCTTTCTCTGACTTCGGGCCTGCCGGATTCCTGCTTCGAGCATGACGGGCAGATGACGAAGCGTGAAATTCGTGCCGTGACGCTTTCGTCTCTTGCCCCGCGTGCCGGGGAATTGCTGTGGGACGTGGGGGGCGGCTCTGGCTCTGTCGGGATTGAGTGGATGCTCGCAGACCCGTCTTGCCGCACCATCACGCTTGAACCCGTGCCGGAACGGGCTGCACGGATTGCCCGGAATGCCCTAAATCTGGGGGTGCCTGATTTACAGGTTGTGGAAGTGCGTGCTCCTCAGGGTTTTAAAAATCTGGAACGCCCGGATGCTATTTTTATTGGCGGGGGCGGGAGTCGGACTGGTGTTCTGGAAGGCGCATGGGAGGCGCTCAAACCCGGAGGGCGGCTTGTGGTTAATGCCGTGGTGATGGAAACGGAAGCACGGCTGATGCAGGCGGTGCAGGAATGGGGAGGCACACTGACCCGTCTGGCGGTCTCTCGCATGGAAGGGGTCGGGCAGATGCACGGTTTTCGTCCGGCTATGAGTGTGACGCAGTGGGTTGCGTGGAAATCGGAAGATCATTCATGAGCGTGGCCGGGATGGGATGGAGCAACTCGGCCAGCGCGACCGAGGCAGCGACCTTTGTGCGGCAGGTGGTGCAACAGAATAAGGCCACTGCTTTGACATATCTGGCAGTTCCGGGCTTTCGGCACGGTGAAGCGTTACCGGAGGAAGTGGCCTCGCTACTTGGCGTCCCTCTGTTCTGGGTTTCGGATGACGCATTGCGGGGCGTGCAGAATATTTGCCAAACAGTTTCAGAAAGAGCTTTGCAGGAAACAGGTTTTGCCTCTGTGGCGGAAGGCTGCGCACTGGCTGGAGCTGGGCCGGGTGCGTGGTTGCGTGTGCTGCGGCAAGCGCATGCGGGCATAACCTGTGCGGTGGCGGAAGGAGAGGAAACGAAATGACGGTTTATTTTATTGGGGCCGGCCCGGGGGCTGCGGATTTACTGACGCTCCGGGGGCGCGATCTGCTGGAGCGCTGCCCGGTGTGCCTGTATGCAGGCTCCATTGTGCCACCGGATATGCTGAAATTTTGCGCCGAGGGCACGCGGCTGGTGGATACGGCCCCACTCTCTCTGGATGAGATTGAAGCGGAATATGCCAAAGCTCATGCGGAAGGGCACGCTGTAGCCCGCCTGCATTCAGGCGATTTGTCCATTTACAGTGCCGTTGCGGAACAGACGCGTCGGCTGGACCGGCTGGGGATTCCATGGAGCATGGTGCCGGGTGTGCCCGCTTTTGCGGCTGCGGCCTCTGTTCTGGGGCGGGAATTGACCATGCCGGGTGTGGCCCAGAGTGTTGTGCTGACGCGTATGACAGGCCGTGCCTCTGCCATGCCGGAACGTGAAACACTGGCGGCGTTTGCGGCCACAGGTGCGACGCTGGCTATTCATCTGGCCATTCATGCGCTGGAAAAAATCGTACAGGAACTGACGCCTTTTTATGGAGCCGATTGTCCGGTCGCCATTGTGGCGCGGGCGACATGGCCGGACCAACTCGTGTTGCGCGGCACACTGAGCACGATTGAAGCAGAACTGGCGCAAAACCCGGTGGAACGCACAGCTCTCGTGCTTGTGGGGCCTGCTTTGGCGGAAAAAGACTTTCGGGAAAGCGCTTTGTATGACCCGGATTATCGGCGGCGTTTCCGGAGCTAAATCAGGTTTGGGGCAGGGAAGGGCCGGCCTGCCCAACACACTGGCCTGAGCGGTCAAAGACCATCACGTCCACTGCGCAGGGGGCGGGGGCAACGGTTTCCTGAACTGTGCGCAGGGCTGACTGTGCGATGAGCGTGCCGAGCGGGATGTGTGCAGCGGTAGTTAGCAGAAAAGCCTCCGCGACGGTGGGGCTGGCCGCAATGGCGTCTGTTATGGGTGCAGGGGCGCCCCCTGTTGCGGCAAGCTGTGCCAGTGCTGCCATGTCAGCTTGTCCGCGTTTGGAGTGCAGGTCCAGCTTGCCCTGACCAAGTTTGGTCATTTTGGCAATGCCGCCCGCAATGGTCAGGCGTGGTACGGGGTGGCGGCGCAGGTATTTCAACATACCGCCGACAAAATCGCCCATTTCAATCAGCGCAGTATCGGGCAGATCATAGAATTTCTGCACGGCTTTTTCTGAAACATTGCCGGTAGAGCCTGCAATATGCGTCAGGCCTTCTGCGCGGGCGACATCAATGCCGCGATGAATACTGTCGATCCACGCAGCGCAGGAAAACGGCACGACAATGCCGGTTGTGCCCAGAACAGAGAGGCCGCCGGTAATGCCAAGGCGGCTGTTAAGGGTGCGCTCTGCCAGTCTGGCCCCATCCTCAATGGAAAGCGTGACCTCTGCGTCAGGAAGGGTGACGCCGTTGGCTTCGGTCAGGGCTGTGCGGATCATGGCGCGCGGGGTGGGATTAATGGCTGGCTCACCGGGGGGAATGGGCAGGCCGGGGCGTGTGACCATGCCAACACCCGGGCCAGCCCGAAACTGCACGCCGGAACCCGCAGGCAGGCGGCGAACCGTGGCGCGGATAACGGCCCCGTGGGTGATGTCCGGGTCATCACCTGCATCTTTCACCACCTCGGCAAAGGGATGCCCGTTGTCCAGACCAGTTCGGCAAATGGCAAAGGTGGGGCGTTGGCCGCCGGGGAGCGTAATGGTCACACTGGCCGGAGGCTCGTGCCCCAGGAGCGTCAGCCATGCGGCTTTTGCGGCGGCTGTTGCGCAGCTTCCGGTGGTCCAGCCCCGGCGTAGCTCTGTTCCCGTATGTTCCATAAGGGCGGTTGTAAAGCATCCGGGCGCGGGGCGGTATCCAGATAAGCATTTGTAAGGTGACGAAGGCCCCGCAGGATGTGATAGAAAGGCGCATGTCTTACGCCGATTTCGTTCATCTCCGTGTCCATTCCGCCTACTCCCTTAGTCAGGGGGCCATTCGTGTGCCGGAGATGGTCTCTCTGACCAAAGAGATGCGAATGCCCGCCGTGGCTATCACGGATTCGGGCAATCTCTTCGGGGCGCTGGAATTCTCCCAGTATACCAGCAAAAGCGGCATTCAGCCGATTATTGGCTGCCAGCTTGGCCTGCCGTCTCGTAACGACAAGCCCGGCTCTCCGTCTGAGCCGATTGTCATGCTCGCGCAGAACGAGGTGGGGCTGGCCAACCTGCAATATCTGTCTTCCACTGGCTTTAGAGAGTCCGACCCGGCTGATCCGGTGATCAGCATGGAGGTAATGTGTGAGCGTTCGGAAGGGCTGCTGCTGCTGACGGGCGGCACGCGCGGCCCGGTCTTCCAGATGCTGGCCGATGGGCAGAAGGACGAGGCAGAACGCTGGCTGGCGCAGGCGAAGGAAGCCTTTGGTGACCGCCTGATTGTCGAGCTGCATCGCCACAATCTGGCGGTGGAAAAAGCGGTGGAGCCGGGTGTACTGGCGCTGGCGGATGAGTTTGGCCTGCCGCTGGTGGCGACCAATGAATGTTTTTTCCCGCGCCCGGAAATGTACGAGGCGCATGATGCGCTGATCTGTATCGCTCAGGGCCGGACCATGGCGGAGCGGGACCGCTGGCGTGTGACGCCGGAACATTGGTTCAAACCGCCGGAAATGATGCGCGCTCTGTTTGCCGATCTGCCGGACGCCTGTGACAATACGCTGGAAATCGCCCGGCGTTGCGCGATTAAAGTGGAAACCCGCAAGCCACTGCTGCCAGTTTGCCCAAAAGTGCGTGAAGGAGCGACGGAAGACGAAACGCTGCGCGCCATGGCGTGGGAAGGGCTGGAAAAACGCCTTTCCGGCATGACCATGGATGAGGAAACCCGGCAGAAATATAAAGACCGGCTGACGTTTGAGCTGGATATTATCTCCCGCATGGGGTTTCCCGGTTACTTCATGATCGTTGCGGACTTCATCCAGTGGGGGAAGGCGCACGATATTCCGGTGGGACCGGGGCGTGGGTCGGGCGCAGGCTCTCTGGCGGCATGGGCGCTGACCATTACTGATATCGACCCGATCCCTTTCAACCTGCTGTTCGAACGGTTTCTAAACCCCGAACGTGTCTCCATGCCTGACTTTGATATCGATTTCTGTCAGGACCGGCGAGACGAGGTGATTGCCTATGTGCGTCGGGAATACGGGCCGGACCGTGTGGCGCAGATTATCACTTTCGGTAAGTTGCAGGCGCGTGCTGCGGTGCGTGACGTCGGGCGTGTGCTGGGCTTGCCGTATGGCATGGTCAACCGGGTCGCGGAGCTTATTCCAAACAACCCGGCCAAACCGACCACACTGAAGGAAGCTATTGCCGGAGAGCCGAAACTTCAGGAAATGCGCGACAATGATGAAGCGTTGCGCCGCCTGCTGGAAATTGGCCAGCAGATTGAAGGGTTGTTCCGCCATGCCAGTACCCACGCCGCCGGTGTGGTGATTGGCGACAGGCCTCTGGTAGAGCTGGTGCCGCTCTACCGAGACCCGAAAAGCGACATGCTCGTCACGCAGTACAACATGAAATTTGTTGAGCAGGCGGGGCTGGTCAAGTTCGACTTTCTGGGGCTGACCACGCTGACCATTTTGCAAAGGGGCGTTGGCTTCCTCAAGAAAATGGGGATTGAGGTTGATCTCAGCCGTATTCCGCTGAACGACCCGGCCACCTACGACATGCTCAGTAACGGCGATACGGCCGGCGTCTTCCAGTTTGAAGGTGCCGGGATGCGTGATGTTCTCAAACAGATGCGTCCCACCCGGCTGGAAGATCTGATTGCGGCTGTGGCGCTGTATCGTCCCGGCCCAATGGCGAATATTCCTGATTATTGCCGCAGAAAGCACGGGGAAGCGTGGGAACCGCCGCACGAGGAACTCCGCGATATTCTTGAAGAGACCTATGGCATCATGGTCTATCAGGAACAGGTGATGCAGATTGCCCAGAAAATGGCGGGCTACAGCCTCGGCGGCGCTGACTTGCTGCGCCGTGCCATGGGTAAGAAAATCCGTGCGGAAATGGATACCCAGCGCGAGATTTTCACGGAAGGGGCCGTCAAGCGCGGGATTGATCGGGATAAAGCCGTTGAGGTGTTTGACCTCATGGCGAAATTTGCCGACTACGGCTTTAATAAATCCCATGCCGCTGCTTACGCATTAGTTTCGTATCAGACAGCGTGGATGAAGGCTAATCATCCGGTAGCGTTCCTTGCTGGTTGTATGTCTCTGGCGCGGGAGCGGACGGAAAAGCTGGCGGCTCTGCGGCAGGAAGCCGAGCGGATGGGCATTAAGGTTCTGCCGCCGGATGTGAATAAATCCGAAGCGGACTTCTCGGTCGAGACGTTGCCGGATGGCACCCACGGGATTCGTTATGCGTTGGCAGCCGTCAAAAAGGTTGGGTTCAGCGCGATGGAAGCTCTTGTGGCAACGCGTGGGAACAAACCGTTCAAGGATCTGGCAGATTTTGCCATGCGGATTGACCCCAAGCAGATCAATCGCATGCAAATGGAAAATCTGGCAAAAGCCGGGGCGTTTGAATGTCTGGATAAAAACCGGGCACTGGCGTTTAACTCGGCAGATACCATTTTGCGGCGAGCGCAAAGTCAGGCGCAGGAGGCGGCTTCTGGCCAGATTGGTCTGTTTGGCGGCGGTGGCCATGTTGAGCCGCTACGTCTTGCAAAATGTCAGGACTGGCCTGAGTTCGAGCGTCTGGCCATGGAAGCAGAAGCTATTGGCTTCCATATGACGGCCCATCCGCTGGATTCCTACGGCACTGTGCTGCGTCGGCTGGATGTGACGCGCTGTTCTGGTCTGCTCTCAGCGGCGGAAGCCGGGGTAGGCCGTGTGCGCATTGCGGGCTGTGTGGTGGACCGTAAGGAACGCCCGACCCGCACGGGTAACAAGATGGCATGGGTCCGGCTTTCAGACTCCTCCGGTGGCTGTGAAGTGACCGTATTTTCTGAAGTTCTGACCCGTGTGCGCGAAAGCCTTACGGCTGGCACTGCTGTTTTGGTAACGGCGGACCTGAAGCTGGAAGGCGAGGCAATGCGCATTACAGCGACGGATATTGTGGAGCTTGAGCAGGCCGCAGCGCAGGCAAAAAGTGAGTTGCGGATTTGGGTAGAGCAGGAAGGCGCTTTACCGCGTCTGAATGAAATTCTGACAGAACAGAAAGGCGGTTCCAGCCGGATTGTTCTGCTGCCGGGGGTTGCGGAAACCTGTGATGTGGAAATCCGTTTGCGCGGTGGGTATCGGGTTACACCGCTATTGGGGCAAAGGCTCAAAATGCTGGAAGGTATTTCCCGCGTAGAACAGGTCTGAGGTTGCAAAACATATGGTCACGGCACGGGTCTGGGTAAAGGAACTGGCCTGGCGTGAGCCGGAGGCTGTGTTTGCAGCATGGGGAGATGCGCCGTGGTGTGCGTTTCTGGATAGTGGCGGACCGGTAGAAGGCCGCAGTCGCTGGCAGATTTTTTGCCGAACGCCGCGTCAGATTCTTGTGGTGCAGGGTGGGCAGATTTTTCAGAATGCCGAACCGCCTGTTCCCTTTGCGCCAGATGCATTGTTTGTCCGGTTACGGCAGGCCATGCCGTCTGCTGTTATCCGCGCAGATGGGCCAGAGGGGATGCCGGAACTGCCATTTTACGGTGGATGGGTCGGGTTTGCAGGATACGGTCTCGGGCAGCAGCTGGAACATATTTCGCCCCGTCACTCTGCGCAGGATGAGCCGGACTGGGCTTCCGGCTTTTATGATCATGCCTTTGTGTGGGATCGTCTTTCAAAACGTGCTTTTGTTACGGGCGTTGTGTTGGAGGGGGATCAGGATACCGCTGGGGGCCAGTCGGTTGCGGCGCATGTCGCAGCATGGGAGGCTGTGCCTGAGGGCTTGGTCACTTTGCCAGATGTGCCTTGGGTGCAGTTGCGTCTCGATCAGTCCCGCGCATCGTATTGCGAGGCCATAGAGCGCGCTAAAGCGTATATTGCTGCCGGGGATATTTTTCAGGTGAATATCACGGGGCGTTATTTTTCCTTATTTCCAAAAGAATTTCCAAATACGGCATTGTATCTGGCTCTGCGTCAGAAGGCTCCGGCACCGTTTGGCGCGTATTTGTCCTGTGGGGCGGGATACGCGTTACATTCCACGTCCCCTGAGCGGTTTTTGCAGTGTGACGCGCAGGGCGTTGTGACATCCCGGCCCATCAAGGGTACAGCCCCGCGCGGGCAGACGCCGGAAGAGGATGACGTTTTTGCGGCTGGTTTGAGCGCAGATGACAAGGAGCGGGCTGAAAACCTGATGATTGTGGACCTCATGCGGCATGATATTGGCCGTGTGGCGCGGGTTGGGAGCATGAGTGTGCCGGAATTTCTCAGGGTGGAACGCTTTGCCCATGTGCATCATCTGGTGTCTGAAGTGCGGGGGGAACTGGAGGCCGGGAGGGATGTGTTTGACCTGCTGCGTGCTACCCTGCCACCCGGCTCTGTGACGGGCGCCCCGAAGCATCGGGCTATGGAAATTATTGAAGAACTGGAAGCTTCTCCGCGTGGGGCCTATTGCGGGAGCGTGCTCTGTGTCGGGGTGGATGGCCGTTTAGAAAGTTCTGTGATTATTCGAACGCTTGTCCGGAAAAAGGACTCTCTGACACTGGCCGCAGGTGGGGGGATTACCATCCTCTCTGACGCTCAAAAGGAATATGAAGAAATGCGCCTGAAACTGGCTCCTTTCCTAGCGCTTTTTGGAGATGAGGCATGAGTCTGGTCTGGCTGAATGGGCATCTGTGTGAGGCTGCACAGGCGCATGTTAGTCTGACGGATCGGGGGCTGACGCTGGGGGATGGCCTGTTTGAAACGCTCCGTGTGCAAAATGGACGTGTGCGCCATCTGGATTTGCATATGCAGCGTTTGCAGCATGGAGGAGCGGTGCTTGGGCTGGCAGTTCCTGATGCGGCGACAGTGGCGCAGGCCGCGCAGGCGCTTTTGCTGGCAACGGATGTGCAAAACGGCTCTGCCCGTCTGACAGTCACACGGGGTGTGGCTCCGAGAGGGCTTTTGCCGCTACAGCAGGGAGAGCCTACCGTTTTTATGACGGCTACGGCAGGGCAGGCAACGGTGTCATCGGTCTCCCTCATGACAAGCCAAACCATTCGGCGTGATGAGTTATCCCCCTTAAATCGTCTGAAAAGCCTGAATTATCTGCCTAACATTCTGGCCCGGCAGGAGGCCATGCGGGCTGGGTGTGATGAAGCCCTGTTGCTGAACGTGCGCGGAAGAGTGGCGGAAACCCCCATCAGCACGGTGGTGATTCAGGAGGGGGACGAGTTTTTTACGCCTTCGGTGGGGGAGGGGGCATTGCCGGGAGTTGCGCGGGCCGTGCTGTTGCAGGCGGGGCTGTTGCGGGAAGAGCCTCTCTCTCTGGCGCGACTGAAGGCCGCAGAGGGACTTTACCTGATTAACAGTCTGAGTGTGCGACAGGTGAAGGCGTTTGATGGTGCATCGGTCAGACAGTCCGCGGCCGGTCTGAGCAGGCTATGTGCTGCGCTGGACATACCGCTGCCCGCATGTGGGGGAGCGTGAGGCCGCCTTTCCGTTCTGGCAGGTGTGCTCTGTAAATAAGGAAAGGCAACCTTTCCGGAAAGGCCTCGTTAGAGGCATGAGTGCGTATCTACATCTTGAACGGGAGGATATCCCATGTCTTCAAAACTGTATTCCATGACTCTGGCTGTTTCCATGCTGATGGCCCCGACGCTTGCGTTGGCGCAGACAACGCAGAGTGATTCGGTTCCCGGCGCGCCGACCGCAAATTCTGCGGCGTCTCAGGTTGGTAAGGTGCCGCCTGCGGCCAAGGACGAGAACGGCAATCGGGTCGAGCCGTCTCATAAACTCTGGAACAACCCGCGCACCGAGGCCGAACAGCCCGGGACGCAGCCGCCGTCCAATGGTGGCAATGGTCAGGACTCGACGACGAACCGCGGCACCACAACTCCGGGCCCAAAAACCGAAAAGCCTGATCAGCCGACCAAGCCCCGTAAGCACTACCCCCTGCCGCATTCGCCTAAATAAAAAATGTTCTGGAGCCCTTTGTTTCTCAGTGGAGCAGAGGGCTCTTCCTTTATAATACGCTAATCCCTTGCTAATCTGGCATGCAGAGGTGGGGCTTGTCTGATCCTGGGGGAAAGACCAATCCTAGACGGCATGACCCGGTGAGGTGGTGCCGTTTTTTTGCGCATTCGCCTCTGGTACTATGAGAGGTGACCCATGCAGGAAGAAGCAGTCAAAGAAAAACTGGCTGAACAGGTCTCTGCCCCGGAGTATGATCTGCGGCAGATCGATTGTGATCCGAATTTCTGGTACCCCATTGCGTGGTCGCACAAGGTGCGCCCGGGAAAGACTTTTCCTGCCCGGTATGCAGGGCACCCCATTGCCTTGATTCGTCCGGAAAATGGTCCGGTTTATGCGCTGGAAGACCGCTGTGCCCATCGGCAGGTCCCTCTGAGCAAGGGGAAGGTCGAAGGTGACTGCATCAAATGCTGCTATCATGGCTGGGCGTTTGACCGTGCGGGCCAGTGCGTCACGGTGCCTTATCTTAATAAGGAAGGGGTGGGGCGGCCTGTTAAGTCTTATCCCTGCCGGGAAAAAAGCGGTCTGATTTTTGTGTTCCCCGGAGACCCTGCTCTGGCGGACAGCGTGCCGATGCCTGATATCGCGCAGGTTGAAAATCCGGAATTCAAGACCCGCCGTTTCCATCCGCGTCTGAAATGCCACTACACCTTCATGCATGAAAACCTGATGGACATGAACCATCAGTTCCTGCATCGGCGGCAGATGGGGTCCATCACGGCCCGCTTCATGGGGCAGGACAAGGGCGAGAACTTTCAGGAAGCCCGGTACAGCTTTGCCCGTAAGGGTGGCAACCAGCCGCTGGCTGAAGCTCTGATTTTTGGCAAGCATCGTGAGATTGAAGGGCAGGAACAGCCGGTGGAGGAAATTGTCTCCATCCGCACCACCTACCCGTACCAGACTCTGCAAATTCATGACAAAGATGGTGATCTGGTGATGGACCTGTGGGTGGCCTATGTGCCGCTGGGGTCTGACCAGCTGGGCACCCAGACGTTTGGTCTGCTCTCCGTCAAGAAGCCCAAATGGGGCTTTCTGCTGGATATGGCCTGGCCGGTTCTGGGGATCTTCACGCACCGTATTTTTGAAGAAGACCGGGAAATTGTGGAGCTCGAACAGAAGGCCTGGCGTGAGCTTGGGGGCGACCACAACATTGAAGTCTTCCCTATTGTGAAGGCTCTGCGGGCTCTGCTTGCCCGTAAAGGCGTGCCCAACGCAAACGCCAAACCCATCCACAAGGGCTGATAACCCGCATTTTTGCCTTGCAAGGGCCAGCGAAAACCGCCATATCGGCATCGCTTGGCCCAGGCCGGGACTACGCACGCGAAGCCATACACCTTCTGGTGCCCTGAACAGTAAAGGGGCCGTGCTTCGCGGAGGATTAACCAGATAAGGTAGGAATACGCCCCATGGCGATGCCAGATTTCACACTCCGCCAGCTGCTTGAAGCTGGTGTTCACTTCGGTCACCACACCCGCCGCTGGAACCCGCGGATGGAGCCATACCTCTTCGGTGTGCGTAATCAGGTCCACATCATCGACCTTCAGCAGACCGTTGGCCTGCTTGACCGCGCTCTTCAGGCAATCCGCAACACGGTTGCCGGTGGTGGCCGCGTTCTGTTTGTTGGCACCAAGCGCGCCGCAGCAGAACCGATTGCTGAAGCTGCAAAGCGCTGCGGCCAGTATTACGTCAACCACCGCTGGCTGGGTGGCATGCTGACGAACTGGAAGACCATTACGGGTTCCATCAAGCGTCTGCGCCAGATTGAAGAAACGCTGGATGGCGGCACGTCCGGTCTGACCAAGAAAGAAATTCTTGAGCTGACCCGCGCCCGTGACAAGCTCGAACGCTCCCTCGGCGGGATCAAGGAAATGGGCGGTCTGCCCGACATCCTGTTCATCATCGACACCAACAAGGAAAAGCTGGCTGTTGAAGAAGCCAACAAGCTGGGTATTCCGGTTGTGGCGATTCTGGACAGCAACTCCGACCCCAAGGGCGTGACCTTCCCGGTTCCGGGTAACGATGACGCCATCCGCGCCATCTCCCTGTATTGCGATCTGGTCTCCTCTTCCGTTCTGGACGGGATCTCCGCTGAACTGGGCGCTTCTGGCCAGGATTTCGGTGCTGCTGAAGAACTGCCGGTTGACCCGGCTCTGGAAGCAGAAGTTCCGGCTGCAGCGCCTGAAGCTGCTGCTGCTCCGGCACCTGCTGCAAACTAAAGTTTTGCTGGCCGGCCCGCGCATGATCTGCCGGGCCGGTTTTTCAGATACGATAGATGCCTGCACACAGGCATGACAGCCCTGTGCGCGCCCCCAGGGGCGCGTTCCGGTTTTTAAGGAGATGAACTATGGCGGCCATTACCGCTGCACTGGTCAAAGAACTGCGCGAAAAAACGGGCGCAGGCATGATGGACTGCAAAAAGGCTCTGAACGAGTCCAACGGTGAAATTGAAGGTGCCGTTGACTGGCTGCGCACCAAGGGCCTTGCTGCTGCTGCCAAGAAGTCCGGCCGTACCGCCGCTGAAGGTCTGGTTGCTGTTGCATCCGAAGACAAAAAAGCAGCCATGGTTGAAGTGAACGCCGAGACGGACTTTGTGGCCCGTAACGAAGCGTTCCAGAGCTTTGTTGAATCTGTTGCTCAGGTTGCTCTTAAGGTCGGTGACGATCTGGAAGCTATCAAGGCAGCAACACTGGCCAGCGGCCGCACGGTTGCTGATGAACTGACGCACCTGATCGCCACCATTGGTGAAAACATGTCCCTGCGTCGCGCTCGCGTGTTCACGGTGCCGTCTGGCGTTGTGGCAACGTATGTGCACGGTGCCCTGCGCCCGGGCGTTGGCAAGATTGGTGTTCTGGCTGCTCTGGAAGCTCCGTCTGCTTCTGACGCCATTACCCAGCTCGGCCGCCAGATTGGCATGCACGTTGCTGCAACGCGTCCGTCCGCTCTGGACGTGACCAGCCTTGATCAGGCTGAAGTTGAGCGTGAACGCGCTGTGCTGATCGACCAGGCGAAAGACTCCGGCAAGCCGGAAGCCATCATCGAAAAGATGGTCGAAGGTCGTATCCGCAAGTTCTATGAAGAAGTTGTTCTTCTGGAGCAGGTGTGGGTGCATGACGGTGAAAGCCGCGTGAAGAAAGTTCTGGAGAAAGCTGGCGTGAAGCTGGTTGGCTTTGACCGCTTCCAGCTGGGCGAAGGCATTGAAAAAGAAGCCGACGACTTTGCTGCAGAAGTGGCCAAGGTTTCCGGCGTCTAAGTCGGGCGTTTCTGCACGATGATGCAACAGGGCGGGACTTCCCTCGACAGGGAGGCTCCCGCCCTTGTGCTTTCTGCGGCCTTGCTGGGTGAAAATAACGCCCGTGTGCATGTGCTGACAGAAGAAAACGGGCTGGTGCGCGGTGTGGTCTATGGGGCCAGATCCCGCGCAGGCAGCGCGTTATGGCAGCCGGGAAATCTGGTTAAAACCCGTTTTCAGGCGCGCTCTGCCAGCGGCATCGTCCGGCTTTCTGGTGAATTACTGTATGGCTGCGGCTTCCGACTGCTGGATGCGCCGCTCACGCTGGCCATGGTCCAGTCCGTCTGTGTGCTGGCCGATGCGGCTTTGCCGGAAGGTGAGCCGTGCCCGATACTGTTTGCCAAAACGGTAAAACTTCTCAGTTTTCTGGGGTTTGACCCCGCCGTGTCCGAGCGGGAAGGACTGCCAGATGTGGTGCGCTGGGAATGCGCTTTGCTGACGGAACTTGGCTTTGGTCTCGATTTTTCCGCTTGCGCAGTGACAGGCGCCACAACGGGCCTCGCCTATGTATCTCCCAAAACAGGAAAAGCGGTGTCTGAAGACGGTGCCGGGGAATGGAAAGACAGGCTCTTGCCGCTTCCGTCCTTTCTGCTGTCTGAGGAGGAAACCGGCACACCGGAGGACTGGCTGGCCGGGTTAAGGCTGACAGGTCATTTTCTGGCGCGGGACGCCTTCGGACAGCGGCATCGTCCCCTGCCTGCGGCGCGGGAGCGGCTGGTGGATCGGGTGGCGCGTCTTGCCGGACAGCCGAATGAGACGCCTGAAGAAGAAGGAGACTAGAACAAAACGCGTCACAGCGTTATGTCTCAGGCTGTATGAGAGCCGGCATTGGGTCTGGGGAGCAGGAAATGAGCGAGACATTTGAAGGCCATATTGAGGATACCAAGCTGGCGGATGCGCTCAGTGAACGGTATCTGGCCTATGCGCTGTCCACCATCATGTCGCGCTCGCTGCCTGACGTGCGGGATGGCCTCAAGCCGGTGCATCGTCGGCTTGTTTACGCCATGCACCAACTCAAGCTGGACCCGTCCTCCGGCTTCAAGAAATGCGCCCGTGTGGTGGGTGACGTTATTGGTAAATTCCATCCGCATGGGGATGCCTCGGTTTATGAGGCGCTGGTGCGTCTGGCACAGGAATTTGCTGCCCGCTACCCGCTGGTGGAAGGGCAGGGGAACTTCGGTTCCATTGACGGCGATAACGCCGCCGCCATGCGATACACGGAAGCGCGGCTGACCGAAGTCGCCAAGGCTCTGCTGGACGGTATTGAAGATGATGCCGTCGATTTCCGCCCGACCTATGATGGTGAAGAGCAGGAACCGGTTGTGTTGCCTGCGGCTTTCCCGAACCTGCTGGCCAATGGTGCGGCCGGGATTGCTGTAGGGATGGCCACCAGCATTCCGCCGCATAATGCTGCCGAAGTCTGTGCGGCTGCTGCACTGCTGGCCCGTAAGCCAGACATTACCACGGCTGAACTGCTGGCGTTGATGCCGGGGCCGGACTTCCCGACCGGTGGCCTGATTGTTGAAGATTCGGACGCCATTCTGAAAGCCTATGAGACAGGGCGTGGTGGCTTCCGCATGCGGGCGCGGTGGGAAGTCGAACAGGGGCGTTTTGGCACCTGGCAGATTATTGTCACCGAAATTCCGTATCAGGTGCAGAAATCCCGTCTGATTGAGCAGATTGCCGATCTTCTGGAGCAGAAGAAGCTGCCGCTTCTGGGCGACATTCGGGATGAAAGCACGGATGAAATCCGCCTGGTTCTGGAGCCAAAAACACGCGGCATTGAGCCGGAAGTGCTGATGGAAACCCTCTTCCGGGCGACCACGCTGGAAAGCCGCTTCCCGCTGAACATGAACGTGCTGAGTGCGGACCGCGCACCGGGTGTTATGGGCCTGAAGGACGTTCTGCGTGCCTGGCTGGACCACCGCCATGTGGTGCTGGAGCGTCGGAGCCGCCACCGTCTGGACGCTGTCCTGCGTCGGCTGGAAATTCTGGCAGGTTTCCTGGCAGTTTATCTGAATCTGGATGAGGTCATTCGCATTATTCGTGAAGAGGATGATGCGAAGGCCAGCCTGATTGCCACGTTCTCACTGACCGATCTGCAGGCCGAGTCTGTGCTCAATATGCGGCTGCGGAGCCTGCGCCGGCTGGAAGAGCTGGAAATCCGCAAGGAGCATGACGCGCTTTCAGCCGAGAAGGCCGAACTGGAAACGCTGCTGGGTGACGAGAAGAAGCGGTGGTTCCGTATCGGGCGCGAACTTGAGGGCATGGTCAAGAAATTCGGGCAAGGTCAGCTGGGCAAACGGCGCAGCACGCTCCAGTCCGCTCCGGCCCCCATTGATATCTCCGTAGTGGAAACGGTGGAGCGTGAGCCTCTGACCCTCATCCTGTCTCAGAAAGGCTGGGTGCGGGCTGTGAAAGGCCATGCTGTTGATCTGGAGAACCAGAAGTTCAAGGAAGGCGACGGATTGCGCCTTGCGGTGCCTTGCCAGAGCACGGACAAATTGTGCTTCTTCGGCACTGATGGGCGCGCCTTTACCGTGAAAGGCGCGGACCTGCCGCGAGGGCGTGGCGATGGCCAGCCAGTGCGTCTGCTGTTTGATCTCTCGAACGATGAAGACGTGATTACCGTGTTCCCGGTGCAGGCCGGTGCGCGTCGCCTTGTCGCTTCCAGCGCCGGGCGCGGCATGTTGGTGGACGAAGAGAGCATGGTGGCGGAAAAGCGTTCAGGCCGTCAGGTGCTCAACCTGAAGGGCGAGGAAAGCGCACAGCTCTGCGTGCCTGCAGAAGGTGATCAGGTTGCCGTGCTGGGCAGTAACCGCCGCTTCCTGATTTTCCCGCTGGAGCAACTGCCGGTCATGGGGCGTGGTCTGGGTGTCGGCTTGCAGAAATATGCCAAAGCCAGTGAGTCCCTGAAGAATGCAGTCGTCTTTAAAGCTGAGGATGGTCTGCTATGGCCCGGCAACGTGCGCCTGCGTCCGTTTGCAGACCTTCAGACCTGGGTGGGGAAACGCGCCGCTGTGGGTAAGGAAGCCCCCTCCTGGGCGCTCAAGAAAGCCTGAACAGGATTATTACGCCTCAGCATCCAGCGTGTGCCAGACGCCGTGGGTCAGGATTTCGGCAGGCTGGAAGCGGGATTTGTAGGACATCTTCCGGCTTTTCTGAATCCAGTAACCCAGATACAGGTAAGGCAGGCCAAGGCGTGCGGTTTCCTCAATAAGGAACAGCACGGCCAGACTACCGAGTGAACGACGGGGCAGGTCCGGGTTATAGAAGCTGTAGACAGCCGACAGCCCATCTTCCAGCCGGTCAATCAGGCTCACAATCATCAGTTCACCCGCTTCTGTTCGAAATTCAAACAGCATGGTTTCCACGGGTGTGTCTTCCACCATGCTGCGATAGTCTTCTCCCGTCATGGTGGCCATGTCACCGTCCGTATGGCGTGCTGTCTGATAGCGGCGGAAGAGGGCGTATTGTTCCGACGTGGTGATGGGCGGGATGCGCATGGCGTGCAAATCGGCATTGTGGCGCAGGGTGCGCCGCTGCGTGCGGTCTGGTTCAAAGCGATGCACGGGAATGCGGATAGGCGTGCAGGCCGAACAGGTGGCGCACACAGGCGCATAAGCCAGCGTATGGCTGCGCCGGAAGCCAGCGCGGGAGAGGCGGTTATGCAGGGCGTCCGCATTGGGGACGGCGAGATCCGCAATCACCTTCCGCTCCATCTGTCCCGGTAGATAAGGGCAGGGCTGGGGCGCTGTGGTGTAGAAAAACTGCGATTGCCGCAGTGTAGAAACCATACGTCATGTCCGGAAAAGGAGTGGCAGGCTGGTAAAACAAACAGCCTGCCAGACTGTAACAGGAACGCCGCCCGTAACGCACTGGCTTTCCGGCCAAAAGAGGTTTCACAGAAAGGCGATGCGGGCGGAAGCCGAAGCGCGGGGCTTCGGCTGCTGTTCAGACGCCGTATGTCTGTTTGATGCGCTCTGCGGCTTCAATCGCAAAGTATGTCAGCACGCCATGAGCACCAGCGCGGCGGAAGGCCAGCAGGCTTTCCATTACGGCGCGCTCATGGTCCAGCCAGCCATTCTGGATGGCGGCCATCAGCATCGCATACTCACCGGAGACCTGATAAGCGAAGGTCGGCACGGCAAACGTGTCCCGCACGCGGCGGATGATGTCCAGATACGGCAGGCCCGGCTTGACCATGACCATGTCCGCGCCCTCGGCAATATCCATTTCCACTTCACGCAGAGCTTCATCGCTGTTGGCGGGGTCCATCTGGTAGGTCTTCTTGTCGCCTTTCAGGAGATCCCCGGAGCCCAGAGCATCACGGAACGGACCGTAGAAGGCGCTGGCATATTTGGCGGCATAGGACATGATGCGGGTATCAACAAACCCGTTCTTGTCCAGTTCCGTGCGGAAGCTGCCAATGCGTCCGTCCATCATGTCGGACGGAGCAAGGATATCCACCCCGGCAGCAGCCTGATTGACAGCCTGCTGAGCGAGAATGGTGACGGACTCATCATTCACCACATAGCCATTCCGGATAATGCCGTCATGACCATGGCTGGTGTAGGGGTCCAGCGCCACGTCGCCAATCAGACCCACATTGGGGAATTCTTTTTTCAGCAGGCGCGCGGCCCGGCACATCAGGTTGTCCGGGTTCAGGGCTTCAGAGCCTGTTTCATTCCGGGCTTCAGCCGGCGTGATGGGGAACAGGGCCAGTGCGGGAATACCCAGTTTGGCGGCAGGTTCAACATGGGCAGCAAGTCGGTCCAGCGTGACGCGTTGTACGCCGGGCATGGAGGCCACATCTGTCACGGAGTTGGTGCCCTCCATGAAGAAAATCGGCCAGATCAGATTGTTGATGCCCAGAGAGGATTCAGCGACCAGTCTGCGCGTGAAATCATCAAACCGGTTACGGCGAGGGCGGGCCTGAGGGAAGCGACCAGCCAGCATGGGCGGGATCTCCATTGCGTGTCGGGCGGGCCTGATGGGCCGGGCAATGCGAGGCCAGATCAGGCAGAAACCCGACGGGGGTGAACAGCGGGAAGCGAGTATGCGCCGCTTCCCGCGTTATGCAACCCCATGCGCGCGGGGGTCAGGACCGCGCAAGAACGCTGCGATAGCGTCCGTAACCCAGATAGATGGCCATGCCGATGGCCAGCCACACGACCAGCCGGATCCATGTCAGCTTGTCCAGTGAGATCATGACGGCGGAGCAGCTGAGAATGCCCAGAACCGGAATAAGGTCCCCACCCGGTACGCGGAAGGCGCGGGGAGCATCCGGAGATTTGCGGCGCAGCACCATCACACCCGCACAGACCAGCACAAAGGCCAGCAGAGTGCCGATGGACGTCATATGCCCAAGGTCGGAAATGGGCAGGAAGGCGCTGAGCAGGCAGGTGATGATCATGAAGAAGATGTTGGACAGCCAGGGCGTCTGGAACTTCGGATGCGTGCGGCTGAACATGGGCGGCAGCAGGCCGTCTCGTGACATCGCAAAAAACACCCGGCTTTGGCCCAGCAGCATGCCCATGAGCACAGAGGTAAAGCCGCAGATAATGCCGATTTTTACCGCCAGTTGCAGCCAGTGGTAGGGTGTGCGGTTAATGGCTGTGGCAACCGGGGCGGCATCACCCAGCATGTCCTTGTAATTGACCAGACCGGTCATGACGAAGGAGAACGCGATATAGGCCAGCGAGCAGACCAGCAGGCTGCCCAGAATGCCGATGGGCATATCCCGCGCCGGGTTCTTGGTTTCCTGCGCTGTGGTGGAAACCGCATCAAAGCCGACATAGGCGAAGAAGATCGTGCCAGCGGCGCGCATGATGCCAGACCAGCCATAATGGCCGAACGTGCCGTCATTCGGCGGGATGAAGGGGTGGTAGTTGGCCGGGTGGATGTAGGAAATGCCAAACCCGATAAAGGCGGCAATCACCAGCAGCTTGATAACGACGATGACGGCATTGACCTTGGCAGACTGGGAGATGCCGCGGATGAGGATCATGGAGACCAGCCCGATGATGAAGACGGCGGGCAGGTTCATCAGCCCGACTGTCAGGCTGCCGTCTGGCATCTGCACAGTCTCAAAAGGGGAGGCTGTCAGGCGTGGAGGGAGCACAAGGCCCCACGAATCCAGCAACGAGACCACATAGCGTGACCAGCTGACCGCCACCGTAGCGGCACCCACTGCGTATTCCAGAACCAGATCCCAGCCGATAATCCACGCCATCAGCTCACCCAGAGTGACGTAGGCGTAGGTGTAGGCGCTGCCGGCAATGGGGATCATGCTGGCGAGTTCACTGTAGCACAGCCCAGCGAATCCGCAGGCTATGGCCGCAATCAGGAACGAGAGGATAACGGCCGGTCCGGCATTTTCAGACGCGGCAATGCCTGTCAGAGAGAAAAGGCCAGCGCCAATGGTAGCCCCCACGCCAAGGGCAACAAGGCTGCCCGGACCAAGAACACGCTTGAGGCCTTGCGAGGATTCCAGCTTATCCAAAGGCATGCAGCGCGTAATGAATGACGCTGCGGAAGATGCAGGCCTTTGCGTCATAGACTTTTCTCTCCTGTCTCGACCGTGAAGAAAACGACGTATAGAGCAATTGGTGGTCTTCGTCCCATAGAGAGGCTAGAGTATCTCTCTTAGCAAGATGTGTTTTAAACGTAACGAACGGCCTGGCACTTACAGGACAGTGCACAGGCCGGTTGAACGAGATGAAATGAGGAGCTCCTGATGAGCCAGACGGATCTGGATCGTTTTTTTCATGCGCCGGTTACAAAGACGGATCCGGATGTTGCAGCAGCGCTCGCCAGTGAGCTGAAGCGGCAGCAGGACGGCATTGAACTGATTGCCAGCGAAAACATGGTGTCTGAAGCCGTGTTGCAGGCTCAGGGCAGCGTACTGACCAACAAATATGCGGAGGGCTACCCCGGCCGCCGTTATTATGGCGGGTGCTCTGAGGTCGATAAGATCGAAGTACTGGCCATTGAGCGCGTTAAAACCCTGTTTGGCGCAGGTTTTGCCAACGTGCAGCCGCACTCCGGTGCCAATGCCAATCAGGCCGCCTTCATGGCGCTGTCCAAACCGGGTGACACCATTCTGGGCATGAGCCTGGCAGCTGGTGGCCACCTGACGCACGGTGCGGCGCCCAACTATTCCGGCAAGTGGTTTAACGCTGTCCAGTATGGCGTGCGCAAAGACGACGGCCTGCTGGACTACGAGGAAATGGAGCGTCTGGCGCGTGAGACCAGGCCGACCCTGATTGTGGCTGGTGGGTCTGCGTATCCGCGCATCATCGATTTCGCCCGCTTCCGCCGTATTGCGGATGAAGTTGGCGCGTTCCTGATGGTTGATATGGCGCATTTTGCTGGTCTGGTGGCCGCTGGCCTGTATCCGAACCCGCTTGAGCATGCGCATGTGGTGACGTCCACCACGCATAAAACGCTGCGCGGTCCGCGTGGTGGTCTGATCCTGACCAACGATGAAGCGCTGGCCAAGAAGGTCAATTCCGCCGTTTTCCCCGGTCTGCAGGGTGGCCCGCTGATGCATGTGATCGCCGGCAAGGCCGTGGCCTTTGGTGAAGCGCTTCAGCCGGAATTTAAGGAATACCAGAAAGCCGTCCAGAAGAACGCCAATGTTCTGGCCGAAGTTCTGGTGGAACGCGGGTTTGATATTGTAACGGGTGGCACAGATTCGCATCTGCTGCTGGTTGATCTGCGGCCCAAGAAAGTGACCGGTAAAGCTGCCGAGCATGCTCTGGAACGCGCAGGCATTACCGCCAACAAGAACGCCATCCCGTTTGACCCGGAAAAACCTGCCATCACCTCCGGTGTGCGTCTGGGCAGCCCGGCAGCAACGGCCCGTGGCTTCCGTGAAGCGGAATTCCGCCAGATTGGTGAAATGATTGACGAAGTGCTGACCGCTCTCGCCGCTTCCGGCGGGGAAGGTGATGCCGCAGTTGAAAACGCTGTGCATGAGCGCGTGCGTGAACTCTGCGCCCGTTTCCCGATCTATAACCGCTAAAACATGGAAACTGAGGCGGGGGCTTTGGTCCCGGCCTCAGGGTTCTTCAGGTGTAGCGGGCCAGCCGCACTGCGGTATGCCCGCGCATCGGCCTGAGGTTGGGCATGACCAGCAGGCAGTTATCATAAGGGGTTCTGATTTCTTCAGACCCGTCAAATGCCAGTAAAGTTCCTGCTTTTTTAATAATGTCGCCACTGCGAAACGTTTTGACAAACACAAAACGGGGCGTGAGAGCCTGTACGTTATCTGTCACCGTGACATGCCGCACCTTCTGGCGGCTAGCTGTGCTGTTGGTGCTGCCACTTGGCGAGACGGTGCCCATCTGTTCCAGAAAAGTCTGACAGACGCTCAGAGCCAGTGTGGCGGCAGCGGGTTGCCAGTGCTGCCCGGCTTCCAGCAGGCAGGCCTTGGCGGTTGTGCGGTTGGAGGCGAAGCGCACGTAATCAATCAGCCGGGGGCCATCCTCATGCCCGCTATCCTGCACCACCAGCGGCGGAGGGGTTTGAAAAGCCGAAAGTGCTGAGGCCAGCACGCGGCTTTTTTCTGTCATGTTGCTCAAAAAAAGTGGGTCAGCCGGCCACAGCATGGAATGCAGATCCAGCAGCGCATCAACCGTGTTGAGGATTGGCGCTACGGCACGCACACGGTCCATCTCATGCGATGTATGTGCCGAGGCAATGAGGTCTGGCTGCCAAAGCCGGTTCATGTCCTCATCAATAAAGCGGGACAGGGTAGGACGACACGGGTCAAACCGCGCATAGGCGTCCAGATTCAGAAAAATCAGAGTGAGTCGGCCCCGTTCCGGACGAACAGCGTGAGTAAGTAAATGGTCTAGCGCATAGGCTCCGGCATATTCATTGCCGTGCATGAGCGCTGTTATCGCGACGTGCGGGCCGGGGCGTGTGGCTTCAAAGTGATAGGCGCCGGGAATACCGCAATTCCCGTCCTGCCATCGGGTAAGTTCCAGCGGCGGGAGGGCGATATCAAAATGCGGCAGGGGAAGCTGCGGCGGGGGGAGTGTTTCTGAGAGGGTACGAAGACGGATGCGTCCCTGTTGCGTGTTCTGGCGGCGGGACGCACAACTCATGACGAAACCCAGCCTGTTATGCAGCCGAAAATCAGGAGGGCGTTTTCGCCAGATGAGGGGGTAAGACACAGCATGGCGGAGGAAGTATTATCCCCCTTGGCTCATGCTGCAATCCCATCTGTCTCAGGACTCGTCGGCAAGGGTCACAATGTTGGTATGTGCGCGGCTGGTATCATTGCGCAAACCGTCCCGCAGGCCAGCGAGCATCAGGGAGCGGATACGTGGAGTTGTCCGGTTTTTCCAGTAAAGCTTCAGCGTGCTGAGGAGCAGCAGTGGGGCAAACGGCAGGAAAAGCCATCCGGCAATTTTCTTGTAAAAAAGAATTCGGTTTCTGACGATGTAGTAGATTTTCCACCGGTTGCGCGCAAAGCTGACGGTGGTTTTGCAGTCATGAGAAAACCGGATGGCTGGCACAAACAAAATTTTCAGGCCGAGACTGCGTAACTTCCATGCGTAGAGAATATCATCCGCGTAGATGAACAGGTCTTTCTGCGGCAATCCCAGCGGGCCACGCACCAGAGCGGCCCGCACAAAAAAGCCCACAAAGGATGCATAATCGACAGGCAGAGGTTTGGTCTGCTGGTAGGCGGCTGGATCTATGGCAAAGGTACGTCTGCGGCTTTTCAGAAGGCTGCAAAATTTCCCAATACTGGCAAACGGGTTCAGACCGGGGCGATTCATGTCGCACACAGTCCCGTTGGGGAAATAGACTGCGGCGGCTACCCCGCCCACCGTAGGGGGCAACGGCAGGGACTGAAAGATTCTGAGTGCGTCAGGCTGCGGCCAGGCGTCATCATCAAAACAGACAAGCCAGTCACAGTTTGTCTGGCGGGCGGCATAGTCCATGCCGCGTGCAAATCCACCTGCACCACCGCTGTTTACGGTTTCATGCACGCAATGCAGGCGCGGGTCCATCTGGGTTTCAAGCCAGTCCCGCGTGCCATCCTGACTGGCGTTATTGACCACCACCACGGCTGAAAAATTCTGTGCGAGCGTGTGCTCCAGAACTGTTTTCAGCATGGGCAGCCGGTTGCAGGTGACAATGACGGCTGTCACCTTGCATAAATTTTGTCCGGCTGATGGCGCAGGTTGAGGAGGCATATCGGGCCTTACAATGCTTGCTTGATGCGTGACGCAACCCCGGACAAAGGTCTGCGTAGGGGGCGCGGCAGGAGATGCCAGCCCCGTGTCAGCACTCGGCGCAACAGGCTGTGCCGGAAGGGGGCCGGTTCATCCCCCGGGGCCGTGCCGCCATGGAAAATGGCTTCATACCAGAAGGTTTTCCGTAGGAAGAACCAATAGAAGAAGCTCAGAGGCGCGTTGCGGTTGTTCCAGGGTTTGGCTTCATACCCGGCATAATGCACAATTTTCGGGTCTTTGAGATCTTCCAGAACCTTGGCGCGCCAGTCGGCATTCAGATGCGGGAAGATGTCGCGGATGCTGTTTACACAGTTCCATGACGTATCCAGCATTTTGACTTTGCCGATCAGATATTTGTTCAGAATATCCTGATCAAGGAACCAGTAGCGCCGGTTGCTCAGATCCTTGATGGCGGCATTGGAAATATTGGCGGCCCGGAAGGCATCAAGATCAAACAAAATGACACCGGCCTGAAAATAGGCATCGCCCCGGCCCTGCAGCCCCAGATATTCGCTCAGATAGCGGCTGGCGGGCAGTGCGCCGGTTTCTTCCATGGAGCGGATGCCTGCGTTCACGAAATTCTTCATGATCAGGTCTGGTGTTGCCGCAATCACTGCGCCATTCAGCGGTGTGTCCCACAGGCGGCACAGATCGGCCAGAACAATGGTGTCGCAATCAATATAGAGAGCGCGCGGATGGTGCTGGAGAAGTTGTCCCAGCGAGAGCCGGTAGAACGTGGCCGGCGAGAAATGCATATGCGTGCTGATGCCGCGATACATATGCTGGCAGTCCAGAAAGGTCAGGCTGCCTTTGCTGGCGGGCAGGTCGATATGGAACTGCCGTTTGAGAAGATTGCGCTTAAGGGGCGGAATACCCCCATCCAGCACAACCAGTTCCAGAAAATGGTCCCGGTTGAAGGAGGCCTTGATGGATTCCAGTAAGGCCGCCAGATGCGGAACAAAATTTTCATCCGCAGCGGTGACAATGGTAACGGCATTCGCCGCCGGGGCTGGCGGGCTTTTGGGGAGGATGACCTCCTTGCCGGTTTTTGTGTTTTCAAAGAAGCAGCGTGCGCGTTCAATCACGCCCTCTTTGGGCACATGCGGGGAGGCCATGAACACATTGAACAGCCGCTCGCCCAGATAGCCATAAATTCGGCGTGCCTGTGCGGAGTAATTGGTCAGATCGGCCCGGCGTTCGACTTCTGAGAGAATGGCGAACAGCCACGTACAATAGGTGTCAAACAGGTCCCGCCGGAAGACAAAGACATTGGTGAAGTAGCCTTCATCCGCCGCCATGACCGTATCAAACGCGGGGAGATCATCCGGGTACAGGTCGGCAATCACGGCGCGGGTCAGGGCCAGATCATGCGCAAAGTGGTAATCGGCCTCCACATAATGCTGGTAGAACGACGTAAAGCCGACATTCCGCACGGACCACTTCTCCGGAAGAATGGCGCAGGCGTTAGGCGTGTTTTCAATCGTCTTGCGGACGGTGGCGGCGTTCAGGCCCATCTGCTTCAGCGTCTGAGGCGTCATGTCCTGCAGGGTAATGCAGCCAAACTGGTCGGTCTTGAGGCCTGTGCACGCAAAATCCAGAAACCGCCGATAATGCATGAAGCCGATCCATGCGGCATCCGGGTCATTCTTCCACGCCCAGTACAGGGCTGTCAGCTCACAATATTCCCGGTTTTTGCTGGAAATCGTGTCGCCCGTGTCATCCCCCCGGATGGGCAGGTGCGTATTGGCCAGAGCCCGGCCCACCTGAATGGGGCGAAACACGTCATCTTCAAACGTAATGCCCGCAGCATGATGGCAGACATAAATATGAACCGGGCCTAGGCCAGTCTGACGTGTGCTCATCGGGCGCTCTTCGTGCAAATCATGAGATTATGGTCCACTGTTTTGGGCCTGCGTTCAAGTGCCGGATGTGCGACGAGGAGCGGGTTTTCTGCCGCGTGGCGTTCCGGATGCCTGTTTAGGTTCCGCAGCGTCCGGCAGCGCCTGTTCCTGCGAGAGAATACGCAGGCGGACAGACGCGCCTAGTTCAATCTGCCGCAGCTTTTTACGCTCGGCTGCTGCGCACAGCGTCAGAGCTGAACCGGTCTGGCCGCCACGGCCTGTGCGGCCGATGCGGTGCAGGTAGGCTTCCGGCTGATCTGGTGGATCATAATTCACCACGTTTTTCACGGAGGGCAGGTCCAGCCCGCGGGCGGCAATGTCGGTCGCTACCAGCACCAGAATTTTGCCGGCTGCAAAGCTGGCCACTGTTGCGTTGCGCTGAGCCTGAGAGAGATCGGCATGCAGCGGGGCAGCCTGAACGCGGGCTTTTTTAAGCGTGGCGGCCAGCTGATCCGCTTCGGCTTTGGTTTTGACGAAAACAATCGCCCGGTTGGTGCGGTCCCGCATGAAGAACTGCCGCAGGAAACCGGTTTTCTGTGCAGGCTCTATAAAGAGTGCGCCCTGACGAATGGGGCCACGCTTTTCTGCCGCACGGGTAATGTGGATTTCTTCTGGCCGCCGCAGCAGTTGCTGCACAGTCTGTTTGAGGGCTGCTGGTAGCGTTGCGGAGAAAAACAGCGTCTGCCGGACAGGCGGCAGCTGGCTGACAATAGCCGCACTTTCTTCAAAAAACTCGGGGGAGAACAGGCGGTCGCCTTCATCCATCACCACGCGGGTACAGGAAGCGAGCATAATTTCCCCGCCATCGGCAAAATCCAGCAGGCGGCCGGGGGTGGCAATCAGCACGCGCGGGCCGTCATGAAGCAGGCGCTCGGCCTGATGCGCTCTGTCTGCGCCACCATAAAGCGGCACGACGGCAACGGTGCCTGCTTTCTGGCGGGAATTATCGGCCTTCTGGCCCAGACAGGTGCGGAAAACACGGGCTGTCTGCAAAGCCAGCTCACGCGTGGGGACCAGCACCAGCACATCCTGCGCGCGTTTGCTTTCCAGAAGCTGTTGCAGCATCGGCAGAGCATAGGCGGCGGTCTTGCCCGTGCCCGTTGGGGCAATGGCCAGAATATCTTTCTGCGCAAGGGCTGCGGGAATGGCGGCTTGCTGGATAGGCGTGGGCTCTTCCATGCCTGCTTGTGCGGCCCATGTGCACAAAGACGGCAGAAGGCCCATTGCCTCAAAGCTGTTGGACATGCTGTGTGGTATCCGTCCTGACCGGGTTTGAAACGAAAAAAGCAGGGGAGCCTGATGGCTGAAGACGTATATGCCGGAAAGGTGCCGGGTTCAAACCCTGTCTCCGCTCTGGTGGTGGGGGAAGATTTTGCCGGGATGCGCTCTCAGGCTCTGGGGCTGGCAAGCCGGGCCGGGTGGGAAAGCTGCTTTCAGGCTGTCAGCCCCGGCCGTCTGGCACGTCTGATGCTCGCCGGTCCGCCTGTCCTGGCGCGTCCTTTTCTGCGCACAGCCTCCGGCGCGTCGTTTGGAGCTATACCGGGACTGGCGCAGGCGAATGTGGTGATCAGCATTGGTGGCAAAGGCGGCGCGATTGGCGCGGCCCTGCGTGCGCCGGGCCGCCCGGTGGTGCAGGTGCAAAATCCGCGTCAGTCTCTGGAGCGGTTTGATCTGATTGTGGCGTGTGAGCATGACGAAATTTCCGGCCCCAATGTGCTGCTGGGCCGCACGGCTCTGCATGGACTGACGCCGGAGGTGCTGGCGCAGGCGCGGCAAGAATGGATGCCGCGTTTTGCTGGTCTCCCGCGCCCGCTGATTGCCGGGCTGGTGGGCGGCTCCAACGGGCGGTTTAAGTTTGGCGTGCCGGAAGCCCGCAAGCTGGGGGCGCTGCTGGCGCAGGCTGTAAGGCAGCAGGGCGGAAGCCTGATTGTCACGCCCTCCCGCCGGACGGACCCGGACGCCTTGCGGGTGTTGACGGACCTGGTGGAAGGCGCAGGGGGCACGGTCTGGAATGGCGAGGGAGACAATCCTTATAGGGGGCTGGTGGCCTGTGCGGACAGCCTTGTGGTGACCATGGATAGTGTCTCCATGGTGTCCGAAGCTGTGGCCGGGCCGGCCAGCGTGTTTGTGTTCCCTCTGCCGGGCCGCTCCCGGCGGATTACCCGCTTCCTGCAAGGACTGGAAGCAGCGGGGCGCATCCGGATGCTGGAAGATGATGTATCCGCGCAAGGTCTGGTACCATGGGCTGTCACCCCGCTGGATGATACGCCGGGCCTGGTGGCGGAAATGCATCGGCGACTGGGTTTCTAGGGGCAGCGTTTCCCAGATCGGTCAGTGACTTCCCGGTGGCAGGCGCTTAAGAGAAACACACAAAGCAGAACCAAAAGGAAAAGCCATGAACAAGCAGCAACCGGGTGGCGTGGTGTTCAGAACCCTTGTGCAGATTAATGCCGGGCGGTCTTTTCTGGCCAATCTGGGCGGGTTTGCCTGCGTCGTCCTGATGCTGGGGCTGGCTAATATTTTCTGCCGCAGCATTTTGCATACGGATTTGCTGTTTGAACTGCGACTGCTGATTGTAGCGGTTGCTCTGTATTTCTTTGTGCCGCCGCTCGCACTCTGGCTGTGGACAGGCCGTACGTCAGATAAACAGTAACACGCTAAGCCACGCGTCCGGGCCCTTCAGGGGTAGGAGAGGCGCAGGATCCGTGCTTTAGGACACTCCATAACAACGAGGTTGATGATGGATAGTGACGTTAAGTGCCCCAAATGCGGTTCCGCCTATGCGTATCAGGATGGCGCATTGTGGATCTGCCCGGAATGCGGGCATGAATGGAGCCAGCAGGATCAGGCCGCCGAGGCTGATGGCGCAGAAGGCACAGCGGAAATCCGCGATGCCAACGGCAATGTGCTGGCGGATGGGGATACTGTGACCGTGATCAAGGATCTGAAGGTCAAAGGATCTTCTCTGGTGGTCAAAGGCGGCACGAAGGTTAAAGGCATCCGTCTGGCAGATGGCGGAGACGGGCATGACATTGCCTGCAAGATCCCCGGCATCGGGGCCATGAACCTGAAATCTGAGTTCGTGAAGAAATCCTGACACTGAGGCAGGGAAACCTGCCTGTTGCGTCGAGATGAAAGAAGCGGCCCGAATGTCCGGCACAGAATTTTCTGGCTGAGTGTTCAGGGCCGTTTTTTTAGACCCAGATTGTGCCGAGCAGAATAAGTGTCCCGACAATCAGGGCGGCCACATGGCGCATGACATGCTCGGGAGAGTCTGGCGGCAGGATCAGATAATACTGAAAGCAGTAGATTAGCAGGCCACAGCCGACGATCACCAGAATGGTGCGGGCAATGGGGAAGGAAGAAAAATCACGCGGGTCAAGCTGCATGGTGTGGTTTCCTCCCTCCGAGCCTAAGTCTTCGTCTTATGTGCCTGAAAAAGCCGAGACAGGGTAGCCTTGTACGAACAGGGCTGTCCTGAGTGATGTCTGGTTGATCTGCGCAGTCACAGCTTTGCGCACAACCGGCTTGGCATGGAAGGCCAGCCCCAGACCGGCCTTTTTCAGCATCGGCAGATCATTCGCTCCATCCCCAATCGCCAGTGTTTCCACGAGCGGGATGGCATGCTCAGCGGCCAGACGTTCCAGCAGAGCCAGCTTGGTATCCGGCCCGAGAACCGGGTGCCCGGTTTCACCCGTCAGAATACCCTGAGCCTCATCCACAATCAGCGTATTGGCGTGGTCTTCATCAAAGCCGCACAGACCTGCCACGCGGGACGTGAAGAAGGTGAAGCCGCCGGACACAAGGGCTGTATGCGCCCCGTGCGCGTGCATGGTCTGCACCATTTCTTTAGCACCCTCGTTCAGCGTGACATCTTTCCACGCCTTTTCCAGCAGAGCCGATGGAAAGCCTTTCAGCAAGGCCACGCGTTCGCGCAGGGCAGTGGCAAAATCCAGCTCACCGTTCATGGAGCGGGTGGTAATGGCGGCAATTTTCTCACCAATGCCCGCATGCGCAGCCAGATCATCCAACGTTTCATTCGCCACGATCGTGCTGTCCATGTCCGACACCAGCAGGCGTTTGCGTCGGCTGGCCTGATGTGTCAGGACCGCATCAATCGCCCGGCCTTCCAGTGCAGCATGCAGGGCAGGCAGGCGCTCTGCTGCTGTGGTGGGGCAGGGGATATCAACCGCTTCTTCGGGTGAGAGAACGGTGATGTCCCGTGCGCCATCCAGAGCATCCCGCGCAAGGGCAATGGTGGCGTTATCAAGGGTGGTGGCGTCGCGTTGTGCGACAAGTGTCAGAACAAAGCTCATCATTTCAGATCGGTGTGTGACAGGAATGCCCGCATGAAGCAAGCGGAAGACCAGACAACCCAACCCCCGGCCCTGATCATTGCCGGACCGACCTGTTCGGGCAAATCCGCTCTCGCACTTGCGGTGGCGAAGGAACTCGGTGGCACCATTATCAATGCGGATTCCATGCAGGTGTACAAAGACCTGCATGAGCTCACGGCCCGCCCGAGCGCGGCGGATGAGCAGGCAGTGCCGCATCGCCTCTATGGTGTTCTCCCCGCAGCGGAAAAAGGCAGCGTGGCCTGGTGGCGCACGCAGGCGCTTGCCGCCATGGAAGAGGCATGGGCTGCGGGCCGCCTGCCCATTCTGTGCGGTGGCACCGGGATGTATATGCGCGCTTTGACCGACGGGCTGGCGGAAATTCCCGATTGTGGGGAAGCCGCCCGGACGGAAGCCCGCGCGCTGGTGGCGGAGGAAGGCGCACCCGCTCTGCATGCCCGGCTGGCGGAGGTGGACCCGCAGATGGCAGCCCGCTTGCAGCCGGTTGATTCGCAGCGTGTCTCCCGTGCGTGGGAGGTCTGGCGGGGGACGGGTCGGAGTCTGGCATGGTGGCAGGCTCAGCCGGGGCTGCCACCTGCGCCGTGTCGGTTTATTGCCCTGCGTCTGTTGCCGCCCCGCCCAGACCTGCGTGCGAGAATCGCTCTGCGGTTTGAAGCCATGATGCAGCATGGCGCGGTGGAAGAAGTACGTGCTTTGTTATTACAAAAACTGGACCCAGCCCTGCCAGCCATGCGGGCGCATGGCGTGCCGGAACTTGCGGCCATGTTGCGCGGAGAGATGTCGGAAGAGGAGGCGATCCGCCTCGCGACCCTTGCAACTGGCCGTTATACGCGGCGTCAGGCGACGTGGTTTGCGCATCATGCCCTGACGCAATCTGGTTTCACATACGATCTTGATATGTGTATGCCGGATTTTGAGAAATTTTCGGAAAGAAAATGGCACGAAATTATTTCTTTTATTCTTTCCGGGATTGACGGTTGCCAACAGGTTCCCTAAAGATGCGGCCCAGCCCCTCCATGGGAGAACAGGATAAGATGACACCGCAAACCGCCTCTTCAGCACCCGATGCACAGAAACCGCAGACCCTTCCGGGCGCGGAAGTGCTTATGCGCGCGCTAGATGAGCAGGGTGTGGAAGTTATTTTCGGCTATCCCGGTGGCGCAGTGCTGCCGATTTACGATGCTCTGTTCAAACAGAACCGTATTCGCCACGTGCTGGTGCGGCATGAGCAGGCTGCCGTGCATGCAGCGGAAGCCTATGCCCGCTCTACCGGCAAGGTGGGCGTTGTGCTGGTGACCAGCGGCCCCGGTGCCACCAATGCGGTGACCGGCCTGCTGGACGCCCTGATGGACTCCATTCCGCTGGTCTGCCTTTCCGGGCAGGTGCCCTCTTCCCTGATCGGCAATGATGCCTTTCAGGAAGCTGACACCACAGGCATTACCCGCCCGGTGACGAAATACAATTATCTGGTGCGCCGGCCGGAAGATCTGGCCCCTGCGGTGCATGAGGCGTTTACGATTGCCCGCTCTGGCCGCCCCGGCCCCGTGCTGATTGATCTGCCCAAGAACATCACGGTGGGTGATGCCCCGTATGTTGAAGCCAGCCAGACGCCAATGCGCGTTGCCAAAGGCACGGCTGAACCGGACCGTGAGGCCGTGAAACGCGCCGTCGCTGCCATGAAAAAGGCGCGTCGTCCGCTGTTTTATACGGGTGGCGGGGTGATCAACGCTGGCCCGAAGGCCTGTGAAAACCTGCGCAAGCTGGTGAAGCTGACGGGTTTTCCCATCACCTCCACGCTGATGGGCTTTGGGGCCTATCCGGGGAACGATCAGCAGTATCTGGGCATGCTGGGCATGCACGGTATGTATGAGGCCAATCTGGCTACTCATGGTTGTGACGTGCTGATTGCTCTGGGCAGCCGGTTTGATGACCGCGTGACGGGCCGGGTGGATGCGTTCTCCCCGGATTCCTTCAAGATCCATGCCGATATTGATGCGTCCCAGATCAACAAGATCATCCCCGTTGATCAGCCGATTGTGGGCGACGCCGGGCGGATTATCGAAATGATGATCGAAGAGTGGGAAAAAGAACCCGCTTACGCCCATCAGCCCGATCTCGCCGCATGGTGGGAGCAGATTGAAGCATGGCGTGCGCTGGACTGCCTGCGGTTCTCGCAGGATCAGGCCCCGGATGCTGTCATCAAGCCGCAGCAGGCCATCCAGCGGATTTATGAGCTGGCGCGTGAGACTGGCCGGGACACATATGTCTCCACTGAAGTTGGCCAGCATCAGATGTGGGCGGCCCAGTTCTTCCGGTTTGATGACCCGAACCGCTGGCTGACGTCCGGTGGTCTCGGCACCATGGGCTACGGCCTGCCCGCAGCCGTTGGCGCGCAGATTGCACACCCGGAGGCGCTGGTGCTGGATATTGCCGGTGAGGCGTCCACCCTGATGAATATTCAGGAACTGGGCACCATCGCGCAGTATCGCCTGCCGGTTAAGCTGTTCATTATCAACAACCACTATATGGGCATGGTGCGCCAGTGGCAGGAACTGCTGCACGGGTCTCGCTATTCCGAAAGCTATAGTGATGCCCTGCCGGACTTTGTGAAGCTGGCAGAAAGCTTCCATGCCAAAGGCCTGCGGGCTACGCGGATGGAAGAGCTGGATGACACCATTCGTGCTGCTCTGGAGGATGATGGTCCGGTGGTTGTGGATCTGTGCGTGACGGAAGGGGAAAACTGCTTCCCCATGATCCCGTCCGGTGCGGCGCATAATGAGATGATCCTTGGTCCGGACCAGGAAGAACGCGGGGCAAAGGTCACGCGTGAGGGCATGATGCTCGTCTGATTGCCCCTCCTTCCTTCTTCGCCGTGTGAAGCGCACGGCTTGTTCTGGCGTGTTTTCAGGAATTTTTTCAATGCAGCAGGAAGCTCCCGGCTCTGCGGTCATCTCTCTTCTGGTCGATAATGAAAGCGGGGCACTCGCCCGTATTGTCGGCCTGTTCTCCGGCCGTGGTTACAATATCCGCAGCCTGACGGTGGCTCCGGTGGACGAGCATGGTAAGCAGTCCCGTGTGAACATTGTAACCACCGGCACCCCGGCCGATATCCGGCAGATCAAGGCACAGGTGGAGCGGCTGGTGCCGGTCTCCCGCGTGGCGGATCTGACGGCAGATGGCCCGCATGTTGCGCGTGAGATGGCGATGATCAAAGTTGTCTCCTCTGGCGAACCCCGTACCGAGGCGCTGCGCATTGCGCAGGCGTTCCGGGCGCGGGCGGTGGATACAACGGCCTCGTCCTTCGTGTTCGAGCTGACGGGGTCTACCGATAAACTTGACAGTTTCATCGAGCTGATGCGTCCGCTTGGGCTAGTTGAGGTCTCCCGTACCGGAGTCGCCGCAATCTGCCGCGGCCCCCAGACGATTCAGTCCCTCTGAAGGTGAAAGAGCAGAGCGTCCGCGCTCTGACAGAATAAGGAAGAAACGATATGACAATGCGTGTGTATTACGACCGCGATTCTGATGTGAATCTGATTAAATCCAAAAAAGTTGCTGTTATCGGTTACGGCAGTCAGGGCCACGCCCACGCCAACAACATGAAAGACAGCGGCGTTAAGGATATCGTGATCGGCCTGCGTGAAGGCTCTTCCGCGATTGAAAAGGCACAGCAGGCTGGCTTTACGGTCATGACGCCGGACAAAGCCGCCGCATGGGCTGACGTTGTGATGGTGCTGACGCCGGATGAAGGGCAGGGCGCTCTTTATAAGGAGTCTCTGGAAAAGAACCTGAAGCAGGGTGCCGCTCTGGCATTTGCTCATGGTCTGGCCATCCACTTCCGTATCATTGAAGCCCGCCCGGATCTGGACGTGTTCCTGATCGCCCCGAAAGGCCCCGGCCACACGGTGCGTTCTGAATACCAGCGTGGCGGCGGCGTGCCCTGCCTCGTGGCAATTGCTCAGGACAAGTCCGGTTCCGCTCTGGATATCGCTCTGTCCTACGCTTCTGCTATTGGCGGCGGCCGTGCAGGCGTGATCGAAACCAGCTTCAAGGAAGAAGTTGAAACTGATCTGTTTGGTGAGCAGGCTGTTCTGTGTGGTGGTCTGGTCGAGCTGATCCGCGCTGGCTTTGAAACGCTGGTTGAAGGCGGTTACGCCCCGGAAATGGCTTACTTCGAGTGCCTGCACGAAACGAAGCTGATTGTGGATCTGATTTATGAAGGCGGTATCGCCAACATGAACTACTCCATCTCCAACACGGCTGAGTATGGTGAATATGTGTCCGGTCCGCGCGTGATTACGCCGGAAACCAAGAAGGCCATGAAAGGCATTCTGACGGACATCCAGAACGGCACGTTCGTCCGGAACTTCATTCTGGAAAACCAGTCCGGCAACATTGGCTTCAAGGCAACGCGCGCTCGTAACGATGCCCACCAGATTGAAGCTGTTGGTGCAAAACTGCGTGGCATGATGCCGTGGATTGCAAAATCCCGTCTGGTTGACAAAACCAAGAACTAAGAAGACAGCCAGCTTCTGGTTTGCTTCAAAAAAGGGCCTGTCGGTTAATCCGGCAGGCCCTTTTTCTATGCCTTAAGGCAGGCTGGGGCTGGTTTCCCCCAGAAAGATACTGGCTTCATCCGGACGCCATTCCCCGGTGTTTTCATCGCGCCCTTGTAGCACAAGGCGCGGGGTTGCAGTGCCGCGCTGTTTAACGGCTTCTTGCAGGAAGGGCTGCATGTCCGCCGTTTGTTTGCGGTTGATCAGGCAACACAGCCGCGTTTCCGGAAAGGCTGAGAGCAGGTGGCCCGAACTGTCTTCCCCTGCAAAAATAATCAGCGGCGGCTGTTTGCGGTGGGCCAGATGGGTGCGAAGGATTGTGGTTTTGCCAACGCCGAACGGGAAGGGGTAATTCGCTTCTTCAGTGGTTCCATACAGCTTTTTATGCTGGGTGAGGCGCGCGCCAAAAATATGCTCGCGGCGTAAATTGTAGCCATATTCAGCTGACGTTGCGAAAATGGCGACGCTTTCTTCCAGCGAGGATGTGCAGATGACCGGGTCGATGCCCTGTTCCTGCAAAATCTGGAACAGGTCCGCCATTTCCGGTGTCAGGCGGAGGGCCTGCGTGATGGTCACGCTGAGCGGGCCGGTTCTGCCGGGGCGAGTGACAGGGCTTTTCCACGTGACGCGCTCAATGGACTGGCCAAGCGCGCTCTCATTGGCCGCACGGGTGAGGGCGACAACATCCTGCACGGTCTGGCCTGCCAGCAAGCGGATCAGCCCGCGCTGAGCCACTTCCTCTCCATGTGTGGCGCGCAGGGCCTGGTGATACAGCGCCATTCTGGCCCGGAAGGCCTGCAGGGCAGGATCATCCGCCAGTTCTTCTCGCGGCAGCGGGTGCGGCATGTGGCCGTAATGCGCGGCAAGGGCGCGGTAGTCCTCCAGAATATCCTGTATCAGCTCGGAAAAAATAATGGGCTGACCAGCGAGATTTTTAAACGGAGCAGGGAGAGGATGGTCTGAGCCGCCTACATGTAGAAGGTGCCGGAACTGCTCGGCAGGCAGCAGAAAGCTGAAATGCTCCAGCATGAAATGGAACAGGGTTTCCTGCACGTTGCCGACAATGGCGGTCTCGTCCCAGTCAAACACCGCATAGGGGCGCTGGTTGGCATCATACCCTTCGGAATAGTGGCCGTGTGCATCCATCACACTTTGCAGGGCAGCCCGTGTGGCAGGAGCCCATTTCAGGACTTCCAGCGTAGGGGGCGGCACATCAGAAGTCATGATGGGCGTTGAAGCCTCAGCAAGACGTGGGGCGGCCAGCAGGCCGGTCAGGCCAAGACCAAAAGAGCGGCGGGAGAGAGGCGGCAACATACGGCTTCCGGACTGTCGAACACTGATTTGATCAAAACTGATGAAAGAGTGCCTGATGTTCCAGAGGCTGTCACGGCCCGAAAGCTGGAAAGTGTTTAATCTGGAAAGTGCGAGGGAGCTGGCGGCCAGGAGCTGGGCATACGCTTCGTGTCAGGCGGGAGCACGCCGTATTCCAGCTGCGCCGTGTGGGAGCCAGAAAGGCAGCCGTTAGAGGCGAGGCATGAGATGTGCGGAAGAGCAAAGCGTTACGCCAGCGTCTTGCAGCCTGACGAGAATTGGCGTGAGGTCTGAAGCAATGCCCCGGCAGGCGTCTGTAATGACCACAGTCTGAAAGCCTGCTGTGCGGGCATCCAGCGCGGAAGCCTGCACGCAGTAATCAAGCGCCAGTCCGCACACAAAAACACGGGTGATGCCGTGATGCTGTAACAGGGTGGCCAGTGATGTTGCCTGCGCGTCTCTCCCGCCAAACGCGGAGTAACTGTCCTGATCGGCCTGCGTGCCTTTGAAGACGGCCAGTGTGTTGGCCGGCAGGGCCAGGTCAGCGGCCAGTGCGGCACCCTGCGTGTGTGCGATGCAATGGGGCGGCCATTTGCCAGCCGGGGTCGCTGTTTTAAAAGAGATGTGCTGCGCCGGGTGCCAGTCCTGCGAGGTGACAATCAGGCCAAAGGGGAGCCGGAGCAGCTTTCCGATAACGGGCAGAATGGCATCGCCTTCAGGCACGGCGAGCGCGCCGCCGGGCAGAAAATCATTCTGTACGTCAATAACCAGCAGCGCGTCAGACGGCCGGGGTGTCAGGTCTGCTGCATCTGGTACGGGTGTGTGCAGAAGAGGGTGGGAGCCTGATGTCATGGGACACATCCTCTTCTGCAGGAGCCGTGATGGGCTTTAGGCGTTTCCGGGAACCAGACGGGAGAGGGCGCGGGCGCGGCCAATCAGAGGCAGCAGGTCGCCGAGTTCCGGGCCATGTTCCTCACCTGTCAGAGCCAGACGGAGGGGGCGGAACAGAGCTTTGCCGGAGCGGCCTGTCTGCTCACGCAGAGCGGTCGTCCAGGCTTTCCATGTTGTGGTGTCCCACGGTTCCGCAGGCAGCAGGTCCGCAGCCTGTTTGAGGAAGTCCTGTTCGTCTTCCTGCACGGGTGGGATCAGTGTGCCATCGGTCACGGTGTGCCACAGGCGCGCTTCGGACAGCAGATCGAGATTGCCGCGGATGGCCAGCCAGAAGGCTTCGGTCGCACCTTCCGGCAGACGGTCCTTCACGGCGTCAAACGGAAGCTGGCCCAGCAGCTTGTGGTTCAGCCCCAGCATCTGGTGCGTGTCAAAGCGCGCAGCAGAGCGGGAGATGTGAGAAATATCGTACACCGCTGCCTGCTCGGCAAACGGCAGCAGAACCGGATCATCCGAGCTGCCGAGGCGGGCCAGATAGGAAATCAGCGCTTCGGCTTCAATGCCATCCTGCCGCAGGGTGCGCAGAGAGAGTGCATCAAAGCGTTTGGAAAGCTTGCCGCCGTTTTCATCCAGCAGCAGCGGCAGATGGGCAAAGCGGAAATGGTCGGGGCGGGCACCGAGGGCTTCTGCAATATCCAGCTGCACGCCAGTATTGGTCACATGGTCTTCACCACGGATGATGTGGGTGACGTCTGTTTCCAGATCATCCACCACAGAGGCCAGCGTGTAGAGCACGGTGCCATCGGTGCGGACCAGAACCGGGTCGGACACGGATGGCAGTTTGACCTGACAATCGCCCATCACCAGATCGCGCCAGCGGACAACCGTATCGGACAGTTTGAAGCGCCAGTAAGGCACCTTGCCGTTGGCTTCTGCGGAGGCACGCTGCTCTGGCGTCAGCTTGAGCATGGCGCGGTCATAGACCGGGGCGCGGCGCTGGCGGATCTGCGTTTCCCGCTTGGCGGCGAGTTCATATTCGCTTTCAAAGCAGGGATAGAGGCGGCCAGAGGCCTTCAGCTTCTTGATAGCCTGCGCGTAGCGGTCCAGCCGCTCGGTCTGGCGGAAGGTTTCATCCCACGTAATGCCCATCCACGTCAGATCCGTGCGGATGGCCTCAACGTGGCTCTCGCGGGACCGCTCGGTGTCCGTATCATCAATACGGAGCTGAAAGCTGCCGCCGTGGCGGCGGGCAAACAGAGCATTAGCAAGAGCAAGACGGGCATTGCCGACATGCAGCATGCCGGTGGGGCTGGGCGCAAAACGAAGCTTCATGGGGTCTCTATGCCGTGGGCAGAGGCGAAATACCAGCCTCCGCCAGAGTGTAGAATGGGTTTAGTGGAAAGAAGGCTCTTCCGGCTCGCCGGGCAGGTCCTCGTCGGCGTCTTCATCTTCCACCAGACGGCGGGGGTCCAGAGCGCGCCAGTCGCGTTCCATCGGGGTGGCGCGGGTGGCGGCAAAGTCATCCAGTTCGTTGGCGGAAGACCAGCCACTGTCTCCGGCATCAATCACAAGGGCGTCTTCCCCAAAGCTCATCCAGGCTGTCAGCACATCCTTGGCGGAAGAACCGGGCATGCGGCACCGCTCCACGCTGTCCCGCACATAGGTGCGGGCAAAGGCGTTGGCGTGGGCCAGATCATGAAAGCCGCCGACTTCTTCAGAAATATTATCTTCCGCACCGCCGGACAGATCCAGAATGCGCACGCGCCACGTTTTGTCCTCGGGGGAGGGGGTGTCCGTCATGCCTCTTTGCCTTTCTGTGTCTTCTGTGCGGACGGGAGCAGAAACTCACGCCCGATTTTTACGCGTTCCACGCCGTTATAGGAGACAATATCGGCTGTGGCGTAGGTTTCGTTCCATCGGTCGGGGATAAAAGATCCGGTGCCGACAATATCAATGGGTGCCCGCGCATCCGCCATACAGGCGCATTTGGTCACGCCAAAGCCAGAGGATGCGATAATCTTCACCTGCGGGAAGCCCGCCTCATCCAGCGCATCCCGCATCCGCCAGACGGCAGCAGCGGAGACGCCTGTGCCAATCAGATAGCGGAGTTCGGAATCTGAGCGATAGCGGCGCAACGACTCCGGTGCGTGCCGGTCCAGCACGGCGTAGGAGAGTTGCGGGTTTAGTCCTTCCAGAAAGCGGCCACCGTGGGTGTCCAGCCGCATGGCCAGACGCCCTTCTGCCGCAAGGTGCGGGAAGCGACGGCAGACGGCCAGCGCATCCGTAATTTCCTGCCCGAAATAGTCCACCAGCACGACCAGCGTCGCGTCGGGATACATCTCGTGGAACATTTCCGCCGCACGAACAGTCGAACCTGCATAGCCAATCAGGGCGTGCGGCATGGTGCCTGCGCCGTCTCTGGTGCCGAAGAAGGGCGCTACGGCGTCGTTCGCGGTGCCCACAAAGCCCGTCGCGCCGTCGCGCTGTGCGGCACGGCCACCAACGGAAGCGGCATAAGCCATGAGTTCCTGCATCTCGAACCCGGCACAGTGGCGCGCATCCATGGCCAGAAATCTGGTCTGGGGTAAGGAAATGGCAATCTGATAGGCCCGATGGGCTGCAACGCACGGGCTGCCGAGTTTTTGCAGCAGCAGCGTTTCCAGGTCCGCCAGATGGGTGAAAGAGCCGGTGATATAGACCAGCGGCTCACCCGCACCCACCCAGTCGCCTTCCGGGTGGACCAGATCGACCGAATAAGGGCTGTTGCGTTCTGCCATGACGTTTTTCAGCCATTCCAGCATTAGCCCCGGTGCGGAAATGACCGGACGGCGGATGAAGAAAGCATACGTCACCTGACAATCGCCAAAATGGGAGACAATTTCCCGCGTGCGATTGAAGTAGGAATCCGTCCGCGCATGAATGGTCGCGTCGGGCAGCGGGGCCGATGTGTAAGCCGTTGTCAGGCCGGGCGCATCCGTGCCCTGGGGGGAATGCGTCATACTCTCAGCGCTCCGTTCCGGTTTTTGGTGCACGGATGATGGTCTGTTCGGAGGGTGCGGTAAAGGCACCCCCCGGTTCTGTGATCACAGACCAGTCAGTCAGATTTTAGCGTTTGCCGGTCAGCTCTTCCGCCAGCAGGAAAGCGATTTCCAGAGACTGTTCCGCATTCAGGCGCGGGTCACAGAAGGTCTCGTAGCGGCTGCCCAGATCATCTTCCGTCAGGCAGTTTGCACCACCCACGCATTCCGTCACGTTCTGGCCCGTCATTTCCAGATGCACGCCACCGGCATGCACGCCTTCAGCCTTGCTGACATCAAAGAAGCCTTTGATTTCCTTCATGATGGCATCAAAGGAGCGCGTCTTCACCTTGTGGGAGGTGGAGATGGTGTTGCCGTGCATCGGGTCTGTCAGCCAGGTCACGGTGCGGCCCGTGCCTTTCACAGCGCGCATCAGCTGCGGCAGGTGGTTGCCCAGCTTTTCAGCGCCCATGCGGGAGATCAGAGTAATGCGCCCGGCTTCATCCTGCGGGTTCAGGATTTCCAGAAGCTGTTCCAGATCGTCAATGGTGGTGGTGGGGCCAAC
Source organism: Acetobacter sp. KSO5 (assembly GCF_044094635.1). NCBI lineage: Bacteria > Pseudomonadati > Pseudomonadota > Alphaproteobacteria > Acetobacterales > Acetobacteraceae > Acetobacter > Acetobacter sp. KSO5. The sequence continues at coordinate 2,517,743 of NZ_CP172014.1, read as the reverse complement.
CTTGATGCCGATGGGGTTGCGCACGCCACGCAGGAATTCCACATGCGCGCCGTCCGGCTGGCGGGTGCGGTCACCAATCCACACAAAATGTGCGGAGCAGTCATACCATTCGCCAGATGTGGAATCGATGCGGGTGAGAGCCTGCTCATATGGCAGCAGCAGGGCTTCATGCGAGGTGTAGAATTCCGTCTCATCCACCTGCGGGGCGGAGGCTGCGTCAATCCCGCAGGCCTGCATGAAGGAGAGCGTCTCGCCAATCCGTTCGGCCATCACGCGGTAGCGGTCTGCCAGCGGAGAGCGTTCCACAAAGCCCAGATTCCAACGATGCACTTCATGCAGGTTGGCATAGCCCCCGCGAGAGAAGGCGCGCAGCAGGTTCTGGATGCCGGTGGACTGGAAGTACCCGGTTTCCATACGCAGCGGGTCCGGGATGCGGGCTTCAGCCGTGAATTCCGGTCCGTTGATGATGTCGCCACGGTAGGATGGAAGCGTCACATCACCCTGCTTTTCCGTGTCGGATGAGCGCGGCTTGGCGAACTGGCCCGCCATACGGCCCAGTTTGATGACCGGTACTTTCGCACCAAAGGTCAGCACAACCGCCATCTGCAGCAGAACGCGGAAGGTGTCGCGCACCACATCGGCTTTGAATTCACCAAAGCTTTCCGCACAGGCGCCGCCCTGCAGAACAAAGGCTTCACCCTTGGCAGCTTTTGCAAGCTGCGCACGCAGGCGGCGTACTTCACCGGCAAACACCAGCGGCGGATAGGAGCTCAGGCGGCCTTCAACCGTTTTGACGGCGCCCTGATCCGGATAGGTGGGCATTTGCCGGACTGGAAACGACCGCCAGCTATCCGGCATCCAGGCTTTAGACGTCGGGTGGGGCTGGTTGAGCGAGGCACTCATGGGTCGATCCTGTCTGTTCATACTGGAGATAAAAAAGGGAAGGCCTGATGGAAAAAGGAAGGGCCTTACACGTTCAGTAAGCGTGAAGGGGTGCCTTTATGTCTAAAACCGCCGCAATACGCAAATTTTCTTAAGGGAAAATGGGATCGTTCTTTAATGACTGCAATACGTATTGCGTATGGGGAATGGCGCCCGTGTGGCTGGCGTATGGCTGTTCCGGGAGTGAACCGGAACGGCAGACTTCCAATGTTTCCAGCATGATAGCTCTGGTCTGGCAGGCGGGGGGCCGCAGAACAGGATGTGATGAAAGCTGATTGGATTTTTTCGCGGGTTGGTGCGATACTGAGAACTTGTCGCCCGCGCCAGTGTCTCTGAGTGCAGGTTATGGTTCATTTCTTTCGCGGGGTGACGCGCAATGGCGCAGCTGCGTAAACCATCTTTACTTCTGCTCACCGGGCTTTGCCTTGGTTTCAGTCTGGCGACGGGCCTGTCCGCTGCTCATGCTGACCCGGCACTGACGCCTGATGACAACATTTCGTTCGGGGATGACGCGTCTTCTCAGTCCGGCAAGAAATCTGCCGAAAAGAAGACTGTGCATGGTCACCGTAGCCTGCCGCCGGGCTATCAGGATGCGCCGTCCATGGAATTCAATCACGGCGCTGACCCTGACCATCTGGCAAAAGTGCATCGTGATGCCGTGACGGGTTCTGACCTGTCCCGCTATGGCTCTGCGTATGAAAGCAGTGGCCCTTATGGTTCTGGCCAGCTTGGGGATTCCACCGGGAACGGCTGGGTTACGCCCCGCTAATATGGTTGTGGCGTGAAGCCTGCCTGCATAAGAAGTGCGGGCGGGGCTTCTAATCCTCCTCCACGACGGCCACTGTGGTCTGGCCACTGGTTAAATCCTGAATGCGATGTGTGATCATCTCCTGCTGTTCCGCAGGCAGGGTGAGCACAATCTGTGCGCCCGTGCTGTCAAACTCAGGGGGTGCGCTCTCTGTTCCCGTCCAGTCCTGCATGCGGGCCTGCATGAGGGACAGAAGCGAAAACGGGCAATGAAAACTGAGCCGGATCCGCTCAATCAGCTCTTCTTTCGGGGCTTCCCGCAAACATTCGGCTGCTGTGCCGCCATAGGCGCGCACAAGGCCGCCCGCGCCAAGCTTGATCCCGCCAAACCAGCGGGTGACGACGATGGCGACAAGATCCAGCTTTTGCGCCGTAATCATCTGTAAAATAGGCCGTCCCGCCGTGCCGGAGGGCTCACCGGCATCATGGCAGCGGCAATGCGGCCCAACCTGCCAGGCCCAGCAATGGTGGGTGGCATCCGGTTCTGCTGCGATAATGGCTGAAATAAACGCGTTTGCGTCTTCAATAGTGTGCACAGGTGCAGCGTTGGCCACAAACCGGCTTTTTTTGATCTCCCGTTCCAAGGTGTACGGGCCGGTGAGTGTTTCCGTCATGGCGCGCATGATAAAGGGCCAGCCAGAGGGCCGACAAGGCCCGCGCAGGCGAAAAATCAGGCATTTAAAGGGCATCTGTCGCGCCGTGCATGCTGTGCATGAACGATAGGTGCTGGCAGGCGTTGTTTGTTCTCCCTCAGCCTCCCATCTTGGTAGGGACTGCTTCAGGCCGGGTCTGCACCGGATGGGGAAGAATGGAATATGCCAGACCTGCCAGAGCAGGACTGAAACGGAGACATATCTGTATGAACGAGTCCGTGATGCGCGTGATCAACGCCATGAGCCGCTCTGAGTTTGTTGCGACATTCGGGTCTGTTTTCAAGGACGCCCCCTGGGCGGCGGAAGAAGCCTATGAATGCCGGCCGTTTTCAGACTATTCGGGCTTGAAAAGCACGATGATGGCTATGGTGCGTGGCGCGCCGGAAGAAGCACGCCTGCGGGTTCTGCGGTCTTATCCGGGGCTGGACAGTGTGGTGGCGGTGGCCTCTCCGCGTGAGCAGATTATCTCCGGCACAACCGCGCCTGCGGGGCTCGATCAGTTGTCGCCTGAAGAATTTGCGCAGTTCCGTTCCCTGAACAAGTCGTATCATGAACGGTTTGATATGCCCTTCATTCTCTATGCCGAGGGCAACACGGCGGAGGGTGTGATGAAGCTGCTGGAACAGCGCCTGCGGCATGAGCCGGAAGTGGAAGAGGCTATTGCGTTCCGGGAAGTCGGGCGCTTTGCAGATCCTGAGTTTGAAGCCATTTTCCAGAAGCTGGCAGCAAAAGAGAGCGACTGATCTGCGGAATCGCCTCCGGGCGGTTATGTGCTATGGCGCTCCTGCATTGCGCACTGGCTTAAAACCGGGCAAAGATCGGCAGGTTTGAGGCAGTTTGGACGCGGGAGGTCAACGCGCTATGGCACAGTGGTTCCGTAAAGGGTGTGTTCTGTTTGCTGGTCTGTGGACTGTCGCTTTGCCAGTGCTGACAGTCTCTCCCGCTCTGGCGGATGATGACGATGACGGTGGTGAAGAAGGCCATAAAGGCCCGGATATGCACCATCTGGCCGCCAAGCCGCCGCTGCCGCGTGCGCATAAGGATTTCAGCAAGTTCCGCTATCGCCCGGCAGGGGACAAGGTGCAGGAACAGGCTGATGCCAACCGCCTGCTGTTCTGGACGCAGGACGGCAAGCCTGATGGCTATGCCGAACGCCGGGGCAGCAGCATTATTTATTACAATGCACAGGGGCAGGCCATTCGCGTGCAGCGACTGGAAGCGTCCGAACTGGAAGACTGAACAGCTTATTGAGGCGTCGTCAGATCCAGAATGGAGGCTGACGTCTCCTCAATAGAGCGTCGGGTCACGTCAATAACCGGCCAGTTATGGTGTCGGCACAGGCGGCGGGCCCAGCGCAGTTCTTCCTGCACTTTTTCCAGATCGATATACGCGTAGTCCGCTGAGGGCTCGATGTGGCGGCTGTTCGGCATCATCTGGGAAAGACGGGTCCGGCGGATTTCGATCAGCGTTTCCGGGTCAATCGTCAGACCAATGACCGGACATTTCAGCTTGAACAGAGCTGGCGGTGGCTCAATGCCCATGACCAGCGGGATATTGGCGGCTTTGATGCCGCGGTTGGCCAGATAGAAACAGGTTGGCGTTTTGGAAACGCGTGAGACCCCAACCAGCACCAGATCAGCGTCGTTCAGGTCATCTGTTTCCTGCCCGTCATCATGGGCCAGCACATAATGCATGGCCTCAATCCGCTGATAATAGTTCTCGTCCATAATATACTGGCCGCCGGGATGCCGGGTGGCGGTCTCGCCCGTTTCTTCAGTCAGGAACGTCACGGCATTATCCAGTACGTCCAGCAGGCGCACCTGAAGGCTGGCGCACCCGGCTTCCATATCAGCCTGTAAGGCCGGGTCTGTCAGGGACGACATCACCGGGCCGCGGTCCAGCGCGATATGGCGCAGAACGCGGCGGAGCTGAAGGCGCGAGCGGATCAGGTTCCAGTGGCGCAGCCGCACATCTGTGTTGGGAAACTGGGCAATACAGGCCCGTGCGACAGCATCCAGCGTCTGGCCAGTGGCTTCAGAAACAAGATGAAGGGTTATGGTATTTTGCTGCATGTCTGGTCACACAAGGCCGTGGCTGCCCCCTGTGAAGGAGGCAGCCACGCTTTTGTTGTTCAGGCTTTGACAGCTTTACGCGCAGCCAGAGCGGCCTGTGCGCTCGCCAGCCGCGCGACGGGTACTCGGAAGGGAGAGCAGGAGACGTAGTCCAGCCCCACGGATTCAAAGAACGAGATGGAGAGCGGGTCACCACCATGTTCACCGCAGATGCCCAGCTTGATATCCGGCTTGGTGGCACGGCCTTTTTCAACGCCCATGCGCACCAGAGCGCCAACGCCTTCCTGATCAATGGAGATGAAGGGGTCCTGCGGGAGTAGGCCTTTTTCCACATATTCAGGCAGGAAGGACCCGGCATCATCACGGGAGAGGCCGAGTGTCGTCTGCGTCAGGTCATTGGTGCCGAAGGAGAAGAAGTCAGCACTTTCCGCAATCTTATCCGCCGTGATGGCTGCACGCGGTAGCTCGATCATGGTGCCAATGTGATAGTCGAGCGTTGCGTTCTGTTCTTTCAGAACGGACGCAATCACGGCTTCGCTAGCTTTGCGGACCAGATCCAGCTCGGCTTTGGTGCCAACAAGCGGGATCATGATTTCCGGGATCACAGCCTTGCCCGTTTCCTTAGAGACGGCCAGAGCGGCTTCCGTAATGGCCCGCACCTGCATGGCGTAGATTTCCGGGTAGCTGATGCCCAGACGGCAGCCACGATGCCCCAGCATCGGGTTGGATTCGGAAAGAGCTGAGCGACGCGCGCGCAGAGCTTCCACATCCTGACCCAGAGCCTTCGCAACGTCTTTCAGTTCCGCTTCCCCATGCGGCAGGAACTCATGCAGCGGCGGGTCCAGCAGACGGATGGTGACGGGCAGCCCGGCCATGATGCGGAACAGAGCGGCAAAGTCATCCCGCTGGAACGGCAGCAGAGCACCGATCGCTTTGGCGCGGGCGTCTTTTTCTTCCGTCATGATCATCTGGCGGACGTGACCGATACGGTCCGGGCCGAAGAACATGTGCTCCGTGCGGCACAGGCCAATACCTTCCGCGCCAAAGCGGCGGGCCGTTTCGGCATCTTCCGGCGTTTCCGCATTGGCGCGCACGCCCAGACGACGCACGGAGTCAGCCCAGCCCATCAGGGTGGAGAAGTCACCAGACAGCGTCGGGGGAATGGTCGGCACGCGGCCCAGATAGACGGCACCCGTACCGCCATCCAGCGTTAGCCAGTCACCCGCTTTAAGCGTGTGGCCGTTTACCGTCAGGGTCTGTGCCTTGTAGTCCACCATGATGCTGCCAGCACCAGCGACGCAAACACGACCCATGCCACGCGCCACAACGGCAGCGTGAGAGGTCATGCCGCCACGGGTGGTCAGCACACCGCGCGCTGCGTGCATGCCGTGCACGTCTTCCGGCGACGTTTCGATACGGACCAGAATGACGTCCTCGCCCTTGCTGGCGCGGTCTTCCACATCTTCTGCGGAGAAGGCGATTACGCCTGTGGCTGCACCGGGGGAGGCCGGCAGGCCACGAGCAAGCTGCTTGCGCTCAGCCTTGGGGTCCAGAACCGGATGCAGGAGCTGGTCCAGAGACGCAGGCGGCACGCGGGAGATTGCGTCTTCCTTGGTAATCAGGCCTTCCTGCGCCATGTCGATGGCAATGCGCAGCGCTGCGGCGGCCGTGCGCTTCCCGGAGCGGGTCTGCAACAGGTAGAGCGTATTGCTCTGCACGGTGAACTCGATGTCCTGCATGTCTTTGTAGTGACGTTCCAGCAGGTCACGCACCTTCAGCATTTCCTGATAGGCTTCCGGCAGGGCCTTTTCCATCGGGTTCTGGTCAGGCGTTGCGCGTTCAGCTGCCATGGGCTGCGGGGTGCGGATACCGGCCACCACGTCTTCGCCCTGCGCGTTGATCAGATATTCACCGTAGAACACGTTTTCACCCGTGGACGGATCACGCGTGAAGCAGACGCCGGTGGCGCAGTCTTCACCCATGTTGCCGAATACCATGGACTGCACGTTAACAGCCGTGCCCCAGCTTGCCGGAATATCGTGCAGCTTGCGGTAGGTGTTGGCGCGCGGGTTCATCCAGGAGCCAAACACGGCGCCAATCGCGCCCCAGAGCTGGTCCTGCGGGTCTTCGGGGAAGGGTGTGCCGGTTTCATTCAGCACGATGTCCTTATAGCCCTTGAGGACCATCTGCCATTCTTCGGCTGTCAGCTGGGTGTCATCATGCTTGCCGAGTTCACGCTTGGTCTGTTCAAGCAGATCTTCAAAGCGATGATGAGAGACACCGAGCACGACTGAGCCGTACATCTGGATAAAGCGGCGGTAGCTGTCCCACGCGAAGCGGGAATCGCCGGAAGAACGGGCGAGCCCTTCAACCGTCTGGTCGTTCAGGCCGAGGTTCAGCACCGTGTCCATCATGCCGGGCATGGAAACACGAGCGCCCGAGCGCACGGACACCAGCAGCGGTGCGTCCGCATCACCAAAGCGCAGACCCATCGCCTTTTCCACGCGGGTCATGGCGTCATCCAGCTGCGCCTTCAGGTCATCTGGATACTTACGGCCATTTTCATAAAAGGCGGAGCAGACTTCAGTGGTGATGGTAAATCCGGGCGGCACCGGCAGGCCGATGTTAGACATTTCGGCGAGGTTCGCGCCTTTGCCGCCGAGAAGATTGCGCATTCCGGCGTTGCCGTCGTTCTGGCCTGCGCCGAAACTGTAGATCCACTTGGTCATGTTGCCGTTCACTTTGTTGTTGCGAACGCAGAAGCCTTATTTACCCCGTACGAGAGGGGGAGGGGGAACTAACGGGAAAACAGGCAGGTCTGCGGTCGAAATTTTATTTTTATTTTGGACGACGAATTCCACCCCTTCGCTACCCGATAGCATGGCGCAGATTTTTTGTCCGGGCAACGACTCTTTTTGGCATGTCAGGCAGAAAAATCAGTCTGCTCACCGGCGCAAAAGGCGTTCCAGCCGGCCTCATCCAAAGTGGCAATTTTAAGCTCTTCTGCCTTTTTGGCTTTTGATCCGGCTTTTTCTCCCAAAATGACCAGATCTGTCTTTTTGGAGACGGAATCAGACACTTTTGCGCCCATCCGTTCGGCCATGGCACGGGCTTCCTGCCGGGTGAGGGTGTGCAGGGTGCCGGTAAACACCACGGTCTTACCAGCCAGTGCCCCACCCGAGACGGCCTCTTCCTCCGTAATGGTCAGGGAGGCGCGCAGGTCGGCCAAAGTTGCGAGATTGTGATCTTCCTGCATGAAGGCGACCAGATCATCCGCAATCACGCTGCCAATGCCGGTAATGGACCCCAGCTCCAGCCGCTCATCCGACCCGATGATGGCGGCCTTGCGGAGTTGCTCCATCAAGTTCTCATAAGATCCGTAATGCCGGGCCAGCAGGCGGGCATTACTTTCCCCCACGCGGCGGATGCCCAGCGCATAGATAAAGCGGGAGAGGGGAATGGCGCGCCGGGCCTCAATGGCCTGCATGAGGTTGCGGACAGACTGCTCTCCCCAGCCATCCCGCTTCATGATCTCATCGGCATGCTCATGCAGGCGGAAGATGTCGCCCGGCGTATGCAGGAACCCGGCATCGTAAAATTCCCGGATGCTGCGGTCGCCTAAGCCATCAATGTCAAACGCCGTGCGGGAGACGAAGTGGATTAGTCGTTCAATAATCTGGGCCGGGCAGGTGAGGCCGCCGGTGCAACGGCGCACGGCTTCGCCTTCCGGTCTGACCGCCAGTGCGCCGCAGGCCGGGCAGTGGTCGGGGAAATGGAACGGTTCCTGCCGGGGCGGCGCGTCAGCGCCAGGGGGCACAACACACAGGATTTGTGGGATGACATCCCCGGCCCGCTGAATCTGCACCCTGTCACCGGGCCGCACATCCTTGCGGGCAATTTCATCTTCATTATGCAAAGTCGCACGGGTGACGAGCACGCCGCCCACATTGACCGGTTCCAGATGGGCCACCGGCGTCAACGCGCCCGTGCGGCCAACCTGAATTTCAATGGCTTTCAGGGTTGTGACAGCCTGTTCCGCCGGAAACTTCCACGCAACAGCCCAGCGTGGTGCGCGACCGGCGAAGCCTAGTCGTTCCTGTAAGGTGAGATTGTCAATTTTGTAGACAACGCCATCAATATCATAGGCCAGCGCTGCACGTTCCTGACTGACCGTGTCAAAAAATGCTTCCGCGCCGCTGGCAGCTTCCAGACGTCGGGATAGCGGATTGACCGGGACCCCCCACGCTTTCAGCTGTTCCAGATAGTCCCAGTGACTGAGCGTTACTTTTTCCGAGCAGAACCCCATGGCGTATGCAAACAGCGAAAGGGGTCGCCGCGCCGTGACGCGCGCATCCAGCTGGCGCAGAGACCCTGCGGCCGCGTTGCGCGGGTTGGCAAATGGTTTGCGGCCCAGTTCTTCCTGCGCGGCATTGAGTGCGAGAAAATGCTCTTTTGAGAGAAAGACTTCGCCCCGAATTTCGATCAGTTCCGGCGCAGGACCGTGCAGACGTTCCGGCAGATCTTTCAGGGTACGGAGATTGGCGGTGACGTCCTCGCCCTCAGTCCCATCGCCTCGCGTTGTGCCACGTACAAACACGCCGTTTTCATAGGTCAGGCTGATGGAAAGCCCGTCAATTTTGGGCTCTGCCACAAAAGCCAGTTTCCCGGCATCGTCTTCACTCAGTCCCAGAAAGCGGGTGGCGCGGCTGATGAAGGCTTCAAATTCGTCCTGATCAAACACGTTATCCAGCGAGAGCATGGGCACCAGATGGCGGTGCTTGCCAAACGCGCTGTCTGGCGTTGCCCCCACGGTGCGGGCTGCACTGTTTTCCGGTTCAGCTTCGGGGTGCAGGGCCAGCAGGGCATCGTAACGCTTGCGGAGGGCATCATACTCCGCATCACTCACCTCGGGCGCGTCTTCCGCATAATAGGCGGTATTGTAACGGCCAATGAGGTCCGCAAGCCGGGTCAGTTCGGCTTTGGCTTGTGTGGCGTCGAGGGAGGTGAGGTCCGGGAAGTCAGTCATTCTCATGTTTCAGCAGGCTGGCGGCAGCGGCGCGGGCGGCATCGGTAATCACATCCCCGGCCAGCATACGGGCAATTTCTTCCTGTCGTTCTGCGTGGCTGAGAGGGGCTGCGTGGGTCGCAGTCTGCCCGTCACGCACAATTTTGCCAATGCGTAAGTGCGCATCGGCACTGGCGGCAACCTGCGGGCTGTGGGTCACGGCCAGAACCTGCACGGAGCGCGCCAGCCGGTGCAGGCGTTCGCCAATGGCGGCGGCAGTCGCGCCCCCAACACCCGCATCAATTTCATCAAACACCAGAGTGCCGATGCCGGACTGGCCGGCCAGCACCAGCTTGAGCGCCAGCATCAGGCGGGACAATTCACCGCCTGAGGCCACTTTTGCCAGCGGGCCGGGGGGCTGGCCGGGGTTGGCGGCAATCAGGAACATCACCTGTTCCATGCCCTGCCGGCTCCAGTTTTCCGGCGTGAGCGGCTGGATTTGGGCGAAGAACCGGGCTTTATCCAGCTTGATGGGTTTGAGTTCTTTGGTGACCGCCTGTTCCATCTTGCGGGCAGCTTTTTCACGCGCAGCAGAAAGGCGGGTCGCGGCTTCTTCATATTGAGCGCGGGCTTCTTTGACGGCCTGTTCGAGCGCATCCAGTTGGGTGGCTCCGGTTTCCAGTGCGGTCAGGCGGGCTGAGAGGTCGGCCAGAAAGGTGGGGAGATCATCCACCGTCACATCATGTTTGCGGGCGGCGGCGCGCAGGGCAAACAGACGCTCTTCAATTTCTCCCAGCAGGCGCGGATTGGCCTCAGAATCGTCGGCCAGACGGGAAAGAAGATTTTCTGCCTCGGCCAGTGCGTTTTCCGCACTTTCCAGCGCGTTCAGCGCCTCGTTCGTGCGGGTTTCCAGAGGATCGATCGTGTTTTTTTCTGCCGTGGGGGCAGGGAGCAGGCGTTGCAGAGCGCGGCTTGCTCCACGGAGGGCCGCTGCCGGGCCGCTGTTGCGTCTGTCACGCGGCGTGAGTTCTGAAAGAGCGGCGGCAATAGCTTCGCCCCGTCGTTCTGACTGTTGCAGGCTGTGGCGCTGCACGGCCAGTTGCTCTTCTTCCCCCGTTTGCGGGTTGAGCGTGCTGAGTTCTTCTACCGTATGGCGCAGCCACTCTTCTTCCCGCGCGGCGTCATGCAGGCTTTTGCGCGCAGCCTCAAGATCCCGGCTCAGGGTCTGCCAGGTGTCAAACGCGCGGGCTACATCTTTCAGCAGGCTGCCGGACACACCATAGGCATCCAGCAGGCCGCGATGTGTGCTGGAATCGGCCAGCCCCATCTGCTCATGCTGGCCCTGAATTTCCACCAGAGAGACCGCCACCCGGCGCATGAGCGTAATGCCAACCGGCTGGTCATTAATCCAGGCGCGGGACCGGCCTTCCTTAGAGACAATCCGGCGCAGCATCAGCGGTTCGCCCGCTTCTGCCGGAATACCCTGTTCTTTCAGCAGCTCGTAGGCTGTATGAGTTTGCGGGATGTCAAAACTGGCCGTTACGCGGGCTTCCTGTGCCCCGGCACGGACGAGCCCGGCATTGGCGCGCTCACCCAGAGCCAGCCCGAGACTGTCCAGCAGGATGGATTTACCCGCCCCGGTTTCACCCGTCAGAGCCGTAAAACCGGCGTGCAGGGAAAGATCCAGTGCTTCAATCAGCACGACGTCCCTGATGGAAAGGTTTGTCAGCATGATGATGTCCGGTCTGAAAGACTGTTCACTATACGTTCTTGCGGCTTATAGCCTTCATCCGCCGCTTTGTCTGCCTATAAAAACAACAAACCCACGCGGAGGCTGTGGCTCCGGCGTGGGTCTGGTTTTTGTCTCATTCCGCTCGGCTTAACGCAGGACCGGCGCCTGATCGACTTGCGGTTCAATACGCTGTTTTTTAACAGGCTGAACCGGTGCGGCCTTGATATCCATGGCCGCAGGAGCAGGTGCAGTTCCGGCTGCCGTGGGCGGCTGCGTTGTTTCGGCAGGCGGCTTGGGCTGCGCGTTAATCACTTTACCCGGGATGGGGAAGTTGCTGCTGAGCAGCTTGTAACGCTTCAGGTTGCTATAGGCGTACCGATACCATTTGCTGCCCGGATAGTTGTAGCCCAGAACGATGCCGGATTTACGGGCCTGATCTGTCAGGCCGAGGTCCAGATAGACTTCGACCATGCGTTCAAGCGCTTCCGGCACATGGTTAGTTGTCTGGAAATCCTGAATCACGCGCTGATAGCGGTTGATGGCGGCTTCGTAATTGCGTTCCTGCTGGTAGTAACGGCCAACCAGCATTTCCTTACCGGCCAGATGATCACGGCACAGGTCAATTTTCAGCTGGGCGTCACGCGCATATTGAGACTGTGGGAAGCGGGTGATGACTTCTTCCAGCGCATCCATGGCTTCCACGGTGCCCTGCTGGTCACGCTTCACGTCAGCAATCTGCTCATAAAAGCACAGAGCGCGCAGGTAATAGGCATAGGCTGCGTCGGCACTGGTAGGGTGCAGGCCAATAAAGCGGTTCAGCTGCTGCACGGCCTCAGGGTATTTCCCTTTAAGGTAGTAGGAATACCCTTCCATCAGCTGGGCATTCGCAATGTAGCCAGAATAGGGGTAATTCTGCTGCAACACCTCAAACTCGGCAGAGGCCAGCGTGTAGCGCTGAGTCCGCAGAGCATCAATCCCGTTATTATACAGGGTTTCCGGTGATGCCAGTTTAGGAGCCGGAGCGGGTTTCCCTCCGCCAAACAGGCTGCACCCGGACAAGCCCAAAAGCAGACCAGCCGAAGCCAGGCGGCGTATGCGGCAGCGAACGGAAAGAGAATTAATGAGGCTCACAGACATTCCGGCTCTTCAAATTGAACGTGTCTTATAGCACGCATGGCGCTCAAGAAAAGAGAATGAAGACGCTCTTTGTATTTTGGGGAAATGCATCTTACGCCGCAGCGAGAGAAAAGCTCGCATGGGCAGGCACATAGCGCCAGGCAGCCGGGTCTGCAAACAGGGCGCGCAGCACCTTGTTGTTCAGACAATGGCCGGAGCGGTGGCCGGTAAAACGGGCGCGCAGAGGGGCGCCGGCCAGATACAGATCCCCCACCGCATCCATCACTTTATGGCGGATAAACTCATCCGGGCAGCGCAGGCCGGAGGGGTTCAGAATCTCGGGGCCATCCACAACAATAGCGTTATCCAGCGAACCACCACGGGCCAGACCGGCTTTATGCAGGGCTTCAATTTCCTGCCGCAGCGTGAAGGTGCGGTTGCGCGCCAGATCCTGCCGGAAGGTGGCGGGAGTCAGTTCGGTGGAGAAGGTCTGCTTGCCGATAGCTTCCGCCGGGAAATCAATGCTCAGGTCCAGATGCAGGTTCTGGACAGGGGCCGGGCTGAGTTCAACAAACGCATCGCCCTGTTCAACCCGCACGGGGCGCAGCACATCAATCCGGTGCCGCACCGCTTCCTGCGCCACGCGGCCAGCGCAGTCCATCAGAAAGACAAAATCCGCAGCGGAACCATCAAATACCGGAATTTCCGGCCCATCGACCAGCACCAGAACATTATCAATCCCGCAGCCATTCAGGGCGGCCATCAGATGTTCGATGGTGGCAATCCGGTTGGCAGGGTTGGTCACATCCCCCAGAACCGTGCTGAGGCGGGTGTCGACCACATAATCGAATCGCGCAGGGAGAAGAGCTGCGTTCAGATCCGAGCGTTTGAACACAACGCCATGTCCGGCAGGGGCAGGCTGAAGGGTGAGCGTAATACGCGCCCCTGTGTGCAAACCCGTGCCTACGCAGGAAATGGCGTGGTGCAGTGTATGCTGGACCGCAGGCAGATGTTTTGCAGAGGGCTGGGCAGGGCCAGAAACGGGCTCCAGCGTGGCGGAGCGGTTTGTGGGTTCCATAAGCAGACTGTCCATGGCTCTGGCTTCTTTCCTGCGCGGTTTAAAAGACGTGCAGGTTAACGCTAAAGCCCGCCTGCTGTTCTGGCGAGTCAATCATTATTGCCGTCTATTACATAAAAAAACCGCGCTGCCCGGGACGAGCAGCGCGGCAGAAAACTGCGCTTTTTTACTGGCGGCGCAGGAAGGTCGGGATTTCAAGCCCTGCATCATCTGTATCAGCCGGGCGCACGCTTGCACCCTGCTGACCAGCCGGGCTGACCATCGGACGCTGCGGTTCAATAGCCGGTTCGCTCCGCTGTTCTTCAGCACCGCCAGCGCGACGGAAAGCACCGGTTACGCGGCCAAACAGGCTGCGTGAGGACGGCTGGCTGGATTCCGGCAGATACGGAGAGCGCGGGGCTTCAGTAAACAGGCCGGCCCGCGGGGAGGCTGCCGGACGCTGCGGCTGAGCCTGCGCCGGAGCCTGTGCTGCCGGAGCCGTGTTGATCTGGCCGGGCACGCTGTGTGCGGGCGGCGGCGAGACATGCTGCCCACCCTGCTGCGGCTGATAAGACTGCGGAGCAGGCGCTGCGGCAGGACGGGGCTGCTGCATGCCGGCATCCATACGCGGAGCGGCAGGCTGCTGCATGGTGGAGGTGGGCTGAGCCGGATTGGCCATGACGGACGGACCCGTGCCAGTTGCCAGTGTCTGCTGTTCAGCCTGCGCGTCACCCTCCACAGCGACCAGATGCGGGCGGTCATTTGCCTGCGTGCCGATATCAATCCCCGTTGCCACAACGGACACGCGGATCTTGCCGTTCATGTTCTCATCAATAATGGAGCCGAAGATCATGTTCGCGTCTTCCGCCACTTCACGGCGGATACGGTTACAGGCTTCGTCCACTTCAAAGAACGTCATGTCTTCACCGCCGGTCACGTTGACCAGCAGGCCCTGCGCGCCGGACATGCAGGTGTCTTCCAGCAGCGGGTTAGCGATGGCGGCCTCGGCGGCTTCAACAGCGCGGTTTTCACCTTCGCCTTCACCCGTGCCCATCATGGCCTTGCCCATTTCCGCCATAACGCTGCGGATATCGGCAAAATCGAGGTTGATGTAACCGGGAGCCATCATCAGATCGGTCACGCCACGCACACCCATGTAGAGCACATGGTCAGCCATCTTGTAGGCTTCACGCAGAGTTGTACGCTCGCTGGCCACGCGGAACAGGTTCTGGTTGGGGATCACAATCAGCGTATCAACGTACTGCTGCAGTTCCTTGATGCCTTCTTCCGCAATGCGGGCGCGGCGTTTGCCTTCGTAATCAAACGGCTTGCTGACAACGCCAACCGTCAGAATATTCCGCTCACGCGCCATGCGGGCAATAACGGGTGCTGCCCCGGTGCCGGTGCCGCCGCCCATGCCGGTGGTGATGAACACCATGTGGCAGCCATCCAGATACCGGGCCAGCTCGTCTGCTGCTTCTTCCGCTGCACCACGGCCAACTTCCGGTTTTGCGCCAGCACCCAGACCGTGGGTAAGGTGCGGGCCAAGCTGCACGCGGCGGTCTGCACGGCTCTTGGCAAGGCTCTGTGCATCGGTATTGGCAACAACAAATTCCACACCCTGAAGGCTGGACGCAATCATGTTGTCAACTGCGTTCGTGCCGCCGCCCCCAACACCGAAAACCGTAATTCTCGGTGAAAAATCAGCATGTGTCTGAGGTGGAACGGTCAGGTTCAGTGTCATGTGGCTCTCCCGGGCAGCTGCGGCAAACTAACGAAGTCTTCAGGTGGATGCTAGAGCGAAGTTATCAATATTTCTCTAAGTATATCAAACTCTGTCACGAATAAAAGCGACGAGTCTTTGTAACATGCCTGAGGGCGGTGCTTCGCGGAACTCGACATCGCCGAAGGGGCGCTCTGCACTGGCTGCCCAGGAGAGCAGGCCAGCCGCTGTAGCAAACCCCGCGGCGGCAGCCGTGTTTTCCGGAAGACCCAGAATATGCTTAGGTCGTCCAAGCCGCACGGACCGTGTAAAGGCCGGCCCGCCACTGCGGCCTTTGGATGCCGAGGCCCCCAGAATACGTTCTGCCAGCGGACGCATGCCGTCTAGCAAAGAGGCACCGCCTGTCAGCACAATGCGGCCACTGGCGGCATTCCCCAGCCCCGCACCATCCAGTTTTTCACGCACCAGCTCCAGTGTTTCTTCCATGCGGGGGCGGATGATACGGCCAAGTTGTGCGCGGGAAATCTGTTCAAAATGAGGAACGTCATTGCCCAGAAGCTCAACGGTCAGAATTTCATCTTCGACATCGGAGGAGAGATCGGCACTCCCGTAAACTGTCTTGAGCCGTTCTGCATTTTCTAAAGATGTGCTCAGGCCCCGCGCAATATCACGCGTGACATGCAGGCCGCCGACGCTGATCTGAGCAGTATGGAGAATCTGTCCTTCTCCAAACACGGCGAGTGACGTTGTGCCGCCACCCATCTCCACAACTGTAGTACCCAACTCCCGCTCATCCGCATCCAGCACGGACAGGCCAGAGGCGAGGGGAGAAGACACCAGCGCTTCCATCTTGAGTTCCGCACGGCTCAGGACTGTTTCAAGATTAAGCAACGCGGTAGAGGCGGCATCAATAATATGCAGCCGCGCTTTCAGGGTGTCACACAGATGGCCGCGCGGGTCGGCTACGCCTTCCGTATCATCCACGGTGAAATCAATCGGGAGGGTGTGTACCACATCCCGTCCTTCCACGGTGGCCTGAACGCGGCCTTCCGTGA
The DNA here is from genome assembly GCF_044094635.1 of Acetobacter sp. KSO5. Classification (NCBI taxonomy): domain Bacteria; kingdom Pseudomonadati; phylum Pseudomonadota; class Alphaproteobacteria; order Acetobacterales; family Acetobacteraceae; genus Acetobacter; species Acetobacter sp. KSO5. The sequence goes on along the minus strand of NZ_CP172014.1, from coordinate 2,501,581 downwards.
CGACGCGGCGAATATCAGCTTCCGTCACCACACGCCCGCCAACCGGCCAGCGCACATTGAACAACCGGCTGGCTGGATGCCCGCAGGAGAGGTTGACCACCACCCGGTCAATCGTCCGTTCGGCCATCAGTTCCGCCTGCCCGACGGTGGCGCGAATGGCGGCTTCTGCTGCCTGCAGGTCTGTAATGGCGCCGTTCCGCACGCCGGCGGAGCGCCGCCAGCCGCAGCCGATAACTTTCAGACTGCCGTTCGGCTCTCCCTTGCCAATCAGGCAGGTGATTTTGGTGGAGCCAATATCCAGCACGGCGGAATAACCATTCCGCCAGGTGCGCGGCCGCTTGTTGGTTTCGGAAGGGGGCAGCGGCAGAATGGTGTCATCCCCGCTCATCCGCAGACTGGAGGAGGCGGATGTCGTGCTGGCCTTCTTGCGCAGGCGGGACTGCGCAGCGGAATTGAGCGAGAAGGACGGGCGCGTGCGGTTCGTCATGCAGGACTTCCCTGCCGGCCAGCGGGGGACGTGCTGCCGGGCTGTGATGGAGGCGGTGCGGCATCTGTGCCGGAGGGGGCCGGAGCGGGCTGCGGGGGGCGCTCCCGAATGGTCAGACGGTCGGGCAGACGCATATCAATCAGCACCACAGGCCGGTCCAGCAGATGCGTGGAGGCATCCAGCTTGGCCAGTCGGTGAATGGCCGGAATTTCCTCGCCTTCTGGCAGAAAGACCGTCGCACCATCCCGCAAGGTCAGGTTCCAGCGGCGGTCACTCACCCGTACGGCAGCCGTCACATGGTCGCGCACGGAGGGTTCCTGTGCCAGTGCATCAATCAGGGCGGAGGCGGCATCATTCGCGCCATCACCGACTACCAGAGGTAGCTTGGTAAAGGCTTCGGCATCCTTGCCGGTCATGCCCTGATCCGGCACGCGTTTGCCCTGCCGGTCAATGAGTTCAAAATGTCCCTGATGCTGCCAGACGGCAAAGGGCGGACGTTCTGTAATAGTGACGTCAATTTCGCCCGAGAGATGCCGCTCAACAGTGACATGATCCACAAAGGGCAGGGCGTTCAGACGGTCCCGTGCATCGGAGACGCTGAAATTCAGCACCGGCTCGCCGACGGACACGCCAAGTGCTTTGTGAATGGCAGAATCGCTGGTGAGTTGCGCACCCTGCACCTGAATTTTGGTGATCCGCAGTGGGGCAGCGCTCAGAACCTTCTCCCGCAGCGGAGCCAGGCGTTCCTGCGCGCCGGGTTGCTGGAGATACAGGTAGCCTCCTCCCCCCAGCGCCGCCAGAAACAGCACGCCAAGCAAGGGGCGGATCAGCCGCTTCTGCCGTCGGGCAAACAGCCCGAAGCGTGACGGACGATCAGAAGGAGAAGAGGGGATTCTCATTGGGGACAGGTTGCCTGCTCAACCAGCCAGCCGCACAGTTCCGGATAGCTGATGCCGCAATAGGCGGCCTGTTCCGGCAGCAAAGAGGTGGCCGTCATCCCCGGCTGGGTGTTGACTTCCAGCAGCACAAGCCGGGCCAGACCGGGGCCGGTATCATCCAGCCGGAAATCCGAGCGGGAGGCACCGGAGCAGCCAAGCGCCTGATGCGCTGCAACGGCAATTGCGCAGGCCTGTTTGCTCACGGCGTCATCAATGGCCGCAGGCAGAACATGGCTGGAGCCGCCGCTAGTGTATTTGGCGTCATAATCATAGAAATCATGGCCGCCACCGGGCGCGGGCGTGATGTCTGTCACGGTCAGGGCGCGGTCTCCCAGCACACCAATCGTGATTTCCTTGCCGGGAATAAAGGCTTCCACCAGCGCATGCGGGCCATAGCGCCAGTTTTCGACAATTTCCTGCCGCGTATTGGAGCCGGACCGGACAATAGAAACCCCGACGGAAGAACCTTCGCTCACCGGTTTGACCACATACGGTGTGGGCAGGGGGTCAGCTTTAGCCAGATCCTCAATAGCAACCAGCTTGCCTTCGGCCACCGGCAGCCCGGCGGAAAGGAAGACAGCGCGGGCAGCGGCCTTGTCCATGGCTGTGGCGGAAGCGCGCACGCCGGAGTGGGTGTAAGGCACACCAATCCAGTTCAGCACACCCTGAATACAGCCATCTTCGCCATACCGTCCGTGCAGGGCGTTGAAGACCACATCGGGCTTCTGTTCGGTCAGCGTTGTGACGAGTGCCGCCAGATCGGCCCCGGGGTCCAGCGTGCTGACGGTATGGCCAAGGCTGCGCAGAGCTTCGGCCACCCCTTTGCCGGAGGCGAGGCTAACCTCACGTTCAGAAGAAATCCCGCCCATCAGAACGGTAATCCGTTTGCTGTTGCTCATGCGGAGGGTCCTTCTGCCTTGCCGATGCGTTTGATTTCCCAATGCAGTTGGACGCCGGACTGCTGCGCGACACGATGCCGCACCTCATCGCCCAGACCTTCAAGGTCGGCGGCGGTGGCCTGACCGAGATTGATCAGGAAGTTGCAGTGCTTCTCGCTCACCTGCGCATCCCCGCGCTTCAGACCACGGCAGCCAGCGGCATCAATCAGTTTCCAGGCCTTATGGAGGGAAATATCCGGGTCCGGATTGCGGAAGGTGGACCCGCCGGTTCTGGCCCGCACTGGCTGGGAGAGTTCACGCGCTGCGCGGATTTCCGCAATGCGGGCGGAAATATCCGCCTGTTTGTCCGGCGTGCCACGCAGGCGGGCGCGGATAACCAGAGCGCCTTCCGGCAGGCCGGAGCGCCGATAACCAAACTTCAGTGCGCCAGCATCCAGCCGTATCAGACTGCCATCGCGCGTGATGATTTCTGCCCAGTCCAGCACGGTGGCGATGTCGGACCCATAGGCCCCGGCGTTCATCCGCACGGCCCCGCCAATGGAGCCGGGAATTCCCGCCAGAAATTCCAGACCGGCCAGACCGGCCTGTGCGGCATACTCGGCCACGGTGGCATCCAGACAGGCGCTGCCGACCACCAGTCCGTCCTCTTCCACCGTGATGTCGGAGAACCCACGTGCCAGACGGATGACAATGCCATCCAGCCCGCCATCGCGGATAATCACGTTAGAGCAGGCACCCAGTGCCGTTACGGGAAGTTCAGGAGAGAGGCGCTGCATGACTGACGCAAGATCTTCCGCATCCGCAGGCTGATACAGCCATTCCGCTGCCCCGCCCACGCGGAACCATGTGCGCGGGCCAAGCGGGGCCTGCGGGGTCAGGCGGCCACGGGTTTGGGCAAATGCCTGCTGCACCAGATCCGTCATGGAGGCGGAAGACAGGCTCATGCTGCGCGCCCGCCATCGGCTGCGTGCAGCGCCTTAAGCTGTTCCGGCAGAGCCTGCGCCCAGTTGGTAATGGTGCCTGCACCCAGACAGACAACATAATCACCCGGTTTGGCGATGGCGTTGATCATTTCCGCCAGATGGTCGGGGCTGGAGAGCGGCACCACGGAGCGGTGGCCGCGTTCACGCAGGCCTTCAATCAGCTTGTCGCGGCTCATTTCCGGGTCCGGCTGTTCGCCTGCGGCATAGACGTCGGAAACAATGACGGTATCGGCATCGTTCATGCAGGTGCAGAAATCAGGGAACAGCATTTTCAGGCGCGAATAACGGTGCGGCTGCATGACCGCAATTACGTTATTGGCTCCGGCCTGTCGCGCAGCTTTCAGCACGGCAGCAATTTCTACGGGGTGATGGCCGTAATCATCAATCACCGTCACGCCGTTGCATTCACCGGTGCGGGTAAAGCGGCGTTTCACACCCCGGAAGGCGGCCAGACCGGAGCGGATGACATCATCGCTGATATCCATCTCGGTCGCCACGGCAATGGCGGCCAGCGCGTTCTGCACGTTATGGGAACCCAGCATGGGCAGACGGAACGGTCCGGCCTTGCGGGTGCGGCGGGTGGAGCGGTCGGTCAGGGTGACTTCAAACGTCGCCCCCATCTTGTCGGTAATCAGCTTTTCAGCCCGCACGTCTGCCTGCGGGGAGAACCCGTAGGTGACAATCCGGTGGTCGGACATGCGGGGGATCATCTGCTGCACGGCGGGGTGGTCAATGCACAGTACGGCAAAGCCATAGAACGGCACGTTGGAGACAAACTGGTCATACGCTGCTTCCATGGCCTCGGCGGAACCCCAGTGGTCCAGATGTTCCGGGTCCATGTTGGTCACAACGGAAATCACGGAGGGCAGACGCAGGAAGGAGCCATCGCTCTCATCTGCTTCTGCGACCATCCAGTCGCCTTTGCCCATGCGGGTGTTGGTGCCGTAGGCCTCAATAATGCCGCCGTTAATCACGGTGGGGTCCAGCCGCGCGGCTTCCAGCACCGCTGCAATCAGGCTGGTGGTGGTGGTTTTGCCATGTGTGCCGCCAACCGCCACGGACCAGCGCAGGCGCATCAGTTCGGCCAGCATTTCCGCACGCCGCACCACCGGGATCAGGCGGCTGCGGGCAGCAACCACTTCCGGGTTATCCCGGCTGACAGCCGTGGAGATGACGACAACCTGAGCTTCCCCCAGATTTTCCGCAGCGTGACCAATGCTGATGGGAATACCCGCAGCGCGCAGCCGTTTGACATTGGCGTTTTCAGCAATGTCCGACCCCTGCACGGAATAGCCCAGCATGGACAGCACCTCGGCAATGCCGGACATGCCGATGCCACCAATCCCGACAAAATGAATGGTTCCGATGGAAAGGGGCAGGGCTCTCATGCGCTGAACTCCGTCTGGCTGGGAGGTGTCGGATAGGCGGGCGAGGGGGAAAGGTGCAAGCATTCTTCTACAACATCGGCCAGGCGGGTGGCGGCATCCGGGCGGGCGAGTGAGGCTGCGGCGGCCGCTGCGCGCGCCAGCTCTTCCGGGGCCGTAAGGAGGTCATTCAGGCGGTCTGCCAGTGTGGCGGCGGTAAAGTCCGGCTGGCGGATCATCCAGCCCGCGCCCGCTGTGGTGATGGCGCGGGCGTTTTCGGTCTGCTCATCGCTCGCGGCAATGGGCAGGGGGACCAGAATGGAGGGACGGCCAGCGGTGGTAATCTCTGCAACAGAGGAGCCACCAGCCCGCCCAATCACCAGATGCGCGCTCTGCAACAGGGCAGGCACATCATTCAGGAACGGTTCCACGCGGGCAGTAATGCCCATATCGGCATAGGCCTTGCGCGTGGCTTCCACATCATCTTTCCGCGCCTGCTGCGTAACGTGCAGGCGGGCACGCAGCTCTTCGGGCAGCTTGCCGAGGGCGGAGGGCACCACTTTTGCAAATACGCTGGCCCCCAGAGAGCCACCCCAGACCAGCAGGTTGATGGTCTGATCCGGCATGGTCCAGCCTTCCCCCGCCAGTGCTGCAATCGCCGGGCGCACCGGCATGCCGGTAAAGGCCGTGCGCGCACCAATTGGCAGTTTGGCGACGGAAGGGAAAGACGTGGCAATGACATCCGCAAAGCGGGACAGCACAGCATTGGCCTTGCCCAGAACGGCATTGCCTTCATGAATAATCAGGGCCGGATGTTTGCGGCCCAGCAGGCGCGCGCCGAGCAGCGGCGGCACGGAGGGATAACCGCCAAACCCCACTACGGCGTCCGGCTGGACGCTGCGCAGAATGGAGCGGGCCTTCCATGCGCTGCTCAGCAGGGTGAGGCCTGCCTTGAAAGCACGCATCGGGCCGCGTCCGGCTACACCGGCACCGGGCAGCACATATTGCGGCCCGCGAGAGAAGACGCCTGCCGTGCGCGCACCGGCGCGGGCATCGGTCATCAAAACCAGCCGGTGGCCACGTTCAGCCAGAGCATCGGCCAGCGCTTCAGCCGGGAAGAAATGTCCGCCGGTGCCGCCTGCGGCAATGACGATAGTGCGTTGGGTCATACGGGCCGCCATTGTCTGAGAGTGGTCATGAAGCCTCCGCTGCGTGGCAACCGTTCACCCGGCTGATGCCGTGTGAGAGCCAGCACCATGCCCACGGCCAGCGCCACGGACATAGCGGAAGAGCCGCCATAGGAAATGAAAGGCAGCGTCATGCCCTTGGTGGGGATGAGATGCAAGGAGGACGCCATATTCACAAAGGCCTGCAAGCCAAAGCCCGTCACCAGTCCGGTGGTGGAAATGACGATGAACGGGTCATCTTCCCGAATCAGCCGGAGCAGGGTGCGCACCACAATCACGCCGAATACGCAGATGATGAGCATGCAGACAATCAGACCATATTCTTCCCCGGCCACAGCAAACACAAAGTCCGCATGGGCATCGGGCAGCAGATCCTTCACGCGGCCTTCACCAGGGCCACGGCCCGTCAGGCCGCCATTGCCGAAGGCGCGGAGTGCTGTATCAATCTGGTAATGGTCGCCCACGTTGGGATGCAGGAAGCGCTCCACGCGGGAGCGCACATGCGGGAACAGGAAGAAGGCGGCAATGCCTGCGCCAATCATGACGCCAACGCCCAGCCCAACCAGAATCAGGTTCAGCCCGTCCACAAAAAGCTGGGTCATGAACACTGTGGTGATGACTGTGAGCATCCCGATATCGGGCTGGGATTTCAGCAGCATCAGAATGACGCCAAACAGCGCGAAGGCCAGCAGCATACCCGGAAAATAGCGGGAAACGCGGCGCTGCGTGAGCAGCCAGCCGGTCACCACAGCAAAGCAGGGCTTGAGGAATTCCGAAGGCTGAAGCGACATGAGCGGCAGGGCAATCCACCGCCGCGCGCCTTTGATTTCAATCCCATGCACCAGCGTGAGGGCCGTTGCCCCCAGCATCAGCGCGCCCCCCACAAGGGAAAGCCTGAGCACTGTCTTGCGGGAGAGCATGGAGACACTCACCACAATCAGACCCGCGATTGTAAGGAACATCACCTGTTTGAAAATGAACATGTTGCGGGATGCGCCAATACGCACCGCAACCGCCGGGCTTGCGGCCAGCATCAGGATATAGCCGAAGCCGATCAGGATGAACGCGCAGATAAGCGTCGTCCGGTCCACATTGCGCCACCAGCGCCCAAACCGGGAGTCATCAATGCGGGAGCCTGCCATCAGTCGGCCTTTCCTGTTTGCGGCTGTTCCGTCACCGCGCGGGCCAGTTCCAGAAAGCGCAGCCCACGGGCTTCAAACCCGGAAAACTGGTCAAAACTGGCGCAGGCGGGGGACAGCAGCACGACGGGCGTGCCCGTGTTCCGGGCTGCGTCATAGGCTGCGGACACAGCGCTTTCCAGCGTGCCGGAAAGTGTGAACGCCACGCCGTGCGCTGCCAGCGTTTCCGCCAGTTGTGCGGCATCCCGCCCGATGAGGAACGCATGCACAATGCGTGGGAAATAGGGCGTGAGCGAGGCAATGCCACCCTCTTTGGCCATTCCGCCAGCAATCCAGATCAGCCGGTCATAACAGCCCAGGGCACGCGCGGAGGCATCGGCATTGGTGGCTTTACTATCATCAATAAAGGCCACGCCGTCCTGCTCTGCCACGAGCTTCTGGCGATGAGGCAGGCCGGGGAAGGAGAGAACAGCCGCAGCGAGTGCGGCGTCCGCCACGCCCAGAAAGCGCGCCATGGCACAGGCAGCGGCAGCGTTTTCCGCGTTATGGCTGCCGGGCAGAGAGGGGCCAAGGTGCGCAAGGCACGCGCCTGCCTGCCAGATGGCGTTGGCCTGCCCGTACGCATCACAGTCCGGGTTGGTGCCGGAAATAGTCACGCACTGCGCGGGGCCAGCCTGAAGGGTTTTGGCAATGTCCCGGCAGGAGTCATCATCCACGCCAATCACTGCCAGATCCTGCGCGGTCTGATGGGTAAAGACGCGGGTTTTGGCGCGGGCATAGCCTTCCATGCCAGCGTGGCGGTCCAAATGGTCCGGGGTGAGGTTCAGCAGGCAGGCCACGTCAAAATGCAGCGTGTCCAACCGTTCCAGCATGTAGGAGGACATTTCCAGCACATACACGCCGTTATCGGGCAGCAGAGGGAGCGCTAATGCGGCGGGGCCAAGGTTCCCGCCAGCGGCAACCGGCACACCGGCTTCAGCCAGAATATGGGCCAGCAGCGTGGTGGTGGTGGATTTGCCATTGGTGCCGGTAATGCCCGCAAACCGCGCCTTGCTGCCTGCCTTGCGGACCGCCCGGTACAGCAGTTCCGCATCGGACAGGATCGGCACGCCAGCCTCCTGCGCCATGATGGCGACGGGATGCGGCTTGGGCAGCACATGCGGAATACCGGGGGAGAGGACGAGACCATCGGCGCCAGTCAGGCTCTCGATCGGCGCGCAGCTAATCCGGGCGGCAGCGTCTTGCGGGAGGGCTGTTACAGCTTTGGCGAGCGCTGCACGGGCAGCCTCGCCATCATCCCACGCCTGAACTGTGGCCCCGCTTTGTGCGAGGGCACACACGGCGGGCAGACCGTTCCGGCCCAGCCCCAGCACAGCAAAATGCTGGCCGGTAAAAAGAGTGGCGGGAAAATTGCTCATCTCAATTTTAGCGTGGCCAGACCACACATCCCCAGAATGACGGAAACAATCCAGAACCGGATGACAATTTTGGGCTCGGCCCAGCCCTTCTTTTCAAAATGGTGATGGATAGGAGCCATCAGGAACACACGCCGCCCGGTGCGCTTGTACCAGAAGACCTGAATGACGACGGAGAGCGTTTCCACCACAAACAGGCCGCCCACAATGCACAGGACCAGCTCGTGCTTGATGGCCACAGCCAGCGCACCCAGAGCACCACCCAGAGAAAGAGAGCCGGTATCGCCCATGAAGACGGAAGCGGGAGGGGCGTTAAACCACAGGAAGCCAAGGCCAGCCCCCACGAGTGCAGCGCAGAAAACCGCCAGTTCCCCGGTCCCCGGCACAGCATGGACCTGCAGATAATCCGCAAACACATGGTTGCCGACAATGTAGGACAGGATGGCAAACACCAGAGCGGCAATGACCACGGGCACAATGGCCAGACCATCCAGACCGTCCGTAAAGTTTACGGCGTTGCCGAAGCCGGTAATGGTGATCATGGCGAAGATGGGGTAGGCAAATCCCAGCGGCAGCAGCAGGTCTTTCACAAATGGGAAGGCGAGCTGGTTGGTCAGGTCATCCGGCATCAGGCTTTGCAGGAACCAGCCGCACAGCAGCGACGCCGAAAACTCACACCCCAGCCGCATCCGTTTGGACACGCCATCCGTATTGCGGCGGGCCAGCTTGCGGTAATCATCCGCAAAGCCTACCGCGCCAAACGCCAGTGTGGTGAGCATGACGGCCCACACAAAGCCATTTTCAAGGTCGCCCCACAGCAGGGTTGAGCCGAACAGGGCAATGAGGATCAGCACACCGCCCATGGTGGGGGTGCCGGTTTTTTCCAGCAGGTGCCGCTCCGGGCCGAGGGCGCGGATCGGCTGACCGCCGCGCTGAATACGCCGCAGCATGGCAATCAGCGGGCGGCCCAGCATCAGGCTGATGGCGAGTGCTGTAAAGCAGGCTGCTCCGGCCCGGAACGTGATGTAGCGGAGCAGATTGAGCAGTGGGATATGCGCGTCTGTCAGCGGGTGAGAGACCAGAAAATACAACATCAGGCAGGCTCCACGGCGCTCAGGCTGTTCAGAGCCGTAATCACATCCCGCATGCGGCTCCCCAGACTGCCTTTCACCAGAACGGCGTCCCCCTTGCGCAGAGCCGCGCAAACCAGAGGAGCCAGAGTGGCGGCGTCTTGCGCCCAGGCACCCTGCGCCGTTTTGGGCAGGGCATCAAAAAGGGATTTCATGTGGGGTCCGCAACAGAAAACAAGGTCGGCACCGTCGGCGGCGGGTTGAGCCAGCGCCTGATGCTCGGAGATGGAAAAATCGCCCAGTTCACGCATATCGCCCAGAACGGCAATGCGGCGTGTAGCCGGGAGATGACGAAGCACATCCAGCGCCGCGCGGATGGAGGCGGAGGAGGCATTATAGCTTTCATCCAGCAGGGTCACGTCCCCACCGGCAATCTGCGCTAGCGCACCGCGCCCTTTGCCGGGGCGGAAACTGGTGAGAGCCTGAGCCGCTTTGCTCAGATCCCCTCCCAGAGCCGCACACACGGCCAGCGCCGTCAGCGCGTTGCGGGCCAGATGCGTGCCGGGTGCGTGGAGCGTAACCGGCACAGAACGGCTGCCTGCGTGGGCGGTAAACTGGCTACCGCCTTCGAGGGCCTTCAGGCCGGAAAGATGCACAAAGCTGTCCCGCTTCAGGCCGGTATGCCACAGGGTGGCATTGGCCTGCCGGGCCGCTGCGGCAAAAAACGACTGGCCCTGAGCGTCATCCGGCACAATGGCCACGCCGCCAGTTGGCAGGGCGGTAATCAACTCCGCCTTTTCCTGCGCAATGGCGTCCACGCTGCCCATATAGCCCAGATGCGCCGAGCCAATGGTGGTGATGACGGCAATATCCGGGCGCACCATGCTGGCCAGCGGCAGGATTTCCCCGGGATGGTTCATGCCAATTTCACTGATACAGAATTCTGCATCACGCGGCATCCGCGCCAGCGTGAGCGGCACGCCCCAGTGGTTATTGTAGGAGGCTTCCGCAGCGTGGGTTGGGCCGAGGGCTCCGAGGCACAGCCGCAGCATTTCCTTGGTGGTGGTTTTGCCAACACTGCCGGTAACTGCCACCATCTTGCCGGTAAAGCGCGCCCGTGCGGCACGGGCCAGAGCCTGAAGGCCAGCCATGGTGTCCGTCACCACGAGCAGGCGTGGGTCCGTGCAGCCGGCGGTGTCATGCACCAGCACCGCGGCTGCCCCTTTATCCAGAGCGATGGCGATATGTGCGTGCCCGTCGCTGTTGTCGCCTTTCAGAGCGACAAACAGATCACCGGGAGCCAGCGTCCGGGTGTCAATGGAAATGCCAGTCACAACCGGTGAGCAGGGGCCTGCAAACCTGCCACCGGTGGCAGCTTCCAGTTCGTCGCGTGTCCAGAGAGCCGTCATGCCGGGTTTGCCTGTTTTGAGGTGTCGCTGGTCTGAGCTCCGGCCAGTTCGCGCAGCACGGCGGCATCATCAAACGGATGGACTTCCGTGCCAATAATCTGCCCTTGCTCATGCCCTTTGCCGGCCACAACCAGCACATCATCCGGGCCGAGTATGTTCAGGGCGTCGGCAATAGCCTGCCTGCGCTCACCAATTTCCAGCGCATCCGGCGCGCCGGTGCGCACTTCGGCGCGGATGGCGGCGGCGTTTTCCGTGCGAGGATTGTCATCCGTAATAATGGCGATATCTGCCCCGCGTGCGGCTTCCTGCGCCATGAGCGGGCGTTTGCCCCGGTCACGGTCACCGCCCGCGCCAAACACCACAATCAATTTGCCCCGAGCGTGCGGACGCAGAGAGGCAAGCAGGCGGGCAAGGGCATCCGGTGTGTGGGCATAATCTACATAGGCACTGGCCCCGTTGGGCAGCACCACGGCACGTTCCATGCGCCCGCGCACACCTGTAAGCTGCGGCAGCAGAGCGATAATGGCGGGCAGGGATGCCTCATCCGGTGCCGCAAGGGCCGCGGCCAGCAGGGCGTTGTCGGTCTGGAAACGGCCCGGCAGCGCCAGCGTGACAGTCTGACGTTGGCCGCAAACGTCCAGTTCCAGCTCCTGCCCGGAGGGTAAAGGTGTGTGGCGCAGCAGGCGCAGCGTGGTGCCGTTCTCGCCGGTTAGCCGCAGAGTGAGCTTGCGCCTCGTGGCAATTGCGCGAAGCTCTGCCAGCGTCTGGGTATCCATGTCCGCATTGGCAACAGCCAGACCACCTTCGGGCAGCACCGTCTCAAACAGTTTCAGCTTGGCTGCGCGGTAGGCGTCCACTGTGCCGTGATAGTCCAAATGGTCGCGTGTCAGGTTGGTAAAACCGGCAGCAGACAGATGCAGGCCATCCAGCCGCCCCTGTTCCAGCCCGTGAGAGGAGGCTTCCAGCGCCACATGCTCAACCCCAGCCTGCGCAAGGGCTGCCAGACCGTTGGCCAGTGCCACGGGGGCCGGCGTGGTGAGGGACGGCATGGTAATGCCCAGACCGTTCACACCGGTCAGGCCGAGTGTGCCCACGCCAGCAGCTTTTAGCCCCTGCAAGGCCCAAATCTGGCGGAGAAAATCCGTCGTGCTGGTTTTGCCATTGGTGCCGGTAATGGCCACGAGGCACTCCGGCTGACGCCCAGCCAGTGCTGTGGCCAGAACAGCCAGAACATGGCGCGGGTTGTCTGCCAGCACCAGCGGACAGGGTGCCGTATCCGCAGGCCAGACCGTGCCAGTTGGCGCCAGCACAGCAGCGGCTCCGTTCTGCACAGCAGCCGAGATAAAAGCCCGACCATCGACCTTAACGCCGGGCAGGGCGGCAAACAGCGTGCCGGGTTTGACGGCACGGCTGTCTGGCGTGATGGCGGTAATGACCGGATCACCCTGCGGTCCGGTCGCCGTAAGGCTCATCGTCTTGAGAAGGGTGGAAAGGCGTGTGGTCATTCGTCCATCACCTCCTGAGCCTGTTTTTTCAGAGCAGCTTTCTGGGCTGCGCGTTCTTTTTGTTCCGCAGCCTTGGCAGCGCGGTGTTCAGCTTCGGCTTTGCGCGGGTCTCCGGGGTCATTACCCGGGCCAAGTGGGCGTACGCCACGCGGCACCGCCGGGTGCATAGGCAGCGCCATGCTGGCGTCAATCTGGGCTGCGTGTGCCGTATCGGGGAAGATTTGCAGCATTGGCCCAATACGCGAGACAATTTTGGAAACGGTCGGGGCCGCGTTCCAGCCAGCCGTGGTCCAGCCATGGGTCTGCGGTGTGGGCTTGGGGCTATCCAGCATGACATACACGGCGTAGCGCGGCGCGTTCATCGGGAAAATACCAGTAAAGGCCGAGATGTTGACGTGTTTCAGGTAGCCGCCATGCGGACCGATTTTTTCTGCCGTGCCGGTTTTCCCACCGACAAAATAGCCGGGTGATTCTGCCGTACGGCCCGTACCGCCGGTGACGTCCAGACGCAGCAGGCGGCGCAGGAGAGCAGAATTCTTTTCAGAAATAACCCGCTGGCCCTGCGGCACAGCCAGACCGTCACTCCCGACGGTGGTTTGATCCATGCTGGTGTCAGCTTCCGCCTGTTCCAGTGCGGCGTTCTGCACACCTTGGGCAAGGGCTGCTTCCTGCGTGGGAGCCGGGCCTTCTTCCTTTTCCAAGAGGGTAGGGGTGACAAGAATGCCGCCATTCACCGTGGCTGCCGTGCCGCGCACAATGGCCAGCGGTGGTTCGGCCATACCGTGCCCGAACCCGACCGTCATGGTGGTGGAAATGCCCCACTGATGCGGCACCAGCGGGCGGGCGGCCTCCGGCAGTTCAATCGGCACGGGGGCAAAAAAGCCCATATCGCGGAACCATTGCGCCTGCCGCGTGCCACCTACATCCAGCGCGATATGGGCGGCTGCCGGGTTGGAGGAAAACGCCATCACTTCCGGCAGGGTCATCCACGGTGCGAAATGGTCGTTCTTCATATCTGAAATGGTGAAGCGACCAATATGGATCGGCGTGGAGGAGAAACGGTCCCAGATATGAATGGTGCCGGTCTCCAGCCCCATGGCGGCGGTTTGCAGCTTGAAGGTTGAGCCAGGTTCATACAGGCCGGTGACGGCACGGTTAAAACGGGCATCATTCGTGGCGTGCGAAAATTCGTTCACGTCATAATCAGGCAGGCTGACCATGGCGATGATTTCACCCGTGCGCACATCCATCACAATGGCGCAGGCCCCAATGGCCTGGAAGGTGCTCATGGCATTGGCGAGTTCATCCCGCACCACGGACTGAACGCGTACGTCCAGTGAGAGCCGTAGCGGGCGATGGTCGCTCATCAGGCGTTTGTCAAAGTAACGCTCAACGCCGGCAACGCCGTGGTCATCAATATCCACGGTGCCCATAATCTGCGCAGCCATGTGGCCCAGCGGATAGTGGCGGCGTTCGCCTGCTTCAAAATAGATCCCCGGAATACCCATGCTGTTGATGGCCAGTTCCTGCTGGGGCGTAATATTACGGGCGATATACACAAACTGTTTGGGCAGGGAGAGCCGGCGGGTAGTCTCTTCCTCGTCCAGATCTTTCAGGACGGTTTTCAGTTTTTTGGTGACGTCCTGCGGATCAATCAGTTCCTGCGGGTTAGCGTAAACCTGCGCAACCGGCAAAGACAGCGCGAGCGTCTGGCCATTGCGGTCCACAATGGATGCCCGATGCACCTGCGGGAGAGAGAAGTCTCCGGCCAGACTGCCTTTAGGGTCGATTTTGGGAATTTCCGGAACCTGAGAGGCAATTTGCCGCTTTTCCGGTGCCATGGGGTGCAGAACTGTCGCGATGGACAGTTTGACGGCAACAACAGCAAAAAGCAGGCAAAATCCGCCTGCAACCCCCAGCAATCTGACATGCATCTGGTCCCGATGGGCACGCGCACGAAGATCCTCACCCGTAACACGCACAGTGCGCGTCACGGGGGGCGGGGTATCATAATCGTGCGGCGGAACGGCCATATCGGGTTGAAGTCACCTTATCGTCTGGAAAATTAGTTGGTCATCGGGACCGGGGCTGGCAACGCATCACTGCTGTGGCTCAGTAGAGAGCCACTGCTGTAGGAGGACGTTGCCCGTGCTTCAACATAGCCTGCGGAGGGCGTTGCAGCCCGATGCTGCCGGGTTGCATGCCAGCTCGCCACTGTAACAGGCAGCGGATGCCGGACCTGAGAATCGCTGTCGCTGTCCGTCACGCTGGGTTTGGGTGTGACAGCCGCCACACGGGTCGGGACTGGTGTAGTCTGAGCGTGGCGTACAGGCTGCGGTGCATCTGCGGCACTGGCGACAGTGACAGGCGCGCGGGTTGCTGGCTGGCTGGCGCGTGCAGCATCCGCCATCTGCGTTGCAGCGCGGCGCGGAGCCACAGGCCGGGCTGCCGGAGCGGGCGCGGTGAGCTGTGCCGTGCGGACCGCAGCATCGTCCGCATCATCCAGAGCCGGACGCGGTGCGCGGTCATGATGCGCAACAGGACGGATAACCGGAGCCGTGCGTGCCGGTGTTTCTTCTGCAACGGTCATAGCAGCGTGGGGTGTCTGAGCTTCCTCGCCGTCCACGCTACGATCATGATGCGGAGCAGGGCGTACCGGTTTGGCATCGGCAACTGCGACAACAGCCGGATGCGCTGCTGCCACAGGCGCGGTCGGCTGAGCAGAGGCCAGTGTTGCGGCTGTCATGCCAGCGCGCGGATCTTCAGCCGGGATCTTGACTGTCGGTGCGGGCAGGCGGGCAGAAAGATCCGCCATACGGACAAACTGAGCCGGGTCCATGGTGTGGAGGCCCACCAGATGATGTTCCGCCAGACGGGTTAGCCGTTCCGGCTGGTTTTCCAGGGCCCATTCCGTACGCAGCATGGCTGTCTGGGAGCGCACGCGCTCTGTATCAGACACGATTTTGGAAATCTGCTGATCCAGAAGCGTGGTCTGATGCTTCTTTGTATAAAGGAAAAATCCCGAGGCAATGGCTAGGACAGCGCAGCAGCAGGTAAAGGGCCGGGGGATCATGGGATCAATCCTTTGCCGAAGGAGGAAACATCGGTCGAGCGTTTTTCTACAGCGCGGAGGCGGGCACTGCGGGCACGCGGGTTGGCGGCGCATTCAGCGTCACCTGGACGGAGGGGCCTCCCGGTGAGCGCGATAAAGGCGGCTTCATCCCCCTTCGTCAATGCTGCACGCGGGTCATAGCGTGAAAAACTTGTGGTTTTGCCGGTTGCAGCGCCCATCACCCGTTTGGCGATGCGGTCTTCCAGAGAATGGAAGGAGACCACAACCAGACGGCCACCGGGGGCCAGCAGATCAAGCGCCTGCGTCAGGCCGCGCTCAATCTCGCCAAGCTCGTCATTAACGGCAATGCGCAGGCCCTGAAAGGAACGGGTTGCGGCATCAATGCCTGAACGGTCAGACGGCACCACGCGGCGGATCAGGCCGGCCAGTTGCGCGGTTGTTTCAAACGGCGTTTCCACACGGTCGGCCACAATGGCGCGGGCCACACGGCGGGCATGGCGCTCTTCGCCATAAAAATGGAAAATGTCAGCCAGTTCGCTTTCCGGTGCCTTATTCACGATATCCGCAGCAGAGGGACCACTTTTTGCCATGCGCATATCCAGTGGACCATCCATGCGGAAGGAAAAGCCGCGCTCGGCTTCATCCAACTGGAAGGAGGACACGCCCAGATCCAGCACAATGCCGTCAAAAGCCGGGGCATCGGCTGCTTCTGTCAGGTCCGTCATGCTGCCAAACCCACCATGCAGCATATGCAGGCGGGACTGGCCTTCTGCGTTGGTAAAGCTGGCGGCCATGGCCTGTCCGCGTGCAATGGCGTCCGGGTCCCGGTCGATAGCCCATACGGCGCAGTCAGCACTTTTCAGAATGGCGGATGTATAACCGCCGCCGCCAAAGGTACAGTCGAGAATGGCATCGCCATCAGCAGGTTTCAGGCTTTCCAGCACTTCGGCCAGCATGACGGGCACATGGCCCGGAGCAGGTGCGCCGGAGGCCGGATGCAGAGTGGAGGAGGTGGTCAGGGCATTCATGCAGACCCTCCTTCCTGTCCATCACGCGCAGCGGGAATGCTGATGCGGCGGGACCGCTGACGGGCTTCGGCGCGGCGCTGGCGGGCGGCCTCGGGTTCCCAGATCTGAAAGGTGCGGCCTACGCCCATAAAGGCAACGGTCGTGCTTTCCGTAATGCCTGCATGCTCACGGAGAAAATCGGGAATAATGATGCGACCTTCACGGTCCGGATCAAGCGGGTAGGCATCCGCGTACAGGGCGGCGGCAAGGTCATCATGCTCATCAGAAAACATATCCAGCCGATCAAGCGGCTGGGTCAGGCGTGAGAAGGCTCCGGCAGGCCACGCTTCAATGCAGGGCATTGTATGGGATGGTCGCAGGATCACCAGTGAATCGCCTTCCGTATGCTGCGCCTTCAGAACAGTGCGGAATCCGGCAGGAATCGAAACGCGACCTTTCGCGTCAAACCGATTCTCATGCGTGCCGAGAAACACACTCACGTAAGACGATGTCCTTCTGATTCAGGCCTTTCCGTTCGCAGAACAGCGGGGAACGAAGCCGCCTCCACCACTTTCATGGTGTAATGTGGGATAGCATGGGATTTTATGGGACGCAAATTAAAAAGGCAGAAAAAACAGCAGAAAACCGCCATTTATGAAGTAGTTGCGCAGAACTGTTTGAGGCCGTGAAAGCAATGGTAAAATAGAGACCAACAAAACTTTGCCACGTCATGTTCTTCAAATGTTCTGCATATATGCGCAGATATCGGCAGAACACCGTGCCCGGCGTAATGAAATGAGGCAGAAACAGAAAATGCCAGACGGTCTGTAAGCCGGGTTCTGTCCAGCTCCGAAGAGCCTGGACGGTCATTCGTCTGGGACATGCCTCGCGACATGCCTCACGCAACCAACCCGAGCAGCGGGGCGGGAGAACCCCTGAAACCCTTGCAGGTTTCCGCCGCTCCTATTCGGTCTTGCTCCCGGTGGGGTTTACCCTGCCTCCTCTGTTGCCAGAGGAGCGGTGCGCTCTTACCGCACCGTTTCACCCTTACCTCCAGCTCAGGCCCATGGTTTCCCACGGATCATCGCCCGGAAGGCGGTTTGTTTTCTGTGGCACTTTCCCTAAGGTCACCCTCGCCAGCTGTTAGCTGGCACCGTTCTCCCGTGGAGCCCGGACTTTCCTCCCTCCTGCACATCATGCAGAACAGCGACCGTCCGACCGTCTGGCGGCGCCACCCTGCGTCGGGCGGCACAGCAGGTCAAGGGGCAAGCATGACGGAATCGTCTCGGCATGGCGCAAGAATGCAGTATGCTGGTGTCATGAGAGTTTCTGCAGAGCCTGAGACCGCTCAGGGTATTCCCGCTCGTCCCAATTTCTACTCCCGCATTCTGTTGGGGTGGATCCGCTGGCAGGGGGCGCGTAGCAAAGCCGGACCGTCCCAAAAATTTCAGCCTGTGGCAAAGACTCTCCGGGATGAATGCGCAGAGCGTGCAGAATTTCTGGCCGTGCTCCGCAAGGCGATGGATACGCCGTCTTTCCCAACCCGTCTTTCTGCGCTGGGTATCAGGAAAGTTCTGACCATTTCCGTGCCCGGTGCAACTGGCCCCATGCAGGCCCGGCTTTATCTGCCCTATGGGCGGGTGAGGGGCGCTGTGCTGTATCTGCACGGTGGCGGGTTTGTGCATTGCGGGCTGAATTCGCATCACGGCATGTGCTGTCGTCTTGCACGGGTGTCCGGTGCGGCGGTGCTGTTGCCGGATTATCGGCTGGCCCCGGAACATCCTTATCCCGCTGCGGCGGATGACAGTCAGGCGGCCCTGCGCTGGCTGGCTGGTGTGTCCGCCCGCTTCTGGGGCGGCAAGGTTGCTGTGGCGGGTGATAGTGCCGGGGGGAATCTGGCTGCCGTTCTGGCGCAGGATGGCGCGGCGGGGGAAGGGCCGGTCCCGGCGTTACAACTGCTGTATTATCCGTCCTTGTATGGTGCGCAGGTTTTCCCGTCGCATGATCTGTATGCAGAGGGGTATTTCCTCTCTCGTGCGTCCATGCAGTGGTATGGGGATCAGTATATCGCGCGGGAGGAAGACTGGGTTGCCCCGCGCTTTGTGCCCGGCCTCAATCCCAATCTGTCCGGCCTGGCCCCTGCTGTGATTGTCACGGCGGAATGTGACCCGATGCGGGATGAAGGCGTGGCCTACGCGCAGGCGCTACGGCAGGCGGGCGTGCCGGTGCAGTATAAATGCTATCGCGGCGCGGTGCATGGCTTCTTGAATTTTTATGCGCTCATGCCCCAGGGCAAGGCCGCGCTCCGGTTTGGTGGGCGCGCCTTGCGGAAAGCCTTTGCCTCAAAAGGCCCTTAGGGCATCGGGTGGAACTGGGTGGGGGAACCCTGATCTGACATGATGACGTGGTTCATCCGGTCAATCCGCAGGGTGAACAGCTTTGGCAGTTCGCCTTTGGGGCCGGGGCAGGAGCCGGATGTTTTCTGCATTACGTCAATGCGGGAGCCCGTTGGCGGGTCATTCCCGTTCACCACAAACAGCAGGCAGTCGGGCTTGATATTCGTCATGCCGTTATGTGTCACCACCACGCGCAGGTGGCGCACCAGAGCGGTATCATCAAACCAGCTTTCCGGTCGGAAAGTGTAGCGATCCGTCAGGGTGTCGATAACCCCCGTCTTGGCCAGCACAATCATCAGCACGGAAATAGGCACGACCAGTGCCAGACGGCGCAGAACATGCTGGCGCAACGTCCGTTTGCGGAAGGGGCCGCGCTGGGACAAGGGGGAGGGTTTGGAAGAGTTTGAGCTCATGTCAGCATATCTTCATGCCAGAGGGCACCGTCACGCGCCAGCAGGGCGCGGGTTGAAGCAGGCCCCCAGCTGCCAGCAGGGTAGGGTTCCAGTGGCGAGAGGGCATGGCGCCAGGAGTCCAGAATCGGTTCAATCCAGCGCCAGGAGGCTTCCACTTCATCCCGGCGGATGAATAGAGCCGGATTGCCGCGCACGGCATCCAGAAGCAGGCGCTCATAGGAATCGTGATATTCGATGGTGAACTGGTTTTCATACGACATATCAAGAACCCCATTCCGCACCCGGAAACCGCCTGCACTGGGGTCCTTGGTGGCCAGAACCAGTGAGAGCCCCTCGTCCGGCGCAATGCGAATCACCAGCCGTCCCGGTGAGGGCGTGTTGGTGAAAATGGGCCACATCTGCGGGCGGAATTGCAGCACGATTTCCGTCGTCTTGGCGGCAAGTCGTTTGCCGGTGCGCAGATAGAACGGGGTGTTACCCCAGCGCGCGGAGCGGATTTTTGTGCGGATGGCCACAAAGGTTTCTGTATTACTGGCGCGGTCCTGCCCCAGATCATCGGCGTAGCTCGGCACGTCCTGCCCATCAATACGGCCGGCGGTATACTGCCCGCGGATGACGTTGTGGCGGACCATATCGGGCGTCATCGGGCGGAGGGCGTTCAGAACCTTGAGCTTTTCGTTCCGCAGGTCATCCGCCTGGAGCGAGGCCGGGGCATCCATTGCCACCATGCACAGTACTTGTAGCAGGTGGTTCTGCACCATGTCGCGTAGCGCGCCGGATTCGTCATAATAGGGGCCGCGCTTGCCGACGCCGACTGTCTCAGCCGCCGTAATCTGCACATGGGCAATCGCATCGGAAGACCACAGTTTTTCCAGAGCCGGGTTGGCAAACCGCAGGGCCAGAATGTTCTGAACCCCTTCCTTCCCCAGATAATGGTCAATGCGGTAGATCGACTCTTCCGGGAAGAAGCGGCCAACACCGTCATTGATTTCCGCCGCGGTTTCCATGCTGACGCCAATGGGCTTTTCCAGCACCACGCGCGTAACGGGCGTAATCAGGGAATGGTCTGCAAGGGCGGCGCAGAGCGGAGCATACAAAGCAGGGCTGGTGGCCAGATAGAAGACTCGCGTGCGTTGCGGGTCATTCAGATGTTCTTCCAGCCCGCTCCAGTCGCTGCCTTCTTTGGTGGCATCCAGAGCAACATACTGCACCAGGGCAAGAAATTTGTTCAGCGTGTCCGCATCCCGTGCAGCAGCCGGGGCAAATTCGCTGAGGGCCTTGCGCACCTGTTCGCGGTACTGATCCGGGGAATGGGCGGAGCGTGCCACACAGATGATGCGGGCATCTTCCTGAAAATCCTGCGCATGGAACCGCCGCAAAAATGCAGGCAGCAGCTTGCGCATTGTCAGATCGCCCGTGGCGCCGAAAATAATGAAATCGAAAGGGTCAATCCGATTAATATGCGCCATGGCCATAGTACTCCCGCAAGATCGTGGGTGCCCTTGAAAAGCCCCAAACAAAGACTTTCTTCCCCCTGAGTGTGCTTTGAGAACGGGGCAGTCGGGAAAGCGTTGTGGCAGAGGGTTTGTCCATAAGGCTTCTGGCTGTCAAGGTAATTGACCGCGCGGGCGGCTCGCGATAAGCCCGCGCCTTTGGTGTTCGGGCGTGGCGGGCGAAAGGCCTGCCGCAGTCAGGCCCTGAACACGGTCTGTAAACGGGGGAACTTGAGCATGGATACCGAAGGATTTTCCGGTGGTGACGATGCCGCTGTGGGTGGTATTGCCGCCGATCGGCTGAGAAGCATCATCGAGCGGGTCGAGCGTCTGGAAGAAGAACGCAAAGCACTTGCCGGCGATATCAAGGATATCTTTACCGAAGCCAAGTCCGCCGGGTTTGATGTCAAAGTCATTCGGCAGATCATCCGTCTGCGCAAGCAGGAGCCGAGTGAAGTGGAAGAGCAGGAAACCCTGCTTGATATCTATCGTCGCGCCCTTGGAATGTAATGAAGACCGTGCCGGGCAGCGGGTTGCCGCAAGGGAGGCCGCTGGCACGGCATGGAATCCTGACATGTGGGGTCTGTAGGAAATGATGTCTGTGGTGTTTCCAGACTGGATGCCGCTCTGGGCGCAGCTGTTGGTGATAGCGGTTGTTATCGTCTTCGGGCTGGCGTTCCTGATGATGCCTTTTGCTGTCTTTGGCGTAAAAGGGCGTCTGGCGGAGCTGGAGCTGCAAATTCAGGAAATGCAGGCCGAGGTGCGGGCTCTGGCCATGCGTCTGGCGGCAGGGCAGGGGCAGGCTACGCGTCCGGTAGGAGATGAGGCGCTGAGCCGTCCGTCCGTGCCGGACGGTGTGCAGGTGGAAGAAATCCGTCCGCCGGAGCCAACCCGGCCATCTCCCATTCTGTCAGCCCCTGTGCTGACGCCTCTGCGCACCCCCAAGGTTTCCGATGCGTATGAACCGCGCCGGGAGGCACCACCGGCCCCTAATCTGGAGCCGGAGCCGCGGGATGGTGCGACCCGCCGTGTCATGCCCTGGCATGAGCCGCAGAAAGATGCGTCCGGGCGCAAAGAGCCGCTGGCGGATGCCATGCGCCGTTACCGTGCGCCAGATGCCGACCAGCCGCCTTATCGCCCTGATTTTTTACGGAACGCCGAGCAGCCTGCAGAGCCGCGGGTTAATCGGTCTTATGATGAGGAGACAGGACGGGCTGAGCCTGTGCTAAATTGGCCGCCCCGTAAGCCTGCTGATTTCTAACAACCGGAGGGGATGTCCCCTCCCTCAGACCATCACGAGGTCATCACGATGGATGATCTCGTCTCGTCCCTGCCAGCCCAGAATATCGTGAAGTTCTGTGGAGCGATGTCCGGCAATCTGGCGGGCATCGTCGGCATCATAAGCGGACAAGCCACGCGCCAGAACGCGGCCGCCATTATCCACCACCACAACCAGATCACCCTGCGTGAACTCGCCTTTGACGCCCAGCACACCTGCGGGCAGTAGGGAGCCACCATGACGCAGGGCGTCTGCTGCCCCATCATCAATCATGATTTCACCCGCAGGGGTCAGGCTTCCGGCAATCCACTGTTTGCGGGCTGTCTGCGCGCAGGCTTGCGGCAGGAACCATGAGCAGCGCGCGCCGTCCAGCAGGGCGCGCAGCGGGTGGTTCTGTTTACCAAGTGCGATGGCCATAGCGCAGCCGGAGCGGGTGGCAATGCCCGCCGCCAGAAGTTTGGTCCGCATGCCGCCGGAAGAATAGCCCGGCGGTGGTTCGCCTCCCATGGCTTCAATTTCCGGGGTCAGGGTCTCAATGACCGGCAGATGCTGGGCATCCGGGTTTGTGCGGGGGTCTGCTGTGTACAGGCCGTCAATATCGGACAGCAGAATGAGCTGATCCGCATCGGTCATCTGGGCGACACGCGCGGCGAGGCGGTCATTATCGCCAAACCGGATTTCTGCCGTGGCGATGGTGTCATTCTCGTTGATAACCGGCACACAGCCCAGACCCAGCAACGTGTCCAGCGTGGCGCGCGCGTTCAGGTAACGCTGGCGGTCTTCTGTGTCTTCCGGTGTCAGCAAAAGCTGAGCCGCCGTAAGGCCCTGTGTGGAAAGGGCATGGCTCCATGCCTGTGCCAGACTGATCTGGCCGACGGCAGCAGCAGCCTGTTTTTCCGGCAGGCGGAGGGTGCGGTTTGTTAATCCCAGCGTATGGCGGGCCAGTGCAATGGCCCCGGAGGAGACAACGGTCACGTCCGTGCCCTGCCGCCGCAGCTGGGCGATGTCTTCCGCCACACTGGCCAGCCAGGCCTGCCGTGGGGCAGCTTTATCCGGGTCCACCACCAGCGCACTGCCGATCTTGATAACAAGCCGGCGGGCGGAAGAAAGGGAGGGGCTGGTGGGGCGTCCGGTCATGGAAAACAATCCATTCTATGTCGTGGCCCCCGGAGGGGCTTGCAGGCTTAAGCGGGGTTTTCTTCATCCTTACGGATGGCTGTGACCTGTGTCTGAATGGCCCGGAGAAGTTCCGGAACACCCTGCCGCGTGGCAGCGGAAATCAGCATGACCGGAGCGCCGCTGGCTTTTTCCAGCGCCCGTTTGCGGGCAGAGGCTTCCCGCGGGGTCATGGCGTCATTCTTGTTCAGGGCAATAATTTCCGGCTTATCGGCCAGCCCACCGCCGTAGGCATCCAGCTCGTGCCGGATGGTGCGCCAGGCATCCACAACATCACCTGCTGCGCCATCAATCAGATGCAGCAGAATGGCGCAGCGTTCCACGTGACCCAGAAAGCGGTCACCCAGACCAGTGCCCTCATGCGCACCTTCAATCAGCCCCGGAATATCCGCGACCACAAATTCTTCTGTCATGGACAGGCGCACAACGCCCAGCTGGGGGTGCAGGGTGGTGAAGGGATAATCGGCAATTTTAGGCCGTGCGGCGGATACAACTGAAAGGAACGTGGACTTCCCGGCATTGGGCAGGCCGACCAGACCGACATCGGCAATCAGCTTCAGGCGCAGCCAGACCCAGCGTTCTTCACCCGGCCAGCCCTTATCAGACCGGCGCGGTGCGCGGTTGGTGCTGCTTTTGTAATTCGCGTTCCCATAGCCGCCATCGCCGCCCCGGCAGAGGGTGATGGTCTTTCCCGCTTCATCCAGATCAGCCAGCAGGGTTTCCCGGTCATCATCAAAAATCTGCGTGCCGATAGGCACTTTGATGACCACGTTCTGCGCAGCAGCACCCGTACGGTCAGACCCGGCCCCGTTGCCACCCTTACGGGCGCGGAAATGCTGGGTGTACCGGAAGTCGATCAGGGTGTTGAGGTTGGGGACGGCTTCAAAAATAACATCGCCACCACGGCCGCCATTGCCCCCGTCCGGACCGCCGAATTCAATATATTTTTCCCGGCGGAAGGCGGTGACACCATCTCCGCCATCGCCGGAGCGGACGTAGATTTTTGCCTGATCAAGAAACTTCATGGGATACTTTCAACGCCTGAACATGAAAAAGGGCCGATCCTGTGAGGACCGGCCCCTTGCCATTCCGGCCACGGGAAAAACGCGTGGTGGAGCTTGCCGAATACTTATTCAGCAGCTGCCGGCAGCGCGTCCACGGAAACGTGCACGCGGCCTTCGGCGCGACGCTCAAAGCGCACGCTGCCGTCAACCAGAGCGAAGATGGTGTGGTCACGACCAACACCAACGTTAGCGCCCGGCTTCATCTTCGTGCCGCGCTGGCGGATGATGATGTTGCCAGCGATAACCTGTTCGCCACCAAATTTTTTGACGCCAAGACGGCGTCCGGCGCTGTCGCGCCCGTTACGGGATGAACCGCCTGCTTTTTTTTGTGCCATGACCTAAGTCCTCCTTGGTCTTACCAGCCGAACCCTATGGGGCTCAGGCGGCGTTAATCTCTTGGATGCGCAGAACGGTAACCGGCTGGCGGTGGCCATTCTTGCGGCGGCTGTTCTGCCGGCGGCGCTTCTTGAAGATGATGACCTTCTTGAGGCGGTCCTGAGCGATGACGGTTGCCGTCACCTTTGCGCCAGCAACGGTGGGGGCGCCAATGGTGGTAGTGCCTTCGCCACCTACGGCAAGAACTTCATCAAAGGTGATGGTAGCGCCAGCTTCGGTTTCCAGCTTTTCAACCTTGAGCACCATGTTGGGCTCAACCCGATACTGCTTGCCGCCGGTGCGGATAACTGCGAACATAAAACCTGTCTCTCTTTCCGATCTCTTGACCTTCCGCGGCACAGGCGCAGGCGAAGGGTCTGGTCGCTTTTTGTTCCTTGGCCGCATTGGCGGCATGGCTCCATCTGTGTGGAGTGGTGCGGCTTTTTACGGGGAGTCTCCCCCGCTCGTCAACAAGAACTTGCTAAAGCCGGGGATCTCTGCTTGCGCACCATAAAAACCCTGCTTATAAGCCGCCCAACGGAGAGGTGCCGGAGCGGTCGAACGGGGCGGTCTCGAAAACCGTTGTGCGAGCAATCGTACCGAGGGTTCGAATCCCTCCCTCTCCGCCAGATGATGAATTCCATACAAAGTATTAGTTAGTCAGGTGAGCAATGTTTGCCCGCGCTGGTGTGAATTCAGGCTGCGGCTCATTACGTCTTAAGAGTGTACCGTCATGAGGTAATCAGCTGCGACGTGTAACTCGTCTTGTCCGAAATAGAGGACATGAAAACACATTCTCTACAGGGGGGTGTATAAGCCAGTAGAGTGTTCATTCTTTATAGAAATGTCAGAATTTAACCGTAACGAGCTTTAGTTGCAGGTCTGGATAACTGATTTGATGCCATCGCGGGCTTCAGGATTTTCGCCTGCATAGCCGGGGCAGCTGCTGTGATAGAAGTTTTTGCAGCCCGACAGTGTGAATGCGACCAGCACAACCAAGGCTACTTTTTTTCCTACAGTCATTACGCTTCCGCCTTCATCGTGTTGTCTGAACTGGTATGAATTTTCTGATCGCAGCTTGTCCATTCTTTTCTGGCCCCGGTCAATCTGCGGCCAGCTTATGGCAGCCCTGCCATGCAGCCCTCCGCTCTCTTTCGTCGCGCCGTTGGTTCCCTGAAAGATCCGGGCCGGGGAGCAGGCGAGGGCTTCAGGGTCGGCTATGAGCAGACCCTGATGAGAGACCTCCCCTTAGGAAAGCGGCTGCGCGTTACGCCGCAGAAAAACGGGCAGCGATATCGGCTACGCGTTTGCCATACAGAGTAGCGGTATCCAGATCGCCCTGCGGAATTTCATCCACGCTGGCATCAGCCGGGCTTTGCACCAGCAGGCCGACAGACCCGCCAAGATTATTAATGTCCGTGCGCTTGGCGGCTTTGGTGTTGGCCGGGGCCAGGCCAAGGCTGACCCAGATGCCACCATGCTGAGAGGCAAGGGTGTTTAGCCACTCCAGCGTCACAGCTTTATCGCCATTCAGGCTGGCGCTATTGGTAAAGCCGCCGAAAATCTTGTTTTCCCACCCGCGGATGAACCAGATTTTGGACGTGGCATCAGCAAATTTTTTGAACTGCCAGCTGGCATTGCCCATGTAGGTCGGTGCGCCGAAAATAATGGCTTTGGCGGCGTTCAGCTTGTCCCATGCGTCTTCCGGGATGTCGCCGTTTTCATCAATGGTGATGAGGGTTGCGTTCGCACCCTGTGCCACATGCTCTGCCACTTTGCGCGTGTGACCATAGCCGGAATGATAAACAACAAGAACGTCGGACATGTCTCTTTAAATCCTTATCGGAATGTGCCGCGTTGGAGGCGCGTTTGTGAAGTGGTCAGGCCACCATGCCATCCACACCGGGACGCGATAAGAACCGTTTTTAAGATGTCATCTCCAACTCAGGGAGTGAAATCACTCTTGTTCTGTTGTCGCCATGCGCGGGGCGACATGCCGCTCCATTTCCGGAAGGCCCGGCTGAAGGCGCTGGTTTCCGTATAGGCCAGCGTGCGGGCAATTTCGCTGATGTCATGCATGGGTATGGCGAGATAGCGCAGGGCTTCTGCGTAGCGGGTTTCTTCCAGCAAAGCGGAATAGGACAGATTGAGCTGCGCCAGCCTGCGTTGCAGGGTCCAGGGCGGCAGGGTCATCCGGGCGGCAATATCGGGAAATTCGATATGTCCATCTTCAAGCGCCGCCCGGATGTGCTGAACGACCTGTTCTTTCAGGGAAAGATGCGGGGCAGCCAACTCCGGCCTGCTGCGGGCAAGAGAGATGAGGGACGAGCGGATGACTTCCAGCATAATCGGGTCCGCGTCTGGCATCGGGCGATCCAGCCCTGTTTTGCGGAACACCAGAGCATTGGTGGGGCACTGGAAACGGATATTGGCCTGAAACGCCTGCCGATGCTCTTCAGCCTGTTCTGGCTGGCTGTGTTCAAAATGCACTTCTTCCGGCGCCCAGTCCGGCCCCAGCGCATGGCGTAGAATGTTGCAGAACATCCCCATGGTGAGTTCGGCGTCGTGCCGCCGCGTGAGAATGGCCGGGTCCCGAATGGCATAGTCCAGCCGGAGCAGATCCCCCTGCTGCACAAATCGGGTTTCTGTGCGGGCCTGATGATAGCCGAAATGCGAGGCCAGATTGTGCAGGGCATCGGAGACTGTTGGGGAGAGAAGCGCTACATAGCCGATCAGCCCCAGCTTGCGCGGGTCAAACTGCTGGCCGAACCAGAGGCCGATATTGCCATTCTGCGTATCGGCTGCGGCTTCATGAAACAGGCGGCAATAGGCACCCAGATCCAGCGCATCGGTCGGAAGGGAAAACTGGCGGGTGGAGAGGCCTGCGCGCCCCGCAATGCGGTCGATATCCCCGCCACGGTCCTGCATGAAGCGTTCCACCCCCCACGCGGCGGCGGCGAGAACGCTGGCGTTTTCTCCTGTGCCGGAAAAGCGGGGCATGGTGTCCTCAGTATAGTAGTGGCGGTCTTTACCAGTCTGAACGTTGTAAAGTGTCAAAAGTTTGTTGGTATCCGTCAAGTCAGCCAGCCCCCGGAACAGGTATCATTTCAGTATCGAACGAAATGGAGAGAGCCGGGCACAACGCCGAGTCCCGGCTTGGTTCCCGGCGGATTTCCGCAGGGTCTCGGGAGGCATGCTGGCATGGGCTTTCAGTACAGTCTTGGCGGTGAACGCTATGTCTTTGATGATCTCAAGGCCCTGATGGCCGCAGCATCGCCCGTGCGGTCCGGGGATGAACTGGCCGGGCTTGCTGCCACGTCTGATGCGCAGCGCATTGCTGCCCGCTATGCGCTGGCGGATGTGCCGCTCGACCTTTTTGTGCGGACTGAACTGATTCCCTACGAGGCTGATGACGTCACACGTCTGATTATGGATACGCACAACAGGGCTGCCTTTGCTCCGTTTGCGTCCATGACGGTGGGGGATCTGCGGGACTGGCTGCTCTCACACGAGGCTACGCCAGCCGCTCTGACAGCCGCAGCGCCCGGCTTTACGCCGGAAATGGCGGCGGCCGTCAGCAAGATCATGCGCAATCAGGATCTGATGAGTGTCGCGCGGAAAATGCGGGTGGTGACCCGTTTCCGCAATACCATCGGTCTGGAAGGCTGTCTGGCGTCACGCCTGCAACCCAATCACCCGACAGATGACCTGAAGGGAATTGCCGCGTCCACGCTGGACGGTCTGCTCTACGGCATGGGCGATGCCGTGATTGGCATTAACCCCGCGACGGATAGTGTCGCCAATGGTCTGGCCCTGCTGGACATGCTGGATCATGCCCGCCGCCGGTATGACATCCCGACCCAGACCTGTGTGCTGACCCATGTCACCAACACGCTTGAGATCATGAACAAGGGTGGCGCGGTGGATCTGGTCTTTCAGTCCATTGCGGGAACGCAGAAAGCCAATGAGGGCTTTGGCGTTACGCTGGATATTTTGAAAGAAGCGCATGAAGCCGCTCTGTCGCTCAAACGCGGCACGGTGGGTGATAACGTCATGTATTTTGAAACAGGGCAGGGGGCTGCGCTCTCAGCCGAGGCGCATCACGGGCTGGACCAGCAGACCGTGGAAGCCCGTGCGTATGCCGTGGCCCGCGCGTTCCGGCCTTTGCTGGTCAATACGGTCGTGGGCTTTATCGGCCCGGAATATCTGTATGACGGCAAGCAGATTATCCGCGCCGGGCTGGAAGACCATTTCTGCGCCAAGCTGCTGGGTGTGCCGATGGGGTGTGACGCCTGCTACACCAACCACGCCGAGGCTGATCAGGATGACATGGACAATCTGATGGTTCTGCTGGGTGCCGCGGGCATTACCTTCCTGATTGGGGTGCCCGGTGCAGACGATATCATGCTCAATTATCAGAGCCTGTCTTTCCACGATATTCTGACCTTGCGCAGCATGCTCAACCTCCGGCCCGCGCCCGAATTTGCGGCATGGCTGGAGCAGATGGGTCTGTTTGACGCGCAGTCTGGCCGCATGCGGGAACTTGCACCGAACCAGACCCGCCTTGCGCAGCTGGTTGGCTGACCCATGACCAAAAACCCTCTTCCTCCTTCAAAAAACAAAGATGGCGCGCCGGACGTCTGGCAGGATCTGCGGTCTCTCACCCGGGCGCGGATTGGTCTGGGTCGCAGCGGTAATGCGCAGCGCACAACGGATGTTCTGACGTTTCAGGCCGCCCACGCGCAGGCGCGGGATGCCGTGCATACGCCGCTGGATGTGCAGGCCATGCTGGAGGAGTTGAACGGGATCTCCTGCCTGTGTGTGCGCAGCCGCGCTGCGGACCGTTCCACCTATCTGCGGCGGCCTGATCTGGGCCGCAGGCTGGCGCCGGAAAGTCTCGCTTTTTTGCAAAAAGGCGAGTGGGACGTTGTGTTTGTCGCTGCGGATGGTCTCTCCTCCATCGCGACGCAGAAAGGCGCTATTCCCTTGTTTCGGGCCATGCAGGCACGGCTGAAAGGCTGGCGGATTGCGCCACTGGTGATCGCTACACAGGGCCGTGTGGCGCTGGGGGATGAGATTGCCTCGGCACTCGGCGCACGCATGGTGGTGATGATGATTGGTGAGCGCCCCGGCCTGAGTGTGGCCGATAGTATGGGCGTTTATCTGACATACGCGCCCTACGTTGGCTGCCCGGATTCCGCGCGGAATTGTCTTTCCAATATCCATCAACATGGCCTGCCGACCTCCGTGGCGGCGGACAAGCTGGCATGGCTGATGCAGGAAGCCATGCAGCTGAAGCTGACGGGCGTAGGGCTGAAAGATGCCGCACCTGACAGCAGTCTTCCTGAAACTTCCATTCCTTCAATAGAAAAGGACCCGCACGCATGAGCCAGAGCCCCACCAATCTGCACAAAACGCTGGGGGCCTTCCATCTGTGGGGCATTGCCGTCGGTCTGGTTATTTCGGGTGAATATTTCGGCTGGAGTTATGGCTGGGCTACGGCGGGCACGCTGGGTTTTCTGGTCGCTACCGTGTTTGTCGCGGTGATTTATACGGCTTTCATCTTCAGCTTTACGGAACTGACCTGCGCCATTCCACAGGCGGGTGGCCCGTTTACCTACAGTTCCCGCGCACTGGGACGCTGGGGGGGGCTGGTTGTGGGACTGGCGACGCTGGTGGAGTTCATTTTTGCGCCTCCTGCCATTGCGCTGGCTATTGGCGCGTATCTGAATGTGCAGTTTCCCGGGCTTTCGCCAAAGGTGGCGGCCTGCGGGGCGTATCTGGTGTTCATGGCGCTGAATATTGTTGGTGTGCATATCGCGGCCACCTTTGAACTCTTTATTACCATTGCGGCTATTATCGAATTGCTGGTGTTTATGGGCGTTGTGGCCCCCGCCTTTTCATGGCAGAATTTTCTGCATCATGGCTGGGGTGCTGCTCCGCATTTTGGCTGGGAAGCCATGGGAGGCATTTTTGCCGCTATCCCCTTTGCTATCTGGTTCTTTCTGGCCATTGAAGGCGTCGCGATGGCGGCGGAGGAAGCCAAAGACCCCAAACGTGCTATTCCCATTGCCTATATTGCCGGGGTGCTCACGCTGGTGTCTCTCGCCTTCGGCGTCATGCTGTTTGCGGGCGGAGTAGGGGACTGGCACAGTCTCGCCAACCTGAATGACCCGTTGCCGCAGGCCATGAAGCGTGTGGTCGGCAGCAATAGCGGCTGGTTGCATATGCTGGTCTGGCTGGGGCTGTTCGGGCTGGTGGCGTCCCTGCACGGGATTATCATGGGCTATGCCCGGCAGATTTTTGCGCTGGCTCGCGCAGGCTTCCTGCCGAAAGTGCTGGGGCAGCTACACCCCCGGTTTCAGACTCCGTATATGGCGACCATCGCTGGCGGCGTGATCGGCATCGCCGCTATTTTCTCGGACGATTTCATTTCCATTAACGGGCAGTCGCTCACCGCAACGCTGGTCACCATGTCGGTCTTTGGGGCGCTGACCATGTATGTGCTGAGCATGATCAGCCTGTTCCGCCTGCGCCGCACGGAGCCTGATCTGCATCGCTCCTATCGCGCGCCGCTCTATCCGGTTCTGCCCGGTATTGCGCTGATTGGGGCGTTGATCGCTCTGGTGGCGGTCATTTCCTGCAATGGCACAATCTTCTGCATTTATCTGGGCTTCATGGTGGTGCTGTCTGCTCTGTTCATGGCTCTGTCCAGAAAACAGCCAGTTCAATAGGGCTGCCAAATCATGTCTTGTGACCCCGATATCTTCTGGAATGGACTGAGGTGGATGGCAAAGCACAACAGACTGAAACAAATGTCTCTGGTTTCTTTGCTGCTGGTGGGCTGTGCTGCTTTCTCCCCGGATATCAGTGCCGCTCCGTCTGATCAGCCCCACACGCCGCGTGCGTCCGTGCCCAAAAAGCGGGTGCAGCCGGGCGCTGTGCAAAAGCCAGCGTCTCAGCCCCCCAAAGCGGAAAAATCAGCTGGCACGCCGTCAGATGGTGAGCTGGTAGCTCCCGCCAGCACCTCGGATCAGGGGGATATGCCAAAGCTGCATGTCGGCAATCTGTTTCACCCCAAGCCCGGGCATAAGCTGACATACTGGGACGGCCTGGAAGGACATCTGAGTGTTGAAGCCGGGATTTCCGGAAACCCATGGACGCGCTCCGGTCGAAACTTCGCGCAGTATTATACGGACCGTGCCAACACCTTTACGCTCAACCAGATTATGGGATCCCTCTCTCATCCCGTCACCAGTGTGGGTGGCGGCTATGGCATCGGCTTTGTTTTTGAGGCCATGTATGGTTCGGATGCCCGGTTTGACCCGACCATAGGGATGGGGTCCGGCTCTCTGAACAGCCTGTATCAGTGGGCGCCCACGCAGGCGCATCTTGATGCGCATCTGCCCTGGCTGTTCCGCCACGGGATAGATGTGCAGGTGGGGCAGATGTACGGAATAATGGGGGTGGAGGGCACCCCTGCACAGGCGCGTCCGTTCTACACCTTCAATTACGCATCCGACTATATCGTGCCGTTTGAGACGGTTGGCATTCTTGCCACCATGCATCTGACAAAACATATGGACTGGATTCTGGGGGTGGATGCGGGCAATTCCACCACGTTCGGACGGTCCGGAAACAATAATAAACCCAAAGGCTATTTCGGGTTTGCGTTCAATCATCTTCTGGATGGCAAGCTGGATGTGCACGCCATTGGGCATTTCGGGCCGCAGGGCAATAACGGGCGCGCCATCATGTCTCCGGATGGATGGTCAAGTGCCGGGATGGGACCGCTTGCAAACGAGAAGATGCAGTATAACGGGAACATCATGGCGGCGTATCATGTGAACAAGAAGGTGACTGTCACGGTAGACGGCATCTATCTGCATGATGATCTCACGCATGATGATGTGTATGGGGTTTCCTCCTATCTGGCCTGGGCTATTCGCCCCTGGCTGACCCTGAATGCGCGTGGCGAAATCTACCGGGACAATACGGGTGCTGTAACGGCGCAATATTCCAGTTTTACGTCTTACACACGCTCCCTCAGCAACCAGCCTTATCCCTATTATGCAGCCCCTCCCACGACTTATGGGGAACTGACAGTCGGGGCATCCTACCAGCCGGAATTCATCAATAAACGCCTTGGTCTTGGCGCTCTGACCATTCGGCCGGAAATTCGTCTGGATAAATCGCTGAACGGCACCCACCCGTTCAATCAGGCTGGCACGGTGTCCAATCCGATCGTGAATAACGGCACCAATAATATGCTCTGGTTCAGTTGTGACGCGATCTGGGCTTTTTGAAAGCGCGACGAGTCCAGCCGACCTCACGCATTCTTTGGCCTGCTCTGCGCGCATTCTCTCTTGCAAGCAGGCTTTATTCACCCCATCATAACAAGTGCGGTCATCTTTTGTATGATCGTGACGTTCTCAGGGCAGGGTGCAAGTCCCTACCGGCGGTAAGTAACGGTTCTCCGTTATAAGCCCGCGAGCGCCTGCTTCGGCAGGGTCAGCAGATCCGGTGTGATTCCGGAGCCGACGGTTATAGTCCGGATGAGAGAGAACGGTGCAGGCCTTTGGGTCTCCGCGTCCACAGCGGAGGCGTAAGGGGTGTTCCCTGCTATCTGCCCTGAGTCTGTCTGGTTTTGTTTTTGGCAGATGGGTGCAGGGTGTGACGCAAGACCCTTCAAAAATGATGCCGAACTGTGTCGCGCAGGCCTTTGAGGCGGCGATTGCAGAAGCATGGCGATTTGTGGGCCAGACGGCTCCCAACCCCGCCGTGGGCTGCACGCTGCTGGATGAGGCCGGTGAGGTGCTGATTGTCGCGGCCCATCATCGGGCCGGGCAGTTACATGCGGAACGGCTGGCGCTGGAGCAGGCCAAGCGCGCCGGGGTGTTTGGCCGTGTGCATACAGCGGTTGTTACGCTCGAACCCTGCAACCACACAGGCCGCACGCGCCCCTGCACGGAAGCCCTGTTGGAGTCTCCCGTTCAAACTGTCTGGATCGGTTGCCCCGACCCCAATCCCCATGTCGCCGGCGGCGGAGCTGCTGCTCTGACAAAGGCTGGCGTTTCCGTGCGCTGGCTGGCGGAAAGCCCGAACGGCGCGGACCTTGCCGCCCGGTGCCGCGCTCTGCTGGCCCCGTTCGCCATGCGGATGACGCAGGGGCGGCCATGGATTACGGTCAAACAGGCGCTGGACCAGCACGGCAGCATGGTGCCGCCTGCCGGGCAGACAACCTTCACAACGCCAGAGTCGCTCCGCTTTGCGCATGCCCTGCGTCGGGCGACGGATCTGGTTATTACCGGCACGGGCACGGTGGTGGCAGATAACCCCTCCTTTACGGTGCGCCATGTGCAGGACCATGCCGAGCGCCGCAGAGATCTGGTGGTGTGCGGCCACTCCGCGCATGTGCCGACGCACTGGCTGGAGCAGGCCCGCACACGTTTTGATGTGCACTTCTGCCCGGATATTCAAAAGCTTCCCGCTCTGCTGGCCGAAACGACCGCTCTCTGGGCGATGGTGGAAGCCGGCCCGGGCGTGCTGGCCGCCCTGCGGGAGCAAAACCTGTGGGACGACTGGCTGACCATTCGTCAGGATGCCCAGGGCACAGACCATTTTTCCGTCACAACCCGTCATGTAACAACGCCGCTTGCTCTGTTTTCGGAGTGGGCACGGTGCGCTGAGGAGTAACAATGTTTTCCGGAATCATCGAATCACTCGGCCCTGTGCTTAAAGTCGAACCCGGTGCCAAATCTGTCATGCTGGAAGTGGAAACCGGCCTGCGGGATGTAGCCGAGGGGGAGAGCATTGCCGTCAACGGTGTGTGTCTGACCGCCACGGCGCCGTCCGAGACCGGCCTTGTGCAGTTTTTTGTCAGTAGTGAGACGCTGGACCGCACCACGCTGGGTGCGCTCCGGGCCGGAAGCCACGTGAATCTGGAGCGCGCCGTAACCCCTGCCACCCGTCTTTCTGGCCATATCGTGCAGGGCCATGTGGATGGCACCGCCCGTTTTGTAGAAAGCACGCCCTCCGGTGATGCGCATCGTGTGGTGTTTGAAGTGCCTGCCAGCCTGCGGCGCTACATGGTGGAAAAAGGCTCCATCACGCTGGATGGTATCAGCCTGACCCTGAATGAACTCAGCGACGTGAAAGACGACGTGTTCCGCATCGCGCTGATGATTATCCCGCACACATGGACCCACACCAACCTCGGCAAACTTCAGCCGGGCGACGCGGTGAATGTGGAAGTTGATGTGATTGCCAAATATGTGGAGGTTCTATGTCAGAACCGGTGAAAAACGTCGCACCCGTGGCGGCTCAGCCGTCTGAAGCTATGCGTCGCGCTGTAGAGGCTCTGCGCGCGGGCCGCATGGTGATTATGGTGGATGATGAAGACCGTGAAAACGAGGGTGACCTCGTCATGGCGGCGGAATTCATGACGCCAGCCGCCATGAACTTCATGATCACCCATGCCCGCGGGCTGGTCTGCCTGCCGCTGACCCCCTCCCAGGTGGACAAGCTGCAACTGCCCATGATGGTGCGGGACAATACCGCCCGGCATGGCACGGCCTTCACTGTGTCCATTGAGGCGCGGGAAGGGGTGACAACCGGCATTTCCGCCGCGGATCGCGCCCATACCATTCAGGTGGCGGCGTCTGACACCGCTCAGCCGATGGATCTGGCAACGCCGGGCCACATCTTCCCGCTGCGCGCTGCCCCCGGAGGGGTTCTGGAACGCATCGGGCATACGGAAGGCTCCATTGACCTGCTGCGCCTGGCTGGCCTCCGTCCGGCTGCGGTGATTTGTGAAATCCTGAATGAAGACGGCACCATGGCCCGCCGTCCGGCGCTGGAGGTTTACGGCCAGCAGCATGACATGCCGATCATCTCCATCGCGGAACTGGTCACATGGATTAGCGCCCACGGCCTGACGCCGCTTGCGTCTGATGCGGACACCGCAGCGGCTCCGTCAGCCCCTCATGAAACGGTGGATGCAGACGGTGCGGCTGAAGAAGCCATGGCGGATCTCGCCACCGCAGCGCTGCCCAGTGCCTATGGCGGGGAAGATCTGGCGATTCATGCTTTCCGGGATTCACGGGGTGTGGAGCACGTGGCGCTGGTCAAAGGCAATCCTGCTGCAGCGGGTGCTGTGCCGCTGGTGCGCATGCACTCTGAATGTGTGACGGGCGATGCGCTTGGGTCTCTGCGCTGTGACTGTGGCACGCAGTTGCACGCAGCACTCAAAGCTATCGGCAAGGCGGACTGTGGCGTGCTGGTTTATGTGCGCGGGCACGAAGGCCGGGGCATTGGTTTGGTCAACAAGATCCGCGCGTATGAATTGCAGGATGCCGGTCTGGATACGGTCGATGCCAACCATCGGCTGGGCTTTGCCACGGATGTGCGGGACTGGACGGCAGCGGCCGGAATCCTGCGGGATCTGGGCGTGGGGCAGCTCGATCTGCTGACCAATAATCCGGACAAAGTGCGGGCGCTGGAAGCACGTGGTTTCCATGTTCGCAAGAGAATCGGTCTGGAAACCCCCGTTAATCCGCACAACCGGGCGTATCTGCATGCCAAGCGGCAGCGGATGGGGCATAGCCTGAGTCACTTTTCTGTGAGCGATGCGCCAGCCGACGCCGCAGTCTGATTTTACATAGCTTTCTTTAAGGATAATTTCATGAGCACACGGATTCCTGTCTCTCTCCCGGACCTCAACCTCACGCCCATGCCGCGTCTGGCTCTGATCGTCAGCCGCTTTAACGAGGAGGTGACGGGCGGCCTGCGGGATGGCGCTCTGGCATGGCTGGGTGAGCACGGCATTACGGTTGCGGAGCAGGATATTTTTGCGGCTCCCGGCGCGTTTGAAATGCCGCTGCTGGCGCAGACACTGGCTAAAAGCGGCCGCTTTGAAGGGGTGATCTGCCTTGGCTGCGTGATCAAGGGGGATACGGCGCATTTTGAATTCATCAGCCTGGGCACCACGGTCGGGCTGATGCAGGCCTCTCTGGCGACGGAAACGCCCATCGCCTTTGGTGTGCTGACCACCTACACGGATGAGCAGGCTGAAGTCCGCTCCCGCGATGATATTCATAACAAAGGGCGTGAAGCAGCCGCTGCCTGCGTGGAGTCTCTTGCTTTGCTGCGTCAGATCAGGGTCTGATGCAAAAGGGCTGCCGTACGGAGTCAGCGGCCCTCTAACACAGGGGGAAGAAT
Source organism: Acetobacter sp. KSO5 (assembly GCF_044094635.1). Lineage (NCBI taxonomy): Bacteria > Pseudomonadati > Pseudomonadota > Alphaproteobacteria > Acetobacterales > Acetobacteraceae > Acetobacter > Acetobacter sp. KSO5. The sequence continues at coordinate 2,464,690 of NZ_CP172014.1, read as the reverse complement.
GAAGCGGGTTACCGTCATCGCGGGTCTTTTAGGTCTGGGGCTGACTGTGTGGATGCTGATGCAGTTCGGCGCGCGCTCCATTCTTTCGCTTATCATGACGGGTGGCTGGGGCATTCTGGCCGCCACACTGTTCCATGCCGTGCAGGTCGCACTCTCCGCTCAGGCCTGGCGGACGATTGCAGGCAACAGTCTTTCCCCCTCTTTGCCTTGGCGTGACTATTTTCTGCTGCGCTGTGTGCGGGAGGGCATCAATAACCTGCTCCCCGTGGCACAGGTGGGGGGCGAGGTCTGGTCCAGCCGCCTGCTGGCGCGCCGTGGCTTAGGTACCAAACACGCTGCCGCCGCAACCATTTGTGATCTCACGCTCGAACTGCTCAGTCAGGTCCTGTTTACCTTCATGGGGCTGGGCCTTCTGCTGTTTCTGGTCAAACGCTCCCCTATTACTGATGAATTGCTGGAAAGCGCGCTGATTGCGCTCGCTGTTGGTCTTGCGCTGTTTATCAGCCAGTGGCTGGGGGCGGTGGCCTTTGTGGAAGTGCTGCTGGTTAAAATTGCCGGGCATCTGGGCTGGAGTGGCGTGGATGGCATCCGAGGACTGCATCAGGCCGTCCTGGGCTTGTACAAGGTCAAGCGGAACGCGGTTATGGCCCTGTGGCTCCAGTTTGTGGCCTGGGCGCTGGGGGCGGTGGAAGTCTGCCTCATTTTGCATTTCATGGGGCATGACTGCTCGCTCTCGGTCGGCTTTGTTATTGAAGGCGTGGGCGAGGCCGCCAAGTCTGTCGGGTTTGCCGTGCCGGGCGCGCTGGGTGTTTCAGAGGGCGGTTATCTGCTGATAGGCAGCCTGTTTGGCATTAGTCCGGCTTTGGCCATTGCGCTGTCTCTCATCAAACGTGTGCGGGAAATTGCATGGGGTGTGCCGTCTCTGCTGGTCTGGCAATGGCTGGAACACCGGTGGGATGCACGGTCTCAGAACGGGTGCAAAAATCCGCTTTCCCGCTCTGGTCTGTAGGCCCCTCAGGCGTGATCTGCATATCCTCCCTTGCATCGGGCCAGTGGGTTGGTCCAAACGAAAGCAGCTTTGGGCCTTGTGCCGTGAACTTTTCAGGATCTGATCGTCAGTCATGCTCTCTGCCCCCATAGGTCGCTTCATTACATTCTGTGCTCGTCATGCCTATGCGGTGGTGGCCTTGTTCCTGCTGCTGTCCTGCGGGGCGGTTTATGCGGGCATGACCTGCCTTGGCGTGACCACAGACACCAGCAAAATGCTGTCCGACCGTCTGGAGTGGAAGCAGCGCTCGGATGAGATGGGCCGTCTGTTCCCGCAGAAGGAAAACCTGCTGGTTGCGGTGATTGAAGCCGACCTGCCGGAAGAGGGGCGGGAGACGGCCCGGGAACTGGCTGAAAAGCTCTCCGCAGACCATACGCACTTCAATTTTGCCGAGAGGCCGGATGCCAACCCGTATCTGATCCGCAATGGCTTGATGTTTCTGGAGCCGCAGCCGCTCTCACAAGTGCTGAATGACACCATTACGGCTCAGCCGTTTCTGTCCGCACTGGCGCAGGACCCGTCTGCCCGTGGCCTGTTTGGCGCGATGTCCCTGATTTCCGAGGGGATCAAACAGGGGCAGGCGGACGGCCTGAAAAGCTTCCAGACCCCGCTGGCCGGGTTTGCTGATAATCTTGAAAAGGCCGCGGCAGGCCAGCCTCAACCGCTCTCATGGCAGCAGCTTCTGGGCGGCCAGTTGTCTGATCTGGCGGGGCGGTATCAGTTCGTCATCACCAAGCCGAAGCTGGATTATGGCTCTTTCCAGCCGGGTGGTGCGGCGTCTGACGCCATGGTGCAGGCCATCAAATCCCTCGAATTTGTCAAAAGCGGCCAGGTCAAAGTGCATATGACCGGGCAGGTGAAGCTGGATGATGAAGAGTTTGCGACCGTGGCTGAAGGCATGGTCAGCGGTCTGCTCGGCTCTCTGGTACTCGTTACTCTTTGGCTGACCCTTGCTGTGCGCTCATGGCGCGTGGTGTTGCCGATTGTGGTGACACTGGTTGTGGGGCTTCTGCTCACAACCGGCTTTGCGGCCGTAGCAGTGGGCACGCTTAATCTGATTTCCGTGGCCTTTGCCATTTTGTTTGTTGGCATTGCGGTGGATTTCGCCATCCAGTTTTCAGTCCGCTTCCGGGCTCAGCATGCCGATTCAGGCAATGCCGGTATTCTGGAAGCACTGCGTGAGACGGGTGAAGAAACCGGGCACCAGATTCTGGTGGCAGCTCTGGCCACGTCTGCGGGCTTTCTGGCTTTCACCCCCACGGCCTTTCTGGGTGTTGCGCAGCTGGGGCTGATTGCCGGGATCGGCATGCTGGTAGCGTTTGTTTCCACCACAAGCCTGCTGCCTGCGCTGCTGAAAATTTTCCACCCCAAGCTTGACTGCCCGGACATGGGCTACAGCTTCATGAAGCCGGTTGATGTCAAAATCCGCCATCATCGCACGCTGCTGCTGGGGGTGTTTGGTGTCGTGGCTGTGGTGGGTATCGCGCTGGTGCCCAAACTCCAGTTTGACGGGGACCCGCTGCACACCAAAAACCCGAACTCTGAAGGGATGCGCGCCCTGCATCTGCTGATGAGCAATCCGCAGTCTTCACCCTACAGCGCGGAACTGCTGGTGAAGTCTCTGGATGACGCGCAGAAGCAGGCTGACCGGCTTTCCAGCGTGCCGCAGGTGCATGATGTGCTGTGGCTGGGCTCTTTTGTGCCGACCAAACAGGATGAGAAGCTGGCGCTGATTCAGGATGCCAGCTCCATTTTGCTGCCAACCCTGATTGTGCCGAACCCCAAACCTGCTCCGAGCGCGGATGAACTGCGGGCTTCTGCCGCAGCAACGGCGACGGCATTGGGCGGCGTGCTGGACAAACTCTCTGCGCAGGACCCGTTGCGGCGCATTCAGGCCGCCCTGGCCAAACTCTCTACCGCACCGGATGCGCAGGTTCTGGCCGCCAATAACGCTCTGGTACGGTTCCTGCCGCTCCAGCTCGACCAGCTGCGCACCATGTTGCAGGCTACGCCTGTGACTCTGAAAGACGTGCCGCCGTCCATCGCCAATGACTATCTGCTGCCAGATGGCCGGGCACTTGTGGAAGTGCATCCCACGGGCGTGATGTCCAGCAGCGGGGCTCTGCGGAAATTTGTGACAGCTCTGCAAAAGGTCGAGCCGGAAATTGCCGGCACGGCTGTTGATATTGTGGAAAGTGCTCGCTCCATTGTGCGTGCGTTTGAACAGGCTGCGGCTGCGGCCATCATCATGATTGCGCTCATCCTTTTCCTCGCCCTGCGCCGGGTGAAGGATATGCTGCTGGTTCTGGCTCCGCTGATGCTGTCTGCCCTGATGACGGTCATTCTGGTGGTGCTGCTGCCGGAAACACTGAACTTCGCCAACATTATCGCCCTGCCGCTGCTGCTGGGGGTTGGCGTCTCTTTCAACATCTATTTCGTCATGAACTGGCGGGACGGGGTGAAATTCCCGCTGGCGTCTCCTACCGCTCGTGCCGTTCTTTTCTCGGCTTTGACAACCGGCACAGCCTTTGGCTCTCTGGCGCTCTCGCATCACCCTGGCACGGCCAGCATGGGCCGCCTGCTGCTGCTCTCGCTGGGCTGCACGCTTCTGGCGACGCTGGTGTTTGTTCCTGCTCTGCTGCCAAAGCGTCCAACGGACGAAGCCTGAGAACGTCAGGCCATTGCATAAAAAAAAGCCGCCTCCATTCTGGGGGCGGCTTTTTTTATGGTCTGAAAGAAAATTTCAGGGGAGTATTCAATATTATTGAATAAAGACGGAAGATACCAGCATCCATAGTGAGTTCCTGACCTGCCAGGTTACAAAAAGGAACATATTTAGTCTTGTTGTAACGTGTCTTATTGTGGAGCCTGCTATGGAAGATGTCACCGTTGAAAATGGAATTCCGCAGGATTGTACTATTACGTTTCCTGACCAGCCTGATGAAGAGGCGATGTATACCGTCACCTTTCAAAATGATGGGGGTACCCTAAACGTTACAAACGTTGATATGACGAGCGGGCAGGGGCAGGCTCTTATTAAAGTGGTCGATGCTTCTGGAGGACTGGGGAATATCGTTATTCCCGAAAATCTGTATCAGACGGTTCAGGGTGCTTATTCTTCGGCGACCAAAAGCACGTTTCTCTCCTTCCTGAATGGCAGCCCATACCAAAAAATTTTTACTTTCCAGTATTCGGAGAACATTTTTAACCTCCCTGACGACGAGGCTGTGGATATGACCAATATCCTGAGCAGCCAGAGAAATGACGTGTATCTCCCTGTCTGTTTTCTGGCAGACAGCATGATCGAGACTGTGTCCGGGGCTTGCCCGGTGCAGGATCTGACTGTTGGGCAGAAAGTTCTGACGTACCAGCAGGGACCGAAGACGCCGCGTGCCATTGTCTGGATTGGTAAAAAACAGTCCATCATACGTCCGGATCTTGCTGATGATGAAGCAGGATATCCGGTGCGGCTTCTTAAAGGTGCTTTGGCGGAGGGTGTTCCCAATAAAGATATGCTGATTACGGCGGAACATTGTCTGTTTTTAAACGGCCACTTTATCCCGGTCCGGATGCTCGTTAATGGTCGTTCGATTTTTTATGATCGTTCAGTGACGGACTACACCTATTATCATATTGAGACAGAAGCACATTCCGTCATTATGGCAGATGGTGTGCTGACTGAAAGCTATCTTGATACAGGAAATAGGCGTTCTTTCCGGCAGGATGGTAAAGTTTTCCTTCTTGGAGGGAAGCCCAAAAGCTGGGCCCGGCACGCGGCGGCTCCATTAGGAGTAAAGCGTGATTTTGTGGAGCCGATTTTTCGTCAGATTGAGGTCCGTGCAAAAATTAGAGGATTTGCACTGAAAGTTGAAAAACCAGACCTGATTTATCACTCAGATATGCATCTGGTAACGGCGGAAGGGGGGATCCTGCGCCCCACCAGACGTCATGAGGATGAGGTGACCTTCATGCTTCCGGGTGGGGTTGATTCTGTCAGGATTGTTTCCAATAGAAGCCGCCCCTGTGATGTTTTCGGGCCGTTTGTGGATGACCGTCGTATGCTGGGTGTTGCCGTCGGAGACATCCGGCTGGTGGAGCAAGGGCACACCACAAGATTAACTGATCATCTCACAGATGCTTCACTTTCTGGCTGGCACGCCCCCGAAGGAGGCGGTATGCGCTGGACAACCGGCGATGCTGTCCTGAGTCTTGGTCAGAGACAGTCTGAAGGCCTTGCTCAATTAACACTCACTCTTGCACAGCAGGGGCCTTACAGGCTTGCAGGGAGTAGCAAAGCAACTTGCCACAAACAGGCGTAATATCAGGCAGAAAACGGGGGGTCGCTGTTGGCAGGACGTACCCCGCTGGATTACTGATAAAGCTCAGGCTGTGGGATAAGTCTGATGTCTTCCCGTTGTCCGCTTTTTTGCGCCCGGATACAGGCATCGGCTGTGGCGGAGGCGACGTAGCCTGCCCAGCTATCCGGGCCAGTGAGTTTGCCTGCGGCAACGCCATCCACAAATGCCTGGAGTTCGCGGTCATAGGCAATCTCGAACCGTTCCTGGCACCCCATAGTAATGGCTGTGTGGTTCTGGCAGTTCCGCCGCACGGTCGCGCTTGCGGGTTCGGGGAGGCGGATTTCTCCGCTCTCTCCAATCAGCGCGCACTGCACGTCGTACCCAAACTGGCAGTTTACAAACACTTCCACATCAATAAGCACACCACTTTCTGTTTCCAGAATCACAAGCTGGGGGTCCTGCAGGGCGGCATCCGCTTTGGAGGTGGAGCGCGGGTAGAGAACCTGTGCTGCCGTAAAGCTTTCGCCCAATAGCCAGTGGAACGTATTCACGTCATGGATGAGCGTTTCACTGATCAGCATCTCACGCGTGTAGTGCGGGCCGGAGGTTGGGTTGCGGTGCGCCGCATGGGCCATCAGAAGGGGGCCGATCGCTTTTTGGTCGACCAGAGACTTCAGGTTCAGATAGCCTTCGTCATACACACGCATGAATCCAACCTGAACCAGTCGCTTTCCGATGGCACTTTCCGCCTTCAGAATGCGCTCACATCCTTCTGCCGTGGTGGCGAGAGGTTTTTCACAGAGCACATATTTTCCAGCCTGAATGGCTTTGAGAACAAGTTCCTCATGTGTCTGGCTGGCGGAGGAAATCACCACCGCATCCACCTGCGGGCTTTCAATCAGCTCTTCCGGTGTGGCCGTCACCCGCGCTTGCGGCGCGAACTGTCGGGCGACCTTCTCTGCGCGGGACTGTGTGCGATTATAAAGGGCGGAAACTGTTGCACCGGACATGATGTTTGCACACCGCCGGACATGGTCAGCACCCAGATCCCCAGTGCCGATAAAACCAAGACGAACGCTCATGGGTTACCCTTTCTGCATGCCCATAGGCACCGTCTGTTGCGTGGTGGAGGAGGATGAAGACAGGGGCTGGCCAATTTCGCGCAACGGGAGGTTAGCCTTCACGCGCTGTTCAATTTCTTCCAGAGAGCAACCTTTGGTTTCAGGCACCAGAAAATACCCGATCAGAAAAAATATGGCGTTAAAGCCAGCCAGTGACCAGAAGATTCCAAAATCACCGATGACACTCATAACGGACAAAAAGACATTGCTGATCAGCCAGTTTGTAATCCAGTTGGCAAAGGTGGAGCAGGCAATGGCCAGCCCGCGGCCCTGAAGCGGCTGGATTTCCGTGCACATGGTCCAGGGGATAGGGCCTTCACCCGTTGCAAAACCCAGCGTGAAAATGACCAGAAGGGCGACAACGGCCGCGCTGGCAAAGCCGCCGCTCATATGGGAATAGAGCAGGAACCCGAACAGCGTCAGGCTGATGGTGGAGATAATGGTGCTTGTCAGCAGCAGCGGGCGACGGCCCCAGCGGTCAATCAGCAGGATAGCGATGCCGGTTGCCACCATGTTGGCCAGCCCGAGAAGCGTGGTGCACCAGACGGCCGCCTGCGCGGAGAAATGCAGATGCTCCAGAATATGCGGGGCGTAATAGAGCAGGATATTAATGCCTGCCAGTTGCTGGAACATCTGCAACAGAATGCCCAGCGTGAAGGTTTTTCTGAAACCGGGAGAGGATTTTAACAAAGCCAGCCCACTACCGCTGGTTTTTTTAAGATTCTGTTCAATCCGGTTTAGTTCTTCCGTGGCCTGTTGCGTAGAGCCGCGTACTTTTTGCAAAACACCATGTGCTTCATGCTTGCGGCCCTGCATGGCCAGCCAGCGGGGGGAGTAAGGTACCTGTGTTGTTGCAAGAATGAAAAAGATGGTTGGTACCGCCAGAATACCGAGCATCCAGCGCCAGTGGCCGCCGTAGGACAGCAGACTGTCTGATAAAAGAGCCAGCAACATGCCGCCGGTAATAACGAGCTGGTAGATGGAAATCATCTTACCACGACGGCTTTTTTCAGTAATTTCTGCAATATAAAGGGGGGCGGAAAATGAGGCAAACCCCACGCCAACACCCAGAAAAATACGTCCGGCAATCATGACCGGAATGGACGGAGCCAGTGCGCAGAGACCGGTACCAATCAGAAAGAGCAGGCCCGCATAAAACATGGCCCCCCGGCGACCCCGATGTTTTGAAACCGGGATAGCCAGCAGGGACCCGGCAGCGGCCCCCAGCATCAGGGAGGAAACAATCCATTCCTGCGCACGGTCACCTGCATGGAGGTCAGCCCCCATGAATTTCAGGGCTCCGGCAATCACGCCGGTATCAAGCCCAAACATCAGCCCGGCAAGACCCGCGGCGCCGGCAAAAAGAAAGGCGTTCTGTCTGCCCTGCCGCAGGCTTTCCGGGTCAACCTGAGAGGCGAGCTCTGGTGCAGCGGTTTTCACGAATAACGCCCTTTCTTATTGTTTCTCTTACAACAACGAACGGTTCGTTACGGTATGAGTTCCGATAAAAACGGCGTGCGGATCTGGTGTTCTGAAAAGGCAATAAAAAACCCCCGCTGTTAAGCGAGGGTTTTAAAAGCCTGATTAAGCCAGATTTCAGGGCTTAATCCATTCCGGGTGATGCGGCACACTGATGTCCCGCCCTTTGAGCATCATGTCCCAATACACGCGCGGGAAAACGGTGGTTTTCAGGAACCATGCGAAACGGCTCGGCTTGCGCTGGTCGTAAGGGAAGCTGGGGGCGGGTTTGCCGCCATACAGGAATTCAGCCAGAACAATTTTGCCATACCCTACCGTCAGCGGGCAGGCACCATAGCCATCATAAATCCCGCTGAACGGCTTGCCATCCAGAGAGGCCAGCAGGTTTGCCGTCACAACCGGTGTCTGGGCACGGGCAGCGGCCATGGTCTTGGCGTTGGAGGTGCCGATTACATCGCCCAGTCCGAAGATGGTGTCATACTTCGTGTGGCGCAGGGTGGAGGGGTCCACATCGACCCAGCCGCCTGCATTGGCCAGCGGGCTTTTTTTGATAAAGTCAGGCGCGCTCTGCGGCGGCGTGACATGCAGCATGTCAAAATCTTTGACCACATTTTCCGTTTTACCGTCCGGGCCGGTCACGGCAAAAGTTGCTTTGCGTTCCGGGCCGTTCACAGCAATCAGAGTGTGCTTGTACTGCAGGTTGATGCCGTAATAATCCACAGCCTGTTGCAGGGCAGGGCGATAATAGGCCACGCCAAACAGCGCATCCCCCGCAAGGCAGAATTCCACGTTGGTGCGGTTCAGCGTGCCTTCCTTGCGCCAGTAGTCAGCAGCCAGATAGGCAATTTTCTGGGGAGCCCCGGCGCATTTGATGGGCATGGGCGGCTGCGTGAACAGGGCCGTGCCACCGGAGAGGGACTGGATGCACGTCCAGGTATATTCCACCGTGTCCTTGGAATAGTTGCTGCACACGCCATTGCGGCCCAGTGTTTCGGGCAGACCTTCAATCTTGTCCCAGTCCAGCTGGAGGCCGGGGCAGACGACCAGACGATTATAAGCCACCGTCCGGCCATCGGTCAGCGTGACCTGCTTTTCGTCTGGCTGGAAGGAGTCTACGGCAGCCCGCAGCCATGTGCAGCCATTGGGGATCAGCCCGCCTTCCTGCTTCAGCGTGCTTTTCAGCGTCATGACCCCGGCACCCACCAGTGTCCAGCCGGGCTGGTAGGCGTGGGTGGTGGAGGGGTCAATCACGGCGACATCCAGTGTCGGCCGCTCATGCAGCAGGCGGGCGGCCACTGCGATACCGGCAGCACCACCCCCTACGATGACAACTGTGTAGCGGAGATCCGGGGTTTTCCCGGTTTCAGACTGGGCCATTCATGCTCTCCCTGAGACGTGTTCACATCCGATTGATGAGTGCAGTATCCCAAACATCAATAATTTAATAAAGTCATTAATTATTGGGGAGGCATGTTTGTAACGCAGGTTAGTCTTTAATCCATGCCTCCACCGGGCCCTGCAGCTTCATGGTCAGCGGGTTGCCATTGCGGTCAACAGTTTTGCCAACAGCCACGCGGACCCAGCCTTCGCTGATGCAGTATTCTTCCACGTTGGTTTTCTCTACGCCCTTAAAGCGAATGCCAACGCCGCGTTCCAGCAGGGCTTCATTAAAATACGGGCTGGCCGGATTAACGGACAGGCGATCGGGGACGGTGGTATCGGTCATGATGAACCATTCCTTGCAGATAAGGGTCTTAAACGCTGTTTTCTTAGCGAGTTTTGGCCGGAATGCCTATCGCCCTCTCAGGCGGCCCGCGTAAAGCGCAATCTGGCCCCAAGTGCCGCGCCTTTCCGCTGCACCCAGCGGCCCAGCCGGTGCATGAACAGATAGATCACCGGGGTGGAATACAGGGTGAGCAACTGGCTGGTAGCCAGCCCGCCAATTACGGCAATGCCCAGCGGGCGGCGCAGTTCCGAACCATAGCCATGGCCGAAGACCAGCGGGACCGCGCCGAAGGCAGCAGCCAGCGTGGTCATCAGGATCGGGCGGAAGCGCGTCAGGCAGGCGGTGCGGATGGCCTCTTCCGGGGCCAGGTTCTGTTCCCGCTCCACATGCAGGGCGAAGTCGATCATCAGGATGGCGTTTTTCTTCACAATGCCAATCAACAGAATCACGCTGATCATGGCGATGAGAGAGAACGGTTCCTGACAGATCCAGAGCGTCAGCACCGCACCCACGGCAGCGGAAGGTAGGGTGGAAAGAATGGTCAACGGTTGGATGTAGCTCTCATACAGAATGCCGAGCGTGACATACATCGTCAGGATCGCGGCGATGAACACCAGCAGCTCATTAATCAGGTCTTTCTGCATATCCCCGGCCTGACCGGAGAAATCGCCACGCAGACTCTGGGGGGTGTGCAGGCTGAGCATGGCGTGCTGAATTTCGGTCGTGGCGTCGCCCAGAGATTTCCCGGGGGCGAGGTCGAACGCGATTGACCCGGAAATGAACCCGTTCTCATGGCTGACCTGAAGCGGGGTTGGAGCTGTTTCCAGCGTCGCCACCGTGGGGAGCGGCACCATGGTTTCGGAGGAGGAAGAGACGGCAGAGCCGTTGGAAGCACCTGCACCGCCGCCCGCCAGACGGTTGGCAATGGCGTTGCGGAAGGATTGCTGGCTGAGGGAGGCCTCTTTGGATTCCGTGGCGTCTGAAGGTTTGACCACACGCACCGTATTGGATGCTGTGGCCCCCGCTGCCGTGCCGCCCGCGGTGGAAACCCAGAGGGTTTTGAGCATGTCCGGATTTTCCCGGAACTGCTTTTCCACTTCCATCACCACGTAATAGGTGGTGAGCGGCGTGGAGATGGCGGAGGCGGTGCGCTGCCCGTAGGCATCATACAACGCATTACCAATCAGCTGCGGCGTGACGAGATAACGCGCCGCCGTATCACGCTGGATGCGCACATGCATGGCCGTGCCATTGCCGGACAGATGACTGGTTACGCCAACAATGACCTTGCTTTTGCGCAGGGCTTCCGTAATGCGCGGCACCCACGTGTAAATGTCTTCCGCGTTGTCACTCTGAAAAATATATTGATAGGTGCCCTCGTGCTGGCGTCCGCCGCCGCCGTTGATGTCCCCGGCATTGGAAATGCTGGCGGTCATGCCCGGAATGTTTTTCACGCGTTCCCGCACACGGGCCGCAATCTGCTCCGGGGTGGAGCTGCGGGCAGATTTGTCTGTCAGCTGGGCGAAGACCTGAGATTCATTAGCGGCATCTTCCCCGGCAAAGCCCAGAACATCGCTGACATCATGGTCCACCATCATGGCTTTGATGACCTCCTTCGTCTTGCCGGACATGGCAGCGAAGGAGCTGGTCTGGTCGGAGCTCAGATAGCTTTCCAGTAGGGAAATATCTTCCGCAGGCAGCACGGTTTTGGACATGACAATCAGGATGCCGATGGTCGCAAAAAAGCTGGCAGGCAGGGAGCAGAAAATCAGCCAGGGGTGACGCAGTGCCCAGTTCAGTGAGCGTTCATACCCACGCACCAGCCATTCCAGTCCCTTGTCCGTGCCATCTGCCAGCAGATGAGCGGCCTGCGTGAACACGCCCTTTTTTGGGAGGGGCGCATTCGGGTCCGGCTCATGATGGATCTCCAGCATGTAGGCACACATCATGGGCGTAAGCGAGATGGACAGAAAGAACGAGACGGAGACCGCTGTGGTCAGCGTCATCGCAAATTCAAAGAAGATCTTGCCCGGAATGCCGCCCAGCAGCAGGAGCGGCAGAAAGACCGCAATCAGGGAAATGGTGATGGAGAGAATGGTAAACGCAATCTCGCGCGACCCCAGCAACGTGGCTTCCATCCGGTCCATGCCCGCTTCCATGTGGCGGGCAATATTTTCCACCACCACAATGGCGTCATCCACCACAAAGCCGGTGGCAATGGTCAGCGCCATGAGGGACAAGGTATCGAGTGAGAAGCCCATCAGGTGCATGACACCCAGAGAACCAGCCAGTGAGATGGGCACAGTAATGGCCGGAATGAGCGTGGACCGCCAGCTGCGCAGAAACGCCAGCACGACCAGAACGACCAGCACAACGGAAATGACCAGTGTATATTGCGTATCTTCCAGCGCGCCGCGGATGGACACGGAGCGGTCCGAGACCAGTTTGAACTCCACATCCGCAGGCAGGGCATTGGCCAGAATATCGGCGCGGGCGCGGATGGCATCTGTCACTTCAATAACATTCGCACCGGGCTGCGGGCGGATGATGGTGATAATAGCGGGCTTCTCATTATACCACGCAGCCTTGCGCTCATCCTGCGGGCCGTCGCGCACAATGGCCACGTCAGTCAGGCGCACGGGGCGGCCATTGCGGTAGCCGATGACAAGGTCCCGATATTCGTTTGCCGTGCGGGCCTGATCGTTTGTTTCCAGTGTCAGGCGCTGGCCGCCGGAGTCCAGAAAGCCTTTGGGAGTGTTGGCGTTGGCCGAGGCGAGTGCGGAGCGTACGTCTTCAAACCCGATGCCGTATTTATACAGCATCATCGGGTTCATCTCCACGCGCACGGCGGGTTTGGACGCCCCGACCATTTCCACCCAGCCAACGCCTTTTACCCCTGCCAGCAGGGGCTTCAGGCGTGTTTCCGCCAGATCCCGCAGCGCCGTGGGGGAGCGGGTGGGGGAGGTCATTGTCGCCAGCATGATCGGGCTGTCAGACGGGTTGGCCTTGTAATATTGCGGCGGCATCAGCAGCGTGTGCGGCATATCTGCGCGAGCGGCCTGCAAGGCGGCTTCTACGTCACGGGCAGCGCCGTTAATGTCCCGGCTGTTGTCAAAAAACATCAGGATAAAGGCGCTGGTGTCCGTTGAATCGGACCGCATACTGGTCAGACCGGCAATCTGGCCCAGATGGCGCTCAAGGGGAGTTGTGAGCGAGCTTGCCATCTGCTGTGGAGAGCTGCCGGGCTGGGATGCCACAACATAGATAACCGGCACGGAGATGTTGGGCAGGTCGGCCACGGGCATGGCGCGATAGGCAAAAATGCCAGCCAGAACAAAAGCCATGGCCATCAGAAGAGTGCCGACGGGACGCATGATAAAAAGCCGGCAGATGGACAAAAGCGGTCTTCCTTACCCAGGATCAAGGCTGGCGGGCGGGTATGGCCAGCGTGGCGTTAAACGAAGCACCAAAAGATTGATATTAGGTATGTTTCAACCGGCCAGTGATGCCTGACGCCCTGAAAACCGTGTCACGCCTTAGGGCAGGACGTTGGCCCGGTCTGCCCGGGTAAGGGGCGGGGGCGCTGCGGCATCGCTGATAATCTTTCCGCTTCCGTCTCGTTCCGTTGCCAGTGGACCTGTGACTTTGTCAACACTGATCCCCCCGCTCTGCTCGACATGGAACATGCCAACGTCTGTTACACCATGAAAAACGGCGTCTCCCGTGCTGCTGGACGTAATCTCCAGAGCCTTGAGTTGGCCCGTATTGGCCGTAAAGCTGGCGCTCCCTCCCAGATACAGGGCCAGAGCGGGGGCGGCGACCGTATGAATGGTGACAGGTGCGCTCTGTTCCGAGCGGATACGGGCAGACTCAGCCAGCGTTGAAATGGTGATGGGGCCGGAGGAGTCAGAGAACAGTCCCAGTTCTCCGGTTTTGCCCAGAGTCAGGCTGCCGCTGCCTGCGTGAATGAAGGTGGGGCCGGTGCGATCGGCCACTGTGATGTTCGTCGTGCCGGCGTCATCAATGGTCAGGCTGATGTCGGGCCGGACAGAGACCGTCAAAGTGCCGCTCCGGGTGCAGGTCTGCTGCCTGAGGGTTGTCACGCCATCGGCCGCCGTGGTGAGTGTTACATCCTTCGGCAAAGCCCCTTCAGCACGCGCCATCTCACTTTGTGCTCTGTTGCTGACAAGATGCAGGCTCTCCAGGCAGGGCGTGTGGACAACCAGCCCGCGGCTTTTCTGCCCTGAGGCGGCTGCTGCAAAGCTGCCGGACGCGGAGAGGAAAAGGCAGAACGCCGCCAGAGCGACGCGCCGGAGGAGGATGATCTGGCCAGACATAGTGCCATTTGTGCCAGTCGCCCGCACAGGCGTCCAGCGGCAGGAATAAAGAAAGCCCAAGGTGTCTGTTCTTGTGATTTGCTTTGTTGCATCGCTATGACCTGCAACCACAGATACAAGTAATTTTCCGGGTCAGTAACTTATGAAGACAGAGCGGTTTGAGAATATCGGCGATAATTGTGAATTCGGATTTGTGAAAAGAGCCCATGGCGATGAAAGTGGCGGATTGCTGCGGTGGGCCCGTGCCAGCCCGGAGGCTTTGATAGAGGCGTTGCGCCACAGTTTTGCCGGCCTGTATGCTTTTGAAAATCTCTCGGCGTTCTGGGATAATATGGTGCGTGATTCCCGATATGGATTTTGTTTCCATACAGGCATGCTTTCCCAAGACCGCCTGTGGTGTGATTCTGAAGAGCAGCGATGGAAGATTTACAAGTCCGAGAAGGAAAAAATTGACTATCTGGTCGAAAAATTCCTGCAGCGTCTGAGCGACCCTTCAGTTTTTTGTGTCTATAAATGTAACGAGAATGTCCAGCCTGAGGTGGCCGAAGAGCTGGCACAGGCTATCGCGCAGCATGGGCCCGCCCGCCTGCTGGTTGTGCGGCATACGGAAGACCCGAATCTGATCGGGCATGTCCGGCCGGAATCCTCCTATCTGGCAGGATATCTTGACCACTTTGCGCCGTATGGCCATTCCGACCAGTTCTCGCCGCTCTGGAACTCCGTGCTGAGTGAGGCTTTGGCCCTGCCGCTTCCTATCGCTTAATTCCGTACACCACTCCCCCCGGCTCCACCCATCAGAGCGTCGTGCAAGCGGTCGAAGGTTTCTGCCAGCGTATCATGCGCGCGCTTTCCCTTGCTGCCGACAATGGTGACGGTGGTTGTCATGCCAGCGGCAATCTGGGTGCCGGGCGGGATGCTGTCGATATGCACCCTCACCGGAATACGCTGGGCCAGACGCACCCAGGTATAAACCGGGTCCACGGAGGGCAGGCCCTGTGTGGAGGGCGTGGCGTTGGGTGTGGCAATACCGCGGGTCACGCTGATGACATGGCCCCACATGGGTTCCCGAAAGCCCATCAGATCCATCCGCACCCGGTCTCCCACATGGATGGAGCGGATTTTGGTTTCTTCAAAATAGCCATCCACCCAGTAGGATGAGGCATCAATGACCTGCACATTGGATTTACCGGCTGTCGCGTAATCACCCACCCGCATGATCAGGTTGGTGACATAGCCAGTCACTGTGCTGCGAACAAACGTACGGTCCAGATTGATCCTGGCCTGAGAGAGAGCCGCCATGGCCTCCCCATACTGGGCTTTGGCCATGTCGGCAGTGGCCTGATAGACCTGCTTTTCCTCACGGGAGGCGGCCACTTCCGTCAGTTTATTCCGGCGGCTTTCCTGCGTGTCCTTCAGCACCATGTCGGCCTGACGTTCATTCACGCGGGCGGTGGCGGAGGCAACGGCCACTTTGAAATCGAACGGGTCGATTTCGTAGAGAATATCCCCGGCATGGACAAACTGGTTGTCCCGGACCCGCACGGCAATAATCTGGCCGGACACACGCGGCGCAATATCGGCCACCTGCACACGAACCTGCCCGTTCCGGGTCCAGGGAGCGGCGGTGTAGTAGTCCCACAACACAAGACCGACAATGCCGGCAATGGCGAGAATTGTCCCCGTCGTGACAAACTGCAGGGCGCGGCGAGCGCGTTCAAACACGGTTGGACAATCCTTTTACAAGAGAATGGTGTAGAGGCCGATCAGGCAGACAAACAGCCCGAATTCAGCCAGAGGCAGGTTCCAGATCACCCGGCGGGCGCCCACTTTTGCTAAAATGGGGTTGAGCACCAGCAGCGTGACAACGGCCAGACCCGCATGGACCAGAAACGAGGACACCAGCAGGCCATCAATATCCAGAACAGCGCGAAGCTCCATGCTCAGAAGGCCTTCCATTGCTGATCGGGCAGGGGAATGATGTCGTAAATCTGGAGCGCGGAGCGGTTATGCTCCAGCAGCCGGATGGCCCCGACCATCCCGGAGACGGCTGCCAGCGCTGTCGCCATCTCACCATGCGGCAGGGTAATGGCGTGATCGAGCAGGATGCGCGCGTGTTTGCGCATGCGGTACAGAGCGGAGTTGATGTTGTAGACGACTGTGGAACGGAACGCCGCCTCAGCATCGGCCCGGATGGCCGGGATGGTGGCGGCGCGTTGCAAATGGCGCCGGGCGCGGGCCAGTTCGACATTCAGTTCATCCAGACTGGACAGTCGGTTGAACACGCGGACCTTGGATTTCGTGTTCGGCAGGTAGCTGTTCCAGTCGAGAATTTTGCACAGCCGATCGTAATGGCGGCTGATGAGCGCGGAACCCGCCTGTTCCCCGTGCCCTTCAAGCTGGAGCCGCAAATCGTGCCCAATGGTAATCGCCACGCGGAAGCGCCGCCGGTTAGCGGAAGGAGGCAGAAGCAGCACCAGTGAGATGAAGATGACAATGGCGGCAAACAGATACAGCACGTTCCGGTCAATAAAGGCCGAAGGTTCATAGTTCTGCTGGTTCGCAACGCCCAGAATGACGAAGAAGAACACCCCGGCGTTAAAGCCGATTGTGGCCGTCTTCGGGTTCATCAGCAGCAGGCAGCCCCCAAAAATAACCGGGATGATGGCCATAGCCAGAAAGGGCATGTCCGCCCCGTGGGGGAGAATGCCAAAGTTCAGAACAGCCGCAACCGCAATGGCCAGAGGGGTGCCGATCAATGCGCCCATGCCAAAGCCGCGGGCATTATAGGTGGTGGCTGCCAGTGTGAGGATCACGGCCACCTGGGAGAGCGCGGTATAGGTCGAAGGGATATCGGAGATGATGCACAGCCCGGCGGCTACAGAGAACCCGGTGAGGGTACGCAGTCCGGCCAGCAGGGCGGCAATCACATCCTGATGCTGCTCGATTTTCAGTTCCGGGGCCTGCGTGCGGGCACGCTTACCGTTTTCAAAGGCGTCAATGCCATCAGCAGCCCAGCGGGCATCGGACAGCAGCGCCATGGAGCGTTCAATCAGCCAGGCTTCATCCAGTGTCGGGCCACGGTCCAGCTCTTCCGCATGGGCTTCCTTCGCCAGATCTTCCAGATCCCACACGGCCTGACGGGGGGATGCGACGGGGGTGCCATCCCCGAAGGCGCTGCGGATCTGGTTCAGCACCGGGCCGGAAATCTCGCCCTTGCGCAGCACGGCAGCAATGGCCCGGCTGCAACTGAGCATTTCCAGCAAGGCCACCATGGCGGAGCGTGCGCCTGCCAGCCGCACACGGGCATCGGGCAATTCGGTTTTGGCAAAGGAGACCTGAGAGGTCAGCGCGATAATCTCGCCTGCCAGACCTGCGCAGGCCATGTCATCGGGAATGCCGTGTCCCGCCATGGCATCGCGGCTGATGCGCTGCACCATATTGGCCACGCGATGCAGGTTGCTGGCCAGTTTTTCCCACGCCGTGGGGGAGCCGAAAATATCATTGACCGCGGCCGTGGCGGCAATGCCCACCACAATGGCCGAGACGCGGTTGACCGTGACATCAAAAATCGAGCCCGGATTATCAATGCAGCTAATGCCGACAATGGCCACGGTGTAGCCTGAGAGCATGGCCGCATAGGCGCGGAAGTCCTTTTCCAGCGTGCCGACAATGGTGCACAGAGTGAGCCAGAGCCCGACACCGCCCAGAAAGACAACACGGTCCTGATTGAAGCAGGCGGTAAGAAACAGCGCCACAAACGCCCCGACCATGGTGCCCATCAAACGATAAACCGCTTTGGAGAGTACTTGCCCGCGCAGGGGTTGGGCCAGAATCATCACCGTAACGGCGGCAGAGCCGGGGGAGGAAAGCTGCAACCAGAACGCGGTGCTTAGGGCCAGCACAGCGGAAAGCCATGTTCGCAGGCAAAACAGAAACCAGCCAGGCGGAAAGATGGCGGCGGGGAGAGCCGGGCGAAGGCCCTTCCAGAATCTGACAGGCGAGGCGGCTGGGGTGTTGAGGCTCATCCTTTCCGTCGTCCTTGCCGCTCAAGAGGTCAGTCTGGGTCACGCAGAGTCGGGCAAAACAGGCTGTGTTATGCCGAATCCCAAAAATCAGAAGTCTATTAAAATAAAATATAATTCAATGGGGGAATTTTTATGCGCTGAGCCGGGTTGCATAAAATGCGTGCATGGCAAAAAGGCCAGTCTTGGGGTGCCCCGCAAGGGTATGATGCCACGGCAGGATGTGCTGAATTAAGGCACATCCTCTCAAAACTGCGACCTTTATGAAATTTATTCACACCTCAGACTGGCAGATTGGCCGGACGTTCCGCTTTGCTGACGACGATACGCTCGGCGCGTTGCAGGCGGAACGGCTGGAAGTCATCCGAAGGCTCGGCCTGCTGGCACGGCAGGAAGGCGCTGCGCATGTGCTGGTAGCGGGCGATGTGTATGAGCATGAAACGCCAGCCGAGCGCACCCTGCATCAGCCAATCGAGCGCATGCGCGACTTTGCGGACATCCAGTGGCATCTGATCCCCGGCAACCATGATGCGGATCTGCCAGAGGGTGTCTGGGCGCGGTTGGCCCGCAGCGGTCTGCCGGAGAATGTAACGGTGCATCGGGAGCCGGGTGCTGTGCTGATTGATGCGGCGCATAAGGCCTGGGTGCTGCCCGCCGTGCTCAAACGCCGCCATATTCTGACGGACCTGACAGCTTATATGGACGAGGCCGAAACCCCTCCCGATGCGCTGCGAATCGGTTTGGCGCACGGCTCCGTGGTTGGGTTTGGTGGTGAGGTTGAGTCTGAACATAACCCCGTAGCGCTGGACCGTGCTAAACGCGCCGGGCTGGCCTATCTGGCGCTGGGGGACTGGCACGGCTTTTGTCAGATTGATACCCGCACGATTTATTCCGGTACCCCGGAGACGGACCGCTTTACGACTGGCGGCGGTGGCGGAGGGGAAGCCGTGGTCGTCACGCTGCACGGGCCTCGGGCGGAACCGGAGATTAAACGCCACAGAACCGGGCGCTACATATGGAAGAAGCTGGATGATGTGGTGCTGACATCCGAGCAGGATATTCTGGCGCTGGATGCCCGCATCCGCAGCATTGCGCCGGATAATCCGGGGGCGGTGCTGGTCTGGGCGGCGGTGTCGGGCCTGCTGTCGGTGGACGATATGGCCCTTTATGAAAGTAATATCCTCAAGCGCCTGAGCGGAGCCGTCGCCTGTTTGCGGCTGACGGGAGCCCCGCAGCTTTCCGCCGGGCTGGATGATCTGGATCGGTTTGGTTCCGGTGGGGCAGTGCGTGCCGCTGCTGAGCACCTGCTGGCTCAGTCAGAATCAGGCGGGGCGGAGGGGCAGCTGGCTTCGGAAGCCCTGCAACGGCTTTTTCTGTTCTGGCAGGAGATGGGAGCGCAGGCAGGATGATCCTGACAGATTTACAGATTGAAGGCTTTCGGCGCTTTGCGTCCCCCGTGCGTCTGGATGGACTGGGGCCGGGGCTGAACGTGCTGGCCGCGCCGAACGAGGCCGGGAAATCCACCTTGCTGGCCGCGCTGAAGGCGGTTCTGATGGTGCGGTCCAGCTCAAAGGCCAAGCCCGTTAAGGATCTTCAGCCTTATGGTGGCGGCGCACCGCATGTGGCGGTCTCTTTCACATGGAAGGGCATGGACTGCCATCTGGAAAAGCAGTTCATCTCAAAGGCCTTTACCCGTCTGATGCTAGGATCAGAACGGTTTGAGGGCGATCAGGCAGAAGAGGCTCTGCGTAACCTTCTGGGGCTGGAAGAAGCCAGCAAGGGTGAGGCCGCAGGGCTGTGGAGCGCGCTGCTGGTGGGGCAGGGCGAGAGCTTTGCTCAGCCGGACCTGAACCAGACCGGGCAGGACAGTCTGCGCAGTTGTCTGGAGCATGGTGTAGACCATGCGACCGGTGGGGCTGCGGCCAGCGCCGTGCTGAGCCGTGTGCGGGACCGGCTGCATCTGCTCCAGACGGCAAAAAGCGGTCAGCCAACAGGCAAATACAAGCAGGCGCTGGAGCAGGAAACGCAGGAGCAGGCTTATCTGCAAGATCTCGAAAACCGGCGGGCTGCGCTGGAAGAGGATCTGGCGGCGCTGGATCAGGCGCGCCGGGCCTTGCGTGAGCAGGAAGATCCGGAACGCAAGGCACAGGATGAGGCCGAACTGGTCGCTTTACGCCAGTTGCGGGACAAGCTGCGGGTTGCAGATGCGGAAGAGCAGGCCGCCAGAGCAGCCCTCGCAACAGTGACGCACACGCGCAACAGCATCCGCGATGAGCAGGAGCGGCGGCAGGAACGGCGGGAGACCCAGCGCAAGCTGGAGCGTGAGGCGGCGGAAATGCAGCATGATCTGCAAGCCCTCACGCAGCGGGCGGCACAGGCCCGTCAGCGTTATGAAGAAAGCCGCACACAGCGAGAGCAGGCGGAACAGCAGCAGCAGACCGCACGGCAGGCGTTGCTGGCGGTTTCCCGTCGCGCAACAGTCTTGCAGCAGCGCGCCGCACTGGATCGGAGCAAACAGACGCTGCACCGGGCCGAGGCGGCCTGCACGCGGCTGGAACAGGCTCGTGCCGCGCTGGCGGCCTTGCAGGTTGATGAAGCGTTGATCCGCCGCGTGCGGAAAGCCGTGCGGGAGCAGGATGCCACTCAGGCCGCGCTGAACGCCCGCGCCACCCGTTTGACGGTGACCTTGCAGCCCGCAGCGGCTGGTCGTGTTCTGCTGGATGGAGTTGCCTGCCCGCAGGGTGAGACGGTTTTGACACAGGCAGCAGACGTGCAGGTGGAAGGCATCGGTCAGTTCCGCATTACACCGGCTGTCAAAGACCATGATGAGGCTCTGGCCGCCGCCGATACGGCCCGGCAACATCTTCAGTCCGTCCTGCACTCTGCCGGATGCCAGAGAGCGGAGGACGCCGAGACTCTGTTTGAAGAACGGCGACAGGCCGAAACACGGGTGGCGGAAGCACGTGCGGCCTTTGTGGCCTCTCTGCCCACGGCGCGGGATGAGCGCGACGCGACCCTGTTCGAAGCTCTGGCGACGTTACGGCAGGAGCTTAGGGATCAGGTTGCTGCTCTGGAACGGGAGCAGGCGGCTTTTGAGCAGGACTGCCAGCCGGAGTTGACCGGGGCGGCAGGTACCCGTGCGGTTCAGACGGGGACAGAAACTGTTTGCAGTGCAGAGGTAGAAGGCAGCGCGCGGGGGGATCAGACTGAGGCGACTTTGCAGGTCTTGCAGCAGAAGGCGCGACAGGAGGAAGAGCGCGCCGCCCGCGTCGCGGACGAAGCCCGGCAGACCGAGCGCGCGGAGCTGGCGGCGTATAATGCGGCCCAAAATCTTCAGGATAAAGCTGAGGCAACACTCCGCCAAAAGCAGACGGAGCGGGATCAGGTCGGGCGGGAACTGGCCGTGAGTGCGGCGCGGGAAAGCGATGAGGCTCTCGCAGCACGGGCGGCCGAGGCCGCGCAGGCTCAGGCGCAGGCCGAAGCACATGTGCAGGCGCTCAAGGCCGGGCGTGAGACGGAGCAGCCGCTGTCCGTTGTGGAAACCCGCATTATGCGGCGGGAGCAGGGGCTGGAAAACGCCCGCACGTCCATTGCACGCTTGCGCGAGGAGATTAAGGAGCGGGAAACCCGCGTGCGCGTGGCCGAAGGCGACGGGCTTGATGAAAAAATCGCCGAGGCCGGACGCACGGCCTCCCGCCTTAAACTGGACTGTGAAGGGTATGAGCGGGAGCGTGCCGCATTAGCTCTACTGGACCAGACCCTGAGTGATGCGGAAAAAACCCAGACCGAACGCTATCTCGCCCCGCTTGTGCGCACTTTGCAGCCCGCGTTTTCCACGGTGTTTCCGGGTGCGTCTCTTGAGATGGATACGGGGTTTGGTCTGTGTGGCCTGATGCGGCGGACGGCGGAAGAGTTTGGCAAGTTGTCGGATGGCACGCGGGAGCAGATTGCCGTGCTGGTGCGTCTGGGCTTTGCAGAACTGCTGCACGCCCGCCAGTCCCCAGCCATTCTGGTGCTGGATGACGCGCTGAGTTTTTCAGATTCTCAGCGGCTGGAACTGATGTTCGATGTGTTGGCGGATGCGGCCACGCGGTTCCAGATTCTGGTGCTGACCTGCCGCGTGGAAGCTTTTGCCAGACTGGGCGGCAGGCCTCTCAGCCTGCGGCCCATCCCGCAGATTACAGAACGACGTTGAACTGAAGGGCCATCACGGCGGCGTCATGGAACGTCGTCGTGGCACCCGGCCGGTTGATATACTGGAAGTCTGGCTGAAGGGTCAGGCCATTCGCGACATGCGCGTTGTAGAAGAACTCATAGACGTTTTCATGAGACTGCACGCCCCAGACCTGTCCCCACTGGTTGGACTGGAAATCCTGCCCGGCAACAATGGACGCTTCCTGCTGCAACGCGACGGTACGGCTCATCTTCATCCACTGATACATCATGCCGATGCTGTCATTCGGACGGCCCCAGGGCTTCCCCGTTTCCAGCAGGCCGCCCCACAGATGGTGGGACATCGCGGTGGTCTTGCCGTCTGTCCACATATAGCCGCCCATGGCAATCAGACCGTTGGTCGGGCCTTCCCCATTGCGAACCAGCATCTGGTCAGCCTGCACCCATGCGCTGGCGCGGCCTGCATGGTAGCGGGCTGGCTGGCCGGTCTGCACCCAGGGGTTGCCGTTAATGTCCTCATACAGGTCTTTATATTTGGAGTTATCGTAGCTGTAGCCAGCCTTGTAGTGGCCCACGAGGTGGTTCTTGCCGAAGGACGGCATCCAGCCGATTTCCACCGGGGTGGAGAACTTGCCCAGACCATCCTGTGCCCAGGCCCAGCCGGAAATCCCGCCGTTAAAGGCATGGGGGGAGACGGCAAACAGGCCGGCCATGATGTAGGTGTCATTGGTGGGCATGACACGCGCCACGGCACCAAGGTTGCCTGATGGCCAGTCACGGTTGCCTTCAGTGTATTTGTTCGGGGCAGGGTTCCCGCAGACGGCCACGTTCATATACATACAGAACAGCGGAGACGCCGCGAAAAAGCTGCCAACCGGAATCCAGCCTGCGCTGATATCCACATGGTTGTTCAGGAACGATTTTTCGCCATACAGATAGACAAGATGGGCCACCACGTTACCACGTGCGCCGTAAATCTGCTGCACACCGCCAATCGAATCCCCGATATACTGGGTGCTCAGGTTCTGGCCGTGGCCGTTCACCACCATCATGTGGGTCCAGAAGCCTTTGAGCAGATTGAGGTCCGTCAGCTTGCCCCAGTCCACATCCAGCTCGACACCAACCTGCCCGGCATTGGTCACACCCTGCCGCATGCCGCCACGGAAGTTCCCCGCCAGTTCTTCATGCACGTCGGCCAGAATATGAATACCGTGGTCCAGCAGCCAGGGCTGAGCGCCCCACCAGTCTCCAAAAAAATGGTTTTTCCCATAGGGCGCTGAGAACATCGGGCCCGGGTCTTCCACCGGGTTGGCCTCATTATTGGCTTCCAGACTGGGCCAGAGGCCAGCAGCACTGTTCCCGCCTGTCAGCAATTGCGCAGAGGCCTTGGAGGAGAAAGCAGGCGTCAGGCAACAGGCAAAGGAGAGCGCGCAAAAGAAAGAAAAGCCGGATGAAAATCTTGTCATGTTTCTTTTTGTTTTTGTTGAGGATGCATGAGGCGAGTATTCATATTGTTTCAAAGCGGCACCATAATGTCTAAAACTTTTTTCACTCTTTTGGGTCTTTCGGCCTGTTGGGTGGTATTTTGGCGACAACCGCCAGCCACGTGCCGCCCGGAATGCGTTGACGCATGCTGCGTCAGATGATGAATTCCGCTTATGACAAAAATAGACACAAACCGCCCCTTCCTGCCGGTGCGTATTGCGGTAATGACCGTATCGGATTCCCGCACGCTTGAGACAGATACATCGGGTCAGGCCCTGGTTTCCCGCCTGGAGCAGGCAGGCCATGTGCTGGCAGACCGCACGATTGTGCGGGACGATGTCAAACAGATAACGGAACAGCTGAAGAGCTGGATAAAAGACCCTCTGGTTGATGTGGTGATCACGAATGGCGGCACCGGTGTAACCGGGCGCGACGTGACGCCGGAAGCCTTTGACTGTGTGCTTGAAAAGCGCATCGAAGGCTTTGGCGAATTGTTCAGAATGCTGTCCTACCGCAAGATCGGCACGTCCACCATTCAGTCCCGCGCTGTCGCAGGTGTTGCGGACGGAACATACCTGTTTGCGCTGCCCGGTTCAACCGGGGCCGTCAAAGACGGCTGGGATGACATTCTTGTGTTCCAGCTCGACAGCCGCCATCGCCCCTGTAACTTTGTGGAGCTCATGCCCCGGTTGCGTGAAGGATTGAAGGAGGATCATTCCCATGACTGAAGACGTCAGACTGCTGATGCTGGCAGGCGATTATGTGGAAGATTACGAGATCATGGTGCCGTATCAGGCGCTGCTGATGGTGGGCTACAAAGTGGATGTGGTCAGCCCCGGCAAGAAGGCGGGGGACAAGGTCCTGACCGCCATCCATGATTTTGAAGGGGCGCAGACCTACAGCGAAAAGCCCGGTCATGCCTTCCAGCTCAATGCGACGTTCGATGAGATTGATACGGACGATTATATTGGCCTGATCGTCCCCGGTGGCCGTGCGCCGGAGCACCTGCGCATGCACCCGCGGGTGATTGAGATTGTCAAAGCCTTTGCAGACCGGCCTCTGGCTGCCATCTGCCACGGTGCGCAGCTGCTGGCTGCGGCGGATATCATCAAGGGCCGCAAGGTTTCGGCTTACCCGGCCTGCCGCCCGGAAGTGGAAATGGCCGGCGCAACGTACGCCGATATTCCGGTGACAGAGGCCGTGACGGACGGAGAGCTGGTTACAGCCCCGGCCTGGCCGGCTCACCCGGCCTGGCTGGCCCAGTTCCTCAGCGTGCTGGGCGCGACTGTGACAATATAGTGCATTGGCAGGCTCCTTCCGTTGTGCATCATAGAGAATTGTGTTCAACAGGATGGAGCCTCTTATGAGACGTCTTACTGCCCATTTTATCCCTGCGGTTCTCAGTCTGGCCTGTGCCATGCCGCCAGCCGCAGCATGGGCACAGCAGGCGACCTCCCTCCCGCCAAATGACGCTCCAAGTCCGGCGCCGAACGTGCATCCGGACGTCAGGCTTCCGACCCTCAACACGCCGGTCAGGGTGGAAGACATCAAGGTTTCCGGCAATAAACAGGTCAGCACCGGGGCCATTATGGCTGTGGTGCCGTTCCATGTTGGCAGCATGGTCACGCAGGCGCAGATCACGCAGGGCCTGCAGGATATCATGAAGCTGTACCAGCAGCAGAATGTTGGCGGTAAATTCCACCAGAGCCTTAACCTGGACGGCAAAAGGGTGAAGGTGGAATGGGCCATTGAAGAAACAGGCGGCCCCGCACATTTTGACAAGCCGCTGGTGCTGGAAAGCCTTGGGTTTGACGGCAATCTGCACGTCTCAACTTCCGCTTTGAAACAGGCCGTGCATCGTCAGCCGGGCGAACAGGTTACCCCTGCAACCGTGCTGGCAGATGAGAAAGCTATTCAGGCTTTGTATGTGAAGAAGAATATCGGCGTGACCATCGTGCCGGAAAGCCGCGCTCCCCATAAGGATGAGCGCGTCACGCTGACTTATCACCTGACGGAAAAAGCTAACGATTAAGGCTTTCAGGCCCGAACAGCGGTTCTGAGGTAAATTCAGCGCCGCCTGTTCAGGTCTGCGCCCCCGTTTGTGTGGGGGCAGGTCGTCTTAGTATTCGCTCGCACCCGGACGGTTGAGCATGGCCAGCAGTTCCCGCCGTGTATCAGAGTTGGTGCGGAACACGCCCAGCATCTGGCTGGTGACCATGGACACACCGGGGCGATGCACGCCACGGGTCGTCATGCATTCATGGCTGGACTCAATAATGACGGCCGTGCCGTGCGGCTGCAGGACATCATTAATGGTGTTGGCAATCTGGGCCGTCAGCCGTTCCTGAATCTGCATGCGGCGGGCATAGGCATCCACTACACGGGCCAGTTTGGAAATGCCGACGACGCGCTGGCGCGGCAGATAGGCCACGTGTGCGCGGCCAATAATGGGGGCCAGATGGTGTTCGCAGTGGCTTTCAAAGCGAATATCGCGCAACAGCACGATTTCATCATAGCCTTCAACTTCGGAAAATGTGCGTTCCAGAAGCGTTTTGGGGTCGATCTCGTAGCCCTCAAAAAACTCTTCATAGGCGCGGGCAACGCGGGCTGGCGTATCATGCAGGCCTTCGCGGTCCGGATTTTCCCCGGCCCAGCGGAGCATGGTGCGGATGGCGTCTTCCGCCTCTTCACGGGTTGGGCGGTCAGTCTTGGGCAGAGGGTCGCTCATGCCATTCTCCTGCGGTCTGCATGATGATGAAGCGGTCATGGCCAGTTCGGGTTAATGGATCTGGCGGAACTGGAACGGGCTATCAAGGCTGAAAGCCGGAATGGCAATATCAAACCGTTTACCGGAATTGACATTCCACATCTGGTAAGATCCGCGCATAAAGCCGCCTGCCGTGGTGAGGGAGACGCCGGATGTGTAATCAAACCCGTTCTGCGGACGGATGACGGGCTGTTCGCCTACAACACCTTCACCATGCACATATTCCGTGCGGCCAGCGCCATCGGTAATCTGCCAGGTACGTTCCTTCAGCTGGATGGGGGCTGTGCCGCCATTTTCAATGCGGATGCGATACACCCAGCAATAGACATCCTCGTCCGGTTCAGACTGTTCCGGGAGCCAGAATACCTGCACGCAGACGCGCATATCGTCCGTCACGGCTTCATACATCGGCGCTGAGGCGAAGAGTTCGCTCAGGGCGTCATCATGATCGGGGGACATGGGCGGTGAGTCCGGCCAGTCAGGCATGGGGTGTTCTGCTCCTGCATAAGAATAACATGGCCAGCTTCATGCCATCCGGGGGCATCCCGTAAGACAGACGTCACGGCACAGTCCGCTGGCAGTATCACGAAGCGATTGGATAAGGGAAGCCGCCTGTCTGGTCTGTTGCTGTTCCGGCACAAAGCAGACAGGCGGTGGTCAGGCGTTAGCCTTTGGCGAGTGCTGCCACGCCACGGGCAAGGTCATCAATCAGATCTGCGCTGTCTTCCAGCCCGACGGAGAAGCGGATCGCCCCTTCGGAAATGCCCAGTTTGGCCCGTTCTTCCGCACCAATTTTCATGTGCGTCGTGGTGGCCGGATGGGTGACGAGGGAGCGCGCATCGCCAAGATTGTTGGAGATGGCGATGAGCTGGAGGGCGTTCATGAACGCAAATGCGCCGTCCTGCCCGCCTTCCACTTCAAACGCGACCATGGTACCGCCGCCCGTCATCTGGCGCTGGGCGATGTCATGCTGCGGATGGTCCTTGCGGCCCGGATAGCGCACGCTGACAATGCCGGGAGCCGAGGCAAGATAGTCCGCTACGGCTGCGGCGTTGCGGGTCATGGCTTCCACGCGCAGGGCGAGTGTTTCCAGACCTTTGAGCATGACCCATGCGTTGAACGGGGAGAGCGCGTTGCCGGTATTGCGCACGAATGGCTGGAGCGTTTCTTTAATCCAGTCTTCCTTGCCCAGCACGGCACCACCCAGAACGCGGCCCTGCCCATCGATATGCTTGGTGCAGGAATACACCACCACATCGGCACCAAGTTCCAGCGGCTTCTGGTAGAGGGGGGAGGCAAAGACGTTATCGACAATCACCAGTGCCCCGGCCTTGTGGGCACGTTCTGCAATGGCAGCGAGGTCCAGCACGTCCAGCATGGGGTTGGAGGGGCTTTCCAGCAGCACGGCGGCTGTCGGTTTGCTGAAAGCTTCGTCCCATGCAGCAAGATCGCCGCCGTCTACAAACACCGTTTCCACGCCGTATTGCGGCAGCAGGTTGGCCACAATCCAGTGACAGGAGCCAAACAGCGCGCGGGAGGCCACAACGCGGTCCCCGGCTTTGACCTGAGACAGCAGGGCGGAAGAGACAGCGCCCATGCCGGTGGAGGTGGCCACACAGGCTTCGGCCCCTTCCAGATCTGCCAGACGGCGCTCCAGCGCTGCAACCGTCGGGTTGGCAAAGCGGCTGTACTGGTAGTGGGAGATTTCACCGGTGAAGGTTTTAGCGGCCTGCTCGGCGTTTTCGTAAACAAAGCCGGACGTCAGGAAAAGCGCCTCGCTGGTTTCACCATATTCGGTGCGTTCCAGCCCCGCATGCAACAGGCGGGTGGCGGGGCGCCAGCTTTTGGAAGAGGGTGTCTTGCTGTCACTCATAATGAGGTATCCGGTTCTTTTGCTGTCATACAGCGCAGTGTGACCGTGGAAACCGTGGCGTCGGCACAGCGTCGCCATGGCCTCTTTAGCGCGTTTATTTTACCTCGCCGCAAGCCGGCCGTACAAATCACGAGGTTTTAGCGTGTTTTAACACACCGCAAGCATTTTGTTATGCAAAGGCGGGTTCTGTTCGTCAAGCATCTATCCGCCCGCCTTGCCGCGGCCTCAGCCATGCAGCGGGGGCGGGCGTATTTTAGAGCAATTCCTGCAGGAGCGGCACAAAAGGAATATCCGCGTCCGGCATGGGGTAATCATGCAGGTGTTCCGGGCTCACCCATGCCAGTGTCTGCCCTTCCTTCGGGGTCGGTGTTCCAGCCCAGCGGCGGCACAGATAAAGCGGCATCAGCAGGTCAAACCCCTTGTAGGAGTGTGATGCAAAGGTAAACGGGGCGAGACAGGCGCGGGAGACATCCAGCCCCAGCTCCTCTTCCAGTTCCCGCACCAGAGCAGCTTCCGGTGTTTCTCCGGGCTCGACTTTCCCGCCCGGAAATTCCCACAGGCCTGCCAGACTTTTCCCCTCCGGCCGTTTGGCCAGAAGAATGCGCCCTTCCGCATCAATCAGCGCGGCAGCAGAAACAAGAACGAGCTTGCGGGGAGTAGCGATACCGTCCGCCTGCGTGCCTGCAGGGGTGTCGAGATCATCCCGCGTGGCTTCAAACACCCGCACGGGATGGTCTTTCCCTCGGGCAACAAACATCTGTTTGTCTGTTCCGATAGCCCGGAACCCGACATGCTCAAGAACACGGGCTGACGCAGCATTATCGTCCGCAACCGTGGCGCGCAGGCAGGTAATATCCAGATTGGCCAGAGCCCAGCGGGCCAGCCGCCCTGCAGCAAGGGTGGCAATGCCCCGGCCCCAGTACGTGCGGCCTATCCAGTAGCCCAGCATGCCAACACGCCCAACCTGCGGCACTGTTTGCACACGCAGGCCAACGCAGCCAAGAAAGGTGTCGTTTTCATCCAGAATGGCAAAATGACAGCCTTCTCTGGCCCGATGCATGGAGAGCGTGGACGCAATCCAGTCATCAGCCAGTTCCCGCGGGTAGGGGAAGGGCAGGCGGCTGAGCATGCGCACCACTTCCCAGTCATTGACCAGATTGTGGAGCGCAGGGGCATCATCAGGCAGAAGAGGGCGCAGCCGGTAAGGCGGCGCCTCCAGAACCAGAGACGTGATCTCAGGCATTCACAGCCGGTGCGGCGGGAACACCGCATTCTGCCAGAAGAGCACGCAGGGCGTTAATCACGGGGAAGACTTCCACATTGTGGTCGCCGCCCAGCTCACGCCATGCGTTCTGTTCCAGTTCCACAATTTCGCGGTCTTCCGCAAAAATCCGCTCGGTGAAGGCAACAAGAAACGGCCATGCCAGCTCCAGAACGCCCGGCACTTTGGGGCGCCTGACAGACAGCAGGCCAAAGGTCCGGTTGGTCAGCTCTTCTGCATCCTGCGGGACGTAGACAATCCACAGATCCATCACCGGGTCTTCATCACCCGTCTGGATGCGGAGGGTCTGATACGGATATTCCGTGCGGATGGTCATGACGTCACGATGCTGGAATTTTTCCGAGGAATCGCGGCGTTCGCCAAAAATCAGAGCTTCCCCCAGCGGCTGCTTTCCGCTGGTGCGGGCGAAGGAATAGCGCGCTTCCACCAGACCGGGCTCACGTTTCTGGCCCAGAAAGCGGGGGCGCATCTGGCCCATCTGCTTCATGTGCATGAACTGATGGTTCATATCCATCAGGTTCTCATGCATGAAGCTGTAATGGCACTTTACTTCCTGCCCGAAGAAGCGGGTCTTGTAGGCCGGGTCTCCCACGCGGGCCAGACGCGGAGCCAGCGGCACGGAATCCGCTTTATCCGGGTCTCCGGGGAAGATGAAAATCAGGCCGTCCTGCTCACGGCAGGGGAAGGTGCGCACACCGTTGGGCAGCTTGCCCTTGCCCAGATAGGGCACATCAATGCAGCGGCCGGAGCGGCCATAGGCCCAGCCATGATAGCAGCACTGAACGGACTGACCGCAAACCTTGCCTTTGCTAAGCGGAACCTGCCGGTGCGCGCAGCGGTCTTCCAGCGCAAAAATGGCGCCTTCCGTCGGGCGTACCAAGGCAATGGGTGTGCCGGCATAGCGCGTGCCGATGGTCTTGCCCGGCTTGAGTTCTTTGGACCATGCAACCGGGTACCAGAAGTCCGGATTGGAGCGGATGCGCCGCAGATCCGTACCTGTGGTGTTATTATGCCCCGCGCCAAAAGAGGGTGTGTCGTCTGGTGTGTCAGTCTGAACGGTCTGGTCCATCTTGCCTCTATGTCATGACGTTCGGGGCCGCGTCATCCTGACACTGCCGATTAGCGGATGCATGCAACCGTATATCACACAAAGAGGCAAGACGCAGAGGGAGCGGAATGCCCGGTTATTCTCTTTTTATTTGCAAATTATTCAGAAACTGAATGTCAGGCTGCTTTTGGCGCTGGTCTGGGCATAGGTCCTTCACGCTTCAGCCCATGCCAGGCAATCAGGCTGTCCCCCAGAAACAGAGCCAGCGCCCCCACCGTGCAGGCCAGAGCCAGCCCGAACATAATGACCAGCCAGTTGGCGACGGAGGAATCCCGCACACTGCCCATAAACAGCACAAACGCTGCCCCGCAGGAGGCCGCGCCCCCAAGCCCTCCGGCCAGAATGGCCGTGTCCAGCATCAGGGTGCGGCGGTGCAGGCGAACAAGGTGCTTCTCCAGTGTCTGGTTGCGGTCCGGGTCATCATTATCGTCCGTCAGCAGGGCATTGGCCTGTTCAATATGGTCGGACACGCGGGCCAGACGGGTATTGAACAGGTTGAGCAGCGTGCCGATGCCCGAGAGCATGAAAACCGGCGTCAGCGCGATCTGGATGATATGCGCGACGCTATCAATCGGTTCGGCGGAGATGCCTGCCAAAACGGGAAGGGCCATGAAGCGGAAAATCCTTGCTGCCAGAACAGTGGGCGCGAGTGGAGGATCTAGCGGCTGGAGGCCAGTTCTGCCGTCAGGTCTTCAATGAACTGGAAGGCCACCCGGCCAGAGCGACCGCCACGGGTGATGGCCCATGCATTGGCGCGGGCTGTCAGATCCTCATCGCTGATGGGAAGGGCGCGTTCTCTCGCATAGGTCCGCACCATGTCAAGAAACACATCCTGCGGGCAGGCGTGAAAACCCAGCCACAGGCCGAACCGGTCGGAGAGGGAGACTTTCTCTTCCGTGGCTTCAGACGGATTGATGGCGCTGGCGCGTTCGTTCTCAATCATCTCACGCGGCATCAGGTGCCGGCGGTTGGACGTGGCGTAGAACAGAACATTCTCCGGCCGCCCGGCAATGCCCCCATCCAGAACGGATTTCAGGGCCTTATAGTCGCGGTCTTCTTTCTCAAAAGACAGATCATCACAGAAGATGATGAAGCGGCGCGGGCTTTCCCGCAGCATGGCCAGCAGGTCCGGCAGGGTGGCCAGATCTTCCCGCTGAATTTCCACCAGTGCCACCCGGCCCTGACCGGGGGCGCACGGTTTGCCGTCCACCTGATTGACCAGCGCATGCGCACCCTTAACCAGCGAGGACTTGCCCATGCCGCGAGAGCCCCACAGCATGGCATTGTTGGCGGGCAGCCCCCGGGCAAAATGCTCGGTATTGTCCATTAGCGTCTGGCGCTGCGAGTCCACACCCTGCAACAAACCGGCAGGCACATGGGCCACATGGGCTACCGGCAGCAGCCGCCCGCGCTCGGGGAGCCAGACAAACGCATCAGCCTGATCCACGCCGTCCAGACTTGGCGGCGGAGGGGAAAGGCGCTCCAGCGCTGAGGCAATACGTTCAAGGACGGAGAGAGGGGCGGTATCCATCAGGGGCAGGGTCCATGGTTGTGCCGCCGGGGAACTTCCGGCAGGAAAGGAGGTGGTGCGACGGCTTATCTTCAAGGGATGCTTGACGTGTGAGCCGTGAAAATTATGGTCACGCATCTTAATTACGCAACCAGCCTTTCCGGAAAGCCTGCCATCATGTCCAATTTTCTTATTCCTGCAGCCTATGCCCAGTCCGCCGGTGGCGGGGGTGCTGGCTCGAGTCTGATGTCGTTCCTGCCGTTCATCGGTGTGTTCGTCATCATGTATTTCCTGATGATTCGCCCGCAGCAGCAGAAGCAGAAGCAGCTTCAGAACGAGCTGAAGTCCCTGCGTCGTGGCGACCGGATTGTCACCGCTGGTGGCATTATCGGCATTGTGCAGAAATCCCGGGACGACAGTCAGGAAATTGAGGTCGAAATCGCCCCGAACGTCCGCGTCATGGTTCTGCGCAGCACCGTCACCACGGTTCTGACCAGCACGGCGAAACCGGCGAATGATGTAGCGGACGCTAAGAAATAAGCGTACGGCGCATCAGGCAGCGCACCTTGCGTGCTGTGATAGAAAGCGGGCTTCTGGCCCGCTTTTTTTATGGCCGGGGGGCAAATTAGAGAGGCTCGTCTTCGGCTGCCAGACGAGTGTCCGCCGTGTCGTTCTGGGCAATTTCCTCAGTCACATCCAGAGCCAGAACTTCGCCTGCCATGATGATGCTCAACAGTACCAGAATTTTCAGGCCCAGCGTATCGTTGCTTTGCGGGTGGCCGTGCAGAATATGCAGCACAAGGGGCGTGAGGGCAGGCAGGGGTAAAAGCCAGAAAACCGCCCGCCAGATCGGCTTCTGGATGCGGGACCGATAGAATGTGGCCAGCCTCCGCTCTTTTTTCAGCACGAATTTCAGAAACAGGACGATTGCCGTGCCAATGGCAAGGGATATGAGCGGCATCAGCACAACCGTGGACGCCACCTCATGCCAGTTACAATAGGCCAGCCCGAGCAGGGCTACTCCCACCCAGGATGAAAAATAGATGGCGATGCCGATCAGGGAATAGTGCTTCACAATACGGCCCTCAACTGTCGTTTCCGTGCTTTTACGCTGCGGCTCACTGGTTTCTGTTCTCGGGATGGCAGGAACAGAAAGCCGTTAAGTCACAGTTTTACGACAAAACGATACAAAGCCGTTATAAATAAAATAAGGAGATTTTAGGTCCTGTGGCCAGCCCATACGACGTGAGAGGTTTATAAAAAAGAGACCGGGTCGATATCCACATCCACCCGCACCTGCCGGTCCAGTTTCACTAGCCCCAGCCAGCGGCGCAGGATGGGCTGCACGGCAATGGTTTTACGGGTGCGCAGCAGCAAACGCCGCCTGTGCCGTCCGCGCAGAATGGCCATGGGGGCCGGGGCGGGGCCAAGAACCTGAATGCCCTCCCCATAAGGGGCCACGCGGCCAAGGGCTGCGGCAGCGTCATCAGCAGCTACGGCGGTGTCTGCGCTCACAATTAACGCTGCCAGTCGCCCATAAGGCGGCCAGAATCCGGGGCGTCTCTGCTCGGCTTCCTGTGTCATGAAGGCATCAAAATCGCCCGAAAGGAGGGCCTGCATCACCGGATGCTCCGGCGTGTAGCTTTGCAGAAGCACGCGGCCCGGTGTGCTGGCGCGTCCGGCACGGCCCGCCACCTGATGCAAAAGCTGGATGGTGCGTTCGCCCGCTCGGAGATCACCCCCGCCAAGCCCGAGATCCGCATCCACAATGCCAACCAGTGTCAGATGCGGAAAATGCCAGCCTTTGGCGACAATCTGGGTGCCAATCACCAGATCAACTTCCCGGCGGGAAATCTTGCCAACCGCTTCCGCCGTGGCGGCAGGGCCGCCCAGTGTGTCACTGGCCATCACCAGAATGCGGGCATCGGGGAACAGATGGCGGGCTTCTTCCGTAATCCGCTCAATGCCCGGCCCGATGGGCGTCAGGCTTTGCTCTGCCCCGCAGGAGGGGCAGGCTTCGGGCATAGGTTCTGTATGGTCGCAAAAATGGCAGGAGAGGATTTTGCGGTTCCGGTGCTCCACCAGCCAGGCGGTGCAGTGCGGGCATTCCATTCGGTGCCCGCAACTCCGGCACAAGGTGAGGGGGGCATAGCCGCGCCGGTTGAGGAACAGCATGGCCTGTTCCTTGCGCTCAAAGGTCGCGGTCAGTTCTTCCGTCAAAGCCGGGGAGAGAAACAGGCCGCGGGGCGGGGGATGGTCCCGCATGTCCAGAATACGGGTTTCCGGCAGGGCCGCGCCGCCATGGCGAGAGGGCAGAACCAGATGTCGGTAACGCCCGGCTTCCACATTGGCCAGAGATTCCAGACTGGGTGTGGCCGAGACCAGCACAATGGGGAACCCCGCCAGTCGCGCCCGCACCACGGCCATATCCCGCGCACTGTAGATGACGCCTTCTTCCTGCTTGAACAGGGCCTCATGCTCTTCATCCACAATAATCAGGCCAAGGTTTTTAAACGGCAGGAACAGGGCAGACCGCGCCCCCACAACCACCGTGGCGTTGCCGTCTGCGGTGCCGTGCCATGTCAGACGACGAGCACGCTGGCCGACTTCCGAATGCCAGATGGCGGGCTGCGTGCCAAAGCGGCGGGTAAAGCGCTCCATCCACTGGGCGGAAAGAGCAATTTCCGGCAGTAAAACCAGTGCCTGCTTCCCCTGTTCCAGACAGGCGGCAATGGCTTCCAGATAGATCTCGGTCTTGCCGGAGCCGGTCACGCCTTCCAGCAGCGTGACGGAAAAGCGCCCTTCTGCCACCGTCTGGCGCAAGGCATCTGTGGCCTCAGCCTGTGCGCCTTCCAGCACGGGTAAGTTATGGAGCGGGTCCGGTGCGGCAAAGGCGCGTTCCGGCCCGAGGGGGACGAGTGTGAGGGCACCGGCGTCTGCCAGACCTTTCACCACGCCGGGGCCAACGCCTGCGGCGGTTGCAAGGTCCGTGGTGGTGCGGGCCATGCTATCGGCCAGCAAGCTCAGCACTTTCTGGCGGGCAGGGGTCAGGCGTAGTCCATCCGGCTGGGGGGAGGCCGCCAGCCAGCCCGTGGAGGGTGTGGGCACGCCGCGCATATGGAGCCGCAGCGTCATGGCCAGCACCATGCCGGGGGCAGAGAGCGTATAGGCCGCCACCCAGTCCACAAAGCGTCGCAGTTCGGCAGTGAGTGGCGGTAGTTCCAGCCGTTCCGCCACAGGGCGGAGTTTCGCTGCATCCACAGTGCGCTGGGGTGGGGGCGCGAATTCCGGCGGTAGAGAACTGGTGGCATCCCACACCACCCCGGTTTGTCGGCGGTGGCCGAGGGGAACCGTCACAATATCGCCGGGTTGGAGCGCCATTTCCGCCGGCGCGGCATAATCAAATGGACCGGGGAAGGGCATGGGCAGCAGCACGGACACTCTCAGGCGTGCAGACCCGGCAGTAGAAGCCGGAGGCCGGGCAGGCTGAGGAGAGGGAGAAGGTGCAGGCGCCATGGGGTTCTATGTAAGCGGAGGTCCGGTTAAAGAACAGTGCTTGCGAAACCATAAAAACTCTGAACAAGTCAGCAGGGCATTCAGAGCATGCTGAAGAGTGCAGATCTGTTTGAGAGGGTGCGATGACAGCGGAAGAAGCCGTCCAGAAATTTCTGGAGTGGATGGCGACGGAAAAGCGGGCATCTCCCCTGACCATTGAGGCCTACCGGGCGGATCTGGCGCGGTTTCTGGGTTTCATGACCGGGCATCTGGATGGCCTGCCGGACATGGCCGGGTTGGCGCGTATCAGCCTGAGAGATTTTCGTGCCTGGCTGGCGCAGGAACAGGCCCGCTCCGCAGCATCCCGCACTCGACAAAGCACACCAGACCGGGCCGCCCGTACACGGGCGCGGCGTGTGTCGGCTGTACGGTCCTTTTTCCGGTATCTGGCCCGCAGGCAGGGGGTGGAAAATCCGGCTGTGGCCCTGCTGGCGACGCCCCGCAGCAAAAAACCTTTGCCGCGCCCCCTAAGTGTGACGGACGCCAAGGCGGTGCCGGAAGATATAGCAGCCTTAGCCCTGACACCCATGGCGCAGCAGCGGGATGGGACTTTGTTCCTGCTGCTCTATGGGTGCGGGCTGCGTATTTCCGAGGCGTTGAATCTCAATATTTCCGACCTTGGTACGCTGACCAGCAGCGGTGTTCTGCGTATTAAAGGGAAGGGTAATAAGGAGCGTCTGGTGCCCGTGCTGCCCGCTGTGCAGCAGGCGCTGGAGACGTGGCGCAAGCGGCATCCGTCTCCGTTGCCAGAGTCGCCACTGTTCCCCGGTGTGCGGGGGGGGCGGTTGCAGGCCGGTGTGGCGCAGAAAGCCATGCGCGAATGGCGGGCGCTGGCCGGGTTGCCGGATCATGTGACACCGCATGCTCTGCGGCACTCTTTCGCCACGCATCTGATGGAAGGCGGCGCGGATTTACGCGTCATTCAGGAGCTGCTGGGGCATGCCAGCCTGTCCACCACACAACGATACACTCTTGCGGATGAAGCGCGCCTGCTTGATGTGTGGAGCCGCGCGCACCCGCGTGCGCAAAAAACTGCTCAGCCGAGAGAAGGAACACGAGACTGATGACCGAGGCCCTGCGCGCTCCCTGGCCCGCTATAGACCCTTACGCCCACGGCTATCTGGATACTGGAGAAGGGCACGAGATCTATTGGGAAGAATGCGGCAACCCGCATGGTATCCCCGTAGTGTTTCTGCATGGTGGCCCCGGTGGCGGATGTTCCCCCGCACAGCGGCGTCTGTTTGACCCGTCCCGTTATCGGATTGTGCTGTTTGACCAGCGTGGCTGTGGTCGTTCCAGACCGCATGCTTCGCTTGAGAATAACACCACATGGCATCTGGTAGCGGACATTGAACGCCTGCGCGTTTTCTTTGGTATTGATAAATGGGCGGTTTTTGGTGGCTCATGGGGTTCCACGCTGGCGCTGGCCTATGCCCAGACGCACCCGACCCGTGTGACGGCCCTGATGCTGCGCGGCATCTTCACGCTGCGGAAGGCTGAGCTGCTCTGGTATTATCAGGAGGGAGCGTCCTGGCTGTTCCCGGATAAGTGGGAAGATTTTCAGGCGCCCATTCCGCAGGCAGAGCGTGGGGACATGATGGCGGCGTATCGCAAGCGTCTGGTCTCTGATGATGTGGGCGTCCGGCAGGAAGCGGCTGTGGCATGGAGCGTGTGGGAAGGGCGTACGCTCACCCTGCTGCCAGCCCCCGACATTGAAAACCAGCATGAAGAGACCGATTATGCTCTGGCGTTCTCACGGATTGAAAACCACTATTTCGTGCATGGGGGCTGGCTGGAAGAAGGCCAGCTGATCCGCGATGTGGATCGCATCCGGCATATTCCAACCGTCATCGTGCAGGGGCGTTACGATATGGCGACCCCGGTGCGTACCGCGTGGGATCTGCACAAAGCCTGGCCGGAAGCAGACTTCAAACTGATCAACGCCGCTGGCCATGCGTTGTTTGAACCCGGCATTCTCAGCGCATTGCTGGATGCCACAGACCGCTTTGCGCGGGAATTAGGCTGATCATGCGCACACGGGCAGTTCAGGCAGCACTTCTTACCGCATTCTGTGCGGCGGCCTCACCTATGTTTTTAACGCAGGCGGCCACTGCTGCGGAAGGGCTGTGCCATCATGAACGGATTGCCCGTGTGCCTTTGCATGATGATCTGGGGTTTCTGAACATCCCGGTCGAAATCAACAAACATGCGGCGCGTATGATTGTTGATACCGGGGCAGAGGGCAGTCTGCTCTCCCCCGAGGCTGCCGAGGGTTTTGACGTGCAGCTGGACCCGTCTGTTCATACCCTCATGCAAGGCACGGGCGGCGTCGGGCGGATGGTGCCAAATGGTGTGGTGCGGTCCCTCACACTTGGCGGGCTGGAAACCGGTCCTATTTCTATGCCTGTGGGGGATCTGCCGGGAAAGCCTGTCACGCAACCTCCGGTTGAAGGTCTGGTCGGAGGAGATCTGCTTTCGCACTATGATGTGGAATTCAATGTTGCCGAGGGCTGGCTGACTTTCTGGTCCGTCAAAAGCGGTTCTTCCGCCTGTGCCGGGCCGGTGGACTGGCATGTGATTTATCGTGCCGTGCCGCTAGAGTCCGCCGGGAGACGTGTGATTGTTCAGGTTCTGCTGGACGGCATGCCGGTGCGTGCTCTGGTGGATAGCGGGGCTCGATCCCGTATTCTGTCAGACAAAGCCGCTGAAAGGCTGGGGGTTACGGCCCGCACTTTGGCGGCGGACCCGGGTGGCCTGACCAGTGGCGTGGATGGTCACCGGCAAGTCTATCACTGGCATAAGTTCCACACATTCCAGATCGGGCAGGAACAGGAAAAAGCTCCGGTTCTGACGGTGGCGCCCATTCATGATTCTGTGGATATGCTGCTGGGGTCAGACTGGTTTGCAGCGCACCGTGTCTGGATTTCGTATCAGACGGGCATGCTCTACGTTATGCCGGCGCTCAAGCGGCGCGATTAACGGCGGGCTTTGAGAAAAACCGGGGCACCTTGTGGATGCCCCGGTTTTTGAATCAGCCTGCTTTGAGGTGGGTGTTGCACTGGCTGTAATAGCCACCACCTTTCTGGATCCATTTCAGGCTGCCATTGCCGGTGCTGGCTTTATTAGCATTGTACTGATCAAGGCAGGTCTTCATGCGGGCTTTCCCGGCGCTCAGCTTGGCATACTGCGGAGCAACAGCGCTCGGGAAGACAACACCAGCCGTTGTGGCGGCAGCTGCCGGAGCTGCTGTGCTGGCTGCGGTTGGTGCTGTTGCCGGGGCAGCGGGAGCAGCCTCTTTCGCGGTTTCTGCCGGAGTTGCTGCGGTCGTGGCAGGCGTTGCGGCAGCATCACATTTAGCAGCTTTGAACTGCTTGTAGCTCTGGCCATCCAGTGTGCCGGCGGTACGGGCCGCAGCAAAGCTGGCATGACATTCCTTTGCGCTCAGGGCATGAGCAGCCGGAGCGGAAAGGGCGGTGGCACAGCTCAGAGCCAGTGCTGCAAGCGCAAAGCGAGCGGAAGATGTCATAAGGAAAAAACCTCATCCAAATACCAGGGCTGGAAGATGCAGCACCATGCCGCAGCGCCCTGACTATCGTTACATCTTATGATGAATAAATGTGTTTGGAAAAGGGTTATCCCCAACCAGCGTTGGTCCTTTACCTCATCATGCTGGCGGCAGAGCCTCATCTTCGCTGATACGGATTTTTTATCACCGGGGAATGCTTGTCAGAAAAAATGCAAAGGAGTGATCCAACACGGGAAGCACACTGAAAAAGCCGCATAAAAGAAACCCCTTCCGGCACAGAGGCAGGAAGGGGCTCAAACAGCAGAACGATGAAAATGAGGAGAGGGTTAGTTGATCCGCTCTCCATGCAGAGACATGTCCAGCCCTTCCAGTTCTTCATCCGGTGTCACGCGCAGGCCCATGGTCAGGTCAATGGCCTTCAGGAGAACAAAGGAGATGATGCCGCACCACAGAATAGTGACGATAACCGCTTCCCCCTGAACCATGAACTGATGCAGAGAGCCGGTAATGCCAGTCGGATTAGCGTCCGTGGCGGAGAGCGGACCGTAAGCAAACAGCCCTGTCAGCATGGCCCCGACAATGCCGCCCACACCATGCACGCCAAAGGCATCCAGACTGTCATCATAGCCCATCACGTGCTTCAGCGATGTGGCGCTCCAGTAGCAGATTACCCCGGTAATCAGGCCGATGATCAATGCGCTACCCGGCAGCACAAACCCAGCGGCTGGCGTAATGGCCACCAGACCGCCCACAGCCCCGGAAATTACACCCAGCACGGTCGGTTTGCCGCTACGCAGCCATTCAACGAGCATCCAGGCCACACCAGCTCCGGCAGCTGCAATCTGCGTGGTCGCCATGGCCATGGCGGCACGACCGTTCGCCCCGACAGCTGAACCAGCATTAAAGCCAAACCAGCCGACCCAAAGCAGAGATGCGCCAATAATGGCGTAGGTCAGATTGAAAGGGGAGAGATCATCCTGCCCGAAGCCTTTACGTTTACCCAGCACAAGAGCGCAGACAAGCCCGGCAATACCGGCATTGATATGTACGACGGTGCCGCCTGCAAAATCCGCAGTGCCGAGACCGGCCAGCCAGCCCATAGGGCTCCAGACCCAGTGCGCGATCGGTGCATAGACCAGCAGCGACCAGAGAATAGAGAAGATGCACATGGCGCTGAACTTCATACGCTCTGCATACGCGCCGGAAATCAGGGCGGGGGTGATGATGGCGAACGTCATCTGGAACATCATGAAGAGGCTCTCAGGGATCGTCATCGTCGTGGCATTGGGAGAATCCGCCCCAAGCGTGAAGGCAATATCCGCCCCGTTCTGGATATGCGCACCAATCCCGTTCAGGAACATGCGAGACGCGCCACCAATCCACGGTGTGCCGGTGGTAAAGGCCAGAGAATACCCTGCCACCATCCAGACAATGGACATGATGCAGCACAATGCAAACGACTGCATCAGCGTAGCCAGCACGTTCTTTTTACGCACCATGCCCGCATAAAACAGCGCCAACCCAGGAATGGTCATCATCAGCACAAAAGCAGTGCTGACCAGCATCCAGGCGGTGTCTCCGGTATCAATGGCGGGAGCGGTGTCGGCTGCGTGAGCTATGCGAGGACTTAAAAAGAAGACAACACTACCAGCTAAAGCGGATAACGCTGTAAGCTTGCTAAAGACACTTGCACGAGGTGAACCTGTTAAAAACCTCGAGTTCATTGATCTGGAGCTCCGTGTGAATTTTACCATAGATTTCTAAGGTAAGATGATTCGATTTGGTATCATATTTAAAACCATAATTATAGGTTGGGTAAAATGATTGATATGATTTCTCAAGCTCAATTAACGTCGTGTTGTGAGGTTGAGGGGAAGTAGTGAAATCTGGAGAAATCGAAGAACCGTTGATTGATATTGTGGCTGCCTGCTTTCAGGCATGATTAAGAATGATTGATGGGTTTATCGACATTTTTGCTCAGTTTTTTAGGCAGGGGAGTGGTTGTTCCATTTTGCATTGCTATACTGCATACTGATTTGCTAGCGAAAGAGGAATTGGCGCATATTGTAGACGATAGTGGTCAGCCCGATTCTCACGGTTGCACGGGCAATACCACTGTTCGGCTCAACAGCCCCGTCTGTGATTTCTGATCAGTAAAGACATGCTCGACAAGGAGCTGAACGACGGATTTTCCAGCAATTGACTGATAGGCGGTGTCGCCGATATGATTTCCAAGATCCGAAGAAGCAGTTTGGATCATCGAGCAAATCATAGTTTCCGGATCTGTCTAAAGCTTCCTCTAAAAGAATTGAGGAGAAAATTAGCACAGTGAAGCCATAAAGTATAATCCGTATTTGACGGAAATACTAATGGCTTAACTGATGAAGTGCCTGAAATTTATCAAGTCAATAAATATTTATACATATATATCAATTTTTCTGAGATGCAAAGCCTCGTGTTGCTTGTATATGATCAGCCGTAAAAATTTTGCTTTATGCGCTTCCTTAAAGTCAATAAAGAATAAACCTGATGTTCTCAATATAGATACATTCTCTGAATTTTCTTGTATTTTTGCGATTTCTATAAAATTATCACCATCTGTAGAAATTTCCACCGATAAGGGAAATATTCTATAAGAGCAATGCAAATCATCGCATCTATTGTAAATAGCAAGAGCTCGCAAATTTATCTCTTCTTCGAATTGTACTATCCACCATGGATTTTTTTCAAAATTTGTATGGAATGCATAGTCACGATATTCTGCTTGGGATAAGGCATTTTTCGCATCGTCATCGACG
Source organism: Acetobacter sp. KSO5 (assembly GCF_044094635.1). Lineage (NCBI taxonomy): Bacteria > Pseudomonadati > Pseudomonadota > Alphaproteobacteria > Acetobacterales > Acetobacteraceae > Acetobacter > Acetobacter sp. KSO5. The sequence continues at coordinate 2,422,582 of NZ_CP172014.1, read as the reverse complement.
TTTAGGCCATGTGAAGATTCACAAACAGAACTTTGTGTGACGTGATTAAATTTAGAAATTTTAGTATAAATATTATCATAATGATCTATGGCGACCTTTTTGTATGGTTCATATCCTCGCATCTTGCCGATTTCATTATAATGATGCTGTGCATCTACATAAAAACCTTCACTAATTTCCCAAGCTGACAATATATATTGAGAAATGTACCAATCTTCATCTACGTTTTCATAGTGTACATTTTTCTTTCTTTCAACTAAACTCTTGTTTTTAGATAAAAAGCGTGCAAAATCTTGTGGAACTTCCTTGAAGAGGGGGTGAATTTTCTTAATTCTATGAAAATATCTATCTTCTTTTTCCCCTTTAATAATGGGGAATAAGTAGTATTTATACCTAGAATCATTAACAGGTAGAAGATTTACATCGCATCTAGCATACCCATTCATTACATTTGGATGCAAAAGACCAAGTATAGGATAATAAATTTCCAATGCTTCAGATAGCCAAGCATTCACCCAAGAAAAAGTACTAATGGCAATGCAAATTCGACTTGCTGCTCTAAGCCGCACCATGTCCCGTAATGCGCCGCCGCTGCTTACAAATCGAGCATAAGGAAAATTTATTTTTAGTTTTTTAACATAATACGATTCATCTATTTGCCCCATAAAAACAGGATGATATCCTGTACGCTCGACTAAATATTTATAAAACGATATAGGCACAAGAGGGTATGCCCATATCCCGTTGCATATCTCGCCGGCTCTAATATTGATTAGAATTTCATTGTCTGCAATATGTAAATCATTATCTATTCCAAGAATATCGAAAGAGTTTTTATAGTGATCTCTATCCAATAAAAAGCTATAATGCTGAAAATAGCCATCTAAAACGATATTATTTATCCCATTATTTTTTATTTTATCTGCTATTTCATGTATATTTTTTATTTCATTGTCTCTTAAAATAAGAGAATCTTCTGAATTCAGTAGTTCCTCATGCATATTGCTATTAAATTTATATCCAAAATCTGGACACAAATGATTATAGAAAAATATCTTTCCTGAATATTTCTCTAAAGTCTTTGCAACCATCATCTGTATAATTTGATTGCCAACATTTCCTAACGGAGTGATGGAGCAAATTATATCTGTTTTCATACTACCTTTTATCTCCATAAAACTCTCAGTAGAGCATGATTTAAAAATTTTTTAGTGATGCCAACATAGTATGCTTTTTATTCATTTTTACGAACAGATTACAAGGAATATTAGCATCGACTGATTATGATTTGGCTACTATAGCAAAGGAGCCGTTTAACATCTAGAGTTAGGTTTTGTTGACAAAAGACGGTAGCCACAGTTTTACGGCTGCTGGGTTAAGAAAGGCGAGGAACGATTTTCTTGTCTTGTCTTGTCTTGTCTTGTCATGGCGTGTGGCGATACGTCGGAACTGCTTCAGCTTGTTGAACATCCGCTCGATACGGTTGCGATCTCGATAACGACGGAAGTCGCAGGGGATATCCTCTGTCCGGCTCAAACGCAGCGGAATAACAGGAAGAATACCTCGAAAAAGCAGGCTCTCCCGTATCCTGTCACTGTCATACCCCTTATCGGCCAGAAGTCGGCGCGGTGTCACGGTCGGTAGATGGAGGAATCGAAGAACCGTTGGTTGATGCGCTTGGCTCGTGATTTCAGGGGGGGGGGAGTATCGCCACCGGGAGGGGCACGCGCTCGCGTTCAACCTCTCGAGGAAGAGGAAGCGGCGCATGTTGTAGACAATATTGGCCAGCCCGATCCTCATTGTGGCCCGGGTGATACCCACTGTTCGGATAAACAGCCCGGTCTGTGACTTCTGGTCAGCAAAGACATGCTCGACCCGCGATCGGATGACCGATTTTCCAGCATTCGATTTCCGGATATGTCGGGGCATCGGTTTGAGATGCGGCTTTTTCCTGTGGACCTTCGAGACGAAACCCTCCTTGTCCATGAAGTCCTCATTGGCTTTCGAGCGATACGCCGTGTCAGCCCACACCGTTGATGCCGTATTGGTTTTATCCAGCAGTCCCTCTCTCAATCGCGTGCCATCACTGGCGGCGGCATCCATCGTCTTCCATTTCCGGATGAACCGAAACTTCCGGTCGATGGAGACGTGGGATTTGTAGCCAAAGAATGGGATCGCGAGATCCGTTGCGGGGATCGTTCCGTCATCCTGCCGTTTTGCTTTCGTGAACTTCAGCGTCCAGCGTGCATGACGATCCTTATGAGACAGCTTTGAGGGCTTGTCCTGCCAGTCCTGTGGGATCCGTCCTGCCCGAATATCCGCCTTCTCCGCGTTGGTATTGCGCTGCTTGGGAGCGGCCACCAGCGTGACATCCAGGATCTGGCCTGACATCGGGAGATAACCAGCGCTCCGCAGGGTTGCATCAAAGCGATTGAACAGACTATCGACCGCACCCGCCTGTGTCAGACGCTCACGGAACAGCCAGACCGTTTTGGCATCAGGCACGCAATCTGAAAGCCCCAGACCAAGGAAACGCATGAAAGACAGGCGGTCGTTGATCAGATATTCCGTTCGCTCGTCGGAGAAATTGTTCAGCGTCGGGATGACCAGAATCTTGAACATCAGCACCGGATCGAACGGGGGATGACCGCCTCGGCTCCTGTCTGAATAGGCCAGAGCCTTCTCCAGACCAGGGCGGAACACCTCAAAATCCACAGTCCGGGAAAACGCCTCGAACTGATCGCCGGGCCCACTTAACCGGGCAAGCCGCTCGTCACATCACAGAACCCGGTTGCTTCATGAGCCATCCCCCCAATCATCACACAGGGTATGGAATCACAGCCAACAGTCAGAGCCAAGGGGTTTTCGAACCCTCCAGGTGCTGTCTTGGCGCCTGTCGAACACGATGGATGCGGAATTCTGCATCGAGGCTCTGCGGGATGCGCTGACGCGCTACGGCGCGCCGGAGATTTTCAACACAGATCAAGGCACGCAGTTCATGACGCATCGGTTTACCAAGGTGCCGGAAGAACGCCGTATCCGTATCAGCATGGACAGCCGCGGCCGCCGGCTCAACAACGTCTTCATCGAGCGTCTGTGGCGGTCGTTGAAATACGAATGCGTCTATTTGCAGGCGTTCGAGACCGGATCGGAGCTACGGGCCGGGCTTGCCGGGTGGATCGCCCATTATAACGGGCAGCATTCGCACTCGGCACTGGCTGGACGCACGCCCGATGAGGCGTATCATGACGTGCCGACACCATCTGGTATGGGGTTAACCCCCGACCAGATGGCTAACAGCAGCGCCGTTAGAACGGCGGCATAACGACAACCGGATATAGCTTATCAAGCCCACAAAACTGTCCGAACAGACGGGTCCATCTCTATATGCCCGGTAATGAAGTCTGGCTGATTGGCGAGCACCGTTCCACCGGAGAACGGAAATACTATCTGTCCAATCTGCCTGCCGACACCTCTCTCAGGCTGCTGGCCGCTGCAATCAAGGAGCGATGGGTCTGCGAACAGGCGCATCAGCAACTCAAGGAGGAACTGGACCTCAATCACTTTGAGGGGCGATTATGGACAGGCCTGCACCGATACGCCCTGATGTCCATGATGGCCTACGCCTTTCTCCAGTCCCGGCGCCTCACGGCGGTCGGGCGGAAAAAAAAGAGTCGGCGGCCCACCATCACAGCCCAGCCTGCCAGCAATACGACAGGCCATTCTTGATCGCATCCTGCGACCACCCATCGGGCAATGCCCGCACTGTGGAAACCTTCTACTCCAGACGCCGCAACACATTCTGCCAAAGTAGTGCTTGGGCCTGTTAGCACTTGATCCAGTCTGCTGCGACAGCGATGTGGATGACTGCGAGGAACGACGTTGCTGTTTTTTCGTATCGGGTTGCGACGGCGCGCCACTCCTTGAGGCGAGCCCAGAGGTTCTCGACAAGATGTCGACACCGATAGGCCCATTTTGGGCAGGCGACCGGCCCATCGCGTCGTTTCGCAGGAATGGCGGGTCGGACTCCAGGGCAAAACCAACAGCCTTTCCATGCCCGTCTGCTATCACGCAGATTTTTGTGCCATAGCCGCCGCGAGAGCGGCCAAGTGCTCCACGATGGTCTCGTTCTTCAAAAGAGCCCCTTTTTTTGGGGCTCCCGCCGCCTTGTGGTGAGCTCTGATATTCGTGCCATCCAGAAAAGTCATGCCGAGTGCTACTCCCTGTTGTTCCTGAATCAGTGCGAGCAGGCGTTCCCACACCCAGCTTCGTCCAGCGGATGAAAAGCTGGGCCGCTCGCCACCACGGCCCTAGTTCAGCGGGGATGCTCCACCATTTCGCGCCATTCTCATCACGCCAGAAAATTGCTGCTATCGTACGCCGCAGATCATGGGGCTGCGTCTTGCCCCTTAGGAGAACCGCCTCAATCAGAGGTTCCCAGATCGCCCATGTCTCGTCCGTAAAGGTGCCTCTTCTGTCTCCTTCTTCCATCCCTACAATATGGGAAGAAATTCAAGATCTAACAGGCCCTAGTTCAATCCATAGTGACAGATATAGATGGTATTGTCGTAAGCGCAGAATATCCTGTTTGGGCGTCCTATGTATTGCGCGTGAACGGTTATAAGTATTCCAATCGGATTGTGTTCGAGCTGAGCGGCGAAGGTGGGGCTCTTGACCCTGCGTCTAAGCCTAAGCCTCCAGTATCGCCGTATCAGATGCTTGAGTAGCACTGCTGTTATGGTAATCCGGCAGGCCGACAATATCCTTATGGTGTCAAACTGTAACGTCCAATCCTGCCCCGATTTGCTAATTCGTTCTCGCGTCTCGCATGGCCTTGTCCATCCAGAAATCACAGATAGAGTTGTTGATCCGTAATGTGGAGATCGGAACCAGTTATCATGAGAATCGGTCAGCCGATATCGGCATAATATGCGCCGCTTTTGCTTCTTTGAGTCAATCAGTACAACAGTTATAGCCATTCAGAATGGAGAGATCACCGCCCTGCCTAAAAATAGAGCGAAAAATGTCGACAAACCCATCTATCATTCTGAACTGCGCCTAAAATCAGGCAGCTACAATATCAATCAACGGCATTCAATCCGTTTATATTCATATTGCCATTGTCTTGTGATGATTGTAAAATTTATTAAACAAGTATGCCATTGCATACCAAAAATAGGGAAATATGAATATGACAAAGGGAAAAATTTCAGCAACGATAGTAAGGTCTGGAGTTGATATAAAAAAAACTCTTCAAAATTATTTAAAATATATAGATTACACAGAAGTTGATTATAGTGATGATATAGCATGCTACCCTAAATCTGATATTTTGATTTGTTCACTTGAATTAACGCATTCCGCTACTGTTTCTGAAGCGGAAGAGCGGATAAAAAAATACTTACTTAAATATAGGTCCGTTGTATTCTGCGAGCCGAGTTCTTTATCTTTCGATAAACTCTGGGATTTAGGGTATAAAAGTACACATGAGGTTTTTTCCGAAAATAAGATGTTCGGAGAAATAACATTTGATGTTATTTGTGGTATTGGTCTTAGGAATCATGTAACATCAGTATCTGAATATGGATGCAACCCAATATATAATGTAAGATCGACTCAACTGATTGCAACAGATAATAATATAGGTATAGATTACCACAATATCTCTAGTCGTGAAAATCTAGTGTTTTCATTTCCTGTTTTTGACATGGAGTTTTTTGTTTTATCTCAGTTTAACTCCCCTAAGGTTGATTTTTCATCAGATTTAGATCTTGTGCAGTATAGATTGCTACAGCCAAATGCTAGTGCAGGAAATATGTTGTTGCAAGATTTTCGAGATGCTAAAGAAATAGGTCAAATCATCTATGAAACGACAGATTACGACATAGAGGAGTTAAAAAAATCTATCAAGAAACCTATAGTATTAGATAACTATCTCATCAAAACAAATGATATGAATGAAAAATTAAAAGAATGGAATAATTTAATATCATTTGCATATGAAAAAGTTTCAATCGTAAAATTGCATAATTGCATAATTACAGGATGTGGGTTTTTATATTCAGACAACAAGCCTATCGCTAGATCGGATTACCTCCTACCTTTTTTGACGAGTTCTATCTATCAGCCTATATGGAGAGGGTTGGAGCGTCTGCATCCCCTGCGGTCTTTAGGCGGACCCACTATTATTGCATTTAATCATTTGTATATTAATTACTATCACTTTTTATCTGAATGTCTACAAGCGGCTTATTTGCTTTATAAAAAAATAAGACAGATAAATAGTGGTATTATTAATATCGTAACATGTAAATTGAAAGGATTTTCTAGGGAATATTTTGATATCCTGTTTTCTGATGATCCCAATGTGAATATTGTTGAGTTGGCTGAGTCAGAATATATATCTGCAGATGAAGTTTATTATAGCCCTGAGCTATTAGGTTTTACGACGCACCAGCCTTGTCTTTTAGCTGAGCGACAAAGCTTCAAAGATTTTATTATGGAAAAGGCGAATATAGAAACATCACGAGTTCCCAGTGAAATGATCTACATATCAAGGAAAGATACTAAAGCTAGAAAAATTCAAAATGAAAATGCGCTAATAGAATCACTCGAAAATTTAGGGGTAAAAACAATTGAACTAACGGGTAAATCTGTAAAAGAACAAATACAGATATTTTCTGATGCTGCTCTTGTAATTGGGGGGCATGGTGCCGGAATTTCTAATTCATTATTCATGAATAAATCGTCTATTATGCTTGAGTTAATACAGGCAAGCTATCAGAATGTAGCACCAATGCGTTTGGCTCAGAGTTCTGGTGCTCAATATTGTTCGATGCTCTTCTTCAAGAACGGAGAAGGTGATGGCTGGTACGTAGACATAGAACGTGTTTGTAGCTTTGTAATGCAATATAAACAAAATTTGGTAAGGCTTGAGACCTATTAATTTCTGGAGTGCGCCGTTGTCATTCACAGGCTTACCGAGGGAGGCAAGCTGTGAGTGACGTCTTTCTGCTTTCTGAGAGGAGTCTTTTGTGTAATCTGTAATGGCCGTTAGTAGCCATACGCCTTAAAATATATGGCTGCATAAGACTTTGATGCAGCGGCTTAATCGGATGGCGTCGCATGAGTGTTTTTGGCTAGAGCATAATCCGATCAGTCTGGTTCATATCCAGCGGCGGTGAAGCACGCGGCGGCCGGGCGATGAGAGATATCGTCAATTGCTCCACAGACGGTATTTTGAAGAGCGTCGAGGGTTTGGACGTGTCCCGGTTTAGTTCCGGACCTTTAAGACCGAAGATGGTCATGAAGGAGATTTGGAATGGGACGAGTTTACAAGGCCGAGTTCAAACACGAGGCGGTGCGTTTGGCGCTGAGTAGCGGTCTGTCGCGTGAGCGTATTGCTCAGGATCTGGGGATTGGGTCTTCGACGTTGAAGAAATGGATCCGTGATGCGCAGCAGCACGACACTGTGGTTTCTGACGCAACGGATCATACAGCGTTATTGCGTGAGAATGAGAGATTGCGACGTGAGAACTTTCTGCTGCGGGAGGAGAGGGAACTGTTAAAAAAGGCAACACAGTTCTTCGCGAGCCAAAGGTCGTGAGGTTTGCCTTTATCGCTCGATATCATGGGCCGCTTTCACGCGACCGGGTCTGCCGCCTGTTTGGCGTCAGCGACCGGGGTTTAAGAGCCTGGCGATGCCGCCCGGTCTGTGCCCGCAGAAGACAGGATGATATCCTGATGGTGCATATCCGTACCATTCACGCGCAGAGCAGGCGAAGCTACGGACGTCCCCGCATGACAGAGAAACTCAGGGCTGCCGGTCTGTCTGTAGGGCATCGTCGCGTTGGACGTCTGATGCGCGAGCATGACATTCGTGTTGTCAGGACACGACGCTTCAAGGTGACCACGAACAGTTCGCACAGGCACAATATTGAACCAAACCTTCTGGGACAGAATTTTTCAGCACCAGCGCTTAACCAGAAATGGACAGCGGACATAACATATATCTGGACATGTGAAGGCTGGGTTTACCTGGCTGTGGTGCCGGACCTCTTCTCACGCAGAGTCATCGGCTGGAACCTTGAGGTCCGCATGACCGCAGATCTTGCCACGACAGCATTACAGCGCGCTATTGCCTTGCGTCAGCCACCACCAGGCTGCGTCCATCATGCGGATCGTGGCAGTCAGTATTGTTCAGAGGCTTACCGGCGGCTCCTCTCTGCTCATGGCTTTATCGTGTCTATGAGCAGAAAAGGAAACTGCTGGGACAATGCTGTCACGGAAAGCTTCTTCAAGACCCTGAAAGCTGAACTCCTGTGGCGGCAGGCATGGAGGACGCGCCAGAACGTCGAACAGGCTATCACATGCTACATCAATGATTTCTATAATCCGCAGAGGCTGCATTCCGCACTCCAATGGAAAAGCCCTCTGGATTACGAGCGCAATGCCGCTTAACAGATAACCCATGGTCCGGAACTAAACCGGGACACGTCCAAAAAATTTTTGACGAGCGATTATTCCGAGATGGAAGAAAATCCGTCATGGGATTTTCTTCTTCATAGCCAGTGATGAACGTGGTAGGAGATTTGTTCGTAATCGTGAGTTTGTTAAGTTTTCGAGTTGAAATGTGATTGTGTGTGGGAGGTGTTATTGTCTGGGAAGCAAAAAAAAGTTTTAGTAACAGGCGGCGGGGGGTTTGTTGGGTCGCATTTATGTAAAGCTCTTCTGGAAAAAGGACAGAGAGTTATATGTATGGACAATTATTATACAGGAAGTGAAAAAAACATTTCTCATCTGTTGAGTGATGAAAATTTCAAAGTTATCAATCATAATATTATTGATTCTTTTGATTTGGATGTTGATGAAATCTACAATCTCGCCTGTCCTGCCTCTCCTCCACATTACCAGAAAGATCCTATTTACACCCTGAAAACAAGTGTATGGGGTATGTTGAATGTTTTGGAAAACGCACGACGTTACGGTGCAAAAGTTTTGCAGGCTAGTACAAGTGAGGTGTATGGTGATCCAACACTTTCCCCTCAATCTGAAAGCTATCGCGGCAATGTAAATACCATGGGGCCACGTGCATGTTATGATGAAGGGAAGCGTGTGGCTGAAACTCTTTGTTATGATTATAACAAAAGCTACGACGTGGAAGTAAAAGTGGTTCGTATCTTTAATACATATGGCCCTCAAATGCACCCAGAGGATGGTCGCGTAGTATCAAATTTTATTCTTCAAGCTCTTCAGAATAAGCCTATTACCATATACGGAGATGGTAGTCAGACACGTGCGTTTTGCTATGTCTCTGATCTAGTTGACGGATTTATTCGGTTTATGGATACCGAGCGAGAAGTGACTGGCCCTTTAAATTTAGGGAATCCACGTGAAATGACTATTAAACAGCTCGCTGATGCGGTCATTGAACTTACTAATTCAGCTTCTACGGTAGATTACCTTCCTCTCCCTGTTGATGATCCTTTGCAGAGGTGTCCAGATATTTCTTTTGCTGAAAATTTACTTGGTTGGACGCCGCAAGTTATTTTGGAGGATGGCATTAAGAATACTATCGAGTATTTTTCTAATGTATCAAAATCGTAAATTAAGTTCTTTGGTAGGAGTTTAGTAAATGTCGATGCGTATTGCTGTTATTGGTGGCGGATATGTAGGATTGGTTTCTGGGGCTTGTTTTGCAGAAATTGGTCATCATGTTACGGTTGTTGAAAGTGCCAAAGAAAAACTAGATGTTCTTATAAATGGTGGTGTGCCAATTTATGAGCCAGGATTGGAAGGGTTGGTGCACTCCAATGTGAGTGCCGGGAGATTGCAATTTTGTGCTAATATTTCAGAAGGCATAAAAGATGCGAGTGTTATATTTATTGCCGTTGGAACTCCCACCCGCAAAGAAGACGGGCGCGCTAATACTGAATACGTATTTAATGCAGTTCGAGATATTGCACAGAATGTGAAACAATCAGTTGTGCTCGTTACCAAAAGTACAGTTCCGTTGGGAACAGGAGATGCGATCGGAAAAATCATTCAAGAGATTAATCCTGATGTAACAATTGACGTTGTCTCTAATCCAGAATTTTTGCGAGAAGGCTGCGCCATCGAAGATTTTATCAAACCAGATCGCGTGGTTGTGGGATTGCAAAGTCAGAATGCGCGTGAAAAAATGGAACAGTTATATGAGCCAATTACCAAAAATGGTTACCCACTACTAATTGTTAGTGTAAAAAGTGCTGAACTCATTAAATATTCGTCAAATGCCTTTCTTGCAATGAAAGTGGCTTTTATTAATGAAATAGCTAATTTATGTGAAAGTTCTGGCGCCGTTATCGATGATATTTCAAAAGGTATGGGACTTGATCATCGGATAGGAAGAAATTTTTTACAAGCAGGGCCGGGTTATGGGGGATCTTGTTTCCCTAAGGATACGTTGGCGCTTATTAATATTGCGGCAGACCATGATTGTAAAGCTACCTTGGTTGAGGCGACAGTTAAAAGCAATGATGAACGTAAAGCTCAGATGATTGATCGCGTGCTTTATGCTTGCGGAGGAAGTGTTAAAGGTAAAAAAATTGCCCTTCTAGGTTTGACTTTTAAAGAAGGGACAGATGACATGCGTGATTCTCCTAGTATTCCTCTTGCAGAATCTTTGATTAAACATGGAGCTATTGTAAAAGCATATGATCCAGAAGGTATGGACGTTGCTCGTACAATTCTACCAAGTGAAATATGTTATACTAATAACGTAAGCACTGCTCTGCATGACGCAGATGTTGCTGTGGTTGTAACAGAGTGGAAAGAGTTCTGCGGGTTAAGGCCCGAGGATTTTGCGAGCATAATGGCGCGTAAGGTAATTGTGGACTTGAGGAATATTTACGATAAGGAAGAATTTTTCGCAGCTGGTTTTTCTTATTATCCAGTGGGTTCTGTGCCCGTTGAGCAGATAGGCTGAGCTGTTATAATTCGTTTTTCGTAACTATCCTTCAAATATCGAGGGCATGTCGTCAGTTAAGCGTTAGGTACGGTCCTGTTGCTTCTGCTTGTTTTGTGATGTTTCTTTATGTTTTAAGCGAGATACGCAGATGCGACGGGATGGTTTTTGTGACAGTAAGTGTGAGCGGGACAAGAATCTGGAGAGATTGCAGAACTGTTGATTTAAGTCGTTGTTTCTGATTTTGGGCTTGACGATCAGATGTTGGTGGTTCTGGATAGTGACTTTCGCTCTGCCTATGGGCAGAGCGGTAAGCATTATGGTTTGGCTTCCTTTTTTCTGGAGCGGATTAGCGCCGCTGCGTAACACTCCAGAAAGACTGAGTTGCCCACTTAGATGCTCCCAACGCAGAGCGAAACTCTCCGTCACACAGAGACCGAAATCGTCTTTTGTGACGCCCAAAAACAGGTCTCAAGGGCTTTAATCAATGGCTCTTCGAACCCTCCATCATTTAACTCAAAGAATGTGTCCTAAGCCTAGTCACAGAAAGCGCTTGAGGGTCGTTCGTTCATCCTTTTTTCATCCGAATATAGGATAGAACCTGGAGGGTTCGAAAAACCCTCTGGTTTTGAGTGTATGCCTGTGATTCCATATTCTCCGATATTGATTGGGGGATTACATGAAGCAGTCTGGTTTCTTTGATGTTGAAGAGCGGCTTGCCCGGTTGAGCGGGCTTGGCGATCAGCTGGAGGCCTTTTCCCGGACTGTGGATTTTGAGGTGTTCCGCGCTGATCTGGAGAAGGCTCTGGCCTATTCGGATGGAAGCAAAGGCGGGCGTCCGCCCTTTGATCCGGTTCTGATGTTCAAAACCCTGATGATCCAGACGGTGAATAACCTCTCTGACGAGCGGACGGAATATCTGATCAACGACCGCCTGTCTTTCATGCGTTTCCTTGGTCTGGGGCTTTCAGATTGCGTGCCTGATGCCAAAACGGTCTGGCTGTTCCGTGAGCGTCTGACACAGGCGGGTGCGGTCGATAGTCTGTTCAATCGCTTTGATGCAACCCTGCGGAGCGCTGGTTATCTCCCGATGTCAGGCCAGATCCTGGATGCAACGCTGGTGGCCGCTCCCAAGCAGCGCAATGCCAACGCGGAGAAGGCGGATATTCGGGCAGGACGGATCCCACAGGACTGGCAGGACAAGCCCTCAAAGCTGTCTCACAAGGATCGTCATGCACGCTGGACGTTGAAATTCACCAAGGCGAAGCGACAGGATGACGGGACGATCCCCGCAACGGATATTGCCATCCCGTTCTTTGGCTACAAATCCCACGTCTCCATTGATTGGAAGTTTAGGCTGATCCGTAAATGGATGGCGACCGATGCGGCGGCCAGCGATAGCGCCAGACTACGCGAGGGGCTGCTGGATAAAACCAATATGGCCTCAACAGTCTGGGCGGATACAGCTTACCGCTCAAAAGCCAATGAGGACTTCATGGAAAAGCATGGCTTTGTCTCGAAGGTTCACAGGAAAAAGCCGCATCTCAAGCCTATGCCACGACATATCCAAAGATCCAACGCCGGAAAATCCGTTATCCGGTCGCGTGTCGAGCATGTTTTTGCCGATCAGAAATCGCAGACAGGACTGTTCGTCCGAACCGTAGGCATAACGCGAGCCACCATGAGGATCGGGCTGGCCAATATCGTCTATAATATGCGCCGCTTTCTCCTCCTGGAGCGGATTAACGCCGCCGCGTAGCAATCCAGAGCATGAAACCATCACTCTGCTCAAAACGCAGAGCGAAAATCAGCTCCAGGAACTAGCAATCAACGGTTCTTCGAACCCTCCATGTCAAAAAACTAGGCTGTGTTTCATACGAATATCCCTATGGCTTAAAGCCACGGCAGAAAGAAAAAATACATAATCTTTCAAATTGTAAGAGATCTTTTAAACCGTATGAGTGATCGAATAACTGGTCTGCCTCTAAAAATATCTTTTTTTATTTTTTGCATGATGGATGAATATTTTATAATGCTTCATTTCCAGTCTCGCGTGTTCTGATCCGAATGACTTGGTTCAGTTCACTCACAAAAATCTTTCCATCGCCAATTTTGCCAGTGTGTGCAGAATCTAAAACAGCTTCAATGACTTGATCCGCCAGAGCATCGGAAACCGCAATCTCGACCTTGATCTTCGGGAGAAAGCTGATTCTGTATTCTGCGCCGCGATAAATTTCTGTTTGGCCTTTCTGGCGGCCAAAACCTTTAACTTCAGAGACTGTCAGGCCCTGAATGCCAAGCGGCGCAAGGGCTTCACGGACATCATCAAGCTTGAAGGGCTTTATAATCGCGGTCACCAGCTTCATGAAATCCACATCCTTGTCTTTTTCTCGGGCTGAAGGGCGAAGAGGGCCGCCAGCATTCCGCCTCTATATTAGGCCTTGTATGCGCAAACATGCCAGATTTTTGGCTGATTGACGAGCCTCCCTCTTTGGGCTTTCTGCTGGGATAGGATAAAAGAAGAAAGCTTTTTTGCTCGTGGCCCGTTTCCTGGCCATTTTTAGCGGGCACTCTGTATGAGGAAAAACGACCATGGCTGCCACGTCTGCATCTGCTGTTCAGAATGCTGTCACGTCTTCGCATCCGCCAGTGGAGGATGTCGATGTGTGCATTATCGGCGCAGGCCCAGTCGGGGGATCTCTGGCGTGTCGCCTGGCTGTGGAAGGCATACGGGTTGCGGTTGTTGACCGTGCCGATTTGCCTCCTATGGAACATCCGGATTTTGATGGTCGGGCTTATGCCATTGCTGCTGGTCCTAAAAAGCTCCTGGAAAAAGCCGGTATCTGGGATGTTCTGCCACTCCCTGCCGGTCCGATTGAAGATATTCTGGTAACAGATGGTCGGCCGGGTGAGCCTGCGTCTTCTCTGTTTCTGGAATTCACCCGGGAAGATGCGCATCAGCCTTTTGGCTGGATGGTCGAGGCGCGGGCCTTGCGTGTGGCTTTGAATGCCCAGCTTCATACGACGCCGAATATTACGGTGCTGGCCCCCGCAGAAGCCAAAGTGGTCAGAAAATCGGACGGTGCTGATATTCACCTGAAGGACGGTCGCTCATTCAAGGCCTCTTTGGTGGTGGCTGCCGATGGACGCAAAAGCCGTTTGCGTTCTGAGGCAGGTATTCCGCTGACGAAGCTGTCTTATGGACAAACGGCCATTGTATGCGCGATTGCACATGAGTTTCCGCATGATAACGGGGCTTTGGAACATTTCCTGCCTGCGGGGCCGTTCGCTCAGCTGCCTATGGCGGGGACTGAAGAGCATCCTTATCTTTCCGCTATTGTCTGGAGCGACAAAGATGCTCTGGCTCAGCGTTTTGCCGATCTACCCGATGATATGTTCGCCCGCGAAGTTGAGCGGCGTATGGGCAGTAACCGGCTCGGCAAAGTGACCCCTGTTGGTCGCCGTTGGGTTTATCCTCTCTCTGCTCAATATGCTCAGCGTTATACGGATACACGGTTGTTGCTGGTTGGGGATGCTGCGCACGGTATTCATCCGATTGCGGGGCAGGGATTGAATCTGGGCTTTCGGGATATTATCGCCCTCAGTGATATTTTGCTGACGGCTCATGCCAGAGGCGAAGATCTGGGGGCACCGGCTCTGTTAGCGCGCTATCAGGCGCGTTGTCGGCCCGCCAATATGCTTATGCTTGCAGCGACGGATGCGCTGGATAGGCTGTTTAGCAATGATAACCCTCTGATCCGACTAGCTCGGGACGTGGGGATTGCTGGTGTTCACCGTCTCCCCAAGCTGAGAAAAGCCTTTGTAAAGCATGCCATGGGGCTTTAAAGCGGAACGACACCCGCGAAAATCAGCTGCTTTCTGAACGAAAGGACCTGCGTATGAACAGGCCGCACGTGTCTTCTATCCTTTCCAGCCATTTTGACGAATTCAGTCTGTGTTCACCTAAGCTGGAGCTCCTATGGCAGGAAATGGTGGAGCAGGCGTGTGTCTGTCATGACCCGCTGGTAAGGGGATTGTTGGCTACCGGAATACGAAGCCACGCAGATTTTGCTTCGGCGCTGGCGGCTTTGCTGGGGCGGAAGCTGGGCGATAGGTCTGTTGCTGCGGATGCCTTGGCGGAATTGGTGAAAGAGAGTTTTGACGCACAGCCAGAAATCGTCTGTGCTGCCGCAGCTGATATGGTGGCCATTCGTGAGCGTGATCCCGCCTGCCCGGATTACGTGACGCCATTTTTGTTTTTCAAAGGTTTTCATGCGGTCCAGAGCTATCGGGTGGCGCATTGGCTCTGGCGTGCGGGGCGGCGGCATTTAGCTTTGCATTTGCAGAGTCGTGGCTCAGAGCTTTTTGGAGTGGATATTCATCCTGCGGCGCGCCTTGGGCGTCGTATTCTCTTTGATCACGGAACAGGCATTGTGGTGGGGGAGACGTCTATCATTGAGGACGATGTCTCCATCCTGCAGGAAGTTACTTTGGGCGGGACGGGAAAGCATTCCGGGGACCGTCATCCCAAAGTGCGGCGCGGGGTGTTGATCGGTGCAGGCGCTAAGGTACTGGGAAATATTGAAGTTGGGGAAGGGGCTAAAATAGGTGCTGGTTCAATCGTTTTGGAATCGGTACCTCCCTTCACAACGGTGGTCGGCAATCCTGCACGGAAGGTGGGAACCAGGCATTCTGGCATGCCAGCGTTAAGCATGGATCAGATGCTTCCACCGATTGATTACATTATCTAAGAAAAACCCCCCGTATCTTTGAGGATACGGGGGGTTTTTATATCAGGCCTTCTTGATGTGAAGTGGAAGCATTGGCACTTCGTCACCATCCAGAATGAATTGCCTGACACCATCTTGCGGCGCAATTTCCCGGAAGCCTGCACGCAGATAAACTTCCCGGCAGGGGGTGTTATCAGGCGTTTCTTTGATAGTGGCCGTGATGTCTGTTTCGCCTGTATGGGCGGAGCGTAGGAGCCTGACCGCTTCTGCCACAACAAACTCTTCCACTTCCATTCCCAGCACACGGCAACTCATCACGTATTGCGTGATTTCGGTACCTTTCAGGTAAAGGACGCCAACAAGACCGTATTCGGTGAATTTGTCTTTGACTTTGAATGCAAGAATTTTCCCGCCAGCCTTCAGAAAATCTGCAATATTTTCAAAAGACCAGCGTTGGCCGTTGGTGTTGAACTGATTGGTCTTGTTGGTCAGTTCCAG
Organism: Acetobacter sp. KSO5; assembly: GCF_044094635.1. Classification (NCBI taxonomy): domain Bacteria; kingdom Pseudomonadati; phylum Pseudomonadota; class Alphaproteobacteria; order Acetobacterales; family Acetobacteraceae; genus Acetobacter; species Acetobacter sp. KSO5. Next base: position 2,406,409 of record NZ_CP172014.1, on the reverse strand, counting down.
TGCGCGACCAAATTCAGGCTGATCTGTACTGGTGATGTTGATGAACGAGACCTCGCAGTGAAGAGACGCAAGGAATTCTGACCTGTCCATGGTGGAACGGGTTTCTTCACGCTCAATCTGGCCGCGGATCATTTCTTCACGTTTGCCAGATTCTTCTGTCATGCGTGCGATCTGAGTCTCAGCAGACCACAGGAGAATACGACGTGTCAGATACGGATTACCGCCGATAACCCTGACATCCGGCAGAGCAGACGCAACAGCGGCACGTTCTACAGGATTGTCATCAACAAAAACCACGCTCTTTGGCTTTATGTTGAACTCTTTGCAGATTTCAGAAATGTTCTGAGCCTTGGGTGTCCAGTTGATTTTGACCGACGAGAAATCGTCCAGAGAAATCAGCTTGGGCTCAATGACATCATCCCATCTGTTCTTAACGTAGTCATAGTCATTTTTAGAGCAGATTGCGACAAGGATGCCGCGGGCTCGCAGATAGTGAATGGCTTCCCAGATTCCGAGCGGCCAGCCATCAGTGCGGGGCCAGGGCTGTGCTTCCGGTCGATAATGTTCGGCAATCTGACCACGCCACAGCGTATTATCCAGGTCAAACACCACTGCCTTAACCTGATCCACCTGCTTTGTGGTCCGGTAAGCTGTGACCATCTGACGAAAGATGGCATCGAGGAATTCATCTTTTTTAACAGGATAAACTGTTTCCAGCGGAGGAATGGGTTCGTTTCTGGCAATGGAGCCAAAGTCATCCCAATCCTGATAGGTCACAGCGCCGTGCGAATAGAAATAAACGAGGTCATCCAGAATATAACGCTTGCCAATTGTTGATGCCACGGCATCAACATTCAGAAGATAAGCATTTTTATAGCCTGCGACTTTTTCGTTCAGATAGTCATTCAATCGCTGAACAATTGTCGACAGATCATTATTGCTGCCGCGTTCATACATGCTGGACGCTGTGCTCATCTGCGGCACAATGAAATTGGAGACGAATGTCAGCAGGCCATGTCGCTCATTGTAGATCATCGCGCTGGAAAGCATGGCATCAATAATGCTGTAAGCGTCCTGCAGGATGGTCTTGGTGAAGCCTTCCTCGTTAAAACGAAAACCCCAGATAACGCGGTCGCTCAATACGGAGCGTAGTGGGATTTGCAGATACTGAAAATCGTAGTCCGAGACAGGGGAGGGCGGGGCCTCAGGAAGAACACTGACGAAATTATAAGGGATATAATCAAATGTCGTTTCAGGGTGCCGTGCCTGAAGCTGCTCATGGTAAAGCGCGGTTAGGCAGGAGCCTACCAGTAGCACTTTCCCGATTTTTACGTTTGTGACTTCAAGGTCAGATGGGAACAGGAATTCAGCATCGGACAGACCTGCGAGCGGTGCTGAGGGCTGCGAGGTAGGCTGCGTTTCAACGGGCGCTGTGACCTGCTTTATAACAGGGGAGGCAGGAGTATCATCGGGCACGATAATAGCGTGTTGTTTGAGAATGAAGCGTGTGTCCGGATTGCCTGGGTGTTCCAGGACAATTGTAAGAAGACCCTCCGGATCTTTGAAGGCTTCGATTGAACGCCACATGATGTCACCGCCTTCATTCAGGAGCAAAAGACGGTAATTTTCTATTCGCCAGGATCGCTCATTAGGATGCGAGTATCCTTTGATTTCTCCAGACGGACTGAGGATCAGTTGGTCAGACAAAAGAGTCCCTTTGGTTGGCCCAAAAGCCCAGCGAAAATCAGTAACCGGTGGGGACACAACGGCGGATTGCCCCTGAAAGTTTTTCGTTTCAATCATTATTCAACCTACGATGTAAAAACAGACGTGATACCCAGTGAATAGGACTGTGACTTAGTGCACAGGCTGAAGCAAATTAAGAATTCTGTCTGAAATAGCCTTATAGACCGGACGGTCAAAGTGGGCCCCCCCAAACATCCCATCTTTGGCTAAATCGTCTTCTGTTTTTAGCACATCACCAATATCAATATAGTCAAAGCCATATTTCGTTGCGAGTGGACGTACCAGAGAGTTGATTTCACCAAAAAATTCCAGAAAATTCTGATCACGACCGACAGACTGGTTAAGACCAATAATAATGACGCGTTTTTGAGCGTTCAGGAGGCGATTAAACATATAACGCAGGTCACGCAGGAATATATCTTTCTGGAAGCCACCGAGGAACGTGAATTCATTTCGGAAGAAATTCCACTGGTCTTCTGAAACACCTTCCACGCCAAATTTGAGCAGTTCGTCATACGTTACGGCGGTATAATCAAACTTGTCTTTCGGGCCACCGGGCAGGTGATAGGGAAGGCCGAAATGGCCCATCGGGATGATCATCCCCGTTGTTTTGGATTGATAAAGTCCGTGGAAAGATTCTTGCGAGAAAGAAAACACATATACATCTGAAGTCTCAGCAAGAACATCTGTTTCAAAACGATTTGGGGGAATGCCCGGGAGGCGGGCAACAATTTCCCGGTTTCGCTCATCTTTCATATCTTTACAAAGAGCAACAAACCGAGGTGAGGCAATTATTTCCCAACCTTCGTATGCATAATTGAGTTCTTCGAGCGTATTGACTTTCGTACGCAGGAAATTGGACGTCATCATCATATCGCAGGCACCGCGAATGCAGACCTGCAGTCGCTTTCCGGCCGTGTTGTCTTCAGATGAGCTTTTGTCGACATCATCGACAACGGCAATCCAGTCTACAACGGGCGTTTCCAGTTTTGAGCCAACTTTGCCCTGAATGGGAACGTGACGCTCACCAAGCTTGCGCCACACAAACTGCTCCACTCCCATATTCATGGTTCGGCACGAAAATAGGAAATGGTGGAATTTATTTTTCCGGGAGAGGTAAAAGCCACAAATGCCGTAATTTCCGTAAGCATCAGCAACTTTTACGTAGCCAACATCTGTATCAAAGTCAGCTTCAAGTTCTTCCTGAAAACGGAGGCGCGCTTCTTCGATGTCTTCAGGCCACCGGTTTTTTGTGAAATTGAGCTGATTGGTCCGATTAACCAGATCATGAATGCGTGGGAACTCTGCTTCGACATCAGCATGGAAGCTGACACGAATATCGCTTTTCCGCAGGAAGGCTTCGTTGTCATCCCCGCTGGCAGAGATGTCGTTCTGCTTTGTTTCAAGCACCTGATAGCGTTTGAGGCGGCTTAGGTCGGGGTCAGGTTTACCGACTAGTCTGGAGTCATCAAGGAGCGTTTCAATGATGTCGGGCTCAGCCACATTCAGTTTAGGGACAAAATGCTTGGCTTCATTAAGGTTTGTAACATTATCATCAATAAAAAGGACGGTTTCAGGACGGAGTTGAATTTTTTCAATAATATCCTGAATAAGGGGACCTTTAGGAGCCCAGGCAATGCGTGGGAAGACAAAATCATCCCAAATTCCGAGCTGTTCCAGACGTTCTTTTGTGTCTTCAAACGTATTGCGGGAGCAGATGGCATTCACAATGCCTCGGCTATTAAGGGTCTTAACGATATCGATAGTTTTCTGAACTGGCGTAATTTCCCCCTCTGACAAAGTGCCCTGCCAGAATGTATCGTCCAGGTCCCAGATAACGAGACGAATACCTTCAGGTTTGTCTGCTTTTTCGGAGGGTGTTTGAGGCTCTAAGGATTCTCCTTTGGCCGCAATAACTGCGGTAATATCTGCTTTTAAAGCACTCAGGCCAAAGAAAACATTCCACAGTGGGTCTTGCTGAGGGTAGCTAATGAAAGTCAGCGTGTTTCCAGAATCAAGGGCCTGTTCAAAACGCCACATACAGCGCCCGTCCGCAGCATGAATTTCGAGAATATCGTCCTTCAGCGTCCAGGAGTGTTCGTTTGCATGCTCGTATCCCTTAATCAGGCCATTAGAGCCAAACCGCAAAGATGTTGTCAGGGGAGAGAGATTAAGAGGACCCCATGTCCATTCCACATCTTCTAAAAACGTTTTGGGAGAAGCGGGCGAATCTGACATTTTATTCCTCTTAGGTAATCAACCCGAGCTTAAAAAAACAAGTTGGATCTTACTCTAAATTATAAAGTAAGGCCTATCCAGCGATAAAGGTTGGAGGCAAAAAATGTTACATAAGTTCATAAGGGTTACGATGTGTCGACTTGTGTGCAAAATAATAAATAAAGGAGGTATTATTACAAAAGAAAATTACGAATGTGTTTGTTGTGTGTCGAGTGTTTTAAAATAAAAAAGGTGGATGCACTATGGAGTGCATCCACCTTTCGAGAGGCTTTAGAAGCTTCTAAGAGTAATAAAACTTTACTCTTAGAAGTCCATACCACCCATACCGCCCATGTCAGGGCCGCCAGCCGGAGCGGCTTTCTTTTCAGGGCGTTCTGCAACCATGGCTTCCGTGGTGATCAGCAGGCCAGCAACAGAAGCTGCGTCCTGCAGAGCCGTGCGGACGACCTTGGTCGGGTCGATGATACCGGCGTCAACCAGGTTTTTGTATTCGCCAGCCTGTGCGTCGAAGCCAAAGGCGTATTCTTTGGATTCCAGCACCTTGTTGGCGATAACCGCACCATCTTCACCAGCATTGTGAGCGATCTGGCGCAGGGGAGCCTGCAGAGCCTTGCGGATGATGTCGCCACCAACGCGCTGATCGTCATTGTGGTAGTGCAGGTGAGACAGGTTAGCAGAAGCGCGAGCCAGAGCCGTGCCACCACCCGGAACAATGCCTTCTTCAACGGCAGCGCGGGTTGCGTGCAGAGCGTCGTCAACGCGGTCTTTGCGTTCCTTGACTTCAATTTCCGTGGAGCCGCCAACGCGGATCACGGCAACGCCACCAGCCAGTTTGGCCAGACGTTCCTGCAGCTTTTCACGGTCGTAGTCAGAGGAGGTTTCCTCGATCTGCGCACGGATCTGCTTGCAACGGCCCTTGATTTCTTCGGACTTGCCAGCACCATCAACGATGGTCGTGTTTTCTTTGTCGATACGGACTTTTTTAGCCGTGCCGAGCATGGGTAGCGTGACGGTTTCGAGCTTGATGCCGAGGTCTTCGCTGATGACCTGGCCACCGGTCAGGATGGCGATATCTTCCAGCATGGCTTTACGACGGTCACCAAAGCCCGGAGCCTTAACAGCAGCAATTTTCAGGCCACCGCGCAGCTTGTTGACAACCAGCGTTGCCAGAGCTTCACCATCCACGTCTTCTGCAATGATCAGCAGCGGACGGCCGGACTGCACAACAGATTCAAGCAGCGGCAGGATCGGCTGAAGAGAAGACAGCTTCTTTTCATGGATCAGGATGTAGGGGTTTTCCAGATCAGCCGTCATCTTCTCCGTGTTGGTCACGAAGTAGGGGGAGATGTAGCCACGGTCGAACTGCATGCCTTCAACCACGTCCAGCTCGGTCTGGAAGTGCTTGGCTTCTTCAACCGTGATGACGCCCTCGGAGCCCACTTTCTGCATGGCTTCGGAGATCATCTGGCCGATTTCGGCTTCACCGTTAGCGGAGATCGTGCCGACCTGAGCGGTTTCCGCCGGGGTGGTGATCTTCTTGGTGTTCTTCTTCAGTTCCTCAACAACGGCCGTGACAGCTTTGTCGATGCCGCGCTTGAGGTCCATCGGGTTCATGCCAGCAGCAACAGCCTTGTGGCCTTCGCGAACGATAGCCTGAGCCAGAACGGTTGCCGTGGTCGTGCCGTCACCAGCGATATCGTTGGTTTTGGAGGCCACTTCGCGCAGCATCTGTGCGCCCATGTTTTCGAACTTGTCAGCCAGTTCGATTTCTTTGGCAACAGACACACCGTCTTTGGTGATGCGCGGTGCGCCGAAGCTCTTGTCGAGCACAACGTTGCGGCCTTTGGGGCCCAGCGTCACTTTTACAGCGTCAGCAAGGATGTCAACGCCACGCAGCATACGCTGGCGAGCGTCACCACCAAACTTTACGTCTTTGGCAGCCATATCAAATTCTCCTGTGAGAGATCAGTTTATAAGGTCGAAAAGCGGATCAGCGCGTCACACTCAGGCGGAAATCACGCCCAGAATGTCGCTTTCTTTCATGATCAGCAGCTCTTCGCCGTCGATCTTCACTTCCGTGCCGGACCATTTGCCGAACAGAACGCGGTCACCGGCCTTGACATCAAGCGCCACAACCTGCCCCTGCTCATTACGAGCGCCAGGACCTGCGGAAACGACTTCGCCTTCCATCGGCTTTTCTTTTGCCGTGTCAGGGATGATAATGCCGCCAACCGTCTTCTCTTCGCTTGCGAGACGACGAACGACTACTCGGTCGTGTAAAGGACGAAACTTCGTCATTATGGATCGCTCCACATTCTTTTTTGCTGCGGTGGCGCCCTTGTCAGGAAGCGACACCACCTGCATCTACCGCGCGTAATAAACGCCGCGTTGCGTTAGCACTCCCACCCCGGGAGTGCCAAAACAGGAGATAGGTTTGTCCTCCTCCTGAGTCAAGAAATGTGGAAAACTTTCTTCAACCTTTAATTTTCACTCACAGGGAGTCGCACCATGGGACAAATCATCACACTTAAGGCTGCGGATGGGCACGAATTTTCAGCCTATGAAGCTGGCCATGCCGACATGCCCTATGCACTGGTTGTGGTGCAGGAAATTTTTGGCGTGAACAGCCATATCCGGCATGTGTGCGACACATTTGCCGAGCATGGTTTCCACGTTATTGCCCCTGCATTGTTTGACCGTGCCGAGCCGGGTGTGGAGCTGGGCTACGAAAAAGCTGATATTCAGACTGGCCTGGCGCTACGTAGCCGTATTCCGCTGGCGGAAACGCTGCTGGATCTGGAGGCTGTCTCGGCTGCGCTGAATACCGCAAAGGTTGGCATTATCGGCTATTGCTGGGGTGGCCTGCTGGCGTGGGAAGCGGCCTCCCAGACCAACAGTTTTGCGGTTGCCGTTGGCTGGTATGGTGCTGGCATTGCAGCACGTATTAATGAGACTCCGCGCTGCCCTGTTCAGCTTCATTTTGGTGAAGCCGACACCACCATTCCACACACAGATGTGAGTACCATTCGCTCCGCTCATCCTGAGATTGAAATTTATATGTATGACGGAGCAGGGCACGGCTTTGGCTGCTCACAGCGGGCTTCGTTTGATCTGGATGCCTACGAACTGGCGCAGAAGCGCAGTGTTGCCTTTCTGGAAGCGCATCTGCGGTCTCACGCCGGACACAGAGCACCGGCAGAGGGTATTTTGATTGACAAGACCGCATCTTCGTGACCCGATAAGTACATCCTGTAACCGGTCATATGGTTGTCCGGTAGGAGATATCAGGGAAAGTTACCCGCCTATGCCGACCGGTACAGTTAAATGGTTTAATGCCACTAAAGGCTTTGGTTTCATCGCACCTGACGATGGGGGCAAGGATGTCTTCGTTCATATCACAGCTGTGCAGGCTGCTGGTCTGCGTGGTCTGAATGAGAATGAGAAAGTCTCATACGAACTCGTGACCGAGCGTGGTAAAGTTGCCGCGACTGAACTTAAGCCGATCTAAGTCGGCTTAAGACGAAGGGCCACAAAGCCCGGACGTGCGTTTTGGTCTGCCTGTTTGGTCTGCTTATTGGGGTCCAGCTGGCAGCCGGACTGCGCGATTTTACAAAAATACTCTGATTTCCCGCGCTACATCTGCCAGCCCCAGACGCCGGACTTCCGCTCCGGGGGGGAACGCTGACAGCAGGCGAGACGGTGTGCGACGATCCAGCAGCACAAAGACACCTTTATCTGACTGGCTTCTGATGAGCCGTCCAAATGCCTGCCGCAACCGCAGGCGCGCAATTCGGTCATCATATCCCGTGGTGTCACCTCCTGAGAGGTGAATACGGCGTTCTCTATGCAGAATGTCTGGACGCGGCCACGGCACCCGCTCAAAGACAACCAGACGCAGGGCATTGCCCGGAACGTCTACCCCGTCGCGCATGGCATCCGTGCCCAGCAGGCAGGCATGTTCCTCTGTGCGGAAAATATCCACCAGCGTTGCGTTATCCATTGCGTCGACATGCTGGGCGTAAAGTGGGAGCCCCTGATCTTCCAGCGCGGGAGCGATGCGACTATGCACGCCGCGTAACCGGGAAATGGCGGTAAACAGGCCCAGTCCGCCGCCGCCGGAGGCTTCAAACAGAGTGCGATAGGCTGCGGCCAGATCGGCAATGCTGGCGTGGTCCACATCCGTGACAATGAAGGTGCGCGTCTGCCGCGCGTAATCAAACGGACTGGTCAGACTGGCGCGAATGGCCGGAGAGGGAAAGTGATTGGCTCCGGTGCGGGCTTCCGCCGCTTCCCACGCACGCTCGGCTTCCTCGCTTTCCGGCTCATCCTGTCCATGCGGCGTGTCTGACTGATCGCGCAGCGTGGCGGATGTGATGAGCATCCCCTGCGCAGGCATAGCCATGACAGCAGCAAAAGGAATAGTCGGGTCCAGCCAGTGGCGGTGGAGACCGACATCATGTTCGCCGGGGCGCTGCTGTTGCCGCCTGTCCAGCCGGATGAAGTGAATGTGGGTTGGCGTGGTATCGGCCGGTGGTGGCTGGTCCAGAGCATCGAGCATGGAAATCCATGCATCCAGCCGCGTGATGGCGCGCCGGCGAAGACCGCGCACCATGGCTTCAATGCGGCCACGAGTCACACTATCCAGAGAGTCCGCATCATCCTGCAAGCGGGCCTGTAGACGCTCCGCAAGCGTGCGCAATGGTTCAGCAATCCGGCTGAGCGCGCGGGCCAGAGCTTGCCCGGTTTCTGGAAGGTCCGGGATAAGCGGATGCAGATCACATTCCAGAGCCCCATACTGATGTGTCTGCCGTCGGTCCTCGCTGCGTGCCAGCACTTGTTGGCGGAGGAGGCGGAGGAAGCTCTCGGTCGGGTTTTCCAGCACCGGTTCCGGAAGAATGGGCTGTGGCGGAAAAAGCGCGTCCGGATCATCAATCGGGGGGGGCTCGGGTGGTGATGTCTCGGACGACTCAGCATCCGCCAGTCTGGCGGACCAGCCGGGAGCGGGCAGGGCATGAGCCGCCATAAGGGCCGCATCCAGCGGGGCTTCCAGCTTGGGGAACCCCACGACCAGATCATCCAGTCGTCGTTTCAGACCACGGGCACGAGAGCGACGGCCTTCCGCCCCTAGCAGCCAGCGGCGGAGTTCGGCGGCTTCCAGGCCTGAGAGTTCGGCAGAAAACGCGCCATCGGCTGCGTCGGCCAGATGATGGCCTTCGTCAAAGATATAACGGGAGGGGGTGGCGTCTTCTTCCGTTTCTTCGGAATTGTCGCCCATAGCGGCCTGTGCATACGCTGCCTGCGACATGACCAGGGCATGGTTGGCAATGACCAGATCTGCCTCCCGCGCCCGGCGGATGGTGTGTTCCACAAAACAACGCTGATAATGCGGGCAGGCCCCGTGAATACATTCACCACGCCGGTCCGCAACGCCAAACACGCTTCCCTGACCATACAGATCGCCAAACCAGCCGGGCAGATCGCCTCCCAGCAGGTCCCCATCTGCGGTGGCGCGGGTCCAGCGGGCCAGCATGGCAAGGGCGATGGTCACACCTGCCGGGCGGGAGGCGGCACTATTGACGGCCTCTTCCATGTTCAGCAGGCAGAGATAATTTTCCCGGCCTTTACGCAGTACAATATGGTGGCGTCGTGTCGCGTCGTCGGGAAAAAGCCGATGCGTTTCCTGTTCAATCTGGCGTTGCAGATGGCGCGTGTAGGTGCTGATCCACACGCTGCCGCCATTGCGTTGCGCCCAGACGCTGGCTGGGGCGATATAGCCAAGGGTTTTGCCTGTGCCCGTTCCGGCTTCCGCCAGCACCACCGCAGGATTGCCGCGATGCGTGCGGGGTTCAAACGCTGCTGTGGAAACGCTGGCAAAATCAGCCTGACCAGCCCGGCTTTCCGAGCCTTCGCCCAGCAGGGTTCGCAGCCGTGTGCGAGCTTCTGCCGGTGTGATGGGATGCGAGGCTGGTGGTGGGCGAGGGGCGACATCTTCCCATTTGGGCAGAACGCGCCAAACGCGCAGGGCGTCACCCGGTTGCAGAGCGTCTTCTGGCAGATTGCCCTTGCCGTCTAGCTTGTCTGGCAGGCCCAATGTTTCGGCTACGGTGCCAGCCCATGGCCATCCGGCCTGTGCCAGCCGAACGGTCAGGGCAGCCAGCATTTCTCCCAATGGCCCGGATTTCTGGCGGCCCAGTTCTGCCAGCATGATCTCTACTAGTAAGGGGAGAAGGTCCGCTTCGGCGCGGCCAATCCGGTCATCTTCTACTCCGAGTGCTAATGCCAGCCCACGTGGTGTCGGGGCAGCTGTACGAGCCGGGTAGACAAAGGTGAACAGCTCCAGCAGGTCCAGCCAGGGGGAAGGCTGGCCCGGAGGCGGCAGGTCCAGCTTGCGCGCAACGGAGGGCGCGTGAACCACCAGCGGGCAGGGCATGCTGTCCAGCCGGGCGCGGAGTTCTGATGCGGAGAGTGTAAGAAACTCGCCGTCTTCTGTCAGAAGGGAGAAGCCACGATGATGCGCCGTAACGGCGGGCGCGTCGTGCGCAGAGGGGAAGGACGCCTGCATGGAGGTTCCACCTTACGCAATCTGCGGTGTGTGGCTAGGGGGTGTTAAAAAAGGGAGCCAGTTCAGGCTGAGCAGGCTCCCTTCTGGGAATCGTCAGGAGGCGTCTTTCAGGCTGTCTGCTACAATTTCCAGCAGCTTGCTGTGCATGTAGCCATTGCCAGCCACGATCATGACGTCATCCGGCATGTCATCCAGATCCAGCCCGGCCGGATCTGTGACCTGACCACCTGCTTCACGCAGGATCAGGATACCGGCAGCGCAATCCCACGGCTTGATGCCGAATTCCCAGTAGCCTTCGTACCGGCCAGCTGCGACCCATGCGAGGTCCAGTGCGGCTGCGCCAAAACGACGGATACCGGCAACGCGCGGCATGAGGTTCCCCATGACGCGGGCAAACGGCAGGCGCTGGCGGGCAGGCACTTTTGCAAACGGGATACCGGTTGCAAAAACAGCTTCCTGCATGTCCCGACGGGCAGAGACACGGATGCGGCGTTCGTTGAGGAATGCGCCCGTGCCTTTTTCCGCCCAGAACATTTCGTTAGCAGCCGGGTTGTAGACCAGAGCGGCAGCCAGTTCGATCTTGCCGTCCGGTAGCCGGCGCTGGAGGCCAATGGAGATAGCCCAGTGCGGAATGCCGTGCAGGAAGTTGGTGGTGCCGTCCAGCGGGTCCACAATCCAGCGCCACGTCCAGTTGTCACCACCGGATTTGCCAGATTCCTCCATCAGGAAGGCATAGCCCGGGCGGGCCCGTTCCAGCTCTTCACGCAGGGTCTGTTCTGCACGCAGGTCTGCCTGAGAAACAAAGTCACCCGGCCCCTTGATGCTTACCTGAAGCTGCTCGACTTCATTGAAATCGCGCAGGAGACGCTTTGCTGCCTTCTGGGCGGCAGTTTGCATCACCATCATGACGGGGGAAAGACGCATGGCCACTATGTTTTGTCCTGTCTGGAGTAATGCGGAAGATCAGTCTTTGGCGCGTTCGACGTAAGAGCCGTCTTCAGTCCGGACGACAATGCGTTCACCGGCTTCAATGAAGGGCGGCACCATGGTCTTTACACCATTGGAGAGTTTGGCAGGCTTGTAGGAGGAGCTGGCCGTCTGGCCTTTGACCACCGGATCAGCCTCAACAACTTCCAGCGTGACCTGCGGCGGCAGATCGATCCCAACCGGGTCGCCTTCCACAAGGTGGATGTTGATGGTCATGTTGTCCTGCAGGAACGGTGCCTGATCACCCAGCAGATCGACCGGAATCATGGTCTGCTCGAACGTTTCAGGGTCCATCAGCACGAGGGATTCACCGTCGGTATAGGAATACAGGTATTCCTTGTCCTCGGTCATCAGGCGCTCGACACTGTCAGCTGTACGCCAGCGTTCGTTGGTTTTGTTGCCCGTCTTGAGGTCGCGCATTTCCACCTGAATGAAAGCGCCGCCCTTGCCGGGGGTAATGATCTGCTGTTTGAGCACCGTCCAGCGACGGCCATCATGCTCGATGACCTGTCCGGCCCGGATCAGGTTCGCCTGCTGTTTCATAACTCGTCCCTGAATGGATGGATGTAAGGACCGGGCTTTTACAACTCCAAACGCCTTAGAGCAAGCCGAGCGAAGACAAACAACCCCGACAAAAGCCATTTTCACCCGCTGGACAGGCAACGCGAGCATAGTTATAAGGCTTTCAATCTGATGCAGGAAGGGTGGCCGAGTGGTTGAAGGCTCCAGTCTTGAAAACTGGCGTGCGGGTAACCGTACCGTGGGTTCGAATCCCACCCCTTCCGCCATCAGTAAAAAAATCCCATTAAAAATAAAAATTGTAGATGCCTAATCTGCACGTATTGATGCTGTGTTGGGAGATGCTGAGCTGGCTTTGTTTTTAAAGAGTATAGAGGGTGCTCTGTTCTGTAGGACTTTTGGGCCTCATGATCTCGCATGGTCGAACGATTTCTATATTTCAGTCTATGAGAAACTAATCGGTATTTTCTAGATATTTTTGAATATAGCGTTGAGTATGAGTTCGAAATTTCTATCTTGGAAATTTGGCGGTCCGATTGTGTGAATAGCCCTACTGGTTAGGGTGTGTCGTCAGTTAATTCCGATGATGGTGGAGACGAGTTGCGCTGCTGCGAAGAATGTTGACTTCAACTTGTCGTAGCGCGTTGCAATGCCTCTGAACTGCTTCAGCCTGGCGAAGAAGCGTTCAATGATGTTTCTGTTTTTGTAGAGTTGGGAGCTTATTTTCCGTGGATCGCGTCGGTTTTTCCTTGAAGGGATAACCGGTGTGATCTGCCGCTTTTCGAGCTTTTCGATAAGCGGATCAGCGTCATAAGCCTTGTCGGCGATAAAGGTTGTAGGGTCGACTTCATCCAGCAGGCGGTCTGCTTCCGTGATGTCCGCTCTCTTCCCGGGCGTCAGGGGCAGGGCGACCGCCTTTCCTGCGGCATCGACAATGGCGTGAATTTTCGAGGTCAGTCCGCCACGGGACCGCCCTATGGCCTGATCCGCGCCCCTTTTTTACGGGCACCCGCACTGTGCTGGTGAACCCGGACAATCGTGCTGTCGATCATCATATATCCGTTGTCACGATCGGCGGCCAGATGCCGGAAAACCTGCTCAATGACACCGCTTTCGCACCAGCGGCGCAGACGTCTGTGAACATTCTTCCCATCCCCGAACTGCGCTGGCAGGTCACGCCAGGGAATGCCTGCGCGGTAGCGATACAGCACCGCTTCCACAAACAAACGGTTATCGGCGGACGCTCCGCCGACATGGCCTTCACGACCCGGGAGAAGATCTTTTATCCGTTCCCACTGCCTCTCACTCAGGCCATATCGTCGCATTCATTCTCCCCCTGAAAACAGAGAGAAAACATCACAGATCAAACGGGAGTACAAGCCTCATAGCGCCAGATGCTAACTGACGACACGCCCTAGTATCGATCTCGAGCGATTAACTTTTATTAACCAATAATGTTTTTCTTGCCTTAACGTTTAAGGAAGGTTAATATGTTCATAGGTTTTTAACATTAGGCGATTGCAAGAAGCTTGCTATCGCCCAGTAAATTTCAAAAGGAAACTCAGCAATGGCAGAGTCAGTCGTTTTCAAACCAAGCGGTGGTTCAAATACTGTGCTCGCACCGACTGATGGTGTGATCACAATTTCTACGTCTGGGTCAATTGTTGCCGCAGCGTATTATGATGGTTTTCCTCTGCCGGACACATCATCAGCGACTACTACCAACGTAATAATTACCAATAATGCAGCCGTTTCTGCTACTGGCTGGAATATCGGTCAAACTGGAAGCTCTGCTATTGTCACCGTTGATAGTGGCGCTTCTTTGACGCTTGATAACTCTGATAAAATAGCACCTAACTCTCATGTTGTTGTTGGTAACGGTGGCACCTTGATTCTCGGTGGTTACGCTACGACGACATCTGATCTAATCCAGTTTGATGGATCTGGCGGCACTATTGAAATTGCGGCTGGCACGACCCCGAGTATCATTCAATACATCACAAACATTACAGAGAATGATACCATCATTATTGATGGTCTTAATGCTAATGGTTATACTTATGTTGATGGAGTCTATACTCTTACTAGCAATGGCACTGCTATTTCCGGGACGTCTTCTTTTCAGCTACCTGCCGCAAATGAAGGGACCACTTTTACGGTTAGTACCGTAACGGTTGATAACGGCAACGGCACTACCACGACCAAAACAGTTCTTAACGCTCAAGACGTTGTCTGCTTTCTTCCCGGCAGCATGATTCTTACGACTGAAGGTGATGTTGCTGTTGAGAACCTCCAGATCGGTGACGACGTTGTTGCTTTTGACTGGAAGACCGGGGAAAAAACCGTACGTCCCGTAATCTGGATCGGTAAGTCGCATGCCACAGTTCAGCCGCACTTGGCGGATGACGAAGCAGCCTACCCAGTGCGCGTTCTGAAAAACGCGGTTGCAGAAGGTGTGCCTTACAAGGACATGCTGATTACACCTGAACATTGCCTCTTCTTTGAAGGTAAGTTTGTTCCGGTGCGTATGTTGGTGAATGGAAGTTCCATTTTCTACGACAAATCCATCATGTCCTATGATTACTATCATCTGGAAACGGCGGAGCACTCTGTTATTGTTGCCGATGGTATGCTGACGGAAAGCTATCTGGATACAGGTAACCGTCGTTCCTTCCGCCAGGAAGGTAAGGTTGCGAGCATTGGTGGTCGCGCTAAGACATGGGAAGCTGATGCCGGTGCAGAACTCTGCGTTGACCGTGCATTTGTGGAGCCGCTGTTCCGTAAGCTGGAAGCCCGTAAGAGCAGCATTACGGAAGGTCTGCAGAATGCGGACGTCGTAGCGCTGACGAATGATGCAAATCTGCATCTGGTTACGGAAACGGGAGCTGTTATCCGCCCGGTTCGTCGTGATGGCCAGCGTTACAACTTTATGCTGCCTGCCAATGTGGCATCTGTTCGCATTGTTTCTCGCGCCAGCCGTCCGGCTGATGTGATCGGCCCGTTTGTTGATGACCGTCGTCAGATGGGTGTGGCTGTGGGTAGCGTTACGTTTGTAACGGCTGCACGCCAGGAAAACATTGTGGCGCATCTGGCAGAAGCCAAGCCGGAAGGCTGGCATGCTGACATGAGCCAGGCTGATGTTGCCTGGACCACCGGCAATGCAGTTCTGCCTCTCTCTGGTCTTACGGAAGGCAATATGGGGCTGCTGAGCCTTAATATCCTGTCTGCTGGCCCGTATGTTGAAGAAGCACAGAAGGAAGACGCTCAGGTTCTGAGCGCCTGATCTCTTCTTAATTCTGCAGGTTATGATGCAGGCCCTGTTCCGAAAGGAGCAGGGCCTGTTTTCATTTCATAGATCTGCCTGATGCGGTGTGAATAGCAATCGGCTTGAATGTGTTAGTTCTTGCGTCAGTTGGAACGCTCATGTCGGTAAAGCGAATTTGTTCTGAAATTTTTATGGGCATCTGTGCTTTCTGGTGAGGGAAAGTATGAAGGGTACCTTTATTCAGGGAAGGCTGAGAATGAAGCGCATCGCAGTGATCGGGGCAGGGGCTTGGGGAACGGCGTTGGCGTTGCATGCAGCCCGAGCAGGGGCGGATGTTCATCTCTGGGCGCGTAATCCGAGTGCGCAGCTTGCGAATGGTGCAATGCCTCGCCTGAGCGCATTTCCGCTGCCCGCAACCATAAAAGTGACAGACGAATTTTTGCCGCAGGCGGACATGACGCTCGTGGCTGTGCCGATGAAGCATCTGGCTTCCGTGCTGGCACAGCTTGAAACGACGTCGCCTCTCGTTCTGTGCTGCAAAGGGGTGAAGCCCGACAGTCTGCACTTTCCGCTGGATATTCTGGGCGCCATCAGGCCGGGTCATGCGGGGGCTGTTCTTTCGGGGCCTAATTTTGCGCATGAAGTTGCGGCCGGGTTGCCTGCTGCTGCTGTTATTGCGGCCAGAGAGGATGGTCTGGCGCGTTCTCTCGCCGACATGCTCGGGACCCCGGCTTTCCGGCTTTACGACAGTACGGACACCATCGGGGTGCAGCTTGGTGGCGCGGCCAAGAATGTCATCGCCATTGCTGCGGGCGTGACGATTGGTGCAGGGCTCGGGGAAAATGCGCGTGCCGCTCTGGTAACGCGGGGGCTGGCGGAAATTAGTCGCCTTGCGCTGGCGCTTGGGGGCGAGGCGGCGACTGTGTCGGGCCTGTCCGGGATGGGCGACCTTCTTTTAACATGCACTGGCACGTCCTCACGCAATTTCCGTGTGGGTCGGGCGTTGGGGGAAGGTCTGCCGCCTGCGGAGGCGGAGGCTGCTGCGGGTGGAGTGGCAGAAGGTGTGGCGACGTCACAGGCGCTGACTGAACTGGCGCGGCGCTCTCAGGTGAGTGTGCCAGTCATGGATGCTGTCGCTGCGATCGTCACAGGACGAGTGCTTTTAAAAGATGTCATTGAGCAGCTGCTGGCGCGGCCTTTGGGGCCGGAAATTAAAATGCCGAACGCTTTTTCTCGGTAGAGTGATTTTTTAAAACCACTGATTAAATCGATATTTTTTTGTGGATAATTCAAGGGGTTTTCTGCGCCAGCATCGCCCGTCCTGCGGGTATGCTGGTGTGGGACTGACGCCCTGCGGTCAAAGCGTCAGCGTTCCATTTATTTTGAGATCTGCACGTCAGCCAATGCGGTATTGAGCAGATAAGCCAGACGGACGCCAGCCTTCATGAGTTGCTGTGTCACAACGGTCTGGGCTGCGGCATCATAGCCGGCAGGGAGTTCAACCGGCGCACTGTCCTGGTTGCAACCCGCTTTTACGCTGGTCAGGTGGTAGGCGTAGTCCCGGGCCAGGCCGAAGCTTTCCTGCGCCCAGTCTGAGGGTGTGCCTTGTTGCCATGCCTGTTTGTCATCGTACGTAATGTGCATGAACAGCGTGTCGGACAGGCTTTTGGGATTGGGGTCCAGTTCAGAGACCACCGCCGTATCCCAATAGGAATGCAGGTTGGTTGTGCGTGGGCCGCCCAGTGCGAGCCGCACACAGTTGCCGCCTTTGTCATGATTATCTGCGGCATGGAGCGGCTGATGCAGATCCCCGACAAAATGCACCAGATATTTCAGCGCCAGAATGCGCTCAGCTGGCGTTGTGTCGGGTGCTGCGAGTTCCTTTTCAAATTCAGGAATTTTGTTAACGACGCAGTCTTTTGCGGGGCCTGCGCTCGCAGGTCCGTTCTGGACGGGGAAGTTGTAGCAGGCCTGATGGATGTCGGGCTGGTCCAGTTCAATATCGACAAAATGCCACTCGCCCGTTTCCTTGTGCCCGCCACTGCGCCAGGCATCCGCCCAGGTGGAACGGGAGAGGAAATCAGGCTGTGTCAGTGTGTCTTTATCCTGCTTCAGAAGGAGGTCGATCTTCTGGCGGACGTCCGGGGTCAGATAATCCCACGCCAGTGCGGCGACAACCTGATGCCCTTCACGCCCCCAGGCCAGAGCCTGTGAACTTGTAGTGGCTAAACCGAGCAACATGCAGCCTGTAACAGCGAAAATATTAAAACGTGATCTCATGAAGAATACTCTCAAAAAGTCTCATTGTTTTTGAGATTATAGTTTTTTCAGAAAAATATATCTATTCGGAATTGTAATATTTTTTTACTGTGCTGCCTCCACCTGTTTTTGTTTCACGGAGCACTGTCCGCAGGCTGTGCCGATATGTGACATTATGATGAAATGTGTTGTTACGGTTGTTGTGGGCGCTGTTTCTGTTTAGGGCAGCTGTCGCTTGCCCTCACTGTTTGGAACGATTTTTAAAGAAGCGAGTGGGGCGGTCTTAAAAGACTGGTGTAAGCATTTGAAATTGAGAGGGCATGGATGTCGGTGATCGGACGCAGAGGACTTCTGAAGGGCGGAGGTGGACTTGTTACAGCGGGTCTTCTGTCCTCCATCAACCGAGCCCTGGCTATTCCGGCGGAGCGCCGGAGCGGCACGCTGGAAGATGTTGAGCACATTGTAGTGCTGATGCAGGAAAACCGGTCCTTTGATCACTATTTTGGTCACCTGAATGGGGTGCGCGGGGTCGGGGATCGTCACCCGGTCCGCTCTCCGGACGGTACGCCAGTCTGGTCACAGTGGCGGGCAAAGCCTGAGCAGGGGAGAGTTCTGCCCTTCCAGCTGCGCACGCATGTCACAAGCGCGCAATGCGTTCTGGATCTCGACCACAACTGGGCGCCCACACATGCGGCCATCAATGCCGGATGGAACGACCAGTGGCCCCGGCACAAGACAGACATGACAATGGGGTACTACACGCGCGAGGATATTCCCTACCATTACGCGCTGGCCGATGCATTTACGGTCTGTGACCATTATTTCTGCTCTACCCCCACCCAAACGCATCCGAACCGCTTTTATCTGATGACCGGAACAGTCGATGGGGAAGGTGTGGGCGGCGGCCCCGTTCTGGATAATGTGGACTGGGTTGATCGTGCGTTTTACCCGCAGGTTCCCGGTCCGTTTAACTGGACCACCTACCCGGAACGGCTGGAAGCGGCGGGGGTGAGCTGGCAGGTTTACCAGCAGGGTCTTTCTCCGTCCGATGTGGAAAACGGCAATTTTGGCACGAATGTGCTGCTGAATTTCCGGAACTATGTTGATGCCCCTGAAGGCTCTCCGCTGTTCCAGCGGGCGATGACAAAGCGCACGCTGGATACGCTGAAGCAGGATGTTCTGGCGGATCGTTTGCCTCAGGTCTCCTGGTTGCTGCCGCCAGCCGCGTATTCCGAGCATCCCCGTTGGACCCCCGGTTATGGGGCAACGTATATCGCCCGGGTGCTGAATGCGCTGACGGCCAACCCGGACGTGTGGGCAAAAACCGTTCTGCTGGTCATGTATGACGAAAATGACGGCTATTTTGACCATATGCCGCCACCGCAGCCGCCCACTCCCGTTCTGCCCGGCAAGAGCACTGTGGATACGCGGGGCGAGATTCATGACCGTATCACGCCCTATGAGCCGAAGCGGTATAAGGCTGATCTGCTGCCTTACGGACTTGGGCCACGTGTTCCCATGCTGGCTTTGTCTCCGTGGAGTGCGGGTGGGTTTGTGTGTTCAGAAGTGTTCGACCACACGTCTGTCTTGCGGTTTATCGAGGCCCGCTTTGGGGTGCGTGAAACCAATATTACCCCTTGGCGACGGTCTGTGTGTGGAGATCTGACCAGTGCGTTCGATTTCTCGCGCAAGCAGGGCCTGAAGGGCGGCCTTCCTGATACAGCTGATTACAAGAGCAAAACCGATCTGTCCTGCAAACTGCCGGACCCGGCTGTTCCGGCTCAAAGCAGTGTGTCTGACATTGGTGAACAGGAAAAAGGCCATCGGCCAGCGCGGCCTCTGCCTTACGTTCTGGCTGTGAACGAAGTGGACGGAGCCGCTGGCTTCTGCACGCTTCAGTTCGAGAATGAGGGCACAACGGGTGCCTGTTTCTATGTGTACCAGGAGCGGTCAGAGGAAAAACCGCGGCGCTACACGGTGGGGGCAGGGGCCTCTTTGCAGGATCAATGGTCTGTGCCGGCTGGTGAGATGCTGCGACTGATGGTGATCGGACCTAATGGGTTTGCGCGGTATTTTCATCGCAAAGGCCGTTCGGGTGTGGGGATTTCTGTTGCTGACCAGACAGAAGCCGGGGCCGTCGTCGTGACGCTGACCAACCGTACCAACCGACCGCAAACCGTGCACATGCATGATAATGCTTATGGGCTTTCGCAGCGGACTGTGGTGCTGCCAGCGCGTGGCGTCAGGCAGGAGCAGGTTATGCTGACAAAAAGTGACCATTGGTATGACCTGACGGTCTCTGTTGACGCGGAGCCGGGCATGACAAGCCGATTTGCAGGGCATGTTGAAACGGGACGGCCCAGCATTACAGACCCGGCTTTGGGTAAGCCCATTCTCCACGCATAAGGCCTCGTCCTCCCGGTGCGCCGGGAGGACGTCTGCGACACGTCAGCAGGCGAGGGAGATGTATAAAAATTAAAGAATGTCCGTTTTTTTTATGAAGAAAATTTAGAGGCGTGAGACAACATAAAAAAATAAGAAACGGAAAAATTTTCGAGAAATTCTGTATTTTTTTTGGAATCTCTGCAACGGAATTATCGTTCTGATATCGAATTGTTGCAAAAAAGCATCATGATTTTCCTTTTCGTATGCGTGTCATAAAAATTTAAAATAAAACCGATTTTACTAATGTTAAGGAGGGCTGCGCTTAACGATATTTTGAATGGAACTGTTGACCACTATGCAGAAACTTTTGGCCACTTCCGCGCTGATTGGCTTTACAACGCTCCCGTTCTCAGTGGCTTTTGCCGCTGCTGAACCTGACACGACGGAAAAGAACAGCGGGCATGTGCGCGCTGCTTCATCGTCAAAAGTTTCCACCAGCGAGCCTTCCATGATGGGCTCAACCGCACCGACAGATCAGGGGCCTGAAAAGGTCGAAGTGAAGGGTGCGCGCCACCGGCAGGTTGGCGGTGGTCTGATGGTTAAGGAAGACGCGCCCAAGTCGCGCTCCACCGTCACCGCAGAATATATTGAAAAGCAGGCCGCTGGTCTGAACCCGATGCAGCTGATTGAAATGCTGCCGGGTGTGAATACCACCTCGACAGATCCGATGGGTCTTTCCGGTGGCCATGTGACCATGCGTGGTCTGACGGAAAGCCAGATCGGGTTCACGCTCGAAGGTTTCCCGATCAACGATATCGGCAGCTACGCTGTCTATCCGCAGGAAATTGTGGACCCTGAAAACCTGCGCACCATTAACGTGGAGCAGGGTTCAGCAGATCTGGACAGCCCGCATATCAGCGCCACCGGCGGTGCTGTGAACATGTATCTGATGAACCCGAAAGATCATCTGGGCGGAAAAGTTGTTGGTTCCTACGGGAACTATAACGCCCGCCGTATTTTTGGGCGTCTGGATACCGGTTATATTGGCCATACCAACGTCAAAGGCTTTGTGTCCTTCTCCGATGCCGCTGAGCAGTCCTGGCGCGGGCCGGGTGGCCAGAACAAGCTGCATGGTGAGACCAAATGGGTGAGCGCCTGGGGTAAGGGCAACGTTATGTCCTTCTCTCTGGTGGGGAACCAGTCCACCGGCGTTCTCTTCCCGACGACCTATATGGATACTTGGCAACAGAAGGGTATTCACAATAGCTACGCCAGCAAATGGGATCCGAAGAACCCGAGCAGCAACTACTACCAGCTGCACCGGAACCCGTTCACCAACATTTACGCCAGTGCGCCTTCAACCTTTACGCTGACCGATAACCTGACCCTGACCGAAACACCGTATTTCTGGTACGGGAACGGGAACGGTGGCGGCGCCTATAGCGAAAACCTGACCAGCCAGCAGTATGGCGAGCAGAAAGTGACCGGGTCTATCGGGCCGTATAATGCGTCCAACACAAAATCTCTGATTTTGTATAATCCGTCCAACACGCAGACCTATCGCCCCGGTGCGGTGACAAAACTGTCTCTGCACACCGGTATCAACCGTCTGACCGTTGGGTACTGGTTTGAATATTCAAAGCAGCGCCAGACGGCTCCGTTCAGCCTGATTGATAACGAAACCGGCCAGCCTAATGACCTGCTGGGTGGTGGCCCGAACATGGTCTATTCCAACGGGGTGACCGCTCAGTATCGCGATACACTGACACAGACCCGTATTCATACGATGTTCATTGTGGACAGTCTGTCTCTGCTGAATAATCGCCTTACTCTTGAAGCTGGCCTGAAATATGCTGTGGTGAACCGTGACGGGCAGAATAACCTGCCGAATACGTCCACCGGGCCGTACATCAAAGGGTCCTGGCAGCAGCCGCTGCCGGCTGTGTCTATTCGTTATAAAATTAACGATGAAAACCAGATTTTTGCCTCTTCCACCACCAACTTCCGTATTCCGATGAATACGTCTTTGTATGACTCCGGGACGTATAGCACGACGCTGCATGGCTACAGCACGCAGGCCAATGCCAACATGAAGCCGGAAATCTCTATTTCCGAAGAATTTGGCTGGCGTTATCAGGGCCCGACGATCATGAGCTCTGTGTCGTACTTCCATTATAACTTTACCAACCGCCTGTATCAGCAGACGATCACAACGGATTCCGGCTATACCTACACCCGTAGTATCAATGGTGGGAACTCCCACGCTGATGGTGTGGATATGGAAATCGGCACGCGGCCTATTCTGTATCACCTGCGTCCGTATTTCTCCGCGGAATACATTAACGCCCGTACGGACAGCAATATTGCGGCCGGTGGCTCCAGTGACTTTGTGTTCAGTAAAGGCAAGTTTGCACCGCAGACGCCGAAATATCAGCTGGGCTTCAACCTGGATTATGATGATGGGCACTTCTTCGGGGGCTACAGCCTGAAATATGTCGCCAAACAGTATTCAACCTTTGTGAATGACCAGCATATCCCTGGTTATCTGACGATGAACATCAATGCGGGTTATCGTTTCAAGGATTGGGGTATCATGAAATCCCCGACCCTGCGTCTGAACCTGCGGAATATTACAGACCGTCACTATCTCGGCTTTGTGAATGGCACCGCGGCCAATGCGCTGGCAACAACTGGGATGTATGGTTCCAAGATCAAGGGCGGCAGCACGACCTATTCCATCGCCGCACCGTTTATGGTGATGGGCTCGGCGAGCGTCGACTTCTAAAAGCCTGATCTGACAGGCAGCCTTACGCACGATTGTGCGTAAGGAAACTCTGAAGGCCGGAGGGGCAGTCTGCTCCTCCGGCCTTTAGTATTAAACGGGTTAGTGGCTGGATTTTGCGGGGGCTTTACCGTTATCCGGCATTGCAGTTTCTGCAAAATCTTCTGAGACAAAAACCAGACCGTTGAGGATCTGGTCGAGGGCGGCGACGGCTTCCGGAGCCTGCTTGCCTTCAGTAAAGACCGTTGCGCGGTTCAGGGCACCCTGTGTCTGAGCCAGCGGGGTCAGCGCGATAATGAAATCGGCATCTTCTCCCATAACCTGCATGGTCTGAGCAGCCTGATCTGGCTGACCGGCTTTAAGCTGGCCATTGGCTGTCGCAACGGCGGCTTTCTTTTCCGGAGCCAGCGTTTCCGTGGCAATAAATTCACCGCCAACCGGGAGCCATGTGGTCGGAGTTGTCACCGGCATGTGGGACGGAGAAACCGGGTGCTGAGGGGCGGGCTGAAGCTGGCTTTCTGCGGCATCAAATTTCGTTTCCGCCTTGCTGGCTGCCGTCAGACGCTTCTGGGCGTCGTAAAGGGCCGGGATGGCGGCATCGGTGTTGCCAGCGGCAAGCGTTTCACGCGCCTGCACAATATCCGCCATGGCGCGCTGACCGTCGGCAGACAGGTGATGGAAGGCGCGGCCAGCCTTGAGGTTTTCCCATTTGGTATGGAGGCTTTCTGCGTGGGCCAGCATCGGAGTGGCTGTCAGAACAGCCAGGGCGGCCAGAGACGCTTTAGTATTAAGACGCATTGTTACGATCCGTTTCTTCAATATCGAAGGGCTATAATGAGGAAGACCCTTTTCCGCCCTCTATATTGGGTGGGTGGCGACGTCATACAACTCTCAGATACGGGACACAGCTCAGCGGGTTATCGTTCTACGGGGCCTCTTCATAAATGCGTCAGAACGACCTGCCGGGGCGTATTTGTTTTTGAAGATGCGGGATGGCGCGTTTACAGCAGATAAGGGACCGATTTTCGTGGCCGGGGGAAAGCGATGCAGAGACCTTTCAAAAACAGATCTGCCGGCGCACTGTTCGCGTGTGTGGTGAGTGCCGTTTCAACAGTGCTGACGTCCGGGCACGCTCTGGCCGCAGCCAAGCTCGCTGAACTACGCGTTCCGACGGGATTTCATATCGGGATTTTCTCCGCTCAGGTGCCCGGCGCACGGGAAATGGCCATTGGGGCGCAGGGCACAGTGTTTGTCGGTACAATGGGGCCGGGCGTGGTCTATGCCATTTCCACTGATCAGGCTGGCCATGCCACCAAAGTCCGGACCATTGCCCATGGGCTGGATCTGCCGGTTGGCGTGGCGTTTTACCGGGGTGATCTCTACATCTCCGATACTCAGCGCATTGTGGCTCTGCGGGACATTGAGCACCATCTGGATGCTCCGCCTGCACCGGAGGTGGTCGCGGATGCGTTGCCGTATGAGGATGGGGACCACTCCTGGAAATTTATCGCCTTTGGGCCAGATGGCAGGCTGTATGTGCCCATTGGTGCGCCCTGTAATATTTGCGATGTCGGGCATAAATTTGGTCGCCTGCTCAGCATGAAGCCGGATGGGACTGACCGACAGGACGTTGCCTTTGGTATTCGCAATACGGTGGGTTTCACATGGCAACCGGGAAACGGTGCCTTATGGTTTACCGATAACGGGCGGGATAATCTGGGAGACGATACTCCCTCGGACGAGCTGAATCGGGTTGGCCGCCCCGGAGAATCGTTTGGGTATCCATATTGCCATCAGGGCAATCTGCCTGATCCGCAATTTGGAAAGCAGCATGCCTGTAGTGAGTTCACACCGCCAGCCTTGCTTTTGGGGGCGCATGTGGCGGCTCTGGGGCTGCGCTTTTATGAGGGGACGCAGTTTCCGGCATCGTATCGGAACGCGCTGATTATTGCCGAGCACGGCTCATGGAATCGCAGTTCGCTTGCCGGGTATCAGGTTGTCACGGTGCATTTCGGGCCGGATGGAAAACCGCAGGCGCCGGACGTGCTGGTGAGCGGATTTCGGCATGGTCAGACCGCATGGGGGCGTCCGGTGGATGTGCAGCCCATGGCGGATGGGAGTGTGCTGATCAGTGATGATTTGTCCGGCACGATCTACAAACTGACTTATGGCGGGAGCCCGTAAGGATGGGCAGCGGGTTAGAGCTTGACCCGCATATGGTCGCGCAGGGCGTTGCACCGTTTGGTATATTGCGACGCCTTGGAGGCCGTGACGAAATTGATGAGAAACGCGGCTAGCAATGAGAAAAAAGACAGGACAGTCAGCAATTCGCCTGTGAAAGAGATGTCTTCATTATAGTGCAGGGCGGAATACCAGAGCAGGCCAATGCTGAGCACAGCGCCAAAAAATCCAAAGACGCCGGTGGATTTTATCAGGGAATCCTCAATGCTTTCAAAAGCTGAGGTTTCGCGCCAGAGGTCAAAAAGCCGGCGATCCACATCATCTATGGCGTTGGCATGGCTTTCTTTTTGGGCGTCCGTGCGCATGTGGGGGTTTTTGCGGTGAATATCCAGTTCCTGCCGGGCTTTGACAAAGACCCGACGCCGCTCCTTGATGGCGGGCAGGCTGATATCGACAAAACTGAGAATGGCGACGTTAAGACCCGCAGAGAGCTGCACGACAGCCTGAAAATCACCCCACGATATGCTCATACTTGGCCGCCCTGTTCCCCAGTCTTTGTCATCTGAGTGTCCTACTGAGAACGGCGTGTGGCACCAAGAGCCCGCGGGCATGTCAGCTATTCGGGAAAGCGGAGCGGGTCAGTCAAGACAGTTGGCGCGTTCTGCCCGGCTGATGTCCCAGCACAGTAAGGCGACCAGCGGCAGTGGCCACAGGAAGGGCAGGCTGCTTTTCAGGCTCAGAGCGATGGAGGCTGTTGCGGCCCCCATCAGAAAGGCCACCCATGACAGGCCGGGTAGAAAAATGGCACTGCGAGGGGGGCGCGGAACAGCGCTGCCCGGCAGGCAAGACATGAGCCATGCAGCAAAGGCCGCAGCGCATTTCAGCAGATTGCTGGTGATGACGACGGTCTGAATGGCATTGCCGGAAAAACGTGCCAGCGTCTGTCCCTGAATGGCCATGAGGGCTGGCAGTACAAGGCATTCATAACGCACCTGATTGGGTGCGCCATGAACGCTCTGTGCGATAACTAGCAGGACAGCCATTATCACAAAGCCATAGACTGGCAGAGCAATAAGTCTGAGGCAGGCTGCAAGAATGGCAGTCAGGAAAAAGACCAGAATGAGTTCTGCAACCTGCAGACCATGCGGCCAGTTTCCCGCTGCCAAAGTGGCGTCCATATGGATGGTGTTTCCGGTCATGGCGCCCGCGAACATCCCGCCCAGATCAATAAAGCTGAGCGCATTGATATAGCCCGCCAGCAGACCAAGAAGCAGAATGCGGCGAGCGGATGCCAAAACCGGAGCGGACGCCATGCGGATTAACGGGTGCTGAACAGACGGTCGCCAGCGTCCCCAAGACCGGGGCGGATATAGCCGTGTTCGTCCAGTCCGCGATCAATCGAGCACGTCAGGATGGGCACATCCGGGTGGGCTTTTTGCAGGCAGGCAATGCCTTCCGGCGTGGAGAGCAGGCAGACAAACAGCAGACGTTTGGCCCCCTGTTCCTTCAGGCGCGTCAGAGCAGCAGCAGCACTGTGGCCGGTGGCCAGCATGGGGTCCACAACAATGCAGCGGCGTGAGGCAATCTGCGTCGGCAGCTTGAGGTAATATTCCACAGCCTCAAGGCTATCGGGGTCACGATACAGGCCAATGTGCCCAACAGGCGCGAACGGCACGAGGTCCAGCATGCCATCCAGCAGACCATTGCCTGCCCGCAGAATGGAAATGAAGCAGACATCCGGGCCAGCCAGCTGTTCGCCCTGCATCGTTTCGAGCGGCGTTGTAATTTCGACCGGCTCCAGAGGGAGATCGCGCGTGGCTTCGTAGCACATCAGCAGGCTGAGTTCGCGCACCAGCCGCCGGAAACCCGCTGTAGAAGTTTCCTTGCGGCGCAGGTGGGTCAGCTTGTGCTGGATGAGCGGGTGATCAAGCACCACAGGAGGGAGGGGGGGAGGGGTTTCTAAAGTCATGGGGGAAGCATAACGATTGAAAGAAAATTCCGCCATATTCCCCGAAGCAGGAAATTTTTCTTAATGGAAATTTGCAGCGCGGCCCGGACTAGTGGCAGAAGGGCGCTGCAAGGCCCAAAAGGGGGCCTGTTGGCTGGGTCTGTCTGGCCTGTATGTTTGTTTGAAGAGGAAGTAGAGCCAGATGGCCGTAAACTACGCGACTGTCACGTGGGACCAGTTACATAGAGATGCTCGTATTCTGGCAGAGGCTCTTGTGCCCAAAATGCCGTTTAAAGGCGTGGTGGCCGTCACACGCGGTGGGTTGATCCCGGCAGCTATTATTGCGCGGGAACTGAATTGCCGTCTGGTCGAGACCATTTCCGTTGTCACTTATGATGAAGAAGAGCGCGGCAAGCCCACCATCATCAAGTCTCCTGATGCAGCGGGCGATGGCGAGGGCTTCCTTGTTATTGATGACCTGGTGGATTCTGGTGTGACAGCCCGTGTGGTGCGTGAGCGGCTGCCCAAAGCCTATTTTGCCTGTCTGTATGCCAAGCCTGCCGGAATGGATCTGACGAATCACTTTGTGGTTGAAGTGCCGCAGGATACCTGGGTTTTATTCCCGTGGGACACGGCTCCGCTGTTTGTTCCGCCGCTTGCCAGCAAGACAATGGACAAGGCTGACTGATTTTTTACCGCAATGGGCTTGCCAGCCTGCCGAATGCCGCTTAGGTTCCGCTGCATTCGGGGCGTGGCGCAGCCTGGTAGCGCGCGTGTTTTGGGTACACGAGGCCCCCGGTTCGAGTCCGGGCGCCCCGACCACATATATCTGGAGGCATCACCATGCCGGCACGGATTTATAAGCAGCCTAAAGCGGCGGGGCAGTCAGGACTGGCTGGCACGCGTGAGTGGGTTTTTGAATACGGACAAACGGCTCCAAGGCATCAGGACCCACTGATGGGCTGGACCGGGAGTCAGGATACCCAGTCTCAGCTGCGTTTGTATTTTGCCTCCTGTGAGGACGCTGTGGCTTATGCTCAGCGTGAGCAGATAGGCTACGAAGTTGAAACCCCTGTTCAGCGTATCCGTAAGCCTAAAGTCTATGCGGATAACTTCCGGTTTGACCGGATCCAGAACTGGACCCATTGATTTTCCGGATATTTCCGACTATCGGGGGGGTGCAGAGTACGCGCCCTTAGCTCAGTTGGATAGAGCAACAGCCTTCTAAGCTGTGGGTCGCTGGTTCGAATCCAGCAGGGCGCGCCAACTCTTTTTCAAAAAATACTGCCGTTCTTTCTGGCTGTTACTTGCCCAAAGCGGAGGGCAAGGGTAGGCCTGCTAAGAGAAAAAAGGCGTTTAGCGTGGCTCGACAATAGTCGCTCTGGCTGAACGCATGTTTGATTGTGTCGGGAGTCAAATTTTGAGATCATTCTGCGTTGTGGGTGCTGGTTTTAGCGGGGCGATCATTGCCCGGCATCTGGCTGAGCGTGGCCATAAGGTGACGGTTGTAGATGAACGCCCGAATCTGGGTGGGAACTGCCACACGGAGCGAGACGCAGAAACCGGCGTGATGGTCCACAAATATGGCCCTCATATTTTCCACACAGCAGACAAAAGAGCGTGGGATTACGTCCAGCGCTTCGGGAAATTTCAGCCTTACGTCAACCGCGTGAAGGCAATTTCCAAAGATCGTGTCTATACGCTGCCGGTTAACCTTCTGACGATCAATCAGTTCTTCGGGACAACCATGGGACCGAAGGAAGCGCGGGCTTTTATTGAAAATAAAGCCGACCGTTCAATTCAGGCTCCCCGCTCTTTTGAAGAGCAGGCGCTGAGCATGATTGGTCCGGAGCTCTATAAGGCCTTTTTCTACGGTTATACGCGCAAGCAGTGGGGGCTGGAGCCGACTGAACTCCCGGCGTCTATTTTGAAGCGCCTGCCGCTTCGCTTTAACTATGACGATAACTACTTCAATCATCCGTATCAGGGCATGCCGGAAGACGGCTATACGAGCATTATCCAGAATATTCTGGCTGTAGACGGGATTGATATTCGGCTGGGCTGTTCCTTTGAAAGCCTAGAAGAAAAGTACGATCACGTCTTCTACACAGGCCCGATTGATCGCTATTTCCAGTTTCGTCTCGGGCGTCTTGGCTATCGGACGCTTGATTTTGAACGGTTTGTTGATGAAGGCGATCATCAGGGTACTGCTGTTATCAACTATTGCGATGAAACGGTGCCGTTTACCCGGATTTCAGAACACAAGCATTTTGCCCCGTGGGAGCAGGAAAAATTCTCCAAAACGGTTTGTTTCCGCGAATATAGCCGTCTGGCAGATGAAGGGGATGTTCCATACTATCCCATCCGTCTGGTGAACGAAAAGAAGATGCTGGACAGCTATATTGCGCTGGCCAAATCAGAAAGTGGTGTGTCTTTCATGGGCCGCCTTGGCACCTATCGCTATCTGGATATGGATGTGACCATTACGGAAGCTCTGGCAGCCTGTGACCAGATTGATGCCCTGCTGCAAAGTGATGATAAGTCTTTGCCTTCTTTCTTTGTCGATCCTGCCTGACGGCATGAATACTCTCTTCCTTGCGTATGGGTATTTTTCTTAAGGAAGGCACTTTTTTAATTTTACTTTTAGCGTTGCGTGGGAATTTTTTATGTCAGGTATAGATGTCTCTCTTGTTTTGAACGTTCATCGTGAACAGGATTTATTATACCCCACGCTACGCTCTCTGCTTGATACCGTGCAGCATGCACAATTACATGAAATTAAATCTGAGCTGGTAATTGTTGCGGACTATGCTGATGAGAGAACGCTGACCCTTTTAAAGAATTATGATTACACAGGTTTTGATGCTATCAGGCTTGAAAATATTGAAGTGCGTTCTCTGGGGCTGGCACGCAATTATGGTATTGAGGTCGCTGTTGGTGAATACATCGTCACAGCTGATGCCGACGATTTAGTTTCCAGAAATTTCATTTATGAGCTTTATCAACTTCATCAGGCTTCCCAAAATAAGAAAATAGTAGCCTTCCCCGAGTATTATCATTCTTTCGGGGATGGCAGTTATGTTTGCAAATTTTATTCTCTGGACCGGGTTGGTCTGTACAGAATGGCGGGTGAACATCCTTATGTTTCCCGTTTTATGGCAAGACGCGCAGACCTCTTAAGCATACCTTACAGGGATTGCTCATCCGGCACCGTTTATGCTTATGAAGATTATGATATTAATTTACGTTTGATTTGCGCAGGCTTTGATCTGCTTGTGGCGCAGGATACAATTGTTTTTTACCGGCAGAGAAACGGTAGCATCATGGCATCTCTTGGCAGAGACCAGAAGCGGATGGTGCCTAATTCTGCTTTTTTTGAAGGAAATGAGTTTTTAAAGCTTCTGGAACAGAGGGATCAGGGGACTGTTCTTCCACAAATTCATATTGATTTTAAAAAATCCTATACCAAATCATTTTATTTACGAGAGCTCATTCATCAGGCAAATCTGATTGAGCCGGAAATACATCCTTATAGTCTTCGGGATGCCCAGTTTTTTACCAATGTTGGGATTTCGCAGGCGTTCGGACAGGCTTATGAAAAAATCTGCAAGGTTGTTCAAGGAAAACACTATACGGACGTATTTTTCCTGCCGTTCCTTTCCAAAGGTGGCGGCGAGAAGTACGTTCTGAATTTTATAGAAACAGCCATTCAAGAAGGCAACAGATCGTGCTTATTGATCCTGGGGCAGGAGCTTTGCCACTCTAAAGAACGCTATCAGATTCCTGATGGGCTGGACGTTCTCGATCTGTATGAGATTCTGGATGCGCATGATGCTGTGCGGATACCTGAGATGGCAATTCGGGTTATTGAAAATTTTGCGGTGGATGCAAGAATTTTCATGAAATTCTGCCCGTTCTGTGAAGCCGTTATGAAGGCCTACGCCGAATTCTTTAAGAGTAGGCAGTTAGTTTATTTTTACTTCTGTTCCTCTTATTATATTATGGATAGTGTTATTTACGAAGATGGTGCTGAATATCGTTTCCTGAGTGAATATAGAAATTATATAGATTATGTCGTTTCAGATCACGGCCTTAATCTTAAACAGCTGGAATACCGCATCCCGGCCTATCAGGGGCGAACTGAAACTCTTTACACCTATAGTCAGCCGGTTTCACATCCTCTTCAGCACAGCGATGGGGCGAGGCGCTTAATATGGGCCTCCCGTCTGGATGCGCAAAAACGTCCTGACCTGCTCCATAAAATTTCTGTTGAACTACTGGCAGAAAATATAGCAACAAAAATTTATGTTTATGGAAGTCCTGTTCTGGATCAATTTGAACCTGAATATTTCGATGACTGCCCTAATGTTGTTTATAAAGGTGGTTTTAGTGGGTTGGGGAGCATTCCTTTTACGAATAAGGATGCTTTTTTATATACATCGCTTTTTGATGGCCTGCCCAATGTGCTGCTGGAAGCTGCCCAGATGCAAATTCCAATCATCACGGTGGATGTTGGTGGGGTTCCGGAATTGATTCAGGACAAATCTGGCTTCCTGGTGCATGGCAGCGCTGATGATGCAGAACTTGTGGCGCGGTATGTCGCTAAGGTTAAAGAATTTCTTAATGCGTCTGAGGCGGAAATTCAGAATAAGGTTCACTGTCTGCATCAACATTTTGAGCAGCAACATGCTCAGTCCATTTATGGCTTGAGAGTTGCTGCGGTGTATGCGCGTCTGGAAGAACAGCTTGCAAAAGGGAATGCTTTAAATGGATGAAAACTATAAAAATATCAGGCGAGCTGTTCGTGCAGAAATTCGAGAGAATTCTTCTCTGATTGAATCCTTGAAGCGCTTTGCCGAGAACGATGCAGTTTTCTATCCGGGTTATGGCAACCTTGGCGACGGGTTGATTGCGTTAGGGACACTTGATCTGTTTGCAGATCTGGATTGGGACCCCAAACGCATTCAGGGCCGACATAAAGAGGCTTTTTCTGGCTACACCCATATTGTGATGGGTGGGAGTGGCGGCTGGGTCAAGGGAATGTGGGAAACCTACCTTGAGCAGACAATCGCCTTTCTTCAAAATGGTGGCCAGTTACTCATTCTTCCAACAAGCTTTTCAGGGTTTGGGTCTGAATTTGTTCCTTATGCAGATCAGGTAACAATTTTCTGCCGTGAACAGCGGAGTTACGACGAACTGCTTCGTCAGGGGATGCCGGAAAGCCAGATTTTCGTTTGTCCGGATATGGCGTTTTACACCAAAGAAGAGCATTTCTCTGATCTGGAAATTGACGGTCAGTACCCCGTTCTCCAAATTTTCCGGCTTGATGAAGAGGGTGGCCGAAAAACGCCTCCTCGTGACTCTGTCGATTTGCCGCTTTTGTTTAATGACATCCAGTGGTCGACAGTCGAACAGTGCGTGAAACCTCTTCGCGCTGTTGCTGGATTGATGAGTCAGTTTGAATGCGTAGAGACGGATCGTCTCCATATGGCTGCTCTGGCTGCGTTGATTGGGCGTACTGTTAAGCTTGAACCTTCAAGTTACTTTAAAATTAAAGCGATTTTTGATTATACTTTGCATCGCTTTCCGACTGTTACGTTTGAAGACCGCACGTCAGATTATACCCTCGCGGAACAGGGTGGACGTGCGGAAGTTCAGTTGCTTCGGGATACGGTTAAAAGAATTAATCTCGACCGGCAGGCAGAGTGGGAGCAACGCACAACTGTCCTGCGCCAGAATGACGCTCTTTTGTCCCGTTTGGAAAAATTGCAAAGTAAGCTGACTGAAATTTCTGAAGAAAAAAAGAAAGCCGTAAAAAAGCAGACTGATTTTACAAACCATATCAATCATCTTGAGCGTGAAATATCACGTAAAGATCGTGAGTTTGATCTGGTTCGTCAGGAACTTGAAAAAATTCAATCGTCTCGGCTGCATCGGGTAGGAGAGAAATATTACAGCATATTCCGGTTGCCAGTATTCGGGTTTGTGCTGCGTATGGTTCGTAAAGTGGTCGTAAGATAAGCGGGAAGGTTTAAGAAAAATAACTACACAAATCTGGTTATTCCTGATGTGTGTGGGGGGGCGGAAAAATAAGCCTGACATGAACCGCAAGTTTTCCGATGGCGCTCTGTAAAAGCGCCATCGGAAACGCAAAAGCTTATTTTCGAAAATGAGCTACTAACTGACCAGGGCCAAATTTGCGCAACCCCATACGGATATTCCGAATGGTCCCAGGCTGGTTCACACTATCATAATATTTATGCACCAACTGGACCAGCCTGCCTCCCTCGTGCTGAGTGGTCGGAACTGGAGCCGAGGTGTGATGGGTGTTGTTTGCTGATGGGATCGTTGGGTTGTGATACTGCGTATTGGGGCCGTTGGCGTTCAGGAATTTGATCATTTCGCCATAGCAGCCTGATAGCTGTGACTGATGTTTATCGATGATATAGTTATAGTTGATAGTAAACATCCTGAATTTGTCACGGAAAATCGAGTCTTCCCGGATGCGGTATTTGAACAGCGGGTGTGGGATCATCACGCCGCGGACGCCGTTAAGGACCATGGAAATGGTTGATTCCCAGTCATCCAGGAACATGCCAAGGTTCGGGTCATGCTGGCCGTGTGCCAGATAGGCATCACGCCGCACAACCAGTCCCTGACAGTTCGTGGTGTTCATGATCATCTGGAGCGGAACTTCAGGGTTAAAGGTCGGCCAGAGCCGGAGCCGGCCGTGTTGGTTGAAGTCCTCATTCCACGCACCCACAAAACCGACATTGCTGTAACGGTTCAGGATCTTCAGGGCTGCTTCATAGTAAGGAACGCAGACGAGGTCATCGGCATCCAGAAGAGCAATATAGTCTGTCGTGGCGTGCTGGACGCCGATATTTCGGGTCTCCGCTACGCCGGAGTTCTTCTTATAAATAACTTTCAGGTTTGTGTAACGCGCTTCAAGAGTTTTTAAAATAATGACGGATTCTTTGTCCGTTGAGCCATCGTCGACGACAAGGATTTTGATATCCGGCAGGCTGCTGAATTTGACGCTTTCAATGGCTTCAATCAGCAATGTGCCAAGATTGTAGTGCGGGATGACAACCGTCACCGCTGAGCCATTTTTTGCGTCTGCATGGGTCAGCTCTTTCCCAGATGTGAAGGGGAAGGCAGCGCCAGACGCGTTCTGTTTGGCTGTGGCCAGAACCTGTTCTTTCTGCGTCATAACCGCTGTGTAAGAGCAGGTATCCTTAATGGTCTGAATGGCATTTTCCGTAATCGAACGGATTTGAACATCCTCCAGAGCATCAATTGTCAGAATGGCATCCTGAATTGATTTCGGGGAGTGCGGGTCAAACAGGAAACCGTTTTCTCCATGCCGGATGAGTTCTGCCTGTCCGCCACTCAGAGAGGCGGCAACAAGGCCACCATCTGCCATATGTTCGATAACGGAATAAGGGTAGTTTTCAAATAGGGACGGGTGAAAGAGAGCCTTGAGATGTTTTTTGATGAAAAGAATTTCGGAATGTTCTTTTAGGCCCGCAAATTTGAGGAGGCCTTTTTCAATCCATTTATTGTATTTGGTGCTGAGAGTTTCTGTCAGGGATTTGTTGTTTTTGAAATAATGTGTGTCAGACCCGTAGACATACAGGGATGACTGGCCGCCATTAGCCCAGTACAGGTCAAACCCCGCCAGAGCATGCTCTATGCCTTTCCAGTAACAAACGCGGGAGGCAATGGCGTAATCAGGAATGTCGTAAACCTGCGCGTTATCACTGGCCTCTTTTCCCGAAACCAGACTGGTGGAGGGTTTTTCGTAAGGGTTGGGCACAACATCAATCGGAAGATCTTTTTCCAGAAATTCCGTGAGCAGTTTCTTTTTCAGAAAAGTGCTGGGGGAAATGACTTTGTCTGCGGCCTGAAAGCAGAACTGTTCCATATATTTTGTGAAATATGTTGGCAGTTCATAGATGTTTTTCTTATCCCATTCATCAATCATGGTGACGGGTGTGTGGGCGGTCACCAGAACTTTCAGGTCTGTAAACGGTGCTTCCAGGCAGAGCTTTCTCTGAAGCGTAAAATAACCCAGACCGAAACCATCGCACACTTCAAGCCAGTCCGGTTTGAAACCATCCGTGATGATTTTTTTGACCTGATTGGAGAACTCGTAGCTCATCGCCGCCCAGTGACCCATATGTTTAAAGGAGTCACCGGTGGATGGATTGAAGCGGATCACCTTGACGCAGCCAAAATACGTGCAGACTTCATCATGCACATTGAAATCGGCCGTCAGGATAACAGTCGGTTCTCTCCGTTCTATTTTGGCGTTGATGTATTCCTGAACATACGTGCACAGGCCGCCCCCGGTCACATCAGGAGGGCATTCAAAAGTGAGCAGGAGTGTTTTCATGGTTTCTCTGGTCTGAGCCGCAGAAGAATGGGGCCTGATAAGGGGCTGTGATTGGTGCGAGCTATATCATTATTTTGAGAGGGAGGGATGAAATTTTCTATGCTGACGAATGCTTCATAAGATTTACGTGAATAAAGAAAGAAACGGTTTCATGTAAAAACGGAAGAGGCAGATTTTTAAAAGCAAACAGCTTTTGTAAGGGCTGGTGTGGTGCAGGCAGAGTTCTGTGAGGCGCATTTTGTGCCTTGACGTCTCGGGCTTCCCGCAGCATTGCTCCGACTATGCGAGTAGCTGCCATTCTTCTGGCTGCCGGAACAGGCAGCCGTTACGCCGCGACCAGCGGGTCTGCAACGCCGAAGCAATATGTGATGCTGGCGGGCCAGCCGGTTATCCGCCATGCTGCGGAAGCCCTTTTGCCTCATGTAAGCTGTGTGCAGCCGGTGGGTGACCCCGAAATGCTGGCGCAAGCGCTGGACGGCGTTGCTGTCCTGTCTCCTGTAGCAGGTGGGGAAACCCGTCAGGCCAGCGTGCTGGCCGGTCTGGAGGCGCTGGATGCTCTGCCTGAGAGCGAGCACCCTGATCTGGTTCTGGTGCATGATGGCGCGCGTCCTTACGTGACGGCCAGACTGGTGCAGAATGTTGTTTCCGCGCTGGCTGAGCATCCCGGTGCCATTCCCGCTGTGCCGGTTGCCGATACGCTCAAGCGTGAAGACAAGGGTGTGATTGCCGGGACTGTTCCGCGTGATCATCTTTTCCGGGCGCAAACGCCGCAGGGTTTCCGCTTTGGGCTGTTTTTAGACCTGCATCGTGGGGCTGCGTCTGCTACGGCAACGGATGACGCAAAGCTGCTGGAAGAGGCAGGCTTTAGCGTGGCGCTGGTGCCCGGTGATGAAGACAATATCAAGCTGACTTATGAGGAGGACCTCGTGCGCCTTGAACGACTGATTGGTCCGACTCTCCTGCCGCGTGTCGGGCTGGGGTATGATGTTCATGCTTTTGAAGAAGGCCGTCCGCTGATCCTCTGCGGTATTACCGTGCCGCACACCAAGGGGCTGGCTGGCCATTCAGACGCCGATGTTGGCATTCATGCGCTGTGTGACGCCATTTATGGCGCGCTGGCGGAAGGCGATATTGGCACGCATTTTCCGCCCAGTAAGAACGAATGGAAAGACGCGGACAGCGCGCGTTTCCTCGTGCATGCCGGGCAGCGTATTCGGGAGCGCGGGGGTATGCTGATCAATGCCGATGTGACGCTCATTTGCGAACGTCCGAAAATTGGGCCGCATGCGCAGGCGATGCGTCAGAGGATGGCGGATCTGCTGGAAGTGGATGTTGGCCGGATTTCGGTTAAAGCAACCACGTCTGAACGTCTGGGCTTTACAGGACGTGAAGAAGGCATTGCCTGCACGGCGGCGGTGTCTGTTCTGGTGCCCTGATCCGGCAGCGCTCTGAGCGTTTCTGGAAAAAGGTTTTTGGCAAAGGCCGCGCATCGGGCTGATGTGCGGCCTTTTTCATGTTCTGCCTCAGTGATTGGAAAAAGAGACCAATGACGACCATCCTGCTGAAAAATGCCCTGCGTGTTGTGACGATGAATGACCAGCGTGAGGAGCTTGAGGGCGGCTGGGTGCTTGTGCGCGGGCGGCAGGTTGTGGCTCTTGGTGCAGCCTCAGACCCGTTGCCGCAGGCGGATAGGGTGCAGGATATGACCGGCCATATCGTGATGCCCGGCATGGTGAACACGCACCACCATATGTATCAGACACTCACCCGCGTTATTCCCGCTGCGCAGGATAGTTCGCTGTTCGGGTGGTTACAGGCGCTTTATCCGATCTGGGCTGGTCTGACCCCGGAGATGATCCGCGTTTCTACCTGCACAGCCATGACTGAGCTTTTATGGTCTGGTTGCACCACCACCAGTGACCATCTTTATCTGTTTCCCAATGGGAGCCGGCTGGAAGATCAGATTGAGGCCGCGACACAGATGGGGATGCGGTTTCACGCGGCGCGCGGGTCCATGAGTGTCGGGGAGAGCAAAGGGGGTTTGCCGCCTGACAGTGTGGTGGAAGATGAGGCCGCCATTCTGGCCGACACGCAGCGGGTGATTGAGGCGTTCCATGACCCTGAACCGCTGGCCATGCAGCGTGTGGTGGTGGCGCCATGCTCACCGTTTTCCGTCAGCCCGGATCTGATGCGTGAGGCCGCTCAACTGGCGCGTGCGACCGGCACCATGCTGCATACGCATCTGGCCGAAAATGCCAGTGACATTGCTTATAGCCGTGAGCGCTTCAACATGACGCCAGCGGAATATGCCGAGGATGTCGGCTGGGTTGGCGCGGACGTATGGCACGCGCATTGCGTCAAGCTGGATGAGGCAGGCATCAGCCGTTTTGGCGCAACGCATACCGGAATGGCGCATTGCCCCTGTTCCAATATGCGGCTGGGCTCAGGCATCGCGCCCGTGCGGCGTATGGTGGCGTCCGGCATGCGGGTTGGGCTGGGCGTGGATGGCTCGGCGTCCAATGACGGCAGCCACATGCTGGGGGAAGCCCGGCAGGCTATGCTGCTTGGCCGGTTGCTGGAAACAGAAGACGGACGGCCCATGATGCAGGCGCGTGAAGTGCTGGAACTGGCCACGCGTGGCGGGGCGGCAGTGCTGGGGCGTGATGATATTGGCCATCTCGCTCCCGGTATGGCAGCGGATCTTGTGGCGTTTGATCTGCGCGGAATTGATCATGCTGGCGCGCAGTCGGACCCGTTTGCAGCTTTGCTGTTCTGCTCGCCTCAGCGTATTGCGTATTCCATGGTCAACGGGCGCTGGCTGATCCGTGATGGTCAGTTTGTAAACCATGATCCTGCATTGCTGGCGGAGAAGCACAACGCTCTGGCGCGTCAGTTGCTGGAAAAGGCCTGAAAATAAGGGCGTTCGGAAACCCTGGGCGGACAAAACGTTACGGATATAAAAGATTGATTCCCGACTCGGAAATGCGTATATCTGCCTAAATCATAGGCAAAGTGGAAAAGACTGTGCAAACGCAACCGTTATTGCGGCCGATTGATCTGGGCGGTGTGCGCCTGGAAACGCCCGTTATCCTTGCTCCCATGTCCGGCGTGACAGACCTGCCGTTCCGTCGTCTGGCGCGGAAGCTGGGGGCTGGTCTGGTGGTCTCCGAGATGATCGCGTCCTGGGCCATGGTGCGGGAAAATGACACAACCCTGCGGATGGCCGAAGTGGCAGATGCCGGTGGCCCGAATGCTGTGCAGCTGGCCGGGTGTGACCCGAACGCCATGGCAGAGGCTGCCCGGATTGCCGTGGGGCGGGGTGCGGACCTGATCGACATCAATTTCGGCTGCCCGGTGAAGAAGGTTGCGGTTGGCCAGATGGCCGGTTCCGCGCTGATGCGGGATGAAGTGGGTGCCGCGCGCCTGCTGGATGCCGTGGTGAAAGCCGTTCCTGTGCCGGTTACGCTAAAAATGCGGATGGGGTGGGACCATTCCCACCTGAATGCACCGGTTCTGGCCCGGATTGCGGAAGAGGCTGGTATTCGCATGATCACCGTGCACGGCCGAACCCGCCAGCAGTTTTATAACGGTACGGCAGACTGGGCCTTTGTGCGGAATGTGAAAGAAGCCGTTGGTCTGCCGGTGATTGTTAACGGCGATATTCTGACGGTGGATGATGCCCGTACAGCGCTGGCGCAGTCCGGCGCGGATGGCGTGATGATCGGGCGCGGGTGTTACGGGCGTCCGTGGTTTCTGGCGCAGGTGGCGCACGCTCTGCGGACGGGCGAGGAAGTGCCGGACCCCACGCTGGAAGCGGAAAAAGCCATTGTGCTGGAGCATTACAAAATGATGCTGGAGCATTTTGGGGAACGCCCCGGCCTGCGTCTGGCGCGCAAGCATGTCTCCTGGTATTCCGCCGGTCTGCCGAATTCTGCCGGGTTCCGCGCTGCCGTGAACCGCGTGGACTGCGCGCCGGATGCCATTGCGATGATTTCTGATTTCTACGATCAGCAGATTGCTGACGGGTCTGTGCGCGAACCCCGTGCCTCCCGCCATGCCGATGCGCAGGCGCACGCGGCATGACGCCGGCTGCATGAAGCGCCCCGCATCGCCTCAGGACGGGAGCCCGTCCGCTGGTCTGCTTCTGGACAGCCTGCCTGTGCCGGTGCTGGAGCTCGGCCCTACGAACAGGCTGCGTTTTGCCAATGCTGCGGCGGAGGAGTTTTTTGCGACGTCCCGCCATCAGCTATGTCAGAGCGCGCTGGATGAACTGGTGCCGGAAGATCATCCGGTCTTTTTGCTTGTGCAGCATGTGCGCAAGGAAGGCGGCACCATCACCGAGCATGAGCTGGTGTTTAGCAGCCCGCGCTTTCACCATGAAGGGGTGACGGTGCAGGGGGCGGATGTGCTGGATTATCCCGGCTCCATTCTGCTGACGTTCCATGATTCCTCGGCAGCACGGGCGCTGGACCGTCAGCTTGCCTTCCGCTCTGCGGCGCGCAGCGTGTCCGGCATGGCCGAAATGCTGGCGCATGAAGTTCGTAACCCGCTTTCCGGCATTAAAGGTGCGGCGCAGATTCTTGAGCATTCCGTGGGGGAAAGCGACAAGGAACTCGCGACGCTGATCTGTGATGAGGTGGATCGCATTGACGCACTCGTTGAGCGGATGGGCGTGTTTAATGAGGCCCCGG
This sequence comes from Acetobacter sp. KSO5, assembly GCF_044094635.1. NCBI lineage: Bacteria > Pseudomonadati > Pseudomonadota > Alphaproteobacteria > Acetobacterales > Acetobacteraceae > Acetobacter > Acetobacter sp. KSO5. The sequence continues at coordinate 2,366,448 of NZ_CP172014.1, read as the reverse complement.
CAGATTATCGCTCCCTGAATATTCATCGTGTTCTGGAGCATGTGCGGCTGCTGGCCAGCAAAGGTTGTGCAGCGGGACTGCGGATTGTGGAACGGTATGATCCGTCTCTGCCGCATGTCTGGGGGAATCGGGACCAGCTGGTGCAGATGTTGCTCAATCTGGTCAAAAACGCTGCCGAGGCGATCCGGGAGACGGAAAAGCCGGGTGAGATTACGCTGAGCACCAGTTATCGGCCCGGAATTCGCCTGGCCGTCCCTGGCACCTCGCAATGGCGGCATCTGCCGCTGGTGGTGACGGTGCGGGATACGGGGCCGGGTATTTCAGAGACCATTCGCCCGCATCTGTTTGAACCCTTCATCAGCACCAAGATGAGCGGGAGCGGGCTGGGGCTGGCCCTTGTCGGCAAGATTATGGACGACCACGGCGGCGTGATTGAAGTGGAAAGCCGCCCCGGACGCACGGAAATCAGTCTGTATCTGCCCGTAGTGCCGGACGGCAACGAAAGCATCTGACAGCTTCGTTCTTTTTTTGTAATGATCTTTTCGTATCTGAGTGTAACCTGACCCCTATGACACCTTTGCCGACTATTCTTGTTGCTGATGATGATCGCTCCATTCGTACCGTGCTCGGGCAGGCGCTGGGGCGGGCCGGGTATCAGGTTCAGTCCACCCCTAACGCCGCAACGCTCTGGCAGTGGGTGGAGGAAGGCGAAGGCGATCTGGTGATTACCGATGTGGTGATGCCGGACGGCAGCGGGCTGGATCTGATCCCGCGTATCCGGCAGGCCCGGCCGGATCTGCGCATTATCGTCATGAGTGCGCAGTCCAATCTGGTGACAGCGGTCAAGGCGACCCAGCGTGGCGCGTTTGAATATCTGGCCAAGCCGTTTGATCTGAAAGAACTGCTCGGTGTGGTGGCCCGCGCGCTGGTGGCCCCGGCGCATGAGGCGGATAAGCCAGCGGTGGCCTCCCCCCCGGAAGAACGCCTGCCGCTGATTGGTCAGTCCCCGGTCATGCAGGGGATTTATCGCAGCATCGCCCGCCTGACGACGTCTGACCTGACCGTGATGATTAGCGGTGAGAGCGGCACGGGTAAGGAGCTGGTCGCGCGTGCGCTGCATGAATATGGGCGCAGGCGGGGTGGTCCGTTTGTAGCCGTGAACATGGCCGCCATTCCGCGAGACCAGATTGAGAGCGAACTGTTCGGGCAGGAGCGCGTGCCGGGAGCTGTAACAGGCCGAAGTCCGGGGCGCTTTGAACAGGCGACGGGCGGCACGCTGTTTCTGGATGAAATTGGCGATATGCCGCCGGAAGCGCAGACGCGGCTGTTGCGCGTGCTGCAGGAAGGCGAATTTACCACCGTGGGTGGCCGCGCTCCCATCCGGGCGGATGTGCGGATTATTGCCGCCACGCACCGGGATCTGCGGCAGGCTATCCGGGCCGGTACTTTCCGGGAAGACTTGTATTATCGGTTGAACGTTGTGCCGCTGCGCCTGCCGCCGTTGCGGGAGCGGCTTGAGGATATTCCGTTACTGGCCCGCCATTTTCTGGCGCAGAGCCGGGAGGCTGGGGCCGGGAGCCGGGTGCTGGATGATTCCGCCGTGGCGCGCCTGCAATCCTGGCGCTGGCCGGGCAATGTGCGTGAGCTTGAAAACCTCATGCGGCGCATTGTGGCCCTTTATCCGCAGGAGACTATCAGCAGTGATCTGATTGATGCGGAACTGGCCGAACCGCTGGCGCATGAGGTCATTGCGGAAAAGGCGGCGGTGGAAGAACCGCTGTCCGATGCCATTTCCCGCCATATCATGCGCTACCTGACCGCAGGGCGGGAAGGGATGCCCTTGCATGATCTGTATGCGCGTGTGATTGCAGAGGTGGAACGACCTCTTATCCAGATGACATTGCAGGAAACGCGTGGAAATCAGATCAAGGCAGCAGCCATGCTGGGGCTGAACCGGAATACGCTGCGTAAAAAAATTCGTGAGCTTGAAATTCCCGTTGTGCGCGGTGTGGTCTAACCTGCCTTTATGCAGCGCTTCCTCTCTTCTCTGAGCACTCTTCTGGCCCGGACCCGGCTCCACTGGCTTTTACGGTCTCTGGAGCGGAAAAGCGTGGCTCTTACGCTGGCTGCTCTGGCGCTATGCCTTGGCTTTGCAACCTTTGTGGTGCTGTCGGGCGGGATGTCCTTCGGGCATTATGCGGTGATCGAGCCGCTGGTGTTGCTGCTGAACAGTCTGGTGCTGGGTTTGCTGCTGCTGGCCGTGGCCATGCGCGTGGGGCCGATGCTGGTGGAGCATCGGAAAGGGCTGGCCGGGGCCAGACTCCATGTTCGGCTGGTCACACTGTTCGGGATTGTGGCGGTCGCGCCGACGCTGGTGGTGGGCGTGTTCGCCACTCTGTTTTTCCATTACGGCATTCAGATCTGGTTTTCCGACCGGGTGAATACGGCGCTGAATGAAGCCATGGAGGCCTCCCGCGGCTATCTGGCGGAACATAACGCCAATATCCGCACCGATGCGTTCTCCATGTCCAACTACATCATGAGCGCGCAGAACGAACTGGCGGCCAGCGGCATGAACCTGCTGCAGGATCATGATGCGCTGGGGGAAATGCTGGACAGTCAGGCCACCATGCGCGGGCTGACGGATGCGCTGGTGTATGACCCCATTACCAACAAGATTGTGGCCTCGGGCGGTTTGATGAGCCGTGCCGGAGATCAGGCTCTGCCGCCCCCGGCTGCGACCATGCTGGCGCGTTCCAATGACGTGGCCATTCTGGATTCTCCTGATCAACGCACAGTGCGGGCGGTGGTCGAGCTTTCTCAGACCCCCGCGCTGATGCTGGTGATTACCCGTCTGGTGGACCCCACCATTCTGGAGCACATGCACCGCACGGAAAAAGTGATTGCGGATTACCGGCGCCTGAACGGCAACCGGGCAAAGATCCAGCTGACGTTTGTGATGATTTTTGCGCTGGTGGCTCTGCTGGTACTGGCCGCAGCGGCGCTGATTGGGCTGGCGCTGGCGAACCAAATTGCCAAGCCGCTGGGCCTGCTCATTCTGGCGGCCCGTCGGATTAGTGAGGGTGATCTGGGCGTGCATGTGCCCGAGGCCAACCGGGATGATGAGGTGACGAGCCTCTCCCGCGCCTTCAACCGCATGACGGAACAGCTGGCCAGCCAGCGCTCGGAACTGATGGCGGCGTATGGGCAGATCAATGAGCGGCGTCGGTTTACGGAAGCGGTCCTCTCTGGTGTGTCTGCCGGGGTGATCGGGCTGGATGTGGAGCAGCGGATTGAACTACCCAACCGTGCGGCCTGCCTGTTGCTGCAAACAGATCTGATGGACGCTATTGGCGAAGCCCTGGCGACCCGCGTGCCGGAATTTGCGGAACTGCTGGCCGACGTGCGTTCTGTGCCCGATCAGGTGATTACGCGGGAAGTGCAGACCGGCCCGGAGACCAACCGGCGTATGCTGCTGGTGCGGATTGGCGCGGAGCTCCGCGGGACGGTGACGGAGGGGTACGTGATGACCTTCGATGACATCACGGCCCTGCAGCAGGCCCAGCGAAAAGCCGCGTGGGCGGATGTGGCGCGGCGGATTGCGCATGAAATCAAAAATCCGCTGACCCCGATCCAGCTTGCCGCGGAGCGGCTCAAGCGGCGCTTCCTGCGGGAAATTACCTCGGACCCGGAAACATTTGCGCAGTGTGCGGATACTATTGTGCGGCAGGTGGGGGACATTGGGCGCATGGTGGATGAGTTCTCCGCCTTTGCCCGCATGCCGCAGCCGGTGATGACCAATGAGGATCTTTCCCGCATTATACGGGAAGTTCTGGTGCTCCAGCGGAACGCGCACCCTGAAATTACCTATCACGTCAGCCTGCCGGACAGAGGGCCGGTGGTGCGGTGTGACCGGCGGCTGATCAGCCAGGCGTTGATCAACCTGCTGCAGAATGCAGCGGATGCCATTGCCATGACAGCAAAACAGGGTGATGTTGAGGGAAATGGCTCAAACACAGCCAATGCGGTATGGATTGACCTGAAGGACAGTGAAGGCAACGTCGAAATTTCTGTTGCAGATAATGGCGTTGGCCTGCCTTCGGGCGACAGGCATCGGTTGACCGAGCCATACGTGACGCACAAGGCTAAGGGCACCGGACTTGGTCTGGCCATTGTCAAAAAGATTATGGAAGACCATGGGGGTGCGGTGCGTCTGGAAGACAGGGCGGAGGAAACAGGAACTGTGGCTATTCTGATTTTGCCGATGAAGGACGACCATGGCTCATGAAATCCTGATTGTTGATGATGAGCCCGATATCCGGATGCTCATTGAGGGCATTCTTGAAGATGAGGGTTACGAAACACGGGTAGCTGCGACATCTGATGCAGCCATAGCCGCATTCCGGGCCCGCAGGCCGTCTCTGGTCATTCTGGATGTCTGGTTGCGGGACTCTCAGCTCGATGGGCTGGGGATTCTGAATGTCCTGCACGCGGAAGAACCGTCCGTGCCGGTCATCATGATTTCCGGTCATGGGACGATTGAAACCGCCGTAGCGGCCCTCCAGCACGGCGCGTATGATTTTATTGAAAAGCCATTTCAGGCAGACCGTTTACTGGTTGTGGTGCGGCGGGCGCTGGAAGCGTCCCGTCTGGCCAGAGAAAATGAGGAACTGCGCCTGCGTGCCGGGCAGGACACGGAACTGTTTGGCAATAGCGCCCTGATTACTGCGGTACGTGGCCAGATTGAGCGTGTGGCCCCCACAGGCTCCCGCGTGCTGATTACAGGTGGTCCCGGTTCCGGCAAGGAGGTGGCGGCCCGCATGATTCATGCGCGTTCCCGCCGAACCGATGGACCGTTTGTAGCCCTGAACTGCGCCATTCTCGCACCAAACCGGTTTGAGGAAGAACTGTTCGGGCTGGAAGGCGCGCCTGATGGCACCGGCCGGCGCACCGGTGTGCTGGAACGGGCGCATGGTGGTACGCTGGTGCTGGATGAAGTCGCGGATATGCCGCTGGAAACGCAGGGCAAGATTGTGCGCGCTCTGCAGGACCAGACGTTTGAGCGGCTGGGTGGCTCAACCCGCGTGAAAGTGGATGTCCGCGTTCTGGCCACCACCAACCGGGATTTGCAGGCCGAGATCATGGCCGGGCGTTTTCGGGAAGATCTGTATTATCGGCTTGCGGTTGTACCGTTGCGCCTGCCGGGCCTGCGGGAACGGCGGGATGATATTCCGGGCCTTGCAGAACTGTTTTTGCGTCGCGCTGCGGAGATGGCTGGTCTGCCCCAGCGTGAACTCTCGGCCGATGCCGTTGCGGCCCTGCAGGCGTATGACTGGCCGGGTAATGCGCGTGAACTGCGGAACCTGATGGAACGCGTGCTGATCATGATGCCGGGCAACAGTGTTGAGCCCATCCGCGCGGAAATGCTGCCGTCCACCATCGGGGAAGGGGCTCCGGCCCTGCTGAAGTTTGATGCCTCGGCCGATGTCATGAGCCTGCCGCTGCGCGAGGCGCGAGATATGTTTGAAACGCAGTACTTGCAGGCCCAGCTGCTTCGTTTTGGGGGCAATATTAGCCGGACGGCAATATTTGTTGGCATGGAACGCAGTGCGCTGCATCGCAAACTGAAGCAGCTTGGTGTAACGTCCGAGGAACGAGGGGTCGGCTGACGTGTTTGCAGTTCTTCTGCAAGCCATCGTCCGGCTGTAACAAAAAATGAGAATAGGGCCTCCCATCGTGGATAAGGACACCGGATACAATGTGCAGGATGCGTTTCTGAGTCAGATTCGCCGTTCGCGCTCATCTGTGACAGTTTTTCTTGTGAATGGCGTAAAATTGCAGGGCAATATTACGTGGTTTGATGATGCCGCCGTTTTGCTGAAACGCGATGAGCATACACAGCTGATTTACAAGCACGCCATCAGCACGGTCATGCCGACTGTGCCTATCAATATCTTCGAAGCACCAAATTCCGGTGCTCAGACAGACAGAGAGCCCACACTTGGCGACGATTTTATCTGATACAAAACCCGTTGCCACCCGTGGCGCGGTTATTCTCCCCTGGGAAAAGTCTGCCCACGATCAGGATGTAAGGGCTGCGGAAGCCCGGCTGGAAGAGGCCGTGGGTCTGGCAGCCTCCATCGGGCTGGTAATTGTTTTACAGGCAACACTGCTGCTGCGGACCAGACGTTCAGCAACTCTGCTGGGTAAAGGGCAGGTCGATTCGCTCAAAATTGCCGTTCAGGCTGAGAAAATTGAAGTTCTGGTGGTGGATGCCCGGCTAAGCCCCGCCCAGCAGCGTAATCTGGAAACCGAGTTTGGCTGTAAGGTGATTGACCGGACCGGCCTGATTCTGGACATCTTCGGCGCACGCGCTGCGACGAAGGAAGGAACGCTGCAGGTCGAGCTGGCGCATCTGGAATATCAGCGTTCCCGGCTTGTGCGGTTGTGGACCCATCTGGAACGTCAGCGCGGTGGCTTCGGCTTCCTTGGTGGTCCGGGTGAAACACAGATTGAGGCTGACCGCCGGATGATCGGTGATCGGATTGTCCGCCTCAAGAAAGATCTGGAGCAGGTGCGCCGCACCCGCGGGCTGCATCGGCAGGCGCGTAAGCGGGTGCCGTTCCCGGTGGTGGCTCTGGTTGGCTATACCAACGCAGGCAAATCGACCCTGTTTAATGCGCTGACGGGTGCTGCGGTTTACGCAAAAGACCAGCTGTTTGCGACGCTGGACCCCACCATGCGGGCTATCACGTTGCCATCAGGCCGTCGGGTCATTCTGTCGGACACGGTGGGGTTCATCAGTGATCTGCCGACGGAACTGATTGCCGCCTTCCGCGCCACACTTGAAGAAGTGGCGGAAGCCGACATCATTCTGCATGTGCGGGACATTGCGCATCCGGATAGTGCTGCCCAGAAAAAAGATGTGTTCCACGTTCTGGAAGGCATGGCGCGGGATAACATGATTGAGCCGGACTGGTCTGGCCGCATGATTGAAGTGCTGAACAAGGTTGATCTGCTGGGCGGCCCGGAAGAACTGGCGCAACTGGGTGATGCTATCGGTATTTCCGCCATAACCGGAGACGGCCTGCCGGAACTGATGGCGCTGATTGACGAGCAGATGACGGCCACCATGGAAGAGGTTCGCTACCGCGTGCCACTCTCCGACGGGGCGGCGTCTGCATGGCTCTATCAGCACGGGGAAGTGCTGAACCGCACGGATGATGAAAGCGGGGCCAACATTACCGTACGCATCAAGGCAGAAGACCGCGCACGGTTTGAAATGCTGTTCAAACAGGTTGAACCGCTGCTGGCGTAAAATTTTCGCAGAGTGGATACTTTGGAAACGGTCAGGTTCTCTGTGAGCCTGACCGTTTTTTTATCATATTGCCTGACAATTCTTTTTCCGTAATATTTTCAGGGGTTCATGCGGGAGGCTGGGTAAGATGGATGTTATTCTGGCGCCGACCAATCTTGGCCTGAGCCCGCTCTCTCCGGGGCATGAACCGGGAACATGGCGTGCACCGGAGGTGCTGATGGCTGCCGGGCTGGCTGATGCCTTGGGGGCTAATGCTTCGGTCACAAGGCTGGCTCGTCCCCACTATTGCCGGGTGCCTCCTGCGGGAACACTCATCCGGAACGGCTACGCGATCCGCGCCTTCAGTCTGACACTTGCCGAGCATGTGGGGCAGAGTGTCCGGAACGGGAATTTTGCTCTGGTGCTGGGCGGGGACTGCTCGATTCTACTCGGGGCGCTTGCGGGTGCGCGGCGGAACGGCCCACTATCTCTTATTCATTTTGATGGACATAGCGATTTTCGGCATCCGGGGAATTATGACGCCAGCCAGATTATGAGTGGCGTTGCGGGAATGGATCTCGCACTGGCTACAGGACGCGGGGAAACCTTTCTGACCCAATGGCCTGATATCGAAGGCCCTCTGGTGCAGGATGACCATGTTATTCAGATTGGTGAGCGGGAAAGCCATGACGCCGATTTCGCATGGCCCGATATTGCCGACACCGCCATCACACAGATTGATATTTTTGACTTCCAAAAGATCGGCGTAGCGGCGGTCTCGGCAAAGATTCAAGCTCTTCTGTCGTCACACTCAGGGGCGGGTTTTTGGGTGCATTTTGATGTCGATGTGTTGGATCAGGTCGTCATGCCAGCCGTTGATTGCCCGGGCTCACCGGGGCTTTCATCGGCTGATATGGTCTCGCTTCTCAATCCACTGGTTTCTGACAGACGCTGTCTGGGAATGACAGTTTCCATTTATGATCCGGAGAAAGATCCGGACGGGCATTGTGCCAAAACACTTGTCGCTCTGTTGGGGCAGTTAACGTATCGCGAGAGCGTGGGACGTTTGGCGCAATCCCGTAACTGAGCAGCACGGGAGCCGGGTTTATGCCTCTGGCTGAGCCGCCATTAACGCGGTGACAGCCTCCCATTCAGGGGCCGCATCAGCAGCACCATGACGTGTCGTGGCCAGCGCGCCGCATGCAGACGCTATACGGACAGCCTCAGGGAAAGGTTTCCCCTGCGCGAGCGCGAAGGCGAGGCCTGCGTTAAAACAGTCACCCGCTGCCACAGTATCAACAGGCTCAATGCGGAAGGGCGCGCTATGGCCGCTCTGCGTTCCATCATGCCAGAACACACCCCGGCTTCCCATTTTGACGAGGACGGCTTTTACGCCTTTGGCCAAAAGCAGGTCAGCAGCCTTTGCAGCGTCTTCTACAGTGTCTGGCCGAAGACCTGTTAACTGGAACGTCTCGCTTTCGTTTGGCGTCAGAATATCAATCTCCTGCCAGAGCGCATCCAGAAGACCGTGTTCCGGAGCGGGGGCAGGATCAAGCACGACCAGAGCACCTGCCGCTCTTGCTTTGCGGGCGGCAGCCAGAACGGCCTGCTGAGGTACCTCAAGCTGCAATAGAACAACGGCTGCACGTTCCAGCCATTCTGACGCGGCAGCAACGTCCGTTTCATCCACAGCCATGTTCGCGCCACCGACCACCGTGATGCAGTTCTCTCCGCTGCCATCAATTCCAATCAGTGCAATGCCCGTTGCCTGCGCGGGATCTTCCCTTAGCGGAGAAAGATCCACACCAAAGCGCTCAAGTTCCCGACGGGCCTGCGCACCAAAGCTGTCCTGACCAATGCACCCGGCCAAAGCCACCTGAATGCCTGATCCGGCAGCCAGTCGCCCCGCAGCGGCGGCCTGATTGCTTCCTTTGCCGCCGAGCATGACGGCATAGCTTTCGCCGTGCACAGTCTCGCCGGGGCGAGGCAAACGGACAGCCCGGGCGGTGACGTCAATATTAATGCTTCCAAAAGACAGGATCAGGGGGTTTGGGCTCGGCATAGGTTGGGTCTCGATAAGGTAGGGAAGCCTGTCTTAGCACCTGCGGCACCCTCTCGTCATGAAGACGCTGAGAGGGTGGCGGGGAAGGTGATTCAGTCGAACTCGGTGGGCAGGGTAGGGGTCGCGTGGTGCGCGAAGAGGCGTTCGATCTGCTGGGGCAGAACCCGGCCTATTGAAAGATCCGTCGGAATTTCATCATGGGCGAAGAAACGCACTTCACTGGTTTCAATACTGGTAGTGGGGCTGCCGCCTGTCAGTTCTCCCAGAAAAAACAGTTTGGTGACGGTAAAAGCTTCGGGGGGCTGGTGCCCCTGTGTGGTGCGGTCCAGCGCCATGGCGAGTTTGGTAATGTGGACGGTATAGCCGGTTTCTTCCCACACTTCCTTGGCGGCGCAGTCTGCGGCGGTCAGGTTCACATCCGTCCAGCCGCCGGGCACGGTCCATTTATTCTGGTCCAGCACTTCCCGCACCATCAGAATACGGCCGTCTTTATCAAACACACCGACGCGCACTTCCAGTTTTGGTGTCGCGTAGCCAGCCTGTTCCTGAAAAATGGTTTCAATTTTCCCGGCAGGGAGACCACTGCCTTCCGCCATCATGCGGGCGGCGAGGGCGCGCAGCATTTCATAGCGCTCTTTATCAAAAGGGTCTTTGGCGTAGGTCAGGCCGGTCTGGGAAATGCCCTGAATTTCACGGGCCCAGATCAGCCAGTTGGGTTCTGCCATAAGGAAACTCCCTTTGTGATGCGCGCAATAAAAAACGGGAAGGCCTGAGCCTTCCCGTTTCTGTTGTGCCTGTTTGCGGGGCGATCAGGCAAGAGCAGCAGCGGCTTCCTGACCGTTGATGAGCAGGCCATCCCCGTTGGCGGAGATTTTGACATTCTCGCCATCGTGAATAGTCCCCTGCAGCAGCAGTTCCGCCAGCGGGTTCTGCAGGCTGCGCTGGATAACCCGTTTCAACGGACGGGCACCATACACAGGGTCATAGCCTTCATTCGCCAGCCATGCGTGGGCCAGATCATCCAGGCCGAGGGTAATCTTGCGATCATCCAGCAGGTTCTGCAGGCGACGCATCTGGATATCGACAATCTTTGTCATATCCGCTTTCTGCAGACGGGAGAACAGGATGATCTCGTCCAGACGGTTCAGGAATTCCGGCCGGAAGTGCTCACGCACCACCTTCATCACCTGGGCCTGTACCATGTCGGTCGTTTCACCGTCCGGCTGATGTGCCAGAACATCGGAGCCGAGGTTGCTGGTCAGCACAATAATGGTGTTGCGGAAGTCCACCGTGCGACCCTGACCATCCGTCAGACGACCATCGTCCAGCACCTGAAGAAGAATGTTGAAGACATCTTCATGCGCTTTTTCAACTTCGTCGAACAGAATGACCTGATAAGGCCGACGTCGCACCGCTTCTGTCAGCACACCGCCTTCTTCATACCCAACATAACCCGGAGGGGCACCGATCAGGCGGGCAACGGCGTGCTTCTCCATGAATTCACTCATGTCGATGCGCAGCAGTGCCTTTTCATCGTCAAACAGGAAGCGGGCCAGAGCTTTGGTCAGCTCGGTTTTACCCACACCCGTCGGGCCGAGGAACAGGAAGGAGCCAATCGGGCGATTAGGGTCCTGCAGTCCGGCACGGGCACGACGCACAGCGTTAGATACGGCTTTAAGGGCAGGTTCCTGACCGACCACGGATTTCCGCAGGTCATCTTCCATCCGCAGCAGTTTGGCACGTTCGCCTTCCAGCATGCGGTCCACCGGCACACCCGTCCAGCGGGAGACAACGGAGGCCACGCCCTGATCCGTCACGGCTTCAGACACAAGGTCTGTCTTACCGGCTTCGGACTGCGTTTCCTGCGCCTGCGCAATCTGGGCCTGCAGGTTGGGGATAACGCCATACATCAGCTCAGATGCCTTGCCGAGATCGCCTTTGCGCTGAGCGACTTCCACTTCAGACCGCGCCTGATCCAGCTGTTCCTGCAACTTCTGCACGGCATTCACACGGTCTTTTTCCGCATGCCAGGCCGCACTCATGGCGTCAGATTTTTCTTCCAGATCGGCCAGTTCCGCTTCCACGGCTTCCAGACGGTCCTTGCTGGCGCTGTCATCTTCCTTGCGCAGGGCTTCACGCTCGATCTTGAGCTGAATGATGCGGCGGTCGAGTTCGTCCAGTTCTTCCGGCTTGCTGTCAATCTGCATGCGCAGGCGGCTGGCCGCCTCGTCAATCAGATCGATGGCTTTATCCGGCAGGAAGCGGTCCGTGATGTAGCGGTTGGACAGCGTGGCGGCAGACACCAGTGCGCCGTCGGTAATCCGGACACCGTGATGCAGCTCGTACTTTTCCTTGATCCCGCGCAGGATGGAAATGGTATCCGCGACGGACGGCTCACCGACAAACACCGGCTGGAAGCGCCGGGCAAGGGCGGCATCCTTCTCGATATATTTACGGTATTCATCCAGCGTGGTCGCACCAATGCAGTGCAGGGTGCCGCGGGCCAGTTCCGGCTTGATGAGGTTGGAGGCATCCATGGCCCCATCGGTACGGCCAGCGCCCACCAGCGTGTGCATCTCATCAATAAAGAGAATGACCTGCCCTTCGGCGGATTCAATCTCTTTCAGAACCGCTTTCAGGCGTTCTTCAAACTCACCGCGATATTTTGCACCCGCCACCAGCGCGCCCATGTCGAGCGAGAGCAGCTTTTTGTTCTTCAGAGCTTCCGGCACGTCACCATTGACGATGCGCTGCGCCAGACCTTCCACAATGGCGGTCTTACCCACGCCGGGTTCACCAATCAGAACCGGGTTGTTCTTGCTACGGCGGGCGAGAACCTGAATGGCACGACGAATTTCTTCATCACGGCCAATCACGGGGTCCAGCTTGCCTGCCTGAGCAACTTCCGTCACATCACGGGCATACTTCTTCAAAGCATCAAAATTGGCTTCAGCGTTTTCGCTGGTCACAGTGCGTCCTTTGCGGATGGTGGCAATGGCTTTGTCCAGAGCGTCCGGCGCGGCGCCGTTCTCTTTCAAAGCGCGGCCTGCCGGGCTGTCGGAGGCGGCAATGGCCACCAGCAGACGATCCTGCGCCACAAAGGAATCTCCGGCTTTCTGCGCGCCCTGTTCGGCGGCATCCAGAACACGGACCAGATCCGGTGTGGCAGAAGGCTGGCCAGCCCCGCCGCCCTGTACTTTGGGCAGTTTGGCCAGAGCCTGTTCGTTAGCAGCTCTTACTGCGTCAGGCGTGCCACCAGCGGCGCGAATAAGGGAAGACGCAGCGCCTTCCTCATCATCCAGCATGGCCTTGAGCAGATGCTCCGGCGTGAGCTGCTGGTTAAAATCCCGAATGGCAATAGTCTGTGCGGCCTGCAAAAAACCGCGAGAGCGTTCTGTAAATTTTGCGATATCCATCGTTTCCCTCTTGTCCCTTCTACTCAGGCGACTGAAGGCCTTGTCCCCATCCCATTATGGCAATGGCGGCATGGTCTTTTCTCGCTAACAAAGATTGGAATATCTGTTGCAACAATCAAGAGGGGGTAATGCAGGGCTGCTATTTTTTGCTGGCAAGCAGGCAAAAAAAACGCCTCCGGTGAGGGAGGCGTTCTTTCCGGACTAAGTCTGGAAAACTCAGGCAGCGTTCAGCTGAGCTTCTGCGAACTCGTAGTTCGCCAGCTTGTCCAGGTAGTTGGTGATGTAGTCCGGACGACGGTTGCGGAAGTCCAGATAGTAGGCGTGTTCCCACACATCCAGACCCAGCAGCACTTTGCCCTGGCCTTCAGCCAGCGGGTTGGAGCCGTTGGCGGTTTTGGTCACGGCCAGCTTGCCGTCCTGACCCAGAACCAGCCAGGCCCAGCCGGAACCGAACTGAGAGGCGGCTGCCTTCTTGAACTGGTCCTTGAAGGCATCAACGCTGCCGAAGTCACCGTTGATTTTTGCCGCCAGCTTGTCCGGAATCGCACCGCCCGTGGAGGAGAGGTTCTGCCAGAACAGGATGTGGTTCCAATGCTGACCAGCATTGTTGAACACGGGAGCCTGAGCGCTGTCGCCTTTAACAGCCAGAATGATTTCGTCGAGAGACTTGCCCTGCAGAGCGGGATTGGCTTCAACAAAATTGTTCAGAGCCGTGACATAAGCCTGATGGTGCTTGTCATGATGCAGTTCAAGCGTTTCCTGGCACATGCCGCGTGCGGCAAGAGCGTTGTAGGAATAGGGAAGGGCTGGCAGTTCAAAAGCCATGACATACTCCATAAAGGTAAAAGCGGGCGACCATGCGCCATGATCCAGAGCTATGGGGCGGCGGCAGATGCGTCAAGGGACTGGGGTGTGACAATGTTGCTTTCTGTCGGGCCAGTCACACAGTGTTGTCCCTGCCGCCCCGTCTTTGCCGTTAACGTCGCACGCGGGAAAAAGATCCTTCACACGCCTTTTGAAGAGCCGGTGACGGTCAGGATGGGTAAAGGAGTGGAAAGGGGCGGGATGAAGAAAGACGGGCAGCGTATGCAGCAGGACGTTTTGGGGGCGGGGTATCTGGAAGATGCTGTGCAGCGTGCGGACCCGGATCGGGCTCTGTGCGCGCGTTTTCTGCCAGCCTCTGTCCGCCCCGATGTGGAGGTGCTGCTGGCGTTCCATACGGAACTGACCCGTGCGCTTGCTCCGGCCCGCTCTGCGGCGATAGCCGGTCCCATGGCGGGGCTGATCAGGCTCCAGTGGTGGCGAGATGTGCTGGAGGGCGCACGAACGCCGGACCATGAGCTTGCCCCTCCGCTTCTGTTGGCTCTGGAACGTGGTGTGTTTTGTCGGGAGACGCTGTTACGTATTCTCGCTGCGCGGGAGGTGGAGCTGGACCCACAGCCAGATGTCAATGTCTGGCGCAAGATGATGCTGGATGGCGCGGGCGGTGTGCAACGCGCCATAGGGGAAGCACTGGGCGTGCGGGATGAGGGCGTGCTTGTCCGGCTGGAGGCCTGTGGTGCGGCTTATGGCGCGGGGGCCATGCTGCGGCACTGGCCGCGCCTGCGACAGAGTGGGCGTTATCTGTTTCCGGGCGATGAGGTCGGGCTGCGGCAGGAAGGCGAGGCGTTCCTGAGTGCGTGTGATGCTGCTTCTCTTTCTACTTCTGGCCAACTTGCCGCGTTGCCTGCCGTGCTGGCTGAGCGCGATCTGAAGCGGGGCAGCGCGCAGGCTGGTCTGCCCCGAGGGCTGGGAGACCGGCTGGCTGTGATGCGCGCAGGATGGAAGGCTGCGCGCGCCTTTCAGCGTGCTGGCGCGGTAGACTCATAAACGGGAAAGGTTCCGTTCTTCTGACGTGTTTTGCGATCTGGCGTGAAGCGCCACCAGTTTAGCGCCTCTCCGGTGCGCGCCTGATGGATGGCTGCCGCGAAAACATCATACACGCATGGGTCATGCCGTTGCCGGGTTTTCTGGCAGAGCGCCAGATACAGAGCATCTGGCTCCTGCTCAGCAAGCTGCTGCACGGTGTGAATATCCAGAACGGCAAAATCCGCCAGCGCCGCCTTGCCGATATTGCGGAGGTCGGCAAGGGAGCGGGTGTCTTGCTGCGGGGCAAAGCCGTCAGGCATCGTTGGCGACGATGTGTTCCATCACGCCAATCAGTGCAGAGTAATCCTCGTTCGCGGCCGCGCGGCGCGTCAGGGAGAGTTGCTGCGTGGTTGCGGCCATGGTGGGCATGGGCACAGCCAGCCGCGCTCCGGCATCCAGCAGCAGGCGCATGTCTTTCTGCATCAGGCGGGTGGGGAATTGCGGCGTGAAATCACCATCCTTGGCAGCACGAATTTTGCGTTTGTGGTGAGGGGAAATAACGGCAACCTCGCCCAGCGCATCAAACAGCATGGAACGGTCCAGCCCGGCGGCCAGCCCATAGGCGATGGTTTCCGCCACAGCGGCCAGACCTGCGCCCATAATGCCGTTAATCACCAGCTTCAGCCGTGCGCCGCTGCCGGAGGGGCCTGCATGAACGGTGGTTTTGCCAATGCAGTCAAAGACAGGCTGGGCGCGGGCAATCAGGGTGTCATCCCCGCCTGCCAGCACAACCAGAGCCCCGGCTTCTGCTTCCGGCGTGCTGCCGGAAACGGGGCAGTCAATCACGCTGATGCCTTTTTCTTCCCCGGCTTTCTGCAGGGCATCCGTGGCTTCGGGGGAGACGGAGCTGGTGTTCAGCAAAAGCTGATTTTCATGCATGCCAGCCAGTGCGCCGGTCTCGCCATACATGGCGGCGGCAAGGGCTTCATCGTCCGGCACGCAGACGAGGACGATGTCTGCTTTTTTTGCCACGTCGGCAGGGGAGGGCAGGAAGGGCGTGGAGCCGTCACCGCCTTTGCCGGAGGGCGTGTAGGCAACCAGAACGTAGCCGGCTTTTTTGAGATTATCCCCCATCCGGCTGGCCATGGCCCCAAAGCCGATAAATCCAATGGTCTGCTGCGTGGTCATTCTGCAAGTCCCTGTTATTTTGCGTGCGGCAACTATGGCAGAAACGGCAGAAGTTCTCATGCGGTTTCCTGCATGGTTCCTTTGCGCTGAATGCTGCATAAGAAGAAAGCGTATTCAGGACGTTTTTCCATATACAATGGCGGCACTTTTGTTTTCACTGCACGGAGCAGTTCTGCTCACGTAAAAAGGAAGGGGCTTTCCTATGGCTGTGTATCGCTATCCTCGCCCGGCTTCCTCGGACATTACGCCACGGCGGCTGTTTTTCTCGCGCCGGGCTTTGCTTGGCACAGCAGTGGGCGGGGTTCTGGCTGGCGGGTTGAAGCCCGTTATGGCGCAGGCTGATGCGCCTGCACGCGGTTGGCCCGCAGCGGAAACTCCGACGCCTCGGGATGATGTCACGCATTATAATAATTTTTATGAATTCGGGATGGAGAAGAGCGACCCGGCAGAACTGTCCGGTGGCTTTCATCCTCGCCCCTGGCAGGTGCAGGTGGATGGGCTGGTGGAGCATCCGCAGGTCTGGGATCTGGATGCGCTAAATGCCCGCTTTGGGCATGAAGACCGGCTGTATCGGATGCGGTGCGTGGAAGCGTGGTCCATGGTCATTCCCTGGCAGGGGTTTGAACTGGGAGCGTTGCTGCGGGCCGCCGGGGTGAAGGCGGGGGCAAAATATGTGGCGTTTACGTCTGTTGTCCGGCCTTCTGAAATGCCCGGCCAGCGGGGAGGCCTGTTCTCCCTGCGCTGGCCCTATGTGGAAGGGTTGCGGCTGGATGAAGCCATGCACCCGCTCACCTTGCTGGCAACAGGTGTGTATGGCGAGGCACTGCCCGCGCAGAATGGTGCGCCCATCCGGCTGGTGGTGCCGTGGAAGTATGGATTTAAGGGCATCAAATCCATCACGCGTATTACTGTGACAGATCAGCAGCCGCCGACGAGCTGGAACCAGATGGCCCCGGATGAATATGGGTTTTATGCCAATGTGAATCCGGACGTGGACCATCCGCGCTGGAGCCAGTCGAGTGAGCAGATTATCGGGGAGGGCAGCCTGTTCAGAACGGCGCGGCGACCCACACGGCTGTTCAATGGCTATGCAGAACAGGTGGCCGGTTTGTATCGCGGTATGGATTTGCGGAAGGATTTTTAGGCGGATGGCACCACCCTCTTCTGGCCGGCGGCGGCGTTCCCGTTTTTCTCCGCTGACACGGCAGATTTTTCTCTATCTGTTTTGTCTGATTCCCGCCGTGTCTGACATTGCACAGGGGATGGCGAACACATTAGGGCCGAACCCGGTTTCTGTCTGCCTACATGATTTCGGGCGCTGGGCGTTCCGCTTCTTGCTGATCTCGCTGGCGGTTAGCCCGCTTAAGCGTTTTGTCGGGCTGGACTTTATGGTCTATCGCCGCCCGTTAGGGTTGCTGGCCTTTAGTTATGCGGCGCTGCATGTGGTATTTTATGTTGGTGTGGCACGGCATTTTGATACGCATGTCTTGTGGAAGGACTTTACCAGCCGTCCGTTCCTGACCTTCGGCCTGCTGACGTTCCTGATCTTGCTGGCGCTGGCGCTGACCTCCACTCGAAAGGCTATCATCGCTTTGGGGCGGCGCTGGGCGAAGTTGCATAAGCTGGTTTATGTGGCCATGATTCTGGCCTCTGTTCACTACGCCATTGCCTTTAAAACCTGGCACACGGAGCCGTTTATTTACGCGGCGATTGCTGCCGTTTTGCTTTCCTTGCGGCTGGTGCCGAAACCGGGGAAACGAACCGTCTGAGGTTTGAGTTTTTCATCAGAGGAAATGCCCAGATACAAAAAGCCCCGCCAGACGCTGGTTCTGGCGGGGCTTTTTGCAGAGTGGTGTAAAACGTGGATTAAGCCGCAGGGTGCGTCTGTGTGTCCGCCAGAAGGGTGTCATGCCCCAGCGCGTTGAGCAGTTGTGCTGCGCGGGCGTCCGGGTTCATGATCTGCACCGTCTTGCCGCGCCCTTGCAGGCGGGAGACGATTTTCTCCAGCGTATCAGCTGCACTGATGTCCCACAGCCGCGCGTCTTTCAGGTCCAGCACGATGTGGCTGGCGGTATCCTGAAAATCAACGGCGTCAGACAGCAGGCTGGCAGAGGCAAAAAAGACCTGCCCCTGCACATGGTAGGTACGGGTGGTGCCATCGGTGCTCAGCGTGTTGTTCACTTTCAGAAGTGTCATGACCTGAAAGGAGAAGAACAGCCCGCTGAGCAGCACGCCACAGGCCACCCCGGCGGCCAGATCATGCGTGAGGACCACCACGATAACGGTCACCAGCATGACGGTGGAAGACAGGCGCGGATGCCGCACAAGGTCACGCAGGGACGACCATGAGAACGTACTGACGGACACCATGATCATGATGGCCACGAGAGCTGCCACCGGCACGCGGGCTACAAACCCGTGGCAGGCCACCAGCAGCAGAAGCAGGAAAGCCCCGGCGGTAAAGGTGGAGAGACGACCGCGTCCGCCATACCGGAGGTTGCCCACGGTCTGGCCGATCATCCCGCAGCCTGCCATGCCGCCAAACAGGCCGACAAACATGTTGGAAATACCAAGCCCCGTACATTCCATGCGCTTGTTGCTGTGGGTGTCCGTCATTTCATCCACAACGGTGGCAGTCATGAGGGATTCCAGCAGCCCGACCATGGCCATGGCAAAGGCATAGGGCAGCACGATTTTAAAGGTTTCCACCGTCATGGGCACATGCGGCAGCGTGAGGGACGGCAGACCAGTGGGCAGCGCGCCCAGATCGGACACGACATGCACCGGCATGGGCACCGCCATGGTCAGGCCGGTGAGCACCAGAATGCAGATAAGGGGGGAGGGGATGATGGTGGTGATACGCGGCAGCAGATAGACAATGGCCAGCCCGAGAGCGATCAGCGCATAGGTATGCCATGTGACATGCAGCATCTGCGGAATCTGCGCGGAAAAGATCAGCAGGCCGAGTGCGTTCACAAAGCCTGTCTCCACCTCACGCGAGACAAAGCGCATCATGCTTTGCAGCTTGAGCAGGCCGAACACGATCTGGAACGCACCGGCCAGCAGGGTGGCGAGCAGCAGATAATCAAATCCATATCCGTGCACGAGGTCCGCTGCGACCAGAGCAACGGAGCCGGCGGCCCCGGAAATCATCCCCGGTCTGCCGCCGGTAATGGCAATGGCAATACTGATGACAAAGGAGGCAAACAGCCCCACCGCAGGGGCTACGCCCGCTGCGTAAGAAAAGGCGATGACTTCCGGGATCAGCGCAAAGGTTCCGACCATCCCGGCCAGAACGTTTTTGACCGGATCGTCCGTCCATTCTTTGAGATATTGGCTAACAGTCACGAGACCCCTTTCTGCCATGTCTGGTGTTTTTTCCCTATACAGCAGGGCATAAGATGGACGCGGCTGTAACGAAAAGGTTTTTCTGAGGCTTGCTGGCCCTCCCTGTGGCCACCTGGCGTGTGTGAGCAGCCGCTATCCGTTGGTGCACCGGGCTTTATGACGTCATAAGCCGATACCGAACATAAAGTGGACATTGTGCTGCCTCAGGTGGCCCGGTATGCGTGAGGAATGGTTGTGAATGCTCCTTCTTCTGTCGCCCCTCTCATCTGGATTCTGGCTGGTGAGGCCAGTGGTGACGTGCTGGGTGCCCGCCTGATGCACGCGTTGCGCGCCCGGAACCCCGCCATCCGCTTTGCGGGTGTAGGCGGTGTGCGCATGGAAGAGCAGGGGCTGCACAGTCTGTTCCCGATGCGGGATCTCGCCGTGATGGGGCTGGTGGAGGTGCTGCCGCGCCTGCGTTCCCTCTCTGCCCGGCTGAATGAAGCCGTGCAGGATATTGAAGCCCGCAAGCCAGACCTTGTGGTGACGATCGACAGTCCCGGCTTTGCCCTGCGGTTGCTGAAGCGCATTGCCGGGCTCGGCATCCCGCGTGTGCATTATGTGGCGCCGCAGGTCTGGGCATGGCGACAGAAGCGCGTGAAGGAATTCCCCGGCCTGTGGGAAGAGCTGCTGTGCCTGCTGCCGTTTGAGGAAAAGTTTTTTAGCAAACATGGTCTGCTGACCAAATTTGTCGGGCATCCGGTTTTGCAATCCGGTGCGGAGACAGGGGATGCTGCGCGGTTTTATCAGCAACACGGTCTGAAAGAAGGCGCTCGGGTGTTGATCCTGATGCCCGGTAGTCGTCGTTCAGAAGCACCGCGCCTGTTGCCAGTCTTCGGGAAGATGCTGGCCCTGTTGCAGCGGGACATGCCGGATGTGGTGCCGGTTATTCCGGTGTCTCCCGTTGTGGCAGCAACGGTGGCACGAGAGACAGCTCGCTGGCCAGTTCGGCCTGTGATTGTGACGGACGTGCAGGACAAGCATGATGCGTTTGCCGCTGCTGGTGCGGCTCTGACCAAATCCGGCACCTCAACGCTGGAACTTGCGCTGGCAGGCGTGCCCATGGCGGTGACGTATCGCGTTAATCCGCTGACGGCCTTCATGGCGCGGCGGCTGATCCGGGTGCCGTATGTGGCCATGGTCAATCTGCTGGCCGGGCGAGCTATTGTGCCAGAACTGTTGCAGGAACAGTGTCGCCCCTCCGTGCTGGCCAGTGCCGTGCGGGCCCTGTTCGAAAATCCAAAGCTGGCGAATGGGCAGAAAGACGCCTTTAAAACCGTTCTGCATGGTTTGCAGGGCCCGGGGGGTAAGCTGCCAGCGGATGCGGCGGCGGACGCTGTGCTTCAGCTTCTGGCTGACGGGGGGCAGGAGAAGGCCAACGCAGAAAAGGCCTGATTTTGGCGGTTTTTTTTGCGCGGGGGCGCGGCGCTTGGCGACGCAGTGCATCCGAGAACGTCGGGTTTTTAAATAAGTCTGTTAGAGAAAAGGGCGGCCGAGTTGCCGCCCCGCTCGAACGTCTGTTCAGGCCTTTTTGCCATACAAAGCATTCGGGTCGATTTCCGGTTTGGTCAGTTCTACCAGTCCTTCGGGGCCGAAGGCGCGGTAAAAGCAGCTGCGGCGACCCGTGTGGCAGGCCACACCAATCTGGTTGACCAGCAGCAGCACGGCATCGGCATCGCAATCCAGACGCGCTTCAACCAGATGCTGAATCTGCCCGGAGGTTTCGCCTTTACGCCACAGTTTCTGGCGGCTGCGGGAGAAGTAGCAGACGCGACCTGTTTCCAGCGTTTCCTGCAGGGCTTCGCGCGTCATCCACGCAATCATCAGCACTTCGCCCGTGTCATGCTGCTGGGCAATGGCGGCAATCAGGCCGGAGGCGTCAAATTTTACAACGTCCAGCATGCTGGAAAGGGCGGCGGGGGTTGGAGCCTGATAGGTCATGAGGATGCAGATGAGTCCGGGTTGGGTGTGGAAGAGGGAGACTGAGGCGGCGTGAGGGCCGCGGTAAGCCAGGCCGGCGGGCGGGGCACAACATGGTGGCCGCCGCAGTCGAGTGTTTGTACCGTCGCTGCGCTGGTTTTGAGCAAGGCAAGCCCGACATGATCCTGCGAGGAACAGAGCGTGCCAACCTCTACCCCGTTCGCAAGAATCGGGGTGCCGGGGGCAGGTAAGGGGCCAGTACAGGCAACGGGGACCATCCGGCGTTTGACCAGAGTGCGGTAATGCATACGGGCGGTGACTTCCTGCCCCATATAGCAGCCTTTGCTCCATGAGACGCCGCCAAGCAGATCCATGTTGGCTTCTGCGGCCAGTGTGCGGCCCACTTCACAATCCTGCACGCCATCGGGCAGGCCCAGAACCAGCCGGTGCAGATTGTAGTCCTGCGGGGTGTCGGTAGGCTGCGTGCCTTCCGGCACATCAAGTAAACGCCATCCGGCGGCAGACAGGCGGGGGTCTGCAAAGCTGATGGTGTTTTCCATCAGGGCGGCATCGGGAGCCTCGCCCCATGCGACCATAACGCGCATGCCGGTGGCTTCCATCTGCACATCGGCGCGCAGGCGGAAGCGGAGCAGCTGTTTGCGCAGGCCCTCCGCCTGTTCACTGGCGCAGTCCAGCAGCAGGCAGGTGTCATCCGGGTCGGCCACCAGAAAGAAATCGGCCTGCCAGCGGCCCTGCGGGGTGAGGCAGGCGGACCATGTGGCCTGTCCGGGTTCAAGGGCGGCGACATCCGCTGTTACAAGCCCTTGCAGGAACTTTACGCGGTCCGCGCCTGAGAGTTTGAGGACGGTCCGGTTTTCCAGCAGGGCACTATGGGAAGGGGTCGGCATGACAGGTGCTCCCGATGATGGTGCAGACCTCAAGAGGACTGGTTGAGTGTTTCAAAAACGTCACCCGCCGGGGCAAGCCCGCGGATATGTGTCCGGTGCCATAAGGCATAGAACAGTAACGTCCAGGCAGCAGGGCCGGTTTTACGGCCAGCCGCAGCCTGAAAGAGTGCGCGTACCCGTTCGGGTTTGGCAATTTCCTGAATGCACTCCTGTTGTGCAACCAGTTGCCCCAGTCGCGCACCGTCTGCTGCAATCCATGCGCCAATGGGCACGGTAAAGCCCCGCTTGGGGGCAAAGGGGCGGGCTGCCGGGCAGTGCTGTTCCAGCCAGCGGCGCAGCAGCCATTTGCCCTTGTCTCCACGCACGCGCAGGCTATCCGGCAGGCGCCATGCCAGATCGGCCACCACCGGGTCCAGCAGGGGCGTGCGTCCTTCCAGCCCATGTGCCATCAGGCAGCGGTCCAGCTTGAGCAGCAGATCATTGGGCAGCCATTCGGCAATATCAACGGCCTGTGCGGCGGAAAGGCGGGTTGGGGCAGAGGGCGCAGCCATTTCGGCTGCCATAATACCATCGCGCCAGCGGGTCGGGCGGTTGCGGAGGATGTCCAGACTGTCAAACATGCCGTGTCGCCACATGCGGCGGCCACCCTGCCACCACGGGCGCATGGCGGAGCGATACCGGCCATAGCCTGCAAAGAGTTCGTCACCGCCCTCACCAGACAGGATCACGCGGACATCTTTTGTGGCTTCCTGCGCCAGAAACCACGTGGGGATAATGGCGTAATCGGCGGCTGGATCATCCATGCAGGCCACAATGGCGGGCAGATGTTGCCAGACTTTATTGGCGGTAATGTGTACGGTCTGGTGCTCGGCCTGTGCGCCACGGGCAAGGGCTGCTGCGGCTTCCGCTTCATTCGCGGCATTGGGCGCATCAAAAACGGCAGTCCAGGTGCGCAGTTTTTCAGGGCGCGGCAGGCGATTCATGGCCGTCAGCAGGCTGGCGCTGTCGATGCCGCCAGATAGAAACAGGCCGAACGGTACGTCAGCGCGTTCATGCGCCTGCACGCTGTTCATCAGCGCCTCATCCAGTTGCGCCAGCGCGGTTTCTTTTGTCAGGGGGGACTGGGCTTTGGGCTGAAACGGCAGGGGCGACAGGCGCTGGCGGTCCAGAATACGGCCCTGCACAATGCGCACGGTCTCACCGGGCAGCACGCGGGAAATGCCTTTGAAAATGGTCTCCCGGCCGGTGGTGAACTGAAGTTGCAGCAGTTCATCCCGCGCGGTGGAGGAGGCTGTGCGGGGCGCGAGATTTGCCGCCAGTAATACAGCGGGTTCCGATGCAAAGGCGACACCGCCGTCAAACTCCGTGAAATAGAGCGGCTTTATGCCAAACGGGTCACGGGAGAGCAGCAGCTCATCCTGTGCGCTGTCATACAGTGCAATGGCATACATGCCGCGCAGGTGGCGGGGGAAATCTGCACCGTGGCGTTCCCACAGCCGGAGAGGGGATTCGCAATCACTGCCGGTCCTGAAGTGTTCCGGGCCGATCTGCGCACGAATCTCCGGGTCATTATAAATCTCGCCATTGGCGATCAGCGTGCCAGACCCGGCGGAAAGAGGCTGGTCTCCACCAGCAATATCAATAATGGACAGGCGAGTATGGATGAGGTCAGCGTGCGGAAAGCGGGCAAAATGCGCGCCATCCGGGCCGCGATGCTGCAGGGCGGCGGCCATGCGGTCCAGCACATCCTGCCCGCAGGGCAGTGTGCCGCGTGTGTAAACCAGACCGCCAATGCCGCACATCAGGCTTTCTCCACGGTGGAGAGAAAGTCCGACCACGCTTTCAGCACAGGTGCTGTTGCAAATGTCTGCTCATAATCCGCCCGGCCTGCGGCTGCGAGTTTGCTGGCCCGCACCGGGTCTTCCAGCACGGCGGCAAGTTGGCGGGCGAGGGTGCGGTCATCTTCCACAGGGGCCAGCAGGCCGTTTTCTCCGGAGCGGATCAGCTCTGTCGGACCCTGAGACGCTGCCGCGACGACCGGCTTTTGGGCCGAGAAGCCTTCAATCACCACATTGCCCAGCGGTTCATGCCGGGAGGGGCAGACGAGTGCTGTGCAGGCGCGAATCAGGCCGCCCGGGTGCGTCGCCCAGCCGGGCATCAGCACGCGGCCTGCCACACCTTCCTTGCGGGCAAGATCTTCCAGCGCGGCGCGTTCCGGGCCTTCACCCGCAATGACGAGCCAGACACCCGGTAAATGCGCCATGGCGCGGATGAGTACATCAAACGCCTTGTTGGTGTGCAGGCGGCCTAATGCCAGCAGGAAGGGTGCGCCGGGGGGCAGGCCCGCTGGGCGGACCGGCGCGGTATTGGCCAGTTCCGTTGCAAAATTGGGGAGGTAATGCACGCGGTCCTGGGGCCAGCCCTGTTCCCGCATCCAGCGCACCAGCCCGTGCGTATTGCCGATAAGGTGCGAGCAGCGGCGGTAATAGGAGAGGTCATAAAACCCGCCGAGGCGGCCCGCCAGAATCCAGTCCCCTTGCGGGGTGAAGCGGGCAGCCCGGTTCATCCACGCGACGGTAACGCGCGGGGCAAACTGTTTGAGCTGTGTGCGGAGCTGCGGGCGGGTGCGCCAGTCTGTCAGGCCACCAAATTTGAGTTCACAGGGTTTGACGCCGCCTGCCTGAAGCCGGGCTGCGCGCGCAGCGTCACGCCGGATGACGGGCAGAACGGAAAGGCCGGACGCAGCCTGCGCGATGCAAAGCCGCTCAAAAAACAATTCCGCCCCGCCGGTGGGCGCGCCCGCCATGACGTGCGCAACGCGAAGCGGGGCAGCGGTGGGGGAATGCGCAGTCATGATTGGGTCTCCGCCAGCAGGGTGGACGCGGCCTGAACAACAACAGCCAGAGATAGTCCGGCAATAGGTGCGTCTCCCTCCGGACCGGGAGCGGCAACCCATGTGGCACAGCGCCCGGAGGGGGCATATTCCGAGGCACGGGAGGGGCCAAACAGCCCCAGAGTGGGTGTGCCCGCAGCGGCAGCCAGATGCATCAGGCCGGAATCGTTCCCGATAAACAGACTGCACCGGGCCAGCATTGCAGCAACCTGCGTCAGAGAGAAGCGGCCTCCGGCATCAATGGCGTTAGGCAAGGCTTCCAGCACGGGGAGGGCGAGGGCACGTTCCTGTTCTCCGGGGCCGTAGAAAATAGCCGGTCGGGCTGCGGGGTATTGGCGGGACAGTTCGGCCCAAAGCGGCAGATAACGCTCAGTTGGCCAGATTTTCCCGGTCCAGTTGGCTGTGGGGCCAAGGGCGATGATCGGCCCGGCATCCGAGGGAGTGATCTGGCTGGCGAGTGTCTTATCTGCCTCGGAGAGCCACACGGTCGGCATCGGCGGCGGGGAAAGGCGGAGCAACTGGCCAAGATGGTTCAGCCGCAGGCCGGGGCGGCGGCCCCCGCGCATAATCAGCCGTTTGCGGGTGCGCAGGAAAAATGTGGTGGCCGAGCCGCGCAGGTCAATTGCCAGATCCCACTTCTGGCCGATGCAGGCTTTCCACAAATCCAGCCAGTGCCGGTCATGCGTACGTTTGGTCATGACGATCACGCGCTCGAGTCCGGGCAGATTCTCAAATAATCCGGCCGCCACAGGCCCGCAGGCAATGGTGAAGCGCGCATTCGGATAAGTACGGATGAGGTGGGCCAGAAGGCCGGTCGAAAGCACGGCATCGCCAAGCCGTGTGGCCGTGATGAAGAGAATGCGCATTTGATGGATTCTATACGGGCCTCGTCCTGTTTTTCCAAGTGTCAGAAGGAGATAGCCTCATTATGCCGTATTCTGGCCCACAAGCGGGTCCACAAGGGCTGGGGATGGACATTTGCACGGCCTGTGTCATGAACCGCAGGTATTCCGACAGCCGCCCGAAGGTTCGGGCAGGACACGTCGTGCAGGACAGGGAAATTGGGAATGAGGAAAGGTTTTTTTCTGGTTTTGGGTGGTCTGCTGGCTGGCGCTGCCCTGGCAGACTCCGGGGCCGCTCAGGCAGCAACCGGCGCATGGGGTGCCCCTGCATGTGGGGCAGAGCCCACGGCACCGTCTGTCGATGTGTCTTCCGTTGAGCGTTACAATGCCAGCGTGGACAAGGTGACGGCGTATGAAAAGGCCGCCCGGGCGTACAATACCTGCGTGGCACGTGCGGCGAACAAGGAAGAGACAGCCATCAGTAATGAAGCGCGTGATAAAATCGCGCATATTCATGAAGGCAGCGCTGTGGTGCAGAAGCGGATTGCCGGGAATTTTGTGCATCTGACAGCCTCCCTGAAAGCGGCCAGCGCAAAATTCGGCGGTGGAGCGCACTAAAGCGCTTCCTTCTGCCGCGTAGGATAAGGGGTGTCTTTCTCGCAGGTGACTTGTATGATGTGTGTGCATAGGGCAGAAGTGCCGATTACACACGCATCATAGTCAGAACGGGACCAGCCAGACGTGGCAGAAGATGTTTTCAAGGAAGTTGATGACGAATTGAAGGCTGAACGCCTGCGTCAGACGGCTCGCCGTTATGCCGGATTGGGGCTGGGGGTGATTGCCGCCGTCGTGATTGGGGCTGGCGCGTGGTCCTGGCACCTGTCCAGCCTGAAGTCTGCCTCTCTTGCGGCAACCGGGTCTTATCTGACGGCCCTGCGCGAGACAGATCACCTTCCGCCTGCTCCCGCAACACCGACCCCGCTTGGCGAAACCGCTCAGACCGGGCTGGCAGCCCTGCAGAAGCTTGTGGCCACCGGGCCGAAAGGCGTTGCAACTCTTGCGCGCCTGCAGGAAGGCGGCGTGCAGGCTGCGCATGGTGACGTGAAAGCAGCACTTGCGGCATGGGATGCCGTGCAGACGGACCAGAGCGCAGACCCGGTTCTGCGAGATCTGGCGACGCTTCTGTGGTGCCAGAAACAGCTTGATGCGGGAGACCCGGCAACGCTGCGGTCCCGCCTTTCCCTGCTGACCGGGAGCGGTAAGGCATGGAATGGTCTGGCGACAGAAGCTCTGGCGACGCTGGATATTCGTGAAGGGCATCTGGATGATGCCCGCAAGAAATTTGCCGTGCTCGCCGCGGCGCAGGACGTTCCTTCGGGCGTGCGGAACAGGGCTCAGGCGCTGTCCCAGGCTCTTGATCCGTCGGCAGGGTAAGGCACCATGAGTAACAAAACACGTTCCGGTTTTTTTGGTCGTCCGTCTGTAGCGCGCAGAAAACTGCTGGCCGGGGCTGCCATGATGCCCGTGCTGGCAGGGTGCAGCCTGTTTGATGAAGATGAAAAGCCCATTCTGGCGGGCCACCGCACGAATGTGCTCTCTTCCGGTGCCGGGCTGACGGTTGATAAGGAAGACCATACGGCCATTACCTTGCCGGAAGCGATTTCGGTTTCAGACTGGCCGCTGGTGGGTCGCGTAACGTCGCATGTCGGTAGCAACTACCGGTGGGGCGGCCTGCATCCGCGCTGGACGAAAGATATTGGCGCCGGTATTTCCGAGCCTGACCTGCTGGCATGGGCTGCTCTGGGTGATTTCGGGCGCGGGCTGATCCAGTCTCCGCCTGTGGTGCATAACGGGCGTCTGTTCATCATGGATGCGCGCTGCGTGGTGCGGGCCTTTAGCTGGCCGCATATGTCCCATCTGTGGACCATCAACCCCAAACCGAAAAAGCTCCAGTCCAGCAATGTTGGCGGCGGCATCGGTGTGGACGGGGATACGGTCTATATCGTTGACGGTATCTCGCAGGCGCTGGCCGTTAACGCTGCGACGGGTAAGGTGAAGTGGCGTTCCGACTTTGGGACCCCCGGCCGCTCAGCGCCGACCATTGCGGATGGTCGCGTGTTCTTTGCCACCATTGATGAGCGCCTGTTTGCGCTGGATGCTGCAACCGGTAACCAGTTGTGGTCCTATACGGCGACAGCAGCAGATACGACCGCATTTGGTCAGCCTGCTCCGGCTGTGGTCAATGGTGTTGTGGTCGCTGGCTTTGGCGGGGGCGATCTTGTCGCCTTCCGTGCAGAGAGTGGCGAGGTTGTGTGGAGCGATATGCTCGGCAACGTCGGCAGTCAGGCCAGCACGCTGAACCTTACCTGTGTGCGCGGTCTGCCGGTGGTGGTGGACAGCACGGTTTACGCTGTCAGCATGGCGCAGGTTCTGGCTGCGGTGGATATCCGGACCGGTCGCCGCCTGTGGGAGCGTGCCGTTGGTAGCCAGAACAGTCTGTTGTGTGTGGGTGACTGGCTCTATGTGCTGTCTCAGGATGATCAGCTGGCCTGTATCGACCGCCTCTCTGGCCATGTGCGCTGGATTACGCAGCTCCGTCGCTTTGAACGCGTTGATGTCAGCAAAAATATTGTGACATGGATTGGGCCGGTCATGGCCGGTGGCCAGCTTGTGTGCGTCAGCACCATGCCGGGCAACGGCATTGCGCGCGTCAACCCGACAACCGGCGCTATCATTTCCGTGGATTCCACGGATCAGGTTTCTTTTGTTCCCCCAATTGTTGTTGATGAGCAGCTGCTGATTGTCACCAACGACGGAAAGCTTCGCTCTTATGGCTGATCGCCGGCGGCCCATGCGGCCTGTTGCGCCTGTACCTTCTGCTGATCTCCCTCTGGTCGCCATTGTTGGCCGCCCGAATGTGGGGAAATCAACACTGTTCAACCGCCTTGTCGGTCGCCGTCAGGCGCTGGTGGCGGATACTCCCGGCGTAACGCGTGACCGTAAGGAAGGTCTTGCCCTGCTGCGCGGCCGTACCATCCGTCTGGTGGATACCGCCGGGCTGGAAGAAGCTGCGCCGACCAGCCTGTTTGGCCGTATGCGCGCCTCTTCCGAAAGCGCCGTGCGCGAGGCTGTGCTCGTCCTGTTCTGTATTGATGCCCGTGCGGGGATTACCCCGGCTGATGAGCACTTTGCAGCGTGGGTGCGCAAGCAGGGGCGTCCCGTTCTGCTGGTGGCCAACAAGGCCGAAGGGCGCGGTGGTGCAGCTTCTGCAATGGAAGCCTATTCTCTCGGGCTGGGTGAACCGGTTGCGGTTTCTGCCGAGCATGGGGAAGGCCTGTCCGACCTGATGGGCGAAATTGTCGAACATCTGCCGCCGGAACCGGAAGCAGAGTTTGAGAAAGAAGAGGACGAATTCGAGGCTGATGCGGAGCCACAGGACCCGGACGCGGAAATCGTTCTTCCTGCCCGGCCCGCCGGCCCGATCCGTATCGCCATTGTTGGCCGCCCGAACGCGGGGAAATCAACCCTGCTGAATGCCCTACTGGGTGAAGAGCGGATGATTACCGGCCCGGAACCCGGCCTGACGCGCGATTCTGTGGCGGTGACGCTGCATGATGAAGGCGATGTGTTCGAGGTGGTGGATACCGCCGGTTTGCGTCGTAAAGCGCGGATTGATGAAGCGCTGGAAAAAATGTCGGTCTCAGCCTCCATTGAAGCCCTGAAAATGGCGGAAGTGGCGGTGCTGGTTCTGGACGCCACGCTGGGGGTGCATGAGCAGGATTTGCAGATTGCCCGCCTGATTGAGCGGGAAGGCCGTGCCTGTGTGCTGGCGCTGAACAAATGGGATGCGGTGGAAGACAGAAATGCCACCCGTCAGGCCATTCTGGACCGTCTGAGCATTTCTCTGGCGCAGATGCGCGGTGTGCCGGTGGTGACGTTCTCAGCCCTGACAGGCGCTTCCATCCATCGGCTTCTGCCTGCCGTGCGCGAGGCCTGTGCCGTGTGGAACGCCCGTGTGCCGACCGGTGAGCTGAACCGCTGGTTTGAGGATGCTCTGGAACGTCATGCCGCCCCACTGGTGGAAGGCCGTCGTCTGAAGCTGCGTTACATGACGCAGGTGAAGTCTCGCCCGCCGACGTTCGTGATTTTTGGCACCCGTGCCGAGCAGACCCCGGAAGACTACAAGCGTTATCTGGTGAACGGCCTGCGTGAGACATTTAATCTGCCGGGCGTGCCGATCCGTCTGCAAACGCGGGGCACGAAAAACCCGTATAATACCAAATCCCGGTCATAAGGCTGGTTTGCTCAAAAGGGCCTCATGGAAACATGAGGCCCTTTTCTTTTGCCTTAATGAATGACCCAGGACAGAGGCAGGCAGATCAGCAGGCCGAGGATGGCAATCAGCGTTTCAATCATCGTCCAGCTGCGCAGGGTCTGGGAGAGGTTCATGCCCAGATATTCCTTCATCTGCCAGAACCCGGCATCGTTCATCAGGCTCAGGCCCACGGAACCTGCCCCGGTGACCAGCACCAGCAGTTCGGGCGAGACAGAGTGTGAGGTGGCCAGAATAGGGCCGACAATGCCGGACGCTGTAGTGGTGGCCACGGTGGCCGAGCCGGTGGCGATGCGGACCAGCAATGCCAGCATCCACGCCAGAACCAGCAGGGGGACATGGGCTCCCAGCGCCAGATTTGTGATGGAGGCAGACAGCCCGCTGTCAATCAGCTCCCGCCCAAAGCCGCCGCCTGCGCCAATCAGCAGCATGATGGTGGCTGTAGGCGCAAGGCACTCATTGCTGAAGCGGAGAATGGTCTCGCGGGACAGGCCGCTCAGGCTCCCCATCAGCCAGAAGGACATCAGCGTCGCCACCAGCAGGGCGATGTCCGTATTGCCCAGAAAATGCAGAACCCGATAGGGCAGGGCAGTTGCGGGCCAGAGGAGTTCCGCCAGCGCACCACCCAGCATCAGGACAACCGGCATCAGCAAGGTGGCGCAGGAGAGGGCAAAAGAGGGCAGTTTGTCGTGCTCGATCTGGCCGGTAAACTGGGCTTCCAGCGCTGTTGGGGCCAGCGTGCCAATACGAGGCGCGATGTACCACGTGTAAACCGGCCCGGCGAGCGCTGCGATAGGCGTGCCAATCACAATGCCCCAGAACAGTGTGCGGGCTGTATCCGCATGGTAGGCGGTAATGGCCAGCAAGGTGGCGGGGTGCGGCGGCACCATCGCGTGCGTGACAGAAAGGGCTGCTGCCATCGGGAAAGCCAGCACGGGCAGCGGCAGATTATTCCTGCGGGACAGGATGATGACCAGCGGGATGAGCAGTACAAAGCCGACTTCAAAAAACACCGGCAGCCCGACCAGCAGGCCGATAACCATCATGGCCCAGTTCAGCCGCTTTTTACCGGCAATGCGGGAGATGGTCAGGGCGATCTGATCCGCCCCGCCGGTTTCGGCCAGAATTTTCCCCAGCATGGTGCCCAGTGCGACAACCCCTGCCACGTGCCCCAGCACATGGCCCATGCCGTTTTCAAAAGAGGCAATGGCCTGCTCGGTTGGCATGCCGGTGGCCAGAGCCAGCCCGACAGACACGATAAAGAGCGTGACGAAAGGGTTGAGGCGCGCCACGCCGATCAGGAGCATGAGCAGGACGATGGCGGCGGCTGTCAGGCCAGAGGCGAGTAAGGGCGTCATCTCCTGAGGATGGAGCGGGACGCGGCGCGAATGTCAACCATTTGCTTGGGTTACTGCCGGGGTGCTTTCTGAAAGGAAGAGGGGTGAGAAACCCTAAACCAATCAAGAAAAAGAGATTTTCTTTATTTGTAAAATGAATAAGTAATATTTCAAATGTCAGCACAATCGCGTGTGCGTCTCCGATGGCCGCCTGCGTGATGAAGCTCCTCTAAAGACCGCTGCGGCCTGTTTGGCCTTTCCCTTTAGGGCTCAGGGTGGCACAGAAGCCCCCCGGCGCAAGACGTTACGTATCAGAAAAGGAACGATCAGGCTGATGAATGAACTTGCGCAACCAGCAGGCAGCTCTTCCCAAACAAAAAGCACCGATGGTCTGTTTGGTCCGGCCCGGACATGGGCCATGCTGGCAGTGTCTCTCTCCGTACTGATGGCCTTGCTGGACTATGCCATTGCCAACGTGGCTTTGCCTGACATTGCGCGGGATCTGCATGCGTCCTCCTCAGCGTCAATCTGGGTGGTAAACGCGTATCAGCTGGCTAGCCTTGTTTCTCTGCTCCCTTTGGCTGCGCTGGGGAGTAAGGTTGGGTTTTCCCGCATGTGCCAGTTCGGGATTATCCTGTTCATAGGCTCTTCCGTGCTGTGTGCGATGGCGACAACACTGCCTGCGCTGGCGGCAGCCCGCGTGTTGCAGGGGATTGGCGGGGCGTGCATTCTGAGCGTGAATATTGCGCTGGTCCGCTACATTTATCCGCATGCGGAAATTGGCAAGGGCATTGCGCTGAATGGCGTTGTGGTGGCCATGGGGGTCGCACTTGGGCCAACGGCTGCGGCGGCTATTCTCACAGTGGCGTCCTGGCCCTGGCTGTTCTGGGTGAATTTGCCGCTGGGGGCCGCAGCCCTGTTCATGGCGTTTCGGGCGCTGCCAACCACACCGCGTAGTAAGTCTCGCCCGGATATTACCGGCAGCGTTTTGTGCATGCTGGCCTTTGGCGCGCTGGTGATGGGCGGGGACGGGTTGGCGCATCAGTCCGGCACATTGCTGTCCTGTGTTCTGATTGCCGTCGGGTTGCTCTCCGGCCTGTTGCTTATTCACCGGGAAAGCGGGTTGCCGCAGCCTATTCTGCCGGTTGATATGCTGGCGAAACCGGATTTTGCCATTGCGTTCATGACGGGCTTTTGCGGTTTTGTGGCCTCCAATTTCTACATCATTTCCATGCCGTTTACGCTGCATGATGTGCTGGGGATGAGCCCCGCTGCGACGGGCCTGCTCATTACGCCATGGCCAATCGGCATCATGTCCGCAGCGCCGCTCGTGCGGCGGCTGGCGGATACGATATCTGCCGGGGTGCTTTCATCCATCGGTCTGCTGATGACGGCGACAGGGTTTTTCCTGCTGTGGATGATGCCAGCGCACCCCACTGCCTTTGATATCGTCTGGCGGACATGGCTCGCCGGGTGCGGGTTCGGATTGTTTCAGCCGCCCAATAACCGCGCCATGATGGTCTCGGCGTCCCATGCGCGGGCCGGCGGTGCGAGCGGAATGGTGCAGGTCGCGCGTCAGGCCGGGCAAACGTGCGGGGCAATGGGGGTTGCGGCTTTTTTCTCCCTGTTTGCGCAGGGAGCGGCGCTCAAATGCCTGTTTATGGCTGCCTGTGTGGCGACCTTTGCGGCGCTGCTGAGTTCCAGCCGGTTGCTGGCTGGCAAAAGGGCCTGAGAGAAAACGGTTAAAAAAGGGCTGGCGCGCGGGGAGCGGCCAGCCCGAAAAAATGGAAGCGGGATTAGATCTCGCTTTCACCAAAAATGCGGGTCACATCGCCGCTCCATGCGCCGTAATAGCGCTCCAGCCAGCGTTCGGCCTGCGTGGGGCCCCCAGCGGCCATGGCGGTCAGCGGGGCCAGGTAGGCCCATTCTTCCCGCTCGTTCTCATCCACAAAGCCACGGGCCTGCAGGCCATCCATGGCAATGCCGATAACCTGGGCTGCCAGATCCCGCACCGTGCCCTGGCCCCACGGCGTGTTCAGCGCCTGAGAGGGTACCAGCGAGCGCAGCTTGACGTAATCTTCCCACGGGCGGTCACACACCAGTTCATAGGCGGATTCAAGAGCGGCATCGTCATAAAGCAGGCCGACCCACAGGGCAGACTGGGCGAGCATCATTTCCGCAGAGCCTGCATCCGCCCCGCGCATTTCCAGAAACTGCTTGAGGCGCACATCCGGGAAGGCGGTGGACATGTGGTTTTCAAAATCGGCCAGCGTGGGGGTAACGTCTTCCAGACCGTCCTGACGCTCACCGTTCATCCATGCGCGGAAGGAACGGCCAGAGACATCGCGCATCTTGCCGTCACGCATGATGAAATACATGGGCACATCCAGCACCCATTCTGCATAGCGCTCAAAGCCGAAGTCTTTTTCAAACACGCAGGCAGGCATGCCAGCGCGGGCGTTGTCCGTATCCGTCCAGATGCGGGCGCGGTTGGAAAGATAGTTGTTCGGCTTGCCTTCAAAGAAGGGGGAGTTGGCGAACAGAGCGGTGGCAACCGGCTGCAGGGCGAGGGCGACCTGCATCTTGCGGACCATGTCCTGCTCGGACCCGAAATCCAGATTAACCTGCACGGTGCAGGTGCGCTGCATCATGTCCAGGCCTAGCTTGCCGACCTTGGGCATATAGTTGCGCATGATGGCGTAGCGGGATTTGGGCATCCACGGCAGGTCTTCCCGCGTGGCGGTCGGGTGGAAACCAAGCGGGCTGAACCCTAAGCCCAGCTTGCGGGCCAGCGGGCGCACGGACTCATAATGTCTGTCCAGCTCTTCCGCTGTTTCATGCAGCGTTTGCAGGGGCGCGCCGGAAAGCTCGAACTGCCCGGCGGGCTCCAGAGAAATGCCTGCGCCTTTGGCCTCTTCAATACCCTTCAGGCCGATAATCTTGCCTTCATCCAGAATGGGCTCCCAGTCGTCCGGCTCTACTTCCTGAAAGCCATTCAGCAGGTCTTCAATCCCGGCCGGGCTGTAAGGTGGGGTTGCGTAAGCCGGACGGCCAGCCTGCGGGCTGGAACCGTTGGCGGCAGCTTCCGGCCGTACCCAGCCAAATTTTTCGTGCTCTGTGCCAATGCGCCATGAGTCGCGGGGCTTGCACCCTTTGGCAAAAACCTCAGCCAGCTGAGAAACTGAGCGAACGGGTGTGTCGTCGTGGGCATCGGCGTGAGACATTAGAAATCACTGTTCCTTGAAAAACAGCCCGGCAGCAGGACACGGGCCAGAACGAAGGTAAAGGTATTCTGACTAATCCTGAGCAGAGCGCAAGCCGTCGCCCATAAGCGCCAGTCCTGCGGCAACTGCGGTATCAGCCCGCAAAACCAGCGGCCCCAGAGAAACAGGGGTAATCGCAGGGCGTGCAAGCAGGGCGCGGCATTCCGTATCGGAAAAGCCGCCTTCCGGGCCAATGAGCAGGCCATCTCCCGCACGGACATTCCGCAGGGAGCTGTGGAGGGAAACGCCACGGTCCTCAGCCCGTTCCATGGCTGTAAACAGGCGTGCATCTTCAGGCCATGCGCCCAGAAGGGTGGCGAGCGGGCAGGGTTCGGCAATGGTCGGGATATCCAGCCGCTCACACTGTTCGGAGGCTTCGGCGGCGATGGTCGCCAGCCGTTCCGGGTTGGTGCGGTGGGTATTGGTGCGTTCGGTTATGATGGGCAGGAAGCGCGTGACCCCAAGTTCTGTGCCCATGCGCAGGACCATATCGGTCGCATCGCGCTTGAGCAGGGCGAAAGCCAGAACAAGGTCAGGTTGCGGGCAGGGCGGCCGCAGGCGCTCCGTGAGCGTCAGGCTGCCGCGATCCTTGCGAATCTCGCCCAGACTGGCCAGCCATTCGCCCATTTCTGCATTGAAGACGCGGACAGAATCCCCGGCCTTTTTGCGCATGACCGTGCCCAGATAACGTGCCTGTGCCGGGCTGAGCAGGCAGGACGTGCCAGCTTCCGCCGGACCACCTGCGGCGTCCTGCGGCACAAAAAGACGGGGAAGATGCTCGGGCGAACTCATGGCATTCAGCGATCAGGCAGGTTGAAACGGGAAGGGGAGCGCGGTCCGGTGGATCGTTCTCGCAATGAGTTGGTTGTTTAGGCGGTAATGCCGTTCTGCGCAAAGAGGTTCATGCCAGAGGGGAATTTATGGCATACCCCCGGCACTGCTGTGTTTGGTTAAAGGACCGCCCGTATCGTGTCAGCTTCTTCCGGTCATACCGACATCCGGGTGACGGGCTGGATTGCCCGCCTGCCTCCGGCCCTGCGCCCTTATGCTCTGCTGGCGCGGCTGGACCGGCCTATTGGCACGTGGCTGCTGTTTTTACCGGGCATATGGGGGATTCTGCTGCCGCAGGGCGTGCCTGCTGTGGAGCGGGTGCGGCTGATTGTGCTGTTTGGCATTGGCAGTCTTGTCATGCGGGCTGCGGGCTGCGTGGTGAATGACATGTGGGACCGCGATATTGACCGGCAGGTGGCCCGCACGGCTGGCCGTCCGCTGGCGTCCGGTGCTCTGCGGATGCGGCACGCGGTACTGTTTCTGGCCATTCTGCTGGCGATTGGTCTGTCCATCCTGCTGCAACTGAACGGTCTTTCTCAGATTCTGGGGGCGTCCTCGCTGGTGCTGGTGGCGCTGTATCCGCTGGCCAAGCGGTTTACCTGGTGGCCGCAGCTGGTCATGGGCTTTACCTTCGGGTTTGGCGCGCCGCTGGGTTATGCGGCTGCGGCGGGCCATCTCTCCCTCGCGCAGCTGGCGCTTTATGCGGCAACCATCGTCTGGCAGCTGGGGTTTGATACCATCTATGGCTTTCAGGACATGGAAGATGACGCCCGCATTGGTGTGAAATCCACATCACGCCTCATGGCTGGGCGGGCAAAGGCTTTTATTGGCACCTGTTACGCGCTGATGGTGGTGTTGCTGGCGGTGGCGGCCCTGCTTGCTGGTGTGGGGCTTCTGTTCTGGCCGGTCCTGTTGCTTCCGGTGTTCCTGCTGTGGCGGCAGGTTGTGGGGGTTAATCCGTCGGACCCGGCCTTGTGTCTGGCCCAGTTTCGCGCCAACCGGGAAATCGGTTTTGCAGTAGCACTGGCGCTGCTGGCGGGTCTGGTCGCCTTTTAAAAGCAGCCATTCTCTTTCTGTCGGGACAGTAATGATAAGGGCAGGGTCAGGTTATGATCGTGCCCTTATCTGTTTTTGTAGAAAAGTCGGCGACAGAGTTGCTCTGAAAATGCGAAATATTCTCATTATGTAAGAATAAATTGAGACTTATCCTGAAAATGTATATGCAGGGCAGATGCGTAAATTTACTGCCCTGACTGAACAGGAAATTCTTGCTCTGGCCATTTCCAATGAGGAAGAGGACGGCCGCATCTATGCGGATTTTTCCTATGCCTTGCAGGAAAACTACCCCGACACCGCCAAAATCTTTGCGGACATGGTGCATGAGGAAAATGACCACAGACGGCATTTGATTGATGTCTATGTCCGGCGCTTTGGGGATCATATTCCCCTTATTCGCCGTCAGGACATTGCCGGGTTCATGGCGCGTAAGCCTGCCTGGCAAATTCAGGGACAGGGCATTGAGGTTGTGCGGCGTTATGCGGAAGACATGGAGCGGGATGCAGCCCGCTTTTACCGTCAGGCCGCCCTGCGCACTAATGATGCTGAGACCCGGAAAATGCTGGGGGACCTCGCAACAGCGGAAGACCAGCATGGTCGGGCTGCCAGCGATATGGCCTCCCGCCATCTGACCGATGACAAGCGGGACGATGAGGACGAAAATGCCCGGCGGCGTTTTGTGCTCCAGATTGTCCAGCCCGGTCTGGTGGGGCTGATGGATGGCTCCGTCTCCACGCTCGCCCCGGTGTTTGCCGCAGCGTTTGCCACGCATGACCCACACAGCGCGTTTCTGGTCGGGCTGGCGGCCTCACTGGGGGCGGGGATTTCCATGGGGTTTGCCGAAGCCCTTTCTGATGATGGTGCGTTGTCCGGTCGCGGCAAACCGCTCATCCGCGGGCTGGTGTGCGGGGCCATGACCATGGCTGGTGGTATTGGCCACACCCTGCCGTTCCTGATTGAGTCCTTCAGTGCAGCCATGACGGTGGCCATTGCCGTGGTGGTGATTGAACTGTTCCTGATCTCATGGATCCGCTGGCGCTATCAGGACACGCCTTTTGGCTCGGCTATTGTGCAGATTGTGTTTGGCGGGGCGCTGGTTTTTCTGGCCGGGGTGCTGATCGGCAGTTCCTGAACACGCACCTCTGTTATCCCGCTGCGGCAGGTGGCATACTGCGCCTGCCATAATAAAGGCCCGGGCAAGGTGTTTGCTGGCGGCTTGTGGTCACCAATGGGAATGACAGCGCGTATGACATCACGTTCCGGCAAATTTTCAGCCCTCTGTCTGGCTCTTTCCGTGGGGGGCGGTGTGAGCGCTCTGGCTCCTGTCGCGCCTGCCATGGCGCAGGGGGCGGCTCAGGCTGCTCCGCAGGCCGACGCACCGCAGGGTATTACCCTTTCCGCGTCCGATAAGGTCTGGCTGGGGAAGATTGAAAAAGCCCTCAACAGCGTCACTACCTTTCAGGCGCATATGCAGCAGCTGGATGCGGACGGAAAACGCACGACCGGCGTTGTGCTGATGCAGCGCCCCGGCCAGATGCGGCTGGCGTATGATCCGCCAACGCCGCTTCTGCTGGT
Organism: Acetobacter sp. KSO5; assembly: GCF_044094635.1. NCBI lineage: Bacteria > Pseudomonadati > Pseudomonadota > Alphaproteobacteria > Acetobacterales > Acetobacteraceae > Acetobacter > Acetobacter sp. KSO5. Next base: position 2,328,292 of record NZ_CP172014.1, on the reverse strand, counting down.
GGCTAATCAGGGCAAGGTGGTGTTCCGCGATAACCAGCTTGATCAGACAACCGTTATCCCCATGGAGCGCACACCGCTCGGCCTGTTGCTCCGGCAGCATGTCAGTCTGGAAAATGATGTCACCATTACCGGTTTCCAGCATGAGGGCGGGCTGGTGCAGGTTACGGTCGTGCGCACGTCTTCCCCCGGAGATGGCAGTCTGACGCTGGTGTTTTATGATAACCCGGTGGCGTTGCGCTCATGGAGCGTTGTGGATGCACAGGGGCGCGAAACGCGCGTGACCCTGTTTGATGTGAAGAGCGGGATTAATATTCCTGCTGGCACTTTCACGCTGCCTGCGCAGCCGGAATAAACCAGCGCAGGCGGGCTGCCGGACTTTCTTCTGAGCGCAGAGGTGGCAAAACAGGCACGGCAGCCCGATATCAGGGATAGTATTTCTTCAGGACAGGCAGGTATGGCGGCACGGCGCACAACACCTTCGGACATGGCTCCGGGTGGGGATCTTTTTGGCAATCAGGCTCCGCCACTGGACCGTGAGCCATCCTCTGCGCATCCGGGGCGGCCTGCGCCTAATCAGCCTCTGGCGGACCGGTTGCGACCAAACCGGCTGGAAGATGTAGTCGGGCAGGGGCATCTGCTGGGGCCGGACGGCACGCTGACGCGGATGCTGGAGCGGGGCTCTCTCGCCAGTCTGATTCTCTGGGGCGGCCCAGGTGTGGGCAAAACGACCATTGCCCGCCTGCTGGCGCAGGCGGCGGGGCTGCGGTTTGTGCAGCTTTCCGCTGTGTTCTCCGGTGTGGCAGACCTGAAGAAAGCCTTTGAAAACGCGCGCAGGCAGGCAGAAGCCGGTGGTGGTACGCTGCTGTTTGTGGATGAAATTCATCGCTTTAACCGTGCACAACAGGACGGTTTCCTGCCTGTGGTGGAAGACGGCACCATTGTGCTGGTTGGGGCGACTACGGAAAATCCGTCCTTTGCGCTCAATTCCGCTTTGCTGTCCCGCTGCCAGGTGATGGTGCTGAACCGTCTGGATGACCCGGCGGAAGAGGCCTTGCTGGCGCGGGCAGAGGAAGAAACCGGGCGACCTCTGCCGCTGACGGAAGAAGGGCGCGCCACCCTCCGCGCCATGGCAGACGGCGATGGCCGCTATCTGCTGAACATGGTGGAGCAGCTTCTCAGCCTAAAGACGGAGGTACCGCTGGATGCTCAGGCTCTGGCCCGTCTGCTGGCCAAACGCGCTGTGCTGTATGACCGGGACCGGGAAGAGCATTACAATCTGATTTCCGCCCTGCATAAATCCATGCGCGGGTCTGACCCGGATGCCGCCCTCTACTGGTTTGCGCGCATGCTGGAGGGCGGGGAAGACCCGCGGTACCTTGCACGCCGCATGACGCGCTTTGCCGCGGAAGATGTTGGGATGGCTGACCCGCATGCGCTCCCGCTGGCCATTGCTGCGTGGGAGACGTACGAACGCCTTGGCTCACCGGAGGGGGAACTGGCTCTGGCGCAGCTTGTGGTGCATCTGGCCACAGCGCCTAAATCCAATGGGGTTTATAAAGCTTATGGAGCTGCTCGCCGTGCCGCAAAAGCCACCGGCAGCCTGATGCCGCCTGCGCATATTCTGAACGCGCCCACCAAGCTGATGCAGGAAATCGGCTACGGAAAGGGCTATCAGTATGATCATGATACGGAAGAAGGCTTCTCCGGGCAGAATTATTTTCCCGATGAGATGAAGCGCCAGACCTTCTATAATCCGACCGGAAAAGGCTTTGAGCGGGAGATCCGCCACCGTCTGGAAACATGGGCCCGCTTGCGGGATCGGCGTCAGTCGTGAATATCGTCGCATGAGTGTTGTGATTCTGACTGTCAGCGAGGACGAGGCGGATATTCGCCTTGATCGCTATTTTCGTCGCCATTACCCGCATCTGACGCAAGGGGCGCTGCAAAAGCTGTGCCGTACCGGCCAGATTCGGGTGGATGGTAAACGCGTTGAGGCCTCTACCCGCCTACAGCCGGGCCAGTCCGTGCGCGTGCCGCCCATCCCCATGGCGGCCCGACCGGCAAAGGATGCTCCGCGCCCGCTGGATGAGCGGCTGGTGCGCGAGATCAAGGGCATGGTGCTGTATCAGGACAAACAGGTGATTGTTCTGAACAAACCGGCAGGTCTGCCAGTGCAGGGTGGCCCCGGTATTACCAAACATGTGGACATGATGCTGGATGGCCTGCGGGCCGAGCCGGATGATCCGCGCCCGCGTCTGGTGCATCGGATTGACCGGGATACGTCCGGCCTGCTGCTACTGGCGCGCACGCCCGGTGTGGCGGCCAAGCTGGCGGAAGCCTTCCGTGGGCGGGATGTGAAAAAGACCTACTGGGCCGTTGTGGTGGGCCGTCCTGACCCGATGGCGGGCGAGATTGACCAGCCTCTGGCGCGCCTTGGTGTGGGTGCCAATGCCATTATGGTGGCAGCGGACCGTAAGGACCCGGACGGTCAGTATGCCCGCACGACCTATGAGGTTGTGGATTCGGCAGCCCGCAAATTCTCATGGCTGGCGCTCTCTCCGCTTACGGGGCGGACGCATCAGCTGCGCGTGCATTGTGAATCGCTCGGCACGCCCATTCTGGGTGACCCGAAATATGGTGGCGCCACCGCACATGTGGATGGCTTTACGGACCAGCTACATCTGCATGCCCGGCAACTGGATATGCCGCATCCGGCAGGGGGGCGGCTGACTGTGACTGCCGAACTCCCGCCGCATATGTGTGAGACCTTCCGTGCTCTGGGGTTTGCGCCGGGGGCTACGCCCAAACCGTCTCGTCGCGGCGGATAACAGCGACTTCCGGAACACAGGAGGAAAGCCAATGCGGCTGAAATGGAAGATCGGTCTGGTAGCCGGGGCTGCTGTGCTGCTGGTCGGCGGGGGCAGCGTTGTCTCCGCCATGCAGGATGCAAACTGGCTGCGGGTGCGGCTGGTGGCAGCTGTGGAAGAACAGACAGGCCGCCATCTGACGGTTGATCAGCTGCATGTGTGGCTTCTGCCGTTCCCTTGGGTGGAAGCCCGTGGCGTGCATCTTTCCGGCGTGGAAGAGGCAGACGCAGCAGGAAGCGGGCAGCCCGCGCCGAACATGGTGGACGCAGGGGAAGTCCGTGCCCGCCTCGGGCTGCTGCCGCTGTTTCAGCATCGTATTGTGTTTAATGATGTCAGCATCATTCAGCCTCGCGTGTCTCTACGACGTCTGGCAGATGGTCGGGCGGACTGGGTCTTTACGCCGTCTGTGCGACCGGATACCGGAGGGGGCAGCCCGTCTTCCGGCAAGATGCACTGGGATGTCAGTGTGTCCACTGTGCGCATTTCCAAGGCAGATGTGCAGTGGGAAGATCAGATTCGGCACAAAACTGGCCAGATCAGCTTTGGGCATATTCAGGCAAAAGATCTGGACGGCGCGACTCCCAGCTTTGACGTGCAGGGCGAGAAAGGCAAAGGCCAGTTTGTCCTGACAGGCCAGACAGGCCGCCTGTTGCCGGTGTGCGCCAAAGACTTCCCTGTGCAGTTCAAGCTGGCACTGACAATTGCCGGTCACCCCGCCGGACTGGCGCATCTGGATGGCACGGTCACGGACCCGGATGGCGCACGCGCTTATGCGTTGCAGGTCGGTGGTTCGCTGGGGCAGTTGCGGGATCTGGAGCAGTTCTTCCCACGGGCTGATCTGCCGGACGGACAGAATATTTCCGTTGATGCGCAGATTGCCGGTGCCGGTCAGCAGCCGGTGGCCCAAGGGCTGCATGTGCATACAGGACAGGTTGAGCTTGGGCGCTTTGTGCCCGGTAGCAAGCTGAGCCGCGCCATGCTGGATGCTACGAAGCCTGATGACCCTCTGGCTGTGCAGATTGACGGCCAGCTTGGGGCGCAGGCTCTGGGGCTGCGCGGCACGCTCGGCACACTGGCGCAGATGACGGCCCTCGTACTGGCTCCGGAAAAAACGGAAACGCCTGTGGATCTGACCCTTGTCGATGGGGCGTCCAATCTGAAACTGGCGGGAACGCTGGGCGGGGGGCATTCCTCCGTGGAGGTGCATGGTGTGCTGGACCAGCTCGCACCCGGCGGCACATTCCCGACGGCTGAAAACGTCAAGGTGGACGGCCATGTGGAAACAGCCTCCACGCTGGCATTGGTGAAAGAGCATACGCCGCAGGACGTGGTGCGTGGCCTGACGCTGAACGCCAATGTGGAAACACCGCACGTTGCCTGGCGTGACCTCACATGGACACAGCTCACCAGCCACGTTGTGGTGCAGGGTGGGCGACTGGTGGCGGACCCGGTGCAGGCTGACGGCTCAGGCACCGCGCAGTCCGCCCGGTTTGTTTATGATGCATCCGGTAATGTCCCGGCCTACGAGGTCGCGATGCACCCGGTTGTGCTGCCGGTGTCTGCCGTGCAGGGCTGGATGGGTGCGCCGTCTCTGATGCAGGGGCCGCTGATGCTTGTCGGCACTGTCAGCATGCAGGGCGATGATGATGAAACCCGTCGGCGTACGCTGGCAGGGCATATCGGCGCGTCCGTCGTGGATGGCTCCATTGGGGGCGCGGCGCTCCGTAATCTGCTCGGGCCGGATATTCCGCTGAAAGGCAAAATGCCCGTGCGGTGTTTTGGGACTCACATGCAGATTGCTGATGGGGCCGCGCAGGTTGATCTGCTGGCCATGGAAACGCCGTTCCTCTCCCTGCATGGTCACGGCACGGTTGGGTTGGGGACGCATGCGCTGGATCTGCATCTCTCGCCGCGCGTGCTTCTGGGCGGTGCGTCTGCTGCGTCTGACTTGCGGGTAACGGGCACCTTTGCGGCTCCCGTGCCAAAAATGGAGCCCTCTTATGGCGGGCGCTATGGCCTGAATATTGGCGGGGATGATGGCGGGAATGATAATTGCCCCACGCTGCTCTCTGCTGCGCGGGAAGGGGGCGCTGGTCCCGCGCCGTCTGCTCCCAAAGCCGGAAAAGATGGAAAGGTGATGAACATGTTGCGCGGACTGGGGCTGTTTAAATGAGTGATCTGGAGAAAAAACCAGCCCCTGCCGGCGCGCGTAAACGGTTCTGGAAACAGGCGACGGTTGTGCCGGTGCAGGACGAGGGCTTTGCCGTGCAGTTGGACGGCAGGCCGGTCCGGCTGCCGGAAAAGACCATGCTCTCTGTGTCCTCCCGCGCTCTGGCTGATGCGCTGGCGGCGGAATGGCAGGCGGCTGGCCTGACTGTTGGCGGCCATTTCCGCCCGGAAGATCTGCCGCTGACGCGAATCGCGGGTTCCATGCTGGAACGTATTCCTGGTGCACGGGCCGGTGTGATTGATAGCCTGCTGGCGTATGCGGGCAGTGACCTGCTGTGTTATCGCGAGGCCGGAAATTCCAGACTGGCGCGGCGGCAGCGTGAACTGTGGGGCCCCTGGCTGGACTGGTGTCAGGATACCTTCGGCATGGAGCTGCGCACGACGGAGGGGGTGATGCCGATCACCCAGCCGGACGCCACCATGAAGACGCTGCGCGCCCTGCTCGAGTCTCTTTCCGACGCGGAGCTGGCGGTGCTGGGTGTGGCTGTGCCTGCGCTGGGGAGCCTGTATCTGGGGCTGGCTCTGGTGAAGGGGCAGGGCACGCCGGAAGAGCTGGTGGCCTGTGCCACACTGGATGAGCGCGAACAGATGGCGATCTGGGGTGAGGATACGGACGTGACGGACCGCATTGCCATGCGGCTGCGCGATGTGACGGATGCGGCGCATTTTTTAGAGCTTTTGCACGCGGGCTGAGTCTGCCTGCCACACGAGGCCGTGTTTTGTGTGTTGATCGACACTGACATGCCATGAATTTGCCCCGGTCTCCTTCCAGATATGACCTCACAGACTGATGAACGAGCGCGTTCTCTCAGCCTGAAAGGAAGGTCATGTCACCGGATGAGGAGCATTCAGATGCGATATGAATCCAAAGGTGGAGAACCTCGGCGTCAGGTTCTGTCTGGTCCCGGTTCACGGGCACGGTTGCATGGGCGTGTTGCCCACGCTGTTGCGACCTGTGCCATGGGATCATGGTTTTTGCTGGGACTGATTCCGGTTCTGGTCATCATCTATTCCATGAGCTGAGACAAAAGCTCCCTGATGACACTGTGGTGACACACCTTGCGTCTGCAGAAATGATCGCCAAGTATCTATCAGGACATAGAATTTTTCAGGAGTTGTAAGAGCCCATGAATTACAGAAACGGTTTCCTTGCCGCCGCAGCGGTTATTGGCCTGTCTGTTGCTGCTCTGCCTGCCCACGCTCACCCCGGTAAGGGTGGTGGTTTCCCGCCTCCGGGTGGTCCTGGTGGTCCGGGTGCGTGCATGCCGGGTGGCCATGGTGGCGGCATGAGCATGCTGGAAGGGCTGGACCTGACGAAGCAGCAGCGCAAGAAGATCGACACCATCCTGCGTGAAGCGCACGATCAGGATCATGCAGATGATATGCGTGATGAATCCTCCAAAATTCATCAGCAGATTCAGGACATCCTGACGACGCCGGGTCCGGTCGATAAAGACAAGGTCGCGACTCTGCAGCAGCAGCAGGCAACCCTGCGTGCGCAGGCTGAGGCGCGCCATCTGGAAGTTGCGTCCCGCATCCATGATGTGCTGACGGCGGACCAGCTGGCTCAGGTCAAGGCACGTCAGGCTAAAATCCATGATCTGATGGAACAGCTGCGCGAAGTTGAACACCCGGCCCCGCCGACGTCTGACAAGTAAAAAACAGACGTTTCTTGACTCGGTGAGAGTGGGGTTGTAACTCCCTCTCACAAATCAGGACCGCCACTCCGCGAGTGTTCGCGCAGTGGCGCGTCTCCTTTTGGGGTATTACGCTTTTGTTCGAGGCTCTTTCAGGCAGGCTTTCCGGGGTTTTTGATGGACTCGCCAAACGTGGCGCGCTGTCAGAAGCCGACGTTATGGAGGCAATGCGCGAAGTTCGTCTGGCTATGCTGGATGCAGACGTCGCGCTGCCTGTGGTCAAGGACTTCGTTAACAAGGTTAAGGAACGCGCCGTGGGTGCGGAGGTGCTGGAAAGCATTTCCCCCGGTCAGGCCGTTGCGAAGATTGTTAACGATGCGCTGATTGATGCCCTTGGCGGGGCGGGCGCTGTTCCGCTCAACCTGAATGCCACGTCGCCGGTGCCCGTCCTGATGGTGGGTTTGCAGGGGTCTGGTAAAACCACGACCTCCGGCAAGATCGCCCTGCGCCTCTCCACGCGTGAGCGGAAGAAGGTGCTGCTGGCGTCTCTGGATACCCAGCGTCCGGCAGCTCAGTTGCAGCTGGCACAGCTGGCCGAGCAGGCGCATGTCGCTTCCCTGCCGATCGTAGCGGGCCAGACCCCGGTTGAAATCGCACAGCGTGCGATGGATGTGGGCCGGCGCGAAGGCTACGACGTTGTTATTCTCGATACAGCAGGCCGTCTGTCCATTGACGAAGCGCTGATGGAAGAGGTCCGGCAGGTTCGTGCCGTGACCCAGCCTGCTGAAACCCTGCTGGTTGTGGATGCTATGACCGGGCAGGACGCCGTGAATACGGCCAAGGCGTTTAATGACGCCGTGGGCGTGACCGGCGTGGTGATGACCCGTATGGACGGTGATGCCCGCGGTGGTGCGGCCCTGTCCATGAAGGCCATTACCGGCGCACCCATCAAGCTGACCGGTTCCGGTGAAAAGCTGGATGCGCTGGAAGAATTCCACCCCGAGCGTGTTGCCAGCCGTATTCTCGGTCTGGGCGATATTGCCGGGCTGGTGGAAAAAGCGGCTGATACCCTTGATCATGAAGAAGGGGAACGGCTGGCCAAGAAGATGATGGCCGGCAAGTTCGATCTTGATGATTACGCATCGCAGATCAAGCAGATCAGCAAGCTGGGGTCTATTTCCGGAATTGTCGGCATGCTGCCGGGTATGGGGAAAATCAAGGAAGCCATTGGCGACAAGGACCTTGATACCTCTATCCTGAAGACGCATCTGGCCATTATTTCTTCCATGACCAGGGGCGAGCGCAAAGCGCCGGCCATTATCAAGGCTTCCCGCAAGAAGCGGATCGCAGCCGGGTCAGGGACGAGTGTTCAGGAGGTCAACAAGCTGCTCAAGCAGTTTGATATGATGTCCTCGATGATGAAGCGCTTTAACAAGCTGGGCGTGAAAGGTCTCATGCGCCAGGGAATGTCCGCGCTCATGCCTAAAGGAATGGGTGGAGGGCCGCCGGGTGGCGGTTCTCCCTTCCGCTAAAGCGGCCTGTTTCTATCCGAAGTTTTTCAGGGTTTTGGAGAAGTCTGAATGAGTCTTAAAATTCGTCTTGCCCGCGCAGGGGCCAAGAAGCGTCCTTACTACCACATCGTGGTGGCTGATAGCCGTTCCCCGCGTGATGGCCGCTTTATTGAAAAAGTAGGGTCTTACAACCCGATGCTGCCGTCCGACCATGCTGAACGCGTGCGTCTGGTTGATGAGCGCATCACGCACTGGCTGTCTCAGGGTGCGCAGGCAACCGACCGTGTTGCTCGCTTCCTGGGGAACGCCGGTCTGGCTCCCAAGCCCGCTTACAACGAGCAGCCCAAAAAATCTGCTCCGAAGAAGAAAGCCCAGGAACGCGCAAAAGCCGCTGCTGCAGCTGCTGAAGCCGCAGCCTGAGGCCAGAGCGAGCTAAGCTGACCCGATCATGCGCGCAGACCTTATCCAGATAGGCGTTGTTGGCAGACCGCATGGTGTGCGTGGGCTTGTGCATGTGCACAGCTACGCTGCCGATGCGGCCGCGCTGGAAGCCTATAAGGTTCTGGTGGATGAAAAGGGGCGGGAATGGTCTCTGCGCTGGCGCGGGGCGGACGGTGTGGCGGAGCTGCGCGATGCGCAGGGTAAGCCGCTGGCCGACCGGACCGCAGCGCAGGCGCTGGTCAATACCCGTCTTTTTGTGCCGCGTGATGTGCTGCCCGAGCCTGAGGAAGAAGAATTCTACCATGCTGATCTGATTGGCATGGAGGCGCGGGAAGGCGACTGCTCTTTGGGGCAGGTTGTCATGGTGCATGATTACGGGGCTGGCGCCAGTCTGGAGCTGACCGGCGGCGTGCTTGTTCCGTTCACGCGCGCCTGCGTGCCGGAGATTGATCTGAAGGGGCGGGTGGTCACCATCGTGCGCCCTGTGGAGGTCTCTGGTGAGGAAGGGCGTGGAGTAGGAACGGCTAAAGCAGCGGGGCCTGCGGCATGAGCTGGCAGGCAACGGTGCTGACGTTGTTCCCGGAGATGTTTCCCGGTCCGCTGGGATTGTCTCTGGCAGGACGTGCGCTGGAAAACGGTGTGTGGTCCTGTGCTGCGGAGGACCTGCGTGAGCAGGGTCTGGGCCGGCATCGGGCGGTGGATGATTCCCCGTTTGGTGGTGGCGCAGGCATGGTGATCCGCCCCGATGTGGTGGATGCTGCTCTGACTGCCACGCAAGCTCCGGTGGATGTGCCGCGGGTGTTTTTGACACCGCGTGGCCGGCCACTGCGCCAGCAGGACGTGCAGCGTTACGCACAGGGGCCGGGCCTCGTGCTGCTGTGTGGCCGGTTTGAAGGGGTGGACGAGCGGGTTCTTGAAAGCCGGAAAATCGAACAGATCTCCATAGGGGATTATGTTCTGTCCGGCGGAGAGACTGCCGCCCTTGTGCTGCTGGATGCCTGCGTCCGACTGCTGCCCGGCGTGATGGGGAGTGAGGAAAGCGGGGTTGAGGAAAGTTTTTCCGAAGGCCTGCTGGAATATCCTCACTATACCCGTCCTGCTGTATGGGAAGGTCAAAACGTGCCTGAAGTCCTGCTGTCAGGAAACCACGCGGCTATTGCAGCGTGGCGCCAGAAGCAGGCGGAAGAAATCACGCGGGAAAGACGGCCGGACCTGTGGTCTGCCTGGCTGGCTCGCAGGGAGAGAAACGGGACTGCTGCTACCGGAAAAAACGGGCAGACAGACCCAACAGGGGTTTGAGGAAGGATACCGAAATGAACATTATTCAGCAGTATGAAGCTGCAGAAATCGAACGTCTGACCGCCGCACGCGCCGTGCCGGAATTCGCAGCCGGTGATACGGTGCGCGTGTCCGTGCAGGTTGTTGAAGGTGAGCGTAAGCGTCTTCAGGCATTTGAAGGTGTTGTGATTGCCCGTTCCAACAAGGGCCTGAACAGCAACTTCACCGTGCGCAAAATTTCCAATGGTGAAGGTGTAGAGCGTGTGTTCCCGCTGTACGCTCCGACCATTGCTGAAATCAAGGTTGTGCGTCGCGGTAAAGTGCGTCGTGCAAAGCTGTACTATCTGCGTGGCCGTAGCGGTAAGTCCGCTCGTATCGCTGAGCGTCCGCGTGACGTTGTTGCTCCGGCAGCTGCCAGCTAATATCGCGTTAAAGCAGGCTGCCTTCGGGTGGCCTGCCTGACCTCAAAAACCCGGTGGGGCTTCGGCTCGCCGGGTTTTCGGGTGCTGAGAAGATGAAGGCGCGGGTTTTTCGTCTGTCAGACCAGGGCTGAGTTCAGGCTGATCTGCGCGAGTCCGTGCCGTTCCATGAAAGGGGAGGGCCATGGCGCCGCGTACGTTATTCGACAAGATCTGGGACCACCATGTTGTCGAAACTTTGCCGGATGGCACCTCTATCCTTTATATCGACCGTCACCTTCTTCATGAAGTGACAAGCCCGCAGGCGTTTGAAGGCCTGCGTCTGGCCGGGCGTAAGCTGCGTCATCCTGAAATGACCATGGCTGTGGTGGACCATAACGTTCCCACGTCTGACCGTACCAAACCCATCGAAGAACCGGAAAGCCGGAACCAGATTGAAACGCTGGAACGGAATGTGAAGGAATTCGGGGTTCCGTATTTCCCGCTGCTTTCCGCCTCGCAGGGCATTGTGCATGTGGTCGGACCGGAGCAGGGCATTTCCCTGCCGGGCATGACCATTGTGTGTGGTGACTCCCATACATCCACACATGGCGCGATGGGCTCTCTGGCGTTCGGTATCGGCACGTCTGAAGTCGAGCATGTGATGGCCACCCAGACCATCCTGCAGCGTCCCGCCAAAAATATGCGCGTGACGGTGGAAGGCCAGCTTGCACCGGGCGTGTCCGCCAAGGACGTCATGCTGGCTATTATCGGGCATATCGGCACCGCTGGCGGCACCGGGCATGTGATTGAATTCGCAGGCTCCGCCATTCGTGGGCTGGATATGGCTGGTCGTATGACCATCTGCAACATGTCCATCGAGGCTGGCGCACGTGCCGGGCTTGTGGCTCCGGATGACACGACGTTTGACTATGTGCGCAACCGTCCGTTTGCCCCCAAAGGGGAAGATTTCGAAAAAGCTGTTGCGTTCTGGCGCACGCTGGCGACGGATGACGGCGCACATTTTGACAAAGAAGTCTCTCTGCGGGCCGAAGATATTGCCCCGAGCCTGACATGGGGCACCAGCCCGGAAACGGTTCTGCCGATTACGGGCACAGTGCCTGACCCGGCGCAGGAGCCTGAAGAGTCCAAACGGGCCCAGATGCAGCGCATGCTGGATTATATGGGGCTGGAAGCCGGGCAGAAAATTGCCGGAACGCCGGTGGATGTCGTGTTCATTGGGTCCTGCACCAACAGCCGGATTGAAGATCTCCGCGCCGCCGCTCAGGTTGCCGCAGGTCGCAAGGTTGCGGACGGCGTGCGCGCCATGATCGTACCGGGCTCTGGTCTGGTGAAAATGCAGGCGGAAGAAGAAGGTCTGGACCAGATTTTTCTGGATGCCGGGTTTGAATGGCGTGAGGCGGGGTGCTCCATGTGTCTGGGTATGAACCCGGACAAGCTGACACCCGGCCAGCGCTGCGCCTCAACCTCCAACCGTAATTTTGAAGGGCGTCAGGGCCCCGGCGGGCGGACGCATCTGCTCTCTCCCGCCATGGCGGCTGCGGCGGCTGTTACAGGGTGTCTGACGGATTCGAGGGAGCTGGTCTGATGGAAAAATTTACCACGCTGTCCGCTGTTGCTGCGGCTCTGCCGGAAGACAACATTGATACGGATAAGATCATTCCGGCCCGCTTCCTGAAAACCACGCAGCGGACGGGCCTGGGCAAATATGCGTTTGACAGCATGCGCTATCGCCCGGACGGCTCTGAAAACCCGGATTTCATCCTGAACAAGGAGCCCTGGCGGAAAGCCGAGATTCTGGTCACCTATGACAATCTCGGCTGCGGCTCTTCTCGTGAGCATGCCCCCTGGGCGCTGCTGGATTTTGGCATTCGCTGTGTGATTGCCCCGTCTTTTGCGGATATTTTCTTCAATAACTGCTTCAAGAACGGCATCCTGCCCATCAAGCTGCCGCGTGAAGTGTGTGATCAGCTAATGTCTGACTCCACCATGGGCAGCAATGCCCGGCTGACCATTGACCTGCCCCGGCAGGTGGTGATCCGCCCGGATGGTGAGGAAGTGCCGTTTGAGATTGATCCGTTCCGCAAGCACATGCTGCTTGAAGGGCTGGATGATATTGGCCAGACGCTTCAGCACGAGACTGAAATTAAGTCCTTTGAACACAAGGTTGCCGGGGAACGCCCCTGGATGCCGACAATCACCCTTGATTGAAGAATTGGAAAAGTCATGAGTGCTCAGCCTGCAAAACTGCTTGTTCTGCCGGGGGATGGTATCGGTCCGGAAGTGATGCGGGAAGTCGTCCGCGTTATCAGCTGGCTGGAAAAGAACCGTGGCATTGCGTTTGAAATCACGGAAGATCTGGTCGGCGGCGCGTCTCTGGCAGAATATGGCGAGCCAATCCGCAATGAGGTAATTGAAAAAGCCCGTGCTGCGGATGCGGTTCTGTTTGGCTCCGTGGGGGACCCGCGCTGGGGCCATGTCGGTTTTGATAAGCGCCCGGAAGTGGCCATTCTCAAGCTCCGTCAGGAACTCGAGTTGTTTGCCAACCTGCGCCCCGCCAAGGTGTTTGATGCGCTGGTTGATGCCAGCACGCTGAAGCCCGACGTGGTGCGTGGTCTGGACATTATGATTGTCCGCGAGACAGTGGGCGGCATTTACTTTGGTGATCCGCGCGGGATTGAAACCCTGCCGGATGGCACACGTCGTGGCATTAACACGGAAGTCTATACGACGCCGGAAATCGAGCGCGTGGCCCGTGTAGCGTTTGAAATGGCCCGCAAGCGGTCTGGCCATGTCTGTTCCGTTGAAAAATGCAACGTGATGGAAAGCGGCCTGCTGTGGAAAGAGGTTGTGACCGACCTCCATGCGCGTGAATTTTCTGATGTGAAACTCACACACATGCTGGCCGATAACTGCGCCATGCAGCTGGTCCGTAACCCGCGCCAGTTTGATGTGATTGTGACCGGCAACCTGTTTGGTGACATCCTGTCCGATCTGGCCTCCATGCTGACGGGCAGCCTCGGCATGCTGCCGTCCGCCACGCTGGGTGCAGTGCGGGCTGACGGGAAATGTGCGGCGCTGTATGAGCCGATCCACGGGAGCGCACCGGATATTGCCGGGCAGGGCATTGCCAACCCGATTGCGCAGATCCTCTCCTTCGCCATGCTGCTGCGTTACTCGCTGAACCTGCAGGACGAAGCGAAGATGGTGGAAGAAGCCGTCTCCCGCGTGCTGGAAAGCGGCCTGCGCACGGCGGATATCATGAGCGAAGGCATGGCTCGTGTCGGCTCGTCCGTTATGGGTGAAGCCATTGTCCGTGAACTGGACAAGCTTCAGAAATAAGACTGCCTTTCTCTAGCTGTTTTGTAGCCTGACCAGATTAAACCCCCGGTGCCTTGCATCGGGGGTTTTTCTTTTGGTGGACTGTTTTTCAATACGGTGGAAAAACAGTCCGCATGACACATCAGAGAATTCCGGGAACGGTGAGAATGCGTTTGAAACATTGGATTCTGGCAGGGGCGGCCTCTGCGCTTGTCATGGCAGCTGCTGCCCCGGATGCGCAGGCAGCCGATGCGCCTGCAGGCGCTGTACCGGTTATCACGGCGACCACAAACACCACGTTTCTGAATGACATCCACGGGCAGCAGGCGATGGCGTGGGTGCGCGCCCAGAACCTGCACACCACCAGCACACTGGAAAAAGACCCTCGCTATGCCGGGTTTTATAAGGATGTGCTGACTGGCCTTCAGGCTCCGGATCGTCTGGCCATGCCGTCGCTTATGGGCGGGGCAATCTGGAATTTCTGGCAGGATGCCGCCCATCCGCATGGGATCTGGCGGGAAGCTACACAGGCCTCTTACCTGAAAAAAACACCCGATTGGGCCGTGCGGCTGGACGTGGACGCTCTGGCGAAACAGGACGGCGTGAACTGGGTCTTTAAAGGTGCAAACTGTCTTGCCCCGGCGGATGAGCATTGTCTTGTGGCGCTGTCCGATGGTGGGGAAGATGCCGAGACGCTGCGGGAATTCAACACAAAAACCGGCCAGTTTGTGCCCGGTGGCTTTGTGTTTTCACGCTCCAAACAGACAGCAGCCTGGGTGGATGCAAACACGATTCTTCTGGCCCGTGACTGGGATGGAAAAGGCACCACGCTGACACCATCCGGCTATCCGTTTGTGGTTAAAACCATGGTGCGGGGAGCAACTGCGGGAGAGGAAAAGGAACTCTTTCGGGGAGAGGCCTCCGATATGGCCGTCATGCCCATGGTGCTGACAGATGGCGATGGGCATCAACTGGTGATGATCCAGCGGAGCGTGAACTTCTTTGAAACGCGTTATGCCGTGGTCGACGGAGGCAAAGCCCTGCGCTGGCTGGCGCTGCCGGCCAAAAGCGAAATTCAGGGGCTGCTCAAAGGCCGTCTGATTGTCTCTGTTGAGGAAGACTGGCACCCGGCCGGACAGGCTACCATTCCTGCCGGTAGCCTGCTTTCGGTTGATCCGGGTGTGGTGGAGCAGGGTGTGCAGGTGATTTTCACGCCTGGTCCGTCTCAGTCGATTGATCAGGTTGGTGTGACTAAAAATACCGTTCTGGTCAGTCTGTTTGATAACGTGCGTGGCCGCGCCATGCGCTTTACGCCCACACAGGCGGGCAAGTCCTGGCAGGCTACGGCTCTTGCGCTGCCGGACATGACGTCGGTTCATATTGTGGATACCGATCATGCGTCGGATACGGCGTTTCTCAGCGTAGAAGGCTATCTGGAGCCGTCACAGCTCTGGTTGCTGGAAGGTAAGGGGCAGCCGCACAAGGTCAAATCTGCTCCGGCTCGGTTCAAAACTGACAAGCTGGTGATAGAGCAGTTCTGGGCGACCTCCACGGATGGCACGCGGGTTCCGTATTTTACCGTGCATCGGCGCGACATGAAGCTGAACGGTGCAAACCCGACGCTGCTGACGGCTTATGGTGGCTTTCAGGTCTCCTACACCCCTCTTTATGCGCCGGAAATTGGTCAGCTCTGGCTGGACCGTGGCGGCGTGTATGTGGTGGCCAATATCCGGGGCGGTGGTGAGTTTGGTCCGGCCTGGCATGAAGCTGGGCGGAAGTCCGGGCGGCAGAAGGTCTATGATGACTTTGCATCTGTTGGGCGGGACCTGATAAGCCGCAAGATTACATCCCCGCGCCGTCTGGGTATTCGTGGTCGCTCCAATGGTGGCCTGTTGTCTGGCGTGCAGATGACGCAGCACCCGGATTTGTGGAATGCGGTGATTATCGGCGTGCCGCTGCTGGATATGGAGCATTTTGAAACCATGTCCGCCGGGGCTTCATGGGCTGCGGAATATGGCTCCATGTCTGTTCCCGCAGAGGCGGATTTCCTGCGTTCCATTTCACCGGTGCAGCATCTGAAAGCAGACGTGTCCTACCCGGAGCCGTTCATTTTTACAGCGACCAGTGATGACCGCGTTGGCCCGGTGCATGCCCGTCGCTTTGCGGCACGGCTGGAAGCGCTAGGCAAACCGTTCTTCTATTATGAAGATATTGAAGGCGGTCATTCCGGCACGGTCAATGCACCGGAAGTGGCGCATGAGAGAGCGCTGGAAGCCATCTACCTGTCTCATCGTCTGATGGATGCGGACTGAGGAATTGTGTCAGGCCGCTTCGTTGCCTGATGATGGGAGAGCCGGGGGCAGGGTGGCCTGTTTCCGGTTCTATCCTGTTCTGCCGCGTTGACTGGTCTGGCGCAAAACAAAAAAAGGGCGGGACACGTGCTGTGCCCCGCCCTTTTTAGCGCATGGAGTGCGGAAGCTTTAGAAGCCTTCGCGCTCGAGACGCTTGCGTTCCATTTTACGGGCGCGGCGCACGGCCTCAGCAGACTCACGCGCTTTACGCTCGGAAGGCTTTTCGAAATGACGACGCAGCTTCATTTCACGGAAGATGCCTTCACGCTGCATTTTTTTCTTGAGCGCTTTGAGAGCCTGATCGACATTGTTGTCACGGACGAGAACGTGCACTTGGCCACTAACCCCTGTTTCAGAAAACCCGGATAATCCCGGTTTTGACGTGATATGGAAAAAGACTCGGTAAAGCACCTGCGTGCTACCGATTCCTCTATTGGCGGCGTCTATAGCACGGGCTTGCGGAAAGACACAATTCGTTCTTGCCTCTCAGCAACAAACTCTTGTGACTATTTAACAGAGCTATAAGGAGGCGGGTATGGCTATCTTGAAAATTGCGCGGATGGGGCACCCGGTTTTGCTCAAACGGGCGGAAGATGTGGCGGACGTGAACGCGCCGGACATCGGGCTACTGATTCAGGACATGATGGAAACGCTGGCAGATGCCGGAGGCGTTGGGCTGGCTGCACCACAAGTCTATGTTTCAAAAAGGATTTTTCTGTATTCCGTGCCGGAGAGTCGAAGCGAGGGCGAGGATGATCCGCCGTGCGGTGTGCAGGTGCTCATTAACCCGGTTCTGGAGCCGGTGGGGGATGACCTGGTGCCGCGTCTGGAAGGATGCCTCTCTATTCCCGGCCTGCGCGGGGAAGTGCCGCGTTACAAACGGGTCCGCTATGCGGGATATGATCACATGGGCAAACCCGTGGAAGGCGTAGCCTCGGGGTTTCGGGCCAATGTCATGCAGCATGAAATGGATCATCTGGACGGGATTCTCTATCCCATGCGAATGGATGATCTGGGAAAGCTCGGATTTGATACCGAGATAACGCGATACGGAGTGCGGACATGACCACAGGATGGGGCAAGGTCGAGCAGGCAATTTCTCTTGCCGTGGCAGGGCTGGCCACAGGCAGTATGCCCGCGCCCATAGAACGGGATGCCGTGCGGGATGACGCTCTGCGCAAGCTGGCTGCTGTAGCCGGAGAACGCGGCTGGAGCGTGCCGGTGCTGCGGGATGTAGCCGGGCCGGAAGCGGACCTGCTGTTCCCGGGTGGGGCGGTGGAAATGGTGGAGGCCTGGTCTGACCTGTGTGACCGCGAAATGGTGGCCGCCATGCTGGAGACAACCGAACCGCGCCTGAGCCAGCGCGTGCGGGAGGCGCTTTTGTTGCGTCTGCCGGTGGATCAGGCCATGCGGGCCGGGGCCAGAACCGGATTTGCAACGCTGGCCACGCCCTGTGCGCGCGGCGCGTTGCGGCGGTCACTGATGCGGACCATCAATGCGATCTGGCAGGCGGCGCAGGATGACTCGTCGGGCATGACCTACGTCACCAAGCGTCTGACGCTGGGTGCAGTTTACGGCACGACTCTGCTCTACTGGCTGGCGCGCGGGCAGAATGAAGCCGCTTTGGCGGCGTTTATTGACCGTCGTCTGGCCGGGGTGCTGCGTCTTGGTAAGCTGCGGGCCCGGCTGAGTGGCCGGCGGCCTGTTGCGCGTCCGGCTACAGTTTGAGCGCCACGCCATGCGGCAAAAGGGCAGGCGCTGATGACAACCGGATATCGCCCGCATGATGAAGCCGGGGCGGGCCTGCTGTTCCTGCGGGAAGAGCAGCTCCGGCTGGCGCAGGCCATGATGTTTCTGGCGGGGCGCGATATGGCCGCAGCGCTGGAACCGATTCTGACGGAAGAAAAACTGGGGAGCGCGCATTACCGGGTGTTGCAGGTACTGGCCTTCAGCCCCGGTATTCCGGTCAGCCGCCTCCAGGACACGCTGGGTGTGACCAAGCAGAGCCTCGGGCGGACGCTGGGCGAGTTGCAGGAGCGCGGCTATCTGGACAGTGAGACCAGTCTGAGGGATCGGCGGCAACGGCTATTGCGACTCAGCAAAGAAGGGCAGGCTGTGGAAGCACGACTTTTTGCAGTTGTGCGCCAGCGCCTGAGTGCAGCCTATCGGGAAGCAGGCGGCGCGGCCGTGGAAGGATTCCGCCGCGTGATGCACGGGATGCTCTCCGAAAGCAGTCGCGCCATGATGGCAGATGATGCCGCAGGACGAAGAAAGGGACGCAATGGAACTTAGCCACCGCGATATTGTGCCGGAAGAAGGGATGGCACCGCATGTTATTGTGGTGGATGATGACCCGCGTCTGCGGCGTCTGCTGCAACGGTATCTGTCGGAGCAGGGGTTTCGGATCAGTGTAGCGGCCAACGCGGCGGAGGCCCGGCAGACGTTGCAGGGAATCCAGCCCGATGCCATGGTGCTGGACGTGACGATGCCGGGGGAAAACGGGCTGGAACTCACCCGTGCCCTGCGTGATGCCGGGCAGGACCTGCCGATTGTGCTGCTGACGGCACGGGGCGAGCCTGCGGACCGGATTTCCGGTCTGGAAGCAGGCGCGGATGATTATCTGGGCAAGCCGTTTGAGCCACGGGAACTGCTGCTGCGACTTAAGGCGCATCTGCGGCGACTGGCCCCGGCCCCCGCAGCGGATAATTTGCGAATTATTCGCTTGGGCGAGAAGGAGTTTGACCCCGTGCGGGCGCTGCTCTCCGGCCCGGAGGGGAATGTGCATCTGACGGGCGGTGAGGCCGCGCTCCTGTCCGTGCTGGCGCGGCGTCCGAATGAGGTCTTCTCCCGCGAAGAGATTGCTCGTGCGCTGGATATGGCAGAAATTGGAGAGCGCGCTGTGGATGTGCAGGTCACACGGCTGCGGCGTAGGATTGAGCCAGACCCGCGTGAACCGCGTTTTCTGCACACCATCCGTGGGCGCGGCTATGTGCTCAAGCCCGGTGTGCAGTAAGGGAGCGTCGTTAGTGTTGCGGGCATGAAAAGACGACCCCTCAAGCTTTTCCCCTCGGGTGTGTTGAAATCCCGCAGTATGGAAAAATCTGTGCGGCGGGTGCTGCCTCGCTCTCTGCTGGGGCGCTCTCTGCTGATCGTGCTGATCCCGCTGCTGGTCACACAGGCCATCTCACTGGAACTGTTTTACGGGAACTTCCTCAAGGTTGTGTCCCGCCGGCTGTCGGACAGTGTGACAGCGGATATTGTCCTGTCCCTCAATGCGCTGGAGCATTTGCAAAAGCGGAGCGACAAGGACTGGTTCGTCGCGCAGGCGCGGGACCATTTGCAACTGGTGGAAACATGGCACCCCGGTGCCCGCCTGCGTCGCTTCGGATTTAATCACATCACCGGCCCGATGGATGATGATCTGGCGCATGCGCTGGATAGCGCCATTGATTATCCGTTCTTTGTGAACTGGAAGAGCGATCCGCATACCGTGAAAATTGCCATTCAGTTGCCTGATGGCGTGCTGGATGTGGATGCCCCCCGTAAACGGCTGGATATGGGGCAGATCTGGCTCTTTGTGGGCTGGGCGCTTAGCAGCTCCATTCTGCTCTTTGTGGTGGCCAGTCTGTTCATGCGCAATCAGGTGCGGGCCATCCGCCGCCTGGCGCGTGCGGCGGAACAGTTCGGGCTGGGGCGGGATATCGGGCCTATCAAGCCGGAGGGTGCGCAGGAAGTGCGGAAGGCTGCTGTGGCGTTTAACCGCATGCAGGACCGGATCTATCGCTTTGTCTCACAACGTACCGGCGTTCTGGCCGGTGTCTCGCATGATCTGCGGACGCCTCTGACCCGCTTGCGTCTTTCTCTGGCCATGATGCCGCGCACCGGAACGATTAAGGGAGAAGAGCTGAGTCCGGACGTCGATGACATGATTGGGGATGTTGTCGAGATGGAACACATGATCGGCAGCTATCTGGCGTTTGCCCGCGGCGAGGGGGCCGAAACGCCGGAACAGGTCGAGATGGTGCCTTTTATTGAAGACGTCGTGACGGCTGCGCGCCGGGCCGGGGCACGGGTTGAGTCTGTCACGGTGCAGCCCGGTCTCTCTGTTCACATGCGGCCTGATGCCATGAAGCGCGCCCTGACGAACCTGCTGGACAATGCCCGCAGGCATGGCGGTGCAATTGCCATAACGGCTTACGCTATGCAGGAAGGCGTCTGTGTTCTGGTGGATGATGACGGGCCGGGAATCCGTCCTGAGCGGCGCGAATCCGTTTTTCGGGCGTTTGAGAGTGGCCGCGGTGGGGGGACAGGTCTGGGCCTGACAATCTCGCGCGATATTGTGCGGGCCCATGGGGGAGACATGGAACTGGATGCCTCGCCCGCCGGAGGGCTACGCGTCAAACTGATCCTGCCCTGAGGGTAGGGAGGAGCTTAGAGCGAGTTGCCTGCGCCGAAGTGACCCGGGCCGCTGTTGCCGCCCATCATGCCCGTGCCCGTTCCGCCACCGCTGGAGTTCATCATGTTCTGCATCGGGTTGTAGCGGCCCACATTCCCCAGAATCTGCTGCAGGATGTTGATGCTGGTGCCCGGTGTGGGGGTGACCTTGCTGATCATGGCTACGGAGCGGCTGTCTTTACGGTTCAGGGTGCGCAGGCTTTGCAGCATGCCGGCTCCGTCAAACTTCAGAACAACCACCTGCTGCTTGTCGATCCCCGGAAAATCCAGCGGCTTCATGTAGGTGGTCATGGAAATGTAGATCCACGTATTATCGTCAAAGGCCCCCTTGGTGGTGGGGGAGCCCAGAAGATCCACCGCATCAGCGCGCGTGCTGGTGCCTGGGGTCAGCTGATTGTAGTCATCCGCTTCAATCAGCGAGCCACGGGGAATGGGGGTGGGGGCAAACACGGAACAGCCGGAAATGACAAACACAGCAGCAAGGGCACCACAGGCGGTGCTGAAGCGCGTCATACTTTTCTTGCGGTGCGGTGTCATGGCGGTAAGGCGTCCCCAAATCTGTGCGGTCACTCTGAAGAAGGTATGATCTTTCAGGCTGCGGCATGCAGGAAGACCTACTCTGTCGGATGCCCCAACGGGCTCTGTGCGTCAATTCCTGAATTGCGCAGGGCGTGGGTTTTCAGGCTGATCATTGCGCTTGGGGCGCTTTATGTTAGGGCTGCAAAAAGGCGTTCCTGCAAATCCGCAGCGGGAAGCCTGTCTGTTTTTTAAGAAGCTAGAGTTTCAGGAGGTTTCCATGCCCCATAAGCCGGAATTTTCCCGTCCCGTTGCCGTGCGTCGAATCGGCGCGTCCGGACTGGATCTCACGGTCGAGGCAACGCCTGCGGAGTGCGGACAGATTGCCAGACGGCTTGGTCTGCCTGAAATCAGCATGTTTCGCTGCAAATATACACTCACTCTGGGGCGGCGGGATCTTGTGTCCGCCCACGGGGCTCTGGCCGTGCGCTTTAAACAGACATGTGTTCGCACGCTGGAGCCGTTTGAGGATATGCTTGCAGGCTCTTTTGCGGTGCAGTTTGTGCCTGCAGAACATTTTGAGGAAAGTGCGGCCCCGGATCTGGAAGCCGTGGATGAGATTCCCTATGAAGGGGAATCGATAGACCTTGGGGAAGCCGCTGTTGAGCAGTTTGCTCTGGATCTGGAGCCTTATCCACATGCTCCGGACGCCAGCCTGCCCGAAGGGCTTGTGATAAGCGAGGAAGAGGCGGAAAAGCTGGCTGAGAAGGACGCGGCGGAGAAAAAAGTTAATCCGTTTGCCGATCTCGCACGGTTGCGTCGCAAAGATAGCTGACGTGTGGCAGTAGGTTTTATTGCGCTCTTGCTTGCGAAAGTGGCGGCTCTCTGCTAGAGGCCGCCCTCAATCTGGTGATTAACCTGTTTTGTCTTTCGGCGGTGTGGATTGTCCACGGTGCCGGTAGTCTTTAGATCTGTTTGGAGGGGCTCGGTCCCATGGCTGTACCCAAAAGAAAAACTTCGCCTTCACGTCGTGGCATGCGTCGCAGCCATCAGGCTCTGCGTGTGGAGGCTCATGCTGAATGCTCCAACTGTGGTGAGCTGAAGCGCCCGCACAACATCTGCAGCCACTGCGGCCACTACGATGGTCGTGAAGTGATTGCAGCTGGTAAGGCACTGAAAGTCGCTGTTCGCGCCTGAGGGCAGGCGGCTCACATTGCCATGAGGTAATGTGGTTGTACGGGAGTAAGGCATCTGCGGCATGGCAGAGAAGCAGGCATGAGCGATAGAGAGATTTCCGAGAATTCCCCCACTGAACAGAGTGAGGTTTTCAGCCTTGCGGTTGATGGAATGGGGGGGGACGGAGCTCCCGACGTGGTCGTTGCCGGGCTTGCCATTGCAGCTGATCGCCATCCCGGGATGCGTGTGCTTCTGACGGGTGACGAAGCCCGTCTGCGCCCTCTTCTGGCGCAGCATCCCAAGGCGGAAGCAATCTGCACCATCTGGCACACAGATGCCTCAGTCCCCATGGACATGAAGCCCACCGCCGCCCTGCGTGTGCGCCGGTCTTCCATGCGTCTGGGGATGGATGCCGTTGCAAGTGGCCGCGCCAAGGGCGTTGTGTCCGCTGGCAATAGCGGTGCCATGCTGGCTCTGGCCAAAATTGTCGTCAAAACCATGCCCGGTATTTCCCGGCCCGCCATGGCAGCCATCAGCCCCACCATCAAGGGCGATGTGGTCATGCTGGACCTTGGGGCCAACGTGGCGTGTGACTGGCGCAATCTGGTTGAATTTGCCGTGATGGGCGAGGCCTTCGCCAAGGCAGTGCTGGGGCTTCCGGCACCGCGTATCGGGCTTCTCAACATCGGCTCGGAAGAGCTGAAGGGTGATGAGAAGCTGCGGGTTGCGTATGAAGCCCTGCGTGAAAGCCCGCTTGCGGACCAGTTCCACGGGTTTATCGAAGGTCATGACATTACGGCGGGTACAACCGACGTAGTGGTGACGGACGGCTTTACCGGGAACGTGGCCCTCAAGACGGGTGAAGGTGTGCTGAAAATGGCCACCTCTCTGCTGCGGCAGGTCTTCAATCGCGGCATTATTTCCAAAATTGGCTATCTGCTCGTTCGCCCCGGCCTTGAGCGCATGAAGGAATGGCTTGATCCCCGCCGTCGTAACGGCGCGGTTTTTGTCGGCCTGAATGGCGTAGTGGTGAAGTCTCACGGCGGGACGGATGCCGAAGGATTTGCTGCGGCTGTGGATGTGGCCATGGATATGGTCACGCATGGATTTAATGATGGTATTCGTGAGCGTCTGACCCATATGGGGGCGCTTCTTTCCCGTCAGCAGGCCTCGCTGGAGCGTGAGCCTGAGGCGACGGCTTCCTGATCAGACAAGGTTCGGGGCACTGGCCGTCAGGCAGTCCTGAATGCCGGTGTTTGATAATGAAAGAACGGTAATGGCGAGACGTTCGCTTCTGGTAGGGTTTGGCGGGTTCCTGCCGGATCGGGTCGTGTCTAACGATGAACTGGCAGCCCGGCTTGAAACCTCCGATGAATGGATAAAAACCCGTACCGGCATCACCCAGCGTCACATCGCAGGTGAGCATGATACGGCGACCAGCATGGGAGCCGCCGCAGCGCGCAAGGCGCTGGACTATGCGGGCCTGAGTGCTGATGACATTGATGCCGTGATTGTTGCGACATCCACCCCCGATCAGGCTTTCCCGGCGACTGCTGTGCGGATTCAGGCTGAACTGGGGATGAAGCAGGGTTTTGGATTCGACCTGGCTGCGGCGTGCTCCGGGTTTATTTATGGCCTCTCCACAGCAGATGCGTTTATTCGGGCCGGGCAGGCGCGGAATATTCTGGTCATTGGCAGTGAGGTCTATTCCCGTATTGTCGACTGGTCTGACCGTGGTACCTGCGTGCTGTTTGGGGATGGGGCAGGGGCGGTTGTACTTTCCGGCTCAGATGCACCGGGCGAACAGGGGCTGCTGTCTACCCACCTGCATTCCGATGGCACAGCGGGTGATCTGCTCTATGTTGATGGCGCTGTAGGGCGCCGGGATAAAAGCGGTTTCCTAAAAATGAGCGGGCGCGATGTGTTCCGTCATGCTGTCGCCAAGCTGTCCTCTTCCGTGGATGAGGCCCTGAAGGCTGAAGGTCTGGAATATTCAGACGTCGCCTGGCTGGTGCCGCATCAGGCGAATATCCGCATTATCGAAGGCGTGGCTAAAAAGCTGAACCTTCCTGCGGAACAGGTCGTGATAACGGTGGATCGACACGCCAATACCTCAGCGGCCTCGATTCCGCTGGCGCTGGATGAAGCCGTGCGGGATGGCCGCATCCAGAAAGGTGATCTGGTGCTGATGGAAGCACTGGGTGGTGGCCTGACCTGGGGCTCCGCGCTCGCCCGTTTCTAACGGCATTTCCAAAATTCTGATGGCATCACGACGGGCGACCTTACGAGAGAATTGACGAGGTCGCCCAACGTGTTACTTTCATCAGTATGGAAACTGTCACGCGTGCCTCTCTGGTCGAGCAGATTTATCAGCAGGTTGGGCTGTCCCGTAAAGAATCGGCTGTGCTTCTGGAAGATATTCTGGAAACAGTCATGCTTGCGCTTGAACGCGGTGAAAGCGTCAAGATCAGTGGTTTTGGGACTTTTTCCGTAAGGCAAAAAGGCCAGCGCTGCGGACGCAACCCGAAAACGGGTGAGGAAGTCCCGATTCTTCCGCGTTCCGTGCTAGTTTTCCGCCCGAGTCAGCTGCTGCGTGCAGCCATTAATCACGAGCCGCTTGAGGGTGGCGAGGCGTATGACGATGAGTGACACCGACCATCCTTCTTCCATCACAGATCCTTCCGGCTTGCCGGACGAGGAAAATGGTGCGCTGGCCCGTACCGAAAAAGGGCCGCTCGCGTTTCGCACCATCAGTGAAGTGGCTGATGAGTTGCATGTCCCTCAGCACGTGTTGCGATTCTGGGAAACGCGTTTCGAGCAGGTCCGCCCGCTGAAAAGAGGCGGTGGTCGCCGGTATTATCGTCCGGCAGATGTCGAACTGCTCCGCCATATTTCCGATCTTCTGTATGCCAAAGGCTACACCGTGAAAGGTGTGCAGCGTCTCCTGCGTGAAGGGGACGCCGAAGCGGTTCAGCAGAGTCCTGCAATAACAGAAGCTGTGCCTGAATCGATTGTCCCAGAACCGACGGCTGCTTTGTCTGAAGGGACGCAGGGATCATCGGAGTCTGTGGCTTCGGACGCAGGCACTCCTCCCGTCTCTGAGCCAGTTTCAGTTACGAATCCGGAAGAGCATGAAGGGTGGGCTGAAAGTCCGGCTGTTACGCAGCCTTCAGAGCTTCAGGAGCCGCAAAATGCGGAGGAGCCGCCTCACGAGGTTGCTGTAGAGCCTGAAAATGCTGTTGAAGCTGCACCTGCACCTGCACCTGCACCTTCAGCACCGGCGGCGGACGCTGTGTCTGGTGAATTGATGCGTCGGCTGGAAAAGCAGAATGGGCAGCTGAAAAATGATCTGGCTGATATTCTGGTGGAGCTGGAAGCATTCCGTAATCGCCTCACGGCGTGAAAAAAACCGCAAGGTGGCTTGTGCGTTGTGAAGGGGCCTGCTAAACACCCTTTCACCAAATGGACGGGCAGTAGCGCAGTCTGGTAGCGCATCAGTCTGGGGGACTGGGGGTCGTGGGTTCGAATCCCGCCTGCCCGATATTTGTTTATTTGGTTTTCTGAAAAATTTCAGAGCGGTTGAGTGGGTGTTCAGAACTTGAACACCCTTTTTGCTGTTCAGGCCTCTACAGCGTTGTTGCCCGCAGTCCAGCGGCGCCACAGCAGATTGAGAGCCGCCATGGCCGCAGGGCCAACAAACAGGCCCAGCAGGCCCCATGTTTCCGCACCACCCAGAATACCCAGCAGAACCCACAGGAAGGGGAGCTGCGTGCTGCCGCCAATAAGAACCGGGCGGATAAAGTGGTCAGCCACAAAAATCACCACAGCACCGATGCAGAACGTCACGATGCCAGCGAGGGACGCGCCCTTCATAAGGATCAGTAATGACACAAGGCCCACGGCAATCATGGCGCAGAAGGGGATCATAGCGGCGACGGCCGTGATGACACCGAACAGGGCAGGGTGCGGTGCCCCGGCAATGGTATAGACAATGCCCATCAGCAGCCCTTCACCAATACCAACCAGCACCAGCCCCAGCACTGTGCCGTGGACAGAGGCGACAATCTGGCGGGCAATGGTTTCTCCGCGTTTGCCAAAGGCCCGGCGAGAGGCAATGCGACACTGGCGGATGACAGAGGTGCCGTCTTTATAAAGAAAAAACAGGGTGATGATGGAGAAGCAGAACAGCGTGCCGCGATGTGCAATCTGCGACCCAAGCGCCTTGGTAATCGCCATGCCCTTGCTGTCCAGCGCCCCCGTCAGGTTGGAAACGTCTTCCGGGTTAGACAGGTGGGCCTGCCACCAGTGCGTAAGGGTCTGGCTGCCAAAAGGCAGGCGGCCAAGGGCGTCAGGCACTGGCACACCGTTTTGCCGGGCATGTTCCAGCCAGCTGAGCGCACTCTGGGCTTCGCCGACGGCTTCCAGCGTGATGAGCATCAGCGGAATCACAAAAATCAGCGCCATGGCTGCCGTAAAGAGAAGCGGCAAAATGGTCCCATTGGCGGCTTTAGGCCAGGCTGCCTGAGCGCGCGTATAGAGCGGCCATGTGGCAATGGCGAACACCCCGCCCCATACCAGCGCCGGCAAAAATCCATGGATCGTGTAAAGAGCAACGGCGAAGATAAAAAATGCCAGAACGTTACGCGCTGTTTCCTGCCCTTTTCTGGAGCGCTGGCTCGGTTTGACCAGAATACAGCGTGGATGCCCGGAACCTGTGGGCTGGCTTGTGGTGTCTGGCATATGGGGCGTCTCTCCTCTTACCCAGTAAAAAATATCATTATTGACAAGTTTGCGCGTTCCCACGCTTTCGGTCGAGCAAAATATAGAGGAGGCGGGGCTCTGCACAGGGGCGGCTTTTATTTGAGCTTTGAAAGCTTATCCCCCTATCTCTAAAGGGAAGGCTGCCCGTATAAGCAGTCTGTCATGCTCAAAAATTTTCTTACTGTTGGCGGCTGGACCATGCTCAGCCGTATCCTTGGTCTGGTGCGGGATCAGCTTCTGGCGGCCTTCATGGGCGCAGGTGCTTTGCAGGATGCCTATCAGGTGGCGTTCCGGTTGCCGAACATGTTTCGGCGGCTGTTTGGCGAGGGAGCATTCAACGCAGCCTTTGTCCCGCTGTTTTCTTCTGTCCTGACTAAGGAAGGGGAAGAAGAAGCCCGGACATTTGCGCGGCGGGCGCTGGGCGTCATGCTGCTCTGGCTGCTGTTCCTGTGCGTGCTGGGGGAAATCTTCATGCCGCAGGTGGTGCGGCTGATTGCACCCGGATTTTTGCAGACGGGCGAACGCTATGCGCTGGGTGTCAGCCTCAGCCGTATTACCTTTCCGTATCTAGTGTTGATCTGTGCAGCAGCTTTGGTGGCGGGCGTTCTCAACGGGTTGCACCGTTTTGGTATGGCCGCAGCCGCCTATCTCGCGTTCAACGTGGTGGGGATTGCCGCCATCCTGTTCGCCTCGCCGTTTTTGCCGAATGTGGCGTATGCGGCGGCGTGGGGTGTGACGGCCTCGGGCGTGGCACAGCTTGGCTTGCTGCTTTGGGCGGCGCATCGGGCGCAGTTTGGGCTGATGCCGCTCTGGCCTGCTTTGACGCCTCGCATCCGTCTGCTGGTCCGCCGCATGGTGCCGGGACTGGTAGGGAGTGGCGTGGGGCAGATCAACCTCACCGTTGATACGATCATCGGAACCCTGCTGCCTTCAGGCAGTGTCTCGCTGATGTATTTTGCGGATCGTATCAATCAGCTGCCGCTCGGTGTTCTGGGCGCTGCGGCCGGGACGACCTTGCTGCCGGTGCTGACGCGCCATCTGGCTGCGGACGAGCATGATGCCGCCCATTCCGCCCAGAATCGCGCCATGAGTTACGTGCTGATCCTCACGCTTCCCGCTGTGGCCGGGTTGCTGGCGCTGGCTGCCCCGATCATGATTGTTCTGTTCGGGCATGGCTCCTTTACCGAGCATGACGCGCTTCTGTCTGCTCAGGCTCTGCGGGCCTACGCCATCGGGCTTCCGGCTTTTGTGCTGGTGAAAGTCTTCTCCCCGGCCTTCTTTGCTCGTGGGGACACACGCACGCCCGTTTATGTCGGGATTGGCATTCTGGTTCTGAACTTTCTGCTGAACCTGCTGTTCATGAAGCCGCTGGCCCATATGGGGCCGCCGCTGGCCAGTAGTCTGGCCGCCTGCGCCAATGTGGCGTGTCTGGCGATCCTGCTTATGCGGCGTAAGGCGTTGCAGGTTTCCGGGATCGAGCAGTTCAGAATGTTCAAGACGGCCTGTGCGGCGCTTCTTATGGGAGGGCTGTTGCTCGGGGCGCAGGCTCTTCTGGCGTTCCCGTCCGGGTTGAGTGTCCGGATTCTGTGGCTTGGCAGCATGGTTGGTCTTGGGGCCGTTCTGTATGGTGCGCTGCTGCACGTGTTCGGCATTATGAATGCTGCAGATATTCTGGCGCGCTTTCAGCAGCGTTTGCGCAAACGTCGTGCGTGAGGTGTTGAGGCAGGCACCTCTGCGTTCTGAGGACGAGCCTTAAGCATCGCGCTTTGTCGCTAAAGGGAAGAGGGGAAAACCGTGACAGAAATTGTTCTGGCGCATCAGGTTGATCTGAAAACATGGCGACAGGCTGCGCGGCACTATGCTCTGGCAGGCACGCCGCCTGAGGCCTTGTCCTGGCGGGTGGCGCAGTCGGCTGAGGAGGCTCAGCAGGTTTTTCAGGTCGCCTCCGCCGAGCAAACCGATCCTAATGCTGTGCTTCACCTGCCGCGTCGGCTCGTGGAGTGGATTCTTCTGGGGCTTCAGGCGTCGTCGCCCGAGCGGTTTGATGCGCTCTATCGTCTGGTTTTTCGCGTCGTGCAGGATCATCTGGATCTGACAACGGCGCTTGATGACCCGGATGTGCGCAGTGTGATGACACTTGTGGAGGCCGTTAAAGCCGAAACGGAGCAGTTCCGGCTCGAATTTTCCCGTGTTTTTGCAGACTCCACCCAGACCGTCTGGTCAGCCACGCCAACCGCTTATGTGGTGGAAGGCAACGCGGCTTATTGTATGGCGCGCTATGCGCGGCCATGGGAAATCCGCACTGTCTACCGGAGTATGAAGTGGGATGGCAGAGCCCTGTGGTTTGGCGCGGGTGCTGCTGCTGAGGCTACAGCTGAACCGCAGGGAGGCTGGCAGCAGGCTGGGCAAGGGATGTGGCAGGACTGGCCCCGTACAGTTCTGGTGCCAGACAGTGCGGAAGTCGAAACTACAACATCGCTGGATGCTCTTGCCGCAGAGGCAATGGATTGCCGGTCCTGCGCGCTCTGGCGTCCGGCCTCTCGCACAGTATTTGGGGAAGGGTCTCCTACCGCACGCGTGATGCTGGTGGGCGAGCAGCCGGGGGATCAGGAGGATCAGGCTGGGCGTCCGTTTGTGGGGCCTGCCGGTCAGGTGCTGGAGCGGGCGCTGGAAGAAGCTGGTCTGAGCCGCAACACGGTCTACGTGACCAATGCGGTTAAACATTTCCGCTTTACCTGGCGGAATGGTCGCCGCTTGCATCAAAAGCCGGAGCAGGAGTCTGTGCAGGCCTGCCAGATGTGGCTGGATGCAGAACGACGGCTGATTCAGCCTGCCTTGATTGTCATGATGGGGGTGACAGCCGCGCAAAGTCTGCTGCATCGCCCGGTCACGATTTCTCGCGAGCGATCTCGCATTTTCCCGTTAGGAGAAGGGAGCCAAGGACTGGTGACAGTTCACCCTTCCTATTTGCTCCGCCTGCCCAGTGAGGCCGACAAGCAACGGGAGTATGCCCGTTTTGTAGAAGATCTGCGGCGCGTGAAAACGTTTATGGATAGTCTGACCTGACGCCTTAGATCAGGACAGGCGCTAAAATGCGCCTGATAGGGATATCAGGCTTTACGCGCTTTATTGATGCGGGCGTGCAGGTCTTTCCCTGTTTTAAAGAACGGGATGTATTTTTTTGAGACCTGAACCTGCTCGCCTGTTTTCGGATTGCGACCAATGCGCGGGTCTCGTTCCTTGATGGAAAAAGCCCCGAA
The DNA here is from genome assembly GCF_044094635.1 of Acetobacter sp. KSO5. Classification (NCBI taxonomy): domain Bacteria; kingdom Pseudomonadati; phylum Pseudomonadota; class Alphaproteobacteria; order Acetobacterales; family Acetobacteraceae; genus Acetobacter; species Acetobacter sp. KSO5. The sequence goes on along the minus strand of NZ_CP172014.1, from coordinate 2,298,070 downwards.
GCCCCGTAGCTCTACGCGATTATTGTCTGCCAGACTGCTGGAAATAGAGTCGAAGACAGTATTGACGATCAGATTGATGTCCTTGAGCTGCAGATGCGGATGTTTCTGCATGAGTGCGGCAATAAGCTCAGACTTGGTCATGGTCCACCTTCCAAATTCTGGAATATCAACCTGCCGGACAATCAGGGGGCCAGCGGATCTGCGTGACAAAAAGGGACGCCAAATAAAAAAGTGCGCTACCCGCCATAAGGCCGGTGCGCACTTCAAAATTCACTAAGCCGGAGTGATCCGTCAATACATAAATGGTCTGACAGCACGAACCAGAGGAATACTGTCAGACTTTGAAAGATCAGGCTGTCGTTTTTTTGCCGCGGCGGCCACGTGCACCAGCGTCTTCACCTTCCGGCGTTGCATGGATTTTGCGGCCCAGACCAATCTCACGCGCCAGAGTAGAGCGACGTTCTGCATAGTTCGGAGCAACCATGGGGTAGTCAGCCGGCAGGCCCCAACGCTCACGATACTGTTCCGGCGTAATGCCATAGGCGCTCTGCAGGTGGCGCTTGAGCATTTTCAGTTTTTTACCGTCTTCCAGGCAGACGATGTAGTCAGGGAACACAGAGCGTTTGACCGGAACGGCAGGCTGCAGTTTTTCCGGTTCGTTCTGCGGCTGATCAGCCGTTTTCAGAGCCTGATACACATCACGGATCAGGGTGGGGATCAGAGCAGGATCGGTCTGGTTGTTGGAAACGTGTGCCGAAACGATTTCTGCCGCCAGATCAAGAATGTTGGGATAGCTCTGGTTCTCTGTCATGATAATTCCGTTTATTTGTTGGGCTGAATGAGTCACCCATACTATTCCAGTTCTTGTTTGTGAATACAGAATATAGCAATGTGATTGAATAAAATTGAATGTGTCAGGAAAAACATCTCTGGGAGAGAGTGAAAGAGGAGATGTATGCAAGTAAAATAAACATTTGGTAATCTATTTTAAGGATGATTTGTCTTGTTCGCTCTGTCTGCGCAGCCACGGTGGGTAATCGCCGGAGTTTGTTTTTGAGACACTGGTATTTGCAAATGGCATAATTGACTTTACGGTTTGGCCTACTATCCAAAACGACTGTGCTGCGTGCAGACAGTCCTCTTAATAGGCGCCGATTGGCTGCTATAACTCTTTAATATTTGTAAGATCCCGGAATAAGGACTGTTCAAAATGATCGTGCCGGTTGTGCTGTCTGGTGGAACGGGGAGTCGGCTCTGGCCCATGTCTCGTGCCAGTTTCCCTAAACAGCTCTGGTCGCTCGTGAGTGAGCGCAGCATGCTTCAGGAAACCGTGCTGCGCGGGAAGGTCGCGGGTTTTGCGCCGCCTGTTATTGTTTGTAACGAAGAGCACCGTTTTTTGATTGCCGAGCAATTGCGGGAAGTCTCGGTGGCAGACCCCCGCATTATGCTGGAGCCGGTTGGGCGGAATTCCGCGCCGGCTATCACGGCGGCGGCTCTGCTGGTGGCGCAGACACATCCGGACGCTGTGTTGTGGATGATGGCGGCAGATGCTGACATCAAGAAGTCGGACGCGTTGACGCAGGCGATGGAAAAAGCCGTGCAGGCGGCGGAGCAGGGGCGGGTGGTGACATTCGGGATGACCCCGACCCGCCCGGAAACCGGATATGGCTATATTGAAAAAGGCGACCCGCTGCCGGGTGTGGATGGTGCTTTTACAATCCGTTCTTTCCGGGAAAAGCCTGTGCAGGCCGTTGCGGAAGACTTCGTAAAAGACGGTAACTACTTCTGGAATTCCGGCATGTTTGTCTTTCGGGCGGATGTGTTGCTGGAGGAAATGCGCCGTTACGCACCGGAGGTTTTGCAAAGCGTTCAGGATGCTTTTGAAAAACGTAAGACGGATCTTGATTTTATCCGGCTCGATAAAGAAGCATTTGCGCAGGCCCCGGATATTTCGATCGATTATGCTGTAGCTGAGCATACACAGGTTTCAGCCGTGATCCCCGCAGATCTCGGGTGGTCGGATGTCGGGAGCTGGGATGCGCTGTGGGATATCAGTCCGAAGACGGCGGAAGGAAACGTGCTGCTGGGCGATGTTTTAGCGGAAGATGCGCATGGTTGTTACGTGCGGTCCGAGGGGCCGCTGACGGCTGTGACCGGGCTGGATGATGTGGTTGTTGTGGTGACCAGTGATGCGGTGCTGGTGACCCATAAAGACCGCGCGCAGGACGTCAAGAAAGTGGTGGACCGCCTCAAGAAAGATGGACGCTCAGAGGCCTCGGCGCACCAGAGGAATTATCGCCCCTGGGGGTTCTATGAAGGCCTGATCCGCAATGAGCGGTTCCAGGTGAAGCGGATTGTGGTCAATCCGGGCGGCAAGCTGTCTCTCCAGAAGCATTTTCATCGTGCAGAGCATTGGGTTGTTGTCGAAGGCGTGGCGCTGGTCACGAAGGGCGACGAGGAGTTGCTGGTGCGTGAAAATGAGAGTGTCTATCTGCCGCAGGGCTGTGTGCACCGGTTGGAAAACCCCGGAAAAATTCCGTTAACGCTGATTGAAGTTCAGTCGGGGGCCTATCTGGGGGAAGACGACATTATAAGACTGGAAGACAGTTATAATAGAAATTGATAAATAAAGACCGAGTAAAGACATAAAAAAAGCTCCCGGAAAGGGGAGCTTTTTTTATGTCATCCGCCCGACTCGTTCTCACGTGCCGGCAGGCAACCGAGTCTGAAAAGCCTGAGTTCAGCGAATGCCGAGCTCGCTCATCAGGAAATCCCGGAAAACTGCAACGCGTTTGGAGCTGCGCAGCTCTTCCGGATAGACAAAATAGGCATCGACTGTCGGGGTCGTCAGGTCAGGCAGAATCTGAATAAGATCAGGGAACTGCGCGGCCGCATAGGTCGGAATGGACCCAATGCCAAGCCCGGCGGCAATGGCAGATGCCATGGCGGCCATGCTGTTCACTTCCAGACGGGCATTCTGTCTGGTTGTGCCGTGCCGTGTGCTTTCAGCCAGCCAGTTGATATGGGCAACCGGCGGATGATGCTCTCCGAATAACACGAGCTGATGCGATGAGATTTCCTCAATGCTTCGCGGCATCCCGTATTTTTCGATGTAGAGCGGAGCAGCAAAAATCGGCAGATGGAAGTCTGCCAGATGCCGCTGGATAAGGTCAGGCTGCCGGGGCGCATGCATACGCACGGCAACGTCAGCTTCTCTCATCCCCAGATCAAGGTCGCTGTCTTCCAGAATAAGACAGATATCAATGTCTGGATTGGCAGCCATAAACTTGTGCAGCCGCGGCATAAGCCAGCAGTTGCCAAAGCCTGTGGTTGTCGTAACCCGCAGACGTCCTGCAGCTTTTTCCTTACTTTCGGTCAAAAGCGTCTGGGTCATTTCAAGTTTTGAAAAGACCTCGCGCACCGTCTTGTGCAGCGTCTCGCCCTGTTCAGTGAGGATCAGTCCTCGGGCGTGGCGATGAAAAAGAGGAACCTGAAGGACGTCCTCCAGCGCGGAAATCTGCCGTGAAACAGCAGATTGGCTTAGGTTAAGCACATCTCCCGCGTGGGTAAAGGAACCGGCTTCCGCCACAGCATGGAATACCCGGAGTTTGTCCCAGTCCACGCACGCCTCCTGCAAATTGAATGAAGTTATCAGAGCATAATTATCATGCTTCGAGTTTCATTACGTGCAGTAATTGCCGGGATGGGTCAAGGGATGACCTGTTATTCAGCCCCCAGTTCAGCCAGATAGCGTTCAGCATCCAGAGCGGCCATGCAGCCTGTGCCGGCGGCGGTCACGGCCTGACGGTAAATCTTGTCCTGCACATCACCGGCAGCAAACACACCGGGGACGGAGGTACGGGTGGTGCCGGGGGTTGTCTCAATATAGCCCTCTGCATCCAGCGTGACCTGCCCCTTGAAAATCTCAGTGGTGGGCGCGTGGCCAATGGCGATGAAGATGCCATCCGCCGGCAGGTCCTGCGTTGTGTTGTCCAGCGTGTTGCGCACACGAATGGCACTGACGGTCGGCGGTGTGCCGGTGGCAAGAATGTCTTCTACTGTCGTGTTCCACAGGATGGAGGTTTTCGGGTTCTTGAAAAAACGATCCTGCAGGATTTTCTCAGCGCGCAACGTGTCACGCCGATGCACCAGTGTGACGTGGGCTGCGTGATGTGTCAGATACAGAGCTTCTTCCACAGCAGTATTGCCGCCGCCCACCACAACCACGTTCTTACCGCGATAAAAGAAGCCATCGCACGTCGCGCAGGCGGAAACACCGGCACCCTGCAAGGTTTTCTCGCTGGGCAGGCCGAGCCATTTGGCCTGAGCGCCGGTGGCGATGATGACGGACTTTGCGACATATTCCGTGCCGGAATCACCCATCAGGCGGAAGGGGGAGCCGGATTTGAAATTCGCGGAGGTGATGATGTCGTATTCAATCCGCGTGCCGACATTCTGGGCCTGTGCCGCCATCTGTTCCATCAGCCAGGGGCCCTGGACGGCTTCGGCAAAGCCGGGATAGTTTTCGACATCAGTGGTGATGGTCAGCTGACCGCCGGGCTGCAGACCCGCTACCAGCACGGGGGCCAGATTGGCGCGTGCGGCATAAATGGCGGCGGTATAGCCTGCGGGGCCCGCGCCAATAACAAGCAGATCGGTGGTGATGGTTTCACTCATGAGGAAGGCAGACCTTTGCGTGCTGGGAGCCATGATGCGTTGAGACGCACTCTCTTGCCTTGCGATATGGCGGGTGGATGCATGGAGAGCAAGAGCGGAACCCGTTTGCGGCGTATGCGTGTGCGTGGCATATACACCGCAGATTGTTTTGAAAAAGGCTACGGCGAGAAATGGATCAGGCAAGGTGACGGAACTGGACGCTGTTGACCTTCGTATTGTGGCGGAACTTCAGGAAGACGGGCGCATGACCAACGTCGAGCTGGCCCGCCGCGTTGGAATTTCTGCCCCGCCCTGCCTGCGGCGCGTGCGGCGGCTGGAAGAGCTGGGCGTGATCCATGGCTATCATGCAGACCCGGATGCCGGGGCGCTGGGCTGGCCGATCACCTTTTTTGCGCTGATCGGGCTGGATAGTCAGAAAGAAGCTGTTCTGTCCGAATTTGAGGAAGAACTGGCCCGCTGGCCGGAGGTGCGCGAGTGCCACATGATTCGCGGGGGAGGAGACTTCCTTGTTCGTCTGATCGCCCGTGATGCAGCACATGAAAATTCTCTGACCCGCCGTCTGACGGAGGGTCCTCATGTGATCCGTGTGCAGACGTTGCAGACAATCCGCACCAGTCTGGACCGTACTGGTGTGCCGATTTTTCCGCTTAGCGAGGGCGGTGTCGCGTGACTGAGGCGTCGGTGATTACCGCAGACGTGCAGGCTGGCCCCGAGATCAGCGTTATTGTTCCCTGCTATAATGAGGTCGGGAATGTCGGCCCGCTGGTCGCTGCGCTGGAGCGCGCGCTGGCAGGGCGGCGCTGGGAAGTCATTTTTGTGGATGACAATTCCCCGGATGGCACAACCGCCGCGGTTCGCGCCATTGCGCAGAGGGATTCCCGCGTGCGCGGTCTGTGCCGCATCGGTCGTCGCGGATTGTCCTCTGCGGTAATCGAGGGTGCTTTGTCTTCTTCCGCACAGGTTGTCGCTGTCATGGATGGCGACATGCAGCATGATGAAAGCCGCCTCGGCGCACTGGTGAATGCCGTGCAGAGTGGTGCGTGTGATGTTGCTGTGGGGAGCCGTCATGTTGAAGGCGGTGATAATTCCGGTCTGGCCAATGCCTGGCGGCATGCCTTGTCTGATGGCGGCATTAAGCTCGCGCAGTTGATCCTGCCCGTTAGACTGGGTGACCCGATGAGCGGGTTTTTTGCCCTGCGGCAGGACACGTTTGCGAGGATTGCACCGCATCTGTCTGGCACGGGTTTTAAAATTCTGGTCGATCTGTTGCTGTCATCTCCTCAGCCTTTGCGTGTGCAGGAAATTGCATGCGGGTTCCGGGAGCGGCTCGCCGGTGAAAGCAAGCTGGACGCGGTGGTTATGCTCCAGTTTGTCGCCTTGCTGCTGGACAAAGTTTGTCGTGGCTGGTTGCCCCTGCGTTTTGTGGCGTTTGCGCTTGTCGGGCTGATCGGGATTGGCACCAATCTGCTGGTCATGCAGGCAGTTAAGGCGCTGGGGGCCGATTTTTCCATGGCGCAGGGGATTGGCACGGTTGTCGCCATGATCGTCAATTTCCAGCTGGATAATAATTTCACCTACCGGGACAGACGCCTGCGTGGCGTGCGCTGTCTCTGGGGGCTGCTGCTGTTCATGCTGGTTTGCTCTGTTGGTGCGCTGGCCAACGTCGGGGTGGCGGACATGGTTTATAATCAGAACCGCGAGTTTAATGAGGCCAGTGTAGCCGGCGCTCTGATTGCGGTTGTGTGGAACTACGCCATGTCCGCCACTATTATCTGGCGGCCGTGACCTTTCGCGCGCCACGCGCCGGACTCTGGATGTGGGGCGTCGCGCTTGTAGTGCTGACGCTCTTCCGTCTGCTTATGGCGGCATGGGTGCCCCTTACGCCTGATGAAGCCTATTACCGTATTTGGGCCTTAGCGCCTGCCGCAGGATATCTGGACCATCCGCCGCTGGTGGCCGTCTGGATCCAGGCCGGGATGGCGCTTTTTGGTGATACCGCTTTGGGTGTGCGGGCCATGGGGCCGATTTCCGCACTGGCTGGTACGGTTTTTCTGGCTCTGACCGCACGTGACTGGCTGCGGGCACGGGAAGCGACGGCGCAGTCTGGCGCGTCCTTGACGCCTGATGCGGGGATGGTGCGAACCGGCCTGCTGCTGAACGGAACAGTGGCGCTGGGTGTCGGCACACTGATCATGACGCCCGATACGCCGCTCCTGTTTTTTATGGCGTTGCTTGTCTGGAGCCTCGGGCGTGTCTGTCTGGCCGGGCAGGGAGCTGGCTGGCTTCTGGTCGGGCTGGCGGCCGGACTAGGGTTTGAAAGTAAATATACTGCTGTCTTGCCTGTTTTCGGGGTTGTGGTCTGGCTCTTCCTGACGCGCGCCGGGCGCAGCTGGTTGAAAACGCTCTGGCCGTGGGCTGGCGGTACTGTTGCCGTGCTGTGTGCCGGGCCGGTGATCTGGTGGAATGCGACGCATGGCTGGGTGAGCTTTCTCAAGCAAGGTGGCCGGACGGGCGACTGGCATCCGGCAAAAATATTAACCTATTTTGGGGAATTGCTGGGCGGTCAGGTCGGGCTGGCCTCGCCGGGTGTCTTCGTGTTTTTTCTCGGTGGTTTCTGGCTGCTGTGGCGACAAAAAGACAGTTTTTCCCGCCTTTTGCTGTTGATGATCCTGCTGCCAGCCGCTGTGTTTGTGCAGCATGCATTTGGTGCGCGCGTGCAGGCTAACTGGCCCGTGGTGCTGTATCCGGCTCTTGCTGTTGCGGCAGTCCTGCCTGTCTGGCGCGGATGGATGGCGTCCAGCTTGCTGGGTATGGCCCTGGTCGGCGTGATTGTGGTGCAGGCTGTTTTCTCGCCTGTGAGACTTTCCCCGCATTTTGACATGACGTTGCGGATGATGGGCGGCTGGCAGAATTTTTCGCAAACTATTGCCGCTCGCACGCCTGCGTCTTCCGTGTTGATTGCGGATGAATATGGTCTGGCGGCTGAACTGTCGTTTTACGCCCCCAAAGACCGCAAGGTGATGGCGGTTGAGCCGCGTTGGACGCTGTTTGATCTGCCGCGTGCCGCATGTGGGGAAGGGTATCTGATTCGCAGCCACAGACGCCATGATCAGCCGGATGCGGCTCACTTTATCGTGCTGGGTGAGGAGGAGCCGGAGGTGCGTCAGCGGCATGGGGCCGTAGCTGATACGTATTCAGTTTTTCATGTGCGGATGCAGTGTGATGCCACAGGGCATAGTCTGGATGCCGTCATGCTGCCTTGAAAAAAGGTCTCAAAAGAGAGCGTTCAGTCCTGATGAATCCTTCCTCCGTTTGGACAGAGGGCCGGAACAGGATTACGGTGGTATAAGAGTAATGAAAAAGGAAAGCGGGGGCGTATGTCATCTCCACTGAATGTGGCCGTCCAGATGGATCCTCTGGAGCACATCAATATTGATGGTGATTCCACATTCGCCATGATGCTGGAAGCGCAGGCTCGGGGGCATGCGCTGTTTGTGTATGAAGTCGGCTCCATGGCGCTGGGTGAAGGCGTGACCGAACCCGGTGGGACGGTCAGAACGCGCGTGAGTGCCGCTGTTCGCCCCGTGACCGTGCAGCGTGAACAGGGGCGGCATGCCAGCTTTGGCCCGGTGACCCGGCGCTCGCTGGGGGAGATGGAGGTGGTGCTGATGCGTCAGGACCCGCCTTTCGACATGGCCTATATTACGGCAACGCATCTGCTGGACCATGTGCATGGCATTGGTCCGGGCAAGGCACTTGTGGTGAATGACCCGCGCTGGGTGCGGGATTCCCCGGAAAAGCTTCTGGTCACCCATTTCCCCGGCCTGATGCCGCCAACGCTGGTGACATGGGATGTGGAAGAAATCCGCGCGTTCCGTCGTCAGTGGCGCGATATTATCGTCAAGCCGCTCTTCGGGAACGGTGGCAGCGGCATCTTCCGTATTCGGGAGGATGACCAGAATCTGAACGCGCTGCTGGAAATGCACTTTGCCCGCTCCCGCGAGCCGCTGATGATCCAGCGTTACGAGCCTGCCGTGAAAGCCGGTGACAAGCGCATTATTCTGGTGGATGGCAAGCCGGTGGGGGCGATCAATCGGGTGCCGTCCGGTGAAGATCATCGCTCGAACATGCATGTGGGCGGTGTGGCCCGCAAAGTCGGGCTGACGGCGCGGGATGAGGAAATCTGTGCTGCGATCGGGCCGTTCCTGAAAGAACATGGCCTGATTTTTGTCGGGATTGATGTGATCGGGGATTACCTGACGGAAATCAACGTAACATCCCCGACGGGGCTTCAGGAACTGGAACGCTTTGACGGGATTAACGCAGCAGGGCTGATCTGGGACTGTATTGAAGCAAAGCTGGCGGGGAAGGCGTCCTGATTTCAGGACGCTTTATCGGCCGGAGGGGGCGCGGACGCCGCAGATGCTGACTGCTCTTCCTCACTGTCGAGATCGGGAAGGACGGGGTCTTTCCCAAAACGGTTGTCAAACCAGTGCATCAGAGGCGTCCTGAAGTAGTAAATGACAACGGACGACCAGATGATGAACGCAAGGATGGCAATAACCAGATTCAGCATGGCAGTTTTTCTTTTCAACCCGTTCTTTCGGAGCGGAAGGTAAGGGCACAATGGGGCCGAAGACAAGGGCGCTTTTATGGCGGGCGTTATTTAATACAGGGAAGATGCGTTGTGGCTCTTGAAGAAATTACAGCAAGCGGGCAGAGAGAGAACATGAGTGACGTTCTCCACGAATGCCCGCCCGGTCAGGGTGAAGATCCGGTGCCTCCTCCTTCACGCTCGGCGCTGGATGCAGAGGCTGTAAAAGTTGCTTACCGTCGGTGGGCCGCCTGCTATGATACTGTCTTTGGCGGTATTTCAGGCGTGGGCCGCAGGCGTGCGGTTGAAGCTGTCAACGCGCTTTCGGGCACCAGGGTGCTGGAAGTCGGCGTGGGGACGGGGCTTGCCTTGCCCTGTTACACTCAGGACAAGCAGATTACTGGTATTGACCTGTCTGGTGACATGCTCGCCCGTGCGCGGGAACGCGTGCAGAGAGAGCATCTGACCAACGTTGAAGGTCTGCTGGAAATGGATGCGGAAGAGACCAGCTTTGCTGATGCCTCTTTCGATATCGCTGTGGCCATGTTCGTGGCTTCTGTGGTGCCGCATCCGCGCAAATTGCTGTGTGAACTCAAGCGTGTTGTGCGGCCCGGTGGTCATATTCTCTTCGTAAACCACTTTCTGGCACCCAATGGTGTTCGTGGTGCGGTAGAACGTGGCATGGCGCGGGCGTCCCGCTCTCTGGGCTGGCATCCGGATTTTGCTATGGAATCCCTGCTGCCGCCGGATGACCTGGCCCGTGCACGGATTCAGCCGGTGCCCCCGCTGGGTCTGTTTACACTTGTGACACTCGACCGGACGTAAAATTCCCTGCTCCCGCCGCTTTTGTCTCTCTTTCTGAACAAGGCAGGGCAGACGGCGGCGCGGGACTTAACGGGTCGTCGGTCTGTCGAAAAACCGTTATTATGCCTTTTTTACAGAGTCCGCAGAGCGCATGGCGCTATGGGGTCTGAATAAGGTACAGGTTACGGAAAATGGCCTTTGCCGGGCAAAAAGCCGGAACGGGAAGAAAAGCATGAACAAGCAGGCTGCATCGGGTACAGGTGTGGGAGCAGGATATCTGCTTGTCGCTGCGGTGGCGGGGCTGCTTGGTGGCGGAGCTTCTGTGCTGCGTCAGGCGGGCCTGATGCCTGACCAGGGCGTCTGGCCTGTTCTGGAACATATCCATGCACCGCTCATGCTTCTGTTTGTTGTAATCCCAGCGCTGGTATGCGGCTTCAGTAATCTCTGGCTGCCGCGTGCTTTGGGGCGTGCAGGCATGGTTTTGCCCGCACTAAACGGTGCTGGCCTTGGGCTGGTTGGCGTGTCCGGCGTTCTGGCTGTCGTCAATGGGGCGCAGGCTCCGGCTATTCTGCTCTGGTGCGTTGGGCTGCTCTGTGCCGTCATGACCGTGCTGGCGACCATTTTTGATAGCCGTGCTGATACAGAACAGAAGCTGCCGTTTTCTCCGTTTGTCTGGGGTGAAATGCTGGCCTCTGCCGTGCTGCTCCTGACTGTGCCGGTTCTGGCCGCCGTGATGACGCACCAGCTGCTCTCCGGCGCTCAGACCGATATTCTGCCGCTTCTGGATGGTTTTGCCGAGCCCGTAACCCTTGTTACGCTGCTTGCTGGTTTTGGTCTTGTGTTCGAGACCGGCGCGCGCGCCAGCCGTTTTTCTGAAAAACCCGTTATTGCCATCATGACAGCGACGGCGGCAGCCTCTGTCATTATCTGGACGCGCGGCGTTTTCGCGCACGGACTGGCTGCCAGCGTGGAGCAGCCCGGCACACTGACTTCTCCTGAAAATGCTGTGCTTTTTGCGTCCACTCTGGCGTCTGTCCTGCTGGCAGGCCTGTGGATGGCAGGCACATGGCGCAGCCGTCTTTCCCTGCGTGTTCCCATGCTGTGGGGGCTCGGTTTTCTGGCGGTTGTCTCCACAGGTTGGGTGGCGCAGTTAATTCAGGGTGATGGGCTGCATTCAGCGCTTCAGCTTGGTGCTGTGTATGCCGCCTTCTGTGGCCTCTATCTGTGGCGCGGAGAAAATGGTGGATACTGGTATCCTCGTTCTCTGGCCGTTTTACAGTTTGTCCTGATGGCTGCCGCGACCGGCTTGTCCTTTTCGCCGCTCTCTGCCGCTGCGCAGATATGGAGCGGGGGTCTGCTCGGCGTATCGCTTCTGTGCTTTGTGGCGACCATGGGCCTGAGCTTCATGCAGAACCGGAAAGTGCCGGAAGGCAGCGAGGCTTCTGCTCAGCCCGTGCTTGGGGCCTCTTCTGAAGGAACGGTGCAGTCATGAGCGATACGGTAGCAACGGACGTTCCGGCGGGACGCATTCGCTTCAAGGCGGACCGGGTTGGCACGACGGCTAAAGACTGGGTGCAGCTACTCAAGCCGCGCGTGATTTCACTGGTCGTGTTTACGGGCGCTGCCGGGATGATTATGGCACCGGGGCACCTGAATCCGTTTGTAGCGGCCGTGGCTATTCTCTGTATCTGTCTGGCTTCTGGTGCCGCCGGGGCCATTAATATGTGGTATGACCGCGATATTGATGCCGTGATGCAGCGCACCATTACCCGGCCTATTCCGGGTGGCCGTATTCCGCCGCAGGAAGCACTGGCCTATGGCGTTGGACTATCCTGCCTGTCTGTCTGCCTGATGTGGATGGCTACTAATGCGCTGGCCGCCGGTATTCTGGCATTCTCGATTTTCTTCTATTCCGTCATTTATACGATGTGGCTCAAGCGCTCCACGCCACAGAATATCGTAATTGGCGGAGCTGCCGGGGCTTTCCCGCCCATGATCGGCTGGGCCGCAGCAACGGGCCACATGGCTGTGCTGCCGGTGGTGATGTTTGGCATTGTGTTCTTCTGGACGCCGCCGCACTTCTGGTCGCTCTCCCTGTATGCCTGCAAGGATTATGGCCGGGCGGGCATTCCGATGCTGCCGGTTGTCAAAGGTGCGCGGCATACACGGTGGAACATCTTTGTCTATACGCTGGTGCTGCTGGCGGTTTCTCTGGTGCCGTCCTTCCTGCATCTGTGCGGCTGGCTCTATACGGGCACGGCTCTGGTACTGGGGCTGGGCTTTATAGCCTGCGCAGTGCGTGTGCTGCGCGAACCGCAGGATGAGACCGGTATCAGTCTGAAGGGCGATAAAGCGGCGCGTCTGTCGTTCCGCTTTTCTCTGGCCTACCTGTTCCTGCTGTTCTGCGGGCTGCTGGCCGACCATATGCTGATGGGGTGGATAGGCTGATGGAAAATCTAAGCGTTCTGAACCCGCAGGAAGTTGCGGAAAAGCAGCGTCGGCAGAAAGAGCGCCTCCGCGCCATGCTTGCCTTCATGGTGCTGCTGGCCGGCGTCATGTACGGCCTGACGTTTACACACTTCTAAAAGATAACGTTTGGGCAGGGGCTTATCCTGCCCGCTCAGGCTTCTTTCTGCCCGGGTGTGCGTGCTGTTTGCAGCAGGCTATCCATCTGGACGTTCACCCCTTTTTCCTGAAGCTTGAGGATATCAGCTTCCAGATCAGCAATTTTGCGCTTGCTCCAGAAGTGCAGGAAGATGCCAAAAGCTGAGGCCGAGACAGCCAGCGCCACGACGGCAATTTCCAGAAACAGCATGTCTTTAATCCTGCTATAAAATACTTAAAAAAAAAGCCTGCACGCTCTTGGGGGAGCCGTGCAGGCCTGAGGAAAAGGCGAGGCGTTACGCGCCACGCCCCTGCTGAATGGCGGAGAGCAACCAGCGGCCCCCGCGGGAAGGCCGGGTGAAGGTCCAGAGTTCTGTAACCGTCACAGGCTCTGTCGAGCTGCCTTCAATCACCTGCCCGGTGGCATTGGTTGTCAGGTCAATCAGGCTGTAGCGCATGGCGACTGTGGCGTAATCCATGCCAGCTTCCTGCCAGGATTCAGCCAGGTCACCCTGAATGAAGTGCACATCAGACACCACATTGCGCGCACCCTGGCTCGCCAGAGTGGCAAGCTGCTGGTTGAAGTAGGAGACCATTTCCGGCGTGGCCATCTGCTGGAGCGCCGGAATGTTCTGCTGGTTCCACGCTGTCTGGATATCCAGCAGGGTCTGCTGGAAGGCCTGATAATCCGCACTGGTAATAGCCAGAGAGGAACTCCCGCTAGCCGGGAAGCCTGCGGGTGTGGTGGACGGAGCCGGTCCGGACCCACCCTGATTCAGCGGGAAGCCGGAATTGCCTCCGCGGGAAGATCCATTGCCGCTAAAGCGACGGACCAGCCACATCACGACCATGACGATCAGCCCGATCTGGATCATCAGCCCGATAAAGCTGAACAGACCATGGACACCGCCCATAAAGCCGTGCCCGCTCAGCAGGCCGAACAGTCCCGCCCCGAGCATGCCCCCGGCAAAGCCTGTCAGGAAGGGGTGGCGGGATGCCGTGCCCATGCCCCGGTTAAACGGTGCGCCGTAATTACTCTGTCCGGGGTAGCCATTATAGCCCGGAGCCGGGGAGCGCGGCGTAATGGAGCGGTCCATGGGAGCCGCGCCGTAAGGCGTGGTGTTGGTGGACGGTGGTGCGCTCCATGTCCGGCTGCCACGGCTGCCCATGGAACTGCCCTGACCGGGGCGGGCATCGGCATGCTGCGCCAGAGGGCCACCAAGCATGCTGATGGTCAGAAAAGCGGTTAAAACAGGCGTAAGAAAACGCTTTTTCACGGTGTCTGGTCTCTCCGGACGATGTTAGGCCCCGGCAAGGCTCAGGGCATCTACTCTTAATGTGGGGGCATCACTCCCAAAACGGAACTGCAAATCGTCCGCTAATGTCATCGACGCGAAAATTTCCAGCAGGTTGCCTGCCAGTGTGAATTCTTCTGCGGCCTCGGCAATCTGACCATCACGGATCATGAAACCGGATGCGCCACGGCTGTAATCGCCCGTCAGGCCATTGATGGACGAGCCCATCATCTCGGTGATGAACACGCCTTCCTTGATGTCCGCCATCAGAGCGGCAGGGGTGACGCTGCCGGGCTGGAAGGCCAGATTGCTGGGGGAGGGCGCGGGCTGGCTGGAAGCACCACGTGCTGCACGGCCATTGCTTGTCAGGCCGAGGTGGCGGGCGCTGCGGGTATCCAGAATCCAGCTTTGCAGAACGCCGTTTTCAACCAGCGTCAGCGGTTTGCCCTGCACAGCCTCGCCATCAAACGGGCGGGAGCGCAGGCCGCGCAGGCGCGTCGGGTCATCCGTGATGGTGATCTCTTTGGCAAAAATCTGCTGGCCGAGCTTGTCCTTCAAAAAAGACGTGCCGCGCGCGATGGAAGAGCCGCTGATGGCTCCCACCAGATGTCCAAGAAAGCTGTTCGCCACGCGGGGGTGAAACACAACCGGATATTTGCCCGTGCGCGGACGGGTGGGGTTCAGACGTGCGACGGCATTGCGGCCTGCGCTGCGGCCCAGTGTTGCGGCATCATCCAGATCCGCCAGATGGACCGTGCCGTGATAGTCATAATCGCGCTGCATACGGTCACCTTTGCCCGCCAGAACGCAGACAGAGGTGGAGTGGCGGGTGCGGGCATAGGTGCCGGCAAAATCCTGTGAGGTGACGAGAATGACCTCTGTGCGGCCAAAGGAGGCACTGCTGCCTGCACTGTTGGTCACACCCTCAATCGCCAGAGCGGCTTCTTCACCCTCACGGGCGCGGGCGAGAAGGGCGTTGGCGTCTGGCTCTGCGGTATCCGTCAGATCCAGCGCATTCTGGGTGAGAGTGCCAGTCAGCGCCTGTGGGGCCAGACCGGCATATTTGTCATCCGGCAGCATGCGGGCCATGGCCAGCGCCTGATCAATCAGCCCGTCGAAACGGGCCGGGTCCAGCGTGGTTGTGGAGACAATGGCGGTTTTCTGGCCTGCAAACACCCGCAGGCCAAGGTCTGTGGTTTCCGAGCGTTCCAGCTCTTCCGTCACACCGTTACGAACCCCCGCGCCCAGTGCGGTGCTGGAGACAAAAACCGCATCTGCGGCATCCGCTCCGGCGTTGCGCGCGCGGCGGACAAGATCAGAGATCTTTTCGAGGGTTTGTTCGCTCATGCCGCGAGGTTCTCCGTAATCGTGTCCAGAGACAGGACGTGTTTAACAGGACCCAGTGCTGCCAGCGTGGGCTTCTGGGTGAAAATGCGGGTTGCAACGCGACAGATATCATCCGTCGTGACAGCTTCCACGCGTGCCACTGTTTCCGCCACCGGGATCAGACGACCAAACAGCTGGAGCTGGCGGGCAATCTGCTCACACCGGCTGCCGGTGCTTTCCAGAGACATCAGCAGGGAAGCCTTGAGCTGCGCACAGGCGCGGGCCAGCTCGTCTTTCCCGACGCTTTTCTGAACCTTTTTCAGTTCTTCCAGCGTGACGGGCACCAGTTCCGCACATTCTTTCTCGCCTGTCCCGGCATAAATGCCGAACACACCGCCATCGAGGAACGGCGCGTTGAAAGAATAAACGGAATAAACCAGACCGCGCTTTTCCCGGATTTCCTGGAACAGGCGGGAAGACATGCCTCCGCCCAGCAGCAGGGACAGCATCAGAGCCGCGTAATAGTCCGGGTCATTATACCCCACAGAGGGGAAGCCCAGAACCACATGGGCCTGATCCAGATCCTTCTCCTGCCGGAATTCACCGCCACCATAAATGGAGGGCGTGCCGGGGATGAGCGGGGTGGTGCCGAGGTCGGCAAAGTGCCGTTCAACCTGCCGCACAACGTCCTCATGGTGCAGATTGCCAGCCGCTGCCACAACCATGTTGCCGGTGGTGTAATGCGCGCTCATGTAACGCATCAGCGTCTCACGGCTCATGGTGCGGATAAGGTCTTCCGTGCCGAGCGTGGGGCGGCCCATGGGCTGGTTCGGGTACGCTGTGGCCTGAAAATGGTCGAACACCACATCATCCGGCGTATCATTGGCCTGCCCGATTTCCTGCAGGATCACGCCGCGTTCGCGTTCAATTTCCGTCGGGTCAAACGTGGAATGGGTCAGGATATCGCCAATGATATCAATACCCAGATCCAGATTTTCCTTCAGCAGCTTGACGTAATAAGCGGTCTGTTCCCGCGCGGTGTAGGCATTGATATGCCCGCCCACATTTTCAATTTCCTCAGCAATCTGCAGGGCAGAGCGGCGCTCCGTGCCTTTGAAGGCCATGTGCTCAAGGAAGTGAGAAACACCGTTTTCTTCTGCGGTTTCATCCCGTGTGCCGGTGGAGACATAGGCTCCGAAGGACACGGTTTCGACGCGCTCCATACGTTCTGTCACAACAATCAGGCCCGAGGGCAGACGGGTCAGCTGGATCGGATCGGTCATTCTTGTCCTGAAAAGAAAGGCCGCAAGCGCGGCCTGAAGAGAAGGAAGGTGAGAACGTCTCAGGCGTTGGAAAGTACCGCCGCACGCACGGCATCTTTCACGGCGTCAGCCGTGGCCGGAACGGTGCGGTAGCGCTCTTCACGCGAATAGAGGTCTGCCAGATGCACGGGCAGGGCCGGGCGAATGCCGGTTGCTGCCACCATGGCATCCGGGAATTTGGCCGGATGGGCCGTTGCCATGGCGACCATGGGCACACCGGCTTCCCGGAAGCGGCGGCCTGCGGCAATGCCAATGGCGCTGTGCGGGTCAGCCAGATAACCGGAACGGTCATGCAGGCCTTTGATTTCCGCTTCCGTCGCCGCATCGTCCAGCGCCAGACCGGAGAAGAGGCTGCGGGCCGTCTCCCACGCTTCCGCCGGCACATCCATGTGCCCGGTCGCGCGGAAGCTGGTCATGATGCGGGCGCAGGCCTCGGCATCACGCCCCAGCAGTTCAAACAGCAGGCGCTCGAAGTTGGAAGAGACCTGAATATCCATGGACGGCGAAAGGCTGGGCATGACGGACTTCATCGTCATGTCATTCGCGTTCAGGAAGCGGGTCAGAATATCGTTACGGTTGGAACCGACGCACAGATGGCGGATGGGCAGACCCATTTTGCGCGCAGCCCATGCGGCCAGAATGTTGCCGAAGTTGCCCGTCGGCACCGCAAAGGAGACTTCCTGTTCCGGCGCGCCAAAGTTGAGCGCGGCATAGACGTAGTAAGGAATCTGCGCGGCGATGCGGGCCCAGTTGATGGAATTGACGGCGGAGAGATGCATGTCCTTACGGAACGGCATATCTGCAAACAGGGCTTTGACCAGATCCTGACAGTCGTCAAACGTGCCCTCAATGGCCAGATTGGTCACGTTGGCTTCCAGCACCGTCGTCATCTGGCGGCGCTGCACTTCGGACGTGCGATCCTTGGGGTGCAGAATGACAACGGAGAGGCGGTCCCGCCCGCGGCAGGCTTCAATGGCGGCAGACCCGGTGTCGCCAGAGGTTGCCCCCACAATGGTTACATGGCTGTCGCGCTCGGTCAGCACATGCTCAAACAGCTGGCCAAGCAGCTGCATGGCCATATCTTTGAAGGCCAGCGTCGGGCCGTGGAACAGTTCCTGCACAAACAGGCCATCTTCCACCTGCGTGAGCGGGACAATGGCCGGGTGGTCAAAGCCGGCATAGGCTTTCTCGCACAGGCTGCGCAGCGTGCCGGGGTCAATATCCTCCCCGACAAACGGCCGCATAATCCGGGCAGCAAGCTCCGGATACGGCAGACCCCGCATGGCTTGCCACTCGGAGAGTGAAAAGCTGGGCCATGTTTCCGGCAGATACAGGCCGCCATCTTCGGCAAGGCCTGTCAGCAGGACATCAGAGAACGAGAGAGCGGGAGCCTTCCCCCGGGTCGAGATATAGCGCATGGCCAGACTTATACCCTGAATGCGAGACGGCGCGAAGTAGCCTTCTGCATCCGTATGTTTAGGTTGGAGGCGGGGTGGTAGGCAGCGTGAGCTGATAGACCGTCACAGGCCATGTCACAGTCGCTTTACCGTTCTGGAACGCGGCGGTGTGGTCAAGCTGCATGGCGGGCACAAACAGGTGTCCGTGCGTATCCAGCCCCGGCGTGCCGGGGAAGTTCAGGCGCGGGTCCGTAATCAGCCTGCGCGGGATACGGCCGGTGCTGTAGCTGAGGATGCTGTTGGTGCTGACGTCAGACCAGTAAAGCGTGCCATCCGGGCCAATGGTCATACCGCCCAGTGAGGGCGTTTTATACCATTGGGTGACAATTTCTTCCATGGCAGCCGGGGTAATGTCCGGGTCGGAAAAGGTGCTGGTTTCCACGCGGGAGAGGTAGTTGCCGGGGGCCTGCATGACAATCCAGCGGCCATCCGGGCTGACGGCGATCATGCTGGAATCAATGGCCGCGGCACGACCATCCCCCCAGTTGAGCGTGCCGCCCGGAATCTGAATGGGGCGCGTGGCCGTCAGAGAGGGGTGACGGTCCAGAAAACGGCGGGTGGAGGCAGAGGGAATATCGACCACCAGCACCCCGGCCACGCCGGAATCCGTCACATACGCCGTGTTCTCATGCACAGCGATGCCGGAGAGAATGCTGTCCGGGTGGAGCGCTGTTTTCTCAATTGCGACGGTGCCCAGCACAGTATTCTTCTGTGTGTCGATATGGATCAGCTTGGGCTGAGCAATAGCCGGGGCCTTGCGGTTGGGCACGCCGCTATCCAGCACCCATAGCGTGCTATCCGGCAGAAGCGTCACGCCCGCAGCAGCCACAATCCGTTTTGTGGCATCCCCTTCAGTCGCGTTCCAGTCTGCATCGGGGTAAGGGGCAAAGCTGCCATCCGGGTTGCGGACGGAAAGCTGCGGGCCGGGGTTGCCGATCCATGCCGGGGCCTCAAACAACATCCGGCCATCGGGCAACGGCACTACGGCATCCCAGACCTGTTTGTCAGACTGGGTAAAGGGCGTGAGGGCTGAGGCAGAAAGCTCTGGCACTTTCGGCATATGCACCGCCCATGCGGAGGGCGTGGGCAGGGCAGCGGCAAGGCTTGCTGTCAGAGTTGTCAAAGCGAGGGCGCGGCGGAACCCCGAAAAAGGCCGGGTGCGTCTGATAATCATGAAATTTCTGGCAGCCTTGCTATGCGTGTGCGGCGAAAACATGCGGCCAGTCTCCCCCGTTTTGCCCCACCCCGACAACCGCATTCTTCGCATGGCCCGTCAGAACCCTGCGAAGAGGCGGACGTGTGAAAGTCTCAGGCGTCTGGCGCGCGGTCCAGATAACGACTGCGGATATGGGCCTGCCAGGCATCGGCCGCCAGAGGGGCGTCGGTGGCATCTTTAATAATGTCGGGCATGGAGGCGCTCCTGGCGCGGCTGTGGATGTTGGTGCGCAGCCATTTCAGCAGTGGGGCAAAATTCCCCTGCGCCAGCGCCGGAGCAATCTGTCTGTCCTGCTGGAAGGCGGCTGTACGAATCTGGGCAGCTGCCAGCGCCCCCCAGGCATAGCAGGGGAAATACCCGAACAACCCTTCCGGCCAGTGGATGTCCTGCAAACAACCGCGGCGGTCATCGGGCACCGTCAGGCCGAGCAGGGCGTGGAGTCGGTCATTAAACGCGGCGGGCAGGTCTTTGAGAGCGAGGTCGCCGTTGATCATGGCCGTTTCCAGTTCATACCGGACGAGAATATGGGCGGGGTAGGTCACCTCATCCGCATCCACGCGGATAAAGCCGGGGGCCACATGCGTTACCAGACGATGCAGATTGTCCGCCTGCCAGCCGGGGGTGCCCTCCGGGATGTGGAATTCTGTCCGCAGGAGCGGCGTGACCCACTCCATAAAGGCGCGGGAGCGGCAAACCTGCATTTCCATGGTTAGAGACTGGCTTTCATGCAGCGTCATGCCGCCAGCCTGCCCGACGGGCTGAGAGAGCCAGTCTGCTGGCAGCCCCATGTCATACAGCGCGTGGCCGGTTTCATGCAGCACGCCCATCATGGCGGGGAGGAAGTCTGCTTCTTCATAGCGGGTGGTCAGACGTACATCATGCGTGGCCCCTCCGCAGAAGGGGTGGAGGCTGACGTCCAGCCGGCCGCGCGTCATATCAAAGCCAAGCTGCTGCATCAGTTTGCGACCCAGCGCTTCCTGCTGTGGCACCAGAAACGGGCCTTGCAGCGGGGTAGGGGCAGGGAGGCTGTTCTGCTTTTCCAGCACGGCGGCAATCAGGCCGGGCAGTTCAGTGCTCAGGCGGCTGAAAATCGGGTCAATATCCGTCTGGCGCGTGCCGGGATCAAACGAGTCCAGCAGCGCATCATACGGAGAAAGCCCCAGCGCTTCGCCTTTGGCTTTGGCAATCTGCTGCGTGAGGTTCAGCACTTCCTGCTGGTAGGGCAGAAAGGTTTTGAAATCGTTGTTCTGGCGGGCTTCACGCCATACCATTTCGCTTCGGGCGGTAGCCTGTGCACTGGCTTCCACCAGATCCCCCGGCAGCGCGGTGGCGTGCGTATGCAGGCGCCGCATTTCCGCAAGGTTGGCACGCCGCCAGAGATCATCCCCCGCGTCTGCCGTGGCCAGCAGGTCCGTCATTTCCGGGGATGTGAGAATTTCGTGCCGTAGTCCTTCCAGCATGGCCAGATTTTCCGCCCGGCGCTCTGCCGCGCCGTGGGGCATGATCACTTCCTTGTCCCAGCACAGAATGCCGATGGCATCATTCAGGGAGGACAGACGGGCAAAATGGCGTTCAAGGCTCTGGTAGGCTTTATTCATCAGCTGAGATCTGATCCTGTAGGGTGGCAATGCTGGCCTGTAGGGTAGAGCATCCCTTCGCGGGACGGAACTCTCTGCGCAGGCGGTTTGACAGAACGAAGGAAAGCACATGCCCCAGAAAAACGGGATGGCGACACAGGAGCCATCGGTTGAACAGGCGCTGGCCCTTCTTTCTGTCGGGGATGCAGAGCGGGCCGCAACCCTGTTGCGCGTCCTGTTGCGTGAGGATGCATCGGACGCCGAGGCCTGGCATGCCATGGCTTGTGTGGCCCGTGCCGGGGGCGATGCGCAGTCCGCCATTGCTCTGGCTGGGCGGGCGATTGGCCTGCGGCCTGAAGGGCATTTCCACATTACACTGGCGCATGCATTGCTTGAGCAAGGGCATGCAGAGCCTGCACGGGCGGCGGCTAATGTGGCAGTGATGACAACGCCGCGTGACCCGCGGGCGCATGAGGCCATGGCCACTATTCTGGAAGCGGAAAACCGCGTGCAGGAGGCTGAGGTGGCGTTGCGTACCGCGTTGCGTTTGCGGCCTTTGGACTGTGAAAAACATCTCAGTCTCGCAGCATTTCTCGCCCGGCATGGGCGGGTGGCCGAGGCTGTGCAGGCATCAGAAAAAGCGCTGCGTCTGGCTCCCGAGAACGTTTTTGCACACAACCAGCACGCCGTGTTGCTGGAGCGGGCGGGGCGGATGCGGGAGGCTGAACCGTTCTTTGCAGTCGTGGCCACGGCTTTTCCGCAGGATGCCGTCGCCCTCGCCAATTATGGTGCGGCTCTGTTTGCCAAAGGGGACTTTGAACAGGCCCGAAGCCTGTTGCAGGACTCGGTGCGTCGTGCGCCAGACGCACCGGAAACCCGCACCAATCTGGGGCTGGTGCAGATGGCGCTGGGGGCGCTTGATGAGGCTGAGCAGGAACTGGGCGCAGCTCTTGCCCTCCGCAAACACGATGCCCGGCTGGCGGTGAATTACGGCACGGTGCTGTCTGACCTCGGACGGCGGCAGGAGGCAGAAGCGCTCTTCCGGCAAGTGGAAAACTGGGAGGCTTCAGAGCAGGATCGGGCGCGCGCCCGCTTCAATCTGGGCACGGTCTTGCTGGCGGAGGGGCGTTTTCATGAAGGCTGGCAGGCCTTCGAGGCTCGCCAGAGTTTGCTGCCTGCGCGCCATACGGAAGAGTTGCAGCAATGGGATGGGGCGGACGCCGGTGGCGCCCCGGTTCTGCTGTATGCCGAGCAGGGGCTGGGCGATACACTCCAGTTTCTGCGGTATGTGGAACCGGCTCTGGAGCGTGCGCCCATTCTTCTGGCCGTGCCGGAAGGGCTGCGCTCTTTGGTGGCGCAGATGGAGAGCGTGCAGGCCGGGCGTGTCACGCTTCTGGCAAAAGGACAGACGGCCCGTTCTGCGGGAGCTGTGGCGTGTTGTTCTCTGCTCAGTCTGCCCGCCCGGCTCGGGTTGGATGCGCCGTATCGATGGACGCAGGTATTTCAGGAAGCGGAAGCAGGTGGCCTTTCAGAGGGGCAGGCCCGCGTTCCGCTACGTGGGCCGGGTGACGGTGTTGCGCTTCAATCAGCTGCAAAGCCACTTCGGGTCGGTCTCTGCTGGGCGGGGAACCCGAGTTATCGGTTTGACCGTCGTCGCTCCATGGCACCTGCCTGCCTTGCGCCGCTGGCGGAGGTGCCGGGCGTGGCGTTTCAGTCTCTTCAGCGCGACCATACGGGGGAAGGGCTGCCCTTTTCTGTGACCCCGTTACCGGACGGGGACATGCTCAGCACCGCCCGTTTGGTCGCCGGGCTGCATGTGGTGATTACGGTCGATACCGTCATTGCGCATCTGGCGGGCGTGTTGGGGAAACCGGTGTGGCTGCTTAACCGCTTTGGGGGAGACTGGCGCTGGGCGGAAGGCTCAACGCGGGCTTTGCCGGACGGAAGGGCGGAGAACCTGTGGTATCCGAGTCTCCGCCTGTTTTCTCAGGCCGCCCCCGGTGAGGGCAATGCCCCGTGGGAAAAACCTGTGAAGGCTGTGGCTGAGGCTTTGCACAAACTTGTTAAGATGTAACCGCAACGCCTGTTGCCCCGCCGGGTGACGCCCGTATGATAAGGAAATGACGCGTTATTCTCCTGAGGGTGCCACCCCCGCCATGGCGCAATGGTTTGCGCTGAAGGCCGAAAATCCTGAAGCCCTGCTGTTTTTCCGCATGGGCGATTTTTACGAGCTGTTTTTTGACGATGCCACGGCCGCCGCCGCAGCGCTGGATATTGCGCTGACGGCGCGAGGCAGCCACGCGGGTGACCCCATCCCCATGTGTGGCGTGCCGGTGGGGGCAGCCTCGGCTTATCTGGCCCGGCTGATCCGCCGCGGGTTTCGGGTAGCCGTTGCAGAGCAGACGGAAGCACCGCGTAAAGGGAAGGGGGCTGCTAAAGGCCCTCTGGCGCGTGCCGTGGTGCGGGTGGTGACACCGGGAACCCTGACAGAAGATGAACTGCTGGAGCCGGGGCGCTCCAATTTGCTGCTCGCTTTGGCAGAAGAAGCAGCCGGGGGCCGTGGCCGGAAAAGCAAGCAGGCAGAAGCCGCGAGCATGATCGGGGCGGCGTGGATTGATGTTTCCACCGGCCTGTTTGAAACAGCCCGCGTCACACGGGCCGCACTGGCTGCGCTGCTCGGGCGTCTGGACCCTGCGGAAATTCTGGCTCCGGCAGAGATGGCGCTGGGTGAACATGAATCCGCACGTGCGCCGGAGGTGCTGTTTCCGAATATAGAGACGGCGCGGCAGCGTCTGGCCGCCGCGTTTGATGTCGCCAGCGTGGATGCGTTCGGCACCTTTACGGATGAAGAAGCCGTCGCGGCGTCTGTGGCGGTAGATTACGTGCAGCGCAGTCAGGCCGGAAAGCTGCCGCGTCTGGCGCACCCCAGCCCGCAGATGGAAGGCGGTATTCTGGGGATTGACCCCGCCACCCGCGCCAGTCTGGACATTTTGCGCGCGCGGGATGGCGGGACGGAACACACCCTGTTCTCTGCCATGAACCAGACTGTAACCTCCGCCGGGGCGCGTATGGTGGCAGAATGGCTGGCAGCACCACTGACGGACCCCGCACGTATTGCCGCCCGGCAGGATGGCTGGTGCTGGCTGCGCGAATCGCCAAGTTGCAGTGCCGCCCTGCGTGATGCGTTGAAGCGCGCGCCGGATATTGCCCGTGCGCTGGGGCGTCTTTCTCTGGGGCGCGGGCAGCCGCGTGATCTGGCCGCCGTGCGCGATGGCCTGCATGCCGCTCGGGCCGCTGCGGCTGCTTTGGGGGATGACCACACAGCCTTGCCGCCCTATCTGGCGCGTGCGGCTGCCAGCCTTGGCGCTGCTCCGGAACTGGAAGCCGAACTGGTACGAGCTGTGGCGGACGATCTGCCCGCGCGTCTGGATGATGGCGGCGTGATTGCCGCTGGCTATGATGGTGAGCTGGATGGCTATCGCGGTCTGCGCGACAATTCCCGGCGCATCGTGGCCGGATTGCAGACTGAATATGCCAGCCGATTCGGTGTGGCGAGCTTGAAGATCAAACACCACGCCCAGCTTGGTTACGTGATTGAAGTGCCGGTTGCCGCCAGTGCCCGCATCAAGGACCGGGATGACCTGATGTTCCGGCAGGGCACGGCCAGCAATGCCCGGTTCTCGACGGAAGAGCTTTCCTCACTGGACGCCCGGATTGCTGAAGCGGCGGAACGTGCCGCTGCGCGTGAAAAAGCGGTGTTTAACGCACTGGTTGACCGGATTCTGGCGGAAGAAACGCTTCCGGTTCTGGCGCGGGCTCTGGCGGTTCTGGACGTGTTACAGTCCTGCGCTCTGCTGGCCGCTGGCGGGAGCTGGTGCCGCCCTGTGGTGACGGACGATACCGCTTTTGTGCTGGAAGGCTGTCGCCATCCGGTGGTGGAAGCCGCTCTTCCCAAAGGCACGCGCTTTACGCCAAACGGGTGTGACCTTTCTGCTAACCGGCGGGTGATGTTGCTCACCGGGCCGAACATGGCCGGTAAATCCACCTTCCTGCGGCAGACGGCGCTGGCGGTGTTGCTGGCGCAGGGTGGTTTTCCTGTTTCAGCGGATAAAGCGCATATCGGGATTGTGGATCAGCTGTTTTCCCGCGTCGGCGCGTCGGATGATCTCGCACGCGGTCGTTCCACCTTCATGGTGGAAATGACGGAAACGGCTGCCATTCTCAATCAGGCCGGTCCGCGCTCTCTGGTGGTGGTGGATGAAATCGGGCGTGGCACGGCCACGCTGGATGGTCTGGCCATCGCCTGGGCTGTGCTGGAGGCATTGCATTCAACGGTCCGCTGCCGTGCAATTTTTGCAACACATTTCCATGAACTGGCTGGGCTGGTGGATACCCTGCCGCGCCTTTCTCCACACACCATGGCGGTGCGGGAATGGCGGGGCCAGATTGTCTTTTTGCATGAAGTACTGGCCGGTTCCGCCAAGAAAAGCTGGGGTGTGCATGTTGCTAAGCTAGCGGGGGTGCCTCCCTCAGTGGTGGATCGGGCGGGGCGTTTGTTGCGTGAACTGGAGCGTGACCATGCGACGGGTCCCAAGCCTCTGCCGCTGTTCGACACGCAGAAGATATTACCGCAAGAAGACGAAAATACGTTAAGAAAGCGACTGTTAGAGGTAGATCCGGATGCCCTGACACCGCGTGCCGCGCTGGACATTCTGTATGAGCTTCACAAGGAAGCAGTGCGGGAAGACGGATGTCCGGTCCAGAGTTGAAACCGGGTTTTTTATCAGACGACCCTCAGGAGCAGATTCCGACCGCAATGTCGATTTCCCCCGCACATGCTGCCTCCGAGCAGCCCGATGTTTCCGCCCTTGCGTCTCTCACCCCGGAGGGGCTTGCCGCCTGCCTTGCGCGGGAACTGAGGGACGCCACGCCGGCAGACGCCACCATCCCGGAGCGGGACGAGGCTGTGGCCATTTTCCGTCGCCATCTTGGCCGGTATCAGGCGGATATCCGCAGTCGGTTTGAAACGCATGTGCTCAAGGGCGCCAGGGCGGCCAAGCAGATTGCGGCGTTCACGGATGTTATGCTGCGCGGCATTGTCGATCTCGCTTTGCGTGCAACGGGCACTGCAGAAGGTGTCGGGCAGATCGGGGAGGGCGCTCCGGTTGCCGGGCGGCTGGTTGTGGCGGCAACGGGCGGTTACGGGCGCGGTCTGCTGGCCCCGTTCAGCGATATTGATCTGCTGTTTCTGACTGAGGAAGAAAACGTTCAGAGCGCCCACCGTCTGGTGGAGTATGTGCTCTATTTCCTGTGGGATCTGGGCCTGAAAGTGGGTCACGCGACGCGCACGATCAACGAATGTATTGAGGAAGCGGGGAAGGACACGACTGTCCGCACCGCCCTGCTGGATGCCCGCCTGCTGGCCGGGGATGCCGCCCTGTTTGCCATGTTCGAGGCCCGCTACATTGTGGCCTGCGTGGAAGCGGGAGCAGCTGGCTTTATTCAGGACAAGCGGCGGGAACGTCTGGAGCGGCATCGCCGGTTTGGCGACAGCCCCTATCTGGTGGAACCGAACATCAAGGAAGGGCGCGGCGGCCTGCGGGATTTGCAGACGCTTTACTGGATGTGCCGTAACACCTTCGGCACCCGTCACGTCATGGACCTGCTGGCGCCTGAATTTATCTGGATGGGTTTGCTGACAGAGCAGGAAGCCGCGCGTGCCCGCCGCTCATGGGACTTCCTGTGGACGGTGCGTCTGCATCTGCATTATGTCGCAGGGCGCGCGGAAGAACGGCTGACGTTCGATATGCAGCCCGTTATTGGCGCGCGCATGGGCTACACCCGGCATGGCCGCCAGAACGGTGTGGAACGCTTCATGCGCCACTACTTCCTGACGGCGCGTGAGGTCATGCGTCTGACCCATGTGCTGGAACCCGCAGTGCTGCGGCAGGCGCAGGGGCCGGTGGCAACCGCCGCCAAGCCGGACGAAGCCATGCGGGAAGCTGGCTTTACGCTGGTTGACGGGCAGATCCTGCCGGAACGCGGGATTTCGTTCGATCAGGAACCCATCAAAATGATGCAGTTTCTGGACTGGGCGCGGATGCGTCGTCGGCCATTGCATCCGCTGGGGCGGCATCAGCTCATTCGGTGGGAACGCAGGGCCATGGCTCTGCGCGATAACCCGGAAGCCGCCCGTATTTTTCTGGATCTGCTCTGTGGGGAAACAGAACCGCAGGACCTGCCACCGCGTCGGCGACGGGAGAGCCACGTGACTGGCGATGAGGCAGGAGCACCTCTTCTGCGAGATGCAGCCTACGAGCAGCAGACCCCTCCCGGCCACGCGCACTGGCTGCATATTCTGAACGAGACGGGTATTTTCGGGCGGCTGATCCCGGACTGGGCGCGGATTGTTGGCCAGATGCAGTTTGATACCTATCATGTGTTCACGGTCGATGAGCATACGATAGAAGCCATCCGCATCATGGATGAGGTCGCATCTGGCCGCATGGCGGATGAAATTCCGGTAGCCTATGAACTTGTTAAAGGCCTGCATTCCCGCCGGGCGCTCTATATGGCCGTGCTGCTGCACGATATCGCCAAGGGGCGCGGCGGCGATCACTCGGAAATCGGGTCTGAAATTGCCGCCGACCTGTGTCCCAGACTGGGGATGTCAGGCGAGGAAACGGAAACCGTTTCCTGGCTGGTGCTGCATCATCTGCTGCTGAGCCATACGGCCTTCCAGCGCGATATTGATGACCCCAAAACTATTCTGGATGTGGCGGACATCGTTCAGTCTCCCGAACGTCTGCGTCTGCTGCTGTTGCTGACCATTGTGGATATGCGCGCCGTCAGCTCCCGCGTGTGGAACGCGTGGAAGGCTACGCTGCTGCGTGAGCTGTATGTGCGGGTTGCCGAAGTGCTGGCCGGTGGTCTCGCCACGACAGAGCGGGACGTCCGTGTGCGCCATGCCAAGGAAATTACCGCCGAAATTCTGGCCGAAGATGGCGTGGCCCCGCAGGATATCGACCGCTTTCTGGGGCTGGGTTATGCGGGTTACTGGCTTTCCTTCGACCATGAAACCCACAAACGCCATGCCCGCCTGATCAGGGATGCAGACGGGCGGGATGCTCCGCTGACAGTGGAGGTTCTGCCTCTGCCGGCGCGTGGGGTGACGGAAGTCACCGTTTATACGGTCGACGTGCCGGGCCTGTTTTCCAAAATCGCCGGGGCACTGGCGCTGGCCGGGGCTTCCATTGTCGATGCCCGGATTCACACCATGATGCACGGCATGGCGCTGGATACGTTCTGGATTCAGGACACCGCAGGGAGTGCCTATGAAGAAACGCATCGTCTGGCGCGGCTGTGTTCGCTGATTGAGCAGTCGTTGAGCGGCCAGATTGATATCGGGGCGGAAATTGCACAGGCCGGGTTCGGGCATATGCCCATGCGGATGCGGGCCATTCATGTGCCGCCGCGTGTGGTGATTGATAACGGCGCGTCCAATACCTACACGGTCATTGAAATCAACGGGCGTGACCGGCCCGGCCTGCTGCATGACGTGACGGCGGCCATGAGCGAGGAAAACCTTCAGATTGCCTCCGCCCACATCACCACCTATGGGGTGCGGGCGGTGGACGTGTTCTACGTGAAGGATCTCTTCGGCCTGAAAATTACCGACAAGAAGCGTCTGGAAGAAATCCGGGAACGCCTGCTGACCGGCATGAAGGAAGCTGAGGCTGAAGCCAAAGCCCTGCTGGACGCCCGCATTTCAGCCTGAGGCCGGAATGCGGGGCCTGCCATGCCCTCAGGGGGCGGCAGGTGCCAGAGCGGCTTTACGGCCCGGGCTGGCGGGCGAGAGGCCGTGTGTCAGCCCATCCCGCAGCTGGCGGCCTTCGGCTGATTGCGGGTCAATCAGGCCGTTGCGCAGGAACAGGTCGATCAGCACAAGATTGACGTTGAATTTGAACTCGTCCGTATCCCGTACCAGTTTGTAAACTTCGGCCAGCGGCATCAGGTGGAAGGATTCCACTTCACCGTCTGCTGCAACGGGTGAGAAGCTTTCGGGCAGGAAGAGGTCGTAGCAATAGAGAATGTCGCGCCGCAGTCCTTCTGGCCGGTCCAGCGCATAGACAATACGACCGACCTGCTGCGCCTGCGAGGCAAGATATTCCTGAATGCTGGCTTCTTCCGCTGCTTCCTTTAACAGCGCTTCCCACGGCGTATGACCAGCTGGAACGCCACCAGCAACCAGATGGTCCAGCTTGCTCGGATCCAGCCGTTTGTTGGCGGCTCTGCGGCCTGTCCACAGGTAAAGACCGTCTGCCTTCCGCACTAAGCCATTCAGATGCACGCCAGCCGCTACCAGCCCGAACAGGGGCAGGGCGCCACGGTCAATGCGGGCCAGCACGGGCTGGTCCACATCGGCCATTACATCAAACAGTTCATGGTGGGAGCGATAAACGCCTTCCCGTGCCAGCGCTTCTCCCAACGGTTCCAGATCCGCCGGGTTGGGTAAGGCAAAACCCTGCACGCGGGAGCCAAGGCCACGCTGCTCCAGCGCGTCGGTCAGGCCAGGGGCAATCCATCCTGCGGCCTTACCGCCCAGAGAAAACGGAAAGCGCGCACCGGGCACGACGGCGGTGTTGCATTGCCTGAGATGACGAAGGAAGGGCGTATCGTCCGAAGGCATCGGAAAATCCAGTCGTGCTTGAATGAGACCATAAACGCACAAGGCGTATGTGTTTATCCGGCGTATGCAGGGGAGAGGCAAGATGTCTCGGGGTTGCAAAATTGTGGAGGCGTGTCACATGCGACGGTATGTCTCCACGTAATCGTTCTCCGTCGGGGCCGCTGAAACAGCCGGCTTCGGTCACGCTTTCCCGTCTTCTCCCGTATCTCTGGCCGCGTGAAAACAGCGGGCTGAGGTGGCGCGTCGTGCTGGTACTTCTGGTGCTGGTGGGGGGAGAACTCGCAACACTGGCTGTGCCGATGGCCTACAGCCGGGTGGTGGATCGGCTCTCGCACCCCGGCAGTCTGGCTATGGCTCCGGTTGCCCTTATCCTGGGCTACGGGCTGATCAGGCTGATCTCCGCTGCCCTGACCAACCTGAGGGATTCCCTGTTTGCTCCGGTCAGGTTCCGGGTGGCACGGCAGGCGGCGTTCCGCAGCTTTCAGCACATGCACAAGCTCTCTCTGCGGTTCCATCTGGACCGGCGCACAGGGGGCGTCACGCGGGCCATAGAACGCGGCACGGAGGGGGTTGAAACCCTGCTGCGGATGGGCATGTCCATCTCCCCCACCATTCTGCAGGCTCTGCTGGTGGTTGTGGTCATCTGGCGGGTGTTTGACTGGCGCTATGTCAGCTTGATGGTGCTGATGATCGCCGCCTATATCGGCTTTACCGTGATGTTCACCTCGTGGAGGCTGGGCATCCGGCGGCGGATGAATGAGACCAATACCGAGGCAAGCGGCAAGGCGCTGGATAGCCTGCTGAATTACGAGACCGTCAAATATTTCGGTAACGAGGCCCATGAGGCCGAACGCTATGACAATGCCCAGGCCCGTTATGAGCAGGCCGCCCGGAAAACTCAGTATTCTCTTGGGCTGCTCAACTTCGGGCAGGCCGCCATTATCGCGGTGGCGCTCACGCTGATCATGTTGCTCGCAGGGCGGGATGTTGAGGCCGGACGCATCAGCGTTGGTCAGTTTGTCATGATCAACACCTACCTGCTTCAGCTGTATGGGCCGTTGAACTTTTTGGGCTCTGTCTATTCCGCCATCCGGACGGCCATGGTGGATCTGGAGCAGATGTTCGGCCTGATTGAAGAGAATGTGGAAGTGGCGGACCCGGAAAATCCGCTACCGATTGCCACCCGCCTTGCGGACTCCGCTCCGGCTCAGGTTGAGTTCCGGGATGTCCGGTTTGGGTACGGGCCTGAGCGTGAAATTCTGCACGGGGTCAGCTTTGTGGCGGCGCCCGGCAAGAAGGTCGCTATTGTCGGGTCCACCGGGGCCGGGAAGTCCACCATCAGCCGGCTGCTGTTCCGGTTTTATGATGTCTGGTCCGGTGCAGTGCTGGTGGATGGGTATAACGTGCGGGACTACCGGCAGGAGGACCTGCGG
This sequence comes from Acetobacter sp. KSO5, assembly GCF_044094635.1. Taxonomy (NCBI): domain Bacteria; kingdom Pseudomonadati; phylum Pseudomonadota; class Alphaproteobacteria; order Acetobacterales; family Acetobacteraceae; genus Acetobacter; species Acetobacter sp. KSO5. Next base: position 2,267,076 of record NZ_CP172014.1, on the reverse strand, counting down.
GCCGCTATTGGCGTGGTCCCGCAGGATACCGTGCTGTTTAACGAGACGATTGGCTACAACATCGCCTACGGGCGTCTGGGTGCCTCTCTGGCCGATGTGGAGCAGGCGGCGCGGCTGGCGCAGATTCATGATTTCATCATGTCTCTGCCAGACGGATACCAGACGCAGGTGGGGGAACGTGGCCTGAAGTTGTCGGGCGGCGAAAAGCAGCGCGTTGCGATTGCCCGAACACTTTTAAAAGACCCTCGCGTTCTTGTGCTTGACGAGGCTACGAGCGCGTTGGACACACATACGGAACAAGAGATTCAGGCGGCTTTGAAAGCCGTCTCTGCCTCCCGCACGACGCTGGTGATTGCGCACCGCCTGTCCACGATTGTGGATGCGGACGAAATTCTGGTGATGGGTCAGGGGCGTGTGCTGGAACGCGGCACGCATGAGGCTCTGCTGGCGTCTGGCAGCCAGTATGCCGCTATGTGGGCAGCCCAGGGGGCGGAAGGAATTGCAGAACGGATTGCCGGGTAGGGGAGCAACCCGCCCGTCAGGCTGGTCTGGCGAATCGGAGACGGCATCGGCTTTCCAGCCGGCGCCTGAGAAATTGAAGGAAGATGAAACGCATGACGGATAAAGCTGGAAATACACCCGCAGAAACAACATCTGAAGATATGCCGGGCGTGCCGGAAGATCTGGCCCGCTGCGCCATGGTGATTGAAAGCGCTATGGAGCATCTGCTCAAGGAGAATCACCCGCCGCTGGCTATTGCCTCAGCGCTGCTGGGCGGTTCTCTGGGTCTGCTGGCCCGCAGCATGGATAAGGAGACCATCCTGCATATTCTCGACTCCGCAGCGAACAGCGTGCGTACGGGCGAGATTCATGCTGCAACGCAGGCACAGACCGACCCGGAAAGTGAGAAAGCCTGAGGTCAACCCTTGACGGAAGGCGCTTGCTCAGCCATAAGCCGCGCCAATCCTGAATGTGGTCGCCGGGCAAATTGTCTCGGCCCTCTGTTTGATACCTAAGACAAGGATGAGACAATGTCCCGTCGCTGCCAGATTACCGGCAAAGGCGTTCTGACCGGAAACAACGTCAGTCACGCCAACAACAAAAGCCGTCGCCGTTTCCTGCCCAACCTGCAGGAAGCATCCCTGATGTCCGACATCCTGGGCGCTCCCGTGCACATGCGCGTCAGCACCCGTGGCCTGCGCACCATTGAACACAATGGTGGCCTCGATGCCTTCCTGATCAGCACGCCTAACCGCAAGCTGCCGGAAGAAGCTCAGGTCGTGAAGCGTCGCGTTCTGCGCGCTCAGGCTAAAAAACAGGCTGCCGCTGGCGCCTGATTCAGGGGTTTCCTAACTGCGGTGGATCCGGGCCTGTCATTAACTGACGGTCCGGATTTGCTGTGCAGGTGTCTGGCAGGGTGTCAGGCACTTTCGTCTATCGGCCGGTTTCCGGCAGCCGGGCTTCCTGAATTCAAGTAGGATCAGCACGGTGTTCGGTAGCCACAGGCGCGAAGGGTTTCCTGTCGCGCCTGACCTGTTTTCTGGAGGTTTTCGTGTCCGCCAAATCCGAACTTTCGAAGATCCGTAATATCGGGATCACCGCGCATATTGACGCGGGCAAGACAACCACGACCGAGCGTATCCTGTATTATACCGGCGTCTCTCACAAAATTGGTGAAGTGCACGACGGTAACACCACGACCGACTACATGGCGCAGGAACGTGAGCGTGGTATTACCATTACCTCCGCTGCTGTGACCTGCGTGTGGAACGACCACCGCATCAACATCATCGACACCCCCGGACACATCGACTTCAACATCGAAGTGAACCGCTCCCTGCGCGTGCTCGATGGTGCCGTGTTCATCATCGAAGGTGTGGCCGGTGTTCAGCCGCAGTCCGAAACCAACTGGCGTCTGGCTGACCGCTACAAGGTTCCGCGCATCATCTTCATCAACAAGCTCGACCGTACCGGCGCGAACTTCTACCGTGCATTCGACACGCTGAAGGAAAAGCTGGACATCGTTGCGATCCCGCTGCAGCTCCCGATTGGTGCTGAAGACCAGTTTGTTGGCGTTGTCGATCTGATCGAGATGAAAGCCATCATCTGGGAAGGTGGTGAGCTGGGTGCAAAGTTCCACGATGAGGAAATTCCGGCCGACCTGAAGGAAAAGGCTGCTGAAGCCCGCCAGAACCTGCTCGATACAGCTCTGGCTGTTGATGACGCAGCAATGGAAGAATACTTCGAAAAGGGCGAAGTCTCCATCGAGACGCTGAAGCGCTGCATCAAGAAGGGCACCATCTCTGGTGAGTTCCGCCCGGTTCTGTGTGGCACGGCCTTCAAAAACAAAGGCGTTCAGCCGCTGCTCGACGCAGTAATCGACTTCCTGCCGGCTCCTGACGACGTTGAAGGCATCCGTTGCGCTCCGCCGGAAGGTGAAGAAGAAGACGAAGCCGCTCAGCCCATCATTCCGGTTGACCCCGATGGTAAGTTCGCTGGTCTGGCCTTTAAGATCATCAACGACAAATACGGCACGCTGACCTTCGTGCGCGTCTATCGTGGCGTGCTGAAGACCGGTGATACCGTTCTGAACACCACGAAGGGCCACAAGGAACGTATCGGCCGTATCTACCAGATGCATGCTGACAAGCGTGAAGAACTGACGGAAGTTCATGCTGGTGATATTGCTGCGTTCGTGGGTCTGAAAGACTCTCAGACGGGTGATACGCTGGCTGATCCGGCCGATCCGGTTGTTCTGGAGCGTATGAGCTTCCCGATCCCGGTTATCGACATCTCCGTCGAGCCTAAAACCAAAGACGGCGTGGAAAAGATGACGCTGGCGCTGCAGAAGCTGGCCAGTGAAGATCCTTCCCTGCAGCTGAAGACGGATCAGGAAACGGGTCAGACCATTCTGTCCGGCATGGGCGAACTGCACCTCGACATCATCATCGACCGTCTGCGTCGTGAATATGGTGTGGATGCAAATGTCGGTGCACCGCAGGTGGCCTATCGTGAAACCATCTCCAAGCCGCACACCGAAACCTACACGCATAAAAAGCAGTCTGGTGGTTCCGGTCAGTTCGCAGAAGTGAAAATTGCTTTCGAGCCGCTTGAGCGGAACGAAGACATTCACTTCGAGAACAAGGTCGTTGGCGGCACCGTGCCGAAGGAATACATTCCTGCGGTCGAAAAAGGCATCCGTATGCAGGCCTCTACCGGCGTGCTGGCAGGCTTCCCGACCGTCGACTTCAAGTTCACGCTGCTTGACGGTAAGTACCATGACGTTGACTCGTCCGCTCTGGCGTTCGAAATCGCGGCTAAGGCTTGCTTCCGTGAAGGTATGAAACAGGCTGGTCCGGTTATTCTGGAACCGATCATGGACGTGGAAGTGACCACCCCGAACGATCACGTTGGTGACGTTGTGGGTGATATCAACCGTCGTCGTGGTATGATCCAGAGCCAGGAAACCTCTGGTTCCACGGTTATGGTTCGCTCTCATGTGCCGCTGAAAGAAATGTTCGGTTACATTTCTCACCTGCGCTCCATGACGAAGGGCCGTGCGTCCTTCACCATGCAGTTCCATCACTACGACCCCGTGCCGCGCAACGTGGCAGAAGAGATCATGGCTCAGTCCAAATAAGCCATCCTCTCCGGGATTATCTGCGGATACAGAAAAGCCGCCTCATCACGAGGCGGCTTTTTTTGTATCCACAATTATTGACATGACCTGTATCGACCTATCCTGGAAATTGCACGTGGAGGATAGCTGTCTCTGAATACTTAATGTTCGAAAAATTACACATATGTAGTGGATAGAGAGTTGTGCTTGCGCAATTCCAAACCAAATAAAGCTCAGGCAATAAACGATGGTAAAAAATAATACAGTAAGAAAATTTCTTGAAGCATGCGAAAAACACTCCGAAAACACAGCAATTTTCCGCAAAGAGAACTGCATAACCTATTCGCAGTTGCTTCAAAAAACCAAAGTCTTTGCGGCTATTTTTACAAAAAAGAATTTTAGAAAAATACTGATTGCTGTCCCCGTAGGCGAATATGCGTATGCCGCCATGCTTGCCTCTCTTGCGAGTGATGCGACTTATGCTCCTTTAAATCTTCTCTCGTCTTTAGAAAAAAAGCAGCGCATCGTTGAGATATTTCAACCTGATGTGATTATAGGGAATCAGCAAGAAATAGATGCTTTGTGTGGGGGCAATGCAAAGTGTGCGACACTTTCTATAGAAAGTATGAAAACTTCCGCTGAACTCTATAAAAATACAGGTATCCAGATTTGCCCTTCCCATCGGCCAGCCTATGTTATTTTCACTTCCGGTTCGACGGGGGTGCCGAAAGGTGTTGTCGTGGGACGCCAAGCGCTCGACCATTATGTGGAGTGGATGTCTGATCGCTTATTCATCACACCTCAGGATCGGGTAAGCCAATATGCAAATATTGCTTTTGATTTGAGTGTTATGGAAATTTATGGGGCCCTTTGTGCTGGTGCTTCTTTGTGTCCCATAGAATCCTTTTTTGATCGTATGCGGCCTGCTCGAATGATTGCAGGCAAAGAAATAAGCGTTTGGATTTCTGTTCCGAGTGTGATTAATTTAATGCAGCAATCTCAAGAACTTACAGTCCAGAATTTAAAAACAGTAAAGCAATTTGTTTTTTGTGGAGAAGCTTTGCTTGTGAGCCAGGCTCGCGCTTTACAACAAATTCTTCCGGATTCTAAAATTCTTAATACATATGGACCAACAGAAACAACGGTTTCTGTAACGGAAATTGAGGTGACAGAAAAACTATTGCAGGAAACGCATTTCCCTTCAGTAACATTAGGAAATCCAATTCAGGATATGAATTTGTCACTTGTGGGAATAAACTCGGACGATGGAGAGATTGTTATTACAGGACCACAGTTAGCTGACGGGTATTTGAATAATCCAGAAGCAACTCAAGCCGCGTTTCGAGCAGTACAAACCGATCACGGTCCAGTTCTGGGATACTTTACGGGAGACCGGGGGATCAGAATTGATGGTAAAATATATTTTGCTGAACGTCTTGATTTTCAAATTAAGCACAAAGGTTATCGCATAGAAACAGAAGAAATTTATAGTGCTCTTAGTAATATTGGCTACAACAACTCTTGTGTTTTACATATGAAGCAAAAAATCGTAGTTGTCCTTGAAACACCTCAGATTCCAGACAGTAGCCTTATTAGGAAAGAACTTTCCAATGCTCTCGAACACTATGCTATTCCAGATGTCATATTAAATATTCCAGCGTTTCCAAGAAATGATAATGGGAAAATAGATAGAAAAAAAATAAAAGAAATAATCAAAGAAAAATTTTGAAAAAATAAGGAGAATGGAAATGGATAGAAATTCTATGTTTTTATTTATTAAGGCAGTGATGGAAGAAACTTTAGGTCATCCCATTTCTGAGTGGAATCCTGATCTGAAATTTACGGATATAGTTGGCTGGGGTAACAATATGACTGTTACTACAGTTGTTGCTTTACAGAAAAAGTTGCCGCACAAACTCCCTGATACTCTCCTCGATGGTGTTGTAACCATTAATGACCTGGTCACGAAAGCTACTCTTGCATCAACAACGTCTTCTGTTGAGCCGCCACAACAACTCTCAGAGCGCCTTAGGGTTTTAAGCAATTTTGAGAGCCTTGGAGAAGATTGTGAGTTTGGGCTTGTGCAGCAGCGGGCCGGCATTCTGCATCCCCATCTTTTGCGCTTTTCAGCTGCGTCTGAAAACAGCGCAGAACGTTTGCCTCATTTAATTATGTTGCTCAAATATCGTCTTCATCAACTGGAGCATACAGATTTTCTGGAAATGTTCCTTCCGGAAGAGGAATGGAATAATGTCGATCCGGAATGGAGAATACGTCATAAAATATATAAATGGTCTACGCATACGGGCCTTCTTGTAAAAAATTTCCCGAAAGAGACCATCAATCAAAAAATATCTGATTTTTCAGTTGTTATTGAATTTATGAAAAGTCAGTTTCTCAGAGAATTGGAATTGGGGCGTAAAGTCTGGATATGGAAAAGTAGCGTTCCATCTTCTCTTTCCAATATAAAGAAGCTTCGTGATATTTTGAAAGAGTATGGTCCTAACAAACTTTTGTGGGTTCAAACCGCCGATAACGAACATCCACCGGGGACGGTTGATCAGATTGAGGCCGATTTATGGTGTGGCTATATCAAAAAGCCCAGTGAGCACTGGAAAGGGCATTGGAGCGAAGATGCGGATTGGTTTGAGCTTCTGAAAAATGCTCTTCAGATTTATCCGGAACTTGATGGATATTCAGAAGGAAATCAGAGTATTGAATCTGCTCCTCAAAAATGTAGTTCAGAGCAGGAAGGTGCTGTTCATGTTTTGTCGAATATAGCATCTCTTCAGCTCAATATTCCTAATCTTTCCTTGGAAAATATCCAGTTTCCGTCAGAAATCTCCGGTTGGGATTCCTTGAAGCACGTTAATATTATCATGGCTGTTGAGGAGTATTTCAAAACATCGCTGTCAGCGGATGATTTTGATAAAACACAAACAGTTCCAAGCTTTATCAGTGTCATTAATAGGTTGATGCAGACCTCTTAAGGCTTTTGCCCTGCTGAGGGGAGGCATGAAAGTTTTAAAAGACATGCATTGCGTGGTTTTTTGAAATTCTTGCCACTCCTTTTTTCACGGTAATTTCTCCGCCTAATATCTAAGCTGGGGAGCTACATGTGCATGTAGCTCCCACGGAGTGCAGAAAAATGCGGTGTTGTCGGTGTACTAGGCAGCAAGAGAGTTCATTTTGGAACACATTTTATCTATTACCGAGTCGTAAAGCCTTAATTGCTACGTGAAGGCAGCAATTAAGGTTTTCTATGGAGTTTAGCATTCCACGCAGCTCGGACTTCAGCCGGTGTCATACGGCCTTCATGCTGTTTGGCAGCCGGTGCTTTGCCGGACGTTTTTTTGTGGTTGCCGTTGGCGTGATGCGGGTTGGCCGGAGCAACGCTGCCTTTGGTGCCGACGGCGTGGGAAAGGGAGCCCGGCGCAATGCCCGCAGCCGGGTTGTCATTCACGGCCTGCACGGCGCGGGAGCATCGGGAATCATCCCCAACACCCAGCTGAATGGTGGGCAGAAGCGCTAGCGGTGGGAAGACAAAACCAAGTCCGGCAGCAGCAGCGGCACGCCCGAGAATTTCAGCACCCGGCAGCACCGTAGGAGATTTGATCGCCCCGGTAATGTTGAAGGCCCCCGGCAGAGACGCAATGGTCGGGTTCTGGGAACGAGTGGTCAGAGAGTAATCCAGCGTATTGGTCTTGAAATTGATTGTGCCGCGCCCCAGCGTACGGGCCTCGCCGGTTTCCAGCAGGAGCGTATTGGTGGAAACAATGCCGTTTCTCAGGGGCATATCGGCAATAAAGCACTTGATGTCGGTATGGGCGGGCAGCCCAAGGGCCGTCAGGATGGCGTTGCCCAGCTGCAGGCCCAGAATATCCGGAAGGATGGCGGTAATATCGCCACCCTGATCCAGTACCAGCGTAAGGCCACCATTCCCTGCAGCCATCAGGCTGGCAATGGAATTCCCTTTGGCTTTCAGCGTCATATGGCCGCCAATAATGCCGCGGGCTTTGGAATTGGTCGTCGCCTGCATGACGCGGGCCAGATCAATCCGGGCAAAATCAATCCGGGCGGTTGTATCAAACAGGGAGCCATCCGGCTTGAGCGTTGCAGAACTGGCCAGCGTGCCGTGGCCAACGGCAAAGTTTAGGCGTTTGAGATCAATTTCACCATTGGTGATGAAGAACTCGGTGTCGATATTATCAAGCGGTAGCTGCTTATTTTCGATATGGGTCCCATGATACGTGACGTGGGTGTTGATGGCGTTCAGACGCGGAATATTGATGGGCGTATCCGGCAGGACAGTCTTGCTTTTGGCATCCTGCTTTTTCTCAGCCGCTGTCTCGGTTGGCTTGGCACCAATAAAGCCCCCCAGATCCACCAGATTAACCTGACGGGAATGGAGGTCGGCCTGGACGTTCATGGGCTTCTGATGCGGGTCCAGTTCAATGGTGCCACCAATGTCGCTGGTGCCCATTTTGCCCTCAAACTCTTTGAAGAGGATGTGGCTCTGGCTGTAATCCAGATTGCCGGTAATGGTGTAGGCCGGGGTGCGCGGAATGGGCACGCCGGTCAGCGGGTAGAGCAGGGACATATCCGGCCCGGCAAAATGCAGCTTCAGATGCGCCCCTGCAAAACTCATCGGGTGGACCACATCGCCTTTCAGGGTGGCAGTGGTGGGGCCGTTCTGCACGGTGAGGTCAACAGGGTAAGGCTCTTTGTCGGCAACAAAGGACAGCAGGGCTCCGCCAATAAAGCGGGCAGTAATAGGCTGCTGCGCGTAACGCCCCTTGGCTTGCAGATGCAGGGTGCCGCGATCATTCCCCTGAGGTGGCGTGGTCTGCACAGCGACCTGCATATCGGCCTGCAGCGGGTCATACTTTACATGCAGGTTGCCATCGGTAATCCGCAGTTCCCCAATATCCGGCAGGCTGGTTGAGGAGGAAGCATCCTGCTTTGTGGGTGTCTTCGCCGGCTTACCATCCTCGGTAAAAGTGTAATTGTTCAGGCTGTTTTTCAGCGCGATAATGTCTGCCGTGGGCTGCTCTAGTGCAATAAGCGGCAGATGCAGCGTACGGTGCCAGAGGTAGGACCAGACATCGACCGAAACCGTCACGCTTTTGGCTTGCGCAAACTGCTCTTTTTCTTTTTCGAAGGTTTTTGGCTGTTCAATCCGCAGGTCATCCACCTTGATTGTGGTGACACGGCCAAGATGAACATGTAGATGCGCAATCGTGGTTTTGCGGTGCAACAGGGCTGTGGCTTTGGAATTGACCAGAGGCACAAACCAGTCCCACGACCAGAAGAGAATCAGAAGCAGGAGTGCGAGCGCGATGCCCCCGAGAATTTTCAGGACGGGATGCCTGGCTCGTTGTGTGTCCGGGGTCGTGGTGGTCATGAGGACACACTCCGTTGTTCTGGGTTCAGTAAAAATCTGGGCATAAAACGCTTCGCAGCCTGTGTCAGTCCTGCAAGCCTGAACGTCAGCCCGAAGAGTTTGGTTCCGGGCTAAGCATTCATGGTGGGGTTGTGCCCCTGTTTAGCCAAATGCGCCAATGTCATGCATGACGCCCACGCTGATCTCACGGAGCAGGGCGAACATCTGTTGCATGGGCAGAAAGATTTCCCGGTGCTCCCGCTCGTAAATGCCCTGCTCACGCGGGCCGCGGGGTTCATAGAAATCAAGGTTGGAGGCGACGGTGCCGGATGGGAAAATATGCACCATTTCCTTAAGCACAGCCGGAATTTCCAGACGCAGGATCTGCTGCATCATGACATCGCGGTTAAAGCCCCCGCGGGGCATGAAGAAGGGAATCCGGCAGGCCAGAATCCAGATGCGCTCAATCAACGCTACCCGAATGGCATGCAAGGCGCGGTTGAGCGGTGCGCCATGCGGGGCATCCTCCCACGCTTCCCGCAGGGCGAGATGGTCCGCCTGAATCCGGCGGAACATGGTCCGCAGGTCTGCCGAAAGGTTCAGTTTTTCCAGATCCTGCATCACGGTGAGGAAGGCAGCCCGGCGTGGCGCTTTGGGTTCCGCCGTGGCGCGGTCCAGCCAGTAGCTGGGGTCCAGCAGATTAATGACGGATTGCAGAACCCGGTCATCCGAACTGGTTAAGGCATGCCGCGCAAAATCCAGAGCGCGGTGGAAGCGCGGGCTGGAGGTGTTGAAACTTTCAAATGTTTCCGGGTGTCGGCGCGCGGCGGCTCCCAGTCCTTGCAGCGTGTTGGCGCACCAGCCGAGCTGCTGGAGAATCGCATTGTTGGGAATGGCGCGCAGCTGGCCCGGATGCGTCAGGCGGGTGCTGGTGGCGGCTTCCGCACTCTGGCGGGCCGGGGGACGGGAGCCGGTGCGGTCAATCAGCGCCGGGCCAAATGCCCCCAGCAGGGCGGCGTAACCGGGGTCTTCCACCAGAGCCTGCATGCCTTCGGAAATGCTGGAGAAGAAATCAGCCGAAAAGACCGGCTGCTCATAAACCGGGTCGCCTTCCTGATGCAGCGGATTGAACAGGTTTTCCGCAATGGTCGCGAGTGTCGCGCCCGCCAGATGCGGGGTGCCGAACAGTAGATACCCATCGCCGCCCTGAAAGGCCGTTTCCTCCCGGCAGGCAATGCCGGTTTTGGCAAATTCGGTCCGCACATGGGTGGGGGAGAGGTAGTTTAGCCGCCCGGCCATCCGGAAAGGATGCGCGCCGCGTCCAATGCTCTCGCCATGCGTATCAAAGAAAATGACCGTCACGTTCTGCAGGTTCCAGCGGACCAGCAGGTCATGAATTTTCAGGCGCAGGCGCTCAATAAGATAGGTGGCAGCCAGCTGGCCGACATAACGGCCGGAATCGGAATAGCCGAACTGGAAGCTGATACGCCCGGTGCGCTGCACATAGGCCCGCCATGTGGGGGAGCGCAGGGCTTCTTCCACAATACGGTCGCCATTGCTCAGCGCGTCTTCTGTTTCAAACAGGGGGGAAATTTCCACCTTGTCCGCCACGCCGAAATGCAGCGCCGCCCAAAGGGCTGCCAACAGGGTGTAACCCGTTTCCGTTTCAGCAATCAGAAAGCGGACGGGCGTTTGGCTATCAATGTGTTTGGTTATCTGGGCGACCGTCATCATCAGGCGGCCTGCTGTAGATGGGTCACTCATCAGCGCGCCGAAATCAACCGGCACAGGCTGTACGCTTTCCAGAGCTTCATTCAGGCGGTTGAGGAGTGCGCGCCGGTGGGCCGGATTGGCCGGGTCATCCGGAATATCGAGCTTCTGGCGAACAAAATTATGAATTTGTGTGGCGTTCAGCCGCACATGTGTGTGGGCCAGTGCCAGACCATGCGCCATGAAGCCCGCACGCGCCACGGCCAGCGGGAGCTGCGCAGCAGGCGGCGCAGCTTTCACAGCAGCGTCCAGCTCTTCTGCCAGATCATCCACATTGAGCAGGGCTGTCGCGTGTTCGTTCACCAGCGCGTCTGCAAATTTGGCGACGGCTTCGGCATCCGGGCCGGTCGGCGTGGCGCTGATCTGCGTTTTGACGCAGGCAATGGCCTTGTGCAGCCGGTCCGTCAGAGCTGGGGCAGAAACACCAGTCGCGCTTATCTGCTGATCAAGGCGTTCCAGCTGGAACAGCTTCATGCGCAGTCGCAGTCGCAGCGTGTCCCACCAGCCGATATCCGTGCGTCCATCCGTATCATACCCCACCCAGCTTGTAGCGATGACCGGGCGGGGGATGATGGAGGCCCATGACTCTGGCCAGTGTTGTTGGGCGGTTTCTAAAAGCGCGCCATTCAGCTGGTCCATGGCGTCTCGCGCCCGGATGATGGCCTGTGTGGCGAGGGTAAATTCTTCTTCCAGCGTAGGCGGTCCGTCCCGCCGGTGCGTTTCAAAAAACGGAGCCTCGTCCGGTAAAACATCTTCGGAGGCACAGTCGGCCAGTGCCGCATAGACTGGGTTGCTGAGGGCAAATGTGGGGTGCGCTGTAAAAACAGCGGCAAAACGCACGGGGCTGACGGCGGCTTGGAAAGCCTCGGGCGTAGGGACGGGCAGGGAGGCTATGACCCGCTGAGCAACGGCAGACAGCCGTTTGGCGGTGGTGGTGGTCTCCGCGCCTCCTACGTAACGATGCAGGCGTCTGGCGCGACGCAGAAAGGCGGAATCCCGAAGGGTCTGCACCAGAGCGGTTACATCCGAGAGAGACAGATCGCCGTCTTCCAGCGCATCTTCCAGCTGGCGGGCGGTGCAGAGAACCGGATTCACGCCTTCCACCGGGAGCAGGGCGTCTTTGTCCTGCAGGATCGGTGCAAAAATGGTCTGAAGTTTGGGCGGAAGAGTAGAAAAATCCATTATTGCACCTCGCTCAGGGTTCGCAGTACGGCGGGGGGAAGGGGGAGGCGTTACAGTTTCATGTCTGCTCTTTCGCTGCAACACACTCACGCACACTTGGGGGGCGAGAGTGGGAGTGCTATTCAGATACTATGACGTCATACCCTGAAAGTGACGGCGATCTCGCCGCCCGGAAGACCCTCAAACGCTACCAGCGCGCTGCAACCGGCCTGCTGGTGGGCATGGGAGGGCTGACTGTTGCGGGCTACGCGGCCCCCGCTGCCGGATGGGTGAAGGATGGCTTCTGGCTGGAAATGCTGCGGGCCGGAGCGCGCGCTGGCGTTGTGGGCGGTCTGGCGGACTGGTTTGCCGTCGTTGCCCTGTTCCGTCACCCCATGGGTTTGCCGATTCCCCACACGGCCATTCTGCCAGCCCAGAAGGAACGGCTGGGCCGCGCGCTGGGGCGTTTTGTGTCCGGGCAGGTCTTTACGGAAAAAGAAATTGCCCGCGTGCTGGAGCAGGTGGACATCCCCACCTTTCTGGCCAACATGCTGGATGACCCGGCAACGCGGGAGACGCTGACGCGCTCCGTTCTCGCTTCCATGCCCAAAATGCTGGACCGGCTGGAAGACGGGCGGGCCAGCGGGGCCATTGGCAAGATTTTCCCCCGTCTGCTGGGCAACAGCAATCTGGCTCCCATTGTGGCGCGCGCTCTGCGCAGCCTTGTGGACGATGACCGGCATCAGGAAGTGCTGTCCTTTCTGCTCAGCCAGATCAAGGATGGTTTGCAGGCCAGAGAAGGCGCGTTGCGCACCATGATTGAGGAGCGGGTGCGTGAGCAGGGAGGCCGTTTACTCGGCTGGGCTATAGGCGGTTCGATTGCAACGCGGGTGCTGCTGGCGGCCAGTAAGGAACTGGAGCGGGTGGACCCGCAGAATTCCACCCTGCGTGAAGGCTTTACAACCTGGGTGCGGTCCCAGATTGACCGCATTGAGACGGACCCCGAACGCGGCAGCGATATCTCTCAGGCCATTATGGGCGTGCTCTCACATGAAAGTGTCGTGAGCTGGTGGGCTGATATCTGGCAGCGCTTCCGGCGTCTGGTGGAAGCGGATGTGGAAGACCCGGATGGTCGCATTGCCTCTCTGGTGCAGGAGGGGCTGACGCATATTACCGCGCAGTTGCGGGAAGACCCGGTCATGCGGCAGCGGATTATGGCCAGTGTGGACAAGGCCACCGTCAAGGCTCTGCCGTTTGTGCGGGAGCGGATGGCGGATTTCATTGCCCGCGTGGTGGCGGGATGGGACGCAGTGCAGATTGCAGAAAAGCTGGAACTGCGCGTGGGGAAGGACCTGCAATATGTCCGCTTCAACGGCACGCTGGTTGGCTTTGGCGTAGGGGCGTTGCTGTTTGCTGTCCTGCGGCTGCTGTTTGGGTTGAACGCCCAGTAAGACCGCCGGGGCAGCTATGCTGCTTTTGGGTTGACCTTTGGCCCGCTTCGCCCCATGTGTCTGAAACAGGACCTGACTGGTCTCCAATCACCTGATGGCAGGATAATGCTGAAACTTTCCCGTCTGGCGGACTATGCGGTTGTCATACTTGTCAATCTTGGCGAGCAGGATGGCGTGGTGACATCACCCGCCCTTGCTGCCGAGACCGGTGTGCCGGAACCGACTGTCGCGAAAATCCTCAAGGTTTTGTCCGCTCACAAGTTTGTGCTGTCCCAGCGGGGTGCCAAAGGCGGCTACCGGCTGGCCCGCCCGCTGGCTGATATCTCTGTGGCCAGCGTTATTACGGCAGTGGATGGCAAGATTGCGCTGACAGCCTGTGTGGATGGTGGAGAGTGTGATACCGGCGTGTCCTGCGGCATGTGCGGCAGCTGGGATACCATCAACAAAGCCATTCGGGACACGTTGGAAGGTATTTCTCTGGAGATCATGCGCCAGAAGAGCGCATGCGGTGCAGTCATGACGAAGAGAAACGCGCTGATGAGCGCCAGCACGAGACGCGAAGGGGCTTGAACAATGCCAGCAGTCACCGAAACGCGTGAAGCAGTCGAAAAACTCGGTCAGTCTTCCTACAAATGGGGCTTCGAGACGGACATTGATATGGACGTCGCGCCCAAGGGGCTGAACGAAGATACCATTCGCCTGATTTCCGCCAGAAAAGAGGAGCCGGAATGGCTTCTGGAATGGCGGCTGGCGGCCTATCGCGCCTGGCTGAAAACCGAAGAGCCTGAATGGGCCAAGGTGTCCTACCCGCCGATTGATTATCAGGACCTGCATTACTACGCGGCGCCCAGGAAAAAGCCCGGCCCGAAGTCCCTTGAAGAAGTGGACCCCGAACTGCTGCGCACCTACGAAAAGCTGGGCATTCCACTGCATGAGCAGGCGATGCTGGCCGGTGTGGAGCTGCAGGAAGGCGAGACCGCCCGCCCGCCCGTGGCCGTTGATGCCGTGTTTGACAGTGTTTCCGTTGTCACCACCTTCCGCAAGACGCTGGAAGAAGCGGGAGTGATCTTCTGCCCGATTTCTGAAGCCGTGCGGGATTATCCGGATCTGGTCCGCAAGTATCTGGGCAGTGTGGTGCCAGCTGGCGATAACTTTTACGCCGCGCTCAACTCCGCTGTGTTTACCGATGGCTCCTTTGTGTTCGTGCCCAAAGGCGTGCGCTGCCCGATGGAGCTCTCCACCTATTTCCGTATCAATGCCAAAAATACCGGGCAGTTTGAGCGGACGCTGATTGTGGTGGAAGACGGTGCTTCCGTGTCCTATCTCGAAGGCTGCACGGCCCCCATGCGGGATGAAAACCAGCTGCATGCAGCTGTGGTGGAACTGGTAGCGATGGAAGATGCCTCCATCAAATATTCCACTGTGCAGAACTGGTATCCGGGCGATGAAAATGGCCGGGGCGGGATCTATAACTTCGTGACCAAGCGCGGCGCATGCCGTGGGGCACGCTCTAAGATCTCCTGGACGCAGGTGGAAACCGGCTCCGCCATTACATGGAAATACCCGTCCTGCATTTTGCAGGGTGAAGGCTCCGTGGGGGAATTCTATTCCGTGGCGGTGACCAACAATCACCAGCAGGCCGATACCGGTACCAAGATGATCCATATCGGGCGGAATACCCGCTCGACCATCATCGCCAAGACCATCAGTGCCGGGCATTCGGACAGCACATATCGCGGTCTGGTACGCGTACTGCCCAAGGCCTCGGGTGCCCGAAACTTTACACAGTGCGATAGCCTGCTGATTGGTGATCAGTGTGGCGCGCATACCGTGCCCTATATTGAAAACCGCAATATGGGCGCACGCATTGAACATGAAGCCACCACCTCCAAAATCTCGGAAGACCAGCTGTTCTACTGCCGTCAGCGCGGGCTTTCTGAAGAGGATGCGGTGGGGCTTATCGTCAACGGCTTCTGCCGTGACGTTCTGAAAGAGCTGCCCATGGAGTTTGCCGTGGAAGCTCAGAAATTGTTGCAGATCAGCCTCGAAGGCAGCGTAGGGTAAGGGAGTGCATGACATGACCCAGTTTTTGGATATTTCCGGTCTGTGCGCCCGGATTGATGCTGACGGGCAGGAAAAGGAAATCCTCAAGGGCGTGGATCTCAGCATCCCGCCGGGTGAGGTTCACGCCATCATGGGGCCGAACGGGTCAGGGAAATCCACCCTGTCCTACGTGCTGGCCGGGCGTGAAGATTATGAAGTAACGGCAGGCACCGTAAACTTTCAGGGCAAGGACCTGCTGGAGATGGAACCGGAAGAGCGCGCTGCGGCGGGTCTCTTTCTGGCGTTCCAGTCCCCCATCGAGCTGCCGGGCGTGAACAACGCCAACTTCCTGCGCACGGCTGTGAACGCAGTGCGTCGTGCGCGTGGGAAAGACGAGCTGGATGCCGTCACCTTCCTGAAAACAGCCCGTGCCGCCGCCAAGGAACTCTCCATGGCGCCGGACATGCTGAAGCGGAACGTGAATGTCGGCTTCTCCGGGGGTGAGAAGAAGCGCAACGAAGTGCTGCAGATGACACTCCTTCAGCCGTCCTTCGCTATTCTGGATGAAACGGATAGCGGGCTCGACGTGGATGCTCTGCGTATTGTGGCGGAGGGCGTTAATCGTCTGCGCTCCCCCAGCTTCTCCGCGCTGGTCATTACCCATCATCAGCGTCTGCTGGACTATCTGGTGCCGGACCGCATTCATGTGATGGCTAAAGGCCGGATTATCCATTCAGGCGGGCCGGAACTGGCGCAGCAGATCGACCGTGAAGGCTACACCCGGTTCCTGGCGGAGGCTGAGGCGGCGTGAACGCAATCACAAAAGATCGGTCAGACACGCTGGCCCCGTTCGGCACACGTCTGGACGGGGTGACAGACCCGGTGCGCAAGGCAGCGATAGGCGCTTTGCACAGAAGTGGGCTGCCTGACCGCCGTGTTGAAGAATGGCGCTATACCAGCCTCCGTTTTCTGACGGAAACGCCGCTGGGGGCGCCGGCTGAGGTGTATGACGCCGGGCAGGTTCAGGCGCAGCTTGAAAACCTCGGGCTGAGCACTGGCCCGCTTGCGGAACTGCCGCGTCTGGTGTTCGTCAACGGTCGTTATGCCGAGCCGTTTTCTGTGCTGCCTGCTGAGGTTGATGTCTCTTTCTTCGCAAAGACCCAGACCTTCGGTGCGCTGTCCGCTCCGGATCGTGACCCGCTGACGGCTCTGAACGCTGCTCTGGCGTCTGACGGTGCACAGCTGCACGTGCCGGCTGGCAAGAACGGTGGTGACGTGCTGCTGGTCTCTCTGGGCCAGACGGATACGCCGGTGTCTTTCCATCCGCGGCATTCTGTCACGCTGGACGAGGGCGCACAGCTGACGCTGATCAGCATTCAGGCGGGGCAGGGGCATTATCTGCATAACCCGGTGCTGGAAATCAGCGTGGCGGCGGAAGCCAACCTCAAGCATGTCACCCTTCAGACCGAAGGGCAGGATGCGGCGTGTCTGGCCACGACCTACGCACAGGTTGCAGAGCGCGGCACGTATGACAGCTTCGTTCTGGGGCTGGGCGCAGCCTTGTCCCGTCAGGAAATTCACGCCCGTCTGGCGGCCCCGTTTGCGACTGTTCATGTGAACGGTGCGCAGATGCTGGGTGGTAAGCAGATTGGCGATGTCACCAGTGTCATCACGCACGCTGCACCGGATTGCATTTCCCGCCAGACCGTGCGGAACGTGCTGGATGGCCATGCCCGCGGTGTGTTTCAGGGTAAGGTGTTTGTGGATCGGGTGGCCCAGAAGACGGACGGCTACCAGATGAATCAGGCGCTGCTGCTGTCTGAAAACGCGGAAATTGATGCCAAGCCTGAGCTTGAAATCTACGCGGATGATGTGAAGTGCAGCCACGGCGCGACGGTTGGCGCGCTGGATGACGATCAGCTTTTCTATCTGCGCAGCCGTGGCGTGCCGGATGCGGAAGCGCGGCAGATCCTTATCCATGCGTTTATGGATGAAGCACTGGGTCTGATTGAAGACGACACGGCCCGCACACTCTGCACGCAGATGCTGGCCCGGTCTTTCCCAGTTGCAGGAGAAAGTGCATGAGCATGGCATCCACACAGGACAAAGTCCGGCAGGATCTGGACTTGGCGGCAATCCGCCAGCAATTCCCCATCCTGTCGCAAAAAGTGCATGACCGCCCACTGGTCTTTCTGGATAGCGCGGCCTCCGCTCAAAAGCCGGAAGCGGTGATTGAGGCGATGGCGCACACCATGCGCTGCCAGTATGCCAATATTCATCGTGGCCTCTACTGGATGAGTGAGCGCACCACGGAAGCGTATGAAGCCGTGCGCGATCAGGTTGCGCGCTTTCTGAACGCGCCCTCCCGTGAAGAAATTGTGTTCACGCGCAACAGCACGGAAGCCATCAATCTGGTGGCCCATTCCTTTGGGGCGCTGCTCAAGCCGGGACAGGCCGTGGTTATTTCCGAAATGGAACACCACGCCAACCTGATCCCCTGGCAGATGCTGCGGGACCGCGCCGGAATTGAGCTGCGTGTTGCCCCCATTACGGATGCCGGGGATATCGACCTCGATGCGCTGCAAGGCCTGCTGGCAGATGGGAAGGTGGCGCTGGTTGCCATGACCCATATGTCTAACGTGCTGGGCACCGTCACGCCGGCCAAGACTATTGCGGATATGGCGCATGCTGCCGGTGCGCAGGTGCTGTTTGATGGCAGCCAGTCTGTGGTGCATCGCAAGACGGATGTGCAGGCTCTGGGCGCGGATTTCTATACCTTTACCGGTCACAAGCTTTACGGTCCGACGGGGATTGGCGTGCTGTGGGCGCGCAAAGAACTACTGGAGGCCATGCCGCCGTTCATGGGCGGGGGGGACATGATCTCCACCGTGACCTTTGAAAAATCCACATGGGCCAATGTCCCGCATAAATTCGAGGCAGGCACCCCAGCCATTATCGAGACCATTGGTCTTGGTGCGGCGATCTCATGGGTGGAAGCTATCGGGTTTGAGGCTATTGGGGCGCATGAGGCCGCTTTGACAGCCCATGCTCTGACCCGTCTGGCGGACGTACCGGGCCTCAAAATAGTAGGCCAGCCCAAAGAGCGCGGCGGGGTGATTTCCTTCACCATGGACGATGTCCATCCGCACGATATTGCGACTCTGCTGGACCGGAACGGCATTGCTGTGCGCGCTGGTCATCATTGTGCGGAGCCGCTCATGCGTCGCCTTGGCCTGACGGCTACAGCGCGCGCCAGCTTTGGCCTCTACACCCTGCCGGAAGAAATCGACACACTGGCGGATACGCTGGTGCGCATTCGGAACTTCTTTGTGTGAACAGCCTGACGGATAGCGGTGCGTTGTATGATCGGCTGATTGTCGATCGTGCCCGCACTCCTCTTCATGCAGGGCGGCTGGAACAGGCTGATGCGCAGGGAGAGGGGAAAAACCCGCTCTGCGGGGACAAGACCCGGGTGGACGTTCAGATGGCTGATACCCATATCAGTCAGATCAGACATCAGACGCGCGGCTGCGCTATTTGCCTTGCCGCAGCGGATTTGATGGCTGAACGCGTGACCGGTTTGACTGTCCCGCAGGCGCAGGATCTCAGCCGACGCTTTTCCGCCATGCTGGTGAATGAACCTGCCAGCACACCGGATACGAATACGAACACACCTGCACTGGGGCCCTTGGAAGCATTTGCCCCGCTGCGCGCACATCGGGCTCGAATCCGCTGTGCAGAATTGCCCTGGGTTGCTTTGAAGGAGGCGCTTTCTCATGTCGATGTCTGAAAAGGTGCATGCTCCTGAACTGCAGGAGCATGACACAATGACGCAGACTGCTACCACGGATGTTCTGCACGCTGATGCGCCGGAGGCTGGTGCAAAGACAGCACGGGTCGAAAGCTGGACGCCGGATAACGCCGATGCTGCGCCTGCCAGTGCCAGTGCCAGTGCCAGTGCCAGTGTTTCGGGGGAGGGAGCTGACGCAGTTCCTGCTGCTGGGGATGCGGTAGCCTCCAGTCCTGCAACAGGGGGCACCGGAGACGCGACCGGTCCGGCTTCTGAAGACGCAGTGATTGAAGCCATTGCCACGGTTCATGACCCGGAAATTCCAGTCAATATTTACGAACTGGGGCTGATTTACGCGATTGATCTGTATGATGATGGCCGCGTTAAAATCGAAATGACTCTCACGGCCCCTAACTGTCCGAGTGCACAGGAACTGCCGGTGCAGGTGAAGGACGCTGTGGAGAAAGTGCCGGGCGTTGCCTCGGCTCAGGTCGAAGTGGTGTGGGATCCGCCGTGGGATATGTCCCGCATGAGCGATGAAGCCCGCCTTGCCCTGAACATGTTTTAATCGAAAGGACGGACCGATGTCTCAGACCAGTGTTGCGCCGCCCGTCAAAAGAGCCCTGCCGCCGTTAATGCGTCTGTCCGACGCAGCGGCGGAACGCCTCCGGTATTTGTATAAAACGGCCCATGCCGGGCAGTTGCTGCGTATCAGCGTCACCACCAAAGGCTGCTCCGGCAAAGCCTATGACATGCAGTTTGTAGAAACCCCGACAGAAGGGGATGAGGTCGTGTCAGACAAAGGCCTGACCCTGCTGGTAGACCGCAAGGCCACCCTATTCCTGATCGGCACGCAGATGGACTACCATCAGACGGAACTTGAGGAAGGGTTTGTCTTCATCAACCCGAATGAGAAAGGCCGGTGCGGCTGCGGCGAGAGCTTTCATGTTTGAAGCCGCAAACGGCTTCAACTTCGGCTGACCACAGGAACTGGTCAATGACTGTCACGCTGGTCAGGCGATAGCCTGCAGCCTGCAGGGCTGCGGCATCGTTGGTCAGCGCGGCAGGATTACAGCTGACGTAAATCAGGCTGCGGGGCTTGCCCATAACCATCTGCTTCATTTGCAGCTTGGCGCCGGCATGCGGCGGGTCCAGCACTACACAGCCTGCCTGAGCCAGTTCCTTGGCCATAATGGGCTGGCGGTTTAAATCCCGGCAGGCCACTTCCAGCCGCGTGCCGCCAGCAGCGTTCTTCAGGGCTGCTGCGGCAGGCGGATAGCCCTCATAAGCCTGCACACGCGCACGGCTGGCCAGCGGAAAGCTGAGCGTGCCACAGCCCGCATACAGCTCAATCACCACATCACGCTTGTTCAGCTTGGGCAGAGCGTCCAGCACGGCCTGCTGGATCAGCGTCTCACTTTCTGCGGTCGCCTGAAAAAAGGCCCCGGTCGGCGGACTGACGGTGGAACCCGCCAGCGTATGCTGCACCGGGCGCGTTTGAGCGGCTGTTTCCGGCAGACCCTGATCGCCCTGCCGCTGCCAGCAGATGCGCGGAATGCCCTGTTCAGCCGATAAGGTTGCGAGTCGGGTGCGGTCCACGGTGGAAAGGGGGCCATCAGTGACCAGAAGAATATCCAGTCCCGACTCGAGCAGATTAATCCGCACATCCCCCGCCCGATACAGCCCTTCCAGACTTCTGAGCGTCTGGCGGAGCGCGGGCAGGCAGTCCATAATGGCAGGATGGAGAACGGCGCAGGTTGTCAGGTCAATCACGTCCGTGCTGCCACGGGTATGCAGACCAAGCAGAACCTCTTTGCCCTCTCTGCGCACGGCCAGATCTGCCCGGCGGCGACTATGGGGCTGCACCTGAAACGCCTTCGGTTCCGGCATATCAGAAAAGCCAGCTTTTTTGAGGGCTGCCATCACGCGGTCTGTTTTCCAGACCAGCAGTTCGGCACGGTCCATGTGCTGGAGCGTGCAACCGCCGCATTCGCCAAACAGGGGGCAGGGGGGCTCGGTTCTCTCTGGGGAGGGAACAAGGATTTCCGTGGCAGCCCATTTGCCTGATGCGGTGCGTTCTATCCGCACCTGCTCATCCGGTAGGGTGTAGGGCACATGCAGGGTCTGGCCGTCAGCCAGAACTGCGGCGCCGTCACCCTGTGCGCCAAGATAGGTAATGGTTACGTCGCGAATGTCTGAAGCGTGTTGCTCCGGTGTGTGAGCTGTCACCTTGAGTGCTTTGCGGCCTCTTCTTCAGATACAGAAACGTCTGCAGTCGGGGCAGGGAGGTCTGCCAGAATAGTTGTACGGCGCGGCAGCTGCATAAAGGCTGGAATGGTGTGGCCAAAACCAACCACATCACCCGCAGGCATTGGTGGCGCATCATCCCGGCGGGGCAGGCGGCCCGTGGAACGGCGGCTTTCCTGCGCGGGCTGCGGGGTGGCTGCTGCGGGGGCAGATTTCGGCGTTGCGGCCTTAGGCTGCTGCGGCGTGGTAGCCGTTTTCTCGCCCCGAGTCCCGTGCTGGCTTTTAGAGCCCGTTTTTTCTCTGCGGCGGCCCTGCGGGGGACGTTTTTCGTCCGACCACTCCAGCTGCTCAATACCATCAATCGTCAGACGCGGAATTTTGTTCCCGGTCAGGGTCTCAATGGCTTCGGCCAGATTTTTGTCATACGGCGTGGCCAGACTGTAAGCGTGGCCTTCCTTCCCGGCGCGACCTGTGCGGCCAATCCGGTGGACATAATCTTCTGCATGGAACGGCAGGTCGAAGTTAAAGACGTGCGAAAGGCCGCCAATATCAATCCCACGCGCGGCGACATCAGAGCAGACCAGAATTTTCAGCTCACCATTCTTGAATTTTTCAAGGGTGGAAAACCGGACTGACTGCGGCAGGTCACCATGCAGGGCACCCACGGAAAAACCGTGCTTCTGCAGGGACTGCATCAGCACGTCCACGTCACGCTTGCGGTTACAGAACACAATGGCGTTCTGCATCGTGGGGTCGCGCAGCAACTTACGCAGCGTGTCGCGCTTGTTGTGCTCATCCACAATCACCAGACCAGCAGTAATGGTGGTGGCGACGGAAGAGGCACGACTAACCGTGATTTCCTTGGGGGAATGCAGGAATGCATCCGCCAGCTGCCGGATGGCCGGGGCCATGGTGGCAGAGAAGAACAGCGTCTGACGGTTGGCAGGCAACAGGCTGACAATTTTCTCAATGTCAGGGATGAAGCCCATATCCAGCATACGGTCGGCTTCATCAATCACCAGAATACGTGTCTGGTTGAGTAGCAGACCACCGCGTTCAAACAGGTCCAGCAGACGGCCCGGTGTGGCAATCAGCACGTCCACGCCGCGGTTCAGCACTTCTTTCTGGTCGGCCATGCTCTCGCCGCCAATCAGCAGCGCATGGGTTAGCTTGAGGTGCTTGCCGTAATTCACAAAGTTTTCGGCAACCTGAAGTGCCAGTTCCCGCGTGGGTTCCAGAATCAGGGAGCGCGGCATGCGCGCTCTGGCCCGTGAGCCGGACAGAATTTCCAGCATGGGCAGCGTAAAGGATGCCGTTTTCCCGGTCCCGGTCTGCGCCACGCCCAGCACATCCTTCGCCATCAGAATGGCCGGAATAGCCTGTTCCTGAATGGGGGTGGGGTGGGTGTAGCCCATTTCCGTTACAGCGCGGAGAATGGGGGCGGACAGTTCCAGGTCGGCAAACGTTGCCTTGGGCTCGGCGGCCTTTTCAGGTTCCGCTTTTGCTTCAGGGCTTTCCGTAGTCACTGCCTCAGCCGGAGCTTCTGCTGCCGGTGCCACCACAATTTTTTCAGGCTCAGGCGCTTTCTCGGGGGCGGCTGCGTCTGCAGTCGGAACCGGAATGCTTACGGAGTCTTCAGTCGCAGGCTGCTCAGGGGCAGACTCAGCGACAGCTTTCGTCGTGGCTTTTTTTGCAGGGGTCGCACGGCGCCGGGGGCGTTTGGGCTTAGGTGCTTCTTCAGCAACCGGTGCCTCTTCCACAGGCTGGGCGGCGGGCTGTTCCATAGCTTCGGGAGCCACGGCAGCCGGTTCAGCGGCTTTCCGTCGGCGCCGTACAGGTTTTTTGGGCGCCTCTGCCTTTTCGGCAGGGGCAGCCTCAAGCGCTTCCGCACCCTTTTCCGTTGCGGCTGCGTCTACAGCCGTGGCAGCCGTTTTTGTGCGGCTGCGCGTCGTGGTCTTGCGGGGACGGGTGGGCGTTTTGGCTATCAATATGCTCTCGGAGATACTTCAGTCGTTATAAGCATGGACCGACAGGCCCTGAATTTTCCATGCCCCGAAGGTCGGAGGAGGGAGAGAAGCTGAAGCCGGTCAGGCGCTTGCTGCGATAAAGGCATTTCCCGGCAGAATCAAGCTTTCCCCATCCTTGCGGTCTATTTTACAGGAACGGATGGCCCAGCGAGGCGGCCAGAACAGCAATCAGACCGAGCGCCATGATCACCAGAATCTGGTTACGGATCGAGTCGAACAGGGCTGGTTGCGGGCGCAGGGCCCGACGAGCCTTCTGAAACGGTCCTGTGAGCACACGTACATACAGGACAGCCATGACGATACCGACCAGCTGCATGAGGTTGGTGGTCCACGGCGCCTGCGCAAAGCCGCCTTCATGGAGAATCATTAGCCAGCCGGTAATCAGCGCTGTGGGGATGACGTGCATCAGCACCCGGAAAAAGCGGCCCAGCGATTGCAGTTGCACGGAATTGCGCTGCGTCGGGTCCAGCAGGGAGAGGCTCTGGCGCATGATGATGGCGGCATAGGCGGTACCGCCCAGCCAGAACATGACGCTGATGAGATGGAGAGCGAGGATGACGCTCCAGAGAATGGAATGAGGCATGCAGACTCCGCTCGTAAAAAAACTGAATTCAAAAACTGGCACGCCAGCGGCGGGAGGTCGCCACTCCGCGCGATACAGGGTGTCTGATTGCCAAGGGGACGCCCCGGGTGCAAGTCAGTATTCTTCAGGCACTGTTCCGGTTCCCCGTATCAGGAGGATTTCCATGCCCGTCTCCCCACTTTCAGACCTCAGTCTTTATACACCAGAAGACATGGGGCGTGTGGATCAACTTGCCTCGGCCTTAGTGCCGGTTGCCACACTTATGGATAACGCCGGGCGCGCCGTTGCCCGTGCGGTGCGCCGTTACATGCGCCCCTGCCGGGTTCTGGTGCTCTGCGGGCCGGGGAATAATGGCGGCGATGGATTTGTCGCGGCACGTTATCTGGCGGAGGCTGGCTGGCCGGTTGCTGTGGCGGAAATGGCTTCACCGCGTGCTGGGTCGGCCGCAGCAGAAGCCTCGGCGCGTTTTCAAGGCGTCCGCGTGCCATTTGCTCTGGCAGAAGTGGAGCGTGCCGATCTGGTGATTGATGCCATGTTCGGTGCAGGGCTGAGCCGGGCTGTAACGGGCCTGTCCGCTGATCTGCTGCAGGCAGCCCGCAAAATTGTGGCGATTGATATCCCGTCCGGGATTGATGGTGGGACAGGGCAGGTGCGCGGCAGTGCGCCGCACGCTGCCATGACGGTCACATTTTGTCGCTTCAAGCCGGGGCATCTGCTCTATCCGGGGCGGAGTTTCATGGGGCGGCTGGTGCTGGCGGATATCGGGATGCCACAGGCTGCGCTGGAACAGGTTCCGCCGCGGGCCTGGCAAAATGCTCCGGGTTTGTGGCGTTTACCCGAGCCAGGGCCTGAGAGTCATAAATATACACGGGGCGTCGTCAGCCTGTGTGCCGGGCAGTCCATGCCGGGGGCTGCGCGCCTGTGCGCTGGCGGGGCGCGGGCCGCCGGGGCGGGGCTGGTGCGGATTGCCGCCGGAAAAGATGCTCCCGCTTACAGGCTGGGGGCGCCGGGGTTGGTGATTGATGAAGGCCCGCTGGACAGTTTGCTCGCTGATAAACGGCGTGCCGTATGGGTGTGCGGCCCGGGCCTGACAGAAGGTGAGGTGACGCAAATGCTCCCGGCGTTGCTGGAGGCGCAAAAATGCGTGCTTGCTGATGCAGGCGCTCTTTCTGCTGCTGCCGGGCATCCGGAAAAACTGCGCGGTGTGGCTGTCATCACGCCTCATATTGGGGAGTTCACCAAATTGTTTGGGGCACCGGGCGCAAACCCGCCAGACTCCGTGCGGAAGGCGGCGGCGCAGATCAATGCTGTTGTGGTGCTCAAGGGAGCATCCACGCTGATCGCAGCCCCGGATGGACGGCTGGCGATCAATGACCATGCGAGTCCCGCTCTGGGCACTGCCGGCTCTGGCGATACGCTGTCCGGTGTGATTGCGGCGTTGCTGGCGGCAGGTATGCCTGCGTGGGATGCCGCCTGTGCGGGCGTATGGCTGCATGGCGAGGCCGGGATTCAGGCTGGTGCATGGCCAATTGCGGAGGATCTGGACCGTTATCTGGGCCCTGCGCGTGAAAAAGCGACCCGAATGCAGCATGAATATGGAGAGATGTGCAGAGGGTCTCTTGCCGGGAGCCACGCTCTGGGCTAAGTCCTCGCAACTTGCGACGGGGTTTTACCGTGCGGGCGTGGTGGAATTGGTAGACACGCCAGATTTAGGTTCTGGTGGCGCAAGTCGTGGGGGTTCAAGTCCCTCCGCCCGTACCATTTTTCATGGTGCTCCCGTCCTGTTCCGCGGCAGCCTTTCGGCACATTGCAGCGGGAAATTTGAGTTTGTACCGAAAGGAAGGCCTGGCCGATGCAGGTTACTGACACCCTCAATGAAGGGCTGAAGCGTGGTTTCACCATTACCATTCCGGCAGCAGAGCTTGCAGAAAAGCGCGATGCGCGTCTGAAAGAAGTTGCTGCCAACCTGACTCTTCCTGGTTTCCGCCCGGGTAAGGTGCCTGTTTCTCTGGCGCGCCAGCGTCATGGCGAAGCCGTGCGTGCTGAAGTGCTGGAGCAGGCAGTTTCCGAATCCCTGCGCTCTGCGCTTGAAGAACGCGGCCTCCGCCCTGCTGGTCAGCCGCAGGTTGAGCTGGTGAGCGGTCAGGAAGATGACGGCAAGGACCTTGAGTTTAAGGTTGAAACCGAAATCCTGCCAGAAATCACCGTGCCGGATCTGTCCGACCTCTCCCTGACCCGCCTGAAGGCGGTTGCCAGCGATGAAGCTGTCGACAAAATCCTGGCTGACGTTGCCAAGCGCCAGCGTTCCTTCGAAACGATCGAAGAAGTTCGCCCGGCTGTGAAGGGTGACGTTGTCTCTGTTGATTTCGTTGGTAAGCGCGATGGTGTGCCGTTTGACGGTGGCACGGCGCAGGACGTCAATGTTGAAATCGGTGGCGAAGGCTTCATCCCCGGCTTTGCCGAGCAGATTGAAGGCATGAAGCCCGGTGAAGAAAAACAGATCACCGTGACGTTCCCCGAAAACTACGGGGCCGAAGAGCTGGCTGGCAAGGAAGCAACCTTTGACATCACCGTCAAAGAGCTGAAGAAGCCGGTTGACGCGCCGATTGATGATGAGCTGGCTAAACAGCTGGGCTTTGAAACGCTGGAACAGCTGCGTGACCTCGTCCGCAAGCAGGTTGAAGGCGAATACGATCAGCTGTCCCGTCTGCGCATCAAGCGGGACCTGCTGGACGCTCTGGCTACGAAAACCGACTTCCAGGCTCCTCAGGGCATGGTTGATGCGGAATTCCAGCAGATTTGGCAGCGCGTTGAAGCCGACCGCAAAGCTGGTCAGCTTGATGACGAAGACAAAGACAAAGACGAAGACACGCTGCGTGCCGACTATCGCAAGATTGCCGAACGCCGCGTGAAGCTAGGTCTTCTTCTGGCTGAAATCGGTCGCAAGAACGCCATTACGGTTACGCAGGACGAACTGGGGCGCGCCATGCGCGCAGAAGCCATGCGTTATCCGGGGCAGGAGAAGGAAGTCTTTACTTTCTTCCAGAACAACCCGCAGGCCATTGAATCCCTTCGCGGTCCGATCTTCGAGAACAAAGTTGTCGATTATCTGATTGAACTCGCGAAAGTGGAGGACAAGGAAGTTACTCCGGAAGAGTTATCGGATATTCCTCCGGCTGATATCTGAGAAAATTGTGTCCCGCCGGTGTGAACCGGCGGGACACTCTTTTTCAGGGCAGATTTTCTTTTCCGGGGTAGCATCTTGCTACTTTATCTCTATCTTGATTGAGAGTGCCTGAACCGGTTTGCGTCTTCGGACGAAAATGGGGGAAGGATGGTGCAGGTTTTTTACGGGAATGACTGACATGAGGGATCGTGATCCCGTTGAGGTTTTCAGCAACGCTTTGGTGCCGATGGTGGTCGAGCAGACCTCCCGGGGCGAGCGGGCATTTGATATCTATTCCCGCCTGCTTCAGGAACGGATCATCTTTCTGACCGGCCCGGTCTATGACCAGGTTGCGTCTGTGATCTCCGCACAGCTCCTTTATCTGGAAAGCGTGAACCCGACGAAAGAAATTTCTTTCTACATTAACAGCCCGGGTGGCGTTGTGTCCGCAGGTCTCGCGATCTACGACACGATGCAGTACATCCGCAGCCCGGTCAGCACCGTCTGTATCGGTCAGGCAGCCTCCATGGGCTCTCTGCTGCTGGCGGGTGGTGAAGCCGGGCGTCGTTTCGCTCTGCCAAATGCCCGCGTGATGGTGCATCAGCCGTCTGGCGGCGCACAGGGGCAGGCGAGCGATATTGAGATTCAGGCCAAGGAAATCCTTATTATCCGGCAGCGCCTGAACGAGATCTATCGTGAGCATACCGGCCAGACGCTTGAAGATATTGAGCAGAAGCTGGAGCGCGATACCTATATGTCAGCCGAGGAAGCAAAGTCTTTCGGGATTGTTGACAAGGTAATCAGCCATCATAAGGCCACAGAAGCTGGAAAGAAGGATAAAAGCCATCCTTAATCTGGTGTACGCTAAATCTCCTGTTCAATGTCAGGGGTGGTCTGCCCGCAGTAAGGCAGATAGAGTTGGTAACTCGGTTCCTGGTTTTTTGAGGTCCGGGACGTTCAAGGGAGTGGGCTGATGAACGCAAAGTCCGGTGATTCCAAAAACACACTCTATTGCTCTTTCTGCGGGAAGTCGCAGCACGAGGTGCGCAAGCTCATTGCCGGCCCGACCGTGTTTATCTGCGATGAGTGTGTTGAACTCTGCATGGATATCATCCGTGAAGAGCACAAGACGACACTGGTGAAGTCACGCGAAGGCGTTCCGACTCCCAAGGAAATCTGTAAGGTTCTGGATGATTATGTGATCGGACAGTTTGAGGCCAAGAGGGTCCTCTCTGTTGCGGTGCATAACCATTACAAACGGCTGACGCAGGCGACCAAAGGCAATAACGATGTTGAACTGGCAAAGTCCAACATCCTGCTGGTTGGTCCCACCGGGTCGGGTAAGACTCTGCTTGCGCAGACACTGGCCCGTATTCTGGACGTACCGTTCACCATGGCAGATGCCACCACGCTGACCGAAGCCGGTTACGTGGGTGAGGATGTTGAAAACATCATCCTCAAGCTGTTGCAGGCGTCTGATTACAATGTGGAACGTGCGCAGCGCGGCATTGTCTATATCGATGAAATCGACAAGATTTCCCGCAAGTCTGACAATCCCTCCATCACGCGTGATGTGAGTGGTGAGGGCGTGCAGCAGGCTCTGCTGAAGCTGATGGAAGGCACCGTCGCCTCTGTGCCGCCGCAGGGTGGGCGTAAGCATCCGCAGCAGGAGTTCCTGCAGGTGGATACCACGAACATGCTGTTCATCTGCGGCGGGGCCTTTGCCGGGCTGGATAAAATCATCACCGCCCGCGGTAAGGGGACAGGCATTGGCTTTGGTGCTGATGTCCGGTCTCCCGATGAGCGAAAAACCGGTGAAATTCTCCACGATGTGGAACCGGAAGATCTGATGAAATTCGGGCTGATCCCGGAATTTATTGGCCGTCTGCCGGTTCTGGCAACGCTGGGGGATCTGGATGAGGCGGCTCTGATCCGCATTCTGACCGAGCCGAAAAATGCTCTGGTCAAGCAGTATCAGCGCCTGTTCCAGATGGAGGATGTCCAGCTTTCCTTTACGGATGATGCCCTGAAGGCGATTGCAGACCGTGCCATTACCCGGAAGACGGGTGCACGTGGCCTGCGGTCCATTATGGAAAGCATCCTGATGTCCACCATGTTTGATCTTCCCGGTCTTGATAACGTGGAAGAAGTGGTGGTGAACCGTGACGTGGCCGAGGAAAAAACAAACCCGGTTTATGTCTATGGCAAAGGGAAAAAGGTTCCGGCGGAACAGTCAGCCTAAGAACTGCAAAACAACTGCCAGCAGGGAAGAAATGCCCTGCTGGCCGGGTTTTCTGGTTAACCCATTGTAGAATGGGGCGTTCGTAACGACATGGTAGATGGTGGGAGCCTGTTGGCAGGTTCTCGCGGGTCTGGGTACGCCACATTACGGGTGCCCGGCCTGGATCGTCCTTGAAGGAGGTCATGGTTATGGCTGATAATGAAAAACCAGCAGTAAAACGTAAGCGTAAATCACCCGCAAAAACGCCGGCCAAAACGCCAGCAACGGTCACACCGACCGAAAACGCAGCCGTTGTCGCTGCGGACAACACAACCCCCGACAAGAAGATAGAGCAGGGTAACGGTCGTATTGCCGTTCTGCCCCTGCGCGATATTGTCGTGTTTCCCCACATGATTGTCCCGCTGTTTGTCGGTCGTGAAAAGTCCGTCAAGGCGTTGGAGTCCGTCACGCGGGAAGACCGGCAGATCCTGCTGATTGCGCAGAAAGATGCGGCTCAGGACGATCCGGGTGTGGATGATGTGTACCGCTTTGGCACCGTGTCCACCATCCTGCAGCTGCTCAAGCTGCCGGACGGCACCGTTAAGGTGCTGGTGGAAGGTGTGCGTCGCGCACGGGTGAAGGCCCTGCATGATATTGACGGACATTTTGAAGCAGAAATTGAGGATGTGGTTGAAGAGCCGGCGGTAGGGGCGGAAGCCGAAGCGCTGGGCCGTTCCATCGTCTCTCAGTTTGAGCAGTATATTAAGCTCAACAAAAAGATTGCGTCTGAAGTTCTGGTCTCTCTTAACCAGATCAGCGATCTGTCCAAGCTGGTCGATACTGTTGCCAGCCACCTGAACCTCAAAATTTCCGAAAAGCAGGAAATTCTGGAGGCGCC
Organism: Acetobacter sp. KSO5; assembly: GCF_044094635.1. Lineage (NCBI taxonomy): Bacteria > Pseudomonadati > Pseudomonadota > Alphaproteobacteria > Acetobacterales > Acetobacteraceae > Acetobacter > Acetobacter sp. KSO5. The sequence goes on along the minus strand of NZ_CP172014.1, from coordinate 2,236,717 downwards.
GTCTGTCACATTGCAGCTGGAAAAGGTTTTCGCGCACATTGAAGCGGAAATCGGCGTGCTGCAGGTTGAGAAGAAAATTCGCAACCGCGTGAAGCGCCAGATGGAGAAAACCCAGCGCGAGTACTATCTGAACGAGCAGCTGAAAGCCATTCAGAAAGAACTGGGTGAAGGCGAAGACGGCAAGGACGAAACCACCGAGATTGAAGAGCGGATTGCCAAAACCAAGCTTTCCAAGGAAGCGCGGGAAAAGGCGGTTGCCGAGCTCAAGAAGCTGCGTGGCATGAGCGCCATGTCTGCCGAATCAACGGTTGTCCGGAACTATCTGGACTGGCTGCTCGGCATCCCGTGGAAGAAGCGCACCAAGGTCAAAAATGATCTGGATGCCGCTGAAGCTGTTCTGGACGCCGATCACTACGCTCTGGAAAAGGTGAAAGAGCGTATTCTGGAATATCTGGCAGTCCAGAGCCGCTCCCAGAAGCTGAAGGGACCGATTCTCTGTCTCGTGGGGCCGCCGGGTGTGGGTAAAACCTCGCTGGCACGCTCCATCGCCAAGGCTACCGGCCGCCATTACGTGCGCATGTCTCTGGGTGGCGTGCGGGATGAAGCTGAAATCCGTGGGCATCGCCGCACCTATATCGGCTCCATGCCGGGCAAGATCATTCAGGGGATGAAGAAGGCGAAGGTCTCGAACCCGCTTTTCCTGCTGGATGAAATTGACAAGCTGGGTGCGGACTGGCGGGGCGATCCGGCTTCAGCCCTGCTGGAAGTGCTGGATCCGGAACAGAACAGCACGTTTGCGGATCATTATCTGGAAGTGGATTATGATCTGTCGGACGTCATGTTCGTCACCACGGCAAATAGCCTCAACATGCCCCAGCCGCTGCTGGATCGTATGGAAATCATCCGTCTGTCTGGCTACACGGAAGACGAAAAGGTTGAGATTGCCCGTCGCCATCTGATCTCCAAGCAGGCCGAGGCTCATAACCTCAAGCCGAGCGAGTGGTCGATCAGTGATGACGCTCTGCGGGATCTGATTCGCTATTACACGCGTGAAGCCGGGGTGCGTAATCTTGAGCGCGAAATTGCGAATCTGGCGCGTAAGGTCGTGAAAGAGCTTGTGACGGGGAAGGCAAAGAAAGTTGCCATCACCGTGCGCAATCTTGAAAAGCTGGCCGGTGTGAAGCGCTTCCGTTACGGCGAGACCGAGGCGGAAGACATGGTGGGTATTGTCACCGGTCTGGCCTGGACAGAGGTCGGTGGGGAAATCCTGACGATTGAGAGCGTTATGGTGCCCGGTAAAGGCGCCGTGGTGGAAACCGGCAAGCTGGGCGATGTCATGAAGGAGAGCGTCTCTGCGGCGTATTCCTACGTGCGCAGCCGTTCGACCACATTCGGTATCCTGCCGACTCTGTTTGAAAAGCGGAGTTTCCACGTGCATGTGCCTGAAGGTGCGACTCCTAAAGACGGGCCTTCAGCCGGTATTGCCATGGCAACAGCGCTGGTTAGCGTAATGACGGGCATCCCGGTTCGGCGTGATGTTGCCATGACTGGCGAGATCACGTTGCGGGGACGCGTGCTGCCGATTGGTGGTTTGAAAGAGAAGCTGCTGGCGGCTCTGCGCGCAGGCATCAAGACGGTATTCCTGCCCAAGGAGAACGAGAAAGATCTCGCGGAAATTCCTGACTCCGTAAAGAACAATCTCGAAATCATTCCCGTATCCCACGTGGATGAAGTGATTGCCCGGGCGCTGGTGCGTAAGCCTCAGGCCATCCATTGGGATGAGGTTTCGGAAGCTGTTCCGACCCCGGAAGGAGCTGGTGCGGCGCCCGTGCTGCCGCACTAAGGGAAAAATTTACTATGTGGCCGAAGTTTACCGTTGCTCGGTTGACGTGGCGTAAAACGGCTGCATAGTGCGAGCGGGAAGCGGAGAGGCGGACGTAAAGCCGCCCGCCGCTCCAGTCACGATAAACACAGAGAGAGGCGTAATATGGAGAAGCCGCTTAACAAGCAGGAACTCGTAGCGGCAGTGGCCGACGAGGCTGCTCTGCCCAAGGCGAAGGCTGGAGAAGTGGTTGACGCCGTATTCGGTGCAATCGAAAAGGCGCTTTCCAAAAAGCAGGAAGTTCGTCTGGTTGGTTTCGGCACGTTCGTTACAGCCTCACGCAAGGCTGCTAAAGGGCGCAACCCGCGTACAGGTGAGGAAATTGATATTCCGGCCTCTACGTCCGTGCGCTTTAAGCCGGGTAAGGCTCTGAAGGATGCCGTAAGCTAAAAGTCTTTCAGACTGATAGTTTTTTGGTTTCGGCCGGTAAAACTTCCACAGGAAGGGTTGCCGGCCGCTTCTGTTTGTGACACATACGCATCCAGCGGGCGATTAGCTCAGAGGTAGAGCGTCTCGTTTACACCGAGAGGGCCGGCGGTTCGACCCCGTCATCGCCCACCATGATTTCTCTCAAGGGATCATGGTTTCCGCGCAGAGCACCAAAATGTGAGATGCTCTCGTTTTTATGAATATCCCCCAAAATCTGTAGTTTTCCGCCATATTCACGGCGGTTTCACGTGGTCCCTCTAAGTAGTCACGGGAACGTGCCCGTTATTACTGGTGTCAGGGCATGGCTGTTGTAAAGACTTAGGTCTAGGATCCTCTGCATGACGTTTGATCTTCATGATCTCTCTCATGCAAGGAATACAGATGCAGTCTGTTCTTGGTGATTACGCCCCTGTTTTGGTATTCGGTGCTATTTCAGTCGTTATTGCGGCTGCAATGCTGGGTATGGCGCTGCTATGCGGCCATCAAAAACCTTATCCTGAAAAAGTAACGGCCTATGAGTGCGGATTTGAGGCCTTTGATGATACGCGCCGTCGTTTTGATGTGCGGTTTTATCTGGTCGCGATCCTTTTCATTATTTTCGACCTCGAGGTCGCGTTTCTGTTCCCCTGGGCTGTCAGCCTGTCTCGCATAGGGCTGTTTGGCTTCTTGTCCATGCTGGGGTTCCTGAGCATGCTGGGGATCGGCTTTCTGTATGAATGGCGCAAAGGCGCGCTGGACTGGGATTGAGGGAGCCGCCGATGTCTGCAAATCCGCAAGACGAAACCATTCTGTGGAATCGTGAAGCCCTTTCACCCGGTCCGGAGCAGGATGCCGTGGTGCGAGGCATTACAGGTGCCATTGCCGAGAAGGGCTTTGTGGTTGCCAATCTGGATAAGCTGGTCAACTGGGGGCGCACAGGCAGCCTGTGGCCCATGTCCTTCGGGTTGGCGTGCTGCGCTGTGGAGATGATCCACGCCTATATGCCCCGGTACGATCTGGACCGCATGGGCATTATCCCGCGCGGCTCTCCCCGCCAGTCTGATGTGATGATCGTTGCCGGCACACTGACCAACAAGATGGCTCCGGTGCTGCGCCGTCTTTATGAGCAGATGGCAGAGCCGCGCTGGGTCATTTCCATGGGGTCCTGCGCCAATGGGGGAGGGTATTACCACTATTCCTATTCCGTGGTGCGTGGGTGTGACCGGATTGTGCCGGTGGACGTGTATGTGCCCGGCTGCCCGCCTACGGCAGAAGCGCTGATTTACGGCATCATGCTGCTTCAGAAGAAAATTCGCCGCACCGGGACCATTCTCCGTGGTTGAGGCGCGTCTGTCCTCTCCGCAGCAGGTCAGCCTTCAGGGGCGCCTCGGGGCTCTGGCCTTCACCCTCTCCACAGGCTGGCCAGACGTCTCATCCGCTGCGCTGGAGAAGGGTGAACTGGTGGTCCGCACGACCCGGGATCAGCTTTTGCCGCTCATGACCTTCCTGCGGGATGATCCGCAGTGCCGGTTTGAGCAGATGATGGATTTGTGCGGGGTGGACTATCCCAGCCGGGCTGAGCGGTTTGACGTGGTCTATAACCTGCTTTCCGTCACGCTGAACCAGCGCATCCGTGTGATTATCACCACGGATGAAGTTGCGCCGGTAGCATCCGTTTCCGGCCTTTGGCCGTGTGCGTGCTGGTGGGAGCGGGAATGCTACGATCTGTTCGGCGTGCAGTTTTCCGGCAACCCGGACATGCGGCGTATCCTGACGGATGACGGGTTTGAAGGCTACCCGCTGCGCAAGGATTTCCCGCTGACCGGGTATGAGGAAGTGCGCTACGACGTGGCAAGCCGGCAGGTGGTGAAGGAGCCTGTCTCGCTTGCGCAGGATTTCCGTAATTTTGATTTCGTCTCCCCATGGGAAGGCATGCTGACCTTGCCGGGGGATGAGAAAGCGCACGAGGTCCGGCAACATATCAGGAGGTCACGCGGATGACAGACGCGGACAAAGGCATCCTGCTGAATGACGCAGACGCTATTCTGCGGACGGATATTCCGGAAAGCCTGCTGCCGGAGCAACAGGTGGAAGCGCGGGAACGCAAGACGCTGGAGATTGATTCCCATGCGCTAAATTTCGGGCCGCAGCATCCTTCCGCACATGGCGTGTTGCGTCTTGTGCTGGAAATGGAAGGTGAACTTGTGGCGCGCACGGTGCCGCATATCGGGCTTCTGCATCGTGGCACGGAGAAACTGATAGAATACAAAACCTATCAGAAGGCGCTGCCCTATTTTGACCGGCTGGATTACGTCTCTCCCATGTGTGAGGAACAGGCGTTTGCGCTGGCGACGGAAAAGCTTCTGGGGATTGAAATTCCCGAGCGTGCCCGCTGGTTGCGGGTGATGTTTGCAGAAATCACCCGTGTTCTAAACCATATTTTGAATATCACAGCGCTTGGTCTGGATTGCGGCGCGGTGACGCCTGCTCTGTGGGGGTATGAAGAGCGTGAAAAACTGCTGGAGTTTTACGAGGCAGCCTCCGGCGCGCGCTTCCATGCCAATTATTTCCGCCCCGGTGGTGTGGCACAGGACCTTCCGGCGGGGCTGGAAGATAAAATTGGCGCATGGGCCAAAGAATTCCCGGCATGGATTGATCAGCTGGAAGGCCTGCTGACGGAAAACCGAATCTGGAAACAGCGTACGGTCGGGATTGGCGTTTTCACAGCCGAGCAGGCACTGGCCTGGGGATTTAGTGGCCCCTGCCTGCGGGCCTCCGGCGTGCCGTGGGACCTGCGCCGCACGCAGCCGTATGACAACTACCATAAGGTGGAATTCAACGTGCCGGTGGCCCGACATGGGGATTGCTATGATCGCTATCTCGTTCGTGTTGCGGAAATGCGCGAGAGCGTCAGCATTATTGAGCAATGTCTGAATCAGATCCGCCCCGGGGACGTCAAAGTGCAGGATCCCAAATTCAGTCCGCCACCCCGTGCGGAAATGAAGCGCTCCATGGAAGCGCTCATTCATCACTTCAAGCTGTTTAGTGAAGGATATCATGTGCCGCCGGGGGCCACGTATACCGCCGTGGAAAGCCCGAAAGGTGAGTTCGGGGTGTATCTGGTGGCTGATGGCAGCAATAAGCCATATCGCTGCAAAATCCGCCCGACAGGTTTTGCGCATTTGCAGGCTCTGGATGAACTGTCCCGCCGCTCCATGCTGGCCGATATGGTGGCGGTTCTTGGCTCGCTCGATCTGGTTTTCGGGGAGGTTGACCGATGAACACACACCGGACACCGCAGGAACAGCCGGATAGCTTTGCTTTCGATAGTGCGTCCGAGGCAGAAATTGTGACTGTGCTCGCCAAATACCCTGAAGAGCGCAAAGCCAGTGCTGTTATGCCGCTGCTCTATATTGCCCAACGGCAAATGGGCCGGGAAACCGGGAGTGCATGGGTGCCTGTGGCAGCCATGGATGAAATTGCGCGTCGGCTGGAAATGGCTGCTATCCGGGTTTACGAGGTGGCGTCTTTCTACACTATGTTCAACACAAAGCCTGTGGGGCGCTACCATTTGCAGGTTTGTACCACAACGCCATGCTGGTTGCGGGGTTCGGATGATGTCGTGGCGGCCTGCAAGCGGGCGACCGGTATTGCGGGGTTTGGCGAGACCAGCACCGATGGACAGTTCACCCTGACACAGGTGGAATGTCTCGGCGCATGTTCCAATGCGCCTATCCTGCAGGTTGATGATGATTTTTATGAAGACATGGACGGCCCGCGCACTGTGGCGTTGATTGACGCATTGCGCAAAGGGGAACGTCCGCCTGCCGGCCCGACAATCAACCGCTGCGGATCTGCTCCGGAAGGTGGCCGTAAGACGCTGATGGATTCCGTCCATTTTATTTCTGAAAACAAGTAGGAGAGACGGGCATGTTGCAGGACAAGGACCGGATCTTCACAAATCTCTACGGCCAGGATGACTGGCGGTTAGAGGGCGCGCGTAAGCGGGGAGACTGGCAGAATACAGCGGAGATTCTGGCAAAAGGGCGGGACGCCATTGTTGCGGAAATGAAGGCATCCGGGCTGCGTGGCCGTGGCGGAGCCGGGTTCCCGACCGGGCTGAAATGGTCCTTCATGCCCAAAAAGTCCGATGGCAGACCGCATTATCTGGTGATCAATGGCGATGAGTCAGAGCCGGGAACCTGTAAAGATCGTGAAGTTCTCAGGCATGAACCGCATAAGCTGATTGAAAGCGCCCTGATTGCCTCCTTCGCCATGGGCGCGCATGCAGCCTATATCTACGTGCGTGGCGAGTTTTTTAATGAAGCCGCCCATCTTCAGACTGCGGTGGAGGAAGCCTATGCAGCCGGGCTGATTGGCAAAAATGCCTCTGGATCCGGTTGGGATTTCGATTTCTTCATTCATCGCGGGGCCGGGGCGTATATTTGCGGAGAAGAAACGGCTCTGCTGGAAAGTCTGGAAGGCAAAAAAGGCCAGCCACGGATGAAGCCGCCATTCCCCGCCGGGGCAGGGCTTTATGGGTGCCCGACTACTGTGAATAATGTGGAAAGCATTGCCGTGACCTCCACCATTCTGCGGCGTGGGGCGGCATGGTTCGTTGGGCTGGGGCGGCCTAACAATGCGGGCAGCAAGCTGATGGCTATTTCCGGCCATGTGAACACGCCGTGTGTTTTTGAAGAAGAACTTGGGGTGCCGCTGAAAGAAATTATCGAAAAACATGGCGGTGGCGTTCGGGGTGGCTGGGATAATCTTCTGGCTGTTATTCCCGGCGGATGCTCGGTTCCGGTTTTGCCAAAATCCGTGTGTGAAACTGTGCTGATGGATTATGACAGTCTGCGCGCCGAGCGTTCCGGTCTGGGCACCGGCTGCATGATTGTCATGGATAAATCGACCGACATTATTGAAGCCATTGCCCGCTTCTCACGCTTTTTCAAACATGAAAGCTGCGGGCAGTGCACCCCGTGCCGGGAAGGAACCGGCTGGATGATGCGCATGATGGACCGGATGGTTCAGGGCCGGGCGGAACTGGATGAAATTGACCTGCTGGAGCAGGTGACCCGTCAGGTAGAAGGCCACACCATTTGCGCGCTGGGTGATGCCGCCGCATGGCCGATTCAGGGCCTTATCCGCCATTTCCGGCCGGAAATGGAAGAACGCATCCGCCAGTATAAGGCAGCACATGGCGGCACGGGGCTGGTTCAGGTGCCAGCATCCGGCGTGCCAGTGACTGCGGAGTAAACGCTATGGTGAGGGTGATTGTTGATGGCACTCCTGTTGATGTGCCAGCCGGTTTCAGCGCCTTGCAGGCCTGTGAGGCTGCGGGCAAGGAAATTCCGCGCTTTTGCTATCACGAACGGCTTTCCGTAGCCGGTAACTGCCGGATGTGCCTTGTGCAGGTAGTGCGTGCGCCTAAGCCGGTTGCCTCCTGTGGCTTCCCGGTTTCCGAGGGGATGGAAATCCTGACGGACACTGAGATGGTGCGTCGTGCCCGCCGTGCGGTCATGGAGTTCCTGTTGATCAATCACCCGTTAGATTGCCCGATCTGCGATCAGGGTGGTGAGTGTGATTTGCAGGATCAGGCATACGGGTATGGCACCGGGGTATCTCGCTATCATGAGCCCAAGCGGGCCGTAACGGATAAAGACCTCGGTCCGCTGGTCAAAACCGTCATGACGCGCTGCATCCAGTGTACACGGTGCGTGCGCTTCACTACGGAAGTGGCCGGAACGCCGGAACTGGGGATGGTCTCCCGTGGCGAAAATGCGGAAATCACCACCTACGTGGAAAAAGCGCTGACGTCTGAACTATCTGGCAACCTGATTGATATCTGCCCGGTGGGCGCGTTGACGGCCAAGCCCTCCGCCTTTCATGCCCGTTCCTGGGAATACAAAAAGACTGACAGCATTGATGTAATGGATGCCGTCGGCACCAACATCCAGATTCAGGCGCGTGGCGGTGAGGTCATGCGGATTGTGCCGCGCGTGAATGATGAGGTGAATGAAGAATGGCTGTCTGACAAAGGGCGTTTTTCAGTTGACGGGCTTAAGCGCAGGCGGCTGGATCGCCCGTGGGTGCGGGTGCATGGCAAGCTGATGCAGGCGTCCTGGCAGGAGGCTTTTGTATCTCTTGCGCGGCGTCTGGATGGGGTTTCTGGCTATCAGATCGGTGCCATTGTGGGGGATCTGTGCGATGCGGAAAGCCTGTGTGCTCTGAAAGACCTGATGACGTCTCTGGGCTCGCCCAATCTCGACTGCCGTCAGGATAACGCATGGTATGACCTCAGTGCGCGGGAAGGCTATCTGTTCAACAGCGGCATTCTCGGCATAGAGGAGGCCGATGCCCTTCTGCTGGTGGGAACACATCCTCGGCACGAGGCTCCGGTGCTGAATGCCCGTATCCGTAAACGCTTTCTGGATTCCGGGCGCGGTCGCTTCCCGATTGCCATGATCGGACACCCGCTGACGGACCCAACCTATTCGGCTGAGTTGCTTGGGGATGGGCCAGAGGTTCTGGAAAAGCTTCTTGATGGTAGTCATCCTTTTGCCGAAACTCTGCAAACCGCAAAGCGGCCCATGATTATCATCGGTCATGGTGCGCTGACCCGCCCTGACGCATCAGCCATTTATGATGCCTGTAAAAAACTGGCCGGTCAGACTGGCGTGATAGCAGAGAGTTGGAACGGGCTGAACGTCCTGCACACTGCGGCCTCACGTGTTGGGGCGCTGGACCTCGGCTTCCTGCCCGGTACGCGTGGGCGCAACGCCAGCGGCATGCTGCGGGGTGGCGTTGATGTTCTCTGGCTTCTGGGCGCGGATGAGTTCCCAATTGACAAAATCGGGGCTGACACCTTCGTGGTCTATCAGGGCCACCATGGCGATGCTGCCGCTGCCCGCGCCGATATCATCCTGCCGGGTGCGGCCTATACGGAAAAGCCGGGCACGTATGTCAACACGGAAGGCCGCGTCCAGCGGAGCTTCCGGGCTGTTTTCCCGCCGGGTGAGGCGCGGGAAGACTGGCGTATTCTTCGCGCTTTTTCTGAAGTGATCGGCAAAACACTGCCCTATGACACGCTGGATGCTCTGCGGGACAGGATGGCAGAGGTCAATCCGGTCTTCCGGCAGATCGGGGCTGTTGCTCAGCCGATTACGCAGATTGAAGGGCAGGGCGTGTCCGCACCGACTGCGCCGGCGGTTTCCGCCGCGCAGGAGGAGGGGCTTGCTGCAAGCGCTTTCAGACCGGTGATGCAGGATTACTACCAGACCAACCCCATCAGCCGGGCCAGCCCCACCATGGCGGACTGTTCCCGTGTTTACGGGCCTGTGCGTGCAGTAGCGGCGGAGTAAGGGCGAATGGCGCAGTTTTTTTATCATACGCTCGCAGGCCAGATTATCCTGATGCTGCTGGAAACACTGGCCGTTCTGGTGCCGTTGCTGATTGCCGTGGCGTATCTGACGCTTATGGAACGCAAGGTGATGGCGGCCATGCAGCGTCGGCGCGGGCCGAATGTGAACGGCCCGTTCGGGATGTTTCAGGCATTTGCCGATGCTATCAAGATGATTATGAAGGAAACGGTTATTCCCGCCGGGGCAAACCGGGCGCTGTTTCTCTTTGCACCGTTTCTCACCTTTTCTCTCGCCATGCTGGCCTGGGCAGTTATTCCGACAGGGAACGGTCTGGCCGTGGCGGATATCAATGTTGGCATTTTGTATCTGCTCGCCATTTCCTCACTTGGGGTTTACGGCATTCTGATTGCCGGGTGGGCGTCCAATTCCCGATATGCCTTTCTGGGTGGGTTGCGGTCTGCCGCGCAGATGGTCTCGTATGAAGTGTCCATCGGGCTGGTCATTGTCTCGGTCCTGCTGGCCGTAGGCAGCCTGAACCTGAATGATATTGTGCTGGCCCAGCGCCATATCTGGTTCTGTGTGCCAATGTTCCCGATGTTTATCGTCTTCTTTATATCGGCACTCGCGGAAACCAACCGTGCGCCGTTTGATCTGCCGGAAGGCGAGAGTGAACTCGTGGCCGGGTTCTTTGTGGAATATTCGTCACTGGCCTTCGGTCTCTTTTTCCTTGGTGAATATGCAAACATGATCCTGATGTCAGGCATGATTAGCATTCTGTTTCTGGGAGGCTGGCTGCCACCGCTAGGGTTGGCGCCCTTTACATGGGTGCCCGGACCGCTGTGGCTGATTTTTAAAATTCTGTTCTGTCTGTTTGTCTTTATCTGGATCCGGGCAACATTCCCGCGCTTCCGGTATGACCAGCTGATGCGTCTTGGCTGGAAAGTCTTCCTGCCGCTGTCACTGGTCTGGATGATTGCAACGGCTGGTTTCCTAATGGCCACAGGCCTGTTGCCACAGGTAGGAGGCGTAAACTGATGGGCGCTTTAACACGCACGTTCCGCTCGTTCCTGCTGACAGAACTTGTCGGTGGGATGGCTTCAACATTCAAAATGATGTTCCAGCCGAAGGTGACGCTGAACTACCCGTATGAAAAAGGGCCGCTCTCGCCGCGCTTTCGCGGGGAACACGCCCTGCGGCGTTACCCGAATGGGGAAGAGCGCTGCATTGCCTGCAAACTTTGCGAAGCAACCTGTCCGGCGGAAGCTATTACGATTGAGGCGGAAGAGCGCGATGATGGCTCCCGCCGCACCACGCGTTACGATATCGACATGACAAAATGCATCTATTGCGGTCTGTGCGAGGAAGCCTGCCCGGTGGATGCCATTGTCGAAGGGCCCAATTACGAATTCGCTACAGAAACACGGGAAGAGTTGCTCTACGACAAGGATAAGCTCCTTGAAAATGGAGACCGGTGGGAAGCCTTGCTAGCCCGTCGGCTGGAATACGATGCCCCGTATCGTTAACCCCGTGCAGCCCCGGCTGGGGCAGGAGGCCGGCTGATGTTGGCGCAGGTTGTTTTTTACGTTTTTGCCGCCGTGTTGCTGATGTCTGCTTGTATGGTCATCAGTGTTCGCAACCCGGTGCATGCAGTCCTGTTTCTTATTCTGGCATTTTTCAATGCATCCGGACTGTTTCTCATCGCTGGAGCCGAGTTCCTGGCGATGCTGCTGGTCATTGTCTATGTCGGCGCGGTGGCGGTCCTGTTCCTGTTTGTCGTCATGATGCTGGATGTTGATTTTACGCAACTGCGGGAAGGCTTGCAGCGTAACGCGCCTATTGGGGCGTGTGTTGGGGGCATCCTGTTTGCCGAGCTCGTTATGGCCGTGAGCAACTGGACCATGGCTCCGGCCAGTGCCGGGGGAGTAGTGCAGGCCGTTCCCGGCCTGACCAACACGGCGGCTTTGGGTACGTTGATCTATACCCACTACGTGTTGCTGTTTCAGGCCTGCGGGCTGGTGCTTCTCGTCGCCATGATCGGGGCCATTGTGCTCACCCTCCGTCAAACCGGTAGCGGGCGTCGTCAGAATATCGAAAAACAGCATGCACGCACACGTGAAGAGACGCTGGAGCTTGTGCAACTGCCACTTGGCGAAAACGTGTTGGAGCAGGGTGGTTTTCTGCGCCCCCGAACCTCGTATTACGAAATTGCTGCTCCCGGCTCTTACGGTTCTGATGAGCAGCGCAAAGAGGCGGAAAAAGAGGAGACTGGCGCATGACACCGGCAATCGCTCCTATCGGGCTTGGGCCTTATCTGGTGGTCAGTGCGGCGCTGCTGGTGCTGGGGGTGCTGGGTATTTTTCTTAACCGGAAGAATATCATCATCATCCTGATGTCCATGGAACTCATTCTTCTGGCGGCCAATCTGAATTTTGTGGCGTTTTCCTCCGCACATGGAGATCTCTCCGGGCAGGTGATGGTGCTGTTTGTGCTCACCATTGCCGCAGCGGAAGCGGCCATCGGGCTGGCGATTGTCACGGTGTATTTCCGTAACCGTGGCTCGATCCAGGTCGAAGACGTCACGATGATGAAGGGATGAGCGGACTCATGCAGACCGATCTTCACCTGTTTGCCGCAGCCGTGACCCTGCCTCTGGCGGGGGCCGTTGTGGCAGGGCTTGGTGGTCGCCTGATGGGCGACACCATGGCCAAAATCGTGACGCTGCTGTGCATGGGTGTTGCCACCCTGTGCGGGGTGGGAGCGCTGTATGGCGGCTGGACCTCCCGCTTTGGCTCCTCTGCCGTGCCGCTGGCGGACTGGATCAATGCAGGCGGCTTTCACGCCACATGGACCCTGCGGTTCGATACGCTTTCTGTGACCATGACGGCCATGGTGCTGTGCATCTCGCTGCTGGTTCACTGTTACAGCCTTGGCTATATGAGCCATGAGAGCATGCCGGTTTATCGGTTTTTTGCGTATCTCTCGCTGTTTACCTTCGCCATGCTCATGCTAGTGTCGTCCTCGGACCTCATTCAGCTGTTTTTTGGGTGGGAAGGGGTCGGCCTCGCCAGTTATCTGCTCATTGGCTATTGGTATGACCGTCCGGCCGCCACGGCTGCGGCCATCAAGGCCTTTGTGGTCAACCGCGTGGCAGACTTGTTTTTCCTCGTTGGGATTGGCCTGATTTATGTCCAGTTCCAGTCCGTGCGGTATGAGGACATTTTCGCCGCCGTGCCGCAGGTTGCTGGCGCACCCTATACGCTGTTCGGGCAGTCCTTCCATATGGTGGAAGTCATCAGCTTCCTGCTGTTTGTCGGGGCTATGGGGAAATCCGCCCAGCTTTTCCTGCACACATGGCTACCGGACGCCATGGAAGGTCCAACCCCGGTCTCGGCGCTAATCCACGCGGCCACCATGGTGACGGCTGGCGTCTTCCTGATGGCGCGGATGTCGCCCTTGCTGGAGGTCGCGCCGAATACCCGCCTGTTCGTGATATTTATTGGTGCCACCACCTGTTTTTTTGCTGCCACGGTCGGCATGGTGCAGCCGGATATCAAGCGGAGCATTGCCTATTCCACCTGCTCCCAGCTGGGGTATATGTTCGCGGCTGTCGGCGTAGGAGCGTATCAGGCGTCCGTTTTTCACCTGACAACACATGCCTTTTTTAAAGCGCTGCTGTTCCTGGGAGCCGGTTCGGTAATCCATGCCATGCATGATGAACAGAACATGTTCCGGATGGGCGGGCTGTGGAAAAAACTGCCGCTGACGTATGCGGTGATGTGGATTGGCAGTCTGGCGCTGGCCGGCGTGTTCCCCTTTGCCGGATACTGGTCAAAAGACGCCATTCTCAACACGCTTTGGGCGGCGGATAGCGGCATGAGCCATTATGCGTGGGGGCTGGGCGTCCTCACAGCCTTCCTGACAGCCTTCTACAGCTGGCGTCTGATCTTTCTGGTATTCCACGGTGCGCCAGCGGATGCACAAATGCGGGATGCCGCGCATGAAAGCCCGCTTTCCATGACTGTTCCGCTGGTGCTGCTGGCCATCGGGTCTGTGGTGAGCGGGATTGCACTGGCTCCGTATTATATCGGCACGCAGCAGGCCGCGTTCTGGCAAGGCAGCATCTTCAATGCGCCGGATAACAGCATCATGGAAATCTTTGAGCATGTGCCGGGACTGGTGGCGCTTCTGCCTTCTGTGGTCGGGCTGGCGGGTATTGCTGTGGCGTATGTGTTCTATATTGCCAGACCGGATATGCCGGGAGCGCTGGCTCGCTCCTGTGGCCCGCTTTATCGGTTCCTGCTCAACAAATGGTATTTTGATGAGCTGTATGACCGCATTTTTGTCCGGCCTTATACCGCCCTTGCCCGTATTCTCTGGAAAGACGGCGAGGAAGGGGCGGTTGAAGGCCTCCCGCGTGATCTGGTGCAGGCAACGGCCAACGGCGCGTCTGACGCTATCCGTCTGCAAACCGGTTCCATCGCGTTCTATGCGTTCACCATGCTGGCGGGGCTGGTCGTGGTGCTGACCGTAGCCCTCTGCGGGTGAGGAGACTGAAATGACCCACGCTGTCTTTCCTGTTTTCTCCTGCTCTGAACGGAGTGCCGAGCCATGAGTGCTGCATCGGTTAACTGGACGCTGGCTCTGCCGGAAATCATGCTCGGACTGGCGGGGCTGGTTATTCTTGTGTTTGGCGTGCTGCAGCGGGAAGGGAAGGGCATTGTGTCCTGCACCTTGCTGACGGTCGCAGCGTTCGTCGGCTGTGGCGTGCTGGTAGCTCTCTCTCCAGACGGCATGGCGTATGCTGGCACCTTTGTGAATGACGGCTTTGCCCGCTTCATGAAAATGCTGGCCCTGCTTGGCGGGCTGGTAGCACTGGTGCTGACCCTTAGCTACCGCACGGAAGAGCGCACGCCGCTCCCGTTTGAAACAGGGGTGCTGATCCTGTTTTCAACACTCGGCGCGCTGATCATGGCGTCCTCCGCCAATCTGATGACGCTGTTTGTCGGGCTGGAGCTGTCCTCGCTCTCCATTTACATCCTGTGCGCGCTGGAGCGGGACGATGTCACGTCCTCCGAGGCCGGGCTGAAATATTTCGTTCTTGGGTCTCTGGCCTCCGGCCTGCTGCTGTATGGCATGTCTCTGATCTATGGGTATGCCGGGACTATGGCCTACACAGGCCTGATTGCCGCCATTCAGCAAACAGCAACGTTGCCCACGGGGCTGATGGTTGGCCTTGTGTTCCTTGTGGTAGGGCTGAGCTTCAAGCTCTCGGTTGTGCCGTTCCATATGTGGACGCCGGATGTGTATCAGGGGGCGCCCACGCCCATTACCGCCTATATGGCAGGCGCTCCCAAATTTGCGGCCTTTGCGCTGTTCCTGCGCGTGATGAGTGGCCCGTTTGGCTCTATGGCTCCGCGCTGGCAGATCCTGATTGAAACGCTGTCTATCCTCTCAATGGTCTATGGCGCGTTTGCAGCCATTCCGCAGACCAACATCAAACGGCTGATGGCCTATTCCTCCATTGGCCATATGGGCTACGCGCTCATGGGGTTAGCGGCGGCATCCACCAACGGCGTGCGGGCCACGCTGGTCTATCTGGCGGCCTATCTGGTCATGAATGCCGGGGTATTCGCCGTGATTACGGCCATGCGTCGCAGAGGGCATGAAGTGACCTCCATTTCTGACCTGGCCGGTCTGGGTCGGACAGACCCCGGACTGGCGGCTGCGCTGGCGGTGTTCATGTTCAGCATGGTCGGCGCGCCGCCGCTGGCAGGTTTTTTCGGGAAACTGATGGTTTTTGCCGCTGCATGGCAATCCGGCCTTTACGTTCTGGTGGCGATCGGGGCAGTCTCGAGCGTTATTGGTGCGTATTATTATCTGCGGGTGGTGAAGGTGATGTATTTTGATGCCTCTGCGGAGGGGCTGGACCGGCCAGCAGGCAGCCTCCTGTTTGTCTCGGGCAGCATGGGGCTGGCGACAGTATTCTTTATTCTCGCTCTTGGCCCGCTGATGGCTATGGCCCGACAGGCTGCTCTGGCCCTTGGCGGATGAGTGAGCCGACGGCAGCCTGGCGGCTGGAATGTTATGAGGAACTGACGTCCACCTCCGATGTCTGTCTGGAACGCGCCCGCACCGGAGAAGCACCGGGGCTGGCGCTTCTGGCGTTGCGGCAGACAAAAGGGCGCGGTAGCCGGGGGCGCAACTGGGCCAATGCCGGGCAAAGTCTTGCCTTTTCTGTTCTGCTGGATGCGGGGCAGGCGGGGCTGGACGCCTTAGGGGGCTGGCCCTTTGTTGCGTCGCTGGCGTTTTTTGAAGGGCTGGCGACGAGCGTTCCCGCAGCGCGAGACCGGCTGATGATCAAATGGCCGAATGATATTCTGCTGGACGGTCAGAAGCTCGGTGGCATCCTGATCGAGCGGGAAGGGCCGATGCTGGTCATCGGCATGGGGGCCAACCTCGTGCAGCCGCCGGAGGAAGCACAGATTGGCCGGAGAGCGGCCTCTTTAGGGCAATGTGGGCCGGTGCCGCCGCCTGCTGATGTGGCCCGCGCCATTCTCGCACAACTGGCGCACTGGTGTGCTGTCTGGCAGCAGGATGGCTTTGCCGTTTTGTGTGCGGAATGGCGGAAACGCGCACATCCTGTGGGCACGCCTCTTGTCGTAAGCGGCGGGACTACTTATGAAAAGGGCCAGTTTGCAGGGCTTGCCGCTGATGGACGGCTTCTGCTTGAGACGGAAAATGGAATGAAAACGATCGCAACAGGGGATATCCTGCTGGCAGAACACGGGGCTGACGTTGCTTCTCGTCATTGATGCTGGCAACACGAATGTCGTGTTTGCCGTGCATGATGGCGAAAAATGGCGGGGTGTCTGGCGCATTACCATGCAGGCCCAGCGCACGTCTGATGAGTACGCGGTCTGGCTGCTGGCCCTGCTGAAGATGCAGGGGATTGCGGCGGATGATATTGAAGGCGCTGTGATTGGCACGGTGGTGCCCGCAGCGCTCTACCATCTGCGCACCTTGTGCCGCCAATGGTTTGCGGTGGAGCCGCTGCTGGCGTCCGCCCGGCTGGACTGGGGATTTTCCATCAAAATGGATAATCCGGACGAAGTTGGCGTGGACCGGCTTTTAAACGGGCTTGCGGCACACCATCTGTACGGTGGTCCGTTGACGGTGATTGATTTTGGCACCGCCACAACCTTTGATGTGGTGGATGCAGAAGGCAGCTATTGCGGGGGTGTAATTGCACCGGGCATCAACCTTTCGGTTGAGGCTCTGCATCAGGCAGCCGCACGGTTGCCGAGAATAGGAATTGGACGCCCGGCGGTGGATTCCGTCATTGGGCGTAATACAGTGGCCGCTATGCGGTCAGGCGTGTTCTGGGGTTACGTGGGTTTGATCGAGGGGATCGTCGAGAGGATCAGGCAGGAAGTCGGGCAAAACATGAAGGTGCTCGCAACTGGCGGTCTGGCTCCGCTCTTCTCGGAAGGCACAACGGTGTTTGATCACGTGGATTCAATGCTGACCCTTAACGGGCTGCGGATATTGGCGGGGCGGAATCCCTTGCCGCGTCTCACAATCGAAAAAGACTTTTTGACAGAAGGGTAGTACTACTTATGACAGAACAGAACGGCGATCTCGTCTTTCTGCCCCTGGGCGGAACGGGCGAGATTGGCATGAATCTGAATCTCTATCGCCTTGGGGAAACCTGGCTGGCGATAGATTGCGGCATCGGCTTTAGCGGGAATGACACCCCGGAAGCAGAAATTCTGGTGCCGGACCCCACCTTTATTGCGGAGCGCAAGGATAAGCTGGCCGGTCTGGTCATCACCCATGCGCATGAAGATCACATTGGCGCTGTCGCGCATGTGTGGCCGCTGCTGCAATGCCCGGTTTATGTGACGCCGTTTGCAGGTGCCGTGCTGCGCCGCAAGCTGGGTGAAGCCCGTCTGCTCCAGCAGGTGCCTATTCACGTCATTCCCTGTGGTGGCGAGTTCAAGGTCGGTCCGTTTGATCTGGAATTCATCCCCGTCACCCATTCTGTGCCGGAAGCACAGGCCGTTGTGCTGCGCACGCCCGATGGCGTGATCGTGCATACGGGTGACTGGAAGCTGGACCCCGATCCGCTGGTTGGCCCGCCGACAGACGTCAAGCGTCTGAAGGAAGTGGGGGATGAAGGCGTTCTGGCGCTGGTGTGTGACAGCACCAACGTGATGAGTTCCGGCCCCTCCCGTTCGGAATCCGAAGTGCGTCGCAGCATGACGGACCTCATCAGTGGGCTGAAGGGACGTATTGCCGTCACCTGCTTTGCCTCCAATGTGGCGCGAGTGGAAACCATCGCCATGGCTGCTCAGGCTGCTGGCCGCACGGTTGTGCTGGTTGGCCGGTCTCTGCGCAATCTGGATGTGGCGGCGCGTGAGTGCGGCTATCTGTCCGGTGTGCTGCCGTTCCTGACGGAGCAGGACGTGAATGACGTGCCGGATGATCAGATTGTTATGATCATCACCGGCAGTCAGGGTGAGCCGCGCTCCGCTCTGTCCCGCATTTCTCTGGATATGCACCCGAATGTGTCCCTCGGTGAGGGCGATACGGTGATTTATTCCAGCCGTATGATTCCGGGCAACGAGCGCGCCATCATGGCGGTGCAGGATAACCTTTCCCGTCGCGGTGTGCGCGTGATTACGGACAAGGAAGCCTTTGTGCATGTGTCCGGTCACGCGACGGGCGATGATGTGCGCACCATGTATGATCTGGTCCGGCCGAAATATGCCGTGCCGGTGCATGGCGAATGGCGCCATCTGACGGCCCATGCCGCTCTGGCTCAGGAAAAGGACATTGCGCCGATCCTGCTGGAAGATGGTGACATCCTGCGTCTCGCCCCCGGCAAGGTAGAAGTGGTTGATACCGCACCGTCTGGCCGTCTGGCTCTGGATGCCGGGCGTCTGCTGCCCATGAATGGTGGCGTGCTGGCGGCTCGCCGCAAGATGCTGTTCAACGGTGTGGTGATTGCCAGCTTTGCGGTGGATGACGAAGGCTTCGTTATCGGTGAGCCGAAAGTCAGCGCCCCCGGTCTGCTGGACCCGGATGATCTGGAAAGCGTGCGCGTGCGCGAAGAATTCGCCAACGCGATTGATGTGATCCCTGACGAACTGCGCAGCGATGACCAGTCCTTCCGGGATGCCGCCAAAACTGCGCTGCGTCGCGCACTTGGCCGCAAACTTCAGAAGCGTCCGCTGGTGGATGTTCACGTTCTGCGCGTCTGACGCGCAGAACCATACCCTGCGTCGGGTAGGGTAAAAACGGCGACTAAAAGAAGACCTGCATCAGGCGGGTTTTCTTTGTCGCCGCACTGTTTTAGAGCAGATTACAGAGTAAAATTTCAGAGTGAGGCCGCCTGTGGTCTCACCTGCCAGACAAGGCTGAGTGCATCATGCGTCTTTCGCGTAGTTTTCTTCCCACGCTTAAGGAAAACCCGGCAGAGGCGCAGATCGTCTCGCATCGGCTCATGCTGCGGGCTGGTCTGATCCGGCAGACAGCATCCGGCATTTATGCCTGGCTGCCGGCAGGCCTGAAGGTTCTGCGCAATATTAGCCAGATCGTGCGGGAAGAGCAGGACCGGATTGGCGCGCAGGAAGTGCTGATGCCCACCCTTCAGTCCGCTGATTTGTGGAAGCGTTCCGGCCGGTATGACGCGTATGGCCCGGAAATGCTGCGCATTCAGGACCGCCATAAACGCGAACTGCTTTACGGGCCGACCAATGAGGAAATGATCACCGATCTGTTCGGGCAGGCTGTGAAGTCCTACAAGGACCTTCCGCAGATGCTGTATCATATCCAGTGGAAATTCCGTGATGAAGTACGTCCGCGTTTTGGCGTGATGCGTGGCCGCGAATTCCTGATGAAAGATGCCTACAGCTTTGATCTGGATTACGATTCTGCTGTCGCCACCTATCGCCGGATGCTGCTGGCTTACCTGCGCACGTTCCAGCGTCTGGGTGTGCGGGCGGTGCCGATGCGTGCCGATACCGGCCCGATTGGTGGTGAACTGAGCCACGAATTCCTGATCCTCGCCCCCACAGGGGAAAGTGGCGTGTTCTATGATGCCGCTCTGGAAGAGCAGGACTGGCTGGACGAGCCGGTTAATGTGGAAGACCCCAAAGCGCTGGAAGTTTTCTACAAGCGCGTGACCACACCCTATGCCGCAACCGATGAAATGCACGACACCGCCGCATGGGATGCCGTGCCGGAAGGCCGTCGTCGGGAAGGGCGTGGCGTGGAAGTGGGCCATATTTTCCACTTTGGCACCAAGTACACCCAGTCCATGGATGTGACCGTCAGCGGGCCGGAAGGCACGCCGGTCTACCCGGAAATGGGATCTTACGGCATTGGTGTCTCCCGTCTGGCGGGGGCCATTATTGAAGCCAGCCATGATGATGCCGGCATTATCTGGCCGGATGCGGTCGCACCGTTCCGTGCAGTAATCATCAACCTGAAGGTGGGTGATGAAACCTGTGACGCCATGTGTGAGCAGATCTACAACACCAATATCGAAGCCTTCCTCTATGACGACCGCACGGACCGTGCCGGTGCAAAATTCGCGGATGCGGATCTGATGGGCCATCCCTGGCAGATCGTCGTCGGCCCGCGTAGCGCCAAGGAAGGCCGCGTGGAGCTCAAGCGCCGCGCAACGGGCGAGCGCAAGGAAGTCAGTGTGGAAGATGCCCTCGCTCTGGTGCTGGCAGACTGATGATGTTTGGTCCCTTCGAGCGGGCCGTGGCAGGCCGCTACCTTCGGGCACGGCGCGGGGAACGCTTTGTTTCCGTCATTGCCATTTTCTCGCTTGTGGGGATTGCCCTCGGGGTCGCCACGCTCATCATCGTCATGGCGGTGATGAACGGCTTTCAGGCGGACCTGATGGGCCGTATTCTCGGCCTGAATGGGGATCTGAGCATTTACGGCGCGGGCCGCACCATTTCTCAGTATGAGGATGTTGCGGCTCGGGTGCGGAAAGTGCCGGGGGTTATCAGCGCAACCCCACTCATTGAAGGACAGGTGCTGCTTAGTGCGGGGTCTTACAATTCCGGCGGGGTGGTGCATGGCATGACCCGGCAGGGCTTGCTGGACCTGAAAGGCGTCAGTTCCTCGCTGGTGGCGGGCACTCTGGATGATTTCGGCAGTGACGATTCCATCGCCATTGGCGTGACGCTGGCGGACCGTGCCGGGCTGTCCATTGGCTCACGCATCACGCTGGTTTCGCCCGATGGCGCGGCCACGGCGTTTGGCACCGTACCTCGCGTGCGGGCCTATCATGTGGTGGCCATTTTTGATGCGGGCGTGAACGACTACAATTCCAGCTATGTCTTCCTGCCGATGCACGCCGCGCAGGTCTATTTCCAGATGCCTGACAAGGTGACCCAGATTCAGGTCATGGCGAAGGATGAGCAGAACATTCGCCCGGTGACGATGCGGATTGTGAATGCCATCGGAGAACCGGGGCTGCGGGTGCTGGACTGGACCAATGCCAACAATGCTCTGTTTGGCGCGGTGCAGGTGGAACAGAACGTCATGTTCCTGATCCTGACGCTGATAATTCTGGTCGCAGCCTTTAACGTCATTTCTTCCCTGATCATGATGGTGAAGGACAAGACGGGTGATATTGCCGTGCTGCGCACCATTGGGGCCAGCCGAGGGGCCATTATGCGCATCTTCCTGATGTGCGGGGCTTCTGTTGGTGTCACCGGCACCGTGGCCGGAACGCTGCTGGGCGTGGTGTTCTGTGAGAATATCGAGCGGATTCGTCAGGCGCTGCAGAAGCTGACCGGCACGAATCTGTTTAACCCGGAGGTTTATTACCTCGAACACCTTCCGGCCAAGCTGGTCTGGGGGCAGGTGGGCGAAGTGATCGCCATGGCTCTGACCCTCTCTCTGCTTGCCACGCTGTATCCCTCATGGCGTGCGGCAAAAACTGATCCTGTGGAGGCATTGCGCCATGAGTAATGTCGCCCTCAGCCTGCGTGGTGTGAAGAAGACCTACAAAAGCGGGGAAGATGGCACGCTGCCTGTTTTGCAGGGTGTGGACTTCACTCTGCATGCAGGTGAGATTGTCGCGCTTGTGGCTCCCTCGGGCACCGGGAAATCCACGCTGCTGCATCTGGCTGGCCTGCTGGATACGCCGGATGAGGGCGAGATCGAGATCTGCGGTCAGCGAACGCATGGTCTGCCGGAAGTGGGGCGTACGGCGCTGCGGCGTGACCAGATTGGCTTCGTCTATCAGTTCCATCACCTGCTGGCGGAGTTCACAGCGCGTGAGAACGTCATGCTGCCGCAGATGATTGCTGGCGTGCGCAAGGCCGAGGCGCGTCAGAAAGCGGAAAAGCTGCTGGACATGTTTGGTCTGGCGCACCGCGTGAGCCACCTGCCGGGCAAGCTGTCCGGCGGTGAGCAGCAGCGCGTGGCGATTGCCCGCGCGCTGGCAAATAACCCCGCTTTGCTGCTGGCGGATGAACCGACTGGCAATCTGGATGTGCGCACAGCAGATGCCGTGTTCTCGGAACTGATGGCGGCTGTGCGCGGGCAGGGGCTGGCGGCTCTGGTCGCCACCCATAATGAAGAGCTCCTGACCCGCATGGACCGGGTGGTCACGCTGCGGGATGGGCTGATCGTTCCCCGTTAAACGCTAAACCCCGCTCAGGGATTCAGGATCACGCGTTCCACCGCTTTCGTCACACGGGCGGAGGTGGGGGACGTAATGCTGGAAAACCAGTCGACAGGTTTACCCTTTCGGTTGGTCAGATATTTGTAGAAGTTCCAGCGGGGGCGGGCCAGAAAACCGCATTCCTTGTCCAGCCAGCGGAACAGCGGAATGGTGTGGGGGCCTTTTACCGGGGAGCGAGCCGCCATAGGAAAGCTCACGCCGTAGTTCCGGTGGCAGAAAGAGGCAATGTCGGAGGCCGTTCCCGGTTCCTGAGCCCCAAAATCGTTGCTGGGAATCCCGATAACAACCAGCCCCATGCTGCGGAACTGGTACCACAGGGCCTGAAGCCCTTCATATTGCGGGGTGAAGCCGCATTTGGAGGCCGTGTTCACAATCAGAACGGGCCGGCCACGGTAATCAGCCAGATTGATCTCACCACCTTCAAGGGCGGGGAGGGTAAAATCATAGAGTGTGGTCACGGTCAGGCACTCATCTTTACGACATTGACGGGACTTGCGTCTGTCCTGTTTAGCGTAAGAGAACCAAAGGAGCGAGTGTGGAGGGGGAGATGTGTCAGATCAGAAAAGTCCGGGGGGAAGCCTGCTGCCCTGTTCCGGGTTCTTGTCAGGCTTCCACCAGAATAGTCTGCGGTAGGATCGAGTTCTGATTTTTATTGTTCATTATATTGAACTCGATCCCGTATTTGGAATAATGAGGGTAAGGCCCCTCTTTGTCAACAAGGAAAATAAGAAACGGCATGTCCAAATCTCATGATTCTGTGCCCGCCCTGCGCCGGGCTGTGCGCATTCTGGATCTGGTGAAAAGCACAGAGCGCCCGCCGCTTGCGGCTGATATCGCCCGCCAGCTTGAACTGCCCCGCAGCACAGTCCACGGGCTGGTGGCGGTTATGGTGGAACTGGGGCTGCTGGAAAAAACCGTCACACAAGGCTATCGGCTGGGCGCGCGCCTGCTGGACTGGGCCGGAGGGGTGACGGAACGGCGGGATCTGGTGACGGAATTTTACCAGACTCTGGAAAGTTTTTCGGACCTCGCGGCCTTTACGGTCACACTCACGGTGCTGGAAGATACGGAAGTGGTCTACATGGCCTGCCGGAACAGTGCCACGGTGCTGGGCGCGTCCTTCCGAGTTGGCATGCGCCTGCCTGCCATATTTACGGCCACAGGCAATGCCATGCTGGCCGAGATGGACGATAACGCCTTCCGGGAATGGCTGACCCTGCATCCGGCTTCAACATGGCCGGAACCGCTGACGCCCAACGGTATCCGCTCAGTCACGACTCTGGTGCGGGAAATCGCGGAAATCAGAGAACGCGGTTACGCGGTGGATGATGAACAGATCCATGATGGCCTTTGGTGCTTCGGCGCCGGGGTGAAGGATCATTCCGGGCGCATGGTGGCGGGGGTAGGACTGAGCCTGCCGCAAACTGAGCTTGGCCGTTATGATGTCAGCCAGCTTGGGCGCATGGCTGGGGCTCTGGCGCAGGCGCTTTCCCGCCGGTTGGGGTATCGTCCTGTGCAGGCCGAGTCTGTCTGAGGCCGTTTGAAAAGGAATGCTATGCCGCGTTTACGTTTGCTGTCCGGTGGGGCCGCTCTTTTGAGGTCTTTTGTGCCGGGCCTGTGTGCCGGACTTTTGCTGGTGGGCGCGTGTGGCTCTGCTGCGCGCGCTGATGCCGCGTTGCCCCAGACTGTCGTGAACTATCGTGTCTATGCGCATGGCTTCAACGTCATGGATATTCAGGCATCCTATCGGCTGAGCGAGACGCAATATGGGGTTGCCGCCCATATCAGGACAGGCGGGTTTTTCGGCCTGTTCATGAAAACGAATTTGCAGACCACTGCGCAGGGGCAGTTTGCGGGCCAGACCGCAGAGCCTGCCGCGTATGATAGCGTGGGCTGGTCTCGTGGCCGGAACCGCCATGTCTCTCTGGTCTATCGGGATCAGATGCCTGTGGTCACCCAGCTTGACCCGGCCGAGACGGATCGGGAAGTTGTGCCCGACGCAGACAAAAAGGGGGCCATCGATACCCTCGCTGCGTTGATGAATTTGCTGCATCAGGTCCGCACCACCCAGACCTGTAGCGGGCAGGCCAAAGTTTTTGATGGCATGCGTTTGAGCACACTCTCCATGCACCCGGTGGGCTTACAACGCCTTCCTTCCGGCGGCCCGCTGGAATGGGGTGAAGATGCGCTGCGGTGTGATTTTGTGGCGCAGCAGACCGAAGGCTTCAAGTTCAACAGCGAGAAGAGCAAGTTGCGGAACCCGCAGCCGGGCCGGGCGTGGTTTGAAAAAATAGGAGAAGCCGGTTTTGTAGCGGTGCGGGTTGAGATCGATCACCCCAAACTTGGCCGCATTACCATTCTTCTGGATGGGACGCCGAAGCAGGCGACCTGAAAAAACAAAAACGTGTGGCGCGCAGGTCTGAGAGTTTTCTCAGGACACAGTGCGCCGCACGTTTTGTCAGCCTCGTCTAAAACTGTGTGAATGTCGGCTTATTCGACCGTTACTGACTTTGCGAGGTTGCGCGGCTGGTCCACATCCGTGCCTTTCAGCACAGCAACCTCATAGGCCAGCATCTGCACCGGAATGGTTTGCAGGATGGGGGTCACAAAATCATGCACATGCGGCAGCACAACCATGTCTTCCGCTATGGCGGAGACGCGCTCAGCTCCTTTGGTATCCGTAAAGACCAGCAGGCGACCGCCACGAGCCTTTGCTTCCTGCAGGTTAGAGAGCGTCTTATCAAACAGCGGGGTGTAGGGCGCGCTGGCAACAATCGGCACCGTCCGGTCGATCAGGGAAATCGGTCCGTGCTTCATCTCGCCCGCGGCATAGGCTTCCGCGTGGATGTAAGTGATTTCCTTGAGCTTCAGCGCGCCTTCCATGGCGACGGGGAACATGCTGCCCCGGCCCAGATAGAGCACATCCCGCGCTTCCGCCACGACCTGCGCCATACGGCGGACCGCTTCACCCTGCGCGAAGACTTCCGCCGCACGGCTGGGCAGATCAAGCAGGGCGGAGACCAGTTCTTCCTCACCCAGAGCGTCCAGCGTGCCACGGGCGCGGGCGGTAGCAATGGTCAGGCAGGCCAGAACCGTCAGCTGCGCGGTAAAGGCTTTGGTGGAGGCCACGGAAATTTCCGGACCGGCCACGGTGCCCAGCACAACATCACTCTCACGCGCCATGGTGCTGTGCTCCACATTGAGCACGGAGAGGATATGAACGGCTTTTTCCCGCAGGCTGCGCAGAGCCGCCAGCGTATCGGCTGTCTCACCGGACTGAGAAATGAGCAGACCAAGAGAGCCGGCTGTGAGGGGCGGGTTGCGATACCGCATCTCACTGGCGACATCGATATCCACCGGCAGGCGGGCAATATCTTCCAGCCAGTATCGACCAATCATACCGGCATAAAAGGCTGAGCCACAGGCGGTAATGACGGCGCGTGGCACGGAAGCCAGATCAAACGGCATCTCCGGCAGCATCACGCGGCGGCTGGCCGGGTCCACCATGCGCTGCAGCGTCTGGCCGATAACCAGCGGATGCTCGTGCAGCTCTTTTTCCATGTAATGGCGGTAGCCATCTTTGCCGATGGAGCCCGCGGCGAGAGCTGTTGTCTGCTCCTTGCGCGTAACAGGCGTGCCATCAAACCGCATGAAGTCCGCCCCTGCGGGGGTAATCACCACGCAGTCGCCATCTTCCATGTAGGTAATACGGCGGGTCAGCGGGGCGAGGGCGAGGGAGTCAGACCCCAGGAACATTTCCCCGTCACCATAGCCCACAGCCAGGGGCGCGCTGTGGCAGGCGCCGATCATCAGGCCTTCATGACCAGCAAAGATCATGGCGACGGCATAAGCGCCTTCAAGGCGGTTCAGGGTTTTAAGAGCGGCCTCTTTTGGGGCAAGACCCTGCGTCAGATAGTAATCCACCATCAGGGCAATGGTTTCGCTGTCCGTTTCCGTCTGGAAAACCTGTCCGACGGCTTCCAGCTCCCGGCGCAGCGTCTCAAAGTTTTCAATAATGCCGTTATGGACAATCGCCACGCGTTCCGTGCCATGCGGGTGTGCATTGCAGGCGGTAGGCGCACCATGCGTGGCCCAGCGTGTGTGGCCAATGCCTGTGGTGCCACCCAGTGGGCTTTCTTCCAGCAGGCGGCCGAGATTATCCAGCTTGCCCGCAGCCCGGCGGCGTTCAACCCGCCCATCGACCAGCGTTGCAATACCTGCGGAGTCATAACCGCGATATTCCAGCCGGCGCAGACCTTCAAAGACAATCGGGGTGGCGTGTCGCAGGCCGACAACGCCGCATATGCCACACATCAGCCGTTTTCCTTTCGGGCTTTGAGGGTTTCCTTAAAACGTTTGCCCAGTTCGGGCTTGTTTTCCTGCCGGGGGCGGCCAAAGGCCATGGCATCTTCCGGCACGTCTTTGGTAATCACACTGCCTGCGGCAATCAGCGCATTGGTGCCAATGCTGACCGGGGCCACCAGAATGGAATTGGAGCCGACAAAAACCCGGTCCCCAATAGTCGTTTTGTGTTTGAAGAACCCGTCATAATTGCAGGTAATCGTGCCTGCCCCAACATTCGAGCCGGTGCCAACGGACGCATCCCCCAGATAGGTCAGATGGTTGGCTTTTGCGCCATCACCCAGGGTGGTGTTTTTCACTTCCACAAAATTGCCCACGCGTGCCGCCGTGCCGATGGTGGTGCCGGGGCGCAGGCGTGCATACGGGCCGATAATGGCATCTGCCTGCACGGTGCAGCCTTCCAGATGGCTGAAAGCCCGGATTTCAGCGCCGCTTTCAACCGTCACACCGGGGCCAAACACCACATGCGGCTCTACCAGTACATCCGGGGCCAGTGTGGTGTCGGCGCAGAAGAACACCGTCTCTGGAGCAACCAGCGTTACGCCATTTTCCATGGCTTTCTGCCGGAGGCGATCTTGCAGGGCGGCTTCGGCTTCCGCCAGCTCCATACGGGAATTGATGCCGCGCAGTTCGTCTTCTGCGGCTTCCACAGCATGGACGCGCACACCATCGGCCACGGCACAATCGACCACATCTGTCAGGTAGAATTCACCCTTGGCGTTATCATTCTTCACGCTGTGCAGCCAGCGGCGGAAGGTGGTGGCATCCGCGCACAGCACGCCGGCATTGCACAGGTCAACAGCCCGCTCTTCCGGCGAGGCATCGGCCCATTCCACAATCCGTTCCACAAGCCCGTCCTGCGCAATCACGCGGCCATAGCGGCCCGGCTCAGCAGGGCGCATGGCCAGAAGAGCCAGTCCCACATCCGGCGCATGCCGGGCTTCCAGCAGGCGGCTGAGCGTATCTGCGGAAATCAGGGGATTATCGGCATAGAGAACGGCAACGTCGCCCTCTCCAAAATAGGCTTCCGCCTGCAACGCGGCGTGCGCTGTGCCCAGCCGCTCATGCTGGATGACGACGGGGTAGGGCGCAGCCAGCTCGGCCACATCGCCCATTTCCGGGCCGATAACGACAACCAGCCGGTCAAACACTTCTGCCGCGCTGGCGATCAGATGGGCCAGCATGGGCCTGCCTGCCAGACGCTGCATGGCCTTGGGGCGGGAGGATTTCATACGGGTGCCAAGCCCGGCAGCAAGCAGGACGGCAGTGGCGGGACGGGATGCGGGAGAAGACGTCATGATCCACTTGCGGTAAGCCAAGCTCAAGGAAGTGTCAAACGTCTGGCCGGGGAAAGACGTTATATGTGTATCATAAAACTTTTCCAAAATTTACAGAAGGATAACAGCGTATGACGCAGTCAGGACTGGCCGTGTTTGATATGGACGGCACCTTGCTGGACTCCCTGCCGGACATTGCCGATTGCGTGCGGGAAATTCTGGCCTCGCATGGTCTGCCGCCCGTCTCGGATCCCGTTGTGCGCGGGATGATTGGCAATGGCGTTCAGGCGCTGGTGGAGAGCCTGATTCGCACGGCGGATCCACACGGGCAGATCGGGATCAATCCGGATCAGACCGTTCAGCAGTTTCTGGGTCTTTATATGCCTCGTGCAACGCGGCTCTCCTGCCTGTTTCCCGGCACGGAGGACGCGTTAGAGACGTTACGGGCGCAGGGCTGGCAGCTGGCGGTTTGTACCAACAAGCCCGAAGCCGCGGCACGGCATATTCTCGATCATTTTGGACTGACCTCTCTCTTTGCCAGCATAGGGGGCGGGGACAGCTTTCCTGTCCGAAAGCCCAACCCCGCGCACTTGCTGGGCACGATTGAGCAGGCCGGAGGGCATCCGGCCTCCACTGTGATGATTGGGGATATGATGCCGGATCTGCTGGCGGCAAAAGGCGCCAGCGCACGATCCCTGTTTGCGGCGTGGGGGTATGGAAATCCGGCTTTTGCCAAAGAGGCAAACGGCAGTGCTGCGCGTATGGCGGATGTTCCGGAAAAAGCTGCGGCCTTGCTGGGGTAACGGGTCGCGCTCTGGCTGCGTCCGACTTATCAGGTCGTCAGCGCTGCAAGTTTATGCAGGGCTACCTCACCCGCATGGGTAAAGGCCTCTTCACTAAAATGGGTCAGGACATAATGACGTCCTGCCTGACCCATACCGGCCAGTTGTTCCGGCTGGGCGAGGGCTGTTGCGAGGGCTGTGGCCAGTGCGTCGGGGTCTTTGGGCAGCACGGTCCAGCCGGTTTCCCCATTACGGATGGAATGGGTGAGCTCTCCAACGGCGGAGGCAATCACCGGCAGGCCAGCCTGCATGGCCTCATGTGCCGCCATGCAGAATCCTTCCCAATGTGATGGCTGAAGGTAGAGATGCTGATCGGCCAGAAACTGGCCAGTATTCTCACAAAAGCCGGGTAGGGAGACATGCTCCTGCAGCCCGTTTTCCCGAATGAGCGCTTCCAGTGCCGGGCGCTCTTCTCCTTCTCCTGCGAGTGTTAGGTGAAAAGGAGGAATGCGCTGGGCCTGCTGAAGCCGGGCAAGGGCGAGGCAAAGCGTATCAAACCCTTTAACGGGATGCAGCCGCCCCAGAGAGCCAAGGCGCACTGGCTCTCCATGCTGCCATGGCCGGGATTGTGGGGCATTGGCCCGCGCATGGAAAATCGGCCAGCAGAGCAGGCGGTCCGCCGGGATATGGAGTTGCTGCCGGGTGATGTCCGTGACGTATTGCGAATCTCCCACCCACAGACAGGAGGCATTCCGCCGCAGGCATAGCAAAGTGCCGTTCGGGGGGCGCAGCCGGGCGGAGTGCTGCCAGCTGGCAACGGGAATGCCCCGCCTCTGGCCGACAATCTGCCCGAGCAGAGTCGCGCGGGTCAGGGACGTCCACAGATGAGTGGGTTGCCACAGCTCCATCTGGCGTTTCAGCCAGAGCAAGGCGGCAAGATGGTCTTTCCGGCCACCGTCCCGAACCCGCACATCCAACCCTGCGTCCTGCATGGGTTTGATGGCCCGGCCATCACGCCGCGTCAGTGCAAAGACAGCAACCTCATGCCCGGCGTTGCGAAACACGCTGGTAATGGCAGGCACAGGAAAGGCCGCGCCGCCGCCTTCTGTGGAATTGATAATGTAGGCAATGCGCATGACAGGTCAGGTGTTCGCTGCGACGTCGGCAGCAATCAGCTTTTCTGTCAGTTCCAGATCAGCCGGTTTGTCGACATCAACGGCGGCTCGCCCATCTGAGAGCGGCACCAGTTCCGCCATCGTGCCGCTCAACGTGCCAATGCGCCTGCACAGGGCGGCGCGTGTCAGTTTTTTGCATACTGCGCGCAGAAGAATGCCGGGGCCAAGCAGCCAGGCAATCCGCAGCGGATGCTTCCGGTTTTTTTCAACACGCTGCCAAAGTGCTGCCACCTGTAGGGAGGCCGGGGTGCGGAACAGGAACAGGTTGCAGCCGGAAAATGCCATATCAGCCAGCCGGATAAAGGTGCGTCGCGTGCCGGGCACATCGCGCAGCACGACGGCTTCCGGTGCAACAGCAGCGGCAACATCCGTTTGCGGGCTGCATTTAGCCAGAAATTCACTAATCCATTCCGGACGCAGCAAGGCATTGTCCGCAGTCGTGACGAGGAGGGGGGTGCCCATCTGCGTCAACCCGGCCAGCACACTGGCACTGGGGCCATTCGGGCTGGAAGGAACAATCTCAATATCAGAGGGCAGCAAACCCTCCAGCACGGCCGGATTGTCGATACAAACGGCAATCCGCCCAATGCCCGGTGTGGCTTGCAAGGCGTGGATGACACGCAGCACCATAGGGGTGCCGGCTACAGGCAAAATGGCTTTGTGAGAAACGCCACAAGCCTGCGCCATGGGGTCCGGCGCGCCGGGGCGTGTGCCCGCCAGAATAAGGGCGGACAGCGCCCCATGAGTCGTGTTCATGCAGCGTGTCTGGTGTTGTCGCGCATCAGTTTGGCTTCCGGGCGGGCACCGTCGGGCCGGTCACGCGGGGGAGACCCGGTCAGATCCATCACCCACGGGAAGCGCTTCGCTTCCTTCACGTCGTAGCCCAGATTGAACACCGTTGGGCTACGCGGGCGGGCCTTGGCGTCCAGATAGTAGCTGCCAAAGACGCGGTCGACCACAAAACTGGTGATGCCGAAATTGCCGTCTTCATCATGGAAGTGATGCAGCACGTGGCGCGCCTTCATCCGCTGGATCCATGCGGCACGGGGCTTGTAGTTCAGATGCTGGATGCAGTGAAAGAATTCATAGATGCAGGTAATGGCTACACCGGTACCGAAGGCGGTGGCGGCAGCGCCCCATCCACCAATCAGATAACCGATGGGAAGGGTGATCACACCAATGGTCGGCAGCGTGGTGACCGGTGCGCCAAACAGCACGTCCAGCAGATGCGGGTCCTGATGGTGGTCAAAATGGATGCGCTTCCACAGGGCGGCCGTCCATTTCATCTTATAAAGCGTGCGCCCATGCAGGACGTAGCGATGCAGCAGATACCACACCACCGGGTAGACCAGAATAACCGCGACAATGGAAATCAGTGTCGGGCCCCATCCGGCAAAAAACCATGTAGCCAGGGCAGCACTGGCAATAACCAGTGCGAAATACAGCAGGATGGTCGGGTAAGTCAGATAGGCGACCCACAGCTGGCGGAGGTTCATCTTGCCAAGATCAAAACTCCGGCCTGTGCGGATTGTCGCATTATTCAGAGTACCGCTCATTTTGCCTCGTTCCTCAGGAGCGCCGTGGCCGCTCCCAGGGTGAAAATGATCAACCCGGGGATGGTCGCAACGGGTGGGGGCAGAAGTCCGGCATTGCCCATGGCCCGTAACAGCCCTTGCGCGATAATAAAGAGCAGACCGGCCCCCAGACACCAGACCGGGACCCAACTGCGTGTGCCTGTTCGGGGTGGAATATAGATTACCGGCATGGCAAGCAACAACAATACCATCATGGCCGCCGGGCGTAGAAAGCGTTCCAGCAGGCCCGCCTGCAGGAAGCCGGGGCTGGAATCGGAGGGCAGCCGCCCCCGCAACATGCCGATAATGGTGCCGGAAGACAGGGGCGGATTTTCAGCTGAAAGGCGGATAAAGTCCCACGGATGCAGGGTTGTCTGCCAGGCGGCGTCGGCCTCGACCGGCAGTCTGGCCGTTTTATTCCCATCGACTTCAATGCCTGTGATGGCATGCAGCTGCCAGCCATGCGCGTGGGTATAATCCGCACGTTCCGCATGCATGGCTTTATGCAAAAGGCCATTTGGTGTGCGTGTGTACAGATCAAGGCCGGAAAGCATGTTGCCGCCATCCGCCACATAGTGCACGCGGCCTATCCGCCCACCTTCATGAAACCAGAAGGCATGGCCATTTTCGGGGTGAGGGTCTGTGCGGTTCCACCATGCGGCCAGAGCCTGTTCGGAGCGGGGGGTAACCTGGTCGTCCAGCACCACGCCCATCACGCCAATAATCAGGGTGGCGGGAATGAGCCGCTTGTAGAGGCCCCACATGGAAAGCCCGGAGGCTTGCAGAATGGCCATCTCGCTGGCGAGGGTCATCTGCGTGAGCATGATCAGCGCACCAATCAGCACTCCAAGCGGGAGGGCTCCCGCCATCAGAAACGGAAGCCGCATCCCCGCATAGGTCAGAATACCGGAAACACCTAGATGCCGCTGCAGAATGGGGGTGGTCTGTTCCAGCAGAGCCAGAATTTCCATCAGCCCCACCAGAATGGCGCAACTGAACATGACACGGCTGAACAGAACGCCAGACAGGTAGCGTAGGAGAACGTGGGTCGGAGCGGGAGACTGCGTTTTCAAGGCAGGGCCTTCTGGCTGTTTTTCGCCCCAGCGCGTCGTTTGCTCGTCCACCGGGCTTTGAGAGTCTGAAATGTGCCGGACTTATACAGAAGCAGCAGAGAACTCATCGCGACAAAGAAAAGGGCTGGCCCCCAGATAATCAGCAGAGAGGCTTTTTTTGTGGCAACCATGCTGTGCCCGAACTGGAGCATATGGTCGAACCCCACCATGATGATAAAGGCCAGCACCAGCCCGGCACTGCTCCGCTGCCGCTTGCGCATGATGGCTAGGGCGGCCGCCAGTGCCGGAATAAACGGAATGGTCAGGCTGCGCGCCAGCCGGAAATGCACTTCCGAGCGCATATGCGGGCGGGAGATCGACGGATCCTGATGGATCAGCCGGCTGACAAGCTCCGGAGAGGTCAGCTCGCGCTCATCCTCGCCGCGTTCACGGAAGGGGGTGATATGGTTCGCACGGGTCAGCAGGCGTGTGGCATGGTCAAAGGTCGTAAGGGTCGGCACGCTCTTATGGTTGTCTGTCAGGATTGTGCCGTCTTCCAGATCAATTTCCACGGCGGAACTGTCTGAAGCCAGCCGGATATGGCCGTGCCGGGCGGTAATATCGCGTTCCTGATTGTCAGACGTATCGCGGATAAACACGCCATGCAGATCGGACCCGCCCTGTGTGACGTTATCCGCCACAATGGTCAGCGTGGGTGAGGGGCTGGCAAACATGTTGGATTGCAGCCGGGGCGCCCAGCCGGTGTGGCTGGCCATGTAGAACGTCGCCCGGAAGTCATACCGCGCATGCGGCTGCACAAAACCATACAGCAGGAAGGCGAGAAAGCTCAGTAACGCCCCCATCAGAATATAGGGTCGGGTAATGCGAACCAAAGAAATGCCACTGCTGGTAATGGCGTCAATCTCTTCATTCTGGCTCATGCGCCGGATAATGGAGAACACGCCTACGCAGAGCGCTGCCGGAATGGCCAGCCCCAGATAATGCGGCAGCAGAGTGGTCAGCAGCTCAACAAAAACGCCAAGATGGTTGTTGCCTGCGGCCAGCAGGTTGAACAGCACCAGCAGCCGCTCAAGCAGCAGGGCGGCCATCACGACTGAGAGGGCGACCAGAAAAGGCGGAATGACCTGCGCAATCAGATAGCGATCCAGAGTGCCTGGAGTGAAGAACGCTTGCAGTCGGCGCAACAGGGGCGGGTTCGGCATGGGGGGTGTCATAGCCGGATTGACGGGGAAAGGCGATGGGGCGTGAACACTCGCGTTAAACCATCGCGCATGATGCCATCCGTTCCAAGTTCCCGCCGCCGCACGGTTATTGACCAGTGTCCGGCCTGCGGATGGACAGCAATGGCGTTCCATCCGGCTGCGGTGGCCGGGCTGTCCGCACTATGCGAGGCGGACGTCGTGCCGACAACTGGAATATCCGTGTGCGGAATGCAGGCGAGAGTCGCGCGGTGCGAGTGGCCATGCAGCACCAGCTCGGCCCCGGCCTCGCGCAGAATAGACTGGAATAGCGCCAGATCATCCAGCCCCTTCCGGCGGCTGACCAGTTTTGCAACGGGCGGGTGATGGATCAGCACGACCCGGCACAGTCCCTCTTGCCCGGTTTTGTGAAGGACGGCACGGAGGCGCTCAGCCTGCGCAGCTCCCATTTTGCCCGAGGCCAAAAATGGACGGGTTGGCACGGCGGTGTTCACCCCAATCAGGGCGATATGGTCTTTCACCAGCAGGGACGGGAAAGAGGCATCCGTTTTGAGCCACTCTCCCCACAGGGCCGCTTTGCCGGTGGCATTCTGGCGGATCAGCGCATCATGATTCCCCGGCACCAGCAGGGTAGGCGGCAAAGCCTGCTCTTCCAGCCAGCAGCGGGCGCGGCGAAATTCGGAGCGGAGGCCAAGGTTGGTCAGATCGCCTGTCAACGCCACCAGTTCGGGTTGAAAGTGCCGGATATCGTCCATCACCCGTGCCAGCGGGGCGGCTTTATGCAGATGGCGGCGTTTTAATGTCCAGGACAGCAGGCTGAGGATACGCTTGAAGCGAATTTCATCCAGAGCCGGGAATTCCGCCAGCGGAAGATGGGGGTCGGACAGGTGCGCAATCTGAAAAGAAGGCAAGAAAGAAGGTCTCCGGCGCAGGGGGCCTGACAGGACAGTATGTGACAAGCGGGCGGACTCTAATTATACCACCGCGACAAGCCGGAGCAAAAGCGCTGGCACCGTATCTGCAAAAGCAAGAGTTTCCGAGTGCCCGATCGTTTCGCCTTGATTCACAATTCCCGCAGCCGACGCAATCTCAAGGCGGATAGTCGTTATCTGGACTGCGCGCGCCGCACTCTGGGGCCGCTGTTTTTCTCGCCAGACTCCCAGACCGAACTGCATGACGTCATAGAAGACATGGCACGGCAGGACGTGCGGTGTCTGGTAGTGGACGGAGGGGACGGCACAGTCGGTAACGTGCTGAGTGCGCTGTATGTCTCGTCTTACCCCAAAGACAGACTGCCGATGATCGCCGTTCTGCCATCCGGTAATACAAATCTGATAGCCGCCGACGTCGGGTTTGGCATGCGGGGTGAGGAAGCCTTGCAGCGGCTGCAGGACAGAGCCCGCTCAGACCGTCTGGTGTCAGACGTCAAGCAGCGACAGCCTCTGGTTGTCTCCTGGCCGGGGCAGGACCGGGCGCCCGTTCTGGGCTTTTTTGGCGGTCTGGGTGCGTTTACGCGCGGAATCGAAATTGCCCATTCGCCCGCCATCCTGAAAAATTATGCGCATGACACTGCTGTGCTCATTACGCTGGCGGAAACCTTGCGGCAGATTATCACGCCGCGCCTGCGGCAAAGCTGGCTGGATGGGACGCCGGTCGGACTTGGCCTGAACGGAGGTGAGCTGGAAGCGCACAACCGTTTCCTGTTCCTGTGTACGGGGCTGCATTGTCTGCCGCATGGCATCTGGCCGTTCTGGCGTGAGAACGGGGCGGACGAAGGCATCAGCTATCTGGATGTGGCGGCAAATCCCAAAAAACTGATGCGGGCCATCTGGAGCCTGTTGCGTGGGCGTAGCCCCGCATGGCTACGGGCGGACCCAACCTATTCAAGCGGTTCTGCCCGGCAGGTTCTGCTCAACACGGAGCAGTCATTCGTGCTGGATGGTGAGGTTCTGGAAACGGGACCAACGCAAAGTCTGGAAATTTCCGCAGGACCGATTCTTTCTTTCCTACAGGCATGACATGGTAAAACAGCAGCCAACTGAACTGCATACCGTCACGACACAGGCCAAAGCCGCCCGTTTTCTGGATGACCAGGTTCGGCAGGAACTGACAACACGCGTCAGCCCTGCGGTGCTGGATTTTGTGGAACAGATGGTGGGGATGGCGGAGCCGCTGGGCGTGCTGTTTTATGGGTCTGGCCTGCGGGGAGGCATTCAGGCGGACACGCTGCTCGATTTTTATGTGATCGTGCGCAAGCAATCCGACTGGCCACGCAGCCGACTGGCCTGTCTGGCCAATGCACTTCTGCCTCCCAATGTTGAATATCATGAGCTGACTGTTGAGGGGCAGCCTCTGCGTGCCAAAGTCGCCATCCTGACGCTGGCCCAGTTCCGCAGGCTGACCGGCTTCAGTGCGTTGGATACGACGGTATGGGCGCGTTTTTCTCAGCCTGTGCGGCTTGTCTGGCAGCGGGATGCCGCAGCAGCCCAGACATTGCGCCGCTGCGTGATGCGCGCCACCCTGACGGCAGCTCGCTGGACAGCCTTCCTCGGTCCGGAAAAAGGCAGCCGGAACGATTTCTGGAACGCTCTCTATCGCCAGACCTACCAGACAGAGCTCCGGGTAGAAAAAGCAGGCCGTGGGGCCGGGATCGTCGCCAGCTATCAGGACCGCTACAGGGACCTGCTGCTGCCATGCTGGCAGGTGGCGGGGCTGCCTTATGACGTGGAGGGAGAAGAGGTCAGGCCGCTTATCTCATCCGCACAGAAATTCCGGGAAGAGCAGGCATGGCAGGTCCGGCGCCGCATAGGGCGTCCGTTGAATATCCTGCGCCTGATGAAGGCAGCTTATACATTTACCGGAGGGGCACGCTACGCGGCGTGGAAAATCGAACGGCATAGCGGGATCAAGGTGCCGCTGACACCTTTTGCTGAAAAGCACCCCTTGCTGGCCGCACCGCCGTTACTCTGGCGGCTCTGGCGCAAGGGGGCTTTCAAACGCTCTTAGGCGGCTGCCGGCAGAGCGTTAGCGTCCAGAGCGGCCTGCTTGAAGATCGCAATCGCTTTGTCGATCTGCTCAGCAGTGTGTGTCGCCATCACAGAGCAACGCAGCAGCGGGCGAGAGTCCGGCGTTGCGGGCGGCAAGCTGAGGTTGACGTAAACCCCGAGGTCCAGCAGGCGGTTCCACATCACAATGGCCTGCCCGATTTCTTCCAGAGTGACGGCAATCACGGGGCTGACCTGCTTGCTGGCATTCAGGCCAAGGCCATGGAACCCGGCATGCAGACGGGCAGCATTGTCCATCAGCTGCGTGCGCAGCTCCGGATGTTCCGCCATGTCTTCCAGAGCGGCCATGGTGGCGGCAATGACTTCCGGCGGCAGAGACGCTGTGAACATGTAAGGACGGCAGTTCAGCCGCACCAGTTCCAGTTCCGGATGGTCGGACACACAGTAGCCACCAACCGTGCCAAGGCTCTTGGAGAAGGTGCCGACAATAAAGTCCACATCGGCTTCCACGCCAGCCTGTTCAGCAATGCCGCGGCCATGTTCGCCCATCACACCAAAGGAGTGGGCTTCATCAACCAGCAGATAAGCGCCGGTTTCACGCTTGACGGCGACCATCTCGGCAATCGGCGGAACATTGCCGGTCATGGAATAAATACCTTCCACAACAATCAGCTTTGCACCGGGGGTGCCGTCCAGACGCTTCAGGCGCTTGTAAAGGTCATCCGCATCATTATGGCGGAAACGGATCACCTGTGCAGGGCTCAGGCGGCTGCCATCATAAATGCTGGCATGGCTATCCGCATCCAGAATCAGATAATCGTCTTTTCCCGCCAGTGTGGAAATCATGCCCAGATTGGCCTGATATCCGGTGGAGAACACCATGGCGTCGCGGCGACCAAAATAATCGGCAATACGGCGCTCAAGCTGCCGGTGGAGAGACTGCGTGCCGTTGGCAATGCGGGAGCCGGTTGTGCCCACGCCGCAGGTTGCCGCAGCTTCCTGAGCCGCTTTGATCGCGCGGGGGGACTGGCTCAGGCCCAGATAGTTGTTAGTGCCAAAAAGCAGCGTTTCGCGGCCTTCAATGATACCAACTGTGGAAGAGACGGGCTTTTCGATCACCACAGAGAACGGGTTACGTCCGCCAGCTTCCACCAGGGAGCCGAGAGCTCCTGCAATGCCGTCAAATTTGGAAAAAATAGACGTCATGCGTGTTCAGCCTTTGTTTTTCAGATCAACAACGCAGGCAGCAAGGTCATTGATGGTCCGGATATCAGCCAGTTTGTCGAGCGGAACGGAGACATCCATGCTGTCTTCCACTTCCATGACAAAGTTCATGACTGCCAGAGAATCAAAGGCCAGATCGTCCATAATCTTACAGTTGCCGTCGATATCACGCGGCACTTTCGGATTGGCGAGAAGCTTCTGGATGATCAGCGCAGACACGCTTTCAACGGTTTCGCTCATTTTAAAATCCTTATTTTCCCGCCTCAGCAGGCAGAGGCTGCTTCAGGCTGCGGTTCAAACATGCCGGTCTGGAACATCTTGCGGGCTTTGGCGCGTGTCAGTTTGCCGGAGGACGTCTGCGGCAGAGCGTGTGGCGGCACCAGAACCACAGACACATCTACGCCATGCAGGCGGCGGAACAGGCTGGCGGCCTCGGCACGCAGCGCTTCCCGCGCTTCCGGGGAGGTTACGCGGCACTGGATGAGGGCCACAATTTCCTCATGCTCTCCTTTTTCCATGGAGAACACGGCCACATCGCGGCTGCGCAGGGCAGGGATATGGCTTTCAGCAGACCATTCCAGATCCTGCGGCCAGATATTCCGGCCATTAATGATAATCAGATCCTTGGCGCGACCGGTCACGACAATCTGGCCGTTCAGCATGTAGCCAAGGTCACCCGTGTTCAGCCAGCCGTCTTGATCCAGCACTTGGGCTGTGTCGGCAGGCTTGCGGAAGTAGCCGTTCATCAGGCTCGGGCCACGCACAAAAATGGTGCCGGTCTGACGGTCGCCCAGCACATGCCCTTCCGGGTCCCGCACTTCCAGCTCGTGGCCGGGCAGAACCTTGCCGCAGACCACAAAGGTTCTGGTCGGGGTGGAAGGATCCGTTGCCGCACGGGCAATACCGTCATTTTCCAGTGCAGGGAGATCAATCGTGTCGGTCTCAATCCCGGTATTCAGCGGCACAAAGCTGATGGCAAGCGTGGCTTCTGCCATACCGTAACTGGCGACAAAGGCTTTCGCGTTGAAGCCAACCGCTTCAAACCGCTCGGCAAATTCTTTCAGAATGTGCGGACGGATCATATCGCCGCCAATCCCGGCAACGCGCCAGCAGGACAGATCCAGCTCAGCAGAGGCCGGACGGCGCGCGCAGAGCTCGTAACCAAAAGACGGGCTGTAGGCGATGGTCCCACGGTTGCGGCTAATCAGGTCCAGCCAGACATGCGGACGTCGTGCAAATTCGCGCGTCGGCAGCAGATCAACCGTCAGCTGGCATGTCATGGGGGTCAGAAAGAAGCCGACCAGCCCCATGTCATGATAAAGCGGCAGCCAGGACACACAGCGGTCGCCGGTTTCCCGCACACACAGGCCATCATGCGCAATGGCAGCCACATTGGCCATGCCGGAACGCTGGCTGACACACACACCCATGGGGGAGCGGGTGCTGCCTGAGGAGAACTGAAGATAAGACAGGGCTTCCGGGTGAATGTTCGGCAGCGCCATGTCCGGCACAGGCCGTTCCATCAGTTCAGCGGGGGAGCCTGCAAAGGCCAGTCCCATGCCGCTGACGATATCGTCGGTCCAGCCTTCAATAATCTGGGGGATAATCACCGCACTGGCCCCGGCGCTGGTAATCATACCGCGCAGCGTGGTCAGGTAGGTTTCTTTCCCGGCAAAAGCGACGGGCAGGGGGAGGGGAGCCGCCACCAGACCAGCATACTGGCAGCCGAAGAAAATGCGGGCAAAATCACCATCGCTTTCGGCGACAATCGCAACCCGGTCACCCGGCTGGAGGCCCATTCCCAAAAGGCGCAGGCCGGTTTCAATCGCCTGCTCACGCAGTGTGCGATACGGCAGCGCTTCCAGCAGAACGCCTCGGCCGGAATAGATATTAAAGCCAGCTTCACCCTGCGCAGCGTAATCAAGCGCTTCGGGGAATGTTGCAAAATCTCCATAACGGCGCTGCTGACCAGAACCGGTGGGAACCGGCTGCAGGGCCTCTTCGTTAGAAGGTGAAGATGCAGGATTTATAACGTTCATCAGCTGGCCATTCGAAGAAAATCAACAATAGCGTCGGCCCCTACCGGCGCGGTTGGTTCGTCTCCCGTGAGATCGAACGTGTCGCGTATATAGTCTTTTTGGAGATTTACGAAAGCATCATGTGAAGAAAATGCGCCTTCAATGTCCTCAGAGAAGGTTTCCAGCTGGTTCAGGACGGGCCCAAGAGTCCAGAAGCGGTAGTTCTCATCACCCTGCCAGGTAACGTCGTGCGCATTCAGGAAAACGCAGGGGCGGGGATGGATAAGGAACTCGGCAATCTGGGAACTGGCATCCCCCAGATACAGGTCAGCCGCAGAGGTATAGGTCATATCAATGCTGCGGGTGCTCCCCGTATCCACAATCATATGAGAGTGGCCGCCAAAAGCCCGCTTGAGCTGCGCAGCCTCGGTCCGGCGATTATCGAACAGCCGGTAATGCGGGGCAAAAATGAGGTTGTAACGATCCTGATTGGCAAAATGGCTGAGAATATTCAGTCCCATTTTTGGCCAGGAGGACAGGCGGGCATTGAAATGCGGATTATAAAGAATGGTCGGACGGTTGTTGTTAAACAGGCGGGAGCTCGTGCTTCGCATCCGGCGCACCATGTCAAACTTGGCATAAACGCCAGTATGATAGTGGCCGGGGCGGATGGCCCCCTGAGCAAGAAGCCGCTGTTCGACCTTTTTGCCAGCCATAAGAACATAGTCGAAGTTCTTGACGTCGCGGGCAAAGCCAATGGCCCGATCACCCGCCCCATGACGGGTCCAGATCAGGCGGGG
The DNA here is from genome assembly GCF_044094635.1 of Acetobacter sp. KSO5. NCBI lineage: Bacteria > Pseudomonadati > Pseudomonadota > Alphaproteobacteria > Acetobacterales > Acetobacteraceae > Acetobacter > Acetobacter sp. KSO5. The sequence goes on along the minus strand of NZ_CP172014.1, from coordinate 2,195,859 downwards.
CTGGCGCACACCAAGCTTCCTTAAATAGAGCGATGTGCGTTCAGGCACGACGATGCCCTGAAACGTAGAGAAATATTTCTTGTTGAAGAAAAGGCTCGCAAACCGGGAAAAAACGGTGTGCCCATGCCGTTCAACACGCTCCCGGATCAGGTTCGGGAGGTGCAAAAGTTCGAAGCTCGCTCTCGATTCCGGATAATAGGACGCAAGGGATTGCGCATAATCCAGATGGGCTTGCGTGGCGCAGGCAATATGGACCTCTGTTTCAGGGTGTCTGCTAGCGATTTCCATTGCAATCGGCAGAGAATGCAAGGTTTGGTGCGGCTGTGCGATATAAGGGAAAAGAACGCGCATCAGTGAAATAACACCTCTTGTATTGAGGCATGGTCCGTCATTTCTGCTTGCGTCATCGGGTGCCTCATCAACCTGTTTCTGTGCGGCAGTGTAACCTGCACACATGCACAAATCGTGGCACGCTCCATATAGTCAAGGTCGCCTCAAGCGGGGCAGGGACGAGGCGGCGCGTTTTTCGTGAACAGTCGTGAGCACGGAGAGGGGCGCGGCATAGAACGGTCTCTCTTATATAAAGAGGAAGGGCGGAGCCCTGTTGGCTTCCATGATTCCTAAGCCTTCTTGGGGCCCAAAAGTGGGGTTTCAGCTGATTGGGGAGCCCCCAAGCCGTTAATGTTGCGGCTATCCCGTTGGAAACTGGCGGGAAACTGGGGTTTTGGTGTGTTCTAAAAATTAAGACGCACTTTTTTGAAGTTTTTATGTTGGATGGTGTTGACGGGTTGGGGTCGATCGCTTAGAAACCGCTTCACCGGACGAGATCACGGTTGGCAGCTTCCTCTGGATCTGCTAG
>NZ_CP172014.1:1855000-2192500 GCF_044094635.1 Acetobacter sp. KSO5 | reverse complement strand
GATGGTTTCTGTGCATGGGGCGAGTGAGCGCGATAAGGGCATTCGGTGGATGCCTTGGCACCAGGAGGCGATGAAGGACGTAGCACGCTGCGAAAAGCTACGGGGAGCCGCGAGCAGGCTTTGATCCGTAGATATCCGAATGGGGCAACCCACCCGCAAGGGTATCGTAGTCTGAATACATAGGACTATGAGGCGAACCCGGGGAACTGAAACATCTCAGTACCTGGAGGAAAAGACATCAATTGAGATTCTGCTAGTAGTGGCGAGCGAACGCGGAACAGGCCAGTGGTCTTTGGAAGAGAAGCAGAACACTCTGGAAAGGGTGGCCATAGTGGGTGATAGTCCCGTATGCGTAGCGCTTCTGAAGATCCTTGAGTAGGGCGGGGCACGTGAAACCCTGTCTGAACATGGGGGGACCACCCTCCAAGCCTAAATACTCCCTGGTGACCGATAGTGAACAAGTACCGTGAGGGAAAGGTGAAAAGCACCCCGACGAGGGGAGTGAAATAGACCTGAAACCGAATGCCTACAAGCAGTCGGAGCCTCTTATGGGGTGACGGCGTACCTTTTGTATAATGGGTCAGCGAGTTTCTGTTTGCAGCAAGCTTAAGCCGGTAGGTGTAGGCGTAGCGAAAGCGAGTCTGAATAGGGCGTCTAGTTGCTGGCAGAAGACCCGAAACCGAGTGATCTAGCCATGGCCAGGCTGAAGGTGCGGTAACACGCACTGGAGGGCCGAACCCACGCCTGTTGAAAAAGTCGGGGATGAGCTGTGGCTAGGGGTGAAAGGCCAATCAAACTCGGAAATAGCTGGTTCTCCGCGAAATCTATTGAGGTAGACCGTCAGGAATTTACCCCGGGGGGTAGAGCACTGGATGGGCTAGGGGGGCCCAAAGCCTTACCAAACCTAACCAAACTCCGAATACCCGGAAGTATTAGCCTGGCAGACAGACAGTGGGTGCTAAGGTCCATTGTCGAGAGGGAAACAGCCCAGACCACCAGCTAAGGCCCCTAAATCGTGGCTAAGTGGGAAAGGATGTGGGGATTCCAAAACAACCAGGAGGTTGGCTTAGAAGCAGCCATCCTTTAAAGAAAGCGTAATAGCTCACTGGTCTAATAGAAACCCTGCGCCGAAAATGTAACGGGGCTCAAGCCACGTGCCGAAGCTGTGGGTGCATATCTATGATATGCGCGGTAGCGGAGCGTTCCGTAGGTCTGTGAAGGAAGCGGGGTGACCCCTTCTGGAGATATCGGAAGTGCGAATGCTGACATGAGTAGCGACAAACAGTGCGAGAAACACTGTCGCCGAAAGTCCAAGGGTTCCTGCGCAAGGTTAATCCACGCAGGGTTAGTCGGCCCCTAAGGCGAGGGCGAAAGCCGTAGTCGATGGGAATCAGGTGAATATTCCTGAACCTGCCAGAAGTGACGAATGCAATATGTTGTCAGTCCTTATCGGATTGGACTGGCTTTTGGCGCATTCCAGGAAATAGCTCTGGCATATAGACCGTACCCGAAACCGACACAGGTGGACTGGTAGAGAATACCAAGGCGCTTGAGAGAACGATGCTGAAGGAACTAGGCAAATTACTCGTGTAACTTCGGGATAAGCGAGACCCGTTAGTGGGCAACCATTGGCGGGTGGCACAGACCAGGGGGTAGCGACTGTTTAGTAAAAACACAGGGCTCTGCGAAGTCGAAAGACGACGTATAGGGCCTGACGCCTGCCCGGTGCCGGAAGGTTAAGAGGAGGTGTGAGAGCACTGAATTGAAGCCCCGGTAAACGGCGGCCGTAACTATAACGGTCCTAAGGTAGCGAAATTCCTTGTCGGGTAAGTTCCGACCTGCACGAATGGCGTAACGACTTCCCCGCTGTCTCCAGCATCGGCTCAGCGAAATTGAATTCCCCGTGAAGATGCGGGGTATCCGCGGTCAGACGGAAAGACCCTATGAACCTTTACTGCAGCTTTACAGTGGCATCAGAGACATTCTGTGTAGGATAGGTGGGAGGCTTTGAAGCAGGGGCGCCAGTTCCTGTGGAGCCATCCTTGAAATACCACCCTGAATTTTTCTGATGTCTAACCGCGGTCAGTTAGCCTGATCCGGGACCCTGTATGGTGGGCAGTTTGACTGGGGCGGTCGCCTCCCAAAGTGTAACGGAGGCGCGCGATGGTGGGCTCAGGCCGGTCGGAAACCGGCTGCTGAGTGCAATGGCATAAGCCCGCCTGACTGCGAGAGTGACAGCTCGAGCAGAGACGAAAGTCGGCCATAGTGATCCGGTGGTCCCGCGTGGAAGGGCCATCGCTCAACGGATAAAAGGTACTCTAGGGATAACAGGCTGATCTCCCCCAAGAGTCCACATCGACGGGGAGGTTTGGCACCTCGATGTCGGCTCATCACATCCTGGGGCTGGAGCAGGTCCCAAGGGTTCGGCTGTTCGCCGATTAAAGTGGTACGTGAGCTGGGTTTAGAACGTCGTGAGACAGTTCGGTCCCTATCTGCCGTGGATGTTGGAGATTTGAGAGGATTTGTCCCTAGTACGAGAGGACCGGGATGAACATACCTCTGGTGCACCGGTTGTCGCGCCAGCGGCACCGCCGGGTAGCTAAGTATGGACGGGATAACCGCTGAAAGCATCTAAGCGGGAAACCCACCTCAAAACTAGATCTCCCTGAGAGCCGTGATAGACCATCACGTTGATAGGCCAGGTGTGGAAGCGCAGTAATGCGTGTAGCTAACTGGTCCTAATCGCTCTATAGGCTCACTCTCATACTGTCCCCTTAAAAGGACAGCCCGTGCACAGAAATCATCCATGCACGCGTCACACACAAAAAAATTCTCTCTTTACCAACCGCATCCACACCACCCCACTCAGGGTGGACTGGATGACCTGGTGGCCATGGCGGGGAGTGATCCACCCGATCCCATCCCGAACTCGGCCGTGAAACCCCCCAGCGCCTATGATACTGCGGCTTAAGTCGTGGGAAAGTCGGTCGCCGCCAGGTCTTCCAGTCTACCCTAATCAACACCACCGCGGGGTGGAGCAGCCCGGTAGCTCGTCAGGCTCATAACCTGAAGGCCGCAGGTTCAAATCCTGCCCCCGCAACCACTTCCATCATAATTCACTCACAATCGACGTCTGATCGCCATGAAATGCTGGCTTATCAGACAGTTACACGCGTCTCGACCTTCGAAAGAGGGCCGGGCGATCTCGCGCGTCTTCATCATGCCATGGCCCACTGGGCCGCCTCAACAGGTTTCCATATCCGTTTAGAACGAAATTTGGAAAACCAATGAGGACAATCATATTATGCGCGATGATGCCCTGAGAATGCTGTCACGCCCGGCCCGGGAGGCTTGGCTGACAAGAAATACCAGATATAATTCACAGACCGGAAGTCTTATGGTCTGGAATATCATTACATGGGAATGGTGTCCGGCCACCTCGGAGAATATCATGGAGCTTTGTCCTCTGAGTGTAAGGGGCTTTGGGGATCCGAATGACATCTGGACGGACGTCCGGAGTAAGGCCAGCAGGCGGTCTTATGATCCGCGGCAGCGCGGCGACACTCCCGTACATAATGAGGAAAAACGCAGGGAATGGCTAAGAGAAAGCAGGAGACGAAAATGCCTTCCCGAACGCATTGAAATTTTCAGCGTGATACAAGGCCGGTGGATGGCAGTCACTCAGGAGAACCTGACGGAGCATTACGCCCGCGGCTATTGGGAACCCATCGGGTTGGGTAAAGCATGGGAAGAAATCGAGACCGGGGCGATTGCTGACCCGGAAGCAGAGTTGACCCTTCGTGAGCATGCTGAATTTCTGGCCAAACATTTGTTCGGGACACTGCCCGAAACCCCTGAAACTCCCGATGAGCGTATCTCGATCATCGTAGATGAGTTTGATCCCGCACGGGAAGAGCCGGAGCAGGCACCTCTTCCTTCTCCGCAACTTCCGACATTCGAGGAGCGACTGGACGCCCGGATGCCCGAAGTGCTTGAAATCTGGGCTGCCTCTCAGACAGGCTACATCACCTCACGATTGGTGGTCGAAGATCTGCTTCATTATCAATGGCCATTATCTACGATCCATCAACGGGCACTCGCTCAAGCCATGCGGCAGGCTGGATGGATATCGCACAGAAATGCGACCACGAGATTCTGGATTAAAAACACTTGAGGAAAATATAGCCCTTCTTCGTGAAAATATTCAGTGGGGAAGGGCACTTATGGGGGGGACAGCGGCAGGTCTGCTTTTGGGTTATCCGAGGGTAGAACCGGACATATGTTTGGCTCACTTCTCGCATAGATAATCTTCAGTTTTCTAAGGCAGTCCTGAGACGCTCAGTAGTAGGATTTCAGGTTATAACCGCGACAGCGTATGCACGGTCCGGTCGGTGGTCACATTGCCTGTATTAAGCGTCGTATTCGGCTCCAGTAGAACAACGTGGCATTCGTCACCTAAAGCCTCGGGACAATGCTCGACACCATGCGGAACAATGATGAATTCACCGGCCTCGATGTCAATGTCGCGATCCCGGAAATGCATGCGCAATGTCCCGGCAACGACTAGGAACAGTTCGTCCTCATGCTCGTGATGGTGCCAGTCGAACATTCCCTTGAATTTTGCCAGTTTGATCTGGGATGTGTTGATGTCACCCGCCACACGGGGGCTCCAGTAATCGGAAAATGCCGTGAAAGCCTGAGTCAGGTTTATTTTTTCCATTGGTTTCCTCCGTCAGAATTGTCGAATGATAGTCTGGACGTAGCCGATTTGTTGCGCCAGATCGGGTGATGCAGGAAAAGCGCCGTCGAGCAGAGCTGTGCCGACCGTAAAACCCGCAGCGCCCGCAGAGGCAGTGGCGCGAATACGCGCCGCCCGATCGAGCGAACCCGCTACGATTACAGGCTTGTTCGGTACAGCGGCGCATACTCTCCGGATCAAATCCGGCACGTTTCCCTCGAACCGATAGGCAAGCAAATCCAGTCCATGAACACCGGCCCTCGAGGCGAGATCGACCGCACTGCGTATGATTTCTGTCTCGGTTCCTTCGAGAAGGCTCGGATGCCCACTGATCCGGCCGGGAAAGGGATAATAGCGGATCGTTGTACCTTTAAGCAGTCTTAACGCGTCATCAACATGCGTGCCACCCAGCAGATAATCGACACCGAGGGCTATCCCGGCCTGTATTGAGCGCAGTTCACTGTCGCGATCGAGTGAGACAACTTCCAGATAGATTTTCGCTCCGGCCCCGCGGATGATGCTTGCCAGCGTCTGAAGCGCCGTAAACTGCAGACCAATATCCTTGAACCCGATATGCCGGACGCCTGCCTCCCGAGCAGTTTCAACCAGATCGACTGCGTTTTCCACCGTCCGATCATGGCGGGTCAGCATGAAGATGAACTCGGGTGGGGTCATACTGAGGCTCCATTGGTGAGGCGAAGAGCATAATCGAATGCCGTTTCCAGACTGGACGGATCGGCGATGCCCCGTCCTGCAATATCGAAGGCCGTGCCGTGATCGGGGCTCGTACGCGTGAAGGGTAGACCAAGGGTGATGTTCACACCCTGCGCCAGCCCCATGTATTTGACAGGAATTAGTCCCTGGTCATGATACTGCGCGACGACGACATCGAACCGATCCTCGCGCGCTTGCATGAAGACAGTGTCACCGGGCCAGGGGCCTGATGCGTCAATGCCTTCATTGCGGGCTTGGGCGATGGCCGGACCGACGATACGGTCCTCTTCGTCACCAAATAGGCCACCCTCTCCCGCATGAGGGTTGAGGGCTGCTACGGCGATGCGCGGGCGATCGATACCCAGTGCGCGTGCCCCTGTGTAAGCCAGCCGGATTGCTGCTATCTGGGCGGAAAAATCGGCGCGCAGGATCGCTTCCCTGAGAGAACAGTGGATGGTCACCAGCACGACGCGGATGTCCTCGTTCGCCAGCATCATGGCAACACGCGAGCCACCAGCCTGCTCGGCAAGAATTTCGGTATGGCCGGGATAGTGGAGTCCGGCAGCGGCGAGTGCTTCCTTGTTGATCGGCGCAGTAATGATACCCCGGATTGTCCCCGCTTTCGCCAAATGAGTTGCGGTCACGACTGCCGCATAGGCGGCGCGGCCACTTTCGGCACTGATCTGACCCATAGGGGGCAATTCTACGCATTCCGACGAGACCAGCACATTCAGCACTCTGTCTTCGAACCGAGCTTCGGCCGGCGTCGTGATCCGACTTACCCGCGCCGATGGGGCAAGTGTTGTCAACGTCTGGTGCATCACCAGCGGATCGCCGATGACAATCCAGCGCTTTTGTGCCGGTCGCCGCAAGAACATCCGTGCCACGATCTCGGGGCCGATACCGGCGGGATCTCCCATCGTGACCGCCATTGGCAAAATTGTGTGAAAGGCTTTTTCCATCATTCCAGTGAGAATAACGAAATGGTTCATGAGGAAAACCGATATGAACTGACCTATTCTGGTGATAAAAACTGACCAATGAAGCGTTCTGACATTCCCTCACTGGACGATCTGCGTGCCTTCGCAGCGGTTGTGCGCCTGGGTTCGGTACGGGCGGCAGCAACAGAGCTGGCTTTGACTCATGGGGCTGTCAGCCGTCGGGTGTCCAAGCTGGCTGACGATCTGAAACTCCAGATCCTGGAGCCGGACGGGCGAGGTGTGCGGCCGACCCGTGACGGCGCGCATCTGGCTGAAGCGGCAACCGATGCCCTAAAAGGGATCGCGGCGGCGCTAACCGAGATCCGGTCGTCATCTGATGCCCAGCCGATTGTGCTGTCATGCGAGCGCTCGCTGGCAATGCGCTGGCTGATCCCACGCCTGTCCGATTTTCATGACAATCATCCGGGAATTGATGTGCATCTTTCGACCGGTGGCGGCGCGCTGGATTTCGCACGTGACCGCATTACGCTGGCAATCCGACGCCTTGATTTCCCGCTTGCTCCCAATTGGGCTGTCACCACAATCGAGCAGGAGGCGGTTGGGCCGGTCATGCGTCCTGACATGGCACAGAGGTTCGCAGACGGGGGCTATCTGGCACTCGGGTCGCGCACCCGGCCCGAGGCATGGAAAAACTGGCTGGCGTCCCGGCCCGACATGCCTACACCGCGCGACGTCCGTCTGTACGACCATCATTTCATGATGCTGGAAGCCGCCGCCAATGGTTTGGGGGTTGCTCTGTCGCCCCGTATCATCGCTATGGACGATATCGCGACCGGCCGGCTTGTGGCACCGGCCGGGTTCGACGCGGATGGAACATCTTATGGGCTGATCTGGCCAAGTGGCATGGAAATAACAGACAGCGTCAGCATCCTGGAAAAATGGATCATCAAACAGGTTCCATAACCCTAATGGAGTGGGCTTACCGCAGTTACGCAGTCATAATGTCGCAGTGGGGGGGAGAGCTGACGGGCGGCTTTCGGGCGAACCGATGCCGAAAGGTGCCACAACCAAATGCTCCGCTTTCCGGAAAAACGATCGAGTTTCGAGAATCGACGCCGACGCCTGGCCAACCCTTTATGCGGCCCTGCTTGCTCGAAGCGTCTTCTTGAACAGTTCGAAGGCCATCGTCCCCTGCCGATCGGGGTAATAGAGGTGGTAGCCTGAGAAAGGCTCGCACCACGGCTCCAGCAGGCGGATGAGATGGCCATCGGCTATCGGCGCCGCCACCAGATCCTCCAGAATGTAAAGGATGCCAAACCCCTCAAGGGCGGCCGCCACCAGCAGATCGGCGTCGTTGAACACCGGCCCGCGGCCCGGCGTGACCGTTACCGCACGACCGTCGCGCTCGAACGACCAGGGAGACAGCTCGCCATGCGCGTTGCGGTAGGCGACACAACGATGCGCCGTGAGGTCGGCGGGCTCCATCGGCCTCGGATGGTTGCTTAAATAGCCGGGAGCGGCCACCACCGCGACGCGAAGCGGAGGCCCGACCGCCAGCGCGATCATGTCCTTTTCCAGTCGCTCGCCGAGCCGGATGCCCGCATCGTAGCGGCCCGCCACGACGTCGGTCATCCCGTTCTCCACGCACACCTCCACCTCGATGCCGGGGTGCAGACGCATGAAGGTCGGGAGCATCGGCCACAGCACGGTGTCCGCGGCGTGTTTGCCCGTCGTGATCCGGACGGTGCCGATCGCTGCACCGCGTGTCTGCGACAGCGTCTCGATCTCGTCGTCCAACTCGGCCAGTGCTGGCGAGAGGGTGGCGAGCAGACGCTCGCCGGCCGCGGTCGGGGCGACGCTGCGTGTCGTGCGGGAGAGCAGGCGAAAACCGAGTTGGCCCTCCAGCCGCTTCATGGTTTGGCTCAACGACGACTGCGTAACGCCGAGCCGCCTCGCGGCACGCGTGAAGCTGCGGTCGGAGGCGATCGCGGCGAAGACGGCGAGGTCGCCAAGCTGATCCGGACGCATTGATAATCTCTGCTACTGGGGTCCATTATTAATTAGACGCTTATCTCGATCCATTAACATGACTACTTAGACAGCAACAGTGGAAGAAACGAGGAGCAGGCGATGGGCAAGATCTGGCTGGTGACGGGTGCAAGCCGGGGGCTTGGACTCGAGATCACGCGCGCGGCGCTCGATGCGGGCGAAACGGTAGTGGCAACTGCGCGGTCCGCCGACGCCGTGCGCGATGCCTTCGAGGGCGAACACGATCGCCTGCACGTCCTTGCACTCGATATCACCGACGCTGAAGCCGCGAACTCCGTCGCTGCCGAGACCATCGAACGCTTGGGTGCGATCGACGTGCTGGTCAACAACGCTGGCTATGCCGAACTGGGTTTCTTCGAGACCTTCACCGATGCCGCGGTGCGGCGTCAGTTCGAGGTCAACCTGTTCGGCACGATGAACGTGGCCCGCGCGGTCGCTCCCCACATGCGTGAGCGTCGCTCAGGCCTCATCGTCACCATCTCCTCGGTCAGCGGGCTGGTCTCCAACAGCGGGGGGGCGGTCTACTCCGCGTCGAAGTTCGCGGTCGAGGGATGGATGGAGGGCTTTGCGCAGGAATTGGCACCGTTGGGCGTCCGCTCGCTCCTGGTCGAGCCGGGGATGCTGCGCACAGATTTCATGGATGGCAAGTCGGCGAGCTTCGGCAGCATCGACATTCCAGATTATGCCGAGGCGATCGCGCAGTATCGCGCGTTCGTGGACGAGGCTAGCGGCAACCAGCCGGGCGATCCGAAGCTGCTCGCCGCGCGGATCCTGGAGCTTGCTTCCCAGGACGAGGTGCCATCGCGGTTCGTGTTCGGCGCCGACGCCCGGGAGTGGGTCGGTGCTAAAGTCGACCAGTTGCGACAGGAGATCGCCCAGTCCGCCGATTACGGCTGACACGAGAAAACAAAGGCACGGGCCAGGGGAGGTTATTACTTGGCGCCAGCAGTGACCCTCGGGCGCTTCCAAGAACGAATGCAAAGCCCGAAATGCGCGGGCAAGGCCTGCCAGGCACAGTCCGGGCTAAGCTTTCCAGGCAGATGGGGGAAATGAGAAAAGTGCTTTGTGTCCAGACGGCCGGTTTCGGGACGTCCGGTGAGACGGCGGAACGGCCGAGATGAGGCGACAGCAGTCTGTCTGCTCAGTTTGAATGAAGGGAGTGGCTATCAAATCGTGTAAACGCCCTTTGTTGGGGGATAACTGTGGTCCCGAATATTAGTATCAAGTATAAGATAGTATAATGTGATTGCGTATGATGTATGTATTCTAAAAATACACTAACAGTCGACACGCAAGTGCCTCTCCTGTGAGGAGAGGCACCATGCTCTCATGAGGTGCGTTACGGCAGTGTGTCTCCCTGATCGCTCTCATGCTGAAGTGTTGCCCTCAGAAGGTTTCCGACCCAAATCTGCACGGAAATATTCTCAGTGGATGCTTTCCTGAAAATTTCTTCTGTCAGATCATTAGGTAGTACAACAGAGAAGGGTTCCGTTCGTCCGGCTTCAGGAGGCATTCCAAAGAGGCGGATGTAAAGGTAACTCAGATTTCGTCCCTGCAGCCATCGACGGACAGAAGCGTCCGTCATCGGGATAACCAGGTGACCGGGATATCCACCATATGTCCAGGGGGTGCAACCGTGACCCCGGCCCACCAAAAAGAAAGCACCTCCTTCTGTGCGGTAAAGCTCTTCCTGATAGTAGTCGAAATCATCACCACACAACTCAGGGGCCTGAACCGTCGCCAGTTTTTCTGCTGTGTCTGTATCGTAAAAACAGTCGTCTATGATTTCGAATACTCCATCAGAAGAGTAGCCACTTGCGGGGACATTTCCCCTGTTGAACTCGTCTTCGACGAGTTCTTTGATAAAACTGGAAATATTCATAGATTTTCCTTTTGTTCTATTTTTCAATTGTTGGCGATACACAGAAAATGGAACGGATTTCACCTGATGTTGCCCGTTGTGTATTTTGTTTCTCTGCGTCTTTTCTTCATATTATCCGAATATTGTTACGGCAAGAGGGTCATATCATTTTACTTGACAAGCAAAGGGGAGGAGGTACAGTCAACGTCGACTGTTAGAAAAAAATTTATTTCCTATAAAAAATTTCGCTATTTTTGATCCGAATCGTCTGATTTTGCCGTCATCCGTATGGCGTTGCATCTGCGCCGTTTCGCGTCACACTTACGGTCGCAGATCTGCTTCGCTCTCTTTCCGTGAGTTGGGTTATCCCGCCCTCTGCGTGTCTGCTGCTGCGCGAAGGGCCATCTGCAAGCTCTGAACGACACACTGCTCGTTATGCTGATCGCGGATATAGTTTTGGCCAGCCTTCGAGTTTTGATTAAACAGGTTGCGGTTGGTGTGCGTGCGAACAATCAGCTGTGCCAGATTTGCATTTCCGGTGCCGACAAGCTTTGTCAGTGCTTCGGGTAAGATCAGTCCCTCGGTGGCGATCGGCGTCATGACACACGGCACGCCTGCAGTAAGACTGTCGAGGACTTTCCCTTTAATGCCTGCACCAAACCGCAATGGGGCAACCGTCAGCCGAACCTGATCCAGTATGGAGGAAAGATCGGGAACGTGCCCAAGAATATGGACACGGTCACTGGCAAGACGCCGGATCCGTTCCGGCATGGCGCTGCCAACAAGATGGCAGATGATGTCCGGCGCCTGTTTCCACACCAGCGGCATGATCTCGTCGACCAGCCAGTGAGCAGCATCAACGTTGGGCGCATGAGTAAAATTGCCGATAAAGGCAACGCCCGTACGTTTCTGAAAGCCCCGGACACGTTTTCTGACAGGGACCGCCCATGGTGCATGCACAACAGTGGTAGACGGCACGTCCCGGCATAGGATATCCAGTTCAGCAAGAGAATGAGTCAGCACGACGTCTGCCTTGCGGGCCATCTCATATTCGGACGCTTTCAACCGGCGTGCTGTTGCGAGCAGTTCGGGACGGCCCTCAATGACAGCCTGACGGGCGACGCGAACATGATGCAAATCCGCTACCGCATAAACAACCCGGGCCCGGTGCTGGGTCTGGCGAACAAGGGTCATGTAACGCGATGCCACATGTTGCCGATGGAGGTAAACAACGTCGTAGCTGTTGGCATGCCGCGTCAGAACCTCTTCCACCGAATTATAAAATGGCACGTTGCAAAGCATGACATCCGGAACAGGGAAGGGAGCCCGCGTTCCCATCCCGTCAGCGGCGACAAAGGCGACCTGATACCCCAGAGTTTGCAGGGCTCGGATATGCGACAGAATAGCCACTGATCCGGCATCCCGCTGGCCGTCCGGCAGGGCGCTGTCGATGACCAGCGCTTTCGGGGCAGGGGTAACGGATTCAGTATATCCTCGTCTGGTGAGTTGCCGGGTCAGCGCCATACGGGTGTGGTCTGTGGCTGTGTCTGCATGCACCTGCTTCAGGCGATCGACCTGCTCCAGCAGGAAGGATAAGACATGGTTTTGTGTTTCGAGGCTTTCTGCCGACGAGACTGCGGTCTGCACCACTTGCTTCAGATCCGGATCAAAGCTGTCTGCGGATGGTAGAATAGCGGGCGCACCCAGTAGAGAGCCATTGGCGGCCCAGCGTATTTCTATGGTGTGCCGCGTCAGCGGAGAGAGGGGAGGCAGCAGAAGAAGGTCGAACCCGCAGCCTTCAGGACCCTGTCCAGCCTGCAACACATCGGGGCGACGCCCGTTTGCGACCGTGCTGGCACGAAGCTGCCCATTGACCACGATCTGAAGGGGTGCGGGCACGTCCGGGGTGGTGGGGTTATAGGCCCAGCCTGCAATCCGGTCCCGCGACACGAGATCAACCCAGCCGCGAAGAGAGTTCGGACAAGCGGGGTGAGTGGTTCGAGTTTCGGTCTGCGTTTCAACCACAGGTTCAAGGCCCCAGGGAGCATGTCCGAGCTGACCTGTTCCGTGCAGTGGCTGAACATCAATCATATGGCGCTGGTGCGGAGACAGGCCGCCGGGAACAATGAACCGGAAACCACACGCCATCCCGACATCCTGTCGTGTCAGATCGGCCGTGATGGCCCCAATACAGATGCCATTATTCAGAATGCGCAGAAGAACAGGTTCGGCGCTGTCAGACCGCCGCGCCCATCCCCTGATTTCCGTGTGGCTCACAGCATCCAGGTAGCCTTCCAGATGCCCTGAGCCGGACGGTTTTTCCGTGTTGTCTGGCCCATCTGTCTGGTTCAGACGATTTCGAATAGTTTCAAGAAGAACACCTTCTTCAACCCGCGGGGCACAATATCGGGCCGGTTTTTTCTGGGTGTCGGGATACAACGCAGCGTATTCCGGGGCATTGTGGAACATGCCGCGTGAGGAATCATCGATGAAGCTTTCTGCAGGAGCGCCTTCGGCCAGCAGGATATCATGACTCTCAAGCTCAACATGAAAATACTGGACACGATCAACCCGTTCCGCCTGCCGGATGGTCTGGCCGTTGACCAGCAGAACGGCCGGAATCAGGACATCATCGATGAACATTGCATGCAGCGGGGAGACCCAGAGATCGCGTCGTGGCAGGTCGTTACCCAGAGACCCGGCTGTAAAAATGACAGGCAGAACAGAGGGGTTTCGGGAGGCAAAACGTCCGGAATAGCTTCGGTGGCCAATCCAGTGGATGGGGCGTGTCTCCCCGGATGCTGTCATAACCCGGTCACCAATTTGCAGCGCTTCTACGGGGATATCGCCATGATCGGTGGTGATCAGGGTCCCGGCGCAATAACAGGGTGTGCCATCATCAACCTCCAGGGTGGCCAATGTGCCGCCATGTCCATCGCTCGAGAGAACGAAATGCTCGCCTGTATACTCTCCGTCCAGTGTAACGGATGAGGTGACACCCTTTGCAGTGACGTCAAGAATAGGGTCACCCACGATTTGGGCTGTTGCAGTATCGTCCCAGCTCAGAGCAGAAAAATCGAGACTGCCACCATCGTCAATCGTGACGCCGTCCGCAGGAATGGAGTCAACGTCGAGACGACCGCCGCTTGCGACAGTCACATTCGTAAATGTGGCACCTGATTGCAGAGAGAAAGAGGCTCCCTGCCCAAGGGTCACACCTGTAACGGTCGCGCCTGATTCAATCAGCATGCCGCCGTTCTGCTCAAGCGTGACATTCCTGATAGTTGCCCCGGAATCAACCCGCATGCTCCCGCCGCGCAGGGTCGCATCGTCTACTGTCCCGGCAACTTCGATGTATCCCCCATCTGTCAGGAGAACGGTATGGGCGGTACCGCCCTGTTCGATGATTCCCCAACCTGTACTGGTAAAAGTAGCGTCTTCCAGAAGACCGCCATAGGCTTCGAGAAAGCCGTTTTCGTCGTTATCCCCGGTGACGGTCACGCCGGAGGCAAGGCCGCCAGCGCTGATAGTGAGGTCGCCCTGATCGACAAGGGTATTGAGGGCTGTGCCGCCGTTCTCAACCCATAACTCTCCATCATCTCCAAGCTCAGTGTCCTGCCACACGGCACCATTCACGATGTGAACATCCGAACTGACGAGATGTGTTCCTGACGATGAGGCTGACGTCACCTTGGCCATTACACTGAAATCCTTCCCGGACGAACCGCAACGAGGCGCGGTGTTTCTCAGGAAAGATTAGGTGAGGAACTGTAGAAAAACAAGCGGGAACACGTACAATTTTTATTGTGTGATTTTTCGTAGATCGAAAGGCGCACTTATCCTCGTGGCAGACCGCCAAACCAGACCACTTCTCCGACAACCTTCAGGCTTTGAATGTCTTCTGCCGACAGGTCCTGCGGGGGGTAACGATCGTTGTCAGCCAGAACGCGTATGCCGCCACCCAGGCGCAGGTCAAGGCGGCGCAGCATGACGGTCTCATCGATTTTCAGGGCGTAAAGTGCGCCGCCCTGAACCTGGGTCGAGGCTGTATCGATCATGACGATATCTCCATGGAGCAGGGTCGGTGCCATGGCATCGCCTGTGACATCTGTCAGGCGGAGTGCTGCGATGGACGGGCGCGTCAAAGTCGTCTCCAGCCAGATTTTGCCAACCCGCAATCCTTCTTCCCGGTCATCCAGCCAGGGGATGACAATCTGGTGGCCACCGCGTTGCGGAGCGGGGCGGGAGGGAGATTGGCTCAGGGGTGTTTCGCCAACGCCATAGGCAAGCCAGTCCAGTGTCACGCCACAGACCCGTGCCAGGGAGGCAACGGCAGAGAGCTTCATCTCACTGCCGTTCATGTAGTCACGCAAAGTTGTGTAAGGCACGCCCGCAGCCTTTGCGGCATGTGTAATGCCAATGCTCTGGGCAGCCTGACGCAGCCGTTCCCCGCGCTCGCGCATCAGTTTGATCTGCTCATCCATGAGCTTGCGCTTTCTGGGTCGGGGCGGTGGCATGCGAACGCTCCATAACGGAAAAATTCGTCATTATACGACGAAGCGCTTGCATGTATAGTCGGGGAGCTGTAAGTTCCATAGAGGGCATATGAAGCGGGTCTCCGTGTCTCATGGGCCTGTTCTCGCATGAACAGCGCGGTCTGTCGAAGGGTTTGTCATGTCTCATGAAGCGCCTTGCCTGTCCTCCGGGCCGCCCCGGGATCGCCGGCTCGAAGACCTCCACGCCGGATTGCATGATGTCATGCGGCTGGTGGAACTGGAGCATCAGGTCCTTCGGGGGCGGCTTGATACCCTCAGAGCCGATACGGATGGTGTAAAAACCCTCGAAGGCGTCATTGTTCTGGGGAGCGTGGTGCATCAGAAACTGACACATCTGCTCGCGCTCTGCCGTGACGCAGGAGATCTGTAAGATGTCGTTCCTGATCTCGTCGCTGTCAGGGATGATCCGTTCGGCCCCGCGCCTGAGTGCCTTGCTTGCTGTCGCCGGCGCAGGCGGCCTGAGTTTTATTCTGTTCTCCGGGCCGCACGGTGAAACTCGCGATTTGCAGAAGGTGCTGGTTGAGCGTCATCCTCAGGGCATGCGGTCCTGCATGCTGTTACGCTCTGGTGCGGGGATAGACTTTCGTGAATGGTCCAATAAACGGTTCTGGATGCAGTCGTCGCCCTGGACGGCTCCCACGGCCCATCCGTTTCTGTTTCATGCCGGACCAGCAGACGAGGCACCCTCGGATCTGGTGACGGATCTGACGCAGCGTGGTGTTCTGGAACGGCATGTCGTGCCAGTCACATTCAAAACGTCCGGCGCAACGGAAGAGGCCGTATTTTACACGACATCCCGGAATAATCCGGATTTTAGCTATACGCTGCGCCAGCCCGGGCGCCTCTTCGACGGGTATATTCCGATTGCGACTCTGGCCTATCCTGAACAGGTGTCGAAAAAAGGGGAGGAAGAACGTGATGAACCATTGCTGCTTCATCCCTATCTGATCAGTGAGGTTGATGGGGTCTGTGTCGGTCTGACGCTCCGCAGGATTGTCGATATCCGGCATCCGGAGCATGACCCGACCGGACGGGAGATCATTACGGCGACGGCTGTGTATCGCAGCGACGGCCCGAAAGACTGGATGCGGACACCTGTCTTTCGACGCATGGCGGGAACATTTGCCGGGCTGGAGGCCGGGGCGGAAGTGCGCCACCATCTGATCTATCGCAAAGGGACTGATGGCCTGACGCTTTTTGCCGAGCAGCCGGAAGGATGAGTGTCATGCGCGTTCAGGGCGTTTCCCTAAAAATCTGTCTTGTTGCCATGAGTTGTCTGGCCTGCGCGTTGCCGGAACGGAGTTATGCCGCTTCAGATGCTGAGGCGGCCAAGGCAGCTGATGCCATATTGGAGCAGGTTCGCCATGATCCGGCAGATCGTGGAGAGATCGAAAATGGCGACAGTCGGCGGGTCTGTCTTTCTATCGGGTCAGAGGCCTTTCTGAGCCTTTCGGCCTATCCGCGTTCGATAGATGTGGCCAATCGGGTTGAGAAAGGCATTGAGCCCGGTGCAGGGTATAATGCCTCGACACAGGGCGTGCTGTTTGGGGAAGGACCGCGCAATGTGGAACCAGGTCCTTTCATTCAGGCGTTGATGGACGCTGGCCTTGTGCAGCGGGTTCCTGTGACCTGGCGTGTCCATGCTCAGCATCCTGCAATGCCAACTGCAGCGCAACTCGGGCTTCATGACCTCGACGATAATTCGGAACCAAAGCCTGAGGAAGGTCCACCGGGTCAGGAAGAAACCACGCAGCATTTTGCAGGGGATCTGTTTCTGGCCACAGGTCCAGAAGCCATGGCGATCTTTGACGGACCTTCAGAAGACCAGAGCGTACAAAATAGTCTGAAGGCACCTCCTCTCGCTGGAGATACCGCGCCGTCCGAGGTGCGGGTGCCAGCCCGGCTCTGTTACGGTCTTACAGCCCAAAAAGTTCTGGAATATGGTCAGTTGCAGTCTGTGGCGCCACAGCATGACCGGATAACAGTCGTTCTGCTCATGACACCAGAGGGAGCACCGACCTGGGCACAGGATCCTCGTATCCTGCAGGTGCTGAAAGGCCATTTTGTGGTGCCTCGGGATGTTCGCATTGGTACCTATGACAGCTATGGCGATGGCTGGCACAAAAATAACCTGACTTTTCTGAAAGATCTTGCTGAATCAGGGCACGTGACCGGAGAGTGATAAGCGTTCGGATAACGTGCCCTTGGTGTTTTGCGCGTTTGAGAAAAATCAGAGTTAAAACACTTTTTTTATAATAAGGCGTCTCTGGAAAGGGTATTTCATGAAAAAGGTATTTGCAGGACTTTCTGTCGCCCTGGGGCTGACTGTTAGTCATCCGCAACAGGCACATGCTGTGAACTGGCAGAAGCTCGTCGATGCAGCAGCATCGCATTCGTACGGCAATGAGCAGGGAACGCAGCCGGGGAGGGCGGCGACATCAGTTGATGCACCGTTCTTCGCACAAACGCAGGGAATAAAATTTGCCAAAGGGTCATTTTACCCATCCGATCCTGCGTCCGATCCAGATGCTCAGGCGCTTGAAAAGGCACCCCGTATTGTGGATGTCAGTTTCGGACCGTCACAGCCTCATGTGACGGTGCTGATTGCCTATTCCAATTATTATGGTCCCGTGGGGACGCATATTGCGCTGACTGACGCGCAGCATAAGGTGTTGTGGGAGAGTGAGGCGCCAGAGATCCGTATTCTGCCGACAGAAAATGCAGGTGTGCATGATTTTGCGTCTGCACTGTCCTATCCCGGGTGGGTCATCAACAGGTGGCAGCCTGCTTCTCATACATGGAGCAAATTCACGTCGGTGGGCACGCCGTTCTGACCAGAGATCTGGCGTATGACGATGCTGAGACTGGTGGATATCCCCGCACGATCATGAACGTGGCCTGCGACCGTAAATGAGATCGATAGTCTGAGCCAATAACGAGAAATGACGTCACAATGACGCCATTTCCCGTCCTGTCATCGTCCCCGACGGGGTCATGACACTTCAAAACTGCTGTCATGAATGGCGTCAGACTGTCTGGGCCGTAAAAATGGCCGCCTTTTTTTCCTTTTCTGTCCCGTTTTTGTCTCTTTTTCGTCCTTTCGGGGGTATGTGAGGGCACGCTACCGCAATTTCGTACGCACACTTCGTATGCATATGAAATTGCTGGTTTTTTTCTTTTAGTTCTATCGCATTTAAAAATGCTCTCTTCTCCTTCAACAGATTGGTAAGAATAGGATATTCATCTGGCGGCTTGGAGTATGTTGTCTGCAGTCCCATGTGAAGAAGGACTGGATAAAAGGACTGTTCCCATGATTCCGCTCTCAATTCTTGATCTGGCATTCATCAATGAACGGAGTTCTGCTGCAGATGCGCTACATCGCAGCGCGGACCTTGCTGTGCATGCAGAGAGTTTAGGGTTCCGTCGCTTCTGGCTCGCGGAACATCATGCTATGCCCGGTATCGCTTCTGCCGCGACTGCTGTGGCTATTGGATATGTTGCGGGAGCGACGAAAACCATTCGGGTGGGGGCAGGCGGCATCATGCTGCCCAATCACGCACCGCTTGCCGTCGCCGAAGCGTTCGGGACACTGGACTCTCTCTATCCCGGACGGATCGATCTTGGATTGGGGCGGGCCCCAGGCTCCGATCAGGCGACCATGCGGGCACTGCGGCGTGATCCGGGCTCTGCTGATCGTTTCCCTCAGGATGTTGCGGAACTACTGCATTATTTTGAGAAGACTCAACCGGGTCAGACGGTTTTTGCTGTGCCGGGAGCTGGGCTGGATGTGCCCGTCTGGTTGCTCGGCTCCTCGCTGTTTTCCGCGCATCTGGCCGCAATCATGGGCCTGCCGTTTGCGTTTGCCAGTCACTTCGCACCGGATCTGATGGAAGAGGCTCTGGCACTTTATCGCCAGCGTTTTGAACCGTCAGAACGTCTAGAGAAGCCTTATGCCATGCTGGCCGTCAATGCGATTATTGGAGAAACACCAGTCGAGGCGCAGCATGCAGCGACTTCGCTGGAGCAGCATTTTGTCGCGTTGCGCCGAGGGCGCCCAACGCAATTTCCCACACCTCGCGCTGTTTCCTGGAGCGAACCAGAGCAGGCTCTTATCGACAGAACCCTGCGTTATACGTTTACGGGAACGGCAGATGTTGTGGCCGCAGGCATTTCTTCTTTCATAAAACAGCACCAGCCCGACGAACTCATGATTGGAGCGCCTCTCTTCTCACAGGCTGCGAGGCGGGCAACCCTTACCGGGATTGCGCAGAGGCTGATAGATCGTCAGTCAGTGGAAATTTCGTGATTTCACCACCAGATGTTCGGATCTGGACTCCTGCTGATCTATGCAAGCATTTTGCAAAGAGCGGTTACCGACATCCGTCAGCAATCTCGATAAGTCCCTGATCTCCTTCGCCACCAGATGCACGACCTCGCCCTCCTTCTGCAGCATGCCTTTTACGGCAAGCATCTGTCCGCCCAACACCGCCCGTCGGTTGACGTCGAATAGATCCGGCCAGATGATGACGTTCATGGTCGCCGTCTCGTCTTCCAGTGTCAGGAACACCACGCCTTCGGCGGATCCGGGCCGCTGCCGGACCAGCACCAGTCCCGCCACGCTCACGCGCTTCCCATCCTTGGCATTTAATGCCTGCCGACAGGAGAGGATGCCCTGTTTCTGTAAGTCTTCACGTAGGAAGGTAACGGGATGGTCCCGCAAGCTCAGGCCAAGCCGGTTATAGTCCCGTATGACCTCGGCACCATCGCGCATGGGCTGGAGCAACACATCCGGTTCTTCGGCTTCTCGGGTGACCTGCGCTGCCGCAAACAGTGGCAGTGGCTCGTCCCGGAGTGCCTTGATCGCCCACAGAGCCTCCCGGCGTGCCAGTCCGAGCGAGGGCCGGAAGGCATCTGCCTCGGCCAGATGGGTGAGGGCTGCTGCTTTGACACCCGCCCGACGCCACAGATCATCAACAGATGTAAAGGGACGGGAGGCTCGTGCGGCAACAATGCGGGCGGCATCGTCATTGGCCAGCCACTTGACCAGACTCATGCCCAGTCGCACGACGAACATTCCGTTGGGGCTTTCCGGTCCTTCCAGCGTGCTGTCCCAGCGCGAGGCATTGATGCAAACGGGCCGGACTTCCACGCCATGTTCCCGCGCATCGCGGACCAGTTGTGCCGGTGCGTAAAACCCCATGGGTTGGGAATTCAGAAGTGATGCCAGAAACACATCCGGATGGGTGCATTTCATCCAGGACGACGAATAGGCCAGAATGGCGAAACTGGCGTCATGGCTCTCGGGAAATCCGTAAGACCCAAAGCCTTCCAATTGCTGATAGATCCGTTCTGCAAATTCTTCCGGGTAACCGTTGGCCCGCATGCCTTCGATTAGACGTCTCTGGAACTGTGAGACGGTGCCGGTATTTTTGAACGTCGCCATGGCGCGGCGCAACTGATCCGCTTCGGCGGCGGTAACCGGACAGTCTGCCGAATGGCTTGCCCCCCAGTTTGCCGAAATCGTAACCCTTGGTGCGACACTTGCGATCGGTGGTGCCGAGACGGTAGCGCTGTTCATGGAAGGGAGTGCCGAACCAGGTGCAAACCGCACAGCCATCCTGGAATGCTGAGTTCACGCGTCTGCAAGGCAAGGCGAATGTTGTGATAGAACCAAAAACGCTACCTTGGGGTAACCCCATGGTCCAGTTCCGCGATCCCAAGGGCACGATCATCAGCCTGTTCACGCCGGTAACTGAGGTTGCCCGCGCCCGTTTCGGAAGCCGATGACAAAGCACGGCTTGGCTGATGCGTAGCTCTGTGTAGCAGTAAACCACTGGATACTTGCTGATGCCGAGCTACGGATCGTGTTTGTATTAGGGCTAATCGACATTCAAGCGCTCCAGATCATGACTGCGGCGAGATAAATGAAGCCTGTGAAATGGATAGTTCTGCGATCGTAGCGCGTTGCGAAACGACGAAAATGTTTGAGGCGATTGAAGCATCGCTCGATACGGTTTCGGTCTTTGTAAAGAGCCTGATCGTGCGGGATGAACACCTTGCGGTTCCGTTTTGACGGAATGACAGCCTCTGCGTTCATGACAGCAATCTGTTCGCGGAACCCATTGCTGTCATAAGCCTTATCGGCGATGACCGCGCCCGCAGTCTGGCCTTCGAGCAATGCAGATGCCTGGGTGGCGTCATGAACCTGACCGCCGGTGATAATGAACCGTAACGGTCGACCCAGAGCGTCGGCCAGCATGTGGATCTTGGTGGTCAATCCACCTCGGGAACGCCCCAGCGCCTGATTTTGCGCCCCCCTTTTCCGGTCGCCGCGTGCTGGTGGGCGCGGACAATGGTGCTATCGATCATCAGATACGCGTTGTCGCGATCGGCGGTCAGCGCAGTGAATGCCCGCTCCCACACGCCGGCATGGTATCAACGACTGAAGCGCCGGTGGACAGTCTTCCAGTTTCCATAGGGTTCAGGCAGGTCGCACCAGTGGGCGCCGGATCGCGATACCCATAAACATCCGTTTACGAACAGACGGTTATCCGATCCAGTCCGCCCAGGATCACTCGCTTTCCCAGGCAACAGAACCCTGATCTGCTCCCACTGTGCTGTGCTCAATTCGTATCGCTTGATCCCCATCGACCGCTCCGCCCATCAACACGGAGACCTATAAAGCAGCGATTAATCTATTTGGGAATGCTGAATGTCGATTGGCCCTAGGTAACTTTCGCCTGTGCACCGATAGTCTCAGGGTGAAGAAAGATGTCTGCAAAGAGGGCGTTGCCGGACCAGAAACAGCCCCGCCACCTGCGTGATCTGAGCTGCCGCGAACAGCGGCTGGTCATGACAGAGGATGGTTGCGTGCAAGCCCATACGGGGCTCATTTTTACGTCTCCATATAAAAAAATAATACTCGATATATGTATTTCTTATTTGAAAGAATGGATTCTTTGTTGCTCCATCACAACGGAAGCAGGGTGATGAATTTGGCTTTTAGAAAAACCTGCTGGTTTGCAGGGCTGTCGAGGGCTGATGTTTCCCTCCATATCGGAAGCGATGTGGAGAAACGGTTCTGAGTTGAAAAGAGGGAGGCGGCCATGACACGTGATGATCATTTTGAAGTGCCGGACTCCCTGCAGGGCAGTTCAGGTCTGACTGATATGACAGTTAAAGGAGTGACTTCGCTGTCTGTGGGGTCTGGAGCTGAATGGGCAGCCAAAAGCCGGTTCCTCCGGAAAATCATTTTCCTGGGCAGGATTGCAGGTGCCTTTTTTGTATCGAAAGAATGGAAGAAGGCCTGGCCGCTTTTGCTGTTCTGCCTAACCATCCAGTTCGGTGCTGTGTATGTTTTCTCTTTAGAGACCGGCATCAACAAGAAGCTGTTTGACGCACTTCAGTACAAGAACATCGTCGTTATCCCCCGGTATGCCCTCGAATTCGTGGCAGTCGGATCGTTTGTCTACAGCCTGACCTATTTGGGTGTTTATCTCGAAAACGTTCTGGAGATGCTCTGGCGCAACAGGATTTCGGGACTGATTGCCGAAGAATGGCTGAGTAACGACAGGTTCTATTTCATTGAGCGAGCCGAGCGCGTTGAGAATGCTGACCAGCGTATTGCCGAGGACGTCAGGCTCGTTATCAGCGGCGTGTCCGGCATTTTCATGGGGAGCCTGCGCTCCCTTTACACGATCGTGGTTTTTACAGCCCTGCTGATCCACCGATCTGTGCCTGTGACGTTTCATCTTTTCGGGCATGAAATCACGACGCGTTACGACATCCTGCTTGCCGCCTATGTTTCTTCCATCCTCGCAACTGGGATTATTTTCCGAATTGGCCGCAAGCTGACGCGCCTGAACATGCGTCAGCAGCATTATGAAGCTGACCTGCGCTTCACGCTCGTATCGATCAGGAAGCACGCGGAGCAGATCGCTTTCATGGTCCGTGGCAGGATCGAGCATCTTCGTATCGTCACGGCTCTTTCGAGCCTGATGCACAATTATTTTGCCCAGCAGCGCATGGGAGTGATCGTTTCATTTTCCACGCAGATCGTCACCCATATCCAGCGCGTTTTGCCGCTGGCCCTGACCATTCCGCGTTATCTGGCAGGCCGGATGACGTATGGCGATATCACGCAGACGCAATCCGTGTTCGGAACTCTGAGTTCCTCCCTGACGTGGCTGATGCAGATGTATCCGATGTACTCTGAGACGAATGCCTCGTTTGACCGACTTTTCGTTCTGTTCGATGCCATCCGGATGCCTGAGGAACCGGGCATTATCCTAAGCCGAACGTCAAATTCCGGAATTTCTGTCGCCAACCTGGATCTTCACCTTCCCAGCAAAAGCAAGCCGCTTGTGACTATTGGGGCATGGTCGATCGTCCCCGGAGAAAAATGGGTTATCACAGGGGCTTCTGGCAGCGGAAAGAGCACCCTTCTGCGGGCTTTGGCAGGCCTGTGGCGGATCGGGGAGGGGACGATCATCCTTCCGCAGGATGCTCGGATCACATTCCTGCCGCAGCTGCCTTACCTGCCACAAGGGACCCTGCTGGAACTGATGCTCCAGACGCAGCCGCTGTCCGAAGAGGCGCGCGAACTCTGCGCGGATCTCCTCTGCCAGTTCCGTCTCCCCTGGCTCGTGGCCCAGCTGGACATTGGGGGAGACTGGAACCAGCGTCTCTCTCCCGGTGAGCAGCAGCGCTTCGCACTGGCGCGGGCTTTCGTCTCACCCCCTGACATCCTCATTCTGGACGAAGCAACATCCGGGCTGGACCAGAACACGGCCGGTGCCATTTACGCTAATCTTCTGGATCGCCCAGAGCTGACTGTCATCAGTGTGGCGCACACTCCTGACATCGTGATGCTGCATAGTAAGCGTCTGCATATTGCGGACGGAGCAGGCATTATTTCGGAAATTGTGGAGACATCGCCAGTTTCTCTTCTCTCTTCAAACAGGAAGTTCTGACATGCGTCATCGCAGCGAGATCGTCCGTCTCCGGCAGGACTTTGAACAGATTGCAGACCAGGCTTTTTCCTTCGGGAAGACAGCTGGTGCCGACGATGTTCAGATTTCATTGCAGGAAACCGAAAGCTGGACTGTGGGAGCCCGGAACCGGCAACCGCTTCAGCGGAACAACTCCATTCGCCGTAATGCTCTCATCAGTGTGGGGTGCAGCGGCATTCGTGCGTCCGCCGCTACAACGGATTTTTCATCCGATGCTGTAAAGCGTGCCCTGAATGCCGCGATCGACATCGCCCGATATGGTGAACGTGACGATCTTGCCGCGTTTGCCGAGGTCTCTGATTATTGCGCCGATGTCCGTGATCTGGACCTGTATCACCCTTGGAACATCAGCTATCCGGACGCGCTGGCACTGGCGCTTGAAGCGGAAGAAAGCGCACTGGCCGTCGATCCCTGCATCCAGCAGACGGAAGGCGCGTCCCTGTGGAGCTCGACCGGATTGTCCTTTCTGGCGTCGAGCAAGGGTTTCATGGGCTCCGTTCCGTGGACCCAGCATGGCATCTCCTGCTCTCCCATCGCCATGCGCGATGGCGCGCGTCAGGTCGAAGGCTGGTCCAGCAGCGAGCGGAGCGCGGCGCAGCTTGAAACGGTAGTGGATATCGGCCGCATCGCGGGTGAACGTGCGCTCGGCGCCATCGGCGGCCAGCAGATCCCGACCGGCACCTATCGCGTCCTGATCGATGCACCCACGGCAACGGGGTTGCTCGGTGAGTTCATGCGCTCCGTTTCGGGGCCGCTGCTGCGGCAGGGAAACTCATTCCTTGCCGGCATGCTGGGGGACGCCGTCTTCCCCGGGCATATCAGCATTTCCGAGGACCCGTTCCGCCTGAGAGGGCGCTCCAGTTCGCCTTATGATGCAGATGGGATCGCCGGAACGGTCCGTAACGTGGTGGATCGGGGGGTGCTGCGCGGATATTTTTTGGATCTGTATTCGGCCCGCTCGCTGAAGATGGCGCCGACCGGAAATGGCGGACAGACCTACAACATGGAGATCGTCAGTGCGCTAACAGCCCCGTCCGACACCCTGCAAGAGATGCTTAAGAAGCTCGATACGGGCCTTCTGATCACCCATATGGCCGGTTCGTCGGACCTGACCACCGGAACATTTTCCCGGGTGGTACGAGGGGTCTGGGTGGAGGACGGAAAGATCGTGCATCCGGTTGCCGGGGTTACGGTCGCCTCGAACCTGCGGGAGATGTTCTCGGGTCTCGTCGCAGTCGGTGCGGATACGGTCGAGCGCGGGCCATTCCGGACAGGATCGTGGCTACTCGCTGATATGTCCGTTGGGGGAAGCGTCTGAGATGTCGGGTCTTGCGGAAAACAGCATGAAGAGCAGTCGTATTGCAGGCGCACGTGCGGCCCTCGTGGAGCGCTATGGGCTGGATGAGGCCTTTCTGCAGGAGGTTTCTGAAAACGCGCTGGGAAGATGGGGAGACTTTGCGGATATCTATCTCCAGTCTCGTGCGTCCGAAAACTGGCGGATCGAGAATGGCCGGATCAAGGCCGGGACCTTCGAGATTGACCTCGGATATGGCATGCGCGCGATGCGGCATGCGGAAGTCTCTTTCGCCTCGTCCCAGCGGATTGATCGCGCTGCCATGGAGACGATGGCGCGCCAACTGACCGAAGGATATGGCGATGCCTCCCCGGTAGCGCCGGTTGGCCCCGTGCAACAGACCAGTTCCGAACGGGCGGATCTGTACGGGATTGCGGATCCGCTGCTGTCTTGGAATGCGGATCGCAAGATTACGCTGCTGCGGTCGATCGACGAACTCGCCCGTTCGCTGGATCCGAGGGTCGTGTCGGTCAACGCCAGCGTGCAGGCTTCGCATGAGACGGTTTGGGTGACACGGTATGACGGGTTTTCTAGCGGCGATATCCGTCCGCTCGTCAAGCTGGCTGTCGCCGTGACGGTTCTAGCCGATGGTCGGCGTGAAATGTCCGGCTCCGGATTTGGTGGACGTGCCGGATACGAGGTGCTGACCCCCGATGCGGTCGAAACCCTGGTCCGGAAGGTCGTCTCTTCCGCGCTGACCAAGCTGGAAGGTCGTCCCGCCCCCGTAGGCCCGATGACGGTTGTCATCGGCGCAGGCTGGAACGGCGTTCTGCTGCATGAGGCGGTGGGTCACGGGCTTGAAGGCGACTTCAACCAGCGCGGCAGTTCGGCCTTCTCTGGGCGGATCGGGGACCGGATCGCGGCTCCCGGCGTTACGATCCTTGACGATGGCACGGTTCCTGGCGGCCGGGGTTCCCTCAACATGGACGATGAGGGTGTCGGGAGCCATCGGACGGTTCTGGTCGAGGATGGGATTCTGCGGGGCTACATGCACGACCTGCTGAGTGCACGGCAGATGGGATGTGCCCCGACCGGGAATGGTCGTCGCCAGTCCTATTCGTCCCTTCCGCTGCCGCGCATGACGAATACCTACATGGAAGCCGGAACCATGGAGCCTGCGGAAATCATCGCATCCGTAGGACATGGAATTTACGTCGACAACCTCTCCGGCGGTCAGGTGGACGTGACAAGCGGTCGCTTCGTGTTCGAGGCGTCCGAGGCGTTCCTGATTGAAAACGGAAAACTCACCGCGCCTGTCGCCGGTGCCACGGTCCTCGGAAACGGTCCGGACACGCTGCGACAGATCAGCATGATCGGAAATGACCGAATGCTCGATGGTGGTGTCGGTGCGTGTTCCAAATCCGGGCAGACCCTGCCGGTGGGGGTAGGGCAGCCAACATTGCGTGTGGACGACTTGATCGTGGGCGGGAAGGGATCATGACACCTTTTCCGCACCGAGATCGTTCCGAAAAATCCAGATCCAGAAAAGAGAAAATCCATGAGCACCATCATCGCCGTTTCAGAAGATAACTTTGACGATATGGTTCTGAACTCCGAACTCCCCGTTGTCGTGGACTTCTGGGCACCATGGTGCTCGCCCTGCAAGCAGCTGATGCCCATTCTGGATGATACTGCCGAGACCTATGCGGGAGAAGTGGTGGTTGCGAAGGTCAACGCCGACGAGAACCCGGACATCGTCGGAAAATACAATGTCCGCGGCTTGCCGACCGTCATTCTTTTTTCTGATGGCGAGGAGCGTGAGCGTTTCTCTGGTCTGCAGACCAAGAGCCGCATTTCCGCTTTCATCGTCCGTAATCTCGGGGGTTGAGCGTCATGCAGTCTTTTCTGGACAATCCTGCCCTCAAGCGCTCCCTGTTGCAGAAAGCCCAGACCTTCCAAGCATCCGATGGCTGGACCACTCGTCCAGTCTACTGGGATGGAAAAGGGGGCAGTCTGGTCGGCGGTCTGCTGGGCAGTGAAGATCTCGATCAATGGACCCGCGAGTTTGCGCTGCCGAAATGGACGGCCCTGCTGCTGGACATGGTTGCCGTAATGCAGCCTTCCGCAGAAGAGGCGAAAGCAGCTCAGATTTCGCTTCTGGAGGCTCTGCCTGTGGGTGTCGACCTGGATCAGTACGGCAACCTTGTTCTCTCCCGATTCCTGAAGGAGACGGAAAAGGATTTGTCGTTTCTCCCCACGAATCACCCTCTACGGGCAATTCTGGCAGGCGTCATGGAGCTGCATGAAGCTGAAATGTTGGGAAAATCGCAAAAGCCTGCCGAATGGCGCAAGGCACGATCCGAGGCTATCGCAGTAACGGATCAGGCTGCGCCAGATAGTCTTGAAGCAAAATTTGGAGCCGTTATCGAAGCGGCAGCCTGGGATCCCCGGACGTCACGCTCTGTTGTCGCGGATACGTTCCGATCCTGGGTCAATGCGCGACGGGATGTTGTCGTTCAGCAAAAGGTGGCTGACCAAGGTTTACTTACATTCGAAGAAACAAAAGCTCTGCTGGACAAGATTCATGCGGAAGAAAGAAAAAAGAGGAAAGACCCTAAGGAGTTCATACATGTTTTTGGGATTATGGAGGAGCGATACCCCAAAGAACATAAGGATATGATGAGTTTTCACCGTATTCAGCATGAGGAGGCAGTCAAGCAACGAAATAAAGGGCTGGATATAATTATTTCTGGTCTCAAAAGCTCTTCTTCTTTGTTTCGATGTACATGCTAACAAAATCACTTATTCAGAATAATTCTTTCGGATTTCTTATACGGATCTGACCACCCTTTGAAAATATCTCACGTAGTCTCGAAGAATGGGAGGAATAAAGTGAACTTCTCGTTGCTGTATCGGAACGTAAACTTATGCCTTACTGCAGGACTTTTGGGGACTTGTGCTTCTGCCTATGCAGCTGAAGCTCTGCCGGCTCAACAGAAGAGTAGTCAGATTGCTGATACAGTGATTGCTCTTCCTCGTCAGCCTTTGCGAATGACAATTTCAGAGATATCTCGTCGGACTCATGTACCGGTGATCATTGGTTCGGAAGTTCCTGATACGGTTTATGCGTCACCGGTCAAATCCAGAATAGCGATGGAAGCGCTTCAGCAAGCCCTCGCTGGAACAGCTTATACTGTATATACTGACAAGCTCGGCAAAACATATATTTTGCCAGCCAACCCCGAAAATATTAGTGTTATCGCAAAGCGTAATGAAGCTGAGACTCAGTACAACGTGGATTCATCTGCCTCATCTACGCGGACCGGCGGTTCAGTCCGTGATCTTCCGCAATCATCGCGGACTATCACCAGTGCGTTAATAGCGGATCAGCAAATACAGACCGTCGCGGATGCAATGCGAAACGCGAGTGGTATGACCGTTAACAAAAGCAATCTCCAAGGGGCAAACGGTTACACCGTTCGTGGTTGGACAGCCACTGGTATGACGAATGGTATGCTAGATCCGACGGGCCCGATGCAGCCTCTAGCGAATGTCGAACGTGTCGAAGTTCTCAAAGGCCCCGCTGCCCTTCTCTCGGGTGGGAATAACATGGGTGGTTCGGTCAATATTGTTACGAAGAAGCCAGTTGCTACTCCTCTCCTAAATATTGAAGGCATGTATGGCTCATATGATGATCGCAAGATCACGGTAGACGGGTCCACAGCGCTGAATCGCGCCAAAACATTGAGCGCGCGTATTGTAGGCGATTATGCAGATCAGGACCGCACGTGGGCCGGATACAAGGGGCGCAAAGAATATTCAGTTGCGCCGTCGCTCCGCTTTAAGAACCGGAATGTCGATGTCACGGTCGGTGTCGAAAACTCGAAGGTCCGCCAGCCGCAGACGGGATATGCCGTCATTCAGGCGCCTGGCGATGATCCGCAGATCGTAACTTACGGGCATGCTTTCGGGCCTGACAATCAGGGCATCGACATGTGGAACACACGATGGTACTACGAAGCAACTTGGAATATCAACCGCTGGCTGACATTTGTCAGTCGTAGCCATCTATCCAATACAACAACACTGGTTGATATGTATGGTACGGCTGCCTATGAAGGCAATAATAACTACCTGATTATGCAGACAATTGACAAACAAGTATCGTCGCAGCAGGCGACCGATGATTATCTGCGTGCTAAGTTCAAAACATTCAATGTAAAGCATACAATATCAACCGGAATGAATTATTCTCAGTATATGGTATCGGACTATGGTGCAGATGCAACTGACAATAATATATTTACCGTTGGTCCACTCAACTCCAGCACGCATCTTGCGGCCTTCCAACCCGCTAACACATTCGAGTATCGTCTCGGAACACGGCAGTTGGGATTTTACGGTCAGGATCTGATCGAGTATGGGCGCTTCCATTTTTTCGGGGCCATCCGTCATACCAGTTACCGCTCTTGGGGAAACAACTCCGCTCCTGTTACGATTGGCAAGATAACCCCCATTGCGGGTGTTGTTATAGACCTGACAAAACAGGTTTCCATTTATGGAAGCTGGGTGAAGGGATTTACTCCGAACTACAGCATAGGGACGGACAACAAACTTCTGCCCTCCCAGACGACAACGAACTTCGAGGCTGGCGTAAAAGCGCAGTTCTTCAAGAAAAAACTGGATCTTGTTGCATCCGTCTATCGACTGGACCAGAGCAATTATTCCGTGCTGGCAGCGGGATACACGAACAGGTACACGGTTCTGCCCGGTATGCGTACTCAGGGTATCGATATCGATCTGAGCGGAACGATTTTGCCAGGATGGCAGATTTCTGGAAGTTTTACTTATGCAGGGTTTAAATTTCTCAGCAATGCTCTTCAGAAATACATTGTTCCGGCACAGCCAAAGATTAAATACAGCCTCTATACAAGCTATGTCATCCAGGACGGAATGTTCAAACGTGCGGGAATGGCATTCGGAGTTTATGGAAACAGCAGCAGCTCGGCGTCGTCTTATTATCCAAAATATACGTTGGGATCACAGCACGAAATTGATCTGAACTTCTTCTACACTTACAGGAAAATGAAATTCAACTTCGGTATTACCAATCTCGAAAATCGCAATATCTATGGCGTAAGCAGTACTTCAACTTATATTTCGGTCAATGGGCCCCGCATGTTCCGAGGTACGATGTCGTACTCTTTCTTCTAAAGCAGCAAGATCTGACTGTTTGAAATGCTTTGCGGTCTTCTTTCTTTGTTGGAGACCGCAAGGTCATTGCGTCATGAAAAGATTGCGTCAAAGCGCGCCGGGCTATCCTGCTTTTCGTATGAGGTCTGAAGAGGAACGGGGGGATTTTGCTAGGCGGCATGGACGAATGGGTTGATGCAGGACGAAGGGTTGAGCCGAGGCGATCTGCATAAGGCGGAGTAGTGTGTTTTGAAGAGCCATGATGCCGATGCCATCAGGACGGGTCTTGCGAAACGCAACATCGAAGTCGTTATTCCTAGCTGACCAAATCGCCGTCAGTTTCATGAGCTGCTCCATATCGCCATCGCCAGATATGGCTTCAAATTCGGCTACACCCCCGAAAACCGGTTAGATAATAGTCAAACGCAGGAGATAGTTGGTTAACATCTCTGAAAAGGTTGTCTACAAAATTCCACTTTTGTCTCGAAAGCGTTCAGAGACAAAGAACTTTTCACGAAGGCGTGCTATTTCAATCCTCAGAATATTTGTCACCAACAACCAGACGGTAAGTTCATGTAGTCGTGATATCATTGGTCAAACTGCAACATCACAAGATATGTAGTTTCCTATGAGAAAATGGGCTCTGAAATGACAAAACCCGATATGAATCATTTGCATCTCAGGCGTTTGAACCTGAATCTGCTTTACACTCTTGATGCCATATTGAATTCGGATTCCCTCACAGAGGCAGGGCGCCATATCAGGCTCAGTCAGCCTGCGATGAGCGTTGCATTCAAGAAGCTTAGGGACCAGTTCGATGACGAACTGATCATTTATCTTGCGGGTGACCGGGTTCTGACACCTCTGGCTGAAAAATTGAGGCCGCGTGTCAAGAGGCTCCTTATGGACTTGAATGAGACATTCAATCTGCAAATTGATTTTGATCCGAAAACCAGCAGAAAAACATTTCGACTGGCAGCTTCGGAGAGCTTGGCTACGATGCTTTTAGGGCGGGTCGTACCCCGGATGCTCATGGAGGCCGAAAATATCAATGTTATCGTTTCATCTCTGAATAAGACAATACAGGCCGAATTGTTTGAAAGCGGAGTAGATATGGTGATTACTCCCCAGTCAGGTTTTGACCCAAATTTCCCGTCTCTGGAACTCATGATGGATCGATTGTCCTGCATGGTGTGGGAACATCATCCTCTTATCAAATCCAATATTACTTTTGAAGAATATCTGGCGGCCCGTCATGTAGCTGTGTCCGACACTTCGGATTTGTCCTCTCGTTCAGGGGAAATACTCTCCCGGAGACGGATCGTCGCCACGACAAGCCGGTATGGGACACTTCCTGAACTCATAATTGGGACGGACCTTGTGGCAACAGGAAGCAGTTGGGTGCTTCAGTATTATGCTTCGATGCTCCCTGTGAAAGTTCTTCCCTTACCATTTCCCACTGAACAGACCGCTGTTTTGGCACAATGGCCCGATCACCGCACGTCTGACCCTGCACATCACTGGTTGATGGCCCATGTGAGCGGATTTACAGAGACACATCGCCAAGCGCGCGCAATTGCACATGGAAGAGAATGATACTTATGATTTACTTGTATGTAATGAAAACCACATGCTAGAGAAATATAAATAACTTCTTAACTTTTATTTATTGGATGGTAGATTATAATTTAATATCTGTTTCGTGGAACCTCCAGACTTATGTATGACTTTCGCCTTCGTCTCGGACATGCCATAGGGTCCCGACAATCCGCGAAGTGGACATGCAGGAAGAGGAAGCATGACTGCTGCTGCGCCCGCTAGCAAAGTCATTTTTTCTAGCAGCCTGTCGGGTTGGGCATTTTGCGGCTGATAACGCCGAGGCTGACCCGGCTTATGCTGCGTGAAGCCGTGCCATTCTTTTGCAGTTGTATGCGAGAGCGACGAGTGTCCATTCGGTCGTGACTTTTGCAAGGCTGCGCAGACTGAATCTTCTGAACCCCATGATGCTTTTGATAATTCCAAAGACCGGTTCAACGGTCTGTTTTCGTAGTCTGTAAACATCTCCGGCTTCTGTGGTTTCCAGCCTGTCCTTCATGGCAAGCCGCCAGGGTTCGGTTATCCGGCGTGGCTCCGTGTTTTCAGGAGGTGGCCGGAAATCATATGGCCTGCGGGCGCGAGGCCGTCCGATGGCGACCAGCGGATCGATGCCTTTTTTCCGCAGGTCCCGGACCGCCTGCCCGTTGGCGTAACCGGTGTCGGCGAGCACTGTCTTTGGGAGACCGATCGTGCTTTCCATCGACAGCACGGTGCTGGCAAAGGACGGCGCGTCCGCTGATGTGGCGACAACGTCGGTTGTCACGATCAACTGACTGCCTTCGGCGCAGACCACGGCCTGGGCATTGTAAGCCTGCCGGAACTCGTGAGCGTCCGAACGCCGCATGAGGCGGCTGTCGGGATCGGTCAGACTGATCTGCCGGTCGGGTGGTGGTTCATCATCGGGCGGTTTGGGCGCCCGGCCGCGACGCCCTGTTTTTGCGTCATACACCGCCTTCTTTTTCTCGTATGCCGATCGCGCCGCCTCGGCCTGCGCCTTCGCATCTGCTTCCAGCCGGGCGCAGGCTTCGTCCAGCTTCGCTTTCAGTGTTTCCCGTCGGGCAAGCGCTTCCGGCAATGCCTGCGGATCGCTGTCTGTGGCATCTGCGTGCTCCGCCTGGTCCATCAGTTTCGCGATATCCACCGCCAGCTGTTCGCGCAGCGCCCTGATCCGGTCGTAGCGCAGGGAACGGTATTTCGAAGCGTCGGCATCAATTTTCGTGCCGTCGATCGATACTACACCCAGACGCAGCAGACCCGTCTCGCGCGCCAGAAGCAGGACCTGCGCAAATGCAGCTTCAATGGCTGTCCGGTTCGTCCGGCGGAAGGTCGCAATCGTATCATGATCCGGATGCAGGTTCGCCGCCACGAAGCGTACCCCGATGTCGCGATATGTCGCCCGCTCGATCCGGCGTGAGGAAAACAACCCGTTCGCATAGCTGAAGATCAGAAGGGCCAACATCAGACGCGGATGGTACTGTGCCTTGCCACCCGTGCGCACTGGCACGCAGAACGCACTCATCGGAACCCGCTCAACGGCTGCGACAATGAAATGCGCCATATCGTCAGCAGGAAGCCACGACTTCAGATCAGGAGGCAGAAGATACGGCTGAGACCGGTCAAACGGGATGAAGCTGCTCATCTCACCACCTTACAACCTCACCCCTTCACAGGGTACCCCAACCCGACAGGCTGCTAGGGATTCTGCGCGTCTGATGATCGAATTTGGCCGACGATGATATTGGCAAGGAGGCCCGATTTATTCTTAATTTGCGACTGTCGTAACTAGAGAGCACATCTCGCCCTCGCAACCAGACTTCCCTTTAAATCGAAGCTCTTCAAGAAATGTGCGTCGCACATTACGTTCTTAGAAACAAGAGCTTGATTCATGCGCTGATTCGAGAACTATATTTTAGAATTTTATTTGGATCATGGAGAGAACAGCATGGAAATTTTCTGGAATACGGCCGCCTTTTATCGTGCCATATTCATATTGCAGAGCGACTTTTAAAATATCCATGGGCCACCAGTTCAGGTTGGCAGACCATGCTTTCTGCTGTCCCCCATCGACGGAAGCGGATCTCAGGTTGGCTTCTGAATATCGTGCTGACGCCTCGATAAGTCCTATACCATTGCAAAGGTAATTTTGATTTTTTGCGCATGTTGGAGAAGAAAAAGCCGCTGTCCGGGATTTCCAGCTGCGGGGCTTCCCGACCAATGTGTAGCTGGCCTGCGCATACCAGCCGGAAAAATGTAGTTTTTGAGACGTATTTTCTATCTCTTTATTCGCAATAATTTCATATGCCTCTCCCTGGAGCAGCAGGCGTTTCCAGGCGGCCGCAGCTTCCAGCCCAAAAGCCCCAACGCTCCTGAGGTTTATTTCACCTGTATTCAGATATTTGGAGGTCAGGCCAACATTCATTTCTGGATAGTCGGAAAACGTTGCCGCAGGTTCCTGTCCGCGACCATGTGCCACCTTGAAGACCCATTCTCCTGAAAACCCGACATGAAAAAACAGATCCCGTGTGCGGATCGGCACACCCACCAGCCGGAAGACAACAGCGCGCTGGTTTCCATTTTCTCCCGGACCAGCTGTTCCGGCGGTGCCAGAAATCGCCAGATGGTATCGTTTGCCATGGGCTTCTATCTGAACAGCCTGTCGCTCAATACCAGCAGCAATATTGCGGGTAATGGTGGAAATGCTGGAACGTTCAATAAAGGCCGTGTCGCCTTGTGCCTGCATGGATTCAAGGCCGAAGCTCGGTTTGAAAATGCCCACTGTGAACACAAAGGGTTTTATCCCGATATAGCTGATCTGACCTTCAAACAGACGCATCTGTCCACCGGGGGCTGGGCCGAAATCCCAGATGCCGCCCAGTTCAACCTGATTATGAATGGTAACGCGCGCACCATTTCGTATGCGTCCGCCTCGTGCCCCAACGCCCGGGGCAGGCTGGCTGGTCTGGGGAAACCCGCCGATATCCAGCTGGTCAGTGGCATAAGGTTTGATGGTGATACCATCAAACGTGAAAGTCGGGACCGTACCGGCAAACGCCGCTGGTGTGTAGGCCAGTGATACAGCCAGACAGCCGCAGGAGAAGCGCAGAGCGTATTGCAGCACAGCATTTATCCTGTTTTCAGAAATCATAATCAAAATGCAGCAACACAACCATCGCTTCTGGGGTCTGCGGCTCCTTCTATCATACCGTTGCCATGACGGACGAGAGCCCCGGCATGTCCCATCATTGAGGAGAAGGGCGGGACAAGTTCCACGTCATGTCCTGCCTGCCTCAACTGTTGTATGAGGGGCTCAGAAAAATTGCTTTCCATTTTGAGGGAGACGCTTTCTGCTCCCCATGTGCGGCCCAGCAGCCATCGTGGTGCAGTAACAGCCTGCTGGAGCGGAATACCATAGCGAGCATAACGCGTAAAAATGGCCGCCTGTGTTTGTGGTTGGCCTTCTCCCCCCATTGTGCCGTAAACCATGGTCCGCCCATCATCGAAGCGGGCCATGGCGGGGTTAAGGGTATGGAATGGTTTCCGTCCGGGTTTGAGCGTATTCCAGCCCTCGTCTGCCAGACGGAAGGATGAGCCGCGATTTTGCCAGATTAGCCCTGTTTCTGGCAGGAAAACGCCAGAGCCAAACTCAAAATAAAGACTTTGGATCATGCTGACAGTAACGCCATTTGAATCAATCGCCCCCATCCATGTGGTGTCTCCTTGCTGGGATGGGGCGGGCCAGGGCATGGCGCGTGTCATGTCGATACTGTCTGCAAGATTTTTAATTTCCGCTGTATCATTGAGGAAGCTCTGAGCACACGCCGTCATGTAGGCAGGGTCACCTACGTGCGCGTTCCGGAAAAGGAAAGCCTTTTTGGTCGCTTCAACCAGTCCATGAATATGGGAAAAACCTTCAGCTTCCAGTGCAGGAAGCTGGTCGAACAGTTTGAGAATAGCGAGCGACGCAACACCTTGTGTCGGGGGCGGTGTATTGTAAAGTTTTACCCCGTGAATGTCGGTTTGCAATGGCGCCGTAAGCGTCGCTTTGTAGCTTGCAAAGTCTTCAGCGCTCAGAGGACTTCCTGCCTGCTGGAGGTCATGCGCGAGGGCCTGCGCGGTGCGTCCAGTATAAAAGCTGTTCAGCCCATCTTCGGCCAGATGCTGCAAAGTCTGAGCTAATGCCGGGTTTCGCCGGATTTCTCCCTCACTAACGAGGCCGCCTCTTCCAGCATACGCAGCCATGAAAGCCTGATTGTGAGCCAGTTCGGCTTTCTTTTCACGGAGAAGTGCGGCTTCACTGTCTGAAACAGCATAACCTGCGTCAGCGTAGTAAATGGCGTCCTTGAGCAGTTCTGATAAAGAAAGACCAGGCTTGAGGGTCGCACTCTGACGCAGGGCTTCCTGCCAGCCGGAAACAGTACCAGCCATACTGTTGGCGGCAAGGCCTCCGCGCCATGGAATTTCAGTATGCCCAGCGTCCTGATAAAGAGCGAGGCTGGCTTTGGCAGCCGCAGCGCCACAGGCATCGATAACGCAGGTGCGGCCATCCAGATAGGAAATCAGCCAGAAAGCATCCCCGCCAAGTCCTGTCATATGCGGATAGACGGCGGAAAGAGTGGCCGCCGTCGCTACCACGGCCTCCAGCGCTGTGCCGCCCTTTTTCAGAATATCAAGACCAGCCTGACTTGCGAGATGATGCGGGGAGGTCACCATTCCGCGCGTAGCATGAAATGTATGCAGCATTAGACGTCCGAAGAATGTTTGGTGTGATAATGGCGCGCAATGAGTGTGCAGAGAAAGAGCTGAATCTGATGATACAGGATCAGCGGTAGAATAATGAAACCTGCGATAGAGGCAGGGAACAGGACGTTTGCCATAGGCACGCCCGAGGCAAGTGATTTTTTGGAGCCGCACAGAATGAGGGAGACTTCATCGCGGGAAGGAAAACCGCAGGCTTTTCCCAGAAGCTGTGTGATCAGCAATACAAGCAGCAAGATTCCGACATCTATGGCCACCAGAGAGATAATGCTCTGCAAATCTAGTTGAGACCAGATGCCTTCCACCACGGCATGACTGAACGCTGTATACACGACAAGCAGGATAGAAGAGCGGTCTGTTATGGAAATGATCTTTTTGTTGCGGTGTGCCCATTTGTGCAAAACGGGTTGCAGGAGTTGGCCCGCCACAAAAGGAAGCAGAAGTTGCACGGCAATATCAGTTATGGCCTGGGCAGACCACACGCCCTGCGTATGCAGAACCACCGAAACAAGAACAGGTGTGATGAAGATGCCTGCAATGTTGGAGAGAGTTGCCGCGCAGATGGAGGCTGCGACATTCCCGTTGGCAAGGGACGTCAAGGCTATAGAGGACTGAACCGTAGAGGGCAGGCAGCACAGAAACAGCACACCCAGCCATGTATTGCTGTCCAGAAGCCCCGGTGCCAAAGCATGAAGTGCTACCCCCAACAGGGGGAAAAGCAGGAAGGTGCATGCCAGCACCAGCCCCTGCAATTTCCAGTTCCGCATGTTTTCCAGAATGGCGCGCCGTTCAAGCTTGATACCTTGCATGAAGAACATGACCATGATGCAGGCATCGGTCACATATTCCAGAATGAGAGTGGCATTTCCTTTACAGGGAAAGACTGTTGCCAGAAGAACGGCGCAAATAAGGGCTGTCAGAAACGGGTCGATTTTACGCATCAGGATGCACGCTGCATAAAACGGCGGCGCATGGGGCGCAGAACGGCAAGAGCCAGAATGGCTGTCAGCAGATCACCCCCAATGGCCAGTGCAAAGACCGGGTGCCAGTTGCCACTGGCCTGATGCAGCCACGCGGCCAGTGGGCCGCCAAAGACAGCTCCTACGCCTTGTGCCATATAGAGCAGTCCGTAATTACGGGAGGCATCACGTGTGCCGAACGTATCCGTGAGTGTCGCGGGGAAAAGCGAGAAAATTTCGCCCCAGCCGAGGAAAACGATGCCGGAAAGCAGCACAAAAGCGACAGGGTGATTGGCCAGAGCGAGCCAGCATGTCAGGGCCACTGCTTCAAGAGAGAACGCGAAAGCCATAGTCTGCTCACGCCCCAGATGATCGGAAACCCAGCCAAACAACGGGCGTGTGACACCATTCGCAATACGGTCAAGCGTCATGGCCAGCGGGAGGGCGGCCATGCCCAGAATAGTAAGGTGTGCTACGCCAAAATCTGTAGCAATCTGGGCGAGTTGAGAGGTGACCATCAGACCTGATGTCGCCATGGTCGCCATCATAAAAAACATTAGCCAGAAGAGTGGGGTTTTTACGACATCAGAGGTCAGATATCCCGTGCTTGCCGAAGAAGGATCGGCTGTGACGTCATTTTCCGGTGTTTTCAGGAAACAGGCTGCGACAACGCCTACGACGGCCATGATGATGCCAAACACCGTCATGGTATTCCGCCAGTCAGAGGCAGCCAGCAGGTGAGAGATGGGAAATGTGGTGAGCATGGCCCCCATGCCATAGCCTGCCGCAGCAGCCCCGGCTGCCATACCGCGGTTTTTAGGAAACCACTGCATGAGGAGCGAGACGACGCCCACATAGACAATACCCGTACCAATGCCTCCCAGGCCACCGTAGGTCAGGTAGAGCATGGTGAGAGAATGGACCTGCGCTGAGGCAACCCAGCTGAAGCCGGTCAGAACAATGCCCGCAATAATAAGGTTCCGCGGCAGGACATGGCGCGCAATCCAGCCCTGGATGGGCGAAAACAGGGTTTGCAGTACAATCAGCAGTGAGAAAGTAACCTGCAAGGCTGCGGCGCTGGCGCTAAAATCTGTTTTCAGAATGGGCGTAAACAGGGTCCACACATATTGCGGGGAGGAAATGGCTCCCATGCAGATCAGACCGGCTATCATCTGGCGCCATTTTGCTGCGATCATCTTCTGTATCCTTTGTGGAAATTGCCGCGTAGCTCGGTCATTGCGGGCTAGTTACGTGTGCGATGCAGGGTGGGGAGGCCAAAGGCCGGACTGAACTGCACGTTGATCATGATGCCTGCCTGTACCGCAGTGTTCAGGTTGGGCAGAATGGTCTTGCGTCCCAACTGATCCGGGTTCCAGATATATTCAAAATAGGGCGTGCACATAACGCCAGGGGCAATGTTCAGACCATAGTTCACTTCCACCATGGTTTCCTGTTTTGCCCATCTGGCATGGTGACCATGCGCGGCGAGAGTATCGTTCATGCCTTCAACAAATCGGTGGTCCCAGATAAAGCTTTGACCAACCAGACCAAAATAATCACGAGGGCGGCTGGCAAATGGCCCCCAGTCAAACAGACCCGCGACGAAACCATCTTTGATGGCGGCATTCCCTGATGTCATGAGATTGGCTGCGCCAAACAGGATCAGACCTCGGGTTCCA
The DNA here is from genome assembly GCF_044094635.1 of Acetobacter sp. KSO5. Taxonomy (NCBI): domain Bacteria; kingdom Pseudomonadati; phylum Pseudomonadota; class Alphaproteobacteria; order Acetobacterales; family Acetobacteraceae; genus Acetobacter; species Acetobacter sp. KSO5. The sequence continues at coordinate 2,153,154 of NZ_CP172014.1, read as the reverse complement.
TGTTCATCAGGTTTCCAGATCATCTGCTGCCCCTGAAGGTAGAGCTGCGTGCGACCGCGACGGTTCATGGCCGTTCCTCCATAAAGAGGGCGGGACTGGCCATGGTTATTGTAGAGAGGGTCAGAATAACTGGCGGTATCGTAAACAAACCCGAGATCATAAGCGCGGGGATAGAGATCATTGGTGAAGTTTGTGCGGTAGCCGGCCTCAGTCGGGATATATTCGCCCTCAGCTTTATCAAAACCCCAGTCCGGGCCGGGCCAGCTATTATGGTTGCTGGCTTTCAGCCAGGGCTCGGCTTCCCATATTCCTGTCTTGATGTAGGTTTTTTCCGTGGGTTTATACAGGAAACGTGCGCCCCAAGAGGATGTGACAAAGGACGGCATGGAGCCGTTAACCGTGAGGGTGGTTGGCACAGAGCAGAGGAAAGACGGGAACATGCAGTAGAGTTCAGACCCGTCAAACTCGCCACCTTTAGGCATGGAACGGCCTGCCAGAATAAAGAGACGGTTGTTAAAAAGAGCCTGATCCCACGTAAATTCTCTCACCTGAAAACCATTGTGATTTCCGTAATAGGAAACAAATCCCCAACTGGAACCGGTCGCACCGCCTGCGCGCCCCTGACCGGCAACATCATCTGCCAGGAAATGGATTTTTGCGCCTGGGATATGTGCAATGCGCTGCATATCCAGATCCAGCCCAATCCCTGCAAAATTATTGAAAAATGAGCCGTGTTTTATGCCCCCAGCAGGAACACCGGAATATTCGGAAACATTCCAGCCTGTAATATAAACACCATTTTTGGCTAAATATTTTCCGGCAGACATGACCGGCTGGGTGTGCATGGAAAAGAGGTAGGGCTGCGGCGCAGTTGAGTGAGCACTATTGGCAGATGGTGCGGATGGTATACCGCCCGGTGTGTTGATGGACGGGACATACGCAGGCACGGAAGGATCCGTCATGCTGCGTGCCTGTCCATAATCCGAATTTTTTCCGTGTACAACGACGTTAGGGGCTGGTGTAGCGTCGTTTTCAGCAAAAGCGGAAGAGGGGGCTTCCGTCTGAAGAACAACACCAAAGAGGGGTAAGCCAAAACAAAACGGGCGGAGGATTTTCTTGAGCAGGATCATGGCGGGCCTGTTTGTCTGTGCTGATCTCAGCCTGGAAAGGCATCTTTCGTTGCCTGGATCAGCATATTTTCAAGGGAACTGAACTCTTGTTTGTTGTTCAGTGCGACGAAACCAACAGGCAGTGCTTCTGGTAAGTCTGGCATAACGATGGGAGAGGCAAGGGCACTCCGCTGGAGAAAGCCGGGTTGCAGTGTGCAGCCATAACCTGCTTTGACGGCTCCAAGCAGAGCACTGAGGCTGTCGCTACAAAATGCAATATGCCAACGGATTTTGTGTCGATTAAGGGTTTCGAGTGCTATGCGGCGCGTAACACTTCCTTCTGGAAAAACCACAAGAGGTATGGATTTTTCCTTATCGAGGGTTTCTTCGGGATGCATGTACCATTTCAGAGTTTCCTGCCAGAGCAAGGTGCCATGCGTTTCGTGTGGGGCTTGCATCCCAAACATGAGGTCAATGTCCCCAGTTGCAAGGCGATCGCGTAATTGGTGGCTTAACCCCGTAATGAGACTGACCTGAGTTTTGTTGTTCTGTTTTCTAAAATTTCTTAGCAATAAAGGGAGATCTGAAAGAATAAGATCTTCTGTTAACCCCAGTCTTATTTGTGTCTGTGTTTCGAGTTTTTCTGAAAGCTGGAAAATTCTGTCATGAGACTGAAGGGCATCTTGTGCCAGACGGATGAGAGCATGACCCGAACTGGTGAGTTCGACCACTTTGGTTGAGCGCGAAAGAAGAGAGATGCCAAGCGCTTCTTCCAGCCGGCTGATGTGCAGGCTTATGGTCGACTGGCTAACCCCCCGGCGATGGGCCGCAGATGTAAAGTGAAGCGTCTCCGCAACAGCCAGAAAAGACCGAAGATGTTGTAGATCTAGATTAGATTTATCGAGCATATAGATAAACACCGAAACGGAATCGCTATATCCGATTGATGCGATATGGATATGAAATCGTCAAGGAAAACGATGCGATAAAGAAATGGGAGGGGTGTAAAAAATACTTAATGTCGTTTCGGTGTTATGACAGGGATATGGGAGTTTAATAACGCTGCCGTTGTGGTTTATTTGTGAGGTTGGACTTATTATTTGTATACAAGATTGAATCTAAATCAGTATGGATTGAGAAAATGAGTCTTAGTATAATGCTGAGAGTGAAAAAGTAATTCACGTAACGCAAAATGTGCGGACGTGTTTCTCCGCTGCGTTCTTTATATCAATGAACCAAAGTCCGTATTGCTGCGACAAGTGGTAATGCAAACATTGTAGCTGCACCGGAATTATGTCCGCACAGCTCAAGGAGTGGCGGCGGATCGTACTCCTCTACGATAGATCTTTGGTAATTCTTTTCTTGGCTACAGAGTTCACACACACCGTCTTGTTCTGGCAATGAGGCGCAGGTGAATAAGAAAACCGGTGGAGGAAAATCCTGCCACCGGTAGTTAAGTGTAATATGGTATGTGTTTTAAAAATTAAGTGATGTATTCACGTAATACATGCCACCAAAATATCCATATGGAGAAGAGGTGGGGTATTTGAACAGGTTATTGTTCGATGCGGCAGCGGCAGCCTTGACCCGGCTTGGATATTTGTTGCCAAGGTTATCGGCCCCAACCGCAACGCGCCATTTGGGCGTAATCTTATAGCCAACTTCCAGGTTCGTTATAAAGGAGGGCTGGATGTCGGTCCAGAGACTGGTGGGCAGATTGGGGGCAGCAATAAAGACGCTGGAACCATAACGCATTTCCTCAACCGACACAGACCATTTCCCTTTAGTCCAGTTTACGCTCAGGGTCTCCCTGTTTTTGGGGCTGGAATGAATCAGTTCTGCTATAGCATAGGCATTGTAGGAAGATAATCCGTTGGACTGGAGAACAGAAGGGGTCTTGTTAAAGCTGCGGACTTCGTTGTCTGAGAAGTTGACGCTGAAGGCAAACCGGAATGCACCATACAGCTTGGTTTTGAGTGTATAATCTGTCGAAAGGTCACCGCCCCATGTGTTGGTGTTGACGGGGTTTGTATAATAGGAAGCGTAAGTGGCGTTGCCCATGCCATAGGCTGCCAGCGTTTGGGCAACAAAGTTGCCGCCCAGCGTGGTTGTGCTGGCAAGACGGTCATTGATGGCAATGTAGTACAGATTACCCGTTACGTGCCAGTCATCCAGAGGCGTTGCATCAATCCCGATGGTGTAGCTGCGAGAATATTCTCCCTTGAGCTTGCCCGCACCCAGCCCTTGCGCGGCTCCGCTGTTATTGGGCAGGGACAGTGTGGAATAGGTCGCCTGTGGAGAATTGTAGTAATAATAGGTCTGGCCAAGGGTTGGTGGCCGGAAGCCAGTGTTGATATTGGCGCGGATAGCCCACCGCTTATTGAAGTTGTAGCGCGTTCCAACAGAGCCGGTCGAGACAACAGGATAGTTGTGATACGCAACCGTGCGGCCGCCAAACGTCCACTCCCATTTGGGCGTGACGTAAAAGTCCAAATTGACGTGTCCGTCAAAAACGTCGCGTGTGTATTTTCCGGCAACATAGGCGGGGTTGCCGGCATGGGTTGCAGCACCAGGCGCCGCGGTTTTTCCTGCGTCGGGACCTGTCAGGATGGGCACGTCTCCAGCGGCGTAAGAGGCGTATTCACCCGCGCCAAGTCCGAAGGTATCGCGCCGGTATTCTGCGCCGAATTCCAGCCCAACTGGCTTGGGCAGGAAGCCGACATTGATATTGCGTGAAGCCTTGAAACCCGCAGTCAATTCGCTTGATGTGGCGGAGCCGGTATGAAAGCGTGTCTGGCTTGCCGTGCCGTAGGAAGCATTGTCCGTATCCTTCAGGTCGTAGGACTGCATGTCCTTTCCGTAGTTGACGTAAGTATCCCAGGCAAAGCCAAGATTATGCCCCTTGAAGCCGTTATCAACTTCGAGGTCATTTTGTTCCATCAGATAGTAAGGCTGCATGCCATTCGGCCACAGGGCCGTTACCGTCAGGTCATCTGCTGCGGAGCGGTATGCCTGTCCTACGCTGACATTACGGTGGCCATAGGTGGACGTGGAATAGACATTGATTCTGTCTGTGATCGGAACACTCATGTTGGCAGACAGGGTTTCTGTAGTCTTCTTTGGCAAGCCGTTCGAGCGTTGTACGTCGCGACTGCGGTTGGAGCGTGGGTCTGTGCTGCCATCTGGCAGAGCGTAGTACATGTCGTTCGGGTAACGGCTGGTGTTCTTGTAATCACCGTTGCGGAATGCAGGCAACTGGTGGACAATCTGGGCGGCAAGGTCCAGATATCCTCCCCGATGGCCCAGGGCAAACGCCATATTTGCCGTGCCATCAATGCTTTGTCCGTCTCCACCATAAAAGCCGCTGTTCTTGAAATTGACAGATCCTCCGTGGCGGTCTGATTTGAGAACAATATTGACCGCGCCTGCCAGAGCATCCTGCCCATACAGGGCAGTCGCGCCTTCGGTAATGACCTCAACATGATCAATGGCACTCATCGGGATAAGGCCGATGTCAGCCGGTTCCGTGCCCCAGTTCGGGCCAGCATTTGCGTTGAAGTTTGCTCCGATATGCCGACGGTGGCCGTTGATAAGAATGAGAGTCTGGTCGGCGGAAAGGCCGCGAAGCTGCATTGTCTGCGTAAAGGCATTCCCGCCGATCCCCGGCACGGCAGGGGATGTAATGGCTGGCGAAAGCTGCGCCAGCGCCTGCATGACGTTGCTCTGCCCGGTTTCGGCCAGCGCCGTGCCGCTGATGACGGTAACCGGTGTTGTGCTATGCAGGGGGGTGGAGGGGGAGGTTGCCGACCTTCCGATGAAACGAGTGGCGGCCACCATCACCTCTTCGCTGGAGCGACTGTTCACGCTGCGATGTGAGGACGCCTTGCCTGTCGTGACAGATGCCGGTTTTGCCGCTGATTTTGCAAGAGATGAGGAGGCTGAATTTTTTGCAACTGTCTTGTTATGATAGGTATTTTTCTTGATGTTGCCTGCCGTGGTTGCGGCCGTAGCGCACTGTGTTGAAAAAACTGTGATGAACGCCACGGCGTTGATCCACAATTTTTTATCGATTGGGAGGGCCTTTTGTCGCATCAAACATACTCCATGGCTAAACAAGACACCGCGTAACTGCGACGGGAAACAACCGAGAACCTGGTCCAGCTCGACGAAAGGTGAGAACTGGATAAACCGTTACGATAGCAATGTTTTAGGGAAGCTGATCTTGCCCACAGATGAGTATGAATATCTCTCTGTATATAGGCTGATCTCGTTTCCCGACAATATCGTTTCGGAATAATAATATTATTGGTGGACAAATTCGGAAAACGATATTTTTTGAGCCCAAGAGATTATTTTTTTGTGCCTTGAAGAAAGAGATGATCAATATCGTGCGTGCTTTTGACGGAGAGAAAGGCTCGGCTGTGAGCGTTATGGTGTTTAACTAATTGATTTTTCTGTATTGTTTTTGGCTTCCTCGTTGTACTCTCCATTGTGAAGAGCGTTATTTCGGAAGCAAACCTCGAGAACGAGGATCATTATTCATGACAGGGGAATTGATATTTTTTATGAAAATACAGTTTGAACGGCAGGCTAACTAGTTTTTAATACTAATTTTCCTGCCTTTTTTGCTGAGTGGAGCAGAGAGCAGAAAATCCGCTCTTATTTTGCAAACAGACTTTTCAGGTCAGCAAATGCCTTGATTTCGATAGCATTGCCAAAAGGATCATGGAAAAACATCGTTGCCTGCTCGCCAGGGAGGCCCTTGAAGCGAATATAGGGCTCAATTACAAATTCTGTTCCTGCAGCCTTGAGCTTTTTGGCCAGATCTTCCCATTGAGTCATGTTCAGAACAACGCCAAAATGCGGAATCGGCACGGCATGATCATCTACACTGCTCAGGTGAAGCCTGTTGTGTGAGCAATCAGCCATATGCGCCACGATCTGATGACCAAAGAAGTCAAAATCGATCCATTCGGAGGAACTGCGTCCTTCGCCGCATCCCATCGTGTCACCATAAAATGCCCGTGCTTTTTCCAGATCATCGACTGGGAAGGCAAGATGAAAAGGCGGAATAGGTTGTTGTGTTGTTTCTAAGGCCGACATCTATTTTACACTCCTCATGGAAGCGTAAAATAGTAAAGAAGGAAAACTATTATGAAAAATGATCTTTTTTAAGGCTAAGATCAAAAAATACCGCAGATTGATGGCTTTCTTAAAAGACTCCTCCTGTGTGAATGGGGGCTCTGTAGCATAGGTGGATGCGCTTTCTTCTGGCTGTGCCTGGACTACCTTCTGCGCGGGCAGGGAGCCGACTATTTTTGTCGTATTCTGCAAAAACTTGTCATGGACGCCACGAAAGCTATCGCCATCGCCATGATCAGACAGATTTGTGCGGCATGAACGGTCTGCAGGCGGTACACCAGCGCAACAGCTGTTGCTCCAAGCGTTTGGCCGGACAAACGTGACAAGGACACCACGCCGCTTGCGCCGCCTTCGCGCCCTTTGGGTGCAGCACTCATGATGATGCGATTATTGGGAGGTTGGAATACACCCGAACCCATGCCAGCTAGAAAGATGCAGGCAGCAATGGAGAAATTGTCTGCTGTAAGCGGTCGTGACAACAAAAATGCAAAACCGCTGGCCATAATCAGTAGTCCGAACGATGCCAGGACTGTGCTGGAAAACCTGTCTGCCATCCTGCCGGAGACGGGGGAGGCGAGAACGACGCCAATAGGCCATGCCGTTATGAGCAGGCCAGAGACGACGGATGAGCGCCCAAAGTCTTCTTGCAATGTGAAAGATATGGAGATCAGGAAAAAATTCGAGGCGATAAAGCTCAGAATTGCCACGAAGCTTGCCTGCATCATGACGGGGCGGGAGAGCAGATCGGCAGGGAAGAGGGGAGCCTCAACTTTGTTCTGTTGTCCCCATAACAGGATGATAAGGACGGACCCGCCGCATAACAGCGCGCTTCCCGGCAGGATGTGCTGCCCGTGCGCGCACATATTCAATCCGATCACAAGGCAACCTAAGGCGGCAATCGTAAGCAGGGCATGCAGGAGATTAAATGTTTGAGTGTAATGCTGCGCCTTTGGCAAGGCCACTATACCGAGAAGCAATGCCATTCCCCCGAGGGGAATATTGATCCAGAAAATCCAGTGCCAGTTGGCAACAGCAAGAATGAAGGCACCCAGACTAGGCCCGGCAGCCACGCCGAGCCCGATCATCAGACCATTCAGGCCAATGCCTTTGCCAAGTTCTGCCGTGGGATAAACCAGACGAACCAGAGCCAGATTGACGCTCATGATGCATGCTCCGCCCAGGCCTTGCAGGGCGCGTGCAAACATCATGAACGGAAGAGACGAGGCAACCGCGCACAGAATGGAGGCCAGCAGAAAGACGATAATGCCAATTTCGCACATACGCGCATAGCCAATGCGTCCGCCAAGTGCGGAAAAGGGCAGAAGGGTTACCAGGGACGCAAACTGGTAGGCATTCACAATCCATATCGACCCTGCGGGCGAGACGCCCAGATCCTGCGCCATGACCGGGAGCGCAATATTGGCTGATGAATAATCCAGAATGGACAGCAGGATGGACAGTGTAATGGCAGTCATGGCCCACAGTCGCATTCGCCCATAAAGGCCGCCCTCAGGGAACGCGGAAGTTGAGTGTGTCATGAATAAAGACTATTGCCGCACGCCAGGCTGAGGGTATTCCGGCGGTAGAACCAGATGATCAGGTTTTTTCCCTAACGAAGCATCCAGCACCTGATGAGCGCAGATCAGAGCCAACCGCTGAAGAGCTTCCTGCGTTGTTCCGCCAAGATGTGGGGTCAGAATCAGCGATGGTGCCTGGAGCAAGGGAGTATCTGTGGGAGGTGGTTCCTGCTGGAACACATCCAGAGCGGCACCATGCAGGCGCTTTTCTTGTAGTGCATGAGCCAGATCGTCACTGTCCACGGCAAATCCGCGTCCTACGTTGATGAGAATGGCATGTGGCCGCATGAGTGCCAGCGTGGAAGCCTGAATGAGAGGATTATCTGTTGGCTTGCCTGAACGATGAACAGAGACCACATCCGCATTTTCTAAAAGTTCTTCCAGATAAAGGGCTTGTTCCACGCCATGTTCTGCAAATACCGCAGCGGGCACGCTAGGAGACCAGGAAATCAGACGCATGCCGAGACCCTTGCCTGCAATGGTAGCTACTTTTTGGGCTATGGCGCCAAATCCAATCAGCCCCAGTGTCTTACCATGCAGTTCCAGACCTTGGGCCGCATAGCGAAAGGACCAGCGGCCCTCCCTTACGGCGTGATCTGCTTCGCAAATTCTTCTCGCGCTTGCCAGCATGAGTCCCACCGTCAGTTCCGCAACAGATTGACTGTTGGCACCGGGAGTGTTGGTTACCAGAACGCCTCGTTCATAGGCTGCGTCAACATCAATCCTGTTGGTTCCTGCTCCGTGGCAGCAGATGATCTTCAGGTTCGGAGCTGCTTGAATAGCTTGCTTGTCGAACCCCAGATCCCGGGTGATGACTGCATCCGCAGTGCCGATCTCCTGAATGACGGTCTGCATGTCCGGTTTGGTAGCATAGCGCGTTTTGACGCCATGGCTGTTCAGGAACGCAATCGCTGCTTCATGCACAGGCTGGGTGATAAAACATTCCACCGGGGATGGTCCTCTTATGCGCTGTATGACTTCATCTCGGGGTAAATCGAGAGGTAAATACGGTTCAATCCGGCTGGATACGGAAGACAGGCTGATGGTACCCAACCACAGAATTAACTGGTACAAGGCAGAGCATGATAGTGCCTGAAACGGGGGCTTCCAGCGCCAGACGTAGCGGGCCGACATCGACAAAACCTAAAATGGTCTTCTCGGCAACATGGAGACCTTCCTCCACCACCGCTTCTGCAAATATCCCCATTTCCGGGCTGAGTGCGTCAACCGTCTGGACAATGACGTCCGCTGCAGGTGCTGCATAATGCAGGGTTTCACTGCTTTTTTGTGGAGCCAGTTCAAGCTTCAGTTGTGCCTGTCCCAGCGGTACATCGCAAAAGACCATGCCGTGTTGGCGCATGCGCGGCACAAGGCTCGTGAGTATATCAACCAGCTGATTTTCATCACGGGGTATGGTCATTTCATCAGTCCTTGATCAAGAGAATGAACGGTGACCGTACCATCAAGAAATGCATCTGCCTGAAGAACCCGCTGCTGCAACGGAATAGTGGTGCTGATGCCGCCAATATGCGTTTCATCCAGTGCGGCACGCATGCGTTCAATGGCGTCTTCTCTGGTGTTTCCATGCACAATCAGTTTGGCGATCAGGGAGTCATAATAAGGCGGCACGACGTAGGATTCATAAATATGGCTATCCATGCGCACGCCGGGGCCGCCAGCAGGCCACCATTGTGTAATCTTACCGGGGTGAGGCAGGAACGTATCCGGATTTTCTGCATTGATCCGGCACTCTATGGCATGTCCTGCGCACTTAATATCAGCCTGAGTAAAGGAAAGGGGGTGGCCTAACGCAACAGCAATCTGCTCCCGCACAATATCGATCCCACTCGTCATTTCCGTTACCGGATGCTCAACCTGCAAGCGGGTGTTCATTTCAATAAAACAGAACTGGCCATCTTCGTACAGAAACTCGAAAGTGCCCACGCCGACATAACCTATCTGCTGGCAGGCCTTTGCGCATTGGGCCCCAAGCGTGGCAAGATCATGCGCGGGAATGCCCGCCGGGGGAGCTTCTTCGACCAGCTTCTGATGCCGTCTCTGCACGGAGCAGTCCCGTCCACCCAGCCAGACCGCGTTCCCGTGGTGATCGGCCGCAATCTGGATTTCAATATGCCGAGGGGATTTTAAAAAGCGTTCTGCGTAAACATCCTGTTTCCCAAATGCCAGATGGCTTTCCTGACGGGCATTGGATACAGCATTTGCCACATCTTTAGATGTTTCAACAATACGCATGCCCCGGCCACCGCCACCGGCAGAGGCTTTAACGATCAAAGGATAGCCGATGGCATCGCAAATGCGTTGTGTGTCCGGCATATTTTCGGGAAGAGCGCCATCGGAACCAGGCAGGCAGGGCACGCCTGCAGCAACCATTTCCTGCTTTGCGCTGATCTTGTCCCCCATCAGCCGCATGACCTGCGCAGACGGACCAATAAAGATGAGTCCGGCTTGCTCTACGGCTTCTGCAAAGGCAGCGTTTTCAGACAGGAAGCCATAGCCGGGGTGGACCATATCCGCGCTACATAACCGGGCAGCGCGGAGGATACGCTCCTGATCCAAATAGCTTTGTGCGGCACTGGCTGGGCCAATGCACACCTTGGTATCCACGCATGCCAGATGAGCCAGACCGGCATCTGCCTCGGAATAGACGCCGATAGTCTCTAGTCCCATCAGGCCGCAGGCCCGTGTAATGCGCAAGGCGATTTCGCCCCTGTTGGCGATCAGGATGCGCATGGGTTTAGTCATCCAGTTTCTCCACGCTAAAAAGTGGCATGCCCGGCTCTACGGGCGTGGCGTCTTTCACCAGAATCGAAAGAATGCGGCAGCGGTAATCAGCTTCCAGGCGCGTCAGTGTTTTCATGGCTTCCAGAACACCAATGGGCTGCCCTTCCTCCACCACGTCGCCAGGTTGTACATAGGGATCTTCTCCGGGGGAGGGCGCGATGTAGAACACGCCATGCATGGATGCCAGAAGCTGGCTGGAGGGAGCAGCATCAGGTGCAGGCAATGGCGTAGCAGAAGCTCCCTCGCTCAGAGCCAGCTGGTCCGATTGGGAAGGTTCTGGAGCGCGCAGGACCAGATGCGTGCCATCGGGGGCAGTATAGTCCAGCAGACGCACGCCAAGTTGCTGCATGCAGGACATGAGCGCCGTCAGTTGCTCCATGTCTATCGGGCCAGATGGGGCTGGGCCTTTCATATGAAAGCCTTCAGGGTTACGCCAGCGCCTTCCAGACGAGTGCGTATGGTGCGGGCAATTGCAACAGATTCTGCATTATCGCCATGTACACAGATTGTATCCATCTGGGTTGGAAGCATTTTGCCTGAGCGGGTTTCAATAGCGCCTGCCTTGACCATTCTTATGACGCGGTCCGAAACAAAATCCACATCATGCAACACGGCTCCCGGCTCCTTACGAGAGACAAGGTGCCCTTCTTCCGTGTAGGCGCGGTCTGCAAAAATTTCCGTGTAAACGGTCATGCCCCGCTCACGTCCCAGCCGCTCCAGCTCTCCAAAGGCTCCAGCGACAAGAGCCAGAGACGGATCAACCGCTTCAATAGCGTTCAGCACCGCTGTTGCAACTTCGGCATCGCGTTCGGCCAGATTTCCCATAGCGCCATGTGTTTTGACATAGGTTATGGGGTGGCCAGCATAGGCTGACATGGCCTGGGCCGCGCCAATCTGGTAAGCCGTTAGCCGTTCTGTTTCCCCTGCTGAAAAGGGAATCAGTCTGCGACCAAAGCCCCACAGGTCCGGGTAGCCCGGGTGGGCACCAACGGTCACATTTTTTTCGCGAGCAATTTGGAACGTCTGAGCCATGACTTCCGGGTCACCACCATGAAAACCGCAAGCCACGTTTGCAGATGTGACGATATTCAGCATCGCACTATCATCACCGATGCTATAGTGGCCAAAGCTTTCGCCCAGATCAGCATTCATATCAATTGTTGCTTTTGTCATGGCTATGCCTCCAGAAAGGTTTGAAACTATTGAGTTAAGATATGGGGTTTTGTCGCAGCAATTTGTGCCGCCAGCATACGCAGGTTCTTGCGGTGCGCTCTGGCCTGCGCCAGAGCCTGTTCCTGATTGATCATGCGGAAACTTATGCTGGCACCCGGTGGCATTTGTGAAAGAATCCCGAGCTCCGGTTCAACAATAATTCCTATTTTGGGGTATCCGCCGCATGTGTTGGCGTCTGCCATCTGGATGATGGGTTGACCGGATGGAGGGACCTGCACTGTTCCGGGCAGGAGGCCGTGCGACAGCAGGCTCAACGGTTGCCGGGTCTGCAAGGCCATTGTGCCTTCCAGTCTGTATCCTACCCTGTTGGCGTGTGTGGTAATGCGCCAGGGTTGCTCTACCAGGCACGCTTGCGCCTGCTCTGTAAACTCAGAATATTCCGCAGCAGGTAACAGATGCAGTTCCACACCGTCTTTGTCGGGTAGTAGAGGTAGCGCGGAAAGACCCATGCCGCTGGGCGGGAGGGGGAGGAGGCTCCCTGTTCCGCAAGGCAGAAGATCGCCTTTTTGCAGGCCGCGCCCTTCAAAACCGCCAAATCCCCCTTTGATGTCGGTAGCACGGCCACCAAGCACAATGGGCACGTCCACGCCGCCTGAAACAGCCAGATAGGAACGCATGCCCTTTTCTGGCGCTTCCATGATCAGTGTCTGTCCAGCGCGTGCGTTCATGCTCCAACAGGAAGGCATGGGGGCTGAATCAAGCCTGACCTTGGCAGGCGCGCCGGTAATGGCAAAAACACATTCCTTGCGAAATCTGATTTTGAAAGGAAAGAACACAATTTCCAGCCCGGCTGAGTCTTCTGTGTTTCCAACCAGAATATTGCCGAGAGCCAGGGCATCGCGGTCCATGGCGCCCCCTCGGGACACTCCAAAGGATACGGCTCTGGGGCGGCCCAGATCCTGCACGGTATTCAGCGGGGCATTGGTAAGAACTTCCAGCATCATGCGCTCGCAAAACGGACGATATCGCCTGCTCTTAGCAGGCAGGGATCTTCTGCCGTTGCATCGAACAGGGCAGAGCAATGAGCTTTTCCCAGAATATGCCAGCCAGACGGTCCATTGCTGGGTGTGACTGCAGTAAATTCACCTCCAAGGCAGACGGATTTTTGCTCCACGACAAGACGGGGAGAGGCCCTGCGGGCAATGCATAACTGGCGCGGCAGGCCTGTCAGGTAGCCAAAACCGGGAGAGTATCCAACCATCGCCACCCGATAGAGAGCGCCTGTGTGCAGGGCAACAACCTCGCTTTCTGAAAGGCCGGCTGTTTGCGCGACAAAGGGAAGATCCTCTCCACCCGCTCCACCATATGTTACAGGTATGACGTGCTCCCGGGGAGTGATTTGGGCTGAAACCGTTTGTTCCCATGCGGCATGTAGCATGGGGCGTATTGTTGCTGCGTCATGCTTTTCGCAGTCAAACACAACCAGAAGATTATTGGCTCCCAGAATAACGGTCTGAATTTCAGACCGATCAGAAAGGAGTTTCTCCAAACTCCATATTCTGCCTTGTATATCGTTGCGGAATGCCCCCTCAGACATGTCCAGCAGGAAAGCATCCACTCCAGCACAACTGATGCGCATGACCAATTATCCTTTTGCAACAGCGTGGAGTTTTATGGATGAACGTGGAAGCGTCAGGACTGCCCCCGCTCCAACCAGAACCAGAGCCGCCACCATATAGAATACGTATTCAAAACTTCCTGTGAACTGAAGGATATAACCGGTTATGACCGGAGCCAGAATGCCTGTGCCGTTGCTGAAGGTCAGCACAAGGCCATTGGCTGCGCCCAGCGCATCCTGCTCTACCAGAAGGTCTGCCAGCAATGCCATGTTGGCACCGCTACCTGCAGTAACGAACCCCATGCTCAGGACAAGGCAGGCCATGGAGAATGGCACTGACTGGATAAATGGCAGAACGCCAAGAGTGGCTACCATGGACAGATATAGAGCGACTACACGCTTCCTGCGGGCCGGATCGTGTGCATGGGAACTGTGCAGGCTCTCTCCAATTCGGCCTGCCACCAGAGAAATAACAACGGCCCCCGCATAACAATATGCGGTGTGGACACTGGCATCAAAGACAGAGAGGTTCATTCGCTGTCTGAGAATGACTGGCAGCCACGACATCATAAGAAAATTGGCATAGTTCACGCAACATTGGGCAACAACCACGCCCCAGAAGGAGCGGGATGCGAAAAAGGGGGCGACGGAAAAACGCGTTCTGTTCAAAGGCGCGTGACCTTTTGCCGCTTGAGCAGGATAAAGGAAGTACCACACCAGACACCACACAAAGCCGACGCCAGCCAGCACATCAAAGGCCGTTCGCCAGCCATTATGCGCCACCATGTAACCAGCAATAATGGCGCCAGATGCAAGTCCGATGGAAATGCCGCTAGTGAACAGGGTCATCATCAACCCACGCTGCCGGGGAGATGACCATAGGCGCATGACTTTGGCACCCAAAGCAAAGGTGGGAGCTTCTCCTGCTCCAAGCACGACGCGAGAGAGCAGAAAGGCCGGGAGAGTCAGGGCCAGACTGCCCTGCACCATGGCGGCAGACCACACGCCAACAGCCAGAATCCCAACAAGGCGCGGCCCCAGTCTGTCCAGCAGAAGGGAGGAGGGCAGGTTAAGGAAAAAATAGGACCAGAGGAAACTGGACAGAACCCACCCAGCCTGGCTGGGGTTCAGGTCAAAGTCCCGCACAATATCGGGTAGTGCGACGGAAAGTGCGGCCCTGTCTCCGTAACAGATCACGCACATCGTGATTGTGGCTGCGCAGATCGCAATCCGTCGCCATCCCATGCACTCCGAATCTGGGGATAGGGACGAGGAAAGAATCACGTTCTGATTTTCCTTTTGCATCAATATTCCGGCGTTCTGGCTGGAATGGATGGATGGCACGCGCGCGCTTGCCCACAAGCAGATTCTGGCATGATTTCAAGATTGCGCGGCATTGCGTTCTCTCCTGGAAAAATGGGCTATCGGACCTTTGGTTTGGTATGTTTGTTTTTTAACTTCCCCTTAATATAAGGGGGATTTTTGTTCTCCTGCCTTTCTCCGAAATCTCTTGCATTCCCTTTAATTTCGATTATAGAACAAAAAAGAGCAACAAAAATATCGATAATTTTTGCCTCTGAGGCACAAAAAAAGTGTTGTATGATGATAACGGAACTGCGCACATTCTTGGTTGCGGCTCAGCTTGAAAGTTTCGCGGCTACGGCTGAAAAAGTCGGTTTGACTCAATCGGCTGTCAGTGCGCAGATCAAGCGGCTGGAGCTGGAATTCGGCTATGCCTTGTTTGAGAGAACAGGGCGCGCGGTGCATCTGAGCAAGGCCGGACTGATTGCGGTGGACCGTGCGGCCGAAATTATTGTGCTGTTCGACCGCATGCGTGACATCCCTAGAGACAACACAATCAGCGGCACCATCAAGGTAGGGGTCATTTCTACGGCATATACGGCGCTTTTGGCGCCCGCCATGGCCGGATTCCTAAGAATTTTTTCCGATGTCCTGCTGTCGGTCAGCGTCGATGTTTCTCTTGCCCTCTTGCAAAAACTTGAGGCAAAAGAAATAGATATGGCGATCATGGTAAAGCCGCCATTCAGCCTTATCCCTCATATGGAATGGGTGCCGCTTGTAACGCAGCGTTATGTGCTGGTGATGCACGAAAGTATTGAGAAACAGGAATGGAAGACCATTCTCGGCCAGAATCCCTTTATCCGGTATGATAGTCGCTCGTTTGGTGGCAGTAGCATTAGCAGTTTCTTGAAAATGCACAGTATGGCGCCGCATGATATTACCGAGACGGAAGAAATCAGCCTTATTCTTGATATGGTTTCCAAGAATATTGGAGTCGCCATTATTCCTTCATGTCAGATAATAAACAAATACAACAATATACAGTGTCTCGAGATTCCCGAGTTTACTCAAAAAAGAGAAATCGGTGTCATGGCTTTTAGCAGCAAGAGAAAAGTCTCTGTTGGAAAGTTTATCTCGTTCCTTTCAGATCAATACACCTGACGCGTTTCCTTCCTTCAACATCCAGAACAAAGAGTCTTGTCGGATAATGAGTGTAACCTCTTTTCATCAGGCATTTGGGCAGAAACTGTTTGATGCCCTGTATGCCATGAGCTTTGACGGCCTGGGCATGACGCGCCCGTCCTTTAGCGAAAAAGAAAACGAAGCCCATGCAATGCTCTGCAAGATTGCTGAGGACCATGGGCTGGAAATTCATCGCGACTGGGCCTGTAACTTGTTTCTGACGCTGCCGGGGCGCGACCGGAGCAAGCCTGTCGTCATGACTGGCTCACACATGGATACGGTCCCGTCAGGTGGGAATTATGATGGCGCGGCGGGGGTTGTGGCAGGCCTGTCTGTTTTATGCCGCTGGGCAAAGGAAGGCTTTGTTCCCGAAAGGGATGCAACCGTGATAGCGATCCGTGCGGAAGAGAGCGTCTGGTTTCCCGTTTCCTACATTGGCAGCAGAACGGCTTTTGATCTGCTGACGGAAGAGGATCTGCAGGCCCGACGTTCCGATACGGGGCGCACATTAGCCGAACATATGGTGGAATGTGGTGGCAACCCGCAATGGCCCCATACGGATATTTTGAAGCCAGAAACTATAGATTGTTTTCTGGAGTTGCACATAGAGCAAGGGCCGGTCCTGCCCAGCAACAATGCTGTTATTGGGGTGGTTTCCGGCATTTGTGGCAGCATGCGTTACCGGCAGGGCAACATCTTTGGGCAATATGCGCATTCAGGCGCGACGCCTCGCCAGTTTCGGGCTGATGCAGTGGTGGCTATGGCGGACCTTGTGACCACCTTGCAATCTTACTGGGAAACACAGGAAAGCGAAGGCAAGGCTTTTACCCTGACCTTTGGGGTCTGCCACACCGATGCGCAGCAGGCCAACTTCAGTGCTGTGGCTGGTAAGGTCTCGTTTGCGCTTGATGTCAGGTCGCAGGATACCGCGTTACTGGAAGAGGTGGATCAGCACATCCAGCATGTCGCGCAAGAGGTTGCAAAGCGGCATAATGTCACAATCGATCTGGGCGAGCGGACCGGAAGCGCGCCCGCCCGTATGGATGCGGAACTACAGAGCATGGCGCTTGGTCTCTGCCGGTCTCTGAATATTCCAGCCATTACCATGGCCAGTGGCGCAGGCCACGATGCCGCAACCTTTGCCAACCGACATGTCCCGACAGAAATGCTGTTTGTGCGAAATGAAAACGGTAGCCACAATCCCTATGAGCATCTCGAAATGACTGATTTTGCTGCGGCGGCCACGGTTCTGGATGGCGTTCTCAAACTTCGTGCAGAAAGGATCTGACTCATGCGTTTAGCTTTAACCGGTGATTCCATTCTTTTTCGCCGCCTGAACAGTCTGCAAGATACCGATATTGCGCCACTGTTTGATCTGATCCGCGAGTGTGACGTCAGTTTTACCAATCTGGAATTTGTTGCGAACGATTTTGAGGGAGATCCTGCTCTGGATCATGGTGGCACGCATTTTGGTGCGCCCTGCTGGGTGCTGGATGAACTGAATGATGCCGGGTTCAATCTGTATGCGGCAGCAACCAACCATAGTCTGGATTATAGCATTTCGGGTCTGCGGAAGATGATGCAGGCTCTGAATGAGCGGGAGATGGTTTACGCAGGTATTGGTGTCAATCTGGAGGAAGCCCGCAGGCCCGCTTACACGACAACACCAGCAGGTACGGTAGCGCTGCTGTCCTGCGCTTCTACCTTTGCTCGTGGGCAGGAGGCGGCAGCCCAGACGGGCCTCATGGCAGGTCGGCCGGGCGTTAATCCCCTGCATTTCCGCAAGACCTATCAGGTCACGCCGGAAGAAATGTCGCAAATCCGGGAAATTTACGGGCGTCTCGGACTGCAGGACATTCTGGACGAAAAGATCCGGCAGGGCTTTTCCTTCCATCCCCCTAAAGGCACTCTGCCGTTTGATGGATTACAATTTACAACGGGTGAACAGACGCGCATGCAAACGCATGCAAATCAGCAGGATATTGCCGATATTGTAAAATGGGTTGAGGAAGCAAAGCTTGTTTCTGATGTGGTCATGGTCAGCATCCATGCGCATGAGAGCGATTACAATGCCGACGCAGTTCCCGACATTGAAGTTCCTGCATCCTTTTTGCGTGAATTTACACATACAGTGGTCGATGCGGGCGCGTCAGTTGTTGTCTGCCATGGTCCGCATCTTCTGCGCGGGATAGAGACTTACAAAAAATCTGTTATTTTCCATGGGATGGGTAATTTTATTGGTCAGAACGAACTGGTGTCGCGTCTGCCTATGGATTCATATACGGCATTTCGCTACACGCCGGAGATGACGCCACATCGCCTTTACAAAGGCCGAAGCGAGAATGATACAAAAGGCTTCCCATCGGATCAGAGATTCTGGGACAGCATGCTCCCAGTCTGTCATTTTGAAGACGGCACTCTGAAAGCTGTAGATATTCATCCTGTCACGCTGGGTTTAGGACTGTCGGCACATAAGCGCGGCGTGCCGTATCTGGCAAAAGAGGATGATAACATGCGCATCCAGGCAAAAATCCGGGATCTTTCCATGCCATATGGTACGTCTTTTGGGGCTCAGGGTGACCATATGACACTGAAATTTGATTGATGAAGGGTTATGGGGGTCACTTATCGAACAGCGGCCCCCAGCGTATTGTTCTGGCAGTATTTCCTAACCTGGCCCCGGAGCGCGTTTCATGACTGAAAGTTTTTCCTTTTTGTTCCCGCCTGCAATTCCGACACTGCCAATAGACGGTCTGGACGCAAGGTTTCCTGTTGGGCGCATCTGGTGCGTTGGTCGCAACTATGCGGAACATAGTCGTGAAATGGGGAGTGATCCCGAGCGTGAGCCACCATTTTTTTTCACCAAACCGGCTGATAGTATTACAACACTTTCCGTGCTGCCCTTTCCGCCCCAGACACGGAAATTTCATTATGAAGCCGAACTGGTTGTTGCGCTCAATGCAGGCGGAGCTAATCTTACGCCAGAGGAAGGCTCTCAACTCATTTATGGTTATGCAGTGGGACTGGATATGACCCGGCGTGACATGCAGGAAGAAGCTAAGAAGCACAGGCGTCCATGGAGTCTTGCCAAGGGTTTTGACAACGCCTGTCCGATTTCCGCTATCCGACCGGCTACTCAGGTAGAAGGCCTGGATCAGAGTATTCTTAGCCTCAAGGTCAATGGCGTCTTGCGGCAGGCTGGTCGCATAAGTGATTTGATATGGTCCATACCGGAAATGATCTCTGCGCTATCCCATAGTGTGACCCTGCGTGCGGGTGATCTGATCATGACTGGCACGCCTGCTGGTGTCGGTTCAGTTGACGTGCATGATGTATTGGAAGCCAGTTGTGATAATGTTGCTCAACTGACAATCCGGTATGAGTAGTATTAAAAGCAATCTGATTTTTCTATTTATGAAAATGAGGCGCAATGGCGGAGTATTCTCTCTGAGCTCGAGCCCCTTGATGGCGGTCGGTGCAGCTTTTTTCCGTTTGATGAAACCTGGTGTATGAGAAGCCTGATGGCCTAGCCGAATTTCGGACCGCTTCAGGCACACCAGATACGCTGTCTAGATATCTGGCAGGCCAGATGAAACAATCATATCAGTGGCCCTTCATGTGAAGATAGCGTTCCCTACATCAAGGTTTGAGAATTCTTTCAATCAAAAATTCTAAAATCTTAAGATTATATAATAAAAAATATATCTTGCCCCTGAAAGGCCTCATCATGGTTTAGG
Source organism: Acetobacter sp. KSO5 (assembly GCF_044094635.1). Lineage (NCBI taxonomy): Bacteria > Pseudomonadati > Pseudomonadota > Alphaproteobacteria > Acetobacterales > Acetobacteraceae > Acetobacter > Acetobacter sp. KSO5. The sequence goes on along the minus strand of NZ_CP172014.1, from coordinate 2,133,512 downwards.
AGACAGAGACGCAGTCTAATCATAACGACTGTTTACTACAAGGTGGTAGGATGACATGAATATGTCGTTTTATTGTGTAGAATCAATCGTTGGTTAGCTAGAAAATATTATGCTGCTACGTTGTCTTTGCTGGAAAGAATGGCATTGCGATCCGGAGGGTGAAAGAGGCACGGGAGCCTTATCTCGCGCATAATCAGAACCATCGGTTGGAGTTACGTCTTTTGGAATGGATAGTCGGGAAAGAATGAAGGTATCGGAAAAGAAGCAGGCAGCGACCGTAGGGGAACCTCCCTCCACGTATGAAGAGTTAATCCGTGTCATTCATGACCGATATGCTGATTTGAGTAAGTCATATCAGAAAATTGCTTTATATATTACGCAAAACCCGAATGATATTGCGGTTGATTCGGTTCATGTTCTGGCCGAAAAATGTGGTGTTCATGCCTCGGGGTGTGTCCGTTTTGCCCAATCCCTGGGCTATAAAGGCTTCAAGGATCTTCAGGCCATCTTCAGGCATCGTCTTTCTACGGCGGCGCTGGGGTTCAACGCGCGTGTCAGGGCGTTGGAAGACGAGCTGGATACCTGCGAAGATCGCACCGAGATGGGTTTTCTGCAGGATCTGATCGGGCGCGATATCTCCTCATTGCAGGAATTGTTGGCAAATATTGGCCCTGAGCAGATTGTGCAGGCTGTCGACCTTATGGAGCAGGCCGATACGATCTACCTGATAGGCCAGTTACGTTCCGCTCCTGTGGTCGAGCTTCTGCGTTACACGCTGACAATGCTGGGGAAGCGGACAGTGCTGCTGGACAGTGCGGGGGGGCTTGCTACCCATATGGCCAAGGCTATTCGTAACTCTGACCTGCTGTTCGCAGTTTCTTTCCGCTTCTATGCCAGCGAAGTTGTCAATATCATGGAGGAAACCGCCGCACGAGGTGTCCCGGTCGTGGCGATCAGCGATAGCACTCTTTCCCCGCTGGGGCGGAGTGCGAGCGTGCTGTTTTGCGTGCCAGAGCATGAATATACTTTTTCACGCTCGCTGGCCGCTCCGATGTGCTTAACGCAGGCATTGGTTGTAGCTTTGGCGTCGCGCTTACAAAACAACCCCAGCAAGCCCCGGATACCTGTCGCTACACAGAAATAGCGACAGGATGCGCACGGAGCTGGAAGAGTTCAGACTCCGGAGCTTGCGGGCCAGTGCATCGGCCCTTCAGGTGTGGGCATGCCACGGGCTGCAGCGCCCCATACGGACTGATCAAAATTGACAATAGCCCCGGTCATGAGCCCGGCATCATCGGAGACGAGGAAGTTCACGGCCCGTGCCACCTCCTCGGGTGAGACAAGTCGTCCAAACGGAAGCGTGGCCGCAGCCTTTTCCATCCAGGCAGGGTCATTCGTTTCCGCTATCTGAATTTCTTGTTCCTTGTCCGATGCCATCCAGCCGATATTAAGCTGGTTGACGCGGATCCGGTTGCCCGCGACGGAAAATGCCGTGTTGGCGGTTAATGTTGCCAATGCGCCTTTCGAGGCGCAGTAGGCGCTAATGAACGGTTGCCCCGAAAGTGCCGAGATCGAGCCGATATTACAGATCGCTCCTTCAATGCCGTCATGGATCATATGCCGGATTGCTTCCTGCATAAGGAAATAGGGGCCGCGCACATTGGTTGCGAATATGCGGTCAAACAACTCCGGGTGTGTATCCAGTATGGTGCCCCGTTGTGTTAGCGCGCCCGCGTTGACCAGTACATCAACCCGCCCAAAATGCTGGTGAGTCTGGGCAATGACAGCCCGACAGTCTGCGACGGATTCAAGGTCGGCCCGGATGAACAACACCGGCACGCCGGAACTGTCCGTAACCTCCCGCGCAAGCGCTATCCCGCGGGGCTCGTTGCGTCCGGTAATGGTAATCCCCCTGGCCCCTGCGGCGGCAAGTCGGCGCGCAATCGCCGCTCCAAGGCCCTGCGTGGCCCCTGTAACCACGCAGATTTTGTTATCTATCCGGTTCATGACGCTACGCTATATTCCGCCTGCGCCATAAGCTGCATGAGGGCAGCATGTCCCTTGCGGGCCATTTCCAGCGGCGGGTTGAGGGTCGGGTCCTGTTCAGCTTCCACAACAAACCAGCCTTCGTAGTCATAGGAGGAAAGTCGTTCGAAAATGGGCAGGAAATCAATCGAACCATCTCCCGGCACGGTAAAGGCTCCCTTTACGACGGCATCAAGGAAGCTCTCTTTTTTGCGGTCAATGCGATCAATCACAGTTTTCCGTACATCCTTGGTATGGACGTGGCTGATGCGGGCATGATGGTTATCAATGACACGCAGCAGGTTGCCCCCCGCAAAATACATATGTCCCGTATCAAACAGCAGATGCAGCGCCTTGCCCGAGTGCCGCATCAGGAGGTCAAGTTCGGCTTCGGTTTCAATCGGGGCGGCCATGTGATGGTGATAGGCGAGGGGCATGCCCTCATCAGCGCACCATTCGGCAAATGTTGTCATTTTGCGCCCATAGGTCCGAATATCTTCTTCCGAAAGGCACGGCTTAGTCGCGATAGGCGCTGACCGAATCCCCTGAATGGAGCGTGCAGTTTCGCCATACACGATACAGGGTGCGCCCGCGGCAATGAAAAAATCCATCTGAGCACGGATGCGGTCTTTCTCCGCTTCCAGATCACCATCCAGCAGCAGACCGGAAAACCATCCCCCGCAGACTGAGATGTCGTAGCGTTTCAGGATTGGCCCGAGTTCGTTCATGTCCATTGGGAAACGCCGTCCGGTTTCCATGCCGGTGAAGCCTGCTTCACTGGCCTGACGGAGACATTCTTCCAGACTGACATCATCCGAAAGTTCTGCGAGGTCGTCATTCCACCATGCGATCGGCGCGATACCCAGTTTTGCTTTCATGACTGTTACACTCCAACACGCTGTTTCGCGCGGATTTCTTCTTGTTGTTTTCTTGCTGCCTGTACGGATGCGCGGGAGGAGACTTCCGGAACACCAACATCCCAGTCTGCATCACCGGGGGCCCAGGCATGGGCATCCGTGGTAATGGTCAAAACAGTTGTCCGGTCTGTAGTTTTTGCCCATTCAAGGGCGGATGTCAGTTCAGCCAGACTGTCGCACTTGCGCGCAAGTGCGCCCATTGATTCCGCATGTTTGACAAAATCGACATGAAGAGGATTGGCTGGCTGCTGCACCCGGCAGTCGACAAGCAGGTTATTGAAACCGGGAACCCCCTTAGCTTGCTGAAGGCGGTTGATGACTGCAAAACCACCATTGTCACAGACTACGATAATCATTTTGTGGCCTGTCAACACGGAGGAATAGATGTCAGAATTCATCATCATGTAGGTGCCGTCCCCAATCATGACGATGGGTGTGCCGCCCGTTCCTCCTGGTCCTTTGTTTGCCATCGCATGGCCCCAGCCAGCGGCAATCTCATATCCCATGCATGAAAAGCCAAACTCGAGGTCGAAAGTATTGGGGGCTTTAACCCGCCAGCCTTTACACACCTCGCCGGGCAGACCACCCGCCGCAGTAATAATGGTATCGTTTTCACTCGCCGCATCATTCACGACATGCACAACCTGCGCATAGGTGGGGATGGGGGCGTTGGTCGGGGTCTGCAATTGTGTCAGGAGCTTGTCCCATTCAGCAAACAGATGCTGCGCATGCTGCATGTGCTGCGGGTCGGCTTTCCAGTCTCCCAACAGGGCATCGAATTCGGTTACGGTTTCCAGTGCGTCGCCCACAACCGCAACTGCGCGGTGCTTGACCGCATCAAATCGCGCGGTGTTGATGGATATGAACCGTGCTGTCTGACTGAAGACCGTCCATGATCCGGTCGTGAAATCTTGCAGCCGGGTGCCGATTGCAACAATCACGTCAGCTTCCCCCGCCAGCGCGTTGGCCGAGGTGGAACCGATAATGCCAATCGGCCCGGCATGGGCTTCATGATGATGGGTAAGGCTACCCTTGCCTGCGATTGTTTCCACAATTGGGATGCCATGCTTGATTGCAAAAGCCGCAACCGCGTCCTCTGCCTGAGAATATCGTACCCCACCGCCTACAATCAAAAGTGGTTTTTTGGCAGTTTTTAGCAGTTCCACTGCCTGCGCGAGTTTGTGTCGGTCCGGGCGCGGACGGGGAATGCTCCAGATTTTTTCTTCAAAGAAAGAGACGGGATAATCAAAAGCGATTTCCTGAATGTCCTGCGGCAGGGAAATGAAGGCCGGACCGCAATCGGCGGGGTCAAGCATTGTAGCCGTGGCTTGCGGCAGAGATGGCAGGATTTGCGCCGGATGCATGATCCGGTCCCAGTACCGGGTTACGGCTCTGAAGGCATCATTGACGGTTATTGAGGGATTATTGAAATGTTCGACCTGTTGCAGAACCGGGTCGGGCAGGCGGGAGGCAAAGGTATCACCTGCCAGCAAAAGTAAAGGCAGACGATTCGCATGTGCTGTGCCGGCGGCTGTCACCATATTCAACGCACCCGGTCCGATGGAGGATGCGGCAATCATGATCTGCCGTCGCCTTTGAGCTTTTGCAAAACCCGTTGCGGCAAGTGCCATCGACTGCTCATTTTGCCCGCGCCATGTGGGCAATCTGTCCTGCACCGCCTCGAGCGCTTCAGAAAGGCAACTGACGTTTCCATGCCCGAAAATGCCAAAGACTCCGGGAAAAAGCGGAACGCGCTGACCTTCTATTTCTGTAAACTGATTGACTAACCATTGAACAATAGCCTGAGCCGTAGTGAGGCGGATTGTCGCCTGTTTCATTTTTATTTCCTCCCTTGACGGGTTATGGCCACCATATCCAAACGCAATATATGTTGACAATAAAATAAATGAGCAACATTAGTTGCAATTGTAAACAAGGAAGAGAGGAGCGTGAACGGAGAGGTCGGTTCACTCTGCTTTCAGGCCGTCATTCTCCCCGTTTTGGGATAGTGAAACGCCACCTGACTGCTTTTTACTGGTTCGTGAAAAAATACTTCTGCTCTTACAAAGTTGACTGATTGGATTCAGGCAGAAGAACCAACAACAAAGAGTGTGGTTTTACTGAGACGGGGAACCAGAAATACCTGTCTGCTTTTACCGTAGCGGCGATCAGGTCAATCGTTGCAGGTCGTGTCATAATAATAACAGGGACCGAATAATGTACACGAATTTCGGATTGTTTATTGATGGTGCATGGCGCAAGGCAGCTAAGGAAGCGACCGAACCCGTCATCAGCCCCGTCTCGGAAAACTCCCTTGGAGACGTGCCAAGTGCAGGCGTTGAGGACACGCAGGCTGCCATAGAAGCCGCGCAGGCCGGGTTGCTCAGGTGGTCTGCCACACCCGCCCAGGAACGCGCGGATGCCCTGCATGCGATTGCCAATGAAATGATCCGGCGCACGGAAGAAGCGGCGCGAATGATTTCAAGTGAAACAGGCAAACCTCTGGCGCAGTCGCGTCGTGAATGGGGGCTGAGTATCGACCAGTTCCGCTGGTATGCAGAAGAAGCCCGCCGTATTTATGGCCGCATTATAGAAAGCCGAGTGCCGGGCGGCCGATTTGATGTCAGCCATCAGCCGGTCGGTGTGGTTGCTGCGTTTACAGCGTGGAACTTTCCCGCATCTTTGCTGGCCCGCAAGATGGCCCCGGCACTGGCTGCGGGCTGTTCCGTCATCGCCCGTCCATCGTCCCAGACACCGGGCACGGCCATGGTCATGTTTGACTGTTGTCGGGCCGGAAATTTGCCGTCCGGCGTTGTTAATCTGGTCGTGGGATCAACCGATGCCACTTACCGGCCGATTATGGCGACCAAAGCCGTGCGGAAGGTCTCGTTGACCGGGTCCACGCGCATCGGCCAGCAGATGATCCGTGATGCTGCCGACACTATGAAGAAAGTCTCGATGGAACTCGGCGGTAACGCACCGCTGATTGTTTACGATGATGCGGATCTGGATCTCGCCCTCAATACGGCGGCGCAGGCAAAGTTTGGCAATACTGGTCAGGTCTGCGTGGCGCCTGATCGCTTTTTTATCCATGACCGCTTGTATGAGGCGTTTGTAGACGGGTTGGTCGGGCGAGCAAAGGCCATCCGGCTCGGTGACGGGCTGGATGAAAATGTGGGCATGGGGCCACTCATCAATGCGCACCGACTGGCGGAAATAGAAACTATTGTTGCCGATGCTGTTGCCGGTGGCGCGCAGGTGCGCACGGGCGGCCAACGATCGTCAGGGTTCAATAGTGGCTATTTTTATGAACCGACGGTCCTGACCGATGTCGCGGATGACATGCGCGTGATGGCAGAAGAAAATTTTGGTCCCATTGCCGCCATTACCCGTTTTTCAAGCGATGACGAAGTTCTGACCCGCGCCAATGCCTCAGATATGGGGCTTGCCGCGTATGCCTTTACCCGGTCACCCAAACGAGCCCGGCGCACAATTGCGGAGTTGAAGGCGGGGATGGTGGGCATCAATTCCGCAGCACTTGCAGCAGCAGAGGCCCCTTTTGGTGGCACCAACTTTTCTGGCATGGGCCGGGAAGGGGGGAGCGAAGGCATTCTGGATTATCTGGATGTAAAACTGGCACAGGTGGTGTTCTGACATGATCCCCAACCGTCTCAAACAACTCTGGGCCGAGGGAAAACCCACGCTGAATGGCTGGTGTTCCATTGGCAATCCTTTCACGGCTGAAATCATGGCGGCGCAAGGCTACGATTCAGTCACCATAGACGTGCAGCATGGTGCGCTGGATTACTCCAGTGCGCTGCCCATGATGCAGGCCATGCGTGCATCTGGCGTGGTGCCTATGGTCCGTGTGCCGTGGAGGGAACCCGGCATCATCATGAAAATGCTTGATGCTGGCGCCTACGGTATTATTTGTCCCATGGTCAATACGGCGGCACAGGCAGCCGAATTTGTAAGTTACATGCGCTATCCGCCCTATGGGCAGCGCAGCTTTGGCCCCACCCGGGTCTCGTTTGCTGCGGGCAGTAACTATGCCGGTGGCGCGAATGACGAAATTCTCGCGTTTGCCATGATCGAGACGCAGCAAGGCATGGACAATCTTGCTGAAATTGCTGCAACGCCGGGGCTTGACGGCATTTACGTTGGGCCTGCGGACCTGACGTTCAGTCTGGCTGCAGGACGTCTGCCTCCCGGTTTTGACCGTGAAGAACCGGAGATCATTGAAAGCCTGCATGAAATCCTTGGGGCCTGTCAGGATAGTGGCATTCGCGCAGCCTTGCATTGTGGCACGCCCGAATACGCCGTCCGCGCCATAGGCTGGGGGTTCAACATGACCACCGTATCGGGGGATTCCCGGCTGCTTGCGGCTGCGGCGGGTGCCAGTGTTGCGCAGTTTCGCAAGCTGCTCAGCCGCGATAGCGTGCGGGTTGTCGAGGGGGGCGTGTACTGATGCCCCATATCCTTGTTGCAGGGCACCTCCATTCAGCAGGTCTTGCTCTGCTCGATCGCGCTTCGGATATAACCTATGATTATATCGAAGAAATATCGGAAGACAGTTACGCTCCGTTTATAGCGAATGCCGACGCACTGGTTCTGCGAACCCAGCCGCTTTCTGCTGCGACTGTGGCAAGGGCATCGAAGTTGAAAATCGTTTCCCGTCATGGCGTTGGGTATGACGCCGTTGACCTGCCGGCGCTGGAGGTCCGTGGCATTACCCTGTGTATTGCAGGGGATGTTAATTCTGTCTCCGTCGCCGAACACGCGATGACGCTCATCCTTGCCTGCGCCAAGTATCTGGTCCGGGCAGATCAGGCGGTGCGGGATGGGCAGTGGGAGTGGCGTAACAAGCTTATGGCGGGGGAGGTGGGAGGCAGGCGGCTCCTCATCCTCGGCTATGGCCGCACGGGGCGCCATCTTGCCACCATGGCAGCTGGGTTTGACATGGAAATCCGGGCGTATGACCCGTACCTTGCTGCCCAGGGCAAATGGCCGCCCGGCACGGTTGGCAGCGTTGAAACGCTGCAGGAAGGGCTGGAGTGGGCGGATATCATTTCGGTCAACGTGCCCAAGGGGGACCGGCCGCTTTTGGGAGCGGCTGAATTGCAGCACCTCAGGCCGGGAGCCATTCTTGTCAACACCGCGCGCGGTAGCGTGGTGGATGAGCTTGCTCTGACTGAGGCCCTGTCTAGCGGGCACATTGCTGCCGCCGGCCTGGACGTGTTCGACCCCGAACCCCCGTCCACCCATAACCCGTTGCTGGAAATGGATCAGGTTATCCTGACCCCCCATATCGCCGGGCTGACCATGCAGGCGGCCGAACGCATGGCTGTCTATTCCGTAAAAAACGTTCTGGATTTTTTTGCAGGGGCACTGGATCCCGCCCTTATTGTGAATAGGGAATTTGTGAAATGACCAAACCGAAACTACGCATTGGCCTGATTGGCAGTGGCTTTATGGGCCGGACCCATGCCTTTGGCTATTCAACTGCGTCCCGTGTGTTTGACCTTCCGTTTCAGCCGGAACTGACGTGTCTGGCTGATATTTCCGATGAGGCCGCCGCGAAGGCCGCAGATGCTCTGGGATTTGCTCGCTCCACCAGTGACTGGCGCACGCTGGTTAACGATCCTGAAATCGATGTGGTGAATATTACTGCACCTAATGCCTTTCATAAGGAAATGGCGTTAGCGGCGATTGCTGCAGGCAAGCATGTCTATTGTGAAAAACCCCTTGCTCCGCTTGCAGACGATGCCCGGGAAATGGCCGAAGCGGCGGAGGCGAAGGGCGTAAAAACACAGGTCGGTTTCAACTATCTGTGCAATCCCATGCTCGCCCTGGCCCGAGACATGATTGCGGCGGGTGAACTGGGGGAAATCAGAGGATACCGCGGCCTGCATGCGGAAGATTATATGGCGGACGCCGCGTCTCCCTTTACGTTCCGTCTTGACCCGGCGGGTGGTGGGGCTCTTGCTGATATTGGTAGCCATGCCCTTGCAACTGCCGAATTTCTGATGGCACCAGCCGCAGGCGCTATCACACAGGTGATGGGGGATTGTGTGACAGTTATCAAGACGCGGCCGGACGGTAAGGGGGGTACGCGTGCCGTAGAGGTGGACGATATTGGTCGCGCGCTTCTGCGCTTCGAGAATGGGGCGACGGGATCTGTTGAGGGGAACTGGATTGCCACCGGTCGCACTATGCAGCATGACTTTGAGATATACGGCACAAAGGGTGCGCTTGCCTTTACCCAGCAGCGATTTAACGAACTGCATTTCTTCTCGACCACCGATGCGCGAGGCCGCAAAGGGTTCCGCCGTATTGAAGCGGGGCCAGAGCATGCGCCGTATGGTCTGTTCTGCGTAGCACCTGGACATCAGTTGGGTTTTAATGACCTCAAGGCGATAGAAGTCGCACGGTATCTGGAGGCACTGGCTGGCCATCAGCCTGAACCGTTCAATTTCCGGGCGGGTCTGCGTATCCAGACACTGGTGGAAGCCATTCACGCCTCGAGCAAGTCGGCTGCCTGGCGCGCCGTGCCCACAGACAAGATGCCGCATCAGGAGAAATCCCGGCAGCACGAGAAGGCATAACGCCCCATATCCCATGACTTCATGGAGAAACGACCATGAACCAGCCTATCCATGACACAAAAATTCGCTACGCCGTGATCGGCTGCGGGCAAATCTCTCAGCAGTCTTTTATTCCCGGTATCGAGCGGGCTGCTAATTCGACCCTGGCGGCTCTGGTAACAGGCGACATGCAGAAGGCGGAAGCCCTTGAAGCCCGCTATAGTGTGCCGGTCTGGCATTATGATGATCTGCCTGAGCTTCTGGCATCAGGAGAGATTGATGCCGTCTATCTGGCAACGCCGAATGGGCTGCACAGGCAGTATGCGGTGCCGGTGCTGGAGGCGGGCCTGCATCTTCTGCTTGAAAAACCCATGGCAACCAGCGTGGAAGATTGCGAAGCAATCCTGCAGGCCCAGCGTAGCGGTGGCGGCAAGCTTATGATCGCCTACCGTCTGCATTGTGAGCCCACAACGGTGGAGCTGGTGTCACGCTGCCGCGAGGGAGACTTCGGTACGCTTGTCGGGTTCAGTTCGGTGTTCGGGCAGGATGTGCCGCAATCAAACCATCGTGCCCGTGGGGGATACTGGTCTGGGCCGGTGCCGGATCTTGGCAATTATCCCATCAACGCGGTGCGCCATCTATTTGGGGCTGAACCCGTGGAGGTCACGGCTGTTGGTACACGCACGCCAGGTCGGGACTTCAATTTTGACGATACGGTTTCGGTCGTTCTACGGTTTGCTGATGGCCAGATTGCAGATTTCATGGTCAGTTATGCCTCCGCTCCGGTGGAAGGGATGAGCCTGTTTGGGAGCAAGGGCAGCGTTAAAGTTGACCCATGCTATGCTTTCGGCCCATCCGCCGCCATTACGTACTCCACGCTGATTGATGGGAAAAAAGAGCAGCATACTTATGGCCCCGTTGAGCAGTTTGGCGGAGAAACCTTCTATTTTTCGGAATGTATTCTGAATGACCGGAATCCTGAACCGGATGGCGAAGAAGGCTTGCGGGATGTACGTGTTCTGGTTGCGGTAGAGGAAGCGCTGCGCACCGGGAAATCTCAGTCGCTGCCCCCTCTTGCGGCGCGGAAAGGGATAGAGCAGGACCAGATGGTTATTCTGCCGCCGGTCGAGCAACCATCGGAAAGTGATCTGATCGGCGTCATGGCGCAGGCTGTTTCATGACCCGGCCCCTTAATCATATCGGCATCAGTGTGCCGGATATCGACCGTGCCATTGCATGGTATGGGGACGTTCTGGGCTATCGGCTGTTCAGTGGTCCGTTCGATCTGGTCGCCAGGCCACCGGCGGTGGCTCAGTTTCAGGATGCGCTGGGGGAGCGGTGTGAGCATGTGCGCATTGCGCATCTGTCCACGGGTGGGGGAGTGGGTATTGAACTGTTTCAGCCAGTATTGCCTGCTTCACGGCCTCACACGACCGATATCCGGTTTGATCACCCAGGCCCTTTCCACATATGCGTTACGGACCCGGACATAGAGGGGCTGATCAGCAAGATTGTCGAAACCGGTGGCAGTCAGATTTCAGAGATTTGGGATGACCGCCCCCCGTCTGCGATTTATCGGATGGTGTACTGCCGTGACCCGTTCGGCACCATTATCGAAATTCACACCCACTCTTATGAAATTGTTCAGGGATGGCGCGTGGGTGGTGAAGTAAAGTCCTCATAGCACAAGCCGTAGGCGTGGTTTCCGAAAAAAGCCCGGCACCACGCAGCGTATTCTACGGTTGAGTTCACTAAAAGGCGCAGGAGTTCTTTCCGCGTCACTCTGCTGAAACAGAACAACAAGAACAAAGACCTGTTGGAGTAGTGAAAAATGAAAAGATCCATAAAGGATGTTATGTTTGTCCAATCGGATAAGCATGATGTGGGCTACGTTCTGCGAATATGTGCGATTGCAGCACTCGGTGGCATTCTGTTCGGCTACGATACCGCCGTTATTTCTGGCGCGGTCGGGGCGTTACAGTCCTATTTCCACCTTTCACCGGCAGAAATTGGCTGGGCCGTTTCCAACGTGCTGCTTGGCTGTATTCTGGGGGCCGCAGTTTCCGGCTGGCTGGCGGACCGCTTTGGCCGGCGGCCCACATTGGCGGTCTCCGCTGTGCTGTTTACCGCGTCAGCCGTTGGGGCGGCGCTGGCGACGGGTTTCTCATGGTTCGTGCTCTATCGCTTTATTGGCGGCGTCGCGGTTGGTGTGGCATCCTCCGTTTCACCCATGTACATGTCGGAAGTTTCCCCAAAAGATATGCGTGGGCGAGCGCTTTACATGGAATCCTTTGCCATTGTCGGGGGGCAGTTGGCGGTCTTCATCGTCAATTATCTGATCGCTCGCAGTGCCACCGAGACATGGCTTACAAACGTGGGCTGGCGGTGGATGCTGGGGTCGGAAGTCATTCCGTGCGTTGTATTCTGCATGGCGATTTTCTTTATGCCGGAATCTCCGCGCTGGCATGTCCTGCGCGGACGGGATGATGATGCGATGCGAACCCTGACGCGCATTTCCAATGAGCACCATGCGCGATCAGTCCTGACAGAAATCAAGGACTCACTGGAGCATAAGATCGAGACCTCTGACATAGGCCGGGCTGTTGCCTCTAAGGGGGCTCGGTGGATTATTTTCGTGGGAGCTGCCGTTGCCATGCTGCAGCAACTGACGGGTGTGAACAGCATGATGTACTATGCACCGCTGGTGCTGGGTTCGGTCAGTGGTAGCGTGCAGAATGCTTTGTTCCAGACCATATGGATTGGTGTGGCGTCCGTATCGGGTGCGGTGCTGGGAAGTTGGGTGATTGACCACAAGGGGCGGCTGCCGCTGTTCCGGTTCGGCTCGATCGGTATGATTATTGGCCTGCTGGCGACATCCTGGGCCCTTTATACGCAGACGCAGGGTTATTCCGCTCTGGCAGGTATGCTGGTCTACATGCTGCTGTTTGGTCTGTCATGGGGCCCGCTGACATGGGTGTTGATCGCCGAGATCTTTCCAAACCGCATCCGTGGCGTCGGTATGAGCATCGCGGTCTCGGCTAACTGGGTGATGAATTTTATCGTCAGCCAGCTTTTTCCGATGATAGCCCAGAACGAGAGGCTTGATTCACTTTTTCACGGCGCACTGCCGATGTGGCTTTTCGCGCTCTTTACACTCTTTTCGTGGTGGTTTGTGGAACGGTATGTGCCGGAAACCAAAGGTATTGCGCTGGAGAAGATCGAAAGCGTCATGCTAACCCCAAAGCGTCAGCGTAGAGGTAATATTTCTACGGTTTCGAAAGAAAGTCTGACGGATATTCCCGGTCAAAAATGAACTTATCGGGGGAGAAGGGTCTGTGGCCGATATGGCCGCATGCCTGAGTGCTGATAATGAGCATTCGCCTGGATGGCCATGCGGTTTCCTCCGCATGGCCTGAATGCGCTTACCCGATTTCGCTTACATCCACGATACGTCCTTCCTGTAGAGATTTCAGCGCCGCTTCAGCAAGGGCCAGTGCCTGCCGTCCGTCATGATAGCTTACGGTAACGGGGCTACCATTTTCCACGGCATCGACAAAAGCGTCAATTTCCGCATCAAACGCCTCGCGGTAGCGTTCGATGAAGAAGTTTAGCAGGGGAGCTGCGTGCTCGGTGAACGCGCTGCCAGACAGCACCATATGGTGAGGGCGACGGTTTTCGGAAATGGCCATTCCCAGACTGCCAAAGGCTTCAACGCGCTGGTCATAGCCATATGTCGCCTCACGCGAATTAATCAGGATGGCCTGCTTGCCCGAAGGGGTTGTCATGACAACCGTGATCGTATCCTCATCGTCGAGTGCATTCATAAGGATAGGTGCGGCAAGGCGCGAACCCACGGCGAAGACGCGAGTAGGCTCTTCACCCAAAATGTAACGGGCCATGTCAAAATCATGGATCGTCATATCCCGTAGAATTCCGCCTGATTTTTCCAGATAGGCTTCAGGCGGAAAGCCGGGATCACGTGAGGTGATGACGAGCTGGTGCAGTTCCCCTATGGTGCCGTCACGAACGGCCTCGAACACAGCCCTATGGCCGGGATCAAAACGCCGCACGAACCCGATCTGAACCGGCAGGGTTGTATGCGCGATCGCTGCGGCACATCGGTCTACCCGCGCAAGGCTGAGGTCAATCGGTTTTTCGCACAGCACCGGCTTGCCTGCCGCAATGGCCTGTTCCAGCAAGTCGGCGTGGGTATCGGTCGCGGTGGCGATTAGCACGGCATCGACATCGGGGGAGGCAAAAACCTCGGCTGCGGACGCCAGCACAGGTGCGCCCGTTGCCTCAGATACTGCCTGTGCTGCGGTTTGGTTGATATCAAACACTGCTGCAACACGCGCGTTGGCATGGGCAGCAATATTGGCGGCATGCATGGCACCAATACGGCCACAGCCCAGAACTCCAATTCCAAGCATGAGAATTTTTCCTGTTTTGATAAATGATGGATAAAAAACGATATTTATCCAGCTGTTTTTCAGCATAGGAAAGAACAGTTTGAAATGTGGTTTGTTCCCATCCTGGTTGCAAAAGGAGAGAGGTGGAGAGGGAGAGAATTGCTGCCACGCCAGTTTGCATTCCAGAAACAATTCTCAGATGCAGGACGCATTTTTGGGGCGGGAGACGAAGCTTATATCGATATGGCTTGTAGACGTGAATGTATGAGCACAGCGATCATATCGTGCTGTGAAGCCTCGTCAGCCTTCCGTTGATCGGGTCAATTCCTATCAATCGTCATCTTCTTTTTCCATGCGAGAGAGACGGTCACGAACCAGACGCAGAGCGTCATAGTCCGCGATCAAGCGCTCGGTTCTGACCATCGAACGTCCGGCCTAGTCTGCATTGCTCTTGCCCGCGCAGATGCTAAGTCAGAATTAAAACACGAAAATATTTCGTTTCATAAGTCCTATAGAAGGGCTTGGGTGATCACCTGCTCCTGAGAGCGAGGCAGGTGATCGTTAAAAATTAGAATGTGCCACAATTTTCATTGAAGGGTTTGCCTGCAAAGCGGTCTTTAATCCACGCAATTTGGTCTTGTGTAGAATTGATCATGGTCGGGTCATGATCCAGGCCAGGGTAAAGGTGGAAAAACAGCTTAATACCATTTTTACAGGCTTTGTGAGCTGTTTTCTTAACACCGCCAGGAGGGACAGAGACATCTCCGCCACCGGTAAGGATCATCAACGGTCCTTTGACGGGGGCATCCCCAATACGGTCTTCTTTCAGCATGGCTTGCACAGCGGGTGATTTGGTCCAGTTGAGTTTCATGATCTGTGCGCTTGTTTTGCCCAGATATGCCGCATAGCCAGTAAACCAGCAGGCCTTTGTCGCAATCAGAGGGTAATGTTCATAGCCCTCTTTAGTGAGAACAGTTTTGACGTCAAAGTCCGGATAGCGGGCTTTCAGACCATAGGCCACCATGGGGAAGTAGAAGGGGGCTCCAACTTCTTCGGGCTTGGGAGCAATGAAATCGAGCATGTCGACCGTGCCGGACACGGAGACGGTTCCCAGATAATCCGGGTTGTTTATCTGCTGCTCCATTTCCCCCACGCTCCAGGAGGCCATACCGCCCTGTGAATGGCCATCAGCCACCCACTTCTGGTTCAATATGCCCGGAAGTGCTTCATGCGCGGCAGCAACAGAGTAAATGACATCATAGCCCTGCGCTAACTTGTTCATATACTGGTGAGCGCCCGGTGTACCTTCACCGTGATAGTCGGTCGCGACGACTGCCAGACCTGCTTTGGGGAATTCAAACAGTCCTTCATCCCCGTAATAAAGATCCTTCATTAATGAGGGAGCGCAAGGCTGGGCGACCCCACTGGTGCCATGAGCCCATGCAACCATTGGCCAGCCACCGGCCGGGGCAGGCCCTGCTGGCAGCAGCACGAACGCGGATGTTGTGACGTCATGACGTTCAGCATCAAGGGAATGATACAGGATGCGCCATGCTGTCATTCCTGCAGGGATAGCGTAATCTGTTACTTTTTCTGCACGGATGAGGGCCCCCGGCCATGACGGTGCATTGGCTGGCGCAGTATCTGTATAGAAGGGGGTAATGGGGAGCGCCTGATCGGCTTCCAGCTTGAGCCCTTCAGGAATATTTTTTGGGAGAGCTGTCTGCCCAAATGCCTGCTGTCCTGCGCTGAGCGCCATGAGTGCGGCACCCGAAGCTAACGCCATGCGTGCGGTTTTCTTCCCGCTATATCTTTGAGCGTTGGATTTGCGTGAAAGAGCCCACTGTAGGTTTTGAGCCAGCAGAAGACATGTTTTCGAAAATTTTTCCGGCATTGTAAAAGACATGTTTCACGCCATTTCTGTTTTGATAACGGTATGAAACCATAGAATTTGTAAAAATGCATCTATGTTTAAAAAAAACCGGAAGCAGAGGATACGACCTGCTTCCGGACTGTTCTTTTATTGGTCGCATCTGGTAGCAACACGCCGCAGACTTTCCAGGTTTTTAAGCAGAGACTGTTAATTTACATCTTATAATCGGGCTGCTCTCGGTCGAGTTTACGCTTTAACGCGGCCCAGATCATGCGGCCCTGATCCGGATCTTCATCAAATTGTTTTTTGGTTCTGAGAATTTTATCTTCAGACGGGGTGTATAAAGGCACTCCCGTTGCCTGTGCCGCAATTTGAATGCGGCAAGCCTGTTCGAGATAATACATGCGGTAAAATGCCCGCGCAACGGTTTCCCCCACCGTCAGCAAACCATGGTTTTGCAAAATGAGAGCGCTATTTATGCCAAGATCACGTACCAGACGTTCGCGTTCGCTTAGATTATCATCAGCGGCAATACCCTCATAGGGGTGAAACCCGACGGAGCCATAAAACTCAATATTGATCTGATTCAAGGGCAGAATATTGGTGTCCTGTGCGGCCACAACCATACCCGGCACAGTATGGGTATGCATCACGCAGGCGGCATCCGGACGACTACGGTGCACGGCGGAATGAATGACAAAACCTGCTGGATTAACAGGCCAGGATGTTTCCTGCTTTGGCTGGCCATCCGCATCCACAACGACGAGAGAACTAGCCGTAATTTCTTCAAACAACAGTCCATATGGATTGACCAGAAACCGATGGTCATCACTCGGCAGACGGACGGAAAGGTGGGTATAAACAAGGTCTGTCATGTTGAAGTGTGCCATCAGCCGGTAGGCTGCGGCTAAATCTTCACGCAGGGCTTGTTCTGTTGAGGAGGTATTCGGCATTGTCATCTTCTTTCTTCAGGACACTTCTTTTGTCTTTTTGAAATGACCAAAAGTTGCTGTTTTACGTGCACCGGCAGGAAGCGCTAATGTGCCAGCTTCTACGCGACGCGCAAGATATTGATAGGTTTGGAGTGCCTGTGCCCACATATGTTCACCAATAGTGATGGCTTCATACTCCTGGCTGCCGCTGGCAAAGGCTGGTAACGGCCGAATTTGAGTATGGTAGTCGCAGGCGTAAAATAGCGGAAAAGAATAGCGTTCTTCTTTGACGCTCCTTACCCGGTGTGCGGTGGCGACGAATGTGCCAGCTGTCATAACCTCCAGCATGTCACCAATATTGACGACAAAGGCTCCCGGAATGGGAGGAGCGTCAATCCATTCTCCGTTACCGTTCATAACTTCCAGCCCCGGCTGGTCAGCAAGCAGGATGGTAAAACACTCATAGTCAGTATGGGCCCCGATGCCGGGGGCATCCTGCGCTTCGGCGTCATAAGGATAATGGATCATACGCAGTTTTGACGGTGGGAAGTTGGCGTGATCGTCAAAATAGTTTTCGGGCAAACCAAGAGCGAGCGCAAAGCCTCTGAATAGTGTGCGGCCGAGAGTAAAAACAGCTTTGTAATAGGCTTGTGCAGCCTCTTTGAAACCGGGGACAGTCGGCCATTTGTTGGGGCCGAGCAGAGGTGTGCCTGCCTGAACCAGCGGATTGTCAGCGGGGACCTCAAAACCAATATCAAAAGCTTCTTTATGGTCAGGCCGGCCACTGCCGTAGACTTCCTCGCCTTCAGGCACAAACCCCTTATGTGTTTCAGAAGAGCCGATATAGTAGTCCATCTTCCGCTCAAAA
Source organism: Acetobacter sp. KSO5 (assembly GCF_044094635.1). Lineage (NCBI taxonomy): Bacteria > Pseudomonadati > Pseudomonadota > Alphaproteobacteria > Acetobacterales > Acetobacteraceae > Acetobacter > Acetobacter sp. KSO5. The sequence goes on along the minus strand of NZ_CP172014.1, from coordinate 2,115,904 downwards.
GGCTGTGCGAAAAATGCCTTGGCTGCATCACGCACGCCTTGAATGACATCTGTCGGGACGTGGTGACCTGCAATATACAGGAAACCTACATTGCGGGCGGCGTCTCCCAGATGTTCAGCGACAGCCATACGGTCCTGCAAAGCATCGCTGTAAAGTCCAGCGATATCGACGACAGGAATGGATGTGAAGGTAGCGGTTTCTGTCATAATCATCTGTCCAGTTCAGCTTGTGAAGAGAAGATTTGTTTGAAATGGGCCTGTTCTGTCTGGCCAATCCATTTATTCAGGTCCCATAGATCGGCTATGGGAGCGTTGGTAAAAGGGAGGGTATGGACGTATCCATCCGGTCCGCATTCTGGTGTGAGGGTGGAGGTGCTGTAACCCCGTTTCTGTTGAGACAGCCAGATTTGTTCCCACACGTTTTGATGGAACTGTCGGGCGGCAGCGTGTTCAGGCGCTGCTGGGTGCGGGACTTGTGGCCCCTGATCATAGCCGATGCGGGCCTGTATATGATGCACCCTTTCGAAAAATGCACTGAAGTCATCTTCCTGCTCATTGAGCAGCCGTTCACAGCAGACAATCCAGTGGCTTATATCCAGTGTGAACAGAATGTTGCTTTCCAGCTGAGGTAAAACATCAAGCGTGACCCATGGGTTTGCCAGAATTCTGGAACGGTGTGTTTCAAACACACAAAGAACTCCAGATTCCTGTGCGATGGCGTGCGACTTGTTTATGAAGTCTGCCTGCTTACTGGCGCACCAACGGTCATTCCCTCCAAGAACATTAATAAAGCGAGGGGACATAAGGGCTGCACACTCGAGCCCCCGCTTTAGATCGTCCAGATGCTCTTCTATGCTGCGCGACTGTTTGGGTATAACGCCACCACCTGTCATGATAATGCCAATATAAGGCATATTCTCATCCGTCAGGATTTGAGAGTTCTGGCATGCCTCTGTGTGGGTGGAGGGAATTCGGCCCTCAAGACCAGTAAAGCCAGCAGCTTTCGCTTCCTCGGTGGCGAATTGCCAAGGGCGATTGTCACCCCATAACGTTTTAAATACCTCAAGGCGCATAGAAAATTCCTGGGAAAAAGCTGGGTTCAGATAAGGATCACTAAACCCAGCGAAGAGGGTCAGAAATTATAGTGCAGATCGACACCAACCCACCGAGGTGTTTGCAAATACTGCGCCCGGCTGTTGTCACTCCCTGTGAAGGAATAAACATTACCGTGCTTGTCGAGCATATTGTCCACGTAAACAGCTGCCGACCATTTGCTGGTTTTTGGAGCGAATTCCATACGAAGCCCCATGGAGCCAATTTTGTTGGTCTGACCGTTGGGGTCTCCCAACGCCACCAGCATATTGTCTTTCCATGTGTAGCTGGCCTGCAATGTCACGCGGTAGCGATTGATATCAATACCGTAGCGTGCAACGGCGCTCCATGAAAAACGGGGAGCAAACGGCAGGGCTGAGTGGGCATTAACATTGGAAAGCAGAGGGAGGCCGCCGATATTGTTCACTGGGGACGTGGCCTGAGCGTCGAGGTAGGCAAAGGATCCCCTGAGATCAAGATTAGGGATCAGATCATGTATGGTGGAAGAAACCTCACCACCTCTGGTTCGGGCCCGTGAAATTGTGCCCAGGCTCAGGGACGTGATATTTCCCGGCATTTCCGCAACAAACAGGGTCTGTCTGTTATGATATTCATAATCAAACAAAGAGCCTTCAATCATCAGCTTGTTTTTGAAAAGACTTGATTTAACACCGACTTCGTAAGCAATCAGGTTTTCCGGACGCACGTAATCAAGGGCCTGCGATGCGGAGACAGGTGCAGCAAAGTACGTTCCTGCCTTATATCCGTTAGAAATCGTACCATAAAGGTAGGTACCGGGCACGACCGTATAACGCAACCCGACGCGGCCAGTGAAGCGTTCATAGTTATGGCTCGTGTTGAGGTAAGACAGGGTACCTCCCGGAGTGCCTGTCACAGCACCGTTGATATCCCGTGTGCCCCCATGGAACCCACGCTCATCATAAGAGAAGCGCCCCGAAGCGATGAAGTCCAGGTTATGGGTAATATTGGTTACGGTGTTGACATACACCCCGGTAGAGAGATTTTGCTGGCTGAAATGGTTGGTCATGTTTTCTTCGGGCATGTCAAACAGGAAGCCGCGACTACTTGTATAATCACCATCAATTTTATCGTAAGATTCGTAAATACCAACTGTCAAATGAAAGATTTTAGCAATATTGGTGCGCAGATGCATATCATGTGACTGTGCCAGGTAAGTATCATTCCAGTGATAGTCAGAAACCTGGACAGATTCACCGTCGTAGTTGTCATAAATATTTCTGCGATACAAATCTATGGCAGTCTGTGAAGTGAAAACACCGAAATCAAAAATACGTTCGAAAGACAGGGAGGCACCGCCACCATTTTCATTACGGCCAACCCGGTTCTGCCCAACATTGACCCTGTTGTAATAGGCATTTGAGCTTACCCCAATCGTGCCAACAGGAAAGCCGTTAACAGCATCAGCTTGTGTATTCTGTGGGGACATGGGGGTGCCTCTGTCCCGCGTATAGTGGATATTCAGAAGTGCTGATGTCTTATCATCAATTTGGAATTTTGTTAGATTTCTAATGGCCAGAATATCTTGCGCACCATAACGTTTATTGGTGTTCAGATCATGCTGCCAGCCATCCCCTTTAGTATAGCTAAAGGCCGTTCGGTTTGAAATTTTATCTGTAATGGGAACATTTACGGCAAATTTACCGGTACTGGTATTATAGCTGCTATATCCCCAGTCCAGATAACCGCCAAACTTGTCAGATGGCTTGACGGACGTAATGTTGACGCTACCGCCTGTTGTGCTGCGGCCCATATCGAAGCCTTGCGGCCCCTTTGCCACGACAACATTTTCAATATCAAGCATTTGCCCATTATAAAGCGCAGCATATGGTGCAAACACGCCATCCAGATAGATACCAATACCGCCCATATTGGTGCCCACATAGTCATCCAGTCCGACGCCTCGAATGGAGAAAATAGGCGAACTGCCAGAGGTCGCATTTACAGCCGTCACACCCGGGGTGTAAGCCGCAATTTCTTTGGGGCTTTCCACATGCAGCTCACGAAGCTCTTTTCCGCTCATGACATTCACTGTGCCAGGCTGAGAATGATAATGCGCCGTACGCGTTTGTGTGACCTGAATATCTTCAGAAGAGGTGCTTCTGCGGGGGGCGCGCACTTTAGAACGAGACGCTGTGGATACTTTCGAAACAGATTTGTTTTGCGCGGTACCGCTTCTGTAAGTGTGAAGTTGATTATCAGCTTTGGCTGCAAAAGCAGGAAGAGCTGACGTCGTACCCAAAAGGAGCGCTGTCAGAGCGAGTTTACGCCGAACTGTTTTCTGACTGCCCCTGATAAGAGCATTCGGGATGGTGGCTGGGGAACGGCGTGTCATGCCTGCACTCCTTGCGTTAAGGTGCGTGAGGGAAGGGGTGCAGTCTGCTGGGATACTCTGCGGGCTAAAGTCGCTGTTAGCGGCAAATGGAAAGAGCGGGCGGTCATAAGATCCCCTTATCTACTGGGGTGGACAGATCCACCCGGGTAACGACTTCATTTCAATTTAATAATGAAACGAGGGGCTCTTTCGTTTGGAATGTTGTAAATCTTACTTTTACAAGGGCTGGTGTGTGACCTCAGTACCGTATCATCTGGTCCAGAAAGCTTTGAGCACGTTGAGTCTGGGGATTTGTGAAAAAAACCTCAGGCGGTGTTATTTCAAGAATACGACCTTGATCCATAAAGATAATTTTATCAGCAATGCGGCGGCTAAACGCCATTTCATGCGTCACGCACAGGGTGGTAATGCCTTGTTCGGCCAGAGTGTCCATAATGCTGACAATTCCGGTTATCGCCTCAGGATCGAGAGCCGCAGTTGGCTCGTCAAACAGCATGATCTCGGGTTTCATACAGAGTGCTCGTGCTATAGCGACCCGCTGCTGCTGACCGCCTGAAAGCTGGATAGGGTATTTGTTTGCCTGTTCTGGAATCCCCACCTGCGACAAAAAATGACGCGCCATGTCCTGGGCGTCTTTACGGGGAATATTGCGCACAAGCTGGGGAGCAAGGGTGCAGTTATCCAGCACGCTGAGATGTGGGAAAAGATTATAATTCTGGAAGACCATTCCCACCATGCAGCGAAGCTCTGTCAGGCTGGTTTTTTCATTGATAACCTTGCCATCGATAAGGATACTACCACTGTCATGAGGTTCGATGCGGTTGAACGTACGGATAAGGGTTGATTTTCCTGAGCCTGACGGACCAAGAACAACGATTTTTTCACCCTTCTGCACTTCAAAATTCAGGCGGTCCAAAGCGACAAATTCTCCGTACAATTTGCTCATATTGCGCACGGAAATCATAGAGGTGTCGTCGTGGGGCGGGGTGTTTTGAACGGGGAATGTATCAGGCTGCATTGGCGGAAGCTTTCTTACGGTCGGCCCAGGAGAAACGGCGTTCCACACGTTTTTGTAAGAAGAGAAAGAAGAAAACCATAGCAAGATAATATATGAGTGCAGCCGCATAATATTCTGTGAATTCGAATGTGCGTGCTACCTGAACTTGTGTGATTGCAAGGAGCTCTTGCAGAGAAATAACTGATGCCAGAGACGTTGTTTTTAAAAGGCTGATAAATTCATTAATGGTTGGCGGAAGAGCCACGCGAAGAGACTGCGGGAAAATAACATATCGATAGACTTGTTTGCGCGTCATACCCAATGCGTCGGCAGCAAGCTCCTGGCCTCCATCGACAGCGCTTAGGGCCGCACGATTGATCTCTACCTGATACGCTGATTCATTAATGGAAAGCGCAACAAGTGTGGCCAAAAACGGCGTAAACCATTGCTCTCTGAAAATAGGGAAGAACTGGGGAAGCGCATTCCAGATAAACAGAAGCTGCAACAGTGTCGGGGCACCTCGGAAAACAGACACATAAGCCTTCAGCACGACTTTGAGAGCCGACTTCCCGTGGCTGTTAAGCGTTATCGCCATCGGAATGGAGATAACAATTGCAATGAAATGAGAAAGCAGAGCGACAGACAGCGTAATAGCTGCACCCTTTAGGAAAGCTAGCGATGTTAGCGCGGCAAAAAAAGCCTGCCAGTTAAAGGCACTCCCACGCTCATCAGTCGAAAGGGCTTGTTCACTTTGAGCTGAAAGGGACCATTTTTGTCTGTACCCAGCAAGGCTACCGTCGCTTTCCAGCTCAGAAATGGCTTGTGCGATCAGGGCGTGGTCGTGTGGGTTTTTGCGTGTATAGGCCGCAAAATGGCGATAATCGGAGTAATCAGGCTTAAGAATAATCGTGACTTTGCCATGGAGTTGCTTTTGTCTGAAATAAAGCTCAACGTCCTGACTGACAAACGCAAAAACGCGCCCGATGAGCACTTGCTGTACAACCTGATCTTCAGTCGGATATTGTTGAATGGTGATGGGAGGCTTGCCCGCGGCACTCAGAGCAATATTTTCACGCTCTATGCGCGCGGCGTAGCTCGTGCCGGACTGAACTGCGATGGTTTTTCCAGATAGCTCCGCCATGCTTTTTATAGGAAGCGTGTTGGCGCGTGCTACGACGGTTAAGGCAGTCTCTTGATAAGGAACGGCATCAAAATTCTTCTCACGGTCCGGTAATTGTATGATGCCACTTAATACAATTCCACACCTCTGTGCCGCAAGGCTTGGGAAAAGGCCAGTGAAATCCATGGTGACCAGATTGAGTGATGCATGCCAATATTTTGCCAGGGCTCGTGCCAGATCAATATCTATGCCTTCCGGCTTACTTGCGTCTGAACCCTGAACGAATGTCATGGGCGGCAGGGTCGGGTTTGTGCAAACCGTCAGCGTGCCGTTTTGCACAAAGGAGGGCGTTTCTTCTCCAGAGGTCTGGGCAGACGCTAAGTGGTAGGAAGACAATCCCAGACCGATACCGAGCAAACAGAGAGTGGTAAGTCGCGCAGGCTTATATTTTTCTAGAAAAACCATAGTCTTCATGAATGAGAAAAAGGCGCTCATTAGTAGGATTCTTCCAGCAGGGCACGAAACGTCTCAACCATTAATTCTGTTTCTGGAGAGAGTCTGGCCAAAAAGTGAAAGCAGGTTATCAGTTGCAGATCATCGAAACTGATACGTCTGAGCAGCTGACGATCAACGAGTGGCTTTGCAAAAGCTTCTGGTAAAAACCCAATGAAATTTCCAGAAAGAATAAGCAAAGCGCGTGCATCAACATTTTCTGCAGAGGCATGGAAAGAAAGGTGGGTGCGTATTTCGTTCCATCGTGGTGATGTTGCGGCGTCAGAGACCGCAATTATGCGCTGGGCAGCCAGAAGGTCCAGAGTAATGTCGTCTTCCGGCATTTCAAAAAGTGGATGTCGGGCTCCACAATACAGGTTAAGCGCCTCTGCTACGAGCGGGACGCTTTGTATCCCGGGCATATGCTGAGGGTAGAGCGCAATACCCGCGGTGGCTTGTCCATTTGTCACGGCGACCTCAACATCCCGCGTAGACGCGGAATGGACGGTCATGAATACGTTAGGATGGAGGCTCGTGAACGTTCCTATTGCGCGGATAAGGGGTGTCTCGCCATGGGTTTGCAGATTATCTGGTACATACAGCCGGAATGTGCCGGATAAAATGCCACTTATCTGGTTGATCCGTTGCTGAAAATGCTGGAGGTCCTGCATGAGAGTAAGTGTTGCATCCAGAACAGCCTGACCCTCACTGGTAAGAGAAAAGCCACTGCGTCCCCGTTTGCAGAGTTTGAGCCCCAGCCGCGTTTCAAGGGCCGAGATATCAAGGCTAATGGAAGACTTGCTTTTTCCTAATGCAATCTCGGCGGCAGCAAAACCAGACTGTGCAGCAACAGTATGAAAAACGCGCAATAAGCGTAGGTCGACCTCTGAAACCTGGCCTCGAAAACCTTTTGATCGCCGCACATTTGCTTTGCGAGATGTGGGAAGCAGGGGGGCTGGTTGGGGGTTGGCTGATCGGGGCATCTGATCTGTCTAACCTCTCTCTCAGTCGGCCAGGTTGCGTGAAACGTTTGGTGCTCAGGGCAGGCTGTGCGCAAGTGTTCACCTCAATTGTAACCCGCTTGGGTCTGTTACCCTATCGTAAGAAGGGAAGGTCGGGAAGTAGGCGGTGGCGGTTCAAACAGTGCCTTATTTCTCTGAGGATGGGAGCCTTAATAGGCGATCAAAGTGTTTCATGCCTTGGTTTTCTGCGGAGAAAATCGATTTGAGCATCCCGTCCAGTTAGCGTGTTTGGTAGCAAATTTAGATAATTAACGTTTTTATAAAGTGAACTCCGGTTTATTCTAATTTTGCTCTCATTCCTTATTCGTTACAGTCTTGATGAACGTAGCAATCTCAAGGATTTCGGGTAATGGTAGCAAACCGCTGGTTTATTGATAGCGAGACCGGTGAATTGGCTGATGTGCTCCTCTGTCCTCCAGAGTACTATCAGTGGATCCCGAGTAACGATATTGCCATTCAGACGATGGCAAACGGTGGAACCATTGATCGCACGGCGTTGACCGAACAATTTGGCGAGTTGGTTTCGTCTTTGAAAGGCGCCGATGTTTCATGCCATTTCCTGAAGCCGCATCCAGATATGCCGTATCAGGTTTATACGCGCGATAGTTCACAAACCACGCCATTTGGTACCGTTGTAACGCGGCTTATGCGTAAGGAGCGTGTCGCGGAAGAAGGTGAGATCCGCTCATTTTATGCGCCCGATGAAATCTGGAAAAGCTGTACGAAAGGGCACATAGAAGGGGGGGATATTCATATCATTCGCCCCGGTTTGTTAGCCGTAGGTGTGAGTGGTGGCCGCACGGATGAAGCCGGGGCTGCGGAGTTTATCAGCTGGTTTGAAGAGGCTGGATGGACGTGCCGCATGATACGCTTCCCGGAGCATTTTCTGCATCTTGACGTGATTTTCACAATGGTGGCGGAAAATCTGGCCATTGCAGCCGTGGATTGTCTGGCGGATGAAGACCTGGACTGGTTCAAGACGAATGGTATTCGTCTACTTCCCGTCACGTACAAGGAAGCCATGCGTGACATGGGATGTAACGTCCTGGCGTTGGGTAAGGATCGTGTCATTAGTCCCCACCATTCTACGCGCATCAACAGCATGTTGCGAGCAGAGGGTTTGACAGTTTTTGATCCGAAACTGGACCAGTTTTCCCGCGGTGGTGGGAGCGTTCATTGCATGACTATGCCGCTGCGTCGGAAATCTTTACTGTCAGCGTAAGAAAAATTTCCATGATTTTTACAAGATCATAGGGTTTTTCTTCTATTATGACGTGAGGAAAGAAAGGTAGAGTATGGCGCGGCTTATTATCAGTGCAGATGGCCCGGAAAAATTTGATATCTGGAAAAAAGCCTTTGCCGAAGTTGCGCCGGACCTGTCAGTTTTGTCGTGGTATGAGTCTCAAACCCGGCTCCAACCCAGTGACTATGTGCTGGTCTGGTCGCCGGAGGCAGACCATTATCCTGCATTGGCGACCGCAAAGGCTATTTTATGCACGGGGGCAGGGGTCGATCATCTCTTGAATGCCCCCGGCTTTCCTCGTCATATCCCTCTGGTTCGCATGGGGGGAGAACAGACCGGCCAATTAATGGCTGATTATGTCACATGGGCAGCCATTGCTCTTTTGAGGCAGGCCAGAACATGGGCGATTCAGCAAGCTGAACAGCGATGGGCTTCCAATACGATTGCACGTACAACAGATACAACGCGTATTGGTGTTATGGGGCTGGGCCATTTAGGCGGATATGTTGCGACCCATCTGGCGCGTGTTGGGTTCAGGGTTTCGGGCTGGAAGCGGTCTCCAGAAACTCTGACTGGTGTGACGGTTTATGCCGGGCAGGAGGCATTGCCGGCGTTTTTAGAAACCGCTGATATTCTGGTTAATCTTCTGCCAAGCACGCCTCAGACAGATGGGATCATCTCGAAGGAGTTCCTTAAAAGACTTCCGCGTGGAGCGGGGTTTATCAATGTTGGTCGCGGCCGCCATGTTGTTCAAACGGATCTTATCAATGCACTGAATGCCGGTATTTTGTGTGGTGCCGTTTTGGATGTGGTGACGCCGGAACCTTTGCCTGCCACGTCACCATTATGGACACATCCTTCCATCATCATCACGCCGCATGTTGCTTCAGAAGCGTCTCCTTTGATGCAGGCACAGTATGTTGCAGAGGTGATTGGGCAAATGGAACGAGGCGAAAAGCCAGCGTTATTGTGTGATCCTCAAAGAGGATACTGAATTCTCCTCACTATCTAAGAACAAGGACGGAAAAATGTCTGCCCAAAGCAATATGCTCATCGACGGTCCTGCTCTTTGGAACGATCTCATGGAAACGGCCCGTTTTGGTGGGACGCCTAAAGGGGGCATCTGTCGTCTTGCTTTGTCTGATGAAGATAAAAGCGTGCGAACATGGTTTGCGCAGACATGTGAAGCTTTGGGTTGCACTGTAACGTATGATTCAATGGGCAACCAATTTGCCCGACGAGCCGGCACTTGTGACACTTTGCCGCCTATCATGATTGGCAGCCACCTTGATACCCAGCCTACTGGTGGGAAATTCGATGGCATTCTCGGGGTTTTAGGCGGCGTCGCTGTGCTGCGTGCGCTGCATAGTGCTGATGTCTCGACGCGTCACCCCATAGAAGTGGTGAACTGGACCAACGAGGAAGGGGCCCGTTTCACTCCACCGATGCTGGCATCCGGTGTTTTTGGGGGTGCCTTTACTCAAGAGTTTGCGCGCAGCCGGCCCGATAAAAATGGGATCACGCTAGGGGAAGCATTGGAGCAAACGGGGTTTGTCGGGGAGGAAGACTGCGGGAAGCATCCTGCATCCGCCTATTTTGAGCTCCATATTGAACAAGGCCCGGTTCTGGAAGCTGAGGAAAAGACCATAGGCGTGGTGCAGGGCGTGCAGGCCATGCGTTGGTATGATGTGACGGTAACAGGCCAGGACGCTCATGCTGGAACGACCCCCATGACGATGCGGTCTGATGCATTATGGACAGCAGCTCGTATGATTGATGGGGTGCATCAGGTGGCAATGAATCACGCGCCTGATGGCTTAAGTACAGTGGGTATCATCGAATGCTTGCCCGGCAGTAGTAACGTTGTGCCGGGGAGTGTTCATTTCACAGTAGATCTGCGGCACCCATCGGACGGCACTCTGGAAATAATGGAGAAAGAATTTTACCAGACACTGGAGGCGATTGCGGCTTCCTGTGGGGTGGAGTTCAGCACCTCTTCAACATGGACATCGGGCGCCGTGCATTTTGCCCCCTTATGCGTGTCTTTTATTGAAAAAAGTGCTCAAAATCTTGGCTATAGCGCCCGCAGAATTGTGTCGGGTGCTGGTCACGATGCCGTCTATGTTGCGCGGGTGGTTCCGACAGCGATGGTTTTTGTTCCGTGCTGGAAAGGTATCAGCCATAATGAAGCGGAAAGTGCTGAGCCTCATGACGTTACGGCGGGCGCGAATGTCTTGTTACATGCCGTGTTGCAGGCTGATTCTGAAATGGTATGATGACCTGGTCAGCGCATTATTGACAGTCCGGGTATTCTGGCGTTTTCCGTAAAATGCATGCTTATGACGCAGGCAAGAAGAGTGTTGGTAGGAGGTCTCATATCTCGGTTGAGACCGATGGCCGCAATTTCTACTCTGTAGCTGATTCCTGCTAAATTTCGGTCAGTGCAGGAAAATGGATGAGCCTGGACGTCGTAGAGGGCAGAGAGGGCGACTGCTGTCTCTTTAAGAAGCACTAAGATTGCGCTGATTGTATGGCGTATGGTCTAATGGAATTTCGTTGAATGTATGGAAATTCCGTCCCATGTCCGCATATCCTTATCTGGCTCATTGGAAAGAAGAGATCAGCCGGAGTCCGAACGCGCTTTACATGACTGTGGCCGATGCTCTGGCGCTTTCCATCCGCAAGGGTGACCTTCGGGAAGGGGACAAGCTACCACCACAGCGCACGATTGCGGAGTATCTTGGTACCAATTTAACGACAATCACCCGCGCGTTCACCGAGGCAAGGCGGCGCGGCCTGATTGATGCGACGGTCGGGCGGGGCACCTTTATCCGTGTCGGCGCGGGGGAAAGTCACTGGCGTCATACCGGTCCGGCTGTGGTCGATCTGACCATGAATCTGCCGCCCATCCCGCAGGATCCGCCGCTGCAGCGGATCATCCAGAACGATATTACGGCCATTCTGAAGCAGCAGGATCTGAACAGCCTCATGTCCTACCGCGTAACGGGTGGGACATTGGAGGAGCGTCAGCTTGGCGCGAAATGGATCGCTCCCGTCATCGGTCAGCGGCGAACAGACGAAATTCTTGTTGCACCGGGGGCCCAGAGTGCTTTGGCGGCAATCGTCAGCACGCACACCCAGCCCGGTGATGTTATTGTCACCGACCGTATTGCCTATCCTGGCATCCGGACCATAGCAGCGCAGTTCGATCTTATTCTGGTGGGGGTGGACAGCGACGTGGAAGGCATGATGCCTGAGCAGCTCGATCGGGTCTGCGCTGAACACCATCCTCGGCTGCTCTACTGCATTCCGACCATTCACAATCCCACCACCGCCACGATGTCCCTGCAAAGACGAAAGGATATTCTGGCAGTTGCGCAACGTCACCATCTCCATATTGTGGAGGATGACCCTTACAGTCTGTTGATGGACGATCCGCTGCCTGCCTTGGCGGCTCTCGATCATAGTCGTGTCAGCTACGTGGCCACCCTCGCCAAAACGCTCAGCCCGGGCCTGCGTACCGCTTACGTTGCCTTACCTAATGCAGACATGGCCCGAAGGGTGACTGCCGCTATCCGAGCGATTGCTCTGACCAATGCCGGCCTGCTCAGTGCGCTCACGGCGCGGTGGATGCAGACGGAGCAGGCGCATACAATCCTGCATGCCATCCGCAAGGAACTGCGCCTGCGCCAGTCTATCGCCCGCAAGGTTCTGGGGGAGGGGCACTGCATGAACCCCGATGGCCCGCATGTCTGGCTGAAATTGCCGGACTGGTGGGGGAGTGCGGATTTTGTGGCCTATGCCCGCAGGCGTGGTTTGGCACTGGTTCCCAGCACTGTTTTTACCATTAGTGGAGAGCCACCTCAGCGGGCACGGATTGCGCTGGGTAGCGCACCGGATGCCGCAAGCCTTGAGGAATCTCTGCAAGGAGTTCTGTCAGTCCTGCAGCACAAACGCTCTCCCGGTTTTGCCGATATTGTATGACCTGAGTGGGGGCTGAAATCGATGGAGCACCCTGATTCTCTGGAGTGGCAGGTGCATGCTCTGAAAAACAAAAAGGCCATCAGTTCACGAATGCGTGATAAATAAAGCCCATTAAAACAGAGAGTTATGAAAACAACTCATCATTGTATGGTGATAGCCATATTTTTGTATGGTACTGCTCTCATTAAGAGGTGCCTTACGGCATAATTTGATCTGATTGTATTGCCGTTAATGAGCATACAATATTTTGCCTGTTCGTCATCCCGTGCCACGTTCGCTTCAGCAACGCGGTTAGCCCCGGTTTCTCGCCGGGACCGCAGCACACGGGAGAGATACCATGCCGAAAGTCGAACACGCTCCGCATAAAGATGGTGATTGCTTCGTCAATTATGAAAACAAGGTTTTCGAGGACGTTAAAGCTAATCCCGGAGAAAAAGCCCTCATTACCTTTCATACCGTCGCCAATGAAGGGTCTGTCGGGTTTGTAAATCTGCTGCAGGCCACGCGTCTGATCCGCAAAGGCTTTGAAACGTCAGTTCTTCTGTATGGTCCGGGTGTGACCCTCGGCGTGCAGCGCGGTTTTCCCCGTCTGGGGGATGAAGCCTTTCCGGGACACATGAACTGCAACAAGCAGATCGCGAAAATCCTTGAAGAAGGCGGAAAGGTTTATGCCTGCCGCTTCGCGCTTCAGGCCCTTTACGGCTACGGTGAGCAGAACCTGATCCCGGGTATTACGCCCATCAATCCGCAGGATGTGCTCGACATCATTCTGCTGGCGCGTCGCGATAACGCCTTCATCCTCAATACCTGGACTCTCTGAAGCCGGAAGTGAGACCGCAAGCCATGCCTCGTATCGTTCGCGCCGCAGCCATTCAGATCAGCCCTGTCCTTGGTGACGATGGTCTGGGGACTGCCCGGAAAGTCTGTCAGGCCATCCGCGATGCCGCCGAAAAAGGTGTTGCGCTTGCGGTCTTTCCTGAAACCTTTGTGCCTTATTACCCCTATTTCTCGTTTATCCAGCCCGCTTTCCGCTTCGGCGGCGAGCATCTGGAACTCTACGAACGCGCTGTGGTCATCCCCGGTCCGGTGACGGACATGGTGGCGGAGGCCGCACGCCAGACCGGTATGGTTGTGGTGCTGGGCGTGAATGAACGGGATTTCGGCACTCTCTACAACACGCAGATTATTTTTGATGCCACGGGAGAAATCCTGCTCAAGCGCCGCAAAATCACACCAACCTACCATGAGCGTATGGTCTGGGGGCAGGGTGACGGGGCAGGGCTTAAAGTGGTGGAGAGTGCAGCTGGCCGTATTGGCGCACTCGCCTGCTGGGAGCATTACAATCCGCTCGCCCGCTACGCGCTGATGACCCAGCATGAGGAAATCCACTGCGCCCAGTTTCCGGGCTCACTGGTCGGGCAGATTTTTGCCGATCAGATGGAAGTGACCATCCGGCATCACGCACTGGAATCCGGTTGCTTTGTCGTGAACGCCACGGGGTGGCTGACGGAAGACCAGATCAAGGAAATCGCGCGGGATCCCGCACTGGAAGGGCCGCTGCGAGGCGGCTGTTTTACGGCCATCGTTTCTCCCGAAGGGAAACTGCTCGGCACGCCTCTGACGGAAGGTGAGGGGATGGTGATTGCCGATCTTGATTTCGCCCTGATCACCAAGCGCAAGCGGATGATGGATTCCGTGGGGCATTACGCACGCCCTGAACTGCTGAGCCTGCTTCAGGACCGGCGACCGGCGCGCACGGTGCATTATGTCGGTGAGCACGGAGCCGCTGAGCCGATTGGTCCATCCAATGATGAGGCCAAGCCATGACCGTCCCAACACTCGGCACGCTTTCCGGCCGTAAGCTTGTTACCGATCTCCAGTCATTCGGGTTGCAGATTGGCACGGAAAGTGGCGGGATTTCCCGTAAAGGCGGGGCTGGTCCTTCTGACCACAAGACAATTACCATTGCGGGCCAGACTGTCATGGTCCCGGTCTATACATCCGGTGCGCGTCAGTCTCCGTTTCAGGCAAGTCCGCCGGACCAGAACGGGGCCAGCACGCTGGAGCGGGACGGGCAAACACTCGGCACGATTCATTTTCCAGCCGCCCCGCGCTTTTATGGTCTGACCACAGCGGACGGCATTCCCTATTGGAAAATTGCCCTCCTGCATGGGCGAGATACGCTGGCCACCACGGTGCATCAGACCTGCATCCGCTATGCTGATCGGCGCACGTCCTGCCAGTTCTGCGCTATTGGCCAGTCGCTAGAGGCCGATCGGACGATCGCTTACAAGACCCCGGCACAGCTTGCCGAAGTTGCCAAAGCCGCTGTGGAGCTGGATGGCGTTCGGGATATGGTGCTGACAACTGGCACCCCAAATGTGGTGGACCGGGGGGCTGCCGTGCTGGCGGAATCAGCCCGTGCTATCCGGGCGGCTGTTGATCTGCCGCTTCAGGTTCAGTGTGAGCCGCCACGGGACCCTGGCTGGTTCCAGCGCCTGCGGGATGCCGGAGCAGACAGTCTGGGCATGCATCTTGAGGCCGCCACGCAGGCTGTGCGTGAGAAGATCATGCCTGGCAAGGCCACGGTCAGCGTTGAGCGTTATATGGACGCGTTTGCCAGTGCCGTGCCCATTTTCGGGCGGGGGCAGGTCAATACCTACATTCTGGCTGGTCTTGGCGACAGTGCCGAAGACATTCTGGCGCTGGCCGAGCGGCTGATTGCGCTTGGGGTCTATCCCTTTGTGGTGCCATTTGTGCCAATCTCCGGAACGCCTCTGGAAAATCATGCGCCTCCTTCAGCTGATTTCATTAAGTCCGTTCTGGCTCCTCTTGGGCGTATGCTGCGGGAAGCGAACATGAAATCCACCGATATCCGGGCAGGATGTGGCCGGTGTGGTGCCTGTTCCTCGCTTTCGGCGTACGAACAATGAGTAAAATCTTCGAAGGCCTGGAAAACCGGCCATTCATCCCTACAGAATATGTCGTGCGTCTTGCCCGCACGCCGTGGGAGCGGGCAGGTTATCATGCACTGCGCCGCGAAGTGTTCTGCACAGAACAGCATGTTTTTGTAGAGGATGACCGCGATACAATCGACGACGTTGCCATTCCTATCATTGCGGCCTGCTGCATGGCCGGGATGCCGGACAGGGTTGTGGGCGCAGTACGCATTCATGAAGCTGAACCCGGTGTCTGGCGAGGATCTCGTCTGGCTGTGCATGCAGAGCATCGCAAGCTGGGGCGCATCGGGACGGAACTCATCCGCATGGCGGTCAGCACGGCGCACGGGCTTGGGGCGACCCGGTTTCTGGCGCAGGTGCAGGAACAGAATGTACTGTTTTTCCGCCGCCTGTACTGGAAAAGCCTAGGCACCATAACCCTGCACGGCCTGCCGCATCATGACATGCAGGCTGACCTTTCGCGCTATCCGGCACACGGGCAGGACCAGACATGGTTACTGCGCCCGCAGCCACGCACACGGCAGGTGGCGTGATGGTTGGGGAACTCGCCACATTGCTGCGTGCGCTCCGTAACGGTCGGGCTCTTGCCGCCAAACAGGATATTTCTGAAGCCGTTGCGGTTTTGGGGCGTGATGCCTGTGAGGGTATCCGGCTTGGCGATGACTGCGCCGCGATCCCGGATGGCGAGGGCTATCTCCTGCTGGCCAGTGAGGGGTTTCAGGACAGTTTTGTGCGGTCCATGCCGTGGTTTGCAGGCTATTGCGGCGTGATGGTCAATGTCAGTGATATTGCGGCTATGGGCGGTCGTCCGCTGGCGGTGGTCGATGCGCTGTGGAGTGACACGTCTGAGGCTGCGGCCTCAATCCTGACAGGCCTTCATGATGGTGCCAATACCTATGGTGTGCCGGTTGTTGGCGGACATACCAATATGCGGAGCACCCATAATTCGCTCTCGGTGGCGATCCTTGGCCGTGCCCGTCATTTGCTGACCAGCTTTGATGCCCGACCGGGTGAGGTTCTGATTGCCGCGATCGATCTGCGGGGCCGCTGGCATGAACCGCATCCATTCTGGGACGCCAGTTCCGCCCTGTGTGGCACTGATGAAGCGGTGCGCCTGCGCGGCGATATCGAACTTCTGCCAGCGATTGCTGAGGACGGTCTGAGCCGTGTTGCCAAGGACATCAGTATGGCCGGGCTGTTGGGGACTGCCCTTATGCTGGCCGAATGTTCTGGCGTGGGTATGACCATCAGGCTTGACGACATCCCGCGTCCTGAGGGTGCACTGATGGAGCGCTGGCTGTCGGCTTTCCCCAGCTATGGCTATTTGCTGACGGCATGCCCCGAAAATGCGGGGGCCGTTATGGACCGGTTCAAAGAGCGCGGGATTGCTGCGGCTGTGATCGGTCAGGTGACGGACACGCTGCTGCTTGATGTCACATGGGATGACGAGCAGGAAACCTTCTGGGATCTCGCACGGACGCCGCTCATGGGGGTAGCGCCATGACGTTCTCCATCGGCATCCTGACACATTCCACCAACCCGCGTGGTGGCGTGGTGCATGGTATGGCGCTGGCGGAAGCTCTGTGTGACGCCGGGCACACTGCCACTCTGATTGCGCCAGACACGACAGGGAACGGCTTCTTCCGCACGCCGCGTTGCACCACCCGTTGCATTCCCGCTCTGCCCGAACAGGATCTGCCGACGCTGGTGGAACGCCGCATTGGTGAGATCAGGGACGCTCTGCGTGGAGAGCACTTTGATGTGCTGCATGCGCAGGACCCTATCAGTGCCAATGCGCTGGCTGATCTGATGGAAGAAGGGCAGATAGCGGGCTTTGCGCGCACCATCCACCATCTTGATCGTTTTTCCCATCCTGTCCTTGCGGCACGGCAGGAGAGGGGATTTATGGCTGCGACTGAACTGTTCACGGTCAGTGCGCTGTGGGAACGCACCCTGTGCGACGACCATAGGCGTGAAGCCCCCGTTGTAGGCAATGGCGTCGATCCGCTGCGCTTTTCGCCCGTACCAACCATGCAGGATGCGTCACTGCGGGCGCGATATCATCTGCCAGCCGACCGCCGTCTGATCCTGGCCGTAGGTGGGATTGAGCGTCGCAAAAATACCCTGCACCTTCTGGAAGCCTTTCTGTCCCTGCGCCATGAGCAGCCTGACGTGCATCTGCTTGTGGTGGGCGGCGCTTCACTACTGGATCATTCGTCCTACCGCACTCAGTTTACGACGCGGCTGCGCGAAAGCGGGGAAGGCGACCATGTCACCGTGACCGGGCCTGTTGCGGATGAAGACATGCCGTCCTTCTACCGGCAGGCGGCCGTGCTGGCCTATCCGTCCGCAACGGAAGGGTTTGGTCTGTGTCCGTTGGAGGCTCTGGCGTGTGGCACGCCTGCCGTAGTGCCGGAGATTGCGCCTTTCACGGAGCACCTTTCGGGAGCGGATGCGCTGTGGTGCCGTCCGGATAATCCCAACTCTCTGCTTTTAACATTGCGTGAGGCCCTCAGCGCCCAAACCCGCGACCGTTTTCAGGTCAGCGGCCCAGCAACGGGGCGCCGTTTCGACTGGCGCAGCGTGGCTAGTCGGCATCTGCCCGCATATCGGCGTCTGGCGGCTCTGCCACATGCCAATGTCCATAATTCCGGAGCGTCATCACCATGCCCGAAATGACCTTTCGCGTGCGCTGGCCCGATGGGAAAGAGACCGACTGTTACTCCCCATCGCTGGTCATAAGGGACCACTTCACGCCCGGTCAGGATTATCCGGTCCGGGAGTTTTTGGAAAAGGCGGATACGGCCCTGACGGAAGCTAGTGAGCGCGTGCGTGCACGCTACGGCTTTCCGTGCAGCCGTGCCCTTGGCCAGCTTCAGGCCATCCGGCAGGCCAGTGTTCCGTTCCTCACACATCCCGATGCGCAGGTGCGCGTCCTGTCTTTCAGATCCTGAGACGAAAAGAACGACCATGATACAGAACGAAAAAAGCATTCCCGTCATCATCGTAGGGGGCGGACAGGCCGGACTCTCCATGAGCTGGTATCTCTGCCGCGAGAAGGTGGAACACATTGTCTTTGAGGCAAAGACAGCCTGCCACTCATGGGACGATGAGCGCTGGGACAATTTCTGCCTGGTCACACCGAACTGGCAATGCGAACTCCCCGGCCATCCGTATGAGGGAAAAGATCCGCACGGCTTCATGGTGAAGCAGGAAATAATAGACTATGTCAAAGGCTTTGTTAATTCGTTTAACCCGCCTTTGCACGAACACACAGCGGTTACCTCCATCACACGTCACGAAGCCGGTGGGTATCGTGTAGTGGCGGGCGGTGAGACCTGGCACACAAAGCATGTGGTCATCGCCTCGGGCGCGTATCAGGACGCGGTGATCCCCGGCTATGCGAGCGCCATTGATCGCTCAATATTTCAGGTGCATTCACAGGATTACCGTAATGCGGCCCAGTTACCGGAGGGAGCGGTTCTGGTCGTGGGGAGTGGTCAGTCAGGCGCGCAG
The DNA here is from genome assembly GCF_044094635.1 of Acetobacter sp. KSO5. Taxonomy (NCBI): domain Bacteria; kingdom Pseudomonadati; phylum Pseudomonadota; class Alphaproteobacteria; order Acetobacterales; family Acetobacteraceae; genus Acetobacter; species Acetobacter sp. KSO5. The sequence goes on along the minus strand of NZ_CP172014.1, from coordinate 2,097,105 downwards.
ATTGTCGAGGACCTGTTTCTTGAAAAACGCAAGGTCCATCTCTGCGTTGGTTCAGCCCCGCGTGTCTCGCGTTTCTATCGCGGGCGCGACGTGGTGGACTGGCTGGCGGATATGCACTTCTATGACCTGACGGTGGATAATCACCCTCTTCGTGACGGAGCCCGTGACAAGACCAATCATTACGTCACGGGCCGCAACGGAGGGCATGATCTTGATCTGCGCCTTTTTGCAAAGGAAGGGGTGGGCCTGCACGGCACGCTGGAGACAATCCGGGATGAGGTGGCGGCGTTCAGGCCCGATCTGAAGGAAAACCTTGATGATGCAGACAAGACGAATGCCGACATCAAGAAATCCATCGACGCCTACATCGCCCGTGAAGGGATTACGGTCCCGACGGAAGCCCCTTATGTGCCCGTATGGGAACCTGATGGCAGTAATACGCCGCTGGACCTGAAGGCAGCCGGCATCACATCAATCGTCTGGTGCATTGGCTTCCGACCAAATTATCGCTGGATCGACGTGCCCGTCTTCAACGGGGCCAACAAGCCGGTCTGGCATCGGGGCGTGACGGATGCGCCGGGCTTCTACTTCCTCGGCCTGCCATGGCTGCACACATGGGGATCGGGACGGTTCTCAGGCGTTTCGCGCGATGCCGCGTGGCTGGCCAGCCAGATCACCGGCAAAGACGTGCCTGTAGCCTGAACGGAGTAAACGGCATGCTTCCATGGACGACATACGAGGCGATGTACGATGCGGCGCTGAATCAGCCAGAGCCGTTCTGGCTGGCTGCGGCGCAGCATGTGACATGGAAGCAGCCGCCTGTGACGGCATGCAGGACGCGGGAGGATGGCTGGCATGACTGGTTTCCTGATGCCACGCTCAACACCTGCTACAATGCTGTAGACCGGCATGTTGAAAACGGGCGTGGCGCGCAGGCAGCATTGATCTGGCATTCCTGCGCCACCAGAGAACATCAGGTCGTAACCTATAGGGAGTTGCAAGGCCGGGTAGCCGGATTTGCCGGTGGCCTGCGCTCGCTGGGGGTGGAGAAAGGCGACCGCGTCCTGATCGCCATGCCGACCATGGTCGAGACGGCCATCGCCATGCTGGCCTGTGCGCGGATCGGTGCCGTGCATGTCGTGGTTTTTGCCGGTTATGCCGGGCCAGAACTGGCGCGGCGGATTGATGATGTGGCCCCGAAAGTCGTCATCATCGCGAGTTGCAGCTTTCAGGGGCAGAAGCCGGTCGCGTCTGCATCCGTCCTCAACGAGGCACTGGCCACAGCGACGCACAGACCACAAGCCTGTGTGGTTGTGCAGCGTGAAGCCTCTCCGGCCCCGCTTTTGCCAGTGCGGGATCATGATTTTCGCACGCTGGAACAGTCCGCGCCAGCAGAACCGGTCATGCTGCGTTCCGAAGATCACTTGTATATTCTTCATACATCTGGGACGACAGGAAGCGCGAAGGGCATTGTGCGCGACAATGGCGGTCATGCCGTAGCCCTCGCCCTGTCTATGGACCTGATATATGGGTGCAAACCCGGTGATACCTTCTTCACCACATCGGACCTTGGCTGGGTTGTTGGCCATTCCTATGGGGTCTACGCGCCGCTGATCAGCGGCTGCACCAGCGTGATTGTCGAAGGCGGTGCATCTGCTTCCGCCATCCGTGCGCTCTGTCACGAACACGCGGTGAAATGCCTGTTTACCACCCCAACCCAGATGCGGCTCATGCGGCAGGAAAGTCGTAACCTGTCAGGGGTTATCCTGCCCGCACTCGCCGGCGTCTTCGTGGCCGGGGAATATGCGGACCCAACTTTACTGGATTGGGCGCGATCATATTTCCGCAAACCTGTCGTCAATCACTGGTGGCAGACGGAAACCGGGTGGAGCATAACCGCCCATTTCTTCGGCCTGCCTGAGCGTGAGCCAGTCTCCCTCATGAATGACATCGGACGACCTGCGCCGGGGTTCCGCCCGGCCATAGTGCCATCCGTGCCCGATGAACGGTGCGGAGAGATTGTCCTGTCCCTGCCGTTGCCGCCGGGCTGTCTGGCAGGTGTATGGAAGGATAGGAAGATCCATGTTCCCACGGCCTGTCTTGATGAGACAGGCAGCTATTATCGTACCTTCGATGAAGGCATGATCGACCCGATGAACGCTGTGCATATGCTCGGGCGTTCTGATGACGTCATCAAGGTTGCTGGGCGTCGCATTTCAGGCGTGCAAATTGAAAAGATCATTGCGGCGCATCCTGCTGTTCATGCCTGCGCTGTGGTCGCGACCCCCGACGAACTGCGGGGGCAACGACCAGTTGCCTATGTGGTGATTGAAGCGGGGAGGGAATGCCCGCCTTCGTCCGAGGAGATTATCCGGCAGGTGAATGACGTGCTTGGTCGGTGGATTGGCCTCAGGGAAATCCGCTTCGTCAGGCAATTACCGACCACCGTATCAGGCAAGATTACGCGGAAACGCCTGCTGATCTCCTGATGGTATCAGTCGCATTGGGTCCTTCTTATGGCCCCGCTCAAACACTGGGGCGTGCGGCACTCTGTATGCGAGAGTGCCGTAATCGCCATCGTTCAGATGACCTGACCGCCGGAGACTTCGATCCGCTGCGCGTTCACCCAGCGATTGTCCTCAGACAGCAGCGAGGCGATCATCGGGCCGATGTCGTCTGGTAGTCCGGGGCGTCCCAGCGCGGTTGTTTCTGCAATGTGGTGGGCGACGTCCGGGTTGTCCCGCACTATGCCCCCGGAGAAATCCGTCTGGATCGCACCGGGTGCCACCGTGTTGACGGCGATGCGGCGCGCGCCAAGTTCCTTAGCCATATAATGCGTCATCACCTCTACTGCGCCCTTCATGGCTGCGTAGGTAATTCGTCCGGGGTAGGCAAAACGCGTCAGGCCGGATGAAATATTGACGATCCGGCCTCCATCCGCGATCAGCGGCAGCAAGGTCTGCGTCAGGAAAAACGGACCTTTGGCATGAATCCGATAAGCGGCGTCGAAATCTTCTTCGGTCACTTCGCCAAATAGCCCCTCATGGGAGGTGCCGGCCATGTTGACCAGATAATTGAAACGCTCGGCACCCCATGCGGCCAGCACGCGCCGAATTTCCTCGGCGAAGGCTGGAAAGGCATGCGTATCGCCAGTGTCGAGTTGCAGAGCGACCGCACGAGCTCCGTAGCGTTCGACAGTCTCGACCACCTCATCAGCAGCAGATTTGTTAGTGTGATAGGTGAAGATTGAGGGAACGCCGCGCCGGGCGAGAGCCTCAACGGTTGCGCGGCCCAGTCCACGGCTTCCGCCGGTGACGATGGCAATGGGATTCGGGGTCGTTGCAGGCATGGGACTCTCCATCTGGTGAAGGAGCAATTCTGCTCACACTGTCATCCTTCCGATAAGAGTGCTCTTTCCGTCAGCATTGTTTTGCGCAATGGAATAATCCTATGGACAGACTTGCGACACTCGACCTCTTTATCCGCATTGTAGACCGCGGCAGCTTCAGTGCCGCGGCAGCCGCTTGCGGTGTCTCCCGCCCGGTTGCGACCGCTGCGATCAAGGCATTGGAACAAAGGCTAGGGACGCGCCTACTGCACCGCTCGACGCGTCACGTGCGCCCAACCGAGGAAGGCGCAGCTTACTATCGCCGCTGTGTGGCGATCCTGGCGGACCTTGAAGATGCGGATCGTGGCGCGAGTGGCGTTGTGGCGGGTTTGTTGCGTGCTGATGTTATCGGACGTCTGGCGCGGATGCTTCTGCTGCCCGCGCTGCCCGATTTTCTGGCCCGGCATCCAGCGCTGACCGTTCATCTTGGCGAAGGCGAGCGATTTGTCGATCTGGTGCGCGAGGGGGTGGATTGCGTTGTGCGGGCCGGAAAACTGCCGGACAGCGATATGATTGTCCGACCACTTGGCGTTATGGAGGAGGTGACGGTTGCCAGCCCAGCGTATCTGGCGCGGTATGGAACGCCAGCCTCTCCTGAGGATCTTGGGGGGCATCAGATGATCGGCTTCGTGTCCTCACGCACCGGCCAGTCCCTGCCATTGGAGTTTACGCGCGGAGAGGAGGTAATTGAGGTCTCGCTTCCGGCGCGTCTGCTGGTTGGAGGTGTGGATACTTACGCTGAAGCCGCCAGACAGGGGTTCGGTCTCGTGCAGGTTCCGCGTTATGGCTTTGTGGAGGACCTCGATAGGGGCACACTGATCGAAGTCCTCCCCGATTTCCCACCTACGCCAACCCCGCTCTCAGTGCTTTATCCAAGCAACCGGCAGCTTTCTCCACGTGTGCGGGTGTTCGCGGACTGGCTGGTGGAGAGTATTGGTTCGAGGTTTTATCAAAATGCCGATGATCCCTAAGTCGATGCAAAGATGGGTAGAGCGTAATCAGCGGAATTGAGAATTACAGGTTTGGTAAGGCCTGCCTTGCTCCACTCATCAAGTTTCTAAAAATAATTAATCCAAGTAAGGAATGTAATTCGGTGTTTTCCCTTAAATGAATAATCAAAATATCGTAATAATAAGAAGAAAACCTTTAGTATAAAAATATATTTATGCCATTTTTATTTTTGTGATCAAGGGGTGGTCCAAATCCTAAGCGCAGAGAAGCCTCAGGATTGTGTCTATGTTAAAAGCCAGTCGTTCTTGCAGGGCTTTTTTTGAAAGAAAATCTCGATTGAAAATGACTGAGCCAGTATAGCTGTTTGTCAGGTAATAATAGCCGATTGATGCAATGGTAATGTTGACTTGCGCAGCATCCAGCCCTGGACGAAATGTGCCCTCTTGTGCACCCTGGTCAAGAATAGCCTGAATACGCGCAACAAATTTTTTACTGACTTCACGAAGTGTGGAAGAGTTCTTGATGTGACGCGCTTTGTTGAGGTTTTCGTTGTTGACCAGAGTAATAAATTCCGGATTTTTAAGATAATATTCCCATGTGAAGCGTACAAATTCTGTAATCGCTTCTTTCGGGGGGAGTGTTTCTAACTTCAGGCGCGCTTCTTCGGAACGGATATCAAGATATGCCTGTTCTATGATGACTTTAAAGAGATTTTCTTTGCTTTCAAAATAGTGGTAAATCATACGCTTGTTGGCTTGAGCCTCAAGTGCAATCGCATCAACGCGTGCGCCTTCCAGCCCATTCTGAGCAAATTCCTTCTTTGCGGCTTCCAGAATTCGAAGCTTTGTTGCCTCAGCATCCCGAATACGTGGCGTAGAAGGGGATCGTGCGGTTTGAATTGCGCGCGTCAATGACATCAGCCTGCTAAATCAAAAAGGAAAGGGCATACGCCTTCAACAGAAGGTGAAGGTGTTCAAACTTTTTTGCAACAGATTTAAGTAACTAATTGGTTCTTTCTTCGTTTAAAGTCGAGAACGCTTTTTGCTCTTCTGAGCCAGGCGACCACAACGGAGAGGCGGAATGCCCCCTCGCACAGAGCCGACCATTTCTTAAGGCAAAGCATCCTTTTGAAAGGACTCAGTGCGATACGAATGGAAGGCTGAATTTGATGACAGCGACGAAAGATCGTTTTTCTACTCCTGCCAAGCCGCGTGATTTTGGATTTTTTATAGATGGCGAATGGCGGCATGGACGGGAGATGTATGAACGGTTTTCTCCTTCTCATGAACATAGTGTGACGCGTATAGCCTGCTGTACAAAACAGGACCTTGATGATGCCGTGGCCGCGGCCCGTAAAGCGTTTGATGAGGGGCCGTGGGCGCAACAGTCAGGGGCAGAGCGTGCAGATGTTCTTCTGCGCACAGCTACTCTCCTTCGTGAACGAGCGGAAGACATTGCTTACTGGGAGGTGCTGGAGAACGGAAAACCTTTCACTCAGGCTAAGGGAGAAATTACCCACGCGATTGCCTGTTTTGAGACGGCTGCCGGTGCTGCCCGCTTGTTGCATGGCAATACATTTAACAATCTGGGCTCCTCCCTTTTTGGAATGGTTCTGCGGGAGCCCATCGGGGTGGTCGGGCTTATTACGCCCTGGAATTTCCCTTTTATGATCTTGTGCGAGAGGCTTCCGTTTATTCTCGCGTCCGGGTGCACTGTGGTGGTTAAGCCTGCTGAGGTGACCAGTGCCACAACCCTGCTTATGGCCGACATTCTGGCCGAGGCAGGGCTGCCCAAAGGTGTCTATAATGTTGTGACGGGCTCCGGCAGCGTTATCGGGCAGGCTATGGCCGAGCATACCGATATTGATATGCTGTCTTTTACAGGCTCAACCAAAGTTGGACGCTCCTGCATTAAGGCTTCTGCTGAGAGTAACCTCAAAAAACTGGGACTGGAACTGGGCGGCAAAAATCCGATTATTGTTTTTGCAGATAGCAACCTGGATGATGCCGCAGATGCAGTCGCTTTTGGGGTGAGTTTTAACACTGGCCAGTGCTGCGTTTCGACCAGCCGGTTGATTGTTGAACAGTCTGTAGCGGATGAGTTTGAGCGCCGTGTTGCTGAAAAAATGGCAAAAATTCGGGTTGGCAATCCGTTTGATCCTGAGACGCAGGTTGGTGCCATTACAACGGATGCTCAAAACGAGACAATTCTTAACTATATTGCAAAAGGTAAATTGGAAGGTGCTGTTTTGCAATGTGGCGGAATGGAAATCGCGTGTGCAAAAGGGCGTTATATTGCGCCAACTCTTTTTACGCATGTAACGCCAGACATGGCGATTGCGCGTGATGAAATCTTTGGTCCTGTTTTGTCTTCCTTCCGTTTTGAAACGGTAGAAGATGCAATCCGGCTGGCGAATGACACCGTGTATGGGCTTGCCGCTTCCGTCTGGACGCAGGATATCAGCAAAGCTCTGACTGTGACCCGGCGGGTCAAAGCAGGGCGGTTTTGGGTCAATACCATTATGACGGGTGGCCCGGAAACGCCTATTGGAGGTTTTCGTCAGTCTGGCTGGGGGCGTGAAGCTGGCCTTGCCGGAGTGGAAGAATATACGCAGCTCAAAACGGTGCATATTGATACGGACAGACGTTCGCACTGGATTGCATCATGACAGCGCGCTTTGACTACATTGTTGTAGGGGGCGGCTCTGCGGGATGTGTTCTAGCAAGCCGCCTTTCCGAGGATCCGATGGTAAAAGTCTGCCTGATTGAGGCCGGGAAGCGGGATGTCCACCCCTTTATCCATATTCCGGCAGGCTTTGCGAAAATGACGGGCGGCCCCTGGACATGGGGATTACAGACCGTTCCGCAGAAACATGCGAACAACCGCAAAATTCCCTATGTTCAGGGGCGTGTTCTTGGAGGCGGTTCGTCTATAAACGCGGAGGTTTTTACGCGTGGCCACCCATCGGATTTTGACAGATGGGAGCAGGAGGGGGCGACTGGCTGGGCGTTTAAGGACGTTCAGAAGTATTTCCTGCAGTCTGAGGGGAATACTATTTTGTCGGGGGCCTGGCACGGCACATCGGGGCCTCTGGGCGTCTCGGACGTGACTGCACCCAACGTAACCACGCAGGCTTTTGTGCAAAGCTGCCAGGAAATGGGCTTGCCTTATAATCGTGATTTTAATGGCGCTACGCAGGAAGGGGCAGGGTTATATCAGCTGACCGTGCGGAACCAGAGGCGTTGTTCTACAGCCGTTGGATATTTGCGACCGGCTCTGGACCGTAAAAATCTGACGGTTGTGACAAATTCTCTTGTTTTGCGCATCCTCTTTGAAGGTCGGCGTGCGGCAGGTGTGCAGTATGTCGTCGGTGGCAAAGTTATCACGGCTGCCGCTGAGCGCGAAATTCTTGTCACGTCCGGGGCAATAGGAACCCCTAAACTCATGTTGCTCTCGGGTATTGGCCCAGCGGACCATCTGCAACAGCATGGCATTCCTGTTGTTCAGGATCTGCCCGGAGTGGGCGAGAATTTACAAGATCATTATGGCGTTGATATTGTTGCGGAAATAAAAAAGAACATTAGTCTGGATAAATACAACAAGCTGCACAATATGGCTTGGTCTGGCCTGCAATATGCAGTGTTTGGGACTGGAGCCGCAGCCTCCAATATTGTGGAAGCGGGGGCGTTCTGGCGCACAAGCCCGACTGTCGATATTCCTGATATCCAGTTCCATTTTCTTGCAGGGGCAGGGGCGGAAGCCGGCGTTATGACCGTTCCAAAAGGGCGGTCAGGGATTACCCTGAACAGTTATCTTTTGCGCCCAAAATCGCGCGGAACAGTGCGGCTTCACTCTGCCGATGCACGAGTGAGTCCGCTCGTGGATCCAAATTTTCTGTCTCATCCCGATGACCTGCGGTTGGCTGCAAAAGGGGTCAAATTGAGTTACGAGATGTTCTCTCAATCTTCCCTCCAAAAGCACATCCGCGAGATTTGTTTTTTCAAGGATAAAGCGCCGTCTCTGCAGGAGTGTGAGGCTTATGCGCGGCAGTATGGGCGCACATCTTATCATCCTACCTGCACATGCCGTATGGGCTCTGGGCAGGGCGCTGTGGTTGATCCGTTTCTGAAGGTCTATGGCGTGGACGGACTGCGGATTTGCGATAGCTCTGCCATGCCGTCTCTGCTCGGGTCGAATACCAATGCTGCAACTGTGATGATTGCCGAAAGAGCCGCTGATTTTATCCGGGCAGGAGACTGATACCGGTTAATGCCCGGAAAGTTACCGAGACCATGAAACTGGCTCTTGCGTGGAGACAAATTCTCGTATTCACTTTCTTAAGTAACCAACTGGTTAGATAATAATAAAAACGGACCGGATTCCATGACGAAAATCAGAACCGCCGCGGAAGCTGTAGGCCTCATACAAAACGGCGCTACCATTGCGGTCAACTCCTCCTCTGGGTTGCTGTGTCCAGATGCGGTGCTGGAGGCGCTAGGGCAGCGTTATGCCGCAGAGGGAGCCCCTGCCAGCCTGACAACCATCCATCCCATTTGTGCGGGAGATATGTTTGGCACAAAGGGCGTGGACCACCTTGCACAACCGGGGATGATCAGCCGTATAATTGGTGGCTCCTATCCCTCCGGCCCAAGCAATGCAGAGCCTCCGCTGATCTGGCAGCGTATTCTGAGTGAAGATCTGGCAGCCTATAATGTGCCATCCGGCATCATCTTTGACATGCTACGGGAAGGAGCGGCCTTAAGGCCGGGTGTACTGACAAAAGTCGGAATGGACACCTTTGCCGATCCGCGGCGCGAAGGCTGCGCCATGAATGGAACGGCACGGCAGCAGTCCATTGTTCGGGTCATGCAGTTTGAAGGGGAAGACTGGCTCTACTTTCCTGCATTGAAGCCAGATGTGGCCATTATTCGCGCCAGCACCGCCGACGAAAAAGGTAATCTGACGTTTGAGCAGGAGGGCGCGACTCTGGGAGCCATGGAAATGGCATTGGCAGCGCACAATAACGGTGGGCTGGTTATTGCGCAGGTGCGTCGTGTTGCTGCTCAGGGGACGCTGAAGCCGCATGATGTAAAGGTCCCTGGCATTCTGGTGGATGTTGTGGTCGAGGCTCCCGATCAGTTGCAGACAACCGCAACACTGTATGATCCTGCAATTTCCGGCGAAATTTTCCGTCCTCTTTCCAGTTTTGAGTGTCCCGCCTTTGGCCCCTCCAAGGTTATGGCGCGCCGTGTTGCGCAGGAGCTGAAAAAAGGGTGGGCCGTTAATATCGGTTTTGGAATTTCCGCTAATGTTCCCCGTATTTTACTCGAAGAAGGGCAGCATGGTGCCGTCACCTGGGTGATTGAGCAGGGTGCTGTGGGGGGCGTTCCTCTGCTTGATTTCAAATTCGGATGTGCAAGCAATGCGGAAGCTTTCGTCGCATCGCCGCATCAGTTTTCTTATTTTCAGGCAGGTGGCTTTGACTGTTCTTTACTGTCCTTTCTGGAAATAGGGGAAGATGGCTCTGTGAATGTCAGCCGTCTGGCTGCAACACCCCATCGGACAGCAGGGGCCGGAGGATTTGTTGATATTACCAGCAGGGCAAAGCGCATTATTTTTTCTGGAAATTTTAATGCAGGCGCCAAAATGCACATAGAGGATGGCCGGCTGGTCATCGATAAAGAGGGGAAGATCGCCAAAATTGTTCCCGAAGTTGCCCAGGTTAGTTTTTCCGGTCGTAAAGCGACAGAGAACGGGCAGGACATTACTTATGTAACCGAACGCTGCGTTATCAGGCTTCTGGACGGAAAGCTGACGGTTACGGAGATTGCTCCCGGAATTGATATAGAGCGAGATATTCTTTCTCAGGCTTCCGGCACGCTGCATGTTGCGCCCGACCTTAAGGAAATGAATGCCGCTCTGTTCAGAGACTCTCCAGTGGGTCTGTCACTCTGATTTTATAAATATTCAAGAAAAAACCAACGTCTTTAGAAGCGCTGGTTTTGTTTATCTCACAAGTAACTGCATGGTTATAAAACAAGGAGGCAGTCATGTTCCTTAACGAAACACAAGAAGAAGTTCGTTCAACAACACGTTCTTTTGTGAATGACGTTGTTCGTCCGGCAGCAGAAGCTCTGGACCGCGAAGAACGCTTTCCGACTGAAATTTATGATGAAATGGGCAAGCTCGGCCTGTTCGGCATTGCTGTACCAGAAGAATTGGGCGGCCCTGGCTTTGATACGCTGACCTATGCTGTGGTGATGGAAGAACTCTCCCGTGGTTACGCCAGTGTGGCGGATCAGTGTGGGTTAGTGGAACTTATTTCCACTTTGCTCGTCCGGCATGGAACGCCGGAGCAGCAGAAAATGCTGCCTGATGTCATGTCCATGAAGCGGAAGGTCGCCTATTGCATTACCGAACCGGAAGCTGGAACGGATGTGTCTGGCATTCGCACAACCGCCGTCAGAGATGGGGATGGCTGGGTGCTGAATGGCGGCAAAATCTGGATCCATAATGCGCCCGTGGCGGACACAGGGTTTGTGCTGGCCCGTACGGATAAAGAAGCCGGTAATCGGGGGATGTCCATTTTTATCGTGGATCTGCACGCCAAAGGTGTGGAACGGGGGCCTAAGGAGCACAAAATGGGGCAGCGTGCCAGTCAGGTAGGCGCACTGGATTTTCAGGATGTGCGTCTTGGCCCTGATGCCCTGCTGGGCGAGATGAACCGCGGCTTTCATATGATGATGAGCGTTCTGGACAAAGGGCGCGTCGGCATTGCCGCTCTGGCTGTAGGGATTGCGCAAGCGGGTCTTGAAGCCGCAGTAGATTATGCGGGCACGCGCAAGCAATTTGGCAAACATATCTCTGAATTTCAGGGTGTGCAGTGGCTGCTGGCTGACATGGCGAAGGACATCGAGGCCGCCCGTCTTCTGGTTTACTCTGCCGCTATGAAAATTGATCGCGGGCTGGATGCCACACGTGCCTGCTCCATGGCGAAATGTTTTGCCGGGGATATTGCTGTTGCCCGTACAGCCGATGCTGTGCAGGTGTTCGGCGGTTCCGGCTACATTCGTGGTTTTGAAGTTGAACGCCTGTATAGGGATGCAAAAATCACCCAGATTTATGAAGGAACAAACCAGATTCAGCGCATGATTATCGCGCGCGAACTGCTGCGGAAGGGTGCTTCTGCATGACACAGGTTGCGCTTGTCACCGGAGCTTCCAGAGGCATCGGGCTGGCGGTGGCTGAGGCTTTGGCAAAAGAGGGATTTTCTCTTGCCGTAAATGGGTTGACTGATGATGACGAACTGGCAGCAGCCGTCAGGCATCTTTCAGCTTTGGGGGGGGCAGTTATGCCACTTCCCTTTGATGTGACGAAACAGGAGCTCTATAGAGATATCTTTGCAAAAATTGAAGCTACGCTCGGACCCGTTACAACACTGGTTAATAATGCTGGCGTGGGAGTGATGCATCGCGGAGACATGCTGGATGTTTCCCCGGAAAGCTGGGACCGCTGTTTTGCTGTGAATGCAAAGGCCGTTTTCTTTTTGTCTCAAGAATTTGCACGTTATTTTCTTGCACGACCGCGTTCGGCTGAGGTGTTCTGCTCTATTGTTAATATTACCTCGTCCAATGCCGTTGCCGTGGCAACAGCACGCTCAGAATATTGTGCCTCCAAGGCCGCAGCGGCCATGGTGTCCAAAACTCTGGCGGTGCGGCTGGGAGCAGAAAATATCGCGGTTTACGATGTTCAGCCCGGACTGATTGCGACCGAGATGACGGTACCCGTCATTGAGCACTATCGGAAACGGGCAGCGGATGGCTTGACGCTGTTCCCTCGCGTGGGAGAACCCGCAGAGATAGGCCGTATTGTGGCTGCCCTTGCAGCAGGCAACCTTCCTTACACAACTGGCCAGGTTATTTCGGCAGACGCCGGAATGCTTGTGCCGCGATTTTGAGATCAGCCATGAAAATATTTCTTCCTGATAGCGAAGGGCTGAAAACAGCATATCAACTCAGTGGCAAGACGGCTCCGCAGAGTGTCCTGCCTGCTGATCCAGCCCGTATTGTCTATTCTGCAGCCCATGTCACGGCTGACCCATTCAGCGCATCGGCCCCCTCTGGCCGCGGGGCGATCGATTGGGAGGCCACATTGGCTTTCAGGCGGTATCTGGAAGGGCTTGGACTAGGTATTGCGGAAGCCATGGATACCGCTCAACGGGGTATGGGGCTGGACTGGCCCAATGCCCTGGAACTGATCAAGCGCACCAGGGAAGACTTGCCCCACGCACGTGTGGTCAATGGATGTGGGACAGACCATCTGGATCCGGCAGACGCCAGCACTCTGGATGATGTAATTCAGGCGTATCTGGAGCAGGTGGAAGCCATTCAGCGCGTGGGGGCGCGCATCATTCTCATGGCGAGCCGGGCGCTTGTTCGCGTGGCAAAAAGCCCTGAGGATTATAAAAAGGTCTATGCCAGGGTTCTGGACGCCTGTGATGAACCTGTGGTTCTGCACTGGCTGGGGAGCGCGTTCGATCCGGCTTTAAAAGGCTATTGGGGGGCTGCTGATTTTACAGATGCTGTGGAAATTGCTCTTGATGTCATTGAACAAAATAAGAGCAAAGTAGATGGCATAAAAATTTCTCTTCTGGATAAGGAGAAAGAAATTCTTATGCGCCGACGTCTGCCTGCCGGCGTGAAAATGTATACGGGCGATGACTTCAATTATCCGGAGCTTATTGCCGGAGATGATCAGGGCTACAGTCACGCCTTGCTGGGTATTTTTGACCCCATCGCGCCTTTGGCCGCGTCTGCTGTAAGCCGACTGGGGGAGGGAGATAAAGCGGGTTTCCATGCACTACTGGACCCGACGGTGCCTCTGGCCCGGCTTATGTTTCAGGCCCCGACCCAATACTACAAAACAGGCGTTGTCTTTCTGGCTTGGCTGAATGGCTTCCAGAAGCATTTCATTATGCTGAACGGGGCGCAATCCATGCGTGCTCTGCCGTATTTCACAGGTATTTTCCGTCATGCGGATGCGTGTGGGCTTCTCCGGGACCCGGACCTTGCCGTAGTGCGTATGCGTAGTCTGCTGACTCTTTATGGGGTGGACTGATTATGCGGGATTTTAGCCAGAATACTGCTGCACTGGCCCTAAACACAGCCACCCTTGGGCATAATATGCCCGGTGCCGGAGGTGGCTGGTCTCCTGAGCAGACAGTGGATGCCTGCGCACAGAGGGGGATTGGCGGCATTGTGTTCTGGCGGACGGAAATAGCCGGGCGCGCGACTGCTATCGGGCATTATGCCAGACAGGCTGGAGTAAAGGTTGTGGGGCTTTGCCGTTCACCGTTTTTAACAGGACCTCTCTCCCTTCAGAACTCCAAAGACATTCAGGATGATTTTCTTAAGGCGATTGATGAAACCGCTGCTCTCGGTGGTGATGTGCTGACTATTGTTGTGGGGGGCGTGGAGGCCGGAACAAAAGGTATTCGGGAAAGCCTGAAATATGTCGCAGAGCGTGTAGCTTCTGTCAGTGACTATGCCGCACAGTGCGGTGTCCGGCTTGCACTGGAGCCCTTGCATCCGATGTATGGCGGAGATCGCTCCTGCCTGACAACCACGCGGGATGCGCTGGACCTGTGTGATCAGATTGCGGCCCCTAATCTCGGGGTGGCTATAGATGTTTATCATGTCTGGTGGGATACGGATCTGCCGCGGCAGCTTGATCGTGCACACGGGCGTATTTTCGGCTTCCATTTATGTGACTGGCTGGCACACACGACAGATTTTCTGCTTGACCGCGGGATGATGGGCGATGGGGTGGCAGACCTTAAAGGCCTGCGCTGCGCAGTTGAAAAAGCTGGCTATGCAGGGTTCTGCGAAGTTGAAATTTTTTCTGCACAAAACTGGTGGAAGCGTGATCCGAATGATGTGCTGGACGTCATGGTGGAACGCTTCCGAACCGTGTGCTGAGTGCTGGAGATTGTTATGAAAATTCTCGTTCCGGTAAAACGTGTTGTTGATTACAACGTTCGGGTAAGAGTCCGGGCAGATGGCTCTGGCGTGGAACTCGGTAACGTCAAAATGTCCATGAATCCTTTTGATGAAATTGCATTGGAGGAAGCAGTTCGTCTTAAGGAAAAGGGTGTGGCAACAGAAATTGTGGTGGTTTCCATCGGGGTGCCTCAGGTCAAAGACACCTTGCGCACGGCTTTGGCTATCGGGGCCGACAGGGCCATCCTGGTGCATGCCACTGATGATGTTCATCAGGACATAGAACCTCTGGCGGTCGCCAAAATCCTGGAAAAAATTGTTGAGGCTGAAAAGCCGCAACTGGTGATTGCCGGAAAACAGGCGATCGATAATGACATGAATGCTACAGGCCAGATGCTGGCTGCTGCCCTGGGTTGGGGGCAGGGCACGTATGCCTCCGCGCTTGAAGTCGAAGAGGGGGCGGTGCTGGTAACCCGTGAAATTGATGGCGGCCTGCAAACGCTGCGCCTCAAACTTCCAGCGGTTGTAACAACAGACCTGCGTCTCAACCAGCCTCGCTATGTTGCGCTGCCCGCCATTATGAAAGCCAGGAAAAAGACGATTGAGGAAGTAGACATTGCAACGCTAGGCGTGGATATTGCGGCACGCCTGACTGTTTTGAGCACAGCAGAGCCTCCTAAAAGGCAAGCGGGTGTCAAGGTTCACTCTGTTGATGAACTTATCTCCAAACTGAAAAATGAAGCAGGAGTTCTGTGATGTCTGTTCTGCTTTTAGCTGAAGTCAACAACGGCCACCTTCTGAAAGATATGCTGGCCCGGGCACTGACAGCCCTGGCACCGCTTGGGCAGGCTGATGTGCTCATAACCGGCCAGAACTGCAAAACGGCTGCCGAAGAAGCCAGTCGGCTGAAAGGCGTTGCGAAGGTTCTGGTTGCTGATGATGCCTCACTGGCTCACGGTCAGGCAGAACCGCTGGCTGTGCTCATCCAGAGCCTTGCAAAGTCCTATGACCATATTGCCGCCGGGGCGACGGCTTTTTCGCGCAACGTCTTGCCGCGTGTGGCCATGGTGCTGGATGTGATGGTTCTGGCAGATGTAACGCATGTGCTGGATGTGGAGACATTCGAGAGGCCGGTTTATGCTGGCAATGCGATACAGACAGTAAAATCTCGTGACCCTGTAAAAGTCTTTACTGTGCGCACAGCAGCATTTTCTCCATCTGGCATGAGGGAGGAAGGAGCGGCCTTTATAGAAAATATTCCTGTTCCAGCAGACCCAAAGTTGTCTGAATGGGTGGAGGACAGAACTATTATTTCAGAAAGACCGGATCTGACATCAGCCAAAATTATTATTTCTGGGGGGAGGGGCCTTGGGTCTGAGGATAATTTCCATCAGATCACACTGCTTGCCGATAAGTTGGGGGGCGCAGTAGGCGCCAGTCGTGCCGCAGTTGATGCAGGTTATGCGCCCAATGATTGGCAGGTGGGGCAGACAGGTAAAATTGTGGCACCGGAGCTTTATGTTGCTGTTGGAATTTCCGGGGCTATTCAACATCTCGCAGGGATAAAGGACTCCAGAGTGATTGTTGCAATCAATAAAGATGAAGAAGCCCCTATTTTTCAGGTTGCTGATTACGGGCTTGTGGGAGATTTGTTCACACTGCTGCCTGAACTGACAGGAAAAGTCGGATAAAATATTTTTCTTTTCAGTTCTTTAGATAGAAAGTTTCTTTCCAAACAGTAGTTTTTGATTGCCGAGAAAGAAGCCTATCTAAAAAATTTTAAATAAAAGGGAAGGTAATTGACGACTACCCCTTAACGCTCTACCTAGTTACTTAATGGATGAGGCTCTAAAATATACTCAGCCTATGCAGATCCAAAACTGGTTAACAAAAACAAGAAAGATGGCCAGATGACTGTAAGTAGACAAGACATGAAAATCGTGGAAATCGACTAAACGCAAAGTCCGTTTGGTTGGTAGATACCGAAAGGCTGCAACTGCCTTTTTCCAGAAATAACGCCAAGAGATACATGCAGGCCAGCGCAAAAACAGTGCGGCCTGCAGTAGAACTGCGTTCCTGATTGGTGTTCGTTATGAAGACCATCTTTGCATCTAAGGCAGCGTTTATGCTGCTTTTGACTGTGTTACACATAAGTTTTGCATCCTGGGCGTTTGCGCAGGCGCCTTCTGCAGAGTATGAAACGGCAAGCAGAAGAACTGAGACGGTAACGGTTAAGCCCGTTTCTAAAAGTTTTTGGGATGAAAGCCGCCTTCCTGCTTTTTTGCGGGATAATGTGTCAGCATCACCGCGGCAGAAAGAGCAGGCAGGTATGGCAGCCAGTCCCCTGGGGTCTGCATGGCCCGAAGTTCGGATTGTTCCAAAAGACGACCGTATTTTGGGCACTCTGGGTGGCCTGCGTACGAAAATGGAACAACATGGTCTTGCTTTTACCTTGACCTACCTGACTGAAACCCTTGGAGATGTTGCCGGGGGCAGAAAACGGGGTGTCACATATACCCATCAGGTTGTTATGGGAACGGATCTGGATTTTGAGAAAATGTTAGGATGGAAAGGAACATCTTTCCATATGCTTGGCATACAACGCGCCGGCCGTAATATTGCAACCGATTATATGGGCGTAACCCCCCTGACGCAGCCGCAGGAAGATTACGGGGCGGGGGGAAATGTTCTGTATAAGCTTGTCTATATGTATATGGAGCAGTCCCTTTTTGATAAAAAACTCATCATTGATTTTGGGCGGATGCCTGCCAACATGAAATTTGGGACGTCCTACCTTGGCTGTTATGCTCTGAACATGATTACCTGTGCCCACCCATCAGGGCTTTCAAATGTTACGAAATGGCGTTCATGGCCTTTTTCACAATGGGGGATTATGGCACGCGTCAATCCGGGTGACCATTTGTACGCACAGGCGGGTTTCTATGAAGTCTCTCCCACGGAAGGCGGACGGGCAGGGTTCAATTTCTCCTTTGCTCAAAACGGTTTTGTTATTCCTGTAGAACTTGGATGGGAGCCTGTTTTGGGACGCAATAAATTGAGAGGTCACTATAAAATAGGTGGATATATTGATACCTCAAACCATCCGGACCCGTTTACATCCACAGATGGCAGCCCAAAGCTGGTGTCTCATTTGCCGGGGAAAACCGAACGACAAAGGGGGGCGTGGTATATCGGTGCGGACCAGATGGTGTATCGCTACGGTCCGGCTGCTAATCAGGGAATTCTTCTTTACGGTCTGGCAGGATGGAATATGGGGGCGTCACTTCCTAATCAAAGCCAGTATACGCTGGGGATTATTTCACAGGGTATGTTTCCGGGCAGAATAACCGATGCCATATCATTTTTCTGGACGCGCCAGACAGTAAACAGAAAAATTACCCGTCAGCAGGAAATGCAGGCAGATATGGGTTTGCCTTTGCTCAATGGTGTTGCAGCGCCGCAGTCTGATTTTCAGGTTCTCGAACTGACTTACACAGCGTTTATTGCGCGCGGGATCAAGCTTTTGCCGGACCTGCAATATATTATCAATCCCGATGCAAACAAAGTTTACCCTAACGCGTTACTTGCTGGATTCCGGTTTGTCGCGCAGTTCTAGGGTGCGCCTGCCTTAATACTTATGCGCGAGAAGTCTGTGCCTGCACTCGGACATTTTGCATCTCCTACAAAAAAGAAAAACCGGAGGTCGTGATGATTGGTAAATATCGCTGGATAATATGCGGACTTCTTTTTGCGGCAACAACAATCAACTATGTGGACCGTCAGGTTCTCAGCTTACTCAAGCCGCTTCTGGAACAGAAATTCGACTGGACTGAAAAAGACTACAGCTATCTGGTTATTGTTTTTCAGGCTTGCTACGCTTTGGGCTTTGTTTCCTTTGGGAAATTGATAGACAGAATTGGCACGCGTCTGGGCTATGCAGTCTGTATGTTTATCTGGAGTATTGCATCAATCAGTCATGCCTTTGTGGGAGGAACAGCAACCTTTGCGGCAGTTCGTGGTCTGCTCGGTTTTGGAGAGTCGGGTAATTTTCCATCAGCTTTGAAGGCTGTTTCAGAGTGGTTTCCTTCTACGGAGCGCTCTCTGGCTGTTGGGATTGTCACGGCAGGAACAAGTATTGGTGCCATCATGGCACCGGCTACAGTGCCATGGCTTGCTGTTAAATATGGATGGCAGGCTGCTTTTATTATTACGGGTCTTTCTGGTTTTGTCTGGTTGATCATATGGCTGCGTATTTACCGTCTGCCTGAGGAGACTACTCGTCTGTCACCTGAAGAGCGAGACTATATTGCTCAGGATTCAGGTATTGCTGAAGTGCCGGAATTTAAAGGGCGCTGGTTAGATCTGTTGAAAATGAAAGAGACATGGGCTTTTGCGCTTGGCAAATTCATGACGGATCCAATCTGGTTTTTCATTCTCTTCTGGTTGCCATCCTATTTTTCGGATCGATACCACCTTGATCTTCAGCATCTTGGATTTCCGCTGATGGCTGTTTATTGCTCGACATCTGTCGGAAGTGTTGGTGGTGGCTGGATTTCCTCTTTTCTGATCGGTCGGGGCTGGAAAGTTGCAACCGCGCGGCGCTTTACCATGTTGATGATGGCGCTGCTGGTGATCCCACTGTGTTTTTCTGCGCAGGTTGGCTCCATGTGGGGGATGATTGCGCTATTGAGTGTGGCAGCTGCTGCGCATCAGGGCTGGTCAGCTAATATCTATTCCATGCCCGCAGACTATTTTTCCAAAAGCATGATAGCCTCGGTGCAGGGTATTGGAGGCATGGCAGGCTCCATAGGAGGAATGTTTTTCCCCGTCTTTATTGGTATCATTCTGGATTACTACAGGTCTATAAATAGCATTAACACAGGGTATTATGTTCTGTTTGCTGTCTGCGGTAGTGCTTACATGCTGTCATGGTTGTTTATTCAGCTGCTAACAAGGAAGGCATCTGCGCTGGACTAGCAGCCTGTCGGGTTGGGGTACCCTGTGAAGGGGTGAGGTTGTAAGGTGGTGAGATGAGCAGCTTCATCCCGTTTGACCGGTCTCAGCCGTATCTTCTGCCTCCTGATCTGAAGTCGTGGCTTCCTGCTGACGATATGGCGCATTTCATTGTCGCAGCCGTTGAGCGGGTTCCGATGAGTGCGTTCTGCGTGCCAGTGCGCACGGGTGGCAAGGCACAGTACCATCCGCGTCTGATGTTGGCCCTTCTGATCTTCAGCTATGCGAACGGGTTGTTTTCCTCACGCCGGATCGAGCGGGCGACATATCGCGACATCGGGGTACGCTTCGTGGCGGCGAACCTGCATCCGGATCATGATACGATTGCGACCTTCCGCCGGACGAACCGGACAGCCATTGAAGCTGCATTTGCGCAGGTCCTGCTTCTGGCGCGCGAGACGGGTCTGCTGCGTCTGGGTGTAGTATCGATCGACGGCACGAAAATTGATGCCGACGCTTCGAAATACCGTTCCCTGCGCTACGACCGGATCAGGGCGCTGCGCGAACAGCTGGCGGTGGATATCGCGAAACTGATGGACCAGGCGGAGCACGCAGATGCCACAGACAGCGATCCGCAGGCATTGCCGGAAGCGCTTGCCCGACGGGAAACACTGAAAGCGAAGCTGGACGAAGCCTGCGCCCGGCTGGAAGCAGATGCGAAGGCGCAGGCCGAGGCGGCGCGATCGGCATACGAGAAAAAGAAGGCGGTGTATGACGCAAAAACAGGGCGTCGCGGCCGGGCGCCCAAACCGCCCGATGATGAACCACCACCCGACCGGCAGATCAGTCTGACCGATCCCGACAGCCGCCTCATGCGGCGTTCGGACGCTCACGAGTTCCGGCAGGCTTACAATGCCCAGGCCGTGGTCTGCGCCGAAGGCAGTCAGTTGATCGTGACAACCGACGTTGTCGCCACATCAGCGGACGCGCCGTCCTTTGCCAGCACCGTGCTGTCGATGGAAAGCACGATCGGTCTCCCAAAGACAGTGCTCGCCGACACCGGTTACGCCAACGGGCAGGCGGTCCGGGACCTGCGGAAAAAAGGCATCGATCCGCTGGTCGCCATCGGACGGCCTCGCGCCCGCAGGCCATATGATTTCCGGCCACCTCCTGAAAACACGGAGCCACGCCGGATAACCGAACCCTGGCGGCTTGCCATGAAGGACAGGCTGGAAACCACAGAAGCCGGAGATGTTTACAGACTACGAAAACAGACCGTTGAACCGGTCTTTGGAATTATCAAAAGCATCATGGGGTTCAGAAGATTCAGTCTGCGCAGCCTTGCAAAAGTCACGACCGAATGGACACTCGTCGCTCTCGCATACAACTGCAAAAGAATGGCACGGCTTCACGCAGCATAAGCCGGGTCAGCCTCGGCGTTATCAGCCGCAAAATGCCCAACCCGACAGGCTGCTAGGGGGTAAAGAGAAATTTCAGTGTTATTTCATAAATATGTTTTCTAACTATTATGAAATTAAAATAAAAAAATGTATTTTTATTTCGATTGTATTATATTTATTTATAAAATATTTGTAATTATTTCTTTGGATGGCAACTTTGACTGCTGGACGGGGTTTGCCATAAGACGGCCAGATAAAAAGGACCGTCTCTTCTCAGAAAAAGGAATGGTAAAATGGCTAACCAAGGCGGTAACCATGACCAGCACGTTAAAGCTGGTGAGCAAAGTCATAAAAATACCAGTGGCACCCAGACTGAAAAGAGCACGGGTGACCATAGCTCTGGTGCCCGGGGTGGCACGCATGAGCAGCATGTGAAGGCTGGCGAACAAAGCCACAAAAATACCACTGGTTCCCAGACTGAAAAGGGCGCGGGCGAACATAGCTCTGGCACCCGTGGTGGCACGCATGAGCAGCATGTCAAAGCTGGTCAGCAGAGTCATAAAAAATCCTGACATCACGTTGAGTGTCGGGGGCGCCGGCAACACTGCTGGCGCTCCCGGGACCTCAACATTTCGACCAGTTTGCCACATGTTAGATATCCGCCAAGAGCAGATATTCTTTTGGAAAGGGACTGAAAAATGGGATTCTTTTCGAAACCAATAAACACCCTTGATGATTTGTTCGTGCATACTCTTCAGGACATTTATTATGCTGAGAACCAGATCATTAAGAACTTGCCCGTTATGGCCGAAGAGGCTTCGGACCCGGAACTGAAGGCTGCGTTCCAGCATCACCTGACGGAGACAGAAGGGCAGGTGCGTAGGCTGGAGCAGGTGTTTGAACTCCACGGGCAGCCTGTTAAGGGTGTAACCTGTCAGGCGATGGATGGAATTCTTGCTGAGGCAAAGGATATCATCAGTGATTGTGACGATCCCGAAGTTCGTGATGCTGCCATGCTTTCTGCCGCACAGGCAGTCGAGCATTATGAAATAACCCGTTATGGCAGTCTTATTGCCTATGCAACACAGCTCGGTCGTGCGGATTGTGCGGCTCTTCTGCAGCAGACGCTGGAAGAAGAAAAATCTGCCGATCAGAAACTGACACGTATTGCCGGGAAAAGCGTGAACCAGCACGCTCTCTAAAGCCGTGTTTTTAAGATGGGCACGGTAGCGACAGTCTAGTGAGACAAGGCCTATGAGACGAGTAGTGGCGATATTGTTCTCTGCGGTATTCACTTCCTAAGCACAGAAATGGCTGAGGTGGTTCTTTTAAAGGCATCTGAGAGCCCTTCACGAAATATCCGCGAAGACTATATCGCTAACCAGGCTACAAAAATAAAAAGCCCTTATGAGGTAGATTTTTTTAATAGTAACTTAAGGGCGGGATCGTCACTTTCTTTTTCTGGTTTCAGCGCCTTTTTGTGCTGTGGCAGAACGTGCGTCTGCGGGCCGGTGAGCCGATGCCTGGCCACCTTTCTTTCCGCCTTTGCGGGACGGTTCATGCGTCACGTCATGGCCTCTCCCTGAACCGCTTTTCTTACCCCCCCCCTGTTTCTTTATTAACGGTGGCCCATGCCCGACGCTCAGCTTCTTTTTCGCTGACGCCACGCTGTTCATAACTTTCTTCGATATGCTCTGCCTGTCTTTTCTGCTTATCCGTGTAGGCTGATTTGTCACCGCGAGGCATGGCCGATACTCCTGCTTGCTGGCTATTACCTTATAAAAGATCAATCCCCAGAAAAGTTTCCTGACTTTGATGGACGCAGGGCGTTGTCATCCTGCCAGAGGGTAAATCTGATAGCAGGGTATGCGCCGGAATGCGTCCAACTAAGCCTCTGGAATAAAAATTGTATATTTCCAAGAAAAACTCCCCCTCTAAGTTCCGAGCAGCTCAAAAACTAAAAGAGAATGTCCCGTTACGGTAAACAGTGTTTTCTGCTGGAAAATATTTTTCTCTATCTCGGCTCCGTCATTCGGGCGATTAGTGTCGAGAAGCATTTTCCATGCGCCGCCTTCTGCTTCTGGAAGGGTGAATTCCACAACGTCATTCCAGCTATTGAGAATGAGGAGGAGTGTGGCATCTGCACCGCGTTGCATGATACCGCTCGGCTGGGCGCGACCATCCAGCATCAGGCCAAAACATTGCGCATGATCCCACTCTTCTTGCCTCATTTCCTGACCACTAGCGCTGACCCATGTCAGTTCTTTAACATCGAGATCCTTGTTGTAGGCTTCTGTGAGAAAGCGGCTGCGTCTTAAAATGGGGAAGCGTTTTCTGAGACTGATGATGCGCTGTGTAAAAGATTGTAGATTTTTTCCTTCTTTTTCAATAGCCCAGTTCAGCCATGAAATCGTATTGTCCTGGCAGTAGGCATTGTTATTTCCATTTTGCGTGCGGCCAAACTCGTCCCCCGCCAGAAGCATGGGGGTGCCTTGGGAGAGCAGAAGGGTGGCCAGCATGTTGCGGCACTGTCGCCAGCGCAATGCATTAATGGCGTCATCATTAGTGGGACCTTCGGCTCCGTAGTTACAAGAGCGGTTGTCATTGGAGCCGTCTTCGCCATTTTCGCCGTTTGCCTGATTATGTTTGGTCTCATAGGAGACGCAATCTTTAAGTGTAAACCCGTCATGCGCAGCAATGAAATTGACACTGGACCACGCCTGACGACCGCTATGGTTAAACAGGTCCGGGCTGCCAAGAAGACGCGTAGCTAAAGCGGAAGCGCGCGCCTCGTTGCGCCAGAAATCTCTGGCTGTGTCACGAAATTTGTCATTCCATTCTGCCCAGCTTGGCGGGAATTTACCGACCTGATAGCCCCCGGGCCCGATATCCCACGGTTCTGCAATTAGCTTCAGGTGCGCCAGAGTTGGGTCCTGTCGGCAGACGCGTAAAAAACCAGCTTCGGGATCAAACCCTTCTTTTTCGCGTGCCAAAATGGTGCCCAGGTCAAAGCGGAAACCATCTACGCCCATATCCTCTGCCCAGTAACGCAGGCTGTCGGCTACAAACTGTATAGCCCGCAAATTACTCAGGTTGAATGTGTTCCCCGTGCCGGTATCATTGATATAATAGCGTAAATTATCAGGAACCAGACGGTAGTAAGACGCATTGTCTAACCCTTTAAAGGACAAGGTCGGCCCAAGCTCATTCCCTTCGGCTGTGTGATTATAGACAACATCCATAATCACTTCGAGGCCCGCAGCATGGCAACCGGCCACCATATGTCTGAACTCAGTCGCCGGGTCCGCATGGTTAGCCGCGTAGCGTGTATCAGGGGAGAAAAAACCGATCGTATTGTAACCCCAGTAATTTGTGAGGCCTTTTTCTATAAGATACTGGTCATTGACAAAGCTTTGGATGGGGAGAAGTTCAATGGAGGTTATTCCCAGAGATTTAAGGTAATCGAGCACGGAGCGATGGCAGAGACCGGCATAGGTGCCTCGCAGACGTTTAGGGACCAGAGGGTTAGTTTGTGTAAAGCCTTTGACATGGGTCTCATAAATAATGCTATCAGACCAACGTGTTTTCAGAGGTTTATTTCTCCGTCGTGACGGAGCGGAAATAATACATTTTGGGATAAATGGCGCGCTGTCCCGGTCATCGAAACTCAGATCAAGATCGGGATGACCCAGTTGATAACCAAACAGGGCAGGGTTCCATTGCAGGCTGCCAAAATGCCCTCTGGCATAAGGGTCCAGCAGGAGTTTGTTCGGATTAAAGCGATGTCCGGCATCAGGCTCATAGGGGCCATGGACACGCAAGCCATAAAGCTGACCCGGATGCAGATCGGGGATCCAGCCATGAAAAACCTGATCCGTGTATTCAGGAAGACGAATGCGGTCTGTTTCAGTTTTACCGTCTGCGTCAAAGAGACAGATGTCGACTGCTGTTGCGTTCGCGGAAAAAACTGCAAAATTGACACCTGATCCATCATACGAGGCACCTCTCTCGACGGGGTTGCCTTCACGTAATCCTTGGCGAAGCGGAAAGCTCATCGGCAGCGGTCCATCCTGACTCAGAATGCTCTTCTGGTTTTTCGCCATATGGCGAAACCGTGGCATCCATGGGGTGGTAACGCATGTCCTGTGGAGAAAATTGATAACATAATCGTGTGTCGGGGACATTCCGGCATAGGCCGCGTTTTTTGTTTAACCGTCTTAGACAGCCCGCATCATGTCCGTCGGTGTGCAGCGATACCACCAAAACTCTAAAGAGGCATGAGCCATGACGCAGATACCTGTTGCAATGCTGCCTGCCACTCTGAACGTCCTTTCAGTCGCTTCAGAGATGTATCCACTGATAAAAACCGGTGGGCTAGGGGATGTCGTTGGGTCTCTGCCGGGTGCTCTGATATCTTATGGAATAAGAACACATACAGTGTTGCCGGGCTATCCATCCGTCATGAAAGGTCTGAACGAGCGCCGGATTGTAAAGCATTTTGAAAACGTGCTCGGTCATGAAGTGACTTTGTGGGAAGGGGTTGCCAGAGGACGGTCACTTTTTGTGGTTGATGTGCCTGCTCTGTATGATCGTCCTGGGAACCCTTACGGAAGCCCGACGGGGCAGGACTGGCCGGATAATGGCCTACGGTATGCGGTTCTGGCACGTGTTGGTGCATTTATCGCTCAGGGTTGCCTTGAGCATTGGCGCCCCGATGTTGTGCAGACCCATGACTGGCAGGGAGCACTGGTGGCGGCTTACCTGCATTATGATGGCGTGGAGGCTCCGCCTGTTTCTCACGTGATTCATAATCTCGCTTTTCAGGGAATTTTTCCACGGGAGAATCTTGAAGCATATGGCTTGCCGCCAACGGCTTTTGCACTCGAAGGCCTGGAGTTCCACGGACAGATTAGCTTTTTGAAAGCGGGGCTCTTGTTTGCCAATAGCCTGACCGCTGTCTCACCGACTTATGCAGAAGAGATTCAGACGCCTGAGTATGGGATGGGTCTTGATGGTTTGTTACTGACCCGCTCTGCGGCGCTGAAAGGTATTCTGAATGGTCTGGATCTCAAGGAATGGGACCCCCTGACAGATCCTGCCGTGACTTTTCCTTATGCTGTTGGTGATATTGTTGGGCGGCGTGCAAATAAAAGAGTTTTTCAGGCAGAGTTTGGTTTGCCGCAAAAGGCAGATACCTTTCTCCTTGGTCTTGTCAGCCGCCTGACAACTCAAAAAGGCGTTGATATTCTGGCTGGAATTGTGCCTCGCCTGTTTGAGTGGGATGTGCAGCTTGCCATTGTCGGTGTGGGTGACCGGGAGATCATGCATTCTCTGGCGGAATTGCAAAACCGATACCCGCATCAACTGGCGTGCCATCTGAATTATAGTGAAATTCTCGGGCATAAACTTCATTCTGCTGTTGATGCCTCTCTTATTCCCTCCCGGTTTGAGCCATGTGGTCTGACGCAGCTGCATGCGTTGCGCTATGGGTCTGTTCCTATTGCGGCACGTGTTGGGGGATTGTCTGACACGATTGTTGATGCAAACTCTGCTGCCATTTCTGAAGGTGTGGCAAATGGCATTTTGTTCGCTCCCACCAATTCTGAAACGCTGATGGGAGCAGTGCGCCGGGCTTATGTTCTGTTCCAGCAGAAGGCTGTTTGGGCCCGCTTGCAGCGTAACGGTGCTCTTCACGATGTTTCGTGGGAGGGGAAGGCTGCTGACTATGCCAAACTTTTCCGGGAACTGGCAGGGCATTCTTCTTCTTACAAGACATCGCACGATGATATTGCGCCACGCCGCGGAGATGTTTTGAAACGTCAGGCGCGTACGCTGCGCAGAATTCAGCCAGCCCGTATGCCGCCCGGTGGTTTAAGAAGCACAGACCCGGAAAGCCAGAAGCGTACAGGCACCCACGCCTGATGGCACGATAAGCACTCCTCTTATTTGCAGGATAAAGCGGTATGTATTGCAATGACTTCTAATTCTATACCGAAAAACCGAAAAGCAGCCGATATTGCGCTTCAGCAGCAGGTTGAAGATCTTGCGCATGGCATGAGTTCCAACCCCTTTGCCGTGCTGGGCCGTCATCCTGATGGACGAGGCGACATTATCCGTGTCTTTTTCCCTGATGCTCTTGAAGTCACAGTGGTCTCCACTCCGGCAAAAGGTCTGCCGCTTGAGCAGAAGATGTATCGTATCCATCCTCATGGGGTGTATAGTGCTACCATCCCCAAGCGGAGTAAGAGTTATTTTGTAAGGGTCAGGTGGGCGGATGGCTGGCAGGATGTTGTAGATCCTTACAGTTTTGGGAAACTACTGGGGGACCTGGATCTGCATTTATTTTCAGAAGGCCGTCACCATTCACCTGATGAAATGATGGGGGCGCATTGTCTGGAAAAAAACGGTGTGAAAGGCATTCGCTTTACAGTCTGGGCCCCTAACGCCCGTAGGGTTTCTGTTATTGGGGATTTCAACATATGGGATGGGCGTCGTCACCCGATGCGCGTGCGGCATGGGGCAGGAGTGTGGGAGCTTTTTGTTCCGGGTCTTGCCGTTGGTGAGCGGTATAAATATGAAATTGTTTCTGCAGGCGGTCAGGTTTTGCCAGCAAAGGCAGATCCCTATGCCCGTTTTGCGGAAAAGCCGCCAGCGACTGCATCGCGTGTTGCCGGGGCGCTAACGTATGAATGGCATGATGCGGACTGGATGCAGCAAAGAGGCAAACGGCAGGCCGTAAATGCTCCTCTATCCATTTACGAAATTCATGCACCTTCCTGGAAGTTTCCTCGCAGTGGGGAGCAGTTTGTCTCGTGGAGCAGTCTGGCGGACGCCCTTATTCCGTATATTCAGGAGCTGGGTTTTACGCACATAGAATTGCTTCCGATCACTGAATATCCTTTTGCGGGGTCCTGGGGGTATCAGCCTGTCAGTTTATACGCCCCCACGGTCCGGCATGGTTCTCCGGAGGAATTTGCTGCGTTTGTGGACAGATGCCATCAGGTGGGGATTGGGGTGATTATGGACTGGGTGCCGGCCCATTTTCCCTCTGACCCGCATGGACTGGCATGTTTTGATGGCACGCATCTGTATGAACATGCAGATCCACAGGAAGGGTTTCATCAGGACTGGCACACGCTGATTTTCAATTTTGGCCGCAATGAGGTGCGTGGTTTCCTGCTGGGGAGCGCGTTTTACTGGCTTCGGCGTTTTCATATTGATGGCCTGCGGGTCGATGCGGTTGCCTCCATGCTGTATCGCGATTACAGCCGCAAAGAAGGCGAATGGAAGGCCAATATTTATGGCGGCCGTGAAAATCTTGAGGCTGTTTCCTTCTTTCATGAACTCTCGACACTGATCCGGGATATGCATGATGATGTGATGCTCATTGCTGAAGAATCGACTGCCTGGCCGGGCGTGACCGCGCCACCGGAAACTGGGGGGCTGGGATTTCGCTTCAAGTGGAATATGGGCTGGATGCACGACACGCTCCGCTACATGCAACTGGACCCGCTGTGGCGTGGGTATCATGCGCATGACCTGACTTTTGGCATGATCTACGCCTATTCAGAGCGGTTTATTCTTCCCCTTTCTCATGATGAGGTTGTGCACGGCAAAGGTTCTCTCCTGTCCCGCATGCCCGGAGATGACTGGCAGAAGCACGCTAATCTCAGGTGTCTGTATGCGCTCATGTGGGCCTATCCCGGCAAGCAGTTGCTTTTTATGGGCGGAGAACTGGCGCAGAGGGAAGAATGGAATCATGACGGGCAGATTTCCTGGCAGCGGCTGGAAGATGCCACGGGCAAGGGGATGCACGAGACTGTTGCCGCCTTAAATCGCCTCTATTGCGCCTATCCTGCCTTGTATGCAGATGATTATAGCGATCATGGCTTCCAGTGGCTTATTGCCGACGATACACAGAACTGTGTTTTTGCCTGGATGCGGTATGCGCCGGATGCCGCCCCTGTTCTGATTGTGTGCAACATGACGCCCGTGCCACGTCACAATTACCGCATTGGCGTGCCGCATGCAGGATACTGGCACGAAATTCTCAATACTGACGCCTCGTGCTTTGGCGGCTCCAATGTTGGAAATGCAGGAGGACTGCATGCCGAGGATGTGCCGGCTCATGGAGTGCCTGCTTCTGTCCTGGCAACGCTGCCCCCTCTTTCGGTTCTTTATTTCAGTCCAGCGGCTTCCTAAGCATTTTGCCCCTGCACAAAAAGGCTTCTGACCATGCAGACATTTCGGTTTAGAAAAACGTTTGGTGCGGAACTGGAAGCAGAAGAGCGGACAGCTTTCACGCTCTGGGCCCCGTCCAGTGAGGAGGTGTTTTTAGAGATTGCAGGGAAACCTGCTCAGAGAATGAATTCTGATGGGCAGGGTCTCTTCAGTTTGAAGGCTACTTGCGGTGCAGGAACACGGTATCGTTTTCGTGTTTCCGGCGGCCAGTCTGTTCCTGATCCTGCAAGCCGCAGGCAGCCGGATGGAGTGCTGGGGGTGAGCGTCGTGACTGATCCTGAGGCTTATCAGTGGCAGTGTCCGGAATGGCAGGGGCGGCCATGGAATGAAGCTGTGATTTATGAACTCCACGCCGGTTTGCTGGGAGGATATAACGGCATAGAGCAACTGCTTGATGAATTGGCGGCGCTTGGCATAACGGCCATTGAACTTATGCCCATCAATAGCTTCGGAGGAACCAGAAACTGGGGATATGACGGGGTGTTGCCTTACGCGCCTGCGGCTCCTTACGGTTCCCCAGATGAATTGAAAAGCCTGATCGATGCAGCTCATGTTCGCGGGCTCATGGTTTTTCTGGATGTGGTCTATAACCACTTTGGGCCCGAAGGAAATTTTCTGCCTGTCTATGCGGCCGCATTTTTTGACCATGCAAAGAACTCGACCTGGGGCACGGGCATTGCCTTTGACAAACCGGAAGTTGCCAATTTCTTTATAGAAAATGTGCTGTACTGGTTGATGGAATATCGGTTTGATGGAGTGCGGATTGATGCCGCGTCCGCCATTTCTGATCATGCATGGTTTGGCGCTTTACGCGAGAGGGTAGAGGGGACCGTTGAGTCCGGGCGGCATGTCCATTTAATTCTTGAAAACGAGAATAATGATGCAGGATTGCTTCGGGACGGCTTTACAGCCCAATGGAATGATGACGGGCATAATGCTCTGCATGTTTTGCTAGCCGGAGAACATGACGGATATTACAAGATGTTTGCCAAAGATCCTACGCAGGATCTCGCACGGGTCCTGGCTGAAGGTTTTGTTTATCAAGGGCAGTTCAACCCGTATTCCGGTAAAAATCGCGGAATGGCAAGTGGAGATCTCTCAGCTACGAAATTCATTCTATTTTTGCAAAACCATGATCAGACTGGCAATCGTGCCTTAGGAGAGCGGCTTCTGGCGCTGGCAAAACCAGAGGCAGTCAAAGCGGCTTATGCGTTGCTTTTTTTAAGCCCAATGATTCCTATGATTTTTATGGGAGAAGAGTGGGGTAGCCTGACCCCCTTTTATTTTTTCTGTGATTTTCATGGTGAACTGGCAGAGCAAATAAGGGAAGGGCGGCGAAAAGAGTTTGCTCAGTTTCCGGCTTTTCAAGATGAGAAAAACCGGGAACGTATTCCTGATCCTAATGCGCTGGCGACTTTTGAAGCCTCCCGGCCAGAGAGAGTTGCGCGTGAGACTGAGAGGGGAAGGGCGTGGCTTGCCCTGACCCGGCAGCTTCTGGCTTTGCGCAGAGAGTGGATTATCCCATATTTGCATGACGTTCAGAGTGCTGGCGTGCAGGTATTAGGCACTGGCGCTTTACATGCTCGCTGGCGTTTAGATAACAAGAAAATCCTTATTCTGTTTATCAATTTTTCTGAAACAAAATATGAGATCCCAGAAACATATTATCTGATTTATGAATCTTCTGAGAATAGACGGGTTGGGCTCTTGCCTGCGTTCTCGCTGGTTGCCTGTGTGGAGGATGTAGCATGACACTATCACTTCGTGCGACCTACCGGATTCAGTTCCATAAAGACTATACTTTGTATGATGCAATCTCATTGGTTCCATACCTTAAAAAACTCGGTATCAGCCATATTTATGCGTCTCCCCTTTTAGCGT
Source organism: Acetobacter sp. KSO5 (assembly GCF_044094635.1). NCBI lineage: Bacteria > Pseudomonadati > Pseudomonadota > Alphaproteobacteria > Acetobacterales > Acetobacteraceae > Acetobacter > Acetobacter sp. KSO5. The sequence continues at coordinate 2,066,293 of NZ_CP172014.1, read as the reverse complement.
CAGCATCAGGCTCTCTTCATGGCTATGATACGATAAGCTGGGATTTTATTGACTCAGAAAGGGGCGGGGAGAAGGGGTTGCTGGCTCTGGTTGAAGCGCTGCGTGCGCACGATATGGGCCTCATTCTTGATATTGTGCCTAATCATATGACGACAAACCCTCAGAACGCATGGTGGCAGGATGTTTTGCAATACGGAAGAGAGAGCCAGTATGCGTATTACTTTGATATCAACTGGAGTGTTTCCGCTGAGCAGGAGACGCATAAAATCATTCTTCCTTTTCTCGAAAAATCATTGGAAGAAATTTTAGAAGATCAAAAGATCCGCGTCTCTTATCAGGAGAACACACATTCTTTTGTCATCACTTACGAAGATAAAGTTTTTCCTCTCGCACCAGAAAGCCTCTCAGATACTGAAAAAGAGCTTTTTGCGGATTTCTTTAATCCCGAGACTCTAGAGGGAAAATCCAATCTTCTGGCACTTTTGCAAAAGCAGCATTATCAGCTGGTCTGGTGGCAGACTGCTGGTGATCTGCTCAACTGGCGTCGGTTTTTTGACGTTACAGCGCTTATCGCTCTGCGGATGGAACGTCCTGAGGTTTTTGCGCGCACGCATGCCTATATGTTTGATCTCTATCGGCGTGGTCTGATTGATGGCGTGCGTGTTGATCATGTCGATGGATTGCTTCAGCCTGCGCGGTATTGTCAGGCGTTGCTGCAAACCCTGAACGCTCTGACGCCTGAAAGGCCAGAAAACCTACGTGATGCGCCCATCATTTTTGTAGAGAAAATCCTCTCATCCGGAGAACGTTTGCCCGAAAACTGGCCTGTAAGCGGGACCACCGGCTATGATTTTCTCGAACAGCTCTCTTTGCTTCTGCATCATCCGGCGGGAGAAGAAAAGCTGAATACCTTATGGGCGCAACTGGGCCCGCATCCTTATCCCAAAGTCATGAGGACTGCACGTGATGAAAAACTGAACTCATCATTTTATAAGATGTTTCAGGATCTGGCGCAGTCTCTTAAGGAGTTTTTTCCACCAGAGCAGAATATTACCCAGCACGCTATTGCGTGTGTATTACAAGAAATTTTATTAGCTTTTCCGGTGTACCGTATTTATTTTTCTGAGACGGAGCTGAGTGAACAGAGCCGTTCGTATTTGTCTGAAGCCTGTGAGCATGCGAAGAAAAGGCTGCCAGTACACTCCATTCCTCTACTGATGTCCCTGAAAAAGCTTTTAAGCCAGATTTCTCCCCTGAGTTCTGACAGAAAAAGTTTTCAGGATATGTTTGTGCATCTGACAGCCCCGCTTGTTGCCAAGTCGGGCGAGGATACGGCTTTCTACCGCTATGATCGTCTGCTCTCCCGGAATGAAGTTGGAACAGATCCTGCTATTTTCTGTAAAGGCATTGAGGCGTTTCATCAGACAAACCTGACACGTCTTGCGTCACACCCACAGGCGCTGCTCTGTACAGCCACACACGATCATAAAAGAGGAGAGGATGGCAGAGCGCGCCTTATGGTCCTTAGTGAGCCTGAAGCCAACTGGACGGAGATTGTAACGCTCTGGTTTGAAAAAAATAAAGCCTTACACATGCAGGCGCGCGCAGACTCTTCTGTGAGTAGGGCTGATGAATTCTTTTTCTACCAGACACTTATCTCTGCATGGCCTGTTGATACAGGCGAGCTTTCTGACCTTCCAAAAAGATTAGAGACGTATCTGACCAAAGCTCTGCGCGAGAGAGGTTTAAGAACAAGCTGGGCAGACCCTGATGCGAATTATGAAGAAAGCTGCCAGCATTTTGTAAGGCAGCTTTTGCAAACCTCATTTGTTGAAGAACTTTCTGCATTTGTAGATCACATTTCTCCGGCAGCCGCTCTGAATAGCCTTACGCAGGTCATACTGCGTTCTACAGTTCCCGGAGTGCCTGATTTGTATCAGGGAAGGGAAGGATGGGACTTTAGTCTTGTTGATCCGGATAACAGGCGGCCGGTTGATTACTCTCGCCTCGGGAAAGATCTTGAGGTTGACAATCGTCTGGCAACATTGGCGTCCAGTTGGCGAGATGGGCGGATCAAACAGCATCTTCTTTTTAAACTTCTGAAGCTCAGAGAAAATTATCCGCAGCTCTTTATAAATTCCCGCTATGAAGCTGTTTCAATTCAAGGTGAACTTTCTGATCATGTTGTGGCATTTCAATGTTTTGCAGAAGACATGAAAATGCTGGTCATTGTAACGCGCTTTGGGTCGTCTCTTTCTATGGATGATTCGTTGCAAAGCCATGAGAAGGGATGGAATACAACACACCTTTCCCTGACCGAAGAGGAAGAGGGTGAAGCGTGGGAAAGTATTTTGTGGGGAAATTCTTTTAAAAATTCATCTGCTTTTGGTCTGGGTTATTTTTATGGGTCTGTGCCTTTCGATGTGCTTATTGCGTCACGTTAGGTCATGGCGCGCGTAGGAAGGGGAGTAGGTTTTTTAGATAAATGGATGGGTGCTCGTTATGACGAGATAATATGCTTGGATGAGATGTGACGACTTTCACGTTCCTGCTCACCGGGAAAGAAGAGTGGTTTTCAACATAAAGTGACCGCAAATTCCCTTTTAGCGTCGCATCTTCCCTCAAGGCTCATACGTTGCAGGAAGGACGTTAGTGGGGATGGACGCTGAAGGATGTTAATTTCAGATGAGAAGACTTCCATAAAAAATCTTTCTGGTTTTCGAACCGACATAAAAAATCTCTTCGATGGATGGAAAGCTAGTCCTTATGTGCAGGAAGAAAATCTTTTCCCTGCCGAATTTCTGAAGGCCTTACGTGAGATTGGTGCATTAGGCGCTCTGTTATCGCGCGAGGAAGGTGGTCTGGATCTATGCCGAACACCGGAAGGGGGACTGGTTCTTATGACCCTTCTGCGGCGAACAGGTTACGTGAGCCTGTCTTTAGGGCGCTGCCTGGAAGGGCACGTCAATGTTGTGCGTCTTGTGGAGCTTTACGGGACATATGAGCAGCGCCGCGCGTTTGCACGCCGTCTGCAAAGCGGAATACTGGCCGGTATATGGGTTACGGACGGCGCCCCGTCTGTGACGATCAGGCAAGAGAACGGGCAGTACAGGCTAGCCGGAATTAAAGGGTTTGCCAGCGGCGTCAGGCACGTCAGTGTGGCTCTGATAACAGCCACCACCCAGGACGGGCATTCCATCATGCTTCTGGCGCCCACAACGGAGCCCAATCGCAGGCGGGCAGGGCCGGGGACATTAACCGGGATGCAGGCTAGTGGCACGGGCGCCTATGATTTTACAGATGTTATTATCTCTTCAGATCATATTCTCGGCTCAGCAGGAGATTATTTGCGGCAGCCTGAATTCTCAGCAGGAGCCTGGCGGGGCTCTGCTGTCGCCTTAGGTGCAATAGATCGGCTGATTGACCTTCTCAGGCAAGAATTGCTGGAGCGAGGCCGGGCAGATAATCCGCATCAACTCAGCCGGATCGGGGAAGCCCTTATTTTGCAGAAAACGGCTGCCATGTGGGTAGAGCAGGCCGCTAAAGCTGCCTATGCGCCCCGGATGACGCCAGAAGACGTGGTGGCAATCGTTAATCTTGCCCGTCTTGCCGTTGAACGGGCGGCGTTGGAGTTGATTACGCTTGTTCAAAGAAGTTTGGGGTTGTCTGCTTTTGTGAAAGGTAAAGCGGTGGAGCAGGTCATGAGAGATTTGATGACCTATCTGCGGCAGCCAGCACCCGATGAGGCGCTCACAGATGCCGCTGCGTGGTTTGTCGACCATGACTGGCCGGAAGAAAGTCTATGAAGGTCAGGGAAGTCCTTGAGAATTTTTCCAGATTTCCGGTTGCCTCTTTTGATAAAATTGCGCCGGGAACGTCTCTTATACTGTCACCTCATCCTGATGATGAAAGTCTGGGGTGTGCAGGATTTATAGCAACAGCCATCAAACATGGGTGTCCACCCGTTGTGGTGATCGTGTCAGATGGGGCTGCGTCCCATCCCGGTTCTCAGCTCTGGCCGCCTGAACGACTGGCTCTGTGTCGGCAGGAAGAAAGCCGAAATGCGGCTAGTGCGCTTGGTCTTTCTTCCGATCGTCTTTTTTTTCTAGGCCTTCCGGATACAGCGGTTCCCACTGAAGGGGCTGTTTTTGAGCAGACTGTTCGCCATTTGCAGGAGCTGGTGGAACAGTATCATTGCCAGAATATTCTCGTACCCTGGCGTCACGATCCCCATTGTGATCATGAAGCGGTCTGGATCATGGGGCAGAGAGTAAAAGCTTTGCAACCAGAACTCAGAATACTGGCTTATCCTGTATGGGGGCTGACACTGCCCCCTGAAAAAGACCTTCAAGAGACGCAGACCGCTGGATGGCGTCTCAATGTTGAAGCTTTCCTGCATTCCAAACGACGCGCCATTGAGGCTCATAGGAGTCAGCGGGGGCTCGTCGTAAAGGATGATCCCAGTGGCTTTGTTTTGCCCGAACACTTACTGGAAAAAATGCTTCAATCGTATGAAATTTTTATTGTCTCATGAGCAAAGAAACCTGGAAACCAGACGTTTTTGAAAATCTCTTTCAAAAGAGTGATGATCCGTGGGATTTTGAAAGCAGTCTTTATGAACAGAAGAAATTAGCAAAGGTTCTGGAATGCCTCCCAATTCGTCCTGTGTCTTTCGCTGTAGAGTTGGGGTGTGCAATAGGGGTTAGCACGTTGGCCCTTGCACAATATTGCAAACGTATAGTGAGCGTGGACGCTTCAGAAACAGCTCTTGAGAGAGCAAAGAAGCGCTGTGAGGGAGTGGGGCACGTTACGTTCATCAAGGCGTTCCTGCCGGAAGACTACCCTGCCTCGGCAGCGTCAGGGTGCGATCTCGTTCTCATTTCTGAAATTCTTTATTTTTTGAGTGTCGATGATATTCAGCGCCTCGCAGGCATGGTGACACAGAGCCCGACTGCCGCAGGGAGTATTCTGATTGTAAACTGGACAGGCCCGACGGATACACCCTGCACCGGTGATGAAGCTTCTGACTGTTTTATTGAAGCGTGTCGGGCGCTGCATTGGGAACCTGATCTTAGCGTGCGGGGGAGTAGCTATCGCATTGATCGGCTGGCGTATGGCTTAAATTCTCAGAAAGGCAGGGGCGCGTCTGGCGAAGAAAGCTGAGCACGCGCCGCGCGCGCTTGACGTGTTTTTCAAGATCGTCTCGCCGGATACGTGTGGGAGGACAGTCCGCGAGAGCAGGTCCGGGCTGGTTTTTGCCCCGGTAGGCCAGTTCTTTACGAATACGGCGCAATCGGCTTGAGACCATCTCAAAAACCTCGTCAATATATTCGTCCTGCGCGCGTAGCCTGCGCGCAAGGGTTTCCGCCATGCCGCCTTGCGCACGGCCAGAAAGGCGGGCTGAAACGTAAACGATAACGTCTGGTGCATGACGCACGGGGATGCCGTTCTGTCTTAACATTTTATAAAACTGACGATCTTCCCCCGTCGGAACATCTGGTATTCCATCCACCTGCGCCCAGGCCTGCCGTGTTACGGCGATACTGGCGCCTGAATGTTCGATATGCCGGGGCCATGGGTCATGAGGTTCCGGGCACAATTCCAGAGTAATCTGATCCAGAAGTGCGCCATAGGCCTGCTCTGCTTGTTCATCCTGATGCAAATGCAGGGGAATTTTTGCGGATTCAGACGGCAGAAGAAGGGCTCGTCCAAAGACGGCTTCTACCGGGTAATGAGCAAACGCTTCAAGCGTGCGGTATATCCAGTCTTTCGAGACTTCTGCGTCCGCATCGGTTGTAAAGAGCAGAGCATCAAGGGGCGCATGTCTGGCGGCATGCGCCAGGGCTTCTCTGCGGGCTGTTCCTGCACTCGCTAAGTGCGGTTGATAGACAACCTGAACAATCTCCAGGGTAAAGGGGAGCTTGTCTTGTAGGGAGCGTGCCCGGTCACAGGTTTTATCTGTGGTGTTGTTAAGCCACAGAACAACCTTATCTGGCAGAGCGTAGGATTGCGTTGCCAGAGCGATCAGGCAGGGAATAATGTGCTCTTCTTCATTACAGGCTGGAATGGCAATAATTCTTTGTTTTTTCCAGAAAAGGCTTTCTCGAACTGTTACTGAAGGCGTGCCAGTAATCCCATTATCAAGGTATTGAAAAGACATAATGAGCGGCCTCGTCGCAAGAAGATATGTTTTCTTCCTGAGACGTATCAGTCCCTGAAAAAGTTCATTCTTTGTTTCTGAATGAGCATTAAGATTATTTTATAATAATGCCAAAGGGTGCTGCTGGTTGGCTATAAAGCATTGTGATGCATGGAAATAGCCTGAATATAAAAAGAGTAGTAAATTTTTCTTGTTTTAGAAAAAGGAAAAATTCCCATTTGTTGATATCGTGATGATTTTTTATGAAACTTTCAAACGAACCTCTCGCTAACACTAAATGTTTTGCGCACATCAAAGTGTTATAGGAGCAGATTCATGACATTCGCCATTCCACCGCAGAGCCAGGACCATCAACCCGGCGTTGAAAAGCTCATGAAGCCTTTGGCTGTTCATATCCGTCCTGATTACAAAGGAAGCGGAAAGCTTGAAGGGAAAAAGGCCCTTATTACTGGGGGTGACAGCGGTATTGGCCGCGCAGCAGCCCTTCATTTTGCGCGAGAAGGGGCCGATGTTTCCATTCTTTATTTCGATGAGCATGAAGATGCGCAGGAAACAGTGCGGCTGATTGAAGCAGAAGGGCGCAAAGCGCTGGCGATTGCGGGCGATGTTGCAAGCAGTTCTTTTTGTAATGATGCTGTTGCGGAAACGGTGAAGATACTGGGCGGGCTTGATATCATCGTGAACAATGCCGGCGTACAATACGTCAGTGAAGATCTGACTGATATTACGGATGAGGTCTGGCAACATCATATGAATGTGAATATCAACGGCTATTTTTATATAACCCGGGCCGCTTTGCCGCATTTAAAAAAAGGCGCTGCGATTATCTCGACATCCTCCATTAACGCTTTTGTAGGCAACAAATCTCTGGTTGCCTATACGACGACTAAAGCTGCTGAGATGGGCTTTACGCGCGCCCTTGCGCTGCAGCTTGCCGACAAAGGCATACGTGTTAATGCCGTAGCACCGGGGCCGGTCTGGACGCCCCTCCAGCCTGCCAGTTGGGGCCCGCTTGATCCAGAGGCCGTGGCTGATCTGGGAGCCGATACGCCATTGGGTCGCTGCGGGCAGCCTGCAGAGCTTGGACCTGCCTATGTTTATCTTGCGTCGGAGGACTCAAGTTTTGTGACAGGTCAGACCTTGCATGTGAATGGCGGAAGGATCGTCAATGGTTGAAATGCTGCCATCTCTGATGGTTCCGGCATCAAGCTGGTTGCGCTCTACGCCGCATCACTACTGGCTGGAGCATCAGGGGTTAAGGTTGCTTGATTTTTCCAAAGCCTCCCGATTGAGTGTCGGCTTTGGTCCTTTGGATAACAAAGGCTTACTTGTCCCGCATGCGCAGCCAGATACGACGCTGACGGCCCGAATGACGCATTCTTACGCTATCGGTGGTCTGCGTGGTGTGCCGGGGTGTCTGGCTGTGGCCGAGCATGGCGTGCAGTCGCTTCTCGGACCGTTGCGTGATGCAGAGCAGGGAGGATGGTTCGGGGGCCTGACAAATGGTCGCCCGACACAGGAACAAACCCGGAAGCAGAACTATTTGCACGCATTTGTATGCCTCGTGGGCTCGACAGCTGTCGTGGCAGGGCTTCCGGGCGCTGCGCAGCTTTTGGAACTGGCAACAACGGTGTGGGAAAAGCGTTTCTGGAGTGAAGAAGAAGGAGTTTTTCGCGAAAGCTTTTCTGCCAGCTGGTCTGATGAAGAAAATTACCGGGGAGCTAATTCCAACATGCACTCAGTAGAGGCTTGCATGGCCCTTGCGGATGTGACCGGTGATCCTATCTGGCGGCATCGTGCCTTGCGCATCGTTAAACGCTTTATTCACGATCTGGCACGGGAAGCGGATTACGTCGTGCGTGAGCACTATGACCGCCAGTGGCACTATTTGCCAAACTACCATCAGGATAAGCCCGCTGATGATTTACGTCCTTATGGGTTAACGCCGGGCCATTTTGTGGAATGGGCCCATTTGCTCCTTAAGCTTGAGGCTGCTTTCCTGCGTGAAGAAGGGGATGCTCCGGCATGGCTGCTTACGGACAGCATTGCGCTGTTTGAAAAAGGTATGTCGGTAGGGTGGAGCACGAACGGGAAGGGAGGCCTTCTTTACACCGTGGATAATGATCTGGTTCCCGTGATCGAAAACCGACCCCATTGGGTGCAGGCTGAAGCGTTGACCGCCGCAGCAGCCCTTTTAAAACGCACTGGCTATGCCCGATATGAAACATGGTATCGGACAATCTGGGATTATATTGATCTTTGCATGATCGATCGTAAGCAGGGAGGCTGGATTCAGGAAGTTGATCCCGATAACCAGCCCTCTGAAGTTGTTTATACCGGCAAGGCTGATCTCTATCACGCCTGGCAGTCTACCCTGGCACCCCTTTTGCCGTTATCTCCCAGCTTTGCGACCGCAGCGCGTGATCTGTTTTGAGGGAAAACTCTCGCAGATTATTTGCCAGATAATTTGCTTGCCAGACGATCAAATGCAGGCTGGTAAATCTGGACAGGCATGCGCGTCTGCATTGCAGAAGCATGGTCGGGATCAGCTTCAAACTGTCCTTTCCAGCGGATAAAGGTGCGGTCACCATCTGTTACGGGCAACAGCGTGATTGTCGAGCGATAGTTCCAGATCGGCAGTGCTGATTCAATGATTGAAAATGTCACCGCATGATCGGTGTCGGAGAGGGCGAGAAGCTGTTCGCGGATAAATCCGACATCGCCCATCTCAAGGGACCGTATGGCACCGACGCGATCACCCGGATCGTTCCCTTCGATCTTGCAGCTTTTTACACCCGGCAACCATGCCCCAATGGCGCCGAAATCCCGGATAAGGGGCCAGACGGAGGCAATAGGGGTATTGAGAACACTGCTGGCCATGACATCTATCATCGTATTTTTCCTCATCATCACTGGATGGTCTTAAAGTGACTGGCCGCCGGTGACTTCGATCCGTTGACCGTTCACCCAGCGCATGTTGTCGGACAGTAATGCAGCAACGGCAGAACCAATGTCATCCGGTTGCCCGACACGCCCGAGGGGGGTGATCTCTGCCAGACTGTTGTTAACCTCAGCATTGTCTCGCACCAGCCCACCACCAAAGTCAGATGCAATGGCGCCCGGAGCTACGGCATTGACGGTAATGCGGCGTTCGCCCAGTTCTTTTGCCATGTAGAGCGAGATCACTTCGGTTGCGCCTTTCATGGCTGAATAGGGGCCATGATCCGGAAGATAGAAACGCGTGGCCGCCGAGGTGATATTGAGAATATGGCCGCCATCACAGAGCAGCGGCAGAAGGGCTGCGGTCAGCAGATATGGCCCCTTGAAGTGAATATTGTACTGGTTGTCGAGTTGTTCGGCTGTCGCCGCATCAAAACGGGTGTGAATGATATTCCCGGCGTTTTGCACAATGTATTTCAATGTGGCCTGAGAAAAGTCTTCATCAAGGAGCTTTCTGACCTGCGCCGTAAAGGTCGCAAAAGTGGTGTGGTTTGAAATATCCAGTTTCAGCATACGCAGTTTAGAATTTTCGGTGCTAAGTGCAGCCTCAGCAGATTTCGCCTCGGCTTCATTGGTAAGATAGGTGCCAAGCACATCAATGCCTGCTGCAATGAGATGTTTTGCGATACTATAACCGATCCCGCGATTGGCACCTGTAACAAGGGCTGCATATTTCTGGTTCATGACCGGTTTCCTTTGAAGGAGTTTGTAGGGCACAGACTGCCGGAATGAGTCGGTTATACTTAAAGACTAATCGATACATAAATAGAGTGGAGTGGTTCGTCAACAAATTACGTACCGACTGATACAGATATTACCTCAACAGGATGAGTGCCAACGGGTCTGTTAGGATGCCTTACGGGCTCACGGTGAGGCTGTCCCACACCTGCATGAGTGTCGTGATGGCCTCGTCAAGCTTCTTGGTTCTGTTGCCATCCCTGGCTTCACAGGCCATGCCGTGCAGAAAAGTAACAAACAAGGTGGGGAGAGTTTTGGTGACGGGCGTGTCAGTGAGTTCACCGTCTGCCACAGCCCGCGCAACACAGTCCTGGAAGCCCTTTCGACTGCGCTCTCTCTGCGCAGCCAGAAGGGTCTGTACCGGCTCGTTTTCAGGCGAGCAGTTAGAAGCCCCCAGCACAATCAGACAGCCGGTGGGGTGGGAGCGCGTCGTCTGCATGCGGGCGGAGCGGCGGAGTGTCTGTTCGATGGCGTCACGCGGTGCAAGTGTTTCATCCCACAAGGGCGCCATCACCTGCCCATAAGTTTCCACATAGCGCTGCACGACTTCCCGGAACAGAGCTTCCTTCGACCCAAATGCAGCATAGAAACTTGCCGGCGAAATATTGCCCATGCAGGCCTTGAGCTGGTTGAGCGACGTTGGTTCATAACCCTGCGTCCAGAACAGCGTTAGCGCCGCATCCAGCGCCTTGTCCCGGTCAAACTCGCGGGGCCGTCCTGTCCGGGCCATGTGTCGTCTCCGTTCGTGTAAAGAATTTTCTATACTAAGCGGTCCGGAAGTGGATTGCCAGCCTTACGCGCTGAAGCCACCATCAATGGTCTGCATCGCTCCGGTAATGCCCCGTGCTGTATGTCCTGCAAGAAATGACACATAAGCCGCAACATCCTCGGCAGTGCCATGTTCCTTGATCGCCATAACGCTGTGCATGAGATCGGCTTCCGGACCATTGGCGGGATTCATGTCTGTATCTGTTGGTCCCGGCTGAATGACGTTGACTGTGATATGACGTTCTCCAAAATCTCGTGCCAGACCACGAACCATGCTTTGCAGCGCGGATTTTGTCATGCTGTAGGCTGCTAGTCCCTTGAAGGGAACGCGGTTAGCGTTTGTGGAGCCAATCAGGATGATCCGGCCACCGTTCGGCATGGAACGGGCGGCTTCCACCGAGCAGTGATAGGCTGCGCGAATGTTGATATCGATCATGCGATCAACGTCATCAGGATCAAGCGTGAGCGGATTTCCGGCAATGCAGATTCCGGCGTTGAAGACGAAAATATCGATGGGGCCGACATTGCGCGTGGCTTCAAGAATGGCTGAACGGTCTGTTGCATCCGCCTGAATGGCTTCCGCCCCGGTCTGACGGGCAAGGTCTTCGGCTTTTGTGCGCGAACCGGCCCATGTGAAGCGCACTGATGCGCCTTCGCTTGCCAGACGTCTGACGATAGCGGCCCCAATCCCCCGGCTTCCGCCAATGACGAAGGCCTTCTTGCCTGAAAAGTTTTCCATGTCGTATTTTCCTATTTCTGTATCGGTCAATACAAAATAAGAAAGGGGATTATGCAAGTTAATTCTATATCGAATGGTATGGAATTTAGTCTTTTTACCTCTCGAAAAACGCTCTTCCAGACCACGCGGTAGAGAAAATCATTGCCGCCCATTTCCTATCGCTATATCTGTATCAACCGTTCCATTTATGTGAGTTGCAGATGACCAAAAGTCTTCCCCCCTCTTCAAACGACCGCCTGCCGGTTGCGGGTCTTCTGGCTCTCGCGATGACCGGCTTCCTGTGCATCATGACTGAAACGCTGCCTGCTGGTCTCTTGCCAGAGATTAGTACAGGCCTGCATGTATCCGCCGCTTATGCAGGGCAGATGGTCACCGCTTATGCCGTGGGTTCCCTGAGTGCGGCTATCCCGCTGACGCTTGCCACACAAAGATGGCGACGGCGCGCCGTGTTGCTTCTGGCGATCATCGGTTTTCTGATGTTTAATTCCATCACGGCGCTCTCATCAAATTATTGGCTGACCCTTGTGGCCCGTTACTGTGCGGGTGCCGCAGCCGGTCTGGCGTGGGCACTGCTGGCGGGGTATGCGCGACGGATGGTAACGCGGGCCCAGCAGGGGCGGGCGCTGGCCATTGCCATGGTGGGAACACCCATTGCGTTATCTCTGGGCGTGCCGGCAGGCACATGGTTGGGGGCCGCGTTGGGCTGGCGGCTGGCATTTGGGGTGATGTCGGCCTTCACTCTGCTGCTGGTTGGCTGGGTGTTGGCAACGGTGCCGGATTTTCCGGGGACGCCCCATACGGAACGTCTTCCTTTCCGGCATGTCCTGATGACGCCCGGGGTCAGATCGGTGCTGGGCGTCGTGATGATGTGGATGTTCGCGCACAATATTCTCTACACCTATATCGTACCGTTTCTTGTGCCTTCAGGGCTGGCAGAGAAGGCTGATCTTGTGTTGCTGGTTTTTGGTATGGCGGCCCTTGGCGGGATCGGTCTGATCGGACGACTGGTGGACCATGCGTTACGTGCAGCGGTTTTGGTCAGTCTGGCAGTGTTTGCACTAGTCTGCGTTGCTTTTTCCATTGGAGCGAATTCACCCGCGGTGATCTGGGCGGGTGTCACCGTATGGGGACTGACTTTCGGCGGGGCAGCAACATTGCTCCAGACGGCTCTGGCGGATGCGGCCGGAGAGGGAACTGACGTGGCGCTCTCCATGAATGTCGTGGCCTGGAACAGCGCCATTGCCGGAGGCGGTTTGCTGGGAGGAGCTTTGCTTGATTTGTGGGGGGCAGCGTCTTTCCCCTGGGCGATGCTGGGTCTTCTGGTCTGTGGCTTTGGGATTGCGTGGAAAGCGTGCTCGCATGGGTTTCCAGCAGGTCACCGCCTCGCGCCCCGATACTCGGAAAATCCGTAATTCTCTTAATAGGCTTATTTCAATTTTGTCTCCATCCATGCACTGATTTTATCAATGACGTCATCTTCAATACCAAAGTAACCATGAGGGCTAAGAGAACCACACGTCTTTTTCGATTTGGTGAGACCTCCTGTCACTCTTAATATCTGCACATCGGGACTGCCTGTCATAGAAGCAGCAATACGGTCTGCGTTGTGCGGTGGGGCCACGTTGCAGCGATCAGTCTGGTTTGCAACGATGAGAACTGGTGCATGGATGTCCTGAAGGGGAGCGTTAAAAACAGTTTCCTTACTGCCACCCATGACGGAGACAGCTTCACTCACCACAACCCCGGAAAGAGTGCCCGGTGGTGTATGAGCCGCGCCGTTGACTGCCGCGATTGCGCCCTGACTCGTGCCGAAAAGAAAAACAGGGGCTGTTCCCTCTTTATGAACAAAAGTGAGGATATCATCGATAACACGCGCATAGGATGCGGAACTGCGGTGCCCCCTGAGATTTACATGGTTGATCGTATCTGGAATGAGAACTGCGTAATGGCGCTGGTTCCATAACCCTCGCGTTCGCACCACAAAATTATTCCCATGACGGATGCTGCCATTCTGTTCCAGGCCAATATCGCCAGAGCCACCGGGAAACATGATAAGTGTCGCGCGTGGGTGTGCTGGGGTGCACAATAGAGCTCTTACAGAGTCGCCATCACGGAGGGGGATGTTAACAACCCTTTCATTCATGCCAGAATTTATAGAGCTAATGGGTATGCCCGGTGCAGGATGGCTCTGGGCATGTACCGCTATTGGTGCAAGCGCCGAAAAGAAGAGTATTGCGGCCGCATTATATAAATATTTCCACATGAGCTTTACTGGCATGGGTTTTCGTCAGGAGGATTGAAGCATGCTTCAGATTTTCCTCAAAACGCAACAGGCCTCAGTGAGGGGCAGGAGAGCCAGGCGGTCGGTGGAGTATAGTCTGCACGTCTTATGGCAGCGCTGACTGCATGGACTATGATCAAATGATCCAGAGGATGTTTTGCGCCATGCATTCATGAATTTGCAGAGCACTTTCAGCCACGAATGAGTTTTTCGGACTGAAAGTGCTCTGCACTCTAAGGCGCGTTGACAGAAATTGTCAGCGTGGAACGGCTGGCTGAGCGCTGATAGTGGTGCGCGCTTTGCTGACATCCGCAGCGGAAAGAGCGGGAGCCGCATTCCCCCAGCTATTGCGGATGTAAGTCAGAATGTTCGCAATTTGCTCATCCTGCAATTTCCAGCCAAAGCCAGGCATAGCAGCCCCTGTAGGGTTTGCGTGTGTTGCCGGGCCTTCCGTGCCTTTGAGCACAATATTCAGCAGGCTGTCGGGGTTTGATGCATTGACGGCCGGGTTGTTGCGGAGGTCCGGGATCATGTTGGAGATACCCGCGCCACTACTCCGATGGCAGGCACTACATTCCACCATAAAGTCCCGCTGGCCTGCGGTGACCTGCGCATTCGAGGCAGCCAGAGGCTGGGGAGGGGAGACAGTTCGGGGCGGCAGGGCTTTGAAATAGGCTGCAATGGCTTTCAGGTCTGCATCCGTCAGATGCTGGGTGGAATTTACGATGGCTTCCGTCATCGGGCCTGATGCTGCCGTATAGCGATTGGTGCCGCTGCGCAGATACGTCACGATATCGTCCGCAGTCCATTGGCCCAGACCTGTGTGGGCATTGTTGGTCAGGTCAGGCGCAAACCATCCCTGAAGAGATGCGCCCTGAAAAGTGTCTTTCGTATCGCCGCCAAGGGCATTCTTGGGTGTGTGGCATGTGCCACAATGTCCGAGGCTCTGGGCCAGATAGGCACCTCGGTTGATTTCGTCACTTTTTGAACTATCAGGCACAAAAATGGCATCCTTAAAGAACAGGAAGTTCCAGAACACGAGCAGGGTGCGGATATTGTAAGGGAAGGGGAGCTTATTACTCTCTACCTTATGGCTTACAGGGGGAAGGGTGCGGATATACTCCCACAGATCCGCAATGTCGGCATCGGTGATCTGGCTGTAAGCCGTGTAAGGCATGGCGGGATAAAGATGCCCGTTCGGGCCTTTGCCATGGCGCACGGCGTTATCAAACTGTTCGAATGTCCAGTTGCCAATACCGGTTTCTTTGTCAGAGGTAATATTGCTGGTGGTGATGATCCCGAAAGGTGTTTTCAGATCGAGGCCACCGGCAAAAGGCTTGCCATCTGTGGCGGTGTGACAGGCAAGACAGTCCCCCGCAACTGCGAGGTAGCGGCCATGTTCCATGCGCGCATTCACAGGTGCATTTTGAGCATGGACCGTGCAGACCGGAAGCGCCGCGAGAGACAAAACAACGCCACTGCGAAAACTGATGCGCAGAGCACGCTGAAGCAGATTTCGTGTCATGATTATAATCTCACCAGTGGGCCAGGATTTTTGAGATACAGTTCTTTTATGGCCTTGGCCGTCCATAGGGTCGTTGCGCCCACAGCAACCGTAGGATTGTATCCGGCATTGTTAGGGAAAGAGGATGCGCCGATAACGAACAGGTTGGGCACGTCCCAGTTCTGCTGATAGCGGTTTTGCACACTGGTTCTCGGGTCTTCTCCCATAACGACACCGCCCTGCACGTGAGAGGAATCCCACGGCGTGTAGCCTGAATAGGGATCGTCAGCCAACGAAACGCCTTTGACTTCCCGCGCTCCCATTTCCTTGGCAATTTCCACGCATTTATCACGAATGAACCGGCCTGACCGGCGATCATTTTCATTATAATCGTAGGTAATGCGCAGGAGCGGCTGCCCAAACCGATCCTTGTAGGTTGGGTCAAGATCCATGAACTGTTCACGGTGTGCAAAATTGGTGCCCTGGCCCTGAATTTGTGCGTAATTCTGGTAGCTTTTCTGGAAAGCTTTTTTCCAGCCTTTGCCCCATCTTGGGCTGCCTTCCGGCACAAGGCCGGACATGCCAATGGGGAGCCCCTGATTGCACAGGGACTGAATACCGGCCCCGCCGATAAATCCCAGTCCGGTATGGTCAAAGTTATCGCCGTTGAAATCGTCAATCTGGGTTGCGAGAGCACCCGTGTTCATGAAGGGGTTGAGATATTCGTTTTCAAAAAACATGAAGGCCCAGGACAAGGTCTGGAACGTGAAGGCACGCCCTACGACACCTTGTCCGGTGCTGACATCATACGGTGTGCTGATCCCGGACAAGAGCAGCAGTCGCGTGTTATCGAGCGTGAATGTGGCGGTGATAACAATATCGGCTGGCTGCTCCCCAATATTGCCGTCTGAATCAACAAAAGTGACGCCCGTGGCCATTTTTTTATCAGGCGTTGTATTGATGCGGACGACTTCTGATTCTGTAACAACGGTAAAATTCGGCCGCTGCATGAGGACTGGCAGAATGCAGATGTTCGGGCTGGATTTTGACCAGTTGCCACACCCGTAAAGCTGGCAGTAGCCACAGTAGGTGCATGGGGCCAGATTAATGCCAAGTGCGTTGGTGTAGGGGCCGCCTATCATGGCGGACGGAACCGGGAAGGGGGAATAGCCCATCCGTGTTGTGGCTTCTGAAAACAGAATGTTGGCGCGTGTTCGCTCTAAGGCCGGGGTTGGGTAAGGGCTGGTCCGGGAATCTTCAAAAGGGTTACCGCCGGGATGCTTCACACCATTGATGACGCCTGCCGTGCCGGATGTGCCGGCAATTTTCTCAAACCGGTCATAGAACGGTTCCAGATCATTGTATGTCACACCCCAATCCTGCAAGATCAGGCCATCCACAAGTTGTTTGGCGCCATAGCGCTCCATAACGCGGCTATAAGGCTGGTGGTCAAAGGACTGCCAGCGCCAGCTCGCACCCGCCCAATGGGTTCCGGCCCCGCCCACGTTATTGCCCAGTGTAAGGTTATGGTATTTGCGGAGGGGGAGTGCTGTCTCTCCCGGTCGGTTTCGCACCGTATAGGTTTCGGTGACGGGCGCCTGAAGGATGTCCTTGCGGATAGACCCGCTTAATTCGTCCGGATTGCGCGTTGTCGGAAAGCTTGTTGAGGTATCGCGCCACGCACCGCGCTCAATAGCCACAACATTCAGGCCTGCGCGAGTCAGTTCTTCGGCCATTGTGGAGCCAGCCCATCCCAGCCCGACAATAACAACATCGGCTTTTGGTCTTTTATAATGCATTAATCTGCACCTTATTTTTTACTGTGTCGTAGAGCGCCAAATCATCTTTTTCAGAGATCAGACGGACGCGGCCTCTTTCAGGTCGTTCTCAGAAGGCTGACGGGTTGCACATCAATTTTTTGCCCGCGTTTGGAAACAATCCAGTCACGGTAATCATAAACTGCACCCGGGAACCCAACCAGTTTCCAGCCCACCATATCGCGGTTGCCCCCATACATTGGATCCGCCAGATATCCTTCACGCACGTTCTGGAGAAGGAGGGTGAAAAAATCCTTGGCTTTCACTGTTTCGAACTGGATCGTTCCGGCTTCCATGTCTTCAAGGAAGGCGACTTTCTGGTCTTCGGTGAGATCCGGAAAGGCTTTGTCAAATTTTTTCCGGGTAACAGTGTTCAGTTCAGCCAGCCCTTTGCGGTAAATTTCTGCAGGGGTCGCAATGCTTTGCGGTCCCTGTTGCGGCGTGCCTTCTACGACCGGCCCCATCTTGTAATCTTTTGCAGCGGAGCCAAAGGGGCCGGCAAGCTGATGATCAAGGAAGGTCACGCATCCGGCTTCGGTCGCACCCATGCCAAGTTCATCGGGGGGAATGAGAACGTCAAACACTGTCCCAACCAGCTTTGCTTCATCCTGCGTTAAATACACCAGCCGGCTGGAATCAACGACTGACAACGGCGGCGGAGGTTGCGCTTTCCACGCGCCACTCCCACCAACAAGCGTTTTTGAATAAGCAGGTTTATAAATGGAGGCCAGCGTGCTTGTTGCTAACAGCACCAGCCCCCCTTTTAAGGCGTCACGGCGTCTCATAACTGTCGTCCTCTCGGATTTCTGTGGAAAAATAGACAGAAAGGCCAAGTGTTTTGATGGTTTTGAAAAGTGTCTTCAGAGACTGCTGGCTGAATTGCCCAAACGGTGGCCGTGCAGGCTTTCCGGCAGCGGGAAGGAAAGACTGATGAAAGGCGGCTTTAAGGCATTTACCCCTGCGTTGTTGGGCGGCAGGCGTTCTGTCTGCGGAATTGGCACCAACATGTGACGATCAGCGGTAATAAACAGCGCGTCGCCATCGATCAGTCGCGGGTCTTCAAACAGAACGAGTTTCTTTTTCTCGGGCGTCAGGACCATAAGCCGACCGCGTTCTGCATCGGCAAAGTAGAAATTATCCAGTGTATCAATAGCCGTTCCCATCATGGTGGGCATATCGGTCACTGTTTCAATTTTCTCTGCGCGTTGCGCATCCGTCAGGCTGTTATCCAGCAGAGCCGAGGTAGGGAGGCGACGCAGCGGGCCGATAGGGGTGGAGAAGTAAAACCATTTCCGGTCCGTCGTGATTTCCAGCATGTCCGAGTGGACGAGCGGGCGTTTGCCATCCTTATCCCGGAAGATGTGTCCGTCTCGCCCGATCATGGGTTTGGCATATGTCGCCCGTAGCAGAGGATGCTCGGAGAGACATCGCACCGTGTTTCCGGTGCGCATATTATGAACTATAATGCCGCCTAATCCGGAATCTGTGACGAACATGAGATCACCGGCAATGCGCAGATCATTCATTGTGGCTCCCGGAGGCAGAATATCTTTTCCCCAGCGCAGAATTTGCAGCACTTTGCCGCTTTGCGGATCAAGCTGAACCAGCTTCTGGCCGCCGGGCACGGTGGCGTTTGTCGTGGGGTCTATGCCCTGATCCACAACCCACAAGGTATCATCACTAAAAATATGCAGGCCGTTGACCATCAGAAACGCCGTGGCCGGGTCTGCGCTGGGTGTCCACTGGTTCCATGTGCCTCCGGGGAACGGCTGAAGCGTGCCGTCTGCAGAAACGCGGAAAACACCGGGTGTATCATCCATAGTTTCCCAGCGGGGCGCGCCAAGAAAGAGCGTGCCATTCCGTGTCGCGGCAATGGCGTTACACAGGAAACGGGGAGACGATGCCACAACCGTTGCGGGCAGATGCGGTGGCTGCTCTGCTGCTAGCGCGTGTGAGGCACCGGTTGCGCCAAGGGCACCCAGCGCAACACCACCAGCAAGGCCCTTGAGGGCGGAACGCCGTGACAGGGCGTGACTTAACAGAGGGAGGTTATTGAACATGGTCGTCTCTTCTTTTTATTATTTTTGGAATTTTATGAGAGAGCAGCACTTTAGGTGGGAAGGGAGAGCCTCCGGATTTTACCGACAACAAAGAGATAGAGGATAATCGCCACAATGCAGTGTGCCGCGACGAAAATAAGTGCGCCATCATAGGATTTTGTCAATGCGACAATGTATCCAATAACGATTGGTGTGACGATGCCGGCAATGTTACCAACCCCGTTAAAGATGCCAGCCGCAAGGCCGGGTGTTTCTTTGGGGGCAATATCGGAAATGACAGCCCAGCCAATGGCCGCAATCCCTTTTCCAAAAAAGGCAAAGGACATGACAGCAACAATAAGCCACCCGGACTGGATGAAGTTGCACAGACAAATGGAGGAGGCGACCGTCATGCCCAGCACGTAAGGCGTCTTACGGGCGATGTTTTCAGAACGACCGGCACGGAGAAGCTTGTCCGACAGTGCGCCGCCGAAGATTGCCCCGGCAAGGCCACACAAGGCCGGAACGCTGGCAGCAAACCCTGTTGCCGTGAGTGAGAAGCCGCGAGACTGGTGCAGATAAAGGGGAAACCACGTCAGGAAAAAATACAGCAGAGCCGTAATACAATACTGCCCGCCATACACGCCAAGCAGCGTTCTGTTGGTCAGCATGAAGCGGATCTGTTTGCGGGTGAGTGTTTGTTTGACCTGCAAGGCCCGGTCATCAATATCCACCAGCGCCCCGCCATCACGCATATAGGCCAGCTCTGCGGCATTCACGCCGGGATGCCGGGCAGGAGAATACATTCTCGCCAGCCAGATAATGGCCAGCACCATGCCCAGTGCGCCCATCAGGCTGAAAATGTATTTCCAGCCGAAGGTCTGCGTGACCCAGCCCATTAACGGGGCAAAGAACGCGACCGCCACATACTGCGCAGAATTGAAAATGGATGTGGCCAGACCGCGTTCTGAGGTTGGGAACCAGCTTGATACAATACGGCTGTTGGCGGGGAACGTAGGGGCTTCCACAAGCCCGAGAGCGGCCCACAGCAGGAATAGGGTCGGGAACATCAGGGCATGCGGAACATGGGAAATACCCGCGATGGCCAGTGTACAGACGGACCAGGCAAAGAGGCTGACGCCATAGACGCGGATGGAGCCGTACCGGTCCAGCAACCAGCCGCCAGGCACCTGGTTCAGCACATAGGCCCACCCAAAGGCAGAAAAGATGTAACCCATCGAAATAGGGGTAAGACCAAGATCCTGCGAGATGCTGGTGCCTGCAATCCCCAGTGTCGCGCGGTCCCCGTAGTTGATGGCGGTGATGGTGAACAGGAACGCAAGAACACTATAGCGTACGGCGGTCCGCTGCCCCACGCGCGCTGTTTCGGGCGTTCCTGTAGCATGTGTGACGGTGGAGCTTGTCGGCCCTCTTGTTCTGGTCACCCTGTTTTCTCCTTTGTGCGTGTTGTGCCGGGACTTCACGCGATCTTTCAGAAAACAGGGAACGCATTCGATTTGATTAGGTCAAAATTAAACTTCGTATGGATCGATGCAGGATCAGCATTGCTGACGGGGAAAAGGGGGAGCGGACGTCAGGGATGTTATAACGTGAGCGCAAGAACCGGCGTGGTCTCTTTCGTAATTTGGCTGACAACAGCCATCACGCTGCGCAGGAGGGGACTGGTGTCCTGCGCGCGATGGGCCATGTAAAGCTCGGCCAGAATGTCATCCCCAAATGCCAGCGGACGGCAGATAACATTTCCGATATCAAGCCGTGATGCGGATTCGGGAATCAGCGCCATTCCCACACCGCTTCTGACGAGAGAGAGAAGGGCGTGGATCTGTGTGAGGTGATGGATCAGCCGTGGCTGGATGTTTGCGCTCACGAGGAGCCGTTGCACAAGATCGTGAAAATAGCCGCCGCCCAGCACGGAATACATAATGAGATCCTGCCCATCCAGATCCATGGGGGTCAGTGCCTCACGGCTTGCCAGAGGATGATGGGCCGGTAAGGCCGCCACGATACGCTCGGACCGGACGGGCTGAAAGGTAACGTCGGTCGCGCCAAAGGGCGGTCGCACAAAGGCCAGATCCAGCCGGTTTGATGTCAGTGCGGTGATCTGATCCCGCGTGATCATCTCTTCCAGAATGAGTTCAATGTCCGGATATTCGGCCTGAAGGGCGGAAATCAGCCGCGGCAGGAAGTCATAGCTGCTGGAGGGGGTGAACCCGATGGCAATTTGCCCCAGTGCCCCGCGCCCGGCACGGCGAGCCGCCAGGACGGCATCCTCAGCCCCCCGCAGCAGGCGTCTTGCTTCCGGCAGGAAGACAATTCCGGCCTGTGTAAGGCGCACATGGCGGCTGGTGCGTTCAAGCAGTGCGACACCAAGAGCATGCTCAAGCAACTGGATCTGCCGGCTGAGGGGCGGTTGCGTCATATTCAGTCGGGCTGCAGCGCGCCCAAAATGAAGCTCTTCTGCAACGGCGACAAAACAACGCACCTGGGTGAGCTGAAGCATCGATATCAATCCTATCTCGATCAATGCTGTATCTAAGTTGGACACTCTTCCTCTGTCACGTCCTAACTTGCCGCACAAACACCCGCCCCCTGTTTTGGAGAAGGCGGGGGCAAGGAGAGTGAGAGCATGACGAAAGATGCCGGAGCTCAGCCAGATGCGGCTGCGAATGCTCCCGAAAAGCGCAAGCTTCGGAGTGAGAGGTGGTTTGGCCCGGCCGATTTACGTAGTTTCGGGCATCGTTCCCGCGCAATGCAGATGGGGTATGACCCCGAAGACTGGACGGGAAAACCCGTTATTGCCATCCTTAATACCTGGTCGGATATTAACCCCTGCCACATGCATTTCCGGCAGCGGGCAGAAGACGTCAAACGTGGAATTCTGGAGGCAGGCGGGTTTCCGCTGGAACTTCCCGCCATTTCGCTTTCCGAAAACTTCATGAAACCCACAACCATGTTGTACCGCAACATGCTGGCGATGGAAGCCGAGGAACTGCTGCGGGCTTATCCTGTAGATGGGGCGGTACTGATGGGCGGGTGCGATAAAACCACACCCGGCCTTCTGCTTGGTGCAACCAGCATGGATATCCCCGCAATTTATGTGCCAGCCGGACCGATGCTGCGGGGGAACTGGCATGGGAAAACCCTTGGTTCCGGAGCGGATTCCTGGAAATACTGGGACGAGCTGCGGGCCGGAAAAATCACACAGGAAGACTGGCAGGGTGTGGAAGCCGGGATTGCCCGGAGTGCTGGCACCTGCATGACAATGGGTACGGCCAGCACCATGACGGCGATTGCGGAAGCGATTGGCCTCTCGTTACCCGGAGCCAGCTCGATCCCTGCGGTTGACTCCAATCACATCCGGATGGCCAAAAGTTCTGGCCGACGCATTGTCGAGATGGTTTGGGAAGACCTGAAGCCATCAAAAATTCAGACAAAACCGGCATTTTTTAACGCTATTGCTGTAGCAATGGCCATGGGGTGTTCAACAAACGCCATTATCCATGTGATTGCTATGGCTCGACGTGCAGGGGTGGATATCGGTCTTGACGATTTCGATCGTGCTAGCCGCACTGTGCCAGTTATCGCAAATGTAAGGCCTACTGGTCAGACCTATCTGATGGAGGATTTCTATTACGCCGGTGGCATTGCGGCCTTGATGAACCGGATTTCCGATTTCCTGACACTGACCTGCCTGACGGTAACGGGCAAAACTGTGGGTGAAAATATCGGGAAAGCTGAGGTTTATAACGATGATGTGATCCGGCCGCTCGATAAACCGATGTTTACCGGGAAAGACGGGGGAGCGCTGACGGTTCTGCGCGGAAATCTCGCCCCCGATGGCTGTGTGATGAAGCCTGCGTGCTGTGATCCGAAGTTTCATAAACACAGCGGACCGGCTTTGGTCTTTGATGACTATCCCAGCCTTAAGAAAGCGGTTGAGGACGAAACGCTGGATGTTACGCCTAATCACGTTCTCGTGCTGCGTAATGCGGGTCCGTTGGGTGGGCCCGGCATGCCGGAGTGGGGCATGCTGCCAATCCCTAAAAAGCTTATCAAGCAGGGCGTGCGCGACATGCTGCGCCTTTCAGACGCCCGCATGAGCGGGACCAGCTATGGGGCCTGCGTGCTGCATGTGGCACCGGAGAGTTATATCGGCGGTCCATTAGCGCTTTTGAAAACGGGAGACATCATTTCCGTGGATGTCGAGCAGCGTTCAATTTCCATGGATGTTCCAGAGGATGAACTGGAGCGACGCCGTGCTGCGTGGGTGCCCCCTAAACCCCGCTATGAGCGTGGTTATGGCTGGATGGCCGCCCACCATATGCGACAGGCCAATGAAGGCTGTGATTTCGATTTTCTCCAGACAGATTTTGGCACGCCCGTGCCGGAACCGGTCATTTATTAAGCCTCTCCGGTCGAACAGGCAGGTACAGGGTGATGAACATGCAGAGAAATCCGATACGCAAAATCTGGACAGAGGGAAGAGGGGCCATCAACGGCTGGCTTTCTATCGCAAGCCCTTTTTCAGCCGAGATCATGGCGTCCTGCGGATATGATTCCGTGACGATTGACACGCAGCATGGCGCCGTTGGCTATGAAACCATGCTGCTCATGCTTCAGGCTCTGCGGGCATCAGGCGTAGCGCCTATGGTGCGTGCTCCCTGGCTTGAACCGGGGGCTATCATGAAGGCGCTTGATGCCGGGGCGTGGGGCGTCATCTGCCCGATGGTCAATACTCGCGCAGATGCAGAGCGACTGGTTTCCTATGTGCGGTATCCGCCGCATGGTTGCCGGAGCTTCGGCCCCACGCGGGCAAATTTTGCACTTGGAAGCGATTATGCGGCTGTCGCTGATGATGAAGTGCTGTGCTTTGCGATGATCGAAACAGCCGAGGCGGTGAGCAATCTGGAAGAGATTGTTCGCACACCCGGTCTGGATGGCGTTTATGTCGGTCCGGCAGACCTCACGCTCGGGCTGACAGGCAGGCGCTACCGCACTGGTTTTGATCGTGAAGAGCCGGAGATGCTGGAGGCCATCCATCATATCAGGAAGACGGCGCACGCTGCCGGTCTCCGCATGGGGTTGCATAACGGTTCTGCTGCCTATGCCGCCAAAGCGCTTTCATGGGGGTGTGATCTGGTCACAGTTTCCAATGATGTGCGCCTGCTTGCGCAAGCCGCACAGGACAGCGTTGCAGAGGTGCGACGGCTGATTGCTTCACCGTCTGCGCCGGAAAAAGAGGGGCCTATCCGGCACGAAGTCCCGGCCTCTTATTAACCTTTCTTTTCTATTCAATATCTCTGAACAGCAGGAGCAAAAAATGGTGACAATTCCTCACGTTATTGGTGGACAGCATACGGAGGGGCATGGCACGCGTCGGTCTGATGTTTTTAACCCGGCGACGGGTGAGGTTGCGCATCAGGTGGCATTGGGTGATGCGGATGACCTGGAAGCGGCGATTGCTGCTGCACAGAAGGCTTTTCCAGACTGGGCCGAAACGCCCCCGCTGACGCGTGCACGTATCCTGTTTAAAGCGCGTGATCTGATCGAGGCGCATCGTGACGAGCTGGCGGCTATTATTACCGCTGAACACGGTAAGGTGCTCTCGGATGCCAAAGGTGAAGTGACACGTGGTCTGGAAGTGGTGGAGTTCGCCACGGGTGCGGCTGAACTTCTCAAAGGTGAATATACCGAGCAGGTCAGCCGTGGCATTGATGCATGGACCATGCGCCAGCCTCTGGGGATTACCGCAGGTATCACACCGTTTAACTTCCCGGTCATGGTGCCTTTGTGGATGGCGCCCATGGCTATTGCGACGGGGAACTGTTTCATCCTGAAGCCGTCTGAGCGGGATCCGTCAGCGTCTGTTCTTCTGGCGGATCTCTTCAGGGAAGCCGGGCTTCCGGACGGTGTGTTCCAGGTGGTGCATGGTGACAAGGATATGGTCAATGCAATCCTTGAGCATCCTGCCATCTCAGCGGTCAGCTTTGTTGGCTCAACGCCTATTGCAAAGCATGTGTATGCAACCGGCACGGCAGCCGGCAAGCGGGTTCAGGCCCTTGGTGGGGCGAAGAACCATGCCATCGTCATGCCTGATTGCGATCTTGAAAAGACCGTTGATGCCCTGATTGGCGCAGCCTATGGATCAGCCGGAGAGCGCTGTATGGCTATTTCCGTTGCTGTGGCCGTTGGGCCGGTAGCGGACCCGCTTGTTGAAATGATTGTAGACCGCGCTAAGGCGCTACGGATTGGCGTCGGCACGGATGAAAGCAGTGAGATGGGGCCGGTTGTCACTGCGCAGCACCGGGCAAAAATTCGGCAGCTGATTGATACAGGTGTTGAACAGGGCGCGACTTTGGTTGTCGACGGGCGTGAGCTTGTGGTGAAGGGGCATGAAAACGGATTTTTCCTCGGCGGCACGCTTTTCGATAATGTGACAGCGGAAATGGAGATCTACCGCGAGGAAATTTTTGGCCCGGTCCTGTGCGTGATGCGTGCGCCAGATTTTGAAACGGCCCTTGAGCTGGTTAATGGCAGCCCCTACGGGAATGGTACTGCCATCTTTACGCGGGATGGTGATAGCGCACGCACTTTCACGCATCGTGTAACCGCTGGAATGGTCGGGATTAACGTGCCGATCCCGGTGCCAATGGCGTTTCATTCCTTTGGGGGATGGAAGGATTCCCTGTTTGGTGACCATCATATGCATGGCCCGGAGGGGGTGCGTTTCTTTACACGTATGAAGGCTGTCACCCAGCGTTGGCCGACAGGTATTCGGGCCGGGGCAGAATTTTCTATGCCGACGCACGGCTAAATCGGTAGCAGACTAAAAAGGAGCGCGTAAGCCATCAGAAAGATGGCAGCGTTCCGTCCTCACAAAAACAACAACAAAGAAATCCATAATAAGAAAAATAAAAGAGGTTTCAGAATGTTTTACTTTCGTTCAACTTTGTAGTGGCCGCGCGTCATGCGGTGTTTTTCACTCGTCGTGGCCTTGGTGGTTGCGATGCTGGTTCCTGCGACCGAAACCTGGGCACAGTCCACAGTGACTGGCCCAGGCGCTCGGCCAGAAATTCTTAACGCGATACCGCCTGATTCCGATTATCCGCCTGCTCCGCCCGTCACACATCTTCTGGAAGGCGAAGTGGGACGCTGGCGCTCATCGCTTTCAAAAAAAGGTGTTGATATTCTGCTGGATGACTGGTCGGAATTTGCAGGCAATCTTACGGGAGGCACACGCAAGGCACAGGATTTCGCTGGGCAGGTTGCCATGGAGGTTGATCTGGATTGGGGAAAAATCTTCAATATTCCGGATTTCACGACCACAATCACTGTCGTTCAGCGTCATGGCAGAAGGCTTTCAACAGATGCCCTGCAGGATGGGGTGGTTAACCCACAACAGATTTATGGTGGGGGCGGGAACGTGCTCATACATCTGGTGTATTTCTATGCACAAAAAAAATGGTTGCATGGCAGGATTATTTTGACGGCAGGACGGTATGCACCGGGCCCGGATTTTGATTCCAGCCCGTTGCAATGTCTGGTCATGGGCGGGGCCACCTGTAGTCAGCCTCGTGCAACGTCATTGACCGACGGCTATTCTTCCTGGCCGGGAACAGCATGGTCCGCAGTCCTGCGCGTGCGTCCAACCAAGCCAACGTATGTTACGTTTGGAGCGTATGAGACCAGTCCCCTCAAAGGCGGCACAGCGGGGACGGACTGGGGTGGTGACCATATAACAGGTGTAACACTGGCTCTTGGGGGAGGGTATGAGCCTGCGTTTGGGCCTCATAGGCTGAATGGTCATTATAAAGCAGGCATGCTGTGGGATTCTTCCCCGCATGCGTACAATGATGCAACGACAGACGCCCCCACACGGTGGCGGCACGGCCAGATGATCAGCTACGTTGCCTTTGATCAGATGCTGGTGCGGAACGGGAAATATTCAGATAGTGGCATCATCATTCTGGGTGGTTATACGCATGTGACGTCCGGGATCTCTGTTATCTCGGATCAGGCGTATGTGGGGATTGAAGATGTCGGGCAGTTTGCTGGCCGTCCGCGTGATGCGCTGGGTCTGACATGGTCTGCGTTGCGTTATGGTCCAAATGTCAAATCGGTCTGGCAGCCGGGGCAGGGGACTATTCTGCTGGACCCTCTCTCCCCAAACAAACCTCTTCTGGCAAGCCGTGAGTCCATATTTGATGCGACTTACAATGTACACGTCTGCAATGGCATCGATATTGCGCCGGATTTTCAGTATTTCTGGCGGCCGGGAGGCTCCGGACGTGTCAGGAATGCTGCGGTGCTGGGGGTGAATGCCCATGTAACGTTATGACGGTGCTGAAGGAAGAGTTTCGGATAAGGTCATGCGTTTTGTATGGCTAAAAATTGGCATCTTTCACAAGAAGAAAAACAATGTTCATGAAGCCAAATGTGTTGGTTCCGTCTTTTGCAGCGTTAAGCCCGCGTTATGTGCCTTACTGGCTCTTATGGGTGGCTCTGGCTGTGTCTGTCGGCACAATGGTCTATTCGTCCTTTATCGTGCCCGTTATTCCAGATTTTGCACGTTGGTCCACAATAGGGCTGGATATCCTTGCCCTGAGCATTGCAGTTTTTGTGATGCCAAAAAGCTTTGTGATTGGCTTCCTGGGGGCGCTCCTGCCTTTTGTCATCAGTTGGCGGGTTGCGGCTATTCATGACTCTTTTCCTGGCATGGCGAGCTCCAGCATCACGTTCCTGATTTATCTGGCCCTCTATGCGGATTGCATGATCCATGACTGGACGCGATTTCGGGCATCTGGATGGAATGGGCATTTGCAATGGCAGCTGGCGGTAATCCGCATCTATTTTGGTTTTGATATGGTCGGGCATTTTGCTGAAAAGCTTTTTGCCGGCGCGGACTCCTTCCACCATATGGCGCAGGTGTTTGTTGGGTTTGGACTCTCATCTGGGGGTAATGCGGTTATTGTGGCGGGCCTGTGTGAGCTTGCAATCGCGATTGGTGTCGGGATGGGGTTTCTGACCCGGATGGCTGGGGTTGGCGCGGCGCTTTATTATCTGATTGCCAACCAATATGGCCGCCATTTTGAGGATGGCTTTACGTGGAATAATGCACCGGTCGGCGGCTGGGAATATCCGATGCTCATGATCGTATTTTTTGCCAGTTTTGCCATTGCAGGAGCAGGAAAATTCTCCCTTGATGGCTGGCTGATTGCGCATGGACGGATGCCACGATTCCTGATGCCATTCTGCGTTTCAACGCGCCCCGATTATGTGATGACCAGGGACTGAATGGGTTATGCTTTTGAGGGAGATGTCAGGATAGGCAGATACCGGGATGGGTCATTTTGTCGGTATAGATTAAAATAAAAAATATTAACCTGTAGTAATTGTTGGAATTAATCATCACATAAGCGTGATAAATAAAATATTTATTGATTTATACTGTATTGATTGTAAGTTCTTTTTTGATCCGATGGTTTCGGTATCGAGTTTTCTACTGTGTGACGTTTATGATTTTGCAATCTTGGCGGAGGGAAAGAGTAAACGTCACGACTGGGTCAATAAGAACATCTCCAATAAGGTACCCTTTGCAATGAAAAAAATACTTGCAGCTTTTGCGTCCACTCTTTTGTGTGCCTCACCCGCTTTGGCGCAGGCGGCCTCAACGGCGCCGCAGCTCAACATTACGACAGATGCTGCGATGGATATGGCGCATTATGCGGTTGGTCTGGCTGAAAGCCGTCACCTTAAGCTGTGCATTGCTGTTGAAGACACCGATGGAAATCTTGTCGCTTTCATTCGGATGCAGGGCGCCTATGCAGGATGCGTAGAGGCTTCAATTGCCAAAGCAAAATCTGCGGCACGCTTTGCCCGCAATACGATTGAGTTTTTTGATGCGGCACGTGCGCAAAATCTTCCAATCGGTTTTGTTCCTGGCATTCTGCCTTCAGCGGGTGGTGCGGTCTTCAAGCAGGGTGAAACTGTAGTCGGTAGCATTGGCACCAGTGGTGATACGAACGAAGCTGAGCAGGCGCTTGTGGTCGATACGGCAAAGCATTTTCACTGAAGCGTCATGCGACAGGAAATGCTTTTTACAAAAATAAAAGTTGGTAAAACTTCTTCAGGTCAGGACGTCACATGAAACTTAAATTTCTCGGGCCTTTGGCCATTCTTGCAAGCTTCTCCACAATGGCTGCGGCGCAGGCTGATGACAGCAAGGTGTTGACGCGCACTGTGCTCAGCAGTGCTGGCGCAAAAAGTTTGCTGAATGCAGCAGAAGCCGCGGCAAAGCAGCGGAGCATGAAAGTGAGCATTGCCATTGTGGATGCATCCGGCAGGTTGCTGGCATTTACGCGGATGGATGATTCTCAGACAGGCACTGACGAAACAGCCATCAAGAAAGCCCGAACGGCGGCTCTCTACAGTTCCCGTGGGAAAGTTCTGGCAGAACGGGTTAGCCAGAATCAGGCATTTCTCACAACTCTGCCGGGCATTACGGCCGTGCCGGGTTCTGCCCCTGTCATGAACGGCCAGTATCTTATTGGTGCCGTGGGGGTGAGTGGTGCTACGGATGATCTGGATGATGCAGTTGCGACGGATACCGCTGGCGGTTTTCACCCATAAATTTTAAGGAGCAGGACGATATCGGGTAATAATTTTTCCTGCCTACAACGCGATATTAAGAGAATATCTTGTTCTCTTAATATCGCAGTTATGCAAATAATTTTAACTAAATCGTATAAATAACTGTATGACTTGCTCCATCATCCTGGAGTTGAAGTCTGTCTGTTTTCCCCAAAGAGATATTATCGACGGTCAGGCCTGGTGATGTGCTGTGACTGACCCGGTTGGGGTTCTTGATGATGCAGTGATACTGACTGCTGCGCCAGTGGAGCGTGACTTCAAATTCAGGCCATTCCTGTGGAATACACGGGCTTATCAAAAGCATGTCTCCCTGAATGCGAATGCCGAGAAGGGATTCAATGCCTGTGCGCTGCATCCATCCGGCTGACCCGGTATACCAGGACCAGCCACCTCGCCCGATGTGCGGAGCTACTGAATAAATATCCGCAGCAACCACGTAAGGTTCCAGTTTGTAACGGTTTGCCTGCTCCTGTGTGCGGGCGTGCTGGATGGGGTTAAGCATGCTGAACAAAGCATGAGCCTGATTGCCGTCTCCCTGTGCTGCAATGGCCATTACTGTCCAGAGTGCCGCATGGGTATATTGCCCTCCATTTTCCCGCACTCCGGGCGGGTAGCCTCTGATATAACCGGGATCAGGCAGCGCTTTGTCAAAAGGCGGTGTGAGAACAAGGATCAGTCCATCCTGCGGGCGGACAAGATGCTCAACAGCCGAGTACATGGCGTGATGCGTGCGTTCGGGAGAAGCCGCATTAGACAGAACGGCCCAGGACTGGGAAATGGCATCAATCTGGCATTCAGTGTTCTTGTGAGAGCCAAGGGGCGTGCCGTCATCAAAATAGGCACGCAGATACCAGTCTCCATCCCATGCGCGTTCCAGAGCATTGGCCAGCTTTTCAGTGTGGTTCTGCCAGGCTGAGGCTCGAGCCGTGTCATGTCGCTCAAGGGCAAGAGGAATGAATATCTTCAGCGTGGTGTAGAGGAACCAGCCAAGCCACACGCTTTCTCCTCGACCCTGTTCTCCCACCCTGTTCATCCCGTCATTCCAGTCTCCTGTTCCCATAAGTGGCAGGCCGTGGTCTCCCACAGGTAGACTATGGTCCAGTGCCCGCGCACAATGCTCAAACAGACTGGCTTTTTCAGAAGAGAGTGCGGGAACCGTAAAGTGGTCGTGTTCTGTAATCGGCAGAGGGGGAGCCTCAAGGAAGCCTATGCTTTCGTCCAGGACTGCCTTGTCTCCGGTTGTCGTGACATAGTGGGCTACTGTGTAGGCCAGCCAGGTGCAATCATCAGAAATATGGGTACGGACACCAGAGCCAGTTTGGGGAAGCCACCAGTGTTGCACATCGCCTTCAGGAAACTGGCGAGATGCTGCCCGTAAAATATGCTCCCGAACACGCTCCGGGGAGGATGTTGCGAGCGCCATGCCATCCTGCAACTGATCCCGGAAGCCAAAGGCGCCACTGGCCTGATAAAAGCCCGCTCTGGCCAGAACGCGACTGGAGAGGGTCTGATACAAAAGCCAGCCATTGAGCATGATATCCATGCTTCTATCAGGGGTTTTGACCTGAATGGCATGGCAGACTGTATTCCATTTTGCAGTAACGGCTTGCAGAACGTCATCAAGGTCTGCCGTGCGATACTGGAGAATAAGCCGCCTTGCTTCAGCTTCGTCCGACGCCTCACCAAGCAGGAAGACAATTTCAACACGGCCATTGGCAGGCAGCGTAATAAGGGTCTGGAGGATGCCACAGGGGTCCAGCCCGGCTCCTGTTGCGCTGTGCACGCCATCAGAATGGGTAAAGGCACCCGGGTTATCCAGAGACCCGTTGCGCCCAACAAAACTCTTGCGATCTCCGGAAATGGTCGTGACGTAGCTGCCCAGATCGGCAAAGGCTATACGGGAGCCATAGGTCCCATCCCATTGGTTTCTGGCAAAAAGGGCGCCGGTTTTTGAGTCTGTTTCGGTAGTGATGAAAGGTGCTGTTTTCGTTCGGGAGGTTCCCAGAACCCATTCCACATAGCTGGTGAGGGACAGGGTGCGGGACTGTCCTGAAAGATTATGCAGCTGAATGCGTGAGAGTTTTATCGGGTCTGTTGGTGGCACATATTGCAACAGGCTGCTGGCAATGCCGTGGGCTATCCGCTCGTAGCGCGTATAGCCCCGCCCATGATGGGTGACGTAAGTTGCGCCGGCGTCTCGTCGGGCTGCGGCGGTAAGGCTCCAGACAGTATGAGTTTCTTCATCTCGCAGATAGAAAATCTCACCTGGAGGATTGCTGATCGGGTCATTGGACCAGGGTGTGATCTGATGTTCCCGGCTGTTAAGAGCCCATGTGTGTCCGCTGCCTTCTGCTGAGGCCAGAAAGCCGAATGTCTCGTTGGCTATGACGTTGATCCACGGAGCTGGTGTGGACGTGCCCGGAGACAGCACAACAACATAAGTTTCGCCATTATTTGCAAACCCACCGTAACCATTGAAGAACTCCAGTTCTGGCACGGGGGGCGTATCAAATGCGGCAGGCTCGGAAATGGGAAGAGGCTGAAAGGCAGGCGGCGTCTGTGCAGGCTGGGATTCTGCCAGATCAAGCTGTTCCTCAAGGCTGTCTTTTGCGCCCAGAACAACGCGCGCAACGGACAGGAGAAGAGCCAGAGTGCCGGGGGAGAGCAGATCAGTCCGTAAAATACGAACTGACCCGGCCCCTGTTGCGGCTTTAGGAATGGAACGCACCAGATTTTCCAAAGAGATCTGGAGATCCTGCAGGTAGGAAGAGGGGTGGTCGTTCAGGATAACCAGATCAATCGGAAGTTGTTTGAGGCGGAAATATTCATGAGCCAGCAGAACCTGACGTACGATGTCTGTCCCTGAATTTTCCTTGACTGTCAGAACAACGAGAGGGAGGTCGCCTGAAATGCCGAGTTCCCACAATCCCGTCTGGGGGCCCGCGCCAAGCCTGATGGCAGGGGATGATGCGCGCAAAGAAGAGCCTGCAAATAGGATATGGCTTGCCAGACGCTGGAACAGGTCTGCTTCCGTCGGGTTTATATCAAGGTGACGCAACTGGATTTGTGCTTGTGTCCAGGCCAGAGTGCGCACGCGGTCCAGAGCGGCAGCATCCTTGTGCGTATCAATCAGGTCCAGAAGTTTTTCCCGGGACGATGCTGCCATGGTCCAGAAAGAAATGCGCGTTGTGGTGCCCGGTTTGAGCGCTGCCCGGCAACGAAGAGAGAAAGAGGCGTCAAGCACAGTTCCTGTTTGTCCTGATAACGCGGTTTTTCTCGTCAAGGCGACCGGAGATCGCACGGTGTGGTTGCGACCGATGAAGTCTGCCCGGTCTGTTCCCATGCGGATGGGAAGCGGAGAAACGGCAAGATGGGCTACCCAGATTTCTGCCTCATCCGGGGTTCTGCGCCTGCGCGTGGCAATAAGCGCTTTGGCTTCAGGAAGATATTCGGTCTGAACAAACAGCTTGGTGAACGCTGGATGTGCCAGGTCTGCGTCTTGGGCCAGAAGCGCGAGTTCAGCATAGGAGGTAATATCGATTTCCTGCGTCTCATGGCCTGCATTGGAGAGCGTGAGGTGCCGAACCTCAGCATCATCTTCTGCGGAAACCATGATGTCCAGAGTGGTGGTGAGTGCCCCATCCCGGCGGGAAATTTCTGCACGATCTTCGTGAAAACCAACCAGATAGTCATCGGGTATAGTGCCACAGGGCTGGATGCCCGCAGACCAGACAAAACCTGTTTTAACGTTTTTCAGATAGAAATAAGAACCATGCTGGTCGAGCGTAGGGTCTTCCCGCCACCGGGTAAGCATCTGTCCCTGCCAACTGCTATAACCAGAACCAGCGGATGTGAGCATGACAGTATAACGACCGTTTGAAAGCAGATGCGTTACCGGCTCCTGCGTGTAGGCCGTGCTATAGTAACGGCCTGCGCGTATCGTTGCTTCGGGGGCCGGGGCGGGAATAGCCTGTTCGGCAGGAAGAGGGCGGGCCACAGCGCTTTTGTCTGGCGCGCGCTCCTGCAGGAGGAGTTCCGCAGAGGCCATGGTTGGGTCATTATGAAAACGGGTTCTCATGACCCCGTTCAGAACAGTATCGGCAACTGCGAGAATGGACATACCCTGATGGTGTGCCATGTAAGCGCGGACAATCGCCACAGTCTGGTTCTCTGGAATACGTTCGGGCGTGTAATCCAGTGCTTCAAAAAAGCCGTATCGTCCTTGTGCACCGGTTTTTTCCAGAACGGAGAGGTTGGCGACAGCTTTTTGTGGATCAATCATCGCGGCCAGCAAGGTAGCATACGGAGCCACAACCATATCCTGCGCAAGGCCACGTTTGAGACCGAGTCCGGGCACACCAAAATTCGAATACTGATAGGTATAGTCAAGATCCCGGACATTATAAGCGGCCTCGGAGATACCCCATGGAATGTTTCGGCTTTGTCCATAGGCGATCTGGCGTTGGACAATCCGGGCGTTTGTCTCCTGCAGCAGGCTGCCGACGGGTGCCCGCATGACCAGAGACGGCATGAGATATTCGAACATCGACCCGGACCATGAGACAAGCGCTGCCCCATTGCCAGAAGGCGTTATGGCCCTGCCAAGGCGGAACCAGTCCCGTGCGGGAATGTCCCCTTTGGCAATGGCAAAATACACAGCCAGCCGTGCTTCCGATGCCAGAAGGTCGTAACAGTTGGCATCCGCCGTATCGTCTTGCACCAGAAAGCCAATGGACAGCAGTTTGCGCGATGTATCGCGCAGAAAACTGAAATCCATCTCGTTCGCAAGCTGTTGGGCTTGATATTCCAGCGCTTGGATCCGTTCAAGAAGGCCGGATTTTCGGGACTGGTCGAAGTCACGAAGGTGACTTTCCAGCGTGCGGAGCGGAGCAGAGGCCCAGAAGGCCGGGTCTCTGGATGAAGGTATGGATGACTCTTCCGGGAACGGAAACAGATGGGCTGCATGCTCAGCAATAATTTTCGCCTGCTGGAGGAAATGCGTCAGAGTCAGGCTCGTTTTGTCTTCTGGTGCGGACAGGACTGCATTTTTCAGTTTTCCAAGAGATCTGAGCAGAACGCGCTGCTGTTTGGTGAGCTGAAGGCGTATTCCGTCTCTAAAAGTAATTTCCATAATGGCGATTGTGATGGCGTCGGAAAGGCCGGGCCGCCAGTCATGAGGCTCAGTTTCCTGCGTGAGCCATTCACGGCAGGTGCTGGCAACGGTAATGAGATGCCCGGCGAAATTGCCGCTATCCACTGTAGAAACATAAAGAGGATTCAGAGGCTCAAGGGTTTCTGTGCTATACCAGTTGTATAAATGGCCCCGGTATTTCTCCATTTTGCGGACTGTTTTCAGGGTGGATTCCAGCCGTTCCACTGTGTCCTGAAGGCCTGACCAGCCAAAGTCCCGCGCATTGATGGCGCAGAGAAGATAGAGACCAATATTGGTTGGCGATGTGCGTCGGGCCAGAACGGGGCTGGGGTCTTCCTGAAAGTTGTCTGGTGGCAGCATATTGTCTGCTGGCGTCACGAAGGTTTCAAAAAAACGCCACGTCCTGCGCGCAGTGAGGCGGAGTGTTCTGATATCAGTGCGCGATGGACGTGACTGAGACGGGATGATCGGAGAGCGACTGGTCCATAGAGCAAGAGCGGGGGACAGAACCCACAGGCAGGCAAGAGGTGCACATAAGAGGAGGGTCTCTGGGTCTGTCCACATGACGTAAAGGGTGAGCACGCCAGCAAAAATGGGAGCTGCCAGCATTTTCTGATAATATTGCGCCATGCCCGACTGGAGCAGGTGGGCCGTATGGGCCGCCGGAACCCACTGCAACAGCAGGCGCCGCGTTATGAAGACCCGCACGAAGGTGCGACAGATTGCATCCATCATAAGAAAGGCCTGATGGGCCAGAAACGTGAGATTGAGCGCCGTCATGATGGCTGCGGTCATGAGGTGTGACGTAATGACGGTGAAGTAGCTCCGGAAGGTGATCCATTCTCGCCGTGGGAAAAGATCCGGCAGAACAGGCAGGAAGGCGGGAAGAGCGACTATCAAAAGGATAAAGAGCGTCCAGATGGCCGCGTTGTCTGGCGTAAGAAGCCAGCATGCCAGTAAGGTGATGAGTGTGAACGGAGCGCACAGTGTCCGGCGCAGGTTATCAAGCATTTTCCAGCGCGCAATTCCGGACAGGCGGTCATGCGGTCGCGGTGTTTTTGTTGTGCCGGAAATGATCCACGGCAAGAGTTGCCAGTCGCCGCGCGTCCAGCGATGCAGCCGTTGAGCAGAGACCATGTAATCGGTCGGGAATTCCTCAACAACTTCAATGTCAGAGGCGAGCGCAGCGCGTGCAAAAATGCCTTCAAACAGATCATGGCTCAGAAGGGTGCCTTCCGGTACACGGCCGGCCAGAGCGGCTTCAAAAGCATCAATGTCATAAATGCCTTTCCCCGCGTAGGACCCTTCTCCAAACATGTCCTGATAAAGGTCCGAGATGGCTGCGGAATAGGCATCGATCCCGCTGGACGTGGAATAGATTTTTTGAAAGACCGTACTGTGATGCCCAACAGGGAGAGAAGGCGTCACCCGCGGTTGCAGGATGGCATAGCCTTTCTCAATTCTTCGGGTTTCAGGATTGAATTGCGGGCTATTAAGAGGGTGAGCAAGCTTGCCAACCAAGCGCCGCACTGTTTCCAGAGGGAGGCGTGTATCCGCATCCAGCGTGACAACATAGCGAACATTTTGCGGCAGAAGACGGCTCTGGTCGTCAAGAAACGTCGTGTCGGTGGCGCCGCGTAGCAGTCGGTTTAGCTCATGGAGCTTTCCGCGCTTGCGCTCCCATCCCATCCATGCGCCCTCACTCTCGCTCCAGATGCGGCGACGATGCAAAAGCAGAAATCTGTCTCCATTAGGAGATGCGCCAAAGCGCTGATTTAATAGAGCAATACCGGTAACGGCCTGATGCAAAAGCACGCCATCATCCGGACTGGCTTCGGTGTCACAATCTTTCCAGTCGGTCAGGAGGGCAAAATGGACGCTCCTGTCGTGCGTGGCCAGATAGTGGATTTCAAGTCGCGTCAGAAGCTCTTTGACAGTTTTTGCATCTGTTAGAAGGGCGGGAATGACAACAAGAGTGCGCATATGGTCCGGGATGCCCTGCAACAGCTCAAGACCCGGCAGCATGGTGACTTTAACCGCACGGAGGGCGAGCCTGTTGATGCAGGCGACAGCAGCCTCAGATGTTGGGATTGCGGCGCAGATTACGACAAGGACCAGCCAGAAGGTGGGGGTGTATTCTTTTTCTGAAATCCAGATGGGAATGCTAAGGAAAAAGAGTGACAGGATGAAAATAGCCAGACTATATCCGGTAATTCCACGATGGCAGAAATCCCGTATAACTTTTCTGGAAAGGGGAGGGGTGAACCCCACTTCGGCTTCGAGCGCCAGGCGACCGTCCAGAAGAAGGTAATAGCCAGGGTCGCTTTTGCGCGGGTCCGAGGCGTGCGTTTCCTGCGCCTGTTGTGCAAAGGCAATGGCGCGATGGGCAATATCAAGTTCCGAGGCCTTGCTGCCAAGCGCCAGATCTTCAATGGCCTTGCGGTACAGGTCCCGGCTTGCAAAATCGGCCTGAGTAAAGCTCGGATAGTTGGTGAAGGCTTTATCAATCAAACAGATCTGCTCAAAGATTTCTGTCCAGTCCAGCCCGGTAATCAAGCGTAGACTCGTGATGATATTGCGAACAGTAGCGTTGAACGCCCCTTGATTTTGAAAATCGTCCTGAATGGTTTTTTCAATACTGCTTTTCTTGTCTGCCAGACGTTGCTCTAGCCAGACCAGAGCGGGATCCTTTTCCAGATCCAGCCCTCTTGACCGATGAACGAGACGGGCAACAAAAGCCGGGGTCAGGCTTTCTGGCTCAACGAGAGAGAGAACCTTCTGGATAGAAAGGCCTTCGTCTTTACGAGTTTTTTCAAGTTTATCGGCAAAAAGATCAGCCGCGCGGCGACTGTTACTATTGTCGATGATGGCGTGAGCGGTCCGGCGCAGATTTTCAATGAGCACAATCCGCAAGGTCATGGGAACAGCCCAGAGTTCCCCAATGGTGAGAGGCGTCACACTTTGGTAGGCCAGAAGATAGCGGCAAAGGACATCCTGATGCAGGTGGCTGTCAGTATGGGCGACAAGCGCCCACATCACGCCAAAAATCCGGGGTAATCCTTCAAACGGTCCGTTTGCCAGCTTGGGCAGGCGGGCATAGTAACCGGGAGACAGGTCAAGGCTTGTTTCCCTGATCTGCATATCAATAAGCGCATAATTGTCGGCAAGCCACTGGGCTGCAGGTGTTAACTGTTTCCCGGCCTGCAGCGCTTCTGTAATAGCGGCATCTGTTTTGCGAAGGAAAATACCATTTTCTGCGAGGCGGTGTTTTAATGGATAACTGCTCGTCTTGCTTTTGTGAGTAATTGTCTGAGCAACGGCCAGACTACGGGCATGTGCCTCAAGGCGCTCAATGCCGAAAATCTCACTTTTTACCGGTGCTCCGTCATTCTGCCAGTAAAGGGATGTATCGGGTTTGAAAAGACGCAGCCAGAAAGACGGGCGGTCGGCCCGACCCGCTGCATGTTGAGGAAAATCCGTAGAGCCGTCCATGCTGTTGCTCCGTCTTAGCGCTTGGAAGAGAAAAGGGTTTTTGTCTTTGTTTTCGGAAAAGGCTTCTGCGCGAGCGGATTGCTGACATTATGCAAGTTTTTCTTGTAAGCCAGTTGGGTTTAGAAAATCGTTTTCAGTCGTTCTGCCGTATCGCTCCTGGCAGTAAGGGAAGCAGCCCGACGTAGATGAGGCTGCATCTTCATGGTTTTCTCCTTGATCACCAGGTGTCACAGAAGAATTGAAACGCTTTGATTTATATAGAAGAGTATTCACCTCTCTCCAGCTTTTGCGATGGAGGGGATGAGTCACTACGAACAACAACGTGGGGCATAGGGAATAGTTCCCCGCCCTCTGGGCGCGAATATTGCTGCCAGTGCACTCGGCCTGACAGAGCCGGTCTGCTCTTGGTTGAGACAGGTCACCCTTATAGGCTGAAATACCGTGACCCCGTAAAGGGCCACGGAGTAAAAGGAGGGAAAGTGGTTTTAAGGGAGTGATCTGTCGTTGGCGTGGAGAGTCCGTTAGTTGTAAACGACCTCAAAATAGATGCTGCGGCCGTAGTTTTCTTTTGCTTCAAGGCGATTGAGGTTTTTACCGTAATACATCCGTGTATGTGACCCAGCCAGATTATAAACTTCATATTTAAAGCGAAGACTGTCCGTAATGTCGTGCCATGCGCCAATGTCTAAACTTGGCTGCGAGCCATAACCATAAATTTGCGTCGGATCATCATTCAGTCCTTCGAGGTATTTTGCTGAGTAAGAAAAGGATGCTTTCAGTGCGCCGCGTATTTGCGGAATGTGCCAGGTTACGCTCCCGTTAAAAATATACTTTGGCTGCTCAGGGAGTTGATTGAGTTTGTAGGAAACATTTGCACCTTCATAAGTCATCCGGCCACGCATCCATGTGCCGCTGGCATTGACGTCAAAAGACTGATTCCATGGGCCTTTAATGCTGCGGTTCACAACAGAAACTTCAACACCCATAAGTGTTGAGGTGTTGGCATTGCGCGGTTGTTTAACGTATGTGAGTTCATCATTAATAAGCTCTGTAGATCTCGTTGTGTAAATGTCGTGTTTTATTATTTTGTTGAAATAAGCGACGCTAAAAACACCACGACCATGGTTGAAGAATTTATCTATTGAGACATCAAAGTTTTGCGCCTGACGCGGGCGCAGATTGGGGTTGCCGCGCGTCAGTGAGCAATTCACACTCCCAGCCTGCGTATCGTCACTGTTACCACAGCTATATTGTTCGGCCTGAGCAAGATCTGTTGGTTGTGGGCGCCCAACAGATTGGCTGTAAACTGCATGAAGTATTAAATCACGAGGAAATTCATGCACAAAGGTTAAAGAAGGCAAGGGGTTGATGTAACCACCGTTCTTCTTATTGATTTTTCCAGTTGCATTTGCCCCGTCTGTTTCAGGAATAAACGCATTGAAATTTACAGCGTCTGCCCGAACACCTGCAATGAGTTGTGAATGCCGCCATTTGTAGTGAAGGGAGACGTAGCCGTCAAAAAGCTGTTCTTTATAGCGGAAATAAGCCAGTTGCGTGTAACTACGTGACTTGTCTGCGTCAAGCGTTTGCTTATCCCACGCAAAATGGGTCAGATCAAAAAAAGGTCCATTAGGGTTTTTCATGTCTGGAATAAACATACTGGAAGTCGCATCTCCTCCAGGGTTATACCAAAGCTGGTTAGAGGAATTGGTCGCATCCAGGCTGCGCCATTCAAACCCACTTGCAAACCCAAATCCGTGAGAGTCAGGATTAAGGTTGCGTGTGTAGTCCAGACGCACGTTTGCCACGCCTTCATGGTCGCGGTCGTACTCTTGTTGTACTGTCTGAAATGTATAACCGCTGTTAAGCAGTTTATTCATATCGCTAATATCTGTAAGAGTTGCTACTCTTTCTTTGTCGATGGTGTAGTCCGCAAAAACGGCCTTATTCCCTTTTTCACTGGGGTAAACTCTGGCGGTGACATAGGGCTCATGATTGAAGTAATCTTCCCAAGTGTAACCAGCGCGTAATTTAAGGGTTGAAATATTGTCGTGCCAGTTCAAATTGCCCAAAACACCATTGGTATTCATTTTCCAGTTATCTTTACGACCAATAGTGCGGGCTCTGTAAATATATTCTCGCCCACTCGTGGGCGTTTGGTTCCATATCCCCGTATCGTCAAGCAGATATTCGTTATGCTCCATAAAGGAGTCTTCCCACCTCTGGTAGGCGTAGCCCATGACTGACGCACTTAATCCGGTATTTTTCGGACGCCATTCCAAACGGGCTGCTCCCCCTAAAGTATTGAGGTCATTGGAATAGCTGCCACCATCAACGTAGCGGGGGGCCGTCATGCCGTTCCAGCCGGGGGTGGTGGAGGCGTTGGGTTTAAGGATTTTACCTTTGGTGTCGTAATAGTTGTAGCTATCTTCCTGCCATGTTTTGCTCGTATTGCGCGTCCGTTTTTGGTACCGGAATGAGGTCATAATCCCAAATTCATTGTTTTTCCCAAATCTATCGGAAAAAACAGCTTTAGCGCCTTGCCCCAGGTGGGGGGACATACCAGGGATCCTGTTAGCGCCTGCGGACCCTTTTTCGGTCGAGTAGATGCCATAAGCGTTAATGTATTTGTAGAGGCCTTTGTGGTCAAAAGCGCTCCGGGGATTCATATCAATAACCGCACCAATGGCCCCGCCATCCTGCTCGGCGGTAAAAGTTTTATAAATACTGTCTTCACCCGTCATTTCGGCTGGTATGTTCTGTAAGTTTACACGGCGCCTGATGCTGCCACCATCACTAATGCTGGCGAGTGTTATGCCATCTAATGTTGTCTGGTTCAGGTCAGAAGAAACGCCACGCACACTGATGTAGCGGGGTTCATCCCCATTACGAATGCCAGTAACACCCGGTAGTTGCGTGAGCATCTGGGCAATAGAGGTGGCACCCCCAAGGTTGGAGATATCGTCATAGGTGGCGGTGTCTACCACACCGGCAAAATTGCGTTTAGTACGAAGTTCTCTTCTATGCCCTTGTACGGTCAGGTTATCTTCTCTGGCCTGTTCCGATGTTTTAGTTTTTTGGGCTGTTTTTGCTCGGAGTGTTATGAAATTTTGGTTAGAAGCATCAATTTTGAAGATGTTTGTTCCGAGAAGCTTATGCAGTGCTGAGAAGTTATCCATCTTTCCGTAAAGGGGGGCAGAGCGCAGGTTATCTGCTACCTTGCCGTCAAACGCAATATGAAGCCCTGTCTGCCGGCTGAAAGCCATGAGGGCAGCCGTAAGTTTTTGTGCGGGAATAGCAAAGGTGCTTTGTTTGTCCTGTGCAATGGAAAGGGTTGGGATAAGGCACACTACAGAAGTAGAAAGAGCGAGTAGGCGAGACCGACCTGAAAAAGACATTCTTGGAACCTTAGTGAGATAGACACATCATACTTTCAATGAGTCTTTCCCCCGCTCATTCCCTCCGTCTTTTTTTGTGACAGTTTCGAGACGGCTCTTATTCAAGAAAAATATGGCCAGCATCTTCCTTGATATGAGCGCCGAGAATGGCTTTGACGGCCTGGGCAAAGACATCTGGGCGGTTAAGGTCAAACAGGCCTGAAAGGCGCATGTCTGCCAGTCTGAAGGAAGGAACCAGCTGTTTTTGGTTGTATCGGTTAAAAATATCTGTGGCTTCAGAGAGTGTTTCTGTCGCCAGAGAGACCTGGCCCTGGGTCCATGCCGTCAGACGTGCAAGGTTATCCTGATCAACAGTGCTGAAGTGCAACCTGCCTTGTGGTGTTACAGTCACCTGCGCTCCCACAGAGAAGTGTTTGTGCTCATTCAGCCTGTGGCCATGCATGATCGCTGTGCCATCAACTACAACGGCATTCTCGTAAGAAGAGCTTTTTGTGAGCAAAAGACTGCCATCAAGCACAAACCGCAAATTTTGCGTTTTGACGTAACGGTGCCTGTCGGTAATGAAGCATTGCCCCATGAGCAAAGAGGTCTGTTCTGATTTGTCTTCGAGCTGAGTATAGCAATCCAGCACTATTCTGTGTTGCTTGCTATTCTCGCAATGCAGGATGTTTTTTTGCGTACTATAGCGTGTGCTGGCTTCCCCGCTTTCTGCAGGGATGAAAAATGCCGCTACAGAGGCAGCCACAGCAGCAGACATAAATGCCCGTCGGGATGGTCTTTGTTTGTGTTGAGGCAGGTTAAGCGTTGGGCTGTAAAGGGCTTTGGCTCTGTCTGTCGCGTGCCATACGGCCTGACTGCGTAAAAAAGCGCCTTTGTGCCGGATATCGGTCTGTAGCCAGGTTTCCAGATCATCTTTTTCTTGGTTTGTAAGGCTACCACGGTCTATGCGGGCAACCCAGCGTGCGGCAACGTCATCAAGAGAGTCTTTTGTTGCC
The DNA here is from genome assembly GCF_044094635.1 of Acetobacter sp. KSO5. Classification (NCBI taxonomy): domain Bacteria; kingdom Pseudomonadati; phylum Pseudomonadota; class Alphaproteobacteria; order Acetobacterales; family Acetobacteraceae; genus Acetobacter; species Acetobacter sp. KSO5. The sequence continues at coordinate 2,023,539 of NZ_CP172014.1, read as the reverse complement.
ACGGGTCAGTCCTGTTTGTGTGTTCTGGGGGGCTTTTTCACGCTGTCCATAAAATTTGGAGATCAGGACAAGCGCTCTGGCAAGCCGCTTTTCGACACTTCTTTCTGATATGCCGAGTTTCTTTGCGCAATCTTTTTGTGTGTGGCCATTTATTTTTCTGTCAATAAAGACATATCGGCAATTTTCGGGGAGTTGTTTTATGATGTCTTCCAGAAACCGGAGTTCTGCGCGGGCAGTGGTAATGTCCTCCGCAGAAGGTGTCTGGTCTATCAGAATGTCATGTTGCAAATCAGCAATAGCCGTAACACTAACGACCTGCGCTTTTTTATAGTGGCGTATAACCAGATTGCGGCAAATGGTATGAAAATAGCCGACGGGATTTGTAACATTGCTAACGTCTGCTTCGGAGAGGATAACATAGGCTTCCTGAATAATATCATCAGCCTCAAAGTCCGGGAAACGTGCAAGCCATGAGCGGACTATATGCTCATTTGGTAAAATATAACTCGCCAGCCAATGGCTACGCTCTGTGTTCTCTAGCATAACCTTATGTCACCTCTTAATGCAGAGGCTATTTAGCAGTTTGCCATTGTTTGTTTGTGAAACTATTATGACACTCTGAGTATTATGACATTTTCGTCATTCTCTGCTTGAGCTGGATGTATGTCCGGGAGGAATGCAGCGATTATGCTTCTCAGGTAAGGTATCAGAGCAAAGTCTGCGTCTCTTTACCGACCTTTATTTTCTTTCTCTAAAAAAGCGTAGAGACGGTCGTGGTTGGAGTGGGTGACGTTAAAGCGGAACCACTGTGACTCCGAGCGTTCCGGGCGAAAGAGGGAGCCGGGTGCTAGCAGGATATCTTCCGCTGCGGCCCGTTCTGCAATGGCGTGTGTGGTGACGTCTTTCCTGAAGCGTGCCCACACAAACAGGCCGCCCATCGGGCGCAGAGACAGCGTCATGCCAACGGCGACTAAAGACTGGCAGACAGTTTTCTGGGCCTGAAACAAGCGTTCTCTCAGGTCGGTCAAGTGAGGGCCGTATTGTCCAGTTTTTATAATATGCAGGACCGTTGCTTCGTTTAATCCAGCGCTGGTCAGGCTGGCGGCCATTTTGTAGCGCAGGATGCGTTTACCAACATCAGGCGCGCAGGCCAGATAGCCGACGCGCAGGCCGGGCGCAATGGTTTTAGAAAAACTACCAATATGAATGACATTCTGGAGTTTATCATGCCGCGCATGACAGGGCTGGCTTTCCGGCGCTAAATCCAGAAAGATATTGTCCTCAATAATGGCAACGCCGTGTTTGATGGCGAGGGCATGGATCGCCGCCACATTGTCAGTCGTCACACAACTGCCTGTCGGGTTGTGGAGAATTGAGGTTGTTATGAACAGCTTGGGCTGATGCGTTTTGAGGGCGCGCTCAAATAATTCGGGGGAGGGGCCGGCATGTGTGCGGGCTATGCCGACAGCGTTGAGACCCAGACTTTGCAGAAGCGGATAGAGGTTGCAGTAGCCGGGGTCATCCACCAGCACGGTGTCATCTGGTTGGGTTAAGGTCCGCAAGACCAGTTCCAGTGCCTGACTGGCGCCATGCGTCAGAATGATGCCGTCTTCAGCACAGGGAATGTCACGTTTTGCCAGAAGCCGACGAATGGCTCGGCGGAGTTCCGTCAGGCCATAAGGGCTTCCATAATCCAGTATGGAGGCGAGGTGGGGTGATTGCTCAAGGGCTTTCAGGCCCTGCTTTACAGCATTTGCAAAAATGTAAGGCTGGGCCAGCCAGCCGCATCCGGCTTTGATGATGGGGGCGTTGTCCTCATACGCATGTTGCAAAAGCCAGAGTGAGTCGATGGGCGGCCGTTGTGTCGCCAGAAGCGGTGAGGCTTTGACGTAATAGCCACCCCGATCACGCACATCGAGCAGGCCTGCGGACACAAGCCGCGTATAAGCGTTGGCGACAGTAATAGGGCTAACATTGCAGAGCGTTGCCATGCGACGAATGGACGGAAGGCGCTCCTGCGTCAGAAGGGTGCCAGTGTGGATCTGCTCGGTAATAGCCGCAACAAGTTGGGAAATGAGGGAGGCAGGCAGCCCTGGATCAAGCGCAATGGATGGAGATGCTATCTTAACCATAAGAATGCAGTACAGTTTGTGGAAAATATGCGCAACTGTACATAGGCCTGAAAGAGGGAAGCCGTTACTGTTTGTTATCGAATACGCCTGATGCACTGCGTTGGCGGGAATAAGAGGAACAGCAGTCAATGCCGAATGGGACGGGAAACTTTGATCCAGTTGCCGCTGTGGAAAAGGGGGCATATTGGCAACCCTTTACGGCGACCCGGGTGTTGCAGGCTAACCCGGCACCCCGCACGCTGGTGTCTGCTAAAGGGGCTTATTATCAGACACTTGATGGCAAGAAGGTGTTTGATACGCTGTCTGGATTGTGGTGCACCCCTTTGGGGCATGGGCACCCGCTGATTGCCGAGGCTGTCAAAGCGCAGGTGGAGACGCTTGATTTTGCACCCTGTTTCCAGGTGACGCATGAAGGCGCGCTGTCTCTGGCTCAGCGTATTGCTGACATGGCACCTGAAGGCATGAACCATGTGTTTTTTGCCAATTCCGGGTCTGAAGCCGTCGATACAGCTCTGAAGGTGGCTCTGGGCTATCATCGGCTTAAAGGTGCGGGCAATCGCTTCCGTATGATCGGGCGGGAGCGGGGGTATCATGGCGTCGGGTTTGGCGGCATGTCGGTGGGAGGGATTCTCTCTAACCGCAAGATGTTTGCTGCAGGTATGATGCCGGGAGTTGATCATCTTCGGCATACTTATGAGCCTCAGCATATGGCGTTTACCCGTGGGCAGCCAACATGGGGCGCGCATCGGGTGGAAGATCTGGAGCGGCTGGTGGCGTTGCATGACGCCTCAACCATTGCTGCGGTCATTGTGGAGCCTGTGCAGGGCTCAACGGGCGTGATTGTGCCGCCACTTGGCTATCTGCAGCGGCTGCGCGAGATATGCACCCAGCACGGTATTCTGCTGATTTTTGATGAAGTGATTACCGGCTTTGGGCGCATGGGCGCGCCTTTTGCAGCGCAGCGTTTTGGGGTGACCCCGGATATCATCACATTTGCCAAGGCGGTCACCAACGGTGTTGTACCGATGGGCGGCGTGATTGTAACGGATGAGATTTACAACACCTTCATGACGGGCCCGAAGAGCGCCATCGAATTCTGCCATGGCTATACCTATTCCGGCCATCCGCTTGCCGCTGCCGTGGGGCATGTCGTGCTGGATGTAATGGAGGGTGAAGGGCTGTTTGAGCGTGTGCGTGCGCTGGAACCGGTTCTGGAAGATGCTGCTCATAGTCTGAAAGGCCTGAAAAATATTGCAGATATTCGCAATATTGGTCTGACCGCTGCGGTTGAACTGAAACCTGCGGAAGCCGGAGCCGGGGTGCGTGGCACAGCCGTGTTTGAAGAAGGGCTCCGTCAGGGGCTTCTGTTGCGGGTGACGGGGGACATCATTTCCTTTGGACCTCCCTTCATTTCCACTGAGCAGGAATTGAAAGACATGATGCTCACACTCCGAAATGTGATTGAAACCGTCGGCTGAGTTGCGAGTTTTTACTCATTCTTTCTGAAAAGGATTGTTCTTTATGCCCCTTCTGCATTTTCATATTGTCAAAGGTAGCCGTAACGCGACGGAAATTCGCGAACTGTTGGATTCCGCGCATGCTGCCATGCTGGAATCTTTCAAAGTGCCGGAGCGTGACCGGTATCAGCTCGTTTCTGAGCACGATAAAACCCACATGATCATTGAAGATACCGGGCTGGATATTCCCCGTACCGATAAGGTGGTGCTGCTTCAGGTTGTGTCTCGCCCTCGCTCAAAAGAACAGATTACCGAGTTTTACCGCCTTCTGGCGGAAAAGCTGGAGAAAGACTGTGGGCTGAAGCCGGCTGACCTCATGGTGTCCATTGTGCAGAATTCTGACGAACACTGGAGCTTTGGTCTGGGGCGTGCGCAGTTTCTAACTGGCGACCTCTGACATCAAATATCAGCCATTATGTTTCTATAAATATAGTTCGTGATGGCTGATGCATTCTCGCCCTGATTTTAAGAAATCAAATAGGATTTCCGGCGGAAGGTAAGGAGAGAAATGCACAATAAGGCAGTTGCCTTATGTGTGTATTGGGTCTCCATAACGGAAATATCTTCTAAAAAGACGGGCATGTGCATTTTTAGTGCGCTCTCTGGCCGAGAATGAGGTATCCTGTCTGGCGGATATCCAAAATAATCGCAGTAAGGCTGGGCTCGCATGAGGTTTGATCTCAAAGTCAATAATGTATTACGCGAGGTCGATGTGCCGCCGGATATGCCGGTGCTTTGGGTGTTGCGCGATATTCTTGGTCTGACGGGCACAAAATACGGGTGCGGAGTTGCACAGTGTGGGGCATGCACGGTGCATCTGGATGGGCAGCCTGTCAGAGCCTGCCTGCTCACGGTCGCCGCTGCTGCCGGGCATGATATTCTGACCATTGAGGCAATTGAACATACAGAAACCGGGGCGAAGGTGCAGCAGGCCTGGCTGGATGAGGAAGTCATTCAGTGTGGTTATTGCCAGTCCGGGCAGATTATGGCTGCAACGGCCCTGTTACAGCAGATCCCGCAGCCAACGGATGCAGATATTGATGAGGCTATGGCTGGCAATATCTGCCGCTGCGGGACCTATGTACGTATTCGCAAAGCCATTCATAAAGCCGCCAGCCATGAAGCGTAAAAATTTGCCCACATCCCGCCGGGCTTTGCTGGGAGCTGCGTTAAGCGGGGGCGGCGGTTTTCTGTTGTCTGCTTTTCTGCCGGGGTTGCCGCTTTTAAAGGCTTCTCAGGCGCAGGATACAGCGACGGGGGTTGTATTCAGGCCGAATGCGTTCATTCGGATTACGCCGCAGGGCGCTGTGACGCTGATCATGCGTTATGCAGAAATGGGGCAGGGAATTTACACCGGTATTTCCATGCTGCTGGCAGAAGAGCTGGGCGTGACACTGGATCAGGTTTCTGTTGAGGCCGCACCGGCTGATCCTGCCTATGTTGATAGTGTGGCAGGCGAGGAAGAAACGGGCGGATCATCCTCGACGCGGGATAGCTGGGTCCCCTTGCGGGAGGCCGGGGCTGCGGCCCGCATGATGCTGGTTGCTGCTGCTGCACAAATCTGGGGTGTGGCAGAAAGTGCCTGTCAGGCCCGGGATGGGCGCGTTTTTCATCCGGGCAGTGAGCGGAGCCTGTCTTATGGAGAGCTTGCGGAGGCAGCGACGCATCAGCCTGTGCCGACAAAAGTTTCTCTTAAACCCGCTTCTGATTTCACCCTGATTGGCACAAGCCCCCGCAGGCTGGATACAAAAGCGAAAACAAACGGAAGCGCGCAGTTCGGGATAGATGCACAGATACCGGGCATGAAAATCGGGCGTATCATGGCGTGCCCGGTTAAAGGCGGCCATTTGACCGGCTATAATCGGGCGGCAGCACTAGCTGTTCCGGGTGTGGTGGATGTGGTGACGTTGCCGGATGCGATTGCCGTCATAGGCGAGCATATGTGGGCAGCCATGAAGGGGATGGAAGCGGCTTTTCCGCAATGGGAGTATGGTCCAAACGCAACCACCTCCACCGATGATATTATTGCCCGTATGAAAAAGACATCAGAACAGTCTGGTGTAGTGGCTGTCAAAAACGGTAATGCGCAGGAGGCTTTGAAGCAGGCGCACACGCGTATTGATGCTGTTTATGAGCTTCCTTTTCTGGCGCATGCGCCGCTGGAGCCGATTAATACAACCCTGCATATCAGGCCTGACGGGGCGGATGTCTGGGTTGGCACGCAGGTGCCTGGGCGAGCGCGGCAGGAAGTGGCTGATGCAACGGGTTTACGTCCGGAAAATATTGCCGTGCATAATCACCTGATTGGCGGGGGTTTTGGGCGCAGGCTGGATTCCCATTCCATCGGTCAGGCAGCGCGTTTTGCAAAACAGGTGTCTTACCCTGTGAAGCTGATCTGGACGCGGGAAGAAGATATGACGCAGGATCAGTTCCGCCCGTATTATTATGATCGGATTTCTGCGGGGCTGACTGAGGATGGTGCGATTAGCGGATGGCATCATCGTACGACGGGTTCATCCGTCACGGCGCGCTGGTATCCGGAGGGGATGCAGAAAGGGCTGGACCCGGATGCTGTGGAAGGGGCTGCGCAAACCCCTTATGCCATGCCGGACCAACTGGTTGAATTTGTCCGGGATGAACCCGATGCGGTGACGACCCTCTGGTGGCGGGGGGTGGGCCCAACACATAATGTGTTTGTTGTTGAGAGCATGATTGATGAACTCGCACATCAATCCGGACAGGACCCGCTGGCGCTTCGTAAAAAGCTGGCCGCTCATCAGCCCCGCGCGCTGAAAGTGTTGAACGAAGTGGAAAAGCAGTCCGGCTGGGGGAAGACGCTTCCGCCGGGCCATGGGATGGGGATTGCGCTCCATTATTCTTTTCAGACATGGGCGGCAACCGTGCTGGAAGTTGCTGTTGAGAAAAATGGGTCGATCCGTCTTGTTCAGGTGCATAGCGCCGTGGATTGCGGGCCGATTGTCTTTCCCGATGGTATTGTGGCGCAAATTCAGGGTGGCCTCATTTTTGGGCTGACGATGGCGCTTTATAATGAAATCACGTTGAAAGACGGACGGGTTGAACAAACCAACTTCCACAACTACCGCATGATGCGTCTGAACGAGACGCCGGATATCCAGGTGCATCTGGTACCAGATCCTGAAGCAGAAATTGGCGGGATTGGGGAGGTGGGCACTGTTGCAGCGGCCCCCGCGCTGGCAAACGCTCTGTTCGCCGCAACCGGAAAACGCCTGCGCCGCATTCCATTTGCCAAACAGCTTGGCGGAGAAAAGGCATGATGTCGCTTTGCTCTTTGAAGCATGTTTTGCGCGGGGCGACAGCCGTTGCGCTGAGTTTCTACAGTGGCATGGCGTTTGCTGACAGTGCTCCGGGAGCTGAGGCCGATACGCGGCCCGAGCTCATCAAACGAGGAGAGTATCTTTTCCGGGCGGCGGACTGTGCGGCGTGTCACGTAGCACCTAAAGGCGGAAGTCTTACAGGCGGCCGGCCTTTCGTGCTGCCTTTTGGCACAATTTTTGCTGTTAACATTACGCCAGACAAGCAAACCGGGATTGGCAATTATACAGATGACGAGTGGCTGAAAATGTTGCGAGACGGTGTGGGGCGTGGAGGGAAGCATCTTTATCCCGTCATGCCTTATACGGCTTATACACTGCTGAGTGATGCAGATGCGCTGGCTATCAAGGCCTATCTGTTTAGCGTGAAGCCTGAGAATGTGCCTGCTCCTCAGAATAAGCTGTATTTTCCGTTCAACCAGCGATGGAGCATGATATTCTGGAACTGGCTGAATAACCCGAACAAACGCTTCCAGGCTGATCCAGCTCAATCGGAACAATGGAACCGCGGGGCTTATCTGACGGAAGCGTTAGGGCATTGTAGCCAGTGCCATACCCCTCGCACCATAACGTACGGCCTGAGTAGTAAAGCTTACGCCGGGGCCGTGCAGGTTGGCTGGCGTGCTTATAATCTGACCTCAGATACGCAGCACGGTTTGGGAGGCTGGACAGACGAACAACTGACCTCTTACCTCTCGACCGGTAAAGCCAGTGGCAAGGGGGCGGCCTCTGGCCCGATGGCAGAAGCTGTGGAACATGGTCTGCGCTATATGACGCAGGCTGATATTGCAGCCATGGTTACGTATTTGCGCAGTCTGCCGCCTATTGCAGAAGGGCCGGTGGCACAGGCTATGTCGCCTCAGGCAGACCATGCCTTGAGCGATGTTGCACGCAGAGGGAAGGGGCTTTTTGCACAGGCCTGTGCCGGGTGCCATTTACCGGATGGACGCGGCCGACAGTCTGAGTGGGCCGCGCTTGCTGGGGCACATAGTGTGTCAGATCCTGCGGCGGATAATCTGGTGCAGGTTTTGCGCAGCGGCACAGCGCTAGAGACGGGGCAAGGACGCGTTTTTATGCCCGGTTTTTCAAAAGCCTATACAGAGGAAGAGCTTGCAGCCATTGCCTCTTACGTTCTGGCCCATTTTGGCAACACACAGACGGACATCAAACCGTCTGCTTTTAAAAACTAGGGGGCGTTGCAGCGCTGACAATGTGGCAGGGTTCCTTGCCAATGTTGCGAAAGCGGTGGGGAAGATTGCTGTCAAAATAATAGGCGTCCCCGGGGCCGAGAATAGCGCGCTGGTCGGCCACAGTAACTTCTATTTCCCCACTGATGACCACGCCCCCTTCTTCCCCCGTGTGATGCAGCATGGTTTTGCCCGTATCTGTGCGGGGGGCGTAGACTTCATCCAGCATTTGCAGGGCGCGGCCATTCAGGTTTGTGCCAATCTGGCGGTAAGAAATCCCTTTGCCGCCAATCTCACGCAGTTCAGACGCACGGTAGAAAAGCTTACGCTCTTCAAGATGCTCGAAGGCGAAAAACTCCGATAAATTCATTGGCAGAGCATGGACAATCTGACGCAGCAGCCCGACTGAAGGGTTGATGGCGTTGGATTCAATTAGTGAGATTGTGCCATTGGCAACGCCGCATCGTCTCGCCAGTTCGCGCTGGGACAGGCCGCGTTGCGTGCGTAAAGCGTAAAGTGTGCCGCCAACATCCATAACGTCTGATTCTTTCGCTGCTCTCTATTTTTTAACCGTAATGAAAAAACAGGCGTTCTGACAAGGGGAAGGCGCAGGGTGCGTTCGATATCTTTGCATCCTATTAGTGTTTGAAGTGTTTTTGATAATGAACACATGCTCCGGGGAACTGTTGAAGGCCGCGGAGATTGAAAAACCTTATAAAACTGTTGCGATAAGGCATTGTTCTCCATATCATCACACAAAAGAAACGTTTCTTGTGAGGTCTGTAAGATACTGCTGATACCGAATCTGTTTTGTATCTGTGCAAGAAAGTTCACATTGCGAGGCGAACGCGCAGAGGTTTTCCGGGCAGCTTTAAGTCTTATGTCTCCGTAGAATTCAGGCTCATCTGAACGCAGAAAAGCGTTTTAAATCCTGCCTTTTTCGGCATTTCAAAGTGGAAGAAACAGACGTGAGCAGAAAAATGAAACTCGCAGAGATGGTCACTTCCCGCCGGAAACTGCCTCTTCGATGTGCATTGTCCTTCTCGGCCTTAACAATGCCTGCGCTTCTTGTGTCAGATCCCGCAAAGGCGGCCTCGGGAGAGGTCTCTGCTCCTGTGTCAACGCAGGTGCATCATGTCCCTCACAGCAAGCCTGCGGTGCTGGCTGCATCAGGTGCATCGCGAAAGGCGTCCGGGCGGGTGGCGCCTGCTATTCGGCATCGTGATCATGGGCCTGTACAGGGCGGCAGTGAGGCGCTGGAAGTCAGTTCGCACCGTAGTGTTTCACGGGGTGCGGATAACGTTGTCTCCAAAGCCATCATGGAGCAGTTCACGCCGGGGACATCTGTGCTGAAAGCGGTTGATCGCCTGCCTGGTGTGAGCTTCAGTTCTACAGATCCAATGGGGTTGGACCTGTGGGGCTCCAGCATTTATGTGCGTTTTTTATGGATCAGCTGGGCGCAACTCTGGATGGCATTCCGCTTAACGATATGACGTATCAGAGCACCAACGGATACAACATTGTTCAGGCGGCTATTTCAGACGATATCGAGCGCACAATTGTGTCCGAAGGGCCGGGGGGCGTTGCTGTTCCCTCTACTTCCACGCTGGGTGGAACGATGCAGTTTGAGACCGGAGACCCGAAAGACCAACTAGGCGGCAAGATCTCTCAGGGTTTTGGGAGTTATAGCTCTTATCGCACGTATGCACGTTTCGACAGTGGCAAGCTGAATAATACCGGCACCAAGTTCATGACGGCTTATTCCCGCTCTGATGAAGGATTGTGGGCTGGTGGCGGGTCCCAGTTTCAGCAGCAGGTTGATGCCAAGCTGGTACAGCCGATTGGCAATAACAGTGTCATGAAAGCCTTTTTCAACTGGAGCGACCTGCAGGAATGGGGATATTGGGATACCTCTCTGGCCATGCTGGATGGCTTGGGCTGGCGCACCCCACATCTCTATCCCAATTATGGACTGGCCTATAACTACGCTGCAGGCAACGTTACGCTTCCGACGACGGATGCGATTAATGCCAATGGTGACTCTCCGTATCTTTATGACGGCGGCCAGCATGAAGTTGACTATACGGGCGGCCTGAATTTTGATCTTGAACTGACGGATGCGCTGCGGTGGCGTACCACGCTGTATGGCACCAGTCAGACTGGTTATTACACGTATTCCGATGCCACCGTGCCGTCTGAAGGGACCGGTGCCCCGCTTTCCGAAGAAGTGTGGCAGAACCGTCAGGAACGGTATGGCTTTACGACAAGCTTTCTCTATAAAATTGCTAATCATACCATTGATACAGGCGTCTGGTATGAAAACAACAATCAGGATGCAGGGCTTTTCTGGTATAACGAACCGGCTCTGGGGGAAGGGGCACCTCTTAAAACTGTAGGGCCTTACAATGTCTATGGCCGCGCCTTCCGGCAGGGGTATGGGTTTAGCTGGCGCACCAACAACTTTACCTATCATTTGCAGGATACCTGGCGGCCCATTACCAACCTGCGGATTACTGCGGGGTTCAAATCCATGCTGGCAACGACGGCGGGTGGCGCAAATTACAATAATTCCGACTATACCGGCGTGGATGCGCTTCCTAACGGCGGCATGACGGCAGCAAGTGCCTTCCTCCCGCATGTTGGGGCGAGTTATCGCTTCCTGAAAAACCATGAATTCTATTTTGATTTGGCCGAAAATATGCGGAGCTATCAGGTTACGGCAAATGGTGTCGGGCAGTCTCCCTGGTCTGTGCAGGATCAGGATACGTTCCGTAGGTTGCAGCGTAACCTCTCACCAGAAAAAGACTGGGTCTATGCGGTGGGGTATCGGTATACAGACAAGCTGATTCAGGCCAGTCTGGCAGGGTATCATGCGGATGCCAGAAACCGTTTGCAGACGGCAACGGAAGGCACAATTCTGGCACCGGTCAATACTGTGGTGCCCACAACGGTGCATACCAACGGTGTTGATGCTGCAGTGACCCTTACACCGATCAAGGGATTGGCGATCTATAATAGCGTGAGCTACAACCACTCCACATATGGCGGAAATATTAATACATCAGAGGGTGTTTATTACACAAAAGGAAAGAAAATCGTTAACTTCCCGCAGTTTATGTATAAGGCCAATCTGTCTTATCGCTGGAAGGGGCTTGAAACACATTTTGACGTGCATTATTATTCAAGGCGTTACTTCAGCTATGTGAATGATACCTCAGTGCCCGGTTACTGGCTGGCAAGCACGGGAGCACGCTATAATTTCGGTAAAGTTGGTTTCGCGAAAAACCTTTCTGTAGACTTCAATGTCTATAACCTTTTCAACTCAAAATATATCTCCATGATGGGGCAGAATGGGAACCCGATGTCGGGAGATTATCAGTCTCTTGAGCGTGGTGCAGTGCGTGAATTCTTTGGGACGGTTAGCGCGGAGTTCTGACCTTACAATTCTGTCTATCCTGCACACGTCATACACTGAGGTCAGAATGCCAGCACGCATCACACGTCGAGATTTTATCGGGGGAATATTGGTTCCCACCGCGCTGAGTGGGGTTGTGAAGGGGCTTTCGGCTTCTGCGCAGGCTGCGTCAACAGAGGGTTTTGTGGCTCCTCCTTTGCGCACAGGTTTGCGGGGTAGCCATCCCGGGGCGTTTGAAGCAGCTCACGCGTTGCGGGATGGCACCCTTCAGGAAAAAAATATCAAAGCAACCGATGAAGTTTATGATCTTGTTGTGGTGGGCGGTGGACTGAGTGGTCTGGCCGCAGCGCATTTTTATCGCAAATATGCCGGACCTGAAAAAACTGTTCTGATTATTGAAAATCATGATGATTTTGGTGGGCACGCCAAGAGGAATGAGTTTTCTGTTGATGGTCACAGACTTGTTCTCAACGGTGGCACGCTGGAGATGGAATCTCCGAAACGCTATAACCAGTGGGCGACGATGATCCTGTCTGACATCGGTGTGAATATAGACGCGTATAAAAAGGAAAATATTAAAACAAGCCACCTGTATGAGCAGATGGGGCTGCGTTCCGGGCTGTTTTTCAATCAGGAAATCTGGCCGCATGATTATCTGATGCCTAAAAGCAAAGAGAATGCCGCCGCGCAATGGCGCTATATTTCAGAAGAGGCATTGAAAAATGCACCGCTTTCTGAAAAAGCACGGCAGGATCTTGTCAGGATTGTCTCCTCAACGCAGCCTGATTATATGGCAGGCCAAAGCGTTCCTGAGAAAAAGAAGGCGCTCGCGACTCTCTCTTACAAAGATTATCTGCTGATTATTGCTAAGGTTGATCCTACAGCCGTCGCCATATTTCAAAAAACAGGCGCAGGTATTTTTTGCGTTGGAGGGGATGCTCTGCCCGCGCTGTTTGCGTGGGTCATGGGGTATCCGGGTTTTTCCGGTCTGGGGCTGGGCGATGTGCCGGATGGCCTGCTGTCTGATTTACAGGGCGGCCAGCATGGGCGGCAGAAAGATTCCGAAGAGACTGCTCACTTTCCTGATGGCAATGCGACACTGGCTCGGCTTTTGGTCTCACATCTGGTGCCGGGGGCGACAAAAGCGCGGTCTCAGGATGATATGGGTCTTGCCGGGTTTGCTTATGAAAAACTCGACCAGCCAAATCAGCCTGTTCGTATCCGGTTAGGCACGCTGGCGCTGCACGTTGCGCATGATGGTGTGCCGGAGACGGCGCAAACAGTTTCCGTTCTTTGCGCCCCTGCCGGAGAAGCGACTCCGGCGCAGATCAGCAAAGTGCAGGGGCGACAGGTGGTGCTGGCATGCTGGAACATGATTATCCCTTACATGGTGCCCAGCTTGCCTGCTCCGCAAAAAGAAGCGCTGGCTTATGGTGTTAAAGGGCCGATTGCGTACGTCAATGTTGCCTTAAAAAACTGGCGTGCATTTAAAAAACTGGGTGTGGCAGAAATTTCCTGTCCAGGAATGTTTTTTGAAGAAGTGCAACTAGCGGAACCGATGTCTCTCGGCGGACTGAAAGCCCCCACGGACCCGGAAAAGCCGATTGTCGTCCGGATGATCAAGACATTCGGGGTGCCCGGTCTTTCAAAGCGTGAGCAATATCGGGCCGGACGCAGCGTGCTTCTGGGGCTGACGTTTGAACAGTTTGAAAAAGAAATCCGCAGCCAGTTACAGCGTATTCTGGGGCCGGGCGGCTTTGATGCCCCCCGGGATATTGCAGCCATAACAGTCAATCGGTGGCCTCATGGTTATGCGTATACGTATAATAGCCTGTACGAGCCACTGGACTGGGTCTTTACAGAAACGTCTGAGCGGCCTTGCGTTAAAGCGCGTCAGCCGTTTGGCCGGATTGCTATTGCGAATTCAGATGCCGGCGCCAGCCCGCATACCGATGCGGCGTTTGAACAGGCGCACCGTGCTGTTGTAGAACTGTTGGAGCGGCAGACGTTCCCGTTTGTTTCAGCAATGCCGGGGGGAAGTACTCTGTGACGGCGCAATCTTCTGGCCCACAGCTGGCCAAAAGCCTGAGGCCGCGTCATATCACCATGATTTCTCTTGGTGGTGTAATTGGCGCGGGGCTTTTTATTGGGTCCTCGGGGGCTATTCTGACGGCAGGGCCGAGCGTCCTGATTTCTTACGCCCTCTCTGGCCTCATGGTTTTTCTGGTCAATATCATGCTGCGAGATATTGCCTTGCATGCGCCGGGGCATGGGTCTTTTGTCAGCCAGATCCGGCATGCACTCGGACCGTTGCCCGGTTTTGTGGCTGGGTGGGTTTACTGGATGGTCTGGGTGACGACGCTTGGTGTGGAAGTGATTGCCTCGGCGTCTCTCATCGCGCCGTATGTGCCTGTGCCGTATGCGGTGATTGAAATTGTCATTCTTGCCGTTATGACGGCCATCAATCTGATGTCTGTGAGAAATTATGGCGAATGTGAATATTGGTTTGCGCTGATCAAAGTTGCCGCCATTTGTCTGTTTGTCGTGATTGGTGTTGTGTTGCTCAGCAGCCATTCTGTGCCGGTTGCAGACAATTTTCTGGGGCATGGTGGCTTTATGCCGATGGGCGCTTTTGCCTTTCTGGCTGCTGTGCCCACTGTTTTGTTTTCCATGACGGGAAGCGAGATTGCGACCATTGCGGCTTTGGAATCAGATAATCCGGATCGCAATATTGCCCGGATTACGCGCACGGTTGCGGTGCGGTTGCTGGTCTTTTATCTGACCTCAATTACCTTGATTTTGTGCCTTTTGCCCTGGTCGGAGAGCGTGCGTGGAATTTCACCTTTCCTCATGACGCTTGAGCGCTTCCATGTGCCCTATGCCAGTGTGGTGATGACGCTGGTCATTCTGTCCGCAACATTGTCGACGCTCAATTCAGGTTTATACGCCACATCCCGCGTGGTGTATGAAATGGCCCGCAGGGGGGATGCGCCACGCGCCTTGCAGGTCATGGCGCCACAGGCGCATCTGCCGCGCCGGGCGGTGCTGGCCAGTGCTGCTGTAGCGTTGCTGGTTTCTGCCACGGCCGTTCTCTCGCCCGGTGTGGTGTTTGCCTTTCTGGTGGCCACAACCGGGGCATTTATCATGGTCTATAATATCCTCATTGTCTGTGCGCGGTTGCGGCTGTATCGGCCGGGCGCATGGAAGGGCTGGCTGGCGATCATCATGCTCGTGGGGGTTCTGCTTTCCATGCTGGGTGCGCCGGAAACACGGCATGAACTGGCTGTCGGGGCGGTCGCCCTGTGCCTTATTACGTTGGGTGGCTGGATAAAACTTCGTTCCGGTGGCGTTGCATCTGGAGCCAGAGAATGACACTCTTTTTCTCCCTGCGCAGTGCGGCTGCGTATTCATCTGCTCTATCAGCCAAGGGGTTTGATTTTATGCGCTATTCCACAGCTCTCCGGTCCGGCTCGGCGGCTCTTGTGCTGGGTCTTGTGGCACTGGGAGCGTCTTCCGTAGCGTCCCTTAAAGCGTGGGCAGATGAGCCGGTTGTGCAGGAAGAAGAAAGCGACATTATCAAGCTTTCTCCGGTCACGCCGCATCGTATTCTGGTGCAGGATACTGCGGGCACACACGCCAAGGATGGCCGTATTTACGTTGTGGATGCGGACAAGGGGAAGCTGCTCGGCATGGTGCAGGCGGCCTATAACGGCAACGTTGTGCAGGACCCCAAAGGCCGGGCGTTTTATGTGGCGGAGACTGTCTGGTCTCGCGGTAATCGCGGGGATCGACTTGACCTTCTGCCCGCGTATGACCCGCAGACGCTGACCATTACGAATGATGAAGTGCTGCCGGGCCGGGCGCTGGTCACGCCCAAGAAAAATGATCTTGCTATCAGTCAGGATGGCGGACGTGTGTATGTATTTTCCATGGTGCCCACCAATGCGGTGCATGTTGTGGATACGGCCACGCATAAGGTCACCCAGACTGTTGATCTGCCGGGTTGCGCCCTGGCCTATCCGTGGGGGAATGACGGATTTACGTCCATCTGTGCGGACGGTGGCCTTGCCAATGTCAGCCTGAAGAATGGCACAGCAAAGGTTGCGCACACCAAGCCGTTTTTTGACCCGGAAAAGGACGCTGTTTTTGAGCACAGCCCCACCCGGCGGTCTGATGGCAAAACGTGGTTTATTTCCTATAGCGGCCTTGTTTATCCCACCGCCTTGTCTGCTGACAGCAAGGTGGAAGCACCCTGGTCTATTCAGGAAGCAGCTGGTATGAAAAAAGCCCCTGCTGCTGAGGCACCTTTCGCTAAAACATGGCGTCCGGGCGGCTGGCAGCTCTCGGCTCTTCATTATGCCAGCGGGCACCTGTTTGTGCTGATGCATGAAGGCACATTCTGGACCCATAAAAAGCCGGGCACGGAAATCTGGGAACTGGATACTGCAACGCATAAACTGGTGCGGCGTATTCCGTTGCCTGTGCCGGCCACAATGGTAGGCGTCACGCAGGATGATAAACCGCTCCTGTTTACCAACGATAATGCGGGGGATCTGTTTATCTGGGACATGAAAAGCGGCAGGCAGCTGCACAAGATGTCTCATCTGGGCGATGACCTGTACTTCACTGTCGCGCTGGGTGAATGAGCGTGCATAACCTTTTACTTCAGATGCTGGGGGCGTTGGGCAGCGGGGCGTTTGGTGCGCTGTTCCTGTTCACCGGTATTGGCAAAGCTACTGACAGCGCCCGGTTTGCCTCAGATATTGCAGCCTATCGCCTGTTGCCGCTGGATGGGGCGTTTCCGGCTGCCTACACCATTATTGTGACGGAAACCCTTCTCGGGATCTGGTTGTTCTCTGGTGCTGCTACACTGGCGGCTGGACTGGTCTCGGCGGTGTTGCTGCTGGTGTTTGCAGCTGCGATGGGGATCAACGTGGCGCGAGGCCGCACGCATCTGTCCTGCGGGTGTATCCCGGGTGTGGATGCGCGCCTGTCATGGGCTTCTGTGTTGCGCAATGTGGCGCTGGCCGTGCTGGTTTTTCTGGTTGGGCTATGCGGTCAGCCGGAGTTTGGCCTGCTGTGTGTTGAAGGGTTGCTTATGGGCGTTTCCCTTCTGCTGCTGTGCGTAGCAACGGCGTCTCTTACTGGCGCGGAGGCGCTGAGCTGATGCTGATTATTCTCACAGTGTCCACATTGTTGCTGACCGTCTTTACGCTGGGGCTGGCGCTAGGTGTGTTTGTGCTGGCCCGCCAGATTGGTGTGCTGCATGAGCGGCTGGCTCCCATTGGCGTGCAGCCGGTTTTGTCCGGCTTGCAGGCTGGGCAGGCGCTGCCTCAGGTTACCGCCCGCACGCTGGCCGATGCGCCGGTTGCCATTGGGGGCGCCAGTGCTGCTGGCCGCGCCATGATGCTGATGTTTGTCTCGGCTGATTGCCCCGTCTGTAAGCGTGCTCTGCCTGTGGCGCGTGCTGTGGCGCAGGAGCATGGGCTTGATCTGGCGCTGATAGGCGAGGGCGATGTTGCCGCCCTTTCGGCCATGGCGCAGCGGACGCCACTTGAGGGCGTGCCGTTGCTGGTCAGCATGGAACTGCTTTTGCTGATGCAGATTGGCCGCCTGCCGACTTTGGTGGTGCTTGACCCCCGTGGTGTCATCACGGCGCGGGACGTTGCCAGCAGCCGCCGCGAAATTGAATCTTTGGTTGCTACGTTGCCGCAGGCACGTCAGGCCCAAATGAAGGAGACCTCTCATGTCGCAGTCTGATGTGTCCGCACATTCCGGAGCGCGCGCTGAAAAGGACGGCACGGCACACAGCCTGCTGGACCGCACGATTGAGCGTTTGACCCGCCACGTTGCAGGTCATAGTTCCCGCCGGGGCCTGCTTGGGCGCGTTGGGGCATGGGTGACGTTCGGGGCGTTGATCCCGACTTTGCCGGTCGAGCGGGCGTCTGCCGCACAGGCCGCTAAACCCAAATTCAAGGCCCCCACACCCTTTGCGGCTGATGCCCAGACGACGGACCCTACGGCCTGTAATTACTGGCGCTATTGCGCGATTGACGGGTTCCTGTGCGCATCCTGTGGCGGGGGTGTTCATAGCTGCCCGCCGGGGACGAGCCCTTCACCTACCTCATGGATTGGCACCTGCTTTAATCCCGGAGACGGGCAGTCCTACCTTGTTGCGTATCGGGACTGTTGCGGACAGGATGCGTGCAGCCAGCCCCTGTGCGTTGGCACGGAGGGTGACCAGCCGAGCTACCGGCCTCAGGCCAATAATGATATCATCTGGTGCTTTGGTACAGGCGCACTGATCTATAATTGTTCGACTTCTGTTATTGTTGGGAATGCATCATGATTAAACACGGTTTACGTCTTCTGGCTGGTGTTCTTGCCGCGGCTCCGGTTCTGGCGGGTTCTGCCCACGCAGCCTCTGACGGGCTGACGGTTTACAACACCAACTGTTCCGTATGCCATCAGGCTGGTGGGGCAGGGATGCCGGGCCAGTTTCCTGTTCTGAAAAACCGGATTGATAAAATTGCAGCCACGCCTGAAGGCAAGAAATATCTGATGGATGTTGTGCTGAACGGTCTGCACGGCCCCATTCAGGCCGGTGGCGCGGCTTATGCCGGGTTCATGCCGTCTCTCAAGGCGCTCTCTGATGATGATATTGCGGCTGTGCTGACCTATGTTGCGTCTCTGGGGGATACCTCACCGGCCCCGACCATTACGGCGGATGATGTGAAGGCAGCCCGCGCAACCCCCAAGAAAGGTCCGGAAGTTCAGGCTGAACGGAATGCGCTGAATGCTGCTCACCCTATTCCGTAATGTTGTAGGGGAATGCACGCTGCGGCCTGCCAGACGCATGGTTTGTCTGGCAGGGGCGGTGTCTGCGTTTCTGTTGTGGGCTGACACAGCGCCCACAGCAGGGGCCGCGATGCTGGACCATGCGACGACAAACTATCTGACTCATTGTGGTGGCTGCCACGGGATTGAGGGTGTTTCAGCCCGCACATTTGTACCGATTTTGCGAGACCATGTCGGCACATTTGCCTGCTCAGCAGAGGGGCGGGCCTATATCGGGCGGGTGCCGGGTGTTTCCATGTCCTTGATTCGGGATGATCAGGACCTGGCAGATGTCATGAATTTTGTGCTGTTTCGTATGGGCGGGGCCAGCACCCCGGCAGGCACCAAACCTTTTACGGCTGCGGAAATTCATACCTTGAGGGCACAGCCGATTGCCTCAACGGATCTTCTGGCCTTGCGCGCCGAGGTGCTGGCCCGCGCTGCGGCGCAGTGCCCCCGTTAAGAGGGCGAAAGAGCATGCGGGTTGGCTTCCAGAAAAGACTGAATGGAGCTGTGGCCCGTTTCCATAACGCTCAGCAGGCTTTCCAGATGTTCCCGGTTGTTGACCAGCCCGCGCGCTTCCACCGTGCCATCCGGGGCCAGAAGCACTGCAAAGGGAACGCGGTCTACGCCCAGCAGGCGGCCGATTGTGGCGGAATTGACCATGTCACACGGGGTAATGCCAAGGGTGGAGACCGCTTCTTCCTGCGCCTGCGGGGTGTCATCCCCCACAAACAGCAGGTCAAGTTTTTCACGAACGCAAAAATCACGGGTAATGGACACCATTTTTTGCGAGATCGGACAGGTTCCGGAGATAAACAGCAGCAGCAATTTTCTGCCATTGGACCTCTGACCACCGATGATGACGTCCTGCCCGTCCAGGGTTGTCTGGGGATGGGCATCCAGCCGGGAGGCCGTGGGGTTGACCGGAGCCAGAGCGCCAAGGGGCGCAATTTTGCGGTACAGTGCTTTAACCTGTTTGAGCAGCAGCAGGGCGACAGTGGCAGTCAGCACCATGATGATCCACAGTGTGCCCTGCGCCAGTATCAGAGCCTTCATATCCATCAGTTCCCGGTTGTTTGCCTGACTATTGCAACAAATGGCCTGATGGTCGATCAAAATATCCTCCTTTAAGGAACGCGCACGCCATGTCTCATGCTTTGCAATTTTATTATAACGGCCAGTGGGTTAACCCGGTGGGCAGCCGCACGCTGGATGTTATCAATCCTGCAACGGAAGAGGTGTGCAGCACGATCGCACTTGGGGAACCTGAGGATGTAAACCGGGCGGTGGCCGCTGCCCGCAAGGCCTTTCCGGCATGGTCCGTCACCACGCGGGAAGAGCGTCTGGCTGTGCTGGAGCGTATTCTTGTTGTCTATAAAAAGCGCTCTGAAGATATGGCGCAGGCGATTTCTCAGGAAATGGGCTCCCCCATTGCCCGGGCGCGGGACAGCCAGACATGGGCTGGCATGGCGCATCTGGAAGAAATGATTTCAGCTCTTAAAACCTACGTGTTTGACGAAATGCGGGGTGATATTCTGATCACCCGTGAGGCAGTTGGGGTTGCGGGGCTTATTACACCGTGGAACTGGCCGATGAACCAGATTATGTGCAAGGTCGCGCCCGCGCTGGCCGCAGGGTGCACGGTGGTGATGAAGCCCAGCGAAGTTGCACCGCTCAGTGCGCTGGTCTTTACGGAAATTCTGGATGAGGCAGGCCTGCCGCCGGGTGTTTATAATATGCTGAACGGTGATGGCCCCGGTGTGGGAGAAGCCATTGCCAGCCACCCGGATGTGGATATGGTTTCCATTACCGGTTCGACCCGTGCCGGTATTGCTGTTGCAAAACTGGCAGCGGAAACGGTCAAGCGTGTGCATCAGGAACTTGGTGGGAAATCACCAAACATTATTCTGCCTGATACAGATTTTGAAGATTCGGTGACGAGAGGGGTTAAAGGCTGCTTTAGCAATTCCGGCCAGTCCTGTGATGCGCCAACGCGCATGCTGGTGCCGCGTGCACAGATGGAACAGGCTATGCAGATTGCTAAAACGGCTGCTGAGTCCTTCAAAATGGGTTCTCCGGCGGATGAAACCACGCAGCTTGGCCCGGTTGTGAGTGCCGTGCAGTATGACCGTATTCAGAAACTGATTGCCAAAGGTATTGAAGAAGGGGCGACCCTCGTAACAGGCGGCCTTGGGAAACCGGAAGGACTGGAAACCGGGTATTACGTCAAGCCCACCGTGTTTGGGAATGTTGCGCCGGATATGACGGTCTCACGCGAGGAAATCTTTGGCCCTGTTCTGTCTATTCTGGCCTATGATGATGAAGAGCAGGCCATTCAGATTGCCAATGATACGCCTTATGGTCTGGGAGCTTACGTTCAGTCTGGTGACCTGAAGCACGCCAGAGCCGTGGCGCGCCGTCTGCGCGCGGGGAACGTGAATATCAACGGGGCAGCATGGACCGTGGCGGCACCATTTGGTGGCTATGGCCAGTCCGGCAACGGGCGTGAATGCAGCTCGTTCGGGTTGACAGACTTTCTGGAAATTAAAGCTATTATTGGATATGGCGAGGGCGCATGAACACGGTAGCCAGCCTTTACGCAGCAGATGGCGGGGATGGTCTGGTCTATCCGCCTCTGGATGGCAGCACGCATGCCGATATTGTCATTGTAGGGGCTGGCCTGACCGGGCTTTCGACAGCACTTCACCTTGCCGAAAAAGGTGTGAAGGTGGTTGTTCTGGAGACCGAACAGCCCGGCTGGGGGGCTTCCGGGCGCAACGGGGGGCAGGTGAATCCCGGCCTCAAACCTCTTCCCTCGCAAGTGGAGCAGGATTTCGGTCCGGTGTATGGTCCGGCTCTTGTGGACGCAGCCTGGAATGCGCCCAATCTGGTTTTTGATCTGATTGAGCAGCATGGCATTGCGTGCTCGGCCCTGCGTGGCGGAACGCTGAGAGCCGCTACAGCGCCCGCCCAACTTGCGCCTTTGCGGCAACTGACCGACGAGTGCCTGAGGCGTGGCTGGCCGGTGCAATGGCTGGAGCCAGCGGACATGCAGGCACGCTCCGGCAATGCGCTGTATTGCGGTGGGATGCTGGATGCACGGGGCGGCCAGCTTGATCCGCTGGCTTATACGCGGGGTCTTGCACAGGCTGCGGTCAAAGCCGGGGCGAGCCTGTACGGGGGAACGCGGGTCTCGTCTTTTGCCCGTCAGGGTGACGCGTGGCAGGTGCAGACAGGGCAGGGTTCTGTCCGTGCTGATAGACTGCTTTTCGCGACAAACGGTTATACAGACAAAGCGTGGGACGCTCTGCGGCGGTCTGTCGTGCCGGTCTATAGCGGTATTGTCGCCAGCACTCCGCTGCCAGAGGGGCATGCCGCCCGGATTTTGGCGCAGCATGAGGTTTTGTATGAACTGGGCCAGATTACTACGTACTACCGGGTGGATGCGCAGCGACGGTTGTTGATGGGCGGCCGATCCTATTCTCATCATTTACACGGGGCTTCGGCTTTTCCGTATCTGGTTCAGCGGGCGTTAACGCTCTGGCCGGAACTGCGCGATATCAGCTGGACCCATGGCTGGAACGGGCAGCTGGGTGTCACGCTGGACCATTATCCCCACTGGCATGAGCCGGAGCCGGGGTTGCTGGCCTGTGTGGGCTATAATGGGCGTGGCGTGGCGATGGCGACGGTTATGGGGCAACATATCGCACAATACGTGACGGGGCAGGGCACGGCGCTGTTTCCGCCAACCCCGGTCAAACCCATAGCCGGGCATTTTGGGTGGAAAATGGGTGTGGCAGGGCGCATCTTATGGGGGAGGCTGGCGGATCGGCTGGGGCGCGTCTGATGCACGGTGAGGGCTGGGCTTCCAGTCCACGCCTTGAAAAAGTCTGACTGGGTCCATAGGGAGAAAAGTGGGATGCTCCGGTGCTCTTTTAAGACAAACGTCAAAAAGGGGAGCAGCCACAGCCCGTTGAACTCAGGATGACTATGCCCGTTTCACTTCTTGCCTGCATGATTGCCAGCGCCAACCATTACCATATTCCCCCGCGTGTTCTGCCCGTGATCCAGAAGGTCGAAGGGGGTGTGACAGGGATGGTGCATCCGAACGGGGATGGCAGTGCGGATCTGGGCCTGATGCAGATCAACACGCGCTGGGTGCAGCCTCTGGCTGATATCCGTCATCTCTCGGTGCCAGCGACCGCCACGCGCCTGATTTCAGATCCCTGTTTTAATGTGGCGGCCTCAGCGCTCATCATGCGGACTTATATTGATGAGGCGCATGGCGATGTGATGCGGGCTATCGGCTATTATCATTCCCACACGCCAACGCTGAGTGCGGCTTACAGGCGGAAGGTGCTGAACATGGCCTCATCCATGTTTGCCACCAATAAGTGACGGGGTGTGATTTCGCGCGGTCAGCCAGCAAGGTGCGCTTTAAGGGGTGCATTTTTCAAACACTTTGCGGGAGACCCGGAACAGTGTTTCCCGCAGCCAGCGGTGGACGGGGTCCGTATCCCGCCGGGGGTGCCAG
Source organism: Acetobacter sp. KSO5 (assembly GCF_044094635.1). Lineage (NCBI taxonomy): Bacteria > Pseudomonadati > Pseudomonadota > Alphaproteobacteria > Acetobacterales > Acetobacteraceae > Acetobacter > Acetobacter sp. KSO5. Next base: position 2,000,561 of record NZ_CP172014.1, on the reverse strand, counting down.
GCCTGAAAGGCTTCAACGCTCGGCAGGGAGAGCGGGAATTCAAAAGAGGCCAGCCCCAGAGCCTTCAACGAGATATGGTTGATGACAAGGCCGGGGAGGGGAAGGATGAGGTCCGTCTCCTTCATGCTTTCCACCATGCAATGATAGGTGGGAACCACCATGGCAATCCGGCGTGTCAGGCCGTGCTGGTTTTGCAGCATCCAGTCGATGGGGCCGCGTGCCCGGCCTCTGCGGGAGACGCTGATGTAATCGTAAAGCACCATGCTTTGAGGCGTGATGGGAGCGGCAAGAATAGGGTGATCCTTCCGCACCAGTCCTTGCATGTGGTCTCGCAGGACTGTCTGGCGGCGGATTTCGGGCTTCATCAGGTCGGTCGCGCCAAGATACAGGTCAATGCCGCCATCCCGTAACGGGTCAGAGGCCGCGGCATCCAGCTCCGGAGCCCATATCACTTCACAGCGCGGGCACTCCTGCTTGAGGGCTTTCAGAAGCGGCAGGGCGAGGGCGGCCACCACCAGATCATTCGCGCGGATGGTGAAGGTGGGGGCCATGTTGGCCAGATTGGCGAGGGCACGCGTTTCCAGCAGGCTGTCCGCACTGTGGACCAGATCCTGCACCTGACTGAGAACGCCGGTAGCAAAGGCCGAAGGGATCATACGCCGACCGGCCTGCACTAAAATGGGGTCTGCAAAGGTGGTCCGGAGCTTGCCGAGCTGGCGGCTCATGGCAGGTTCACTGACCTTCATGCGGCGGGCCGCACGGGATACACTCTCTTCTTCAGTCAACACCTTGAGGTAACGAAGCAGATCGAGATCGTAGCGTTTCATCCCTCCAGAAATAGATTTTGTCTGGCGGATTGACCAGAAATTATTCTTCCGAAAATCGAAGTCGTCGCTTTCCACAAATGAGGGTTGTCGGCAGGCTGGCTCTCAGGATCATGTGCGGCCATGAACAACGTCGCCCCTCCACAGGCGGTCGGTGAGCCTGTCGTTCACGCCTCGCCACCGCGACCGTCCTATATTCCGCCTTTTGGTCTGCGGACTGTCATTGGCTGCCTTGGCATGCTGCTGGCGGTGCATATTGCAGGCTTTAATGAACATGTGACTGAAATAGGCCTGTCCGACATTCGGGGTGCGATGCATATCGGCCACGATGAGGGGACGTGGGTCATCTCCATTTATGAGGCGTTCAATATTGCGGCCATGGCCTTCACGCCGTGGTTCTATATGACGTTCTCAATCTACCGTTTTTCCATTTTTATGACGACGGTGATGGCGATCCTGTCCATCCCCGCGCCGTTCATGCCGGATGTGACCTCTCTTTGCATTTTGCGGGCCTTTCAGGGGCTGGCGGGGGGCTGCCTGCCGCCGGTGCTGATGACCGTGATGCTCAAATATCTGCCACCGCAGATCCGCGTCTTCGGTATTGGTGGCTATGCCATGAGCGCGACCTTTGGCCCCAATCTTGGCCTGCCGCTGGAAGCCTTCTGGTTTGAGCATGTGGGCTGGCACTGGCTGTATTGGGAGATTATCCCGCTTGCCGTGGTTGCCGTGGGCATGATGGCGTATGGCCTGCCGCGTGACCCCATGCATTTTGAGCGGTTTGAGAAGTTCAACTGGTTCGGGCTGATTGTGGGCGTGCCGGCCATCTGCTCGCTGGTGACGGTGCTGTATCAGGGGGACAGGCTCGACTGGTTCCGCTCGCCCCTCATCACTAATCTGACCTTCTGGGGCATGGCGGCCTTTATCGTGTTCGTCATTAACGAGGCCTATCATCCCAGCCCCTATTTCCGCATTCAGTACTGGCGGTCCCGCAATATTCAGGCGTCGTTGCTCTCACTGGTCGGTATTCTGGCGATCTGCTCCATTATGGGGGAAATTCCCGCCCTCTATCTGGAATCTGTGCGCGGCTATAGGCCTATTCAGGCGGCCCCTGTCTCACTGGTGGTGGCGTTGCCACAGCTGATTATGCTGCCGCTGATTGCGGCCATCTGTAACCGCCGCATGGTGGACTGCCGCTTTGTGCTGGCCGGGGGCATGCTGTGCCTTGCGGCTTCGGCCTGGCTGGGCACGTGGCTGACGGTGGACTGGGTGCGGGACAATTTCTACCCGCTCCAGATCCTGCAGGTATTCGGCCAGCCGATGACGGTGATCCCGACCCTGATGCTGGCGACTATGGCCATGGGGCCTGCGGATGGGCCGTTTATCTCCGGCATGGTGAACATGCTCAAGGGGCTGGCCAATGCAGTGGCCTACGCGCTGTTTGCCGCACTCAGCCGCCGGCGTGAGCAGTATCATTCCACCATGTTGCTGGACCATCACGGCACGCATGCTCTGGCTTTGCAGGGCATGGGGAACCCCATCACGCAGCAGCTTTCCGGCACGTCGCCCGATAGCGGGCATGTGGCCCGGAACTCCCTGCAGGTCTTTCATACCTACGTGCATGAGCAGTCTCTCGTGCTCGCACTCAACGATATCTACGCCCTGCTGATTGTCGTCTGCCTTGGCTATGCGGTGATGAACCTGGTGCTGCCGCATCGTGTCTACCCGCCCCGTGCGCCGTCTCCCAACACTCCCGCTCGTTAATCCGGAACTCTGACCATGATTTACAAAAAACCTCTGCTTTACGCAGGCTGTGCCGCAGGTGTTCTTGCCCTCATTGCGTGGGGTGGGGCGCGTTGGGTCAATGGGGATGGTGTGAACCAGTACACCAATGATGCGTATGTAACGGCGGATTTCCCCACGGTTGCGCCCAAGGTCTCCGGGCGTATTGACCGCGTTATTGCGCAGGACAACGAGCAGGTGCATGCGGGCGAGGAACTGGCCCATATTGAGGACGATGATTACCGCGCCGCACTGGATGTGGCGAAGGGGAACAGGCTGGCCGCACAGGGGGATGTGACCAACCTTGAGGCCGAACTGGCCCGGCAGGATGCGGTCATTGCGGAAGCGCGGGCGGCCGTGCAGGCGGATCAGGCCAACCTGATGTTTGCCCGGCAGAATGCGGTGCGATACCGCAACCTCTCTTCCGGCGGGGCGGGGACCATTGAGCAGAAGCAGTCCTCCGAAGCGCATGAGAAGGAAGCCGAAGCGGCTATTGCGCGGGATCAGGCCGGGGTAGATGCCGCCATCCGTCAGGTGGCTGTGCTGAAAGGTCAGCTTGAGCGGGCTCGTGGTGTGCTGGTGCGTGCGCAGGGGGATGAAAAGCAGGCGGACCTTAACCTGTCCTACTGCACCATTCCGGCCCCCATGGATGGCGTGGTGGGTGAACGTGGCGTGCGCGTGGGGAATTATGTGCATCCGGGCTCGGGTATTCTGGCGGTTGTGCCGACCCATGCGGCCTATGTGCTGGCCAATTTTCAGGAAACCCAGTTGACCAAAGTGCAGGCCGGGCAGCGGGCGACCATCTGGGTGGATACGTTCCCCGGCCATCCGCTCAAGGCGCATGTGGACTCACTGGCTCCGGCAACGGGCGTGGCCTTTGCTCCTATCCAGCCAGACAATGCCACCGGCAACTTTACCAAGGTGGTCCAGCGTATTCCGGTCAAGCTGACCTTTGATGCGGACCAGCCGCTGGCGGCCAGGGTGCGGGTTGGCATGTCGGTGGAAGCCAATATCGATACGTCATCAAAGCCGGAAGGGCCGCATGCCAATGACGCTCGCTATGTCTGGCAGTAACGCCATGAAGCGCTTTCTTCTTGCCAGCTTTTCAATGGTGGCTCTTGCGGGCTGCACGGTCGGGCCGACCTATCACAAGCCGCAGGTCAAAGCGCCTGCCGCATGGCGGGATACGCAGCCGCCAGCGGAAAGCCGCGTCACCACAGCGTCCACCGATCCGCAGTGGTGGAAACTGTTTAATGATCCCGCTTTGACGAAGCTGGAACATGAGGTCGCGTCCTCCAATCTGGACCTGAAAGCCGCCAGTCTGCGCCTGATGCAAAGTCAGGCAGAGCGGCGCATAGCCAGTGCGGCGCAAATGCCGCATGTGGAAGCCAATGCCTCCTATGGGCGGGAGCGGGCCAGCACGAATGGTGTGCTGGGGCTGCTTGGCACCATGGAGCGGGAGCAGGCGGGCTCTATTGCCTCCGGCTCACAGGGCTTTGGTCCGACGGCGCTGCCGGGGAGCGTGGGCAATCCCTCCTTCAACCTGCCGCAATACGGGATGAATGCCTCGTGGGAAGTGGATTTCTGGGGGCATGTCCGGCGTCAAGTAGAAGCAGCGACAGCAGCGACGCAGGAAACCGAGGAAATGCGCCGCGATACGCTGGTTTCCCTGATGGCGGAGACGGCACAGGATTATATCGACCTGCGGGCTACGCAAACGCAGGTTGGCATTCTTGAGCATAATATCGACGTGGCCAACAACAGTGTTCGGCTGACGAGCCTGCGGTTCCAGCAGGGGGCGGCAACGCGGCTGGATGTGGCGGAGGCGACGGGCCAGCTGCATACCTTCACCTCTCGTCTGGCTCCCCTTAAAGCGCAGGAAACGCATATGCTGAATGCGCTGAGTTTCCTTGTGGCGCGGGAGCCGGGTGCGCTGGATGCCGAACTGGGCAAACCTTCGGGCATTCCGTCTGTGCCAGCTGTGGTGCCGGTTGGCCTGCCGTCGGAACTGGCGGAGCGTCGGCCAGATATCCGCATGGCGGCGGACCATCTGCATGCGGCGACGGCAGCCATTGGTGTGGCGATTGCGGACTTTTTCCCGCGTGTGACGCTCTCCGGCAGTCTGGATATTCAGGCGCTTCAGTTCAGTGGGTTAGGGTCATGGGCTTCGCGCCAGTATGGCTTTGGTCCGACGGCGACGCTGCCACTTTTTGAAGGTGGACGCCTGACTGGCCAGCTGCACTTACGCAAGGCGCAGCAGAAGGAAGCCGCCACCCTGTTCCAGCGCACGGTGCTGAAAGCCTGGCAGGAAATTGATGACGCCATGGCGGATTTCACTGCGGCTCAAAGACGGCGCGACGAACTGGCGGAAGCCGTGCATGAAAACGAGATTGCTGTGGAAACGGCCAAAGCTCAGTATGTGCAGGGGGCGTCTGACTTCCTGAATGTGCTGACTTTGCAGAATGCGCTGCTCTCCTCACAGAGCGCTTTGGCTACAGCCACGGCGCAGGTGGCCGGGTCTGTCACGCATCTCTATCGCGCTGTGGGCGGAGGGTGGCAGGATATCTATCCTGAAAAGACGCCTGCCAGAATACCGGCCTGAGGGATAATCCATGATAACAGTGAGACGAGGCGCGACGCTTAGTTCCGCGCAGTCGGATACGCTGACGCTCCAGTGCCATTTTGCTTTTGCGGATTATCAGGACCCTGCCCATCAGCATGATGGGCGATTGCGGGTTCTCAATCAGGGCACGCTGCGTCCCTCTGAGGTCTATCATCTGGGGCCTGAAGCTGCGGTTGACGTGGTGACATGGGTGCGGGCAGGGAGCCTGACGGCACAGATTGACGCGTTTGCACCGGAGGAGATTCAGGCCGACGGATTGCATCTGATCAGCACGGGTTCAGGTTGCCAGAAGCTGGCATGGCAAGCCGGGCCGGAGGGGGCGTCTTTTCTCCAGTTCTGGTTTTTGCCGGATACGGATGAAGGGATGCCACGGCAGGAAAGCCGCCTCAGTTTTCCGCAAGGGGAAGATGGTGGCTTTAGAATTCTGGCGTCCGGTTTCCCTGAAGATGATCCCGAGGAAAGTGAGGTCGTTACAGATGGCGCGCCAGTGGCCCTGAGTGCGGGCGCGCGCCTGCTACATGCCGTTATACCAGCGGGAGAGGGGGCGGCTTACAGCACCAGTGTAAACCGTGACCTGTATCTGCTGGTAGTGTCGGGGATGGTCAATGTTGCGGATGCTGTGTTGCAGGCGGGGGATGCTGCGGCTGTGAGCGATGTCAGAGATTTGACGGTGATGGCGCAGGAGCAGGCTGTTGTTTTGCTGACGGATGTGGCTTCGACCTGACCGGAGCGGCGCAGGGTACGCCGCAGGTCAGGGCGCAGGCTGTTAGGGGGCTTTGCCGAAACAGGCCTTGCTCCGTGCAATTTTGCCGGACCCGATAACGCTGATGATCAGGAAAAGCATCGTTTCGCAGAACGCCAGCATCCATAAAGGAAGCGACTGCCCGGCAAACCCGACCAGAAGCAGCAGAGCCACACCAACCATCTGGCTGGAGGCCAGCCGACGTGTGGCGACCCAGCGGTAAGCAGTGCTGGCCAGCAGGTAGAGTGCAGGGCCGAGTGTCATGACCAGAGCGGGGGCCCCTTTGGCCTCCTCAACTGGATTTTCCAGAAGCATATCCATGGCGACAGCGGTGACGATAATCCCGCCAATCAGAATGACATGCAGATAATGGAAGTACGCTCCCATCCGGCCCGGATCGGAGGAACTGCTGATGGCGTGTTCGGCTTCCTCGCTGGAGGTTTCAAAATACAGCCACCACATGGCGAGGGTGCAGAGAAAGCTTGCGCCAAAACCGCCAAACTCAATCCATGACCAGTGCTCGCTTTCCGCAAGGGAAAGACCAGAGGCCATGATGGTTTCCCCAAGGGCGACAATTACAAACAGCTGGCAGCGTTCCACAATATGGCTGCCTGAAATGGTCCAGTCCGATGTGTGAGAGCGGCCCAGTCCTGGCAGCCAGAACCCGAACATGGGAGAAAAATATTCGCAGGCGACCCCGGCGGCCCATAACGGCACGCGGGCTTCCGGTGAGGCCAACCCGCCGGCAATCCAGAAGCAGGCGGCAATGATGCCCCAGCCCAGAATACGGCGGTAATTGGGGGCGAGAGGATGAGAGGCCGGGAGGCTGAAGACAATAAAGGCGGAGCGGCCGACCTGCATGAGGGTGTAACACAGCGCAAAGGCCAGCCCACGTTCCCCAAACGCTTCCGGAGCAGCTGCGCCGCACACAAGGGCCAGTGCCATGGTGAGAAACAGTACGCCACGCAGGGCGGGCACGCGCGGGTCAAACCAGTTTGTCACCCAGCCGGTATATTGCCAGCCCAGCCATGCGGCGAACCACAGGATAAGGGTTTGCAGGCCGCCCAGAGGCGTTAGATGATGCAGCAGGCCATGACTGATCTGGGTGACAAGAAACACATAGACCAGATCAAAAAACAGTTCCTCATTCATTACGCGGGTATTGTCTGCTCCCGGCTGGCGCATGAGGGGATGAGATGAGGCATCCTGTGCAGTCATGAAGAACTCCGTTGAGAAGGGGGCGCCTTGAACGCTTCTGCGGCAAACCCGCGTTGCGTAGCACATTCCTGCGCCAGAAAATCAAGCAGGGCGCGTACGGCGGGCACAAGCCCGCGTCGGGATGGGAAAACCGCGTGGATAATGCCTGCGCGGGGTTGCCAGCCGGGAAGAACCTGCACAAGGCGTCCGGCCTCAATATCCTGCCAGATCATCATGGTGGGGAGTTGCACAATGCCGCTGCCAATCAGGGCGGCTTCCCGCAGCACGGCCATATCATCCGTGGCAAGGCGGGGTTCATGAAAAACCGTGGCGGTCTGCCCCTGCTGATTTTCCAGCAGCCAGGAATGGGTGCCGGGATGGGTTTTGAAGTCCAGACTGGGCAGGCCGTTCAGATCAGCAGGCGAGGCAAGAGGCTTGGGCACCAGAGAGGGCGCGGCAATGAGGCATTGCGTGCTGGTGTCGAGCGTCCGCATGACGAGGTCGGACGGGGCGAGCGGTGGAAAGCGCACGCGGATGGCGAGGTCGAACCCTTCCTTCAGGACATCCACCTGCCGGTTGGTGCTTTCAAGCTGAAGGGTGACAGCGGGGTAGCGCAGCATGAAGCGGGCCAGCAGCGCGCCGAACTGAAAAGTCAGAAGGGCCACCGGGCAGCTTAGCCGGATCTGCCCGCACGGCTCAGCCTGAAGCTGGGCGACGGATTGCTCGGCGGTGTCGGCGGCTGCCAGCATGGTCAGACAATGTTCGTAAAACCGATGCCCGGTTTCTGTTACGCTGAAATGGCGGGACGAGCGTTGGATGAGGCGCGTATGCAGCCGGTCTTCCAGCAGGCGGACCCGTCGGCTGAGGAGGGATTTCTGGAGGCCTGTTGCCCGCGCCGCCGCAGAAAAGCCGCCGTGTTTGACGACCTGCGCAAAATATTCAAAGTCGTTGAGGTCTCTCATCGTCCTGCCTGTGGAACGCATTGTTCGATTGAGCGCTCTTCCTGCGACAATAAGAGCAACGCATAGTCCTTATCAAGCACAGAGGCACAGGCCTTGGGCAATCAGACAGGATGATGACAATGCAAAAGAAAATTCTTGGCACGTATGGGAATGATCGGGGCCACTGGGTGGGGGATGGTTTTCCCGTCCGCTCGCTGTTTTCCTACAGTCAGTTCGGCACACATCTCAGCCCGTTTCTGCTGCTCGATTATGCCGGGCCGCATGAATTCAAACCCACCGACGCACGGCGGGGCGTAGGGGAGCATCCGCACAAGGGGTTTGAGACCGTAACCATTGTTTACGATGGTGAGGTTGAACACCGGGATTCATCAGGCGGCGGTGGCATTATCGGCCCGGGTGATGTGCAATGGATGACGGCTGGTAATGGCGTCCAGCATGAGGAATTCCATTCTCCCGCCTACGCCAAAACCGGCGGCAGTTTCCGCATGGTACAGCTGTGGGTGAACCTGCCAGCAAAGGACAAAGGTGTGCCTGCGGCGTACCAGACCATCCTTGCAGGGAATATCCCGACGGTGCCTTTGGCCAACAAGGCTGGCCATCTGCGGATTATTGCCGGGGACTATGAGGGAACCCATGGGCCAGCCCGCATCTTTTCTCCACTGAACGTGTGGGATGGTGTGCTGCATGAAGGGGCGCAGGTTACGCTGGATCTGCCCAAAGGGCACAACGCGGCCATTGTTTCTCTGGAGGGGCATCTGATTCTGAACGGGACGCAGGAACTCGGTGCCGCGCAGTTCGCTTTGTTAGGGCATGAGGGGGCTACTGTGACGCTGCAAGCCTCCAGAGCGTCCAGCTTTCTGGTGTTGACGGGAGAGCCGCTGAATGAGCCGATTGCAGGATACGGACCTTTCGTCATGAATACGCAGGAAGAGATCCGGCAGGCGATTGAGGATTTCAATGGCGGGCGATTTGGCGGCATTCACGCCTGATAAATCAGAAAAGAGCAAAAAAGGAAAAAGTTGATGACGCAGTCTGCACCACTTCATTTTGTCACGCTTTTGGGGAGCCTGCGTAAAGGGTCACTGAACGGTATTGTGGCCCGGACATTGCCCGAACTGGCTCCGGAAGGCATTACCATTACGCCTCTGGGGTCCGTAGCGGAGTTTCCGCATTATGATCAGGATGTGCAGGAGCAGGGATTTCCTGCTCCCGTTCTGACCATGGCAGAGCAGATCCGTGCGGCAGACGGACTGATTATTGTGACGCCCGAATATAACTATTCCATCCCCGGTGTTTTAAAAAACGCGCTGGACTGGCTGTCCCGCGTAACACCGCAGCCTTTGGCCAGAAAAGCGGTGGCTTTGCAGACGGTTTCTCCCGGAGCTATCGGTGGCGCGCGGGCGCAATATCACCTGCGGCAGAGCCTTGTTTTTCTGGATGCGTTTGTTCTGAACAGGCCTGAAGTGATGATCGGGCAGGCAATGAGCAAGTTTGATACGGACCGGCTGGAACTGACGGACCAGTCAACCCGGGCTTATCTGACGCGCCAGATTGCTGCACTTGCTGATCTGGCGCATCAGATTGCACCGCATAAATCCGAAGACGTCTGAAAGCATTCAGGCTGGATGTGATGGTGCATCCAGCCTGATCAGCGATTAAACTTTACTTGGACGCCGGCTGAGAAAGAGGCGTTCCCGTTTCCGGATCAAGCAGGAGTGGGGTGAGACGCGGCGGCGCGGTGAAGTCGAACAGATCGTTGAGGTCGTGGGCCACGGCATCAAACGAGCCACCACCAAGGCGCTGACCGTTTAGCCAGTTATCCTCGATAAAGCGGGGAATGGAGCTTTGGGTGATCTGGACATGACTCACGGCATTGCTGCGTGCCCACGGCGAGATGAGGATAAACGGGATGCGTGTACCCGGTCCGCACCGTCCATTGACGGGTTTGCCTTCAACACCCGGGAAAGGCGTGCCGGTTCCGCAGCGGCCCGGACCATTCAACTGGTCAACTTCCCCATCAAAAGATCCGTGCTGAGGTTTGATGAAGGCATGGTCATACCAGCCGTCTGAATCATCATAGGCAATAAGGATGGCGGTATCGCGCCATTCCGGCTGCTGTTGCAGCATGTTCACCAGTGGGACGATGCCCTGCTGTTCATCCAGCGGGTCGGAATAGCCAGCATGGCCATCCTGAAATGCTGGCAGTTTGATGAAGGAGACGGCCGGAAGACGATGGGCTGCAACAACAGCTTTGAAGTCTTCCAGATCATATTCATGGTTGGCAGGGTCGGGTGTTTTACCATCTGCACTCAGGGTATGGCCAATGGCGGCGAGTGAGCTGGGGCGTGCGTGCGTCGGGTTTGCCGTGCTGGCGTAATACTGGAACCAGTTGTGGTGTGAAATGTAGTCTGTAATCATTTCATGCACGACGGGGGAGTATGTCGCGCGCTGGCAGCCTGTTGTGCCGTCACTATTTTTGGTTTGCAGATTGAAGCCACCCATAAAGCCGCCCCAGGACACATTGCCGGCCGTCAGCAGGTCACCGATATTCTTACCGGTCATCATCACCTGATTGCCTTTGACGGAGCAGACATCGCCAGCCGGATCAATATCATTGATCATCGTCCAGCCGCCCTGACCGTCCGCAATGTAAGGCGAGACAGCCTCTTTGGTGGAGGGCTTCTGGGTAGTGGCAATAATTTTCATGCCATTGGTCTGGCCAGAGACGGCCTCCAGCGCGCCGGGGGTGGAGGGGCCGTAGGTGTCAGTATAAGCCGCATCGCTCATGGCAAAACGCTGGGCGTAATTCCACAGGGCGGTGACGGTATTGCCGTCAAAATAGCCCATCACCTGCCCGCGGGTGGCAAATGCTCCGGTGCCGCCGGACGTGCCGCGGCCTGTATAACGGGGGAACAGGTCGGCATGGCCATCATGATAGGCCATCTGTTCGGCGGTATAGAGATGGTTCTGGTCTGCGGTACTGGCCTGCGTGCGATCGAGCCGGAACGGGAGCGACGCATTTTTTCCGTTTTCCGGGTTTGTATTGGGGTTTGTTTCCAGCAAATGGGCACTGAGCAGGGTATTGGCGTGCGGCGTTTGGGGAGAGGCTTTAAAAGCAGGTTCCCCGGCCGGGTTGGCTGCTACAGGATAAGTGCCAAAATAATGATCGAACGCGACGTTTTCCTGATAGATCACGACCAGATGTTTGATTGGCGTTTTGGTCGTAGTGTCAGGCTCGGCTGCCCATGCGGAAGAGGCGAGTGTCAGCAGTGATGTGCTCAGGCACAAAATGCTGCAAAAAGTTTTGAACATGGGCATCCCTGCAAAATCGGCTTCGAAGCGGGGCTTATAGCATAAGGTCTCGTCTTTGATGAAGAACAGAAAAAAAGCGTTTTCTATAAAAATTTAGAGGTTTTTACAGTGAGAGGGCGGTTTTTTGGAATGCGCGCGGTGAAGGACTCTGTGTGAATTTCAAAAAACATTAACATTACTTGCTAGTAAGGACATAGCGCCGGGCGATTTCTATACGTGCTCACGCCGGAAACAGCATAGGGAGCCGGAGAGTGCGCCGCGAGCCTCTCCGGCCTTTCGAACGATTTCAGGATGTAAAAAACTGGCTCAGGCCAATGGTGCGTAACGCGCGCCGGTAGGCAATGGAGCTACGGTCCGCCATGACGTGAACTTCCAGAGACGTATCCAGTGGCAGGTTTTCAGGTTTCTGGGCTTCGACCAGAGCGCGGTCTTCTTCAAACACTTTACGATTAAAATCGTAAACATCCTGCACAGGGAGTGTCGTATCAAAATTACGGCAGATGGGGGCAAACATCCGGGTTTTTCGGGCAGACACGGGCGAGGCAGCGTTCATGATCACCAGCCGTTTATCCTCTGGGAAATGAATTTCCAGCGTTGCCGTAAAGGGCACATGCACCCGGAAATGGCGGAGCCATTCGAACCCGCTGCCCTTATGGTCCTTATGGTCCTTATGCCCAACCGGATAGTTGCTTACATCGCTGCGATACTCGGCCTCAAAGCCATAGGGCGTGATTTTGGGCATGTATGAGGGCACAACCGCGTTATCCGGGTCTGCAAATGTTTCTGTATGCACAAAGGCAAAATGGGCGACGTCGATAAATCCTTCAACCTGTCGCCCCGCAAAGCCGCCAATATCAATCCACGGGCAGGTAATCTGCTGAAAACCCGCTTCGTCCCAATGGGGCATAGCGGGAAGTGAAGCCTCTCCCTGAGGGCGCAGGCAGGTCCAGATCAGCCCATACCGCTCCACTGCGGGATAAGTTTGCAAATTCAGGCGTTTGGGGATGGCGTTGTCGGGTTGCGCCGGGACCTTTACACACCGGCCATGCGGGCCAAACTGGAAGCCGTGATAGGCACAGGCCACGGTCTGCCCATTTCCCTTACCCATACTGAGGGGCACGCCACGATGGGGGCAGAGATCATCCGCAATAACAATCTCATTCCCGGCCCGATACAGGACAAGGGGGGCATCGAGCAGCGTTACACCCAGCGGTTTTTCTTCAAGTTCCCGAACAAGGGCGACCGGATACCAGTAAGACGCCAGAATGAGCCAGTCCTCTTCATGAAAACTCACATCCCGGGGCAGTCTGGCGTCGGTCTTGCTGGCACTGGCTGATGTCGTCACGTCAAAGCTCCTGAGGGGGCGAAAGCGGGGTGCTACAGTCACCCCTTCAGGCAAACTATGTCATTGATTATATTCTTATGGATATACTTGTTTTACGGTGTGGCCATTCTGGAAATGAGAGCGGGGGGAGAAAGCGCTTCTCACTTTCTGCCAAATTCTCAGTTTCGCACCTGTAAAAGTTCTTTGCCTGCCAGATAGATGGCGGAAAATCCGCAGATAAGCCCTTCAAAGCCCGCAATGGTGGTGAAAATAGCCTGCCCGGTGAATTCTCCGGCTGCGAGGAGCCCGAAGAGAATGACAAGTGTTGCAAAAATAACCTGTAATTCCCGGGAGGCTCTGAGGGTCGCGATAAAAAGGATTGCGGTAAAAAGGCCCCAGATGAGCAGATAGCTACCGATGAGGGCAGGGGAGGAGGCCGCGATCACCCCAAAATGGGGAAGAACAATGAGCAGAACAAAAGAAATCCAGAACGCGCCATAGGAGGTAAAGGCCGTCAGCCCAAACGTATTCCCGTTGAAAAACTCGAGGATCCCGGCAAAAATCTGCGCGGCACCCCCAAAAATGAGGCCCATGGCCAGAATGGCGGACCCCATGGACACCAGCCCGGCATTATGAAGGTTGAGGAGAACCGTCGTCATGCCAAATCCCATCAGGCCCAGCGGGCCCGGATTGGCATAGAATTTTTCGTTATTCACCGGATTTATTCCTGTTTTTTATTAGTGTTATTCCTTATCCTATGACTGTGTGAGGCGGAAAAGATATTAAAATCCGATGGTATTCTGATCACATTCTGGATTGCTCACAAATCTGTCAGAACGGGGGGCTGGCTGGGTCTGGCGAGCTTAATCCAGACGCACCGGCGGCCGAATGATGGTTTCAACCCAATCGGCAAAAATAGACGCCATGCCGCGGAAGACCCCGAACAGTTCCATCTGGTGCCGGCGATACAACATGATGTGGCCCATGCGGGCGGAGAGCCCATGCATCAGGCCGCCACCTACCACGCGGCCTCCCGGAAAAGCGGCCCAGCCATTGTAATTGCCAAGTGCGACAATCGCCCCTTTATTGTGGAAAATACAGGAGGGGACGGGTTTTCCTTGTTCCAGCCAGGCAGGCAGGTGTGTGGCTAAGTGGCAGGCCTGCTGTCGGGCAACCTGTGCTGTTGCAGGTAATGGTTCCTCGGTAATGAAGGAGCAATCCCCCATGGCAAAAATCCTGTCATCATCTACGGAGCTCAGATTGGGGTTGACCACAATCTGCCCGGAACGGCTGAGGGACAGGCCGCCATAGGCCTTGGTGACTTCCGGGGCTTTGACGCCCGCTGCCCACACCCGCAGAGTGGCGGATACGTGCGAGCCGTCCTTCAGGGTAAAGCCGGTTGCGTCCGCTGCAGCAACGCGGGCTGAGGTGCGGACATTAACACCCAGCCGCTCAAGCTCCAGCTGCGCCGCGGCAGAGACGGATTCAGGAAAGGCAGGAAGAATGCGCGGGCCGGACTGAAGCAGCGTGACGCTGAGTTTGGGAGGCGCTTTGCCAAAGGCATGCAGGCTGACCGGGTCTACAATTTCCAAAGACTTATGGAGTTCAGCCGCAAGCTGGGTGCCTGTCGCTCCACCGCCGACAATGGCAATATCCAGCTTGGAACTATTGGCAAAGGACTTGAGAATTTCCATTCTGAACTTCTCATTGAAAGCATTGGCTTCAACAAGATTGTCAATAAACAGACAATGGTCTGTCACGCCGGGGGTGCCAAAATCGTTGGCGCAACTGCCGACGGCCAGAACAATGGCATCATACGTCATGGTGCGGCTTTCCAGCACTTTGGTGCCGTCAGACGCATGAAAGGGGCTTAAAACGACCTCGCGTTTGGCGCGGTCGACCGAAATGACCTCGCCCGGCCAGAATTCAAAATGATGCTGGCTGGCCTGAGAGATAAAGCTAATGCGATCATTTTCATTCAGCACGGTGCCCGCTGCAAAGCAGTGCAGCATGGGCTTCCAGACGTGCGAGAAGCTTTTATCAATTAGCGTAATGCGTGCTTTGCCTTGCCTGCCAAGCGTTTTTCCTAAACGTGTTGCAAGAGCCAGCCCCGCCACGCCGCCACCGACAATCAGAATTTCAGACCTGGGTGCCATGAGTTTTACGTGCCTCTTTTGAGAAAGTCAGCCGAAGGGTGATTTTTGGAAAAGGCTTTGCGCGCAAAGGATCGGTTCATGAAACACGAGGTCTCATGAATAAAAAGAAGACTTAATTTTTATGAAGAATTACTGTGTAAAAAGGCAGGCCCCCGTAAAGGAGCCTGCCAGTAAGCGTGATCAGGCCGGAGCGTCGATGTCCACAATGTTAATCAGCTTGTGGTTGACGAATTCCTTGATGCCAAGGCCAACCAGCTCGCGGCCAAAGCCGGAACGCTTCACACCGCCGAAGGGCAGGTCTGCCTTGGGGATCAGCGGGTGGTTGATGTTGACCATGCCGGTGCGGATCTTGGTTGCAACGCGGGCACCACGGGCTTCGTCTTTGGTGAAGACAGCGCCACCGAGGCCATAGGGGGAGTCATTAGCGATGCGGATGGCATCTGCTTCGTCCTTGGCGCGGTAAAGCTGCGTCACGGGGCCGAAGAATTCCCAGTGGCGTGCTGCGTTCTCACCGTCCAGACCGGTCATCAGCAGCGGGCGGAAGAAGGTGCCTTTTTCCGGAATTTCCGGACCGATGACTTCAACCTTGGCGCCATGCTTGACGGCTTCTTCAACCTGACGGTGCAGATCTTCAACTGCTGCGCGGGAGCACAGCGGAGCCAGTGTGGTGGACGGGTCCATCGGGTCGCCAGCCTTCAGCTCGGCAACGCCTTTTTTGTACAGGTCCAGGAAGCGATCATAAATCGCATCAGCCACAATCAGACGCTTGGCGGACACACAGACCTGGCCAGCGTTCCAGTGGCGACCCATGACAGCCCATTTGGCGGCTTTTTCAACGTCAGCATCATCCAGAACGATGAATGCGTCTGCGCCACCCAGTTCCATCATGGATTTTTTCAGGGCTTTACCAGCAACACCAGCAATGATGGAGCCAGCACCTTCAGAACCCGTCAGGGCCACACCGCAAACGCGGGGGTCTTCCAGGATCATGGCCGTGTGAGAGCGGGCCGTGTACAGGTTGCGGAACAGACCCTTGGGCAGCCCGGCTTCGATCATCAGATCTTCACAGGAGGCAGCACACTGCGGCAGGTTGGACGCATGCTTGAGCAGCACGGCGTTACCGGCAGAAAGCTGCGGTGCGATGATGCGGACGACCTGATAGAACGGGAAGTTCCACGGCTCAACGGCGAACACGATACCAAGCGGTTCATGCACCAGCTGGGCCTTGCCGGTTGCCGGGTCAGCTACGGGCAGGGCTTCCGGCTTCAGAAGCTCTTCCGAATATTTTGCGTAATATTCAAAAATTTCGGCTGAAAGAATGACTTCAGCTTTGGATTCAGCAAAAGTCTTGCCCATTTCAAGCGTGCCCAGACCGGCATACTTGTCAATGTCACGCCGCAGAATGGCGGCGGCGGCGTTCATAATACGCGCACGTTCAGCAAAAGATGTGTCACGCCATTTTTCAAAGGCAGCATGGGCCTCGGAAAGCGCAGTCTGAACTTCCTGATCTGTTGCCTCAGGGAAAGTAGCAACCACTTCCTCTGTATAAGGGTTCGTTGTCGCGTAAGCCATTAGTACCTCATAAAAACTCAAAAACAGGAAAAGGAGAGCGATCCCGCCGCTGCGGTATCCGATCAGGACGAGCAGAGTGAGACACGCTGCATCATCGCCAACCCTTAGGCCTGAGAAAAATATAGACCGGTCACTTTCCGGCAGAAAGGGGGTGCGCTTCTGCAAACCCTGTGTAGGGGGAGCAAAAGGGGGCCTCGCTCACTGCTGCTGCAAACCGTTCAGTTGGTGTTTGTCTGTATATTAGTGGATATAGACATGGTCAATCTATAAATAATATGGGATTTTTGATAACACTTAATCTGAATCAGTATGGAAATAACGGCATGATCTGGACAATATCATAATTTCGTGATGACAATGACATTATTTTAACAAGTCTAAGTGGTCAGAAATTTTGGTGTTTTCATAGATTGTAAGGTCATTCTTCTTTATTTACATGATATTTGAAATTTTCTTCTGAAAATATATTTTCTGGGGAGTTGATTTAGAAAACTGTTGGTCGATGCTTTATGCTGGGCAGTAGAATAAAAAGAAATCGATCCATTCGTTTTTTTTATCTAACGAGTGGGGCAGAACATGTCGATTTTTCTCTTGTTCGGGACAGAAATGCCAAGATCGGCAGGGTGAAAAAGATGTTCTCTGTCTTGTTAGAGAAGATTTGTCGGGAAATTTGCGCAGTATTCTGTATTCGTTTGAATATAGATGAGTCTGCATTTTCTAAAGTGCGTCTCTATAGAGGGAGCAGTCCACAAGTCGGCAGCAAGCGGGGCGTTTGTTCAGTCCCCGGACTGCATCCCGGAGAGGAAGGCCATGGCCCCCCGGACATTACCTGCGGCCATACAGCCTGAAAGGCGGGCGGTTTCATCAATATCCAGCAGCGGATTGCGCGCCATATAGAGAAGGGATTCAAGGCCCATCGTGAGCAGAGTGGCGGCAATAAAGCTTAGCCGGTCTGGTGAGATGGTTTTCACCGGCATCAGGCGCAGGATGTTCTGCTTGAGGTCTTCCAGCATGTCCCGCGTTTCCTTCATGGTGAACAGGCGGGCGCGGATATGATGCTGGTTGAGTTCAAAAAAGCGCGGTGCGCCGTTAATGCTAATCAGTTCGCGCAGAACAGCCTGATGGCTCCTGGTGAGCATCATTTCCAGATTGTCCATGGGGCAACGCGATTGCAGGACAATATTCTTGACGCGATCAGCAACTTTGATCAGCAGGATATCAAAGATTTTTTCTTTGGTTTTGTAATAATTATAGAAGCTGCCGGGGGAAACATTGCTCAGGGAGACAATGTCCCGCACCGTTGCGGCATCCAGCCCGATGGTTGAAAACACATTCCACGCCGCACGCTCAAAAGCCTCCTCCTTGAAGGCTCTTGTCATTTCTCTCTTCTTGGAGGTTCGGTAGGCTTTCCGTTTGGCGGGCGCTTCTACGGGAACGTCCTCAGGAGAGGGCTGCTGCTGGGTGCTCAATTCTTTTTAGGCTCCTTCAGGCCTTTTTAGGCTGAGTGACGGGGTGGCTATTATTCAATCCTTGAATAATCTTTGTGTTCCAATGTCCTACGGAAAGCAAGCGTGCCGGTTATGACGGAGACTGGCTGCTCCAGCCGCCACCCAGAGCGCGGGCAAGCTGAATGGTGCTGAGCGCCTGCCGTGTTTGCGCGCTCACCAGATCATCCTGCGCGGTAATCTTCTTGATGCGCGTTGTCAGAACGTCCTGCATGGTAAACTGGCCGCCTTCATACAATCCACGGGCCTGAGAGGTCGCCTGTGTGAGCGCGGTGACCTCCGCTGTCAGGCTGGTGATGTTCTGGTCTGCGCTGCTCCGGCTTTCATACGCATCTTCCACCTCTGCCAGAGCCGTCAGGACGGTCTGATCATACGTGGCAAGAGCCTGATGCAGTTGGGCATCGGAGGCCCGGATTTTGGCCTGTATTCGGCCTGCGGTGAAAATGGGCAGGTAGGCATTGACCGCCATCAGGCCGCCGGTGCTGGAAACGCCGGGAATGCCATCAAACCGCAGGCGGCCATCACCGCCAAAAAACTCCAGCCCGAAACGCGGCAGGAGGTCGGTCTTGGTGCTGATCAACCGTTGCAGATTGGCTTCCAGAACATGCTTTTCCAGCCGGACATCCGGCCTGCGTTCCAGAACGGTGGAGGGCAGTTCGGTCGCCGGTGGGGCAGGGACGCGATACTGGGCCGGAGAGGAGAGGTCCGGAGCCTGCTCGGGCGGCTGGCCTGAGAGAATGGCTAGCCGGTGGCGGCAGGCATCCAGAGAGGAGACCAGCATGGGGCGCTGCGCCTGTGCCTGCGCAATCTGTCCGCGGATGGTTTCCAGATCAGCCTGCGTGGTCTGGCCGGCATCAAAGCGGGCAGAAGCGTAGCGCAGAAGAGACTGAAGCGTGCTGACAGACTGGTCCAGCAGCACAATGCGCTGTTGCAGGCCGCGTGCCGTTACGTAATTGGCCGCAACATCGGCAGCAATCGCCATGTGGGTGCCGTGCAGCATCTCTTCTGATGCCAGCGCCATCTGCTTTGCACCGCGTTTTTTGGCCAGATTGCCACCCCAGATATCCGGCTCCCACGCCATGGTGATGCCTGCAAGGTGACCATCCGTTGCGGGGTCCTGAATATTCGGGGCCGCCATTTTCATCAGCGGTGGAACCGGGTGCCGCCAGTCTAAACCGCCGCCCATCATGCCCGCTGTGGCTCCTATGGTTGGATACAGGGCGGATTTGGCCATCTGGGTATAAGCGCGGGATTCCTGCACGCGGGCCTGCGCCACACGGATATCCGGGTTGGCCGCCAGAGCCTGCTGCACAAGCTGGTTTAGCAGCGGGTCCTGCCAGGCGGTCCACCATGCGGTAAGGTCGGTGGCCTGCGTAGAGGCTGGTGCTGCCGTGAATTGCGTGGGCACAGCGACCTGTGAGGCAGGCATCTTAGTCTTGAAAGGGGAGCAGGCGACCACACCCGAGCACAGAAGCGTGGTGAGCAGCAGCCGGGCGGAAGGTGCTGAAAAAGACATCGGCATTCAGTCCTGACGGGCAAGCATGGAGCGGAAGCGGAGCAGCGCCATGGCAAGAAAAAGAGTGGAGGAGAACACAATGGCCAGCAACGAGGGCCAGATACTCTCAAGGCCAGCACCGCGATACAGAATGGATTGTGAGATTTTCACGAACTGGGTGGTGGGGAAGAACCGCACGAGGGACTGCACAAGGTCCGGCATGCTTTCCACCGGTGTGGCCGCGCCGGAGAGCAGGTAGGCCACGGCATACACCGGCACGACCAGCAGCCCGAACTGGGGCATGTTGGGGGCGATGGTGGCCAGCATCATGCCCAGAGAGGTGACGGAGAAAAGATACAGAATGAGGCAGGCGGCAAACAGCAGCTGGCTGCCCGCAATGGGCACGCCAAGCCACAGATGCACCGTCAGCCAGAGGGAGAGCAGGCTGGCAACAAGGATGACCGCGCCATTAGCCAGAATTTTGCCCACGGCAATCTGACTGGCGGAGACGGGCAGCACCAGCAGATGCTCAATGGTGCCGTGTTCTCGCTCACGGATAACGGCAGCCCCGACCAGAACAATAGAGAGAACCGTCGCGTTGGTGACGACCTGCATGACGGAGGTAAACCATGCGGATTCACTATTGGGGTTAAAGCGGATACGACTTTCCCCGTGGAAGGGCATCAGCTTGTTCAGGTCAGGAGAGTGCAGCTGAGCCTGCACTTCCCCCATAAAGATCTGTTGCAGATAGACAGCGCCTAGCCCGGCCTGTGTCATGGCGGTGGCGTCAATCAGTTCCTGTATGTCCGGGGTGCGGCCTGCCAGCGTGTCCGCCTCAAAACGCGGGGGGATATCAATCACAAAGTTATAGGTGCCGTTATCCATGCCAGCCTTGCTGTTGGCGCGGTCCGTCAGGGTTGGCGGTTTGAAGTAAGGCGGCAGCACCACGGAGCGGAGCTGGCGGGAGAGGGCTGAATGGTCCTCATCAATAAACGCCACGGTGGCGTTGGAGACGTCAATCTTCACGCCATGCGCCACCAGCACAATGGCAAAGGAGAAGGAGAAGACAATCAGCCCCATCAGGACGAAGTCCCGCATCAGGCTGTAGAATTCCTTGCGGCACAGCAGGCCGACATTCATGACCCAGCGCAGCATTATGAATCCTGCTTCTTGAGGAAAAGGCGTGCCCCCAGCATGTAAACCGCCGCAAACGTTCCCAGAGCGGCATACATGGAGAGGAAGGACGTAACCCCCAGCCCCTTTGTAAAGCTGCCCAGACAGATAAGCTGGAACCATGAGGCCGGGAACGTCTCGGCGAGGTAGTAGGTCACGCCGGTAAGGGTGGAAATGGGATAGAGCAGGCCAGAGAAGTTGGCGGACATGATCAGGCAGATGATGGCCGTGCCGAAAATGGCCGCGACCTGAGAGCTGACGAAGGTTGAAATCAGTAGCCCCAGCCCGGTGCAGGCCTGAATATAGAGCAGCGCCCCGATGGTCAGACCAATGAAGGAACCTTTGAGTGGCACGCCCAGCACAGTGACCGACAACACGACCAGCACCAGATAGGCGATGATGGCCAGCATCACGTAAGGGAGCTGCTTGCCCACCAGATACTGCCCGGAACTGGCCGGGGAGGCATAGAGGTTCATGATGGAGCCAATTTCCTTTTCCCGCACCACGCCAAGCGCTGTCAGCATGGTGGGGATGAGGATCAGGGCGAGCATGATAGTGCCCGGTGTCATGGCGTAGATGCTGCGGAATTCCTGATTATAGACAAAGCGGGGCACAATAGTGACGGGTGTCAGGTGCGCCGTGGCGGAGGGTGGCAGGGTTTTCTGCATACTGGCGGCGTAGGTCAGCAACACGGCATCTACATAGGCGCGGACGTTGGCGCTGAGGAACGGCATTGCGCCGTCAATCACCACGCCGACTGTCGGGTTGCGGCCTGCGGCCAGATCCCGCCCGAAGCCATCCGGAATATCCAGCCCCAGGGCGACTTTCCCCTGCCGAATACGGGTTTCCACAGTCTCCCGGTCGGGAGAATAGGCGGTCTCATGGAAATAGTGCGACCCGCGGAACTGCTCGACAAGCTCCCGACTGGCGTGGGTGTGGTCATAATCCGCTACTGTGTAGCGAATGGTGTTGATGTCAAACGAGACGCTATAGGCCGAAATAAGCAGCAGGATGGTCGGGCCAAGGATGGCGAACATCAGGCGCAGGCGGTCGCGCGTCAGTTCCACGGCCTCTCGCCGGGCAAAAGCCCAGCAGCGTGAGAACCAGCGGATGAAAGGCGGAATTTTACGCGCTGGAGCCGTGCTGGCGCGAGCCTGTTGCTGCGGCGTGCTGGCGGCGTTGACGCTGTTGCCGGCATGTTCGAGAAACGCGATGAACGCATCTTCCAGCGTGGCGGCGTGGGCTTCCTGAATAATTTCATCGGGGGTGCCCATGGCCAGAACCTTCCCTTTGTCCATCAGGGAAATGCGGTCACAGCGTGCCGCTTCATTCATGAAGTGGGTGGAGACAAAAATGGTCACATGCTGGTCGCGCGAGAGGGCGACAAGATGCTTCCAGAACATGTCTCGCGCAGCCGGGTCCACGCCGGAGGTGGGTTCATCCAGAATAAGAATGTCGGGGGAGTTGATGCAGGCTGCGGCAAGTTGCAGGCGCTGCCGGATGCCGAGTGGCAGGCCCGTCGGGCGGCTGTCGGCGTGCTCATCCAGCTTGAAGCTTGAGAGCATGTCTGCGACGCGCTTTTTGGCCTCGGCGACCGGCAGGCGGAAGAGTTCAGCCTGAAGCATCAGGTTTTGCCGGACGGTCAGTTCTTCATACAGTGAGAAGCCCTGAGACATGTAGCCAATGCGCATGCGCGTGGACATGTCCCCCGGTGTGACCTTGCGGCCAAACAGGGTGGCCGTGCCGCTGGTGATGTCCAGCAGTCCGGTCAGCATCTTCATGGTGGTGGATTTGCCGCAGCCATTGGAGCCAAGGAAGCCGAAAATCTCGCCGCGTTTGATGCGGAAGCTCACGTTATCCACCGCTTTGAAGGAGCCGAACTGGCGGGTCAGATTTTCCGCATCAATGACAGGGGGGCTGCCATCATCCTGATAGGGCGGGATGGTGAAGTCGGAAATTTCCTTCTGGTCGGCTTCCGGCAGCATGGAGGTATAGGCGGCCTCCACTGTGGTGGTGCCGGTTTGTTTTTTAACGTCCGCTGTGGGAGCGGAGGCCAGAATACGTCCGTCATTCATGGCGACCAGCCAGGAAAAGCGCTCGGCTTCATCCATATAGGCCGTGGAGACGATTACGGTCATGGACGGCCGCTCGGCACGCATCTGGTCCACCAGCGCCCAGAACTGGCGGCGGGAGAGCGGGTCCACGCCGGTGGTGGGTTCATCCAGAATAAGCAGGTCGGGGTTATGGACCAGAGAGCAGCACAGGCTGACCTTCTGCTTCATACCCCCTGAAAGCTGGCCGGCAGGCCGGTTGGGGAAGGGCGCAAGGCCGGTTGAGTCCAGCAGATGCGTAATGCGATTGGCGCGGGTGGGTGCATCCAGCGCAAACAGGCGACCAAAGAAGTCGATATTCTCGCGCACGGACAGGGTTGGGTAGAGGTTTTTCCCCAGACCCTGCGGCATGAAGGCGAGGCGGGTGAGAAATGCCTCGCGCTCGGCCTTGTTGCTGACATCCACGCCCAGCGTGTGGATGCTGCCGCTTTGCAGGCGCCGCACGCCGGCAATCAGCCCCAGTAGGGTAGATTTGCCAACACCATCCGGCCCGACAAAGGCAATGGTCTGCCCGGCGGGGAGGGTGAGCGAAACATCATGCAGAACGTCGCGGCCATTATAGGCATGGTGCACGCCCTCTACACGGATTTCAGACGGAGGGGCGCTCATTACTCAGCGCCGCTCCGCTGAGCTGCCTGTGGCCATGCGGCATCCGGGCGCTGCCTGATATAGCCTTCACCCGTCATGCCTGCCTTCAGAAGTGCCCCGAGATGCTGCTGCTCTTCCGGTGTGACGCGCAGTTTGACGCGATAGACAAGCTGCTCCCGCTCTGTCGCCGTTTCCACATATTTGGGCGTGAACTGGGCCTGACTATCAATAAAGGAGACAGTGGCCAGGACGGGAGAGGCCACGCCGTCAAACTTGATGCGGGCTTCATCTCCTACCTTGAGCGTGCTCATGGCGGCGGTGGGGAAGAAGAGAGTCATATACGGGTCAACCGGGTCCAGCATGGAATAAACGCGCCCGCCCGGTGCCAGCACGCTGCCGGGTTCCACAATGCGATATTCAATGCGGCCTGCAACGGGGGCGCGGATTGTCATATCATCCAGAACAGTCTGGATCTGCCGGACCTGTGCGGCAGCGCCTTCCTTTGCATGCAGGGCTTCCTGCACACCCTGTGTCGCGGCGCGGACGGCAGCCTGAGCGGATTCAAACTGCGTGCGCCGCTGCGTCACTTCCATGTCAGAAACAAGGTTTTGCCGCCGCATGGTTTGTGCGTGACGCAGTTCATCCTGCGCAAGGCGAAGGGACGCCTGATGCGCGGCCAGTTCCGCGGCGGCGCGGTCTGCCGCACTGCTGGCTCGGCTCTGTTGCGCTGCGGCCTGATCATACTGGCTTTGCACGGTGGCGGTATCTTCCTGCGCCAGAACCTGATTGGCCGCGACGGTATCGCCCTCATGCGCCAGAAGTTTTGTAACCCGACCTGGATATTTTACGGCCACATCCACGCGGGTAAATTCCAGCCGCCCGTTTCCGTAGAGAATACCTTCAGGCACGCTTTCGGTCAGCTGATGATGGTGCCATGCAAAGGCTCCCCCAGCGATCACAAGAAGGGAGGCGGCAATAATCGCGATTTTTACAGGAGCTTTCACAACAAACCTTGTATGGCAAAAAAGCAGATGGGTGATGATGAGGTGTCATGTATGGAGGCGGCACTATGCTTAATTTATGACGGAAACGTCAAGTTATTATTCAGAACCTGATTGAGCGTCATACGGAACCGTTTAAGTCTGGATTGATGCTGGTTTCATGCGGAAATTTAGCTTTTTCTGTGGTGCAATAATCTAGATCAATAAATCCATAAAAATTCTTCATTTTTCATAAAGTTGTAAAGTTGACAGAGTGTTCGGGTTTTATATGGTGGCACCCTGAATGACGTGTCGGGCGTGCCTGCGGCAGTTTTGCTCAGTGCCTTAAATTTCGTGCCGCACGCGACGGGGGAATGACAATGCCTATGAAGCTCCACGATATGACGCAGATTATGCAGGACACTGCGCGGCGCGGTGTAGGAAGCCGACGGTGGCAACAGCCGGTTTACGAACATTTCCTTCCGCCCTGTAATCAGGCCTGCCCGGCAGGTGAGGATATTCAGGGCTGGCTTTCCCACGCGCAGGCCGGAGAGTATGAGCAGGCCTGGCGTGCGCTGGTGGCGAACAACCCCATGCCTGCTGTGCATGGGCGTGCCTGTTACCATCCGTGTGAGAGCGGGTGTAACCGCGGGTCTCTGGATGAGTCGGTCTCCATCCATGCGGTGGAGCGGTTTCTGGGGGATGAAGCGCTCAAAAACGGCTGGACGTTTAAAGCGGCCCCTTCAACCGGCAAGAAGGTTCTGATTGTCGGCGCTGGCCCGGCTGGTTTGTCCTGCGCCTATCATCTGGCGCGGCAGGGGCATGCGGTGGAAGTGCGGGATGCCGCAGCGGAACCGGGCGGGATGATGATGCACGGTATTCCGGCTTATCGCCTGCCGCGCACAGAGCTCCAGCAGGAAATTGCCCGGATTACAGCCATGCCCGGCGTGACGCTGACATGCGGCGTAAGGGTGGATGATCTGGCAAAAGCCAGGGCAGAAGGTGGGTTTGATGCGGTTTTTGTGGCCGTGGGCGCGCAACTGGCCAACCATCTGAACGTGCCAACAGGGGACGGGAAGCGTCTGGTCGATGCCGTCAGTCTCCTGGATGATGTCAGCGAGCAGAAAAAGCCACAGCTTGGCCGTGTGGTGGCCGTTGTGGGCGGGGGTAACGTGGCGATGGATGCCGCGCGCACGGCTGAACGCCTTGGCGCGAAAGATGTTGTGATCGTCTTCCGTTACGATAAAGACCACATGGAAGCCCTGCCGGGTGAGGCTGCTGAGGCCTTTGCCGAGGGTGTAAAAATCCGCTGGCTGAACGTGGTGGATCACTTTGGCGCGGACGGAATTACCGTTGAAAACGTGACCATGAATGCGGATGGCAGCGTCACGCCCACCGGCGAGACCACCACGCTGGCTGCGGACTCTGTCGTGATGGCGGTGGGGCAGCATAGTGATCTGTCTCTGCTGGCGACGACGCCCAAAATCACCGTGCAGAAAAACGATACGGTTGCGGTGGACGCCACCACGCTAATGACCGGCGAGGCCGGGATTTTTGCTGGCGGTGACTGCATTGGCGGTGCACGGACCATGACAACGGCGACGGGGCACGGCAAACGCGCCGCGCACGCCATTCATGCCTATCTGAACGGCGAGACCTACGTGCACCCGGTCAGTCATCCGGTGGTGAGCTTTGACATGCTGCATCTGCCGGACTACCGGAATGCGCCGCGCCGCACGCAGCAGGAACGGCCTCTGACTGACCGCAGCGATTTTGAAGAAGTCACCGCAGGGCTGAGTGAGCGGGAGGCGCGCTATGAGGCTGGCCGCTGCCTGTCCTGCGGTAACTGCTTTGAATGTGACAACTGTTTTGCCGCCTGCCCGGAGCAGGCCATTACCCGGCTGGGGCGCGGGAAGAGGTATGAGGTCTCTCTCGATCTCTGCACGGGCTGTGCGCTGTGTGCTGCCCAGTGCCCCTGCCACGCCATAGAAATGCAGCCTGAACCACAGGATGAAAACGCGACCACCGGCAGTCTTGGCGAGCCCATTGCGCCGGTCGATTTCAAAGTGCGCGCGTGAGAAGGGAAAGCGTCATGACCGATCAAAGTGTGACCATGGATGGCAACACCGCAGTTGCCCATATTGCGTATCGCGTAAACGAAGTCTGCGCCATTTATCCCATCACGCCGTCCTCCACCATGGCGGAACTGGCTGATGCCTGGTCGGATCAGGGGATCCGCAACATCTGGGGGACGATCCCGGTGGTGCAGGAAATGCAGGCCGAAGGCGGGGCAGCCGGGTGTGTGCATGGTTCCCTGCAAAGTGGTGCGCTGACCACCACTTTTACGTCCTCACAGGGGCTTATGCTGATGATCCCCAACATGTTCAAGATTGCGGGGGAACTGACCTCCGTTGTCTTTCATGTCGCGGCGCGTGCGCTGGCGGCCGGGGCGTCCTCCATCTTTGGGGACCATCAGGATATCATGGCTGTGCGTACCACGGGTTTTGCCATTCTGGGCGCAGGCACCGTGCAGGAAGGGCATGATCTGGCGTTGATTGCGCAGGCCTCTACGCTGGCGGCGCGTGTTCCGTTCATTCACTTCACGGACGGGTTTCGCACATCGCACGAATATAACGGGCTGCATCTGCTTCCGGATGAGACCATCCGCGCCATGATTGATGACAAGCTGGTGCTGGCCCACCGTAAACGCGGGCTGAGCCCGGAAAATCCGTTTATCCGGGGCACATGGCAAAACCCGGACACGTATTTCCAGAGCCGTGAATCCGTAAACCCGTTCTATGAGCGCGTGCCTGATATTGTGCAGTCCGCCATGGATCGCTTTGCCTCCCTCACGGGCCGCCAGTACCAGCTGTTCCGCTACGAGGGCGCACCGGATGCCGAGCGCGTTGTGGTGTGTATGGGCTCGGGCGCGGAAGTGGTGCGGGAGACCGCCAGATGGTTGTGCCAGCAGGGGCAGAAGGTTGGTGTCTTGCAGGTCCGGCTGTTCCGCCCGTTCTCGGCGAAGCATTTTCTGGATGCCTTGCCGAAAAGCGTCAAATCTATTGCGGTGCTGGACCGCACGAAGGAGCCGGGTGCGCCGATGGAACCGCTGCATGCCGATGTGGTGGGCGTGCTGGCCGAAGGGGTAGGGGAAGGGGCCTTCCCGCATATGCCGCGCGTGATTGGCGGGCGTTACGGTCTGTCTTCCAAAGACTTCAACCCAGCCATGGCGCGGGCGGTGTTTGATGAACTGACCAGGCCGTCACCTAAAAACCACTTTACCGTCGGTATTCTGGATGATGTGGGGCACACCAGCCTTACCTATGATGAAAACTTTGACATTGAGCCGGAAGGCACGGTGCGTTGCCTGTTCTATGGTCTGGGGGCCGATGGCACGGTGGGGGCCAACAAGAACAGCGTTAAGATCCTGAGCGAAAAAACCGGCTGGTTTGCACAGGCCTATTTTGATTATGATTCCCATAAATCCGGCGGCCAGACGGCTTCGCATGTTCGGTTTGGTAAAAGCCCGATCAATGCGCCGTATCTGATCCGCCATGCCGATTTTATTGCCTGCCACAAGTTTGATTTTCTGTTCCGGCGCGATGTGCTGGGCGCAGCGAATGATGGCATTTCCTTCCTGCTGAACAGCCCCTATTCCGCAGAGGAGGTCTGGGACCATCTGCCCAGAAAAGTGCAGGATCAGATTGTTTCCAAAAAGCTGAGGTTCTTCGTCATCAACGCGTCTGATGTCGCGCTGACTCTGGGGCTTGGCCCGCGTGTGAACACCATTCTGCAAACCTGCTTTTTCCATCTCTCCAATGTGTTGCCTGCGGATGAAGCGATTACAGAAATCAAGAAGGCTATTCAGAAATCTTACGGGGCGAAGGGGGATGCTGTTGTTCAGCTGAACTTCCGCGCTGTGGATGCGGCCCTTGCGGCCCTGCATGAAGTCAAGGTGCCGGCACAGGCCACTGGCACGGTGCCAATGCCGCCGGTTGTGCCGGAGACTGCGCCGCTGTTTGTCAAACAGGTGACGGGTGAGATCATGGCCGGGCGGGGAGATCTGATCCCTGTCAGCCATATGCCGGTGGATGGAACATTCCCCGGTGGCACCACGCAGTATGAAAAACGGAATATTGCGGTGGAAGTACCTGTGTGGGACGCGGATGCCTGCCTACAATGCGGCCAGTGCAGCATTGTCTGTCCGCACAGTGTCATCCGCGCGAAAATGTATGATGTGGAGGATCTGGAAGGGGCTCCGACGTCTTTCAAAACGGCTGAGATTAACGCGCGGGGTTATCCGGATTCTCGCTTTACGCTCCAGTTTTACGTGGAAGACTGCACCGGCTGTGGCGTGTGCGTAGAAAACTGCCCGGCCATTGTGCCGGAAACGGAAAAACGCGCCATTAATATGGAAGAGAAACTGCCTATTCTGGAACAGGAACGCCAGAATATCGCGTTTTTTGAAAAACTGCCGGATATGGATCGGGCCAGTATTAATGAAGCCAACGTCCGAGGCGTGCAGTTCCTTGAGCCGTTGTTTGAGTTCAGCGGGGCTTGTGCTGGGTGTGGTGAGGCACCGTATCTGAAGCTGGTTTCCCAGTTGTTTGGTGACAGGCTTCAGATTGCGAACGCCACAGGCTGTTCCGCCATTTTTGCGGGTAATACGCCAGCCCATGCCTGGAAAGCCAATGCTGAAGGGCGCGGGGTGGCGTGGTCCAACTCGCTGTTTGAAGACAATGCCGAATTCGGGCTGGGTTTCCGTATTGCCGCGGATGAACAGACGGCTCTGGCGCGCCAGCTGGTGCAGAAACAGTCCGCTCTGGTGGGTGAGGATCTGGCCAAGGCTCTGTTGAGCGCTTCCATGCATACGGAAGCGGATTTTGCCGAGCAGCGGAAACGGGTTGCGGCTCTTAAGCAGAAGCTGGAGGATGTGGACGCCCCCGATGCCATCATGCTGCTGTCCGTGGCGGACTTCCTCATCCGCCGGTCTGTCTGGATTATTGGTGGTGACGGCTGGGCTTACGACATTGACTCCGGCGGTCTGGACCATGTGCTGGCACAGGGGCGGAATGTGAATGTTCTGGTGCTGGATACGGAAGTGTATTCCAACACGGGTGGTCAGTCCTCCAAGGCGACGCCGCTGGGGGCTTCCGCCAAGTTTGCGGCGGCTGGTAAGCGGTCTCCGCGGAAAGATCTGGCTATGCAGGCTATTTCCTACGGGAATGTCTATGTGGCGCAGATTGCGATGGGCTCAAACCCGGAGCAGGCCGTCATCGCCATGCGGGAAGCCGAGGCGTATGAGGGGCCGTCCATTATCCTCGCCTATTCCCAGTGTATTGCACACGGCATTGATATGCGCACAGGCATGAAGCAGGCCGCCCGGGCTGTTGCCTCTGGCTACTGGCCGCTGTTCCGGTTTGACCCGACCATGCGCAAAAGCGGGCTGAACCCGTTCCGGCTGGATTCAACCCGGCCCCGTATCCCGCTGGAAGACTATGCCTATCAGGAACTGCGCTACAAAACGCTTACCCGCACGCATCCGGAAGCAGCGGCGCATATGCTCCATCAGGCGCAGGCGGCGTTGAATGAGCGCTATCGTCTCTATGAGGATCTGGCCGCCCGTGACGGCAGTCGCTTCCTGCCGCACTGGGAAGATGTGAACTGAAAACCGCAGGGTCTCAAAGAACCGGGGAGTTAAAGAGCATGAACCTTGAAACACAGTATCTGGGCCTTTCCCTGCGGCACCCCATTGTGGCGTCCGCATCACCTCTGACGGCCGATCTGGATCACATTCTGCGTGTAGCGGATGCAGGGGCGGCGGCCATTGTCATGGCCTCCATTTTTGAGGAGGAGATTGCCGCGCAGGAGGTGCATGACGCCGCTCTGTTTGAAGCGGGGGAGGATAGTCATCCGGACGTCAACGGCGGGTATTTTCCCGCTGTGCCGCAGGCGACCGTCCTGGATGGACGGCTTTCCGTGCTGCGGCGTGCGGCGGAACGGGCCGGGGTGCCGGTGATTGCCAGCCTGAATGGCTGCACGCAGGCGGGCTGGGTGCATTTTGCCCGCAAGCTGGAACAGGCAGGGGCAGCGGCCATTGAGCTGAACTTCTGGCATATTGCGGCTGACCCGGATGAGACAGGAACTGAGGTGGAAGAGCGGTTTATTGACATCCTCAAGGCTGTAAAGGCCGAAGTCAGTATTCCTGTCAGCATCAAGTTACCGCCGTTTTTCAGTGCGCCGGGGAATATGGCGAAACGGCTGGTGGAAGCCGGGGCTGCCGGGCTGGTGCTGTTCAACCGGTTTTATGAGCCGGGGCTGGACCTGCATCCCGTAGCACCGGAAGCAGATGCGCAACTCAGCACGTCCTACGAACTACGGCTGCCGCTGATCTGGACGGGCCTGCTGTCCCGCAGGCTCCATACCAGCTTTGCGGTCTCTGGCGGCGTCAATTCTGGTGAGGACGTTGTGCGCTGTCTGCTGGCCGGTGCTGATGTGGCAATGGTGACCTCCGCTCTGCTGCGGCATGGCTCGGGTTTCCTCTCCACCATGCTGGCAGAGATGCAGGCGTGGATGGAAGCGCGCTCTGTTGAGAGTGTAGCGGCCTTTAAAGGGCAGCTGGCGGCCCATGGCACAGCGCAGGCGGCCGAGACGTTCCTGCGGGACCAGTATCGGCGTATTTTGTCTTCCACTCCGGCTTTCGGGCAATAACGTAGTATGTCTCAACAGGAAAATCAGACCATGGCGTCCTCTTCTGCTGCTTCCGTAACCCCAGAGCAACAGTATGTGCAGGATAGCGCCGATATGCCCGCAGCCTCCGGCCCTAAAAGCCATCAGGCTTTTGAAAATCTGATTGAGCGGGCCAGACAGCTCCCCGGCAAGGTGAGTATCGGTATTGTCTGGCCGTGTGAGCAGCATGCGCTGGAAGGCGCGATGGATGCGGCGCAGCAGAATATTCTGGAACCCGTTCTGATCGGCCCGCGTGCTCTGATTACTGATGTGGCGCAGAGCTGCGGGATTGATCTGGGGGGCGCAACCATTGTGGATGTCGCCACCCCGCAGGAGGCTGCTGCGCAGGCTGTAACACTGGTCAAATCCGGGCAGGTGCATGCCCTGATGAAAGGCAGCCTGCACACAGATGTGTTGATGCATGCCGTCGTCTCACCAGAGAGTGGGTTGCGCACGGCACGGCGGGTGAGCCATGTCTTTCTGCTCGCAGTGCCTGCTTATGATGACCTTATTTTTGTGACGGATGCCGCTATCAATATCTTCCCGGATCTCACCATCAAGCGCGATATTGTGCAGAACGCGATTGATCTGCATCGGGGCCTTGGGCTTGGCGAGCCACGAGTGGCGCTGCTGTCTGCTGTGGAAACCGTGAACCCCAAAATTCCGGGCACGGTGGATGCCGCGGCCCTGTGTAAAATGGCCGAGCGTGGGCAGATTGAAGGCGGTGTTCTGGATGGACCGCTGGCCATGGATAATGCCGTGAGCGCAGAGGCCGCCAAAATTAAAGGCATTACCTCGCCGGTAGCAGGGCAGGCGCAAATTCTTGTGACACCCGATCTGGAAGCAGGCAACATGCTGGCCAAGAACATGATCTTTCTGGCCGGAGCGGATTCAGCCGGGGTGGTGCTGGGGGCCAGTGTGCCGGTGTTGCTGACCAGCCGGGCGGATAGTGTGCAGGCGCGGCTGGCGTCCATTGCCGTGGGCGCACTGTATGCGCGGCATCTGCATCCGGAAAGCGCTCCTGCGGCGTGAGGCGGGTTCAGGACAGAAGAAGAGCCATAGAGAAGGACGGATCAATGCAGGATGTCATTATTGTTTTTAACAGTGGCTCTTCCAGTCTGAAATTTACTGTTTACGACAAGGCGGACAGTCAGCAAGCGACAGTTCTGCTCAACGGGGAAATTGAGCAAAACCCCACAGGCGCGCGCTTCCATGCCAAAAACCATGATGGCGCCGTTCTGGTGCAGGAAGACTGGCCCGAAACCGGGTTGGCGATTTTTGACCATCTGTTCCACTGGCTTGAGCAGTTTGCTCAGAAGGGCCGGGTGGTTGCTGCCGGGCACCGGATTGTGCATGGCGGGGCTGATTTTCTGGAACCAGTGAAAATCACGCCGGAAATTCTGAACAAGCTGGACCAGCTCACCCCGTTTGACCCGCTGCATCAGCAGGCCACGCTGGCCCCGGCTAAAGCTATTGCGCAACGGCGGCCAGACCTTTTGCAGGTGGCCTGTTTTGACACAACCTTCCACAGCACCATTCCAAAAGTGGCGCGGCTTCTGCCGTTGCCGCGCCGGTATGAGGAACGGGGCGTGGTACGCTATGGCTTCCACGGCATTTCCTACAGCTATATTGCCCAGCGTCTTGCACAGATTGACCCGGAGCTTGCAACGGGGCGGACCATTATTGCCCATCTTGGGAGCGGGGCCAGCCTGTGTGCCTTGAAGGATGGGAAAAGCCTTGAAACGACGATGGGCTTTTCTGCGCTGGATGGCCTGATGATGGGCACGCGCTGCGGCGCGATTGATCCCGGCGTACTGCTTTACATGGTGCAGGAAGAAAAGGCCGACTGGCGGACGCTGGTGCAGACGCTGTACCATGAGTCCGGTCTACTGGGCGTCTCCGGTATTTCGCCTGACATGCGGGTGCTGCGTGAGATGCTGGCGAAGGACGCGAGCTCTGCCCAAAGCGTGCAGATTGCCGAAGCGTTGAGCCTGTTTGTGTATCGTATCCGTCAGGAAATCGGTGCGCTGACGGCGGTGATGGGTGGTCTGGACGGACTGGTCTTTACCGCGGGCATTGGCGAGCATGATGCTGCATTGCGGCATGAGGTCTGTCAGGCGTTCAGCTGGGCAGGCGTCACGCTGGATGAGGCTGCCAACCAGCGTCATGATGCCATTATCAGCACGCCGGACAGTCGGGTGCGGGTGCGCGTGGAGCTGACTGACGAGGAGCGCGAAATCTATATGAGCGTTCTTAAATTTCTCTAAGCGGCGGGGAGGCTTGCTCCCCTTAAAGCGTTTAGAAAGACGTGCTGACGGTGCCGAAAAATTCGCGCACAGCCCCACGTTCCATGGACTGATAATCCCCCACGGCGGGGTTATCGTTCTGGCCCATCATGGAAATGTATTTGTTGTTAAACAGGTTATAGACATTGAAGCTGGCCGTGACGTTTTTCAGAACGCTCATGTCCCCAAAGCGGTATTCAAGACCGGCATTGGCGACCCAGTAGCCCGGCACGGAGGTATCGTTCATAAAGCTGTAGTAACGGCGGCCAAAATAGTTGGCGTCAAAATGCGCGGTCGCGCCTTTCCATGTGTAGGCCAGGGACGTTTTATACATCCACGCCGGATAGTTGACGATGTTCTTGCCAGAAAGGGCATAATACCCGCCGACGGTGTCCACGTTCCTATCATACGTGCCCTTGTTGTAGCTCAGGGTATTCGTAAAGCTCAGACCTCGGATGGGTGTAAGGGTAATGGCCCCGTTCGCACCCGTCATGGAAATATGGCCGAAGTCGATCACCTGAGAGACCGGGTTGGTCAGAGAACCAACAGCCGCCGCCAGCAGCGGGTGGATCAGGCTGGCGTGATAGATGGTCGCATTCGCCTGCAGGTAGCGGGAGGTATAGCGATAGCCTCCCAGATAAACCCAGGCTTTGGACGGCTCTGCCGCCCTTTTCTGCGCCTGAAAGGTGGCCTGATCCTGCACGGAGTAAAGGGAGTTGCCCACGCCAAAGGCCGAGACTTCATAAGCCCGCATGTTCTCGGCGACGTCCACGTAGAACTCGTGGTGGTCGTTGAGGTGCCAGTCCAGATTGATGTGGGGCAGGAAGGCCTGAGAAGCCGTCAGGGAACCGTTGGGCAGCGTATCAGCACCCGTCCAGTCGGCATTGTTGTAGTTCGCACCGCCAGCAGTCGTCGCCACCATGGATTTAAACCCGGCATGCAGCGTAAGGCCCGGTGTCAGTTGCACACTGTCCTGCAAATGGAACTGCATGACATTGGTGGTCCACTGGAAGTTGTAACCCTGCATAAAGGCGCGGCCATACACATTATACGGTCCGACCGCCTTAAGTGGCGCGCCCTGCCCAAGCAGAGGCTCCTGATAATTGAACAGGCCCGCCTGCTGGTTGTTGTTTTCATACCAGACGCCGCCTTCAATGGTGTGGCGGCCCCATTTATAGCGCAGGCTGGTATCGATCCCGTAGCGTTCCTGCCGGTTCTGCCAGACTTCTTCCGAGAACGGCGCGCCGTTGGGGGAGGGATCTTCTGAATCCGTGTAGCTGTAATAGCCTGTCTGGCTGTGGCCGTAGAGAGTGGTGTTCCATGTCAGGCGGTCTGTCAGGGCGAGGTCAAAATGCAGGCCGCCCATGAAGTTGGTTTCAGACTGACCGCCGTCGTACATAGCGATGTCTGCGCCATCAATGCCCGGCACATTATTGTATCCCGGCGGCACAGGGCGGGTGCCATTGGCAATGCCGTAAGCCAGCCCATAATTGGGATACAGATGCGGGGTGCGCCAGCCGAGGTTTTTCAGGATGCCGATGGACGTATCCGGGTAGTTCCACTGCGCCAGAGTGGACCAGTTGAAGAAGGCTGACATGCGGCTGCGGTGGCCAATGGGCTGCACCAGCTTGGCATCGACCTGCTGCATGAACTGGTCACCCTTGCCCATCCACATGCCTTCATCCGTGCGGGCGTAGGAGGTGTAAAAGCGGGTGCCAGTATCATTCAGCTTGCCGGAATCCAGCCGCACATAGGTGCGGTAGGAATTATAGCTGCCAAAGGACTGGCTGACCTTGCCGCCGCGCTTTTCGGACGGGTCGGACGAGCCGATCTGAATGGTGCCGCCCAGCGTATTGGTGGAGGGCAGCTCAACCGATCCGGCCCCCTGCGACATGCGCATGGACTGGATATCATCCGGTATGATGGAGGACGCGAGGCTCATGCCGCTGATGGACTGATAGGTCTGGTCGTTCAGGGGCACGCCATCCACTGTCACGCCAAGCTGGTTCATGAAGAACCCGCGCACGTAGAGGTTGGCGCCGAAGCTGTCGATGCCGAAAGGGTCTGTGGAGGAGAAGCTCACACCCGGCATCCGGTCCAGCATCTTGTATGGGCTGGTGCCCGGCACGAACTGGCGCATGACGGCCTTTGTGACAGCCTGTTCTGCATCACGCCCGGTCAGCTGACGGCCTGTGACGGACACACTTTCCGTGCCGTGCGATTCCAGATCTGCCGGTTTGCTGTGGTGGCTGGCGGACGCTTTGGTTGCGGCCTTCGGAGCGGGCTGTGCGGCTGCGGGCTTGTGCGCGGAAACCGGCTGCGCATGGCGGGCTGCATGCTTGTGCTGCGCGGTGGTTTCAGCGGCCAGAGCAGGGCGTTCTATGGCAAACAGTGCAATAGAGGACAAAAGCAGATGTTTGGTGCGCACTTGCGGTCAGCACTCCGGAGGGTGATGCGGGTCAAAGAGAAGCGGTCTCTTAGCCGTTGAACCTCCAGATATGCAAAGGCTTCAAAGAGGGGTGTGATGTTTTTGTGACATTTTTAGGCAGTTTTTGCTCATATCTGTTGCATAAACAACGCGGTTTATGAGGATGAGGCCTCCTACGGCTTTGTGAGAACACCGGAAAAGCAAAAACCCCTTCCGCGGCGCAAAACCGGGGAAGGGGCTGTTTTCAGCGTATCAGGAAGGGGGCTTTAGGTAAGGGAACCTCGTTCTTCCGGCTGGCCGCTTTTTTTGAGCAGAAGAAGGGCAAACAGATACACCAGCAGGCCACCGATGGAGAGCAGTGCTCCGCCAATGCCAAGCGAGCCATACCCGAACTGGTGCGCCAGCAGCACGCTGCCCAGAGAGGCCCCCAGTGCGTTGGCAATGTTGAAGGCTGAATGGTTGAGGGAGGCAGCAAGCGTCTGAGCATCGCCCGCAAAATCCATCAGCCGTGTCTGAAGTGCCGGGCCAAGTCCATTCACAAAGGTGGGGATCAGGAAGACAATCAGCATCAGCGCGAAATTGCTGTGCAGCACAGTGGAAAACGCGAACATGATGACCGCGCTGCCCGCAAGGGCGATGATGGCCGCCAGATTGATGTTCCGGTCCACCAGCCAGGCTCCGGCGTTTGCTCCGACGAGCATGCCGGCACCCCAGATCACCATATAGATCATGGTCTGCCATTCCGGCACGTGGGTCACGTTTTGCAGAACACTGGTGAGGTAGGTGTAGACGCCAAACATCCCGCCAAAACCCACTGCGGCGGTCAGCAGGGTGAGCATAACCTGCATGTTGCCCAGAGCCGTGATTTCCTTAAGCGGGGAGTTTTTGCGGTTGGGTTTATCGGCCGGAATATAGCGCAGGACGCCCAGAAAGGTCAGAACGCCAAACAGGCCGATAATCAGGTAAGCAATGCGCCAGCCAAAATGGTCTGCCGCAAAGGTGGAAAACGGCGCGCCGATCAGCGTGGAAATGGCGATGCCGGACAGCACGCGCCCCACCGCCCAGCCACGCCGGGAGCGTTCCACCATGGAAGCCGCCACAAGGGCGGAAATTCCGAAGAGCGCGCCATGCGGCAGGCCCGTCAGAAAACGAGCGACCTCAACCAGCCCCGGTGTGGGCATGACAATGCTCAGAAAATTGCCAAGGCAGAACATGATCAGCAGAACAAGCAGAAGCTCCCGCCGGGATAGTCGCGCGCCCAGAATAGTAATCAGCGGTGCGCCAATCACCACTCCCAGCGCGTAAGCGGTAATGGCATACCCGGCATCGGCCAGAGACAGATTGAGCGACTGCGCAAATTCCGGGAGCATGCCCATGATGGCAAACTCCCCGGTGCCGACAACAAACGTGCCGAATGTGAGAGTAAGGAGGGCTGCGGTTCTGCCATGAGGCGGCGGAACCACGGTAAGACCGCTCTCAGGCGGCACGGTTTCTGATGTCATGCAGGGTCTCGGCTTAAAAAAAGTCGGCTCAGGCGGTCAGAACGCGAGAGGCGACGGTGGCAATGGCAATATCATCCGCAGTGCTGGCGCCGGACACGCCAATGGCTCCCACAACCCTGCCTTCGGCATCTTTCAGCACAAGGCCGCCGCCAAAGCTGATGAGGCCACCATTGGTATTTTCCAGCGTGTAGGCGTGGGCGTTGGGGTGGGCAATTTCTGCAAAGTCGGCGCTGTCCATCTGGAACAGCACAGCGGTGCGGGCTTTTTTGTTGGCGATATCAATGGCGCCCAGAATGGTGCCTTCCATGCGCATAAAGGCGACGGGCCAGGCTGCGGCATCCACAATGGAAATGCAGACAGAGACATTCATGCGGTCTGCTTCGGCCAGAGCAGCAGTGATCATGGCGGTCGCGGTAGAAGACTTCATGGCAGAGAAAATCGCTTTCCTGAGAAAAAGGCGCAGAGTAGCTGCGCTGCTCAATAAGGGAATGAGGGACGCAAGGGAAAGACTATTTGTTCAGCAGCTCTGGATATCCGTGCGTTCGACATGCTTCATCATCATCCAGGCCAGACGGCTGAGGCGGTGTGGCGGGAGCTTGCTGGCGGGGCCGGTCAGGCAGACACTGGCGCGCACTTCACCATTGTCCCGCCAGGGAATGGCAACGCCGTTTATGCCCGGATGGTAGCCCTGCAGATCCAGCGCAAAGCCTTTGATGCGCACGGTTTCAATCTGGGCGAGGATGTCACTGTTCAGAGCATTGGCGCGGGTGGTCAGCACCCGTTTGCCAAGGCCGGGCACAAAGGCCAGAAAAACCAGCCCCACGGCGGAGCCTTCCAGCTTTTCCCGGCTTGGGATGCTGCGC
Source organism: Acetobacter sp. KSO5 (assembly GCF_044094635.1). Lineage (NCBI taxonomy): Bacteria > Pseudomonadati > Pseudomonadota > Alphaproteobacteria > Acetobacterales > Acetobacteraceae > Acetobacter > Acetobacter sp. KSO5. The sequence continues at coordinate 1,962,411 of NZ_CP172014.1, read as the reverse complement.
ATCAGGTCCGGGTCGGGCAGGTTGACGATATCCAGATAGGCGGCCTCATCCCCGCTGGGAACGGCCAGCCAGACGGTCGCGCCACTTTCTTCCGCAATGGCATTCAGGGCAGGGCGCAGACGGGCGCGCAGGGCATTATCATCCCCCGTAATGCGGGCCAGATTGAGGATGCGCCCACCCAGATGATAGCGCATATCCCCCGTGCGACGCTGCACATAGCCCAGATGGTCGAGCGTCTGGAGAATATTGTGGACGGTCGTTTTTCCAATGCCGGAGATGCTGGCAATTTGTTGCAGGCGTGCGCTGCCACCTTCCTGGGCGATGATTTCCAGAATAGCGGCTGAGCGTTCAATGGACTGAATAAGTTTCGGGGTTTTGCCCATGGGACAGGTCTCCTGATGCTCAGGATTTATCGTGACGAACCCGTCTTTGGGAACTGGAGTAAGTTCATTATGGGTGAACTTTTGCAGATTTTGCGGGCAATGTCCCTGTCCTGAAAGAACGACCTCCGTCGCATTCGGTTTGAGTGCCTGAGTGCAGAGAGACTGCACGGCAGACATAAGGAGATCTTCATGCAGCGTTTTTCAGGCAAGACCGTCATTGTGACAGGGGCTGCTTCCGGCTTTGGGGAAGCGACTGCGCGGAGCTTTCATGCTGAAGGGGCTAATGTAGTTCTGCTGGATGCCGACGAAGACAATTTGAACAAGGTTGCGGGGCAGTTTTCCAAAGAGCGGAGTTTGGCGATTGCGTGTGATATTGCAGACTCAGCCGCGGTCAACCGGGCCATAAAAGACGCCGCAGAGCATTTCGGTCAGATTGATGTGCTGGTGAATAATGCAGGCATTGCGCGCCCCGGACAGCCGGAAGAGACCAGTGATGAGACATGGGCGAGCGTGATCAATATTGATCTGAGCGGCACCTTTTATTGTGCACGGGCTGCTATCCCGCATCTGAAAAAGACCAAAGGCAACATTATCAATGTTGCCTCTATTTCCGGTATGGGTGGGGACTGGAATTTCCCGGCTTATAACGCAGCCAAGGGTGGGGTTGTGAACTTGACGCGTTCTCTGGCGCTGGATCTTGGTAAGCACGGTATTCGCGTCAATTCCGTCAATCCGGGTCTCAGCCGCACGGCAATGGGCAAGGGGCTGGTGGAAGATGAGGCAAAAGCGAAGAAGTTCATAGAGCGTACTGCTCTCGGCCGCCTTGGTGAGCCGGAAGATATTGCCAGTGTGATTGTCTTTCTGGCGAGCGACGCGGCTGGGTATGTCACGGGGGCGACCATCCCGGTGGATGGGGGAACGTCTGCCTCTAACGGCCAGCCGCCGATGGGATAAACCGCAGGGTGGGGCAGGTCCGCCCAGTCTGGTCCCGAGGTGAAGTTTTTGTGGCTATGTGAGAATAATTCTCATATAGAGGAGCTCAATGTCGGAGATTTCGCGTTGAGCACGAGAAAATTATCGCTAAGACTGTATCAGGAGCATCGTAAAGCGTTTCTTGTGTATGCCAGCCGCCTTACGGGGGACCACGCACAGGCGGAAGATCTTGTGCAGGAAGCCTGGGTGCTTTTTGAACAGCAGAATAAAATAGAGATCAGCGCGCCGGTCCATTATTTCAAAACGATTATGCGCAATTTGTTCAGGTTTAGTTACCGGCGGCAGAAGCTGGAAAAAACCAAAGATACAGATTTTGATAATGCCAGTCGTATGATAGCTGATCTTGCTCCATCGCCCGAGCAGGTTGCTGATGCGCGCTGGCAGGTCAGTAAATTACTGGATCAGATAGAGGCGATGCCGCCGCGCCAGACCGCAGCCATTAAAATGTATTATTTTGAAGGGTTAAAACTGCGCGAAATTGCCGCTGAGTTAAATATTTCCGTCTCGTTTGCGCAAAGTCTTATTGCTGATGGCATAGAGGCTTGTACAAACACGCGCGCAACAGGAGAATAACGTGCCTCGCAATCTGAAAGGCGGAGTGTGGTCGCAGGGACACTCTGCTCGCTTCGCCGCTTTTGTCCTCGCCTGATGATGGAGAAGACAACGGCGACGCGGGTCGCGGCTCTCTGGCACGTAAAACTGCAGGATGACCCGAATAATCCAGAACTGTTGCGTCAGTTCGATGTCTGGTTAAGGGCGGACCAGCGCCACCCTCAGGCATGGGCGGAGGTTAATAAGACAATCACGCTCTTGCAGCAGGCTGCCCCGGAACGGCGACAGGCCAAAAGGCCCGCGCCGCAGGTGGCGCATAAACCTGTCTGGAAGAGGCGTGCGTTCCAGAGTTGGGCTGGCGGTCTGGCGGCGTTGGCGTGTGTCAGCATGTTTATGTTTGCACCCAATGCGATGATCTGGGCTCAGGCTGATTACTCCACCGGTTATAGCCAGACAAAAGAGGTTCGGTTACGTGATGGGAGTGTTGTGCAGCTTGCGCCGCGGAGTGCGATTGCCATCCAGTTTACCCAGACAACCCGTATCGTAACCCTTTTACGCGGGGAGGGCCTTTTTATGGTCCATCATAATGCACAGCTTCCCTTTACGGTAAAAGCCGGTGCTGTGACTGCAACGGATTTGGGAACAGTCTTTGATGTGGCGATGGAGGATAACCATACCACAGTGGCTGTAAAAGAAGGGAGTAGCCGTGTTGCCGCTCCCGATGCCCTTGGAGCCAGTCAGGATTTATATGCCGGAGACTGGCTGCGGGTGAGCGGGCATACAACGCAAACGGGCAAGACAAACCCGGAAATAGTTGGTGCATGGGCCACGGGTTTGCTTGTGGCGCGGGCTATGCGGGTTTCTGACTTTGTGGCGGCACTCCGCCCATGGTCACACCGGCATATTTTTGTGCTGGATCAGCAACTGACAGAGAAGCGCGTCACAGGTGTTTATAACGTCCGCGACCCCATGCAGGCCTTACGGCTGGCGGTCAGGCCGCATGGCGGCAAGGTGCAGACTGTGTTGCCTGATCTGGCACTCGTCACCGGGCCGGGATAGCTCGTGAATAAAAAATTTCTCTGATGACAGGAAAATCTCTCTGCTTATGCATCTAAGGAATGGTGCGCAACTGCGAGACAGTTGCAACTCCGTGATGTTGAGTGGCATGAAGGATTTTCGGTACCCATGGTTATACGGCTTTTTCTGGCTCGTGGTCTGATACGAGGGGCTCTTGGCCTGTCGATTGCTGGGGTATGGACCTTCTGTGAGGGGATTGACGCCAAAGCCCAGACTTCCGCCCCGCTTCACTTTTTTCATGTCGCTCCGGGGGCTTTATCGGACGCCGTTCTCACCTTTAGCCAGCAAGCGCATGTGCAGGTGACAGCCGATGCAGAAAGCCTCGACCATCATACCAGTGCGGGCGTGAGCGGTCAGTTTACGCTGGCAGCAGGCTTGCAAAAGATTTTGGCCGGGACCGGGCTGACGTATCATCCTGTTGGGAAGGGTGCCTTTCAGATTGTTGCAGCGCCACACGCACCGCAGGAACAGACAGGTCTGACAAAAACGCAAGATCCGCATAGTGCAGAAGGCAGTTCCACAAGCAGCTATGGCGGAACGGAGCGGATTGTTGTGGTGGGGCAGTCTATGGATCGCCTGAAAAACACCAACAGTGCGGTTACTGTGCTGCGGCATCTGGATACCGATGAATATCGCTCTCTGTATGATGTGACGAACCGGGTGCCCAACATGGTGGGGAATGCAGCCGGGCTTCCTGCTATCCGCGGGATGAGCGGCGAGGGCGCTGCGGGAGGGATTTTCACCCTCATGTCTGGCAGCAGGCCGCGGACAGCCGTGATTATTGATGGTTTGCCGGAAACCTTTGGTGGGCAACGCTATACAGATTCAGGGTTATGGGACTTTGATGATGTACAGGTTCTGCGTGGCCCGCAGGCTACAACCCAAGGGCGGAATGCTATTGGGGGTGCAATCACCATGAATACCAAAGACCCCACATGGGCGTGGCACGGGGCCGTACATGCAGGCTATGAAAGCCAGGGGGACAGAGGGAGTTTCGGGGCAACGCTTTCCGGGCCCTTAGTCAAAGATCAGCTGGCCATCAGGCTTTCCGGGAATGGCATTTATGGGAACAGCTATATTAAATATGCTGGAAAATCATGGCCATATAATCCGAGTGAAATTAACCAGTCGACGTTTAGAGGCAAAATGCTCTGGACGCCTAAGGCATTGCCGCGATTTAAAATGGAAATGGTGGGTTCTCACAGAGAGCAGAATGGTGAGTATCTGTATCAGGCAACAGGTCCGGATTTCTGGAAGTATAAATTTGATAACCCAGATATGAATATCCGTGTTTCAAATTCCTCTATTGATACGCTGAGTGACAAATTCAGCTACGAAATTTCAGATGCTCTGACAGCGAGCCTCTTGTACGGCCACGTCTGGTATGATGCGAACTTCAACCAGTCCAATCAGCTTGCCAGTTCCAATTCCCGTGGCAAACTCAACCTCAACGAGAATAACAATACGATAGAGCAGAGATTTGTCTATTCGCCTAAAAATGGCTGGATTAATGGCGTTCTGGGTCTCTACTACTTCAATAGAGACCAGAGAATTACCTCACCTGATATGGGGGTGAACGGGCCTGATCAGGAGCAGACCTATGCCATCTATATGGATGGCACAGTGCCCCTGATCGGTGGTTTGAGCCTGATAGCCGGGGCCCGTGTAGAACGGGAAGTACAGAACCGAAATGTGCGAATGAGCTGGGGAAGTGTCAATTTTGATGGCGGGACGACAATGTTCCTCCCAAAAGGTGGCTTGCTTTATACTTTCTCTCCGCATGATAGCATGAGCTTTACTGTCCGGCGTGGATATAACCCTGGTGGCGGCGCAATTGATTGGGATCGTGGGTTTTACTATCAGTATAAAAAAGAAACGGTAACCACTTACGAACTTTCAGGGCATACGGAGCAGTTTGGGCGCCGTTTCAGCCTTAATGGAAACCTGTTTTATAACAGTTTTCATAATTATCAGGATCTTCTGGATTATACCTTTGTCAATATTCCCGATGGCCGAAGCATGGGGCTGGAGCTGGAAGCGCAGTACCATGTGACAAAGGGACTGAATATTTATGGGGGTGTCGGATTGCTGGATACAAAAATTCAAAAAGCCCCGACAGCGTATGCTTATGCAAAAGGGTCTAAATTCAGCAATGCCCCCAGTACAACATTCACTGTGGGGTTTGATCAGAAATTCCAGTCTGGTTTCTCATTCGGTGGAACGGTCAATCGGGTGGGGGCTTATACGTCTCAGGTCGAAAACGGAACGGGGATTACAGCAGGGAACTATATTACCTTCAATATGCACGCAGCTTATACGTCCAAATATTACACCGTGCGTTTTTATGCGAAAAACCTGTCTAATGAGCATATTATTTATAACGCGCGGAGTAGCTGGGCAGGCTCATATGCTCAGGTTGGCCAGCCTCGTGCTTTTGGAGCCAGTTTGGAAGGGCATTTCTAAGGTCGGTTAAACCGGGACAGGAAAAAGGGGAGGGACTCTGCTCCCTCCGCCCTTCGTTTTAGGAAAATTTGCGAACCATCCAGCTGAAAACATCTGCATGCCAAAGGGTTTGCGCTCCGAGCTGGCAATGTTCCGCCCCGCCTGACGGGACATCATAGACAACAGTTTCAACCGATTTGGCCCGGATGCAGGCTTTGCTGAAATCTTCCGCCTGCGTGGTCGGGATGAAGTGATCACGCTCACCTACCAGAGTCAGCACATCCGCCGTGATGTTTCCGGCGACGCCCACCAGAGAATAGGCCGAGAGCGTTTTAACGGCCTCTTCCATGGAGGAGACGCCCAGCGTCCAAAGGGCGTTGTCGATCGCCCATTTGATGTCCGGGTTGTTCAGAGCTTCAGGGTTTTCTGCATGGGCGGCGTAGCGTTGGGCAATGCTGCCGGCATCAAAGAAGACATCATACGCCACAACGCCGCTAATACGCTTATCGAAGGCCGCAACACGCGGGGCAAAATAGCCACCGAGGCTCATGCCGATCAGCACGGTTTTTTCTGGTTTGAAGTAGGTTGTTTCAAAGTAATCCAGAACGGCCCCGGTGGGTTTTTCCCATTCCGGTGTGAATTTCAAACCATACTGGCGCAGCACGCCGCCCTGACCGGGGCCTTCGTACGTCAACACTGCATAACCGCGATCATACGCCGCTTTGGCGATGACGAAATACAGTTCTTCCAGTGTGGAATCATACCCGCCACACAGCACGATCAGCGGCTTTTTCTGCCAGCCTTCCGGGCCGGGATAGAAAATGCCGCGGAGCTTCCCGCTTTCATACGGCACGGTAAAGCGCTCGTGCGCAATGCCGGCGCGTTCCATCCCTTTATCAAAGGCGGCAATCTGCCGGTCCCATGCCAGAGTGCGGCGCGGGTCCTGCGGGGCCAACAGGAATTCTGCCGTGCGCCAGTAATTATGCGCCCGCAGCCAGGACTGGCCGCAGCTCAGCGGGTCCGCGCAACTGGGAATACGGTCTTCCGTGCGCGTGGCAAGGGCGGAATAGGCCTCATACCAGCCATTGCTGTCTCCATCGGTAACCTGACTGATGGCCATCAGCACTTCATTCAGGTCAGCACCCCCGGCGGCAATGTCATTCAGGGCGCGGAGGGTCTGGAAATGGAAGGTCTGATTTTTGAAGAAATGGGATGTACCCGTATCGGTGAGAGGCTGTGCAGGCTGATCCATCGTAAAACACTTTTCCTGTGTGGCGTGTGTCAGGAAAGGTAGGGAGCGTGGACGGTCTGGCTTGACAAAATACGCCAGTTTTTTGACATTTTACGCCAGATTGCAAGGACGGCCTGACCTATGATGACACCGCTTGATGCCATTCTGGGAGCTGCTGTGCAGGCCGGATGTCTGACGAGCACCGAGCAGGACCGGATGCTGGAGCAGGCTGAAGTGTCCCGGCACCGGCGCAAATTCTCCATCTGGCAGACGATGGTTACGGTTTGGGGTGCTTTGCTGGACCGGAACAATGCGGATCATGGTCTGGGTATTGCGCTGGCTTTGCACGCACGGCCGCAGGATTTTGGTCTGATGGGGGCGTTGGTCTGCCAGTGTGAGAGCCTGCTGGATGGATATGGCATGCTGGGGCGGTATAGCCTGCTGTTGCATCCGGATATTGCCATTCAGATCATCAAACATCCCCGCACTGTGGAAATCCGCTACACGCTGGCGCGGCCTGACCCGAGAGTGCCCAAGGCTATTCTTGCAGCAGGTCAACTGTGGGCGTTAACCAATCTGGCGCGTCTTCCCAAAGAAGCGCTGGGGGTAGAGGTTACGCCCCTTTGTGTGGAGTTCGCCTGTACCATGCCGCGTCCCGGCCTGTGGCAGGCGGCGGAAGCTGTGCTGGGGTGTCCGGTGCGGTTCGGGCAGAAGCATTTTCGTATTCTCTTTGACCGCACGGAAATGGAGCGTCAGCGTGAACTGAGTCCGCGTCCCGGCCGCGATTATCTGGAAGAACTGGCCCGGCGCATGGAAGCAGAAGTGCCTGTGTTCTCCAGCATGGCCGTGCAGGTTGCGCGCGTGGTGCGGGAGCGCCTCGGCACACCGTCCATGACCATGCCGCATATTGCCTCGGCTCTGGGGGTTTCCGTGCGGACTTTGCAGCGACGTTTGGCGGCAGAGGGAGAGAGTTTCCGTAGTCTTGTGGATGGTGTGCGTCGGACAGAAGCGGAGCGACTATTACAGGCCGGGCAACATACCAAAGGACAGATTTCCTATCGGCTGGGTTATGCCGAGCAATCCGTGTTGGCCCGCACACTGAAGCGTTGGGCCGCGTCCTGATGGCGGTTTTCCATATGGCTGAGCATACGGGCCAGCAGCAGGGCGATGCTCACCAGCCCGAGGCCGCATAGGCCCAGAGTGCCAAACAGCGTTTCATAATGGTGATTTTGCAAGGGGGCTGCATTGGTGGCAGGGGTGGCAAAACTTGCAATTTCACTACCCAGATACATGCCAGCACCCACAGTGAGGTAATAGGCTCCCACCATCAGGCCGTTCAGGCGGGCGGGGGCATAACGGGCAATAACCGCGAGCCCCAGACCACCAATCAGCAGTTCAGCCGTTGCAAGGGCAAAATAGCCCCCCAGCATAGGCCATGCGCTGGTCAGGCCGGAGCCTGCAAGGCGCGTGCCGCTCCACCAGATGAAAAACGCCAGGGCTACAAAGCCAAAGCCCACGGCGAATTTTGTGGGTAGGGAAAGATCCCGGTTCCGGCTGGCGAGGGCATGGTAGAGCTTGGCCAGAAGAGGGCTGAGAAGAATGATGAAAATCGGGTCCAGCGCCTGAAACTGGGCTGCTGAGAGGGCAAACAGCGGGTGGCCCAGAATACGGAACGTGCCGTCTACATTGGTCAGGGCAAACAGGGTAAGAGAGGTCTGCATCTGCTGGTAGAAGCAATAGAACGCAATGCTTTGCAGCAGCATGATCCCCATGGTGACCAGATTAAGCCGTTCCCGTGCGGCGGCTTTGCGATACAGCGCGCCCCACAGAATAGCCACTAGTGCGAGGCACCCAAACACGGCCAGCCGGGCGAAGGACGCGCTGGATAACACGCCCATGACGGCAAGTGTGCAGAGGAAAATGGCGGCGGCTCCGGCGATTGCCGGGCGAGGCAGGAGCGGGGCTTTGTCCGGTGCTGAGCCGGTGTGGCGCAGGGCGTGGGTACGTGCGAGCAGGACACCCAGCGCGCAGGCTGGTCCTGCCACGCAAAGACCAAAAGCTGTGAGGGAGCCGGCATAATCCCGCACCCATGGAATGCAGAGCATGGAGAGGGCAGACCCCACATTGGCGGCCATATAGTAAAGCGTGAAAGCGGAATCCCGCTCCTGCGGATGCTCTTCATAAAGGCAGCGGATCAGCTGAGCTGCATTAGGTTTGAAGAGCCCGTTGCCTGTTGCGGCCAGTGCCAGAGCAGGCTCAAAAAGCCCGCGATACACCGTGGAAAGGGCAAGAAGTCCGTAACCTGCGCTCAGGAGGACAGAACCCAGCACAACGGTGCGACGTGCGCCATAAACCCGGTCCCCCAGCCAGCCACCCAGAAGAGGCGTAGCGTAAATCATGGCGGCAAAGGCCCCCACCAGCAGGTCCGCCCCCATATCGGCCATGCCAAGCTGCTGCACCATGAACAGCAGCAGAATGGCCTCCATGCCGTAAAACCCGGCGCGTTCTGCTGCTTCTGTAACCAGCAGGGTGAAAAAAGCGGAGCGTCGGGCGGCAAGGGGCGGTGTGTCAGGCTGCACAGAAAGGGTCCTTCACAATCACATGCCTGTTTGTGGCCGAGGATGGAGGAGGCATGTGGAAGAATGGGGCTGGTGTGCTATTTATTATTTCGTATACGATTATACAGACCATATCGGTTCGGACAAGAAATTAGTCTGGAAAAATGACTGAAATTTTCGGCAACAGGCTTTTTGCCTCTTTTCACGGTGGCCGCATAAAATCTATCCTTCAAAGATTAAATAGTATACGATATATGCCTAGGTCTTCCCTGTCATGAGAGGCTTCAGCACTGTGAGACGGCGTTTTTTTGGGAAAACTTACGGCACGGTGAAGAGTGCTGCGCGGTTTTCCTGCGTTTCGGCACTGACAGCGTTAGGCGCGGTTTTGTTGCCGCTGGAGGCTTTTGCGCAGGAAGGTGTGTCCGGGCCGGAGGTGCCGTCTATGGGGCGCTGCAGTGCGAATGGAGGGATAAAGCTTTGTGCTGCAGGGCCGTTTGTCCTGCGGTTTCAGAGTGCGGATGGCACGTTGCGGTCCCTTGCCGCCAGCTCAGATAAAGAGGCTGACTATCTGCCCTGGCGTCTGGAAGGACGGCGGCAGGAGAATGGTTTTGCGCATCTGGGGGATATTGATTTCCGGCTGAAAACTGAAGGCACGCCTCGCTGGAAAGACTTTTCCTCATGGCATGCAAAGCGGCCTGTGCAGGAACTGCCAGCTGGAGGAGATGTGCTGCGGCACGATGAGATCACGCCTTCTCTGGGGGCTGGGTTTCCCTTGCGTGTGCGCCGTGTATGGAAGTTTGCGGGGCAGGATCTGGTTTTAGAGTTTTCCGTAGCCAATCCCGGCAGGCAGTCCGTGCAGGTCGGTGGTATGGGATTCCCGCTGGTTTTTGGGAACGATTTTACCGATGAAACACTGGATGACGCCCATAAGCGCGAGGTGTTTGTAGACCCCGCCATTGCGCGGGATGGCGGCTATATTCAGATCACCCGCATGAGTGGGGCTGGCCCGGTGCTGCTGGGTATGCCGGAAGGGCGCACGCCGCTGGAGGTTTATCGTCCTTTGGTAGAGCCGTCTGCCGGTGGCGCGGGTAAGGCCGATGTGCTGGCAGAGGCCACGCCCCGGAGCCAGACGTTTGAAGGGTTTTATGACTGGATGCCTGCCAGCGCTGCTTTTGTGGGGCAGGAATGGCAAAAAGCGGGCAGCCAATGGAATGCGCCGACGCAATTTACTTTAAAGCCCGGTGAAACGCGCACTTTTGGCTTGCGGTTTGCGTTTGCGCCGAACGTGCGCGGCATTGAGCAGACACTCGCTGCCCATGCGCGCCCTGTTGCTGTCAGCCTCCCCGGCTATGTGGTGCCGGAGGATTTGCCAGCTGCGCTGTATCTCCAGTCAGCGCAAGCTGTGCGGTCGTTTTCCGTAGAGCCAAAAGGGGCGCTCAGTGTTAGCCCGGAGGGGGGGCGCGGTGTCTGGCAGCGGTACCGTGTGGACGGAAAAACATGGGGACGAGCGCGGCTTTCCGTCACGTATGCGGATGGCAGCGTGCAGACGTTGAGCTATTTCGTCACAAAGCCAGCTCAGACGGCTGTGGCGGATATGGGCCGTTTTCTGTTTTCTGAGCAGTGGTATCAGAACCCGTCCGATCCGTTTCATCGTAGCCCGTCGATCATGACGTATGATCGCGAGGCCGGACACATCATCACGCAGGATCCGCGTGTCTGGATTGCTGGCCTGAGCGACGAGGGCGGCGCGGGCAGCTATGTGGCGGCGGCCATGAAGGAGCTGGATAATCCAGACCCGCAGGAAGTCGCAAAACTGGAGCAGTTTGCGACTGAAACTGTCGTCGGGCAGCTTCAGGTCGCTTCCGGCCCAACGGAAGGGGGCGTGCGGAAAAGCCTGTTTTATTATGATCCGGCCCAGTTCCCGGCTTATTATAATGCGGCACAAAACTGGAAGACATGGGCCTCGTGGTCTCGCCAGAAAGCGGCGGATATCGGCCGGGCGTACAACTATCCGCATGTCGCTATTGTGCATTGGGTTTTGTATCGGCTGGCGCGGAACCATAAGGGCTTAGTGCAGCAGCATGATGCGGACTGGTATCTGCATCATGCCGCCGTCACCATGACCGCCATGATGCGACAGGCTCCCTATTACACGCAGTATGGCCTGATGGAGGGCGATGTATTTGTTGAAATCCTGAAGGATCTGAAACGGGAAAACCTGACAGCAGAAGCTCAGACGATCGAAAGCCTGATGAAAAAGCGTGAGGCCGTCTGGAAAGGCCAGCGTTACCCGTATGGCAGTGAAATGGCGTGGGATTCTACCGGTCAGCCTGAAGTCTATGCCTGGCTCCGCTATTTTGGCGATACGGCACAGGCGGAAGAAACGCGGGATGCCATTCTGGCGTATGACCCTGCGTTGCCAAGCTGGGGCTATAACGGGAATGCCCGGCGCTACTGGGATTTTCTCTATGCCGGTAAAATTGCCAGAATAGAACGGCAAATCCACCATTATGGCTCTGCGTTAAATGCGGTTCCGCTTTTCTCGGCGTTTCAGGCCCAGCCCACAGATTTTTATATGCTGCGCGTGGCATATGGAGGGCTGATGGGCGCTTTAATCAATATTGACCAGCAAGGTTTTGGGTCTGCTGCCTTCCATTCTGCACCCGATGTTATGCGGTTTGATGCGTATTCCGGGGACTATGGGATGGGTTTTTATGGTCATGCGCTGGCCACGCAGGTTGATGTTGTCAAACATCCTGACTTTGGCTGGCAGGCTTTTGGCGGTCTGCTGCATGAAGAGGGCGATGGCAGCGTAACCATTACGCCAAAAGATAGTGCCAGAAGCCGGATTTTTGTGGCGGATGCAGGCGTGTTCCTTACGCTGGAAAGCGGGAAGTTTGAGAGTGTCCACTATAACCCGGCCTCTCAGGACATAGATGTCACGCTGGCTCCGGCAGACAAATGGACTCCAGTTGCGCGACTGCATGCCGAGTATCCTGCTGGTGCACCAGCGCATAGCTATGACGTAATAAGCCCAGCGGCCCCAAAGGTGCGGGATGCGTGGGAAGTGTCTTTGCAGGCCACCACAACGCCTTTGCATCTGCGGGTGATAGCCCCCTGATCGGTATCGGGCTTGAAGACTATTATTCAGACAACAGGAAGCGTTTTTAAAACGGCGTAAGGGAAAAGACGATGGAGATCAGACTAAACAGGCGCTTCCTGCTGGCGAGTGTTGCTCTGGGTGGCGCTGCGTCCGTTTTGCCGGGGGCACGGCAGGCGCTTGCAGTACGCGGGCCGGGAGGTGTTGCGGCAGGGGAGGGTGTGACGCCCGTGCCGCTTCAGGATGTTCGCTTGTTGCCGTCTCACTGGCTGGATGCGGTTGAAAGTAATCGGGCTTATCTGCTCAGCCTGAGCGCAGACCGCCTGCTTCACAACTTCCGCACACAGGCTGGCCTGCCGCCCAAAGGGGAGGTGTATGGCGGGTGGGAGAATGACACGATTGCGGGGCATACGCTGGGTCATTACCTCTCCGCTCTTGCCCTGATGTATGCGCAAACAGGAGATGCCGAATGCCGCAGCAGGGTGGCCTATATTGTGCAGGAACTGGCGACTGTTCAGGACAAATGGGGCGATGGGTATGTGGCCGGCTTCACCCGTAAGGAAAAAGACGGCACGATTACAGACGGGAAAAGAATTTTCGCCGAAATGGAAAAAGGCGATATTCGGTCAGGTGGGTTTGACCTGAACGGAGCCTGGTCTCCTTTATATAATATCCACAAAACCTTTGCGGGTTTGTTTGATGCGCAAACCTATTGTCAGGATCCCCACGCGCTGACTGTTGCAGTGAAACTGGGTGGTTTTTTTGAAGCCTTTTACAGCAAGCTGACAGACGCACAGCTGCAAAAAGTTCTGACCTGTGAATATGGCGGCCTGAACGAGAGTTTTGCCGAACTGGCAGCCCGCACAGGGGATGCAAAGTGGCTACGTCTGGCAAAACGTACGTATGACCGGCCTGTGCTGGACCCGTTGATGGCCCGGCATGATGATCTGGCCAACCGGCACGCCAATACGCAAATTCCCAAACTGATTGGTCTGGGGCGGATTGCGGAAGTCAGCGCGGATGCACACTGGCAGGTTGGCCCGCGCTTTTTCTGGCAGGCGGTCACGCAGCACCATAGCTATGTGATTGGCGGGAATGCGGACCGGGAGTATTTCTCGGAACCGGATACCATTTCTCAGCATATTACAGAGCAGACCTGCGAGCATTGTAATACCTACAACATGCTCAAACTGACACGGCAGCTCTACACATGGCAGCCGGACAGTTCGCTTTTTGATTATTATGAGCGCGCCCATCTGAACCATGTTCTGGCTGCGCATGACCCCCAAACTGGCATGTTCACCTACATGACACCAACTATCACCGCCGGCGTGCGGGAATGGTCTACCCCCACGGACAGTTTCTGGTGCTGCGTGGGCACGGGGATGGAGAGTCATGCCAAACATGGAGAGTCCATCTGGTGGCAGGGGGCCGAGACGCTTTTTGTGAATCTCTACATTCCCTCCCGCATGCAGTGGGCGCGTAAAAATGTGTCCTGGCGGATGGAGACCCGTTATCCGTATGACGGGCAGGTCACTCTGAAGGTTGAGGACGTAAAAGCGCCTGAGACGTTTGCGCTGGCGCTCCGGGTGCCGGGTTGGGTCAAAGGGAATCTGAACCTGACGGTGAATGGAGGAAGCGTTTCCGCTACGCCTTCAGGCGGTTATCTGATGCTCAATCGGACCTGGCGTGCCGGGGATACGGTCGCCCTGACGCTCCCTCTGGCACTGCGCACAGAAGCACCGGTTGAGGCCCGCCATCTTGTCTCGCTCCTGCACGGACCGATGGTTCTGGCGGCTGATCTTGCGAGCGCTGAAACGCCTTATGATGCCATGGACCCGGCTCTTGTAACCTCAGATGTCGTACGGGATCTGGCACCCGTTGCGGGGCAGGAAGCTGTCTATCGCACCACGCAGGCAGGCAGACCCGCGCAGCTTGAGTTCAAGCCGTTTTATGCGCAGTACAAGCGGCGGAGTGCTCTGTATCTGCGGTGTTTTTCAGAAAGCGAATGGCATCAGGAAGAAGGTGTGTATCGTGAGGAACAGCGCCGCCAGAAAGATATTGCAGCCCGCACGATTGATGTCATCCATCTTGGGGAGATGCAGCAGGAGCATGACCACGGCCTGCGGGCGGATGGTTCCTGGCCACTAGTGTATCGTGGCCGGAACGGGCGGGATCTGCGTTCCGGTGGGTTTATGGAATTTACCCTGAAGGCCAAACCGGGGCCGCTTGTTTTGCAAACGACCTTGTGGAGCAAGGATGTTCCCCGCACGCGGGGGACGCGCATTCTGATCAACGGCAAGCCTCTTTCCGGCCTGAGCTGGCCTGCGGATATGCCTGCGCGGTTTGTGGACGTGGAGGCCGCTATTCCCGAAGGCTGGACACAGGGGAAAGAGACGCTGACCGTGCGGATCCTGCCGGGTGGGTCGCGCTCAAACGGTCCGTTTTTTGGGGTGCGTCTGCTGGCTGCGGGGCAGAAAAGCTCTCAGTAGTCGCGCCGTGATTTTCTGCCATCTTGTGCCTATCGGTTGTTTCGGGCGGGGGAATGGCCTAGCTATATAAACAAGATCTGAGCGATAGAAGTGAAGTTTACATAGTATGATCACCCCCCAGAAGACGCGGCTTGTTTCGCGGTCCATTTCTGACCAGCTTTATGATGTTCTACGAGAGCAAATCCTGAACGGAGAGGTGGGGGAAGGTGAGCCGATCCGGCAGGACGGCATTGCTGCCGCATTTGAGATCAGCAAAATTCCGGTGCGTGAAGCGCTGGTGCGTCTGCAACAGGATGGCCTCGTCTCCCTTCACCCCAAACGAGGGTTTTTCGTCACCCCGCTGACGCGTAAGGAAGCAGAAGATGTCTTCCACCTGCGTTTGCTGATTGAGCCTGAGGCCACGGCCCTTGGTGCCCAGAGTGCGACGGAAGAGGATGCAAAGAAGGCGCAGGCCTGTCTGGAAGAGCTGGAAAGTGCGGTGGCGCGGCAGGACCCGCAACGCGGGGTTTATAACCGGCTGTTCCATCTGGCTCTTGTGGAACCTGCCGCAGGCCCCACGACCATCCATGTGCTAACTCTGCTGAACGTGACGGCGGACCGTTACGTGCGGTTCCACATGCACATGCAGGATATTGATACCCGCGCTAATCAGGAACATCGGGACCTGATGGCGTGCTGGCTGGCGGGGAACAAGCGTGAGATCGAAAAGCTGATGCGCAAACATATCCAGACCACGCTGGATGATCTGCGTGGCGCGTTGAAATAAAGAGCGCCCGTTAAGGATTTAAGCAAGGGTCAGGCTGCGTGTTCTGCCTGATCCTGAAGGCCGCAGATTGCGGCCCAGTGGTGAATGACCAGCGCAAACGCAACCACGGCCACATCGTCCCACACATGGTTCAGCAGGCCGGTGCCCTGAAACGGGCCACACCAGGACAGACCCAGAAGCCCCACAAAATAAGCTGGCATCCAGAGGCTGCTACGCAGTTCCCGCGTCCATTCTGCATTGGACAGGCCGCGCCGGGCTACGGCCATGAAAATGGCTGTCAGGACCAGCAGGGCGGGCATCAGCCAGCAGAGGGTGGTCCAGCCGGTCCAGATGACAATCAGGGATGCAATCGCAAAAGCCAGCGGTGAGAGAAGGTTGAAGTAGGGCAGCCGGAAGGGGCGGTGCAGGTCAGGCCGGGAGCGGCGCAGGGCTGCGGCAGACGTTGGCGCCATGGCATAGCTCAGCATGAGCGCGGAGGAGACCACGCCGATCAGCGCCTGCCATGAGGGGAACGGGAGCGTCCAGAAAAGGGCCAGACCGAAGGTGAGCAGCAGTGCTTTGTCCGGCACACCGCGCTGGGTGTTCATGCGCTGGAAAACCGGGAAGAACGTGCCGCTTTTGGACCAGGCGTAGACCACGCGGGCCGTGGCCGACATGTAGATGTTGCCGGTGCCGGTGGGGGACAGAATGGCATCCGTCACCACCATGAGTGCCAGAAAGCTCAGGCCGAGCTGCACCGCAATGTCGTGGAACGGCAGGGCAAGGCGGGTTGCAATGCCATTCCAGCCATCCGTCAGCAGGTTAGCGGGCAGCGCGCCGATAAAAGCTGTTTGCAGCAGCAGGTAAACCAGCATGGCGAGCGTGATGGAGGCCACCAGCGCAATGGGGATGGTGCGCTGTGGGTTTCGGACTTCACTGGCGACGGACAGGATGGGCGTCAGGCCGAGATAGGCAAAAATGACGCCCCCGGCGGAAATGGCTGTCTCCACGCCCTGAAAGCCGTGCGGTGCAAAGCCATGCAGGCTGAAATTGCCGGGGTGCATATAGGCCAGCAGCAGCACGATAACCAGTGTCGGCACCAGAAACTTAAAGACGGTGACGATGTTATTGACGAGTGCAAAACTACCAATGCCACGGCGGTTGATGGCATACAGCACACCCATAATTGCAAACTGCACCAGCCATCCAGCCAGCGTGGGGTCACCACTGGCATTGCGGGACAGGCCGCCTATCCACGCATCGGCATATTGGCGGGCGGCGACAATCTCGATGGAAATCAGGCTGGAAAAAGCGATGGTGGTCATCGCTCCGGTCAGGAAGGCGGCGGTGGAGCCGTGGGCCTGTTCCGGGTAGCGCACCACGCTGCCTGCCAGCGGCAGGGCAGCGCCCAGTTCGCAATAGACCAGCCCGATCAGCAAAACGGCAACACCGCCGATGAGCCATGAGACGATGCTGGCCGGGCCAGCCATATCCGCCACATGGGCGGCGGCAAACAGCCAGCCTGAGCCGAAGATGGACCCAAAGCCGATCATGGTCAGGTCAAACAGACCCAGACGTTGCTTGAAGTGGCCTGACTCATCATGCGCCATGAACGGCTCCTGTCATCAGTCGAAGGGCTGGCTGTTAGAGGGCTTTATTTGTCGGTCTGGCGCGGCAGCCCAAGGGGGTTGGTGCTGCGCAGGCCGGCGGGGAGAAGGGCGTCCGGCAGGTCCTGATAGCACACCGGGCGCAGGAAGCGCTCAATGGCCGCAGTGCCGACGGACGTGCTGCGAGGGTCTGTTGTGGCCGGGAAGGGACCGCCATGCACCATAGCGGCACAGACTTCCACACCGGTCGGCCAGGCGTTGGCGAGAATGCGGCCAACCTTGCGTTCCAGAACCGGCATTAGCGTCTGGGCGACGGCAATATCACCGTCTTCCAGATGCAGCGTGCCTGTCAGCTGGCCTTCAAGGCTGCGCGTTAAGGCAAGCAGGGTGTCCAGATCCGGGCAGGCCACAATCAGGGAGCAGGAGCCAAAAATCTCATGCTGCATGATCGGGTCCTGCATGAAGCTTTCGGCATCCGTGGTGAACACGGCAGCCTGACAGCTGGAGGCATCGCCCTTCGGCCCACGGCCCAGCAGGGACACACCCGGACGCCCGGCCAGTTTTTCCACGCCTGTATCATAAGAGGCATGGATGGACTGGGTCAGCATGGTGGGGGCTGGGGCGGTTTTAAGAGCCTCCTGCGCGCTCTGGCAGAAACGCTCCAGATCTGGGCCGCTCAGGGCCAGAATGAGCCCCGGATTGGTGCAGAACTGCCCGGCACCCATAGTCAGAGAGGCGATAAAGGCCGCGCCAAGGCTCTCGGCGCTGCTCTTAAGGGCCTCCGGCAGCAGATAGACGGGGTTGATGCTGCTCATTTCCGCATAAACCGGCACCGGAACCGGGCGGGCCGCTGCAATCTGGCTGAGAGCAAGGCCGCCAGCGCGGGAGCCGGTATAACCGACCGCCATAATCGCCGGGTGTTTGACCAGTTCGGCCCCCAACGCATAATCCGGACCACCGACGAGAGAGAACGTGCCTTCCGGCAGGCCACATTTCTTCACGGCGGACTGAATGGCGCGGCCAACCAGTTCACTGGTGCCGGGGTGGGCCGGATGCGCCTTGACGACTACCGGGCAGCCCGCCGCCAAAGCGGAGGCGGTATCGCCCCCCGCGACGGAGAAGGCCAGCGGGAAGTTACTGGCTCCGAATACAGCAACCGGGCCAACACCAATACGGATCTGGCGCAGGTCTGCACGCGGCATGGGTTTGCGGTCAGGCAGGGCTTCGTCAATACGGGCATCAAGGCAACGTCCGGCCCGCAGTTCCTGCGCAAACATGCGGAGCTGGCCCATGGTGCGGCCCCGCTCACCTGTCAGGCGCGGCAGGGGCAGGCCTGTTTCCGCGTGGGCGCGATCCAGAAGCGCCGGGCCGACGGCTTCAATTTCATCCGCAATGCAGTCCAGAAACTGCGCCCGGGCTTCTGGCGTGGTGGCGCGGAAGGTGTCAAAGGCCTCGTCAGCCAGAGTGCAGGCTGTGCGGACATCGTCGGCTGTTGCGCAGGAGAACGCTGTGTCCAGTGTCTCACCTGTTGCCGCATCGAGGGCCTGAAAGGTTTCGGGACGAGTGACCGTGTTCTGTCCGATCAGAAGAGCGCCTGTTAAAGACATGAGGTTTCCTTAGTTCGAAAAGCCGGAGCGCAGGCCGAACCTGTCCGGGCTGAAAGCTGTGGGGAGGGGGACGCCACGCAGGATATGCGCGCTCAGCACGTCCGCAGTGACAGGCCCGAGGGTCAGGCCCAGATGGTTGTGCCCATAGGCCGCAACAATGCGCGGCGCATGGCGGAACGAGCCCAGAGCAGGCAGGTAGTCCGGCAGGGTGGGGCGGGAGCCATGCCAACGGGCAAAGGGGGAAGCCACCGGTAAGCCCAGCGCGCGCACATGGGCTTCCAGCCGTTCCCACTTGCGCGGGTCTGGCGCGGAGGCATCCCGCGTGAACTCAACAAAGGATGTGGCGCGCAGGCGGCTGCCAAAGCGGGTGACGACCACGGCGCGGTCTTCAAAAACCGCATTCGGCAGCGTCCACTGGCCGCCGTGGTTCCATTCCACATGGTAGCCGCGTTCCGCCACCAGTGGCACGGCGACGTCTGGCAATAAAGCCCCGGAACGCACGCCACAGGCCACGACAACGCGGTCTGCGGTGAGGTCTCCTTGCGTGGTGCTCACCCGGACGGCCTCTGCCTCAGGGGAGATCTTCACCGCACGGGCAGCAAGATGCGTGCCACCGGCTGCGACAAACCGCGCCAGTAGCGTATCCAGTACGTCCCGCGGGTTGGTGATGTGGGCGGTTCCTGCAAAATGCACGCCTGCTTTGACCGGGGTGGCGAGGGCCTGATTGAACGCAGCAATCTGTGCGGCATCCATCGGCGTAGTGGTCGCAGGGCCATGGTCGGCTTGTAGCGCACCTGTGGCCTTCTGGTCCGCGTCTGCGCCTTCCCACAGTTTGACCACACCGCGCAGGTCCAGAAGGTCTGGTCTGCCTAGTGTCTTGGTCAGTTTTTCCCATGCGGGCAGCGCGTTGAGCATCAGGCCACGCAGGGCGGCATCGCCCCGGCGCACAGAGCCCGGCAGACAGGCGCGCAGAAAGCGGAAAGACCAGGGGAGCCACGTGGGAGCAGAGCCCCAGTCCAGCGCCACGGGGCCGCGCGGGAAGTGGTCGGACAGCACACGGGTGGCCGTGGCAAGGCGGGCCAGAACCTGCACCTGCTCCGTCGCAATATGTCCGGCGTTGCCCCATGATGGCGGGGCCGTGTCGGGCTCAGCGACCAGTGTGACAGCGCATCCCTGTTCCTGAAGGCGCAGGGCGCAGGTGCGTGCAATAATGCCGCCACCCAGCACAAGGACGGACCGAGGAGGTGGGAGCGGGGCTGTCACAGCGGCGCACAGGCGCGTTGCAGCCAGTCGCGCTCCTCGGGGGCCAGATGGGGGCCAATCCGCTCCAGCACGCGGGCGTGGTAGGTGTTCAGCCAGCTGCGTTCCGTCTCTGTCAGACGCTCCGGAATGATGCCGCGCGTATCAATGGGGGCCAGCGTGAGCGTTTTAAAGCGGAGGTAGTCGCCTGTTTCGGTTTTGTAGGCCAGGCAGGTTTCCATCTGGTTTTCCAGCCGCATGCCGTGAGAGCCGGGGGCGTAGAAGCCCGGTTCGTTCGTCATCACCATATGCTCATGGAGCGGGTCCAGCACGGGGCGGCGGGTGAAGCCGAGCGGCCATTCATGCACGGACAGGCAACTGCCGACGCCGTGCCCTGCGCCGTGGTCAAAATCCAGTCCTTCTTTCCACAAAGCCAGCCGGGCCAGAGGGTCCAGCCGGTAACCATGCGTGCCGGCCGGGAAGATGGCCTGATCCAGCGCGATCAGCCCCTGAAGCACGCAGGTATACTGCTTTTTCCAGTCATCGGGTGGAGAGCCTGCACCCAGCCAGACAGTCCGGGTTACGTCGGTTGTGGCGCAGGTATATTGGCCGCCGCTGTCAACCAGTAGAAAGGCATCGGCCTTTACCAGGCTGCACTGCTCCGCCGTGGGGGCGTAGTGCATGATGGCTGCGTTCGGGCCAGAGCCTGCAATGGTGTGAAAACTTGGGCCGATACAGGTTTCCGCCTCGCGGCGCAGCGCCAGCAGATGGTCCGCGACGGCGGCCTCGGTTTTGCCGACGCCATGCGTTTCCACCCAGTAAAGGAAACGGGTCAGGGCAATGCCGTCCAGCAGGTGGGCGCGGCGCATGCCGTCCAGCTCCGCCGGGGTTTTACAGGCACGCGGCATGAGGCACGGGTCAGTGCCTTCCGCCAGTGTGGCTTTTACGTCTTTAAGGGTGTTTGCAAACCAGATCGGGCAGCGGGCCGGGTCCAGCCGCACGGTTTTTCCGTGCATGGTTTGCAAAACCGGCTCCATGTCCGCAGGCATATGGACACGGACGGAGGTGCCGAGGTGGCTGCGCACCGCATCATCAATGCGGTCGATATTAATAAACAGATCAACCGTGGCATCGGCATGCAGGATGGCAAAACAGAGGGCGACCGGCAAAAAGGGCAGGTCCCGACCACGAATATTCAAAAGCCATGCAATGCTGGTCGGGTCAGGCAGAATGACGGCATCCTGTCCGGCTTGACGCAGGGTGTCCGCAATATCCTGAATTTTTGCGCTATTTTCACGTCCCGTGAGTGTCAGAGGCTGAATGCAAACCGGTGTGGCTGGCGCTTTGGGACGATCAGCCCAGATGCCATCGACGGGATTGCAAGGGAGGGCGACCATATGGCATCCGGCCTGCTTCAGCGCCTCAATATCCCGAACGCTCACGCTGCGCGGGTCATACCCAATGGCTTTCCCGCGCGCATGTTTGGCCAGCCACAGAGGCGGGGGCGTTTCATACATATGCTCAACAGACCAGTGGGACGTGTCCACCTGCTGGCGCATCTGCACCTGATAGCGTCCGTCAGAAAATACGGCGGCTGTGTCCGGCAGAACCAGCGCGAGGCCGGCGCTGCCGGTAAAGCCGGTCAGCCAGGCCAGTCGTTCAGCGCAGGCAGGCACGTATTCGCCAAGATGTTCATCGCCTCGGGGCAGGAAGAACCCGTCTACACCAAGGCCGGACAGAGCAGATCGAAGGGCCGTCAGGCGCTCTGAGGGGGAGGAAGAGGGCATGAGAGATGTCCGTCTTTCTTGATCAGATATTCAGTTGAACGGGGCGGTAAAGCTGTGGGCGGGTTCGGTAAACCAGCGGGGGCCGTCGTCCGTCATGTAGAAATGGTCTTCCAGACGGATGCCAAATGTATCGGGGATGACGATCATCGGCTCATTGGACATGCAATGCCCGGCTTTGAGCGGTGTGGTGTTGCCGCGCACCAGATACGGGGCCTCGTGAATGGACAGGCCGATACCATGCCCTGTGCGGTGGGGCAGGCCGGGCAGCTTGTAATCCGGGCCAAGGTTGTGGCGTTCCAGCACGGCACGGGCGGCATCATCCACCACATGGCAGGGCGCGCCAATTTGGGCGGCATTGAAGGCCGCATACTGGGCTTCTTTTTCAATGGCCCAGATACGCGCCTGTTCCGGGTCCGGCTGGCCGAAGGCATAGGTGCGCGTGATATCGGAATGATATCCATCCAGACGACAGCCGGTATCAATCAGAACGAGGTCGTTTTCCGTCAGAAGCTGATCCCCGGGAATGCCATGCGGGTAGGCGGTTGCATGCCCAAACTGCACGGCACAGAAATAGGAACCATTATCTGCACCCAGTGCACGGTGGCGCATATCAATAAAACGGCGGATCTCACTGGCCAGAAGGCCCGGTTTCAGGAACGCATAAGCCTCTTTATGAACCTGTAGCGTGATGGCCATGGCGTGGGTGATGAGTGCTATTTCTTCGGGAGATTTGCAGGCCCGCATGTTGGAAATCAGGCCGGCGTCATCTTCCAGAACAAGGTCAGGCCGCGCTTTGCGCATGGCCGTGACAAACCCAAAGCTGAAGTCCGGGTCCAGCGCAATGCGTGCCCCTGCGGCATAGGGTGCCAAAGCGCACAGGGCGGGGTTTTCATCTTCCTGCCAGGTTGCAATTTCCACGTCCGTGCGGAGGCAGGCTTTAAGAGAGCCTGTTTCAAAATGCGGGCAGACCACAACAGGTGTGCCGGTGCGGGGGATAATGAGTGTTACCAGCCGTTCCGTCGCATCCCATGGTACGCCGGTGAAATAGCGCATGCTGTTGCCGGCATTCACGGCGAGCGCGTCCAGCCCGGCTTTTTCCAGCTGTGCCTGCACCGAGCGGATACGCTGTGTGAAGGCGGCGCTGCTGATGGGTGCAGGCGGGGCAGGAAGAGGGGCTGTGGTGCTCATGGAAGGCGGCTCCAGACTCAAAAGGCAGGCATTACGTATACGATAAACGAATTGTGGATCGTGAGCAAGCAGCTCATTCTGCCTGCGTCGTAAGGCGTTTGTTGTAGTTTATAACAGCAAAAGCAGGAAGCGTGAGGGGCGGACGATGCTTTTTTGCAAAGACGGTGCGGAGGATGCTTTACGGGTCACTACGATGGTGTTACGTATACGATAAACGAAACGAGAGCAGAGCAAGGAGGCTCACGCATGGCACTGGAAATGACGTGGAAAGGTGTTTTTCCCGCAGTTACCACTCAGTTTAACGAAGACCTGTCCGTAGACCTGAAAGGCACGCAGAAGGTTATTGACGCGCTGATCAATGACGGCGTGCATGGGCTGGTGATGATGGGGACGTGTGGCGAAAACAATTCGCTCGAACCCGCAGAAAAGGTGCAGATTCTGGAAGCCGCGCGGGAAGTGGCCGGAACGCGCGCGCCGCTGTTTGTCGGTGTGTCTGAAATGACAACCCCGCGTGCTGTAGCGTTTGCCAAACAGGCTGCAAAAAGCGGTGCAGATGCGCTGATGGTTCTGCCGGCAATGGTCTATGTGCCCAAGCCGCATGAACTGGTTGCGCATTTCCGCGAAATTTCCAAAGCGACCGACCTGCCAATCATCATCTACAACAACCCGACTTCCTACCGCGTAAATGTGGAACTGGATGTTCTGGCTGAGCTGGAAGATTGCAAAACGATTGTCGGTCTGAAGGAAAGTTCTTCCGACACACGCCGTTATACGGATGTGCCGAACCGCTTTGGTGACCGCTTCCTGATGATGGCGGGTCTTGATGACGTGGCGTTTGAAGGTCTGACACTGGGGGCAAAAGGCTGGATTTCTGGTCTGACCAGCGCCTTCCCGCAGGAATCTGTGGCTTTGGTTGAAGCCCTGCAGCGTGGCGACATTGAAACGGCTCTGCGCATTTACCGCTGGTTCATGCCTCTGCTGCATCTGGATGCCGCGCATGATCTGGTGCAGTCCATCAAACTGGCTGAGCAGGTGATGGGCCGTGGCAGTGAACTGGTTCGCTCTCCGCGTCTGCCGCTGGAAGGCGAGCGCCGCAAGCAGGTGATTGGCATGGTGGAAGCCGCTGCCGCCAGCCGCCCGAAACTCGGCTGATCTGGCTTCCCTCTTAAACGGCTCCCTGCAAAGGGGGCCGTTTTTTTTGCCCTGTCTGCTTTTCGGGGTGCTGATTGCGCGCTTAGATTACCACAATTGAAGAGAAGGGTTTTGCATCATGCAGGTTCATTCCACGCGCTGTGTTTCTGTTGTCAGACGTCTGGCTCTTATGGCTACGGCAGCCTTGCTGAGTTATGGCCCGCTTACGCACGCGCAGGCGGCGGTTGATCCCTCTGCAACCAAAGCCTTTCAGGACCTTTATCAGCGCGAGTGGGCATGGCGTATGGACCTTCAGGGCAGTTTGCCTGATGGAAAACCCTCAGCCCATCTCCCCAAAGCGGACCCGGCAACACAGCAGGTGCGTCAGGAAACGTGGCGTAAAGCGCTGGCGGACCTAAATGCCATTCCCGTGCAGAGCCTTTCTGCGCAGGATCAGGTGAATTACGCGGTTTACAAACAGCAGCTTACGGTTTTGCTGGATGACCAGAAAATGCAGGTCTGGCAAATTCCGTTTGATGCGGATTCTGGCTTCTGGAGTGATCTGCCTCCGTCCGATACGCCGTTCCTCAAGGAGCAGGATTACCGCAATTACATTAGCCGCCTGAATGAGACGGGGCGATATTTTGCAGACGAAATTGCCGCCATGAAAGCCGGGATAGCGCGTGGTTTTGTGCAGCCGAAGCTGATTGTGGAGCAACGGTTGCAGGATCTGGAAAAAATGGCGTCTGTTACGCCGGAAGACAGCGCATTTGCACCTCCCTTCAAGCATTTCCCTGATGATATCCCCGCCAAAACGCAGGCGGCCCTGCGGCAGGATGGCCTGAACGCCATTCGGGAGACGGTGATCCCGGCTTATAAAACGCTTTATGCCTTCATGAAGGATGAGTATCTGCCGCACGCCCGTGCCTCACTGGCGGCAGAGGATCAGCCGGATGGAAAGGCCTATTACCGCTCTCAGATCCGGGAATATACCACGCTGGATATGAGCCCGGATGAAATCCACAAAATTGGAATCAGGGAAGTTGCGGGCCTGCACAAGCAGATGCTGGGTGTGATGGCTGAGACCCATTTTAAAGGAGACTTCCCTGCCTTTCTGAAGTTCCTGCGCACGGACCCGCAATTCTACCCTAAAACGGGCGATGAATTGTTGAAAGATGCCGCATGGCTGGCCAAGCGGGTTGATGGCAAGGTGGGGGATATCATTGGCCGCCTGCCGCGTGGGCGCTTTACCATTGAGCCCGTTCCTGCAGACGTGGCCCCGGTTTATACGGCAGGGCGCGGTGGCCCGCACATCTATCTGGTGAATACGTATGACCTGCCATCGCGCCCGCTCTATGCGTTGCCGGCTTTGACGCTGCATGAATCATCGCCCGGGCATTCCCTGCAGTTGTCTCTGGCGGAAGAGCAGCCGGCAGTGCCGCCTTACCGTCGGTTCAACTATATTTCAGCCTATGGGGAAGGCTGGGCGCTCTATTGTGAATATCTGGGCAATGAAATGGGGATTTACGAAACGGCGTATGATCGGTTCGGCTATCTCTCTTATCAGGCCTGGCGTGCGGCGCGTCTGGTGGTCGATACCGGGCTGCACCACCTCCACTGGAGCCGGGAGCAGGCGCGGGCTTATCTGCGTGAAAATACGGCATTGTCCGAGCATGAGATTGATACCGAGGTTGATCGGTATATTGCATGGCCGGGTCAGGCGCTTTCTTATTACCTTGGTGAATCCGATATTCGCCGCAACCGTGCGCGGGCGGAAAAGGCGCTGGGGAAAGCGTTTGATCTGCGTGCGTTCCATGATGCCGTTCTGGCAACTG
This sequence comes from Acetobacter sp. KSO5, assembly GCF_044094635.1. NCBI lineage: Bacteria > Pseudomonadati > Pseudomonadota > Alphaproteobacteria > Acetobacterales > Acetobacteraceae > Acetobacter > Acetobacter sp. KSO5. Next base: position 1,936,444 of record NZ_CP172014.1, on the reverse strand, counting down.
GCTCTGTCCCGCTACCGGTGCTTGATGGTGCGATTGATCACTTTATTCAGACAGGCGGGCGTTCGCCTTATGCCGTTGAGGGTGCGCAGTAACGCATGACGTTTTCAGGCTGAACTTTTCTCTGACGAGTCAGGCTGTAGGAAATACTGAGAAAAGGCCTTCTTCCAGTTTCAGGAAGAAGGTCTTTTTCTGTGGTTGGCCTCTATCTCAAGCAGGGTTTGGAAGCGTGAAAACGCGAACCCCATAGCCCGGCAGTGTGATCTGGCCGGAGGCTGCCTGCTTGGGGTCAAACAGGTCCGTGCCCGCCATAGCTTGCGGGAGCGTGAACATAACCGGCGTTTTGGTATGGTTGATGAGCACCAGCACCGTATGGTCCTTGCCAGTGCGCAGGCAGGCTTCAATGTCCGCCGGCAGATCCGCCAAAGGAGAGAGCACGCCAGCGTCCCGCACCTGCGTTGTGATGTAGGTGTCCAGCGTTGCAGCATCGGGGATTGTGCTCAGATAGGTGATTTTCCCTTTGCCGACCTGGTGACTGACAGCCACAGGCTGCCCGTCCAGCCAGCCATTGGAGGGACCATAGGAGCCTTCCGTCTGCGTGGCAGGGTCTGTTGGCACCAGTGTTTCTGCCCAGAGGGTGCCTGTGCCCTGCGTCTGCCCCAGAGAAAGGGGAACAGATTGAACCAGCCCGTAAAACTGTGAGACGTGCGCTCCCAGAAAAGGGGCGAGTGGGCCGGGCTGGAGGTGTGGGTCAAGCGCGTTTTCAGCGTCTTTCATGCCGGAGCGTGGTCCCAGCAGAAGGTGGCCGCCTTGCCGCACCCATTCCAGCAGGTGTTCAGCCGTTTCGTGTGGCAGCACATTCAGGCCGGGAGCGACAATGAGCTTGTAGGACGCCAGATTTTGGCGTGGCGAGACAACATCCACCGTGCCTGCCCGATGGCGCAAGGGGCCGTAAAAAGCTGTCAGTGCTTTGACCGGGTTAAAATTTTCCACCTGTTTCTGAAAGCTGATGGCCCAGCGGGAGGGCATATCATGCAGCAGCGCGACCTGTGCGTGGGGAGATGTGCCCTGCAAAGCCGGCGCGGCTTTTTCAAACTCAGCGCCAAGTGTCTGGATTTCGCTATAAATAGGGGCAGGGTTGCCATCAGCGCCCGCAATAACGCCGTGATATTGTTCCTGCCCGTTCAGGGCGGCGCGCCATTGCCAGTATTCCACGGCATCCGCTCCGTGCCCCACCGCCTGCCATGCCAGCGCGCGGACCTCGCCTTTGTCATGCGCCAGATTATTGGGCCGCCAGTTGACGAAGCCGGGATCAGTTTCCGTCACCCAGAAGTTTTTGTTTTTATAGCCGCGGGCCAGATCATGCCGGGCGGCGTTGTCTGTCCAGTCTGTTTCATAATCGTCCCACCCGACCAGATCGAGAGACTGATGCAGGGTGTAGCCATCAAACCCGTCGAACCAGCCCATGGTGTTGGTGGTGATGAACTGGGAGGGCAGGGCGTGCTGGTGGATGGGGGCCGTCTGATTGCGGACGTAACTCACCCATGTGTCGGTCACAAACTGCTTCCAGTTTAAAAGCAGGGCCGGGTTTTCTTCCGCGTCATGCACCGGGATCTGGCCAAAATCGGAATAGGTTTGGGACCAGTAGCTGGTCCACCATTTCTGGTTCAGATTTTCAATGGTACCGTATTTGTGCTGGAGCCATGCGTGGAAGGCTTTATGGGCTTCCGGGTCAAAGGACGGCTCGGCCAGTTCATTATCAATCTGCCAGCCAACAACATGCGGGTTGTGGCCGTAGCGCACGGCCATGCGTTCCGCCAGATCATGCGTCAGGGCACGGTAGCGCGCGCTGATAAAAGAAAACTGCTGCCGGTTTCCGTGCTCATCCCGCATGCCTGCGTTAGAGACGCGCAGGGTCTCAGGATATTTTTGCGTCAGCCATGCCGGTGGGGCGGCGCTGGGGGTGCCCAGCAGGACTTTCATATGGTGTTTGGCTGCCAGTGTAATGGCGTGGTCCAGCCAGTCCCACTGCCAGTCGCCTTCACGTGGTTCCATGCGGCTCCATGCAAATTCGCCGATGCGCACCAGATGGATGTGGGCCGCTTCCATCAAAGCGAGGTCATGCTCCCAAACGTCTTCCGGCCACTGTTCCGGATACCAGGCCGCGCCCAGCAGGAGGGCTGGCGGCTCTGAGGGAGCTGGAGCCGCCAGAGCGTGGGAGGATGCACCAGCGCACAGGCCAAAGCAGAGCCCGAATTGCCAGACGGACCGCCTGACACGGCGGAGAGTCTGGCCGAAAGAGGGGGCGGGTGAGCCGGGACGGGGGATGGCTTTACGGGTCATATCGGTCATGATACGTATACGATAGACGAAAATCGCACCAAAAAGAAAGCCGGATCGTGCCCTTGCGGCACCCCGAAGCACGGACTTTAAAAGCTATGCGTCACACATTTTTCTGTATTGATGGTCATACTGCTGGCAACCCTGTCCGCCTGATTAGTGGTGGCGCTCCTCTGCTGCGGGGGAATTCCATGGGGGAGCGCCGTCAGGATTTTCTGGAACGGTTTGACTGGATCCGCACCGGTCTGTGCTTTGAGCCGCGCGGGCATGACATGATGTCCGGCGGTTTTCTGTATCCGCCCACGCAGCCTGACACGGATGCGGGTATTTTGTTTATTGAAACCAGCGGATGCCTGCCTATGTGCGGGCATGGCACAATCGGGCTGGTGACGTTCGGGCTGGAACATGGTCTGTTGAACCCGCGCGCCCCCGGAAAACTGAAACTTGAGGTCCCTGCGGGGATTATTGATATCACCTACACGGAAGAGAATGGCCGTGTGCGGAGTGTCGCGATCCGGAATGTGCCGGCCTATGTCGCGGCGACAGATGTGCAGATTGACGTGCCCGGTCTGGGGCCGTTGACGGTGGATGTGGCTTATGGCGGGAATTTCTACGCTATTGTTGAGCCACAGGGCGCGTATGAAGGGCTGGATCAGCTCGGCGCCCGTCGTATTCTTGAATTAAGCCCGCTTGTGCGGGAACGGATGCGGGAGGCTGTTTGTCCGGTTCATCCGCTGGATAGTCGTATTCAGGGGGTTAGCCACGTCCTGTGGGTAGATAAAGGCACAACCGCTGAGCGGAGCCGTAACGCCGTCTTTTATGGAGATCATGCGATTGATCGCAGCCCGTGTGGCACCGGTACGTCCGCCCGGCTGGCGCACCTGCATCACAAAGGCGCTTTGAAGGTGGGGGATACCTTTACCCATGAAAGTTACATCCGCAGCGTGTTCAAAGGGACGGTGGCGGAAGAAACGACTGTGGGAGACTACAAGGCAATTGTGCCTGTGATTGAGGGGAGTGCGGTCTCGACGGGGTTCAACACCATCTGGATTGATGAGGAGGATCGATTCTGCCGCGGATTCCAGGTTTCCTGATCACGAAAGTTTCTGTTGATTTCTAAAGGAATTTTAACCTTATAACGGTATCAAAATAAAAAGCGGGTTGTGGATTTTGGGTTACAGGTTTGGCCTGTTGCAACATAATCCGGTTGAAGCGTGCAGAGCCAACAACTCTGCACGTTTTTTTTGTTTAAAGAGAAATTTATAGGAATTTCAAAAAGATATTGAAGGGTGGGGCGGAGGGGTAAGGCCTCAGGCGGGCCTGCGTTGGTCTCCCCGCCATAAGTGGCGCAAAACCGGGGTTGCAACAGAATGCATTCCAAAACTAATTCCGTTTTGACAATGGTATACGATATCTGATAGCGATTTTGATGTCCTCACCACACAAGAGTTAGCGGATCACCGCTCAGGAATTAAGGAACGCTGAAGGATGTCGTATTTACCCCATCGCCTCACGCTCCTCGCTTTTTCGTCGTCATTGTCCCTGGCAATTGGGTCAAGTGCCTATGCTCAGTCTGTGGCAGCCACCGCAGAGGCGTCACCGCGCCAGGATCAATCCACTGCTGCGTCTGTGAAGAAGAAAAACGAGTCAGCCCGCGTTGTGCGCCGCACAGCGAAGAGTGCCGCAGCACAGCCGGAAGTGCTTACCGTAACCGGTTCCGCACTGTCTTCTGGTAAGCATCAGGACCCCAATCCTGTTCAGATCATCAGCGCCAAAGATATTCAGCAAACATCTGCTGTCACACTGGGCGATTATCTGCAGCGTCTGCCCTCCATGGGCTCCCAGGGCGCAGGCAACACAACCACCAATGGTGGTCTGGGTATGTCCTGCCCTGACCTGCGCAACCTTGGCCCCAGCCGTGTGCTGGTGCTGGTGGACGGCAAGCGTCAGGTTGAAACCATGGGGCAGGGCAGCTCCTGCGTGGATCTGAACTCCATCCCGGTTGACCAGATTTCCTCTGTGGAAATTCTGAAAGACGGTGGGTCCGAACTCTATGGTGCGGATGCAGTCTCGGGCGTTATCAACATCAAGCTCAAGCATAACCTGACAACCGGCAGCATTCAGGTGCGCGGCGGGATCAGCAGCTATGGTGATGGGCAGTCTGGCAAAATTTCAGGCTTCAAAGGCTTCAATTTTGACCATGACCGCGGGAATATCAGCATATTTGGTCAGTATATGACCACCAGCCCGATCTACCAGCGTGACCGCAAATGGTCCCGCCTGCCGTGGAATGCGGATGTGGCGCCCGGTGAAGCGGTCCCGTACGGCAGTTCGGTGTCCACCGCCACACGCGTGATGGTGCCCAATGCCGATGGCAGCACAACCAACCTTGTGGCCAACAGTTCAGGCGGTGGGTTCCATACGTTTGGTAATGCGGACCGCTATAACTTTGCGCGTGATGCCTCCATGACAAACTACCTGCAAAGCGGGAACCTGTCCGGGGATATGCATTATGACATCAACAAGCATTTCCAGCTGTATGCCAACGTTCGGTACACTCACAAGGATGCCATGAACGAAATGGCGCCGAATCCGCTGACGGGTTCGTCTTATCCGTCAACGCTCAGCACGTCCTGGATCCTGCCGGCGGGCAACCCTTACAACACGTGGGGGGAAGATGTATCCCTGTATAAGCGGATGGCCGATATCGGGAACCGTGAATACAAGGAAGGTGTCGATACCTATCAGGTGATGGGCGGCATGAAGGGCGAGATTGCCGGAAACTGGCAGTATGATGCGTCCATGACGTATGGTTCGTCCGTTGCGACCATGACCACCAACAACATGACGAACTATCGCAATGCGATGAATGTTCTGGGCCAGCAGCAGGTTGATCCGTCTGATCCGAACAGTGCGGTGGTTTATAACCCCTCAGTCTGTACATCGTCCCCCGGCTGTACGCTGATCAATCCGTTTGAGCCGCTATCCCAGCAGGCAAAAAACTATATCGGCTACACCCAGAACGACCACAGCTACTACCAGATGCGTGACTTCAACTTCCGCGTCTTTAACAACAAGGTTGTCAAACTGCCGTATGAGCACGGCGGGAATATCGGGATTGCAGGCGGCATTGAGCACCGGAGTGAGCAGGCAAGCTACAGCCCGGATGCGCTGGCTGCGAACGGTGACCTTGGTGGGGGCGCGACCTACACCGGTGGTGGTTACAACGTGACGGAAGTGTATCTGGAAGGCAAAATTCCGCTGCTCCAGAATGCTTTCCTCGCCAAGGATCTGACCATTGATGGGCAGGGGCGGTATTCACGCTACAACACGTTTGGCAGCGCCGAAAACTGGAAGGTCGGTATCAACTGGGCCCCGGTGCAGGATATTCGCTTCCGCGCCACGCTGGGCACGTCCTTCCGTGCGCCGAATATGTCTGAAATGTTCGGTGGTCAGTCCATTTCCTACAACCCGGGCACGGACCCCTGTGCACAGGCTGGAAGCTATGGTGCGGCCAGCGCGGCGGTAACGTCCAAGTGTCTTACTCAGGGTGTGAACCCCGCAAACTTTGTGAACGTCAACAGCGGGCAGATCCCGACGCTGACGGGTGGTAACCCAAACCTCCAGCCGGAAATCGGCCGGACCTATACGGTTGGCACGGTTATTACGCCACGCTGGATTCCGGGGCTGATGGCGTCTGTTGAATACTGGCACTACACTGTGCAGCACATGATCAGCACGCTGCCTGTGCAGTATGTGGCGGACCAGTGCTATACCGGGGCGGACCCGTCCTACTGTTCTCAGGTGCAGCAGCGCTCCACCGCCGGGCAGCTGACGCAGGTGAGTGATCTGTATGCCAACGTTGGCGGCCTGCGCACGAACGGAATCGACTTTGACCTGAGCTACCATATTCAGGTGACGCCGCAGGATTCCTTCACGCTGGAAAACAACTTCCAGCAGCTGGTGGGGTACCTGCAGCAGAACGAACCGAATGGCCAGTGGAACAACTATGCGGGCCGTCTGTTCTATCAAAGCGGTTATGGCATGCCCCGCGTGCGTGATTATGCTACGGTGACCTGGCACCATAACGACTTCAGCCTGCGTTACATGATGCACTACACTGGCGGGATGAAGTTTACCGATGGTTCGAGCGATCTGTCCTGCAAGGCTTACGTTTACTGCAAAGTGCCGGGGATCTTCTCGCATGACATCACGGCCAGCTACCGTCTGGGCCGCTGGAACTTTGAAGGTGGCGTGAACAACATTCTGGATAAGAAGCCCCCGTTTGTGCCCGATGGCGGCACCAATACGGCTCTGGCGATGTATTCTGATGAGATTATCGGCCGCTATGTCTTCCTTCAGGCCGGTGTTCAGTTCTAATTTGTAATGAAGACCGTAGCGACTTAAAGACACAAGACGACGTGATTATGCCTGGCCCCGTGCCAGGCATAATTGTTTGTATGATTGGCAGGGAGAGTATGAGCGTGTTTGCACCCCATCGTCTGGCAGGATTAGGGCTGGCCTGTGTGCTGGCCAGCGGCACGGCACTGGCTGCGCCAGCCCCGGAAAAAACGACGCAGGCCGCCCCGGCAGCACCGTCTGCCAGCACGGCTTTTGCAGCCCTGCTGGATGAGGAATGGCAGTATCAGCTCCGGTCTTCCCCCGAGCTGGCGACTACCATTGGTGATTATCGCTACAACAAGCAGTGGACCGATTATTCTCTGGAGCAGATTGCAAGAGATAAAGTCACTACAGCATGGTTTCTCAAACGCTTTGAAGCCGTTGATCCTGCGACCCTGACGGGGCAGGAGCAGATCAGCCGTGCGATGATGATCCGCCAGCTTCAGGACAAGCTGGACGGCTTTGCGCTTAAAACCTACGAGCTGCCGATTGATCAGGTGCAGGGCGTGCAGCTGATGCTGCCGGGCTTTGTGTCCTCCATTCCGTTTGAGACAGCGGGCCAGTATCAGGATTATCTGGACCGCCTGCATGCGCTGCCTGCTGTGCTGGCGCAGTTGAAGGTTCTGGCAGAGCAGGGGATGAAGGACGGTCTGGTACCCCCGCGTTATCTGCTTGAAAAAGTTGTGACGCAGCTGGAGCAGGTTGCAGAACCCGCAGGCGTTAAAAACGTCTTTGGTCAGCCGGTTGAAAATTTCCCCAAGGGAGTTTCCTCCGCGCAGCAGGCCCGGTTGAAGCAGGCTATTCTGAAAGCGGTGGATACGGAAGTTCGTCCAGCCTTCGCCAGTTTTGCTCAGTTTGTAAAAACAGACTACGCCCCGCATGGCCGCGTGCATGAAGGGATCTGGTCCCTGCCGAATGGTGATGCCCTGTATCGCTACGCAATCCGCGTGCAGACAACCAGCCCCATGGCTCCGGAAGAAATCCATCAGCTTGGCTTGCAGCAGGTGAGCAGGATTGAGGGGCAGATGACGGAGATTGCCCACAAGTTGGGGTTTGCTGATCTCGCTGCATTGCGGGCATCCGTGGATCATGACCCGAAGCTGTATGCGAAGTCTAGGGAAGAAATTCTGGAGAAATATCGCGGTTATATTGCGCAGATGTGGCCTGCGTTACCGCGCATTTTCAACAAGATTCCCAAGACGAAGCTGGAAGTCCGGTCTGTTGAGGCTTATCGCGAGGCGGATGCTGCGGGGGCTGAGTATCATCAGGGCACACCGGATGGCTCTCGGCCGGGCATCGTGTTCGTCAATACAGGGGATTACGACAAGCGCGACCTCTATACGATTGAAGACACGGCGTATCATGAAGGCGTGCCGGGGCATCACTTCCAGATTTCTCTGGCGCAGGACATGCCGCTGCCCGCTTTCCGCCAGCAGGGGGCTTATAATTCCTATGTGGAAGGCTGGGCGCTGTATGCGGAAGGTCTGGGGAAAGAACTGGGCTTTTATCAGGATCTCTACAGCGATTATGGCCGCCTGAACGGGGCACTGCTGCGGGCTGATCGTCTGGTTCTGGATACCGGTGTGCATTACAAACACTGGACGCGCCAGCAGATGAGCGATTTCTTCCACGCGCATCCGCCCACCAGTGAGCCGGACATGCAGGCGGAAACAGACCGCTATGTTGCATGGCCGGGGCAGGCGCTGGGCTATATGCTGGGCCAGCAGACCATTCTGAAACTGCGGGAAAAAGCCAAAACCGAACTGGGTGACAAGTTCGATATCAAGGCGTTCCATGATGTCATTCTGGGGAACGGCGCCATGCCGCTGGATCTGATGTCTGATCTGGTTGATCAGTGGATTGCGAAAATCAAAGCAGGTTAACGCTTCAAACGCTTTGAGAAGACAGCAAAAACGGCACAGGATCGTCTCCTGTGCCGTTTTTTGTAGGACTTGCTATGGCCTCTGCGGGAAAGGTGTTTTCCCAACAGAAAATTTCGCGCCTTAGTTATTCCACTTGATGTCCGGTGTCGGCTCTTCTTCATGCCCGAGGGGCTTGAGCGTGCTGCACGTGCTTTTGGGGACCTTGCCTTTGAGAAGGCCCAGAGCGAACGGCACAGAGTCATTGGCAGACGGGTTAACAGCGCCGTTATGGGTCAGGCCGTGATACTGCACCCATGTCACATGTGTTCCGGCGTCACACATGGCGGCGACAGCATTGTACTGCTGGCTGATGCCGGCTTCTCCGTCGGCCAGACCGGTGCCGACCAGAACAGGCACAGAGAAATGGGCATTCGGAATGGTGAAGGCCTGAATATAAGCGGGATCTTCCGGTGCCGCGCCCGCGGTAAACATGTTGGCTGTGGTGATGTCGTGGCTGTCTGTGTAGCGGAACAGATCCCCCAGGCAGGACTGGCGCGCCTGACGAGAGAGGTCGTGCCCTTTTTCCGTCATGTCCGCATCCATGTCCTGACCGGGGTGCAGGCTTTGTTTGGAGCCTTCATCCGTCAGGATTTCAAACCCTGCGGCCATGTGCGGAGATTCCGTATTGCTGCGGGTCATGGGCGGATGCTTGGGGTGGGCCGTGGGCGCAAAGTCCGTCACAACGCCGGTGGCGACAACACCCAGAATATGCAGGTCCGGCGCATAGCGCGGGGCCATCCAGCCGGTGCCCAGAGCCGCACCGCCGCCCTGAGACTGCCCGACCAGAACAATGCGGTTGCGCAGTTCGTCCGGATAGTGTTTGAGCGCGGCACGCAGCGCATTCAGCACGCTATACGCTTCTGGCTTGTACATCAGGTAAGGGTGCGGTCCCGGTGTGCCCAGTCCCTGATAATCGCTGGCGACAATGGCAAAGCCCGCCCCCAGCCAGTGGTCCAGAAAGGCGCGATCCCGCGAGAAATAACCGCGCCATGAGGGCGCGCAGACATCCGCAATGCCCGTAGTGCCATGTTCCCACGCAATCACCGGCCAGCCGCCTTTAGGCGGGGTGCCTTTGGGGAAAATGATCTGACCGGACACGGAAACAGGTTCTTCGTTCCCCACACCGCTGATGGAGGTGTAGAGGATGCGCTCGGCATGATCCGCATTGTCAGGGAGTTTAAGGCCCTGAATGGTTTCTGTGCGGATCATCTGGCCAGCTTCCGCGGGTACCGCGGCGGGCGGCTGGTAGAACGGGCTCACGCCGCCATCACCCAGGGGGCGATCAGGCACCGGCGGCGGGGCAGGCGGCGTTGCGGGGGAAGGGGCCGCACAGGCTGCCAGCGAGGCGAGAGTGGAGGCGCACAGGAAGGCACGGAATGATCGGGTCATGAGAGTCTCCGGTAAAATCAGTGGCCGACAGCAACGCCATCGCGGTGCGGATCGCCCCAGCCTTCAAGGCCGGACGGACCGCGCGTAATGCCCTGCACGGCAGCATTCATGACAGCGCTTTTGGGGTTATGCCCCATTTTGCGCAGGGCCGGGGCAAGGGCTGCGGCGGCGGTGCCGTGTTCCAGTTCTTCCGCACGGTTCTGTGCGCCAATGCGGGGCTGCTCAATGGCGGTCCGAATGTTCTGACCCCATGCCAGATAGCCCACCAGTGACTGCACGACGGAATCAATAATCCGGGCGCCCCCGCCTGCACCGATAATGACTTCCGGCGTGTTATCCGCACCAAACACAATGGTCGGGGCCATCGTGGTAATGGGCCGCTTGCCCGGCGCAATGGCGTTGGCGACGCGCTGACCATCGACAATCGGATGCGTGGCGAAGTTGGTAATGGCGTCGTTCAGCACCATGCCATCCACCACAATATCCGCACCGAAGTTCAGGTTGATGGTGGTGGTGAAGGACAGCGCATTGCCAAAGCTGTCATGGATGGAAAGATGCGTGGTGGCCGGAACCGTCATGGCATCGGAGGCCGGAAGAGAGGCCTGATCAGCCGGGATGACGCCGGGGGAGACTTTGGGCGCGGCAGTGGTCTCATCAATCTGGCGGGCGCGGCTTTCCAGATAGTCCGGGCTCAGGAGATAAGACGTGGCGACCGGCACAAAATCGGGGTCCGCCGCATATTTCCGGCGGTCGGCTTCGGCCAGACGGGAGGCCTCAAGCAGCAGATGCGCGGCCTGAACACTGCCGGGCGCGTAACGGCCAATCTGCATCCGGTCGAGCAGGGCCAGCTGTTGCAGCACAGCGAGGCCACCGGCCACTGGCGGTGCGGCTGTGCAGATGCGGCGGCCAAAGGCGTGAATGCAGAGCGGGGCGCGTTCCCGCACTTTATAGGCTGCGAAATCTGCTGGTGTGATGTGGCCCGGGTATGGGCCCTGCGCGACAGCCTGCCCAATGCGCTTGGCATTTTCTGGTGCGTAAAAGGTTTCTGCCCCGTTTTGGGCAATGCGGGTGAGGGTGTCTGCTAAAGCCGCATTATGCAGAAGGGTGCCCTGTCGCAGCGGGCTCTGGCTGGCATCAAAGTAGGAGGCAAAATCCGGCAGCTTTGCGAGGTCCGGGCGTTCCGTCAGCACCAGATGCAGGTAGCCCGGCATGGGGAAGCCGTTGCGGGCCGTAGCAATGGCCTGCGTAAACAGGTCGGCCCAGGGGAGTTTACCATAGCGTTTATGGAGGAGAGCCAGGGTGCGCAGCGTGCCCGGCACGGCCACCACGCGCCCGGTGCGTTCCAGCACGGTATGGGGGATCTGCTTGCCCTGTGCGTCTTTGGTATAATCCTCCGGGACAGAGGCCGGAGCGCTGGCCAGACCGTCATAAAAGCTGAGCTGGCCGGTCTGCTTTTCCCAGAAGAGCACGGCGGAGCCGCCGCCCAGACCGGAAGCCTGTGGTTCCACCACCGCCAGCATCATCTGCCCGGCAATGGCGGCGTCCACGGCATTGCCGCCGCGTGCGAGGATGTCGGACGCAACAGTGGAGGCCATGGGGTTGGCCGTGGCGGCCATATAACTTTGAGCCATGACGGGTGCTTTTTGTGGTTGCTGGGTCGCGCAGGCGGAGAGCAGCAGGGCCGAAGCGCCAAGCATGGCTTTAAGGCCAGCGCGCTTGCGAGGAGACAGGGGAAGGGCTCGGTGATCTGTTTTAATGCTCATCCTGAAACAAGAACCTTTGCTGCACCGCACGAAAATATCTCTGGGAAAAAGGTTACGGTCTTTAATCAAAACAATAAACGTGCTGATTATGGGAAGATTAGAAACCCAGGGTGCGGAATGAACGTTTTTCAGGCAATGACGACCTTTGTGGCCGTGGTGGAAACCGGCAGCATGGCTGCGGCGGCTGAACGATGCAGCATGTCTTCCACCATGGTGGGCAATTATATTCGTCTGCTGGAAGAACGGGTTGGGGCCAGCCTGCTGCGCCGCACAACGCGGCGGCAAAGCCTGACGCCGTTTGGCGCGGTCTATTTTGAGAAGTGTCGTGAAATTATTGCGATGCTGGAGGAAACCGACCGGATGGCGCAGGCCGCGCAGACGGTGCCAGGTGGCAAACTGCGCATTACAGCGCCCGTTACATATGGGACGGAAAGCCTCACACCCCGGATGGTGGACTATCTGCAACAACACCCCACGGTGGATGTGGAAGTGGTGCTGACGGAACGCAGCGTGGATCTGACGGAAGAAAAATTTGATGCCGCTATCCGCCTCGGTCTGCCGGGGCCCTCCACGCTGATCTGTCGGCGTCTGGGCGATTATCAGATGACGCTCTGTGCTGCGCCGGATTATCTGGAGCGGCGGGGAGAACCTTTTACGCCCGCGCAACTTCAGGCGCATGATGCGTTGTCTTTCCCTTATCCGGCCAGTTCTCCCATGCACTGGGCAGGGCGGGAATGGCAGCTGGAAGGACCGAAAGGGAAGGTTGTAGTGGAAATTCTGCGCACACGGGCCGTCATGAACAACACGCAGGCGCTGCGGAAAGCTGTGCTGGCCGGGATGGGCCTTGCCATGCTGCCGGCGGATCTTGTGCGGGAAGATTTGCGGGCCGGGCGGCTGAAGGCTGTTTTGCCGGAATACCGTCTGCCGTCGCGGCCGGTTTACCTTTTGTATCATAAGGACCGTTTCAGCTCGCCCACGCTGCGCTCGTTCATCAATTTTGTGGTCAGTGCTCTGGGCGGCATTGCGACGCAGGCCCGATGACAGCATCCCTGTCTGCCTCCCAGCGCAAGCGGTATATTCTGACGGCGATTATCGGCAATGTTGTCGAATATTATGATCTGGTCATTTATTCGTACTTTTCCGCCTTTATCGCCCGGACGTTTTTCCCGGCAGATTTGCGCTTTTCCCAGATCGCGCTGGCTCTTGCCACGTTCGGTCTTTCTCTGCTGGCGCGGCCCGTGGGGGCGTATGTCCTGGGCGGCTATGCGGACAGAAAAGGCCGCCTGCCGGGGCTGACAGTCTGTATGGCGCTGATGGCAACGGGCAGTGCGCTGATTGCCTTCTGTCCCGGTTATGCGGTGCTGGGCTCCTTCGCACCGGGGCTGATCGTGCTCGGGCGGCTGATGCAGGGTTTTTCTCTGGGGGGTGAATTTGGGGTGGCGACATCCTTCCTGATTGAACAATCCCCCCATCAGGAAGCAAAGCGGGCGAGCTGGCAGGCGATTGGCCAGATTCTGGCGTCACTATGCGCCTGTAGCGTCGTGCTGACGCTGGGTGGGCTGCTGAGTGAGCAGGCTTATGCCGCCTATGGATTCCGCATTGCGGCTGTTCTTGGTTCATGTGGTGGACTGGTGGGGCTGGCGCTTCGGGCATCTCTTGGTCCGCGTGAAGTGGCACCGCAGGTGGTTGTGGCCCTAAAGCCTGTCAGCACGGAACGCTATACCGGTCTGCGCATCATGCTGGTGATGGGCATGGTCAGTCTTGGCAGCGGCATTACGTATCTGGGGTTTTACATGCCCCATTTTGCGCAGAGCGTTTTTCATGTCTCGCCGCGCCAGACCTACTGGGCCGCGTTTGCGACCTATGCCGGGCAACTTCTGCTGACCCCGGTGCGCTGGCGGCTGGCGGAGTATTTTGACAGGACAAAGCGCATTTATCCCATGCTCTGTTCCTGCGCCGGGCTGGTTCTGCTGCCAGCCCTCATGGCTGGATGGATGCCATGGACGCCGGTTATGGTGATGCTGTGCCCTCTGCTCCTGAACGTGCTGGGGCTGTTCTATTTTGCGTCACTGGACGGGTATATGGGCCTGCTGTTTGGCAAGGCGCACCGGGGGCGTGGCCTTTCAGTCGGCTATTCTCTGGGCGTGGCGACGTTTGGGGGACTGGCTCCCTTGGTCAATGGCGCGATTATCCAGTTTTCCGGCTATCAGAGCGCGCCACTTTATTACGTTATGTTCACAGCATGCCTTGCAGCGCTGGCCGTCAGGCTGGGGGTCAGTTTCCTGAAAGAGCGAGAGTCTGCCTGACCCTCAGGGTGCTGAGGCGGCAGGCGAGGGTGCCTCAAAACTGTCATTATCAAGCTCAGATTTATAATGTCGCCACGATTAAGCGATTTATCTTTTGGAGAAGATTCGTAACGATTGTCAGGCGTCATGCTCTTTCAGGAAACTCCGCCTCATGTCTCGTCAGAAGATTTGCACTGTTGCCGGTCCCTCCAATGCTCTGCTGCGTTCCATTCGGCGCAAGCGGCACCTGATGGCGGCAACTGTTCTTGGCGCTTTTGTGCTGGGTGAGTCTGCCTCTGCGCAGACTGTCTCCAGCCCGTCCACAACAGGCCGGTCCAACGGTGCCGTAGCCCCTGCAAATGCCGGGAAAGGCAAGGCCGGTCCCGCGCGGAAACAGGCGCGCCCGGCCCGGTCTGCCGACCGTGAGTCCAGTGAGTCTGAAAGCCTCGATATTCGTGGCAGCAGGCGGAATGCCCCCGGCGGCGGGATGATGCGCGTGGAGCATGATGCGCGCGCCACGCAGTCCGTTACCAGCACCTATATTGGCATGCAAAGCCCGACCAGCGCGCCGCTGGATCTGATTGCCAATCTGCCGAGTGTGAATGTGTCTTCCTCAGACCCCAGTGGTATTGATGGCAGCTCCATCACCAGCCGCGGCCTGAATGACGTGGATATCGGCTTCCTGCTGAACGGCATGCCGATTGCCAATGGCTCCTCCACCTCCGGGGCCAGCTTTATTCAGAACTATATTGATTCCCAGAATATCTCTGTTGAATCCATGACGCCGGGTTCCATTTCGGTGGAAGATCCGCTGACGTCTGCCGCCGCAGGCTCGCTCTCCATTACAACCCGCAAGCCGTCTGACAAATTCGGGGGTACGATTTCCGGCAGTTACGGCTCCTTCAATACGTCCAAGGAGTTTATCCGGCTGGATACGGGCCTGTTGGGGAATTCGGGCATCAAGAGCTATGTCTCGTTCTCGCATACCCGTGCGGATGCCTGGCGCGGGTCGGGCAATAGTGACCGGAAGCATATGGATTTCCGCGCCCAGAAAACATTCGGGCAGAACAGTTCGGTTGATCTGTTCGTCGGTTACAACCACTATGAGTCCTACCTGAACCGCTATCCGACGATGGCGAACTTCCTTAACGACAAACATGACCGGCCAGTTTCCCTGCCGCTGAGCTATTTGGCGACGTATAGCCAGACCTCACCCAGCACCTATTACGCGGAGCGTGGCACAAACAAGGACCAGTTCTACGCCTCTTTGCCAATAAAACTGGCGCTGAACCACGTTTTCAGTGTGAGTGTGGTGCCGTATTACCAGCGGGCCGCCATTACGCTGGATAGTGCGACGCGCATGCGTGAAGGCTACACCTATGCCGGGACCACGCTTGAGCAGATTGATCTGGACGGGGACGGTAAGGTCAAAAAAGGCACGTATTATAACGCGGCCAGTGCTGCGCAATCCCTCAACCAGCAGGGGGGCGTTGTGGCGGCCCTGCACTGGAACCTGAAGGACAATTCAGGGCAGGTTGGTTACTGGCATGAAGAGAACAGCTATTCTTTGCTGACGCCCATGATGCGCATGAACCAGACCAACGGCGCGCGGCCTTCCGATACGGATAAATCGGCTTATCTGCGCACCACGGCGGGCAATATTTATTATTCCACCAACTATCTTGGGTCCTACAGCCTGAATTCCGGTTTTCTGGAAGACACGCAGTATTTCCTGAACCACAAGATGAGCCTGCGGGCTGGCATCAAGGTGACGGCCATGACCCTGCGCGGGCAGGATTATCTGCCGGGTGGGGCAGGCAAGACGTCTCAGACGTTCGTCTCGCCGACGCCTCGTGTTGCGTGGTCCTATGACATTGATAAGCGCAATCAGGTTTACATCAACGCGGAGGGGGATTTCCGTGCACCGTCTCCGGTAGGGCTGATCACGCGTTACAGCACCACAACCGGCAAGATGACGACCTCCGGGGCCGGGGCAAAGCCGCAATATTCCATCAAGGAAGAAATCGGTTATCGCTATTCCGGCAATCTGCTGGTGGCGGATATCAGCGCCTTTAACTTCAATGTGTCCAACCGTCTGCTGTCACTGAACACCTATAGTAACGATGTGCAGGTGAGCCAGACCATGAATGCGGGTGGTGAGACCATTCGGGGTGTGGACGTTATGCTGTCTACCCGGCCGTTGCTGCACCGTTTCCGCCCGTATGTGTCGTTTGAATATCTGCACGCGACCATGGACAATAACCTGCCGACAACCTCGAGCAGCGGTGTGGTGGATTACCTGCGGACCAAGGGCAAAACGCCTGTCATGACGCCGAAATACATGGCGAGCGTGGGGCTGACCTACAATGAAGGCCCGTTCTTCCTGAACGCCAGCCTGCATTTTACGGCCAAGCAGTATTCCACCTTTATGAACGATCAGGCGATGCCGTATTACTTCACCAATACGATCGCGCTGGGCTACCATTTCCCCAAGGTGTGGATTGCGCAGTCTCCCACGTTCCGCCTGAACTTCTCCAACGTGACGGGGCAGAACAAGCTGGGAAGTGTGTATTCCTTCTCCAACAACGCCAAACCCACGGTTGGGGTCTATGGGCATAAGATTGCGGCGGACTCTTCCCCTACTTATGCGCCGCTGCCGTCCTTTTCCATGATCGGGACGGTCTCCACCTCGTTCTGAGCCCTGAAGTTCTGAGGGGGAGGGGGAAAAATCTTCTGGCCTCTGCGCGCAACGCTGCATAAGTTGCGCGCAGGTTCAGGAGCTGACATGTCTTTGGAAAATCTTGCCCGAACGCTGGAGCGCTCAGGCGATTATCGTGTGTTGCGCCGCCTGCGTCCGCATTGGCTGGAGGCCATGCCGCAGGGGCGCAGAGTGCGCAAAGGTCTGTTTCTGGACCTTGAGACCACAGGGCTGGATGCAGCCCTTGATGAAATTATCGAAATTGGCATGGTGCCCTTTGCCTATACGCTGGATGGCGGCCTGATTGGCGTCTTGCCGGCTTTCAGCCGCCTGCGTGAACCCTCCGTGCCCGTGCCGCCGCGTATCACGGAGTTGACCGGGCTGACGCAGGACATGCTCGCCGGGCACAGCATTGCGCCGGATGAGGTGGCCGATTTTGCGGCCGATGCCTCTCTGGTGATTGCGCATAACGCCGCATTTGACCGTCCGTTTATTGAAGCCTTTTGCCCTGCCTTTGCGGAAAAACCGTGGGCTTGTTCCATGTCGGATGTGCCGTGGGACGAGGCTGGCTTCGAGGGGCGCAAACTGGGCTATCTGGCAACACAGGCGGGGTTCTTTTTTGACGGTCATCGCGCTACGGATGACTGTCTGGCGAGCCTTGCGCTGCTGGGCTATTGCGGCTTCCCGGAGGGGCGGAGTGCGCTCTCCTATCTGCTGGACCGCGCCCGTTCGGTCTGGGTAAGGATCTGGGCGACGCAGGCACCTTTTGAAAGCAAGGATGCGCTCAAGGCCCGTGGCTATCGCTGGAATGACGGCATGGACGGGCGGCCTAAGGCATGGTTTATCGACCTGCCTCCTGAAAAACGGGAGGAGGAAGAGACCTTTTTGCGAGACGAGATTTACCGGCGGGATGTTGAATTGACTGTCAGCGAGATTAAAGTCACAGACCGCTTTACAAGCCGGGTTTAGGACAAACGTGCTGAAAGTTTTTTTTGGTGCAGCGGGACTGCTGTGCTTGTCTTCCGTAGCAGTGGCTCCCGTTGCCAATGCTGCAAGCTGCCCGGACCTGTTTGCCAAAGGTGTCCCGCCAGCCGTCCTGTCCGAGACGGCACGGATCGGGACTGTCATGCTGTGTAATGACCAGTATGCCGTACTGGCCTCAGAACAGACGCGCGGCCCGCTTTGGTCTGCGGAAGATCTGACGGAAGAAAATCTGGAAATTGCCGACAAGATGCAGCGGCATGACAATTTTCAGCCGGACACGCGCTTGCCTTCCACCATGCGGGCGCTGACGGCGGATTACACCCGTTCCCATTATGACCGTGGGCACATGACGCCAAGTGGGGATGAGGCCGGGGCGACGGCCCAGAAGCAAAGCTTTTTGCTCTCCAACATTGTGCCGCAAACGCCGGAGCTTAATCGTGGCCCGTGGGAAGGGGTGGAAAGTGCCGTGCGCGGCTGGGCGCGGGAGGAAGGGGAGATTTTTGTGGTGACCGGCCCCGGTTATGATCCGGACCAGTTCAGAACTATCGGCTCCCATCACATTCCCGTCCCGACCGTGACATGGAAAGCGGTGTATGACCCGGCAGGGAATGGCACGGGCGCGTATGTCTGCCTGAATACCGCGCGACCGTCCTGCCGGATTACCAGTGTCGCGATGCTGATCCGGCTGGTGAATATTGATCCGTTTCCGGCACTTCCTGCGTCCATGAAGGATCACGTCGCAGCGATGCCGCCTATTCGGGAAAGCCCCTATGCGCTGGCCAAACAGGACCGGACCCGCAAGTTGCTGAAAGAGTGGGGCAAGAAAGCCGCACAGAAAGCCCTGCGCGCTCTGGTGAAGTCTCTGGTGCCGTAACGCTGGCGGAGAGCCGAGGGCCGTTTAAGGCGCCAGCACTCTGCAAGCCGCCAGATCCCACGCGGCACAGCCGACGGATTTGAAAAAGATAGGGCGGTCCTCTGGCGGCGGGGTATGCAGGGCGGAGGCCAGCGGGCGCACGTCTGCCCAGTTGACGCCTGCCTGAATGAGGTCTCCTGCCTCGCTTGGGGCGCCAATCGGGTCATCCACATAGAGGGTGCTGTTCCGCACAATTTGCGGGCCAACTTCAATCATGTCGGGCTGGAAGGCCCCGACACCAACCACCAGACAGTCTGGATCAGGTGGCCCGTCATACAAAACCTCCCGGCTGCTGGTGACGGTCAGGACGACATCAAAGCGCTCTTCGTTTGGCAGTTCTGGCCGGATCGATAAAGGCAGGTCAGCCTGTTGCTGGCAGAAGGAGGCCGCGCGTTCCGGCGTGCGGGCGCGCACCACCAGTGTGGCGTCAGGATACAGGGCGGCAAAGGCTTCACAATGGGCGCGGGCCTGCGTGCCGGTGCCAATCATCAGCACACGGCGCACGGGCCCACGCGCCAGAAGCCGAACGCCCAGCAGACTTATGGCTGAGGTGCGGCGCATGGTCACGGTTGGACCGTCCAGTGAAAAAAGCAACTCGCCGGTATGTGCGCTGGCGCAGGTAACCTGTCCCTGAATGGTAGGGCGGTCGGTGCCGGCATTGTCCGGGCAGATTGTCAGTAATTTGGTGACAAGAAGATCCTGACTGACCGAAGGCATGGTCATCAGGAGCGTGGAGCCGCCGGGGGCGGGGACGACGCTGCGTTCGGGGCACACAATGGAGCCTTCTGCATAGGCCTGAGCCGTCACGGCCAGAGCGTCTACCAGAGCCGGAAAGGGGAGGGCGTCACGGGTCTGGGCGGCGGAATAGTGTTTCATGCGCGGGATTATGCCAGAAAAGGGCAGGGAAAGCGCGTTTTAAACCGCCGCTAGCGGTCGATATGGCCGAGATCCTGCTGAGGGGAAATGATATCCCGCACTCTCTGCTTCAGCTCTTTCGGGCCGGGGAAGCCGCCATCTCGCTTGCGCTCCCAGACCAGCTGATCATCCACATGGATTTCAAACCGGCCACCGCTATCTGGCACCAGTGTCACGCCGCCCAGTGTTTCTCCAAACGTGGAAAGCAATTCCTGCGCCATCCACGCAGCCCGCAAAAGCCAGTTGCATTGCGTGCAGTAGTGGATGGTGATGCGTGGTTTACTGTGCGTCATGCGGATCTCTTTTCAGGGGCAGGCGTCTGACACGAGAGCCTTCATGCCATGAGCAGACGGTCTCTGCCAGAGGTCTCATCTGGCGGCAGCATACACTGCGGCCAGACCTGTCAGGAAAAAATCCGGGATTTCACTCCGGGATTTTTGAGATTTCCTCAGCCGCTGTGTTGAGGATCTGCGTAATGCGCTTAAGAGCATCCGGGGAGCAGCCGCGTTTGCGCATCATGGCCTGTTTGAGCGCGTGGCGCGCCTGATGCAGGGCATCAGCGGCTTCCGGATCAACAGCGTTGACCCCGGCAAAGGCTTCCCGCACTTCGCTCATACGGCTGCCAATGCGGGCGAGGGTTTCCAGAATACGGTCTGCCTGCTCGCGGTTTTCTTCCAGAAAAGCCCGGCCTTCGTCCGTCAGGCTATACAGCTTGCGGTTGCCCTGCTGGGTGACGGAGGTGTGGCCAATTTCTTCCAGATAGGTGAGAGCCGGGTAGACCATGCCGGGGCTGGGCGCATAGAAGCCACCGGATTTTTCTTCCAGCAGGCGGATCAGTTCATAACCATGCGCAGGCTGTTCAGCGAGCAGGGCGAGCAGAATCAGCTGGAGTTCCTCCGAGCTGAGTTTGCGGCCTTTGGGGAAGTCTCCTCTGCCGGGACCTCGTCCGAAGCCCCCTCCAAAACCGCGGCCAAAGCCCCGGCCTCCGCCGTGGCGTTCGCCGCGCGGTCCGGCGGCGTGGTGAGGATGGCGGGAGGGACGATCGTGTTTCTGTGTTTTCATCATGTCTTACGATATAAATATCTTAAGATAGATTTCAAGACTTATTTTTCGATTTATTATGAGAAATGCATCAGGCCTCTGCGGGGATGATGGCTTGATCTGCCCCCAACTCTCCCGCATCATCTAAAAATGTGCAGCATATCAAGCTTTTACAAGGTCGGAGCCGCAGGCGTTAGCCTTATGGCGCTTCTGTTCAGTACGCCCGTTTTTGCGGCGGAGGGCCGTGAGAGCCAGCCGTCTAAAGCCGAGATGGACAGCATAAATCGTCAGATTGCGGCCATTCAGAACCCGCAGGATCGTGCTGCGGTGCAGAACCAGAGTCTGGTCTGGAAGATGACGACCTTCCTCTGTCAGAGCGCTGCACGCGCACCGCTGACGCGTCTGGGAGCAGATGATCGGTTTTTTTTGCAGGATGATCAGCCCGGTAGTCAGGTGCTGGTCAGTTCCTCTTTGTTGCAGGGGCGGGGGCAGTTCCGGCAGGCGGCGGATGGCATAAGCTGGACGCCCTTCCAATGGTCCTGCCATCTGGACCCGGCCACTGGCAGTGTGAAGAGCTTTGAGGCCAAACCTCTTGCGGGCGCAGGTGCGGCTGGCGCGTCAGCGTCGTCCGCTGCCCGGCAGACTACCCCGGCCGCCTGTGAGGCTGCCAATCTGAACGTCATGCTGGATGACCGCAACGGCGCGTTTGATGGCATGTCGCAGTCCGGCACCGTGCTCATGGTGCGGAATACAGGGGCGGAAGCCTGCACTCTGCCGCCGGTTCCGCTTGTGCAGTTCGAGGATAAGAATGGGGCCAGGCTGTCTGTTTTCAGGCGCTCAGCCGTTCGGGCACGTCAGCCCGGTTCACATGGGGCTAAAAGCATGCAGCATGTTGAGCCTGTCCTTCTAGAACCCGGGGCTGTGCGTGAGACTACGCTGCACTGGGTTTCCGGCGAGGTGTTTGATGACAGCCATAATTGCGTGCAGCCCGCATGGCTTGTGCTGAAGGTCGGGCAGGGGGAGCAACGGGCCGCCTTTAAAGGCCATCTCTGCGCGCCTGCCGGGGCGCATCAGGTTTTTGACCAGAGTGCCCTACAGGCGCATACGGATGCGCAGTAAGCATTTTAAAGAGCCGATTGTGCGAGGTATGCGGTGTTTCTGCGGCAACTGACTTATCTGATTGCGCTGGACCGGTGCCGTCATTTCTCCCGTGCAGCGGAAAGCTGTGGCGTCTCTCAGCCTGCTTTGTCTGCGGGTATTCGCCAGCTTGAAAACGAGCTTGGGATTACCATCATCCAGCGGAACCGCCGTTTTTACGGTCTGACGGAAGAGGGCAAGCGCGTTCTGGTCTGGGCACGTCAGACACTGGCCGCACTGGACGGGCTGAAGCAGGAAGCTGCTTTTGCACAGGATATTGCCGGAGGCTCGCTCTCCATTGGCGTTATGCCGCCCGCCATACAGGTTGTCCCGCTGCTGCTGGAATGTTTTCGCGCGGCTGTTCCGGCTCTGCATGTGGAAGTGAAGGTTTATTCCAGCGCAGACATTACCCGGATGCTCCGGGAGCATCATTTGCAACTGGGCATTATGTATCTGGACCAGTTGCCGGGTGATGGCGTGTTTGAGGCGCGGCCTTTGTATGCGGAACAGCATGTGCTGGCTGCGGCGGCTTCGGTTCAGCTTCCTGCCGGTAAGCACTGCTCCTGGGCGGAGATTGCCTCACTGCCGCTGTGTCTGCTCAGCCGCAATATGCGCAGTCGGCAACTGGTGGATGCCGGATTCAGAGACGCTGATGTGACACCAACCGTGATGCTGGAAACTGATGCGCTGGAACTGTTGCATGCGGAACTGCTTGGCGGGCGTCTGGCCAGTATCCTGCCGGTGGCGGCGTTGCCTGAGCGGGTCGGGCTTTCCGGCCTTCAGCTCCGGCGCATTAACGGATGTGCATCGCCTGACGTCGGGCTTGTGCGGCTCACCCAACCCAACACAAGCATGTTGCTGACGCGCCTGTGGGATGTGGCGCAGACCCTGAACGTGGCAGACATTTATTCAGTCTGATAAGCAGGCTTTATCACCTGATCATTACAAACATTTGGACGAAGGCCCTCGGTTTTTCGCATTGTCCCGCTTCGTGCAGGAGGGGGTGCCATGCGCCGGGATACTATCATGACAGGTCAGAGCATGGTCGGGCCTGATGGGGGCTTGCTGGGCAGGCTCTTTTTCGGTGGCCCACGCACGTCCTGGCGCAGCAAGCTGAGCTGGCTGCTTGAGCCCTCGGCCATGGACGTGATCTTTGCCGTCCGGTCCTCCCTGGCAGCTGTCCTGTCCTTACTGATTGCCATGGGCATGGAACTGGACAGCCCCCAGTGGGCTCCGCTGACAGTCTGGGTGGTGGCGCAATCCTCGCGCGGGGAAAGTCTGTCCAAGGCGCGCTGGCGTATCGCCGGGACGGTGCTGGGCTGCTGTATTGGGGTGGCGCTGATTGCCGCTTTCCCGCAGGCCTCCGCTCTGTTTTTCTGCTGCCTTGCTGTGTGGATTGGCCTGTGTTGTGGCGGAGCGACCTTTCTGGAAAGCTATCGGGCCTACGGTCTGGTGCTTACAGGCTTTACCTCAGCCATTGTCGCTACAGGAGCCATTGCGCAGCCTGACGAGGTTTTTGATATCGCCATTGCGCGTGGCACCTACATTATTCTGGGTGTGGTGTGTGAAGCCCTTCTGGCTGTCCTTTTTATGCCCACCTTGCAGACGCAGGCCCGCAAACGCCTGCTTGACCGGCTGAACGGCGCTTTTCAGACGGTGCGGCATGTGGTGTCTGATCTGGTCAGCGGGCGAGCGGATGCCCAGACGCAAGGGCAGGTTCTGACAGACCTGATGGCGGCTAACGCCCGCATTGAGTTTGATGCGCTGGAAATGGGGCCTCGCACCCACGCAGCAGACCACGCCCATGCGGCGCTCGCGGCCATGATTATGGTGTTGGCCCGTGCGCGGGGTATGGCGTTGTTACTGGAGCCGAAAAATGAGGGAGCGCAGGCAGATGTCCCGCTCCCTGCCTCCCTTTACGCGGATTATGATATTGCCCGGCAGCATATTGAGGCCTGCGCGCACCCGAAACGCGGAGATCGCTTCCGTTTTAAAATGACCTCCCGCCGCCATGCGCTGGAAGCGGTTGAAAACGGTATCCGCTCCTGCGCGGGCATTCTGGCTGGCTGGCTGGTGTGGGAGGTGACGGGCTGGCCTGCGGGGGCTGGCTTCATTTCCTTTGTGGCTCTGGTCTATGGGCTTCTGGCTACGCGGGAAAATCCGATTGTGGCCTCGACCCCCTTTCTGAAAGGGGCGCTGTGGTGTGCGTTTGCTGCCGCCATTTACGCCTTCTGGATCATGCCTGCGGTCACGGCCCCCGAGGTGCTGATTGTCATGCTGATGATCGTCATGACAATTGGTGGTCTGGCTGCGCGGAAGCCAGCTACTGCAGGGTATGCCTTTTCCTTTAATATGTTCTTGCCCGTTCTGATCGGGCCGGGGAACCAGAGCCGCTTTTCAGAAGAAGCCTTTTTCAACAACGCCATGGCCTTTCTGGTCGCCGTGACCTTTGTTGGCTGGACGTATCGCCTCGTCCTGCCATTCCGGGTGGACTCTCACATGCGGCGCACGGCCCGTTGGGTGGAGCGCAGACTGAAGGCTCTGGGGGCACCGGGCAGCCGGGTGACGGTGCATCAATGGCTTGCAGAAAGCGCCTCCAGCCTTGTGCGGATTTTGCGGAATGCGCAGGGCGTGCCGCAACCTGTCCGGCTGGCCTATATGCAGACGCAGTTTCGCGCCATGACCATGGGGATGCACATTGTCTTCCTGCGGGATGTGGCGAAGGACCCGGTTCTGCCGCTCAGCGCCCGGCGCGGCATTCAGGTCTTTTTGCGTAAATGGGTGCAGACGGGTACAGATGCCACGGCATGGGCCGGGATGACGGAAGGATGGCTGTTGCGGCAAATGCACGGTAAGCCGTTTGAGGTGCAGGAAACCCTGCAGAAAGCGGCCATCAGCCTGCGTATTCTGGCAGCTGAACGGCCAGAGGATGTGCTGTCCTGAAGAAAATCGGCTTCTGTGAGGTCTTTCTTTCTTTAGGGACGGCGAAGCTTTTCCCGCTGCATGAGTGGTTTTGAATCAGTGAATTTTTGTAAAACAGCAAACCGGGTGTAGTTTTCCGGCCAGAGTATCCCGCTGGTAAGATTGGAGAGCCCTCGTGAACGTCAGAAATGCTGGCAAAAAAGGCCTGACATTAAAAGTGCTGGCCGGATTGGCTGCTGCCTTTGGTGTGCTGGATGGCGCAGGCGCAAATACCTGTTTGGCAGCCAAATCCGCTGCGGCAAGCACGTTGAATATTCCGCTTACACCTGCAAGTCAGGTGCAGAAAATCAGCACAACGTATCGCTGTTCCGGTTCTCAGGAACTGCTGGATAAACTCGCAAAACCGCTCGTCTCCGTCACCTATCTCAATGCCGGGGCGGTCAGTTTGGCTGTGCTGCAGGTGGAAGGAGAAACACAGGTTTTCTCTAATGTCATTTCCGCCTCTGGCGCCCGCTATACGGCCAATCGGTTTGAATGGTGGAGCAAGGGTGACACGGCTTTTTTCTCGGAAGTGGGGGCAGAGGACACGAAGCCTTTAACCTGTCAGGAAACGGATAAAGCAGCTTCGCGCAAAGGGCGTTGAGTGATGCGAGCCGGGAAAAAGAGGCAGGCATACGTGCGCTGGCTCCTGTGGTCTTGAGCTGACCTATGCTTTTTCTTGAAAAAGGAAGCCGCAGCTTTCTGCATGACCGGCAACTCGGCTGTTCTTTGGCTCTTGTGGCCGGGGCAGTGAACGTTGCCGGGTTTCTGAGTGTTGGGTCCTATTGTGCGAACATGACCGGCAATGTCACAGCCTTTGCCATCGGTCTGCAAAAAGGGCAGGCGGAGGAGGTGTTGACCTGCGTTGCCCTGATTGCCAGCTTTTTTCTCGGCGCGATGATGTGCACGTTTCTGGTCAATGGCGGTCGCAGGCGCGGGCAGAAGGCGATTTATGCCTATAGTATTCTGCTGGAAGGTTTACTTCTCGCCACGATCAATCTGGCACAGTTTTTCTGGCTTCCCCCATCCGGGCACCATATTTTGCCACCGCTGGGGCTGAGCTTTCTGATGGGGTTACAAAACGCCACAGTCACCCGGATTTCAGGTTCCGTGGTGCGTACAACGCATGTGACAGGGATGATTACCGACCTGGGCATCGAACTGGCAGACTGGATCGATGCCTTTCGGCATCCTGTTGATCCGGAACACCATGCAAAAACGGTGCTACGCCTGCGGCTGCATAGTAAAATTATTGCCTGTTTTATCGCAGGCGGGGCAGTAGGAGCCTTTGGCTACACCACATGGCCACGCTTTTTTCTGATGGGCGTGGCCTGTGTGGTCATTGCTCTGGCGCTGCCGGGTATTCTGGCGAACGCGTTTCCAGTATCGTCTGGTCAGACAGAGCGGAATACAACGCATCCGCCGTCTCTCTGAAAAAAAGCATCCAGCAAGAAAGCAGTTTCTTGAAGTGGCCTTCTTGCTGACAGATGCCGCGGGAGCGGTTTACTTCAGAAAGCCGACAATTTTTTCAGCTTCAGAAACAATCGGCTCAGCAATCGCTTGTGCGCGCTGAGCGCCGGAGCGCAGCACGTTGGCCAGATGGGTTTCATCCTGCATCAGGCGCGTGGTTTCCTGCGCAATGGGGGCAATAGCGTTGACCACAACGTCGGTCAGCGCCTTTTTGAAGGGGCCAAAGCCTTCGCCCTGATGGCGCGCCAGAACCTCTTCCACGCTCAGGTCAGCCAGAGCCGCGTAAATGGTCACCAGATTTTTGGCTTCCGGGCGGTCTGCCAGTCCGGCAGGTTCTGCGGGCAGCACGTCGGCATCCGTTTTGGCGCGACGGAGCTTCAGGGCAATTGTGTCGGCATCATCCGTCAGCTCAATACGGCTCTGGGCAGACGGGTCCGACTTGGACATCTTCTTGGTGCCGTCGCGCAGGCTCATCACACGCGCGGCGGCAGGCGGGATCAGGGCTTCGACCTCCGGGAAGAATTCAATGCCGTAGTCATGGTTGAACTTCTGGGCGATGTCATTCGTCAGTTCCAGATGCTGCTTCTGGTCTTCCCCAACCGGCACGCGGGTGGCTTTATAGGCCAGAATGTCGGCCGCCATCAGGCTGGGATAGACATACAGGCCAGCGGAATGGTTTTCCCGGTCCTTGCCGGCCTTGTCTTTGAACTGCGTCATGCGGTTCAGCCAGCCAAGACGGGTCACGCAGTTGAAAATCCAGGCCAGCCGCGCATGGGCGGAAACGGCGGACTGGTTGAACAGAATGTGCTTATCCGTATCAATCCCGGCGGCCAGCAGGATCGCGGTCTGCGTCAGCGTCTGGTTGCGCAGTTTTTCCGGGTCCTGCCACACCGTGATGGCATGCATGTCCACAAGGCAGAAAACGCACTCATGGTCGGCCTGCAGGCTTACCCAGTTGCGGATGGCTCCCAGATAATTGCCAAGCTGCGGAATGCCGGAGGGCTGAATGCCGGAAAAAATACGTTGCATAAGGATACCAGTGCCTGCGTCAGGAAAAGGAAGGGTCAGGGAAGGGGGGCTTTATGGTCCAGCTCTTCCCGCTCCAGCGCGACCATGCCAGCCGATTTGCGGGTAGTGCGAGCGGCTGCAATGTCTGCTGTGGTAATTTGCGGTGTGGGGCTGGTCTGCCCGCGGGAAGACAGCCACGTCAGAATCTGTGCCACCTGTTCATCCTGCAGGTAGCGGAAGGGCGGCATTTCGGCCTCGTAAGGCTGCCCGTTGGCTTTGATGGGACCGCTGACGCCATTCATCAGCACATCAGCCAGATATTTCCGGCCTTCCGGTGTGCTGGCAATGCGGTCAATTCGTCCGACAAGCGGGGGGACCGCGCCGGGCATTCCGTCGCCACCATGGTGGCAGATGCCGCAATTTGTCCCGTACAGGCCAGCCCCGCTTTTAGGGGTACAGGCTGTCAGGAAAAGAGCAGCCCCGCTTGCGGCAAGAAGAGCGGGGCGAAGCCGTTTGAAAAACGTCATAATACTAAAAAGACCTGCTGGCTCCACACGGGCGGAGCCAGCTTTGGCAACGTGCCGGGGTTAGCGCGTGTGCGTCACACCCAGCAGCTGGATACGGAAGATAAGCGGGCTGTCGGACGGGATAACGCCCATGGCTTTGTGGCCATAGCCCAGCTCAGGCGGCACATAGAGCATCCATGTATCACCTACGCGCATCATCGGCAGGGCTTCCATCCAGCCTTTTACAAGGCCTTCCAGCGGCATCTGCATATAAGCGCCGTCACCATGCTGTTCTGAGCTGTCAAAAATGGATCCATCAGGCAGACGGCCTTCATAGATCAGCATCATGACATCACCCGGACGCGGCTGGTCGGCGTCTTTCTTGCCAGACTGCAGAACCTTGTAGGCCAGCCCGTCCTTCAGCACCGTCACACCAGGCTGGCTGCGCAGCTTGTCCAGCTGCTGCATGGGGGTCAGCTCGGGTTCTTCCTGCTTGTGGGAGCCACAGGCCGTAAGAGAAACGGCCATGCTGGCCGCAAGCAGATAGGGGATGATGTTGAAACGACGGGTCATGGTCCTCTCGGCAATCTAGAAAGAATGGCAGATGTCCAAAAGCTCAGAGAGCGCCGCCATTGCGGCCAATCTGTGCTCCCAGTCTCAGACGCAGCGCGTTCAGTTTGATGAAGCCCTGTGCGTCAGCCTGATTATACGCACCTTCATCATCCTCAAACGTCACGACACGGGTATCATACAGGCTATTGGGGCTTTCGCGACCAACGCAGATGACATTACCCTTATAGAGTTTAAGACGCACGCGGCCTGACACGGAATGCTGAGACGCATCAATCAGCGCCTGCAGCATACGGCGTTCCGGGGAGAACCACAGCCCGTTATACAGGATGGCGGCGTAGCGCGGCATCAGGCTGTCTTTCAGGTGCATGGCTTCACGGTCCAGCGTAATGGACTCAATGCTGCGATGCGCCGTCAGCAGGATGGTGCCGCCCGGTGTTTCGTAAATGCCGCGGGATTTCATCCCCACAAAGCGGTTTTCCACCAGATCCAGACGGCCAATGCCGTTGGCTTTGCCCAGCTCGTTCAGGCGGGTGAGCAGGGTGGCCGGAGACATGGCTTCGCCATTGATGGCAACCGGGTCACCGCTGACGAAATCAATGGTGATTTCAGTCGCCACATCCGGCGCTGCTTCCGGAGAAATGGTGCGCTGGAAAACGATTTCTTCCGGACCAATGGCCGGATCTTCCAGCAGCTTGCCTTCAGATGAGGAGTGCAGAAGGTTGGCATCGACGGAGAACGGTGCTTCGCCGCGTTTGTCCTTGGCAATGGGGATCTGGTTTTCTTCAGCGAAGGACAGCAGGCGGGTGCGGGAGGTCAGATCCCACTCACGCCAAGGTGCGATAACCGTGATGTCGGGCTGCAGGGCGTAATAGGCCAGCTCGAAGCGAACCTGATCGTTGCCTTTGCCGGTTGCGCCGTGGGCAACAGCGTCGGCCCCAACAGCGCGGGCAATCTCGATCTGGCGCTGAGCAATCAGCGGGCGGGCAATGGACGTGCCCAGCAGATACTGGCCTTCATACAGCGTGTTGGCCCGGAACATGGGGAACACGAAGTCTTTGACGAAGGTTTCGCGCAGATCTTCGACGAAGATTTCCTTCACGCCGAACATCTCAGCTTTCTTGCGGGCCGGTTCCAGTTCCTCACCCTGACCAAGGTCAGCCGTAAAGGTGACAACCTCACACCCGTAAGTCTTCTGCAGCCAGCGCAGGATGACGGACGTATCAAGGCCGCCGGAATAGGCCAGCACAACCTTTTTGACATCTTTTCTGGCGGCAGTAGCGGCCATGAGGCAGGTCTCCTGAATCTGATAAAATGAATAAAGTCCGATGAGTGTCCTAGCACCAGCGGGGGAAGGGAGCCAGAGCCCAACCCCCGCTGAGCGTGGTCTGATGCAGAAAAATCAGCTTTGAGAAGCGCGGATGCGCTCACTTTCGGTTTTCAGCTGCCCACAGGCGGCCAGAATATCGCGCCCGCGCGGTGTACGGATGGGGGAGGCAAAGCCTGCGGCCATGATGATATCCGCAAATTTGTTCTGCTGTTCCCGCGTGGAGGGGCGGTAGGCGCTGCCCGGCCAGGGGTTGAAGGGGATCAGGTTGACCTTGGCGGGAATGCCGGAAATCAGCCGGACCAGTTCCCGTGCGTCGGCCTCACTGTCATTCACGCCGCGCAGCATGATGTATTCAAACGTGATGCGGCGGGCATTGCTGGCAGCCGGGTAGCGGCGGCAGGCGGCCAGGACTTCCTCAATGGGGTATTTGCGGTTGAGCGGCACAATCTCGTCCCGCAGGTCATTCCGTACCGCATGCAGGGAGACAGCGAGGTTGATGCCTAGTTCATCCCCGCAACGGTCCATCAGCGGTACAACGCCAGAAGTGGAGAGCGTAATGCGGCGGCGGGAGAGGCCAATGCCTTCACCATCCATGATAATCCGCATGGCCTTGGCGATGTTTTCGTAATTATAGAGCGGCTCACCCATGCCCATCAGTACGATGGTGGAGAGCAGGCGTGGCGTGTCACCTTTGGGACTGGGCCATTCGTTATAGGAATCCCGCGCCGCCATGAACTGGCCGACAATTTCCGCCGCGCCAAGGTTCCGCACCAGTTTCTGGGTGCCGGTATGGCAGAAGGTGCAGGACAGCGTACAGCCAACCTGCGAGGAAATGCATACAGCGCCCCGGTCTTCCCGGCGGTCCGGAATATAGACAGTTTCAGCTTCCTGCCCGTCACGGAACCGGAAGAGGAATTTGCGGGTTTCGTCCGAGGAGGTTTGCACCGTTGCGGCTTCCGGGCGACCAACAACAAACCGTTCCGCCAGCTTTTGCTGGAGCGGTTTGGCAATGCTGCTCATCTGCGTGAAATCGGTCACGCCCTGATGGTAGATCCAGTGCCAGAGCTGTTTGGTCCGAAACGGCTTTTCTCCGATTTCGACCAGAATGTCCGTAATTTCCTCGCGCGTCAGCCCCACCAGATCGCGTCGCCCATCCGGCAGAGTGGCCGGAGGCGGGCTAAACAGGGCGGCTTTTGCCAGAATACGGGCCCGTTCATCCGCATTGAGCGAGGCTGCGGCCTCTGCATCGTGCGATGGTGTGGGATGAGCAGAATTACCTGAAGACATGAACGGAGCCACTACTGGAAGGGAGGAAAGGAGCCCTTATAACAGAGAAGGGCCCGGCAAGCACCGGACCCTTGATAAATTATCCTGATCTTTCTGCGTAAAGCCGTTGGATCAGCTGTGTAAGGAACTGGTCCTGCTGCCAAACGCGCTCGCGCGTTCAGCGTTCAGGACCGGAAGGTTTCCTTACGGTGTGTGCGTGGGGGCGACCGATGGTTGTGGGGAAGCCTGCAAACCCGAGCGCAGCCATGCCGCGATACTGGTTTTGGCCGGATCAATCCCGCCCAGAATCGCGCTGATTGTCTGCGCGGAATAGGCATCCGGCGTCGTGTCCGGAGAGATCGGGAAGGAAGGGCGCGGAATATCAAACGTCATCGCTGGCTGTTCCGCCTCCGCTGTGCTGCCTGCCATGCTGGCCTGCTGGAGGCCGTCAGACTGGATGTTGGCCACTACAGAAAGGTGGTCCGCATCCTGATGCAGGCCAAAATACAGATAGGCGTAAGAGGCCGCGGCAGAAAGCACATCCCGCATGGCGATGCGATACCGGTTATTTCCATCGGATGGGAGCGCGCGGGCATGCAGTGTCGCCGGATCTGTTGAAATCACCAGTGTCTGGTTTTTCAGATCATCCTGGAGCGTAAGTCCGTCCTGCTCGTAGCCACGGAGCAGAGAGCTGCCCGCTTCCGTCACGCTGTCCTGCGGGGCAGGGGCGTTGGCGGCAGTATTGTACGGGCGAGGGGCAGCTTGGGCACCACCAGTGATGCCGAGCAGGCCGGTTGCAACGCCAAGCATCATGATGATTTTGCGCATAAGCGACAGACTTCCTTAACTATGCTGTGAGAGGATTTTATTACTTGGGGAATGTGGCAGAAAAAGTGATCTTTCGCCACGTATTTGCCGAACAGGCAGTAATAAAAAATCTTTTAAGGAAGTGTTTTTACAAGAACGGGCAGAAAGACTGCTTGAGGAAGCAGTCTTGCCGGACTGTTTTAACCGACGAGCGGAACCCGTTTGGCGCCAATCAGGAACTCCCGATTGCCTTCTGGCCCCGTAATGGGGCTCGCTTCGATCCCCAGCACAGACCAGCCGGGCAGAGCGCTCCACCAGTCATGGATCATCTGGCACACGCTTTCATGCACCGCTGGGTCACGCACAACGCCTTTGGCCCCGATCTGGTCACGGCCTGCTTCAAACTGCGGTTTGATGAGAGCGACGGCCCAGGCGTCATCAGCTGCGAGAGACAGGGCAGCAGGCAGCACTGTCCGAAGGCCGATAAAGCTGGCATCGCAGACAATGACAGACGGGGCTTCCGGGATCTGCGTGCTGTCCAGATGCCGGGCGTTGCATTTTTCCATCACGGTCACGCGGGCGTCAGACCGTAACTTCCATGCCAGCTGCCCGTGTCCAACATCCACAGCATAAACATGCCGTGCCCCGTTGGTGAGCAGCACATCGGTAAAGCCACCAGTAGAGGCACCGACATCCAGACACACGCGGTCCTGCGGGGAAAGATCAAAATGAGTTAGGGCGTGAGCCAGTTTGCAGCCGCCGCGGGAAACCCACGGATGCTGCTGGCCACGCACGTCCAGAGGCGCGTCCTCGGCAAGCTGATCACCTGCCTTGGCAACGCGTTTTTCTCCGGTGAACACTAGCCCGGCCATAATCAGGGCCTGAGCTTTTGTCCTGCTTTCAACCAGCCCCCGGTCAACAAGCATCTGGTCAACACGACGGCGCGCCATCAGATCAGGCCGTCTGCTCCGTCAGCGCCACCCCCAGCGCGCTGAGAGCGGTTTTGACGATGTGCGGGGCGGTGAGACCGGCCTGCTCGTACTGAGCGTCCTGCGTGTTATGGTCGATGAAGATATCGGGCAGGGTCATGGGGCGGAAGCGGACATGGTCCAGCAGGCCGGTATTGGCCAGATGCTGGCCCACCTGCGCGCCAAACCCGCCAATCGCGCCTTCTTCCAGCGTGATCAGCACCGCATGGTTGCGGGCCAGATTTTCCACCAGAGCGGTATCAATCGGCTTGGCAAAGCGGGCATCGGCCACGGTGGGCGGCAGGCCCTGCGCCGTGAGCAGATCGGCCGCTTTCAGGGCTTCCTTCAGCCTTGGGCCGAGCGAGAGGATGGCAATGCCGCCTTTCTCGCCGCCAGCCTGACGGCCCATCTCACGGATGATCCGACCCTTGCCGATTTCCAGAACCTGACCTTCTGCCGGCAGCTCCAGACCCAAGCCGCCACCACGCGGATAGCGCAGGGCAATCGGGCCTTCATCAAACTCGGTGGCGGTCGCCGTCATGTGCAGCAGTTCGACCTCGTCAGACGGGGCCATGATGCTCATGCCCGGCAGGCAGCCCAGATAGGCGATGTCGAAGGAGCCGGCATGGGTCGCCCCGTCGGCCCCGACCAGACCGGCGCGGTCAATGGCGAAGCGGACCGGCAGCTTCTGCAGCACCACGTCATGCATGACCTGATCATAGGCGCGCTGCAGGAAGGAGGAGTAGATGGCGCAGAAGGGGCGCAGGCCTTCGGTCGCCATACCTGCGGCAAAGGTCACGGCATGCTGCTCGGCAA
The DNA here is from genome assembly GCF_044094635.1 of Acetobacter sp. KSO5. NCBI lineage: Bacteria > Pseudomonadati > Pseudomonadota > Alphaproteobacteria > Acetobacterales > Acetobacteraceae > Acetobacter > Acetobacter sp. KSO5. The sequence goes on along the minus strand of NZ_CP172014.1, from coordinate 1,902,957 downwards.
TGCCGACATCAAAGAAGCGGTCGGGATAGTTTTTTGCGAACGCATCCAGCCCGGTGCCGGACGGCATGGCGGCGGTGATGGCGGCAATCTTGTTGTCGGTTGCAGCCCGGCGCACCAGCTCCCGTGCAAACACGGAGGTGTAGGACGGCGGTCCGGCAGGGCCTTTTTTCTGCTCACCGGTGACGACGTTGAACTTGGCGACGGCGTGATACTTGTCCCCGGCCTTCTCGGCGGGCTGATAGCCGTGACCTTTTTCGGTCATCACATGCAGCAGGATGGGGCCGTTATCCGTATCGCGCAGGTTGCGCAGGATGGCGACCAGCTGCGGCAGGTCATGCCCGTCCACGGGGCCGACGTAATAGAAGCCCAGCTCTTCAAACAGCGTGCCGCCGGTAATCATGCCGCGGGCATACTCGTCCGCCTTGCGGGCGGTGCGTTCCACCGGGGCAGGCAGCTTCTTGACGACTTTGCCGGCCAGTTCACGCAGGCCCATGAACTTGCGGGAGGACATCAGGCGGGAGAGATAGTTGGACATCGCGCCGACCGGCGGGGCGATGGACATCTCGTTATCGTTGAGGATGACGATCAGCCGTTCAGCGCCCGGGCCAGCCACGGCGGCGTTGTTCATGGCCTCATACGCCATACCGGCGGAGATGGAGCCATCCCCGATCACGGCGATGACGCTGCGCTCATGGTAGGACGGGTCTTCTTCCGCGCGCAGATGGTGCGCCACGGCCATGCCCAGACCGGCAGAGATGGAGGTGGAGGAGTGCGCGGCCCCGAACGGGTCATACTCACTCTCGGACCGGCGGGTGAAGCCGGAGAGGCCACCCGGCTGGCGCAGGGTGCGGATACGGTCACGGCGACCGGTGAGGATCTTGTGCGGGTAGGCCTGATGGCCCACATCCCAGATCACCTTGTCGGCCGGGGTATCGAACACCGCATGCAGGGCCACAGTCAGTTCCACCACGCCCAGAGAGGCGCCCAGATGGCCACCGGTGGTGGAGACGGCGTCAATGGTCTCGGCCCGCAGCTCGTCCGCAATCTGCTTGAGCTGCTCGACCGAAAGGTTCCGCATGTCAGACGGGTAGGTCACCCGGTCCAGAGCAGGAAAACGGCCAAGGGTGGGAATCTGGGGCTTGTCCGACATTCTTCTTAGTTCCTGCGTTCAATCACGTAATAGGCCAGATCTCGCAGGCGGTCGGCCTGCTCTCCAAACGGAGCAAGATCTTCAATGGCGCTTTTGGCCATGCGTTCTGCTTCGGCGCGCGCGCCGTCAATTCCCAGAAGGGCAACGTAGGTAGACTTGCCGGAAGCTTCATCCTTCCCAGCCGTCTTGCCCAGTTCTTCAGCCGTAGCCGTGGCGTCCAGCACATCATCCGCAATCTGGAAGGCTGCACCAATATTGGCACCGTAGGAGCGCAGACGCTGCTGAAGTTCCGGTTTGGCCTGCCCGAGAATGGCTCCTGCTTCTGCCGAGTAGCGGATCAGGCAGCCGGTTTTCAGGGCATGCAGGTGGCGGACTTCTTCCAGCGGCAGGGCGCGGCCTTCGCCTTCCATGTCGATCATCTGGCCACCCACCATCCCGGCAGCGCCTGAGGCCTGCGCGAAAGCGGTGATCAGGGCGATGCGCACGGTCGTGCTCTCGTGCGTTTCGGCTTCTGCCAGAATTTCAAATGCTTTGGTCTGAAGAGCGTCACCGGCCAAAATGGCTGTGGCTTCATCAAACTTGCGATGCGTGGAGGGCTGACCGCGACGGAGATCATCATCATCCATGGCCGGCAAATCATCATGCACCAGGGAGTAGGCGTGCAGCATTTCAACAGAGGCCGCAACGCGGGCGGACTGGCAGTCCGGCACATCAAACAGGCTGGCGGTTGCCATGGCCAGATAGCCACGCAGACGCTTGCCGCCGCCCAGCGTGGCATAACGCATGGCGTCAATCAGACGGGCATCGCCACCGCTGGTGGGCGGCAGAAGCTGGTCGATTGTCGCTTCAATCACTTTGGCGCGGGCCGCCATAGCCTGCTTGAGCAGCGGCCCATTGGCTGAGGAGTGCGTCTGGGAAGGGGCGATGGTTGTCGGGTCAGTCATCGACGTCTCAATCCATAGGTTTCATGGTCAACGATCCGTCAGACCGTTGCACGATCGCCTGAACGCGGGCCTCGGCCTCGCTCAGCTTGGTTTCGCAATGCTGGCGTAAGGCTGCCCCGCGCTCGTAGGATGCAATGGCCTCTTCCAGCTTGAGCTGGCCGCCTTCAAGGCCGCGCACAATCTTCTCCAGTTCGGAGAGTGCGTCCTCAAACGACAGAGACTTGATGTTATCCGACATGGCGCAGGTCTTCCTATCCGTCATGAGGGGCAGGCATTACTCCGATAAGCGTGGGTCTGCCAAGTCTTGCCGGGGTAGAATGCGCAATAAAACATACCGCCCTCACGGTGAGGGTATATCCGCACGGCGTCTGATGGTGAAGGACAGGGAGCCGTTTTCATCTGAAAACGCGACCAGCGCGTGACCGGTTTCCCTGCAAAACACCTGAAAATCCACGATAGAGGATCGGTCTGTTGCCAGAACGCGGAGCTTTTCTCCCGCCTGCATGCCGCGCAAAAGACGGTTGGCTTTCAAAACCGGAAGGGGGCAGCCAAGCCCCCGCGCATCAAGAACAGCCTCATTCATGACACAGAGCCTTGTATAGAGAGTGGAAGATGTGTGATTGCATAGTTCACTAATTTATCCCATGCCGCATGGCATATTAATCATTTGCCGGAAGAAGACGTAGGGTCGCTGTATGTCAGATTATCGTTTAGGAATCGATGTTGGTGGAACCAAGGTCGAAATAGCAGCCCTTGATTTCACAGGGGAAATCCTTCTGCGGCATCGTGTTGCAAATCCCGGTAATTACGATGATCTGCTCGTGACGTTGCGGGATCTCGTGGAAGAGGGACGTGGACGTACAAACCGGACGGCTACGGTCGGGGTCGGTATCCCCGGTGCCATTGATTCCCGCACAATGCGGGTCAAGAATGCAAATGCCACATGGCTGAACGGTCAGACATTCGGCAAAGATCTGGAGCAGGTGCTCGGCTGCCCGGTGAAGGTAGAAAATGACGCCAACTGTTTTGCGCTATCTGAAGCTGTGGATGGCGCAGCAGCGGGTCGCAAGATCGTCTTCGGGGTGATTCTCGGTTCCGGCGTGGGTGGCGGCTTTGTCATCAATGGTGAACCGGTGACAGGCCTGCATCACATTGCCGGCGAATGGGGGCATATCCCGCTTCCGTGGGTGCGGGAAGACGAATTCCCTATGCCGAAGTGCTTCTGTGGAAATGAGGGCTGTCTGGAGCGTTTCCTGTGCGGCCCTGCTCTGGCTGCTTCATGGAAAGGCGAGGGGCAACGCTGCGCAGATGGTATTGAAGCTGCTGCTGCTGCAGGCGATGTTGCTGCCATTAAGGCGCTGGATACTTATGTGGATCGGCTGGGGCGTGCCTGCGCGCTGGTCATCAACATGGTGGACCCGGACGCGATTGTGCTGGGCGGCGGCGTCTCCAACCTGAAGACGATCTACATCCGTGTGCCTGAAGTGATGAAGAAATACGCCATCACCCCGGAATGCCGCACGGAACTGCTGAAAAATCAGCATGGTGACAGTTCCGGCGTGCGTGGCGCTGCGTGGCTGTGGGGGAAATAACAGGCTGACCTGAGGCCTGCCTGCTCATTCCGTTCCGGCAGGTTTAGGTGTTGGCCTGAGCCTCTTTGAGGCGATCAGGCCGGAAGCCTGTCGCCACCACATAAAGTTCGCTAGAATCCTTGCGACTGGCCGGGGGTTTGGCGTGCCGCACCAAAGTGAAGGCCTGCTTCATCACATCAAGGATGGCCTTTTCTGAGCCGCCCTGAAACACCTTGGCGACAAAGCCGCCGCCTTCCGCCAGAATTTCAAATGCAAAATACAGGGCTTCTTCAGCAAGCCCGATAATCCGCATATGGTCCGTCGGGCCGTGGCCGGTTGTGTTGGGGGCCATGTCGGAGAGCACCAGATCGGCCTTGCCATCCAGCAGGCTGACCAGCTTGTCCGGCATCTCGGGGTCTGTGAAGTCGCCTTCGATGATCTCGGCACCCGCCACAGGATCAACCGGCAGCAGATCAACCCCGACAACGCGATTCGCACCACGTTTGACGGCCACCTGTGTCCAGCCGCCGGGTGCGGCACCCAGATCGACCACGCGCATGCCGGGCTGGATGAGGTGAAAACGGTCATCCAGTTCAATCAGCTTGAAGGCCGCACGGGAACGCCAGCCTTGCTTGTGGGCAGCCTGCACATAGGGGTCGTTCAGCTGGCGGGCCAGCCAGCGCTGCTGCGCAGTTGTGCGTCCGCGCGCCGTGCGGAGGCTGACGGATTTGGTGCGCATTGTGCGCGGGGCCGATGAGTCATCCAGAGAATGACTGGAGCCGGGGGCGCTGCTGCTGGTGCGGGCACGCCCCGGAACGCGGAGAGAAGTTGCTTTCCGGGGAGGCCCGGATTTTTTGTCGCTCATGAACCTGTTGCTTGAATAGGGTGCAGAAAAGGGATGGGGCCATTGAGCATGGGCGCTTTGTGGAGCCTTCTGGATGCAGATCCACTCTTGCGGATCATGCGCAGAACCATGCCATCCCGTAGGCCACGGTCTGCCACAATAATATCTTCCACCGGCCAGGTCTCGTGAATAGCCTCGAAAATGGCGCAGCCCGGCAAAACGAAGGGGGCACGATCCGGCCCGATGCACGGATGCTGTTCTATGCCTGCATGCCCCATATCCTGCAATGTCCGAACGGCCTTGCGGGCACTGGTGGCTGGTAGCTGTGAGCCATCGACCGCCGCACGAACATAACGGGGCAGGTTAAGCACAAGGCTTGCCAGAGTGGTGACGGTGCCGCTGGTGCCAATGAAACGTGTTTGCTTGCGGCGGATTTCCGGGCCAATCCGATGCACGCCTTCAAAGTCCTGCAGGGCCGCCTTGGTGTGGTCCACCATCTTTTTATAGAGGCTCGGGTCATCATGCCCGGTGCTGCCGAACTGCTCTGAGAGGGTAATGACCCCCACGGGCAGGCTCAGATAGCCAATCAGCTCATGCGTCTGACGGGGGGCGTCCACACGGACCCAGGCAATTTCTGTCGAGCCGCCACCAATATCAAACAGCAGCGCCCGGTTGCGCACAGGCCCGAAGCGCGGATTGTGCACAAGGTTGGCGCAGCTTTCTACCGCAAGGGAGGCTTCCTCCCGCGCGGAGATGATATTGATATGAAAGCCGGTCTCCGTCCGCACGCGGTTCAGAAAGTCTGATCCGTTCACCGCGCGGCGGCAGGCTTCCGTTGCAACGGCACGGATATTCTTGATAGGGCGGCGACCGACACGTTCCGCACAGGCGCGCAGTGCGTCCATTGTACGTTCCATGGCGGGTTCGCCCAGTCGGCCTGTATGGTGCAGGCCTTCACCCAGCCGCACCATGCGGCTGTAGCTATCAATAACGCGGAAGCCGCCAGCGGTTTGCGCCGCGACCATCAAACGGCAGTTGTTTGTTCCCAGGTCGAGCGCGGCAAACAGCTCATCTTCGGCAGAACGAGAGTAGGGTGAAGGATAAGCTGGTCTGTCCGGGCGGCCGGCCCAGGGGGGGATGCGATCCATCTGTCCGGTCCTTAGTAAGAGGTTGACTCATGTTAAGACTATTTTTGGGGAGGGCGGCCAAAGGAGCAAGACAATTATGTGACAAACCGACATTTCTTTTCGTTTAGGCACTTGCGCCCCCTAATTCACAGTGCTAGGAAGGCGTCACCGCAGCGGAGGCGGCTTTTTAAGCCTCCCGGTTCTCCTTGCTGGGAGATAGTTTAGCGGTAGAACTACCGGCTCTGACCCGGTCAGCCCTGGTTCGAATCCAGGTCTCCCAGCCAATCTTTCCCAAAAAATTATAGTCTTATATTGGGTCGCTCAGAGTGATATTCAACTCTGCGCTGTAAACCTGTGTTCAGACAGGTCATCCTGCCTTCCGATCTCCCATGAGGATGATCGCAAAGCAGGGCGCTGCCAGATTTCAGAAGGTCGCGCTCAGGCTTAGATTGAACGAGCGCCCTAAACCCGCGAGCGGGCTCAGAACCCCGGTGGCGCGATAGTCCCCCAGAGAAAGACCACCCAGCGGCAGATAGTATTTCTGGTTTAGGAGGTTCTCGATGCTGGCATCCAGTGTCAGCACCCGCCAGTGGTAGCTTCCGCCCAGACCCAGCAGGGCATAGCCGGGCGTGCGGGGCTCATTGCGCAGCCAGTCCACAGTGCTCTTGGCTTTAACAAGGGTGACCTCGACGCGACCCGTCCAGTTTTCATAGGTTTCATGCAGGCTGATGGAGCCGTTGGCGGGCATCTGATGATACAGGCCGGAGTGGGTCACCAGATCCTGCCCCCGCACCCAGTTCAGATTGGCTTTGAGCTCCCCTGTCCCAAAAGCCGGGCTTTTCCAGAGTCTCACGAAGCCTGAGCTGTTGATGCCATAGCTCCGGGCATTGTGGTTGACGAACTGGAGTTTGGACAGGCCGTTAGAGAGCGTGCCAATGCGCACCACATTTATATAGTTGTGGGTGTAGGTATAATAAGGCTGCACCTTGAGTTCCCACGCATCATGCACCGGGTCATGCCAGGTGAGGGTGGTGCTGAGCGTATTGGCAATTTCTGATTTCAGGTTGAGGTTGCCGACATACCCATTCCCATCTCCAAACCAGCCAATCATCGTGGTGCTCATAGCGCCTTCGCCCCATGAGTAACGCTCATACAGGCTGGGAGCGCGGCTTTTGCGGGCGTATCCACCCTCCAGCGTGAGGCTGTCGAGAGGTGTCCAGCGGGCCAGAGCTGTGACATCAAAATTGGTGTCGGTGCGTCCGCGAGAGGCCGCGTTAAAGCGTTGGGCAGCCATGGCGTCGGCCATGCTCATCATGCTGGTCCATGAATACGGGGCGACCGGACCGGTATTCATCATCACCAGATCATTCCGCAGTCCCAGTTCTGTGGAGAAGCGCGGCAGCCACTGGGCTTTCCATTCTATATAATGGCCGAGGCGGTCGCGGTGCCCCTGATTAATATTATGGAACGTGTCTGGTCCCATCATCATACTGCCGCTCAGGGGCGGCCACCAGTCGTTCAGGCCATTATGGTCAAAGGAGCTACCTAGCCCGAGTATATGCTTCCGGCCAAGCGGAATGGTCGCCTTGATGGAATAGCCTGCCGTGCGGGTATCCGTATTCATCGGCATGCCGGTTGTGGCGGTATGGCCTCCTTTGTCGGCCAGCATGTTCATGGCGTGGTCGACCCGTTGCCAGAAACCGCGAGCCTCCAGCGTGCCCCAGTTGAAATCACCCTTATATTTGCCGTTCACAAAGGTGGAGCGGTTATTGGTCATATCCATGTACTGGTTGGGGAAACCCTCATAAGGGATATCCTGCTGACCGACGGTGAGCGCCAGCAGATGGTTCTCTTTTTTCACCCCAAGTGTCACGGCATGGTTGAAGCTGAGATAGCTGGTGGAGAGAACGCGCCGGCTGTTGCCTCCCGTGTGATAATCGCTGGCATGGCTATATGAGCCGGTATAGCGCAGGCTTAGCCAGTCATTGGCGGTGGTGAGAGATCCGGACGCGCCCGATCCGCCGCCATTGCTGCGATAATCCCCCCGGACATGGCCTGTCACGAGCAATTTGGACGTGCTGGAAAAGATCGGATCTTTCCGATTGACCTCCAGCGTACCGCCCGTGCTGTCGCCACCCTGACTGACAGAGGTGATGCCCGCAATGGCGACGGCGGACGAGACGGCATCCGGGTCAATGTAAGACATGGCCGGATTCATATGGTTGGGGCAGGCGGAGGGAATGCGCATGCCATCGACAAAGGTCGCCACGCGCTCATCCGCCATGCCGTTCAGAACAGGCAAAGAGGAGACACCGCCAGCGGAATAGGCGCTGTAGCCCAGACTGTGCCGAAACAGATTGGCCGTATCCGGGTTGGAGGACATGTGATGCCGGGTTCCGTTGACCATCATCTGCTCTGTGGATGGGCTGTTGGCGTCCTCGTCTGAGGTTGGCGTGGCTGGTACGGTCAAGGCTTCTGTTGAAACAGGTGTAGCGGGAAGACGGCTTTGAGCGTCCGCTGAGGATGGGCGGGCGACTGTGCAGGCCAGCGCGCAACCGGCAGCAAGCAGGCTGGTGCGCGCGGCATGCCGAACAAAAAGACAAGACATTGTGCTGAGACTTTCCTTGAAACGGAAACAGCCGACATCACAGGCGCTCAGGTGTCCTGAAGGCCTGCGTGTCAACGCGTATCGTTTTCAGAGAAAGGCTGGTGGCCCCGTGGGTGGTGGCCGAAGGGCAAGAGCAAGAAGCGGCGGTGCGCGCGGCAGGAGCGTGCCATAGGCTGACTGAGACCAGGCAATCAGGATCAGGGCAGCAAGAAACGCGACACTGAAAATGACAACTGGCAGATGCAGCAGCGGGCAGAGCGGGCACGACCCATCATGATGATGGCCTGAATGCTGAGGCGCTTTGGCGTGTGCCATTTTCAGCATATGCCCGGCAGCCATGTGCATGACATGCGGGGGCGCGGGGGGCTGATCTGGCCCGATCTGTAATCCGGTCAGCCGTTCAAATGTCACACGGGGTGCTTCATCCGGCAGAGCATTGCTTTGGAGAAAAAGCTGTCCGCAAAACCCCAGCAGAACGCAGCACACCATCAGCCAGCGACACAGTGTCGCCAGTGCAAAGGGGGCTGAGTCTGAACGGCGCATGGGAAGAGTGTTCGCCTCTATTCCGAGAATATCCCCTTAAGAAAGCACTCTGAGGCTGTTGTAAAGAGCATAATAATCATGCGTTTTATCTCCATAACCCCGGAGGGGTATATTCTGACTACTATGCACTTCAGCGTTCTGATGTGGGGTATTTTTCCGTTTTACTGACGTTAGTTCAGTTCGTGTTTGAGGGACGCAAAGAGTATGAGTGGCCATAGGGTGGCGGTGGCTTGCATCAAGGGAGACCGGATGGCGCGGGCAGAAAGCTCTTGAGTTCCTGTTTTGTTCTCATTATAAAAAACGGAACAGGAGGGATGCACTCATGGCGTCATCACACTCGGATACACTGGATTTGCTGCGGGACCGGATTGCCCGGATGAACATCAGCCCTGCCAGTTCCATCACGCAACGGCTTTCCACGGGCGTTGCGGAAATTGATGCCCGTCTGGGCGGCGGTCTGGAAAAAGGGACCGTCCACGAATTTTTTGGAGCAGGGAGTGACCGGCAGGTTTCTGCCAAGCCTGCGCGTTTTGTGGCAGCCGTTCTGGCCCGCACGACAGGTGTGGTCATCTGGATTGGCGAGGAAACGCTCGATCTCTGTGTAGCAGGCGTTGAGCAGGCTGGTCTCAATCCGGGGCGGTTGATCTGTGTGACAGCGACGCAAGCCTCTTTTGTGGATTTATGTGAAGCCGTGCTGCGAGAGCCGGGCGTTGCCGCTGTGGTGGTTGATAGCCGCACCGCGCCAGACCTTGGCACAACGCGCCGCCTGCAACGGGCTGCGCATGAGCGCGGAGCGACCGGCTTTCTGCTCTATCGCTCAGCTTTTCTGGCTGGCTGTCCGTCACACTGCCTGAGTGCCACACGCTGGAAAATCGGACCAAGCACGTCGTTCAGTCTCAGAGATAACCCTGTTGGCGGCGCCTATGCGGCGGAAGAGCGGTGGTCCATTGAGATGCTGAGCCATCATCATGGTGGGGCGGCTGGCTGGGTGATTGATCCCGCCCGGTATGAGAGGCATCCTTTCTCTGTTTCGCCAGAAGAAAGCCCGCAACACGCCCAGGACGATAGAGAGCGGAGGTCCTGGTGGCGGAGCGCGTTGCGCGCCTGAGTTTCTCACGAGCGAGGATGCTTTTCTTCTTGCCGTATCTGAAGCTGATCCATGCTAAGGAGCAGCACATGATCGGACTATCAGGCACAGAAGGATAGAAAGCATGCGTCTGGATGATGAGCGGGAAAGCACGAATATTGATGACGAGCGTGGTTCCGGCGGTGGTGGTGGCCGTGCTCCTCTGAAGATCGGTATCGGCGGCATTCTGCTGGCGCTGGGGGCTTTGTATTTTGGAGTAGATCCCAAAATTGTTTTCAGCCTTCTGGAAGGGAGTGCGTCTTCCGGTAATCAAAGCGCGGTTGTCGCGCCGCAGCAGTCTGTGCAGGGGCCAGATACGCAGAAGCAGTTTATTGCCCGTATTCTGGGTTCAACAGAAGATGTCTGGACATCCTATTTTCAGCAGATGGGCCGCACGTATCATGAGCCCCGGCTGGTGCTGTTCTCAGGCGGCACGCAGTCTGCCTGCGGATATGCGCAAACGTCTGTGGGGCCATTTTACTGCCCGGCAGACCACAAGGTGTATCTGGATCTCGCCTTTTTTCAGGAATTGAAAAACCGGCTGGGTGCCGGGGGTGACTTTGCGCGGGCTTATGTGGTGGCGCATGAGGTCGGGCATCATGTCCAGAATGAGCTGGGGATTATGGCGCAGCTTGAAAAGCAGAATGGCGGCATGAGCGAGCGCGGCGCGACGGGCGCTTCTGTCCGGACCGAGCTGCAAGCGGATTGTTTTGCCGGTGTCTGGGCCAAGCGGGCGAATGACGCAAAGAGCATCCTGCAATCGGGCGATGTGCAGCAGGGGCTGAATGCGGCCTCCGCTGTGGGGGATGATCGTCTGGAGCGGCAGGGGCAGGGCTACGTTGTGCCGGATAGCTTTACGCACGGCACATCCGCCCAGCGTGTCAACTGGTTCAGCCGGGGGCTACAAAGCGGCGATATCCGGCAGTGCGATACGTTCAGCGCGCCTGCTCTTTAAGGCGGGTCTTATTCAAACTGTTTTGAATCTGCATCCTTCTGATTCCAGCAATGAATAAAAAAGTGCTCCCGATATTATTCGGGGGGCATTTTTTTTGCGCATAGAAATAGAGAATCTCAAAAATGTTGCATGCTTTTTTTGGGGACCTCTTATACTACTGGGTTATCCAAAGAAAACCTGATGCGCGTACGGTGTTCCATTGAAGAGTGTTAAGAAATTAAGCCGCAAAATTTTAAGAGCTTTTAAGGGATACCGCTCCAAAGAAGGCGATTTAAAAAAAGAGCAGGGCAATCCAGTCACATCTCAGCTCGGCTTTGTGGATCATATTGGTTTGCGTCACGTGCACGGCTGGGTGATGGATCCGGATGATCCGGCTGAACGCCTCTCTGTAGAAGCTTTTTTGCCAGAAACAGGGGAAAGCCTTGGTAACGCTGTTGCAAGTCAGTTTAATCATGGAATTGCAGGGGTTGGTGATAACAGCCGGCAGTATGGATTCTGGTTTCCTCTAAAGCGTGAGATCACCCCTGAAGAACAAAAGAATCTGCAGGTAAGGGTTCCGGGCCGGAAAGAAGTTTGTCGCGCCCCCAATCTGGAATCCTGGCATCCACTTCTGCATGTTGCGATGGATATCGTCGATAACTGCAATCTGCGCTGTCCTTTCTGCCTTTATGATTACAGTAAGGTGCGCAAAACGCACTTTATGACGCAGGAAACCCTGGAATCAGCTCTCCGCCTCATGCCCTATACCAAGGACCGGGAATTCTGGTTTTCCTGCCTGCATGAGCCGTCGCTTCATCCGGATTTTCTCTCATTTCTGAATCTGGTACCGCCCGCGATGCGAAAGAAGGTGTTTTTCACATCGAATTTTGCCCGCCGTATGCCGGAATCTTATTTTCAAGGGCTCGCAAAAAGCGAAATCTCTCACGTCAATATCTCTCTCGAATCTCTCACGCCAGAAATCTATGAACGGATGCGTAAGGGGGCACGCTTTCCCATCTTCATGGAAAACTGGGATAAGCTCATCACTGCATTTAATGAGGTCAATTCATCAGTTAATTTATACTATATTATTATGGCTTATAAATCGAACCTCGATGAGTTGCCGAGTATGGCCCGTTATTTGATAGAAGAACGCCGCGCTGCACGTGTGGAGATTCGCTATACTTACGATGTGCCATTTATTGAGGCAGCTTTTCGTGATCAGGAGTTTTTACAGGAGGAGGACTGGGACTGGCTTCAGGCCAATCTTCCTCATCTGGGCTCAGGGCAAGTTGTTCTGGATAGGCCGGCTTTTTCGAAAACACGTGAGGACGATGTCGCTGAACCGGACGTGGTGCCTGCTGCATATTCGGAGGCCGGTTTTTTGCCAGACCGATATCTGGCTCGTCTTATGTGGGATGGAACGCTCGAATTAAGAGGGATCAGTCGGGCCAGTGAGGGCGAAGCGATGGTTGAAATACCTATTCTCACCAGAAATATTCGGGATATTGATGATCTGGATAGTTTTTTTCATTCACTAAACTGTTCGAAAATTCCGTCCTGAAAAAATCTCATCAAGCTTTTCGGTCAAAGTTTTTTTCAAAATGGATTTTCCGCTGCTACCGTAACGGATCATTTTTTGATGGCAATGAGCGGGACAGGTTCTCTGCTCCAGCATCAGTAAGCCGTTCTTGCAGTCCGGCAGATTACAAAACAAAGGCGCAGCGTTCTCTGGTAGCGCTGCGCCTTGATCGTAGAAAGCAGAAATAAAGAAAGAGCCTGCTTCATGCCATCAGGCAGCAAAGCAGGCGCTCTTTTTCAGGATGCAAAAACTTTCGAAATAGCGGCCTGAGCTTCCGTCTGGATAGCGTGCAGGTGTTCTTCGCTTTTGAAGCTTTCGGCGTAGATTTTGTAGACATCTTCCGTGCCGGAGGGGCGGGCGGCAAACCAGCCGTTTTCCGTCACCACTTTCAGGCCGCCGATGGGGGCGTCATTGCCCGGAGCGCGCGTGAGCTTGCTGATAATCTTGTCTCCAGCCAGCGTTTCCAGCGGGAACTGCTCTGGAGAAAGCTTGCTCAGCTTGGCTTTCTGTTCGGCATTGGCCGGGGCATCAATGCGCGCGTAGAACGGCGTGCCCAGACGTGCACTGAGTTCGCGATACTGCACGCTCGGGTTTTTGCCGGTTTTCGCCGTAATTTCAGCAGCCAGCAGGCCGAGGATGAGGCCGTCCTTATCTGTGGTCCAGACGGTGCCATCACGCCGCAGGAAGGTCGCGCCCGCGCTTTCTTCACCACCAAAACCCAGTGAGCCATCCATCAGGCCCGGCACAAACCATTTCAGCCCGACAGGCACTTCCACCAGCTTACGACCGAGATCTTTCGCAACGCGGTCAATCAGCCCGCTGCTGACCAGCGTTTTGCCTACACCCAGTTCCGGGCTCCAGTCGGGGCGGTTGCGGAACAGGTAGGAGATAGCAACAGCAAGGTAATGGTTGGGGTTCAGCAGGCCATCCGGCTTGGCCACAATGCCGTGGCGGTCGGCGTCAGTATCGTTTGCAAAGGCCACGTCAAACTGGTCGGCCATGCCAATCAGGCTCTTCATGGCGTAAGGCGAGGAGCAGTCCATACGGATCTGGCCATCCCAGTCGGCCGTCATGAAGGCAAACTGCGGATCTACCGTTTCATTCACCACCGTAGCGTTCAGGCCGTAACGCTCAATAATCGGCTTCCAGTAATGCACAGCAGCACCACCGAGCGGATCAATGCCGATTTTTACGCCGGCATCCCGAATGGCCTTCATATCAATGACGGAGTCCAGATCAGCCACATAGGGGGTAATGTAGTCATACCCTTTGATGCAGGCGGCCTTGCGAGCTTCCTCATAGGGAAGGCGCTTCACATCCTTCAGGCCATCAGCCAGAAAGCCATTGGCCATGTCCTGAATGGCTTTTGTAATGGCGGTATCTGCCGGGCCACCGTTGGGCGGATTGTATTTAAAGCCACCATCGGAGGGCGGATTGTGGGATGGGGTGATGACGACACCATCAGCCAGCCCCGTCGTGCGGCCTTTGTTATAGGTCAGAATTGCGTGAGAAATGACGGGTGTGGGGGTGAAGCCATCATTCTCGTCCACGCGCACATCCAGCCCATGGGCTGCAAACACTTCAATGGCAGAACGCTGAGCCGGACCGGACAGAGCATGCGTATCCATGCCAACAAACAGCGGGCCATCAATGCCTTCAGCCTTACGGTGGCGGCAGATCGCCTCGCAGATGGCCAGGATATGGCCTTCATTAAAACTGGTGTGGAAGGACGATCCGCGATGCCCGGAGGTGCCGAAGGAGACGCGCTGGGTCGGGATGGAGACATCAGGCTTGCGGTCATAATACGCTGCAATCAGAGCCGGGATGTCAGTAAGCTGGGACTGATCAAGTGTCTTGCCAGCAAACGGGCTGAGTGAGGCCATCGCTTCAAAAATCCTTGTAGAACCTGGGGTATCAACGGTCTGCCAATACGCTTTCTGTCAGGAGGAAAGCGTGTGTCCGGTGGGATGTCCAGAGCGGAAAGGGCGTTTCCGCCGGTCTTGACTAATAAAAAATTTCCTAACGGTAATTGTTTTCTTTTATTTAGCAAAGATGCGTTTCTCAGAAGGGGCTCTGGAAAAGGCAGACAAACGAGAGAAGACCTATCAAACACGAGAGTCTGGCCGGAATGAGGCTTTGAAGAGGTGCAAGATCTGTCTGTCTTGCGGGCCCGCTCTGTATATAAGACAGAGAATGCTGATGAACCGGAACGATCTCTGAGTGACTATGACGGACAAAAACCGCATGACCCTGACCGCACTCCCTGATGAGGGCTCATCTTCCAGCCGGATTGAGGACCGCATTGTCTATGCCGCGCTCTCTGGCCAGATCGCGCCGGGCGAGCGACTGGGGGAAAAGGATCTGGCGGAAATCTTCGGGGTATCCCGCACGCTGGTGCGTGAGGCCATGATGCGGTTGCAGGCCCGCGGCATTGTGCAGGTCTCCTCTCGCCGGGGCTGGTTTGTGATTGAACCCACCGAGGAAGAAGCTCGCCATACACTAGATGCCCGCCGGGCGCTGGAAGTGGGGATGCTGGTCACGCTGGGGAAGGGCGACGTCCGCGTCATTCAGGCTTTGCGGGAGCATGTTCAGGCTGAACAGGCCGCCATTGAAAAAGATGACAGAGCCGCACGCAGCTATTTGCTCGGACATTTTCACGTCTGTCTGGCGGAAACGCTGGGCAGCCCGGTTCTGGCGGCTTTGTTGCAGGATCTGACAACGCGTACCGTGCTGATTGCGGCCCTCTACCAATCGTCTCACGATGCGTGTGAATCCAGCGGCGAACATGAGCAGATTATTGATGCGCTGGAAGCAGGCGACGTGCCGGAAGCAGCCCGTCTGATGGATGCACATTTGCGCCATGTGGAAAACGCACTGAACGAACGGCATGTGCGCACCCGGCTGAAAAACCTGAAATCTGCGCTCGGTCGCCCTGATTAAACACCCATCAAAGCATCCCTCCTGAGCATGACGTGCGGAAGGGGGTTGCAAGACCTTTTTCTTGTATGCAAGATTGTATGCGAACTGCAACGACTTGCGCCATTGCAGGCAGGAGCCTCTTTTTATGATGTCTTCAGACTGTTCGGATATCGCCAGCCTTTCAGCGCTGCCTCCGGGAGGACACCGTGCTGTTGCCCGGTGTGATGCGCTTGGTGTGGCACCCTATTCTGAAGAAAAAGACCAGCTTTTCCGCCCCTATCTGAGCGCATCCTATCGCGCGACTTGTGATTGTATTGCTGGCTGGATGCAGTCTGCGGGCATGAAAACCCGCATTGATGCAGCGGGGAATCTCGTCGGGCGTTATGAGGGGCTGACACCAGACGCTCCGGCCCTGCTTATCGGCTCCCATATTGATAGCGTGCGGGATGGCGGCCGCTATGACGGCATGCTGGGTGTGCTGATGGGTGTGGAACTTGTCGCACACTACGCCGCACAGGGGCGGCGCTTTCCGTTTGCGCTGGAAGTTATCGGGTTTGGGGATGAGGAAGGCTCACGCTTTCCTGCTGCCATGCTGACGTCTCGCGCTGTGGCCGGGCTTCTTAAAGAAGTACCTGCCGATATGCAGGATGCGGCAGGTATTAGCCTGCAGGACGCTCTGGCCGCAGAAGGTCTGGCGCTGGAACGCATGCCTGAGGCGGTGCGTAAGCCAGAAGAAATCCTTGCCTATCTGGAAGCGCATATCGAGCAAGGGCCGGTTCTGGAGGCTGAAAACCGGGCCGTTGGCGTGGTAACGGCCATTGCCGCGCAATATCGTTTCCGGGTGCGCATGAAGGGTGTGGCAGGTCATGCTGGCACTATGCCCATGACCTTGCGGCAGGACGCTCTGGCTGCGGCCGCTGAGGCTGTTCTGGCGATTGAAAAAATCGGTCAGTCCGGACCGTCTGATCTGGTCGCCACGGTTGGTCAGCTGACCGTGGTGCCGGGTGTGCCAAATGTTGTGCCGGGAGAAGTGGTTTTCAGCATTGATGTGCGGGCAGGGGATGTCGCAGTGCGCAATGCCGCCACGGCAGAAATCCGCACAGCGCTGGAGGCTCTGGCAGCCCGGCGCAAGGTGACGCTGGAGATCAGCTTGCAGCAGGATCTGCCTGCAACGCCGTGTGATGCCGCGTTGACCAACATGCTGAGTGAAGCCGCCCAGAGCGTGACGGGCACTGTGCCGCGCAGAATGGTTAGCGGGGCAGGGCATGACGCCATGATCGTCGCAGCACTTGCCCCCGTCTGCATGCTGTTTATCCGCTGTGAGGGTGGGATCAGTCACAACCCGGCAGAAGCCGTGAACCCGTCGGATGTCGAGCAGGCCTTTCAGGTCATGACCCGTTTTATTGAAGATTTTGCCGGACGTCGTCCGTAACGTAACCAAGGAAAGGCCTGTGTGATGGCAAACGATTTTTTTGGCCAGATTGACCCGCCGCAGAGGCTTTTGATGGGACCGGGGCCGGTTAATGTGCATCCGCGCGTACTGCGGGCCATGGCGGCGGACATGCTGGGCCAGTTTGACCCGGAAATGACCACCTACATGAATGAAACCATGGCGCTGTATCGTCAGGTTTTCATGACGCAGAACCGCTGGACCTTTCTGGTGGACGGCACGGCGCGTGCGGGGATTGAGGCTGCTCTGGTCTCTCTGGTGGAACCGGGCAGCAAAATCCTGATTGTGCGGGCCGGGCGTTTTGGCCTGCTGCTGTCTGAAATTGCCGAGCGGATTGGTGCGGAAATCTGCACGATTGATCTGCCCTGGGGTGAAGTGGCGACGCTGGAGCAGATTGAAGAGGCATTAATCGCGCATCGCCCGCAGGTTTTTGCCTGTATCCACGGTGATACCTCCACCACCATGGCCCAGCCGCTTGAAGGTGTGGGCGCGCTGTGCCGCAAATATGATGTGCTGTCCTACGTGGATGCTACGGCAACGCTGGGCGGCATGCCTGTTGCGGTCGATGCGTGGGGCGTGGACGTGGTCTCCGGCGGTTTGCAGAAATGTATGGGTGGGCCTCCGGGTTCTGCACCCATCACCATTTCTGACCGTGCGGCAGAGCACATCATGGCGCGCCGGCATGTGGAAGCCGGAATTCGTAGCGGGGATATGGCAAACGGCAGCCGCGCGCGTATCCCCTCCAACTATTTCGATCTGGCCATGGTGATGGATTACTGGTCGGAAAAACGGCTGAACCACCATACGGAAGCCACCACCATGCTCTACGGAGCGCGGGAAGCGGCCCGTGTGATGCTGGAAGAAGGGCTGGATGCGCGCTTTGCCCGGCATAAGGCTGCCGGGGCTGCCATGGTGGCCGGACTGCGGGCCATGGGGCTGAAGGTGTTCGGGAATGATGCCTATCGCATGACCAACGTAACCGGGGTGTGGATCCCGGAGGGTGTGGAAGGCGAGCGGGTGCGTCAGCGTATGCGTGATGATTTCGGTATTGAAATTGGAACCGCGTTTGGCCCGCTGGCAGGCAAGATCTGGCGCATCGGGGCCATGGGCTACAATGCCAAAAAGCACAATGTTTTGCTAACACTTGGGGCTTTGGAAACCTGTCTGGCGGCAGAAGGCTATGCCGTTAAACGCGGTGCAGGTGTGGATGCCGCTCTTGCAACGTGCCAGAACTGATATCACTATCGAAACAGACTGACAGGAGGGCGACATGAGCGAGAAAGACAACACAATCGCCAGACTGGAGGCGACGGCTGCCTGTCTTGATCTGATAATTCCGGAAGCCTGCCTGCCGGGCGTAGTGGCCAACACACAGCTCTTGCAGGGCTATGTCGATCTGATTTGCGGCATGACCCTGCCTGATACCTGTCTGCCTGCTTATGAGTATCGCCCCTGATGACGTCCCTAATCGACATTGCACATCGTATCCGGGCGGGTGAAGTCTCTGCCGTCCAGATTGTTCAGCAAACGCTGCAGACCATTCGGGAGCGGAATAGCGTCTATAACGCTGTTACGCGCCTGCTGGATGAGCGCGCTCTGAAAGCGGCCGCCGAGGTTGATGCGCGTCTTGCCCGGGGTGAACAGGTGGGTCCGCTGGCCGGTGTGCCGTTTGGCGTGAAGGATCTGTTTGATCTGGAAGGTCTGGTCACAACAGCCGGATCTGTTGTTCTGAAAAACCAGCCCCCTGCCACGCAGGATGCGGAAGTGGTGCGTCGGCTGTGTGCGGCAGGCGCTATTCCCGTTGCAACCCTCAATATGGATGAGTTCGCCTACGGGTTTGCGACAGAAAACGCCCATTACGGCACGACAAAAAACCCGCATGACACGGCGCGTCTGGCGGGAGGGTCTTCCGGTGGGTCCACGGCTGCGGTAGCTGCGGGACTGTTGCCGCTCACACTAGGGTCTGACACCAACGGCTCAATTCGTGTGCCCGCCTCTTTGTGCGGGGTTTGGGGGCTGCGGCCCACGCAGGGACTTCTGCCATTGCAGGGGGTCTATCCGTTTGCGGCTAGTCTGGATGTGGTCGGACCGTTTACCAGCACCAGTGCGGATCTCGCCTGTGCGTTTGAAGCACTGAGCGGTCAGTCCGTTGCCACGGATCAGGACGTCTCGGGTTTGAAAATCGGACGTCTGGACGGGTGGTTTGCGCAGGATCTGGCCTCGGAACTGGTGGTCGGCATGGATCGGCTTCTGGCTGCGTGTGCCGATGTGCGCACGGTGACACTGCCAGAGGTGGCGCGGGTGCGGGCCGCATCCTTCGTCATCACGGCGGCGGAAGGCGGAGCGCTGCATCTGGGCCGCCTGCGGATGCAGGCGATGGCGTACGACCCGGCAACGCGTGACAGACTGATGGCAGGCGCGTTGCTGCCCGCCATGCCGATTGTGCATGCACAGAGAATACGCTCATGGTTCCGGGATGTGCTGCATGACGCCTTCCGGGAGGTAGATATTCTGGTGGCTCCGGCCACGACGGGTGCTGCACCCCGGCTGGACCAGCCGACTATCACGCTTGGCGGCAAACAGGTTTCAGCGAGGGCTAATCTTGGCCTGTTTACCCAGCCGTTAAGTCTGGCGGGCATGCCTGTTGTGGCGGCTCCGCTGGCGCCTGCACCTGGAAAACCAGACGGGTTGCCGCTGGGTGTGCAGTTGATTGCCGCCCCGGGGAAGGAAGCAACGCTTCTGGCCTTTGCGCAGGCGATGGAAAAAGTCGGCTTACTGGGCTTTCCCTGTGCTGATGCAACTCTGAACACACAGGCCTGACCTCATGCTGCATACGCCCCGCTCAACCCGAGGGATGGTCACATCACCGCATCATCTGGCCAGTCAGGCCGGGCTGGATGTGCTGAAGGATGGCGGCACGGCGCTGGATGCTGTGATTGCGACGGCAGCTGCATTGGCCGTGGTCTATCCGCATATGACATCCATCGGGGGAGATGCCTTCTGGCTGATTATGTGGCCGGACGGGCGCACGGAAACCATTGATGCCTGTGGGGCGGCGGCGGCCAAAGCTGATCTGGCATTTTACCGCAACGCAGGCCACGCCGTAGTGCCTTGGCGCGGCGGAGCAGCAGCCAACACCGTAGCGGGAACCATTTCCGGCTGGGGTGAGGCGCACCGGCTTTCTCAAACCTACCATGCCCGACAGCAGACGCAGGCGTTGTCGCTGGAGCGGCTCTTGCGTGACGCCATCTGGTATGCGGAAGCCGGGGTGCCGGTGACGGCAGGTGGCGCAGAGGTGGCCGTTCAAAAAGGGGCCGAATTGCGCGTTGTGCCAGGATACGAGGCGGTATTCGAGCCGGAAGGCCGCCCGCTACGGGATGGCGATATTCTGAAAAACCCAGCATTGGGGCAGACATTGCGGACGCTGGCGGCAGAAGGTCCCGCCAGTTTTTATACAGGCTCTCTGGCGCAAAGCGTTGCCGCAGATCTTGCCGCAGCAGGCAGCCCGCTTTCTGCAACTGATCTCGCCGCTCATGCTGCCATAATCCGTGAACCTCTTTCTGTCGGGGTTACCGGAGCGACGCTCTATAATATGGCTCCCCCGACGCAGGGTGTCGCGTCTCTTCTTATTCTGGCGCTTTTTGACCGGCTACGGGTGCAGGAGCCGGAAAGCTTTGCCTATTGGCATGGATTGGTTGAGGCGACCAAGCAGGCGTTTCGTTATCGGGACACCCACGTGGGTGACCCGGCTTACATGACGGTTGAAGCCCAGCATACGCTGAGCGACCCGGCAGTGCTGGACCAGATGGCCGCTGCCATTGACCCACAGAAGGCGGCCCCATGGCCGTATCCGTCTCAGGCCGGTGATACGGTCTGGATGGGGGCGATTGATGCGGATGGCGTGGCTGTCAGCATGATCCAGAGCACCTATTTTGAATTTGGTTCAGGCGTGGTTCTGCCGCAGACAGGGATTGTCTGGCAGAACCGCGGCTCCAGCTTCAGACTGACTGAGGATGGGTGGAATGCCCTGCGTCCCGGCCGGAAACCGTTCCATACCCTGAACCCTGCCGCAGCCCGGTTCCATGATGGCCGGGTCATGGTTTACGGCACTATGGGCGGGGAGGGCCAGCCGCAGACGCAGGCCGCCGTGTTCACCCGTTATGCGCAGTATGGCATGGGCTTGCAGCAGGCCGTCACGGCCCCGCGCTGGTTGCTGGGGCGCACATGGGGGGAGGAGAGTGTCACCCTCAAATATGAAGACCGCTTTGCGCCGGAGGTGGTCGCGCAGATGTCGGCGGCTGGACATCAGATGGAACGGGTCGCGCCCTTTACGTCAATGATGGGCCATGCCGGTGCCCTTGTCCGGCACCGGAATGGCATACTGGAGGGCGCGACGGACCCCCGCAGTGATGGTGTTGTGGCCGCCTGGTAAAACAGGCAGTTCTTTAAGCGGTCTCAGGCCGAACGTAGACCGGGCGGCCATCGGCCCATGTGGCTTTAACGCTGCGATCGTCTCCCAGCGTCATCAGTACGAACAGAAGGTCGGCCATGCTGGTACACTCTTTGGTGCGCAGGGCCAGAAGAGGCGTTGCTGCCGGGTCCAGCACGCACAGATCGGCTTCCATGCCGGGGGCGATGGTGCCGATTTTGTCATCCAGATGCAGGGCCTGTGCGGCTCCCGCTGTGGCCAGCCAGAAGGCCTGAATGGCATGGAGGCGCTGTTTCCCGGCCATTAGGGAAACCTTATAGGCTTCCCCCATGGTGCTGAGCAGAGAAAAGCTGGTGCCCGCACCAATATCTGTGCCCAGACCCACATTGACCGGGCGACGCGGGTCGACAGCATCAAACAGCCGAAACGCGCCGCTGCCCAGAAACAGGTTGGACGTCGGGCAGTGGGCCAGCGTGCAGTGTGTGTCATGGCACTGCTGAAAATCGTGTTCGTGCATGTGAATGGCATGACCAAAAATGGCGCGTGGCCCAACCAGTCCTGCTTTGTCATACACATCCAGATAGGATGAGCGTTCCGGGAACAGAGTTTTGACGAAGGCAATCTCATCTTCATTTTCCGCAAGATGTGTCTGCATGAACAGATCATCGCGGCTGTGGAAGAGAGCGCCTGCGCATTCCAGCTGTTCCGGGGTGCTGGTAATCGCAAAGCGCGGTGTAATAGCGTAGAGTTGCCGCCCCTTGTTATGCCATGTCTCAATCAGTTTCTGAGACTCATCAAAACCCTGCTGAGCGGTGTCACGCAAATTATCCGGGGCATTGCGGTCCATCAGGACCTTGCCTGCAATCATCCGGGTGCCGAGCTTTTCTGATTCCTGAAAGAAAGCCGTGACGGATTCAGGATGCACGGTGCAGTAAACTGCGGCAGTCGTGGTGCCGTTGCGTAGCAGCTCCTGCAAAAAGGCGCGGGCAATGGCCTGGGCGAATTCCGGGCTGGAGAACTTTGCCTCGGTCGGGAAGACATACTGTTGCAGCCATTCCAGTAACTGCTTACCCCAGGAGGCAATGACGGGCAGCTGCGGATAATGGACGTGCGTATCAATAAACCCGGCGCTGATCAGGCTGTCCGGGTAATGCGTGATGCCCCCCTCCGGCACCTGTGCACGCAGGGCATCATACGCGCCGCATTGGGTGATTTTCCCGTTTTCAATCAGGATCAGCCCGTCCTCTTCCACATGCAGCGCGTCTTCCGGCGGCATGGTGAACGGATTGCCAGTAAAGGTCACAAAACGCCCTCTCAGAGCGGCAGTGCGGGAGGAAGAGGGCATGAAACCTCGCAAGAATGAGTGGGCCGGCTTTAGAGCTGATCGGCGAAAAACTGCTCAATTTCAGAAATGATCAGTCTGGCCGCCATGGAAAGCTGGCGTGACCTGTCAACACAGAGCGCCAGCGTGAGCGGAGACAGCTTTTTATTGAGGATGGGCGTGAAGGCAAGCTGATTTTTCTGCACTTCGTCATACACATCCAGATAGCTGAGGATGCCAATGCCCACGCCGGCGCTGACCAGAGATTTGATCATCTGGATATTATCGGCCCGGGCAACCGCCTGAATCTTGATGCCGGTTTCGGCTTCCAGAAGTTCAAGGGGCCTCCATAACGCCAGAGGCGGGGCGGGGATGACGACCGGATATTCCGCGCACAGGCTGAACGGGGCTGTTTCCAGCGCACCAACCGGATGATCGGGCTGGGAGATGAAGCCGAGCGGAATTTCCCGATGTGCCCGCACAAACAATTCCCGCATGTGGCCGGGGTTGAACATCAGGGCAAAGTCGGCCTGACCGTCTACCAGAATCTCGCCCATGTCCCGGCTGGCACGCACATGCACATTTACCACAATACCCGGATGTGTTTCCCGCAGGCGGCCCAGGACGGCGGGCAGAAAGCCTTTGGTCAGTGCATCGGGGATCAGAATGTCCGCCGAGCCCTGCCGCAAGCCTTTCAGATTATCAATCTGGGTGGTGAGGGCACGGAGGTCCCGGGTCCAGCGGATGCCGGAAGACAGCAGGAGTTCCCCGGCGGTGGTCAGTCGTAGTCCGGTTGGCAGGCGCTCGAAAAGCTGAGTGCCCAGTAGCTTTTCCCCTTGCAGGATCTGCCGGTCGATGGCGGAGGCCGCAATGTTCAGCTCGTCCGAGGCTTTCCGGATGGAGCCCTGTTGCGCCACGGCGATGAAGTAACGGAGGAAACGAGAAAAAACCGGCATAAGAGGTGATCTCATTTTGCGAACGGATTAGACTGAATTAAGTCATATACAAGAATGGTCCGGGTGTGAAATTGTTTCAGATGGCAGTAGGTTCAGATAAAGATAAGGTTTGAAGTGCATATGGAACAAGTTTCTTCCTCTTCAGGGTTGGACCAGCTTGAAAGTCGTGTTCGCGATGATCTGGCCAAGATCCGCTACGCAACGGGAGACTGGTGTGAGCCGCTGGAGCGGGAGGGAGAGCGTGTTCTGGACGTGGCCATTATCGGCGGCGGGCAGGGTGGTCTGGCCACATGTTTTGCCCTGCGTCGGCGTGGCCTGAGCAATACGTGCATTTTTGATCAGGCAGCCCGTGGCGGCGAAGGCCCGTGGGTGACATTTGCCCGCATGATCACCCTGCGGACGCCCAAGCATGTCACCGGGCCGGATCTGGGGATCCCCAGTCTGACGCCGCAATCCTGGTTTGAAGCCCGTTATGGGGTGGAAGCCTGGAAAGCGCTGGATAAAATCTCTCGTCAGGACTGGCAGGCTTATCTGGACTGGCTGCGTGATGTGCTGTCTCTGCCCGTGCAGAATGACCGGAAACTGATTGATATTGACTGGCAGGATGGCTTGCTCCGCCTGACTTTCCAGCAGGCGAATGGTGCGCAGTCCCATGTCTGGGCGCGTAAAATGGTGCTGGCGACCGGGATTGAAGGCGGCGGGGCCTGGCATGTGCCGGACTTTATTGCGCAGGCTCTTCCCACGTCTCGTTATGCCCACACCAGCCAGCAGATTGATTTTGCAGCACTGAAAGGCAAACGTATTGGCGTGCTGGGGGCCGGGGCTTCGGCTTTTGATAATGCCGCGACGGCGCTGGAACTGGGCGCAGGGCGTGTTGATCTGTGCCTGCGTCGGCCTAAAATTCCGAGTGTGAACCCGTATCGCTGGATGGAGAACGCAGGCTTCCTCGGCTATTTTGCCGATCTGCCTGATCAGATCCGCTGGCGCTTCATGCATCGGATTTATGATCTGAACCAGCCGCCGCCGCAGGATACGTTCTGGCGCTGCCGCAAGCATGAGAACTTCGCCTTCCACACCGGCACCCCATGGCTGGCCGTGAAGGAAACAGAGGACGGCGTGGTCGTCACGACACCGCATGGCGAAATGACGTTTGATTTCCTGATTATCGGCACAGGCTTTGTTATTGACCTGACCCGCCGCCCGGAAATGCACCGTTTTGCTGAGAATGTGACGTTGTGGCGGGATCGCTTTACGGCTCCCAAAGGGGAAGAAAGTGAAGTGCTGTCCAGCCACCCCTATCTGGGCGGCAACTTCCAGTTCCTGCCCCGCAACGCGGCGGACCCGATGGCTCCGATGCTGGCAGCTATTCACAACTTCACCTTTGCCGCCACCCCCAGCATGGGGCTGTCTGGCGCGTCCATCAGCGGGATGCGGTTTGGCGTAGAGCGGCTCGCCCAGTCCATCGGGCGTGAGCTCTTTGTGCAGGATGGAGAAAAGCAGCTGCAAAGCCTGCTGGATTACGACACCGACGAACTCGTCAGCCTTGCCCCACCTGTGTAAGAGACGACAAAACCAAGCAGAGCCGGAGAAAGCATGACTGATTATCCGCGGGATATGACCGGATATGGCCCGACACCGCCTGACCCTCAGTGGCCGGGTGGTGCGCGCATTGCCGTGCAGTTTGTCATCAATTACGAGGAGGGCGCGGAAAACTGCGTCCTGCATGGGGACAAAGGCTCGGAAGCGTTCCTGTCAGAAATGGTGGGCACGCGTTCTATCCCCGATGCGCGCTGCATGCAGATGGAAAGTCTGTATGAATATGGCAGCCGCGCCGGGTTCTGGCGGTTGCAGCGGCTGTTCCAGTCCGCAGGCATCCGGCCAACAGTGTTTGGCGTCGCTCTGGCCATGGCCCGCAATCCGGAAGCGGTCGCGGCTATGAAAGAGGGTGACTGGGAAATTGCCACCCACGGCCTGCGCTGGATTGATTATCAGGATATCCCGGAAGACGTTGAGCGTGCGCATATTCAGGAGGCCATTGCACTGCATACGCAGGTGACCGGCTCCCGCCCGCTCGGCTGGTATCAGGGCCGGACAAGCCCGAACACGGCACGCCTTGTGGTGGAAGAAGGCGGCTTTGTTTACGACGCAGATTCCTACGCCGATGACCTGCCGTATTATGACCGGCGTTACGGGCGGCCTCAGCTGATTGTGCCCTATACGCTGGACGTCAATGACATGAAATTTGCCGCGCTGAACGGCTTTACGGAAGGCGAGCAGTTCTTCCGCTACCTGCGTGATACGTTTGACATGCTGTATCGGGAAGGCGGGCGGATGATGTCCGTGGGCCTGCATTGCCGGCTGGCAGGCAAGCCTGCCCGTGCGCTGGCTGTGGCGCGCTTTCTGGAGCATGTGCAGGCGCATGAGAACGTCTGGGTTGCAACCCGACTGGACATTGCGCGCCACTGGCTTTCGGTGCACCCGGCATGACGCTTGATGATGTGAATGCTCTGCCAGTTCCGGCCTTTGTGGCCGAGTTTGGCGGCTTGTATGAACACTCTCCCTGGGTGGCGGAAGGGGCTGCAACACAGCGGCCTTTTGCCAGCAAGGCGGCCATGCTGACAGCGTTTTCTGACGTGGTGCAGAAGGCCGGGCATGACCGCCAGATTGCTCTGGTCCGCGCGCATCCGGAACTTGGGCATCGCGCCGGGATTGATCCGGCGCTTAGCGAAGCTTCTGCGCAGGAGCAGGGAAGTGCCGGGCTGGACCGGCTGACCCCGGCTGAATATGAGCACTTTCAAAGCCTGAATACGGCGTATCGGGACAAATTTGGCATGCCGTTTGTCATCTGTGTGCGTAAGGCGGGTAAAGCCGTTATTCTGGAGGCCATGGCACACCGTCTGGCCAGCACGCCGGAGGCCGAACTGGCTGAGGCGCTGAAGCAGATTGATGCTATTGCCTCTTTACGCTTGCAGGATAAAGTAAAGGGATGAGTTCTTTATCAACGCATGTGCTGGACACCGTTTCCGGCCGCCCTGCTGCGGGTGTGCGGTTGCGTCTGTTTTCAGGCGCGTCCGTGCTGTTTGAAGGTCAGACCGATGCCGATGGCCGTTGCCCCGCTTTGCGGGAGCTGACGCTTGAGGGCGGGCAGTATCGGCTTGAGTTTGAAATTGCAGCCTATTTCCGCGCACAGGGGCATGAGCTGGCAGACCCGCCATTTCTGGATGTTGTCCCCCTCGTGTTCGGGCTAAGTGCGGAGGGGCATGCCCACGTGCCGCTGCTTGCCGCCCCATATGGATATTCGACTTACCGAGGGAGTTGAGTGCGTGACCCTCGACAAACGTAATACGACCGAACCCGTTCACCCCGTTGATGAAGTCCTCCCCCTGTGGGAGCTGGCTATTTACGGCTTTCAGCATGTTCTGACATTTTATGCGGCTGCGGTTATTGTTCCTATTCTGCTGGCCAGCGCGCTTGGCCTTTCGCATGAGATGCTGGAACACCTGATTGAAGCAGACCTGTTTACCTGCGGCATTGCCTCCTTCATTCAGGCGGTCGGCATTGGCAAGATCGGGGTGCGGCTGCCGCTCCTGCAGGGGGTAACCTTTGTGGCCGTCATGCCGATGATCGCCATTGGTGTGTCAGCTGGTGGTGGGGTTGAAGGGCTTCGGCAGATTTTTGGCTCCGTCATTGTCGCCGGTATTTTTTCATACATTGTCGCCCCGTATTTTTCCCGGCTGATCCGCTTTTTCCCGCCGGTGGTGACGGGCTCCGTCATTCTGGTCATCGGGCTGGCGCTGCTGCCTGTCGCGGCGAATGACATTGTGGCAGGGCACGGCACCAACGCCATGCAAAACCCGGTGGAACTGCGCAATGTGGCCTACGGGCTGGGCACGCTGTTCTTTATTCTGGCCATTCAGAAATTCTGTCGTGGGTTTCTGGGCACCATTGCGGTGCTGATCGGTCTGGTCTGTATGACGCTGGTTGCCTGGGTGCTGGGGGACGCGCATTTTGCCGATGTCGGGGCAGCGCCGCTACTCACCATCTCAAAGCCGTTCTACTTCGGGATGCCGACCTTTCATGTTGTGCCCATTCTCTCGCTGATTATCGTCATGATCATTTCCATGCTGGAAACAACGGGCGATGTGTTTGCAACGGGGGCGATTGTCAAAAAGCCGATTGGCTCTGCTGATATTGCCGCAGCCATCCGGGCAGACGGGCTGGCGACCTTTATCGGCGGGGTCTTCAATTCCTTCCCCTACACCTGCTTTGCCGAAAATGTCGGGCTGGTGCGGCTAACGCAGGTTAAAAGCCGATGGGTGGTTGCGTCTGCTGCGGTCATCATGATGGTGCTGGGGTGTATCCCTAAGCTGGCGGCCATTATGGCAAGTGTGCCGCTGCCTGTGCTGGGCGGTGCTGCGCTGGCCATGTTCGCGGCGGTGGCCGTGGTGGGTATTCAGACGCTGGCGCAGGTGGATTTTGATAATCAGAACAACATGATTATCGTTGGCACCAGCATCGGCCTTGGCATGCTGGCTACGGCTCAGCCGCATATTGCCGATAATTTCCCCAGCTGGGCGCAGATCATTTTTGGCAGTGGGATTACACTGGGTTCCATGGCGGCCATGAGCCTGCATCTGGTGTTCAACCACTTCATGCCCGCGAATAAGCATGGGGTAGTGATAGGCGATCAGCCTTCTAAAACTCTTCCTGCAGAGGGCATGGAAGCTGCACTGTCGCACGAAGAGACTGTGCGCGAGGGCTAAGGCCTCTCTTGCGGTTCAGGAGGCCATTTCCGCGTTCTGCTCTGCCAGTGCGTGGAAGTTCTCGGTAATCAGATCAAGCGTAGTCTGGGCGGCGGCGGAGAGCCGCCGTTGCGTATTATAGAACAGGCAAAAGCCAAGCGGTTTGATGCCGGACTCAGTCAGCGGCACAAAACAGAGTTCGCCGGCTTTCACCTCATTCATCACATCCATTTGGGTTAGCATCCCAACCCCCAGACCGCTGCGGATCAGGGCCTTGATGCTGGCAATCCGGTTGCTGGTAAACGTGGGATGCAGGCTGACGTTATGCTGGGCCAGCCCTTCCTGAATGGCTGCACCCACAGCCAGCGTGCTGTCCGGTAAAATTAGCTTGCTGCCAAATACATGGTTCAGGCGGGCATGGTCCCGCTGAGCCAGCGGATGGTCGGGCCTGACAACAAACCCGATAGCGGCTTGGAGTGTGCTGACAATGCGCACCTGCCGCGAGGATTTTCCAGCCAGAGAAATCCCGAAATCAACTTCATTCCGGCTGACAGCCTGCCAGATGGCTTTGAAATCCAGTGTCTGAAGCTTGAATTCCACGCGCGGATGCTGCTTGGTTACGTCGGAGAGGATGTCCGGTATCAGCCTGTCACTCACGGCTTCAATGGCAGCAATTTCCACCACACCGCCATGCAGGCCGGAGAGCCTGTCGAGCCGGGACTGAAATTGCTCAAAATCCCGCTTGCCGGAGATAATGGCTGCCAAGAGCAACTCCCCCGCAGTCGTCAGGGTCAGGCCCGAACTGTGACGATGGAACAGAGGGGTTTCCATTTCCTCTTCCACAGCCAGAATTTGCCGGTTGACTGCGGAGGGTGAAACATTCAGAGCGGTTGCCGCCTGCCGGATGGAGCCAGTCTGTGCAACCATCTCAAAATAAATGGAAAACCGGGATAGCGTAAAAACGCGGTTAGGGCTCCGCATGGCGCATCTCCAGACAGTAGGGAGGGGTGTTGAGCATCGCGTGGAACTGTTGGCGGTGTGTCGACAAAAACGCAACAGGGCGTCGCATTCTTTATGTTGGACGAAACCCGAAAATGAGATGATTCTGAAACAATACCATCATGACCCGGAACCGCTCGCCCATCATCCACCGGGCCGCATGTTCCAGCAGGAGAGCGCATTTTATGCGGGAGTCTATCCGGTTTTACCTTGGAAATGTCCGTCACGAAGTCTCTGGGTTCAGTCCGACCCGGACCGTGCTGGACTGGCTGCGGGAAGACCGCCGCCGCACGGGCACCAAGGAAGGCTGTAATGAGGGCGACTGCGGGGCCTGCACAGTTCTGGTCGTCCGGCTGGAAGGCGATACGCTGGTCTGGCGGGCGGTGAATGCCTGTATCCAGTTCCTGTGGATGCTGGACGGCGCGCAGCTTTTTACCGTGGAAGATCTTCGCAGCCCGGACGGCGCGCTGCATCCGGTGCAGCAGGCCATGGTGGACCTGCACGGCGCTCAGTGCGGCTTTTGCACACCGGGTTTTGTGATGTCGATGGTGGCCTATTGCAAGACGCCCGGTGCCTCCATGGAGGACGAGGCCATTAACACAGCTCTCGCAGGCAATCTCTGCCGTTGCACCGGCTATGCTCCCATTGTACGGGCTATGAAGCAGGCTCTGACAGCACCGGCAGATGGGCTGGATACACAGACAGAGGCGATCAAAACCCGCCTGAAGGCTCTGGTTGATGGTCAGACTGTGGAGATTGCGGGGCCGGAGGGTCGCGTCACTCTTCCCGCCAGTGCAGACGCTCTGGCCGCAGCGTATCAGGCAGACCCGCAGGCAACCTTGGTCGCTGGTGCAACGGATGTCGGGTTGTGGGTGACCAAAGGCCTGCGTACCTTGCCGCATCTGATCAGCGTCGGGCTGGTGCCGGATCTGCATAAAATTGAGTCTACGCCGGAAGGGTTGAGGATTGGTGCCGCTGTAACCTATACGGAGGCGAAAGAGCCCATTGCAGCACTCCTGCCCGATGCTGGTGAGGTCATCCGGCGTATTGGGTCTACGCAGGTGCGCAATGCAGGCACGGTGTGCGGTAATATTGGCAATGGCTCTCCCATCGGGGACGGACCGCCTCTCCTGATTGCAGCAGGCGCTGTGCTGAAACTTCGCTGTGGGGAGGCTCATCGCAGTCTGCCGCTGGAAGAGTATTTTCTGGCGTATGGTAAACAGGACCGACAGCAGGGCGAGTTCATTGAAGCTGTGGTGATCCCCGAGCCTCAGCCGGACACCGTTTTCCGGGCCTACAAGATTTCCAAGCGGTTTGATCAGGATATTTCTGCCGTGCTGGGGGCGTTCTCGCTGGTGTTTGATGATGCCGGGCGGATTGCCACCGCGCGGATTGCTTTCGGCGGTATGGCGGCAACGCCCAAACGTGCTTCTGCGACGGAAGCGGCCTTGCAAGGCCAGTTCTGGACGGAGGCTACGTTGAAGGCCGCTCAGGTGGCCATGAAAACAGATTTCGCGCCGATTTCCGATATGCGGTCCAGTGCGTGGTATCGTCAGACCGTCGCCGTGAATTTGCTGACACGCCTGTTTGTGGAAACAGCCCCTGAACATGCAGGGACAGAAACCCGGCTGGCCGGGTGGAAGGAGCAGGCTCATGTCTGAAACTCTGACAAAACAGACGCCCCGGATCGTACCGGGCGGTGCTTCCAAAAGCCTGCGGCATGAAAGTGCCCGGATGCACGTTTCCGGCAGTGCTGCCTATATTGATGATCTGCCGGAACCGCAGGGTCTGCTGCATGTGGTTCCGGGCTTAAGCACCAAAGCGCATGCCCGGATTATCTCCATGGATCTTGAGGCCGTGCGGGCCGTGCCCGGTGTGGTGTGTGTGCTGACGGCGGCTGATATCCCCGGAGACAATCAGGTCAGTGCTGTTGGCAAAGGGGATGAACCTTTGCTGGCAGATGGCGAGGTCTGTTTTTACGGCCAGCCGATTTTTGTCGTGGTGGGGGAAAATCGAGGGGTTGCACGTCGCGCGGCCAAACTGGCGAAAATTGAGTATGAAGAGCGGCCAGCCGTGCTGAATATCGCGCAGGCGCGGGAGGCCGGGGGCGTTCTGGTCTGGCGTCCTCTGGTCATGAGCCGGGGTGATGTGGAGACAGGGCTGGCGGCGGCCCCTCGGCGGCTCTCTGGTCAGGTGACGGTTGGCGGGCAGGAGCATTTCTATCTGGAAGGGCAGGCGGCACTGGCGCAGCCCGGAGAAGAAGGCGAGATGCGGGTATGGTCCTCCACCCAGCACCCTACAGAAACGCAGCACATGGTGGCGCATTGCCTGCATGTGCCGAGCAATCTGGTGACGGTTGAAGTCCGCCGTATGGGGGGCGCTTTTGGGGGAAAGGAATCTCAGGCCAATACGCCAGCCTGCCTTGCCGCGATTGCCGCCCATGTCACAGGTCGCGCTGCAAAAATGCGGCTGGACCGTGATGACGACATGATGATGACCGGCAAGCGGCATGACTTCGTGATTGATTACGAGGTTGGGTTTGATGATGCGGGCAATATTCTTGCCGTCGATATGGTGCTGGCGGCTCGCTGTGGCTGGGCGGCAGATCTGTCCGGCCCTGTAGTCGACCGAGCCTTGTTCCACGCGGACAATGCCTATTTCTACCCGGATGTGCGGTTTAAATCAGAACCGCTGAAAACCAATACCCAGTCCAATACGGCCTATCGTGGGTTTGGTGGCCCTCAGGGCATTGTGGCGGCGGAGCGGGTGATTGAGGAAATAGCCTTTGCCACCGGGCTGGACCCGCTGGATGTGCGGGTGCGCAATGTGTATGGCACCGGCACGCGCAACATCACGCCGTATCATATGACAGTGGAAGATTCGATTGCGGGCGAGATCATGACGCAGCTTGCCGAGCGCTGTGACTATCGCCAGCGGCGGCAGGCCTTGCGGGAGGCCAATAAAAGCAGCCCGTGCATCAAACGCGGTATTGCCCTCACGCCGGTAAAATTCGGGATTTCCTTCACCGCGACCCATTACAATCAGGCCGGCGCGCTGGTGCATGTCTATACGGATGGTTCCGTGCAGGTGAACCATGGCGGCACGGAAATGGGACAGGGGCTGCATACCAAAATGGTGCAGATTGCCATGCGGGAGTTCGGCCTGACAGAAGACCGCGTGCGCATTACCGCAACGACCACAGGCAAGGTGCCCAATACCTCCGCGACGGCTGCGTCCAGCGGCGCAGACCTGAACGGTATGGCGGTGCTGGATGCGGTGCATAAGATCAAGGGCCGGCTGATCAGCTTCGCGGCTGAGCACTGGCAGGTGCCGGAAGAGAACGTGCAGTTTCTGCCAGACGGCGTGCAGGTGGGAGAGCAGATCATCTCCTTCCCTGAGCTGACAAAAGCGGCCTATTTTGCCCGCGTCTCTCTTTCGGCCAATGGCTTCTACAAAACGCCTAAAATTTCATGGAATGCAGCAACCGGGCGTGGGCGTCCTTTCTACTATTTTGCCTATGGCGCAGCGTGCGCCGAGGTGGCGCTTGATCTGCTGACCGGTGAGAACCGCATTGAGCGCGTGGATATTCTGCATGATGCCGGGCAGTCTCTGAACCCGGCTATTGATATCGGGCAGATTGAAGGGGGCTTTGTGCAGGGTGCGGGCTGGCTGACCATGGAAGAGTTGGTGTGGGATGACACAGGCCGGCTGCGCACCCATGCCCCCAGCACGTATAAAATCCCGGCCTGTTCAGACCGGCCTCGCGTGTTCAACGTGGCGTTGCTGGAGCATTCTCCTAATCAGGAGGCGACTATTTTCCGCTCCAAGGCGGTGGGGGAGCCCCCCTTTGTGCATGGTGTGGCGGTGTTGCAGGCTATTTCCGATGCGCTCGCCAGCCTGAATGATTATCAGACCTGCCCACAGCTTGATGCCCCCGCTACGCCGGAGCAGATTTTGCGCACGGCTGAGCGGATGCGGCAGCAGGCGGCGCACTGAGCGCGGCAATGCCATGAAGGAGCTCGCCGCACGTCTGTCTGAGTGGTCTCCCGATGCACCGCCGGTCGCGTGTGTGCAGATCATGGATGTGCGTGGCTCTGCCCCGCGAGAAAGCGGGGCTTTCATGCTGATTGGGGAACGCTGGCAGGCCGGGACCATCGGTGGTGGGTGTCTGGAATGGGACTGTGTGCATCAGGCCAGAACTCTTTTGCAGACGGGAGAGACTGACTGGTCTCATCGCTTTGTGCTGGGGCCTGAAACCGGGCAATGCTGCGGCGGTCGCGTGGATGTGCGCATCACGCGCATGGATGCAGCTCTGGCAACGCACCTGCAACAACAGCTTGCCGGACAGGAAGAGGCCTGGCCGGTGCTGGTGCTGTTTGGGGCAGGGCATGTCGGGCGCGCTTTGGCAAGGGCTCTGGCGCCTCTTCCGCTGCGTCTGATCTGGGTGGACCCGCGCGCGGAGGAATTTGGCACGATGCCGGAGGGCGTGGATGCACGCGTTACCTCCGATTGGGAGCATGTTCTGGCCGAAGTGCCAGCCGGTTCTGGCGTGCTGGTGCTAACCCCTAACCATTCGCTGGATGCCCTGATTGTGGCCGCCGCTCTGGAGCGCGGGGATTTGTCTTACGTCGGGCTGATTGGTTCCCGCACTAAGCGCCGCCGGTTTGAAGCCAGCTTCCGGGAAATCGGGCTGCCCGAAGAGCGGATTGCCTCGCTGATCTGCCCGATTGGTGACCGGGGTGTGCGAGACAAACGGCCTGAAATTATTGCAGCCCTTGTGGCGGCGGAACTGATTGAACGGTTTCTGCCCCATCCGCCGCAGGCGGCATAAAGCCATATTTTTCTGACAGATTTATGAGGCCGGGCGGCTGGTTTCCGGGCGCTCTGCCATAAGTGAGACATGGGCGGCGATAATCTTCCAGCCTTTGTCTGTCAGCACCCATGTCTGCATTTGCCGCCCAATCCGGGTGGAGCCTTCCCGCTGAAATTCCAGACTGACAACGGCTGAGCTCTCACCCAGAGTAGTAATAGCCCGGCGCAGAACCTTGCGCGGGGGAGAGCCGCCGCTGCGTGCGCGTCGGAAGGCTGCAATTTCTTCCGCGCCATACAGGTTTTCGCCCACGCCGTAGCGCACGGTTTCCGGGCCATTGTGAAAGAAGGCGTCTAGTGCGACAAGGTCATTCTCGCCAAGAGCTTTTTCATAAGCATCGGAAAGAGCAGTGATTTCGGCCACCAGAGCGGGTGTATTGAACATATCCGGGGTCTTTCAGGCTATGCGGCAGAACACAAAAAAACGGTGCCGGACATCTCAGAGTGAGATATTCGACACCGTATTGAAGAACGGGAACAGCGTTCCGTAAAGAGGCTGATCAGAAGGACGTGGAGACCGTGCCAGTCATGGTAAAGCGCGGTTCCAGCATGAAGGCGTTGCCGTAACCCGTGTAAGCCGCGCTGCTGCCGCTATAAACCGTGCTGGTATCGTGGGCGCTATAGACAGCGCCCATCGCGCCAGAGCGGACAATAGAGCCGGTCAGGTTGGTAAAGTTCAGCTTAAACGTGGGGGATTTGAGGAACCCAACAGGCTTGAAGTGATAGCCCAGAGAGAGGGAGTCCGTCACGTAGCCCGGAATGCGCTGATCATTGGCAACAGAGACAGATTGCGGGCCGGTGTAGTGCACCGCACCGTTCGCAAAAAATCCTTTGTAGGTATAGGTCAGGCCGAAGTTTGCGATAACGTGCGGTGCCATGACAGCCTGCGTGCCTTTGGAGTGCAGCATGATGTTCTGGTACGGGTCAAAAACATTGCTGTCCTGAGTGGCGTGCAGATACTCCACGGACGCATAGGGGCTGAAGCCGTGGATCTCTCTGCCGGCAATCATGAAATCAAGCCCGCGCATGGTCTGGTTGCCGATGGAAAACGGCTTGAAGCTGTTCATGCCTAGATACTGGTCCACAATGCGGTTTGTTACATTGTAGTTGAAGAAGGACAGGTCCAGCAGCAGGTATTTGTTGTGATAGCGGTAGCCCAGTTCTTCCTTGATGGAATACTGGTTTTTCAGCATCGGCGCACTGGCGGAGAGCCAGCCCATATCCGTTGCACTCGGCTGGCGGTAATCGCCTTCCGCATTCACATAAATCTGGCTGTTCGGGTCAATCTGATAGCTGATCGACAGCTGGGGCAGGGGGGCTGTGGTGTTGTTGCCAGAGCGATCGCCTGAAATCCAGTTCTTGTTTTCACCACTAAAGCCACGGTTCCACGCGTTGGACATGACAAACTTGAAGCCAGCGTTAATCAGCAGCTTGTTGTTCAGGTAGCGGGACTGGTTCTGAATGAACAGGGAATGCAGTTCATATCCTGCGTTCTGGCCATACATTGCACCGCCAACGGCATATTTTGCCCAGTTCGGGCTGGCCGCCGCCCCGTTCGCCATGGTTGTGCTGGTGGGGTAGCCCTGAATGGTCTGGTTGTTTTCATACCAGTAGCCAAGTGTAAGGTGGTTGTGGCTATCAATATCGTAGCTCAGCTTGGCCACAGCGCCGACCTGCCGTGCTTCGTTTTCAAGGAAGAAACTGGTCATGTTGGTGCCAGCCGGAACGGCTGCGCCGCCGCTGTTATGCGTATACTGCCCTTCTGCCGCCACGCCGCCCGGAGAGGCATCCCAGCCCTGACCCATGCTGAAGTAAGGCTGGAGGTCAAAGTTGAACTTTTTGGGCAGAACAATATGGATAGGAGCCGTCAGGAAAATCTGGTTCCAATGATCGTTATTGTTCTTCCAGTAATTAACGCTCTTAGGATCAGCAGACCGTCCGTAGCCAGTGCCTGTGTGTTTATATTGGAAGAATTCCTGCGCAGTCGGGTAATTGTCGATCGTGAAATCAGCCGAGTTCCATGAAAGGAAGAGACGGGCGTTGGAGCCGTTCTGCCAGTCTTTCTGCAGCCCGAAATCAATATGTTTACGCTGGTTGATGCCAGCCCCCATCCAGCTCCGCGCATGGGCGTTGGAGAAGGAGAAGAAGCTGCGCACGCCGCTTTTGCCAATCTCACCAGATTCCAGACGGATGAATTCGCGCGAGAGATTGTTGGTGCCGTAGGAGAAATCCACCATGCCGCCTGCTTTGCGGGAGGCCAGATGGGTGCGGGAGTTCATCACGCCACCTGCGGCAGACATCACAGGCAGATCACGCGCGGCGCTGCCGGGTGTAACGCTCACTTCCTCAAGGTTTTCGGAATCAATATTTTCCGACAGGTATTTGGCCGATGCCGCCGGTGCCCCATCCACCATCAGCGCCATATCCAGATCTGTCAGACCACGAGACTGGATCTGCCCGCCTTCCATGCCGGAGCTATCCGGCGTCATGATGTTCAGGCTGGGCAGGTTTTTGACCAGATCAAGCGCAGTGGAAGTCGGGCTGCGCATGTTGATGTAGGCTTTTGTGACCGTCTGCACGGCATGCGGAGCTGTTTCCTGCCGCATCATCCCGCCACCGCCATTCAGCGCCTGACGATGGGAGGCGACTGAGATTTCTTCTTCCCCTTTGGCAAGCACCGGGCCTGATGGGCGTCGCGCCACGCTACGGGGCTGCGCCGTTTTTGCAGGAGAGACTGCTTTGCCACCGTGATGCGTGCGGCTGGCATGAGACGTTCCCGTTGCGGCCTGAGCATATGCCAGCATGGCCCACAGGCTTACAGCTCCGGTCAGGCTCGTGACGAAAAGGCGGGAAGGGCGAGCCGCCAGACAAGCAATGGAACTGCGGGGATGTAGGCATTTGGTGGGCATGCGG
Organism: Acetobacter sp. KSO5; assembly: GCF_044094635.1. NCBI lineage: Bacteria > Pseudomonadati > Pseudomonadota > Alphaproteobacteria > Acetobacterales > Acetobacteraceae > Acetobacter > Acetobacter sp. KSO5. The sequence continues at coordinate 1,865,930 of NZ_CP172014.1, read as the reverse complement.
GGATTTTCCTGTCAGGAGATACAGCGGCTTGGGAACAGGGCGCTAGGATTTGGCCAGGGGAGGGAAAACGTCTTGGATTTTGAAAAAAGCAGAGACCATATCTCGGTGCATGTCTGGCGCATGAGATGGGAGAAGGGACTGCATTTCTCTATCCGATAATCTTAAGGAATGATCCGTAATCGTTATATAAAAGACGAACGGTGTTCGCACAAAATAAAAAAAAGCACTTCAGCGTTGCTAATATGAGGTCGGGTTGCCCGCGTTTAATAAGGATATGTCGATCCGGCAAGGGGGTGCAGGGCAGCCTGTATGCTTCATGTTTAAGGGGCGAGGCGTTTATGCGGGTGAGGGGAAGATGCTCTCCCCATGCCACAAACGTATAAGAAAGATTAAATATTCAACCTATGGTTGCTCATTCTATATTCGAACGAATATAGAAAACTGCCACAAATTCTTTATTTTGAAAGAAAAGTGATTTGCCGTGCAAGTCGTTAAATGATCTGCATCAATTCAGATTGTGATGAAATCATCTAAATATTCCTTATGCAGTTTATTCGATGCGTAACTGAAGGCTTAGTGCAATGACTCTGGGAAGACGGCAATTTTTAAAGGCTGGCGGCACATGTGTTGCCGGGGCCAGTGCTCTCGCTCTGGGTTTTGCACCGCCGAAGGCCTACGCGGGGGATTCCAGGCAATATAAGTTGCTGCGGGCTAAAGAGACCCGGAACAACTGCACCTACTGTTCCGTTGGCTGCGGCATTCTGATGTACAGCCTTGGCGACGGCGCGAAGAACGCCAAACCGAGCATCTTCCATATTGAAGGCGATCCGGATCATCCCGTCAGCCGTGGGTCTCTTTGCCCGAAAGGGGCCGGGCTGGTTGATTTCATTCATAGTGCAGGCCGTCTGCAGTATCCGGAATACCGCGCGCCGGGTTCCAAGGAGTGGAAGCGGATCAGCTGGGATGAGGCGACGACCCGTATCGCCCGCTTGCTGAAAGACGATCGTGACAAAAACTTCATCGAACGGAATGAAAAAGGGGAGCTGGTCAACCGCTGGTTGAGTTCGGGGATGCTGGCATCCTCTGCGGCCAGTAATGAGACCGGACTGCTGGACTTTAAGTTCGCCCGCTCTCTGGGGATGCTGGGGCTCGATTGTCAGGCCCGCCTCTGTCATGCTCCCACCGTATCCGCGCTTGCTCCCACTTTCGGGCGCGGGGCGATGACCAACAACTGGGTGGATATCAAGAACGCCAACGTCGTGCTCATTATGGGTGGCAACCCGGCGGAAGCGCATCCGGTTGGCTTTAAATGGGTGATGGAAGCCAAGATCCGTAACGGTGCAAAAGTGCTGGTGGTGGACCCGCGCTTTAACCGTAGTGCGGCGGTGGCGGATTTCTACACGCCTATCCGTGCGGGGTCCGATGCGGCGTTCATGCTGGGGGTGGCGAACTACCTGCTGTCTCACGACAAAATCCAGCATGAATACGTTAAGGCCTATACCAACGCGGCCCTGATCGTGCGGGAAGATTACTCGTTTGATGAGGGACTTTTCAGCGGCTATGACGCTGAAAACCGCACCTACGATAAATCCTCCTGGACGTATGAGCGGGACGAAAAAGGGTTTGCTCTTCAGGATCCTACGCTCCAGAACCCCCGTTGCGTTATCAACCTTCTGCGCAAGCACGTGGAGCGCTACACGCCGGAAATGGTGACGCAGCTGTGTGGCACACCGGTGAAAGACTTCCTGCATGTGTGTGAAACACTGGCAGCCACCAGTGCGCCGGATCTGACGTCCACCTTCCTGTTTGCGCTTGGCTGGACGCATCATACCAGTGGCTCTCAGGTTATCCGCTCGGCGGCCATGGTCCAGCTACTGCTGGGTAATATCGGTATGGCCGGCGGCGGCATGAACGCCCTGCGTGGTCATTCCAATATTCAGGGCTATACCGACCTTGGGCTGCTCTCCCTGCGTCTGCCGGGGTATCTGAACCTGCCGTCAGACAAACAGCAGGATATGGCCACCTATCTGAAGGCCACCACGCCCGTGGCGGATGTGCCCGGACAGGTGAACTACTATCACAATACGCCGAAATTCTTTGTCAGCATGATGAAGACGCTGTGGGGTGACCACGCCACAGCCGCCAATAACTGGGGCTATGACTGGCTGCCAAAATGGGACCGCAGCTACGATATGCTGGCCTATTTTGATATGATGTATCAGGGTAAGGTGAACGGCTATATCGCGCAGGGCTTCAACCCCCTGGCCGCCATGCCGGACAAGAACAAGACCATTGCGGCGCTGTCCAAGCTGAAATTCCTTGTCACGATTGATCCCCTGAGCACGGAAACGTCCTCCTTCTGGCAGAATGAGGGGCAGTTTAATGATGTGAAGACGGAAGATATCCAGACAGAAGTCTTCCGTCTGCCTGCAACCTGCTTCGCGGAAGAAAACGGCTCCATCGTCAATTCCGGTCGCTGGTTGCAGTGGCATTTTGCTGGCGCGGCACCGCCCGGAGAAACCTGGCAGGATGGCAAGGTCATCGGCACGATCTTTACCAAGATGCGTGAGCTTTACAGGAAAGAGGGCGGTGTCTGCCCCGAGCCTGTGCTGAACATGCAGTGGAACTATAAAGATCCTGAAGACCCGACGCCGGAAGAAGTGGCCCGCGAATGTAACGGCTATGCGCTGGCCGACATCACGGATGAGCAGGGCCATATTGTGGTCCCCAAAAGCCATCTGGTGCCCGATTTCTCTGTGCTGCGGGATGACGGCACAACCTCCAGCTTCTGCTGGGTATTCGCCGGGTCCTGGACGGAAGCGGGCAACCAGATGGCCCGCCGGGATAACACGGATACCGGGCTTGGCTGCACACCGGGCTGGGCGTGGGCATGGCCTGCCAACCGCCGTATTCTGTATAACCGTGCCTCCATGGACCCGGATGGTCGCCCGTGGGACCCCAAACGCCAGATTCTGGAATGGGATGGCAAGCGCTGGGGTGGGTCCGATGTGCCGGACTATCCGCCGACGTCACCGCCGGGCAGTGGGGTCAGTCCCTTCATCATGCAGCCGGACGGCCTTGGGCGTCTGTTTGCCTGCGGTGGGATGGTCGATGGCCCGTTCCCGGAACAGTACGAACCGACAGAAACGCCGCTGGCTAATAACCCGCTGCACCCGAAGGTCACCTACAATCCGACAGCACGTGTGCTGAAGGATGACCGTGCGCGGATGGGGGAACAGAAAGACTTCCCTTATGTGGCAACCACCTATTCCATTACCGAGCTTTTCCGGCACTGGACGAAGCATTCTCGCCTGAACGCCATCGCGCAGCCGGAACAGTTTATTGAGATTGGTGAGAAGCTGGCCGGCCGTCTGAATATTGCCGCAGGGGACAAGGTGAAAGTCTCGTCCCAGCGCGGGTATATTGAGGCTAAGGCCGTGGTGACCAAGCGTATCCGTACCCTGAACGTGATGGGGCGTGAGCTCGACCAGATCGGCATCCCCTGTCACTGGGGTTTTGAAGGCGCAACGCGCAAAGGCTTCCTTGCCAATACGTTGAGCCCGGCAGTGGGGGATGCAAACTCCCAGACACCGGAATTCAAGGCCTTCCTTGTTAATGTTGAAAAAGCCTGAGGTGGAATGATGGGAATGCAATCACAGGACATCATCAGGCGGTCCGCAACCAATGGCCTGACGCCCGCACCGCAGGCGCGTGACCATCAGCAGGAAGTCGCCAAGCTGATTGACGTCTCCATTTGCACCGGGTGCAAGGGGTGTCAGGTCGCGTGTTCAGAATGGAATGACCTGCGGGATGACGTGGGCCATAACGTTGGGGTGTATGACAACCCGGCGGACCTGACGGCGGAAAGCTGGACAGTCATCCGCTTTGACGAAGTGGAAGATGAAAGCGGCACTCTGGAATGGCTGCTGCGCAAAGAAGGCTGCATGCATTGTGAGGAGCCGGGCTGCCTGAAGGCATGCCCCAGCCCCGGCGCGATTGTGCAGTTTGCGAATGGGATTGTCGATTTCCAGTCCGACCAGTGCATTGGCTGTGGCTATTGCATTGCCGGGTGCCCGTTCGATGTGCCGCGCATCAACAAGAAAGATAACAAGGCTTACAAATGCACCCTGTGTGCAGACCGTGTGAGCGTTGGGCAGGAACCGGCCTGCGTGAAAACCTGCCCGACCGGTGCAATCTCCTTCGGCTCCAAAGCCGAAATGAAGGATCTGGCCGCAACCCGTATTGAAGAGCTGAAAAGCCGTGGGCATGACGGGGCAGGGCTGTATGACCCGCAGGGCGTTGGTGGCACGCACGTGATGTATGTGCTGACCCATGCCGACAAGCCGGAAATGTATCATCGCCTGCCGAAAGACCCGCATATCAGCCCGTTTGTGCGGGGTTGGAAAGAGTGGCTGAAGCCGGTTGGCGCTCTGGGCTTTATCGCCACACTGGCCGGGGCCTTTGCGCACTATGTCGGCGTTGGTCCGAATACGGTCGATATCCCGGACCCTGAGGCTGAGCCCGCAAAGCTGGCTGAAGAAAAAGAGACTGTGGCAGCGTCTGATACGGCTCAGGATGATCACCCGGCAGGGAGAGAATAACCATGGACACCAAAAATCTTATCCTGCGGACCAAGTTTATGGACCGCATGTGCCACTGGACCATGGTGGCCTGCTTCTTTCTGGTCGCCATGTCTGGCCTGTCATGGTTTTTCCCCAGCCTGAGCTGGATGAACGGTGTGCTGGGCACGCCGCAGCTGGCGCGGATGCTGCATCCGTTCCTCGGCACGGTAGTGTTCGTGCTGCTGATCTGCATGTTCTTCCGCTTTGTGCACCACAACATGCCGGTCAGAACGGATGTGACGTGGTTTCGGAACATTGTGGATGTTCTGATGAACAAGCACACGAAACCGCTGAAAATTGGCAAATATAACGCCGGGCAGAAAATCCTGTTCTGGTGCATCATGATGCTGATCAGCGCTTTGTTTGCCACGGGTGTTGTGGCATGGCGCCCTTACTTTGCGGGGTATTTCCCTATTCCGGCCATTCGTCTGGCGCTGCTGGCGCATTCTCTGGCTGGCCTTGGTCTGATCCTGCTGGTGATTGGCCATATCTATATGGGCATCTGGGTGCGTGGGTCTGTGACGGGCATGCTGACGGGTTACGTCTCCCGCGCATGGGCCAAACAGCATCATGACCGGTGGTATGATGAAGAGGTTGCACCCTCCAAGGATACTCCGGCAAAGCATCATTCATGATTAAAGACCACTCAGACATTCCTTCACTCGATAAGCGGATTCCCGGCGTTCCCGCTATCGAGCCCGTTATTTTCCCCAGGCTTGAGGCGCTCTATGCGCGCCGCTCGGCCCGGCTGGAAGAGCTGGCCTTCCAGCTGGTGAAAGAGGCGGCTCAGACTGAGCCGTCTTCTGCCGAGGCTGAGGAAATAAACGCCGGGTATTTCAGCTTTCTGTCTGGCCTTGTGGCCGCGCAGGGGCGTCTGCTGGCGAAAACCCCGCTGAGCCTCGCGGAGGCCGAGCCCGTTCGGGTTCTGCTGCGCGGCAAAAACACCTCTCCGGATATCCCCACGCAGGACATGCTGGAGAAAAGCCTGTACTGGCAGAAAGCCTTCTCAACTCTCGTGGATGATGCCGGCGCTCAGCTTCCGGCGGAAACGCAGGACGCGCTGAAAGTGCTGGCTGCAGAAAAGCCGGACGTTCTGGCCACGCAGGCCTATTCGCTACTGTCCGGCCAGTATGATCAGGTTGATGCCGGGGCGGCTGTCTTTTTGTGGGCGGCACTTTCTGTTTTCTGGGCGCAGGCCATTGCCTTGCTGGCAGACGAGGACAAGGCGCTGAAACAGCGTCGGTCAGAAGGCGGAGCATGCCCCTGTTGCGGTGCGCCGCCCTCTGGCGCGCTGGTTCTGACGGGTGACCGGGAAGGGCTGCGGTATCTTCAGTGCAGCCTGTGTGAAACGCGCTGGCACAAAGTGCGGGCCACATGCAGCGTGTGTGACGCGACGGACCATATCGATTACTGGTCCTTTGAGAACACAAATGCTCCCATACAGGCGGAAACCTGCGGGGATTGTAAGAGTTACGTGAAACTCTTCCGGCTGGACCGAGATCCCGCGCTGGAAGTGCTCGCGGATGATCTGGCAACTGTCGTGCTGGATGCAGCACTAGAAGATCAGGGCTTTATCCGGGCGGCACTGAACCCGTTCGCCCTTCCGGCCTAGAGGACGGCCGCCGCAGGGCGGCGTTCCGGAGCCGGGTGTTTCAGGACAGGATTTTTCCGATAATGCGGAACAGTTTTACGAGCATGGTGGCGTGTGACACCGCATTACGGCTGATTGCCGAGTGCGCGAAAAGCACTCCCCTGCAAAGTATGCGCGTTCCGCTGGCTGAGGCTGCCGGGCGTATTGCTGCGGAAGATGTGCGCGCCGTTACAGCCCGGCCTGAAGCCGATATTTCCGCCATGGATGGCTATGCGTTTGATCATGCCGCCATGCAGGCCGCTCAGGCAGGTTTGCCTGTTGCCGGCCAAACCGCTGCGGGTGACATGCCCATGCCGCTTCCAACGGGTCAGGCTCTCGGTATTCTGACCGGCGCGCGTATTCCGCAAGGTGCGGATTGCGTGATGGCTAAGGAACGCATGCGCCTGACCGAGACGGGCTGCGTAATGCCCGCCAAGGTGCTTGCTGATAAAGGAGCCAACATTCGGCGGGCTGGGGAGGAATTCTCCAAAGGCGAAATTCTGCTGACACGTGGCACCCGTCTGGACTGGCGGCATATCGCTCTTCTGGCATGTCAGGGGATCGCAGATGTCACTGTCGTCCGTCCTGTGCGCGTTGCCGTGGTTTCAAACGGGGCCGAACTGGCTGCGGATGCGTCTGACGCCCGTGCAGATTCTAACTCTCCCATGCTGGCCGCCTTGCTACGTGAGACCGGAGCAGAGGTGGCGCTGCATTCCGTTCCCTCAGATAACGAACAGAAGCTCAGCGAGACGCTGGCGCAGGCGTGGGCTGAAGCCGAGGTGCTAGTCACCACCGGGGGGATTTCGGTCGGGCAGACGGATAATGTGCTGGATGCGCTCAGCAGCCTTGGCGCGCAGACGGTGTTCCGAGGGGTAACAATCCGCCCCGGCAAACCGCTGACCGTTATGACGCAGGGCACCCGTAAGGCTTTTTGCCTGCCAGGCAATCCGGGGGCGTCTGCCATCTGTGCGATGGTTTTTCTTATGCCTTACCTGCGGTCGGTTATGGGGGCATCGGCGTCTGCGCCCATGGTCCCGGGTGTGGCGGATTTTGCGTTTACACCCGTTGCAGGCACAACGCATTTTATCCCTGTGGCCTGCCATCCCGAGCCTCAAGGCTGGCGTTTGTCCGCCCTGCCCACTGTGGGAGCGTCCGATATTATCGTGTTCTCCCGCGCTTCGGCCTTGTTGCGGGTTGATCCTGAGGCACCGGTAGAGCCCGGACAAACCCGCTGGGTTCTGCCGCTTCAGCCTAACGGGATCTGAACAGCCCGTTCCAGAATAAACGCGGCCAGCGCTTCCGTATCGTTCAGGTCAAGTGCGGCAAGCGGTGCCGGGACGGCCTCAGGTGTATCAGTCGCCACCGCGATAATATTGCTTTGCACGCTGAAGAGAGGGGCCTTGCCCACACTGGGGCGGTAGATCTCAAGGCAGGCAGGCACTGTGGCGTGAAAACCCTCAATCAGGATCAGATCAACCGGCGCCATGCGGGCCAGCAGGTCCGGCAGCGTAAAAGGCTCGTCAGGTTGCGTATGCTGCAAAACCCAGCGGTCCGGCGTGGCCAGCATCACTTCCGACGCACCTGCTTCCCGATGCACGAAGGAATCCTTGCCGGGTTTGTCGATATCAATAGTGTGGTGCGTGTGTTTGATGGTGGACACCCGCAACCCTCGGGCTCGCAGGGCAGGAAGCAGACGGGCCAGAAGGTGTGTTTTCCCTGATCCACTCCGGCCCGTGATGCCAAAAATGGCCTGATGTCTGATAGGTTTTGTCATGGCCATGTCTCCGGTCTTGCCTGCCTCGCTTTATCATACGTATCAGGGCAGGGAAGGGGGAGCGTGTCACGCATGGCAAGTCTGACAGATTGCGGGAGCGTGCAGCGGTTCCCTGCCTGTCAGAAGCTGTATAGTGCGATGCATGGACGAGCAGACAAAAACCACCTCGATCGACCCACGCACCATGATCCGCGTCCGTGGGGCGCGTGAACATAACCTGAAAAATGTCGATGTCGCCTTACCGCGAGACCAGCTGGTGGTGTTCACCGGGGTGTCCGGGTCAGGCAAGTCTTCCCTCGCTTTCGGCACGATTTATGCGGAAGCGCAGCGGCGCTATCTGGAATCTGTCTCGCCCTATGCGCGGCGCCTGTTTAACCAGATGCCGGTTCCGGCAGTGGATGCCATTGATGGTCTGCCTCCCGCAGTCGCTTTGCAGCAGCAACGTGGCGGAAGCAGCGGGCGCTCATCTGTCGGGAGTGTCACCACGCTCTCCAACCTTCTACGCATGCTCTATTCTCGTGCAGGGACCTATCCGCCGGGGCTGTCCCGGCTGGAGGCAGAATCTTTCTCGCCTAATACGCCGATGGGGGCCTGCCCCCGCTGTCACGGTATGGGCCGCATTTATGATGTGACCGAGCAAACGCTTGTGCCGGATGATAGTCTGACCATTCGCCAGCGGGCCGTGGCGGCGTGGCCCACGGCGTGGCAGGGGCAGAACCTGCGGGATATCCTGATTACGCGTGGCGTGGATGTTGATACGCCCTGGCGTGACCTGCCGAAGAAAACGCGGGACTGGATCCTCTATACTGAGGAAACCCCGACGGAGCCGGTTTATCCCGGCCTGACGCATGAGGAAGTGCTGGCTGCCATCAAGCGGGGTGACCCACCGGGCTATAACGGCACCTTCACCGGCGCGCGTCAGTATGTGCTGCAAACTTTTACAAAGTCTCAGAGTGCCAAGATGCGGGCGCGGGCGGCGTCCTTCATGGTCAGCGCGCCGTGTCCTGTCTGTCATGGGCAGCGCCTCAACCCGGATGCGCTGAAGGTGACGTTTGACGGGCGCAATATTGCAGACCTGTCCGAGCTTCCTCTCAAACATATTCAGAATGCATTACGCTCGGCTCTGGCTGGGCTGACACAGAAAGATGCCACAACCCTCGCGGCCCAAGGCATTGTCGAGGCACTGATTGAGCGCATTGACGTGCTGCTCGACCTCGGTCTGGGCTATCTGCAACTCAGTCGGCCGGTTCAGACGCTCTCCCCGGGTGAGTATCAGCGGTTGCGACTGGGCACGCAGATCCGCTCTAACCTGTTCGGAGTGGTGTATGTGCTGGATGAGCCCAGCTCAGGCCTGCACCCGGCGGATACGCAGGCTCTCCTGCGCGCCCTTGATGGCCTGCTTGAAGCGGGCAATTCCCTGCTGGTGGTCGAGCATAACCCGGATGTTATCCGTCGGGCGCAATGGCTGGTGGATGTCGGGCCAGACGCCGGTGAGCGTGGCGGCCGCGTTCTGTATAGCGGGCCACCTGAGGGTTTGAAGGCAGTTAAAGAGTCCCGCACGCGGCCCTATCTGTTTAACCCGCCAGCGCATCGGGACACGCCGCCGCGCAAGCCTGCGGGCTGGCTGGAACTGTCCGGTATTTTCTGGAATAACCTGAGCGACGTCAGCCTTTCTCTGCCGCTGGGCGTGCTGGTTTCTGTTACGGGTGTGTCCGGCTCTGGTAAATCCAGCCTTGTGGGGCAGGCGCTGGTCTCTGTCGTCGGGAAGGCTCTGGGCCAGTCGATTGAGACGGAAACGGCGACGGAAGAAGGGGATGATGCGTCTCTTCTCGATAGTGAGCCCGGTCAGCCCGTCGGCAAGGTGGTTTCCGGCCTGAGCAAGATCAAACGGCTGGTTGTGATCGACCAGAAGCCTATTGGCCGCACACCCCGTTCCAATCTGGCGACTTATACCGGGCTGTTCGACCTGATCCGTCAGGCTTTTGCTGCGACGCCGGAAGCACGGAAGAGACGGTTTGATGCCGGCTGGTTCTCGTTCAACGTCGCCAAAGGCCGCTGCCCTAAATGTGAGGGCGTGGGCTCCGTAATGGTGGAACTGCTCTTCCTGCCGAGTGTGTATGCGCCGTGCCCGGAATGTGAGGGCACACGCTACAAGCCGGAAGTTCTGGAGGTCACCTTGCGCGGCAAGACCATTGCTGACGTGCTGGGGATGAGTGTTGATGAAGCGCATGATTTCTTTGCGCCGGAACCCAATATTGCGCACGGGTTTGACACATTGCAGCAGGGCGGTCTGGGTTATCTGCGGCTTGGTCAGCCCGCAACAGAGCTTTCTGGCGGGGAAGCGCAGCGTATCAAGCTGGCTACAGAACTGCAGAAACGTCGCTCAGGCCATGTGTTGTATGTGCTGGATGAACCCACGACCGGTCTGCACCCCTCAGATGTCGATCGTCTGATGCGCCAGTTGCAGACACTGGTGGACCAGAACAACAGCGTCGTGCTGGCCGAACACGATATGCGTGTGGCCGCAGCAAGTGACTGGGTGATTGATCTGGGGCCGGGCGCTGGTGAGGATGGGGGCCATATTGTCGCTGCCGGCACTCCGAAGGATGTCGCGGCGCAGCCTCAAAGCAAAACAGCCCCCTTCCTGGCACGTTATATATAGGAGGAGGCTTAAGCCTCTTCGCTGGTCGGGTGGGCGGAAAGCAGGAGCTTTTTCGCCAAAGGCATCAGCGTGTCACGGGTGAGGGGAGCTAGCTGCTCCTCAGGAGCCTTTGCCGGGTCAATCCAGATGACTTCCGCAATTTCTGCCTGCGCGGTGACGGGCGTAGATAAAATCATCCGGAACACCTCAGCCTGAATATGGTGGCCGGGTTCATTCGCGGCTGCCGCAGTGAATGTTCCCAG
>NZ_CP172014.1:387500-1850000 GCF_044094635.1 Acetobacter sp. KSO5 | reverse complement strand
ATGAACCTTTACTGCAGCTTTACAGTGGCATCAGAGACATTCTGTGTAGGATAGGTGGGAGGCTTTGAAGCAGGGGCGCCAGTTCCTGTGGAGCCATCCTTGAAATACCACCCTGAATTTTTCTGATGTCTAACCGCGGTCAGTTAGCCTGATCCGGGACCCTGTATGGTGGGCAGTTTGACTGGGGCGGTCGCCTCCCAAAGTGTAACGGAGGCGCGCGATGGTGGGCTCAGGCCGGTCGGAAACCGGCTGCTGAGTGCAATGGCATAAGCCCGCCTGACTGCGAGAGTGACAGCTCGAGCAGAGACGAAAGTCGGCCATAGTGATCCGGTGGTCCCGCGTGGAAGGGCCATCGCTCAACGGATAAAAGGTACTCTAGGGATAACAGGCTGATCTCCCCCAAGAGTCCACATCGACGGGGAGGTTTGGCACCTCGATGTCGGCTCATCACATCCTGGGGCTGGAGCAGGTCCCAAGGGTTCGGCTGTTCGCCGATTAAAGTGGTACGTGAGCTGGGTTTAGAACGTCGTGAGACAGTTCGGTCCCTATCTGCCGTGGATGTTGGAGATTTGAGAGGATTTGTCCCTAGTACGAGAGGACCGGGATGAACATACCTCTGGTGCACCGGTTGTCGCGCCAGCGGCACCGCCGGGTAGCTAAGTATGGACGGGATAACCGCTGAAAGCATCTAAGCGGGAAACCCACCTCAAAACTAGATCTCCCTGAGAGCCGTGATAGACCATCACGTTGATAGGCCAGGTGTGGAAGCGCAGTAATGCGTGTAGCTAACTGGTCCTAATCGCTCTATAGGCTCACTCTCATACTGTCCCCTTAAAAGGACAGCCCGTGCACAGAAATCATCCATGCACGCGTCACACACAAAAAAATTCTCTCTTTACCAACCGCATCCACACCACCCCACTCAGGGTGGACTGGATGACCTGGTGGCCATGGCGGGGAGTGATCCACCCGATCCCATCCCGAACTCGGCCGTGAAACCCCCCAGCGCCTATGATACTGCGGCTTAAGTCGTGGGAAAGTCGGTCGCCGCCAGGTCTTCCAGTCTACCCTAATCAACACCACCGCGGGGTGGAGCAGCCCGGTAGCTCGTCAGGCTCATAACCTGAAGGCCGCAGGTTCAAATCCTGCCCCCGCAACCAATGAACTCTATAAAAACCCCGCTAAGTCACTGACTCGGTGGGTTTTTTTGTTGTAACTCACACTACACGCCTGCCAAATATCTCATTATCAACCGCGATGAGGCGCTTGCGACTGACAATCTTCTTGCCTGCGTCATAAACTCCAGACTTCCGCATGGGGTGTCTTGATGCTCTGGCTGTCGATAATAGCGCCGGATATAATGGTCTCGCGTTCGACTGCCTCCCGATCCAGCATCAGACAGACATTATAGAATGGGCTGAAACAGGAAACGACGCATCAGGCTGCGGCACCACCAGTAAACTGTCTACCATGGACCAAAATGAACCGGTAGCATCTCCCTCCAGCAGCCTGAACGAACAAGATCACGCAGCGCATTGATAATTTCACGGAAATCTGTTGTCCACTTCCGGTCATGCTGGTGCGCAGGCGGCATCAGCGGCGATATACGGCCCCATTCCTCATCGGTCAGGTTTAACGGACAGTGTTTCGTCTCGCGCGTGACCCCGGCCATCCGGCTTCTCTACTCTGGGGGTCACATTCGTGGCTTGAATCATGAGCGGCGCCTCTTGAAAACTCGTCATATCGAATTTCCAAAAAGGCACTAAGAATGCAACGCATTTCTGCGCGACCACAGAAGGATAAGGCAGATCTGCAGACACGTTGCGGCAAGAGGCAGACCGACAAAGCCAGCCGAGATCCATTGTTTCGTGCTCTCGGGGAAGGTTGTCAGGGTGCCGGAATAATGTCCGTAAGAGAGCAGCTGGGCCAGTATGAAGCCCGTCACGCCCATAGAGAATTTTGTGACGAGCGTATTGAGCGAATAGGCTAGGCCCGTGGTGCTTTCATTTGTTGCTGCCCGTCCTTCGTCAATCGCACTGGATAGCAGAACATAGTACAGGGGGGACATAATACCCTGTGCACCGGTCAGAAGCGCGAACAGCGTTAGAAAGCTTGTCTGCGACCAGCCTGTCATCAAAAGCATTGCGTAACAGAGGAGCTGGACGAGCATGGCGGTTAGGGTTGTTTGCAAGAAGCCGAGGCGTTTTGTGACATACTGCGACAATGTGGCACCAAAGAAGCTCATGACGGTTGCTGTTGTCAGCAAAACACTTCCGAGCTTTTCTGTTCCTCCCAAGACCACGCGGGCATAATAGAGCGCGAACCCGTACAGTGCTGCCAATCCTACGAACTGGAGAAAGACCAGTCCATTGCAGAGCCATAGGGAACGGTTCGCGGCAATATTACGCAAGGAGCGAGCCGGATTTTGCAGCGATGGGGGGGAGGGATAGCGCACGCAGCAATTCCGCGACACCATGACCCATAACACCGTGGCAATGACGGCCAGGGTGAAAGCATACAGCGCCATGCCGTGCTGGCGTTGAACCATTCCCGTTCCTCCGCCGAGCCACATCATAGCCGGAATGGTCAGGGACGAGACGATGAACTGACCGCTCTGACATCCCATCATTCGGAAAGCATTCAGGCTGACCCTGTCATGCAGGGAACGGGTCATCATGGTTCCTAAGGCACCATAAGGTGTGTTGATGACCGAATAGATCGCGCCAAAAATAATATAGGTTACCCCGGCCCACAGGATACGGCCCTGTGTGGAGAATGGTGCCGCGTAGAAACACAAAAATCCAGTGACGCCGAAGGCAACAGCCAGCCGTCCGATGATTTTTGGAATGACGGTCCCGCCTTTGCGGTCCAGTATCCATCCGATAGTTGGATCACAGAACGCATCAAATGTTCGGGCAATCAGCAGAATCCATGCAACAGCAGTAACCGGAAGTCCGTCAATATCGGTGTAGAAGAACATCAAATAAGATGACGTCATCCCCCACATGAGGTTTGACGACAGATCTCCGCAGCCGTAGGCAATTTTTTCACGTATAAGGATTTCGTCTTTGGCAAGACCTTTGACTGCTCGGGACATTTCGCACCTTTTCTCTAAACAAGGTTAGTCTTAGAGACGGCCGGCTTTCAGCTCTGTCGCCAGGTGGTTACAGGCACGTGTGCTCAGCGCCATGACAGTCAGGGTGGTGCCCAGTGAGCCGCCTGTTGGGAAGCAGGAGGCATCCGTCACATACAGGTTTGGCACGTCCCATGCCTGGCAGTAGCTGTTAAGAACGGATGTTGCCGGGTTGTTGCCCATGCGTGCCCCTCCACTTTCATGAATGGCAGCGCCCATAACCATGCTTTTTGGAAACATCTTGCGTAGAAACCAACGGATAGGGGGCAGGGCGTCGGGAAAGAAGCCATTTCTTTTCTCACCAAGTCCGAGCGGTGAAACCCAGAAGTCGACCTTGCCACCACCCGCCTCAATCATATCCGCACAATCACTGATTTGCTGCTGGAGCATGGCACGTTCGACGGGATGCAGCGTGCAGCGAATATGTGGCAGGGGCACACCCCAGCGGTCCCGCTGGCGGGGATCAAGCGTGACGCTGTTATCGGCATAAGGCAGCATTTCCCCGAATGCCATGATCGTGACAGAACGTGTTGGTGCGTTTGTTTGCGTAATATCATGACGTCCGATCGAACCTTGATAGGTATAGCCTTTTGGGAATAACGGATTACGCGTGTTATCAATATTTTGGTAACGAGGCACATACAGTCCACCTGTCGTGCCGAACAGCGGGTGAACCGGCGGAGCTACGTTCGGTCCCTCACGCCGGGCGACCGGCCATTGCCCAAACATCAGGCTAGGGCATTGGTCCATGAAATAGCGTCCGAGAACACCTGAACTGTTTGCCAGTCCATCAGGATGCCGGGCGTTGCGTGAATTAAGTAAAAGTCGCAGGCTTTCAATGGGAGATGCGCAAATTACCACCGCCCGGGATTGCGCCAGATGCTGCGTTCCGGTTGTTCTGTCAGTATAGGCTACGCCTGTTGCGCGCCCTGTTGCGAGGTCGGTCGTGACTATGGTGGCAATGCTGTCAGACTGAAGGGTTAAGCGTCCAGTTTCGAGCGCGGCACGCAATGCGCGCGGCACCCGTCCTCCGTCATGCGGATTGAAGCGCCAAGCTACAACATGTCGCTCTGGCCAGCGGGCCTGCACAGCTGTCCGGAAGCTGCTTTCTTCCGGTGTCAGAGGGGTAGGCTCAGCCATCACGCCGTCTGGTGCAGTCTCCACACCATCCATGTTTCCTGCAATGCCAAGAAAACGTTCAACCTTTTCGTACCATGGCGCAAGATCAGCATAGCAGATTGGCCAGTCTAGGCCGTTCGTGCCTTTACTGGCGCCGCGGAAATCATAGTCCGACCAACGGAACAACACACGTCCAAATGTGTGCAACCTGCCGCCAATCTGCCGTCCACGGATCCATATAAAAGGTGCACCTTTTGGTGTCGTGTAGCCATGCTTCCAGTCATTGACGAACAGATGTCGCACATGTTCGCTGAAAAACGCGACGCGGGCCTGAATATGCTGCCCCGACAGTGTGGCACGGATGCGCGGCAGAAGTTGCATGTTGCCGCGTTTACCTTTTGGTGGACTGCCTATGTCCTTTTTTTCCAGGGATCGCCCGGCCTCAATCAGGAGTATGGAGAGGCCTTGTTCCGTCAGTTCCTTCGCAGCAAAGCTTCCTGCGGCACCTGAGCCGACGACGATCACGTCAAAGGTTTGTCCGGAATTGGTGTATTCAGACATATTTGTTCCTGGGGCAGCTGGCCACAAAGGGCCGGGGAAAGATTGGAGAAAGGGTGCTCATGCCGAAATGGTCGTCCAGACGCCGTCTTGGGCTCCAGAGGTGAGCGTTGCTTCGATAAAGGCCTGTCCCCGCAGTCCGTCATTCAGGCGGGGGAGAAGAGGGGCTTCCTGGCCATCCAGCATCAGCGCAGCATCCGCATAAAGACGAGCAAAGGCCTCAAGGTATCCTTCGGGATGGCCTTGCGGCAGGAGGGATGGCATTTGCACGGCGCGTCCGCCTCTGGACAAAGCTGTAGAATGTCCGTCAGAGGTGGACAGGGTGAGTGTTTCAGGCTGCTCCTGGCGCCATTCAAGCCCGGCTTTCTCACCGAAGATACGGAGTTTCAGGTCGTTGCCACACCCCGTGGCGACCTGACTAACCCATAGTCCACCCACGACACATGGGCCAAAGCGAAGCTGTATTTGCGCATCATCTGGGACAGCATGTCCCGTCACAAGCGACGAAACACGGGCGGAAACTTGTGTGCATTCCAACCCGGAAACGAATTCGGCAAGATGAAACGCATGTGTACCGATATCGCCAAGGCAGCCGCCTGCGCCGCCAATCTGCTTATCCAGTCGCCAGCCGCCCTCGGATTCCGAGCTACCCAACCAATCCTGCAGGTATTCGACCTGAATGCCGCGTAACGCTCCAAGCGCGCCGTTGCGTACCAGTCGGCGTGCCTCGCGCACCATGGTGTAGCCAGAATAGGTATAGGCCAGTGCCATTTGCGGTGAGGGGACCGAAAACCGCGTGGCGAAATTGCGTGCCGCTTCCATCGTTGTGGTCAGAGGCTTTTCACAAAGGACCGGAATGCCAGCCTCCAGAAAGGCAGATGCGACCATCAGATGTGTGTCGTTAGGGGTGACGATGACAGCCAGCGCGATACCGTCGGTGCGTTGGGCTTCAACTCTGGCCATGGTCAGCCAATTTTCATAGCATCGCTCGGGAGCCAGACCGATCGATGCGCCTGCTTCACAGGCTCGTTTGGGATTGCGGGACAGGTTGGCTGCTACAAGATCAAAAGACCCTGTCAGCGCCATCGCTCGGCGATGGACATCGCCCATGAAGGCTCCCGGCGCCCCTCCAATCATCCCGACAGGCCAGCGTCTCATATCATTCTCCTTCAGCCTGAAGGCCCAGACAGGCGTAGCGTTCTGTTTTTGAAAGGGGGCTTGCTGCAAAATCGTCGAAAGCCTGTGTGCTCAACTCGATCATATGCTGCCGGATGAAAGGGGCACCTTCGCGTGCACCCTGCATGGCGTTCTTGAGGCAACATTCCCATTCCAGAACAGCCCAGCCGTCATAGCCATATTGTGCCAGACGGGAGAAAACAGCCCGAAAATCGATCTGTCCATCACCAAGGGAACGGAACCGTCCGGCGCGCTCGCGCCATCCCGAGAACCCACCATAGACCCCTTGTCGTCCTGTGGGCCGGAACTCCGCATCCTTGACATGAAAAGCGCTGATCCGGTCATGATAAAGATCAATGAAGGCGAGATAATCCATTTGCTGTAACAGCATGTGACTGGGGTCGTACAGGATACCGCAGCGGGGATGATAATCCACCAGATCAGCAAAGCGCTCGAAACTGGTGCCGTCATGTAAATCCTCGCCCGGATGCAACTCGAAGCACAGGGTGGTTCCGGTTGTTTCGAAAGCATCTAGAACAGGTCGCCAGCGCTTTGCCAGCGTCGTGAATGCCAGGTCAATCAGCGTTTCATCACGTGGCGGCCAAGGGTAGAGATAGGGCCAGGCCAGTGCGCCGGAGAACGTGGCATGCGCCTTTAGTCCAAGCCGGGCTGATGCCGTGGCGGCCAACAGAAGTTGTGCATGTGCCCAATCGGTCCGGGCTGCTGGATTGCCGCGTACGGCTGCGGGGGCAAAGCGGTCGAACTGTGCATCATAAGCGGGATGAACAGCCAGACATTGACCTTGAATATGAGTGGAGAGTTCGGAAATCTCGATATCGTGTCCGGCCAATTGTCCCCGAATCTCGTCACAGTAATCCTGGCTTGATGCCGCAAGCGCCAAATCGAAAATTTCCGGGATGTGGGTTGGTAGCTGTAGAGCGCGATAACCGAGAGAGTGGCTCCATTGTGCCAGACCGGACAAACTGTTGAACGGGGCCTGCGGACTGATGAACTGTGCCGCGAAGATGGCTGGCCCTTTCATGCCGTGTGTCCTGCGATCTGACGGATGAACTCCGTGCCTCGTTCAAGTGCTGGAATGGGTGTGGGGCAGGAATCCAACTCAAGGATCGGACCGCAGCTAAGAGGCGCGTGGGCCAGAAGCGCGTTTAGACTGGCAAAATCTACTCGACCTGCGCCAGGTTCGCAGAAATAGGGACGATGACGAGCGTGAATGTTGGCGTCGATAGGTGTGGTAGCGGGCATCGGCCCCGTTGCGTCCTTCCAATGCATCGCTACGACACGGCTTAGATGGCGACGGACTAGAGAAACCGGGTCGCAGCCCTCCAGAATGATATGCGCAGGATCAGGGCAGAGTGCGACATATCGCGGATCTGTTAGCAGCATGAACAGATCGACATCCCGTGATGCGCAGGCTACGGAATGGGCCTCGGTATGGATGGCAAGCGTTATGCCATGCTCGGCTGACGCTGCTCCCATCCTGTTAAGTAGTCCGGCCAGAGGCGCTGCAAAATCCAGATCTACAAACCGATGAGAGCAAGATGGAAAGGCTTCACGGCAAGGCAGCCCCGCGACCAGAACCTTCCCATCCAGATGAGCCAGGAGCTCTGATGCTGCGTGTACGCGCGCGAGGATGAGTTCTTCAGATTGCGCATGTTCCGATACGGGAATGCGGTCCAGATCCGCGAAGAACGAGGACCAGATTTCCAGCCCGCGCGCGCGCAGTTCCGACAGAATTCGGCTCTGCGGTCCGAATGTTGCTGCAAGTGCGGAGGGTTCGAACGGGGGGAAGGTTAGTTCAATCCCACAGACACCAGCATCCCGCACGCTATCCAGTATCCGGGTCCAGAACGCAGGCGCATCCGCTGCAGCCAATGTTGCAATGTCGGCTTCGGTTTTCACATTCCAAAAACAGGGATTATTGAAAGTGACCAGATCCGTCCCGATTTTCATGTGAAGGCACTCCCAGCGGTTTGCGCAGCGTTCCTTCATCTTGCATACAGAACGTTCCGGAAAATGCAACCGATTGCCATTACGTTTTTGGAATAATTTTTAGGTACTGTCGATCTGCCTAAAAGGGATTAGCTGGATTGGCGGGGTATAAAGGTAGGGGAGAGGGAGACTAGGCGTGGCCTCGTAATGCGACCACATTTTAGATCAGCCAGTGCCTGAACGGCTACGCGCCCGATCTCCACTGTCGGTTGAGCTACGGTCGTCAGGGCAGGGGTGGTAAAGCCGGTGTAATCCATGCCGTCATAGCCTGTTACCGCCACATCGTCCGGAACCCTGAGCCCACGGCCTTGCACAACATGCAGAAATCCTAGTGCCAGGGCATCGGAGCAGCAGATGACGGCGCTGGGGCGTTCGGGCAGTTCCAGAAAACGTTCCGCTGCGCGCACCCCCGATGGCATGTCGAACTGACCGCCTTCCAGGCGCACCAGGTTGTCCGTGTACCCGTGTGCGGTCAGTCGGTCACAAACCGCGCGATAGCGGATTTCTTCATGCTTGATCTCTTTGGGGCCTGCGATATAGGCGAAACGTTTATGTCCTCGCCGCAACAGGTGATCGACGATGGCCACAAAGCCATCGGCTTCCTGTGTTGTTACGCTGGTCAAGCCTTCCGCCGTCAGATCCTTCATAATGCTGACAACTGGCAGGCTTTCCTCGTCAGGCTCCCGGTCAAGGGACGGCATCCAGTTCTGGGCAGCGACGATCAGGGCGCTATCCGCCACCCCCGCCCGCAGAGATTGAATCACATCATTGGCCGAGAGCGTCTGATCCAGGCATTGTTGAAGCATGACCCTGAGGCCGAGTGAGGTGGCTTCTTCGCAAACACCCAGCAAAATCTGGGTAAAGACCGGAGAGATGGCTTGCCCGGAGAAACTGGGCGCCAGAACCAGAATGGTGTCGGATGTCCCGCGGCTGAGGTTACGGGCTACGATATTGACGGCATAACCGAGTTCTGTTGCCACCTTCTGCACAAGCTGCCGTGTTTCCGTGCTTACGCGATTGGGGCGTGAGAGGGCCCGGCTTACAGTTGAGACATTCAGGCCGGTCTTTTCTGCCAGATCTGCCAAGGTTATCCGCTTGTTCAACTGTTTTATGCTCCTGCATTGTATCTTTAAATGCTCGGGACAGAAAGCCTCAGTTTATGCCGTTGCGCAACTGGTTGCGTTCGCGAGGTCGTATCTTTTTTGGTATGTTCTGATGCCAGTGCCTTGTGGTGTGTGAGGAATCTGCAACAGGCTCTTTCAATATCAAATTGCAGAGCGCGCATAAAATTTAGATTTTACTACCCTGTCTATTGGCAATCGATTGCCAATAGATTTTATAAAAATCGAGTATTCCAAGAGGTTTATGAGAATTTTTCCCGATCAAACAATTGGTTTTTTGGATGGGATGAAGTCTATTTTTTGTAGAAAGCTAAGATAATACCGTTTGATATTTATTGTGAAAAAGAAACATTTTCTTCTGGACGTTCGTTACGGAATCATGGCAAGCGCTTTCTTAGGAAGATCGTTTTAGATGGAAACTCGGCATGCAGACCAAGACCATATTCTGTGGAAAGCACTGGCTACTGGTGACGTCCCTATTGGGGGCCGGAGGCATCTTTTCGCCGGCGGTAGCGCAATCTTCTCCGGTTTCCTCGGTGTCCTATCGCTCGACAAAAAGTCACCACATCTCGCAGCAGGGATCAGCGCGGGTTTCTTCGGAAACCCGCGCCCACAAGGTGCCGGTGGCGCGTGAGGCATCATCTCCTGAAATGGTTGATGTGCAGGTCGCACGTGCTAGCGGAGGAGGCATGATGCGCCGTGAAACCGCCTCACATAGTGTGCAGACCATCAGCCGTCGCTTCATTGAAATGCGCAGCCCTGCCGGGACAGCGCTTGATATGGTCAAGAACCTGCCAAGTCTGAATGTCTCCAGTCAGGACACGTCAGGCATGACCGGTGGCTCGATCCAGAGCCGCAGCCTGACCGACAGCGACATGGGGCTGCTGTTCGATGGGGCCGTTGTTACCTCGGGGGCCGGCTACATTCAGGAAGATATCGATAGCGAAAATATTGATCGTATTGAGGTCACGCCTGGTAGTTCTGCTATCGATCAGCCGGTTACTGCGGCTGCACTTGGCGTGATGAATGTCACTACGCACACGCCGGGCCACAAATATGGTGGTTTGATGGATTTTTCCTACGGTACGAACAATCTGTCTCGCGAATTTATTCGTCTGGAAAGTGGAGATGTCGGCAATACTGGCCTCCGCTCATATTTCTCGTTCTCCCATACGCATGCAAATAACTGGATTGGGGCTGGAACATCCGAGAAGAAACATATCGATTTCGGGGCTCAGAAAGATATTGGATCGGCGTCCTATGTGAAATTCTTCACGTCCTGGAACCAGGAATCCTACGGCATTTACAATTATCCCAGTGAGGACCAGTTCTATGCCAAGAAGCATGGGAACGGTACCTGGGGAGCAAGTAGTGACCCCAAGAGCAGCACGTTCTGGGGTAATCATCGCGAAGGGCCTTGGAATGAGCTCTTTATGACGCTTCCGGTCCACTTGCAGCTGACTAATAAGCTGAAATTCGATCTGCTTCCCTATTTTGCATACGGTCGAGGTTGGAGTTCGTCACCTTCAGGTGAGGCAGGAGAGGGACTGTCCTACGCCAATGGCGCTCCCGTCTCTTCGACGCAAGCTTCGGTTAATTATTATGATCAGCGCACTCCGACGACGGGTGCTACAGCAAAACTAACCTACGATATTTCCCGGCACAATCAGCTCACGCTGGGTTACTGGTATGGCTACACCCAAAGCCGACAGTGGGGACCGAACAGCAGCATTGCCAGTAATGGATTTTCACTGAATCCGGATAATCTCTCAACCGCATATTTTCGCGATGGCAAGCGGGATTACTCCTCCAATCAGCAAACGGGCGATCAGATTCATGCCTTGTTTGTCCAGGACACGGCCCGCTATCTGCAGGACAGACTGGTCATCTCAGCAGGCTTCAAATTCGCAATGGTCAATTACTGGTTCAACAACTATCTGACAAATTCAAAGATGGGCGCCAATTCTGTCGCACCTTTGCCGCGTTTTTCGGTGTCGTACCGTTTCAATAGCCACCACCAGCTTTACGTCAACGCGCAGGGCGACTTCCGCGCGCCGGATCCGAGTAACCTGTCAGCTAATACGATGCTTCCTCGCAATCAGTATTCGATTAAGGAAGAATTGGGATATCGCTACAATGATAAATATTTTGATCTTGACCTGTCACTATTTAACTATGCCATTACCAACCGACTTCTGAGTGTATACAATACCGACAATTCGTACAGCACCATCAACGCTGGCAACCAGACTGCCCGGGGCTTCGATGTGATGCTGGGCATGCATCCGATCCATAATTTTAGCCCGTATGTCTCTTTTGAATATCTGAACGCGCACATGGACTCGAATGTGCCGTATGGTGCTTCCTACCTGCCGACCAAGGGCAAGCAGGCAATCATGTCTCCGCATGTCATGGCCAATTTCGGCCTGACCTATAATTCAAAGCACTTTTTTGCCAACGCAACGGTGCATTACACCGGTCCACAATCTGTCACGCTGGTAGGCGATCAGAGAATTCCAGGGTATGTGACCGATACTTTGTCTCTTGGATACCGGTTTTCGCCCTTCTTCGTGGCTAAATCCCCGACATTCCGTCTGAATTTCACCAACCTCACTGGTTCTTTGGTCCGGACAGGCACAACAGGGGTCGCCAATAACTATCGTGCTGTTACTCTTCTGAATGGTGAAAGCATTGCAGGTAGCGGAGGTGCCAGTTTCTACGTTGAGCCTCGCTTTAGTATGACGGGCACCATTTCTACCTCTTTTTAAATAATTTAATTATTTCTTACAAAGAGTGTTCTGTGATTTTTGTGCTGAGTTGTGCATGGCGGTGGAATGAATATGCCTCGTGAACAGCATCGCTCTAGCATTACAGTCGCGTTTTGTAACGCGAGTGAGCATGGATAGATAGCGTTGGCCTGATGTGTTCGTCGAAAGGCGGACCATCTGAGGATGTGAGCGACGGGTAACCTGCGTTGGGAAAGTTTTACGACGAGGCGCCTGATCTCCTGTATGGGCCAGCGGACAAGGATCGTCGTGTCCTGTGGGGTGTTTTTGGGTTTCAGTGAGTTTTCCTGGTAACGGGCACTGGGCCGTGACGGCATAGGCCAGCATGACTAGGGAGACATGCGGATGCCATCCATGTCAGGAGCCGGTTTCGTTATGATCAAGCCTGCATGGTTGTTCTTTTCGGGCACCAGTTCGTAAAATAGGCGAGGTTGCTCATTGGCGGTGTTTCAGAGAATCAGTAGACCACGAGGCTATAGCCTCGCCCTCCCTTTGTGCGGCTTCCCGCTGACAGACGACACCAAACCTGATCTGACAGATCCGAAGCAATATCTTTCGCCTCTCCGGCAATCTGCGGTTCAACTGACGTTCCGCTGTTCATGAAACCCTGAATCATGGTGATCTATACCATTGCTTGGCTCCATATCTTTGGGACTGAAAAAGAAAAATGGAGAGAAACATGTTTACAAAGCGAAAATCATCCGGCGATCAATGAGCATCCAACTTTTTCTCAATATCAGATTATCTTGGCATCATTAAATGGGTATGGCAAACGATTGCCATAGCTTTGTTAGTTTTTTTTTAAGGGATCGTTATGTCAACAGATACATGGAATGGCTCTGCCGGTGATGGTAATTGGAACAACGCAGCAAACTGGTCTGAGGGCGTTCCTACATCAGCTTCCGATGTGGTGATTAATACAAACACTACGCAGAATCAGACGATCAACATTCCAGAGGCTGTTGAAATTTCAAGCCTCACCATTACAGGTGACACAAATGTTGCGTTGAACAATTACAGTGGTGATTCTTCACAACGTATTGGATTTACTGTTGATAATGATATCAGCATGGAAAATTATAGCGGAACACTTCAGGTGAATTCTCTATACTTGATAACCTATGGCGATATGAGCGGCGGCACCGTTCTTATTGATAACTCTACCGTTCAGCCTTCAGGGACCTTTACGTCTGTTGCGTCTTTCTGGCCAACAGCAAACAATGATAACGCAAACTTCCTTAATCTTTCGGGAGCACAGAATTCTGTTCCTTCCGTCATCAATTTTTCCAGCTATGATGCAATTACTTTTGGCACCCGACAATCCAACGATGGCAGCACTGCCATTAAGATCAAATGGGTTTCTCTGGGAGATAACACCTACAAAGTTGTAAATGCCGCAAACCCGGATGATGTTCTGGTGGATTCCCTCACCTTTGTGCAAGGTGAATCCCCGGATAAAATTGGCTATGATGGTGATAGCGCAACAATCAACTGCTTCCTTGCTGGTTCCTTGATTGAAACGCCAGAAGGCCTGCGCAAGATTGAAGACATGCAGGTTGGTGATGCCGTTTGTGTTTATGCTGATGGTAAAAAGGAAGTCAGCCAGATTATATGGGCAGGTCATGCCTCTGTTCAGGTAAACACCGCCCTGAATCAGGATGAAGCTGGATATCCTATCCGTATTATTGCCAATGCTCTGGCCGACAATGTACCCAGCACAGACTTGTTAATTACGCCGGAACACTGCCTGTTCTTTGATGGCAAGTTTGTGCCTGTGCGCATGCTGGTGAATGGTGGTTCCATTTTCTATGATACCTCCATTACGTCTTACACATATTACCATATTGAAACTGCTAAGCATTCTGTCATTATAGCAAACGGTGTGCTCACAGAAAGCTATCTGGATACGGGCAACCGCTCATCCTTCGAGCAGACTGGCACAGTTGTAACTCTTGGCCGCGTCCCCGCCAAAGGCTGGGAGTATGATGCTGCAGCACCTCTGTGCGTAGATCGTGCTTTTGTAGAGCCTCTGTTCCGTGCAATAAACTATCGCAGTAACAGTATTGCTGTTCACCATGCTGCCATTGCAGCCGTTGCAACAACCACCGATCCCAATTTACATCTGATTACACAATCAGGGGCCATTATACACCCCATGCGCCGCTCTACGCACCAGTACAGCTTTATGCTGCCGCCTAACACGCAATCTGTGCGCATTGTTTCTCGTGCCAGCCGTCCCGCGGATGTTATCGGTCCGTTTGTGGATGACCGCCGTTACATGGGTGTTGCCATTGCAGGTATACAGCTTCTCTCTGCAAATAATACGCATAGCATTACAGCTCATCTTCAGAGTGAAAAGCCTGCCGGCTGGTATGCTTCGGAACCCACAGGCTGCGCATGGACAAATGGTGATGCTCTGTTGCCTCTGGATGGATACCTCACACATGGCAACATGGGGATGCTTTCCATTACTATACAGGCAGGTGGCTCATATCTTGTGGAAAATCACAGTCAGGTAGTAACACACACACGTTCTGCCTGATTGCTGCAACGGTAACAGTCATTTTAGCCCCTAAATTGTATAGGATTTAGGGGCTAAAATAGTAAAAAATAATACTAATTTCAGATATTTTTTAAGATTGAGACTCATTTTCTAGATGGAATATAAGATTTCGTGGTGAACTGCTGGATTTCCAGATGGGGAATGTCTTTTCCTGCTTTTCATTCCCCGGTTCGATCCGTGTTTTCTGAGCCTGCATTGCCGGTCACGCTGCTTTCGTCAAGCAGCACATCCAGTGCCGTCAGAAGATTGAGATCTACGTTTTCCCTGCGAAGAGCCTATCGACAATAATCGGCTAACCGCTACAGTTTTTGCATTAATTCCCTCGGTAATGGTTTATACGCATGATGCATGCAGGTAGACAGGATTAAAGCGACTCTTCTTTCGGGTCATGGCATCCTGCCAGGTAATAATTTTGGTAACGACCTCTGCCTCAATGTGAAAATAATCGTGTGAAGTCAGGGAACTACAGTTTTTTAGACCGGGTTGTTCCACATGCTACTCTTAACACGGTGACTCCATGACTACCTGCCATGGCCGCGCCAATTCGCTGTGCTTCTTGTGACGGTGCAACGTTGCAGGAGATGACGGTCGCCAGCCCTGAATATCTGGCACGACCCGGAACACCAGCTTCTCCAGATGACCTTGGGGGCCATCAGATGATCGGCTTCTTGCCTTCGCGCACTGGCCAGTATCTTCCGCTGGAGTTTATACGCGGAGAAGACGTGACCGAACTTCTCCCCGATTCAACGCTGCTTTCAGTGCTTTACCCAAGCAACAAGCAGCTTTCTCCACGTGTGCGGGTGTCCGTGGACTGGCTGGTGGAGAGTATTGGTTCGCGGTTTCATCAAAGTGCCGATGAACGTCCTTATGCAGGTGCAAAGGCGAGGTAGAGCGAGATCGTTGCAATCGAGAACACGGTGGAAGTGAGGACGACACGTCCGGTAAGGGCCGCCTCCCGGTCATAGAATTCCGCCAGCATGAACGAGCCGGTTCCCGTGGGCAGTGCTGCAAGAAGCACGGCAATGTTTGTCATCGCCGGAGGGAGGTGAAGCACAGGCGCTGCGATGATCCATGTAACCAGAGGCTGGGCGATCAGCTTCAGGCCGACAAGAACGGCGGCCGTCGACGGGCGTGCAGACGCGGCGCCGGCAGAATTTCCAGCAAGGAACAGACCGAGGGCGATCAGGGCGCAGGGGGATGCGGCCCCGCCGAGAAGCTTCAGAAAGGCATGAACCGGTCCCGGCAGATGCCCACCGGATACCATGACCAGGCCACCAAGTGCTGGCGCCACCAGCAACGGATTTTTCACCAGCGAGAAGAGCGTTTTCGCGACAATGTCGCGCGGCCGTGCTTCGGTCTGCAGTCCGGCTTCGATCAAAACGATCGCGATGACAAACAGCACGCAAACCGTCACGATCGTGGCGATCAGCGTCGGCGCCATGCCGGTATCGCCGACGAGCGACAGGACAAGCGGGAAACCGACGAACCCCGTATTGGCGTAGCTCGCGTTCAGTCCGTCAATGGCGGCATCGGCAAGATGGTGTCCTGTGGACACCCGCCACCACAGCGTCCCGGCAAACACGATAAAACAGCCGAGCGTGAACGCCGCAATGAATCCCGGCTCCCACAGATCGGTCATTTTTGCGTTTGCCACGATGTCGAACAGCACTGCGGGCAGCGCAAGATAGACCACCAGCCGATTGACCTCGCGCGTGGCATTGGGGCCAAGCGCACCCGATTTACGTGCGATCCATCCGGTGAGGATGAGGGCAAAGATAGGCAGGACGATCAGCAGATTATTCAGCATCAGGGATCTCGGGAATTGAGCAAAGGCGTGACGCTACCGGAGACTATCGATATAATCCAATGCTCATATGGTTCACGATTAATGCTTTCAGGGTATCAGATGGACACGCGGCATATGCGGTATTTCATGGCTCTGGCCGAGACGCTTCATTTCGGTCGGGCGGCTGAGCGGATGAACATGAGCCAGCCGCCGTTCAGTCGTCAGATTGCCATGATCGAGCACACGTTGGGCGTGAAGCTGTTTGAACGAAACTCGCGCAACGTGGCTCTGACCCCGGCCGGAAAACATTTCATGAAAGACTGCCGAAACGTGCTGGGGCGGTTTGAGGAGGCCTGCCGGGATGTCAGGCTGGTCGCCAGCGGCATAAAGGGCGAGATGCGGTTTGGATTCATGATGCATGCCGCCCACAGTGTCGTGCCGCAACTCGTGCAGCTTTATGCGGAGGCAAGGCCGGATGTCCGCCTGGTCCTTGACGAACGCACGCCGACAGAAATCGATGAGATGCTGGTGGCAGGAACACTGGATGCCGCCGTAACATTTGACTGCGGATATGCGCCACACCTGCAGACCGTGCTGCTGGCCAGGGAGCAATTACGCATCATCATGCGTAAGGACCATCCCCTTGCCACGGTCGGCCAGATCGGTCCTGAGGAACTCCGCGTGGAGAAGATCATCGCAGCACCCGCCGCGACGGCACCGGCTCTTCGATCCGCGATCAACAGCTATTTTTCGGCCTGGGGAATTGTCCCGCATGTCGTGCTTGAACCGCGGTTGCAGCACACGATCATCCAGCTTGTTGCAAAAGGGCTGGGCGTAGCCCTTATCCCCGCATCGCTGTGTACCGAACTGGGAACCGGACTGACGTCACGGGCTTTGTCAGACGCTCCCCAACTTGACGTTGTGCTGCGTGCGCCCATCACCACGAAAAACCCGGCGGTTTCGACATTCATGGAAATCGGGAAATCGATACAGCGGACTTCACTCTAATTCATGGAATCTATGTGGAGAGCCCGTTTCCAATATCTTCGCTTTCCTGATTTCATCTTTATGAATGGAATATTTTTATAATGTCTTCCAACGCCAGACCCAGACCAAGAATAATCATGATCGCTCCAGATATATAGCCCGTCACGATGGATGCTCTGGGGCGGCTACTTAATATTGTCCGCGCTCCAAATCCGACCATCAGATAGATGGATACGCAGTTTATTATATGAACGATGCCCAAGATCCCGATCTGTAAAAAGATCGGCCATGCTGACCCCGGATTTGTAAACTGGGGCAGAAGGGCGAGAAAAAACAGAAGAGCCTTGGGGTTCAGACCGCTGATAGCGAATCCTTTGGTAATCCGACGCCGCACACCTGTTTCCCGTTCATGTCCTTCTTTCGGCAGGGGAGGATGATGCAACAGGGAAATGCCCAGTTTTATGAGATAGGCCGCGCCTGCAAATGTCAGAATAGTGATCGCAAGCGGCATGCTGGCCACAAGCGCCCCGATACCACCCGCGACCGTTCCGGTAATGGCGAGATATCCCAGAAACAGGCCGAATACCGCGGGAATGACTGCGGCATGATCACGTATTCCAGCGGAAATGACATACGCCCAGTCAGCACCAGGAGTTGCGGCAAGGAGGATGGAGATCGTCCAGAAGGCAAGAAGGGTATGCAAATTCATCGAAGACGCGTCGCTTTAGAAGAAAATTCACAAGGGCCCACGGCGTTCCATGCTCTCCGATTATGTTCCGGATCGCCATCCCTGCGACGCGAGAGAGGGCAGGATAGCGCGGACTAGCGGATATGGGGTTGCGTTTATGCCAATTTATCCGTCAATATTTGGCATATTATTGCGCTATAATGTTTATCCATGATATAAAATGCCAATGAAACTGGATGCGATTGATCGGCGTATTCTTCACGTTCTTCAGGAAGATGGCCGCTGCCCCAATAATGAACTTGCGCGGCGCGTCGGGCTCTCTCCCTCGCCATGCCTGCGCCGGGTGCGGATGCTGGAAGAAAGTGGCGTTATCGAGGGCTATGTCGCCGTTGTGAATCCCGCAAAAGCCGGGTTCGGCGTGACCGCTTTTGTCAGGATATGGCTGACGGGAGAAGACGAGCGGCAGTCCGAGCATTTCGTCGAGGAAATCGGAAAACTTCCACAGGTGACGGAAGCGCATGTCCTCGCGGGAGATTGTGATTTCCTGTTGCGCGTTGTTGCAGAAGACCTTCCAGGACTGCGACGTTTTCAGAGCGAACAGCTCGCGCGGATCAAAGGCGTGCGGAGCATGAAGACCGACATCCCGCTTCTCAAGGTCAAGAACGCAAGCTTTGCGTAGAGTAAGGCTTATTCTTGGTGGCGAGATATAACTTTTCGGTAGCCGTCATGGTAATGTCTGCATTTGATGCAGTGTTTTGGGTATGACGGCCCCGGCAATTCACGAACGTCCAGATACCTCTGCAGGAAATAAACGACTGGAACTGGGACGTGGGCCGATCTCTACAGAATACAAAAGTTGCTATACCGGGTGAGGAATCAGAAGAACTCGTTTACGGTGCCATGGAGGGGAGTGGTCGTTCGCCAGTTCACAGGTCCCGCTGGCGTGGTTCCCGTCTGCCAGCACCACAGCGGTAATCCTTGCGTAATCTTTATGCGCCGACGAGGAGATGTTCCGGAATTTCGAGCGCGACATCGGATGGTCTTCATGCTGGTTAGGCGTGCATATATGCCTGAAGGCGCGGGATGACGAAGTCAAGAAACACCCTCACGCGCTGGGGGGCCTGTTTGCTGCCCAGATAGAGCGCATGGATCTCCTCTTCGTCCTGCGCGTCCGCATGAGCCAGAACCTCAACGAGACGGCCAGCTTTGATGTCATTGCGCACATGGTAGTCGCCAAGCCGCGCCAGCCCCGCACCCCGTAGGGTCAGGCGTCTTACTGTTTCCCCGTTATTGGCGAGCAGGGGGCCTCGGACGATACGATCGGCGATGCGGCCTTTCTCCTGTAGCGGCCAGACAGGGGCGGCACGCCGGAAATTAAAGCCGAGGCATTTGTGGCGGTCCAGATCAACAATGTTTTGCGGCGTGCCGAACCGGCTCAGGTAATCTGGCGATCCGACAATTTTACGTCGTGCCGTGCCGATATGCCGGGCTGTCAGATTTGAATCCTGCAACGGTCCGACCCGAAAGGCGATATCTGTGCGGTCAAGGTAAAGATCCGTCAGTTCATCGGAGAGCGAGAGATCAACGACGATATCCGGATAGGCATCCCAGAATTCTGACAGGAGAGGTTCGAGCGCCAGCGCTCCGAAAGCCACCGAAGCGTTGATGCGCACAATGCCGCCAGGCCGAACCGATCCTGTTGTGAGCGCATGCTCCATGTCGTCAAGATCGGCGATCAGTGCCTGAGCGCGTTCGTAGTAAAGCTGTCCTTCCGGCGTGACGGAAAGGCGGCGTGTCGAACGTTCGAGCAGGCGTACGCCAAGGCGTGTCTCAACGCGGGCGATCAGTTTGCTTATCGTCGAGGGCGTTGTCATCGACAGGCGAGCTGCTTCCGAAAAACTGCCGCTTTCCACGACACGCAGAAACATCTGCATTTCGCCAATCCGGTTATCCATCAGCGCCCCTTTAATGAAACAGGTTCACAAGTTCTGTGGAGAAGCGACGGATTATCAAAGCCTGTCAAGTGCATCATGTTCCATAGGGAACAGAAGGAAAATGAATATGCTGACGATTGAAACGGGCGGCGCGTCGATACCGGCCCTGGGCCTTGGTATTTTCCGTATGAACAACGACCAGGTTGCTCGCATTGTGCCGGCGGCTCTGGAGGCGGGATTTCGTCATTTCGATACGGCGCAGATTTATGGCAACGAGGCAGTTCTCGGGGATGCGCTCCAGGCCAGCGGCATCAGTCGCAAGGAATTCTTCCTGACCACCAAAGTCTGGGTGGATAATTATACGCCGGAACGTTTTGCACGCTCGGTTGAGGAAAGCCTCGAAAAGCTGAAGCTGGATTACGTTGATCTGCTTTTGCTGCATTGGCCCGGTGACATCGTGGCGGTGTCCCAGCAGATCGAGTGGCTGGATGCGGTGAAAGACATAGGCAAGACCCGCCATATTGGGGTCAGCAACCAGAATATTACCCAGATGCGGGAATCTGCACGACTGAGCGCCGCGCCGATCGTGACCAATCAGATCGAACTTCATCCCTATCTCGACCAGTCGACGCTCCTTGCCGCCGCTCGGGATCTCGGCATTCCGCTTACGGCCTATTATGGGATGGCAGATGGAAAGGTTGTTCACGATCCGGTGCTTCAGGAAATTGGTCGCAGGCATGGAAAGACGGCAGCGCAGGTAACCTTGCGCTGGCTGTTGCAGCAGGGTGCCATTGTGCTCAGCAAGACCAGTACGCCGGAACGACTTCAGGAGAATATCGCGATTTTTGATTTTGTCCTGAGTGACACTGAACTTGCCCGGATTGCGGCGCTGGCTCGGCCAGATGGGCGTCTTGTCAGTCCGGCAGGTCTTGCGCCCGGTTGGGACTAGGGGCCTACAAACAAGACCAAGGCATTAAAATCTTCGCAAGGGACACGAGGGATTGTAGCCATGGTCTGTTTTGCCGCTCGCGCCGCTGAGGCGCCGAGACATTGTCACATTGAAAATGCTTCCGGACACTGGCTCTGAATTCTGGTCAGGCTTATCCGGGATGCTTTTTGCAGGACACTATTGCGATGAAAAAGATTCTTCTTCTGAACGGTGGAAAGGCTTTCGCCCATTCTCATGGTCGTCTGAACGATACGCTGCACGCCGTCGCTTTTGAACTCCTGTCGAACGCGGGTTTCAACACGCGGCAGACAAAGATCGATGCAGGGTACGATATTCAGACGGAAGTAGAAAATATTCAGTGGGCTGACCTGGTCATCTATCAGATGCCGGGCTGGTGGATGGGCGCACCCTG
The DNA here is from genome assembly GCF_044094635.1 of Acetobacter sp. KSO5. Classification (NCBI taxonomy): domain Bacteria; kingdom Pseudomonadati; phylum Pseudomonadota; class Alphaproteobacteria; order Acetobacterales; family Acetobacteraceae; genus Acetobacter; species Acetobacter sp. KSO5. Next base: position 1,828,778 of record NZ_CP172014.1, on the reverse strand, counting down.
GACCGTCAAGAAGTATGTGGATGAAGTCTTCACAGCCGGTCATGGAGCGCTTTACGCCAATGACGGGCGCAGCCGCGCCCATCCTGAACGAAAATATGGTTCAGGTGGCCTGCTGCAGGGGAAGCATTACATGCTTTCCCTGACATGGAACGCCCCGGAAGAGGCCTTTGTTGATCCGGCTCAGTTCTTTGAAGGGAAGGGGATTGATGCGGTCTATTTCCCTTTCCATAAGTCCAACCAGTTTCTGGGGATGACATCGCTTCCGACGTATCTGGCGACGAATGTCATCAAGGAACCACACGTTGACCAGACGATCGCGCGCTATCGTACCCACCTGGCAGACGTTTTGAGCTTTGCTCCGCCTAAGAGTGATGTCGGATCATGATGCAAATCGCAGGATTGCTCTAGCAAGATGGAAACGTGAGAATAATATGAAAACATGGGTAAGAGGTGTAACATGGGGTAATGTCGGAATGGTCGGACTAGCGGTGCTCGGTGTGGCGACATAGAAGCTTGTGCTGCGTCCAGAAACCGCATCCCTTTCTGTGACGGTAGGAACGGGTCCGTATCCTGATCTGCCGCATCCCAACCATACCTTGTGTGATGATTGGGGGATGGCTCATGAAGCAGCCGGGTTTCTTTGATGTTGACGAGCGGCTTGCCCGGTTAAGCGGGCTTGGCGATCAGCTCGAGGCGTTTTCCCGGACTGTGGGTTTTGAGGCGTTCCGCCCTGATCTGGAGAAGGCTCTGGCCTATTCAGGCAGGAGCAAAGGCGGCCGTCCCCCGTTCGATCCGGTGCTGATGTTCAAGATCCTGGTCATCCAGACGCTGAACAATCTCTCCGACGAGCGAACGGAATATCTGATCAACGACTGCCTGTCCTTCATGCGTTTCCTCGGTCTGGGACTGTCGGGCCGGGAGTCCGATGCCAAAACGGTCTGGCTGTGTCAAAAGTGTCTGACGGAGACAGGTGCCATCCAGAAGCTGTTCGAGCGCTTTGACGCCACCCTGCGTAACGCTGGGTATCTGCCGATGTCCGGCCAGATCCTGGATGCCACGCTGGTGGCAGCGCCAAAGCAGCGCAATACCAACGGGGAGAAAGCCGATCTTCGGGAAGGCCGTATCCTCGAAGGCTGGGAAGATAAGCCGGTAAAGCTGTCCCACAAGGACAGCCACGCCCGCTGGACGCTGAAGTTCACGAAGGCAAAGCGGCAGGAGGACGGGACGCTCCCGGCCACGGACCTCGCCCTTCCGTTCTTTGGCTACAAATCGCATGTTTCCATCGATCGAAAGTTTCGACTGATCCGGAAATGGAAGACAACGGATGCCGCTGCCAGTGATGGAGCAAGACTGCGCGAGGGCTTGCTGGATAAAACCAATACGGCCTCAACCGTTTGGGCCGACACCGCGTATCGCTCGAAAGCCAATGAGGATTTCATGGACAAGGAGGGTTTCGTCTCGAAGGTCCACAGGAAAAAGTCGCATCTCAAGCCCATGCCCCCTCATATCCAGCGGTCCAATGCAGGGAAGTCGGTGATCCGATCGCGCGTCGAGCATGTCTTTGCCGATCAGAAATCGCAGATGGGTCTGTTCGTCCGAACCGTGGGTATCACCCGGGCCACCATGCGGATCGGCCTGGCCAATATTGTTTACAACATGCGCCGCTTCCTCTTCCTTGAGAGGTTGAACGCGAGCGCGTAGCCATCCCGGTGGCGATACTCCCCGACCTGACAGAATGTTGGCTGCCAAGTGGCGACCCCGTTCTTCTGCGCGGGCGAAAGTTTCACTCCGTGTTCGTGGCCTGTCTGTCATGAATGCTGTCTTTTTGTCTTTCAGGGAGAGAGGAGAGCGATCCCATCATGGGGCGGGCGGAAAATCTACTGTATCATCCGGCCCGCTTGTATGCATTCGGTGCGTAGGGCCCTAAAAATACGGGACATCAACGTCCAAATGGGATATACATAATATATATCCATAGGGAGGGGTATCCGATGCTGACCCGTACGACACTCTTTCTATCCAACCGCTCACAGGCAGTGCGTCTGCCGAAGATGGTCGCCTTCGGGGAGCAGGTCCGCGAGGTGGTCATCGTGTCCGAAGGGTCGCGGCGGATCATCGCTCCGGCCGATGCGGCGTGGGATGATTTCTTTGCGGCCCACGGGGTGGATCTGGGGGAGCGGAACCAGCCGGCCATGCAGGAACGTGAGGCGCTCTGAATGCTGCGTTATCTGCTGGATACGAACCTCTGTATCTGGGTATTGCGGGATCGGCCGCAGGGGCTGCGTCCGAGGTTCAACAGCTGTGCGGAGGAACTCTGCATCTCGGACGTGGTTCTGTATGAGCTGCTTTATGGCGCAGAACGCTCGTCCGATCCCGTGCGCACAAGGCGTGAAGTCGAGCACTTCGCGGGAAGGCTGGCAGTCCTGCCATTCGATAGTGAAGCGGCTGCCCATACGGCGGATATTCGGGCTGCTCTTGAACGGAATGGCCGTATCATAGGCCCCTATGATCTCATGATTGCCGGGCATGCCCGGAGCAGGGGGCTGATTGTGGTGACCGGGAACCTTCGGGAATTCCAGCGGGTGGAAGGTCTTCGAACGGAGGACTGGCTGACTGGCACGGTCTGACCGGGAAAGGCGTGGCGAGACAGAATATTGATAAAAAACGATTGTTTATCAATCGATTATGTCATGCAGCGAGCCTCTCTACGAACCCGCTGACAAGCAGCAGTTTTCTTTGGTTGCAGGCCCCCGCAACCATCTGAACTTGCGATGCGAACGCATCACGAACCCCAGTCCGGAAACGGGCTGGGGTTTTCGTTTGTCCGCTGCCCGACGCCACCGTCAGGATGCCGGCCAGATCGCCCCGGACATCAATCTGGAGGCCCTTGTCGGATGGTGTGAGAATGATGGCCTCGATCAGGGAGCGGATCACCTCGGCCGCCTCCTGGCGCTTCTCGTCTAGATCCGAATGCAGCATGTCGTGCAGGCGCGCGAGCTGCCGGTGGTAGAATTCCGCCATCTGAGGATGGAGCAGGAGCGGGGGCGCCTCGGCGGTTGCAAGGAACTCCGTCAGTTCCGCCTTGCGGACTTCGAGCTTGGATCCGCGCTCCTTGACCGTCTCGATCGAAATCGCTTCCGAGAGGTAGAGATCCATCAACCGCTGGATGTCGCGTTCAACCCGCTTCAGTTCTGCCTCTGACGCGCCGATGTCGGCCGACGCCTCCATGCGCAGCCGGTTCATCTCGGTGGTGAACGCTGTGCAGAATTCGGCGAACAGGTCCGGGTCCATGAGGTGATGACGCAGGGCGTCGAGAACGCGCCGTTCCAGTTCCTCGCGGCGCATATTGGTCCGGTTGTCGCAGGTGCCTTTGTTGCGTGCCGTCGAGCAGCCGAGCAGCACGCCGGAGATCATGGAGTAGCCGCCACCACAGCAACCGCACTTGCTGAGGCCCGAGAACAGGTAACGGGGGCGGCGTTTCTCGCGGAAGTGGTCGGGCGATGACGTGTCGCGTGTGTCCCGGCTGGCGCTGACGCTGGCCTGCCGTGCCTTGACCGCGTTCCACAGTTCCTGATCGACGATCCGCAGTTCCGGCACCTCCTGGATTACCCATTCGGATTCCGGATTGGGTCGGGCCTGTCGCTTGCCGGTATCGGGATCCTTGATGAAGCGTTGCCGGTTCCACACCAGCCTGCCCACGTACATCTCGTTGTTGAGGATACCGGTGCCGCGTAGCCGGTTGCCGTTGATGGTCGAGAAACCCCAGGCACCGCTACCCGGTGCGGAGATGCCTTCGTCATTGAGACGGAAAGCGATCGCGCGCGGTCCCAGGCCTGCCGCGAAGTCACGGAAGATGCGACGGACCACGTCGGCTTCCGCTGGATTGATGGTGCGGTCGCCCCGAATGGGCTCGCCATTGGCGTCGAGCCTGCGCACGACATCATAGCCGTAGGCATTGCCGCCGCCGGACTTGCCCTGTTCGACCCGGCCTCTCAGGCCGCGATGCGTCTTCTCGGCCAGGTCTTTCAGGAACAGGGCGTTCATCGTGCCCTTGAGGCCGACATGGAGGTGGGAGACTTCGCCCTCGGAGAGGGTGACGATCCGCACGCCGGCATAGTTCATGCGCTTGAAGACGCCGGCGATGTCCTCCTGGTCTCGGGACAAACGGTCCATCGCTTCGGCCAGCACGATCTGGAACCGTCCGCGCTGTGCATCCGCGATCAGCGCCTGGATGCCGGGCCGCATCAGGGAGGCACCCGAGATGGCGTGGTCGGTATACTCCTCGACGATGCTCCAGCCCTGCTTCTCCGCGTGGGTGCGGCAGACCCGAAGCTGGTCGGCGATCGAGGCGTCGCGCTGGTTGTCGGAGGAATAGCGGGCGTAGAGCGCGACCTTCATGACGGGGTATCCCTTACGGTCCGGAGCGGCGGCGCTGCTCCTGTTGCTGCGACCGGAACCAGTCCCGTGCCGCACGACGGGCCATGAGGCGGACCAGCGCCACAAGACGCGGGTCGGGGGCATTGGGGCGCAGGACGAGCCGCAACTCGGGCTCGGGCGGCCGATACGCCGTGGCAATGGACTGGCTGGGTCTGTCCGTCATCGTCGCTCTCTTCCGACCGTAAGGCAAGGAAAACAGACACACGATCCGGACAGATGACTGTTATTTCAATGGAAAACGGTAATACGAGAAGGCGTGCATGCGCGTGCTCCAGAGTGCGGAATCGTAGTTATGGGTAGTCCCGGATAGTGGCGCGTCGTACAAATACTGGCTTACGGCGGCATCACGGAAGGGGAGGGCGAGTCATGAACGATACGGGAGTGCCGTTCTTCCGGCAGGTCGGATGAGCGGGCGCGCCATCGACTCTTCGCTCACGGAAGCGCTGGCTGGCCTCGTGGAGCGGGTGACGTTCCACAACGCCGAGAACGGCTTCTGCGTCCTGCGGGTGAAGGTGCGGGGGCAGCGCGATCTGGTCACTGTTGTCGGCCATGCCGCCATGATCTCGGCAGGCGAGTTCGTGCAGATGTCGGGGCGCTGGTTCAACGACCACACCCACGGGTTGCAGTTCAAGGCGGAGTTTCTCAAAGCCAGTCCGCCGACCACGGTTGAGGGGATCGAGCGTTATCTTGGTTCGGGCATGATCCGGGGTATCGGTCCGGTCTACGCGAAGAAGCTGGTGAAAGCGTTCGGCGAGGCGGTGTTCGATCTGATCGAGCAGGAACCTGGACGCCTGCGGGAGGTGACGGGCATCGGTCCCAAGCGTGCCGAGCGGATTGTCGGTGGCTGGGCGGACCAGAAGGTGATCCGCGAGATCATGCTGTTCCTGCACAGCAACGGCGTCGGCACCTCGCGGGCGGTCCGGATCTTCAAGACCTACGGTCAGGATGCGGTCCAACTGATCAGCGAGAACCCCTACCGGCTGGCAAAGGATATCCGGGGGATCGGCTTCAAGACCGCCGACCAGATTGCCCGGAAGATGGGGATCGCGCCTCACGCCATGATCCGGGTGAGGGCCGGGATCTCCTACGCGCTCGGCGAGGCCATGGATGAAGGGCATTGCGGCCTGCCGGTCGGGGAGTTGCTGACCAGCACCGCCGAACTGCTGGAGGTCGCGGCACCCCTGATCGAGACGGCTCTCGCTTTGGAATTGGAAGCCGGTGACGTGGTTGCCGACAGCGTGGGAGAGACGGGCTGCGTCTTCCTTGCTGGTCTCTATCGCGCGGAGCAGAGCATCGCCGAGCGATTGCGTGCCTGTGCCGTCGGCCGTCCGCCCTGGCCCGAGATCGACGCTGAAAAGGCCATGACCTGGGTGGAACGGAAGACCGGGCTTGCGCTCGCGCCCAGCCAGCAGGAGGCGGTGCGCCTTGCCCTGAACAGTAAGGTGCTGGTGATCACGGGTGGTCCTGGCGTGGGCAAGACCACGCTGGTCAACGCCATTCTCAAGATCGTGACGGCCAAGGGCACGGATGTGCAGCTTTGCGCCCCGACCGGAAGGGCGGCGAAGCGTCTGTCGGAAAGCACGGGGCTGGAGGGCAAGACGATCCATCGCCTGTTGGAGACAGACCCGGCCACGGGGAGCTTCAAGCGGGACGATACCAACCCGCTGACCTGCGATCTTCTGGTCGTGGATGAGGCCAGCATGGTCGATGTGCTTCTGATGCGCTCCCTGCTACGCGCATTGCCTGACAACGTCGCGTTGCTGATCGTCGGCGATGTGGACCAGTTGCCTTCTGTTGGACCGGGACAGGTGCTGGCCGACATCATCGGCTCCGGTGCTGTCCCTGTGGTGCGGCTGACCGAGGTGTTCCGTCAGGCGGCACAGAGCCGGATCATCACCAATGCGCATCGGATCAACGAGGGCAGGATGCCTGAACTGAGCGCGGAAGAGGGATCGGATTTCTACTTCGTGGAGGCGGCCGAGCCCGAGGTCGGGCTGCGCAAGTTGCTGGCCGTGGTGAGGGATCGCATCCCGGCGCGGTTCGGGCTGGACCCGGTTCGCGACGTGCAGGTGCTTTGCCCGATGAACCGGGGTGGCCTTGGGGCGCGGTCGCTGAATATCGAATTGCAGCAGGCGCTGAACCCGCCGGACGAGGTGAAGGTCGAGCGGTTCGGCTGGACCTATGGTCCGGGCGACAAGGTGATGCAGATCGCCAACGATTATGACCGGGATGTCTTCAATGGAGACCTCGGCGTTATCGGCAGGATCGATGTGGAAGAGGGCGAACTGACGGTCTCATTCGATGGACGGGATGTCGTTTATGGCTTCGGCGAGTTGGACGAACTGGTGCTGGCCTACGCCACCACCATTCACAAGAGCCAGGGCTCGGAATACCCGGCGGTGGTGATTCCGCTGGTGACGCAGCATTACGCCATGCTGGCGCGGAACTTGCTCTATACCGGCGTGACACGGGGAAGGAAACTCGTCGTATTGGTGGGGCAGAAGAAGGCGCTTGCCATCGCTGTGCGCAACCAGGGCGGGCGGCGGCGGTGGTCGAAGCTCAGGGAATGGCTTGCGGGTAGTTTTGCATGACGGAGCGATGCCTCCATGTCGGCTTCCGCCCTCATGGCGGACGTACACGCTTTATATTGATCGCCCTCAAAGCAGACCTTAAAATTTGGGCATTGCCGAATGTTTTACAGAAAAATCTCGCATGGCGAGGAACACGCCCATAAGATTTTGGCCCTGGTCTGATAGCCGGTATTCTACGTGACGTCGCTTTTCTTCGAAATCGTGTCTCTGTATCAGGCCGTCTTTTTCAAGTTCCCGCAGATGCTGGGTGAGCATTTTTTGCGAGACCCCGGATAAATCCTGCTTCAGCTCAGCATGGCGCAATGAAGGGGCTGCATAAAGCCGAAAGAGAATGGGTAGCTTCCAACAGCCCTGAACCATTTTCATTGTACGGATCACATGCGCCGCAGCTCCATCAGGACTAAGACAGGCCAAACGGTCTTTGTCCTCTACAGGTACTTTTAAGTGCGTAATTGTCTCGTTCATCTCCGAGGCTACCTTGATGACAGATGGCTCATGACAATGAAGGAGTAGTTATGGATCTGCAACTTGACGGTAAAACAGCACTCGTAACCGGCAGCAGCAAAGGAATTGGCGAAGCTGTCGCAAAGGCTTTTGCACGAGAAAAGGCGAGGGTCATCGTCCATGGGCGGAATGAACAGGAAGCCTTACAGGTCGCTGAGAAAATCCAACAGGAAGGCGGTCAGGCCAGAACAGTTACAGGAGACCTTACGTGTGATGATGCTGTCGAACGGCTGGTCAGGCAAGCCGAGCAAATATGGGGTAAAATCAGTATCCTTGTTAATAATGCGGGAGGATCAAGTGGCGACATTCAGAGCTGGGAAAATACAGAACCTGACGTCTGGATGAAGACTTACGACCGCAATGTTTTGGGGGCTTTGCGGATGGTTAGGTGCCTTTTGCCCAAGATGCAGCGGGAAAAATGGGGTCGTGTCATCAACATTTCCAGTCTTGCAGCAACGATGCCTCCGCCGACATCTCCCGACTATTCAGCATGTAAGGCCGCTATGAATGCCATGACAGTCTCCATGGCCAAAGCCGTGGCCTCTGATGGCGTCACGGTCAATACCATTTCGCCGGGGACCATACATAGTGTGACCCTGGACAGTCGTTTCCGGGGTGTGGCAGCTCAACGAGGGCTGGCAGAGAAAGATGCGCCGTGGCCTGAGATCGAGCGTTGTGTTCTCCCGATTTTTGCGCAGGTTCCTGTTGGCCATGTTGGAACACCGGAGGATATAGCGAATGCGGCAGTCTTTCTCTCCAGCCCGCTGGCTGCCTATATCACCGGCGTAAATCTGCGGGTGGATGGAGGTCTGTTTCCAGGTTTGTAATAATCAGGGAAAGGCCGGTCTGAAATCAAAACGATTTTATCGTGGGAGCTTGAAGTCAGGCCTTTCCATATTTTGGTATATTACAACAATAGATTATCGGTTCTCTGTAAAAGCAGATTGATAAAGACGCTTACTTTGGGGGTCAGATACCGTTTGCTCGGATAGACAACCGAAATTGGTATTTCAGGCGAAGAATATTCGGGCAAAAGGATTTGAAGGTGCCCTGTGGCGAGGGCTGGCTGGATCAGAAAACGGGGCAGACATGTAATGCCTAACCCGGCTTTCGCGGCATCAAGAAGCGCACTGGCATTGTCCGAGAGCATTGTCGGACTTCCCTGTATGATCTCAGGAATTCCCTGCACCTTCGTAAGTTGCCACATGCTCCGAGGCCGTAGGTACGTGTTGAAAACAAGCTTTTTGTGGCGCGCCAGATCCTCGGGAGACATCGGCATGCCATGGCTTTCGAGATAACTAGGCGCTGCGCAGAGTTGGCCAAAAGAGCGCGCTATCACCCTGGAAATCAATTCTGAATTTGCCGGGGGAGGTCCGAAGCGAATGGCTAGATCGAATCCTTCCTCAACAAGATCGATGAAGCGATCCGTAAAGCTGGTTTCGACGGACAGACCAGGCCACTGTTCGAGATAGTCCGCAAGAACAGGCAAGACGATCTGACGCCCAAACGCTTCAGTCATAGTAATGCGCAGGGTTCCGCTTGGGACTGCGCGAGTTCGCGTGATAGTCTTCTGCGCATCTTCCAGATCTTTGATGATGATGAGAGCACGCTCATAAAATGCGCGACCATCGACAGTCAATCCGACCCGTCGTGTTGTCCGATGCAGTAGTCGAACACCAAGTAAATGTTCAAGCCGTGCAACGGATTTCCCAATCGTGGAACGGGTCAGGCCAAGGCGTGATGCTGCTTGACCAAACGATTCTGCGTCCGCGACGGCAATAAAGGCCTCCAGCGTCCGGATTTCAGCCAGTTCCATCGTTAAAGCTCCGCCCCCCTCGCACTGTGCCTCTTTGTCCCAGCTTACGGGAAAATCATTCCCCAATAACTGCATTATGCTGCCGATTGTAGATGTTATTGAAGGAATATGGTCATGACGCTAACAGCGAAAACGCAGGAACTTCTCAAAGGATGGCAGCGCGCAGGCCGTGGTATCTATGAAGTGCTGTCAAAAAAGGGAACGGTAACCTGGCAGCAGGCTCGCGACACGTATGTCGAGGAACTTGCCGCTCTCCTTCCGGCTCCGGACGGTGTGGCATTCGAGACGGTGGACATGGATGGCGTACCGGCCATGCTGGTAACGCCAGAGACCGTCATCGACGACCGGGTCCTTTTCTACATGCATGGTGGTGGCTATGTGCATGGCGGTGTGAACGCTTATCGTGGATTAACAGGCCATTACGCAAAGCGTTTGGGGGCAAGAGTTTATGTGCCCGACTACCGGCAGGCCCCGGAATTCATTTTCCCGACACCCATTAACGACGTTTTTCGTGCCTATAAGGCGCTCTTCTCCCTGGGGCATGATCCATCGTCCATAGCTCTTTCTGGAGACTCCGCTGGAGGTGCTCTGGTTGTTACCATCATGCGTAAGGCGCGTGATGCAGGCGTCCCGTTGCCAGTAGGCGGTGTTGCGATATCGCCATGGGCTGATTTGACGCATTCCGGAGCCTCGGCCAAAACCCGGAACGATCTTGACCCTGTGGCAAGCGTAGATCTTCTAACACCTTTAGCGCGGACTTTTTTGGGAAATACTCTGGCTACGGACCCGGATGTCTCCCCTATCTTTGCTGAACTGCGCGGGTTGTCACCGACGCTGATCCTGATGGGCGAAAACGAAGTGATGTTGAGCGGGGGCATGACACTTGCAGAGCGGCTGGCCGAACAGCGGGTTCGTACCACACTGGAAGTGTGGCCAGGCATGTTCCACGTCTGGCTTCTCTTTGCGGGGTTCATGCCCGAAGCTGATGAAGCGCTCGACAACGCTGTTGATTTCTTGACCAGGGAATATCGGCGCGCCAGAGCATCGTAGGATGTCTCAGATGTCATGGCGGAAAGGCGTTTTGAACCTCGGTGACGAAACTTCGCAGCTTTGGGGTCATAGCAGGGCCAGTATTGTAAAGCAGATGCATCGGGCGACCAGGAACTCTCCACTGGGATAGAATGCGGACAAGGCGACCAGAATCAAGTTCGGGCTTCAAGGCCTGTTCAGAGCCCAATACTATGCCCTCTCCTGACAAGGTGAGGGCCAATAGAAAGCCCCAGTCGTTGGACGTCACAGTGCCGGAAACCATGACGGATCGTGTGCAGGTCTTTCGTATAAAGTGCCATGCTGTTCGCACAGAATGTGCAGAGTTTTCGTAGACAAGACACTGATGCCGGGCGAGGTCCTCAGGGCTGTCCGGAGCGCCAAATTTTTCGAGATAGGCAGGCGCTGCGCAGACCGTAAGGGAATATGAGGTCAGAGGGCGACTGACGACCGCAAGATCGGGATCTGGCTCGCCAATACGAATGACAGCTTCATGGCCATCCAACGTCGGATGAACCAGTTGATCCGTAAGGGATATCTGTAATCGTACCTTCGGGAATTTCTTCCGAAAATTATGCAGAAACATGGGAAACATGGTCCGCCCGAAGGTAACTGGTACGCTGACAGCAAGTGTACCACGTGGTTCGCCAAGCGTGTTGGCGGCAAGATTATCAGCACGCTCGACAGCCTTCAGGACGAGATGACATTGCTCGCAGTAAAGACGTCCTATTTCCGTAAGGCTCTGACGACGTGTGGTCCGATGGAGCAGGCGTGTGCCAAGATGACGCTCCAGAGCCTCCACATGCTTTGCCACCATCTGGGGGGAAAGGTTGAGGTGTTGGGCTGCTGCAGCAAAAGACCCGGTTTCCACGACCCTTATAAAGACTTTCATGCTGGTCAGACGGTCTAGCATTCATCGTTCCTGGTTGTTTCTATAATTCTCTATCGAGGATTTATCGTCTGAGCGTGATGAATATGCTGGAGATGGGCAGACGACCTCAACATCAATTTGCCCACCCTTCAAAATAAGGAGCATTCCTAATGCCCATCTTTATCGTGCGCATGGATCATCCTGATGGAGATGGCTGGGGGCACTATGTGCTCCCGCACGTTCTGTATCTCAAACAGCTGATACAAGAGGGAAAGCTTCTGGCTTCTGGACCTCTTAAAGGAACACCATTCCGATCCGGGTTTCTGATCATGCAAGGCGCCAGTCTTCAAGAGATTGAAGATATGGTCGCAAAGGATCCTTTCTCGCCTGAAGGTCTGATCTGTGATCTTAGGATTGAAGAATGGGATCCCCTGTTTGGCTGCCTGTCTGAGTTTTCGAGTGGCAAGCCGCCCGCAGAGCTACAATCCCTGTTTTCTTGCGATGACCCATCGTGATCTATGAGCTGATCCGCTTTCAGACAGATGTCCTTGGTGTGTCGACACTCTCCCATCGCCTGCAAGCACAGTTCTCTGATGCGTCAGACCCTGTAATGGGTAGTCTGACCGGGGTGTGGCGAGCAGAGATCGGGGAACTTGGAACCCTTCTGCTACTGCGTTCTTTTCCATCCCTGGAAGTCTTGCTCGACGCACGGCACACAACGCTGGGAACGAAAACACCCTTCGGCATCGAGATGAACAATATTTCTATGGAAATGGAAACGTTCGAAGCGTTCCCATTTCTTGAGCCTGCGGGGCTCGGTGAACGCGGCGGCCTTTATGAAATCCGGACTTATAGGCTGAAAGCAGGTGGACTGAATCCGACACTGGAAGCGTGGCAGGCTGCTTTGAAGCCGGCAGAGGCCTATACCCGCCACCTGATCACCAGCATGTATGCGTTGGATGGAATATTGCGCATCTGCCACATCTGGGCTTTCGATAGTTTTGAACAGCGTAATCTACTGCGCCGACAGTATTACGCGGCCGGCCTTTGGCCTCCGCAGGGCGCGCCCGAACAGATTATTCATGCACAGTCTTGGCTTTGCCTTTCAGAACCCTTCTCTCCATTGTGTTAGAGTCTGTACGGCTTGAATGATGGAGAGAACTGCAGAGCCGCTTGTGATGAGCATGATGCAGTCTGTATTTTCTGATGGTAGGTGGTCGGTCTAAGCAAAACGAGTTCGCTACCGTTTGCCGACCCGGTAACTGCTGGGCGGCATTCCTATCACTCTTTTGAACGCCCGGCTGAATGAGGCTTCTGAATCATATCGCAATCGCTCTGCAACCTCTGCGATGCGAGCATTGTCCCGCATGATCCACTGCTTGGCCTGCTGCATTCGGACGTCTGTCAGATAGCGGGCAGGCGTATCGCCGAGGATGCTGGCGAATGCAGTTGCAAAGGCCGAGCGTGACATGCCCGCAATCGCGGCAAGTTTGCCTACCGACCAGTCCCCGCCGGGATCCTCATGGATCGCGGCAAGGACCTGACCGATTTGAGGCTGCCGTGCTGCGTTGATCCAGGCTCCGTCATCCAAAGTCCCACTTTCCATCCAGGAGCGGATGATCTGCACGGCAAGCACGTCGGCCAGTCGGGCAGCCATCCCAGCCGCACCGACCCTGCGGCTTACCATCTCCGCGGCAAGGGCATTGAGCAGTGGCAGGATCAGAGACTCCGATCCGATCAGTGCACGGGCATGCAGCACAGGGGACATGCAGCGAAACAAGGGATGCGAACGATCGAGATTGAAGCGCATCGACCCGTAAAACAGCAGCCCCTCCCGGTTCTCTCTGGCGGCCTCTGGATCGTAGCCATCTTCCCAGATCGGACGGCATTGCCAAGCCGGAAAGGGTGGCCTGACAGCATCAGGCGCGCTGGCCAATACATGTGCATCACCGCGCGGCAGCAGAATAGCGTCCCCCGTCTGGAGCTCCGACCATTCGCGGTCCTGCACGAGCAGCCAGCACGGCGCGCCCCCTATGAAGTGGAAATAGGCATTGTCCTTCTCATGGAAGCTATAGGCCCAAGTGCCTGACAGGTGCCGCCGTCCGTATTCGAGGCCATCGAGCCGTAAGGATTGGAGCATGCGCGTAAGCGGATCAGAGCCGCCAACCGGCGAATTGCTGGACGAAATGTCATGCATAATGGCGATTATGACATTCATGACCCAACAAAGCCAGCGTAACTTGGCATTGATGGCGCTCCTCCGGACGCTAGGTGGGCAGCAACGCTGAAGGAAAACACGTTGTGAACAGACGGAAAATCATCGGCGGGACGGCATTGATGGCCACGCTGAGCGCAACTTCCGCCATTTCCTGCATTGGCGTCGCTGCAAATGCCCATATCACTGATATTCCGGGGTTCAGGACACGTGAGGTCCGCACCGTGAGGCACCGAACGACCTTCATCAAAGCTGGACTCGCCAGCGGCCCCCTGATGATCTTTGTACGTGGCCATCCGGAGCTTGCAATCACTTGGAAATGGCAGATGGCCCATTTCGCCAGGAAGGGCTGGCGATGTGTAACTCCTGACATAGGAAGCTATGGCGGTTCCTCGGTCCCGGCTTCATCATCTACGTACACGGTCCGTAAAATTCTGACTGACATGGCCGAATTGCACGACGCACTCGGCGGTGCACCGGCGATCTGGATCGGTCACGATTGGACTGCAGCAATCTCTCAGAAGCCAAGATCGCCAGTGGTCACTTCCCGACGCTCGAACGCCGAGAAGAGGTCTGCCACACGATGTCGGATGGCCTCGCCGCGAAGCGACTGAGTGCCTGATAGATCCATTTATATACTCGAGTAGACAGGAGATTATATGACGAAGTCCGTTCGCATCGTTCGTTTTAACGAATTTGGTGATGCAAATGTTTTACAGATCAAGCACGAAGATTTGCCGCAGCCAGGACCGGGGGAGGTGTTGCTGCGCGTTGAAGCCATCGCTCTGAACCGTGCCGAGATCATGGTCCGGGAAGGCAGGTATCTTTGGAACCCTAATTTTCCCGCCAAGCTCGGGTTTGAAGCAGCGGGGATCATCGAGGCGATCGGGCCGGACGTCGATCCTGAGTGGTTGGGTGTGATCTGTAGTTCGATAGCGAACTTCTCGCCTATGGATTATGGCGTCTACGGTGATGTTGCGATCCTTCCAGTCGGTTCTCTTGGCATTTATCCGGCGTCGCTCTCTTTCGAGCAAGGAGCCGCGCTCTGGGCACAGTATCTCACGGCCTGGGGTGGCTTGGTCTATGTGGCGAAGATCAGGCCGGCCGACGTCGTGCTCATCACCGCAGCCAGCAGCAGCACCGGCATCGCTGCAATCGACTTGGTGAAGGCTGAGGGCGGCATTAGCATCGCCGTCACTCGCACGGCCGTGAAGCGTGACGAGTTATTTGCACAGGGAGCAGATCACGTCATCGTCAGCGACGAAGAAGACCTCGTCGCGCGTGTAGAGGAGATTACCAGCGGTGCTGGTGTTCAGATCGCCTATGATCCTATCGGCGGCCCCATGCTTGCCTTGATGATGGATGTCATTGCTAAAAAGGGCATCATCGTTTCCTACGGTATGCTTTCATCGGAGCCGACGGTCCTGCCGTTGTTTGAGGGTTTTCTAAAATACGCGACGATTAAGACCTATGACGTCCACGAGGTTTATGACGATCCCTCGCTGCTCGCTACTGCCGTCGGTTACGTCACCGAGCGCGTCAAGAATGGGCAGTTCGTCCCGCGCATTTCGACAACTTTTCCGCTGAGCAACATTGTCGAGGCGCACAAGGCCATGGAAGCTAGCAATCATATCGGAAAGATTGTCGTCGTGCCATAGACCAGCCTCTGTATAGTCTTTGGCGACCGAGCGAGGTTCGGCTGCAGGCTATCTGCCTGCGACGGACCCGCGTGGCGGCGGATCTGGGGATTGGCAAATCGAAATTGGGACACTGGGTTTCGCAGTATCGGACCTCTGATCTGCAGTACCTGTAATGCAGGCCGATCTCGTCCGGGAGAACGAGCACCTACGCTTGGATTTTCAAACCCGTTTGCCAACGCCAGCGCACCGATTTGAAAATTCTGGTGCATATCCGGGAGCATTTTGTCCTGAGCAACTCCACCTATGGTCGTCCTCGGATGGCCATGGAACTCAAGAAGGCGAAGCTCGATGTCGGCAAACGTCGTGTGGGGTGGCTGATAAAACTTAACGGGATCCGCCCAGTGCGCACCCGTCGCCACAGGGTCACAAGTCCAGTTTGAATCCGGGCTCGTGCACGTTAAAGAGCTTTTGACCAATCAGGCTGCTCTCGATTGCCATTTCGCTTCGACACATATTGCTAAGTGGCGCCTAGAGCATAATCCGACCTGACGGAGTCGTTTTTTGGTTCTCATCGGGGAAGAAATCTAATTTCATTCTTCCTTCCGGGCAGGAGGCCGGCGTGCATGACCGGAGCTCAATCGACTGACCTTCGCCAGCGCACACTTGCCGCCGTTGCTTAGGGGATGACCCGTCGCTCGGCAGCTTCCCGTTTTGGTGTTTCTCCGTCGAGTGTCATCCGGTGGGTGGCGGAGTGGCACGCCAGCGGCCGCGACCACGCGCTGAGGCCGGGCGGGGGTCGTCGCTCGCAGTGGATCGAGGCCTATTCGGGTTTCTTGCTGGCCGCAGTCGAAGCCAAAGGCGATATCTCGCTGGTGGAACTGGCGAACTGGCGAACTGGCGGACCGGCTGGCGACAGAGCACGGCGTGCGTTTCGCGCCGAGCACGATCTGGCGCTGCCTCGACCGCCACGCCATGACCGTTAAAAAAAACAGCGCACGCCAGCGAGCAGACACGAACCGACGTCGCGGTACGGCGCAAGGCGTGGTTCGAGGGCCAGCCTGATCTCGATCCTGGGCACCTGGTCTTCATCGACGAGACCGCTGTTTCTACGAAGGTGGCCCGTCTGCGCGGACGGTCAAAACGTGGTACACGCTGCCGGATGCCGGTGCCGCATGGACATTGGAACACGACGACATTCATCGGCGGCCTGCGCCTGTCGGGCATGACGGCGCCGATGATGCTGACCGGGCCGATGACCGGAGAATGGTTCACAGCCTATGTCCGACAGATACTGACCCCGAGTCTGGCGGCAGGAGACATCGTGATCCTCGACAACCTTCCCGCCCACAAGGGCGCTGCAGCCCGCGACGCAGTATAGGCCGTTGACGCTCGCATGCTGTTCCTGCCGCCCTACAGCCCAGACTTCAATCCGATCGAGAATATCTTCTCCAAAATGAAGGCATGGCTCAGGTGAGCAGCCCCGCGCACTGTCGAGACCCTGCAGGCGGCCGTGTGCGCCGCCATCGATGATGTCTGCCACAGGCAGGCCACAGCCTGCTTGACCGCAGCAGGATATGAGCCAGATTGATCAGATTATGCTCTAGCATTGCCGGGTCTCGGCATCGCCGAGCAGATCGACGCCATGATCGCTCTGCTCTCGACCCAGATCAGCGTGCTCGATCAGCGCATCAAAGCCATAATCGCTGCAGATCGCGCGCTCGCGGAACAGGCCGCCCTGATGAGCACCGTGCCCGGCATCGGCCCGACCGTAATGGCCGTCCTGCTCGGCGAACTACCGGAACTCGGCACATTGTGTCGCCGCAAGATCGCCTCTCTTGCCGGTCTGGCACCCCATGCACGCAAAAGCGGCTCATGGAAGGGAGCACGACGCATCTGGGGCGGACGACGAAAGGTCCGCGAAGCCCTCTATATCGCAGCCCTGTCCGCGTCCCGCCGCGTGCCTGCACTCATTGCCATGCGCGATAGGGTGCGCGCCAAGGGCAAGCCACCCAAGACCATCCTTATCGCCATCGCACGCCAGCTCCTCGTCATCCTCAATGCCATGATCCAGAAAAGTCAGCCTTTGCAGATCACATGATCAACACAGTTGCCCCCCGGTACTGCCAGGCTGTTCAGTGATAAGAGAGCAGACTGGCGGCCGTCGCCTACGTCTCGGACATATATAACTATGAACAGCTTTCCGCTTAGTGGACATGAGTAGCAAGGCGTATCTCGACCACGTTGGGTCGATAACAGAGCATCATTTTGTGAGGTCAAACGGCAATTGCTAACGTTTCCATACCCGAAACAGTTGCTGGATAACATCTGAGCTCTGGTCCGGAGAAAATATTCCGCACATAATCTACTAGATACATGATGGGGCAGTTAGGAGCTATCAATTGGCTAACGTGATTTGGGTAAACCATGGCTGGGCCGACTACTATCAAGGAGATGCGGTAGACGGAAACTATGCTTGGATTTCCGATGGTGGCGAGGGCCACGAAGCTTTCAATTTCTTGCCCGGCACCGATGGACGATATTATGGGTATGTGCCGCCCCAAGGGCGGTATGAGGGCTCTCCACACGACGAAACTGAGAGTTTGTGGACCGTTGTGTTCTTCGCCAAGCATGGCAATCAGAAGGGGGTCCATATCGTCGGCTGGTATGAAGACGCTCAATTGGTCGGAAAAAAAGATGATGGCTCGGCGTTCGTGCGCCCGGAATACAAAGAGAAAACCGGCTTTAGGCTAGACACATCAGGCCAAAAATTTAGCTATTCGATTGTAGCCGATAAGGCTTTTCTTGTTCTTCCTAGTGATCGGACAGACCCGATTTCTCATCCCAACATCAAGCAGTCTAAGTATTCGTACTTACTCCGTCCCGGCGAGAAAAAGCCGGCGACAGATGCAAAAGCCGAAATTCTATCCGAGATCAACAAGCGTCTAACGACCCTACGAAAGGTCGCCATTGCCCAGCCGAACCGAATCAATGTTAAAACCGACATTGAGGACGATTCTGATCCACTAATCAATTTCGGAACCGCGGAGCAACGTAAGAAAATAGAAATGGCGGCTGAGGAGGCGGCCACGGCATACCTCAACGAACTCGGCTACACCGTCGTCAGGCGTTCTGACGAGAAGATCGGCTATGATCTGCAGGCCATCCCCAAAGATGGCGGACAGGATTTGTACGTTGAGGTCAAGGGCACATCGGGAAGCATTTCTCGGTTCTTCATGACCCCGAACGAGTTGTTGTTTTTGACTGCTAAGGGATGGCGCTTCGCGCTGGTGACGGACGCTTTGACCAAACCAGCGATCGAGTTCCTAGACCGTCGGCAATTTAAGGCGCGGTTTGATCTGCAACCGGGCGTCTGGATCGGCGCTGCCAAGAAGAATTAAGATAGCGCGTCCGTTTTTCTTTCACATCCCAGTTCAGGCGCCGCGCAAAGATCTGCGTGTTGTCTTTCTCCTAGGCAGCGCGTGAAGATCAATCGTTTGACGTCTCGTTCATCGTGTCCACAATCGAGGATTCTCCGTCTTCCATTGAACTGTTCGAGAGAGCCTGGCGAAGATCAATTTTGAGATCGGAAGCCATGCTAAATATGTATTCGACTTTACTGCCAATGATGTCGTCGAGAAGATTAACCGCCTTCGAGGCTGCTGCCTCGAAGGCGACCGGATTGTCAAACACACGAGGAACCACTGCCACGTTCGTATTTACATGGGCGATGTAGCGGTTACGGTGCGACACTTTAAGATCGTTAACCAACGTACGGTACGTTTTGATCTTTCTGTTAAGATCACTGGTACGCTTGGAATCTAGGCCCTCGCGTTTCAAAGCAGCAAACAGCGTTTGGAACGATCGATTGTTTCTGGTGTCGTCATCGAGCGCTGTTAATCGACTGACGATATCCCTGGCGGCACTTTCCAGCAGAACCCAGTCCACTACGAACGCCTCACGGGACATTTTCCCGAGCCCCTCGAACCGACGGCGTGTCACATATGAGTATACTGTGATCAGCAGCCAGAGGACATCTTGCTTCAAGCCTTCGCTGATTATTTCGGATGAGTCGTATTCTTTTCCCATGGAGCTCAACATTTAGGGAGGCTAGCGTTATTTCTTTGTAAACGCGAAACTCGACCGTGACCATGTGCCCGTGATGAAAAAGTGTGTCGACCAGATGTCCGCGCCGATGATCTGGGGACCAACGACTATAACTAAGTGCGCCGCCAACGGAGCGCCCCCGCAATCTGATCTATAGCTTTTATCAAGACCGGACGTTTACTGAAGCGTATATGGAATATTGGTTCTTGTCGAAAGCTGCCATGAACCTGAACGGTTGCGAATCTCCGCTTTTGTTCATTTCTGCCCGATAGCCGACCTTCCTCTCTCCCCCCCTGAACTGCCTGTCCGCTCAAGGAACGTGAAGTAGACGTTACCCGATGGACAGACGGTCCTACCGTACATGTGCAAGGGTCATTGGCATGAACCCTCCAGCACAAGAACGGACCCATGTGGAGAATGCGGCTGGAAGCATGGCGCGCAGACGGCTAGCTTAGTTCCAGGGAGTCCATTTCTTGGGGGCGTAGATGCTGACTTTAATTGGGATTGCTGGCGAGGCGACATATCCAGCCGCAGGTGAGACGCTCACCGACCTCAAGAAAATCAACTACCTCTTCGGTCACAATGGCTGCGGGAAGACCACTGTATCCCGCGCCATCCACGATCCTGCCGCCCGTGCCGGCTATAGCGTCTCATGGAAGGACGGCCGGGCGATAGCGACACTCGTCTACAACCGTGATTTCGCCGAAGCCAACTTCGGAGAGCAGCTGAAGGGCATCTTCACACTCGGCGAGGATTCAACGAAAGCCGTCGAGGAGATCGAGAGCCTGCAGCAGCAGATCGGCAAGCTCGACCGCGAAATCGGCGGGCTGCGCCAAAAGCTCGAAGGCGACGATGGCACGGGAGGTAGCCGTAAGGATCTTGCAGACGCGCGATCGCTCCTCGACGAGGCATGCTGGAAATCGCAGCAAGCCCACAAGGCGGTTTTCGAGAAAGCCATGACCGGCCACCGCCATGGCAAGGTCGCCTTCTGCGACAAGGTGCTGAAGGAGGCTGCGGAGAACAACACCGACGTCGCCACCCTTGAGGATCTCATCGTGCGCGCCGCGACCGTCTTTAAGGATGCAACGCCGCCGGAAGCCGCTATCCAGCCGATCGCCTTCACCGCCTTCCCCACCTTGGAAAAGTCGGCGATCCTCGGACGGAAGATTGTCGGCCGTGACGACGTCGTCGTTGCGGCCCTGATAGGTCGGCTGGGCAACAGCGACTGGGTCAAGCAGGGCGTGGAGTATCTTGCGGCAGCGGACGGCTCGTGCCCATTCTGCCAGCAGGTTGCCCCGGCGAATCTGATCGAAGATCTGAACGCATTCTTCGACGAGCAGTATGAGGCGGATCTCGCAGAGATCGCGCAACTGTCCACACGCTACGAAGCAGCCACGAAGGCCGTGTGTGATCGCCTCGATGTCCTCGTGGCCTCGCCTGGCAGGTTTATCGATTCGGAGACACTCACCGAGCGCTACCACGCCCTGAAGACGGCGTTCGAACTCAACCACGAGCGGTTGGTAGCGAAGCGTCGCGAACCCAGCAGCGAGATCACGCTCGAGTATACGAAGGAGTTCGCGAGCGCGATCAGCGATCTGCTGATGCAGGCGAACACCGTGATCGATGAATACAACGAGACCATCCGTGACCTGTCGAAGTCGAAACGCACCCTGACCTCGCAGGTATGGCGCTTCATTGTCGAGGAGCGCCGGACCGACCTTACAACGTACGACGCGTCAGCGACCAAGCTCGGCAAGATGATCGAGGGCCTCGAAGCCAAGATCGCAGAAAAGAAGGGCGAGCGTGCGCGGCTCGATGCTCAGTTGAAGGCCAAGGAAGCTAGTATCACGAGCGTTAAGCCGACGGTTGACGAGATCAACCGCATCCTCTTCTCATTCGGCTTCACCAGCTTCAAGCTGGCCGTCGCTAGCGAGCGCGGGGATATGTACCGGATCGTTCGTCTCGATGGATCCGACGCCGCGAAGACGTTGAGCGAAGGCGAGCGGTCGTTCATCACCTTCCTCTACTTCTATCACATGCTGGCCGGCAGCACATCCGGCTCAGGCACTACAGCCGATAAGGTGGTGGTGTTCGACGATCCCGTCTCGAGCCTAGATTCCGATGTTCTGTTCATCGTCAGCGCGCTCATCCGGAAGGTGGTCGGCGATGTGCGCGCCGGAAAGGGCTCGGTCCGGCAGGTCTTTGTGCTGACGCATAACATCTACTTTCATAAGGAGGTGAGCTACGATCGGGATCGCCCCGCCTCAGGTTGCCGACGGGACGAGACTTTCTGGGTAGTGCGGAAGCGCGACAACGTCTCGTCGCTTCACCACTACGCGTTCAATCCGGTGAAGACATCCTACGAGCTGCTCTGGGAGGACGTGCGCAATTCCGAGCGCGCCAACCTCACCATCCAGAACACGCTGCGGCGGATCGTCGAGAACTATCTCGTTGTCCTCGGCGGCTGGAAACAGGATGCCATTGTCGCGCTCTTCACCGGTCGCGACGCCCAAGTCTGCGCCTCGCTGTTCTCATGGATCAATGACGGGTCTCACAGCGCGCACGACGACATTTATCTGGCAGCCGACGACAACGCCGTCCAGAGCTACCTTCGCGTGTTCGAGCAGGTCTTTGAGAAAACCGGTCATATCGCCCACTACAGGATGATGATGCGGATCAGCGACGAGGACGAGGGCGAGCCGGCGGAAGGCGAGACGCACCCTGCCGCCGTCGAAGCGGCATCTCCACCTCAGGGCACGCCAGCTTCGGCCCCAGCGGCGTGAGGCGGCGGGCGACCGGTCAGATCCGTGTCGCCCCCGGTGACTGTCGATCAATTCGGCTACATCCCGATTAGCTCGGCCCGCGTTTATCGTCGACGATTCCCCGCACGGAATGTTAGGCGGGTTCGACGGATGTTACGGATACCGTCACGTCCCCTCGGCCGCCGATTGCCGTCACGACAATGAGCACTCGGAGTGCATCTCGCGCCCGACGACCGACTTTGCGATCTCCACAAGATGTGGATGATGGGTGAAGAACAGGACCTGGGTCGTCTTTGCGATCTCGGCCAACACCTTGAAGCCGGCCTCAGCCCGTTGATCGTCGAAGTTCACGAAGAGGTCGTCGACCAAGAACGGCAGGCTGATCCCGGCCGCCACCGACTGTTCCAGCGCCGCCAGCCTGAGCGCTAGGAAGAGTTGGTCGGTCGTGCCTTCGCTCATCGCGTCGACCTCGACCATTGTGCGCAGGTCGTCACGAACGCCGAGCAGTCTGGGAATAGGTCCGTCGGCGTCGACCTTCAGGGTCGCGTAACCTCCGATCGTTAATGTCGAGAACAGGTCGCCCGCACGTAGCAGTAGCGGATCCTGATGCTTCTCGCGGTATTTCTCAATGGCCCACTTCAGGGTGACCGCCTGAGCCCTCTTCAGAATGTAGTGCTCGGACAGCACCTCCAGTTCGGAGCGTGCCTCCTCGGCATCAGCTGCCGCGTCCACTGCTGACGTCACCTTGGTGTCGAGGCCCGCGAACGTAATGCGCGCGTCGCCGTGCACGGTTGCGGCCTCGTCGGCCGTCAGGTTGAGTTCTTCAAGCTGCGAACCGAGCGAGGACAGGCGCTCCGCGATTTGATTTGGATCGGATGCCTCCACTGCGGCGAGCAGGTCGTGCAGCGCCAGTCCGTCGCCGGCCTCGACGATCGCCTTCTCCGTGGCGGCGATCTCGTCACGGAGTGAGCGCATAGCCCTTGAGCGCTCGACGGCGGCCGCAAGCGTAGTTCGATCATCCGAGCCAGTTTCCAGCAGCAGCGGGGCAATCGATTCCTCGGTCGCCTTCAACCGCGCTTGGGCCTCTTGCATCTCGCTCTCGCGACGACGATCCTCTTCGTCCAATGAACTCATCAGCGTCTCCGAGGCTCGAGCCACACCCAACCTCTCGCGCAGGGTCTGCAGGCGCACTGCTGTGTCGCCAAGCTCCAAGCCGATCTTGTCGGCAAGCAGCTTGACGGCGCTGGAATGCTCCCGTGCATCCCGGGCGATTCCGTCGATCCGACGACGAAGCTGTGTTTCCGAGGCGGTCGCCTCCCGTAATTCGTCGAGCAGGTCGAGTACGGCGCCGCATGACACAACGTCGATGTCGAGCCCCGCCTCGGCGAGTGCGGCCTTCCATCCAGTTCCATTGGCCTCGGCGTTGGCGTCCACCCGCTGCTGTCGCCGATCGAGCGCTGCCGCATCGGCGTTGACCTGGTCCATCTCCGATTGGGCCAACAGGCGCTTCCGCGCGATGTCCTCAACACCTGCGCGGCGCCGCTCCGCCGTGGCGAGCACCGGTGCGAGTTCGCCGCCGGTATCGGCTACACCAAGAGCAGCACTTAGGCCGGCACGTGCCGTGTCCCTCCGCGATTTCGACCGATCGGCGTCTGAGACCATATTGCATAGGTCGGCCTGTGCCGCTTCCGCGCTTTCTCGGTCCGTCTGCCATGACTGGAACTGCGCTGGATCGAGTTCTGGTAGTCCGACGTCGGCCAGTCGCTTGCGCCACGCGGAGGTAGTCCCCTCCAGCCGATCGCGCGCCAGCTTGCCACGGCCGTCCGCTTGATCCTTCTCGAGCTCGTGCGACGCCCTGGTCTGGTTCAGCAATGAGAGACGGCCGGACGCATCGGCACTGACGAAGCGGGCATCGTCCCGCTTGTCCACCATCACCACGCTCGCCTCGAACCTCGCCACAGTGTCTGTCGGTGAGGTCAGTTCGTCGCCATCGAGCACGTGTCGACGGAGCGGCTCCCAGTAGCGATCGCGTTCCGCGCGCGCATTGGTGATCTCATCGGGCGATACGGCAGAACCCGTCGCGAGCTGCGAGATCTCCAATGCGATTGCCGCTGCTTGGTCGGATGCACGGAGCGCACCATCCTCTTCGCGACGGATATCGGTCGCGAGACCGGCCAGCGCATCACGCGCAGCTTGAATCTCTGTGGCATCCACCCTTGGCAGGCGCGCGAGTTCCTCGATCCGTCCCGCCCAAGGCGCCAGCCGAGCGATCAGGTCCGCCAACTTCGCGGCGGCCGTGTCCGCCTTGCTCCGCGTGGCTTCGCAGCGGGCGTCGGCATCCGTTCCGAGCGCGCGGGCCGTATCAACCGCCTCGGCGAGCGCGTCGGCGCAACCGTCGACGGCATTCGCCTCGAGCGTGGCGGCAGCGCGCCTGCGACGGTCGTCGACACCTTCCCGACTTTCCGAGATCTGGCTAGCAGCGACCGTGAGTTCGCCATGCAACCTTGCGAAATTGCGTAGACGCGCGGCGACGTCGCGCGGCGGGGCGGTATCGGCGTTCGCGCCAGCCTCGGCGCGCAGACGTCGGACCAAGGTGCCAGCATCGCTATGCTCTGCCTCCAATCCTACTAGATCGCGGGTCGCCTTCAGTTCTGCGCCAGCCTCGGCCACCAGCCTGTCGATCTCGTCGGCCTCGGCAAGCACGTCCGGATCAGAAGAGACCTTGGAGCGGCGATCAGCGACATCGGCGCGCAGCTGCTCTGTGGCCGAGATCTTGCGAAGCGATTCGTCGGCATCGCGGATCAGGACCTCGATGGATTCCTCTCGCTGGCGACCGAGGTCGAAAGTACCGTCGAAGCCACGGAGCGCATCGAGTTGCTCGTCGCGACGTCTCACGAGCGGTGCCAGGCGCCTGACACGTTCTGCGGACCGGAGTTCGGCTTGGACCCCGTCGCGCTTCCTGCGTGCGGCATCGAGCGCGTCGCGCGTGCGCTCGGTGGCGGTCTTCGCGTCAGACCACGCCTTCGGCTTCAACCCCTCGTCCCTGACGGCCTTCGACGCTTCGGCGAACTGGCGCTGGGCCTGTGTGAACGTCCTACTTCCCCTAGTCGTCGGTCCCCAGATTGCATCGGCCTCGGCCTCGAGGCGCCTGAGTTCGTCCGCTATTCCGGTCAGTCCGGAACCTGCCGCAAACAGGGTCCGGCCTACGTCGTTCTTCGCGTCGACCATCGCGCGACCGCCCGAACGGAGCGCGTTCTGGTCCAAGCTGAACGATAGACCGAACGTCTCACGGGTCTGGCCCTTCAGCATCGCTGCCAGCGGGCCTTCTTCGATCGTCACATCACTCGCGTTCAGAAGCGTGCCGCTCGTTCCCTTCTTGCGGCGACACGCCAACGTGGTCCCGCCATCCTCGAGCACGGCACCAACCCTGAGGAGCGAGTAGTCGAACAGGAAGTTGTATGGCGAGCGCGTGGGAAAGCCGAACAGAAGGTCGGAAACTGCCGAAAGCGAGGTCGTCTTGCCGGCTTCGTTGGGTCCGTAGATGACGTGAAGGTCGGGGCTGCCAGACCGAAAGTCGATCTCGCAATCCTGAAATCGACCATATCGCTCGAGTGAGAGGCGGGAGAAGCGCATGGTCAGCCCTCCCTTGTCAGGCGAGACCGTAGCGCCGTCGATGCCGTGAGCAGCACACCGGCCCAGTCACCCTGCGACGCGGATAGACGCAGCTCCCCCTCCTCGGCGTCGCCGAGGGTGGTGCTCGCCGCGAGCATGAACCGTTCCAAATCGGACGCGAGCGCTGCGACCAGACCGGGATCGGTGGAGGCGTCGTTGATCAGGGCCCCGAGATCCTCGCCAAGCGCGACCCGCTCGCGTGCGGGCTCCGTCACCATGACCTTGACTTTCTCGATGTAGAGCTCGGCCGAGATCGAGGCTGCGATGGCGCGAATGTCGTCACGTAGTGTGATGGCCCGGTCGTGCAGCAGCCCGGCCTCCAACATCTCGCCCAACAGCGTCACGCGGACGACGAGGGGGCGGCCAGACCCGTTCGCGCCATGCAGCCTTCCGAGCTCTACCCGGATCAGATCGGTGACGGCATCATCGGCGGTGCCCGTGCAATCCACGTCGAGACGCACCCAGCGGATCACGTCGAGTTCGACGCGCTCGACGGACGTGATCTCGGAATCGACGACGGTGACGATCACGGCGCCCTTCGGCCCGGTTTCCCTAATCGTCCTGCCCTGCACGTTACCAGAAAACACGACATAGGGATCGGTGCTGACGATCTCGAATTCGTGGACATGGCCCAGCGCCCAGTAAGAGTATCCACGCGAACGAAGGTCGTCGACACTGCAGGGAGCGTAGTCGGCGTGGCCTTGACGGCCAGCCAGAGCGGTGTGCAGCATGCCGATGTTGAAGTGGTGTTCCTCGGCGGGTGGATAGGCGAGCACGAGATTGTCCGTGACGGCCGGCGTGGAGAAGCTCTGACCATGGACTGCCACGGCCAGGTCCGGCAGGCGGTGAGTCTCTGGGCGCCTAGCTCCGAACAGGCGGACGTTCGGTGGCCATGGGACCGTCCGCGAGATCACCGAGGCTGCGTCATGGTTTCCCGCGAGGACGAAGGCCGGAATTCCAACTTGGTCGAGGCGCCCCATAGCCCGGGCGAAGTAGAGACCAGTTCCCATGTCGCGCCAGTCGCCGTCGAAGAGGTCGCCGGCGAGGATGACAAAGTCGACCGCCTCCTCGATCGCACAGTGGACGAGGTTGTCAAAAGCCGCGCGGGTAGCCGAACGGATGTCCTCGACGGGCAGGCCTTCGTATCGCGAAAGGCCATGCAGTGGACTATCAAGATGGATGTCCGCCGCGTGCAGAAAGCGAAAGCTCGTCACTTAACCCCCTCTTGGCAAGCCAACGCCCTACACTATTGCCGGCGGCTCGCCTAAGCTAATCAAGGCATGGAACGTGCGGGCACAGTCTACTCCATTGGAAGCCCCTGAAGAAGAGACGTTCAACACGGTGCAATACCAAATCTGTCTGCCTTGTCTCGGGCGCGATTGCAATCCTCATTGCTACCCCGTCCAATTTAGGCGCTCGAGCGGTAGCCTTCAGAAGCGCGAGCCGTGAGGATGAACATGGCTTTCTTGGCCGAAAGGGATGTGAACTCGGCGGCGGAATGAGCTAGTCGTCGTGACAGCGACCGGAACCTAGCTAGGGATCAATCCAGCCGTCGAGCGGCGGGTCTGGCTGCTTCAATAGCCTCGCGCTCGAGCCAACTGAGTAGGCGATCGCAGGTGCCGAACAGCAGCGGCGGGCGCTCACAGATCAAGAATGTCAGCACTTTGGGCGCACAGTGGCTGTCACATGTCGTCCAGTGAGCGGCCGGACCGCTTGCCCCCCCATCGCCGACATTTTTTCTGCCGGGAAAGGGGAGAGCATGCTTGTTCGGGTATAGCCTTCAGAGTCAGAGGGCTGCGCGGATTTTCGTGACGGGTTGAGAGGGTGGGAGAGAGTCTCCTGTCCGCCCGTCATGGAGTTTTTCGCCATGGCGACCACTATTCCCAAAATCAGCCTCAGTTCGTCCCGTGACATCCCCTTCAACCGGCTGGTGCTGTCCCAGTCCAATGTGCGGCGTGTGAAGTCCGGCCTGTCGATTGAGGAACTGGCCCGCGATATCGAGCGCCGCGGACTGCTGCAGAGCCTGAATGTCCGGCCAGTCGTTGATGATGCCGGGGTTGAGACCGGTACCTACGAAGTGCCGGCCGGTGGGCGTCGTTTTCGCGCGCTCGAACTGCTGGTGAAGCAGAAGAAACTGGCAAAGACGGCACCCGTACCGTGCGTCGTGCGCGAGGCCGGGTCGGCCATTCTCGCCGAGGATGATTCCCTGGCCGAGAATGTGCAGCGTGTGGCCCTGCATCCGCTGGACCAGTTCCGTGCCTTTCGTGACATGCTGGAAAAGGGCATGTCCGAGGAGGAAATCGCCGCAGCGTTCTTCGTCGCACCGGCCGTGGTCAAACAGCGCTTGCGGCTGATGACGGTGTCCGACAAACTGCTTGATATCTACGAGCAGGATGGCATGAAGCTGGAACAGTTGATGGCCTTTTCCATCAGCGATGACCATGCCCGTCAGGAACAGGTCTGGGAGATCGTCAGCCAGAGCCATAACCGCGAACCCTATGTCATCCGCCGCATGCTGACAGAAAAGACCGTGCGGGCTTCGGATCGTCGCGTGCGTTTCGTTGGGCTGGACACCTATCTCGCGGCCGGTGGTCTTATCATGCGCGACCTGTTCGAGGCGGATGATGGTGGCTGGCTGCAGGATCCGGCCGCCAGCCGGTAATGTCGCACATTGGTGCCGAAGATCCTGCGAATGTCCATCTGCAGGATAGGAACGATTTGTGTATTATCGTGCTACGTATTATAATACACGTCCTTATCGTATCGTTTTCTGAACGTGTGATGCTGCCAGAAGATCAGGTGATGCTTTGAAAGCATCGGGCGAGTCTGTCCAGACCAGTGTATCTTACCTGACAGACCGTGGACCGAACGGAGTTTCTGCTTGTATTCGTCGGTTGGATCTATGTGAATATCTTATAGCAGCGTGTCTTATCAGGTATCACGTGCTCGATTCTTTGGGACTACCCGACCTTTTCCTCCCTGCGGATAGTGGATTGACTCCCGAAAATCCGCCTGGAGGCCCGCGTGCCGGCCATCTATACCTGGGATGCGACGTCGCTCAGACGTACCTTGGAACCCCTCGATCCCGCCGGGTTCGCCCAGGAATGGCTGCGGCGTAATCCTCGCTATCATGACGATTATGACCGGACGGTTCCCCAGGCGCGGGGTGATCCGGACCTTCTGATCGCCATGGCGCGACGATGGGGGCTGGATTTTCCTTGTTGACCCGGAGCAGCCTGCATCCACGTCACCTGCTTTCTGGCGGCCTGAAATCGCCCCGGAGATTGTTCTTCTGCGGGCCGACGCACGGACGCATGCCCTGATGGCGCCCCATATCGTGGTAACGTACGACGCATCGGACGGGCGTCATGCTGTGCTGGATGTGCAGGGACAACGGCTCCGTTGCCTGCTGGTTGCGGAGCACTTGGGAGAGGCGCGATCCTTCATCCTGACTGACGATGCGTTCTTCGACATCCGGATGGAGAGCGTGGTCCGTATGCGCCGCTTTCTGGCTCGTGAACCCCTGGGCTCCCCGTCGAACCATCTCCGGCTGAGCGCCCAGCAGCGCCAGCGGCAGGTGCGTATGCTCTGTGCCCATGATGGCAGGCAGGCGGGGATTCCCTATCGGCGTATTGCCAGCGCGCTTTTCCGTGTCGATCTGAACCGAATGTCGGCCGACGAATGGCGGGCAACGGCTTATTACAAAGCGCTTTATCGTCTTCTGCGCGACGGAGAGATCTGGCTGAATGGCGGGTATCTTTCCCTGCTGCAGGGTCGCACGCGAGGTGGTGACAGTTTCTCCCCCTGAACTTTGTCATCCCCCCCAGTCGGGCCTCTTCCTGCACCGTGTCGTCAGAAACCGCCGGGTCTGCGCGGCGGTCCTTTGAGGCGACATGGAGGCCGATATGCGTGTCCTGCCGACACTGCCACCCCACTATCTCCGCACGCCGGATGCCGCGAATTTCCTCGGGCTGTCCGGACGAACTCTTGAAAAGCACCGCACCTTTGGAACCGGCCCGCTCTATCGCAAGATTGGTGGTCGCATTGTTTACGCCGTGGAAGACCTCTGCGCCTGGGCCGATCTCAATGTGCGTCTGTCGACCGCCGAAGATGGTGCAGTGGATCTGCCGCATAACCGGCGTACCGCCATGGCTCGTGTCCAGGCCCGTTACGTTTCAGCCACGAGAGGACAGCGCGCATGACCGCCCTGTTTTCAATCTCCCGTCGGGCAACAGGGGTGTTCCAGGCATTGCCCGGAGACTTTCCGCCGCGTGATGTTCAGGATCTCATGGCATGGCCGTTTTTCAGCCTCGCCAAATCGCCACGTTTCGTGCCGATTGACCTTACCATGGGTGAAGTCTCGATCCGGGTGGAAGCGTCCCATGAGCGGGGTATGGCAACCATATGGGACGCTGATATCCTGATCTGGGCCGCGAGCCAGATCATTGAGGCCCGTGATACGGGGTTGCGGACCTCGCCCTTCATGACCGCCACCCCGCGCGAAATCCTGACATTCATCGGACGTGGGACGGGCGCACGCGACTATGACCGGCTGCGGGCAGGGCTGGCACGGCTGCAGGCAACGACCGTGCGCACAACGCTGCGGCGACAGGGTGGATACCTGCAGGCCTTTTCCTGGCTGAACCAGTGGAAGGAACGGCATGCCGCAGCCAACGGCCACGCCGGCCGGGTCGAGATCACGCTTCCGGAATGGTTTTACGCTGGATTGCTGGAGGACAGCCTCGTTCTGCGGATTGATCCGGCCTATTTCCGTCTTACCGGTGGCGTGGAACGCTGGCTTTACCGGCTGGTGCGCAAGCACGCCGGTCAGCAGCGCCGGGGCTGGCGTTTCGCCTTTACCCACCTGCATGCCAAATCCGCCACGTTGTCCGGGTTTTCCCGCTTCACCGCTGAGTTGCATGATCTGGTCATGCGGCAGAGCCTGCCAGGCTATCAGCTTGCCATCGAAACGGGTGCAAAAAACGGCGATCTGCTGGTTTTCCGGCCCCGTGGATTATCCACAGGGAGCGGTGGGCGATGTGTGAAACACCACGTGCCATTGGATGTGAGTCACCACATGCCATCGATCGGAATGACCGCGTGCCATCAGTCCCAAAAAGGACCGATTAAGATCGCCGGATCAACAGGTTATGGTAACCTTAACTTAGAATCTAACTATAAAGAATCTAACGGTACTGATGTAGAGGTGCCCAGAAACGGTGGAAAAACCGTCGGGAGGACGTCATGAGCGCCGCCCGCAGTGCCGTCACGACCACTGTTGAACTGACATGGATCGAGAAGCGGATCGAGCACTGGATCCGCTTTGGGCATCCGGTCGAGGACCGCATCCTTGATCGCCGGCGGCGGCTGCTGAGCTTTGCGCCGGGCAATGTCTTCGCATTCATCCGCTGGACCGCCAATGATTTTGGCACCGTCATGTCATGTATCGATATCGTGCGTGCTGTTGAGGCTCATGAAGCACGCCAGACCGTGCCGTTTGTGCGTCCCGGGGCGGAAAGCCTGTTGCGACAAAATGGCTGGCCGAAGGTCCGGCAGGTGCTGGAAGCCATTGACGGCGTCGAAGCACAGAAGATCGATCCATGCATGGTCTGTCCCGATCACTGGCGACATCTGCACCAGCGGATGATAGCAGGGCAGGTGCACAGACCGTATACGCGCGAACGACATGAAGCATGGCTGCGGCGGAGGGCACTGTCATGACCCGTCGTGCATGGTTTTTCACAACCTATTTCGCGACGGTGGCCATCGGTATTTCCGCTGCGATTCATGTATCACCCCGTCTGATCTGGAACGAAACGGCGAGTGTGCCGACCGGGTTGTATCGCCTGCGTCCTGGGAGTGCCCTGCATGTTGGCGATATTGTCGCCATCCGCCTGCCGGAGCAGCAGGCGCTATTGCTGTCCGAGCGCGGCTATCTGCCGTTCGGCGTGCCGCTGCTCAAGCCCGTGGCAGCCCTGCCGGGACAGACGGTCTGTCGTTCGGGCAACAGCGTGACGGTTGACGGGCATCTGGTCGGCGAGGCCAGAGCCGCTGATCATCGGGGACGGGTTCTACCGGTTTGGCAGGGCTGTCAGCATCTTGTGGCGGGACAGGTTTTCGTCATGAACCCGGCAGTCCCGGCCAGTCTCGACGGGCGATATTTCGGTCCACTTCCTGCCGACAGTGTGCTTGGGCGCGCCATCCCTTTGTGGATTACGACGGGCGATCCTGAGCCTCCGCCGCCCGAACCATTGTTCATGCCATCGCGCAGTTTTGCGCCCCGCCATGAATCGCCAATCGAATGACGGCCCATTTTTCAATTGACTTCGAAACAGGGGAATCTTTGTCATGACCCAGATCGGATCTTTCATACGCACGCCTGACGGATTTGCAGGCAGGCTGCGGACACTGGCACTGGATGCAGAACTCACCTTCCTGTCGGTTGGGGCAGGAACGGCAGAAAACGCGCCGGATTATCGTATTCATCTCGGCGACGGGGATGCCGGTCCTGAGGTCGGCGCAGGATGGACACGTACCGGCGAACGAGCGGGCGAATATGTCTCCGTGCTGCTGGATGATCCAATTTTCACGCAACCCATTCGTGCCAGCCTGTTTCAGGTCGGTCGTGGAGGGCGTGACTGGCAACTGGTCTGGAACCGTCAGGTGAAACGCGATGACCGGCGCTGATCGTGTTCACGGAACAGTGCCACACGGCTGGATGTCTTTTCTCTTTCCGGTCTGTCTTCGTGGTGCCGTAAGCAGATGCCGGAGAGTGACAGCGAAGACGGCCGGCATGCTGTTCGCCTTGGGATGGATGGTATGTGTACCCATGTCAGCGCAGGCTAAAACGTATGATTTGCTGATCACGGAGGCAGCCGCGCGGATGCAGGTTCCACCAGAATGGATTGCTGCTGTCCTGCAATCCGAAAGCGCTGGTGACATGAAGGCCGTATCCGCGAAAGGTGCCATGGGGCTCATGCAACTGATGCCTGCGACCTGGACGGATTTACGCAGGATGCTCGCTCTTGGTGCCGATCCGTTTGATGCGCATGACAACATTCTTGCTGGTGCTGCCTATCTCCGCATACTGCATGAGCGTTACGGCGATGGTGGTTTTCTGGCAGCTTACAATGCGGGACCGGGCCGCTACGACGAACATCTGGCGACGGGCCGACCGCTACCGCAGGAAACACTGGCTTACGTGGAAGCGGTCAGGGCACGGTTGCGTGGCGATAGTCCGCTCGCAGGGCAGGGGACATCGCGGACGGTATGGCCCAGGCGTGAATGGCAGGCTGCCTGGCTCTTTATCGCGCCATCCGATCATCCAGACATCATCATGCCGCGCGCTGAAATCATGCAGCGGAATGGCAGTGGGAATGCAGTACGGACGCTGTTCGTTGGACATTTCAGCGGCCTTCCCAATGTCTCACCTTTGTCGGTTCAAGAGGGACGGAAATCGTGAGTGAGGACCGCGAAAGATCGGAAAAAAGCGAGGGCGAGGGCGAGGGCTGGATAAAAGGCCGCACATCGCGGCTCGGTTGGGGTGGCGGTTTTCCGGGGTTTTTGAAGTCCTGTCGCGAGGTGCGTGGATTTCCCGCACCTCGCGTCGAGGTATCATCTCTTTGATCCGACGCGATATTTCGCGCGGTGTAGGGCTTTCTCCATGAGCAGGGACGAGGAATTCCGGGTCCGGCCAGGCCGTATCCGCTCCACCCGCGGCCGTCAGGCGCGCCCCTTCGTGACGCAGGTGCTGGCATCCGTGCAGCGGGCTGGTGGTCGGGTCTCCCGCGCTGGGAAAATCAGTGCCGGGCGTCGCTCCAGTTTCGGGCGCGGCAGAGCCGCCGCCCATGCCGCCAATCGCCTGCTGACCAGCCGTTCACGGGGCGTCGTGATCAAGGCCCGTGTCGTGCGCCATGCCCCGCGCGCCACACCATTGGCAGCACACCTGCGGTATCTCCGTCGGGAGGGCGTGACGCGAGACGGGGAGGACGCGCGCCTGTTCGGCAAGGACAGCGACGACATCCGCGCGTCAGACTTCGCGGAACGATGCGATGGCGACCGCCACCATTTCCGCTTTATTGTCTCTCCGGAGGACGCACCGGAGATGTCGGATCTGCGGGCTTTCGCGCGGGATCTGATGGGGCAGATGGAGGCCGATCTCGGCACGAAACTCGACTGGGTCGCCGTCGATCACTGGAACACCGCACACCCGCATCTGCACGTTATCGTCCGGGGCGTTGCGGAGGACGGTTCCGACCTGGTGATCGCCCGTGATTATATCCGCGAAGGAATGCGTGCTCGTGCCCAGGATCTGGTGACGCTGGAACTCGGGCCACGCACTGATCACGACATCCACCAGGCGGTCGAGCGGCAGGTGAATGCCGATCGCTGGACCCAGCTTGACCGTCAGCTTCAGAGGGACGCCGGGGAAGATGGTGTCATCGCTCTGGGGCGCGCGCCGGGCGAAACACCGGACGCTTTTGCCACCGTGAAGCTGGGTCGCTTGCGCCGTCTGGAAACCATGGGGCTGGCGCACCAAGTCAGGCCGGATCGCTGGCGGATGGACGAGAGTGCGGAAGCCACGCTGCGGGAGATCAGCGAGCGCAACGATATCATCAAACGGATCCACCGGGGGCTGACGGAGCAGAAGATCGACCGTGCCGCATCATCATGGGTAATCGCCGCCGAGGATACCACCGATCCCGTCATCGGCCGGCTGGTTGATCGTGGTCTCGACGATGAGCTGCGTGGCACGGCCTATGCCGTCATCGATGGAATTGATGGGCGAACGCATCATGTCCGTCTGCCGGACCTTGAAGCCGCTGGTGACGGAGCGGTCGGTTCGATCGTGGAATTGCGGCGTTTCAGCGATAAACAGGGACGTGATCGTGTCGCGCTGGCTGTGCGTTCCGACGTCACGCTGGAGCGGCAGGTGACGGCGGAGGGCGCTAGCTGGCTCGACCGGCAGGCGATCACGCGGGAGCCTCTTGCCCTGGCGTCCACCGGGTTCGGCGCCGAGGTCAAAGAGGCGATGAAAAAGCGGACGGATCATCTGGTGGAGCAGGGGCTGGCCAGCCGCGACGGCGGAAGCATCCGTTATGCCCGGAACCTGATCGCCACGCTGCGTCAGCGGGAGTTGGAGACGCTGGGCCGGAGCCTCGCCGGGAAATCGGGGATGCCGTTCCGGCGGAGCGGGGAGGGTGACCCCGTTGCCGGCACCTACCGCCAGCGTTTCAATCTGGCGTCGGGCCGGTTCGCCATGATCGACGACGGGCTGGGCTTCGAGTTGGTGCCATGGTCGCCGTCGCTGGAAAAGCAGCGAGGGCGGGAGGTGTCAGGCATCATGCGCGGGGATGGGGGGATCGACTGGTCGTTCGCGCGGAAACGCGGGCTTGGGCTGTAAAGTCTGATGCTCTGATTTTTCTTCGCATGTACTTCCTGTTCTTCATGATACCGTTGACGCAGCGCAATACAGAGCACGCAGGTGCCCTGCTACCAGTTTAGGATCGGCGACAACCTGATGGAGACTGCCATGCAGCCGTTTCCCCTTGATCGAGCTTTTACCTTTCTGGAATCCGGGCCGGTAACGCTCGTGACCACGCATGACACTGGGCGCGACAATGTCATGACGATCACCTGGACCATGGTGCTGGATTTCGACGCGCGTTTCGCGATTACCACCGGTCCCTGGAATTACTCATGGAAGGCGATCGAGAAGACGCGCGAATGTGTGATCGCCATTCCGTCCGCAGACATGCTCGACACTGTCGTGGGGATCGGTCTCTGCTCCGGGAAGGATACGGACAAGTTCGAGAAATTCGGTCTTGCGCGTCGGAAGGCTGACAAGGTGAAAGCCCCGCTTCTCGATAAGTGTCTCGCGAATATCGAATGCCGTGTCGTCGACATCATCGAGCCGTATGGCATCGTCATTCTTGAAGGGGTCGCTGCGCATGCCGACCCGCATAGCAAGGGGAGGTCACCCCTGCATGGCATTGGCGATGGCACCTTTGTGACCGACGGGCCTGTGCTGGACCGGCGCACGATGATGCGCCCGAAACTGCCACCGAGTGTCCTGACACGTAAATCGTAATCCCCAGATGATTATTCCCGTGGGGTCTGCCGCAGGCTTCGATCCTTCTGGTGAGCGACGATCCCTCGCTTGACCGCCGCGAATATGTCCACCGGCAGGAAGCCCCAGGCAAAACAGTCGGGTTGGTTGCGCGAAACGGGCCGCAGATCATAGCCCGGCCACACGAACCGGTTGAGTTCTGCGGTTATGATCCAGGATGGCTCGTCATCCAGCCCAAGGCGTCGTTTGACGTTTGCCGGGAGTGCCACCGCATGTGGGTCGTCCGGTTGGGAATGGGTGATCGGCACCACATAAACCTGGCAGTCGCCGTCAGCATCGGCGGCAGCAACCACAATGGCACAGGGCCGGGCTTTCCGGCCCTCCTCGGCTCCGGCGCGATGCTGGTTATGCCAGAGATAGGAATACGAGATGACCAGGCCTGGCGTCGGTTCGGGAATGGGCACGATGCGCGCTTACTGACCGACAGTGTAGCGGTGTTCCTCGGGGATCTCCGCAGCTTCGATCAGCGCAATCTCATGATCGTTGAGATCGGTCGCGGCGATGGCTTCGCGCTGGGCCTGTTTCAATGCGTGAAAGGTCTGGGCGGAGACGATATAAACCGTCTCCCGACCATACTTCGTGACCTTCACCGGTTCGGTGAGCGCACGGTCATGATAGGCGCCGAAATTTTTCTGCACGTCGGATGAGGTCACGGTCGTAGACATGGAACCACCCTTCCTTTTTATCTATCTTCCGTAAGATAGGGATTCCTGGTCGGGCGTGCAAGACCGGATTCCGCAACGCGCAAGTATTTCTTCGCTCCAGCCCGCTCTGGTACGATGGGTGCCGGATCATGCTTGCACGCGGGAAAATCCCGGTTCTTCGCTGTCTCCCATAACGAGGGGAGGACTCGATGGACCAGCCGGGAGCACGTATCCAGTGGGGACAGGCTCTGCTGGTCCTGTCCATGATCGTGCTGTCCTGGTGGATGGCGACACAATGGACGGCCTGGGCGCTGGCGTTCCAGCCAGAACTCGGCCGACCGTGGTTCACGATCCTGCATCGCTGGCCGGTCTATGCCCCGCCGCTGTTCTTCTTGTGGTGGTACGAGTTCGACGCCTACGCCCCGGCGGTCTTCGCGCGCGGTGTCTGGATCGCGGGCTCCGGCGGGGTGCTGGCCTTCGCAGCCGCCGTGGCGCTGTCCGTCCATCGCGCCCGCGAGGCGAAGCGGGCCGCGACCTATGGCTCCGCCCGCTGGGCCGAGGATGCGGAAATCCGCGCGGCCGGGCTACTGGGTGAGGACGGCGTGGTGCTGGGGAAATACCGCCGGGCCTATCTCCGGCATGATGGCCCTGAGCACGTCCTGACCTTCGCGCCCACCCGCACCGGCAAGGGGGTAGGCATGGTGATCCCTACTCTCCTGAGCTGGCCGGGTTCGGCCATCATTCATGACATCAAGGGTGAGAACTGGCAGATCACCGCTGGTTTCCGGAATCGCTTCGGGCGGGTGCTGCTGTTCGACCCCACCAATCCGGCGTCCTCGGCCTACAACCCGCTGCTGGAGGTGCGACGTGGGGCGTCGGAAGTTCGTGACGTGCAGAACATCGCCGATATCCTGGTCGATCCCGAGGGTTCGCTGGAGCGCCGCAACCATTGGGAAAAGACCTCCCACGCCCTGCTGGTCGGCGCGATCCTGCATGTGCTCTACGCCGAGGATGACAAGACCCTCGCCGGGGTGGCGAAATTCCTCTCCGACCCCAAGCGGTCGATCGAGGCGACCCTGTCCGCCATGATGCGGACATCGCATCTCGGGAAGGCCGGGCCTCACCCCGTCGTGGCCTCGGCCGCGCGGGAACTGCTCAACAAATCGGACAACGAGCGCTCCGGCGTGCTATCCACCGCCATGTCGTTTCTCGGCCTCTACCGCGATCCGGTGGTGGCCACCGTGACCAGTCGCTGCGAATGGCGGATCGGCGATCTGCTGGACGGCGAACGGCCTGTTTCCCTGTATTTCGTCATCCCGCCCTCGGATATCAGCCGCACCAAGCCGCTGATCCGCCTGATTCTCAACCAGATCGGGCGGCGGCTGACGGAGGATCTGTCCGGTCGGGCGGGGCGCCGTCGCCTGCTGCTGATGCTTGACGAGTTTCCCGCCCTCGGCCGTCTGGACTTCTTCGAGAGCGCTCTGGCCTTTATGGCAGGCTATGGGATCAAGGCGTTCCTGATCGCCCAGAGCCTGAACCAGATCGACAAGGCTTACGGCCAGAACAACAGTATTCTCGACAATTGCCATGTGCGGGTCAGTTTCGCCACCAACGATGAACGTACAGCAAAACGCGTGTCCGACGGTCTGGGTGTGGCCACCGAGATCCGGTCGCAGAAGAACTATGCCGGGCACCGGCTGTCGCCCTGGCTCGGGCATCTCATGGTCTCGCGTCAGGAGAGCGCGCGGCCCCTGATGACGGTGGGGGAGGTCATGCAGATCCC
Source organism: Acetobacter sp. KSO5 (assembly GCF_044094635.1). Taxonomy (NCBI): domain Bacteria; kingdom Pseudomonadati; phylum Pseudomonadota; class Alphaproteobacteria; order Acetobacterales; family Acetobacteraceae; genus Acetobacter; species Acetobacter sp. KSO5. The sequence goes on along the minus strand of NZ_CP172014.1, from coordinate 1,790,563 downwards.
GGCACGGGAGGAAGTGGTCATGGTGGCGGGGTGTCCACCGATCCGGGCACGGAAGGCGCGGTATTTCCGGGACCGCCGCTTCGTCGAGCGCATCCTGCCGCCGCCTGATCCGGCGCAACTGCCACGGCCTATCCGGCCCGATGACTGGAGTGGTCGTCTGTCTCCTGTCACCCCGCCACCGGAGCAGGCGGGGGTGTCGGCAGCACCCGACAAATCCGACGATGCCGATAGCGATGAATCCCTCGGCACGGGACGGAAATGGTCGCGCGAGCATGACCCGGCGGATGCCGGCAAGCACAGGGCGCGCACCGCACCGGACCTGTTTGGCGAGGAACTGCCACCGGATCCGGAAGCACGGGATCGTGCCGACCTGACGCGGATTGCCCGGCAGGCCGGCCTCGACCGTGGCAATGACCTTGGGCTGTGAGGGCGTGATGAGAACATCCCCCAAGAAGGCGCGGCTGTCGGTCTATCTGGAACCGAAGCTGCTGGACGCCCTGACCGCCCATGCGGCGCGGCGCGATCTGTCCCTGTCCCTGGTGGCGGAGGCCGCCATCGCATCCTTCCTGTCGCCCGATGCCGATGAGCGGCGGGAGGCGGCGATGAGCCGCAGGCTGGACCGCCTTGACCGGCAGGTCGCCCGCATGGAGCGCGATCTCGGGATCAGCCTTGAGACGCTGGCCCTGTTCATCCGCTACTGGATGACGGTCAGCCCGTCCTTGCCGGAACCGGCCGCAGCGGCGGCGCGGGCGCAGGGGGCGGAACGTTACGAGGCGTTCGTGGCCGCCCTTGGGCGGCGACTCAGCCGGGGGCCACTCTTCCGGCAAGAGATCCCGGAGGATGTGCCTCCTACATCGGAAACCTGATCCCGCGATCTGCAAGTAAAAACCGCATTCACTACGATCCTGTACGATCGCAGGAAAATGCTGTTGAAAACGGGAGAAAACAGCACTCTCTAATGATCCCCGTCGTCGTCCGGAGAGGCCGGATGATCCGAAAAAGCGGGGATTCCCATGGCGGTTACACCGATTGAAAGTGGTGCCCGACAGCGCGGCATGTCCATGCTGCGTACGGCTATGGGGCCGGCGATTGCCCGGCATCTCGCTGATCCCGCGATCGTCGAAGTGATGCTCAATCCCGATGGGCGGCTGTGGATCGATCGTCTGGCTGACGGCATGGCGGACACGGGCGAGACGATCGCGCCTGCCGATGCCGAGCGCATCGTGCGTCTGGTCGCACACCATGTCGGGGCGGAGGTGCATGAAGCAGCACCGCGCGTATCGGCGGAATTGCCGACCGGCGAACGGTTCGAAGGGCTGTTGCCGCCAGTAGTGACGGCCCCGAGTTTCGCCATCCGCAAGCCCGCCGTCGCCGTGTTCACCCTCGATGACTATGTCGCCGCCGGGATCATGACGGAGGGGCAGGCGGTGTTTCTGCGTCGCGCTGTCGCAGAACGGAAGAACATCCTGGTCGCGGGCGGCACGTCGACGGGCAAGACCACGCTGGTCAACGCCCTCCTGGCCGAGGTGGCGAAAACCGGTGATCGTGTCGTGCTGATCGAGGATACGCGCGAACTGCAATGCACCGCGCCCAACCTCATCGCCCTGCGGACCCGCGAAGGTGTGATCACCCTTTCTGACCTAGTCCGCTCCAGTCTCCGTCTGCGTCCCGACCGTATTCCGATCGGTGAGGTGCGTGGGGCCGAGGCGCTGGATCTGGTCAAGGCGTGGGGCACCGGCCATCCGGGTGGTATCGGTACGCTACATGCCGGATCGGTGCTCGCTGCCCTGTATCGCCTGGAGCAGCTGATCCAGGAGGCGGTGGTCACGGTCCCGCGTGCCATGATCGCCGAAACCATCGACGTGATCGCAGTCCTGTCCGGACGCGGCACGGCACGCCGCCTGTCTGAACTGGCGGAAATCGACGGTCTCGATCCCACGACCGGAGCCTATCGCCTCCGCCCGGTCAGCCTCTCTTCTTCCGAAACATCATTCTCTGCCAATGGAGAATCATCATGATGCCGCCGTCATGCAAGCGCGCCGTGGTATGCGCTGGAGCACGTCCTGACCGTCGTATGCCGGATTTTCGTGTGTTCGGAACATCGATGCTGCTGTCGCTAGTTTTTGCGTCATCGGCATGGGCGTCCGGCACGGGGATGCCGTGGGAGACACCGCTTAACGAGATCCTGGAATCCGTGCAGGGGCCGGTCGCCAAGATCATTTCGGTGATTATCATCACCATTACCGGTCTGACTCTGGCCTTTGGCGAAACCTCGGGCGGGTTCCGCCGCCTGATCCAGATCGTCTTTGGACTCAGCATCGCTTTTGCGGCGTCCAGCTTCTTCCTGTCCTTCTTTTCCTTCTCGGGCGGAGCGCTGATCTGATGGCGGTTCTCTTCGATCCTGAAGCCGGGGCCGTGCCCGGCTATTTCGTGCCCGTGCATCGCTCCCTGACGGAACCGATTTTGTTGGGTGGTGCGCCACGGGCCGTGGCCATTGCCAATGGTACGCTGGCCTCCGCCATAGCCCTCGGCCTGCGGCTCTGGCTGGTGGGGGCAGTGTTCTGGATCGTGGGGCATACCCTCGCAGTCTGGGGGGCGAAGCGCGATCCGCTGTTCATCGAGGTGGGGCGGCGGCATCTTCGCTACCCCGCCTGGCTTCGCGCATAGGGGAGGGCTGGGCCATGATGTCTCTTGGTGAATATCGCAGCCGTGCCGCTGTCCTGTCCGACTTCCTGCCCTGGGCCGCGCTGGTTGGGGAAGGTGTGGTCCTGAACAAGGATGGTTCTTTCCAGCGCACGGCGCGCATCCGTGGTCCCGATCTGGACAGCGCCACTCCGGCTGAACTGGTGGGCGTGACGGGGCGACTGAACAGCGCCCTGCGGCGTCTGGGTTCGGGCTGGGCCGTGTTTGTGGAAGCGCAGCGTACCCCGGCGACCCTCTATCCCGAGAGTGATTTCCCCGACGCTGCCAGCCAGATGGTCGATCTGGAACGCCGGGAGGCCTTCGAGGATGAAGGCGTGCATTTCGAGAGCCGGTATTTTCTTACCCTGGTCTGGCTGCCACCCGCGGAAACCTCGGGCCGTGCCGAGCGCCTGCTCTATGAAGGCATGGAGCGCGACGGGCATGATCCGCAGGGTCTGGTCAGGGGCTTTATCGACCGGACTGACCGTCTGCTGGCCCTGCTGGACGGTTTCATGCCCGAAGCCGCCTGGCTGAAGGACGGCGAGACGCTCACCTACCTGCATTCCACCATCTCGACCCGCAGCCAGAGGGTACGCGTGCCGGAAATCCCGATGCACCTCGACGCCCTGCTGGTGGATCAGCCCCTGGCAGGCGGTCTGGAGCCTAAACTGGGGAGTGCCTTCCTCAAAACCCTGACGATCACGGGTTTTCCCAGCCGGACCTTTCCCGGCATTCTGGATGACCTGAACCGTCTGGCCATTCCCTATCGCTGGTCCACGCGGGCGATCCTGCTCGACAAGACCGATGCGACGAAGGTGCTGACGAAGATCCGTCGCCAGTGGTTTGCCAAGCGGAAATCCATCGTCGCCATCATCCGCGAGGTCATGACCAACGAGGCCTCGGTATTGGTGGACAATGACGCTGCCAACAAGGCGGCCGACGCTGATCTGGCTTTGCAGTCGCTGGGCGCCGACGATGTCGGGCAGGCCTATATCACTGCGACCGTCACGGTGTGGGATGGCTCTGCCTCGATCGCGGCCGAGAAGCTGCGTCTGGTCGAAAAGATCATTCAGGGGCGTGACTTCACCTGCATGGCGGAAAGCCTGAACGCAGTGGAGGCGTGGCTGGGATCATTACCCGGTCATGTCTACGCCAATGTGCGCCAGCCGCCGGTTTCGACTTTGAACCTCGCGCATATGATTCCGCTCTCCGCTGTCTGGGCGGGGCCTGAACAGGACGGGCATTTCAACGCACCCCCATTGTTCTACGGCAAGACAGCCGGGGCCACGCCCTTCCGGTTTTCCCTGCATGTTGGCGATGTCGGCCACACCTTGATCGCCGGACCGACAGGGGCGGGGAAATCCGTAATGCTGGCGCTCATGGTCCTGCAGTTCCGGCGCTATGCGGGCGCGCAGGTCTTCGCCTTCGATTTTGGCGGCTCGCTGCGGGCCGCGACACTGGCTATGGCCGGGGACTGGCATGATCTTGGTGGAGGCCTGACGGAACAGGAGGGCGCAGATCATGGGGCAGGCGAACAGGGTAGCGGCGTCTTGCTTCAGTCGCTGGCCCGTATCGACGATCCGACCGAGCGCGCCTGGGCAGCGGAATGGCTGGGGCAGATCCTCGTCCGGGAAAGCGTCAGCCTGACACCGGAGGTAAAATCTTATCTCTGGTCGGCCCTCAATTCCCTAGCGTCGTCGCCCGCTCATGAACGGACCCTGTCAGGCGTGGTGGCGTTGCTTCAGTCCAACGCCCTGAAACAGGCGCTGGCTCCCTATTGCCTTGGTGGTCCTTATGGTCGCCTGCTCGACGCGGACGCTGAGCGGCTGGGTAAGGCCGACGTCGTGGTGTTTGAGACCGAAGGTCTGATCGGCTCCGGCGCTGCTTCTCCCGTTCTGTCCTATCTCTTCCATCGCATCGAAGGCCGTCTGGACGGGCGTCCGACGCTGCTGGTTATCGATGAGGGCTGGCTGGTGCTGGATGACGGCGATTTCGCAGGGCAACTCCGGGAGTGGCTGAAAACTCTGCGTAAGAAGAACGCCTCGGTGGTGTTTGCCACTCAGAGCCTGTCCGATATCGCGAATTCCCCGATTGCGCCAGCGGTGGTGGAAAGCTGCCCCACGCGGATCTTCCTGCCCAACGAGCGGGCCATCGAGCCGCAGATCGCAGCCATCTACCGTGATTTTGGGCTGAACGAACGGCAGATCATCATCATCGCTCGTGCCGCGTCAAAGCGGGAATACTACTGCCAGACCCGGCGGGGAAACCGCCTGTTCGAACTGGGGCTCGGGCCTGTCGCACTCGCCCTGTGCGCGGCGTCCGGGAAGGACGACCATCGCCAAATCGACGCGGTGTTGGCGGAACATGGGCGAGACGGTTTTCTTCAAGCCTGGTTCGAGGCGCGGGGTGTCATATGGGCGGCGGACCTCCTGCGGGAAGGAGCCGTGCCATGACGGAAAAATCTTTCCGTATCCGGGCAAGACATTTCCGTCCCGGGTATGCCGCGGCTATGGGCGCCGCTCTGTTTTTTCTCATGCCGGTTGTGCCCGTCCATGCGCAGTGGGCGGTCTATGACGGAGCCAACCATGTCCAGAATGTTCTCATCGCGGCACGGACCCTCCAGCAGATCGACAACCAGATTACGTCACTGGCCAATCAGGCTCAGATGCTGGTCAACCAGGGGCGCAATCTGGCAAGCCTGCCGCTATCGACATTGTCATCGCTGCAATCGACGATTTCCCAGACCACGGCACTGCTCGCGCAGGCGCAGAACATCGCTTACAGCGTCCAGTCCGTCGAGCAGCAATACCAGCAGGCCTACACATCCGTCTCGTCGGGCATGTCCGACAGCGCCCTGTTCAGCCAGGCGCAGACAAGGTGGCAGAATTCCGTGGGCGGGTTTGAGGACGCGCTGAAACTGCAGGCGCGGGTGGTGGGGAATATTCCTTCCGACAGCAGTGCCATGACCCAGCTTGTTTCGGCCAGCCAGAGTTCCACAGGCGCCCTGCAGGCGGCGCAGGCTGGCAACCAGCTTATGGCCCTGCAATCCCGGCAGCTTTCGGACATTCAGGCCGAGCTTGCCGCCAACGGCAGGGCTACAGCGCTGGAGCGGGCGCGGAATGCGGCCACGGAAGCGGAGAGCGAGGCGCAGTACCAGCATTTCGCGCAGCATGACGCCTACACTCCCGGCACGGTGTCCATGTTCGGCAGCAGCGGGAACTGACCGCCATGGCCATGAACGATGTCGGCGTCATCGACACCTTTCTGAACACCTTCACCACCACTATCGATACCGGCTTCGGTCTGGTGAAGGGGAGTATGATCTCGCTCGCGGGATCGCTGTCCGTGCTCGACATGGCGCTGGCGGGTCTGTTCTGGGCCTGGGCGGCGGACGAGGATGTCATCCAGCGTCTGGTGAAAAAGACCCTCTATATCGGGTTCTTTTCCTTCCTGATCAGCAATTTTTCCAGCCTGTCGAAGACCGTCTTTGACAGTTTCGCTGCCCTTGGCCTGAAAGCTGGTGGGGGCACGCTGTCGCTGGACCAGTTCCTGCGGCCCGGTCGGCTGGCCCAGACCGGGTTCGATGCGGCACAGCCGCTGCTGGACTCAGTCCATAAACTGCTTGGCCCCGTCGCTTTCTTTACCAATTTTGCGCAGATCTTCGTGCTCTGCCTGTCCTGGCTGATCGTGCTCGCCGCCTTCTTCATTCTGGCCGTGCAGCTCTTTGTCGCCCTGATCGAATTCAAGCTGACCACGTTGGCTGGGTTCGTGCTGATCCCGTTTGCCCTGTTCAACCGCACGGCTTTTCTTGCCGAAAAGGTCATGGGCAATGTCGTCTCCTCGGGCGTAAAGATCATGGTGCTGGCCGTGATCAGCGGCATTGCCGCGACGTTGTTCGGCCAGTTCACCACCTCCTATGGCGATGTGCAGCCCACGGTCGGGCAGGCCCTGTCTGTGGTCATAGCCTCACTGGCCATTGTGGGCCTTGCGATTTTCGGGGGCAGTCTGGCCAACGGGCTGATCGCTGGTGCGCCCCAACTTGGCGCGGGCGCTGCTGTCGGCACGGGTATGGCCGTCGCCGGCATGGGAGCCGCTGCCGTGGCTGGCGTCGGTGCGGCTGTTTCTGGTGGTGGGGCAGCCCTGGCCGCCACGGCAGCAGCCGCGCGGGGTGGGGCCGCCGTCGCAGGCGCTGCATCCACGGCTTACACGCTTGGGTCCGCGACAGCGGTTGGCGGGAGTGCCGGTGCCCGGATGGCTGCGGGTGTGAGCGGGATTGGCCGGGCGGCCGGGTCTGCGGCTGCAGGTGCCGTGAAGAACAAGGCCGCCAGTGCCGCCAGTGCCATGAAGGACAGCTTCTCAACGGGCGGCAAGGCAGCCTTTACCGCGACCGGTGGCCGGACAACCGGTTCGGGTGGTGGCGCTGCTGAGACGGGGGCATCGGCAGGCGGAACGGGGTCATCCTCGTCGGCATCATCCGCCAGTGAGCCCCCGCGCTGGGCGTGCGGGATGAAGCGCCGGCAGGCCGCGACCCATGCCGCCGAGGCGGCGCATGTCATCCGCTCCGCCGATGGCGGGGGCGGATCTTCCTCCATTGATCTGTCGGAAAAGGAATGAGGACGATGTTCCGTCGCTCCACGGTGCGCTACGGCACGACGCCGGAGCCGGTTACTCCCTATCAGAAAGCCGCCCAGATCTGGGATGAGCGCATCGGTTCCGCCCGCGTGCAGGCCCGCAACTGGCGGCTGATGGCGTTTGGCAGCCTGTTCCTGTCAGCAGGCCTCGGGGCCGGGCTGGTCTGGCAATCCGCACGCGGCACCATCACGCCGTGGGTGGTGCAGGTGGACCGTCTGGGCGAGGCGCAGGTCGTGGCGCCCGCAACAGCCGCCTATGTGCCCACTGACCCGCAGATCGCCTGGTATCTGGCCCGGTTCATCGAGGATGTCCGCAGCCTGTCCTCCGATCCCGTGGTGGTGCGGCAGGACTGGCTGCGCGCCTACGCTTTCACCACCACGTCCGGTGCTCAGGCGCTCAACGATTATGCCCGTCAGAACGATCCCTTTGCCCGCATCGGGCATGAGCAGGTCGAACTGGACGTGTCGTCCGTCATCCGGGCGTCGCCCGCGAGTTTCCGGATCGCCTGGGTCGAGCGGCATTACCGCGACGGGGCTTTTGTCGGCACCGAGCGCTGGACCGCCATTGTCTCGGTCAGGCTCAGCCCGCCACGTGATGCCGATCATCTGCGCAGAAATCCCTTGGGTGTTTTTGTATCCGCCATCAACTGGTCGAAGGAGCTTGGCCAATGATCCGTCGCGCTCTTCGTGTCCTGCCGCTGCTGATCCTGCCTCTGGCCGGATGTGCGCAGCATTACCATCCGCCGGTCATCCGCTACGATGACGCTGTTCAGGCCACGCGCCTGCCGGACCCACTGAAACCGGTGCGGGTGGTGGAAGTCCCGAAACCGCTTCCCCTGCCGGGACAGCTCAAGCCGTTGCCCTCACTGCGCGCGGCGCGTCCGGCCCCCGAAGTTGCCGACCCCACAGCGCGTGTGACCCAGGCCAATCTGGCGGCGCGCATCCAGCCCACGCGGGCCGGGTTCATCAATGCGGTGCAGGTCTATCCCTATTCTCCGGGCGCCCTCTATCAGGTTTATACCTCGCCCGGCGAAATCACCGACATCATGCTCCAGCAGGGTGAAAAGCTGGTGGGCACCGGGCCGGTCGCCGCCGGTGACACGGTGCGCTGGATCATCGGCGATACCGAGAGCGGGGCAGGGGCGACAAAACGCATCCATATCCTGGTCAAGCCGACCCGGCCGGACCTCACCACCAACCTGATCGTTAACACCGATCGGCGGACCTATCTCGCCGAACTGCGTTCCACCCCGGCGACGTATATGGCGTCGGTCTCGTGGGATTACCCCGAGGACGACCTCATTGCCCTGCACCGACAGGACAGTGCGGCCGATGACGCCACTCCCATTGAAACGGGCCTCAATCTCGATGCTCTGAATTTCCGCTATGCCATCCAGCCGGTGAAAGGGGGCACGCCGCCCTGGCTGCCCGGCCGGGCCTTCGATGACGGCCACAAGGTCTACATCGCCTTTCCAGCCGGGATCGGGCAGGGGGAACTGCCGCCGCTGTTCGTGCTGGGGGCGGATGGCGGGCCTGAACTGGTCAACTACCGGGTGCGACAGAACTGGATGATCGTGGACCGGCTGTTTGCGGCCGCCGAACTGCGGCTGGGCGACAAGCATTCCGAGCAGCGGGTGCGTATCGTACGCACCGATGGACGGCGGACATGACGGACGGGCAGGAAGAACACCGGGACGAAAGAGGGGAAGGCGGCACAGAAAACGCATCCCCTGCGGTCCCGCCATCGCCGCCCGATCTGCGTCTGCGGGCGGAACGACCGCGTGTCGTGCGGCTGTCGCGCTATGTTGTCTGGGGGCTGGCGGGCACGGGTATGATCGGGATCGGTTTGGCGCTGGGCTATGCGCTGCAGAATTCCGCCCGGCAGAGACCAGCGTCTGCCGTGCAGGATTCCGATGCGCGCCCCTCGGCCGATGGGCTGGATGCCCTGCCGAAGGATTATACCGGTGTGCCGAAACTGGGACTGCCTTTGCCTGGTGATCTGGGCAAACCAATCCTGAAAGCGCAGCAGGAAGGCAGGGCCGGACCGGTTTCCGGCATGGGCGACCGGCGCGCCGAACAGGAAGTCGAGGCGGCCATTGCCAGCAAGCTGTTCGTGCAGACGCATAATGCCGGGCGGCAGGACAGCGCGTCCGCCCCTGCGTTGCCCTCTGCAGGGGGTACCACTCCGGTTGCCCCTGCGGGCACAAACGACCGGCAGGCCGCCAACCGTGCCTTTCTGGCGGGACAACCTGATCGCGTCACGGTCAGCCCGGATCGCCTGACGCCGCCTGTTTCCCCATACGTCATTCAGGCGGGAACGGTCATCGCGGGCGCGCTTAACTCGAAAGTCAGTTCTGACCTGCCGGGGCAGCTGATCGGGCATGTGACACAGAACGTCTATGACAGTCCGACCGGACGCTATCTGCTTGTGCCCCAGGGCAGCACCCTGTTCGGCACCTATAACAGCAGCGTCTCTTTCGGGCAGCAGCGCACGCAGGTGATCTGGACCCGTCTCATCCGTCCCGATGGCGAGAGCATTGTGCTCGACAGGATCCCGGGTGCCGATGCGATCGGCCAGACCGGGCTCAAGGATCTGGTGGATCAGCACTGGGGCCAGCTTTTCAGGGCAGCACTGGTGACAACCATGCTGAGCGTCGGGTCCGAAGCCGGGACATCATGGGGTGAGAACAACCTGCTTCAGGCGATCCGCAGCGGCGCTAGCAACGGGCTTTCCATGGTGGGAAACCGCCTGATCGACCGCAGCATGGATGTGCAGCCCACGCTGACCGACCGGCCCGGCCTGCCATTCACGCTGATCGTCAATCGTGATCTGGTTTTGAAACCCTGGCATCTGCATGAAGGAGAATGAACATGGAGTTGAAAATCAGGAATATTCCCGACGAAAAACCCGTGAAACTTACCGTAGAAGTCCCGGCTTCGGTGTTTCGCGATCTTGAGGCCTATGCACAGGCCATCGCCAGAGCGAATTCGGAGGATGGTCCCGTAGATCCGGCAAAGCTGATCGTACCGATGATCCGTAGGTTCATGGCGTCGGATCGTGGGTTTGCGAAGAACCGGCGTCAGAAAACCAGTTAAACGCGTGCGTGTTCCGCATGAAAATGATCGATAAGTTTCTTTAGCACGGGACTAGCGTTGTCGATTCGCCAGACAGCCATGTAATCGAGATGCGATGGACTGTTGCCATCCGAAATATCCATGAACCTGATATTTTTCAGTGCAAGGCCTGATCGGATCCGTATCCAGGCGTCAGTCAGGAGACCAATTCCCATACCTTCGGCGACGAGCGCCAGAATTCGTACGCTGCCAATATCGTGGTACTGTAGGTTTGGTGCAGAACCCTGACGTCGCAGCTTACGCAGCAGGAGGTTCTTGAATTCCTCACCAGCATTATCACGTCCGATTAGAAAGATATCATTTCGGAGATCATGCCAGCAGAGTTTCGCCTCATGGGCTAATGGATGTGAGACTGGGAGCGCTGCGATGACCTGTTCGCTCCAGAGTGTAAATCCAGACGCACTGTTGACCGGGGAGGCATCGGTTACGATCGCCAGATCAGTCACGCATAGATCTAGATCATTTAGAAGGGAAGCTCTGGATCCTTCGGAAAAAAGCAATTCTATGTCAGGGTAATCGCTTCGAAAGGAACGCAGTAGTTCGAGCACGCGACCCGGTGCGATGCAATTTTGTAAGCCGATAGTAAGTGTACCGTGTTCACCACGCCCGGCCCGCTGGGCAATGTCACGCATATGCGCGACCCGGTTCAGGATATCGTGGGCCGCTTTGATGAATTCTACACCTGCGGGTGTCGGTGTAGTTCCGGATGGAGAGCGAAGAAATAGTTCCACTCCGATCCTCTGCTCTAACTTCTGGAGGAAGCGACTGATCGAGGATTGTTTGACTGCGAGATTACGGGCTGCAGCTTGAATACTACCATATTCTGCGACTGCGTGGACGCAAAGCAGATGCCAAATATCGAATGGTGGACGACGCGTGGTATCAGTGGCCATAATAAGAGATCCAACAATAATTTAAAGAGTTTTCGACAAGTGGATCTGACTCTGACATTGGGTTCTCTCCTGATTTCTAGGATAGTAGACGTCGTCCATTACCTGCATTGTTTTAGAACGGTAAATTAGGACATTTTACGTGAAGATAAGACACAGGAAAGATTTGCGTCTGATCGCCGCATAGAAGTGCCTATTAGCCATATAATGGAATTTTTCAGAAAATTAATATGAACACGTAATTCAATGCCGTATCACATGAACGAAATGAAATTTTTACCATATTGTACAAAATACTTTTGAATTACGACATGAGGAATGCAAATGCGACGTAAAATATGATTGCAACTTTTCATTATTTATAATTCTGTGAAAACGAATTATATTCTAATGGTTTATGGATTCTGGTGAAATATTTGTCGTACTGGGATATAAAATTACCTTTCGTTTTAGTTAAGTTATATCCGCTATTTCGGCATATCGTTCACACATAATGCAGCGGATTTGGCTCTTTTCCCGGAGGATGACACTGATCTATGCTTCTGTTCCGAATAATCATTTGCCATTTTTATGTCTCTGTTTGTTCATCCATTCCTCCAAATCGTCGTCGGTAAACTGCGGGCGTGACACCCGTTTGCCGCTGAAAAGCACGACGGAATGTGTCGATGTCCCTGAAGCCAAAAGCGACAGCGACCTGCTTGGGATAATCCCCGGCCTCCAGTCTGGCACGCGCAAGATCAATGCGGATCTGCTCGACCCATTGAGCCGGAGTTATGCCTAATTCCTGATTGAAAATCCGTGTGAAATGACGGGCGCTGAGCCCCGCTCGGTTCGCCAGAGCCGCCGTACTGGCGTCTTCGTCGGGATGAGCAATGAGCCATCTTTGGATATCCTGGATGATTGAGCGTCCGGCAGGTCTGACTTCACCCCGTCTGCTGAATTGCAACTGGCCTCCCGGCCGTCGGAAAAACATGACCAACTGGGATGCGACATCTTTTGCGAGCGCAAGACCGCAGTCTTCCTCGACCAGAGAGAGTGCGAGATCGAGGCCAGCGGTCACGCCGGCGGCTGTGCGGAGCGGTCCATCTCGCACGTGTAGTGCATCGGCCTCGATTTCTGCGGCGGGACATGCCCGAGCAAGTTGATCGACTACGGCCCAATGGGTCGTCACGCGCCGACCATCAAGAAGACCTGAGGCCCCTAAGAGCAACGCGCCCGTGCAGATGGAGCCATAGCGACGGCAATCTGGTGCGACACGGCGAATCCAGTCGACAATTTTCGGCTCATAATGCGTGTTTTTCAGGCCCGGCGCACCGGCAATCAGGAGGGTATCGAACCGCCCGAGAGCGTCATCTACGGTACAGTCCGGTAGAAACCGCATTCCAGATGACGATTCAATCGGCCGGTCAGAGATACCCACGACAAAAAGAGCATACGCTTTATAGCCGATCTGGCTATTAGCCTCTGCGAACACATCCAACGGGCCTGAAATATCCAGCATCTGTGCACCGGGGAGCGCCAGAATGCCAATTTTGCGCATATTCTTTCCGTGTCCTGCCATGATGTAAAATGTCCTGTTTCGTCGTCAAACGACAATATGAGACATTGTATCTAAAAGATATGATTTGGGCAGACATACAGGGAAAGGGAAACCAATGCCCACCATCGAGATACCCGACAGCAAATTGGCGAAAGAGATCGCGGAACTCGTGCGCGACACCGAAACAGAGCTTCTGTTCAACCATTCCAGCCGCGTTTATATGTTCGGCGCCCTGGCCGGTGCACACAGAGGACTGAATTTTGATCGTGAGCTCCTTTACGCAGGAGCCATGTTTCATGATCTCGGGCTGATGCCCCCTTACAGCAGTCCCCATGAGCGTTTCGAAGTGGACGGAGCCAACGCGGCGAAAGCGTTTCTTTCCGGTCGGGGGATTGCCCCGCAGGATATTGACCTGGTCTGGACGGCGATTGCGCTTCACACCACGCCCGGCATTCCCAAACATATGCATCCGATTGTTGCACTCGTGACTGCAGGTGTGGAAATGGATGTTCTCGGTCTTACCTACGACGAATATACGGCTATTGAACGAGATACGGTCATCAAGACATTTCCTCGTACACCGCATTTCAAGGAAGACATTATTCAGGCTTTCTACGACGGTATCAAACACAAGCCAGAAACAACATTTGGTAACGTGAAAGCCGACGTTCTCGCTGACAAGGACCCTCATTTCCACAGGGGCAATTTTTGCAGCGTTATCCGTTGTTCGCATTGGAGCGGCTGATAACGTCACTGTTGTATAGGAACAGGTTCGACAAGTCCCTGCATGCCGGCCGGGTTGCTTACCCGGCTCGGTCCTCTCATCGGTCTGGAAACCATTCCGGTCTTACCGGACACTGTTACTTGTTTTAGCAGGCTGCGGGCCTTGCGATACCTATTACGCTGTAACTTTGCTTCAATAGCGACCGGGAAGGGTAACGCTTTTATGAGATGGTGCGATGGACTTGCTGACCTGAACCAGAATTATGACGGATATATCGTTGATTTATGGGGGGGTGTTCATAATGGCGTGTCGCCGTACCCCGGCGTGATCGAGTGCTTGAAACGCCTGCGTGCAGCAAAAAAGCGGATTGTACTCTTATCGGCGTAATGCATCTGTCGAACCGGAACTTTGGCGCCTCGGTGTGAGAGCCGATCTCTATGACGCCCTCATGACAAGTGGCGAATGCGTCCATCAAATGCTGGCTCGGCGCATTGATCCCTGGTTTGCCGCTTGCGGCCATCGTATGATTCATCTCGGTCCGAGACGGGATATGGATGTATACGCCGATCTCAATATCGAGGTTGTGACTGATCCAGATCAAGCAGATTTTCTGCTCAACACCGGACCGGATGCACACCTGGGAGAGGAGGACATTACGCCATATCTCTCCATGCTTGAACAATGCGCCGATCAAAATCTGCCTATGATATGCGTTAATCCGGATCAGCAGGTCATCCGTGGCGACCGCCGCTTGATATGTGCAGGCGCATTGGCAAGCTGGTATGAAGCTCAGGACCGCGAAGTACGGTGGATTGGCAAGCCATATCCCGAGGTATACCAGCTTGCTTTATCGCTGCTAGACGTACGTCCCGAGCGGGTACTGGCCTTGGGAGACGCATTGGCGACACACATGGTCCCGTCCGTTCGGACAGTTTTGTGGGCTTGATAAGCTATACCCGGTTGTTGTTATGCCGCCATTCTGACGGCGTTGCTGTTGGCCATCTGGTCCGGGGTTAACCCCGGACCAGATGGCGTCGGCACGTCATGATACGCCTCATCGGGCGTTCGTCCAGCCAGCGCCGTATGCGGACGCCTTTCGTTATAGTGGGCGATCCATCTGCCAAGCCCGGCCCTCAGTTCTGATCCGGTCTCGAACGCGTGCAGGTAGACGCATTCATATTTCAGCGACCGCCACAGACGCTCGATGAACACGTTATCCAGCCATCGCCCACGCCCGTCCATACTGATGCGGATCTGACGCTCTTCCAGTATCCCGGTGAAACGGGGTGTCGTAAATTGCGACCCCTGGTCAGTATTGAAAATGTCCGGGGCGCCATAGCGCATGAGGGCATCCTGTAGCGCCTCGATACAGAACTCCACGTCCATCGTGTTCGACAGACGCCAGGACAGGACCTTGCGCGTGAACCAGTCCATGATCGCCACAAGATAGAGAAATCCCCGTTTCATGGGAATATATGTGATATCGGAACACCAGACCTGGTCAGGCCGATTGATGACCAGATCCCGTAGCAGATATGGATATTTCCGATGTTCCGGATGGGGCACGGTCGTGCGCGGCTTCTGGTAGATCGCCCGCAGGCCCATGGTCGCCATGAGCCGCCGGACCCGCTTGCGGCCCACTTCATGTCCCAGGCGGCGCAGATGCCATGTCATCTGCCGTGAGCCATAATACGGCGTTTCCAGGAACTGGGCGTCGATCAGCCGCATCAGCTCCAGATTGGCCTCGCTCTGTGGCACAGGCCGATAGTAGACGCCCGACCGGTTGAGTTGCAGCAGCGTGCATTGCCGGATTATCGGCAGACGCGCTCGCTTCGGGTCAATCATCTGCCGCCTCTGATCACGCCCAACCGAGCAGAGGCATCCCGCAAAAAATCCCGTTCCACCAGCAACTGGCCGATCTTGGCGTGCAGTTTCTCTACATCAGCAGGGCTGACTAAAGGTTCCGTTACTGACTTACCAGAAAAAAGGCTTGCCATGCCTTCGATCGCCTGGCGCTTCCATTGGGCGATCATCGTCTGATGCACGCCATGTTTCGACGCCAACTCCGCCAGTGTCAGTTCGCCACGGATCGCCTCCAGGGCAACCCGTGACTTGAACTCCGCCGCATACCGTTTCCGCGTAACCTTGCCCATAAAACCCGTCCTCGTTCAGGCCAGATGATAGCTTATCGCCCTGTCCGAAAAATGTGGACCACTTCTGTGGCATCCGAAGTCACCGCTGCCGGGGGCAAGGCCCTCGCCATCAAGGCGGACAACACCAGTGCCGATGAAATCAAGGCTGCCGTGTCGCGCACGGTCGCGGAGCTGGGCGGCCTCGACATTCTGGTGAACAATGCCGGCATCGTGCTCGGTGGACCGGTGGACGAGTTCGCGCTCGACACCTTTGACAAGATGTTCGCCCTCAATGTGCGCGGCACCTTCGTCGCGATTCAGGCAGCCGTCCCGCACATGAAGGAAGGCGGACGGATCATCAACAACAGCAGCGTGGTCGCGCATTACACCGCGTTCCCCGGCTCCTTCGCCTACGCGATGACCAAGGGGGCCGTCAGTTCCATGACGCGCGCCATTGCCCGCGATCTCGGGCCGCGCGGAATCACAATCAACGCGATCGAGCCCGGCCCGACCGAAACCGACAACATCAGGAACGACGCGATGCGCGACATGCTGCGTCCCCGCATGGCGCTCGGCCGCCTGGGGTCGGATACGGAAGTCGCGAGCTTCGTGGCCTATCTCGCCAGCCCTGAATCCAGCTTCATCACGGGCTCCCTGCTGACGATCGACGGCGGTTACTCCGCCTGATCCCGGCCTACCGGAACCATTCCCAGCAAAGGACAGTCCAGATGTCAGATGCAGGAGAAACAGTCCGGCAGTTCGTCGCATCCTTCGAAAAGAGGGATGCGGAGCTGATTGGGACATTCTTTGACGACACCATTGTGTTTTCCAACCACGGCGATCCTGAAGTGCGCGGAAAAGAGAACGTCGTGAAGTTCTGGAAACGGGCATGCCCGTGGATGACCCGGCCAATGTACTCGGTACAGCGATCCCGGTCACTGATCCTGGCCCACACGCCATGCCGGACGCAGACCCCTTCTGCCAGCCCTGCCGCGCGAGCGCGTTGTCATTCCCGCCCCACGCAGTGTCCCTGCTGTGGCTAGGCAAGACTGACGAAACTGGGCGAGAGCATCACGGAAACCCTTGAGGTCATTCCGCGCCGGTTCAGGGTTATCCAGACAGTGCGCGAGAAGTTCAGCTATTGGGACTGCGAGACCATTACCCAGCCGCCAGCCCCATTCCATCCTCTTGTCCGCGGACGGGCGGGACCGCACCTTCTGGCCTCTGTCCTGGTCGGGAAGTTTGGGGACCATCAGCCCCTGAACCGGCAGGCGGCAGCCTTTGCCCGGGAAGGAATTGCGTTGGATACGTCCACCCTGGCTGACTGGGTGGGGGCCTGCACCGCAACACTGGCACCGCTGACGGCACTGATCAAAGAGCATGTCCTTGCTGGAGAGCGGTTACATGCCGATGATACCACCGTACCAGTTCTGGCCAGCAGTCGCACCATGACCGGGCGGTTATGGACCTATGTGCGCGATGACCGGACCGTCCCTTTGCCGGTCCCGCGCCTCCTGCTGCTTGGTTCGGCTACTCCCGCGATCGCAGGGGCGAGCATCCCACCATTCACCTCGATGGCTGGAGTGGCATCGTGCAGGCCGATGCCTACGAAAGCCGGGACGGCTGCCCGCGCCCGTAACGCTGGCGGGCTGCTGGGTGCATGCCCGACGCGGCTTGTTCCGGCTGGCCGAACTGGGCAGGACACCTCTTGCCGTGGAAGCCGTAAGGCGGATCGACAGCCTGTTCGAGGTGGAACGGACCATCAATGGTGCCGTGCCGCAGCAGCTTGGCGCGCCCATCGTGGAAAACCTGATGGAATGGATGCGTGACAGCTGCAGCCGTATGTCCACAAAATCACCCATTGCGCAGGCCATGGCCTACATCCTCAGACGACCGGATACCTTCACGGCGTTCCTCCATGATGGCCGGATCTGCCTGACCAATAATGCGACAGAACGGAGCCTGCGTGGCATCGCCGTAGGACGCAAGGTCTGGCTGTTCGCGGGTTCGGACCGCGGCGGCAGGAGAGCGGCTGCCATGTATGCCCTGATCGTCACTGCGAAACTCAACGATGTCGATCCCCATGCCTGGCTGGCTGATGTCATCGGACGGATCAACGATATCCCCGTCTCCCCGACCTGCTACCCTGGAATTGGAAAAACACCCGACACGCCAATCATACACAGGCGGCCTGACTCATGCCTGCGGCCCTCGTCGGATGCTTACCGTTCTCTGGCACGATTACAGCGACGGCCAGTCCGCCCGCGAGGCCCTGAACGCCACGAAGCTGCTTGCAGCTCCGCAGTCGTGACCTGACGCATAACCCCTTTACTGATCATTCCAAGGAAGACTGACATGCACGCTATCGTAATGCGCGAACCGGGTGGCCCCGAAGTTCTCGAGCTGGTCGAAAGGCCCGACCCAGCACCAGATCCAGGTGAGGTTCTGGTCGATGTGGCCGCTGCCGGCGTGAACTTCATGGATACCGGCGTCCGGCGCGGGATGTTCTAGACGGAAGCTGATCCGAAGATCCTTGGCACTGGCCGTGTTCTGTCCGTCGGCGATATTGCGCCGCTTGATTTGTTGCGTGCTCTGGCGGGCGTTTCGATTTTTTCTGTCGGCCCGGCGGAGAGACCAGTGCAAAGCGGCTTGTCGACATTCTTATCGCCGGATCACGAGCGTGATTCCTGCTGCACCTAACTTTCAACGGATAAGCGTCGCGCAGGTCAACAGGACCACGAAGACGGCAATATTCATCTTCGGTTCCCAATAACGCATGAAGGCGAACGTGATCGCAGTCCAGCCTGCGGCAGCAGCAAACGATATCGCTGTGACCGCTCCTTGATCAATGAGTGCTGGCGCTTGCCTTGCCAGCCAGAGGCAGAGGAGACCAAAGACAACCTGGCCCAGTGCGAATGATGTGTTGAGGCCATAATACAGGGTTGTCTCCGGTCCCGGTACACGTTTGTGTCGCACATATTGTGAAACGACGTCGACAAGAAAATGCAGTGTGCCGCTGAAGGTCAGCCAGATGTAGGCAGCAAGCAGGAAAGTCCTGTGCATGGTGCTTACCCGAACTGCACATGGGCAAGTTTTTCGGAAATATCCCACAGACGAGCGGCAGCCGGCCGGTCGAGTGCGGCAGGAGGAATTCTGGCAGTAGTGGGATATCCACGCGTCTCACTCAGTCTGTCGGGGCCATAATAGCCGCCTCCCTTTGCCTCGAAGGACGTGGCGGCGAAAAGGGTCGGCAGCGCGCCCTGGGCAGCTGGCTGGAAAAGAAACCACAATACCCGTCGCGCGATGCCGAAGACACTCGAAGCGCCAGTCCCATTCGGAAGAAGATCGGTACGCGAAATACCAGGGTGCGCGGCGATACTGGTGATCCCCCAGTCTCCCGCTTCACTGCGACGCTGGAACTCCAGCGCGAACATCAGACAGGCCAGCTTGGACTGGCTATAGACCGGCATGGGCTTATAATTACGTGTTGCCTGAAGATCATCAAACGCGATCCGGCCGTCACGCGCCGCGATGCTGGAGAGCGTTACAACTCGCGGATTGTGCCCTTTGCGAAGCAGGGGGAACAAATGCGCGGTCAGTGCGAAGTGCCCAAGATAGTTGGTTCCGAACTGCAGTTCGAAACCATCCGAGGTCACTTTGCGTGTGGGGGGCATCATTACCCCGGCATTGTTGATCAACACGTCGAGATGGTCGTGCTGGCTGCGCAGACGTTCACCAAACGCGGCTATCGATGCAAGATCAGCCAGATCAAGAGCCTCAAAGCTGATGGATGCCTTCGGAGCTTCCCTTTTTATCCGGGAGATGGCTTCCGCGCCTTTGCCAGGGTTTCGTCCGGCGAGAATGACTGTCGCTCCAGCTTTCCCGAGCGCCAATGCATCCTCAAACCCGAGGCCGCCCGTCCCGGTCACGACGAATGAGCGGCCGCGAATGTCTGGAATGTTTGATGTCGTCCATTTGCTCATGTTGGGCTCCTGTACACGCAAGGAATTCTCTTCAGGAAGAGGGGCTGGTATTTCGACGGCACTGGCCATTGATCCCGGCAGATACCCAATACTTAGGCGAGCATGGCGATGAGACGAATGCCCGAACTCTCAAATTTCTTGCCCGATCCTGCAATGCTCTGGCTCAGACGATGAGCAGAGTGTAGATGGGAACTGTTGGAATTTTGGCTGGAGCAGGAAATGTCTTCATCTCTCGCCAGGGCTGTAACCTGCTATCTGGACGGGCAGGGTTGTGGCACAGACGGGCTTTTCACGACGTCTTTCGACGGCCTGAATATCATTAGGTTGAGCGAAAAGACGCCCCCGAATGGCATGGTTTACAAACCATCACTCTGTATTACTCTTCAGGGCGCCAAGGAAGTTGAGTTTGGCGATGCCATCTTCGAGTATGGTGCCATGGGGTTCCTGCTGGTTAGCGTCGAAATACCCGCTCTTGGCCGTGTGACGGAGGCAAGTCACGAGTGCCCATATATCGGTATCACCCTGGATCTGGATGCAGGTATCCTGCGTGAGGTTATGACGCAACTTACGCAGCCACCTTTACCGTCAAATGATCAGGGAATTGGAGTATTCGTCGCCGAACTTTCGGAAGATCTGGCCGACTGCATCCGGCGACTCATACGGCTATTCGATAATCCGACGGCACCTCCGATCCTCTGGCCAGCGATCATGAGGGAAATATGTTTCTGGCTGTTAACAGGGCCTCATGCGGGCGAAATCTGTAAACTCGTCCTGCCTGACAGTCACCTGCAACGGGTTGCTGAAGCCATTCATCTGCTGCGCGCAAATTTTACAAAGCCGGTGAGGATTGAGCAGCTTGCTGCCGTTGCACGCATGAGCCTCTCGGCCTTCCATCAGCATTTCAAGACATTGACGTCTATGACGCCGCTCCAGTATCAAAAGCAGTTGCGACTGCTTGAGGCGCGCCGCCTTATGGTATCAGAGGACGCCAATGTCTCGCACGCGGCGTTTGAAGTTGGTTACGAAAGCGCGTCGCAATTCAGTCGGGACTATGTTCGCAGGTTCGGGATAGCGCCCAAACGAGACGTGATGGGACTTCGGTCCTTTATTATCTGACTATGCTGGAGCGGATGCGAAGGTGCGTCCGTATCAAGATTTCTTGTGTCAGGAACTACAAGCTTTCCCCGTTCAAGCTGCCTGTCTACCAGATGAAATTAGCAGACAGGCGGCCTTTTCGCATACATAATAAGGGCTTTGATGCCCCTTGCGAAAAGCAGACCTGAAATTTCAATATTTTATCCCATCCTGGAGTATTTCAGGGGTGCTGAAGCACTTTCAAAATGCAGGATCCCGGCCAGTCGCGCCGGCTTTCCCGTATCATTCGGATGATTGATTCCGTCCGTTACTGGCACTTCCGGAAAATCAAAAGGACTAACCCCGTCAAGACAGGCCACATTTACGGCATGACGGTTCGGATCAGACCGACGTTGATGATGCGTATGGATGCCGCATCGAGAACAGAAGAAGTGCTGTGCCGTTTTTGTATTAAAACGGTAGGTCGTCAGCACATCCTCACCCTGGAGAATTTTTATCCCATCCAGTGCTGCCGCGGCGACCACCGATCCCCGCATGCGGCAATAAGAACAGTTGCAGCGACGGACGGATTGAAGGCCGTCGCTGAGCATCACTTCAAAGCGTACCGCACCACAGTGGCAGCCGCCTGTCCGACTGTTCGTTACGCTTGTCATGATCTCTTCCTCCTGAGCATAAATAGTCCACGTCTCCGGCATCGGTTGTCGTCTGCTCTGGGCGGCCTCACGCGGCTTTCATGGAAAAGCCCAGTTGAAGTACCATTGGGACGATAAGCAGGGCTGTCGCGGCTGTCGCAAGTTGACCTGTGGTCCGACCGACATGATCAGCGAGGAGGCCATAGGCAATTGGCGCCAGTCCACCTGCGCCGATCACCCCGGTGTAAAACACGGCAAAGGCCCGGCCCGTATCTCCACCGGGTGCCAACTCAGGCACTGTTCCGTACAGGAGGGAGGATGTCCCGTTCAGGACAATCCCGAGCAGGGGAAGAAGCACCAGTGTCCCCGACAGTGGCGTAAACAGCGTAGCGATGATCAGCAGTGATGTCGTCGTTTCCGTGGCAACGACGCTTCTGACGATACCAAGACGATCGCCCAGCCACCCGCATGTTGCCTTTCCCAACGCGCCTCCGGCAAAGAGGAGCGCCAGGGCCATTCCGACTGTCGCCGACGATCCACCACGGCCATGAATGAGAAAAGGCAGGAACAGCAGATAACCCATCCGTGTTGCGGTATCGAAAGCCCCTATCGTCAACAGCCATGCAAAACCGGTGTGCCTGCTGGAAGATCCCTGATGCGGGGACATCGCTGCGGCAGGCGTAATTTTCCGGGGTGTGAGCTTGATCAGCACCAGGGACAGGGCCAGTCCCAGCAGGGCAAGGGTGCCCGTTATCGGGCGCCAGGTGAAGACGGGCAGCAAAAGTGCAATGAGAGCGGGCAGGGTCGCTTTGCCCAGATCGCCGGAGAAATTATAGAGGCTGAGTGGGCGTCGGGCCGCACTGCCATAGCACTCGGTGATCAGGTGCGATGCGCGCGGATGCTGGATACTCGACCCGATGCCCGCGAGGACAAGGCCGCAGCACAATCCGGCAAATCCCATCGGAACCGCCATGACCGCGAGACCGCCTGCCGCAATCAATGTGGACAAAACGAGCGCGTTGCGCGGTGACATACCATTCAGCAGGCGATCCGCAGGCACCTGAAGACCACCCATCGTACCGAAATAGAGAGCACGCACGATCGCAAGCCCGGCATAGGAAAGGCCGAACTGGGCTTGCCAGACTGGAAAGAAGGCGTACAGCCCGTCTGTAAAGCCATCGTGTAGCGCGTGAGCGAGACACGCAGCCATCAGTCCCCGCCGCTGTTCCTGGGCACACGTGAGCTGCTGTGATGCGGATTCAGTGATGGCGCTCATCTGCATGTGCACACCGTCCTTTCGCAGAACACTTTAGACATGTGACTTTTCTGGGAATAGCGGGAATATTATCACCATACCTGTCAGTTTTCATCACGGATCCCATGCGCCATCTACCGCCTCTCAATGCTCTGCGTGTTTTCGAAGTTGCGGCCCGTACGGGTAGCTATTCCGAGGCTGCATCAGAACTCGGCCTGACCCATGGTGCGGTCAGCCGTCAGATTGCCCTATTGGAAAGCTGGCTGGGGCAGCGACTTTTTCACCGATCCGGCCGGCGCATGGTCGCAACACCGGTGGCGCGTATTTTTGCGGCCGAGGTCAGCGGCGCCTTCGAGCGGATGACGACGGCTGCCGAAGCATGCGGACGACCTGATGCGAGACGGATCCTGCGCGTCAATGCCCCGGTCAGCTTTGCAATGCGCTGGCTGATCCCAAAGCTGGACCTTTTCCATAGCGTCTATCCATCCGTGGGAGTCGTGGTGACGACCGTCTCAACGGTGCACGAGGAACTCCGTGGTGGCTTCGATGTCGCTATCCGTCGTGGCGTGGCGGGTTCTGGTGCGTGGCCACATCATCGTGCCACTCATGTTCTGGACGATGTTGATACGGTGATCATGAGCCCTTCGTTGTTCGCTCAGCGACCGATCTTCGGTCCTGCCGATCTTGAAGGCCACCAGCTTCTGGCCAGCGAGACGCGACCGGGAGACTGGATCGACTGGCTGGAAGCAGCGGAATTGCCTCATCTCATTGGCCGCCCGCGGACCCTGTTCGACCATTTTTTCATCACCCGGCAAGCTGTGCTGGACGGGTTGGGTATCGGGATCGGCCCTTTGCCTATGCTCGATATCGATATTGCGATGGGACAGCTTGTAACACCGCTTCCACAGATCCGGGTGCACCGCACCGGCTACGTCGCATTGCTCCCCGAAGGGACCAACAAGACCGCGCCCGCAGTACATTTCGTTGAGTGGCTTGCAAGGGAAGGAATGGCTGGACGGTAACAATTGACCGACGGAGAAATATCATGAACCTCCGATTTTGTGTCACGCAACGTAATTCGGGATAATTACGTCCCGCAATGGCTTACGTTTTCTGAAATCCTGTTAGGTCAATGGTTTAGCGGGTTTTTACTATGCGGATATTGAGATCGTTTTCAAGAAAACTGTTTTCTTCCAAAGCCTTAGGAAAATTGGGTTCAAATCGGCGGTGTCGCCTCTCACAACAACCACCGGCAATTACCGTTTAGATATTCCCTAGTGAGATATTCCTGGGCGTTGATCAGGCCGTCCCGTGGCCGTCCTTTCCTTGATATCCGGGTAGAGGACGGAGATCACTGAAACAGAACCATTGTTCGGTGACGTCGATACCGGTGCCTTCCAGCAGGCTAAGAGAATACAGCCTGAGGGGTAATAAAGGAAACGCAACCTGCCGATTCACCGGGCATGTAAAGTGGATCGACAGGCAGGAAATTGTCAGTTCATTCATAGGGGAGCCTGACCTGGCAGACAGCAGGTTTCTTTCAGATCCGGCTGGAATGCTGACGGGAATTATGACGCAAACCGCTCTCCGACCATTTCTTCGCTTTTTGCCCACAAGGCCTCGGCATGCGCCGAATCAACGGCATAAGCACGGACACCCCCGTCAAGCAGCCCTTTAGGTGCATCATTGGGAATGGCCTGTGCGACGTGGCAGTCCTCGCAATAATGGCCGCCTACCGCATCGGCGGCAGCAATGACACCTGCCCATACTGAAGTCGCAGCACCTTGTGGAATTGTTTTGAACTCAAAAGGCGGTTTGCCGTCAGCAGCCGCCTGTGCGTTGATCTGCGCTACCATTGTTTCAAGTTCGCCTTTCGGCAGATGACGCACGAGTTCCGTCATAATCCCGCCAGGGTGAACTGCAGTGGCCCGTATACCTCGTTCCCGATGTCGGGCATCGAAAGCAACTGCGAACAGGATATTGGCGGTCTTTGACCGGCCGTAAGCAAGCCAGGGGTCATAGGGTGTATGTGCGAAGTTCGGGTCGGCAAGATCGACATCCGAAAAGCGATGTCCGGAGGAGGAAAGATTGACCAGGCGGGAGCCTGCCCGCAGCAGGCCGGTAATCCGGTTCACCAGCACGAAATGCCCCAGATGATTGGTGCCGAACTGGGTTTCGAACCCGTCTTTCGTATGCCCGAAAGGAGTAGCCATCACGCCTGCATTGGCGATGACCAGATCGAACGGTTTGCCTGTTGCGTTCAGACGGTCCGCGGCGGCGCGAACGCTTGCGAGATCAGCGAGATCAAGTTCAAGCGACTCAAATGATCCGCCGCTTTTTTCCGCATCAGCTCGAACCTGTGCGGTTGCGTGTTCCGCTTTCGCAAGATTGCGTGCGGCCCCCACGACCGTGGCCCCGTGGGCTGCCAGCGTACGGGCTGTCTCAATGCCAAGCCCTGCTGAAACACCGGTCACGAGAACGCGCCTGCCGGTAAGGGAAACATTGCGCAGGACATCCTCGGTGGTGGATGTTGCACCAAATTGCAGTGTCATAGTCTGTGCCATAGTAGGCCTCCAGCATGAAGGGAACGCCATTCCTTGTGGAAAGGGCGCCCGGGGAGTTATGTGGAAGCATGCTCCGCTTATTTATATACGGAGCATTGCTCCGTTTAACAAGAGGGAAAGACGTGGAAGAGGACCAGACGCGCCGTCGCAGGCCACGCAGCGATGGACGTAAAAATCGCGAACGCCTGCTGGAAACGGCACGGGCCGCCTTCGGATCAGGCGAAATTGACATTCCTTTGGATGAGATTGCGCGGCGGACCGGCGTAGGGATTGGCACGCTTTATCGCCATTTTGCCAATCGTGACGCCCTTATCGAGGCAGTCTATCGTGATGAGTTGAACCGGCTCGCAGCGGCCGCCCCCCGTCTGGCGGAAACTCATACGCCCGTCGAAGCGTTGCGCGCGTGGCTGAACCTGTTCGTCGATTACATCGCGACCAAGCAGGTGATCGCGCCCGCCCTGAACAGCCTCCTCGGCGGAACGGACGCAATCTATGCGGACTCCCGCACAGTTCTTACCGCTGCGATTGACGGGCTTGTTGCCCGTGCCATGGAAAGCGGTGACATCCGGCCTGATATCGAACCGGTCGATCTGCTGTGCGCCCTTGGTGGCGTTTCGAACTACGCGACCGGCCCGGGATGGGAGGCGCGTGCGAAACGCCTCGTTGATGTCCTGATTGCAGGTTCGCGTCCCGAAGGGTGAGCGTTACGGCGGAGGACGGCGTGGCATGCCCTTCGGCAGTCTGAATGTCGTCAAAAACAGCAGGCCGTGAAAGACGCAGAGTAGACCGAAGGCCGCCGTGAAAGCCAGTGAGACCGCAGGGGGAGTGGTGGCATGCGACAGACGCCACCCCAGTAACGTGGCGCAGAGCGTGGTCAGGGTCGGGCCACCGATACGCTGCACGATATTGAGGGCGACGGTCGCCATGGGGATTTCCGCAGGTGCGACGGATGCATAGCCCGCACTCATCGCAGGAATCCCGATGACCCCGGTTCCTGCTCCACGCAGGAAAAGCGCTATTGCGAGAACGAAGATACTGAAACCGGAGAAGGCGAGCATGGCAAGCATCAGGGTGCCAAGACCGGAACAGATGGCCCCGAAACGGGTCAGCCTGCGGATGCCAAAATGCCCGGTCAGGCGTCCTGTCAGCGGGTATGTGCACATCATGCCCAGGCCCAGCGGCGCCATGAACCAGCCCGTCCGTTCCGCAGGGATGCCGCAGGCATGGATGAGCCAGACCGGCAGCAGCATCTGTCCCGCGAACGCAACCCCGTTCAGCATGAACATGATCAGCGCGGAAGCGGAGAAGATCGGCGCCCGGAACAGCGCCAGATCAATCAGTGCACGCTCTCCTTTCCGATGCGCCTGCCGCAAGTAGAGAATACCCATGACGACAGCAAGGCACAGGAGACCCTGACCCGTTCGCTGTCCCATATGATCGGTGCCATAAAGCAGGGCGATCAGGGCCGGGGAAAGCAGCATCAGTCCGGCGATGTCGAGCCTGCGCGGACGGCATTCCTGCCTGTCATCGGGCAGGAACATGCTGGCGAGCAGCAGCGCGATAAGCCCGAATGGCAGATTGATGAGGAAAATCCATCGCCAGGAGGCAACCGACAGGATGCCACCGGCCACGACGGGGCCAAGAAGTGGCGCGAGCAGTATGGGAAGCGTGACGGCACTTGCAACCCGTGGCATGTCCTTTCCGGCGGCGCGGGCAATCGTCATCTGGGCCATGGGGGCCAGCAGGCCACCCGCCATGCCCTGCAGGATGCGGAATGCGATCAGCGACGGCGCGGACCAGGCCAGCGCACACAGGGCGGATGTTACCGTAAATCCGGCAAAACACCCCAGATAGATGGTCCGGCCGCCAAACCGGTCAACAAGCCATCCGTTCAGGGGGAGTGCCAGGGCCAGCGCCAGCAGATATCCGCTGACTACCCACTGCACCGTGGAAAACGGTGCATGCAGTGTGCTGGCCAGATCCGGCAGCGAGACATTGACGATCGTCGCATCCAGTTGCGACATGAAGGCGCCGATGGCCGCAACACTGACGATTTTCCAGATGCCCGCAGGCAGCCGACCGGAGGGAGGAGCGTCTTGCAAGGCTGTGTCTTCTACCTTCAGGATGCCAGTTCGATTGCGGTGCTTGTCGTTACATGCCCAAGGCGGGGGAAAATGCAGTCATATGCGAAACGCTGCATCTCTTCGGAAAAGGTGGAGGTGATGTCTTCGGCGAGGACGACGGCGTAGCCATGTTCATGTGCCGCACGGGCGGTGGATTCCACGCCAAGGTTCGTCGAAATGCCACCAATGACCACGGTGGTGATGCCGCGCCGCCGTAACTGGAGATCAAGATCCGTCCCGTAAAAAGCACCCCACTGCCGCTTGGTGACGTGCAGGTCGCCCGGCTGGGCCAGCCCTTCGGCCAGATCGGTCCAGTCAGCAGCAAAGCCACCGGGAGGCGGTGCGAACGGCTGGTCAACGGGTGTATGCGGGGCGTCGGCAAAATCGGGGGCGAATGCGACATTGACCAGAATGACCGGCGCACCGGCGGCGCGGAAGCGTGCGGCAAGGGTCTTGGAGCGTTCGACAATCGTCCCGCCCGTGTAAGGGGCCAGTTGATGGGAGATGATGCCCTTCTGAAGGTCGATCAGGATCAGGGCGGTCCGGGACGCGGAAAACGATGTCATGGCGGTCTTCTCCTGTTATCAGGCTCCTGCATGCCGGGTTGTTGTCCGGCATGGAAGGAGTTGATAGAAATTGAGCATACACTCAAACAGGGACACTATTTGAGGATGGACTCAAGTACGTCAAGCGAAAAGCGCGCACCCCTTCAGCCCCGGCGGGCGGTTGGGCGGCAACGCGTGGCCGAACTGCTGGCGGCCGCATCCGACCTCATCGCGGAACGTGGCTACGATGCGACGACAATGGCGGAAATAGCCGCGCGGGCAGGGGCGAAGATTGGGTCGCTCTACCGCTTCTTTCCCAACAAGGAGGCCATTGCCGAAACGTTGCTGCAGCAGCATATGGCGATCCTGCAGGAAGAATATGAAGCGATCGGACGCCATGCATCAGGCCTGTCCCCCGACGAACTGGCGGATGGTCTGATTGACCTGATCGTCAGGTTCTATCCCCGCGTGCAATCGCTTCCGGCGCTGATGACGGCACGGACGGACAGGACAGAGCTTCGTGCACAGTCACGTGGTCAGGCGTTGCTTGGTATAGCGACGGCATTGCGGGCCTGCGCCCCCGGACTGGATCAGAAAACGGCGGATGACATTGCTGCTGTCGTTCTGAACAATATGAAAGTCATGGTCGGCATGGTCCATGGCGATGCGCCGACAGCGCCGGGGGCGCCGGATGAACTGCGCTGCATGAACCGGCTGTATCTTTCATCCCGGCTTGGGCCTTTTCGGGCGATTGCGCAGTAATTTGGACGCGGTAAATTTGATGTCCGCTTTTCGATTTATTCCGCTTGGCAGACAAGGCCTTAGTTCTGAGTAAAATTGCCCTCAGTTTAGAAAGGGCAGGTGGAGGGTTCTAAAAACCCCTATTTTGATTTTTCCAGTAGTAGCGATATCAATGGGTTACGATTTTTATACAGGCGGAAAAGAGGGTTTTTAGAACTCTCCAGGTGGCTTATTGATGGCATGAGTGAAATGGTCAGCCATATGCAAAAAAAGTTTAGAGAAATAGCCGTTTAAGCTCGCTTTATTCTCAACTTGCGATTGTTGCAATTTAAGAACCAATCCTGCCCCCGCAACCACTTGCAGTTTCTGAAACCCCGCTAAGTCAACGGCTTAGCGGGGTTTTGCTATGCGTAAACTGAGGCCTTCTTCTGCAGAACTGTTTAATTCCATAGGTTTAGAGGGGGCAGGTTCAAAGCGGGGGTATCATACCGCGCAACCACTTGCGATTATCCGCATTGACGTGAGCTGCTGTTACAATCAGGGTCAGTAGCGAATGTAATTTTAGCTTCTGGATTGATGACCGACCTTATTCGAGACCTTATCCTTCGCTGGCGGGATGATCCGGCAAGAACTTATCAGAGCTGGTTTCTGTGGGGTGAGCGCCTCAATAATTTCCGGTATATCCGCCGTTGGCTGCGGTAGGTTGTCGTCGAAATTGCCGCTGGCACGTTCGGGGCTGCCTATTATGGCTCTTCTCTGGAGGCTATTGTCCATTCGATTGCGGAGCAGCGTCAGATATTCAAAGGGGCGAATCATGCGGTCCTTTGGAAGCCGAAGCTACGAATTTCTGATAACCATTCAATGGTCTGTCATTGGCCCAGATAGAATATGTCAAAAACGTTGAAGTGTAGGATGGTCGGCGATGAACATAAAAGATTACCAAGATTGACATGCCAAAAGACGTGAAGATTGACCTAATTCTCCATCGTGATGCTTCAAACTGCATGGTTCATTCTGCCAGAACAGACTTCAATGTCGCTCTCGCGCCTTCGACCACCCAAATTGATGTGGAACAGCTTGCGAACACACGTACCAGAATTGAAGCGAGCCTATCTGGTGGTGAGAAATTGAAGCCAGCCGACCTAGAGGCAATCGGCGTCTTGCTATCTCGAGTTCTATTTGCTGGTCCAGTTAGACAGATATACGATGCAGCGTCCCACGGCAGTGCCGTCCAGCTTTCGCTGTGCATTACCGATCCAGGCCTCAAGAGCATCCCGTGGGAGTTTTTGATCTGGCCCGACCTCAAAGTAGCCCCGCACTTCGCTCGGTCGATCTGTAGACTAGTTACGTCCACTCCTTCTCGGCCGCTGCAAAATCTCAACTTAAACGGTGGGATTAGGATTATACTTGTTGTTTCGCAACCATCAGATCAACCCTCCGTTGAGTGGATTGAGACTCAAAACACAATGAAAACTCTCATCGCCGCGACCACACCGCAGCTTGACGCCAAAGCTATGGAATTTATGGTTTGCGAAGCTTCGGACTCTTCGAGGGTGAGAGAGGCTGTGCAAGCTTTCGACCCACACATTGTGCATTTCATCGGGCACGGAGCACCGAACGCGCTCATTTTTGCAAAACACGGCAGCCAGAAATCGCATCCTCTTAGCGCCGCGCAGGTACATAATGTACTTTCGTCGAAATCAACGCGTCTCGTGGTGCTCTCGGCTTGCGATACGGCGAACGTGGGTTCTGACATCGCTCCGCTTATCCCAATCGCGGAGAGAATGGTACAGGCGGGTGTGCCTGCAATCGTAGCGAACCAGATGCCGGTCTCGTTGCGGTCTATTCATTCTTTCTGTGGAGCATTATACGGAGAGTTACTGAAGAGCGGGAACATCGATCGGGCGGTTAATGCAGGTCGCATTGCAATGGGCGTTGCATTTGACAATATCGGCGTTGCAGCCGTTGAATGG
Source organism: Acetobacter sp. KSO5 (assembly GCF_044094635.1). Lineage (NCBI taxonomy): Bacteria > Pseudomonadati > Pseudomonadota > Alphaproteobacteria > Acetobacterales > Acetobacteraceae > Acetobacter > Acetobacter sp. KSO5. The sequence continues at coordinate 1,759,918 of NZ_CP172014.1, read as the reverse complement.
GGGGTGCCTGTGCTATACCGTCGTTCAGGTTGTGGTCAGTTGTTCACTACTCGGGTGAAAAAATGACAATCAAAGCACCCGTTAACTTACTATATGCCAATACAGCGAAGATGAATTTCAATTCTTCTGCAACAGCACGCACGAGACGAGTGCGGTCACGTGTATCACAGTCGACCCGTAAGATCGGAGTCTTCGACGTGAGTGCGCGTGCCGGACTCCTTTTTCGTGTCCTAGACCATGTTAGTCGTCGCCAGTCTAAGTTCACTTTCTATCCAGTGGAGGCATCACTGCCGATGGGGGTGGGTATGATCGGCGACGCGTTTCGCTCTCGCTTTGAGACTGGGAGGAGGCGTATTCTGGAGAATGACTGGGACGAACTCTCTCAGAACATCGCGGTTCAGGAGTTTTTTCCATTTTTGGCCGAGACGCGCAAACGTATTAACGTCGATGTTATAGTAGGGCTGTTTGCGCCTATGTTGGCATATACGATTGATAATGGAGATAACACGCTCAGCTTGGAGTGGAATTATTTCTCGGTGGGCGAAGGCAGAGAAGTCGCGATTTCGTCATATGGGATCCGTGAATATGCCAGCAAGGCTGGAAGGCCATTTGAAGCAGCAATAGCGATGATGACCATGGCTCAGGTCTGGTCGAGCATCTACAATGTTGGGTTTCATGAGGAGACTAGAGGTTGTCCTTTTGACTTCTGCGAAAATCGAGACGACCTAGTCGGTGCCATAAAGCGTATGGAATTATGCGCGCAGTCGCTCGAAGCGATACCCGCCAACGAGCGCGACAGTGTCTTGAAGTGCCTAGAGGCCATACGGGACTACTGCCGATGACAGATGTCTTAATTTTTGTGCCGGGTTTAATGGGGTCAGAACTTTGGGACAATAAGGGTAAGGTATGGCCGGGGAGTACTTTGGATTTACTCTGTGGTTATAGTAAAGACAAATTCAACCGGTTGCTTTCGCCAGACTTGGAACCAAAGGCAATCCTACGAAAAGCTGTGGGGATCGTAGATGTCTACGATATTTGGATACGCACCTTCGGAAAATTGATTAATCGCGAAACGGGTGACCGGATGTTCGACGAAGCAGGTGCAAAACCTACGCTTATTCCTGTCCCTTACGATTGGCGGCTCTCGCTTGACATCGGCGCAGAGGCATTAGCATCGGCGATCCAGAAAGCGACATGCGATCATGGGGCCAACATCAACATCCATATTGCGGCTCACAGCATGGGCGGCCTCGTTTCACGCTTTTATCTCCAGTCGGGCCAGTTCCATGAGAGACTTGGTTTCGAAAGGATTTCATCACTTATAACTTTTGGAACACCGCATAATGGTGCGGTCGTCGCGCTTGCCAGCGCGCTCGGCCAAGAGCGCGCTCAATTCCTGAGTGAGGAGCAGTCGAAGACGCTGGCAAACGACGCTCGCTACCCTGCAGTCTATCATCTCTTTCCCCAGCCTGGATCGGCACCTGTATGGGAGCGTGGGGCAGGCGGGCGCTTGAGGAGTCATGACGTCTACAATCCTGCAATTTCAGATGTTCTTGGTCTGACGAAATCTAGTCTAGCGAGCGCGTTGACCGCCTTTGAACAGCTTCAGAAGCCGTGGCCGGATATGCGTACGTTTTTCTTCGTCGGCAACAGGTTTGAGACTATGACCCATTTACTTTGGGACGGGGTGCGAGCCGTACTTGTGAAGTCTAAGGACGGTGGTGATGGTACGGTCAACCTTCAGGGCTCTATCGTGAGCGCTCACCAAATCCGGCTCACCGACAAGAATCATATGTCACTGATTAAAGCGGATGAAGTGCTGATGGCGCTTCAGGACTTTTTTGATGCTGATGGTCTTCTTGCAATGTCGGTGCAAACCGTCATCTCTCTAACACCTGCTAAGCTGTTCATTGAGCACAAGGAGCCGATTGAGGTCCTACTTGAGATCGATGGTCCGGCAGCGGAAGTCGAAGGGATACTCTATTTGGAACGAGCGAGATTATCCAGTGATGCAGATGGAGTAGACGAAAGTGCCTTCTCGGAATCGCAAAAGGAGTTCGTTCGCTCGCTCGATTACAACGGACCCGAACTGGTTTCTCTTAAGGTCGAGATAGAAGGTATAGCAGGACCAGCAATCTTGCGTCCTGTCTTCGAAACGAAGGACGCAGGGCAAAAATTCATCGGTCCGGCGTTTGTGGTTAAGCGGCCGGATTGACTACTTGGTCTATGTGTGTGGCTATATTTTAAGGCTCTTGAAGAAAAGAACGCGACAAACGTCCGCGTTTGCGAAAATCTGTTCGGGAGCGCAGATGTCCGACATGAGGGCGTAAGCCGCAGGTCAGCTATTTTTGAGATTTAAGAAGATTAGCGAGCAGTGCCTTGGAGCTTAGCAAAACCGTCTCAAATTCGGATCGGGGAGGGGGGCGTTGATGGCGTAAGTAACGTCAGGTCAGGCGCATGCAGAAAAAAGGCTCGAAAAACAGTCACTTAAACTCCATTGGCTCTCAACTTGCGATTGCCGCAAGCTGAGAACCAATCCTGCCCCCGCAACCACTTCCATCATAAATCCCTACAAATTGACGTCTGATCGCCATGAAACACTGGCTTATCAGACAGTTACACACGCTTCGACCTTCGAAAGAGGGCCGGGTGATCACGCGCGTCTACGCATCGCCATGGCCTACAGGGCCGCCTCAACCGGTTTCTCCGATCCGTCCAGAACGAAACGTAGAAACCAATGAGAAATATCATCATGCGTGATGACGCAGTGAGAATGCTGTCACGCCCGGCCCGGGAGGCCTGGCTGACAAGAAATACCAGATATAATTCACAGACAGGAAGTCTCATGGTCTGGAATGTTATTACATGGGAATGGCGTCCGGCCACCTCGGAGAATATCTTGGAGCTTTGTCCTCTGAGTGTAAGGGGTTTTGGGGATCCGGATGACATCTGGACGGACGTCCGGCGTAAGGCCAGCAGGCAGTCTTATGATCCGCAGCAGCGCGGCGACACTCCCGTACATAATGAGGAAAAACGCGGGGAATGGCTAAAGGAAAGCCGGCGACGGAAATGTCTCCCCGAACGCATTGAAATCTTCAACGTGATACAGGGCCGGTGGGTGGTGGTCACTCAGGAGAACCTGGCGGAGCATTACTCCCGCTCATATTGGGAACCCATCGGGCTGCACAAAGCGTGGGAAGAAATCGAGGCCGGGGCGGTTGCTGACCCCGAAGCAGAGTTGACCCTGCGAGAGCACGCTGAATTTCTGGCTAAGCATCTCTTCGGAACGCTGCGCAAAAGCCCAGAAACGCCCGATGAGCGTATTTCAGTCATCGTAGAGGAGTTTGATCCTGCACGCGAAGAGGGGGAGCAGGCACCTCCTCCCCCTCCGCCGCTTCCGACATTCGAGGAGCGGCTGGACGCCAGGATGCCCGAAGTGCTCGAAATCTGGGCTGCCTCTCAGACAGGCCACATCACCTCACGGTTGGTGGTCGAAGATCTGCTTCATTATCAATGGCCAATATCTACGATCCATCAACGGGCACTTGGCCGCGCCATGCGGCAGGCTGGATGGACCTTGCAGAGAACTGCAAAAAAAAGGTTCTGGGTTAAAAACGATTAAGGAAAATATCGCCCTTCCTCGTGAAGTATTCAGCGGGGAAGAGTGCTTATGGGGGAAAGAAGAATGTCCGCTTCGGGGCATGGGCCTTCAGAAGCGGACGTCGTCGGCAATCGCGGAGCGGTTCAATGCGCTTGTGTAAGATAGAAATCAGCAACGCACTCACCAGCGAATACGAACGCCCCGGTCGCTGCCGCTGCCCTTCCTGCGGCTCCCTGTATCGTATCTTGATGACCGCCAAATAAGCTGGCTGTGAGGTCCACGCCAGAAAGAGATTTCACAAGATAGGAAAAAGTTATTGTGCCCCCTCTTCTTCCATGAGTGGGGATTGGCTCGCTCGCTCAATGTCAAGTAGACCAATTGGAGGGTTCTCAACCCCTTCACGTTTAGCCTGTCGAAAAGCTTTAACTCAATCTCTCGACACATCTACCGCATCCAGGCGTTCGCCCAATAGAAAACCGCAATCGCTCTCCACGCCTGAAACCCCGAAATCACGCCAGCGCTTAACTACAAAAGGTTAATGTGACAACATCAGAACAACTTCTGTTTGTCGATCTTGGGATAGTATTTGTCAATATTCAAAAGACGAGCTGCTGTCGCCCACTTTACCGCCAAGGGAACACACAATACCGCCAGCAATAAATAGGTTAGAACCAATGCAAAAGAAAAATGTGGATATTCATGCTGATAAATGACTGCAATCGGCATAATTATTAAATATGCAAGCCCGATACCACCCAAGATGCTGTTTGTTCCTTTTTCAAACCATTGTCGATCCCGATTTCCTATCGCGATAAACTCGCCCTGGCCAACATTCCACTGAACAATGCTGCGGACCGATTTGATGTCATTAAGCATAGCAATTGGATTGCTACGGAGGTAGGCCGCCGTAATCTCGTATGTGGAAAAAGCAGAACCCATTGCCTCGTATACTGCATAATAAAGGACGAGAGGGTTTGCTTTTTCAATATCGGGATTTTTCTTTAAGAAGCCATAGATTTTCTCCCTCTTTGATCTGGATAGGCGAAACTGCGCCGACATCAATCGGTGATACGAGAAAACCGTCGCAATACCGAGACCGCACGCAGCCGAAATCGATTTCACCTCACTGGTAAAAACTTCAAGAACTTGAAAATCCACGAATACATCACTCCAAAAGCACTCTTATATACTGCTACCCGCCAGGCTAGGGGGGGGAAGCAGCATGTCCGGTATCGGGGGCTATTCTCATCCACGAGACATCCGCGTAGGCTCTTTTTTCTAAGAAAACACGGGGGATTGATCGTTTCAGAAAAATCAACCTTAGTCGCAGGATTATTCTATCGCTATGGTGAACCATGAATGAACAACGAAAGTATGACATCGCGTTATCGTTCGCGGGAGAAGAGCGAGATTACGTTGATCGTGTCGCTAACCTTCTTGATGAACGTGGCGTAAAAGTATTTTATGATCTCTTCGAGGAAGCCGATTTATGGGGGAAAGACCTCTACAGTCATCTCTCTGATGTTTATCACAAACAAGCCCAATTTACTGTGATGTTTATCTCTAAAGCCTATGCTCGTAAGCTTTGGACTAATCAGGAGCGAAAGTCGGCTCAGGCTCGTGCGTTCCAATCTGCTGAAGAGTATATATTGCCAGCACGTTTTGATGATACTGAAATACCGGGAATATTGTGCACGGTGGGCTATGTCTCGTTAAAAAATCGTTCTCCCGAAGACTTAGTCTCTCTTATTACGAAAAAGCTTATTAGCTCGGGCGGATTGATTCCGACAGAGTTGGTTCGTCGCGATTTTAGCATTCTGGCGCGTCATCACGTCGGCGTAGCCAGAAAGTTTTCTGTGATCGTCACAGATGATGAAGGTACACCTATAAAAAATTGTGAGATTACTTTGCAGGCCGACAATGGAACCTACAATAGTATCAAAACCAATGATGATGGCGACGTAACATTTGATTTAAAGACCCGGAGATCCACAAAACTACTAGTGTCGCATCCTACTTTTCCCGCAGCGATATATGACAAGGTGGACCCAGATGGAACTATGGAAATTACGTTGCCCCGAATGGACAACCTTGGTTCTGTTACGATGCATAGAACCGGCTCTCTTCCAGGACTCAAGGGAAGTCTGAACCCCATTCTTGACACATCAAATAGAACTTATCTTTACGCTACCAATATTTCCATCAATGGTGGCCAGACGCAGCCTGTCACATTCAAAATCAATGTACCATTAGAACTCGAAGACACAGATGGAGCGATTGTATATGCAACGGTAAAGCATATCGCTGGTGACATATCTTTGCTTCAGTATACTAGGAAACCTGAAGTGTAAGGCTAAACTTAAGAATTACGATGATCGCTGGAAAAATGGTTTCGAACAAAGTCTGCTTTCTGGCTAGCCGCAAGGCGCTTCAAACGATCCAGATGAAGGCGTAAATTATACGAAAAGAGGTGACAGAAAGCTTGGGAGGACGGATCGGGAAATTATGAGGAATAATTGCACGGGAGTAGACATTAATCTTCATTTTTATTTGCCTACTGCTCAGTTTTGGCTTACCTATCAGGTTAATTATTTGATAAGATTGGCGCCGATTATTTTAAGAACAGAGTTTTCTGATACTTTTACATGGTCATGATAAAATAGGATAGTAAAGTCGAACTCAAGCAGGAGCACTGAGTAATGGAAAACTTATGGAACGCCATGGGGGTCGCAACTCCTTTCGTTACGGCTATAGTGTTTGGTGCAATTGCATTTTTTGGAAGGGAAACCTTTAAAAGTGTTTTGCAAAATGAATTCTCAACTTCCCTAGAAGATTACAAAAAATCAATTCAAAAAGAACTTTCAGAGTTTACAAGCTCATTAAAAAAGGAAGAAAATAAAGAACTTGCAAAATTAACTGGAGAAATAACACGCGCCACCGAAGAATTTAAAACGACAACAGGAAGATCTCTTGATAGAAAAATTAGATTTAGCGAAAAAGAATACGAAGGTCTATCTGAATGCTGGTTATTGCTTCGAACCACTTTCGAAGTAATAAATGAAATTGCTCTTGAGCCATCGATGTTGCCCCCCATAGAGAATATGGATGAAATACAGTTAAATCAATACCTTACTTCATTAGGTTTAGATGAAAATCAACAATCAACAGTTAATTCATCTCCAGAGAAAATAAAATTATTATTTCATATATTAAGCAAAAAAAACGAAAAAATAATAAAATCTAATTGCGATAGATTTTTAGAATCTTTGTATAAATATCAGTTGTTTTTTGATGAAGATATTTACGCTGACTTTCATGAGCTATTTGCGATATCGGAAAATATCTGGTTCAAAAAAAATCAAATTTCTAATCCAAATATTTCAGAAGAGACAAAGCTAAAAAATCGTGAATACATACTTGAAAATAAAGGAGTTAAATCTCGGGAGAAAATGTCTCGTTTGATAGAAAAAATAAAAGAGAATCTAAATAAATAATTTTATTAGAATGGCATATGATTTATTAAATATAATACCAATGCAGTATTTTTATTATATTCGTTTTCGCTTTTCGACATCAGCCATGATGGAAAGATGTTATTGATATATTGTCCGTAAAAATCTGGAAACATGCTACTGAGCTGAATAATTCGCAGAAAGCGAAGCAGTTCATGTCTGCTATTCGGAAAGCATATCGAAGCGTTAATTGACTATTTTGAGGCGAGTGCTGCCTGTCTGCTTCATTCTTGAAGTCGACAGGCGGTCAGGCGGAAAATCGCAACACCAACTACCAGATCTGAATAACGTCAAACGAACCCGCATTCCCAAAGATATGTCAATTGCTATGGTCTGTTTCTTCGCAGTGCAAGAAACGCGAAGCCGAGACCGAACAGAAAGTCGCCCAACCCGTAAATACTGAAGAAAAACCGCGCCATCCATGAGGCCTGGTCGAGCATCGCATGGTGGGCCAGAAGCCATCTTGCCCACAGGAAGGCGTAGATCATCTTCTCCACGAAGAACACGCACAGCAGCGGGCGTGCCTGACTGAAGATGCGGCTAACGGAGAGATAGGCAAAGCCCCATAGCATGATCGAGACCATGCCGAGTGTGGAAAATGTCTCCGGATCAAGTCGGGTCAGTGCATCGCTCGTAAAGAACTGGCTGAATGTCAGGATGCCAGCGATGTTGTACAGCCCGGCAACAATCATGAACAGGGTGGCAGATCTCGTGTTTTTCATTGTGATGTTTTTCGTTTGTTCCGCCGGTCGGCTCGAAGGCTGAGTAAAAATGTCCAGACTGATCCCGACCGGGCACTACTCATCGGCTGACAATCTGACTGGCGATACGGTGCAGATCCGCATTGTCATACGTCCGGTATCCATCGCCCGTCCGGCCCACGAGACCGACAATCGCCTTCGCGACGGTTTTCGCGTCAATCGCGCCATATCGGGAAAGCCTGCCGACCATGAGCGGCGCAAGGGCCGCCACCAGTCGTTGACCGATTACCTCCATCGGCCGTGCCTCTGCCCGATGGCCCAGCAGCATTCCGGGGCGCAGGATGTCCACGCGACGGAAACCAAGCGCCCTGACGTCACGCTCGATCGCGCCCTTGGTTCTGAGGTAAAAACCGGGACCACCGGCCCCCACAGAGGAAACAAGAATGAACTGGCGCGCGCCAGATGCGTATGCGCCTCTGGCGAAAGTGAGGACGTAGTCGTGATCGACGCGAAACATCGCCGTCCGCGATCCCGCAGCACGAATTGTCGTGCCCAGACAGGAAATCGCCACATCAATTCCGGAAGGAGCCACATCACGCAATGTCATTTCGGGCGCAGAACACAGCCGTTCAAAATCAATGACATGATCGGAGCCCGATGATTTTCGACGCGTCAGGCTGGTGACGACGGTATCTGGCCGCGTGGCGAGGTCCACATCGACAGAACGTCCGATGAGGCCGGTACCACCGACAAGCAGAACGCGCGTTGTCATCGCAGGATCAGATTTGTGATGGCGTCGGTGAGCTTGCCGAACGGCGGCTGAAGCAGCGTTGCCGCGTTGAGGCGGCCCTGTTTGTAAACGCCACGGGCATGGGTGAGCGCGATGAAGCCTTCCTTCCCGTGATAGGCTCCGATGCCGCTGTCCCCCACGCCGCCAAAGGGCAGATCGTCCTGCGCAATGTGCAGCAGGGTGCCGTTGATCGTCACGTTTCCGGAAACCGTGTGCTTCAGAAGTCTGTCGCGTTTAGAGCGGTTGTCGCCAAAATAATACAGGGCCAGAGGCCGGGGGCGCGCGTTGATGAAGGCAACTGCCTCGTCCAGTGTGCGGTAGGTCAACACAGGCAGGACCGGTCCGAAAATCTCCTCCTGCATCACTGCCATTTGCGGTGTCACATCCAACAGCAGCACGGGTGCCAGCACATGGCTCTCATCTGAATTACTCCCCAGACGGATCACCTGTGCGCCCTGCGCAGCGGCATTGTCGATCAGGCCGGTCAGTCGCGCGTAATGGTGCGCGTTGAGGATGGCTGTGTAATCCGGAGAGCCGGCGTAACCACCCGGATGCTGCTTTTTCACGGCCTCCTGCCAGGCTTTGGCAAATATTTCCCTGTCGTTTTCATGAACCAGCACATAATCCGGCGCGATACAGGTCTGCCCGGCATTGGTCAGCTTGCCGAACACCACACGGTCTGCCACCCGCTGCATGGAAAAACCGGGCTCGATCACCACGGGAGACTTGCCGCCCAGTTCCAGGGTAACGGGCGTCAGATTGCGCGCCGCCGCTTCAGCAACCTTCTTTCCGACTGTTGTGCTGCCGGTGAACAGGATATGATCGAACGGCAACGCCGAGAACGCCGCGCCCACTTCACCGTCCCCCGTGACGACGGAAACCTGCTCCGGTGAAAAAATGGCCTGAACAATCTTTCCGATCACAGCCGATGTGGCCGGGGTGAATTCCGAGGGTTTGAGCATGGCCCGGTTGCCGGCGGCAATCGCCGTCGCCAGCGGCACGAGGGCCAGCGAGACCGGATAATTCCACGGGGCGATAATCCCTACGACGCCCACCGGTTGCCGGACCACCCAGGCGCGACCGCACTGGAAATAGGCCGACACGTGTCGGCGTTCCGGCTTCATCCAGCATCCGACATGCCGGATCATATAATTGATCGACTGCACCAGCGGGATCAGTTCCACAATGGCGCTTTCCCGTTCGGACCGCTGACCGAAATCCGTTTTCAGGGCGCATACGATCTCGGTCCGCCGCTTCAGGATTTCGGCTTTCAGACGCCGCAGATCGGCCCGACGCTGCTTTAGATCGGGTGGGCCGGCCAGCAGGAATGCGGCGCGCTGGCGGTTGAGAATACGGTGCAGGTCAGCGGGCGTAGCATCGGACATTGCGCCCTCCATGTTTACATGAGAAACTTATGTAGGCAGGATATGGAGCACAACAAGCCGGTGTCAATGAAAGTTTCTTCCGTAAACATGGACCTCACGAATGAGTGAAACCAAGGATCGCCCCTACCATCACGGCGATCTCCGCCGTGCCCTTATTGACACGGCGCTCGCCATGCTGGCCGCAGACCAGAACTGGACCTTCACCCTAAGGGAGGTGGCGCGGCGCACGGGCGTCAGTCACGCTGCCCCTTACAAGCATTTCCGGGACAGGGAAGAACTGCTTCGGGAACTGGCCCGGATTGGCTTCGTCAGGCTTGGAGAGACCATGCAGGAAGCTATGTCCTTGGACCTACCTTCCACGCGTGCACAATTCACGGTCACAGCGCAGGCCTGTATTGAATTTGCATGTCAAAATCCCGGTCTTTATCGGCTGATGTTCAGTTCCGATGCGGATAAGACGATAGACCCGCAGTTGCATGACGCGGCCATGGATACATTCGGAATACTTCTGGAACTTCTGCAGAAGGGCGAAGAGGATGGCAGCTTCCGTCCCGTCGCTATTCGGGCGCTGGCAGCAGCAAGCTGGGCGCAGGTGCATGGTCTGGCCATGCTGGCGATCAGTAATCAGTTGCTTGAAGAAAAGGTCGGACCAGCGCCGGTTCCGGCCGCGTTGGACGTGTTGCTGGATGGAATGTGCGACAGCGTTTGATAGGGCAAAAGCAATGTCCGCTTTGCGAAGAGCTAATTGCTTGCTTGAGTATTCGAGATGAAGGCCAAAGCAGTTTGTCTGCTTGCTACGCGCTCAACGGACCTACCGGTTTCGCCTCATGTCAGACATCAGGCGGTTGGGAGAGTTTCCCGGAATCCGACATGAAACATCCAGCACTCTGCTGGAAACTCCTGATAGCGAACTTGCGCGCGCATTCCTACTCGCTCGAGGTTCGAAACTCATCAGGTGAGCAGCGCCCAATGATGATAGGAACTATGAAATCATCATACCCCTTTGCGGATTGTGAAGATACTTAGTTTTGTACGGTTATAGGCGGGTCACGGTGGTATTTAGGTCGCGAACGAAGCCATCTCGGACGTTTGACACGGCATCTTCTTTTACTAGAGGCCTAGCGCGTGCTTGGCCGCACTCATATTGGGCGCATAGTCAAGTTTTATTGCACCGAATTCCGCTGCGATTTCGGGCTTCAAAATCCTGCCCTCTGTCAAATATTCATTGGTGTTCGACGAAAGGAAAACGATGGGTGTCGTCACCCCGGCACCCCGCAAAATCGACACCGCTTCAAGATAGGTTTCATAGACCAGGCAATCTTTGGAGGACTCCTTGCCGCGTCTCGCTGGAGCGATACAAGCGTTGACCCGCGCAAATGCTTTGGCGGGAGTCTGAGGGCTGGGCACGACCCTGTCGAGCTTGGCAAGCCAACGCCCGACAACCGCTCTTGCACGACCGACATGATCGTCAAGATGCGCAAGGTTGACGTTACCCGGAGCGCCAAAGACTGCGGAGAGCCTGTTGATGCGGTCGAGTTGCTCCCGCACCTTCTTGAGATTGCGTTCGGCCTCATCCTGTACGGGCTGGTCATGATCGGAAAACTCGATCGCCACCTGTTCAGCCATAAGGCATATGAGACGACCGGCTTCCGCCGCCGTCACGAGATCGATGGCTGCCTGCCGATCGTGGGGTTTCGCTGTCTCACGTGTTGGGTCACGCATGACGTCCAGAATAGAGCACGTGTCGATGCACAGCACCGGAACGCCCGCTGATGCAATCGCGTGTGCGTCCATCCGCATTATTGCTCGTCATAATAGGCAAGAAGAGCGATTGCGGTCTCGAAATCGCCCGCAAGATTATGCGCGGAATCCTCGTCCCAGCCGTCCACTTCATGCAGCCAACGTGCCAACCTGTCAGCGCCGGGTTTGTCGCCGCTGCGATGCACAGCGACAAGAAAATCGAACCACCGGCGTTCATCCAATGGGTGACTTGCTCCCGTGGACTTGTTGGCCGCACCGGAAAAGCGCTTGAGCTTCAGCGCGGCGTCTGCTGACAACCAATCATCGAGCGTCTGCCGAGGTTCGGTCGTCGAAATGGTAAAACCGAATAGGGCAGTGACCGGCGCGGCAATACGCACGATAAAATCCGTGAGCACGGCGTTGTATTGGGCGAAGGTGAGACTCCCCATCTCCAAGGGTACGATATTCGGGACATAATAGCCGTCCTTCGTTCCCCATAGGGTGAGCCCGGCCGCCGGATGGTCTTGGCTGGCATCTCGACGAAAAAGGACGACATCTTCCGAGGTTACAGCGTTGCGCGCCACCTCGGCCGATCGTTCCAGATCCACTCGCCAAGGACTAACCGCCGCTGCGATCAACGCTTCGCGCAGTTCAGGCCGCTTCTCGATCTCGCCGTGAATGGCCATGTCTTGGAAAACTTCGAGTTTATCTGTCATATCGCTTCTTTCGGAACATCTTTGACTACTGTCGCCTCCTACGCATCGGCCTGCGGCCAACGCAGCTTTCCGCGGCCGACACGAAGCGCCTCCACCAGTCTTGTGTTGCCGGGCAATCGACCCGAAAATAGGCTGGGCTTGGGATCGACCGCAGGCTTCTTGAAGGCGGCAATCTGCAGGTAATCGGGCGTCGTCAGCCAAGTCCGCCCATCACCCTCATCGGTGACAATCCTATATAGGCCGGCAGGCGGAGCGACTGCGATGTCGAGCAGCCGCTTATAGTGTTCGACCGACCACTTCTGGATGCCGCCGCTGAGGGCCTCGGTTCGGAACCGCGCCCATAGCGCAGCCGTGTCGGGCGTTGGCCAATCGCCAGCATCGGTGTAGGCCGTGATCTCATCAGATTCGAGCCAGACCCGCATCTCAGCAGGCGTAACGAAGACCGGTTTGGCGTCCTCGACCGCCGCCATGGCCGCGCGCCTCGACGGAAGACCGGCCCGGATCAACATCGACATCATGAATTGCGGAACGCCGGTCTCGACCGCAGCAGCGGCTCCACCCGCCACCGTATCCGGCGTCCAGCCGAGGGACATGCGGCGGGTACGGACAGCTTCCAAGGCCCAAACCAAACGATAGGTAAAGGCATCTTCGACCGCCCGCATGTTCTGCGGCCCGATCTTGGCAACATCCTCGCCGGACACCCATTTGCCTAGGACTGCCTTCCAATTAGCTGGTAACGCGTTCGCCTTGTCAGGAATGAAAGGACGCATGAACAGCAGGCGGTCGCCGAGACCGCCGAGGGCATCGACAAGTTCGTCGATTTCGCCACTCAACGCCGCTTCGTCTGCGCGGTCGAGGAGCTCGGCCAACTCGTCGGCCATGGCGTCGATGGTGAGACCCGCCTCAAGTCCTACGCCCATGGCGAAATGTCCGCGCCGCCCTTGCGCCGTGGTGGTCTTCCAGATGAGGTCGGCGCGTGCTTCGAATATCTTTCTGTGCAGCGGTGCGATGTCCTCGTCCTCACGGGCAATCTGGCGCGCCCAAAGCGATCCCTTGAGCGCCTCGTCCAGAAGCTTCGGAAGGTCGGCCCGATCAGCGTCCAGCGCCTCGATCAGACCGAACACGGTCGCATCGAGGCGTTCGACGATCTGCGAAAGCGGCTCCTCGTCAATGGTTTCTTCCTCGTCATCGCCCGCGTCTTCATCATCGTCGTCGTCATCGTCGTATTCCGCGCCGGCAGCCAGACGCTCGGCGACCGCAGCTTCCTCCGCCGGTGATCGCCAGGCTTCGCGGGCATTGGCGAGATATTCCCAAGCGTCATCACGATCCAGCACACCCTCTCGTGACAAGCGCTCAAGAATTTCGGCGACGATCTGGATGAGGCCGCTTTTCAGCGTGCGGGCCTTTGCGGAGGCAACCAGTTTCCTCCATTCCCTCTTTCGCCAGTCGATCTTATCGAACATGACGTGGACGATGAGGCCTTCAACATCGACGAAGGCGCGTCCGGCGCGCCCGGCGACATTCGCGAACTCCTCGCCTTTGATCTTCTCGGACGCCCGATACAGCGCTGGCACTAACAGGACGGCGGCGTTGAGGTTGAGGCCTTGCGATAGCGTCGGCGATGCGACGATGACCTTCAGCACACCCTCGGACAAAAGGGCTTCCAGTTCACGAAGGAATGGACTCGGCAGCCGGCCATGGTGGATGGCAACACCCGCCTTCAAACAAGCGACGGCCGGATGGTCTTCGCCCAACCATTCCTTGCCGACCTCCAAGGCACGCGCGATCGACGCTTCATCCTCCAGCAGCGACTCTAAATAGCCACGCTTGCAGAGGTCCACGACCTGCTTACCGTAGCTCTCGACCCAATTCGCCTGGGTGGAGAAGATCAAAGTCCGCTTGCCCTGGCTGGCGAATTCCCACGCCGCGAACAAAGCGAGGTGCGAGTTCTTACGCGGATAGGGCTTCTTCTCTTTCCCCCGCGCCGGTTTCTGCACCACGAATTTGTCGAGGAACGGACCATCGTCATCAAGGTCGAGCCGGAGCAATGCGTCCTTACCCCGCCAGGTGAGCGCACCAAACCGCTGCCGCGTCGGGCGCCAGTCGGAACGTACCGGCTCGCCCGGTTCGTCAGAGCGGATCCAGGCGGTGAGATCGTCCAGTTCGTCGCCGCTGGGCAGAATGGCGGAGAGACAGACGATACGGCGTTCGCCCGCGTCCGCGCGACGCAGCAGGCGCTGCACCAGCGTTTCGTAGCGGATTTCGCGCTCGCTCGGGCCGATCATATGGCCTTCATCGAGGACGATAAGGCCGACATCATCGATCAGCGACGGATCGCTTCTCAGTGCGAAGTCGAGCTTTTCGGGCGTCGCAATAATGATTTCACGGGAGCGCAAGGCATCTTCATCTCCAGCCGAAAGACCGCTGGCACCATAAAGCGAAGAGACGCTGAAGCCGAGGGGCGCGAAGGTTTTTCTGAAGGACCGCTCGGTTTGAGCGGACAAAGCGCGCAATGGCGTAACGATCAACACCCGGCGCTCCGACGACAGCGTCATCAGCGCGGCGATTTCTGCCACACGCGTCTTGCCGGCGCTGGTCGGCAAGGCGACGACCAAGTCGTCCTTGATGTCAGTGGAGCGTTGCGCCGCCTCGCGCTGCGATGGCCACAACTCCACCTCAGAGGTCTTGCGCGCATAGAGCGACGAGATGAACAGCCGTCGCAGGTCCGGATATTTTTCCTCCGTCCCCTCCGGCGGCTCGGTCGGCAGAGTCTGGTGGAGCGAATGCCGCCAAAGGTCGTCGATCAGATGGCAGCAGAGGTTCGAAATCCACCACAGCGGCACATTTTCCGCGTTGTCAGCCAGGCTGACCGCAGTGCCCAGAAGCGCGCGCGCGATCTCGATCGGCTCGGGTTCGCCGGTCTCCAGTGCAAAATCAAAATGGGCCAGCGCCCGGCAAATCGTCGTGTTGAGGATCGTCGATATCACTTCATCGATATCGGGTTCTTTGCCCGTCAGGGCGGCGGCGATCTGCTCATCGCCATGAACCTCGGCGGCCAGCCAGTCGCGAACATATCCGCGTAACTTGACAAGATCGCGCAGAATCAGGTGTTGGATCGCCGTCTCGCCCGGAGACGCATTCAGGTCGCCCGTCGTCTCGTTGAACAGGGAATAGGCGACGGCCGAGAAGCCAGCCAGGTGATAGGCTGCGGCAGCAATGATGCGTCGAAAACCGCGATCGGGTGATTCTGGATCGCCGTTGCGCACCAGCGCCTCAAAAGCGTTGGCAGCGCGCTCGAATGCTTTGCTGGTCAACGGCGAAGCACCGGCCTGCGCCCGCAAGGCCATTGCGCCCCGAAGCAGGGCGAAGCCGTGTTCCGCGAGGTCCGTTTCTATCGTCGCGCCGAGGGGCGGCGCATTCGCTGGCAGCACCCCTTTTTCGCGCATCAACGACCACGCCGCGCCACGATAGAGGAGGCGGCCGAGAATACCGTCAGCCGTCGCTGTCGTCAAGAATGCGGTCAGTTCGTCAATCGTCTCCAAGGTCTTCCGCCTCCTGATACATGGCTGCGATGAAGTCTTGATGATCTTCGACGTGAATGTTCAAGACATAGTGGTCACGATTGGTCCCTGTGGCATCGAGGTCGTCCTTCAGCGAAGCGTGCGGGCCGTTGCCAGACACAGTGAAGAGCATGTGATCGATGCGATCGGCGCGAAGGGACTTTAGGCCCACCTCGTCACGCAGGCTGCGCCCCAATGCGTTGTCGTCCGGGTCATTGCTCTCCAACAGGCGGTTGGCGACAAAGAGTAGGGAATCGGGCGTGCAGCGGCCGTTGTCGCGGTCGAGCACCTTGCGGGCGCTCGTGACCGTTGCCTTGCCGAGCACTTTGTTGCTTTTGGCTTCGCCTTTCAGGAGCCATAGCTTTTCGCTAGCCGCATCGTATCCCGCGCCAATAAAATCGTCGCCGCGCATCGCCATGTTGCGACCATCCTTGTAGCGCAGGCGGCGAACGGGAACGCGTAGGCCGATTTCTTCCTCGACCAGTTCGGTCGCGAGAATCTCACCAAGATCGCCGGAACGTCCCTTGGGTGTCTGGGGCATCGCCGCGCTGAGAATTTTCGCGGCGATTTTATAGCCGAGCCGTTCCACGTCTTCGGCGATGCGTTCCAGTCGATCGTAATGTGAACGGATCGTCTCGGCTAGGTCAGCGCGAATTTCGTCACGTCCGCCGTCCTTCTCGACATAAGTCCAATAGTGCTTTCGCTTAGTTTCGTTTTTGGTGGCGTCACACCAGCTTTCATACAAGCCCATGCGATCCTCTACTGGCTTTATTTGGATGGTTTCCATCCGTCCTACCAAGCTGTCGGCCATGCGCGCCAAGGTCAGCATGTTCGCCGAACCCCGTCAGCAGGAATCGTCTCAGTTGAGAATAGACCACATCGACCGTCTTTTTGATCGCTAACAAAAAGTCAGGCGTGCGCTGGATCTCGTCGAAAATGGCTTGAACCAGCCTCCGACTGAAACCTGTCGGAGCGGATTTAGCGGCGGCAAGAACCGTTTGGTCGTCCAGCATGATATAGGTCCGGCTAGCCTCATCCGCCTTGCGGACGAGCGTAGTCTTAGCAACTCGGCGCGGTGCTATGGTCAGGACCACGGGCGTATCCGAAAGAGCTTCTTTCACCCGTTGGTCTACAAACCGTCCGTGCATGCCAATTCCAAGATTCAGCAGATTGAGATTATCTGCCTCGGTACGTTGGGAGTCAAATAGCCGCGATCCGGGAGGGAGTGGGGAAAGCCTTTGCGAGGGTCGTCCATGTGAGTGTCCGGTTTTACCGATAACCCACAGAAAGCAGACCAGCCGTTCCCCTCCTATCGCGGTCAAAGCGCACTATTTTTGTAGCATAACTTCCACCATTCTGTGCAGCCTTGCCTTATGGCGCTTTCATTACGGCATCACGCGTTCCAGAAGTGACCAGAATGCTGGGCTATGATTTTATGCTTCTTCAGATGGCACTGTTCATCCAAAATAATGTAATCAATAAAATCACGCAGGGCTTTGTCGTCCGAGACAGCCTGCTGCATGGTGTAGGAGTGGACGATCTTGCCAAAGCGGCTGACGTTATCGCTGCCCTTGAGCAGCAGCGTTTTGGAAAAGGTGATGAAGGCCGCATTGAGCAAGGCGTGTTTAGTGTACATGAAATTTCCCGTAAATTTTCTCTTCATGGAGTGGATGACACCGTCATGACGGTGTCACTCGGGTGTCATTTTTATCGCACTTCCTGCGCTCCCCGAGAGGCTGGAATGACAGCGTCATGACATCAGTCGGGAATGTGTCACGCATCCTGTGACACTGTCCGGAACTGCCATCTCTGCCGTCATGACGGTGTCATGACAGGTGTCATGCAAAGCGTCATGGGCGTCATGCTTCCTGAAAAACGCCAGAAAACAGCCGTTTTCCCTTTTCCTGCGTGTCCCGGCTTTTGCGTGTGTGAGGGCACGCTACCGCAATTTCATACGCATGCTGCGCAAGCGCATGAAATCGCTACGTTTTTTTATTCTATCGCGGCATTTTTGCGACGCAAAAATCAAAGCCGCTCTTTTTTTCTGATTGCGGGTCTCTTGCACCTGCGGTGCGCCCTGATGACGGGTGTGAAGGTGTCATTTTTCAGGACTGGGGGCTTTTGAGGCGCACGCCCCTAAATTCCCCATAGGATTTTGTTCTCTGCATCGTCGGGGAGTGAGGATTGGGTTGGGGCGTCTCGTTCCTTCATGCTTTGAACGAGAGAAAACAATGTCTGATCGTACTACGATTTCGTCCGCCACCGAGGTGGACCTCATGCAAATTGTCGCCCTGCACAGGCTGCTTGATTTTGCTGTTAGTGAGGCTCTTGCCGGTAACGTGGATGACAGTGTCCTGGAAGGCGTGGTCATCCTGACACGCATGGTTGGCCACAAGGTCAGGCTGGTTGCCAACAGGGTGCTGGGTAGTGATGCCTCTTCCCGCGATGACTGAAGCCAATGCTGCGAATGAGCAGTAAGCCGCTACAGCTTAATTTTCCCTTTTCATAATACACGTATGTTCTCAGAATGCTCGCCGAGCAATGGGGAACGTGCGTCCACCTCACGGACACTTCAAATGATACCCGCTTTACCGAACAATGATCGTTTTAATAATGCTCTTCCAGCCTGGATGTTCGCTGGTTTTTTCCGTCCGAACGACATTGAGCGTTACGCTCAGCTTTCTCATGATCTGCTGGTGACGCCGACGCCGCAGATGCTGGAGTTCTGTGATGGAGGCCACGAACTGGTCGCCCGATATAACCGTGACAAGGCCTTATGGCGCGCCTTTCGTCAGCGTGTGGCAGCGTATCACCGGGATCTCCCTGCCTGGCAGGAGCAGGTTCGCGTCAATAACTACCGGATCGGCTCCATTGTGGAACTGGCTGTTTATCGGCGCCTGCTGCAAGCACAGGAGAGCGGCCTCAATATTATGGTTCAGCCACCCATTCGAGAATTGGGAAACAGAGGATTTGCGGATTTCGGTCTGTATTTCAAAGGACACCCCACAGTCTACATTGAGGTTGCCGGGACCGTTACGAGTGCCGGGCAGTCGGTCTCTGAAAATGCTGAAAAATTCCGTATTGGTATTGAGGAACGTCTGATGCGCTACATGGGCGTTGCACCTGTAGAGGTGATCCATATTGATGAAGTCTGCGATGTGTCCGCACAGACAGAGCGGGTTCGTCAGGCTATTGAACGCGCAAAAAGTGCATAATTCGTTTTTATCTAAGAATGAAATACCGAAAGAAAGAAGAGACATTAGCGGATAGCGCTTATTCGGTGACACGGGCCAGCCCATGAGGGTTGGCCCGTATCTTCGAAGGGTCAGAATTTGTGCTAAATTTCGATTCTTCGATGAGGTGTTTCATAACGCCTGATAGTCGCGAAAAAACGCGCAATATACTGAAAATAAAGACAAAAAATATTAAGAATTTTTGATCACTTTTTCGTGGCGTATGAAATTGCGGTAGCGTGCCTTCCGGCTACTGCTAAAGTCCGGTGTGCAATAGTGGCGTCATGCGCTCCAGACAGGGGAAAGCCAATGACTCACACTAAAGTGGCAGAGCACACTGCCGCGAATGACAATCTGACGCCGGAAGGTGTCGAAAAAGCTGTGCAGAAAGCAGTTTTTAAAGTTGCCAGTCTTATCGGTCGCAGAATGGCACGGGAGCACTTCGCGACGCTGACCGCCGCCAATGACAACGGGCCCAGTAATGCAAAGGACCAAGCCAAAAAAGTTCAGATAGAAGGAGATTGCACATGAGCCGAGTTGCGGTGTACGCTAGATATTCCTCAGATAACCAGAGTGAAAGCTCAATTGAGGACCAGTTCCGCCTTTGTCGTGAGCACGCGGCGCGGGAGCGATGGCAGATTGGGGGCACATATCAGGATGCCGCCATTTCAGGGGCGAGCACGATCCTGCGGCCCGGCATCCAGGCGTTACTTCGTGATGCGCAGACCGGGAAATTCGATGTGGTATTGGCCGAGGCGCTGGACCGCATTTCACGCGATCAGGCTGATGTCGCGACCCTGTTCAAACACCTGCGTTTTGCAGGCGTCGTCATCGTCACGCTGGCCGAAGGGGAAATCTCGGAACTGCATGTCGGCCTGAAAGGCACGATGAACGCGCTGTTTCTCAAAGACCTTGCCATGAAAACCCATCGCGGGCTTCGGGGCCGGGTGGAGAAGGGGAAGGCTGGTGGCGGGCTCTGCTACGGATATCGCGTGGTGAAGAAGCAGGACGCCAATGGCGAGGCGATCCGGGGGGATCGTGAGATCATCCCCGAGGAAGCTGAGGTAATCCGCCGCATCTTCCGTGCCTTCGCCGCCGGGCAAAGCCCCCGATCGATCGCTGTGGCGTTGAACAATGAGGGTATCCCCGGCCCGCTGGGCCGCGCTTGGGGTGATACGTCGATCCGGGGCCATGTCTCGCGCGGAACAGGGGTCATAAACAACAAGTTATACGTGGGCGTGCTGGTGTGGAACCGCCAACGCTTCATCAAAGACCCGAACACGGGCAAGCGGGTGTCCCGCCCCAATCCAGAAAGCCAGTGGGTCAAGACCGAAGTTCCGCATCTCAAAATCGTGGATGATGACCTGTGGCAGGCGGTGCGACTGCGACAGAAGGCCATAGAGGAGAAAGTCGGCCCTTGCCCGACGAACACGCTGGAAGGCCGCGCCCGGCGGCTGCATCTGGCGAACCGACCTGTCTCTCTTCTTTCCGGCCTTCTGTCCTGCGGCTGCTGTGGTGGTAGGGTGGGCCTGATCGTCAACAGCCGGTTCGGCTGTCTGAACCACCATCGCCGGGGCACCTGCGCGAATAACCGCACCATCCCGCGCCAACGGATCGAAGAGCGGGTTCTGGTGGGACTGAAAGACCGGCTGGTATCGTCTGACAGCGTAGCCGAGGCGGTGCGGGCATTCGCGGAGGAAGTGAACCGGCTCAACCACGAACGGCGCGGACAGGCCGTCGCGGACCGCAAGGCGTTGGAAAAGATTGAGCGTGGCATTCAAGGCATCATCGCCGCCATTGAGGAGGGGATGTATCAACCCTCCATGAAGGCGCGGATGGATGACCTGGAACGCCAGAAGGCGGACATCATGGAGCGTCTGGCGCAAGCACCTGCCGATATTCCAGATATGCATCCCCACATGGACACCCACTACCGGCGCAACGTGGAGCGGTTCACCGAGGAGCTGGACGACCCGGATGGGGGCAGGGAGGCCGCAGAGGCCATTCGCTCGCTGATTGGTGGGATCGTGCTCAACCCCGGCGAGAAGCGGGGCGAGGTTCATATCTCTCTACGCGGCGAGTTGATGGGGATCCTTGATCTCGCCCATGCCAACGGAAACCAGAGGGAACCTCGTTTTATGACGGCGGCGGTCGCAGGCCCCCGCAATCATATCCCCTACAAATAAATCCAAATCCAAATCCAAACCCTAACCCGATGCAGAAATGCAGCCGGGAAATAGCGCTTTGGTTAAGGCCAAAACACACATGGGTCTGCTGTAGGCGACGAATGAGCCTGATCCGGGTGATCAGAGAACGGATGGCTTCTCTGGCCTGCGTCCCGGTGGCTTTGTTTTGCAGATTGTCGTGGAGGGCACCGATCTTCTGGCGATACAGCTCCGCCATGTTCGGATGAAGGAGTGGTGGAGGAGACGACGCGTCAGCCAGACGTGCTTCGATCTCGGCCTTGCGCGCTTCAAGTTGCTCCATGCGTGTCTTGAGAGCAGAACTGGCAAAGCCATCGAGGATCGCCTGAACGGCCTTGTTCAGTTCGCGCTCGGTCTTCGGAAGTTCCGATCGCATGGCAATCAGATCCGCACCTTTCTCCATGCGAAGACGGTTTACTGCGCACATAGATAATCGGTATAGCCTTCTTCTCCTTGCGTGTACCAAGTGCGGATATCGTCCTTGTTCAAGGGAAGGTTGTTTTCCAGGCGGTGCACCAGATCTGGGTTAGCAAGGAAAGGCCGGCCGAATGCGATGGCGTCAGCCACACCGGTTGCAACCGCATCAATTGCTTCGTCCCGTGTGTAATCCTGATTTAGAACCAATGGTTTTGTGAAGACTTCGCGGATCGGACCGTGTAGTTTTGGCTGATTAGTCTTGCCGAATGTGCCATTGGGGCCGGGTTCGCGTAGCTCGAGAAAAGCAATATCGAGATCGTTGAGAAGTTTTGCAGCTGGTACGAAAACCTGCTCGGGATGGCTGTCGATGCAACCTTGTGTGTCGCCATTGGGTGAAAGCCTTACGGACGTTCTATCCGCGCCAATCGTAGCGATCACCCGTTCCGTAACGTCACGCAGAAAACGGATACGATTCTCCGGAGAACCACCATATTCGTCCGAACGATGGTTGGTGCCGTCTCGTAAAAACTCATCTATCAGATAACCATTGGCTGCGTGAATCTGGACACCATCAAAGCCAGCGTCCAAAGCATTGCGGGCGGCTTTTTTGTAATCGTTCAGGATACGGGCAATGTCATCTTTGGTCAGGGGACGTGCAATTTCGGGGGCCTGCTTGCCGTCGTAAGTATGGAGTGGCTCAGGGGCCTTTGTAGCCGAGGAGGATACAGGCTGTTGACCTGTCACGCTGGAATGCACCATGCGTCCCATATGCCAGAGCTGGGCCACAATCTTTCCGCCCTTTGCATGCACAGCCGCCGTAACGGGCTTCCAGGCGTCTACCTGCTCCTGAGACCACAGGCCAGGCGCATACGGCCATCCAAGACCTTCCCGGCTGATTCCGGTTGCTTCCGAGATGATCAAACCAGCGCCGGCACGTTGCGCATAATATTCGGCCATGATGGGGGTAGGAACATGCTCACGGGTCGCTCTGCCGCGCGTCAGCGGCGCCATGAGAATTCTGTTTTTGGCGTAAATGCTTCCCAGTTTAATCGGCTCAAACAGGCTGGGCATGACAGATCCTTCCTAAAAGACGCGCTTCTTATGAGTTGGGGAGATCTCTCGTCGATTACAATAAGAGACGTGTTTCTAAGCTCACGGATTGGAAGAGGATGCCGAAAAGAGCTTTCACCCGCAGGACGCTGTAGAATTGGGGCGAATTCGGTAATTTTCTCTAATCCTGTATTTAAAACTGAAAATACCGGTCAGGCTGTTCTCAGAGAAAGTTAATCCTGAAGAGCGGCTTTCCGTTGTTGCTGTTTCACAGGAGATGTTGATTTTTCTGGAGGGGGCCTTCTCTGGGAGAAAGCTGGAGTGCCTGATTAAAGACCGCCGTGATGCTCAAGCCTTTGTGATGGTGAGTGCTCTTTATCTCTTTTGCGATAATATATTTTGAGCTGTAGATCAGGTAGCCAGCCAGCTCAAGCCGCCTGTCCAGTTACACAAACTGGCTTTTTTGAATGACGCCAGGAAGGAAACGCAAGCTCCGTTTGTTGTTTTTTCCTGTCCTTACCCAATAGTCTCGACGAAATCCGTCTCAGGAAAGGCGTTAAAGGATGAAGAGCGTTCAATCAGGCCGATGTTCCGTACTTTGTTTGTTGCTGGCAGCCACAATACCGCTTTTCAGTTCACAGGTTAAGGCAGCACCACAGGATGGTCCTGTTTATGGGGCTGAATTACAGGGTTTTTCATACCCTTGGCCTGTTGCGGAATATTCCTTTCAGTCCCAGCGACAGACGTTACACATGGCCTACATGGATATCCGGCCCGAGCATCCCAACGGGCGGGTCGCTGTGCTTTTGCACGGTAAAAATTTCTGTGCCGCAACATGGGAAAACACAATTCACGTTCTGGCTAACCGAGGCTATCGGGTTATCGCCCCAGACCAGATCGGCTTTTGCAAGTCCAGCAAACCACAGGCCTATCAGTTCACTTTTGGACAGCTTGCCAGCAATACTCATGCTCTCCTGAAGCACCTGAACATCTCGCAGGTTTCTATGGTTGGTCACTCTACTGGGGGGATGCTGGCTGTTCGGTATGCTCTCATGTTTCCAAAGGATATTTCCAGACTGGTTCTGGTTGATCCTCTGGGGCTGGAAGACTGGCAGGCAAAGGGTGTGCCGTATCGAACAGTGGATGAATGGTATGTCCGTGAACGAGGCAAGACGGCTGAGCAGATCCGGGCGTACGAACAAAAAGTCTATTATGCGAATGAATGGCGACCGGACTACGAACCGTGGGTCCAGATGCTTGCCGGGATGTATCGGGGGCCAGATGCCGATAGTGTCGCGTGGAATTCTGCGTTGCTTTACGACATGATTGCAACACAGCCAGTGATCTATGATCTGCCACGTCTCACTGCTCCGACAACATTGATGATCGGGGACAAAGATGTAACAGCGATAGGGAGTGACGGCGCTCCCCCTGATGTGCGCGCAAAGGTGGGGCATTACCCTGAACTGGGTAAGGCAGCAGCAGCGGCTATTCCCGGTGCAAAGCTGGTTGAATTTCCCAATGTGGGACATACGCCACAGCTACAGGATCCCGCGGCCTTTCATAAAGCGCTGCTTGAGGCGTTGAATTAAAAAACAAAGTTGTCCGTTTTCTTTTTGAGCAGCCTCAAGGCCACCTGAAACAGGAAGGGGGAGTAAGATAAGGGGTAAACAAGTCCTGCTTATGGCGCTCTTCCGTATTCCTTAAAGCACGTATGGGCATGCCAATGGAGTGAGGAGGGCTGTCCCGGCTTGTCGTTTCACAACCACATGATAGCGTGGCATAGCCTAAAAATTTCAGGGAAAGCAGGATGGTGGAAAACAAGCAGACGCTTTCCGTGAAAGAAAAGATGGCCTACGGCTGTGGGGATGCGGCCTCCAATATGATGTGGGGCATGACGTCATCTTACCTGATGTATTATTACACAGATATCTATGGTCTGCCGCTGCTGGCCGTATCATGGATACTGCTCGTAGCCCGTGTTGTGGATGCCTTCTGCGATCCGGCCATCGGCTATGCTGTTGATCGCGTCGGCGGCCAGATCGTCCCACGTCTGATCGGCTTCCTTGCCATTCCCTTTGGCGTAACGGGTTTCCTGTGTTTTCTGGCTCTGCCGCTTTCGCCTGATGGGAAAATCCTCTGGGCAGGGCTGACCTATATCGTGTTTGGTGCCATCTATTCGTGCATCAACACGCCCTATGGTGCACTGTCTGTCATGATGAGCCGCTCCGCTACAGGGCGCGTGGGCCTGAATGCATTCCGCATGATGGGCTGTCAGGCTGGATCGCTGCTTGTGGCGCTGCTGACCATTCCCGCTATCACCTGGCTGGGTGGGGGTGATAGTGCGGCGCAGCACCGATATGGGATGGCGGTCTATGTGCTGGCCCTGTCGGTTCTGGGCAGTATTCTGTGGTTGTGCGTGGCGCGCGGTTGCACCGTGCGGCATCCGCCAGCCCCCGTTCGGCAGGACCTTTTGATCACGTTGCGTCATCTTCTGGGAAACCGGCGATGGGTGCTGAGCAATCTGCTCGCGTTCTTCTATTTTGTAGGGCAGGCGGCACTGTTCGGGTTTGCTCTCTATTATGCCCGCATCATTCTGGGAGGCACGGAGCAACTCGGGGCCAATATCATTACTTTCATCACCGTGCTGCTGTTCGCGGGTGTGCCGGCGTGCCTGCCGCTGAGCAAACGTGTAGGGAATGTGCGGAGCGGCATCCTATGCCTGATCGCGCAAGGAGTAGCCTATCTGGCAATGGCTGTGGCGGGTGCGTCCATGGCGGGGTTCGTCCTGTCCGTCGCTTTTCTCGCATTGGCTCAGGGCGTGATGTCTCCGTTGTATTACACCTTGCTGGCGGAAGCCGTGGATGATGGTGACCCCCGCACCTCGACCGGATCGGCAGGTCTGGCGTTTTCGATCAACACATGGGTTACAAAGCTGGCCATGGGGCTGACAGGCTTTGTTCTGGCGCAGTTCCTGTCACAAGGCCATTACGTTGAAGGGAGTGTTACGCAGCCATCGGAGCTGTCATTCTGGATTATGGCTGGATTTGTGTGGCTACCGCTGGGGGCGGTCTGTATGCAGGCTCTCTGCCTTCTGGCGTGGCGGGACAGAGCATGATTATTGCATCGGCACTGGGAGGGAAAATGGAAGGACCTGTCGCTGCTAAGCCGTTATAGCTTTCTGTAATCGCGTGGGGTAACGCCGGTTTCTCTGCGAAAGACTAGGGCAAAATGGCTCGGGCTTTCATAACCAATGGTGAGCGCGATCTCGATGATGGACTTGTTGGTCTGCAACAGCAGGTCCTTCGCACGTCGGACACGCTGCTGCTGCTCTCATTGCGCAATTCGGCAGGATAGATGTGCTGGTCAATAATGCTGGCCTGATGCCCTTATCCACCGTTGACAGTCTGAAAGTGAATGAGTGGAAACAGATGGTGGACGTGAATATATCGGGCGTCCTTCACGCAACGGCAGCAGTGCTCCCTCAGATGATCGCACAGCATTCGGGCCATATTTTCAACATGTCTTCAATCGCGGGCCGGAAAGTCTTTACCGGCCTGGCCGTTTACTGCGCCACCAAGGCCGCAGTTACGGCGTTCTCCGATGGGCTTAGAATGGAGATTGGACCAAAGCACAATATTCGCGTTTGCTCTGAAATCACCGCCTCGGATGGATGTTGCAGAACTGTTCGTTCTTCCCACGGAACAGGGATGGTGAGTATTTGAACGCTGTCTGTGGAGCGACTGACAGGAATATACGAACTGGCGCTGAGGTTCTTCGCTTTAGCAAGAGGAACCTCAGCGCAACAGCCAGCAGCATTAGGGATAACAAGACCTGCATTGTAAAACGAAAACTCAAGGCGGTCGAGAAAATGAGCCTTGGTTACGGTTTAGTTCAGGCTTTGTGGCAACGGCCTCTATGTTTCATTATATCTGATGGGGGCAGAGGCTTCTCTACATCATATCGCCGCGACTGAATTGTCCCGAGCTTTTCGTTGCGAAAAAAGCTGAGACAATTCAGTTAAATATAAGGCAAATCATTCTTTTTTATGGCGTATTCATCAGTTTTCAGAGGGTGCTGGCGTGCCTGTTTTTACGCCGGTTATGGGACGTGTAGGCGCACTGGCTGTCAGATTTTCATACTGTTCGGGGTTGGGGGGAATATCAATGCCGCCAGCCGGGGAGGGGTGATGCAGCCCTTCATACTGAAAGCCCGTGAACGTCATGGTCTGATCAGGCGAGGGGAGGAGTTTGTCGTTCCAGCCACCGCCCAAAGCGCGCACCATACCGACGGCGGCCTGAAGTGCGCGGGCTTGCACCTGCGCCTGTTCAATACGGGCATCAAGCGTGTTGACCTGTGCAATTAACGCATCCAGATAGCCGTCAGCGCCGCCTTTATAGAGCGTCATGGTTAATGTCTGCGACTGCATGGCGGCGTCAACGGCCTGCTTTAGCCGGCTATTTTCTGCCCGCAGGCGTGCCGTCATCGACAGGCCGTTTTCAACATCCTTAAAGGCAGACAGAACCGCCATGCGATAATGGTCGCGTGTTTCGCGGTAGTTTGACCATGTGCGTTGAAGCTGGGCTCTGCGCAGGCCGCCTTCAAACAGCGGCATGGTGACAGAGGCTCCGTAAGACCACATGCTGTTTGCCAGATTGGCCAGATCAAACCCGTTGGCGTCAAAGCCGCCATTCGCGTTGAAAGACACGTGTGGGTAAAATGCTGCACGTGCAATGCCAATGGCCCGGTTGGCCTGCGCCATTTCGCGCTCAGCTACAGCAATGTCCGGACGGCGTTGCAGCAGTTCGGATGGAATTCCTAGTGGAAAAACAGGTTCCGCCGCATCCTGATCGACGACTTCAGGAATATGAAAGGATGAGGGGGACGCATTGACCAGAACGGCCAGAGCATGTTCCAGCACTTCACGCTGCGCCTGTACATCCAGCTGACGAGCCTGCGTCATGTAAAGCTGGTTTTTGGCGCGCGCCACATCAATGCCGGTTGCATCCTGATTATCAAGTCGTGTCTGGGTGACGCGGAGCGCCTGCTGATAATAGCTGATGGATTGCTCATAGATGGCGTTCTGTGCATCAAGCCCGCGCAGGGCAAAAAAATCAGTTGCCAGTTCGGCCTGAAGGCTGAGCCGGGCAGACGCATATTGTGCGGCCTGTGCCTGCGCATAATATTTTTGTGCGCGCACACGGTTGCGAATGGAAGACCAGATGTCAGGCTCCCAACTGGCCATGCCCCCATAGAACTCATCAGTGGCAGTAATCGGCCCTTTGTAACGGAACAGCCGATCTGAAGAGCTTTTGTTATTGCTTGAGCCAAATGCCAGTGCAAAGTGCGGCAGCAGGTCAGACCGGGCTTCCATAACAATGGATCGCGCCTGAATAAAGCGTTCAGCGGCGACTTGCAGATCGGCATTGCCATCCATTGCCTGTGCTTCAAGCGTATTCAGTGTCGGATCGTTAAACTGCGTCCACCAGTCGGACCGTATGACAGTCTCTTGCGGCTGTGCCTCATGGAACAATCCTTGCCCGTGCCATGATGCAGGCACAATGAAGTGGGGAGCCTGATAGGCAGGGGCCAGATCACATGCGCTAAGCGCCATGAGTGTCGCAAGCGCAGCGCCTTTAGCCACAAGCGCTTTCTTTCGGCGGGATATCCGGGGGCGTGTAAGGATAATGCTCATTCGTCATCCTCCTCATCACTGTTGCTGGCGGATGTTAGATATCCTTTTTCAGGCGCACTCAGGCGCACGGTCTGTCCTTCGAGGAGATCAGCCGGAGGGTTGTTAATAATATGGTCGGTCGGCGTCAGGCCGGCATCCACCTCGGTGTAAGCGTCTGACATGCGGCCTACGGTTATGTTTTTGTAGTGCGCCTTATTCTGGGCATCGACCGTGACAACCTGCATCCCTTTTTCCTGAAATACCAAGGCACCAGTTGGAATTGTATAAACCCCGCCTTCTGCCGGGGCGGAGAGGGAAACGGTGGCAAAAGTGCCGGGCCACAATTTCTGGTCAGCATTATCGATTGTAAATTCTGTAATGGCTGTGCGCGTATTGGGATCATAGCCCTTGGCTATGGTCAGAAAGTTGGCTGTAAAAACCTGATTGGGATATTGCGGCACCGTCACCCGGGCTTTCAGTCCGGGTTTGAGAACATAGGAGAACACCTCAGGCACGGAGACAAAAAGACGCATCTCATGGGTGTCTGCTACGGTAAACAGTTCACTGGCCGTGCCATTGGCGTTCAGATTGCCACCGCCTGCGCCAACATAATCTCCCACACTAATGTTTCGGGCCGTTACAACGCCGTCAAACGGGGCCACAATGGTTTTGAAGCGTTCAAGCGCATCATAATGGTCCACATTGTGCTGGGCAGCCTCCAACGCAGCACGGGCTGACTGTTCATTTGCGTTTTGAACAGAAACAGACTGCCCCGATACGGCCTGTGATTTTCCCATAGACCTCCAGCGGTCTGCCGTAACAGTGGCAAGGCCATATTTGGCCTGTGTTACCTGAAGGTCAGCCTTGGCCTGTGCATATTGCGCATCCAGCCCCGGGGCGTTGATTTCCGCCAGGGTATCCCCTTTTTTTACAGGCGCGCCGTAATCCTTGTTCCACATTTTCACATAACCGGAGACCTGCGCATAAATGGGCGCTTCGTACCATGCGTTGATATTCCCCGGCAGGGTCATGGCAAGTGTGGACGGTGCAGGCTTGGGCTGGACCACGGCTACATCGGGAACACTGGCATGGGTTGCGTCTGCCTGCAGCGTCACCTGATTACGGAGATGCTGGAGTTCCAGATACGCCACATATCCTACAAGCACACAGAGCAGGGCGCCGACAAACAGTCGGTTTTTTGTAATTTTGAACATCAGACGGCCTCCTGCCCATTTGTATGGTCCGTTTCAGACGGACTGCGGTTTTTTGTATGAGAGCTATTGTGGAAAATTGCGTAAACGCACGGCACAAACAGAAGCGTTGAAACCGTTGCGACAATAAGGCCGCCGATAACGGCCTTACCTAACGGCGCATTTTGCGAATTACTGGTTGCCATCGGCACCATGCCGATCACCATCGCAGAGGCTGTCATGATAACCGGACGAATGCGTCCAAATCCGGCTTCTACGGCTGCAACTAGGGCATTACCGTGCAGGGCGAAACGCTCCTTCGCAAAAGAGACAACCAGAATGGAATTTGCCGTCGCTGTTCCCATGCACATGATGGCGCCCGTCAATGCCGGAACAGAAAGACGTGTCTGGGTTAGGAACAGGCTCCAGGCAATTCCGGCAAGAGCACCCGGCAGTGCGGAAATAATGATGAAAGGATCAATCCAGGACTGGAAGTTGATAACAATCAGCATGTAGATCAGCACAACAGAGACAACCAGACCGGCAATGAGTTCTGCATACGCTCCATGCATGGTCACGGCCTGCCCGCGGATATCGACAGCAGCTGTTTGCGGAAGGTCCTTTTGTGTGCTGGCAACGGTTTGTTTTACCCTGGCCAGAACAGAGCCCAGATCAGTGCCTTCAGCTGAAACATAGACATCAATTTCCGGCATGGAATTGTAGTGGGATACCTGTCCCGGTGTACCTGTTGGCGTCACGGTGCTGATGCTGCCCAGAAGCTGCATATCCGTGCCTTTAGGGTCATTGTCGCCTTTATCAACAGGAATGGTCAGCAAATCATTATAATGGGTCAGCTGGTCTTGTGAGACATAGACGTTCAGCGGGAATGTGATGCCTGTTTTCGGGTCAAGCCAGTATTGGGGATCGACAGTCTGGCTACCAGAAAGAGTCATCAGTTCGTTATTGGCAATATCCGCTTCGGTCATGCCGGTAGCCTGACCGAACGTCCGGTTGCCCTGCACGAACAAGGTCGGCGTTTTCATGGTTTGCTGGATCACCACATCCGCCGTGCCGGGAATGGCGCG
Organism: Acetobacter sp. KSO5; assembly: GCF_044094635.1. Classification (NCBI taxonomy): domain Bacteria; kingdom Pseudomonadati; phylum Pseudomonadota; class Alphaproteobacteria; order Acetobacterales; family Acetobacteraceae; genus Acetobacter; species Acetobacter sp. KSO5. The sequence goes on along the minus strand of NZ_CP172014.1, from coordinate 1,729,060 downwards.
CAGTTTGTTCACCAAAAGGCGGGCATACTGGTAATTGTCACGAATATCCGGGCCAGAAACCTGAATATCAATGGGTGCGGGTGATCCAAAGTTGAGTATTTTTTCTGTCAGATCAGCGGGTTGAAAGGTAAACACGCTGCCGGGGAATTTGGCAGATAAATCGCTACGGAGGAGCTTGCGATACGTCCAAACCGGAGATTCCTCATCCTTGAGCGAAATTGTCAGGTCGCAATCCTGCGTGCCGATAGAGGGGGTGGGGATGAAAGCCTGATTATGAGGCCCTTCGGGCAAGCCACAGTTGTTGATGATACCAGAGACTTTCCCCGGAAGAAGCTTCTGAATCCGATCATCAACCAGAGAGACGATGCGGCCTGTTGTTTCAATGCGCATGCCTAAGGGGGTACGCATGTGCATCTGCATCATGCCTGATTTCACTTCCGGGAAGAAATCCTGGCCGGAGATCAGGAACAATCCTAGTGAAAGGACCGATAGTCCCAGAAAGCCCATGGCAAAAAGACCGCGGCGCGCAATGATACGTTCCAGCATCCGACCATAGCTGGCGCGGAAATTATGGAACGCGTGTTCAAATCGGTTCTGGAAACGCCCCAGAAAACCTTTGGGCAGAGCAAGATGTTCATCACTGTGCAGACCCGGATGGACCTGACCGGCCAGAAGATATTTGGCCATGGTTGGCACCAATGTGCGTGACAGAATGAAGGATGCCAGCATGGCATAGACAATGGCTTCTGCCATGGGCATGAACAGCCAGCCTGCGACACCGCTCAAACGAAAAAGTGGTGTCCATACAATGCAGATACACAAGGTGGATACCAGTGTGGGCACCACAATCTGGTTGGCGGCGTCAATAATGGCCGGTTCCAGCTCCTTGCCTTCTTCAAGGTGGGTATCAATGTTTTCAATCATGACGGTGGCATCATCCACCAGAATGCCGACAGCGAGTGCCAACCCGCCCAGCGTCATGACATTGATGGTCTGTCCAGACAGAAGAAGGCAGATAATGGCCGTGAGAATGGCGAGGGGAATGGATGTGGCGATAATAAGGGTGGAGCGCCATGACCCCAGGAACAACAGAACAACAAGCCCGGTCAGAATGGCGGCTGTCACCATTTCACGCACAACGTCCTTGATGGCGTCTTTCACAAAAACAGACGCGTCACTAAGGAGAGAAATATGCACGTCAGGCGGAACAAGTTTCTGGAGACGGGGTAGAAGTTCCTTGGTGTGTGCCACAACATCCAGTGTCGAGGCGTCACCACTTTTCATCACGACCACTTCCACACCCTGGCGGCCCTGAACAAGCACAAGGTTGGTCTGGGGGTGTCCTCCACGGTAAACCTGCGCCACGTCATGCACGTAGATAACGGCATTCCCAACACGTTTGACCGGAATGTCGCCAAGCTCTTTCATGGAGCGGGGCGTAGCGTTGGTCTGAACCATCCAGTCTGTGGTGGCTATTTTCTGATCGCCAGCCGGCAGAACGATGTTCTGTTTGCGCAGGGCATTCTGCACATCCATTGCGGAAAGATGGTGTGCCTGTAACTGCTTCTGGTTCAAGGCAACCATAATGAAGCTGTCCATGCCGCCATAAGGATGAGGGAGAACTGCGCCCGGAACCGTTACCAGAATGGGCCGAATACGCGTCATGGCGATTTTATACAGGTCAGACGGAGTTTGTTTTTCAGACGTAATCTGAAGGGCGAGAACCGGAACGGAGGATGCTTCCAGCCGCATGACCATGGGGGCAGGGATATTATCGGGTAACTGTTTGATAACCGTTTGAGAAATAGCTGTGACTTCAGCCTCAGCTTCTCCAATATCCGTGCCAGGTTGAAAGTAGATGTTGACGATGCTCCTGCCATAGTAGGAGCTGCTTTCCATATGCTCGATGCCCTCAACCGTGGAGGTTACGGCCAGTTCGTAATTATAGGTGATACGACCAGCAAATTCCTCAGGCAGCATGCCACCGTATGTCCAGACTACGGATACCACCGGGATCCGGATATTTGGAAACACATCGGTCGGGGCGTTGAAAAGGGACAGCACACCAAAGGCGAGAATAAGAAGCGACAGGACAATAAATGTGTAAGGTCGCTTCAGCGCCGTCACAACGATGGCATTCATGCGTTTCCTTCCTTGCTGGAATCAGTGGAATTCAGCGCACGATAGAATTGGAGTTATGCGGAAATCTTTTAAAAAAAATATTATCGGCTTATATAAATTTTTAATAAATAAAAATTCAATGATTGAGGCTGTGGTAAGCTAGAGCCTGTTAGATCTTGAATTTCTTCCCATATTGTAGAGATGGAAGAAGGAGACAGAAGAGGCGCCTTTACGAACGAGACATGGGCGATCTGGGAACCTCTGATTGAGGCGGTTCGCCCAAGGGGCAAGACGCAGCCCCATGATCTGCGGCGTAAGATAGCAGCAATTTTCTGGCGTGATGAGAATGGCGCGAAATGGCGGAGCATCCCCGCTGAACTGGGGCCGTGGTGACGAGCGGCCCAGCTTTTCATCCGCTGGACGGAGCTGGGTGTGTGGGAACGCCTGCTCGCACTGGTTCAGGAACAACAGGGAGTAGCACTCGGCATGACTTTTCTGGAGGGCACGAATATCAGAGCTCACCACAAGACGGCGGGAGCCCCAAAAAAGGGGCTCTTTTGAAGAGCGAGACCATCGTGGAGCACTTGGCCGCTCTCGCGGCGGCTATGGCACAAAAGTCTGCGTGATAGCAGACAGGCATGGAAAGGCTGTTGGTTTTGCCCTGGCGCCCGGCCAGGCCCATGAACTGCCGCTGGCTCCAGATATGCTCGATAGCCTTCCCGCCATTCCTTTGTGGGTGGTAGCGGACAAGGGCTATGCCTCGGACGCCTTCCGTGAACGGATCTGGGACATGGGAGCCCGACCGGCCATTCCTGCGAAACGACGCGATGGGCGGGTCGCCTGCCCAAAATGGGCCTATCGGTGTCGACATCTTGTCGAGAACCTCTGGGCTCGCCTCAAGGAGTGGCGCGCTGTCGCAACCCGATACGAAAAAACAGCAACGTCGTTCCTCGCAGTCATCCACATCGCTGCCGCAGCAGACTGGATCAAGTGCTAACAGGCCCTAACACTGCCCAAATAAAGCTCATCATTTCCAATGGCTGATGTGTACAATAAGGCCACGGGCAATCATAAAGGTTATTTACGATAAGACAGGACGATGACATGGAAATGCCGTCCTGTTGCAGTAAGAACAAGATTGCGACACTTTTGGGTGGCTAGAAAATATTACACTCTTCTTGCCGCAAAGGATGGCGTTGCGATTATGGGGGAGGGGGAGACGCAGGAGGCTTAATCTAACGCATAATCAGAACCATCGGCTTAGGGTGTGTCTTGTGGAATGGATAGTTGGGAAAAAATGAAGGTATCGGAAAAGAAGCAGGCAGCCACCGTAGGGGAACCTCCAGGCACGTATGAAGAGTTAATCCGTGTCATTTATGACCGATATGCTGAATTGAGTAAGTCATATCAGAAAATTTTTTTATATATAACGCAAAACCCAAATTATATTGCGGTTGACTCGGTTCATGTCCTGGCCGAAAAATGTGGGGTGCATGTCTCGGGCTGTGTCCGTTTTGCACAATCGTTGGGCTATAAAGGCTTCAAGGATCTGCAGGCCATCTTCAGGCATCGTCTTTCTACGGTGGCGCTGGGGTTCAACGCGCGTGTCAGGGCGTCGGAAGACGATATTTATCCAGCTTATTTTTTCGCCAGAGCAAAAGACTTTTGAAACCAGACTAATCCGCTTTCTGCTGTCTCGTCCCACTGGACATGCTCTACTGTAGCGATAACAATGCTATGCGTGGGTGTGTCGATAACCCGAGAAACACGACACTCAAAGGAGACCACGGCTCCTTCCAGTAATGGTGCGCCGGTTATACCGTTTTTCCACCGTGCCAGAGCAAAGCGTTCTGCCATGGTGTATTTACGGCTGCTGAAGGCGCTGCATAAATGTTCCTGTCCTTCAGCCAGCACGTTAACGGCCAGACATTGGTGGGATAGGATGTGGTCATGCGCGGAAGTGTTTCTGTTTACACACACCAAAAGGGTTGGAGGTGCGTCTGAAACGCTACACACCGCCGTTGCTGTAAAGCCATGCAGGCCAGCCGGGCCGCCTGTGGTAATCAGGGTTATGCCGCTGGGTAGCCGTGACATGCCTTCGCGAAAGAGGAGGGCGTCAACATGCGCTGTATGCGTGGAGGTCGGAGCTGTTTTTGTAAGAGTCATTAGAAATCAACCTGAATAGAGCCAAAATACTGACGTGGCGCACCAAGCACGACGGACTGATAATCACCCGACATAGGAAAGCCATTCTGGCCCATTGTGGAAATATAGTGCTGATTGGTGATATTATAGACATTGAAGTCCAGACTGATGCGTTTGAAAGCAGACGTGCCCGATACATTGCCAATCAGGCTGGTAAGGTCGTAGCGCACGCCGGCATTGGTCAGCCAATATGAAGGCACTTTTTCATCGCCAGTGTAGCTGAGGTTGCGCTGGCCGATAAACTGTGTGTCAGCATGGACTTCTGCATTTTTCCACCTGTAGGAAATCTGGCCTTTATACATAAAGCGGGGATAGGCAACGACCTGTTTCCCTTTGATCCCATACGTCACAACTCCGTCGGTTGTTGTTTGCGTTACATTGTCAGAGTAAGTGGCGTGATCGTAGCTGATACTGCTGCCGATTTGCAGGCCTTTGACCGGGCGCAGCACAAGGCCTGCATCAACCCCGTTCATTGCGACGGCGCCAACGTTGCTGATGACAGTGTAGGGATTATTGGGACTGCCGCTGGATATTTTCTGAAGTCTGTTCGAAAAATCAGTGTGATAGGCGTAAACGTTACCATCAAGAATGTGAGAATGGTAACGATACCCTATAGCGTAGTTCCAGTCTGTCTCAGACGTAATGCTGTTGCGGGAGGCATCAAAGGCGGCTTGCGTGGTTGCAAAAGGTGATGCGCCACTATTATAGCCAGAGACGGGCAGAACTTTTACGTTATTGGCAATATCAAAATAGATTTGATGCCCAGGCAGAAAACTCCATTGTCCACTGATATGGGGGAGGAAAGGTTTGCTGGTTGTCAGGCCCGCACCGCCAGCAATCGCGGTCGTCCGTGTGTAGGGCTCCCAGTTGGCAAGCTGGCCCACGCGGGTGGTGTTTAAGACAGAACGAAAGCCAAAATGGAGTGCCACGCTATCGATTGGACGGTAGGTGTCCTGCAGATAGGCGACAAAAGTATTGGTATTGAAAACCTGCTCATATTCACGTCGGTAATCTGATGTCAGGTGCAAGCCATCGACAGGTCTTGCGGCACCGCTCAGAACATCTTCGAGCAATGGCTCATCATAAGCACGTTTATCGGCATTAAAATGGGTATTTTCATACCAAACCCCACCATTAATCTCGTTTCGGGCAATGGTGTAGGTGAGGGACGAGGTCAGTCCAAAACGTCGGGTTGTGGGAATGGTGGCCTGTTCCACAAAAGGCGCGCCGTTGGTGGACTGAATGAGCGGACTTGTCACCGTCCCGACCTCCCACGAGCGATGGCCGTAGAAGGTGCTGTTCCAGCGCAAGCGATCTGTCAGGGCCAGGTCGGCTGAAACGCCACCAAAATATTGTCGCTGACTTCCTGCACCATCATAGAAAGAGGCGGTGTAGGGGCTTTGGAGTTTTTGGTAAGCCGCAGGAACAGCGCCGCCGGGGCGGCCATTTTGCGCCAGAGCAAGACGATAAGCCGTTTCATACCCATTAGGCGTGCCAAGCAGATTATCAATATGATAGCCGCCATTGCGGAACATATCCATATTGTAGTCCTGATAATTTTGCATCTGCTCATCTGCGTAGTTGAAAAACGCAGTGATGCGGCTTTTTTCTCCAACAGGATGCAATAATTTGGCGTTAACCTGCTGCATGAACTGGTTTTGGCCGCCACGCCATTTGTTTGTGTCGTTACGCATATAAGACACCCAGAAGCGCGTGCCCTGTTTGTTTAAATCCCCACTGTCTGCACGCACAAATGTATGAAACATGGCGTTGCTGCCAAAGGTTTGGTTAACGGTGGCCCCTGTTTTGTGCGACGGATCTCGCGAGACAAACTGAACAGTGCCGCCAAGATTGCTGATACTGGCAGCGCCTTCAGACCCGGCAGAGGCTGAAACATCCATGCGGGTAATATTTTCAGACGAGATGGCAGCAGAAGGACTTAAGCCATTGGAGTTACTCCATTGCTGGTCCCCCAAAGGCATACCGTCCAGTGTCATGCCAATCTGGCTCTGGTCAAACCCATGCATCAGGAAAGATTGCCCCCAAAGATTTAACCCCTGGGGATCTCCTGAATTGTACATAACACCCGGCAAGGTTGTAAGCGCCTTCAGTGCGTTTGTACCCGGCACATAATTGGCAATTGTTGCGGCAGTAACGGGGGTAACAACCCAGTTGGCCTGCCTGCGTCCCTGCACGTTGACATCTTCAACCTGTGCAATGGTTTGAGCCTTAGTGGCCGAATGGGGACGCCCTGCATGTGCGGGTTGGCGTGCCTTTTGATGCGCTACTGCGGCTTTGGTTGGGTCTTGCTGATTTGTGAGAAGAGTTTCCCGTGCTTTTGCGACAGGCGACAAAAGAGGGAAAGAGAAGGCCAGCGCTGTTGAGCTGACGAGATACACGAAAAATGTCCTGTCCACCATACGCTCCCGCCTGAGCTACACGCTCAATTACACTATAATTTATGGTGTTAAATTATTCCGATTCCATTAACACACATAAAATCGTATTATGTTTGTCTATTTCACGAGTCAATGCGAATTAAATTTCTAGTCGTCATTTTTATAACTTGTTTGAATCGTTTAATATGATTAAATGCGATTCGGGTTGATTGATTTTTTAAAATCACTTGTCGTGAGTCGCTTCTAAAAAGCCCTGCGTCAGCATGCAGGCTTTAAAGGCTGCTTCCATAAAGGTGGGAGATGAGGGTGTTAAAACGCAATAGAACAGTTGAGCAGGATCGTGCTGCAACACTGTGGGGTGAGGCGGGTTCGACCGGATACAATGCGGTTAGTCCGCAATACTCATCTCTGCTGGAAGAGATCAGAGCTCATTCCGCAAAAGCGGAAGTGGAAAGAATTCTGCCGTTTGAACAAATTGTGCAATTAAAAGAAAGCGGGTTAACCGCATTTACTGTCCCCAAAGAGTTTGGTGGGCTTGGTCGACCTTTGAATGAACTGTTTTCATTCATTACTGACCTTGCAACGGCAGATTCTAATGTTGCGCAGGCTTTGCGGGCTCATTTTGGGTTTATTGAACATCTCCGCTCCGAAGTGCCATCTGACTATACCAGCCGGTGGTTTGAGCGGCTGGGTAAAGGGGAGACAGCCGGAGCTGCGGCTGCGGAAAAAGGCACAGCGCGCGATGCGTTTGCGACCCGTTTTACGCGCAAGGACGACCATTGGGTGATTAATGGGAGCAAATTTTTCACCACGGGCTCTCTCTATGCTGATTGGCTAACGGTTACTGGCTCGAATGAGGACGGTGAGACCGTTAAGTGCCTTGCCTCACGGCATGATCCGGGGCTTGAAATTCTCGACGATTGGGATGGGGTCGGACAGAGGCTGACTGCGAGTGGCACGGCACATTTTCGAGATGTGCGCGTTGAGCATGATGAATTGCGGGTAGGCAATACGGGTTTTGCGTATTCACAGGCGTTTTTCCAGTTGTACCATTTGGCAACTGTCGCCGGTATTACCCAGGCTGCGGCGTTGGATGTGGCGCAGGCCGTTAAAAACCGCAAGCGCGGCTTTAGCCATGCAAACCATGCTCTGCCAGCACATGACCCTCAAATTCTTGAAATTGTAGGCCATGTTGCATCTGCCGCGCATGCTGCCCGTGCCATTGTGCGGCATGCAGCAGATGCGCTGCAAATTGCGGCAGATAGCAAGGAAGACGAACGCGGACCGTCTGTCATCAAAGCGGAGCTGGAAGTCTGGCAGGCGCAAGAAATTATTTTCCCCCTGACACTTAACGCGACATCTCAACTGTTTGACACATTAGGCGGCACAGCCACCCTGCGTGGGGCGGCGCTGGACCGTTACTGGCGCAATATCCGTACAATTGGCTGTCATAACCCACGGGTTTATCGCACACGGGTAGTAGGCGATTTTCTGGTGAATGGAGAACTCCCGCCTGAGCAGTGGCGGGTTGGAGCTGTTTAAAGCGGCGTTCGGCGGCCCTCGGCCTCCAGAATTCAAGGGTAAACCAATGCCATATCAGGCCAAAACGCAAGCGCCCATTATTTTAAATGCGTTTACAATGGCGACCGTTTCGCATCTTAACTATGGTTTGTGGCGGCATCCGCGTGACCAGACGCATCGCTATACCAGCGTAAAATACTGGACAGATCTTGCGCGTTCAGTCGAGCGGGGTGGGTTTGACTGTCTGTTTATTGCGGATGCGCTTGGTCAGATAGATGTTTACGGGGGCAGCCCGGAGGCATCACTGCGGCATGGCATTCAGTCACCCCTGATAGATCCATTGTTGCTGGTTTCTGCCATGGCAGCGGCGACCGAAAAGCTTGGCTTTGGTATTACGCTTTCCACAACATATGAGCAGCCTTATCTGGCAGCCAGAAAGTTTAGTACATTAGACCACCTGAGTAACGGACGAATTGGCTGGAATGTTGTGACCTCTCAACAAGAGAGTGCTGCCCGCAATTTAGGGTTAACGCAGCAGGTTGCGCACGATAAACGCTATGATGTTGCTGAGGAGTTTTTGGAGGTTACTTATAAACTCTGGCAGGATTCATGGGAGGATGATGCGGTTGTTCGAGAAAAAGATTTGAATGACAGCATGTATACAGACCCAGATAAAGTACATCCGATTGCGCATAAAGGCACTTACTTTACCGTTCCCGACGGGCACGTCACAGAACCTAGCCCGCAGCGCGTGCCTGTTATTTTGCAGGCAGGGACATCGGCGCGAGGGTCAGACTTTGCTGCACGCCATGCAGAAGTGGTGTTTGTGGTGGGGGCTGGCGCGGAGGGTGTGCGTGGGAATGTACGCCGTATTCGGCAGCAAGCGGTCACGCATGGTCGTAAGCCGGAGAATGTAAAATTCATTACAGCCGTCGCTGTGGTGGTGGCTGAAACGGATGAGGCCGCACAGGAAAAGTTCAAGGAATACTATCAATACTATGATCCTGTAGGATCTATTATTCATTATTCTTCCATGACAGGCGTGGATTTCTCAAAAATTCCACGCGAGAGTGTTATTCGTTACCAGAAAACAGAAGCGAGCCAGTCTGTGCTGCGTCAGTTTGACCCGACCGTGAGTGGGCGGGAGTGGACCCTGGATAACGCTGCCAATCCGGCTGGAAGTTTTGGCAGGGCTCGCACCTTTATAGGGTCTGCCAGCACTGTGGCTGACCAGTTGGAACAATGGCTGGATGATACTGAAACGGACGGCATTAATCTGATTCAGTTGATTAACCCGGAAAGCTTTGAAGACTTTGGCAGACTGGTTGTGCCGGAATTGCGCAAGCGTGGGCGTATCAGAGCCTCTGCCAGTGCAACATTGAGGGAAACTCTTTTTCCTGAAAATCAAACGGCGCGTCCGCCAGCTGATCACCCGGCTGCACGGCATGAACTGCCTGAAGCCAGACGGGCTGGATAAAGGGGAGGGAGGCATGACAAGACTGGCACAGGTTCCCGATAAAAGCCCCTTTGACTTTAGCTTCCAGTATATTGGGCTTTTACTGTTTATGATTGGAGACGGGGTCGAGGTTGGTTACCTCTCTCCTTTTCTTGTCAGGCATGGTCTCACTGAGCACTTTGTTGCTCTTGTTTTTACAGTTTACGGGCTTGCTGCGGCGGTTTCTGCATGGGGATCTGGCGTTCTGTGTGACCGTTTTGGGTGCCGCAAAGTTATTTTTGCCGGCATCTTGTTATGGGTTGTGCCTCAGGTTCTTTTTCTTGCCGTGGCCGTACCGTCCCATTCCGGGTGGCAAATACTTTTGACCTATGGCGTAAGAGGTTTTGGATACCCGTTACTGGCTTACGGTATTCTGACCTTGCTGGTCAGAGAAGTTCGGATAAGCCAGCGGGGGTTAGCTTCTGGCCTGTTCTGGTTCTGCTTTACATGCGGCCTGCCAACCCTTGGGACCGTTGTGGCCAGTTTTTCTCTGCCTGTTTTTGGAGAGTATGGCACATTCTGGGTGGCCTTTGTGGCTGTCATTTTAGGGGGCGGGCTAGCTCTTGTTCTGCGGGATAAAGAGGCAGGAGCAGGCGCTCTTCCTCACTCTCAGGTGGCGCTCCCAGCTCCGGGCGAGCTTGTAGGTGTTATCCGTGCTCATCCCTCACTGGTCTTAACCTGCATTGTGCGAGCCATAAATTCGAGCGCAACGCATGGCATTATTGTTTTTATGCCATTTTACTTCATCAGCACACTTGGTCTTTCAAACGCACAGTGGATGCGGTTTTTAGAAACTATTTTTGCAAGTAATATTGTCTGTAATCTCTTTTTCGGAGCCTTGAGCGACCGTGTTTCCTGGCGCGGCACGATTATGTGGGTGGGGGGCGTAGGGAGTGGCCTGGCCAGTTTATTGCTTTACTGGGTTCCTGCGCATTTCGGTCATATCTCTCCCATAGCGTTGTACGGTTCGGCGGCATTTTTCGGACTGACTCTTGCTGGCTATGTTCCACTTTCAGCTTTGGCGCCATCTTTACTGCCCGACAGGAAAGGGCTTGCCATGTCTTTTCTGAACTTTGGCGCCGGGTGCAGTGTCTGGATCGGGCCGCTTATTGTTTATGTCTTTCAGCCGTTTTTTGGTGTTGGTGGCGTTATGGTTGTTTATGCAGCGTTGTTCGTCTTAAGCGGTTTATTGGTCTACTTTATCAAACTTCCAGAAGAACTTGATGCGGCTTCTGCTGCGCGTTCTCATCTCCCGTCTTCATTTTCTTTTGCGCGACGCTGATAAAGGGGTTTCCTGATGTCTTCTGCTCTTGAAAAAACACGTCTGTCTGTCGAAAAAGTTGGAAGCCGCTTAGGCGCAGTTCTGCATGGTATTGATGCCAAACAGCCGCTTTCAGACGTGCAGAAAGATTTTTTACGCACAGAGCTTGTTAAAAACAAGGTGATTTTCCTTAAAAAGCAGTTTTTGGATGATGCCCAGCATGAAGCGCTCAGCCGTGTTTTTGGTGAGCCAATTTTGCACCCAACCATTGCGGCACCAAAAGGCACAAAATACACTTTTGAGCTTAAGTCCCGGCATGGGCGTTCAACAGATTCCTGGCATACAGATGTAACTTTTGTGCCGGATTACCCCAAGGCTTCCATTCTGAGGGCTCTTCATATTCCGCCTTATGGAGGCAGCACAATCTGGGCCAACACGGCCACGGCCTATGATGATTTGCCACAGCCCTTAAAAGCTCTGGCGGATACGGCATGGGGCATTCATTCCAATGATTATGATACGAACTATTATAAATTTGATGGCAAAAAAGGAGAGATTGCCGCCTTTCGTGCGGAGTTTCTTTCAAAATTATATGTGACAGAACATCCGGTCGTGCGGGTACATCCGGAAAGTGGGGAAAAAACGCTTATTCTGGGTCACTTTATTATTGGGCTGGATGGTTTCCCCACGCGTGAAGCCAATGCGCTGGTCGATATTCTGCAAGGCTACATCACCCAGGTAGAAAACACGGTCACATGGCGTTGGGAAGAAGGGGACGTTGCTATATGGGATAACCGGGCGACACAACATTACGCCCCCGCTGATTTTGACCAGCAGGCCCGGGAATTACGGCGAATAACCGTTAAGGGAGATGTGCCTGTAAGTATTGACGGACGGCAAAGCCAGTTCGTGCATAAACCGTAACGTAAGATTGTTTTAAAAGAAGATAATCTGGTCATTATATACGAGTGCAGGGGGGGGGGGCGTTGTGTCCTGCATGGTCGCTCGTAACGGGAGCATCTGGTCTCTCTTCTTTCCGATACTACGTAGAAAGCCAGGATGAGTTGATCTGAGAGGGGTTTGATGAGACTCAGCCCCTCCTGGGGACATGGAGAAAAATGGCAATTCAAACACAAATAGGTGCGCGTCTTTATATGATATTGATTCTCATTTGCGTTTGTGTGAGGGTTGGCGTGATGTGACGCTCAAGACCTTGCTGCTTTTGCGAAAAATGGCGGCTTTGAAGACATTTTATTGGATGGAGGGGCAATGTTTGTTGCTATGAATCGTTTTAAAGTCCGTCCGGAAAAAGAAGCCGAGTTCAAAAGTCGCTGGCTTGACCGGGAGGTCCTGTTGAGGGGAGCTCCCGCGTCAGATTATCTTGCCTATGCGTCCCAGACAGTCTGGGCATCGCGAGAGGCTTACGACGCATGGCGTAAGTCGGAACTGTTTCATGTCGCACATAAAGGCATGGAGCAGGGTGACGTTTTGACACTCGAAAAGCGCGAATTCAGTGGGTATGACGTGCTCCGCACTGTCGCTGGGCAGGAGCAGGCAGCCTGATGAAAACAGAATGGGGAACAAACAGGGGCGAGGGTCAGCGGTCAGCTGGGTTTTTGCTGTCTCGTCGCTCTGTGGGAGCCATGCTGGCTTTTGGAGTAGCTTCAGCCTCTGTGCCGCGTGTCGGCTTAGCCCAAGAGGCGACAAATACAGGTGCTGACCGTATTGTAACAGATTGCCGGGGGCGGCGCGTTACACTCCGCGGTGCAACACGAATAGCCAGCATTGGTGGCCCCATAACTGAGACACTCTATGCGCTAGGGTGCTCAAATGAGATTTTAGCCGTGGATCAAACGTCCACATGGCCAGAGCAGGCGCGAAAAGAGAAAAAAGATCTTGGTTACATGCGCGCCATTTCGTCCGAGGGAGTTTTGTCCCTGCGGCCGGATTTGGTTCTGGCCATGAATGATTCAGGGCCACCCGCTGCCATGGATCAGCTTATGGCCTCCGGTGTCCCGGTTGTGTTTGTGGATGCGACACCATCCCCTGAGGCTATTGAAGGACGCATTCGTTTTTTGGCAGATATCGTTGGCGCCAGGCAGAAAGGCGAGGAATTGTGCAGCTCCATAGCCGGACAGTTCAGGCAACTGGAGGCATGGCGGAGTGCGCATGCAGGAAAGCCACGTGTGTTGTTTGTTATGCGCATGACAAACAATCGCCCTATGGCTGCCGGCACAGGAACGGCAGCAGACGCCATGATCCGTCTTGCGGGAGGCGTGAACGCCGGAACTGGCATGCAGGGTTATAAAATCGTGGATCAGGAAAATCTGGTTGCACTTCGGCCTGATATTATCCTGCTCATGGATCAGACCGCTGCTGCTATTCGCTCAGCTCTTCAGGCTGACCCTGGCTTTAAACTGACCCCGGCTGGGCGCAATCATGCCTTTGTGAGTATGGAAGGGGAGCGTCTGCTGGGCTTTGGCCCCCGCACGCCTCAGGCCGCCCTTGATCTCGCCAGAATGATGGCCGCGGTGGGTCATCCTGCATGACCATGGCCCGGCGGCATGCAGTTCTGTTTCTGTGTGCTTTGTTGCCATTGCTGATGCTGATTATGGCCGCCTCCCTCAATATGGGGGCGACAGGCGTACATCTGACGGCTCTGTGGCAAGGTGATACGCAGGCTGATAGCTTTGCAGATCGGGTTGTGCTGACCCAGATCCGTGGTCCGCGTGTTGTTATGGCGGGTCTTACCGGAGCGGCTCTGGCTGTGGCTGGTGCTGTCATGCAGGGGCTTTTTCGGAATCCACTGGCAGATCCCGGATTGATCGGCGTGTCTTCCGGCGCAGCTTTGGCCACAGCCTGTATGATTGTGCTGGGCGGGGCATGGCTGGATTTAGGGGGCGTGGGCGTGCATGCGGCGATCATGGGGGCAGCGTGGGTCGTGCCCATGGCGGGCATGCTGGGCAGTTTTGCGGCAGCCTGTTTGCTCTATCTGTTTGCAACGCGCGGCGGGGCGACCTCTGTCAGTATGATCCTGCTGGCGGGTGTGGCATTCAGCGCATTTTCTGGCGCGCTAACAGGTATTCTTATCTTCCGTGCTAATGACACGGCCTTACGTGATCTGACCTTCTGGACCATGGGCAGTTTTGCCGGTGCGACATGGTCGCGTATTGGTCTGTTATGTCCCTTTTTGTCGGTGGCGGCCGGGATAACGGCATATCTGGCGTCGCCCCTGAACGCTTTGCTACTGGGGGAGAGTGATGCACGACTGATGGGCTACCCTGTGGAGCGTATCAAGCGGCTCGCCATGTTCTCGGTTGCCTGCGCGGTGGGGCCCACGGTTTCCTTTGTTGGCGCCATTGGGTTTGTGGGCGTTGTGGTTCCGCATCTGGTGCGGTTGGTGACGGGGCCGGACCACCGGCTGGTGCTGCCGGGGAGTGCCTTGCTGGGGGCAATTCTGCTGATAGCGGCAGACACGCTGGCACGGGTTATTGCCATGCCAGCCGATGTGCCTGTGGGGATTGTGACAGCGGTATTAGGCACACCCGTTTTTGTCTGGCTGCTCACGCGTGTGCATGACAGGGAGGCACTGTCATGAGACTATCCTTGCGGAACGCTGGCTGGCGCGTTCGAGGCAAAGATATTGTGCACGGAGCCTCTCTGGATTTTGAGCCTGCTCAGCTAACCGCCATTATCGGCCCCAACGGAGCCGGTAAAAGCACGTTGCTCCAGCTTGCTAGCGGATTGCTGCCTGCAACCAGTGGCGATGTGTGGTTGGGAAATGCTCCTATAACCACACTTCCGCCTGCTCAGTTGGCGGCTAGTCGGGCCATGTTGATGCAGGATTGCCCATTACGCGCCCGGTTCACGTTGCGTGACCTCGTGGCAATGGGTGCCCAGGTTTCTGCTCCCTTCATGAGTAGCGCAACCCGTTTGGAGCTTGCGGACGTGTTGCTGGAACGGGTTGGGTTGGCAGCCTTTGCTGAGCGCGACGTCATGGACCTGTCAGGAGGTGAGCGCCAGCGCGTTCATCTGGCGCGGGTCTTGATGCAACTGGAGGCAGCGGTGAAGGATACGGGCAGGCCGCCGGGTTTTTTGTTGCTGGACGAGCCAATCTCGGCTCAGGATCTGTCCCGGCAGCATCTGGTGCTTAATCTGGCGCGCGCCCATGCCACAGCTGGTGGGGGAGTTGTGCTGGTCGTGCATGATCTGAATTGGGCGGCAGCCTGCGCGGACCATATTGTGGTGGTGCATGAGGGCGCTATTTACGCACAGGGGCCGCCGGAACAGGTTTTAACCAATGCGCTGGCGAGCCGCGTGTTCGGATTGGAAGAGGGGCGGGTGAACCTGCATGCCGTTACCGGAAAACCCTACGTTTTACCGCATGATATAATTTGCCAATAATGGTTGAAGGAAAGAAACAGCCCATGTCTCAATATATTGCCATGAATCGCTTTTTGGTGGCTCCGGAAAATGAAGATGCTTTTCAGAAACGTTGGTTGGAACGTGAAGTCTTATTGAAAACTGTTCCCGGTTTTGTCAGTTTTCAGTTTCTGAAAGGGCCTGAAAAAGAAGGCGCCAGGCTCTATGCCTCTCACACTGTGTGGGATTCATATAATGCGTTTGTGGACTGGACGCAGTCTGAGCAGTTTCGTCAGGCCCATGCAGGAGCGGGGCAGGGACGCGCTCTGACTGCCGGGCCTCCTGTGTTTGAAGGATTCACCGTGTTGCAGGATGTCACAGCCTGATATTTAAAATTGTAGTATAAGAAAATTTTAATGGCCTGAAACTCCCTCGGGATTTCAGGCCATTCTATTGTTTGGGTGGTTAAGCAGGTATGCTGATCACTAAATCCGGTGTCGTCATATATTTTTTGACGCGCATAAAGGCTGCTCGCGCACCGGTTGTCGCCAGAACAGGGTCAAACCCTGCATGGTCAATAGCGCTTTTGAATGCGTTCCAGGATGCGCCTCGTCCTCCCGGATCTGCGGCAAGGTGGCGGGCACCGAAGGTATCGGTAAAGCCTATTTTCTCAACAAGCTTTGTTAGAAAATTAGCACCCAGTTTGGATCCTTCTGCCACGTAGAGCCACCCGGCAGCGGTAGACGCATCCGGTGTGTCTACGGGGCTCACGTCCTCGGGGAAGGGCAGGCCGAGATCCTGCATATCCTGACAAACGTGTGTAAAGCGGTTTCTGGCGGTCAGATCCGGGATGATCTCCAGCAGCTGAGCATGGTTGTACAGAGCATTAGCATCCCTGTGAAACAGATACTGTAGTTTCACAAAGCTCTTGTATTTATCAGCGTTGGAGAACAGGCCATGCGCCATGATGCCTTTATCCAGATCCTCATGAAGCGTGTAAGTGGCGTCTTTTAGGCGTAGAGAAAGGGAGAGGGGGTCAGACGTTCTGGTCATGTTTTTGGCCCTTACGACATAAACGCATTCAGAACGATGCGAATGTGTGTCTTATTTAACGCAAATGAGAATCATATGCAATAAGGGCTTGCTGAAACCTGATCTGCTGTGCATCATAAAATGAGAATGATTCTCAATTAATAACATGACGGATGCACAATGATAACGCTGCCTCTTTTCTGCCGGGCCATGCGTTACCGGATGCTGGCGACAACAGCACTGGCGTATGCTTGCGTAACACCGGTTTTTGCGGCCACGACGGAACCCGTTCCCGCCAAAACAGAAACATCAACCAAGGCCAGTGCAGGTAAAAATAGTCAAAAATCCCCCTCGGTTTCGCCCGCTACAGTCGTGCTGGGGCCCGTAAAAGTGCAGGGCAAGACTGATATTCTGGATTCCATGAAGTTTAATCCAGACAAGGATCATAGTGCGGTGGGGAAGGCGGGGGTGCTGACAACCACAACTACCCTCAAAACATTACGTGACCGACAGATAGACAGCCTGGAAGACTTTGCTCGACGAGTAGATGCTTCGGTTAACTACAGTAATGGTAATTCCAGTATCAACATTCGTGGCCTTGATCAGAACCGCATTCTGACCACCATAGACGGTGTGCGTATGCCCTGGGCAAATGATGGAGCCTATGCAGGGTCTTTCAATTCTGCTCAGGGGGGCGTCAATAATTTCGACTTCAATGCGCTTGGCGCCATCGACGTGGTTAAAAGCGCAGATTCCAGCTTTTTTGGCACAGGCGCGCTGGGAGGAGTGATAGCCCTGCGCACGCTGGATCCGGAAGACTTGCTTAAACCGGGCAAAACCTTCGGGGGGCTGACCAAACTGACCTACAATGGAGCCAGTGAGGCGGCATTGCTGAATCAGGCGTTTGCTGCACGTTATAAAAACACGGTCTTTCTGCTCCAGGGAGGCTATCAGAACGGGAGCGAAACCGGCAACCGCGGCGATATTTACGGATATGGACGGACACGAACTGCAAGAAACCCTGCCTCATATGATCAGGGGAGTTTTCTGGGGAAAATCCGGCATTATTTTGCGGGCGGCCATAGGATTGGTCTGACTGGCGAATGGTTTGACCGAAACTATGACGAACGTACGAGGACATCAGAAACAACGGCGACAAATGTCTATCGTACACGCAGTGAGAACCAGCGGTCTCGTGTATCTGCTAATTACGATTATCAGGCGAGTAGTCCTACCGCCCTGTTTAGCGAGGCCCATTTTCTGGCGTATTGGCAAAGCATTCAGACCGATACGGATATTACAAACAATGACCCCGCCAGACCTACGGCCTATATGCACCAGCACCTGACTTTGCCTGTAGAGTCCTATGGTGTAACTGGCTCAGCCACAAACAACATTTTCACTGGTCCTCTGCATCACGTGCTGACTTATGGTGGGGAAGTCTTTCTGACGGATACCTATCAGACTCAAACGGGCCAGCGGGCTGTATCAAACGCCTATACCCACGATAATTTTTCCGACATGCCCAAAGTCCATGGGACGGATATGGGGGCCATTGTTCAGGATCGTATTGGCATTGGTCGGGGTGAATGGCTGCATATTACGCCCGGTTTCCGGTTTGATTACTTCCAGCGTGACCCGCACAATACGGCTTCCTACATGGCTAATGCCGGTTATGCAGGACTGCCCCACGGGGCGCATGGATCTCACTTTTCCCCAAAGGTTCTGGTAGAAGCGCGTATTGCCAAAGACCTTATTCTGTATGGGCAGTATGCCGAAGCATATCGTGCACCCTCTGCAACCGAGGAATATCTGAATTACAGCACCCCGCCTGTTTATCAGGTTGTTGGTAACCCGGACCTTAAGCCTGAAAATAGCCGGGGATGGGAAGTTGGTATGAAATATGGAAATTCAGAACGCGGTGCAAAAATTTCCTTCTATGATAACCACTATCATAACTTCATAGACATGATGGGGATCAGCGGCTGCACTGGTTATATGCTGTGCTACGGCTCTACTAATCTGGCGCATGTCCGTATTTATGGGGTGGAAGCCAGCGGCAACTGGGCGTTTGATGACCACTGGCATGTATGGGGATCACTGGCATATGCGGATGGCCGTGACCAGGATCGGAATTTCCACCTGAGTTCGGTTTCCCCTTTTCGCGGTATTATCGGGTTTGGGTATAAGACAAAACGCTGGGGTGCTGATCTGTCGGGCACGTTTGCGTCCGGGCGTGACAATGCCAAATATCTGACTTCAACCGGCACATTAACCAACCAGTGGAAAACGCCCGGCTATGTTATTTTTGACATGACGGGCTGGTATAGCCCGTCATTTTATAAGCCGCTGCGTATTCAGGCCGGGATGTATAATATTTTTGACAAGGCGTATTATAATGCGGCTTCTCTGCCATATGGTCAGTCATCCAGCTCTCTCTCCGAGCGGTACTACACGCAGCCGGGGCGCTCTTTCAAAGTGACAGCCCGGATTGAGTTTTGAAGCCTCTGAATTTTGTATGGAAATTTTAAGAAATGGAGCAGTCTATTTTTCGGAGAAATATTATTATATATCAATGGATTGGAAAAATATTTTAATGTTAGGTTTATGATCAGCAAGGTGAGGGGGAGCGCAGAAATTTGCGCTTTCCTCCGCCCTAAGGGGGAGATATTCCATCATCCCCTCATTCTTTTCCTTGAAAACATACCGTCTGGACGGTATGTGAATTTTCATGAACAGGAAACCAAAACGCGTCAACAAACCAGATGTGGTGAAAAACGATCTGCTTAATGCGGCAGGGCGGATACTCGTCACGAATGGTATTCAGGCTTTTACGCTGGAACTGGTGGCAAAAGAGGCAAGCGTCAGTAAAGGCGGTTTGCTGCACCATTTCCCTAATAAGAAAGCGTTGCTTGATGGTCTGTTTATGCGTGAGATGGACCTGTTTAAGCATGAAATTCTGACGTCGATACAGAATGACCCGGTCGAGTTCGGGCGTGCTGCGCGGGCTTATATTGGCCTCAATCAGGTTAGCACACATGAGACGCCAGTCATCATTCGCCATCTGCTGGCCGCTATGTTGATTGACCCACAACTCAGCCAGGAATGGATACAGCATTACTGGAGCGTTATCCGATCTGTTGGCCTGTTTGATGGCATGACGCCAGCGCTTTTGCTTGCCTGCATGGCTGCTGATGGCCTTTCTCTCTGGGACATTCTGGAAGCTGATATTCTTGACCAGAACACCCGTGAGGATCTCCATAGCCTCATGGCGCAGTTAACGCAGCCTCCAGGGAAAGCGCACTAAAATGCGAGGATATTTCTTTATCTTCATGACAGTGCTTTCAGAGGTTGTGGCGACTGCCGCTCAAAAAGAAGCTCTGGATTTTACCAGGATTCTTCCCACAATCGTCATGGTGATTGGCTACATCTCCTCCTTTATATTTCTTGCCCTGTCTCTTCGCCTTGTTCCTATGGGCATTGTCTACGCAGGCTCTGCTGGTCTTTCTATTGTTTTGGCTAATCTTGCAGGGTGGATTTACTTTCGGGATCAGCTTAGTGGGCATCAGGCTGCCGGAATACTTCTTATCTTGGTCGGCATTTCGGTTATTGCTGCTCCGCAGTAAAAACGAAGTCTGCCTTTACTTTCGGAAATTACCATGTTGTGTCGAACCTGTTCAGAGATCCTGAAAAGGACGCTGCCTCTGTTTGCGGTCTGCTGCCTTTTGGGCTGCAAACCGACATCGTCTCCGGTAAAGCATCTGTCTCTTCCTGCTGTGCGGGTTCTCAAGGTGCAGGATGCCTCATCTGGGAAGACTGTTTTTGTTGGGCGATACAGGGCGAGCAGAAGTATTCCTCTTGCTCCAACGCAGGCGGGGCGTCTTACAGCAATCTCTGTCGTCAACGGCCAGTATGTTCATCAGGGCGATGTTCTGGCGGTATTTGAAGACAGACTTCTGCTGAAGGTGGAAGCGCAGGCTCAGGGCGAAGTTGATGCTGCCCGCGCCGAACTCAATCAGGCCGCAGCGACCTACAAAAGAAGCCGGGGGCTGGACGCGATAGGGGGACTGTCCTCTGGAACAGTCGAAGAGCGTGCAGCTTCATGGCGGCTGGCTGAGGGAAAATACAAATCAGCCCTTGCAGCTTTAACGCAGGCTCAGATTCAGGTGGCTGAAACCAGAGTGCGGGCTCCCGAAGATGGTCAGATCATCAGCGTCACGGGCATTCCGGGAAGCCTCGTTGGGGCCGGAAGTGAAATCATCCGGCAGTCTGCAGGCGCGGCTGAAGTCCACTTCAAGGTTCCCTCATCCTCGTCCTGGACGGTTGGGGATGCGGCGGAGGTAAGTGTGCCTGCCAGCCAGCATGGCCAGTCCGTTCCCGCTCTTATCAGAGACGTTGGCAGTGTGGATGAGGCAAGTCAGACGCAGGAGATAAAACTGCAGCTGGCCCATCCGCTGCCTGTGGCAGTCAACAGCCTCGTCACGGTTCGTCTTGCACCGCATGAGGTGTCCCGTGTGGCGCGGGTGCCGCTCACAGCTCTGGTTTCAGAGGATCAGGTACATGCGCATTTGTGGGGGGTGACAGAAGGGCAGGAGCCTCGTCTTGTTCTGCGACACGTAAAAATTGCCGGGTTGAGAGGGGCAGATGCGTTAGTGGAAGGACTGAAGGCCGGGGAACGGATTGTCACCAATAGTGATGCGTCGTTCCATCAGGATCAGGCGGTTCAGTGTGTCAGTCAGGTGAGTGAACGCTGATGATGGAGCGTTTCAACGTCTCGCGGTGGGCTGTCGGACACCCAGCACTTGTCAGCTTCATGATGGCCTGTTTGTTTCTTGCTGGGGGATACGGTTTTTTTCACCTTGGGCGTGCAGAGGATCCGGCTTTTACGCTCAAGAACATGATTGTTTCTGCGCAATGGCCGGGGGCAAGTGCGCAGCAGATGCAAAGGCAGGTTGCGGAGCCGCTTGAACAGGGGCTGCGTGATGTCGAAGCTATAGATATTCTCAGCACCTATTGCGTCCCGGCTGCGTGTGTGACGCAGGTTTTTCTCAAGGATGATGAGAGAAAGGAACGTGTTCCGGGTATCTGGCAGAAGATCCGCAACAAGTTATCCGATCTTGGTCCCAGCTTGCCGTCTGGCGTCGCTCTTGCTGCCAATGATGATTATGCGGATGTCTATGGGTACGTGTTTGCACTGACTGGTGGAGAAAATGCTGAACTCATAAAAACATCTGAATATTTGAAGAAGATTTTCCAGACCGTTCATGGTGTGGGGAAAGTCCAGATTAGCGGCGAAATTCCTCAGCAGATTACGGTCGATATTGATCCGCAGCAGAGTGCCGCAAAGAGTATAAGTCTCGAGCAGGTTGCCAGATCGCTTCAGAGCCGATCAGGACTGGCTTCTGGCGGTTCGGTGGATTTTACGACCGTTGTTCCTCTGAGTGTTTCCGGAGCCCTTGATGGCGTCCGGTCGGTAGAAAATACGCCAATAACCGGCCATTCCGGCACTGTGCGGGTCAGAGATATTGCGCAGGTCAGCCGTGACTATGCAGATCCTGCGCCTTCGCTAATCCGCTACAGTGGGAAGCCCGCCGTTGTTATCGCAGTCGCAATGGCAGACGGCGCAGATGGACTGACGCTCGGCAAGGCGCTTCAGAAGGCGGCGGCTTCGGCAGAACTTCCCGCAGGCATGATGCTGACGCAGGTGGAGGACCAGAGCAGCGTGATCCGTGAGGCGGTGAATACGTTCCTGATCAAGTTTGTTGTGGCTCTGAGTGTTGTTCTTCTGGTGGCCTTTGTCAGTCTGGGCTGGAAAGCCGGGATTATTGTGGCCTGCTCCGTGCCGCTGACATTGTCCGGCGTCAGCCTCTACATGGGTATGGAGCATATCGGGCTGGACCGTATCTCGCTTGGCGCACTCATCCTCTCGCTCGGGCTACTGGTGGACGATGCCATTATCAGTATCGAAGCCATGGTTGTGCAGCTGGAACTGGGGCGTAGCCGGGAAGAAGCGGCATCCTTTGCATGGAGCCATACGGCCTTTCCGATGCTGACAGGCACAGTGCTGACGGTTATCAGCTTTCTGCCGGTGGGCCTGGCTCAGTCGACAACGGGTGAATATGCCGGGGAGATTTTCTGGGTGAGTGGCGCGGCGCTGCTCTTCAGCTGGATTGTCGCGGTGTTTTTCATCCCTTTTCTGGGTGTTCATCTTCTCCCTGAGCCCAAAAAGCATAGGTCGGTCTCTTATGAGCATGGGGTGACGACACTCTTGCGCCTTATTCTGGGAACGAGCCTGCGTTACAAGAAAACCGTGGCAGGCGGGACTGTGCTTTTACTGGTCCTGGCATGTGGTGGCTTCCTGTTTGTTGACCAGCAGTTTTTCCCTCAGTCAGATCGCCCGGAAGTGATTGTGGACGTTGCCATGCCACCGGGGACAGCTCTGGGGGAAACCAACAAGGCGGTGCGCATTCTGGAAAAGCGTCTTATGGGGAGCCCTGCGCTGCGGCATATGGAAGCGCATATTGGTGATGGCGCCCCGCGCTTTTATCTTCCCTATGCCCCTGCCACGCCGAGCGCTGCGCACGCCACACTTCTTCTTGTCGCACAGGACCTGACAGCGCGAGAAGACCTTATTCACCAGATTGAAGGACTGTCTCTTCCTGTAGGAGTGCATCTGCATGTGCAGCGTCTGTCTCTGGGGCCAACGGCGGATTTCCCGGTGCAATATCGCATTGTAGGACCGGACCCGGAGACGTTGCGTTCACTTGCTCAGGAGGTTGATGCCATTCTGCGGGATACCGAGGGGGCCGTTTCCGTGCAGGCAGACTGGGGAAACCGGACACCTAGTCTGACTTTGGATGCTGATGCCGAGAAACTGGCATATTTTGAAACAGATCGCGTCAGCGTCGCCGCCCAGCTACAGGCTGCTATTTCCGGAGAAATTGCCGGCGATATTCCCGATGGTCACCATCATATTCCGGTCCTTGTGCGCGCCTCCCGTGCTGTGCGTTCTGATCCGGGAGTGTGGGGGAACCTTCCCATCGTAACGGGAGCCGCCGTCGTGCCGCTCAGTCAGCTTGGAACTCTAAGGGTGACGAACGATTTTCCCATTCTCTGGCAGAGAAATGGCGAACTCTGCATGACCGTGCAGTCAGGTGTCGCCACCGGCATCCAGCCCGCGACAGTGGTGGAACGTGCAATCCCAGCAATAGAAGCTCTGCGGAAGAGACTGCCGGCAGGCTACAGACTTGAAACGGGGGGAGACGTCGAGCTTTCCTCAACGGCCGATAATGCGATTTTCGCGTTTCTTCCGCTGACTGGAGGGCTGATGCTGCTGGTTTTGATGATCCAGTTGCAAAGCTTCAGTCGTTCTCTGCTTGTGCTGTTTTCGGCGCCCCTTGGTCTGATTGGGATGGTGTCTGGGCTGCTGATGACCGGTGCTCCCTTTGGCTTTGTAGCGTTGCTGGGTCTGATTGCGCTGGCTGGCATGATCATGCGTAATACGATCCTGCTGGTTGACCAGATCCAGTTCAATCACAGCAACAGCGTGTCTCTCCATGATGCCATTATTGATGCGACTTTAACGCGCGCACGCCCAGTCTGCCTGACGGCTGTAGCTGCTGTTCTGGCTTTTATTCCGCTCAGCTTCAATGTGTTCTGGGGACCAATGGCTATTGTCATGATTGGCGGTCTTGTTGGCGGAACGGTGCTGACATTGATTGCTGTACCGGCATTTTACGCTGTGTTGTTTGACCGTAACGTGCCGGTTCAGGACGTATCCGCTCATGTCTGAAAAGCGCTTTCCTTCTTGCAGAATAGGCATGTTCCTGTTTCCAGCGTTGTTCGCGGTGGCAGGGTGCGCCATGGGGCCAGATTTCGTGCCGCCTAAACCGGTGTTACCGGACCACTGGCAAAATGCAGTGAACAATGCGGCTTCTCAGCCTTCTTCTGCGCCGTGGTGGGGGATTTTTAACGATCCCGTGCTGGATAGCCTCATGCGTCGTGCGGAAAACGGCAATCTTGATATGGCGCTGGCGCGTGAGCGGATCAGGACTGCCAGAATACAACGCCGCGCTGCCTCGGCTGAAAGCCTGCCGTCACTAAATGGGCAGGCGTCCTATACACATGAGCGCCTTGGAACAGCGGGGGTAGGGCAGGTTTTGCAGCCTCTGTTGGGGCTTTCTCCGGAAGCAGGGTTACACGAGCCGGAGGGCGTTTCCTATACGAACTATAGTATTGGCGCGGTTGCGTCATGGGAGCTTGACCTTTGGGGGCGCCAGCGCCGCTTGCGGGAAGCAGCAAAGGCGGAATACTCTGCTGTGCAGGCCGATATGGACGCCATGCATCTCTCGACACAGGCAGAACTGGCAAGGACCTATTTCCAATGGCTATGGGTTTCTGATCGTCTGAACAGAGCAGACAAAGCGGTGGACCGTGCGAAGCAACTCCTCACTATAGCGGAAGCAGTTCGCGCACGGGGTCTTCTTGCGAGTGTCGATCTGGAAAAACAGCAAAATTTCTACCAGACGGCTCTCGGCGAAAAAGAGGCTCTTGCCGCGCAACAGGCTTCCCTCCATCGGGCTCTGGCCGTGCTTGCCGCAGGGCGGCCGGATGTGGAAATACCCGAACTGGCAAAGCCCGCAAGCCTTCTTGAGATGAAAATTCCAGAAGTTGCTGCTGGTATTCCTTCCGAGATGGCCAGAAAACGTCCGGATATTCGGGCAACAGAGGCTCGCCTTCATGCCGCCACGGCAACGATTGGCATGGCACAGGCCGATTTCTACCCGCAGATTACCCTGACGGGGCAGATCAGCCTTGATGCTCTGACTGTTGCCGAACTGGGGTGGAATGCACGCAATACATCTTTTGGTCCCACGCTTTCACTCCCGATTTTTAATGGCGGGCGGCTGTCTCGCCAGCTTGAACTCCGCCATTCCGAGCAGCGAAGTGCAGGCATCTCTTATCAAGGCGTTGTTCTGAATGCGTGGATTGAAATTGAAAACCTCTTATCCCGCGAGAACGTATTTAGATCACAGTATCAGAGACAGCGCGTTCTGCTTGATAGTGAAAAAAACCGTATGGCCGTTCTTCAGAAACGCTACCAGCATGGTGATATTTCACAAGAAGATCTGCTGACAGCCTCTTTTTCTGAAAGTGATAGTGCAGAAAATCTGGCTCGGACACATGCCGAGCTTTTGACCAATGTGGTTGATCTCAAAACAGCAGTGGGGAATTAAGGGCCATTAACAAAGGCGCTGTAGGGGGAGGGGCACCGGCACCGGCTGACCACCCTTCTCTGGCGGTCAGCCGGTATTCGTTATCGCGCGGGTGTTGCTTCGCACGTTAGAAATTAAAGGACCCACGCACATAGTAGTAACCGCCCATAAATCCGGACGGAGAATATGTGGCGTATCGGTAAGAGCCTGTTGGGGCAGCAGCCGCACGGCTTACCTGTGTAGGGTATTTGTTAAACAGGTTGTTGGCGCCCACAGAAACATGCGCACGCTCTGTAATACCGACATCCAGATTGATATCCGTATTCCATTGCGGGCGAACCTTGGTCCAGGTGGATGAGGGCTGAGACGGGCTGACAATAAACGTCACACTACCATAACGCTGCTCCTGAATGCTCAGCGTATAACGGCCCTTGTGCCAGACCAGAGACAGTGTTTCCCGGTTCTTGGGAGAGGTATGCAGAAGATCGTTCTGGGAGAATTTATTGTAATAATCCTGTCCGTAAGCAGCCAGAATTTCCGGCGTCTTGCGATAACGGGAAATCTGCGTATCAGCGATATTAACATTAACACCGAACTGCAAGCTGTGGCCCTGCGGCAAATTCAGCAGATAGGTTGCGTTGACATCCCCGCCATTGGTCACGGTATCAACGGGATTGGTGTAATATTGCACATACCGAACGCCGGAGATGCCAGCGCTTTCCAGCAGTCCTTCAATAGACGCACCACCAAAGTTGGACGTGCTTTCCAGGCGGTCATTAATACCAATGCGGTAGAGATTGGCGGTGACATGGAAATTATCGACCGGGGTTGCGTCTATTCCTACACTGTAACTGCGTGAATATTCGCCCTTGCGGCCTTCTGCACCCAATAGGCGGGCAATCTGACTGGTGGAAGAGGCATAAGCAGACTGATACCCCGGCGTGGAGAAAATAGTGCTGTAATACAGTCCAGCGAGGGTAGGTGGCCGATATCCGGTATTGATGTTGGCGCGGATGGCCCAGCGTTTGTTAAAATTGTAGCGTGTGCCGATAGACCCGGTAAACGCCGTAATCGTATCCGAATAGTTTGTGGCGTGGCCACCGAGCGTCCATTCCCATTTTTTGGTGGCCCATAAATCAAGATTGATGTGACCATCAAAAATATCACGGTAATGGTTGCCGGCAGCGGAAGGCGGGGTACCAGAATAGGCTGACGCACCGGGAGCCGCAGCCTGTCCCGCATCAGGGCCGTCCAGAATGGCAACGCCGCCATCGCCCCAGGATTGTGTATCGCCCTGCGTCATCTGGAAGGTATCGTGCCGGTATTCTCCTCCCAGTTCCACACCCAGCGGCTTTGCCAGAATGGCAGAAGGGATATCGCGGGACATTTTGAAACCTGCGGTCAGGTCTGACGCAATATTGGTGCCATTATAAAATTTCGTCTGACTGTTCAGGCCGTAGGTGGGACTGATTGTATCATACGCGCCATAGCGAAGCTGGTCGCGCCCATACAGCACATAGGCATCCCAGTTCCAGCCATAGAAATCCCGGCCACGAATACCACCATTAACCTGAAAGTCGTTTTCTTCCGTTGTCAGATGCGGGGAAAATCCGTTGGGGAAAATTGCCCGGACATTTGCATCATTATTGGCTGTGCGGAAAAAGCCGGGAGCATCCACATCCCGGTGGCTATAGGTGGTGGTGGTGTAGAGCGAAATTTTATCGGTCAGCGGCAGAGAGCCGTTTGCGCTAAAAAGTTCGGACAGCGAACGGCTGATACCCTGAATACGGTTAACGTCATTCCCGATTTTCTGCTCACGCGGATCCAGAGAGCCATCAGGCAGGCTGAAATACTTCTGAGTCGTATTTAAACCGGAACGATTAGTGGGCTGCTGATGGGTTATTTGCGTGGCAAGGTCCAGAAAGCCTCCGTGGTGGCCAAGCGCAAAATTATAATCCCCGTAGCCGTCAATGCCGACGCCATCGCCAGCATAGTACCCACTATCCTGCAGGTTGATAGAGCCTTTACCCGGCGTGGATTTCAAAACGATATTGACCGCCCCACCAATAGCTTCCTGCCCGTAAAGGGCTGTTGCGCCATCCATGATAATTTCAACATGGTCGATCGCACTGATGGGAATCAGGCTGATATCTGTGGGCTGAGAGCCCGTGGCAGGTCCAGTATTGAAATTGAAGTTTGCTCCCAGATGCCGCCGTTTACCATTCACCAGCACAAGGGTTTCATCCGGCCCCAGATTTCGCAGGATCATCAGTCGGGCCACGTTGTTTGAACCAATGCCGCCTGCCGGGGGGGAGTTAATGGCAGGGGCCATCTGCGCCAGCGCGGCAATAACATTGGTCTGCCCGGTGGCCATGAGTTCCTTGGCAGTCACAACGTCCACATGCGTGGTGCTGTGTCGCCGCGTATTGTTGGAAAGTGCGCCAATACCGGTTGTTACAGCGCCGGAGACCAGAACGGATTCCGGTTCAGCAACCTGTGTTTTTGTTGTGGTGCTGGTTGCTGCGTAAGCTGATCCCGCCAGATCCAGACTGGCAATAACACCAAGAGCAAGGTTTTTCTTCATCATGTGCCATACCAGAAAAAGGGGTGAATCGAATAATTTCTGATTATATGGAATGATTTCAAAACGACAAACAAAAACTCATTAAATTTAGTAAAATAATTATACAACTAAAATATGTAGTGGAATATAAAAGGATAGGAAACCTCTTTCTATCAACTTACCCTTTCAGGAAATTTCTCGGAAATTGAGCTAAAAAGCAGGTAGGTTGCAGCAATCAGACCGATTGCAACGCCACTCATGACAAAGATAGCGGGAGCCATGGCTTTTCCGCTGATACTGATAAGCCATGTTACGATCAGCTGAGAAAAACCGCCGACTACCAGAACCACCATGTTATTCACAATGGCAAGCATGGTGGTGCGGGACGCAGGAGAGAGAATCTGCGTGATGAGTGTGCAGTAAGATCCGAGAAACATCCCACTGACAAAAGAAAGACTGACCTGCATGATAATCAGGCGGGTAATGGAAGGGGCGGCCACGAGCCATGCGTAAAGAGGCCAGAGGATAGCAAGGTAGGTCGCAAGGCTTACGAAAATAATGACCTTCTTGTTTAGAAAATCAGAAAGATATCCGCTGAAAGGAACCACAAGGAGCATGGACGCAGCAGCTGACATCTGCACAAGGTAAGAGCCGGTGAGGGAGAGATGCAGAATTTTTGTCGCGTATGTCACGACATATCCGTAAATAATGTAGAAAGAGACCGTGCTGGCAGTAACCAGTCCCATCCCGGTCAGAATTTCACGCCATTGCGTTGTCAGGCTTTTCATCATGCCTGGGGATTGTGTAGATTTACGTTTACCCGCAGCGGTGCCTGACATTTTAAGGCGAATTGTCAGGATGAGGGGAATGATGAAGAGGCCAAAAGCAAATGGAAGCCGCCAGGCCCAGGCATGCACCTGTTCCGGCGTGCACCATGTTGTCATCAGATAACCAACGCTGCCGCCGAGAACCTGCGCAATAATCTGGCCCGTAATCTGCCAGGATCCGAAAAAACCTTTGCGGCCAGCAGGCGCCATTTCCACCAGAAAGGTCGTGGACGTTGCAAACTCTCCACCAACGGAAAATCCCTGCAGCAGTCTGGCGACGGCAATCATGATCGCGCCTGTTATCCCGGCCTGTTCATAAGTGGGGGCGCAGGTGATAAGGGCTACGGCAACGGCCATTAAGCCCATGCCGAGTGTCATGGCTTCCTGCCTGCTGCGGCGGTCTGCATATAACCCAAGGCAAATGCCGCCTAGCGGACGGGTGAAAAAGCCCACGCCAAACAGGGCCGTAGACATAAGAATGGCTGAGACACTTCCGGCAGACTTTGGAAAAAACAATGTGCTGATAATAGGGATCATGTACGAAAAAATGGTGAAATCGTACCATTCCAGCGCATTGCCGCCGATTGATCCGATAATGGCACCCCAGCGTGTTCGGGCTGTATGCGGTCTGTCCGTCATGTCGGTGTCTTTCAAAAACGCCGTTGAGGCAAATGCCACTCTCAGGGGGCTAAGGTGGAGTGGCCCAGCGTATGCATCAGACGATTGGCCCAGCCAAAAATGCCGACGGCGCAAATCAGATCAAAAATTTCCAGATCAGATAGTCCGTGGTCTTTTAGAAAGGCGACATCAGAGCACGCAAATGTTCCGGGGGATCGGGTCAGTTTGACAGAAAAATCAAAAATCGGCTGCCAGTATTCATCATTCAGGCAGGCCTCCGGACCTTCTGCAAAAATGATTTCCACCAGTTCCGGTCTTTTTGTCAGCTGGATAAAGCGCCGGGCATGAACAGAGGCGCAATACAGGCAGTGATTGATGAGGGAACAGCCAAGCGCACCCATTTCACGGCCTGCGCGAGAAAGGCCATCCCGCCCGTACATAATGGCGTTGAATAAGGGAGAGCGCACGGCAAGGCTTTCCGGGTCATGTGCCAAAGTCAGCACATAGTCCGAAATTTTTGTATTGGAGGGCGTGATTTTCATTGCGGCCCGCTGTTCTTGGGTCGCGTCTTCCAGTCGCACGGGCTGAAGGTAGGGGACCCAGTCCAGTGGTTCGGCTGTAAAGCCGACGCTCTCCGAACCGGTAACTGCTTCAGGTTCAGCCGTCTGTGCAGGGGACAATGTGCCTGCCATGGCCTGCATACCAAGCGTGATGCGAGCCAGATAGCAAACGCAAGCAATCAATTCAGCCAGATGTACTATTTCCGCATCCGTCAGTCCGGCATTTCGGAGGCTCAGAATATCGGCGCGGGTTGCGTCTTTTGGGCGCAGCGTGACGAGGTCTGCATACTGGGTAAGGGCTGCCAGAAATACATCCTGCTCTGAAGCGGCTTCTTCATGCGCCAGCGCAGTCAGGGCAGGGGGCGGCGCAAGCGTTTCCAACGCTTCTAGGTAAACAGAGGCCAGCATGGGCGCGCAGGACTGGCGCGCCATACGGGCGGCCAGAGCCGTACGGATGCTGTGTGTGAGGCAACCCGGCTTCTGCGGAGAAACGACAGCAGCGTTCGCCTGTGCGCTCATGCTCAGAATATCAGAGCGCATCCTTACGACGTCGGGCAGCTCATTTCTTTGAGCCCCGGTGCGCGCAGATGCCGCAATGGCAGACAGGAATGACGAGATATCCATGCAGAAGCGGGTCCATAATCGTTTCTATTCCGCACGATATTGATCCGGATTGCGCATAGCAAGAAGATTATCATTCATTTTCCAAATTCTTTCTTGCTGGCTGTTCGCTGCGCGCATACAGTCCTGAGTCATGAAAACTGATCTTCCGGATCTCAAACAGCTAGAAGCCTTCTGCGCGGTGGTCGCCGTAGGCAGTCTGACGGGGGCTGCGCGTCTTCTGGAGCGCTCGCAACCCGCCATGACGCGGCTTATTCAGGATCTGGAAGCATCCCTCGGCTTTGCGCTGTTTCATCGCAATGGGCCGCGCATTGTGCCCACAGAGCAGGGGATGCAGTTTCATGTGGATGCCGAGAGGCTTCTGGCGAATGTCCGCCGTCTGCATGAACGCGTGGAAGCCATTGCGCAAAATCAGACCGCGTCCTTTGAAATCGCGGCAATTCCCGCGCTGGCTACTGGGTTAATCCCCTATGCTCTGGCGCAACTGCCTGCCAATCTTCTGCCGGACGCGATCCATGTTCAGTCAGTCAGTGCTGAACAGGTTGTGCAGTCTGTTATGGAGCGCCGGGCAGATCTGGGCGCGGCGAGCTTTCCAGTCAGTCATCCGGAACTCGATGTGTTATGGGTGGGGCAGTCCCGTTGCGTGGCTGTGCTGGATCGTGCAGATCCTCTGGTGTCCTGTCCGGTTGTAAGGCTGGCGGACCTAGTTTCCCGCAGACTGGTGACGATTGCCAACCCGTATCGCCTTCGTAACCGCGTGGAAAAAGCGTTTTTGAAAATAGGCGCTTTCCCTGCCTCCATTATTGACACGAACACCAGTGTCACGGCTCTGGCCATGGTGCGGGCCCAGCTGGGGGTTGCTATTGTAGAGCCAGCCACAGCGTGCGGCCTGCTATTGCAGGATACGGTAGTCAGGCCGCTGGATACGGCTATTCCTTTCTTTTTTGGCATTGTGAAGGCCTCCGGTCGCCCGCTTACGCCGGGTCTGGAGGCAGTCGTGGATGCTTTGCGCACAGCATCTGCGGCACAATTACCAGACTTTGTGCTGCATGAACGTGTCAGCGCTGAAATTACGGAAGAGGCCCTGCATGGTCTGGGTGGCCCTTCCTCATCCCCATTGCCCGGAGACTGGCAGGTATGACGCTTTCCTCCCCCTCTGAATTACCTGGTGGCCTTGAAAAGCTTGAGGAACGGCTTAAGCAGGATCTGTCCTGGCTGGAACTGCCTGCAAAAAGCTGGGTGCCGCAACGGTGTGTCGACAATCGCACTGTGCGCGATGTGGTCATTATTGGTGGGGGGATGGCAGGGCTGACAGCGTCCGGCATGCTGACGCGCTATGGGGTGCGGAATCATGTTGTGTATGATCGCGCTCCCGCAGGGCGTGAAGGGCCATGGGTGACATATGCCCGCATGGAAACCTTACGTTCCCCCAAAACGCTGACTGGCCCCTGCCTTGGTCTGCCTGCGCTAACCTTCCGTGCATGGTACGAGTCCCGCTTTGGTGTGGATGCCTGGGCAGAGCTAGGCTTTATCCCGCGCGAAACGTGGATGGAATATCTGCGCTGGTTTAGAAAGGTTCTCGATCTTCCTGTTGAAAACGAGACAGAGCTTCTGGATATCCGCTATCGGGACGATGGTCTTCTGGATCTTCTCCTGCGCCAGCAGGGGCGGGAAGAAAGTGTTTTGGCGCGGCACCTTGCACTGGCCACCGGCCGCGATGGTCTGGGTGGCGGCTATATACCGGAAATTTTCAAAGCCTTGCCGCCGGCGTTCCGTGCGCACTCGGAAGATGCGATTGATTTTGAAGCACTCCGGGGCCGCAGGGTGACTGTTATTGGGGCTGGTGCCTCTGCAATGGATAATGCAGCCGCCGCACTTGAGGCCGGAGCAGCCCGGGTGGATATGCTGATACGCCGGAAGGATATTCCGCGGATCAACAAGTTTACGGGCATTGGGAGTCAGGGTGTTGTTCACGGTTTTCAGGCGTTGCCTGATGCGTGGAAATGGCGTTTTCTGGATTATACCCTTGCGGCACAAACACCGCCGCCACGGCCCAGCACCTTACGTGTTTCAAAACACCCTAATGCGTTTTTCCATCTTGGTTGCCCGGTGGAGGCTGTTGCGGTGGAGGACGATCATCTGCGTGTGACAACGCCTCGCGGCGTGTTTGAAACAGATTTCCTTATCGCGGCGACGGGCTTTGCGGTTGATCTTGACCAGAGGCCGGAACTAAAATCAATCGCACCGAGCATTCGCTTCTGGAAAGATCGCTTTACGCCTGCGCCGGAAGATAATCCTTCGGGTTACCTGAATCCTGAGCTGGAATTTTCCCCCGATCTGGGGCCAGCGTTTGAGTTTCAGCCGAAAGACGGCGTTGTTTGTCCGGCACTTGAAAAAATTCACTGCTTTTGCTTTCCGGCAACACTTTCCCATGGAAAAGTGAGTGGGGATATTCCGGCTATTAGTGACGGCGCAGACAGACTGGCTAAGGGGATTGTCAGCAGCTTGTTTGTTGAAGATCGAGCTATTCATTATCGCAATCTGGAGCAGTTCAACACGTCAGAGTTGCAGGGAGATGAATGGCAGGATGTTGGGTTCTGAGCGAGTTTAGCTTTTTGACTATGACCATCTGCTTATCGGCAGATGGTCGGGGAGTGTCTGCTTCTTGTTTCCCGGAAGAAAGCAATCAAACATAAAACAATATTTTCCCTTTTTCGTATTTTGTTTTGCATCCAAGCAAAAATGAGACTGCCTGCGCAAAATCCTTTATTTTCAATAAATCAAAGCTGCCTGAAATTTTGCGTTGGTTCAGACTGTTGCTGGAAATCAGACATTGTGTGTCGGAATACTGATTGAATTCCTCGACAGCGGCCTGAAGTGTAGAATTATTTAAAATAATCTGCCCGTTTCGCCATGCTTGCTGCACGAGCAATGCATCTCCGGTGAGGGGATGGCTTTTAATAAGCTCTGGACAATCACTTTTTGAATTAGAAAAATGGAAAACCTGCGGAGATGTGATGGCGTGGTGTTGTGCCTCCCTAAGCCAGTTCATCGTTCCGGCATAGAGAGACAGAATAATGGTCTCTCCTTGTAATTTAATATCAAAATTAGTGTTTTTTCCGACAAGCTTTAACGCACCAGCGGAAATCCACGTTTGATTGCGCCGGATCTCCATCCCAATACGCCCATCGGCAACCTGCATGATATTTTTTGTTTTTGATGACGAGAAATAGGCGCCTGAGCGCGCGTCTACGGTGACGCGATTGCCGTTCCAGACATACTGTTGAGGTGCCTGTCGCCCCCTATAGCGCATAACAAAATGGTCATGCACTTTTTCCGGCATGCATAGGCCGACCAATCCTGCAGCCACTGCCGACCCCATAAACAGTCGGCGGGTGGTGGTTGGAGCCGAACGATGAGCGGTCGATCGTTCGTTCTGTGCAGTAGTTCTATAGTTTAGAGCCTGATAAACACTTTTTGCTTGTACGTAAGCGCCAAGGTTGCGGGCATCGGCGTTGAGCCATGCTGCAAGGTCCTGCTGTTCGCTTGGAGAGAGGTCTCGAGCATCAGCGAGAGCAACCCAGTGCGTTGCGTCTGCCTGACGCGTCTTGCCGTCTGCTACGGGAGAAGAATACAGCAAGGCACTCTCATTCTATTATCAAGAGGATCATGCAAAGCAAAATACGTTACTCGAGGCTTTGCCCGGCTTCTATCAGCCTCTGCAGGCCGCGACTAACGTGTCGCTCAACCGCCCGTAGTGAAAGGCCGAGTTTCTGGGCGATCGTGGCATGACTGTAATTGTAGATTTTCCGAAGAATAAAAACATCTTTGCAGGGACTGGGGAGTGTCATCATTTGTTCTTTAAGCCAGTCAAGCCGCTGACGAGAGGAGAAATTCTGCTCCGGGTTCGGCTGGGTATCCGCCACGTTATGCGCTTCCAGACCTAAACTTGTATCAATATAAACAATTTTTGCGCGTCTGGCGTGTTCAAAAACCAGATTTCGGGCGCAGGAGAAAAAATAAGCCCGACCGTTCTGGATCTCCTGATAGGGCGCTGAACAGAAGCGGGCGTAACACTCCTGAATAATGTCATCTGCCGTCATGCCGGGCAGAGTTGTCCGGTTGAGCCAGCCCCGTATTGCGGGCTCATACGGCATGACGTTCTGCGTGATCCATGTCATACGGTCTGCATCCGGTAGGAGGGGCAGTGCATCACACTGTGGTGGTGAGGGATCGTGCGTGCTGTGCTCACCTGTATCACAATCTAGGGATGCATCCATGAGCATGAGGCCGTCTTACCATCAGGGGAGGGGCGGGTGTGGGAGTGACTTACACCGCGCTCAGGGGCTGAAGCAAGTTGACCGGGGGTTCCGGAAAACGTGTTGTAACACGCTGTTCCAAAACGAATTTTGGTTTCGCCGGAAAGGAAAGTTTCCTTTCGTCATAAAACCTTAACAGAATTTCTGGCCTCCATGAGGGGGGAAATGCGGGCGGTGGTTCATCTTAGAGAGTGAATTTTGCACCGTGTCCGAAGGTAATGGTCCTCTCATGCGTTCAGTTAAGACAATCAGCACACTTACACTGCTGTCCTCTACCGTCACGTGCAACATGGCGTTTGGTGCGACGCACATGTTCAACATTCCTGCGGGCACAGTCCCGGAAGCCCTTTCTGTTTTCCAGAAGCAGTCCGGGTCCGGGGTAATTGCCAAAGCCAAAGACTTCCGGAATGTCAGAGTGTCCTCTGTGCATGGCATGATGGATGATCAGGTTGCGCTGCAAAAGCTGCTGTCTGGCACAACCCTGCAGGTCAGCCGGCAGAATCAGGGCTCTCACTTTGTTATTGTCGAAAGAAAACTTCCGCGGGAAGCCAGGGCAAGCGGTGAAAATGTGGATGTCGTAGAACGTCGCAAGTCAGATGGCGGCGGCATGATGGTAAGGCACACCACGGCGAGGACGGTGAGTTCTCTGTCTCACACCTATATCGAAATGCAATCTCCGACCTCAACCATTGAATCTCTTATTCAGACGCTGCCGGGCGTGGTGTCGGCCAGCGAAGGCCCGCTGACAACGTCTTTTTCAACTATCCATATTCGAGGCATGTCGCAGCCTGAAATTGGCGTCACGTTTGAGGGGATGCCAGCCGCCAACCCGTTTACCTATAGCACCTACACGCCCTCACTGGTGGACAGTGAGAATATGGGGCAGGTGAATGTGATGCAGGGGGCGGTTGATATCAATTCTCCCACCTACAACGCGACCGGCGCTGAGATATCTGCGACAATACGCCGCCCGACGGATCGGCAGAATATTCATGTAGCAGGTTCTGGTGGTTCCTATGGGACCAATAAGGATTTCATCCGCTACGATACAGGGGAGATTGGAAATTCCGGTGTCAGAGCTTTTGCCTCTGGCTCCTACGCACGGAGTGATATGTGGCGTGGGGATGGGAATATCAGAAAGTGGCATGTCGATGCAGCCGTTACAAAGAGCTGGGCAGACCACAGTGACTCTGAAGTTATTTTTGGATTTACCAAGGCGCAGCAGGGGGAGTGGCTCTATCCCTCTCTTGCGAACTGGAACAAATATGGCGTCGATTATGGTTTGAATAAGCAGTATTACAATGGGGATACCCATTATTCCGGTTTAAATGCCAAAAATACCGGTGCCATTTATGGGGCATTGAAAAATCATTTCACGTTTGGTCATGGCCTCAGTCTTGATGCAGAAGCTTATTCCGTAGAATTTCATGGTCCCTACACGTATGGCGAAACGGTGCCTGTTTCAAATGGCTATGCCGGGGCGGAAAAATATAAACATCTCGATAATTATAAGGATCTTCCGGGCTATGACCCGGCTGTCAGCAAGCTGACATCTGTTGAGGTTTCGGATTGGTATACGCTGTCTTCCGGCCTGACGCTGACAGGGCGCTGGAAGCATAAATTCAATACCCTGAGTCTGACCTACTGGTACTCCTACGCGCAGGAAGCGGCGAGCCAGAATTTCTATCCCGTGAACGGTAAGGGGGAATGGAGTGCTCATGGTGCGCCGTTAACGGCGAACGGTGGGCAGCTTATTAGTGAAGATAACGAAAACGGTTTGCAGCAGCTCAATAGCTTTGCTGTTGATGACAAAATGGTCTTCCTGAACGGCCGCCTGACGATTGATGGCGGCATCAGAATGGCAATGGCCAACCGTCAATATACGCAGGATTTGCCGGGTGTGACGGGTAGTAATTACAAATCCATCAAGAACGTGTTTGTTCCGGCCCCGCAGGTCCTTATCAGCTATCGCTTTAACCCGCAGCATCAGATTTATGTTAATGGAACAACGGGTTACCATCTGCCTGCATCATTAAGCTCGCAGCTTTCGTCTTACAGCTATTCAACCGGCAAGGCGACCTCGCTCCCCATGTCAGATTATAAACCGGAATATATGATTACCGAGGAAGTGGGGTATCGCTACAGCGGGCTTCTGACAGCCAACGTGGCCGGTTTCCATTACAATGTGACCAACCATCAGGTTTCGGCTGAAAGCTATGAGCCGGGGTCAACCTCCACCATTTCTCAGCTGATCAATGCGGGTGGAATGGAGGCTTATGGGATTCAGGCAGAGCTGGCGACACATCCCTGGCATCATCTGAGTTTTTATGCTTCTGGCCAGTATATGCACACTAAAAACGGCAACAATATTGCCTATGAAGGGGATTACCTGGCGACAAAGGGCAAGCAGGAAGTCGGGGCACCAAAATTCTCCGGTTCACTCGGTCTGACCTATAATGACGGTCTGTGGTTTGGGAATTTCACGCTGCAATATACAGACTCTCAGTATTCCACATTGATGAATGACCAGAGTATTCCAAGCTATGTCAGTGCAAATCTGGCAGTTGGCAGACAACTGCCCAAGATTGGTCGGGTACGCCCGAAAATCAGGCTCAATCTGGTTAATCTTGGAAATAATCACTATTTGTCTTCAATGTATGGCTATACAACCAATGCACAGACCCAGCATGGTATTGTGACAGGGAAGGCGTTTTCGGGCTCGCAGCCAACCTATGTCATTGCGTCTCCCTTTGTGGTGATGGCGACCATTTCAGCCGATTTTTGATGACATAAAAAAGAACGACCCTGTGCTGAGCAGGATCGATGGTATTCTTGTAACCTGAGTTGGACGATACACAGATCATGGCAACACGCAGAGACTTCCTGAAATACGCGCTTATGTCCGGTGCGGCGGCTGGTTCCAGCGCAGTCTTACCTGAATCCGTCCGTCGCGCCTTTGCCATTGCGCCCGATGCCGGCTCTACGTGGAAAGATGCAGAACATGTGGTGATCCTGATGCAGGAGAACCGTTCGTTTGATCATGTTTTTGGCACGTTGCAGGGCGTGCGTGGGTTTAATGATCCGCGTGCCATGCGTCAGCCAAACGGCAATTCGGTCTTTCTGCAGTCGAGCCAGTCAGGGGAGACCTATCTGCCCTGGCGGCTGAATATTCGGGATACGCGGGTAACGTGGATGGGGTCTATCCCGCATTCTCGTGATAGTCAGGTTGATGCCTGGCATGATGGCGGCCATGATCGTTGGATTGATGCCAAAAAATCCCACCATAAAGGGTATGACCGCTATCCCCTGACGATGGGATATTACACGCGAGAAGATCTGCCGTTTTATTATGCACTGGCAGATGCGTTTACGGTCTGTGACCAGAATTATTGTGGCGCGATGACCAGCACGACGCCTAACCGTCTGTTGTTCATGACTGGGACTGTGCGGGATCGTCAGGACCCGTCATCCAATGTTTACATGCGTAATGGCGAAATTCTTGAAGGCGGGATGACGTGGGACACGTTTCCTGAACGACTTGAGAGTGTCGGTGTCTCCTGGAAATATTATCAGAACGAGTTGTCTCAAACCGGCGGCATGAGTGATGCGGAACGGGGCTGGCTGAGCAATTTCAGCACCAATGTGCTGGAATGCTTTGATCAGTACGTCGTGTCTGCCAATCCGGGCTATGATGACTGGCTTGATGACCGCATCAGTGATTGCCAGAACCATCTGGACCGGCTCAATAGCCGGGAAATGCTGGTGTCAGAAACACAGGCAGAAAAGGTAGCTGAAGCGCGGGAACTGATGGCTGTTCTGACACGCCGCAAGGCACAGTCTGGCCGACCATTGGAGAAGCTGACGCCTGAAGAGCGTAGCTTGTTTGAAAAAGCCTTTGTGACCAACAAGGGTGACAAACATTATCGCGAGCTTGAAAAGCTGACGTTCCATGATGGAGAAAAATCCATCAGCATGAAGGCTCCGAAGGGCGACATCCTGTATCAGTTCCGACAGGATGTGAAAGAGGGTAAGCTGCCTGCCGTCTCCTGGCTTTCAGCGCCCGGGCATTTTTCCGATCACCCGACGTCCCCCTGGTATGGGGCGTGGTACGTCTCGGAAGTGATGGATATTCTGACAGAAAATCCGGATGTGTGGAAAAAGACGATTTTCATTATCACCTATGATGAAAATGACGGTTATTTTGACCATTGCTGTTCTTATGTCGCACCAGATCCTAAGCGCCCTGAAACAGGACGCTTTTCTCGCAGCATTGGCGGGGAGGGGCTGGAATATACAACGGCGCAAGATGAAATTGCCCGTGGCGTGCCAGAACATCAGGCGCGCAGCGGCCCGATTGGGCTGGGGTTTCGCGTGCCGATGATTATTGCCTCTCCCTGGAGCCGAGGGGGGTGGGTGAATTCACAGTTGTTTGAACACACCTCCACACTGCAGTTTCTGGAAAGATTTGTTCAGGAAAAGTTCGGGGAAAAGATTTCTGAGGCTAATATTTCTCCATGGCGTCGTGCAATCAGCGGTGATCTGACCTCCTGCTTCCGGCCCTATGATGGCTCTGTGCCAGGATTGCCTTATCTGAATCGTGATGCCCATCTGCATATGATTGAAGATGCTAAAGATCGCCCAATGCCCAGCGGTTTCAAGGCGCTTGAAGCGGCCGAAATTACGGAGTTGCGGAACAATCCGGAAAAAATACAGCAGACCGTAAGGCAGGAGCCGGGTGTCCGGCCAGCCTGTGCGCTGCCTTATGAACCCTATTGTGACGGCGGTGTAAGCGCGGATGGCCGGAGCATTCAACTGCATATGAAAGCAGGTACGGCTTTGTATGGTCGGCAGGCCGCAGGTTTGCCGTTTAACGTGCATTGCTACACCAGCCCGGAAAGCAACAGCATGCAGGTGGCTACCTATGCTGTGGCAGCAGGCGATACGCTGGATGCGTCATTCGAGATGGCCTCATTTTCTCAGGGGCATTATGACGTTGGTGTTCATGCTCCCAATGGTTTTTACCGGCGCTACAAGGGCCAGCAGGATGGCCTGCGGATAGAAGCGTCTTGCCGTTATCTGGCCGGTAAGAAAAAAGATCTGGTGCTGAGTCTGAGCAATCATGGAAAGAAAAAGGTTGAACTCACCTGCATTTCCAAAGCCGGACAGATAAACCGCACCGTACGTCTGCTTGCCGGACAGACGCTGGCTGTTCCGTTTGATCTGTCCGAAAGTGCTATGTGGTATGATATTATGGTGTCGGCTGCAGAGGAGCCTGAATTCCTGTACCATTTTGCCGGTCGGGTTGAAACGACGCGGCCTGGGAAGACGGATATCGCAATGGGAGGCTTGCAGACCGGCTAAAAACCTCGCATTGAACCGCCTTCCTGGCTTTTGTAGATAAGGGGAAGCGGTGGCCTTGCTTGGGGGCGGCCAGTTTAAAAGAAGGTTCTCATTCGTGCGCTCTTTCAGACTGCTGCAATCAACATTTCTGGTGACAGGATGTGCTCTCCTGCTGGCACTGGGGCTGAGCGGGCAGGTGGCTAAAGCTGAGCCTGCGACTGGTGCAGCCTGTAACCCTGCGGCAGATGGGAGGAACCCGTGTCCCCGGAGCCTGCGTCTGGAAAAACAGCAACCTTTGTCCATGATGGCGACAGTGGGCAAGGCGATGTTTTTTGACCCGGCCTTGTCAGGTTCCGGCAAGTTATCCTGCGCCTCCTGCCATGTGCCCAGTCTGCATTATGGTCCATCTGGGAACGCTCCGGTTTTCAAAGGCGGCGCAACGGGCGACAGAGAGGGGCGACGTGCGATCCCCAGCCTGACCTATCTGGAGCGTCAACCGCCGTTCAGCATTGGGCCTGATGATGCTGTTGCTGATGATATTGCCCCCACAATCGCGGTACCCGTGACGGGAGGTAATCATGCTGCAAAAAGTGCCGTGAACACGGCAAGCTCAGCAGCCAATCTGGTGCCGCAGGGCGGTCTTTTTCTGGATGGTCGGGCTGATACACTGCACCAGCAGGCCAGCGGCCCCATGTTTGACCCGGATGAAATGGCGGCTACACCGGAGAAAGTCAGCGCGCGCCTGCAAACCGTGGATTATGCTGCACCTTTGCGGGATCTGGCTGGTGTTCGCGGTAAGGCATCTTCTGATTTTCTGCTTTCCGAAGGCCTGTTTGCGTTGGCGCGCTATCAGATTGAGGACCAGAATTTTCATCCGTATAGCAGCAAGTTTGATGCCTGGCTGCAAGGCAAAGCCCGCTTCTCTCCTATGGAGCGGGAAGGGTATCTTTTGTTCAATGACCCTAAGAAGGGAAACTGTGCGGCGTGTCATGTCGATACGGTGCGGAGCGACGGTTTACCGCCTCTTTTTACGGACCATCAATACGAAGCGCTTGCTGCGCCTCGTAATTTTGCCCTCCAGCATACGCATGATCCGGCATATTATGATCTTGGGGTGTGTGATCAGAAACCGGGAGGCCGGAAAGACCTTGCGCCTTATTGCGGGATGTTTGCGACACCGACTTTGCGGAATACCGCAACCCGGCATAGTTTTTTCCACAATGGCGTTTTTCATTCCTTAGAAGATGTCATGGA
The DNA here is from genome assembly GCF_044094635.1 of Acetobacter sp. KSO5. Taxonomy (NCBI): domain Bacteria; kingdom Pseudomonadati; phylum Pseudomonadota; class Alphaproteobacteria; order Acetobacterales; family Acetobacteraceae; genus Acetobacter; species Acetobacter sp. KSO5. The sequence goes on along the minus strand of NZ_CP172014.1, from coordinate 1,687,347 downwards.
TTTTTATGTGTTGCGGGATCTTGAGCCGGAGCGCTTTTACCCCAAAGGGCCGGACGGCAAGGTTCAGACCTATAATGATATTCCGGCGGCTTATCGGGGCAACGTCGATACAATCGATGCGCCGTTTGACCGCAAGCCTGGGCAGGCTCCCGCTTTGACCAGGGCAGAACGGCAGGCCATTATTGCATTCCTGCAAACACTGACAGATGGCTGAACGGGGGAAACGGGGCAGGGCAGCAGGCTTTAATAAGATGCGGATCTGCTCTGCTTTCCGGGTTGTTGACCTTGATAAAAATTTAAGTGCTCATTATGACTTTCCAAGAACAGAAACGTTCTTGTGTTAATTTTTATGAATGTAAAAGGTTTCTTAATTGGGTCTCCGTAAAGATATATGGCATGTCGGTATTTCTGCTACGCCTTTGGATGCCATTATTGAAGAAGCCGGTGTAAAGGCAGAAACTGTAACCTGGCTTCCTGAGATGAAGTCTTTCCAGTTTATGGCCGATCCCTTCGGGTTCTGGAAAGACAACACGCTCTATATCTTTGTTGAAACTTTTGACTATCGAACCCGTCATGGAATTATAGAAGTCTTTATTTATGACGCCTTCTTCAAGTTTTTGGGGCGGCGCGTTGCACTTTCTGAGCCCTGGCATTTGTCCTATCCGTATGTGTTTGAAGCAGACGGTGAGATCTGGATGCTGCCGGAAGCGTATCACTCAGGTAAACTGACCCTGTATCGCGCGGCCTCATTCCCCGACGTATGGGAGCCTGCCTGCGTGATTGATCTGGGGCCCGATGTGGCTGTGGATGCCACTCCCTTTTTCCATGACGGTCTGTGGTGGCTTTTTTATACACCAGCCAGCAAGCCGCCCAAGCCGGTGGGGGAACTGCATCTGGCTTTTGCCGAGCAGTTAAAGGGGCCGTGGACACGCCACCCCCGCAACCCTGTCCGGTTTGACTCAGCCAGTACACGGCCCGGCGGAACACCGCGTGTTCTGAATGGACGGGTCATGCTGCCGGTGCAGGATTGTTCATGGACCTATGGCGGGGCTATTCGGCCGTTATGGTTTGAAGTGCTGACCCCTGATCGGGTCGTGACACATGCTGGTGCCAGGATCAGGATCCCGGCACAGTTTGCACCGTATACAGAAGGCATGCATACGCTTTCAGCCGCAGGGCCTGTCACAGTGTTTGACGTCAAACGGACAGAACTATCTGCCCATGGATTGTCTATTGAACTCATTCGAGAGTCTAAGAAGTTTCTGCAAAAAAAATGCTGAAAAACAAAGACCTTTTTTCAATCGGCATTGTTATCCATGACTTTGTATTTGGTGGGTCCGAGCGGATTGCTATTAGGCTTGCCAATTACTGGTCTCTGCAGGGTTATCCTGTTGTTGTGTTCGCCGGGGCAGAAGCGGGCGAGATGCGGGATTTGCTGGCTCCGGCAGTCAGGCTGGTTATTGCCCCTAAACCGATTTGCCGTTCCCGGTCATCCATGGCAGAGCTCGCCAAAAAGGCGGCGAAGTATTTCCAGAAAAACCCGGTAAAAGCATGCTTTGTGCCAGGGAATTATCATTGGCCTGTGGCTTATACACTGGGGAGACTGCCCCCGAAGGTACGCCCTGTTATTCTGACGCAAATCAGTTCTCCAATTTATAAACCCGGGCGTTCTGTCTGGGCGCAAAAAATCTTCAACATACGAATGCGTTTTCTGTTGAGGAAATCTGACAAACTGGTGGCGCTTGACCACACCACGGCAGAGGAAGCCAACTGCTTATTCAGGCGGCCTGTCGCGGATGTTATTCCGTTACCCGCGCTCTGCGGAAGTCTTCCGGCGGCCCGGATGCCAGACGCAGGCAATTTTAATATTCTGGCAGCAGGCAGACTGACGCACGCAAAAGGGTTTGATCTGCTAATTGAGGCCTTCGCATCCGTCGCCACACACTATCCCACCGCAACTTTGACGATTTGCGGGGCAGGGCCTGATCAGAAGGCGCTGCTTGATCTCGCTGCCCGCAAGGGCGTGCAGGACAAGGTTCGGCTCACAGGCTATGTCACAGATATCCGGCCCTATCTGGATGACGCTCGTCTGTTTGTCCTTTCATCCCGACGGGAAGGATATGGCGCCGTTGTTCTGGAAGCGCTTGCGGCCGGTCGTCAGGTCATCACAACGGATTGCACTCCTGCTGCCCGTGATTTTGTTGGATGTTCCGAGGCTGTGCATGTTGTGCCGGTGGGAGACAGTGGCGCTCTTGCGCGGGCCATGATTGCAGTTTTGGAAAAACCTGCCCCGGATAGTCAAAGGCTGGCTGAGGCTGTAAGGCCTTTTTCAATTGATTATGGTGGGCAGGCCTACCTTCACCTGATGTCCACTTTGCTTGAAACGGCAAAAAAACATTAGGTCAGTGTTTGAGATGCGCTTTGGTGCATTGGTTAAAGAGGAGCAGAGATGCGCGTCGGGTTTGTTATCCACACAATAGGCCTGATGGGCGGTACGGAGCGTACGTGCTGCGCTGTAATGAATGGTCTGGCTGACTATGCGGACATCACGCTGATAGAAGTTCTCTCAGAAGGGCCGCCTGCCTATTCTATGGATGAGCGCATCAAGCGGGATGTTTTATCAGCACAGCATGTCTCGCTTTTGTGGTCTGCGCCCACGCTGATCATGCGCCTCTATCATCTTATCAAACGTAAAAAGCTGGAAACGCTGGTTGTTGTGGAATCAACGCATGCACTCTACGCGGTTGCGGCGGCCAGACTGGCCGGCGTGCGGTGTATTGTGTGGGAACATTTCAATTACAATGTCGATCTGGGGAAAAAGAAGAGACGCTGGGGGCGTCTTATCGCTGCAAAATGGGCGAATGATATTGTCACGCTGACTCATCGGGACCAGAGCATCTGGCAACAAAAGGCACAGCCCAAAGCGCAGGTGCACTGTATTCCCAATATGGCTCCCCCCGTTTCTGAAAAGCCCTATGATATCGCGGCCCGCACGGTGCTGGCATTGGGGCGGTTAAGCCCGCAAAAAGGGTTCGACCGGCTCCTGCAGGCCTGGAAGCTGGTTGAAGAGGATCCTCGCTCTGCGGGCTGGAAACTGACGATTGTGGGTGAGGGACCTCAAAAGACCCGGCTGACAGAACAGGCTGCCACCCTTGAACGCGCCAGTGTTGGGCCGGCGCAAAAGGATGTTGCCGCGCTATTTGCTCAGGCAGGCCTCATGGTGTCGTCCTCGCGGTTTGAGGGGCTGCCCATGGTGCTGCTGGAGGCGGCTGCTTTTGGTGTACCGATTGTGGCGTTTGATTGTGAAACCGGGCCTGCTGAAATTATTATCCCCGATCAGACAGGAATTCTGGTGCCGCAGAATGATGTGGCGGGGCTGGCTGAAGGGCTTTTAAACCTGATGGCAAACCCGGAAAAACGTCTGGCTTTTTCCAGAGAGGGGAAAGACCGGATGGCGTTGTTCAGTCGGGATCATGTCATTTCCCTATGGTGCAGGATGCTAGGGCTGTAAGCCGTCTGGCTGCCTGACTTTAAACGGTTGCCAACACATTTCAGTGAGGATGCGGACGAGGCCGCAACGTGTCCAGCCTGGCCGGCGTTGGATGGATAGCTCCCTTTCCACGAAGAGAGCTTATCCGGTTGAGCAGGATGATCCGATAAGGCGGGAAGACAGCCACAGCGGACGTTCTCTGGGCCCTAGGCAAGGTGGTTCCTATGAAAATTACAGAACAACTCACATCTGCCGTCACCCAGGTTGGGGATTTCATGACTCTGGCCAGCAAGGATGTCTCCGGCATGCTTTCTGTCCTGAATGATCTGCTTGGCCCGGTCCCCCAGCCCGATGCGCCGAGCAAACTGGAACAACGCGCCAGTGCTGCCGGGATGATTGATGTCATTCGTGACTGGCAGGCACAGGATAACGCGCCGCCTGCGACGGAAGCTGAAATCAAGCAATTCTTCACGCCTGAGGAACTGACCCAGTTTTCCAATGAAACCGGGCTTTCTGACACCGCAACCCTGAGCATGCTGCAAACGCTGCTGCCTCGTTGCGTCCGACGGCGTGCCTTACATGAGCCGTTTCCGCCGCCTGCTTGACAGACCTCATTTTTGCGGGTTTTTGAGGCAGGCGTGACTGGATACTGTCGGACGCGGTGATCTGGCGGGTATGTTTACAGGGCAGGGGCCGCCATCTGGTGCGGTCTATGCGGCTTTGTAGAGATACGGTCTGGTGACAAGAGTGATGTGTCACGGGATGAAGGCCGCTATGCCCCTCTGTTTCCAATGTTCCTTTAGCCATCTGACGTGCTGATGTGGCGACGGTTCCTGCTGGGGCTGGTTCTGTGTTCTTGGGCGCATGTGGCTCTGGCCGAGCCAAAGCACCGGATAGCCTCGCTCAATCTGTGTACCGATCAGCTGGTGTTGATGCTGGCAAACCCTGAAAACATTGTGGGGCTCAGCCCTATGGTGCGGGATTGCCAGAACGCGGTGCTGTGCGAACAGGCCCGTGCAGTGCCCACTGTGCACGTTTCAGCCGAAGCCGTTGTGGCGCATCAACCGGATATTGTGCTGGGTGGCACGTATACGGCACGCGTTGCCATGCAGGTCGCCAGATCGTTAGGGTTGCCCGTGGTGGCGCTCAGACCAGCGGATAAGCTGGACGATATTCCCATACAGATCATGACGGTTGCGGAAGCTATTGGCGAGCCTGAGCGTGGCAGGCAGCTTGTAGCGGCATTTCGCGCGCGTCTGGCTGAACTGAGCGCGACAGACCCAAAGGGTCCCGTCGCGGCCATCTATGCTGCCAATGGCTTTGTAACGCAGCCGGACAGTCTACCGGATGATGTCCTGCGCCATGCCGGTTTTCAGAACTATACGGGCCAGAAGGGGATGAGTCATATGCGCAAGCTCCCTCTGGAAACCCTGATCGCTCATCCGCCTGATCTGCTTATTCTTGATCGCTCCGGGCAAGGCTACTCCATCGCTCAGGCCATGCTCGATAATCCGGTTCTGCAGAACGCTTTTCCCGAAGCGCATAAGGCCGATATTCCTGCCAGATTATGGCTATGTGGCTTACCGCAAACACTGGACGTTATCAGTCGCCTTCAAGTTAATCGTGCCGCACTGGAGGCTCTCCGATGATCACAGGTCAACAGGGACGAGGCCTCTCTTTTTATCTGGCTGCTTGCGTAGGTGTGCTGTTTGTTGTGTCCCTCTGGCACGGGGAAAGCTCCATTGCTGGCGTGCAGGCTGTGCAGGATGTTCTGGCAGGCCGTCCTACTGCCGGAGCCATTATTCTGGAGCAGTTACGTCTGCCACGCGCGCTTCTGGGCATTCTGGTGGGCGGTGTGCTCGGTCTTTCCGGCGCAACTTTGCAGGGCTACATGCGCAACCCGCTGGCAGACCCGGGTATTCTGGGCGTATCCGGAGGGGCGGCGCTGGGGGCTGTGTGCGTCTTTTATACAGGGTTGATGCAGGTCTCGCTTGTAGCCCTTCCGCTTGGTGGATTGATTGGTGCTTTTGCCGCAGTCGCGTTGCTGATGTTGCTGGTGGGGGACGGAGGTGTGCTCGTGCTCCTGCTGGCGGGCGCGGCCTTAAGCGGCTTTACCGCAGCCCTGACAGCGCTGACACTGAACCTGGTCCCAAGCCCTTATGCCTCTTTTGAAATCATGCACTGGCTGATGGGGTCCCTGACAGACCGGACCTTTACGGATGTCGCCATTTGCCTGCCGGGGGCCGTTCTGGGGAGTGCTCTGATGCTGACAACAGGCCGGGCGTTGGATGCTCTGACATTGGGGGAAGAGGTCGCTACCAGTATGGGTTTTGTCCTCACCGGCTGGCGAGGCGTACAGATACGGGTTGTGTTGGGAACAGCGCTGGCTGTTGGGTCCTGTGTAGCGGTCTCAGGCGCGATTGGGTTTGTAGGGCTTGTGGTGCCGCACGTCTTGCGCGGTTTGACGGGCTATCAACCCTCCCGCCTGCTCTGGCCGTCATTCTGGGGCGGAGCTGCTTTGTTGCTGGTGGCTGATAATGTTGTCCGGATGACGGCATCCGGACCGGAACTTCAGCTTGGTGTTCTGACTGCTTTGGTCGGTTCTCCGGTCTTCTTCCATCGGGTGTTGAAGCTGCGGAAGGATGGCGTATGACCTGCCTGCTCGCGTCAGATGTATCTCTTTCCCTCGGCGGCCGGCATATCCTGCGGTCTGTCACCATGTCTGTGCAGAGCGGCGCTGTGGTAGGGCTGATTGGCCCGAACGGAGCAGGGAAAAGCAGCCTGTTGCGTCTGCTCGCCGGGTTAAAGGTTCCGGATACGGGGGGTCTTCTGCTTGATGACCAGAACCTTGCCTCAGTCCCGGCACACTGGCGTGCCCGCCAGATTGCGTTCATGCCACAAGAGGTTGTGCGTCCACCGCCCATGAGCGTGAGCCATGTCGCGGCCCTGGGCAGGCTGGCGCATGGAGAAAGCGGTTCCGTGGCGTTTCATCATCCCAAAGTGACGGAAGCTCTTGAGCAAACGGGGTTGTTGCAGAGTGCAGACCGTCCCGCCCATCGTCTTTCCGGCGGTGAACTGGCGCGGTTGTCACTTTGCCGGATGCTCTGTGTGGACGCGCCAGTTCTGCTGGCTGATGAGCCTGTTGCGGCACTGGACCCGGCGCATGCGCTGATGGTGATGTCACTTTTTCAGAAAGCCGCGCATCAGGACGGCAAGGCCGTGGTGGTCGTGCTGCATGATCTGGCGCTGGCAGCCCGCTTTTGCGACCAGCTCGTGCTGATGCAGGATGGGGCAATCCGTGCTCACGGCGTACCGGAGAACGTGCTGGCGGAAACGTTGGTGCGGGATGTGTATCAGGTCACGACACGGCGGATTGGAACAATCCCCGTGCCGTGGGATCTCTGTCCCTGAAAAAAACCTCTCAGCCGATGAGTTTTTCCATTTCCCGGATGAGGGTCGCGGGTGAGTAGGGCTTACGCACGACCGGTACGTCATGAAATTCTGTGGGGATCATGGAGCGGTCAGCATAGCCCGTAGCAAACAGGAAGGGGATGCCTCGCTCCCGCAGCGTGCGGGCCACATCGGTCGAGGTTTCATCGCCCAGATTAAAGTCCAGCAGAGCAAGATCAGGGTGGTGGGTCCGTATGGCCTGCAGAGCTTCATAAACAGAAGAAACTGTCAGCACATCAGAAAGCCCGTGGTCCGCCAGAGCCTGCTCAACATCCATCGCAATCAGAAGCTGATCTTCCACAATCAGGACACTCTTGTCCTGCAGCCGCATGCGGTCTGCCTGCATGACTTCTGCTTTCAGGGGGGCCTGCATGGTGCTGTTCTCCTGTGTGATCACCTCAGCATGGTGGCTGGGAAGAGTAAAACGGATGAAAAGCCCTTCCGTTCGAAATTCTTTTATTGTTTTGCCATGCAACTCATGCGGAACAGCCCGATCCAGCAAAATGGAACCAAAGCCTTTGCTCTCAGGCTCGTTGATGGGTGGGCCACCGACTTCCTGCCAGGTGATCACCCAGTCCTGCGTTGTCTGATCTTGCCACCATGAGACATGCAAACGGCCTTCACGGTTGGAAAACGCCCCATATTTGGCGGCATTGGTTGCGAGTTCATGCACAATCAATGCCATGACGGACAAGGCGCGCCCTGTCAGCCAGATCTGCGGGCCAGAAAGTGTAATGGTATCGGGCAGCAGCCGATAAGGGGCCAGTTCGGCTTCCAGAAGCGGGTAAAGCAGGCCACCGCCATCGGTGCGGACCACCTGATCATGCGCGGTCGCCAGAGCCTTCACGCGACCTTGCAGAATAACGAAATGTTCCTGCATCGTGCGGCCTTCCGGCACGGGCCGCGCCATGAGGGATTGCACTACAGCGAGAATATTCTTCACCCGGTGGCTCAGCTCTTCATTCAGCATGCGCTGGCGCGTGTCAGCCTGAGAGCGTTCCTTTAATTGCTGCTGATGGTAGGCGCCCATCACCTCAATCAGCCCGGAGCGGACCAGTCCGGCAGCTTCCAGATTATTATCCGTCCAGGGAAGGCATTTTTCCTGTACCTCTTCCTTCCAGATGGAAAAGCTGGTGCGCGGGGTAAGACGGGGCCCGAGCGGGCCGCTTGTATAGGTTTTGTTCGGGTCACCGCCCCAGTTCAGAGTCTGGAGAATTTCTCGCCGGAAGAGGAAGACGTAATCCTTCGGTTGGGCTGAGATGGGGATAATCATCACGCCTGCGACATCCGGCAGGAAGGCTGCCGCATCCGGGGTGAGGCCCGTCAGATGATCCGTATGCCAGATATGGTGCCCGGCGCGTTCATGCGCGATGGAAACCAGCTCCAGCACAACATCCGGCGCGGAGGGAGCCGCTCCGTGGGTGGTCCACTGACCATTGATCCATAACCCGATCCCATCGCAGGGGATGAGGGGGGCCAGATCCGCAATATGCTGGCGCAGGTAAGAAGGCATGTCCGACATCGGGACAGCCTCTCTCAAAAAATTTTCAATCAGGGTATGGGTCTGCTGAGTCACCTGCAGGCGGCTGGTTCTAAGCAGCACCACAATCCGCAGCGCCACAAACTCACCAAAAATCTTGACGATTGTACGCTCGCCCAATGTCAGGATTTTGGGAGAATAGTTGTGGCAGGCAATCATGCCCCACAACTTCCCATCCACGATCAGGGAAATGGACATGGACCCGCCCACGCCCATATTGGTCAGATATTCACAATGAATGGGTGAGACGCTGCGCAACTGGGAGAGAGACATATCCAGCGGCCCAAGCCCCGGCATTCCCTGCACAGGGACCGGGGTGTAGCTGACATCCCCGATCATGCGGATCAGGGCGCGCTGATACAGATCTCTGGCCTGAGCTGGAATGTCAGCGCTGGGGAAATGCTGGCCCAGAAAGCTCTCAAGAACCGAAGAACGCGCTTCCGCCACGATCTTGCCGGACCAGTCGGGGTCAAAGCGATAGATCATCACGCGGTCATAATGCAGCATCCCCCGCATCAGCCGCACGACGGCCCTGAAGAGGGTTTCCATGTCCGACATGTTCCGCAGGCGGTCCAGCATCATCCGCAGACTGGCGACGGACTGGCTGTTGTCTTCCGGCGCGCCTTCCGGCTCGCACTCAATGACAATATCTTCGCCAGAGACATGAATGGAGAGATCGAACGCAGTCGCCCCGGCAAGATGCACGCCAAACATATAGGCCGGCCGCCCAAGGGAGAGGCTATGCGCCAGACCATTGCGCAGGGCGTGCAGTGTAGCGGCGCTCAGATAATCCGAAAGCAGGACACCCGGAGCCAGCCCGGCGAACCCCAGCATGGTAGCAGCATTGGCAGAAACACGTCGCACCTGGAATGTATCGCCCTCACAGGCCAGTAAACAGCCATGCGGCTGAATACTGCCGGGGATATGGATCGGTTCTTTATCGCAGCTGGTAAGGTCTGCCTGACCGAATTCAACCATGAGATGTTTCCGTAAGACGATCTGTGTGCCTTACGGCATCAATGGCATAGCGAAAAAGACCGTGGGCAGCATCTGCAGCGACGTCTGCATCCCACTCAGGAGCGCTCTCCAGAAGGCGAAGGAAATGCTGCCAGTTATCGGGAGACGCTGTCTGGATTGCCAGATGCCGTGCCCCAAAATCCTGCGTGTAACCCAGAGCGGAAACCTGTCTGGCCAGAAAGCGTGCGCCGAGGGACGAGCCTTCAAGAACATACAGCACCCCCAGCAGCGCCGGAAGGGACGCCGGAGGGGGGAAATCAGGCATGGGATGATGGATTTCCTGCAGATCCTTCAGGTCCGCCTGCATCATGACACTCAGGGATACGGGGGCCCAGCCAGCTAGGCTCTCTGGCCATCTGACCGTGCTCATGGCTTGCTCTGCACCGATCCGGAACGCGGCAAGGCTTTTCAGATAGCGGCGATACGCAGGCTCGGATGTCAGAGGGCCAATGAGCTGATCCAGCTCTGTATGTTCGTGATGTGTTCTGTCCCGCAGAAAAAAACGACGTGAGCTTTGCGCCATGCCTGACCTCGCACCATCTGGAAAAGGCTACGCCAGAGGGTCCCGCATGGTTTTAAAAACAGGCAACAGGATCTGCGTATCGGTTAACGTAAACGTATCATCGCATTCATGTGCCGGATAGGCAACATTTGAAGAGAGAAGGATACGATCTGTTTATTATCACTAATCCGTGTTAATTTTCAGTTAAAGCAGACCGTCTGAAAGGATAGAGGCCCCATTACGCTAAGCGGAAAGCGTTAATGCTGTATGAATAAGAGCCAGATGGGAAAAGCCTTGCGGAAAATTGCCAAGTTGTGTGTTGTTTTGCGGATCATACTCCTCGGCCAGCAGGCCGACATCGTTGCGCAGGCTCAGCAGTTTTTCAAATAAGGCCACAGCCTCCTCTCGCCGGCCTGTCAGCGCATAGGCATCGGCCAGCCAGAAAGTGCAGGCCAAAAAGGCTCCTTCCGTGGAATTCAGGCCATCAACATTGTTGTAAGTTTTGTATCTTTGCAAAAAACCATTCCTGAGAAGGTTTTTTTCAATCATCGCAATGGTTTTCTGAATACGGGGGTCATCATACGGCAGAAAACCCACGCGGGGGAGGAGCAGTAAAGCAGCATCCAGAGTATCGCCTCCGTAAAACTGCACAAAGCTGCCAAGATCTTTGTTAAAACCATTTTTACAAATATCGGCGTGTAGGGCATCGCGGGTCCGGGTCCAGCTTTCCTTGGGGCCGGGGAGGCCGTAGCGTTCCATGTCCTGCAAAGAGACCTGAAACGTGAACCAGGCCATTACTTTGGAATGCACGAACTGCCTCGGGCCTCCCCGCACTTCCCAGATGCCCTGATCAGGTTGCCTCCAGATGTGCTGCAGCCAGTTGACGACCTTTGTTTGCAGAGCCCAGGCAGAGTGGCGGTTGTGCAGCCTTGCAGCCCGTCCAAGCTGGGCGACATGCGCCATGATGCCGTAAATATCCAGCTGCACCTGATCCGCCGCCGCATTGCCTATACGAACAGGATAGGCCTTGTGGTAGCCGGGCAGGCTTTCAACAGTCCATTCCCGCAAACTCCGCTCTCCGCACAGGCCATACATGATCTGAATCTGGCTGGCTTCTCCCGCAATGCTGCGATGGAGCCAGTTGCGCCAGGCCTGAGCCTCCGTGTGATACCCGCAGGAAATAAAGGCGGAGAGGGTCAGGGCTGCATCCCGCAACCAGCAATAGCGATAGTCCCAGTTCCGGATACCGCCGGGATCTTCTGGTAAAGATGTTGTGGGCGCGGCAATAATCCCGCCGGTTGGCGCGTAGGTGAGGGCCTTGAGGACAATCAGAGAGCGGAGAACGGCCTCTCGCCATGGCCCTTTATAAGTGCAGTGTGCGCACCAGTTCCGCCACCATTGCTCGGTGTAGGCCAACGCTGCCTCCGTATCCAGTGCGGAAGGAAGAGGCTCGTGCGAGAGGGCATGTTGCAGGACAAAGGTTTCTGTCTGACCTTCTTTCAGCTTGAAAAAGGCTTCTGTCGTCAGATGTCGTCCCTGGAGCGGCACTGTGGACCGTAAAATCACCTGATCCGGCCCTGCGATGGCGCAAAGACCGCTTCCATCAGGCAGTTTGGTAACCCAGGGAATGGTTTGCCCGTAATCAAACCGCAGACGCAGGCTGCAACGCATATGCACCTGTCCACGGACAGCCGTAACGCGGCGGATGAGTGTGCGGTGCTCCTGCTCAACCGGCATGCACTCCGTCAACATCACTTCACCATTTTGGGTGCTAAATGTGGTTTCCAAAATCAGGGTGTCATCACGATAACGGCGCTGCACGCTGAGAACGGGTTCTGCCGGGTGTAAAGCCCAGTGCCCGTGTTCTGCTGTTCCCAGCAACGCCGCCAGACAGGCTGGGCTGTCAAAACGCGGCAGACAGAGCCAGTCGATAGTGCCATCCCGCCCGGTCAGTGCCGCAGTATGGCAGTCCCCCAGCAGGGCATAGTCTTCAATAGGGAGGGGAAGAATGCGGCGCGGAAACGGATCGTGAGAGGACATACCGGCATCCTGTGCAGAAGAAGGAACTCTTCAGTCTGAACGGTATGCAGGGGGCAAGCGTTCCGCAGCCGGGTTGAACGAAGCTGATGGAGGTGGCTTTGTCAGGCGATACCGTCTTCCGCACCACGGCTGCGCGCTAAAGCTGCTTCAAACCGGGCGCGCGTGGCGGCTCCCATACGCCCCATGCCACAGGCTTTACGCATAGTGGCAATAAGCTCCTCATCGGGCAGCCCGGTAACCAACAGTGTTTTTGCCAGACTGACCAGCATGGCAAGCGGCACGGTTGCCGGGTCCAGCGTTTCCTGCGGGGCAGGAGCTTTGAAAGGTAGCGGTGCATCCGGCGAGAGGTTTTCCGGCCAGATAAAGGTGCCTACATCTTCCTGCGTGCGCGGGAGAGAGGCGGGGATCAGCCCCTGAACACGCTCGCGGATTTCTCGCCCGGCCCGCGCGAAGCCGTGCTGACGAGAGATAGACTGGACGAGCAGATCTTCCCGCACCGGACCATGCCTGTCTGCCTCCTGCTGGATGAGACGGATCAGCATTGGTGTGTAGGTTTCCTTGAAGAACAGAGCCTGATCGGGGACGGCATCTGGCAGAGGTTCAGGGACCTCAGGTTCTATGACGGGTAACACTGGGGCGGTCTGCGACGACACATGCTCCGGTGCCCGTGCGTAAAGACCCGGCTCGCCTGATGGAGTTCCACCGGCTGCAGAACTGTCGGGGAGAGTTGAGGCTCCCTCCGTGTTCCCGGCATCATCCTGTGACAAGGCAGCCTCTTGTGCCTCAGCAGGATCAGTTGCCGCAGGGAGAAGGGCAGCACGGCTGCGCTCCTCTTCCTCCTGCGCGGTACGCTCTTCCCGTGTTTTGGTCAGCAGGGCCTGCAGGGCTTTGTCCAGCCTGTCACATTCGCGCTGTGCGTTGGTCCACCAGTCGGTTGACCAGATTCTGAGGATGGTCCAGCCCAGATTTTCCAGAACAGCCTGCCGCAGCCGGTCGCGGTCGCGCGCCGTGGCGCTGCGATGATAGGTTGCGCCATCACATTCCACGCCGGCAAGGAAAGTGGTCGGCCGATCCGGGTCCACAACGCCCAGATCAACCCGGAAGCCGGAAACGCCAATCTGCGGCACAACCTGCCAGCCTTTCAGGCGGAGCAGGGCGGCGACTTCCTTTTCAAAATCACTATCAAAGTCGCCCACAGAGCCTTCATGCAATCCGGCCAGAGCAGTCGCACCATGTTCGGCAAAGGTGAGGAATTTGCGCAGATCATGCACCCCGACGGCCTGCGTGCGGGCAATATCAATCTGATCTCCATGCAGGGAGCCGAACACGATCAGGCGCTCACGGGCACGGGTGATGGCGACGTTCAGGCGGCGCTCACCCCCATCGCGGTTCAGCGGACCAAAATTCAGAGTGATCTTGCCAGCCTGATCCGGCCCGTAGGTCAGGGAAAACAGCATGATATCACGCTCTTCACCCTGTACGTTTTCCAGATTGCGGATCAGTACAGGTTCCGCGGCTTCATCACTGAAGAACCGTTCAAGGGCAGGGTCTTCACTCCGCGCCTTGTCCATCAGATCCGTAATCAGAGTTTGCTGGTCACTATTGAAAGTGACAATCCCCAGAGAACGCTCTGAGCCATCCTGCAACAAGCGCAGGGCTTCCGCCACAACAGCGCGGGCTTCCACCGGGTTAGTGCGGTCAGCGCCGCGCATATAAACGCCGTCCGGCACAAAGCGGAAGGATACCGCCTGATCTTTGGTGACGGGCGACGGAAAAGTAATGAGCTGGCCGCCATAATAGGCCTGATTAGAGAACGCAATCAGGCTCTCATGCCGGCTGCGATAATGCCACGAGAGATTAACGGGCGGCACACCCGCTCCAAGGCATTCATCCAGAATGGATTCCAGATCACAGGTCTGGGTTTCCATCACCTCATCCGTATCGGAGGCTGTCCGGTTGAAGAAATCTGTGGGTGGCAGCTGTTTGGGGTCACCCACCACAATGACCTGCTTGCCGCGGCCAATCGCCCCGATGGCATCCCATGTGGGGATCTGCGAGGCCTCATCGAAAATCACCAGATCAAACGCGGTAGCATCGGCAGGCAGATATTGCGCGACGGAGAGCGGACTCATCATCAGGCAGGGTGTCAGACGGCGCAGGGCCGTGGGCATTTTTTCTGCCAGCTGCCTGATGGGGAGGTGCTGCATTTTCTTGGCCAGTTCCCGTGTCAGAACCTTATATTCCGGGTCTGTCTGGCGGGTTCTGACATCCGGGATCTGCCCGGCCAGTTGTGAGCGGATCAGTTTGACAGACATTTCCATCAAGTTGCGGTCCAGTGTGCGGAACCGTTCAATCTGCTTTTCGTGCGTTGCCGCCACAAAGCCACGTAGCAGGGGCGACTGATCAATCGCAAAGCGGACCCACCAGCGGGCGTAATTGGCTTCAAACACCCGTGTGACATCGTGTGATGCCACCAGACCATGCTCAATGGCGGCAATCAGCGAGGTCAGGCCAAGCCGGACCGCATCCTGACAGGCATGTTTCCAGGAACACCAGTCGCGCAGATCCCGCGCGGACTGTTTCCAGGCCTGCAGGGTTTCTGTCATGGCGTCCGGCCAAGTTTTCTGGCTGCTTTCGACCAGCGCCAGTCCGTCTGACCCACTCAGGGTACCGAGGGCTTCAAGGCTCGTCAGGCACTCGGTCAGAGCGGCCTGAAATGCCTTCAGGGTATGATTGACCGGCCCACCAGTGCGCAACAGGTCCATTCCATCACGCAGAAGAGCGTTCAGATGGGTCCGGGCGGCAAGCAAGCCAGCTGTATCGCCCGCACAGGCGGCCAGTGCCGAGCGTGTTTCCGCGCCCCATGCATGCATGGCTTCAATTGTGCTGAAATCTGTATCCAGACCTTGCCAGACCGGGCCAACAACAGTGTGGTGCGGCGCGTCCTTCAGCTGCTTTTCCAGAGCCTGTATTTCCGCCAGACGGACCAGATCATCCTCACACTCGTCCGGCAGGGCGTTTGTATGGTTTTCCAGCTTTTTACGCAGGGTCTTCTGAATTTTAGACCGGGCAAAAATCCACTTCTCCTTGGACTCCTGCCATTCCTGCACCATGCTTTCCAGCGGCAGGGTAAGCACTTCCGGCTTCCAGTCTGTACGGAGTTCGCCTTTGAGCTGGGCGTGCCGTGCAATGGGCGTTTTTTCGGCCAGAAGAGTATTCAGAGTTTGTTGAGAGGTATCCGGAAAAGCCCATGCACAGGCTTCCGGTTTCAGGAGCTGGGTGCACAGAATGCTCATCTGTCGGAGGCGGCGCAGAGACAAGTCTGACGCCTCCAGTCCCAAAGCGCGCGCGGCCTCCTCTGCGGTGGTGCGCAGGCGGCTCAGGCTGGCAAGTGCTGCGGTGACGGCATCCAGCAGGCGACCTTCCCAGATGGGCGACCATTCAACATGCTCAAGCCCGGCCAGTTTGGGCGACTGCACAACATCGCCAATACGTTCATACAGGCTGGCAATATTTTCTGCCGTATCGGCCAGCGTCTGATAGTCCTGCGCGGTATGAGCATTACAATCAGGCCATGACAGGGGGATAACGAGCGTTTGCGCATCATCCGCGCGGAGCGTCACGCCAATGGCGCGATAAGCTGTCCAGCCGTTGCGCCATTTCTGATGCAGCACAACAACGTAGTTGTTCAGTTCTGCACGGATCTGGTCAAGTTGCTGGCGATTGTGAGCCCACTCATCCGGGCTGAAATTTTCCAGCACGGTCTGAGCCGCTTCCAACTGGCCAAGCACAGCGAGTTTGCTGGCTTTGGGCGAGAACAGGTCCAGACAGAATTCCGCCAGCCCGATCTGCTTCAGGCGGTTGCGCACCACTTCCAGCGCCGTCCGTTTTTCCGCGACGAACAGAATGGTGCGGTTTTGCGCCAGTGTGTTGGCAATAATGTTGGCAATGGTCTGGCTTTTCCCGGTGCCGGGTGGCCCGATGAGCACAAAGCTTTCCCCGGATGCCGCACGGGCAACGGCTTTAAGCTGTGAGGAATCAGCTTCCATCGGGCAGATAAGGTCCGCCTTGACGAGTGCCTCGTCCAGAGAGCCATCAACTTCAAAAAAACGGGGCAGGGGCGCTGCCTCGGTATCTTCTGCGGTGATGCCATCCAGCAGGCGTGTGGCGACTTCGCTGGTGCGGAGCTTGTCACTCCGTTCCTGCAGGTCTTTCCACATCAGGAACTTGGCGAAGGAGAGCGTGGTAAGTGTGACGTAATCCCGCACTTCCCAGCCGGGCACGGCGCGCAGGCCAACACGGAAGAGTTCCAGAATACGCTCAACATCCAGACCGGACTCATCTTCCGGAAGCGTTTGGCCTTCCAAAGCCGGGAAACGCAGATCGTAATCAGCCTGAAGCATTTCCAGCAATGTTGCGTTAATCCGGCTTTCATCCGGATGCGCACGCAGGACAAAGCCGGATTTGATGCTGGGCCGTTCCAGAATAACCGGAATCAGGATCAGTGGGGCCAGGAATGGCTTGTCCCGTCCTTCTGCCGTCCACGCCAGAGCGCCGATGGTCAGGAACAGCACGTTAGACCCACCCTCATGCTCGGCCGCACGGGCGCGGCGGTAAAGCTCTGTCAGGGCGGCCTGAAGCTGGTTTTCCTTACGGGAGACCAGCAGTTCATTCCGCTCCAGAGCCTCCTCAGCGTAAGCGCGGGCCGCATCTTCATGGTAGCGTTCATGATGCAGGCTGGCCTGACGCGGGTCGTCCTCGTCCATCATGTCCGGCCGGGGGCAGAACCGCAGAGGCTTTGTCAGCCGACCTGCGCGCATGGCGGCCAGATGATTTTCAAGCTCGGACGCGTTCGGGCAATCAATAACAATCAGCTGCTTGTCTGAGCGTGGCAGATTAAGCAGGCGATTGCGGCCCGACATATCCAGCAGGCGGTTACACCAGCGCTGTAGCCGGTCCGCTGGCGTGGCGGGCTTGTCCTCTTCCGCGTCCTGTGGGTCTTCCCGCAGAGCGGGGGCCGCTTCAAACACGGGCAGGGCGGCTTCCGGCTCTTCTGCGTCGGGCAGGTCTTCCGTCGGCGCTGAGGGCAGGGTGCAGGACAGCGGATGGATGCGGCGCAATCTGGCGCGGTGGATGTCAATAATCTCGCGGAACGTATTGTCTTCGCCCTCGCCCGCGTGGCGCAGGTTGGCTTCTCCTTTTTCACATGCGACAGAGAAGCTGGGCTTGCGACCTGCCGTGACCAGCGTTGTTTCAAACACCGCCAGATCCTGCAATTTCAGGCGGTTCCGCAGGGCAGGCAGATCCTGCATGACGGAAACCCCTGCATCCAGTTTTGCCAGCCAGAAGCCGGTAAAAGCGTGGCCTTGCGTCAGCACAATAACCGGGCGAATACCGACAGCTTCCAGACAGGCCGCGAACAGCACTGTGGTATCCAGACAAGTCGCCAGACGTTCTTCCACAATCTGGCTGGGCAGCCGAACGCGTTGCCCGTGGTCGATAAAAGATGCGGGCGGGTTGATATAGGCCAGATCAAGCTGGCAGACGGCGCACCAGATCGCCTGTGCCTGCTGCCAGACCCGTTCCTTGGTGCCCTGATATCCTTCCAGAGAGGGGGAGAGGCCTTCCTTTTTCAGGATCTCCGTCGCGCTGCGCAGGATACGGGCAATAGCCGGGTCATTCGGCAGTACGAATGCGGCCAGAATATCTGGAATACCGGACAGACCACCCCATTCATTGCGGGCCAGAACACGCACATCGGCTGTGTGGCGGGTCAGCTCCTCTCCGGTTTCCTTATTCGTCGCCACAAAGGTGACAGAGGCGCGAGAGGCTTCGGTCTGGCTGCTGAGAAACGCCCCGTCCAGTTTTAGATCAAGGTCTTTCAGGGTACGAAACTGCCCCGGCTCGACCTGTTGAAGATGCCATGCACGAGGGCGAATAACCGGCGGTTCACTGCTGACTGTCACGTCAATCTGGGAAAAGCTGCGGTCCGTTTCGTTCTGAAGAGCCAGTTCCAGCAGAACGGGCACACTGTTTTCCCAAAGCGAGGCGTTCAGGGCATCCTGCAGGGAGACTTTGAGGACAGGCGACGGGGGAGGAGCCGGAACAGGTTCTGGCTGCGGTGTTTCCGTTGTGATGGAAACCTCTTCCGTACGCTCTAAATCCATGTGTCATCTCTCCAGAACTCAGTTTGCAGGGCTGGAAGCCACGCAAAAATCTCTGGCGTTGTTATGGGGCCTGACGGGACAAAATGTAAGGGACATTTGCAGAACAAATTTTGTCTGGTGAATAAAATAGCCTCATTATCAAGCGCTTGGAACGTCATCCCCCAGAGTGGAGTGGGATCAGAACTGGATTACCGTTGTCAGGTATCCAGCCCGTCTTTGCCCGTATTGCGACATAAAAACCCCCAGACCACTGCCATTCCGGATCTGGTAGCGTTCATCAAACAGGTTCATGACATCCACGCGCAGTTTCAGCCCTTTGAAGGGGCGGATGTTTTTGAAGGTGTGCTCATATCCAATATTGATGATGTGATAGCTGGGCTGCTTTTCAGTATTGGCAAAGCCTGAGCGCAGACCATAGCCATACAGGAAGTCCACATAGGCTTTGTTACCTGCCCAGCCATAAGAGGCCCCTGCGCTGGATGTAAATTCGCCTTCATGGTCCAGTTTGATGGCGTGGGTCCTGATATAGGCCAGCTCATCAGCCGGGAACTGATACTGGGCCGAATTCACGTCTTTGGCCGCAGTATTCACAAAGGAAAAATTCCCGAAAACCGTCAGGCCTTTGTAATGGTAGTTTCCACCAAATTCCGCGCCGTAAACCTTGCCTGTTCTGTAGCTGAAGGGGGTGAGAATAACAGCACGCCCAAATTGCCCGAGGTCTCCAAGATTTCTGGCCTGTTTGTAAAAGCCGTCTACTGTGATGGAGAGCCCCTGCGCAAAACGATGAGACAGACCAATATCGAAATAATTTGACCGCTCGACCTTCGTGGCTGTCGCGTTGAAATTTTCCGGGGAATTGGTGGTGCCCGCAAATTTCAGCAGAGTGGACTGGCCAATATACTGGGCAGTGGGGGGCGCGAAGTAGCGTGAATAGCCAAAATGTACGGTGGTGGACCGGTCAACCTCCCAGACCAGATTAGCGCGGGGGCTGGCTTGCCCTTCATGGTCGAAAGAGGCTTCAAACCGGTCATACCGCACGCCATAATTGAGCGTGACGCCTTTCAGAAGTTTCCATTCATCCTGAAGATAAGCGCCAGCCTCTGCGGCCCAGTTGCCGCTATTATCCTGAATGGATGTAGGATGCGTGGAGGTCTGGAAGCCAGCCTCATCAACCGGCAGGACATCCGTGCGCGTCCACAATTTTTCAGACGTATATTGCCCCAGCACGCCAAAACGGATGGTGTGCGTCTTGAGGGCTTCATACGAGGCATCAAACTGAAGGCCGCCTGTGGTGAAGGTATTGTTTTCCTTTTCCGCCACACCCTGAAACACCATATCCCGCACCGGGTCCGGCGTGTAATGAATGCCGCCGTAACGGAAATAGGGAGAAATCTGGTAATTCAGCCTGTTCCCCGTTTTCTGATAAGAGAGAACGACATAGTAATTCTGTTCATTCTGCCGGTCATTCACGTCCTGAGAGTGCACATCGCCTACATTCTGAATGGCGTATAGCTTGGGAAGGCCGGCGGCATTGGGGATTTCAAAATTTGCATCGGAAACGCTGGTCAGCAGACTGAGGCGGCTTGTGTCATCAAAATGGTAGGACGCGTAGCCAAAGGACTTTCCCTGCTCAGTCACATCATGTGTGGCGCGAAAAGCCGGGGTAGGGTTTTCGATCCCAATGTTATTCCGGTTGAATGACCCTGAGACGAAATACTCCCATTGCCCCTTGCTGCCGCCAACCTGAAAAGACGGGTTAAAGCTGTTATAGCTACCGCCATACAGAGAGATTTCCCGGTTATTCAGAGAACTGCCTGATTTGGCCGTAACATCGACAATTCCCGCAGTCCGAAAGCCGAACTGAGCGGGCAGGGTGCCGGTCATTAGTGTGACAGAGTCAATAATCCGGGTATCCAGTTCCTGCCCAAACCCGTTCAGACCCTCCGGCAACAGAACGCCGTTAATCCGGTAGGTCAGACCGCCATGCTCGCCCCGAACATGCTCTTCCC
The DNA here is from genome assembly GCF_044094635.1 of Acetobacter sp. KSO5. NCBI lineage: Bacteria > Pseudomonadati > Pseudomonadota > Alphaproteobacteria > Acetobacterales > Acetobacteraceae > Acetobacter > Acetobacter sp. KSO5. The sequence continues at coordinate 1,667,132 of NZ_CP172014.1, read as the reverse complement.
CAAATGAATCCATCACCACGCCGGGCATGCGGAGCAGCACCTGATTAAAGGCTGCGTTCTCTCCCCCCGGTGTCGTATTAATCTGCGCCTGCCCCATACGGTAGGCGACGGCCCCCAGATTCGGCGCAATACGCGCGCGTGCAGAATTGAATGCGGCATGGACTGTGACAGCTTCTGTTTTGCCTGTCGCGACATCCATCCTTTGCTGCTGCTGCTGCGTATGCTCAGCCTGTGCCATTTTATGCTGTTCTGACACAGGCAGAACGCCGGGAGGAGGAGTGCCAGCTTTCAGATGCCCCGATGTTTTACTCTGCCCGGCGTGGATCGCGGGCAGAGTTTCCGCATAGCTCTGCGCAACCGGAAGTGCGCACCATAACGCCAGCGCAGCATAGGGAACTGATTTTACGCCATGCGGCAAAATCGGACATGATTTGCCGTTTGCATTACAACTAACAAGAACCATTTTATCATAGCATTTGCTATATTGAGGGTTAAACTGAAGCACCTTGTGCGTCTCTTTCGCGGGCAAAAAGTCAGAAGGAAGCAGACAGAAAGAAGAGGGAGCGCGTTACCCGCACACCGTGTCGTAAAGTAGTTTGAAATTCAGGATCAGGATCAGACCAGCCACACCCCATGAAAGAAATGAGACAGGGCGAGAGAGCGCAAACTCCCCCATTTTCTGGCGATCAGACACAAACCAGACGAGCGGAATCACCGCAAAGGGCAACTGCATGGAGAGGACGATCTGACTGAATACCAGCAGATCTCCGGTCCCTTTAGAGCCCCATAACAGCGTGACCAGAATAACCGGCAGAATAGCCAGTCCACGCGTCAGCAACCGTCGTGCCCACGGCGCCATGCGGAGGTGCAGAAACCCTTCCATGACAATCTGCCCGGCCAGCGTGCCGGTTACGGTCGAATTGGTGCCCGCCGCCAGAAGGGCTACGGCAAATAGCGTGGATGCAATACCAAGTCCGAGAAGTGGAGAGATCAGCTTGTAGGCCTGATCAATCTCCGCAACGTCCTGATGTCCGGTTGTATGGAAAGCCGCAGCGGCAACAATCAGGATGCCCGCATTCACAAACAGAGCGAGCATCAGGGCGATGGTGCTGTCCAGCGTGGCCCAGCGAATAGCTTCCCGCCTGCCAGCAGATGTCCGCGCATAGGTGCGTGTCTGCACCAGTGCGGAGTGCAGATAGAGATTGTGCGGCATGACTGTCGCACCGACGATGCCGATGGCGACATAGAGCATCTGTGGGTTGGTCAGAATAACCGGGGAGGGGATGAAGCCCTTCATAATGGCCGCAACTGGCGGGGATGCCGCAGCAATCTGGAAGGCAAAGCACACGGCAATCAGGCTGAGCAGCGCCATGACAAATGCCTCCAGCCACCGGAAACCCAGACGCATCAACAGCAACAGCACAATGGCATCGAGCGCAGAAAGACAGGCTCCCAGCAGGAGCGGCATGCCGAAGAGCAGTTGAAGCGCTATGGCGGTCCCAATCACTTCGGCCAGATCGCATGCGATAATCGCGACCTCACAAGCCAGCCAGAGCAGAATGTTCACACTCCGCGGAAAATAAGCCCGGCACGCCTGCGCAAGATCATGCCCTGTCGCAATCCCCAACCGGGCGGCGAGGGATTGCAGCAGAATGGCCATCAGGTTGGACAGCATGATGACGGACAGCAGCGTAAAGCCAAACTGCGCCCCGCCGGCCAGGTCGGTCGCCCAGTTGCCGGGGTCCATATAGCCGACGGACACCATGTAACCCGGGCCCACAAACGCCAGAAAGCGCCGCAGTCTGGACGCACCTTCCGGCACAGCAATGGAGGCGTGCGCTTCGGGCAGACTTAGCCTGCTCTCCTGTGCCGAAAAAACAGAACTCAGGGCTGTGCGGAGGTGTGAGGCGGGAGATACGGGCATGCGATGAAGGGCTTTATCGAAAAGTGATTTCGAACATTACAAACGGATTCCAGAAATATGCAATAGGCTATAAGGTAAAGTCTTTGCGTTTTTGTGGCGCGCCAGAATCCAAACAACCTCGGCGTGAAGATGCTTTTGCTGACGGACCGAATTCGCTATAGCTCCCTCACCATGCTGTTACGCGGAGATCCTCAGGTGAAAGAACGCCAGCCCGTCATGCCGGATGTTGAAAGCCAGAGTGAGGGCTTTCGGCATGCACGGGAGGCACGACGCAATGTTCTGATTGAGGACTATGTCGAACTGATTGATGACCTGCTGACAGAAGGGCAGGAGGCCCGTCAGGTCGATATTGCCGACCGGCTCGGCGTCTCTCAGCCGACAGTCGCCAAAATGCTGGTCCGTCTGGAAGCGGAGGGGTTTGTCACCCGCAAGCCCTATCGCGGCGTATTTTTGACTGAGACTGGCGTTGCGCTGGCGGAAACTGTCCGGGCGCGGCATCAACTGGTGGAAGAGTTTCTGCTCGCCCTTGGGGTGGATGCCGTCACAGCCCGTCTGGATGCCGAGGGCATGGAGCATTTTGTGAGTGATGCCACGCTGGAAGCGTTCCGCAGGGCGTTAAAAACCGGAACGCTGAAGCCGCAGCAATTTTAAAAAGCTGTCAATTTTGCGTCTCTTCTCTTGCCTTTAAGCGGGCAAGACCATAAGAGGAAGCGCCAATGGTCGGTGACCTGCGGCGATACTCTGCTGTCGGGTGCCCCCAATCGCAATCTGGTCAAGGGTTCCCGTTGTATGACTTCTTCCCCCTACAGCCGTGTTACCGAAGCCTTGGCGTTTGATGACGTTCTCGTCGTTCCCGCTGCTTCTGAGGTTGTCCCCAACCAGACGTCCGTTCGCACACGTCTGACACGCTCCATTGAGCTCAATATTCCGCTGGTTTCTGCCGCCATGGACACGGTGACGGAAGATCAGATGGCCATCGCCATGGCGCAGCAGGGCGGCCTTGGCGTGATTCACAAGAACCTGACGCCGGAAGAACAGGCTGAGCATGTTCGCCGCGTCAAGCGCTTCGAATCGGGCATGGTGGTTAATCCTGTAACCGTCGGACCGGATCAGACGCTGGCTGAAGTGCGCGAGATCATGCAGCGCAACGGCATCAGCGGTCTGCCGGTGGTTGAGCAGGGCACGCAAAAGCTGATCGGCATCATCACCAACCGTGACGTGCGCTTTGCTGTTGACCCCAACCAGCGCGTTTCCGAGCTGATGACGCATGACGGACTGGTGACGGTGCGTGACGGGGCAGACCCGGACACAGCTCGCCAGCTTCTGCATAAGCACCGCATTGAAAAGCTTCTGGTGGTGGATGAGGCCGACCGTTGCGTCGGGATCATCACCGTCAAGGACATGGATAAAGCCGTTGCTTACCCGCTGGCTATCAAGGACAGCCTCGGCCGCCTGCGCTGCGCCGCGGCGACCGGTGTGGGTGATGACGGGTTTAACCGCGCAAAATTGCTGGTAGACGCCGGGGTGGACGTGCTGGTGGTGGACACTGCCCACGGTCATTCCTCCGGCGTGCTGCGGGCTGTCGAACGCCTGAAAGCGCTTGATAGCAACATTCAGATTGTTGCCGGTAACGTGGCCACGCCGGAAGCCGCACAGGCACTGGTTGCATCCGGCGCCGACTGCGTGAAAATCGGCATTGGTCCGGGGTCCATCTGCACCACGCGTATCGTGGCCGGTGTGGGCGTGCCGCAGTTCTCTGCTGTGCTGGAAACATCTGTTGCCTGCCGTGAACTGAACATTCCCTGCATTGCTGATGGTGGCATCCGCACATCGGGTGACATTGTAAAGGCGATTGGTGCCGGCGCTAATGTCGTGATGGTGGGCTCTCTGCTGGCTGGCACGGAAGAAGCTCCGGGTGAAGTCTTCCTGTATCAGGGCCGTTCCTACAAATCCTACCGCGGCATGGGCAGCCTTGGCGCCATGGCGCGTGGCTCGGCAGACCGTTACTTCCAGCAGGAAGTGCGGGACTCTCTGAAGCTGGTGCCGGAGGGGATTGAAGGCCGCGTTGCTTATAAAGGCGGGATGGCAGCCGTTATCCACCAGCTGGTGGGTGGCCTGAAAGCCGGTATGGGCTATACCGGGTCTCCGGAACTCAAAGACCTTCAGCAGAATGCGCGTTTCCGTCGCATTACTGGTGCCGGTCTGCGTGAAAGCCATGTTCATGACGTGTCCATCACGCGTGAAGCCCCTAACTATCGTCGGGACTGAACCTTACCTATGACTCCTTCTGCTCGGCTGGGTGCCTCCATTGATCTTCTGACAGCTATGGAGGCTGCTCCCAGAAAACCGGCTGACGCCGTTGCCAACAGCTTTTTTCGTGAACGGCGTTATATCGGTGGGGGAGACCGTCGGGCAGTTTCCGGCATGGTCTGGGAAATCATGCGGGCCTGGCGTCGGCTCGGCTGGTGGCTGACCAAGTGCGGAGCCGATATTACCCCGCGCACTCTTGCTGCCGCCAACCTTGTGCTCAAGGGCTGGCCTGCGCGGGAAATTGCAGACCTCTTTGCTGAGGGCCGCTTTGCTCCGGGTGCGCTGACCTATGCCGAGCAGGATGTTGTATCCGCTCTGGCTGGCGGCACGCTGGATAACGCGGATATGCCGCGTGCGGTTCGGCTGGAATTGCCAGACTGGCTTTTGCCGCGTCTGGAAGAAACATTTGGCGACACGCTGGATGCCGAACTGGCAGCCCTTTCTGAGCCTGCAACACTGGATCTGCGCGTTAACATCCTCCGCACAAGCCGGCGGGATGCGCAAAATGCGCTGGGGCGTGAAGGGCTGCATGCGATCTTAACACCGCTTTCTCCCTGGGGCCTGCGATTGAACGGGCGTCTGCCTGTTACGTCCACCACGCCCTTCAAGGATGGTCGGATCGAAATTCAGGACGAAGGCAGCCAGCTTGTTGCTGCCATCATGGGGGTAACCCCGGAAATGCGCGTTCTGGATTACTGTGCCGGGGCCGGTGGCAAGACGCTGGCTATGGCCATGATGATGGAAAACAAAGGACATATTGCTGCGTGCGATGTGTCTGAAGTCCGTCTGGATGGCGCGGTGCGCCGCCTGCGTCGCGCCGGTGTGCATAATGTAGAACGTCACCTGCTGAAAACCGGGGACAAATGGGCCAAGCGTCGCGCGAAGTCGTTTGACCGCGTTCTGGTCGATGCGCCGTGCAGCGGCACAGGCACATGGCGGCGTAATCCTGACGCCCGGTTGCGGATGACGGAACAGGATCTGGAAGAATTGCTGGTCAAGCAGGCCGAAATTCTGGACAGAGCCTCATCTCTCGTCAAACCGGGTGGCCGGATGGTCTATGCGACCTGTTCCGTGTTGCGGGCAGAAAATGCCAGTCAGGTAGAAGCCTTCCTGAAACGCCATCCTGATTTCCAGCTTGTGCCGTCAGACAGCACGGCGCTGCCTGAATCCTTGCGCGGCACGTCCATGTTTTCACTGACGCCGCATCAAAATGAAACCGATGGTTTTTTTGCTGCCGTGTTAGAGCGCAAGCCGGAACAGGGCGCTGAGACAACAGAGCTTTAAGAGTAGATCTGCTCGACAAAAAATTGAGTATCTAACTTATTAGGCCTGTGCATAATTCATTGCCGTTGTGTCACGCACAGGCGTGAAGCAGGGTTTATTAAGATGGATACCCATGAGTGAAAGTGTACTGATCTTCCTCTTTTGTGTTCTGGGCGGCAGCATGCTCGCGCAGTGGACGGCATGGCGCTTCCGCCTGCCAGCCATTGTGCTGCTGTTTAGTCTTGGCCTGCTTTATGGGCCTGTACTGGAAATTCTGCATCCATCTGAGATGATGGGGGCGGCCTTTCATCCCCTGGTCTCGCTTGCCGTTGCTCTGATCGTGTTTGAGGGCGGCCTGATACTGGACTTCAGGCAACTGAAAGAAGCGGGGGAAGGGGTTCTGCGCCTCACCCTCGTAGCTCTCCCGCTCAATCTCATTCTGGGCAGTTTGGCGGCCCATTATATTGGCGGGATGGGCTGGGGGCCGGCATTTCTGTTTGGCTCCATTATTGTCGTCACCGGGCCGACAGTTGTTCTGCCCTTGCTGCGCAGTGCCAAGCTCCAACCTAAAATAGCGGCTTTTCTACGATGGGAAGCCATTGTGAATGATCCGGTCGGGGCTATTCTGGCAACGCTGGTGCTGGAAGTGCTGCTGATGCGCCCAGGTGAGGGGTCCGGCACCTTCTTCGGCTTCATTCTGCCGCATATGCTGGCCAGTGCCGGGCTGACCATTGCGCTGGGTATTGGGGCGGCAATGGGTGTGCGCTGGCTTCTGGTGCGGGACCTGATGCCGGAAGTGCTGAAAAGCTCTATCCTGATCACCATTGCACTTGTCCTTTTTGCCCTCGGCACCCTTACAATGGATGGGGCCGGGCTGATTGCCTCCACGGTCTTCGGCATGGCGCTCGTTAATCTGCGTATTCCGGGCATGGCCGAAATCCAGCGGATGAAAGAATCTCTGGTTGTTCTGATTGTCTCGGTGCTGTTTGTACTGCTGACGGCAGACCTCCAGCGGACACAGCTTTCCAACCTCTCATGGTCCATTGGCGCGCTGACACTAGCCGTTCTGTTTCTGGTGCGACCGCTGGGGATTTTTCTTGCCACCATGGGGTCCAGCCTGAGCTGGGCAGAACGTATTTTTGTAGGCTGGATTGCTCCGCGCGGGATTGTTGCGGCTGCTGTAGCCGGCATTGCCGGGCTGCGGTTGCAGGATGCCGGGTATCCGGGGGCCGATCTGGTCATGCCCGCCGTGTTCGCTGTGATCGCATCCACCATGATCCTGCATGGTTTTTCCCTGCGTCCGCTTGGCCGTAAACTGAAGCTGACCTTGTCGGATGAACAGGCTCTGGCGATTGTCGGGGCGAATGACTGGTCAACCGGTCTCGCCATCGCCGTCCATCGGGCAGGGGCACCTGTTCTGCTGGTCGATAATTCCCGGCAGGATCTGCAGAGGGCTGAAAAGGCTGGCGTTCCTGTGCTGAGAGCAGAAGTGCTATCAGAAGAAGGGGCGGAAAGTCTGGAAGAGCGTCCCGGTGATTATCTGATCGCGGCAACACCTGACGCTATTTATAATGGACTGGTCTGCGCCCATCTTGCCCCCCATTTTGGCCGTCAGCGCGTCTATCAGGTCAGTCCGGGTATTGCGCGGCTGGACTTGTATCGCGGCCTGAGCCGGGATGCTCGTGGCAAGGTGCTGGGGGAACCTTCGTGGAATTTCACGCTTCTGGACACACTTATTCGGGAAGGCTGGCAGTTTAGAAGCGTTGAGGTCACAGCGGACAATCAGGAAACTCTCCTGCAGGAAAGCAGCAACCTTCTGGTGGTCCTCGTGTTGCAGAAGGGGGTTTCGATGACGATTGTCTCGGAAGAAGATGAAGCTCTGTCTCCGCCTGAAGTTGGTCAATGCGTCATCGCTCTGGTTCCGCCCATACACGAGAAGCCGGAAGAGAAGGCCGGTTAGCCTTCTTTAGCCCGGAGAGTGGACCTGCACGGCATCCGCTCCGGCAGCCAGAACGGTGCGTAAATCTGATTCGCTGAGGGCAAGACAGCCTTCAGTCGGGGTGCGATCTGGACGTTGCAAATGCATAAAAATGGCCGAACCGCGCCCTGAGACGGCGGGATTATCGTTGTATCCCATCACGACTATGAGATCATAAACATGGTCTTCACGCCATAACTGCTCATGCCGGGCCGGGTGAGGGAGCCTGACAAAGCGATTGTAATCAGGGCTTTGCGGGGCATCACACCACCCATCTTGGGGGCTAAGTGGTTCAACCGGAAGTATTGTTTTCGGCTTTAATAGCCGATCTGCCCGGTAATACACTTTTCTGAGAGGGAAAATACCAATGGGGGTCGCATGATCGCCCTCCTGCTTTTGCTCTGTCAGACCATTCTTTCCAATTACGGCGCTCATGACTTTGTGTCCGCAATGCAGTTGTGCGTCAGAACCGCTGTATGAAGCGGACAAGAGGTGTATCATCATAGTCAAAGATTGCCCGTTCGCAGATTTTTCATGAAGGTCGCATAGCACGCTCACACTAGAGGTCTGAGCGAAATCGTGACAAGTTTATGAGAAGACGAACAGACGAGACAGCCCGACCAGAAGGCTGACACTGAGGAGATGAAAACCCAATGACGGGTGCACGTCCAATATTGGTTGTTGATGACGACCGGATACTTCGCCAGACCCTTGTTGAGCAACTGCAGCTTGAGGGAGAATTCACCGTTCAGGAAGCAGCGTCTCTGGCTGAGGCGCGCGAAAAACTGAAGACGCCGGATAGCCGGTTTGATGCACTTCTGCTGGATGTTAGCCTGCCCGATGGCGATGGACGTGACTTCTGTGCTGAACTGCGGAAAGACGGTCTGCGCATGCCCATCATCATGCTGACGGGTTCAGACGATGAAGCGGATATTGTGCGCGGACTGGATGCTGGCGCCAATGATTACGTAGCCAAGCCTTTCCGGATTGCAGAACTGCTGGCCCGCCTGCGCGCTCAGATGCGTCTGTTTGAAAACAGTGAAGACGCAGTGTTCAGTATCGGGCCATACACATTCCGCCCGTCTGCCAAGCTGCTTCAGGAACCACTGAAGAACCGCCGTATCCGTCTGACGGAAAAAGAAACGGCCATTCTGAAGTTCCTCTACCGTGCAGGCACACGCCCGGTGCCGCGCCAGGTGCTGCTGAATGAGGTCTGGGGCTACAATGCCGCAGTTACCACGCATACGCTGGAAACGCACATCTATCGCCTGCGCCAGAAAATCGAACCCGATCCGGCCAATGCAACGCTGCTGATTACAGAAGGGGGTGGCTACCGCCTGAACCCGGAAGTGGCGGCAGTTCCTGCGCACTGAAAAGCTAAGGCATAAGAACGCTAATACGGATCAGACTGCTCTGTCTGATCCGTATTTTTTTGTCTAAATGATCTGAAATTTTTCAGATCAGACCTTCTTCTTTCAGGGCTTTCTGGGCTGCTGGCCGGCCAAAAACGCTATCTCGCAACGCCACGGCTTTGGGGTAAGCGGAAATGTCTATTTTAAGCGGCCCGGTCCAGTTCAGGATAACAGCCATAAGGGCATCAGCCTGCGTGAACCCGACAGGGAGCAGATAGCTATTTGTGCCGCTTGCCAGTTGCGCTTCGACCTGCGTTAGACGCCGTTTGATGAGGACCAGCAACTTCTCACGCGTGACGTCAGGCACATCCGGCGCGAAGAGCGCACCAATAGCGCTATGCACATCCTCACAGAAGCCCACTGCCTCAAGCAGACGGTAAAATTCGATGGTGTCTGGAGTAGGGTGGAAAGCCTTATTGTCAGATTGCTGACCAATATAGGTCAGAACGGCAACATTTTGCGTCAGAACAACGCCCGGAGAAACTTCGAGGGCCGGAACTGCTCCACGAGGGTTGATGGCTGTGTAGTCCCGACCATCGGCCGTTTTCTTCTCTTTCAGGTTCACCTGCACAAGCTCATGCGGCAAGCCTGTTTCGTTCAGCATGATATGGGCCGCAAGCGAACATGCGCCTGGTGCGTAATACAGCTTCATTATGACACCTTTTGTTTTCACATTTGTAAAGAAAGCAGATTGCACAGGAAAATTCACCCTGCTTACAAAAAGCGTCGCATGAATTGGCAAGAGTGAGAAGAAGGTGAGCGTTGCACTATATTCTTGGCTGTTAGTTTATAGGGTGGGCAGAAAAAATTTGCGGCTAGAAAAGAATGGAATACCCAAGACGAGATAATGAAAATTTAACATTGAAAAGCAGAAGAGACATCCGCAGCCGAAGAGGTATCGTTAGGCTGAGGCGCTGTATGCGTTGCACCGGGCCGAAACCATTACAGAATTCTACAGGGCTGGTTGCGGAACTCTATAGCGCCACAGCCCCGGAAGCTGGCCGCAAAGACAGCGTAGCAACCGCCACACCGCCAAGGATTATAAGCACCTTCGCAAACGGTTCGGCATGGAAAATAAATGGGAGCCTGGTCCTTCGATTTGTGGGCGCTCTAGCAGCCTGTCGGGTTGGGGTACCCTGTGAAGGGGTGAGGTTGTAAGGTGGTGAGATGAGCAGCTTCATCCCGTTTGACCGGTCTCAGCCGTATCTTCTGCCTCCTGATCTGAAGTCGTGGCTTCCTGCTGACGATATGGCGCATTTCATTGTCGCAGCCGTTGAGCGGGTTCCGATGAGTGCGTTCTGCGTGCCAGTGCGCACGGGTGGCAAGGCACAGTACCATCCGCGTCTGATGTTGGCCCTTCTGATCTTCAGCTATGCGAACGGGTTGTTTTCCTCACGCCGGATCGAGCGGGCGACATATCGCGACATCGGGGTACGCTTCGTGGCGGCGAACCTGCATCCGGATCATGATACGATTGCGACCTTCCGCCGGACGAACCGGACAGCCATTGAAGCTGCATTTGCGCAGGTCCTGCTTCTGGCGCGCGAGACGGGTCTGCTGCGTCTGGGTGTAGTATCGATCGACGGCACGAAAATTGATGCCGACGCTTCGAAATACCGTTCCCTGCGCTACGACCGGATCAGGGCGCTGCGCGAACAGCTGGCGGTGGATATCGCGAAACTGATGGACCAGGCGGAGCACGCAGATGCCACAGACAGCGATCCGCAGGCATTGCCGGAAGCGCTTGCCCGACGGGAAACACTGAAAGCGAAGCTGGACGAAGCCTGCGCCCGGCTGGAAGCAGATGCGAAGGCGCAGGCCGAGGCGGCGCGATCGGCATACGAGAAAAAGAAGGCGGTGTATGACGCAAAAACAGGGCGTCGCGGCCGGGCGCCCAAACCGCCCGATGATGAACCACCACCCGACCGGCAGATCAGTCTGACCGATCCCGACAGCCGCCTCATGCGGCGTTCGGACGCTCACGAGTTCCGGCAGGCTTACAATGCCCAGGCCGTGGTCTGCGCCGAAGGCAGTCAGTTGATCGTGACAACCGACGTTGTCGCCACATCAGCGGACGCGCCGTCCTTTGCCAGCACCGTGCTGTCGATGGAAAGCACGATCGGTCTCCCAAAGACAGTGCTCGCCGACACCGGTTACGCCAACGGGCAGGCGGTCCGGGACCTGCGGAAAAAAGGCATCGATCCGCTGGTCGCCATCGGACGGCCTCGCGCCCGCAGGCCATATGATTTCCGGCCACCTCCTGAAAACACGGAGCCACGCCGGATAACCGAACCCTGGCGGCTTGCCATGAAGGACAGGCTGGAAACCACAGAAGCCGGAGATGTTTACAGACTACGAAAACAGACCGTTGAACCGGTCTTTGGAATTATCAAAAGCATCATGGGGTTCAGAAGATTCAGTCTGCGCAGCCTTGCAAAAGTCACGACCGAATGGACACTCGTCGCTCTCGCATACAACTGCAAAAGAATGGCACGGCTTCACGCAGCATAAGCCGGGTCAGCCTCGGCGTTATCAGCCGCAAAATGCCCAACCCGACAGGCTGCTAGATACTAGTATAGCTAAAAAGCCGCGGGCGCCTGGCACGGATTTACTCGTGCCAAAGGCCAATACTCCGTACCAAATCGGACCAATGTATTTTTGGGAAATAACCGGAAACCACGCAAGACCCGCACAAAACTGCGGTTTATCGTGGTGGGTGCGACAGGGATTGAACCTGTGACCCCCGCCGTGTGAAGGCCTGTCACCTGTTTCTTAACTTGCTGTTTTAATTCGGTTTTTTCTCTTCACTGGCGACTTGGCCCGGATATGGCACACATTTCTGAATTTCCACCCAGTCGTCATACGTCCACCATTTCCTGATCTGGGACCGGTAGTGGTCTGGCATCTTTTTAGCATAGCGCGCGACCATAGTGATGGTCTGCCAGCCCCCATCTTCCTTCAGTTTCAGTAAGTCCCGATGCACGCAGTAATGCCATGTCGCAAACGTATGGCGCAGGCAGTGCGGTGACATATCCGGCACAAACACTTTTTTCGGCCACCGTTCGCCCTTGGGTGTCCACACGCGCTCATGCCCTGACAAACCAGCCCGACGACACGCCGCAGCCCATGCGCTTTTGATCTGCCCGCCGCCAGTCCGGTTGGTGTCATGATAAGCATCCCCAACCACCCAGCGCAGCACACCCCGAGAATCGCGCCGCTTCTGGACTGGGCGGAACACGCGCCCCTCACGCCACGGGATGCCAGACAAGGCAATAAGTGCCACTGGCGACAAGTCGATGTGGCGCTCGTTCCCCTGTTTCTGCCAGACGACCGCGCGCGCTCCATCCAGATCCACGTCCTGCCAGTCCAGTTCCAGAGCTTCAGACATTCGGGCACCGGTCGCGATCAGGAAGACGAGCAGGGGACGGATATGGGGGGCAGCTTCGTTCACAAGCGCCGTCGCCTCTTCCGGGCGAAGAAACTGCATACGAACCTGCTCAACTTTGGGCCGCTCAAAGGCCGGCTTATCGCACCAGCCGCGGATTGCCGCCCATTCCAGCACGGCACGCAGGGGCGTTAGAACGGCCCGTATTTTTGTGGAGCCCTTGGCCTCGTTGCCTTGGGTAAGGATGGCGGTATAGGCACCATCCAACTCATGCTGGCCAATGGCGGATAACTTGATCTTGCCGAAGTAGTTAACCAACCGCAGCAAATGCCTTTGCGTCGTCTGGCTACGCAGCTCGGCATTAACGTACCCCACCACAGCATCAGAAAACGTGACTACCGCCCGTTTGCCGTAGACGCTCGCCTGCCAGAGTTCCGCCTCTCTTTTGGCCCGGAAAGCTTCTGCAAGTTTCGGGTCAGAAGTGTTTGTGCATTCGTAAACGCTTTCTCCGCCGACGGTACCACGGACGTAAAGCGCTTCCCTTCCTTTGCGTTTGACGATTTTGAGCGGCATTCCAGACTTTCGAGCAAGCGAGGGTAATCTTCAGCGCGGACCACCAGCTTTCCCCCAATCCTTCGGTGGGTTGGCTGGCCGTTAAACTCGGGATAATCGCGCAGATGGTTTAGCAGGTAGGTGCGGCCGACAATGCCGCGCAGGCGTTTCAATACGTCCGACAGCCTCATCAGGTCAGGCAGCGTCTCACCCATCAACCCCTCCCAGGCTATGCAGCGGAATGGGATTACGCAGGGCGCTGCCCCGCGGGATATCCAGCACGAGCAGGTTTGTTCCGGGAGCATCTTCCGGCAGGATATGCACCAAAGCCGCCGGTGCTGTGGCTTGCGAGCCATCCGGCAGGGTTAGGCGGTAATTGAGCGGATGGCCGCAGAGGGTGCGTTTGCGCTCCAGCTGGCAGACCTGCGGAAAGGCAAATTCCGGGAACTGCCCTGTGGCATCATAAACCTCGGCTTTGCCGGTGCAGGCGTGGGACTGGATGCCATAGGACGGCGGAGCTGAGGGCAGGGGCGTGCCGACCACGGCAGAATGGAAGCGACGGCCGAATTTGCGGAGTGATGTCAGGCGCATTTTTGCGGTTCCAGAATGTGCTTTGCGCTGTCTTCAAGGACTTCTGCGCGAAATGAAAACCAGTGTGCTTCGCCGCGGGTTTGATTAGCCAGCCGACGCCATGCAGCAGCTGCGGCCATGTTTCCGCTTACAGTGCAGGCCTCGCAGTAGCGGTCAAGCGCATCAGCATGTAGAAGGAATGTCTCGTTCTGTGCATGGAGCAGCGCGATATGACGGGCAGCTTCTGCACGCTTTTTCTCAGGCGAGAGATTGGGCATGCTCATGCTGCCACCTGCGCAGGCTTTTTCTTGAAAGCCATGTTCGTCGCAAAATTCAGGCGGGTGCCATAGTCCATATGGCCCGTCTTGCGGTTCAGGCTGCGCCTGAGCGTTCCCAGATCTTCCAGCACGAGGGCGAGATCTGTTTCGCGGTTAGCCATGGCGGCAAGGTCCAGCGTGCAGGTGCGGCTATGGCACACACGCAGAAGTTCATTTGTCAGATCGTAAACTTTATTCCGGCCTGCTGTGTCCTTTGCTGAGGACGCATCAATAACGCGGCGAATGATCTGCAGGACAGCCTTGCCTTCATCCACAGTGAGTGGGGTTGCAATGGATCTGTTTGCCTGTGTGGGCGACATAGCGGTTTCTCCATCACGGGTTGTGATAAAGAGACCATAAACTCATAATTGCGATTTTCGCAACATAAAAATTTCGAAAAACGAAATTATAAGGCGTCAGTTATAGGTTCATATCTGATTGAGGTCCCCCTCAACTCGTTGAGTTTAATCATGAGATGCTTTTCTGGTACATTCCATATCGCATACGACATATCATCGCCATTGCCAGAGTAACTTGCTGGTTTCCCGTATTTACCAGACAGCAAATCAAATGTCCTGATATAGTTGTATTCATCTCCCCTCATAACAATAGCTTTTAATTGATTGGTTGTTCCAAAAATATACCTAACGCTATATACCATATCAGCCACATGGTAGACGTCTTCTGCAAGTAAAACCCTCTCTGATCCAACAACGTTATACTGATATTGGACAGCTGGGTCAGTGCTTACACTATGAGCGTCGCTCACCTTTGATTGAACTTGATCTACAGACATTCCCCACCTGACCTGCTTCCAGTCTGCATGTGCTGGTTTAAGGAAAGAGCAAATCAATATGCATGATAAAAAAATGAACTTCTTCATGGAAAAACTCCTTATAGCGAAATATGAAAATCTACAGGTGCAATCCATTCTATCTTTGCGCCTATTATTGGTGGAACGTTTGGATTGACAGATATCAAGGAATAACTTCCTTCATCTTCACCCTTATAAATGGTCTTTAAAACAAGCCTTCCGTCCGCCAATTGCGCGACAACATCTTTTCCAAATAAGTTCATAGTCGGTTTTTCTAAGCCAGGAAGTCTGATACCTATTATTTCATTAGGTTTGTATCTTGGTGTCATAGACTCTCCTTTCACCCTGAGAGTGACACCCTTATAATAGAATATAGGTAATTCTATTACGTCAGTTTCCATTTCATCTTGATCATAAAGAACAACTCTATCAGCTGCAGAAACATATCCTGCAATTTTATATTCGCATATACTTTTAATTTCTATTCCCAAAGCTATTTTTATGTCTTTATCACTTTCCCCTAAAGCCGAAGCCATTTTTTCTATTTCGTCGGCTTGAATGCGGCGATCACCTTTTAACGTATTGGTGAATTTTGGTCCGGTTAGGCCGACAGCTTCCGCAAAGGCGTTTTGGCTTTTAAAGCCAGCCTTTTTTATTGCTTTTTTAAACCAATCTTTATCAATCGTCTTCTTCATGGATTATTTAATACCAGCAAGGACTGCGTTCGTCCGGTTCGAATTACGAAAAACGCAATGGAGCTATTGACTAAGTTATTGCGATAATCGTAATTATTGGACTGGAGGATGACTTCGTATGTGTGAAGATAACCCGGTCAAAGAGATTGTCTCATTGTTTGGCGGCCTGAAGCGGATGGCTGCGATAATGGGGCATAAAAATCACAGCACTATTTATGGCTGGGTTCGTGCTCAAAGAATTCCCGCTTGGCGCGATGCTGAACTTAAAAAGGCTGCTGGTGATAACGGTATCCAGATTCCAGCCAGCACATACAGCTCTGCATTCAGTAAAGCGCGGAACAATACGGCAGTAGCGGCATGAGTATCCATGCAGAGAACCATGCCACCCCGTCTGATGCGTGTCAGCTGAATGGTGTTCGGGGTGCTGGAGAAAGCAGCGTTACACCCGATTGGAAGAAAGTAGACGCTGAGTTTGTCAGTCTTCTGGATCAGATTGAACGCCTGCTTGTTTTGCAAGCGCCTCCAGTTCCTTCAGCTTTTTCTGAGTCTGCCTGCTCTGGCTGCTGGGCAAGTCATAGACATTGGATGCTTCGCCTTCTGGCTCTTCCCATGCACCAGTGGAAACGTAGGTTGTTAAATTGCAGGCTTCCGGGCCAAAATAAGGCTGATTTTTCGCGTGGTCTACGTTGCCCCAGTTCTCCCGTAACGCGCGGGCTTCTTTCAGAATGTCCTGATCAACCTGCCGGTCCATCTCTTTCTGAAAATCGAGACAGAAGCGATCAGGGTTGTCTGTGCGGGATGCTGCAACAAACAGCGCACGAACGGCATACTCAAGAGACAAGACTTTTTGCTGAAGTTGTTGGAACTCTGTCAAAGATACAGAAGCTTCTTCATCATCAGAATACATCGGAATCATCCTTTCTTGCTTGTGGTAAAGGGAGAATGGACGATGGCGGGCGGCACGGCAACGTGCCGCCCAATGCCGCTTGTGAACGTGGTCAGGGGTGTTTTCAAAAGTGAAAACAAATCATTCCATCAGGCCGTTTTCGGAAGATCTGGTTCCGGCAATCAAAGAGGCTACGGTCAAGGCCGTGACAATCATCCGTGGGTTTGATGTCGCTGCGTCTTATACGCGGGTGCAGAAAACACAGCTGCACGGATACGCTAACGTCAACCAGCCCTATATTGTGCCGCTGGATGTCGCGATAGATCTGGATCAGGCTGCCAACAGCTTTAGCGGCCATGCGCCTATCCTGACAGCTTATGCCCATGCCCTGGGATACTGGGCCATACCCAACCATATCGGCCCCGGAGACTTTGGGCGGGATATGGGGGATTTTGCTGAAACGTCAGGTGATATCCTCGCCACGGCAATGCGCATTTTGTCTGATGGACGGATAGACCCGCATGAGGCGCAGGAAATCGCGCCTAAGCTGGCCCATGCCAAGCTCATTCTGGAGCGGGCTCTTGCCTGCGTACATAAGATCCAGACGGATAACATGCCGCACCTGGTCTCAGATAGAGAGGCCGGATGATGGTGCGCGATACCCTTCTTACTGCCTCCCAGTTGTTTTCAGAACTGAATACAAAGATGGCTGAGGCAGGCGGCAATGATGCGTTTGCTGCGCTGCATGGCATCAATAAGTCGAGTCTGAGCAATATGGCGAACTGCCGCCGCAAGATTAGCAAAAAGCTGCTGGATGCGCTGGGGCTGGAAATGGTTGTCATGTTCCGCCGTAAGCAGCCAGCTCAGAAGACAAAGGGCAAGAAATAATGCGCCCTGAACTGGCAGAGTTTGACCAGAACGGAATCACACCATGGAGGATGCTGCGCAGCATGTCCCCAGAGCTACGTGGGGTTGTTACCAACCTGCACGATGCTCTGAAGGAAATGCGCTCATGCGTCTTTCGTGCAGGTAATCTGGTGCTGACGGATGAACAGGTGGCGCGGCAAGCGTGGCTGGAGCCTGATGCTCTGGCCCGTACGCTGCCAGTCATCATGCAGGCAGGGTTCATGGCTAAGGATGACGCAGGCGCGCTCTATAGCCCGCACCTGTATGATAAGCTGCTGAAGAAGGAAGAGCGCGAAGCCCGCAAGGCTCTTGCTGACCAATACTGGCAGCAGGCGGAAGAGACTGGCGTTATGCCGGAAGGCCTGACGCGGAAACAGATCTCTGCGCGCCTGAATGGAGCAAAGGGCGGACGCCGCCGCAAAGGTGAGACGCCGGAAGCTCATGCAGCCCGTCGGGCGCGTGAACTGCAGGAGCAGCAGGCCCAGCGCACCATGCCGCTGATGGGTGTTGTATCTGGCGGAAAAACCCAAACAGAAAACCCAAACAAGAAACCCAATGGGTTTTCGGTTACGGGAAATTCGGTTTCTGGGTTTCCCATAGATCTAGAAGAGAGAGATATACATATTCCTTCTAGTTCTATTTCTGGAGAAACCGAAAAACCCAAAACCCAGCCTCTGGATGATGCCCTGGTGCAGAAACTTGCTGCCCGGATGATGTCAGCTTCTGGTCTGGGTGCAGATCAGGCCGGGTTTGCGGTCTCTTTTGCTCGGGGATGGCTGGGGCAGGGCGTTTCTGAGGATCTGATCGTCTCTGCCATTGCAGCGCATCGCCGGAAAATGGACGAAAACCGGGAAACACCGCGTACCATGGGCGTGTTTAAGGCTCCGGTGCAGCGTGCAATATCCGGGGAAGGGGTGGCCGAGTTGCTTGCTGATGCGGCTCCGGACACCGCGCCCGCGCCTGAATGGAAGCAACAAGCTGATGAGGCCTGGCGCAAACAGTGTTCAGTCTACAGCTCCAGCATGCGGCAACTGGGCGACTTTGGCCGCCTCAACCGTGAGTGGCCAGAGATAGCGGCCAAACATGGTCTGCCTGCCTGTGAGCGAAGCCGTGCGGCCTATGAGGCCTATTTCCGTGAGGGTCTGGAGGTGGCGGCATGAAGCCGAGCAGGCTGAGCATGCTGTTGCGTAACCTGCGCTTGCGGGCGGAAGGGCGACCAAACCCCATTGATGCGATGGAAAGTCTGAAGGCCGCACTGGCTCAGGAACAAAAACGGCGCGCAGAGGCTGAACTGGAAATCACCACTCTGCAGCGCCGTTTGCATGCACACGAGAAACCCCGTGACGCCAAAGGACGGTACACGAGAAAATACGGGGCAGCAACGTGCGCGAGATTAAACCAACACCGGAAAGACTGGCCAAAGGCGACGTAACGGAAGTTTACGTTGAAGAGCAGAAGGGACAGCCGCCGCAGAGGCGGTTTCGTTCGTCTGGGGCGCTGTATGCGCTGCGCCGGGCCGGCACCATTACAGACGCCCATGTGGCGGCTGCGGAGCTATGGGCGCGGGACTATGAGACCGGTGTGCTGGGTGCCAGAGACCCGGAAGCAGGCCGCAAAGGCGGCGTAGCAGACCCCCATACCATCATGCTGGCCCGCGCCGCCGCTGTGAGCCGGTGCGAATACGTGCGTAAAGCCTTGGGCACAACAGGAGAAACCCTGCTGCGCCGCATGATGCTGGACGGCATGAGCGTGCAGGCTATTGCAGAGGCCGGCTCCACCCATAAACTGCGCGTTTCAGGCGCTATTGAGCTTGTTCTGGAGCAGTTGGTTGAGGTATTGGATTTATTGCCGGGGTCTTTTTGGGTAAAGAACGACCTTCATAAATGAAGGTCGGTGTACAAGATATCATGATATTAGAAATATCAATAAGATCGGTATTTGTAAAAGTTGTTGATTTTGAAATTATTTCTTTTGTTTCTTCCGTCTCTCCTTTTTCTTTTATTTGACTCCTTTTAATGCTTGCAATTAATATTAAATTTTCTCGTGCTTTTGATAATATTCCGGTTTCTTTTTCATTGAATAAAAATGGGACTTTAGAAAATGAATTGATTAGATCTTGTGCTACTTCTTGTAAATTTTCTTCTGTTTTAAATTTTTTAAAGCATATTTCTCCTCCATTATTGAAAAATGAATTGAATATCTCTAACCTTTTATCAAATAGGTCTAAATCAAGTTTGTTTTTTGCTATCTCTTTTTGCTCAGATGCAATGTTTCTTGCTAGTTTTGCGACATAAAGAGCAACTCCAGCGCTGAAAATTGATGCTGCAACTCCCAGAGCTGGTGCAGAAGCTACAATGTTTTCCCATATGCCATGCCGAACTTGAAAAACAGTAATCTGATTCAAAAACGGCAAATCTGGACTGAAAAGCTGCCAAGTCACGACTTAATATCTCCGGAACGTTAGAAATACTCTCCAGACCACATTTTTAGCGTTTAATTCTAGTCTTAAAAGAGAGAGCGTCAAGATTTCTCGTGTATTAAATAGGAAAGCACAATGTGTTGGAAATCATTCTATAGAATTAGTGAATTTCCCACTTGTGATTAGGAATTATTATTTATCAATATCTCTGCCCAAGGGCATCCATACTTTTGGACGTAGTAAGCCTCTGTCAAGGGATCTACTGTTCAGTGCCTTACGAGGGGGAGGGCAAAGAATAAGCAATCCCATGTTGGTGTTTTTATCTCGCTGAGTAGATAACATATATCCAGAGATATTTCCGTCTGTCTTAGGCGTAGTTCTTGTATAGCATCGAACGCCTAAATACACTTCTTCTGACCTGAGGTTAAATACCCTTAAATCCATTTTCTCCCTTAACCCGGTGGCGCCGTTCCAACGTATAGCGTGACATCTAATTTCATTATCAACCTTATAAAATTCCACTTCTTGCTTTCGATGCATTAAATATATTTCTAAAATCACCGCTCCGCGAGAAAGCTGCCATTTACGACCAATGTCATCTCGAGAAAATCGAATGGTATTTTTGGTAATATTTGTACGCGGATACAAAGATAATCCATATGCGGTCATTCCCAATACAGCTCCAGTGAATGTTGGAGCTGAGAAAGGGCGTCCCAATATCCCTAAGCCTTTGAATTCTCCGCTTTCTTTATGTCTGCCTGATATAATGGCGCCTGTCGTATCAGCTCCAGAAATTTGAGTTGCACCATCATGGTGGAAAGAGATTTTAATACGATTACTCGCCTTCTGGTAATCTGTAGCTATAGGGTCTGGTGGAGCAATTAAGTGGGAAAAAGTGTCTAATAATTGAATCTTAAAGATACCCACTTCATTATGTTCATAGCTAGGTACTAGCGCAAACCCACCATCAGGCAAACCATATGGAATAATTTTTGCAATATATCTCCACACTCCAGGAGAACTTTCGACAAGAATACGCTTTCTTTTACAACTACCCAAGTCAAAGGAGCTTTTGCACATAATCAGATCTCAATAAGAAAAACTAAATTATAACTGAAAAAATTTGAACTTAAACTTCTTTTGGTGAATATCAGACCATTAAAAATCGCTCTGATATTCATAGTTGGCACGATAGTGATAGCTTGACACTTACCCCTAACTTACACTAAACAGCTAGAATCTTCGAAGTCGTGTGTCCAAACTGGGCCCATGGCTTTTTTTATGTTTCCAGAAAAGTGAAGAAGCATGAGCCATCATGAGCAGCGCGTCTGCCGTGGGGCCGTTGTGCTGCGCGGAAAATGGCCGGTTCTTGTGGTGGCTGTTCGCGGTGTGCTGTGTGCGGTGGTGCCGCTGGCAGCGCCTTGCCTGCCGCATCACCGGGCAGATGTGCCGTTGGCGGGCTGCTCTGCGGTCCGTGGCCTCATTGCCCGGTGCGGCGCGTCGGTTCTTGTCAGGGCAGGGGGCCTTAGCGGCATTCTCGGAACAGTCAGCGCAGAGTGTCTGCGCCGGGTGGATGCCGCTTTGGCAGCGGAACACACGGCCCGCCACTTGGAGCGCCTGCGCCCCGGCGTGGTCCGCTGCGCTCTGGCCCGCGGGTATCGCCCCGGTAGCACGGGCCGCAAAATCGGCGGCGCACCCCACGCGGAATAACGGCATAAACGGTCGCTGAAAAGCGACATGATAACGCGGTATTATCTGACACGGCCTATCTGGCAATGTGTCAGATAACCTGCAAACACCCCATCAAACCCGTCAGATAACCGGAGTTATCTGACGCTTTTTGAGGGGTCAGAAAGACCCTATAACGTAGGATTTTCAAATGGTTAGCGGTGATCAGCCCAGATCGACCGCGCCAGCGAAGCCAGAAGAGGCATTTTGCCCGGCTGATATCATGCTGGTCAGAACGTGGCTCCATAACCGCAGCGAGAACACGGCGCGGGCCTACCGCGCAGACGTTGCGGAGTTCGCCCGCTTCACCGGAAAGCCGATGGCTGAGGTGCAGCTTGCCGACCTTCAGGAGTGGCACGACAGCATGAGCGGCGCGTCAGACGCCACGCGACGGCGGCGAATGAGCGCGGTCAAATCCGTTCTCACGCACGGCGCAAAGCTGGGCTTTCTGCCGCATGACGCGGGTGCCGCGTTCCGTCTGGAGCGCGGGCGCGACAGTCTGAACGAACGCATCCTTTCGCGTCAGCAGATGCTGGCCATGCTTTCGGCGGAGAAAGACCCGCGCCGTCACGCATTGCTGGCGCTTCTGTATGGCACAGGCCTGCGGCTTTCCGAGGCGTGCGGCCTGCGCTGGCGCGACATGACACGCCGCCAGTCGGGCGGCATTGCAACGGTATTCGGCAAGGGCAGCAAGACCCGGCACGTCCAGGTCTCGGCGTCATTGTGGAAAGAGATCGTGGCCGTGAAGGTCGATGGCGGGCCAGATGCGCCCGTAATCCCCGGCCATGATGGCGGTCCGCTTCACGTTCGCGCAGCACATCGCGTGGTGAAGCGGGCCGCGAAGCGTGCGGGATTGCCTGATGATGCGTCAGCGCACTGGCTCCGCCACGCTTTTGCGTCTCACCAGCTGGATGCCGGGCAGCCGGTCCATTGGGTGCAGGCGCAGCTCGGTCACAGTTCGCTGGCCACGACGACACGATACAGCCACGCCAACCCGGATGCGGTCGGCGCGGATCTTCTCGCCTGACGCAACGAGGGCGGGCAACCCTGACAATGACGGAGAACGACGATGCAAACCGTGCCTGACGGTTTCATGATGGACAGTCGCGGGCGGTTGGTACCGGAAGCGAATGTGCGCCCATCCGACAAGCTGCAAGATGACCTTGTGCGCCGCCTGCACCAGCAGGGCGACCCGGTGCGCCAGTTCATGCGGGATTTCAAGACGCTCTGCTTCGCTGAGGTTCATGCGTTTCTTGAGCTGGTTGCCGACCAGTACGGCACCAGGATCGGCGGCGAGAAAGGCAACGTCACGTTGTCGAGCTATGACGGCACGCTGCGCGTTACGGTGGCAGTCGGCAACTGCATTTCGTTCGGCCCGGAAATTCAGGCGGCAAAGAGCATCATTGATGGCCTGCTGACGCGGTGGTCTGAAGGTGCCAACGCCAACCTGAAAGCCATCGTGCTGGATGCGTTTGACGTTGGGCAGGCTGGCAAGCTTCAGGCCGCGAAGATCCTCGCCTTGCGCCGTCTGGAAATTGATGACGAAGAGTGGCAGCGCGCCATGACCGCCATTTCCAACAGCGTGCGCCTGGACGTGACCAAGGACTATGTGCGCCTGCACAAACGCTCTGGCGCGGAAGCCAAATGGGAGCTTGTGTCATTCGATATGGCCAAGCTGGACACATGAGCCGCAAACAAGCCGTTCTGACGTGCCTGAAGCCGCTTGTGGGCGTTCTGGACACCAGCATAGCCAAAGAGCCGCCGAAGCGCGCTGACGGCTTTTATACCGGCCCTGAATGGCGTGCCCTGATGAAAGAGATCAGGGCAGAGCGGCCAAACTGCTGTGAGCGGTGCGGACGCACCGGCGCGCGCCTGTTCGGGGATCATATCGTGGAACTGAAGGATGGTGGCGCTCCCCTGGACAAGCGGAACATCCAGCTTCTGTGCGGCTCCTGCCACACGGCCAAGACGGCGCAGGAGCGGGCGAAGCGGAACGCGGTGGAATACTGAAAAACGGCAGTTTTCCGCCATTTTGTGAAGGTATGCAGCCACATCATGAGGTGCGGGATTGATATGCATTTTCTCGATATGCTCGCACGTCATGCATGGCCGCCATGCATGCGCTTAGCGGGTAGGGGGGAGTGTCAATCTTGAGACGGCATCCGGCACCTGAACCGCGCCAGTGCCACGCGTGAAAATTTTTCCGTTTCTGAGTTTTTGAAGTGCGCACTTTGAGCGCAAAGGGAGGGGCTGTTGGCCAGAAAATCCGCTATCGACTGGGCAGCGGTCGAGACTGGCTTTCGCGCTGGGCGTCAATCAAACCGCCAGCTTTCGGAAAAATATGGCGTCTCTGAAAGTGCCATCCGCAAGCGCGCCAGCGCAGAAGGATGGGTGCGCACCAAACCGGGAAAAGTGCGCACTTCCACGCAAAGTGCGCACTATCCCGTGCGCACTACTGCTCCACCTGCCGAAAAGCCCCGTTCCAACCCGGCTGAACCTGTCGATCATCTCCTGAACGAGCGCATGAGCGCACTGGCATCGCGCCTGCTCGGTGAGCTGGAAGATACGACGGCCCATCACGGGGAAATTGCCCAGGTGATTGAGGCTGAAACGGCAGACGACAACAATGAGCGCCGCCGGAACGCCATGATGAAAGCCATCAGCACCAAGGATCGTGCAGAAACGCTGCGCACCCTGAAACAGATCCAGCAAATGGAGCAGGGGAAGGCTGGCAAAAAAGGCGTGAAGGAAGAGCGGAAAGAGGCCGCAGAAAAGGCCGCATCGGGCCGTTTTGCGCGCATGCCGTCTCCAAAATTGGTTGTGAGTAATGGCAAGTGACGCGCCGAAAAAGCCTGTAAGGGCTCGTCGTAAGCCCGCGCCACGCAAGCGCATATCGATGGCCAAAGCGGAGAAAGCCGCCGGTCTGACATGGACCACAGCCTGCCCAGACTGGGAAAAACGCATCAAGGCCGGGGAGAGCCTTGTGCCCTGCAAACCGCTGTTTCCTGCGGCGGCAGAGCAGGGCATGGCGGTCTTCAATGCGCTCAAAATCGTGGATGTGCTGCATGAGCCGACCATTGGGGAGTCCTGCCGGGACTGGCTGAAGGACTTCGCTGCGGCGATTTTCGGCTCCTATGACCCGGATACCGGCACGCGCCTGATTACAGAGTTCTTCCTGCTGGTCAGCAAGAAGAACACGAAATCGACCATTGCCGCCGGTGTGATGCTGACGGTGCTGATCCTGAACTGGCGGCAGTCTGCTGAGTTCCTGATCCTCGCACCTACCAAGGAAGCCGCAGACAACGCCTTCAAGCCCGCCCGTGACATGATCCGGGCTGATCCGGATCTTGAAGCCCTGTTTCATGTGCAGGACTACACCCGCATCATCACGCACCGGGAGACCGGTGCGACGCTGAAGGTTGTAGCGGCTGACGGATCTTCCGTTGTCGGCAAGAAAGCCACCGGCATTCTGGTGGACGAGCTTTGGGAGTTCGGGAAAAAGCCCGCAGCGGAAAACATGCTGATGGAAGCGACGGGTGGCATCGCCTCGCGTCCGGAAGGGTTCGTGATCTACCTCAGCACGCAGGCCGACGAAGAGCCGGCCGGGGTGTTCAAAAGCCGTCTGGACTATGCCCGCTCGGTGCGGGATGGAAAGATCAGCGCACCCCGCTTCCTGCCGGTCATCTACGAGTTTCCCCAGTCCGTGCTGGACAAACAGGGCCAGCATGATCCGGACAACTGGTACATGACTAACCCCAATCTCGGGGTATCAGTCTCGGAAGAGTTCCTGCGTGACAAATACGCGCAGGCCAAGGAGGCCGGAGAAGGCGTCCTGCGGGTCTGGATGGCCAAGCACCTGAATGTTCAGGTCGGTCTGTCCCTGCGGGAAAAAGCATGGGCCGGGGCCAAATACTGGGAACGGCGAGGCATCAAGTCTCTGACGCTGGAAGAGCTGAAGAAACGCTCTGACCTGATCGTCTGCGGCATTGATGGCGGCGGTCTGGACGATTTCCTGTCTCTGGCTGTGTTGGGGCGGGACGCTGAGACTGGCGAGTGGCTGCACTGGCAGCGCAGCTGGGTGTTTCATGACGTGCTGAAGCACCGGAAAGAAGAGGCCCCGCGCTATCTGGATTTCGAGAAAGAAGGCGACCTCGTCATCCTTAAGGATATGCGGGACGACAACCTACAGTTGGCGGATCTGGTGAAAGAGCTCGACCAGACGGGCAAGCTCTGCATGGTTGGTCTGGACCCGGCCGGGGTCGCGGAAATTGTCTTTGCTCTGCATGCGGCGGGCATTGAGCAGGAACGCATCGTCGGCGTCAGCCAGGGCTGGAAGATGACCGGGGCCATTAAAACCCTGGAGCGCAAGCTAGCGGATGGCACGTTCTCGCACGGGGCGCGGCCCATCATGGCCTGGGCTGTTGGCAACGCAAAAGCCCAGGCGAAGGGCAATAACGTGGAAATCACCAAACAGCTGGCAGGCGGGAAGAAAATCGACCCGCTTATGGCGCTGTTTGATGCTGTGTCCTGCATGGCCCGCAACCCGGAGCCACCTAAGCGCAGCATTTATGATCGGGAGGAATTATGGGAGTCCTGAACAGGCTGTTCGGCAGCACGCAGGCCCCGCGCACGGAACGCATAGAGCCAAGTTTTCAGGCTTCCGGAAATCCGGAAAACCCGACGACACCGCTGACCGAGATCCCCAGCTGGTCGGAATTTCTCGGGCTGGGGCCGGATCATCAGGACTGGGCACCGCGTGTCACGGAACGCACGGCCATGTCCTGCTCCGCCGTGTATCGGTGCGTGACGCTGGAAGCCGGCGTGATTGCGGGCCTCCCGCTGAAGATCTGGAAGCGGGAGAAAGACGGGCAGCGGATTGAGCAGCCAAACCACCGGCTTGCCCCTCTGCTGAACGTCATCCCGTATCAGGGCCGGTCTCTGACGGCATTCGCCTGGCGGGAACTGTGGGGCATCAATTTGTTGCTGTCGGGCAACCATTTCAGTGCCATCCGGTATGATGGTGCGGGCAGGGTGGTCGGGTTTGAATGTTTCCAGCCCTGGCAGGTGCAGGTGGTGCGGTTGCCCGATATCCGCGGTGTGAATTTCTATGTTTGCACCCATCTGGATGGCACGAAGGAGACCTTCACTCAGGACGAGATGCTGCACATTCCCGGACCCGGCTTTGACGGGATCAAGGGGCTGTCCCGCATTCAGGCCTTTGCCCGTGGCTCTATCGGGCTGGCCAGCACGATGGAAGAGCGCACCGGCCGCATGCACCAGAACGCAGCACTCCCCAGCGGGGTGATGCAGGTGCCGGACAAGATGAGTGACCCTGCCTTTCGCCGGATGCAGGCGCAGCTGCGGCAGAATTATGCCGGGGTGAGCAACTGGGGCCGCATAGTCATTGTGGATGAGGGGGCAAAATATACGCCTTTCCAGCTCAGCCCGCAGGATCTGCAAACCATTGAGGCGCGGGGCTATCAGGTCGCGGATATTTCCCGCTTCTTTGGTGTCCCGCTTCATCTGCTGAACCAGACGGAGAAAACCACCTCATGGGGCACCGGCCTGTCTGAAAACACGCTGGCCTACCTGATTTTTACGCTTGATGCGGATCTGAAGCGGATTGAGGCAGAACTGAACGCCAAGCTGTTTGCGTCCGGCTCCTGCTTTGTGGAGTTCGACCGTGAGGGCCTGCTTTCCATGGACCCGCTGAAGGCGGCTCAGGTGACAGCGCAGGAAATCAGCAGCGGGCAGATTACCATTAATGAGGGCCGGGCCAAACGCAGCCGTCCGCCGGTTCCGGGTGGGGATACCGTGCTGGTCAACAGCACGAACGTCCCGCTGGAGCAGCAGGCAGTGAAGCAAGTTAATCCAGCGCCCAACAAGAACTGAGGCACCATGTATAAATACAATTCGGCAGCCGCCCGGTTTTCCAGCCGGGCGCTCCTGGCGCATGCGCAGGCCGGACTGCCGCAGGAGCTGAGCACGCGCCCCCGTGCCGCAGCAGACCAGCCTGCGGAGATCTACCTCTATGACGAGATCGGCCTGTGGGGCGTTACGGCCAAAGACTTTACTCAGGCACTGCTGTCTGTCGGAACAGGTCCGGTGGATCTGCACATCAACAGCCCTGGCGGGGATGTGTTTGACGGTCTGGCCATGTATTCCGCCCTGCAAAGCCACGATGGCCCTGTGAATGTGATCGTGGATGGTCTGGCAGCCTCTGCCGCATCGTTCATTGCACTGGCGGGCACAACCGTCAGCATGGCCCCCAATGCCTTCCTGATGATCCATAACGCATGGGGCGTCGTCGTCGGAAATAAGGGCGACATGACGGATACGGCGGGAGTCCTGACCAAGATTGATGGGCAGCTTGCCAGCCTCTACGCGGGCAAAACCGGACAGAAACCCGATGCCATCACCCAGATGATGGATGCCGAAACGTGGTTTACCGCGCAGGAAGCCAAGGATGCCGGGTTTATCGACACCATTCTGCCCGCCAGCCAGAACAAGGCAGCCCCCACGCTGAAAGCTGGTGTTTTTGAGCATCAGCCTAAGCCGGCCGCCAACACCCTTTCCGTGCCGGACATTGCGGCCCGCCGCCGCATGGTCCGTCTGGCCGAAGCCGAAAGCTGACGCCCAACTCTCCGGATTTTCCGGACAGTTCACCTTCATTCCCTCAGCGGAGACAATTTGATGAAATCCAAGGAACTGCGCGCCAAACGGGCGAAGCTGATTGAAGACGCACGCGCTCTGGCCAACGGCGAGACCATGACAGCCGAGCAGGCCTCCCAGTTCGATGCCATGATGGCCGAAGCCGAGCAGATGATGGGGCATATCACCCGCATCGAGCAGTCTGAGAATGCCACCAAAACGCTGGCCGAGGGCATCGCAGCCCGCGCAGAAGACGGCGGCGTCAGCCCGGATCAGCAGGAAAGCGAAGAGAAGCAGCAGGTGCGTGTGTTCTCTTCCTGGTTGCGTGGTGGCATTGAAGCGCTTCATGGTGCGGACCGCACGCTGGCCATCAACCGTGTCATGGCCAGTCAGCAGTCCTTCAAAAACGATGGCAGCATGGGCACCAGCACTCCGGCTGGCGGTGGCTTCCTCGTTCCGCCGGCCTTTTCTGACCAGCTTCTGGTGGCGCTGAAGGCGTATTTCACGGGCCTTGATGAATTTGACGATATCACCACCGGAACTGGTGCAGATCTGCCCTGGCCGACCAATGATGATACGTCCCGTCGCGCCAAGATCGTGGGCGAAAATACCCAGATCGGCCAGAGTGGAATGAACTTCGGGAATTCCACCCTGAAAGTGTTCCTGTATGCGACGGACGCTATCCTGGTGCCCTGGACGCTGATGCAGGATAGCTTCATCGATCTGGACAGTTATATTCGGACGTGTCTGGGGACATGCTTTGGCCGCACGCTGGCGGATCATCTGACGACCGGGACCGGGGATGGCATGCCGCTGGGCGTGCTGACGGCAGCAGCAGCTGGCCCGACTTCCAAAGCAGCAGGCATCAGCTACGATGATCTGCAGGAACTGATTTACAGCGTGGACCGTGCCTATCGTTCGGGCGCGAAATTCATGTGCAACGACGAAACCACGAAGCAGTTCGCGCTGCTGAAAGACACCATCGGGCGGCCGCTGTGGGTTCCGAGCCTGACATCTGGCGTTCCGGATACGCTGTGCGGTTATCCGGTAGTGCCGAATGACAGCATGCCCGACCCGACGGCAGGTGCAACGCCGCTCCTGTTCGGCAACCTGAAAAACTACAAGTTCCGCACGACCAAAGCGGTCTCCATCGTGCGCCTGAATGAGCGTTACGCTGACGCTCTCCAGACCGGTTACTTCGGCTATGCGCGGTTTGGTGGTGGTCTCCCGACTGCAGGCCAGCCGCTCAAAAAGCTGGTGATGTCTGCCGCTGCTCCGGCTGAACCCACAGGGGGCTGATAATCCGTGATCAGCCTCGCTCTTGATGGTCCTGCCGATGCGGTCCCGCTGGCGCTGCTGGCGGACCTCAAGGCGGATCTGGGACTCACAGATGACAGCAGTGATGCGCGCCTTACGCGCCTGCTGCTGGATGCCTCCAGCATGGCGCTGGCCTATATCGGTCAGCCCATCCTTTCCGGCCTCTGGACAGAAGAGATTCAGATCGAACGGGCGGACCGCCTGCGGCAGATCGTGCTTTCTGCACGGCCTCTGCTGTCAATCCAGAGCCTGAAACGCAACGGGGCGGACTGGACGGCAGAGCAGATTTCCGGCCTCGTTATCGACCGCAAGGCCGGACTGCTCTCCTGCCCGCCAGAGGCGCGTCATCACTGGCATCCGGGCCATTACGTCCTGACCTATCAGGCCGGATACGTGCCGCCGTCCATGATAGACGGCACGGTGCAGACTGGCACGCTGCCGCCTGTCATCAGTCGGGCGGTCATCCTGACAGCATCTGCCCTATGGGCGGCAGGGGACCGGGATCCAAACCTGAAATCGGAAAGCGTGCAGGGGGTGGGCTCAACCAGCTGGGCCACAGCATCCGGCACCGGTGGCATGCCGCAAAGTGCTGCTGACATGCTGACACCATTCAGGGGGTAGGTCATGGGATGGATTACACAGGCACGCCGCCGCCAGATCAGCGCCAAAGGCCGCCCCATGGTCATTAAGCGCCCCGGCAAACCCGCAGGCGTAACCATGCAGGCCTATGCGCCTCCGGCACAGGCTGCCCAGATCATTGATGGCATGGGGAGCGCCGCCTTTCTTGCCCAGGTGATGGCGGACGCTCTGACGGCCCATGGGACGCCTGCCAAGGACGACACGGTGCAGGACGGTCCCAAAACCTACACGCTGACAGACGCGACGCCGGTCTATGACGGGCCAACCCTCTGCGGCTGGACGCTCATTGCAGCAGGAGGCGAAAGCCATGACGACACCGGCAGTCTGGTCTGATGCCTGGGCTCGCGCCACAGCCGCTGCAAAGGCGGACGGGACGCGGGTGCTGGATCAGGCCGCACAGAACCCGGACGTGCCCACCGGGCCATTCTGGGTCATGGAAACCACGTCCGGCACGTCTGACCGCGCCGGGGCCGGTGATCCGGTCAATGTGGAAGACGGCACTATCTGGCTGCACCTGATGGTGCCCAGAGGCACCGGCTCTCTGCCAGCCCTGACCAGCCGCAAGGCCATGTCCAATGCCTTCAGGGCCGCAACCGGCCTGCCGGAAGGCCTCGCCTATCATGAACACAGTTTCGACCCACCGGACCTGAATCAGACGGGCAACCGCATACGCTTCAGTCTTGGGATCGACTATCAGTATCAGGATATTCTGACATGAAATTCTTCCCCCTTTACGAAACCGCGCCCGGTGCCGGCACCTACGAACTTGGCTCTGCCGAGATTGAGGCAGACAGCACCTCTGCGGCCGTCGCCATTGCAGAGCAGTCCGCTCCGGAAGGCTGCCGCACAGGCGTCTGGCCGTACAAGGCTGTCGCTGGCCTCCCGGATAGTCAGGCGCCAGCAGCTGATGAAGTCGGGAAGCTCTATGATGTGCTCTCCCAGCCTGCAGGCCCGACCGGCAATTTCGCCCCCAGCGGGCAGGTGTTCGGCTCATATTCCACTGATGCCAGCGGGATGGCGCTTTCTCTGGAACGGTTCTTCGGTTTCCGGCTGGGCCTGATCCCGCAGGGTGAAAAGCCCGCACCGGCAGCAGCGCCCGCACCGGCCTCCTCCAGCGGCACGACATCTGCTGCGGCGACAACCTCTGGTAGCGCCTCAACCGTCAGCTCCGGCGGCTCTGCTACCCCGGCCGGCTAATCAGCCAGCCATCATCTGTCTTTCACAGGCCGCCACTGAGCGGCCTTTTTTTATGGGGTGAGAATGGCCTACACGGGCGCTACAACCGGCTTTGCCGCCGGTGCAGAAACTAATGACAGTGCAGTCGATTACGCGCTGGAAACCATTTATAACCAGCCGCCGACCGGGGCATATCAGGCACTGCGCTATACGGGCTTCTCGCTGGCGGTCAATGAAACCGAAACCCAGCCGGATGAAATCAATGACACTCCGGAGATGGCCCAGTCTGTCCTGATAGGCCGCACCGCGCAAGGCGATACTTCCGGAATTCTGTCTGCCATCACATATGATGATTTTTTGTCCGGGGTCATGACAGCAGACTGGTCAGTTATTTCCCAGGCTGCCACAAGCAGCGTTACAATCTCAATTGCAAGCCGGGATCAGTTTCAGGCAGGTAATGACACAATTTCAGCTAAAGATTCGACAGGCATTGTTGATGTCTTTAGCGAAATCGTCTCTGGAGACATTGTCTCTATTTCTGACCCATCTGTTGGGATTTCTGCATCTTACGCAGTCACCAAAATCAGCGGCGGCGTGATTTATTTCAGCCCCGGCACATTTGATGGAATCCTTGATAAAATTGCGACATTGTCAGGAGAGGCCGGTGGCACGTCTGGGAATCTTGGCACGGGGGCAATCGTCTCATGCACCTTTCTGAAAAATGGGAAAATTGGGAAATCGTTCACGTTCCGGAAAAAGCTTAATTCCAAACTGGAAATGTATTCCGGGACCATGGTCAATCAGGCCCAGATCACGCTACAGAAGGGGCAGCCTGCGACAATCAGTTTTGACCTGGTTGGGTCTGACCTGATCGTATCTGACACCGATATTGCCTCTTCCGTTACGCCTCGTACGACAACACCTCTGATCGATACGGTTACAGGCTTTTTGGGATGTAGCATTTTCGGAACTACCCCATCGGGTTGCATCCAGTCTGCCACGATTACGCTGTCCCGTGATGGGTCTGGGCAGGATACTGGCATGGGGCATGTTGGGGCTTGTGGTATTCGTTTCGGCAGTTTCAAAGCTGCTATGGAAATCACCTATCTGTTCCGTGATTATCAGCAGTTTACGGACTGGAAAAACGGGAAAACCGGCCCTGTCACCGTCGGTGTGCAGGGATCTGACGGGATCGGCTATCAGTTCAATGTCCTGAACGGTATTATCCGAAACCCAAAAACGCCGATTTCTGGAAAAAACCAGACTGTGGTGGCGACAGTTTCCATTACCGCCAACCCGATTTCTGGCGGCGGGACTTTCGCAATTTACAAAACCAAAAACTGACCAGGGCTTTTGCCTGTTTTTGTCCCTTAACATTGGATGAAAAGCGGGACGGCTCTGTCTCATGCTTCAATACAGGCCGCCACTGAGCGGCCTTTTTTTATAGGTGCCCCATGGCTATTCTTGCAGACCTCAAAACCGACAGCGCCGCCATTAACGATGGCGAATGGAAGAAAATCGACAAATACCCCGGCCTTGAAATCAAGAGCCGTGGCTTCACTGATCAGTTCATTGATGCGCAGAGCCGCCGCCTGCGCAAAGTGGCGGAAAAATACCGTGGCGATGTTTCCGCCATTCCCAACGCCGTGCGCCGCCAGCTGAATGCGGAACTGCTGTGTGATTTTCTCGTGCTGGATGTGCGTGGCCTGTTTCATGACAAAGCACAGAAGCACGCAGTCTCGCTGGAAGAGTTCAAAAATCTTCTGCCTAACCCGGACTACCGCGAACTGATGGGCGCATGCTGGGAAGCTGCTGGTCTGGTCACGACCGAAGCCGGCAAGCAGGCCGAGGACGCAACGGGAAACTGATAGCGGCGCTCAGCTGGTGGCTGGAATGGGGATCGTATGACGAAACCCTGTGGGCGGATCTGGAAGGCACCGAAGAGGCCCGCGTGGACCCGCTGCCGGAATGGCAGTGGATCTGGCGGGCCTGGCATCGGCTCTCTGCTGAGCGCCCGCACGTCACGCAAGGGTTTGGTGTTCCCATGGGCGGCACGGTCATTGAAGGTCGCCCCGGTGTGATCCCATGGAGCGCCGTCCGGAAATGGGCAGAGCATCATGGCCTGAGCCTGGCAGAAATGGCCCTTCTGGATCGCGTCCTTCTGGCGATGGATGGCGTCTATATCCAGCACTGGGCTGCGAAGTTTAAAGCAAGGGTATCCTGATGGCGATTGCTGAAAAACTGAATGCCCGCATCCAGCTGATGGTCAGCCGGACAATGAATGGGGCGCAGTTCAAATCCGTGATCGGCAACCGTATCCGGAAGGAGCGGGATGACCTGATCGCGTCCGGAGCAGCCGCGCCGGGCTATGTGCGCCGTGTGGATGGCAGCCTGGGCAAGCCGGAAGAGGACGTGCGGCTGCATGGTGGCTCTGTCACATACATTTTCAGCACGATTGCCCAGGCGACCAACTGGGCGCTGACGGAATGCCGCAACCGCTCCCCCGTCAGCAGTGGGGCGTTCCGGGATAGCTGGGCTGTACTGGTAAATGAAAAAATCTGGATGAAATCTCTGGCACAGATTCCAAGCGGGTCTGAAGTCTGGATCGTCAACACCATGCCGTATGCCCGCAAAATTGAAGTGGGCGGCCAGCAGATCCGCGTGCCGCCGCGTATTGTGGAATCCGTCCGGCAGTCCCTGATGCGGCGTTACAAGCGCGTCAGGGCGCTGCGGGCCTTCAAGCCGCTTCAGGGCGGCCGGGACGCACGGGGCGACCCTGTCCCCTACATCCTGCGGAGTGCAGGCATCGCGTCGGGGATCTCATGGAACAAAAAAGAGGGCTGGGGCCGCAAGCATGCCGCCTACGTCAGCCGGCGCAAAGACCGGCAGGCCGGTGAGCAGATGCTCTACCCAACCCTCATACTGACAGAGAAATGGTAAAATCCCATGGCAGGGCAGGATCAGGTCGAACAGCTGGAAGTTATCGTCACCACCCGTGACGAAACGGACGAAGGTGCAGCCAGCGCGCTGCGCAATCTGGATGCTGTGGAGGCGCGTGGCGTCTCTCTGACTGATGTCATGTCCGGCATGGGTGAGGCCAGCGGCACAGCAACCAAAACGCTGGCAGAAGGGGCTGCCGGGGCTGTCACCTCTTTTGATGACCTTGGCACTCGTGCCGCTGCGCGTGTGACAGAACTCACAAAAGAACTGACGAATCTGAGTGGCATGCAGGACACCCTACGGGCGCAGTCTCAGCAGGCGCTTTCTGCCGGTGTGGACGCCAGCGGGGCCACCAAGGGACTTGCGCAGGTCGATGCTGAAATCAGCCGCGTGGCCGGTGAACTGGAAGCGGTGCAGACACGCCTGCGGGCGGCCGCTGTTTCAGAGGACGCATGGAATGGTGCTCTGGGTGAGCGTAATGCCATTCTGAATGGCCTGCGGGCCGCTCTGGACAGCCAGACTGAGGCGCAGACCAAAACCAACGCCGCAACGGCCGCCGGAATCGCGCAGACGCAGGAACAGGGCAGTGCGCTCTCTGATGCGGCGCGCAGCTGGAAGTCTATGGATGAAGCGGCAGGAGCAGCCTCCCAGACCGTGACTGAGGGCGCAACCGGGGCGCTGGACTCTCTGGAAGCGCTTGGCTCGCGTGGGTCTGCCAGCATTACGGATCTGACGGCAGAGCTGAGCCGACTGAGTGCGTTGCAGGAAAGCCTGCGGGACCAGGCGCAAAAAGCTGTTTCTGAAGGGCTGGATACTTCTGCGCTCAGGGAGGATCTGGCGCAGATTGATGCGCAGATCCAGCGCACCTCAGCCGACCTGACCGAAGAGCAGAACCGGGTGCGCCAGCTGAAAGCAGCACAGGACACTCTGAGCCCGTCTCAGGCCAGCGGCTCCGATACGGCGGCCGTGAGCAGCCCTGCTGCCGTTTCCGCGCCGTCTGTTTCTGCTGGCGGTCAGCAGAGCCAAGACATGCAGGAAGAACTGGCCGCTATTAAAAACGCGGCAGGCCTGACTGCGGGCGAAATGGTGGAACTGGAGCGTGCCGAAGCTGCTGCCTTTACGGGCTTGCAGGCGGGCGCTGATCGCAGCGCCACCAGTATGCTGCGCACGGCCCGGTCAAGCAGCCAGCTGGCCCGCACGCTGCTTCAGCTGGCGTCTGCGGAAGATCGGCTGGATGACCTGAAAGCGCAGGCCGATGCTGTTCCGGATACACAGATGGACAGCACCGTGAAAAGTGCCATCCTGCAGGATGCGGAGCAGCGGGTGCAGGCGCTCCAGAAGCAGAAGATCGCTTTGCTGGAGGCTGCTCAGGCTAACGACAAGCTGACAGACTCTGAAAACAAAAGCGGCACGCCTGCAAAACTGGAATCCTATCAGATCGGCCAGATTGCGGACGAAGCGCACAAGTTTTTTGACATGGTGCTGGCGGGCGGGAACCCGCTTCAGGCGCTGTTTTATGAGGCACCCAATGCGGTGCAGATCATGGGCGGCCTTGGCCCCTCCATCCAGCGTATCACCGGCCTGCTTTATGGCCCGGTCGGTCTGGCGGTCGCCGCTGCCGGTGCTGGTCTCGCTCTCTATAAAATGGGGGCTTATGCTGAAAGCGAGGAATCAAAACTCGCCAAGCTGAGCCAGCAGTTGCGGGCCACGCGGTCTGATGCCGCAGACATGGCTGAGACTGTCACGTCTGCCTCCAAGGATCTTGGCAACCAGCCCGGATGGAGCGACGACACAGCCCGCACAGCTGCAAGCGGCATCGGCAGCACCTATAATTTCACGGGAACGTCCACAGATATTCAGTCCATTGCCGGCATGGCGCGGGATATTGGCGCCGTGTTCGGCTCTCTGGAAGACGGACTGAAGGCGGTCAACACCGCTATGGAAGATCCGAAGGCCGAGATTGAGGCTCTGTATAAGCAGCATCTGCCCGGTGTGGATCTGGCGCTGGTGGAGCAGGTCAAAAACCTGCAAGCAGCTGGCAAGCAGGGGGAGGCCTATGCCCTGGTCATGGGGGCGCTGACAGCGGCAACCAAAGGAGCTTACGAGCAAGGGCTGACGCCGCTCCAGCAGGCGATGGAGAACCTTAAGAAATCGGCTGATCCGGTGATCGACAAGATCAAGGATTTTTCCGAAGCTCTGGGCACCACGCTGTTGAATACGGTCACAACGTATCTCAACATGGCGCAGGGGAAAACGACCGATGCCGACTGGCACTATGCGCCGGGAACTGCTCCGGCATCGGCCTCTGGCGATGTCTCCGGGACGTCCCTGACGGTCAACAAGGCCCATCCGCAGATGGTTGGCCTGATGCAGATCAATACGGATTATAAATCTAAGTATGATCCGACAACGCTGGATGGAAATATTGATGAAGGCCTATACCGCCTGAACAATTTCGCGCAGCAGATGAATGGTGATCTCAATAGCGCCGCTGCCCTTTACAACGGTGCAAAGCCGGGGTCGGCTGCGGCCCAGTCTTACCTTAATCTGGTAGGAAAGCAGTCTCTCAGCAATCTGTCTCCGGTGGTATCTGGCCACTTCGATGCGGAAGGCCAAAAGCTGGGTTACAGTCAGGGATTAGTCAACTTCGCAAAGCTGCTCTCTCTGGCGGAAAGCAGCGGCAAGCAGTGGCAGGACCAGACATACAGCAACGTCAAGCCAACCTCTGGCCCTGCTGCAGATGACCACGCAAAGTCTGCCGCCGTTATTGATGATCAGCGCTCCCTGACGGGTGGGGCTGCGGATGCTACGGGCGGTTATAGCGCCAGCAGCTGGACAGAAAGCCGCAAGGGAATTGAATCCTATATTGAGTCTCAGCAAAAGCTGGAAGACTCTCAGAAAAAAGCTGGTGAAGACTGGACGGCAACGGCTGAGCATATCACCACGGCCCGGATTGCTCTGGCTAATACCCTCAGCCCTCAACAGCAGATCACGCAGGGCCTGAAGGATCAGGACTCAAGCCTGAATTCCCAGACCGGCTACTGGCGCAGCATGGCCGAGGTTGTGGCTCAGTTTGGCACCGAAGCCAGAGGCACCGGTGTTGATCAAAAGGCACTTTCTGCGGCTCTGCAGGAGAAGCAGCGGCAACTGGCTACCGCTTACAATGACGGCACGGTCGCTGTGGAGCGGCAGGCGCAGGCGCAGCAGGCCATCACGTCTGTTGCAGGGACATCCGCGCAGGAGATCCAGCACGCTACCAACTATCAGCAGGCCTATAACGAGGCCTTTGAAGACTTCAAGCCCGGCTCTGATCAGTTTGAGGATGCGGTCAAAAAGCGGGTGACAGCCCTTAACACGCTAACGGACGCGCAGCAAAAGGCGCAACAGGTCCAGCAGAACACCGGGCTTCAGGATAACCTGTCTCTGGTCAAGGCAGAAACCAGCAGTATCGGCATGAATGCAGATGCCCGGCAGGTCATGCTGGCCCGCATGCAGGCGGAAATCCAGATGCACCGGCAATATGGTGATGTGCTTCCGCAGGAGGCGCAGGACTATATCGACCTGACAACCCAGATTGCGCAGGCCTCTGCCGAATATAACCGGCAGCAGCAGGTGCTTCAGGATGTCACGGGCAGCCTGTCTGGCATGGCGGACGAACTGAGCAGCGATATCACGCAGGGCTTTGTCCAGGGCACATCCAGCGGCATGTCTTTC
Source organism: Acetobacter sp. KSO5 (assembly GCF_044094635.1). Taxonomy (NCBI): domain Bacteria; kingdom Pseudomonadati; phylum Pseudomonadota; class Alphaproteobacteria; order Acetobacterales; family Acetobacteraceae; genus Acetobacter; species Acetobacter sp. KSO5. The sequence continues at coordinate 1,629,536 of NZ_CP172014.1, read as the reverse complement.
AAGAGCATGCTCAAAGGTGTGGAGACGCAGATTGCCTCTCTCCTGGTCAAGTTTGCGCTGATCAATCCGATGCTCAATTCCATTGATGGCGGCACCCGCACCACGCTGTCAGACGTGACAAACCTGCTCTCCGGCAGCGGATCGTCCGGCAGTTCGTCGCTGGGTGTTCTGGGGTCTCTGTCCGGCCTGTCGGTCGGGCAGCAGCAGGCCTACCGGAATGAGGTCACGCAGAGCGCCATGCCCAGTTCCGGCTGGGCACCGACCGGGGATGTCATGTCTCTGGCGGGCGTGAAGCAGGCGTCCGCTCTGGATAACCTGTTTTCCGGCAAATCTGCGGACGGAAGCGGCATTTTCAGCAGTCTGGGCAGCGCTGTGGGCACGATCGGCTCTTATGCCGGGATTGCCGGGGCTGCTGTTGGCATCGGGACGATGATTTACAATGCCTTCAAGGGCCTGTTTGCCAAAAGTCACTATGCCTACACGGACGTGATCGCCACGAATGGTCAGCTTGCCACCGGGGGAACGCGGGTCAAGCGGGCTACCAATGACGTGACGGCCGGGCTTGTCCAGGACATTACCACGGTCAATGACGTTCTCGGAGCGGCCGGGATCACTGTGGATGATGGTTCGTTCGGTGCTGTTGGCCATTACAAAAAAGGGAGCAAAACCAGCCAGACGACGCTGGAGGACCTGCTGCCGGACATGAAGCTGAACAGCTCTGACCCGACGCTGAACATGGCCCTGCAACAGCTGATGCCAACGTCTTTTGACAGTGTCAGCACCTACACGCAGGACATTGAAAGCCTGAAAACGCTGGCGGATACGCTGGATACGATGAAGGTGTCTGTCAGCCGGTTTGATGATGCCAGCCATGTGACCATTGACCACTTCAACGGCTACACGGGGGACATGGCCACGGCCCTGTCCACACTGGACGGCAAGACGCTCAGCACGGACGATCTGCAGAGCAAGTTTGAGGCTATTCAGGAGTTCTTCGGCACCACCATGCCGGGGCTCATGAATGTCACCACGGCCGGATCTGAAAGCCTTCTTCAGCAGGTGACGGACCTTAAGCAGAAATATCAGGACGCAGCCAATACGGCGGCCTCCTACGGTGTGGATGCTCAGAACCTGCTGGATAAAGGCAACGCCATTGCAGCCCTGATGATCGCCAATGAGAACACGAAACTGGAACAGTCGGACCAGTCCGTGACGGCGCGCTACATGGCCGCAACCGGGGATCAGGAAGGCGCTGACCTGCTTAATCAGCAGGTAAGTGCTGACCAGGGCATTCAGGCGCTTCAGGAGGAATGGCGCTCGTATCTTGGGGATAGCTATGCGGACAATGTGACGTATCAGCAGCAGCTGGCCAACCTGGAGAAAACACAGGCGGCCGAACGCCTGCAGATCCAGCAAAGCTATGCAGACAAGGCTGCGGCGACTGAGGCGGAATATCAGTCTCAGGCGCAATCCTCGGTTGCAAGCGTCTTCTCCAGCCTGTCCAGCTACGTGCAGGGGTTGTCAGTCTCGGACGCCTCTCCGCTGTCTGTTCAGGACCAGTATAAGGCCGCCAATGATAATTTTGACACGGATTATCAGGCGGCCATGGGTGGGGATTACGATGCGCTTTCCCGGCTGCAATCTGAGTCTCAGACCGCCCTGTCTCTTGATCAGAAATGGCTGGGCTCCGGCACGGATTATACGAAGGCCTATCAGGATATGCTGACCAAACTGCAGGCCATCGCCAATCTGGGCTCGGACGTCTTTACCGCCAATCTGGCAAAGCAGCTGGCAGCCCAGCAGGTCGATGCGACTTTGCAGGTCAAGCAGGTGGTTCAGGAGCTGAAAACGGCGCTTGTGAACGAACTGAAGCAGGTGGCGCGGTCACAGAGCGTCAGCAGCAAAAAGGCAGCGTAAATGGCAAATATCAGAACGGTGGAGCTGGATATTATCCAGCCTGCCGCTGGTACGCCTGTGGCCACGCACGGGCATGGCACACGGGCACACGGCACGCTCCAGAGGAAAACCCATTCTCTGGAGCGTACCGATACAATCCGCTTTTCAGACACCGGCTACGTGGATGAAAGCGGGGTTCCTTATCCCCCTTACGTCACAGATGCCTTTGCACTAGATCGCGGCCTGACCCTGACAGCGGATGCTCTGGGCGGGTCACACACGGCAGGCTCTGTCACGCTGGCTAATCCCGGCGGGGCGCTGGACAGCATCCTGACCACGCGCATCAATGATCATCTGCCGGTGCGCATTAGCACCACCGCCAAACAGTGGGATGCCGTGCGGCAGATCTGGTGTGACCCGCCAAGCAGCAGCCTGCGGCCTGTGTTTGCAGGTCTGGGCAAGAGCTGGCGGCCTGACCGCACCTCTGTCGAAATAGATCTGCTGGACGCTACCTACTGGCTGGATGGCACGATGCCGGTTTCAGTCTATGGCGGCACCGGTCGGCTGGACGGGGACAGCAACGTAGCGGGCAAATCCATGCCACGCATGCGGGGATCTGTCTGCAATGTCACGCCGGTCCTGATTGATAGCGTGAATTACGTCTATCAGATTTCGGACGGTCCGGCCTCTGTCAGCATGCTGTATGAGGGCGGCTATCCGGGCGGCATTACCTTTGCCGGAACCGTGGCAGATATCTATGCGGACAGCCCTGCACCGGGAACCTATACGGTGCAATCCGGCTCAGCCGGCACATGGCTCAGGCTGGGCACCAAGCCCGTTTACGGGATTACCGTGGATGCGGTCGGTACGTTCCGCAGCGGGGCAGCCCCGGCCAATGTGCTGGATATCCTGCGGCAGATGCTGCTGGAGGATCTGGTCCTGCCTGCCGAGTATATTGATGCCGGCTGGCCAGCCTCATCCAGCCTCGCGCCCTGGGCTGGTGGTTGGTACTGGGATGGCTCAGAAAGTGTAACAGGCCAGCAGGCCGCAACCACGCTTCTGTCCGGCCTGTGCATTACCCTGGTGCCGACCCGCACCGGCACACTGCTGCCCATCCTTCTGACCGCGCCAGATCCGTCCGAGATCCCGGCCGCAGAACTGAATGCGGATCTGATTACGGATATTTCCGCCGCCACGCTGGATAGTTCGCTGGACCCGCCAACATGGCGGTGGCGTATCGGCTGGCAGCATAACTTTACCGTGCAGGCTTCCGGTTCCGGGCTGCACCCGCAGGCCCCGGCAGAACGGCAGGCTGTTGTGGCCGTAGCAGACCGGGCCGCCGTCTGGTGGTCGGCTCAGATCAAGTCTCACTGGCGCGTGCCGAACGATCCGGCACTGATCACAACGGCGCTGGCCAGTCAGGCAGACGCAGTGCTGGTGGCGCAACGCCATGGTGCGCTGTGGGGCACCCAGCGCCGGCTCTGGGCGGTTGCTGTCCCGCAGGATCTCGCATGGGGCATTGATCTGGGGGACGTCGTCGGCATTACGGCTCCGGCCGCAGGGCTGACAGACCGGCAGCTGGCGCGGGTGGTGAGTGAGCAGATCCGCGCAACGGATCAGACCGTGACCTTTCAGATACTGGTATAATGCATGCAAAATTGTGGAATTGGCTGGGAGAACCGCGTGCTGGATGCGGCACTCTCCGCCAGTGCGCAGGTCTCCGGCCTGCCGGTGACAAACCTGCGCAACCAGCAGGGAGCGCCCAGTCTGGGGTGGCGCGTGCCGGGCACAACGGCAACCCTTACCATCAGCCACCCGCCTGCGGGGCCGTGGCGGGCATTTGGGTTATTCCGGACCAATCTGACCGCAGCGGCTCAGATGTCTGTCACGCTTCAGTCTGGCGGGAATACCGTCTGGCAGGGGGCAGCGCAGGCGGTGGCAAACGGGCAGATCCTGCTGGTAGCGCCTCAGGCTCTCATAGCGGATACGGCCACTATCATTATTAACGATAGTGGCAATCCGGACGGATACCTTTCTATCCCGCTGGCCTATGCCGGCCCGCTCTGGCAGCCGGTGCGTAATTACAGCACGGAGAGCACGTCAGACCGCACTCTGGGCGTGGACAGCATCACCACGCTGGGTGGTACCGAGTTTGTCTCTGCCCGCTGGTATCAGCGCTCTCTGAGTATCGTGCATCAGTCCTACGGGGATGCTGATGCCGTTGTCCTGGAACAGATCCTGCGGGTCGCGGCCACCGGGCAAAATATCCTCTTTCTGCCTGACCCGTCTGCAACGCCGGATGTGCTGGCGGCCAAGGCCCTTCTGGGCCGCCTGAGTGGCAATGACCTCACCAACCCGTTCGGGAATGCTGACCGGCATGCCCTGACCCTCACCCTAACGGAGCGCCTGTAATGCCGGCACCGCAGCTCAGTAATTACGTGCTGGAGACAGCTACCGCGCCCGGCACCGGGAGTTTCACCCTCAACGGGCCAGAGGCGGACCGGCGCTCCTTTGAGGCGGCCTTCTCTTCCGGGGCTCTGGTTTTCTATTTTGCCGATGATGGATCAAGTGCCGAATGGGGCATCGGCACGCTGACGGTCGGCACCCCCAGCGTGCTGGCCCGCACCACAGTCCTGGGCAATACGGCCAACACCAAAACTGCGCTGAATTTCCCTGGCACAGTGGAGGTCTATAACGAGATCCCCGCAGAGTTTATGCCTGTTCTGGGGCAGGATGGCTCTCTGGATCTGGCAGGGGCTCTGACGGTTCAGGGGCGGCCCGCCGTCGTCGGGTTTGGCTCGGGCAATAGTAATTACATTCTGCAAATTACCTATGATACCGGGGCTCAGGCGTTCGGCTATCTCGACGGAACCGGGGTCTGGAGATATGCCCAGCCCAAAGGAGACTATGCCACCAATAGTGCTCTGAGCGCTGAGGTCGCACGCGCCACGACGATTGAAAGCAACCTGCAGGGCTCTAAGGTCTCCCTCTATGGTGACACCATGAAGGGGCCGCTTTCGGTTCAGGATGCAGCCGGTGTGAGCGCGGCATTCGATCCGGGTGGGCAGACCAGTGGGGCCTTTGTCAATTATGCGCCGGTCCAGTCTATCGCACTGGGCCGAGGCGGGTCATTCGGCCTGTATGTCCAGGAGCATGTTGGGAGTGCGTTTAACGGCGTGCTGTCAGTGTCGTATCCGGGTGGATCTTACCGGGCCGTCAGTATCCCGCAGAATGCACGGATGATGGACAGTCTCTATGGCGAGGTCGCCTATACCAATGATTTTGCGTCCTACGTCTCCAAAACAGCCTACGCAAACGATTTTGCCTCATCAGACAGCCGCGTGACCAACCTGGCTTATTCTCAGCGCGAGGTAGGCTTTAACGTGATGATTACCAGTAATGGTCAGTATGTTCCATTCCCGAACGGCTTTGCAAAAACACCTGATTGCGTGCTGGTTTCTGACGCGGGGAATGATGCCGGGAAAACCGATGCATGGCCCATTTCTGCGCCTGCGGAGAAATGGACGGCGAATGGATGCACGATCTACATCGGCTCCGCTGCGGTCCCGCGCCGTGTGGCTATTATTGCCAAAGGATCTCGCTGACTGTCTGCGCTGAGAAGCTTCACAGACTATTCCACTGACGCGGCTTTGAGCCGCTTTTTTTATGCCTGAAGGACAGGATCATGTCTGAATCAAACACCATCACCCGACCGGAATTTCTGGCGTATCAGGCCGATGTGGACGGCCAGTTTGACGGCGTGCGGAAGGGAATTTCTGATCTGAAAGAGATGGTCAGAAAGCTCACCACTGCACGGGCCGTGGTCAATGGCGGCCTGACCATTCTGGGGAGTGCTCTGGGCAGCGGGATCGTGACCGCCCTGCATAGCCTCGCACACTGACAACCGCTGGGCGGCATTCTGTCAACCGGACCGCAAAAACCCGTCTGGAAAATGGTCCAGCCAGAATGGCGGATTTCCGGGGCTTTTGTGGTCTGGTGGACTAAATCTTCCTGACCGCCTGTAAACTCGTCCACCCACGGCCGCGCATGACGCGGCCTTTTTTGTATCTGGAAAACTGAATGGATGACCCCATCGTTCTCGCGGCAGGTCTGGCTCGTCGGTTTGAGGGCCTGTGCCTGCGGCCTTACGTCTGCCCGGCCGGTTACTGGACCATCGGCTACGGCAGCCGGTGGCTGGCCAACGGGGCCGCCGTCTGTGGCCGCACAGTGCCTATCACGGCAGCAGAGGCAGAAAGCCTGCTGCTGGCGGCACTCCGGGCGCTTCAGCCTGAGATCCGCAAGAGTGTGCATGTGAGCCTGACGGCCGGGCAGGAGGCGGCTCTGCTGGATTTTGCTTTCAATCTGGGGTTGTCGGCGCTGGCCGGGTCGACCTTGGTACGGCTGCTGAATGCAGGGCAGGGGGCTGTGGCCCGGAACCAGTTGCTGCTGTGGAACCACATGCACAAAGGCGGCCAGCTGATCACCTCTCCGGGCCTGACCCGGCGGCGGCATGCTGAATGGCTGGTCTGGGCTGGCCAGCCTGTTCCCTGACTATCAAACCGGAGAAACACCGTGTTCCTGAATGAAAAAGAAATAGAGCGCATCGCAGAGCGTGTCGTGGAGCGTCTGGAAGAGCGCCTGCAGGGCGTCCTGCACGGGCAGAGCGGCAAGGCGCTGGTGATTGAGCGCGTGGACGTCAACACGCTGCCTGCCACCTTGCGCGGCGCTGCGGGCTGATTGCCCTTTAATCCTCTCTCAAAAAGGAAACGCCATGGATTGGCAGTCTCTCCTGGCATCGGTTCTGCCGATGCTGCCCGCGCAGTATGCGGGCGACCTTGTAACTGTCGGCACCTTTCTGGTGGCGCTGTGTGCGCTGGCGGCACGGTTCTGGCGTCGCCCTGCTGACGGCTCCCGCTGGCTGAAGCTGTATGAGCTGGTCAACAGCGTGGCGCAGAACAAGGGCAACGCAGCCAACGCAGATGATGCCGCGGGCAAGTCTGCGGGTGGCTGAAGCCACCGAAGATCTCCCTCACACGATACCAGCCACCCCAGCCGCCATGAGGCGGTTTTTTTATTGGAATATGACCATGAAACTCTCCTTCCTGCGGACTAAAGCCGTTGCCCTGACGGCCGCTCTCCTTCTGCCTCTGGCTCTGACGGCCTGCGGGGCAACTCAGACCGTGCAGCGTCAGCAGTCTGTTTACGGGCTCAGCCTGTCTTATGCCGCGGCGGCTCAGCTGGCAGCGGACTATGAGAAGAACCCGGCAGCAGATCCGGCAGTGGTGGCGAAGCTGAAGCCTGCCTTCGAGAAGGCGCATGACCAGATCCGGCCACTTGATGAAGCCGCCCGTAAGGGTGACCCGCTGGGAGAAGCCGCTGTGGAAGCCGCGCAGGATGCGCTTGATGCGGCACGGACGCTGCTGCCCGCCTCTAACTGATCATTCCCAAGGTAACGAAACCTTTTTTATCTCTGCCGAAAATGGCAGAAATCCAAGGATAATTGACCATGAACTATACGACTATTGCTGTCTCTGCTGTGGAAGTCCTGATTGAAAACGGACCGACCATCGTCGCGGATGTGAAAGCCCTTCTGGCTCCCATCAAAGAAGGTCGCGCCCCCTCGGATTCTGAATGGGCTTTTGCCGAGCAGCAGCTGGATGCCGCTAACGCCTCTGTGCAGGCTGGCTGAACACCATTTTGCCGTTTCTGTGCCAATTGGCACAGGGATGGAAAAGGGCGGGATTATGAAAAGGCAGGAAAATCATGGTACTGCTGGACAGGATTGAACTGTCGACCTCTCCCTTACCAAGGAAGATAGGCTGAAAACATACATGTCAGCTTTCGCCTCATCCCAGACACTCAAGCTGCTATGACCTTTGCCCGAAAGCCGACATTGCCGGAGAACAGCGATAGACAGAGTTTGGACTAGTGCTCTTAGTTTTTGGTAACTCAGGATTGACGATCGCCATGAAAAGGCGCGATTATCTAGGATAATAAATTTGTTTTGTAACATTTCTGTTATTAAGATTCATGTCAAATACTCCACGTCCTAATAGGATTGAACTCAATTATACGATTGAAGCCAGTGCAGTGGTCTGGCTAAGGTCGCTCCCGGAAGATGAACTTGGCCCCTCCATTCGGATGGTCGAAGATATTCAGACCGCTGTAATTGCAACTGCAACATCCTTCTCGTTTAGCGAGATTGTGGTCCGTGATCGCACTGAGCTTCTTGATGCTCTTCACTTACTCGCTGAACGATGTGTAAGCGGGTTTCGGCCGATCTTACATTTCGATTGTCATGGAAATCGTGAGGCTGGCATACTGCTGGCGCCAAGTGGCGATATTATGAGCTGGAACGAGCTAGCCGATGCTCTTAGCGAAATTAATGTAGCCACCCAGAACAACCTTTGCTGCGTATTTGGCGTGTGCTTTGGACTAACCTTGTCTCAATCTTTAGATTTACTCAAACCAACGCCATATTTTCTGACAATAGCACCGGAAAATGAGGTTTTGGTCGGTGTGCTCGAAGATCATTTCCCATGCTTCTATAAAGAACTCTTCCGCACAAAAGACATCTCCGATGCATTTGATGCTCATCTCGCTCAGCACTTCAAGTGCTACCACGCTACAAAACTGATATTTACATCGTTAGTCGAGTTCCACGCTATTAATCTTATAGGTAAAGGTCTTCGAGAATTTCGGGAAAACATGGTGTCTTTGGTTAATAATTTAAGTAAAGACGGTGTAATCTCCGAGCAACAGCTTGCCAATACGCGTAAGGTGGCAAAAGAGACATTAAGGCCAAACCAGTTTTTTTTCGACTTTATCGTGGAGCAATGTTTGATTGGGCGTGATCCAGGTTTTGGGCTGCCCGAAATCGTACAACATGCTCGTGTGCGAAGGCAAAAAATGGATCAGGAAAAAAACGCACAGGACAAGCGCGCAAAGGCCGGCAGATTACCGCGAGCCAAACCAGTTTGACGCGGTGACCTGCCGCTGCTGCTTGCAACAAGCGAACATCAAAATAGTCCTGTTGTAATTTCAAAGGAGAGAATTGCTCGGCTGAAAACTAGACCCCTTTGACACTGCTTACGCAGCGAAACGTTAGGGAAAATTTTTTAGATTCTCTACTTTGTTCACGCGAATGATTGCTTCTTTGGTCGTGATACCACAAAGCAGACAGACCGCATTCTTCTCTTTATAGCCTGAAGCTGGACATTCCGTTTGCCCCCCTAAACTGTCTGTCTGCTCAGCAATATGGGACCAGACACGCGGCAGTTGCCGTTCTGTCGAACATACAGCCTCCCATTAGCTACCCACCGAAGCGGACATTCGGTGAACTGATCGTGTTTGTGTTCACACGGTCACCTTTTTTCCTTGCTGCCCTCTCGCGCCTCTGGTGGAGAACCTATCGTCGAGGAAGGCATACACTCCCCATCACTCACATTGAAACCCAAACCAGTTGAATGAGGTTCATGCCGCCAAGGCCGAAGGTCATGCTCAAGGTCGACCTTGACCAGTATGCTGTTACGGGCCAACCTATGTAAGACGCCTCGTGGAAGACATGTACGCTCTACGTGATCGTACGCCCGAGCAGTGGCAGCAGGATGTCTTCGGTCAGATCGACGCTCTGCTGTGCACCATGCCACTTCTAGCTTGAATCGTAAGCGATGGACTACACGCAACTTCGCTCTTTATTGTCTCCGCTTATCATAGCCTTAAAGGACGTCGGCCCGCATTCTACGCTGCCGACGCTTTGCGAGGAATTGGGGTTGCCCGCGCCTGTTGCTAACGGCACCAAACGTGATTGTATGGCCTCCAGTATTGAGGCAGTGGCCGACACCGATCTACCTGCAATTGCATGCAAGCTGTTGGATTTTCGTCCACCGGCTGCCGCGACGCGCAATCAGATCCAGGACCTTCTCTGGAGCGACAGAGGGGGGCCGTCGATCCCCAAGCGTTATCGGCGTGAGGTCGCTCGAAGACTCAATGGCGAGGAATTGTATGGGGACGCTCGCAGGTTCGATGACCTTCTGGATCGGTTGTGGATATTAGATACCGATGACTGGCTTCACGTAATGAGTGGCAAGCTCATTGGGTTGCGCGCGGACATTCAGCAGCACGTCCACCAGAATCCAGAGGACTGGTCGGTGGAAACGCTGTTCGACCAATTGGGTGCCTATGATGCTTCCGATCGGCGCTTTGCGCTGTTTCTTGAAGGGCTGGCTTCCGCCGACGTGCGGCCCGACGAGGCAGCACAACGCCACTTTGTAGCGTGCGTTAACGAGACGTTGCGCAACTGCGGTGTTGAGTTGCGTGAGACTGATTTGGAGGGAGGTTACCCGGTCTTCTCGATCGTTTCATCGCACGCGGCAGTCAAAGGCCGACCGAAAAATCTTATCTTTGCCTCACCCGACAAGCCCGATCTACGTTTCCGCGATGCGCTGGATAATGACGTCGAGATCGTCACGAATGCAGATAAGGTGCTCGTCTATGACCGTCCCATTGGTAATGATGGACTGCGCTGGAGCGATCTGCAGCAGTGGTGGGGTGATACAGAGCAGATCGCTGATGTCGAGCAAGCTAAGCGCTCGCTGTATGCGCGTCTCAAAGCCAGTTTGCCTCGCAACTCTCCGCCACAGACCTTGTTGTTCGAGGCCTTCTTTGAGGGGTTCCGCAGTGCCGTACCGAACTTGCCAGCACTGATACCGGAAGTATGGCTTCACTGGGATCCACTTACTGTCAAGGAGCGGGGGCCGGATGCACTTCTGCGCTTTCGCATGGACTTCCTGTTGCTGTTGCGGCAGGGGGTTCGGGTTGTCATCGAAGTGGACGGAAAGCACCACTACGCGGACGGCGTAGGGAATGCCGATGTGCAACGCTATGCACAGATGGTCCGGGGTGATCGCGAACTCAAACTTGCGGGCTATGAAGTCTTTCGCTTTGGAGCTGTGGAACTGCAGGCGCCAGAAGCCAAGGCAAATGTGAAGACTTTCTTCGAGGCTTTGTTCAAGCGCTACGGTGTTCTAACAAGCTGATAACCCATCTCCATGGTAACCTGGCAATCCTTTGGGAATAACAGTGCGGGAGTTCCTGAAGTCTAGTTGCTTGTTCGGTAGCTATCCAACATGAACATCAGTGCTGCGAACGGCTTCTTTCGATCCCCCGTTTCCAATAGCAGACATTCTGCTTGCCCCCCAAAACGGACGTCGGTTGATGGACGCATAAGAAAAAATTCTCAGACGTGTAAAAATAAGAGCTGAGAAAATTAATTTGGGGGTATTTCAAGGGGTATAATAATTCAAAAATAATATTTTTTTATTTAAAAACAAAATGTTATTTAAAATGACGCAAGGACACCCCTTCCGCCATAACCATGTGTGAGATGGGAATGTTAGAATGGGGGCACCGGCAGAGCCCTCCTTGCAAACTACATATGGTCGACAGTAAGGGCAGCCCAACACCAGAGGGGGAGAACGCCACCGTCATCAGCTACGCCACCGACCCGGAACCGCAGCGGCATGTGAGAGCGGGCGGGGAAGAGAGATGTTCTTGTCCAATCCGAATCGGAAAAAGTGGCACAGATCTGGCACGGATTTGCTCGTGCCAAAGGCCAATACTACGTACCAAATTGGACGAATGTATTTTTTTGAAACAACCGGAAACCACGCAAGACCCGCATAAAACTGCGGTTTATCGTGGTGGGTGCGACAGGGATTGAACCTGTGACCCCCGCCGTGTGAAGGCGATGCTCTACCGCTGAGCTACGCACCCGGTTTGTGGGGATCCTATTAGCCGAGCAGCAGGGGCTTGGCAAGCGGGGAAACGCAATTAATTTTCCCCGGCAGCCAGACTTTCCCGCTTCATCTCCAGTTCCAGCCATTTTTCTTCAGATTCAGCGAGTTTCGCTTCAATCTTCTCAAGGTCGGCACTGTATTTCTGGAAGAGTTTCGGGTCACGGCTATACAGGCCCGCATCTGCCAGCTTGGTGCGCAGGGCTTCTGCATCCCGCTCCAGCTTTTCCATTTCTTTGGGCAGATTATCCAGCGCGAACTGGTCCTTGTAGCTCAGCTTTTTAGCTGATGCGCGAGATACTCCGGCTGTCTCTTTGGAAGACGGGGCAGAGCGAACAACAGGTTTTTCGGACGCAATCTCTTCTTCTATGCCGCCTTTTTTCTGAACCAGCATGTCACTGTATCCACCGGCGTAATCCGTCCAGATGCCATCGCTCTCGGTGGTCAGAACCGAGGTTGCAACACGGTCCAGAAAATCACGATCATGGCTTACCAGCAGGACGGTGCCATCATAAGCGTCTAACATCTCCTGCAGCAGGTCGAGAGTTTCCAGATCCAGATCGTTCGTCGGTTCGTCCAGCACCAGCAGGTTGGAGGGCTGGGCCAGCGCGCAGGCCAGCATCAGGCGACCTCTTTCCCCACCAGAAAGAACGCCCACAGGTGTGCGTGCCTGCTCGGGTTTGAAGAGAAAGTCCTTCATATAGCCAATAACGTGGCGCTTTTCGGTGCCAACCTGCACCATGTCACCGCCGCCGCCCGTCAGCGTATCGGCAAGGGTTTTATCCGGGTCCAGCGTGCGGCGCTGCTGGTCCAGGGTGACCATGGAAAGTGATGGACCCAGAGTAATCGTGCCACTATCAGGCTGATCCTGCCCGACAAGAAGCCGCAGCAAGGTTGTTTTACCGGCACCATTAGCCCCGACAATCGCCAGCCGGTCTCCACGCAGCACGCGCAAATCCAGATTGCGAACAATGCAGCGCTCGCCCCACGATTTGCTGATGTTTTCCGCTACAGCAACCAGACGACTGGATGTGGACGCACTTTGAACATTGAGCGTCACAGTGCCCTGTGCGCGAACAGCATCACGGCGGGCCGCCCGCAACGCAGCCAGTTCCCCCACGCGGCGCACATTTCGTTTGCGGCGGGCTGTTACGCCATACCGCATCCAGTCTTCTTCTCGCGCAATCTGCCGGTCCAGCTTGTGCGCGTCGCGCTCTTCCTGCTCCAGCACTTCTTCACGCCAGGCTTCAAATCGGCTGAACCCCTGATCCAGACGTCGGGTCATACCGCGATCCAGCCAGACAACCGAACGGGAGAGGGTGGAGAGCAACCGCCTATCATGGCTGATGATGATCATGGCGCAGTTCAGGCTGAGAAGTTCGCGCTCCAGCCATTCAATGGTGGGCATGTCCAGATGGTTGGTGGGCTCATCCAGCAGCAGAATATCGGGGGCAGAGGCCAGCGCGCCCGCAATCGCACAGCGCCGTGCTTCACCGCCGGATACGTTGGCCGGGTTTTCCTTTCCGGTCAGGCCCAGGGCGTCCAGCATGGCCGCAGCCCGCCATTCCGAGGCTGGGTCGGTAATTTGTGCCAGCACGTAATCGGCTGTTGTGGCGTAACCGGACAGGTCAGGTTCCTGCGGCAGATAGCGCAGGGTTGCACCGGGCTGCAGGAACAGCGTGCCGGAGTCAGGCTGAATGACGCCTGCCGCAATTTTCAGGAGTGTGGATTTGCCGGAACCATTGCGGCCGACCAGACAGAGCCTCTCACCCGCTGAAACAGAAAAACCTGCCTTATCGAGCAGAGGATTTCCGCCAAGCGTGAGAGTAATGTCCTGAAGGAGAAGGAGAGGGGGAGCCATTCCCTGTTTCTGTGGCAGAGCGCCTGCGGACGCAAGAGGCTATCTTATGAAACGGTCCCTGTTGAATGAGCCACAGCCCAATTACTAACGGCCTGATACGTGGCGACAGCCAGGGTCAGCGGTTCAAATGGCTTGGTGATAACAAAGCTGGGCTCGGACGTTTCGCCTGTTAGCAGGCGCTCAGGATAGGCGGTAACGTAAATGACCGGAGCAGAATGGCTTTTGGTAATTTCCGCCACGGCGCGCATGCCATCACCACCAGCGCCGAGATTAATATCTGCCAAAATCAGGCCGGGCCGGGTTTCCTGCGCCAGACGAATGGCGTCGGTCTGTGTGTGGGCAACACCTGCGATTTTATGGCCGCATTGCAGCACAAGATCTTCAATATCCATGGCGATAATCGGTTCGTCCTCAATAATCAGGACGGATGTCTGAATACCGGTCTTGAGGTAGGCGTGGGCTGTTTCAAGATCTTCAGACGCTTCCTGGGGTGAAAGCCCGAGAATTCGGGCCGCCATATCCAGTGAGACTTCTTCCAGTGTCGTCAGCAGAAGCAGCTGGCGCTGCACGATGGACAGACCATGCTCCGGACCATCATTCTCTGGCTGCGTCGCAAAATGTCTGGAAATGGCCTGATAAAGCCTGCAAAGAGAAGGCAGATCATCTGTTGGGCGGCTCGTAGTGAGTGTCCGCAGACTTTCCGCCACAAGAAGATCTCCTCGGGGCTGGCTCCCTGTCAGTGCGCGGGCATAGCGCCTGCCGTAGGGTAACGCCTGAATTAAAGCGCTGCGCAGCGACTCTGGCATGACAAGGCTCCTTCGCGTGGAGTAGGGCTTAGATTAAGCACGACCGTAACGACGACATGTGTCATCGTTTGCAGAAAAGGGGAAGTGTTCTGATTCGGGATCGACAACATTCTGACAATGTTGCCACGACATCGTTCTCTCGCACAGAGCTGTTAGCGTTAGTTCCGTCGCTGCGCGCATTTTCCCGTTTTCTGGCAAGAGACGCCGCTTTGGCGGATGATCTGGTACAGGAAACTGTTTTGCGGGCTCTCAGCAAGTCCGAACAGTTTGCGCCGGGCACCAACCTTAAAGCGTGGCTTTTTTCCATCTTGCGAAATTTTTTTCTGGAGCAGACCCGACATCGTAACCGGGAGAGAGAAGTCCTGAGCGATTACGCCGCCAGTCCTGACAGAGTGACGCAAAGCCGTTCCTCCTTGCAGGAGCGGGAAACCATCCGGGAGCTGGACCATTTTTTATGGCAGCTTTCGCCCCTGCTGAGGGAGGCACTGGTGCTGATTGGCGCGCAGGAAATGACGTATGAGGATGCCGCCATGGTCTGCGGCGTCACGGTTGGCACCATGAAAACCCGGGTCTCACGCGCCCGGACACAGCTGCAAACCTTGCTGGAAGATCCGGATGGAGAGAATGAGCCGTCCGCATAAGGGAAAACCCTCAGAAATTTTTTTTGAAAAACCGTGTAACCTTTCTTTGCCGCCGTTCATTCATCCTGCAAGACAATGCAAAAGGCGGAGAAAAAGATCATGACAGTTTCATTCCACGATCAGGTTATCGGCATTCTCCCTAAACTGCGCGTTCAGGCTCTCGCTCTCACCCGCAATCGCGCGGCAGCGGAAGATCTGGTGCAGGACGCCGTTTGCAATGCGCTTTCTGCCCAGAACAGTTTTGCCCCAGGCACAAATTTTGCAGCCTGGATGCATCGCATTCTGCGTAACCGCTTTATCTCTGATCTGCGTAAGAAGCGCGACACGACTGACATTGATGATATGCCCGCCTCCTTCCTGGCGACCAATGCCCCGCATGAAGACCGGATTGTCCTGAAAGACCTTGATGCAGCCCTTGCACGTCTGCCAGACGACCAGCGGGAAGCTTTGGTGCTGGGTGTGCTGGAAGGAATGAGCTATCAGGAACTTGCTGATATTGCTGGGTGTGCTGTTGGTACCGCCAAAAGTCGTGTATTCCGTGCAAGACGTCAGCTTGAAGCCTGGATGACGGGTGAAGAGCATGTTGGGAATGAAAGACTGAAAGCACAGGCAGCGGCTCTCCGCCGCAAGCTCAGCCAGCAGGACAGCCAGAACGCTTCTAAGGCTGTTTGATAAGAGAACTGTGTGGGCCTGAGAGCCCACCGAAGAAGCGGGAAGAGACTGAGCAGGCTTGGGCATGTCAGATGACGATTTACGCGGACGATGTGACCTTTCCATCAGGCCGGGTGCAGCAATGCCGCCAGATGGGCAAGACGATGGATAAAAAGCCACGAAAAAAACCAGAGACAACGTCTGATCAGGCTTTTGATCTCTGGTTAAAACGAGGACTGCATCAGCTTTTTGACGACGTGGCAAACGAGCCTATCCCTGAAGAATTGCTGAAGCTCATTGAAGAAGATCGCGGAGAATAATCCTGATCAGCAGAGGAAGGGGAAGCGGCAATGGCGCTCAGTGCGCTATGTCCTTCTCTCTCTGCTATCCGGATTGGGCCATATTTTCGCAACCACCAGCGCGCGGATGCGGTTGCTGATCTGCCTTTCGGGTATTCCCGTTCTGGCAATCAGCACCGTTCTGGCCCTCCATAATTATAATGAACTGATGGTTGGCAGCGCTCAGCGTGCTGCCACAGCCATTGCCCGGCTGGATCTGCAGTTCCGGCACGATACGGATCGCCTGCGGAGTGCTCTGGAAACTATTGGCGGGATGGGGCTAACCCCGGAACAGATTGGCCATGCCCTGCGTCTGGCTGAGACCATGAGTGGGCAGCGCTATTGTTTCCTTGGCATTCTGGATAGTGACGGGCAGGTTATCCAGACGATCTCACCGCCGGGGAGCGGGTGCCAGAATATCGGTGTTACAGACCCCGCGCCTTCCTTCCAGGGAACCTTGCTGGAAGCCGTGCAGGAAGATGGAAATCCGGACTCTAAAGGGACTTTCCTGCGGATTACAGTTCCGGCGATTTTCCTCTCCATTCCGGAAACACGCGGCTATCTGGTCGGCATCCTGCAACTTTCCAGAAAAGCGGCCTATCTGGCCAATAGTGCCGGCTGGCAGGCGTTTTCTGATGAGAGCAACCCACTGCAAGCCTGGCTGATCAATCAGGATGGAACGCTGTCTTCCGTCTGTACGGACTGTCGTTGGGTGCCCCCTGCAGAGGCGGTGGTGCATCAGTTGCAGCAAAGGCTGGAGGCGAGCGAGGGCTCGGTGGTCTCCATGCCAACTGCTGAAGGAGGCTATGCACTGGGAGCTATTGCCGGTGGGGCCGATATTCTGGTGGCCACCCAGAGAACTCCGCGGGAAGCCGACGCGCTGCGCACGATGGTGCTGGAAATCTCGGCGCTGATGATTCTTCTGGTGGCGGGCCTGATTGGCGTGACTCTGGCTGCCAACATTGTTCTTGTCTGGCCGCTGCGCCGCCTGACTTACTCTGTGCAAAAATGGCAAATGGAAGGGGTTTTTGATGCTCGCATTACCCGCGCCATGCCGTTGGAACTTCAACGTCTCGGGCAAGCCTTTACCCGTGCCACGCGCAGACTCAGTCGGCACGAAGCGCGGCTGAACAAGGCGATGGCGCATCAGGAGCTTCTGATGCGTGAAATTCACCATCGGGTGAAAAATAATCTTCAGATTGTGGCCTCGCTGCTAAATTTGCAGGCCAGCCGGATCTCTCATCCTGAGGTTCGGGCAGAGTTTGCGCTTGCGCGAGATCGGGTGCGGGCTTTGGCCACTCTGCACAAAACGCTTTATGCGGAAGACCGGCTGGATAGTCTGGATATGGCCAGCTTCCTGCGCGAGTTGTGCGAGCAGACTTTGCATGTTGCAGGGGAGGGGGAGACCGGGCGGATTACGCTCAAGGTTGAATCTGATGACTTCCGGATGAACCCCGATCAGGCCGTGCCTCTGGCGCTGATTATGACCGAAATTGTCACTAATTCCATCAAATACGCTTTCCCTGATGGGCGACACGGCACCATCTCCGTCGCACTGCGTCTGGTAGATCAGATTGTCACCCTGACGATTGCAGATGATGGAATCGGGTGCAGCTTTGATGACGACACACCTGGCGAACGACACGGTATTGGCCGAAAACTGATCCGCGGATTTGCCCGGCAGCTCAATGCCCAACTTTTCCGAAACGGGGAAAATGGGACTGTCTATAAATTTGTATTTCCGCTGATCAGCGAGTGAAAAAAGTGTCTTTTGATGCATAAAAGACCCGGCACTCATACGCCGGGGCATAGGCGTTATGCTCTGCCCGCAGTAGGGAGCGGCGTCCTTAGGTGTTTGCGTCCTTCGCTGTCCGGTATAAATGCCTAGTTTATGAGTGGTGACAAAGCAGCGATACGTGGCTGGACGCGGACACAGTCGCGTCTGGGGCGTCAGGCAGCGCGACCGGTTGTAGTTTTCGGGCTACTGTCCAGTCTACTGGGTGTTGGGCAGGCGTGGTGTGTAGCAACTGTTCTCGGGCATGCCCTCGTCGGCCTTGTCTCGGGTGGTGGCGCACAAACCCTGGTCTTGTGGCCCATCCTGGCTTTTGCGGGGTTAGCGCTCCTTCGTGCCCTTATTATGGCATTGAGCGATACAGCAGCCGCCAAGGCTGGAATTGATGCCCGACGCAGGCTGCGCGGGGAGGTGCTGGCCTCCATCCTGACCGGCGGTCCGGCATTGCTCCGCAAAACCCATAGTGGCGAGCTGGCAACAATTGCGGTCGATCGGGTGGAAGCTCTGGACGGCTTTTTTGGCCGTTGGGTGCCTGCTTCAGTTCTGTGGATTGCTGCACCTCTGCTGATTTTACTGCCCGTAGCCTTCATTCAGCCGCATGCTGCTTTGGTGCTTGGCCTGTGCGGCGCAGCTGTACCATTTGGGCAGGCTCTGTTTGGCATTGGCGCTGCCGTGGCATCCCGCAATCAATTTTTGGCGATGACCCGTCTGCAGGCCCGTTTTCTGGACCGCGTGAAAGGGATTGCCACCATTGTGCTGGCAGGCCGCGCCGATGATGAAACGGAACGACTAGGGCAGGCCGCCGAAGAACTGCGGCAGCGCACCATGAAAATTCTGCGCGTTGCATTTCTGTCTTCTGCGTCTATTGATTGCGCCATGGTCATAGCACTGGTGCTGATCGCCATTATGGACGGCAAGCAGGCCATGACACTGCTGTCTGGCGGGGTTTCTCCGGCTCTGGCGTATACACTCACTAGTGGATTGTTTGTGCTGCTGGTGATTCCGGAATTTTTCGCACCTCTACGTGGGCTGGCTCTGGCCTATCAGGATCGCGCGCATGCTCAGGGGGCCGCTACGGCCATTCTGGATCTGCCCGAGGCTCTGCCGCGCCCGTCACCCGATGGCGCGCGCACCGTGAATGCCTCCGGCGTCATGGTGTCTCTGGAAGATGTCTGTTTTACGTGGGATCCCGCCCGTGGGCCTGCGCTGGACCATGTCAGCTTTACCGTTCCCGCCGGGGAAACCCTGATTCTGGCAGGGCCTTCCGGTTCTGGTAAATCGACCATTATGGAACTGCTGCTTGGCTTCATTCAGCCGGATAGCGGGAGTGTGCGATTCAACGGGGCACCGCTGGACAGTATTGTTCCGGATTCCCTGTCCCGCATGATCTCATGGATTGGCCAGAAGCCCGTTCTGTTCGCCGGAACGCTGAAAGACAACATTCTGTTTGCCCGCCCGGATGCGGATGAGGCAGACCTGATGGCTGCGGTGAAAGCGGCTGCTGTGGACCAGTTTTTACCGTCTCTGCCGGATGGATTGGAAACACGGATTGGGGAAGGGGGCTTTGGTCTTTCTGGTGGTCAGGCCCAGCGCATTGCCATTGCTCGCGCTTATCTGAAAAACGCCCCCATCCTGTTGCTGGATGAACCAACCGCGCATCTGGACCCAGCTACCGAAAAAAGCGTTTTTGAAAGCCTGCAACGTCTGGCGCTGCGCCGGACGGTTGTTCTCGCCACCCATTCCGCAGCCGTACATATGTTTAACGGACGGCGTGTGGACCTCCAGATGGGCCGCGTTGTGGCACGGCAGGGAGCCGCGTGAGATGAAAATTTCAGACCAGACAGACGGCAGTACCCCGGCTTTGACAGACCGCCAGGCCATTTTGCGCATTCTGAGCCTCTGGCATCGTCAGGCGCCCCGGCTGATTATTGGCGTCATGCTGGCGCTGGTCGCCCTTTGCCTTGGGCTGGTGCTCATGCAGGCTTCCGGGCTTCGGCTGGCCAGCAGCGTGCTGGGGGAAGTGGTTATCACGACTGCGCTGTTGCGCTGGGTTGGTGGTGGGCGCGTTATTCTACGCTATGCTGAGCGGCTTTTTGCGCATGATGCCATGTTCCGTGCGCTGGCTGATCTACGTGTCTGGTTTTTCCATTCTCTGGCGCAGGGTGCTGCTGCCGGGCTGGGGTTCCGGCGCGCGGGCGACATGCTCTCCCGCCTTGTGTCTGACATCGGCACACTGGATGGGCTGTATCTGCGTATTCTGGTGCCGTTTGCCTGCGCATGCCTGACGCTGCCCATTCTGGTGATTCAGCTTGGGCGGCAGAGTGTCGTTCTGGGCATACTCGTAGGTGTGCTGTTTGCCTGCTCTGCGTTCCTCGTGCCTTACCTGATTGCCAAATCTGGTCGGGCGGAAGGGGAACGTCTGGGGAAAAACCTCGCAGCGTTACGCATTGGTGTGCTTGATCTGGTAGGCGGCTTGCGGGAAATCCGTGCCTTTGGAGCAGAAGGACGCATTCTCTCCCATGTTCAGGCAGATGATGCTGCCCTGCTTGCTGGCCAGATGCGGCTGGCGCGTCGGGCGGCGTATGCCAATGCCTCTACTTTTCTTTGTGGGCAAGCAGCAATTTTTCTTGTTCTTCTGGCTGCCGCTGGCGCGTTTTCCCTTCATATTTCCGCATTGGCTGCGGTTGGTATTCTGTTCTTGACCGTTGCTGCTTTTGAAAGCGCTGGGGCGCTGACACGGGCTGGTTTGCAGGCTGGTGTTATGGGGGCTGCGGCGCGGCGTGTGGTGGAAGTCGCCGCCAGTACGCCTAACGCCACACAGCTCGCGGCGCAGACCGATGCACCGGAAGACACGCATATTCATCTGGAAGGCGTAAAATTCCGCTGGGCTCCAGATCGTCCGTTGGTGTTTGATGGGCTGACGCTGGATATCCCGGCAGGCGCACGGATCGCCATTCTTGGTCCTTCAGGCGTCGGGAAATCGAGCCTTGCTGCGTTACTACTCAAAGCCGCAGTGCCGGAAGCCGGAAGCATCACGCTGGGCGGAGAAGAAATTTCTCACATCAAGGCGGACTCTCTTCGTCGTCGCATGGCATGGCTCTCTCAGGCCACGCATCTGTTTGATGACAGCATTCGTGCCAACCTGCTGCTTGGCCGCCCGGACGCCACGGAAGATGATCTGTGGAAAGCGCTGGAAGACGCAGCCGTTGCGGACGTCGTCAAAACCCTGCCGGACGGACTGGATACCTGGCTGGGTGAAGGCGGCATTAAACTGTCTGGCGGGCAAGGACGGCGTATCGCACTGGCCCGAACCCTCCTGACGCAGGCTCCCATCCTGATTCTGGATGAGCCCGCCACCGGGCTCGATGCCCAAACCGAGCAGGACTTCCTGCGCACGCTTAATACCGTAACAGAAGGCCGCACCGTGATCCTGATTGCACACCGCCTGACTGGCGTGGAAACACTGGATCGGATCTGGCGTCTGTCCGGCGGGGTTGCAACGGCCGCCGCCGCCTGAGCAGTAGACGGAGAAGCCTCCCTGGTCGCAAAGCGCGAAAAGAGTTGGCTTCCCGAAAGTTTTACAGGCAGATTTATAAAATTACTTTGAGCGTCTTTTTATCGTGTTGGGGATCATCATCATGCGTCGTCTGCTGCCTCTTCTGGGCCTTTCCATTCTTGCTGCGTGCGCCTCCCAGCCCGCGCGTAAATATGTCGTCTTCTTTTCCAATCAGTCTGTGGAACTGAATGACACCGCCAGAAACGTGATTGCTGAAGCTGCGCGGAAGGCCGAGAGCCACCCCGGCAGCATTGTGCAGGTTGAAGGCTATGCCGCCGCCGGGGGGGACCTCTCCGCCGATGCTCTGATTGCCATTCAGCGCGCCAAACTCGTGGCAGCGACCCTGCATGAGGATGGTATCTCCGGAGACCGTATCCGCCAGACGCCGCGCGCTCCCACCAATGGCGAAGGCATGACTGTGGGCGCACGTCGTGTGGAAATTGAACTGGTGAATCCCTGATTTTCGATGACTGAGATACAAACCGACATGACACCTCCGGCTCCTGCTCTGGCGCGGGATGCCGGGGGGCGTGACCGGTTTGTGGGCACCAGCCCGAAAGACGTTCTGCACGCCGTTTTCGGCTTTCCCGATTTTCGGAGCCTGCAGGGGCAGGCGGTCGCGTGCGTCATGGAAGGCCGGGACGCCCTTGTCCTGATGCCAACAGGCGGCGGTAAAAGCGTTTGCTATCAGGTTCCTTCCCTTTGCCGCCCCGGCATGGGGCTGGTCATTTCTCCCCTGATTGCCCTGATGGATGATCAGGTCGCCGGCCTACGACAGCTCGGCATTAATGCCGCAGCACTCCATTCCGAACTGGAAGGAGATGAGGCCGCAAAAATCCGTTCAGATCTGGCAGCCGGGCGCGTTGACCTGCTGTATGTATCCCCCGAACGTCTGCTTTCCCCCGGCACGCTGGAACGGCTGACGCGGCAACCTATTTCCGTCATTGCGATTGACGAAGCCCATTGTATTTCTGCGTGGGGGCATGAATTCCGGCCGGAATATCGCGCGCTGGCCTCGCTCCCCAAACATTTTCCCAATGTTCCACGCATTGCGCTTACTGCGACAGCCGACGAACGCACGCGGGAAGATATCCTCACTGCGCTGGATATGCCGCACGCCGAGGTGCTGGTTTCCAGCTTCCATCGCTCCAACCTCAATATTGCAGCACTCCCCAAAGCCTCGGAAATGCGCCAGCTTACCGCCGTTCTTGAGCGGCATAGGGACGAGGCCTGTATTGTCTACTGCGGCAGCCGTGCACGGACTGAGCGTATTGCCTCAGCCCTACGGGACAAAGGCTGGACAGCACTCGCTTTTCACGCCGGTCTTTCCGCCATTGAGAAGCGAGCCGCCTTGCTGCGGTTCCGTTCAGGCGAGCCGATTGTGATTGTGGCAACGGTCGCGTTCGGAATGGGAATTGACCGACCCGATGTGCGGGCGGTTATTCACCTCGACATGCCCGGCTCTCCGGAAGCCTATTATCAGCAGATCGGGCGGGCAGGGCGTGATGGCCTGCCGTCTGAAACCGTGCTGCTTTATGGTGGCGAGGATATGGCCCGCGCCCGCTACTGGCTGGATCAGTCCAGTGCACCTGACAGCGAAAAACGCATTATGCGCAGCCGTCTGGAAGCCATGATTGCTCTGACGGAAACGACCGGCTGCCGCACACGGGCCTTGTTGCATTGTTTTGGCGAAACGCTGGAAGGCCCATGCGGCCATTGCGATAACTGCCGTTATCCCGTTGTGACCTTTGACGGCACGGATGCCGCCAGAAAATTCCTGTCCACTGTCTATCGCACCGGGCAGAGATTTGGTGCGCTGCATATCATCGCCGTGCTGCGCGGCAAGCTGACGGATGCGGTGGAACGCAACCATCATGACACGCTGTCGGTCTGGGGCATTGGGAAAGATAAAAGCGAGCCGTTCTGGCGCGGAGTGGGGCGGCAACTGATTGCGCGCGGTGCCTTGCGGAGCGAAGGACAATATAGCGGCCTTGCTCTCAATCAGGAGGTCGCCCGGCCCATTCTGCGCGGGGAAGAATCTGTCAGTCTGCGGGCCGACGCTACGCAGGAGCTGGAAAAAGCGGCCAGCCGCACCCGCACACCGGAAACGCTGGCAGAGCTGCCGGAAGAGAAGCAGGCTGTATTTGCCGCCCTCCGGAACTGGCGGCTGGATGAGGCGCGGGAGCAGGAAATTCCGCCTTATGTGATCTTCCATGATTCCGCCTTGCGGGACATTGCGCTGGGCATGCCGACCAGCCTTGCCGAACTCGGGGAAGTGAAGGGCGTTGGTCGTTCCAAGCTGGAGCGCTATGGGGAAGCCGTTCTGGCGGTTCTGAAGACCGCACAGGGAGTATAAAATGGCCTCCGTAGACGAAAGGCGCGCCCGTATCCTGCTCTTTGTGCAGCAGCAGGGCTATGTGGCGAATGAAGATCTGGCGAAAGCCCTGCATGTCACGGTGCAGACTGTCCGGCGCGATGTGAACAGCATGGCGGCGGAAGGGGCTCTGGCGCGGCATCATGGGGGGGCCAGTGCGCTCTCTTTTGCAGAAAATATTGCATATTGTGATCGTCAGATTCTCAATCTCTCACAGAAAGAGGCCATTGGAGAGCGCGCGGCGGCGGCGATCCCGAATGGAGCCTCTCTGTTTATCAATATCGGCACCACGACCGAGGCTTTCGCTCGCTCCCTACGGATGCACAGGGCCCTGCGCGTCATCACCAACAACATTCACGTCGCGAGCCTGCTGACGCCGGCCCCTGAATGCAATGTTGTGATTGCGGGTGGTACGGTCAGGCTGCGGGATGGAGGCATTGTCGGCCCGGCTGCTGCGGCCATGATTGAGCAGTATCGGGCTGATTTCGGCGTTATTGGCATTAGCGGCATTGATGAAGACGGTACGCTGCTGGACTTTGATGTGGATGAAATTACCGCAGCACAGGCCATCATCCGAAACTCACGCACCGTCTTTCTGCTGGCTGATCACACAAAGTTCAGACGGCGCCCCATGGCCCGTGTGGGGCACATTTCCGAAGTCAGCGCGTTCTATACAGATCAGGCGCCGCCTGAGGGTATCCGCGGCATCCTAAAAGAGGCAGGCGTCTGTCTGCATATCGCAAACGAAAGCCAATTTTCGGAAAAGAAAACAAAAAAGGATTTCTGAGCCGGTTTGCGTCACATTAAAGCCATTGTTTTTGGCTTACATTTTCGGATACGAATAAGGCCAGTGTCCCGTTTTGGTGTAATTGGAAGAAAAAATGTCAGATTCCGCTCCTTCTCCTGCACAGCCCTATGATCTTCTGATTGTTGGTGGCGGCGTTAACGGCGCGGGTATTGCGCGCGATGCTGTTGGACGCGGAGCCTCGGTTCTGCTTGTCGAACAGGATGATCTGGCAAGCTATACCTCTTCCGCCAGCACCAAATTGATTCACGGTGGCCTGCGGTATCTGGAATATTATGAATTCCGTCTGGTGCGTGAAGCGCTGACAGAACGTGAGCGTCTGCTGGCCATGGCGCCGCACATTATGTGGCCGATGCGTTTCGTGCTGCCACATTCCAAACTGGTGCGCCCGGCGTGGATGCTTAAGGCCGGGCTGTTCCTTTACGATCATCTGGCGTCCAACATGACGCTGCCCAAGTCCCGCGCCGTTGATTTCCGCACACATTCTTCAGGCCGTCCGCTCAAGCCTGAATACACCAAAGGCTTCGTGTATTCAGATGGGTGGGTGCAGGATAGCCGACTGGTGGTGCTGAATGCACTGGATGCCGCTGAACGTGGCGCTGAGATCCGCACCCGCACCCGTCTGATCAAGGCGGACCGGGTCAATGGCGTCTGGGAAGCCGTTCTGGAAGATCGTGCCACCGGCAAGACCAGCACGGTACGCGCCCGTGCGCTGGTGAATGCCGCTGGCCCGTGGGTTGCCAAGCTGCTCTCTGAAACCCTGAAAATTCCCAATTCCAAATCCGTGCGGCTGGTCAAGGGCAGTCACATTATTGTCCCGCGCGTGTTTGAAGGCCCGCAGGCGTACATCTTCCAGAACCCGGACAAGCGTATCGTGTTCGCCATCCCGTATGAGCAGAATTATACGCTGATCGGCACCACGGATATCCCGTGGAAAGAAGCGCCCGGCACCGTCGGCATCGCGCCGGA
Source organism: Acetobacter sp. KSO5 (assembly GCF_044094635.1). NCBI lineage: Bacteria > Pseudomonadati > Pseudomonadota > Alphaproteobacteria > Acetobacterales > Acetobacteraceae > Acetobacter > Acetobacter sp. KSO5. The sequence continues at coordinate 1,604,053 of NZ_CP172014.1, read as the reverse complement.
CGAAGTGACCTATCTGTGTGAAAGCGTGAATCGCTATTTCCAGACGCAGGTCAAAGAAAGCGATGTGGTCTGGAGCTATGCTGGCCTGCGTCCGCTGTATGATGATGCCTCCGCCAACGCGTCTGCCGTCACACGGGATTATGTGCTGGATCTGGACACCACAGACGGCGCCCCGCTGCTCTCCATCTTTGGTGGCAAGATCACCACCTACCGCAAACTGGCGGAGCATGCTCTGGAAAAACTGGCGCCGGTGCTGCCGGTCGTTGCGGGGGCAAGCTGGACTGCCAGCGAAGTGCTTCCAGGCGGCGATATTGGGGAAGGCGGCTTTGCGGGTGCTCTGGCACGCCTGCGTCGTGCTGCTCCCTGGCTGCCGGAACAGCTTGCATGGCGGCTGATGCGCAATTATGGAAGCCGGGCCTATGAGATTATCGGTGAGGCTACCTCCATGCAGGACATGGGCGAACTTCTGGGTGGGGATTTGACCACGCGTGAAGTCGATTACCTCATCGGCAAGGAATGGGCCCGCGCACCGGAAGATGTTCTGTGGCGCCGCAGCAAAATGGGCCTGCATTTGAACGAGGCTGAAAAGAACGCGGTTGCAGACTATGTAAAGAAGAAGGTAGCCTGATTTTTTAATCCCAAGCCATCTCTTTCCAAATAAAAAATAAAAAGAGGAAAGTATGACAACCACCCAACGCGCCTTGATTGGCGAACTGATCGCTGAATGCATTGCGGTCTTTATCATTATTGTTTTTGGGGATTCCGTAGCAGCGATGTATGCGCTCTACGACCCCAGCCCCTATAAAATGGCGTATTGGGGCGTCTGCATTGTCTGGGGACTGGGCGTGACGATCGCCATTTACGTCACGGGCGCAGTCTCCGGCACGCACGCCAACCCCGCAGTGACACTGGCGCTGGCCTGTTACCGCGGTTTTTCATGGAAAAAAGTTGTGCCCTATTGGGCAGCGCAGGTTGTCGGCGGCTTTCTGGGTGCGGTGATTGTCTACACGCTCTTCTCGCCTGTCATCGCGCATTATGCCGCCGTTAACCATCTGGACTGGCGTCATGACGGAGCGGCGGCTGGCGTCTTCTTTACCCATCCGGGCGATTTCATCACCCCGATGCATGCGTTTGTGGATGAGACCATCCTGACAGCCATGCTGCTTCTGGGGATTTTTGCGGTAACGTGTGAATACAACACGCAGGCCCCACAGGCGAACTCTGGGGCTCTGATTATCGGCCTGCTTGTGGCAACAATCGGCGCTTCCGCTGGCTATCTGGAAGCGTGGGCCATTAATCCGGCACGTGATTTCGGGCCGCGTCTGTTCTGTTATTTTGCCGGGTGGGGGGAAGCAGCTTTCCCGTCTCCTGGAAATTACTGGTGGGTGCCGGTTGCCGGACCGCTTCTGGGCGGTGTAGTGGGGGCCGGGTTCTATCAGGGGGTTGTAAAACCCTTCATGCCAGCGATCGTTCGGGCCCGGCAGCCTGACGTTGCTCAAGATTAATTGCTCCAGCCATAAGGATAACGTGCGATGAGCAAGCAAGATTACGTATTGGCGATTGATCAGGGCACGACCTCTACGCGCAGTATTGTGTTCGATCGGAATGCCCAGGAAATTTCAAGCGCCCGTCAGGAGTTTGCTCAGCACTATCCTGAACCTGGCTGGGTAGAACATTGCCCCGAAGATATCTGGAACGACGCGAAAGCGACAGCCACCGCAGCGCTGGAAAAAGCCGGTGGTACCAGCCGCATTGCCGGGATTGGCATCACCAACCAGCGCGAAACCATTGTTGTGTGGGAACGCGCAACCGGTAAGCCGATCCATCGTGCTATTGTCTGGCAGGATCGTCGCACGGCGGCCGTGTGCCAGAAACTGCGGGATGAAGGGGCTGAGGCTCTTGTGCGTGAGCGCACCGGCCTGCTGCTGGACCCCTATTTTTCCGCTACCAAACTGGCCTGGCTGCTTGATAATGTATCCGGCGCACGGGCCAGAGCAGAAAAGGGCGAACTGGCGTTCGGCACCATTGATTCCTTCCTGCTCTGGCGCCTGACCGGCGGCAAGGTGCATGCAACGGATATTACCAATGCGGCCCGAACCCTGCTGTTCGATATCCACACGCAGAAGTGGGATGATGATCTGCTGCGTCTGTTCCGTATTCCGGCCGCTCTGCTGCCAGAAGTGAAAGACAACAGCACCATTTTTGGTGAGACAGATCCGGCTCTGTTTGGCCGCGCCATTCCGATTGCCGGCATGGCAGGGGACCAGCAGGCTGCTGTGGTCGGTCAGGCGTGTTTTGCTCAGGGCATGGCCAAAGCCACCTATGGCACAGGCTGCTTTGTGTTGCTGAATACGGGTGAAAAACCCGTCACTTCCAAAAACCGGATGCTGACGACCATTGCCTACCGTATCAACGGCAAGACGTCTTACGCGCTGGAAGGCTCCATCTTTGTAGCCGGTGCCGCTATCAAATGGCTGCGTGATGGCCTGCATCTGATTACGCATGCGTCGCAGACAGACGATATGGCAACGCGCGTCCCGCACAGCCACGGCGTTTACATGGTACCGGGGTTTGTGGGGCTTGGCGCTCCGCACTGGGACCCGGATGCACGTGGCCTGATCTGCGGCCTGACGCTTGACGCAACTGCCGCCCATATTGCGCGTGCCGCTCTGGAATCTGTTGCCTATCAGACTCTGGATCTGGTCACAGCCATGACGCAGGACGGGGCAGGCACAACTGAGGCTCTGCGCGTTGATGGCGGCATGGCTGCGAATGACTGGTTCTGTCAGTTCCTGGCCGACATGCTGCAGGTCAATGTTGAGCGTCCGAGCAACATTGAGACCACGGCTCTGGGCGCAGGGTTCCTGGCCGGGCTGGCAACTGGCGTCTGGGAAAATGAAAAGACGCTGGCGTCTGAATGGGCTCGTGGCGCACTCTTCAAGCCTTCCATGGCGAATGAACAGCGTAAGACCATGATTGCTGGCTGGCATCAGGCCGTGAAACGGACCCTGACAAACCCGACCTCAGTGTAACCTCTCTAAGTCGCTCTCTTTTCCTCCCGGCGCAATCCTCATCATGAGGACATAACCGGGAGGAAAAGAAATCCTGCCTTCAGGGCGTTGGCTCAGCCTGATCCAGCTTAATTGTCACGCTTTTGGATGAGCCTCCCAGAAAGCTGAAGGTAAAGGAAACGTCCTGTCCCGGCTGGACAGAGGCGTCCGGATCCAGACACAGCAGATGATACCCCCCACGTGGAAACACGAGGGTTGTATGGGCGGGTAAGGAAAGATGCGTAAACAGGGACAAAGTGCCCGGCGTGCTTTCCTGATCAGAATGGTGCCCGACCAGCGTCCGGCATGCTGAAGACCGGATATCGGTCATCAGATGTGCGTTGCCGCCATTATTCGCGATTGTAAAATAAACACCTGCCATGCGGTTTTCACCCTTGATGAACTGCATGCTGGTGTTGGTAATAATAATATCGTTCTGGGCGTTATCCTGGCCAGGCAGAGATTTGTCGGGGTCCCGATCTTCCGCCATAACGGGGGCGGAGAGGGCCAGACCAGCCAGCATTGTTGCGACACAGCCAGCACGAAAACGCATTTTCATCGTAACTCCAGTTTTTAATAGCCCGTGACCGGTATAAACTGGTGGGGCAAAAGAATTTTATTGCGGCCACTATACCGCAATATCGCGCCAGAAGGCCAAGCTTGAAAAAGCACCGGCCCTTTCGGTGCCAGAGTGAGAAAGGCTCACGTCACGATGCGTTGCCCTTTTTGTGGGAACCCGGATAGTCAGGTCAAGGACAGTCGTCCCAATGAGGAAGGCTCGGCCATTCGCCGGCGTAGAGCCTGTCTGTCCTGCGGCCAGCGTTTTACAACAGTCGAACGCGTACAGCTGCGCGATCTGATTGTCGTCAAGGCTGATGGACGCCGCGCGCCGTTTGAGCGGGAGAAAATTACCCGCTCGATCCGGATCGCTCTGCGCAAGCGCCCTGTGTCGGAAAGTAGAATCGAACAGATCGTCACAGGGCTGGTGCGTCAGCTGGAGGCGACCGGGGAAACCGAAGTGCCTTCAGCGCGTATCGGGGAACTGGCCATGGATGGGCTGAGAGAGGTTGATACCGTCGGATATGTCCGCTTTGCCAGTGTGTACAGAGACTTCACGGAAGGCCGGGATTTTTCGGAAATTCTGACGTCAATGGACTCGTTAGAACCTGATTCGCAGGAAAAGACTGGACCTCGTGGCATAAAGAAGCCATGAAACCCCGCTCCCTCATACGGGTAGCAGGAGATAGGGATGACAGAGCTGCAGGACCATTCAGAACTCAAAGGCGCGCAACGGCCCCGCACCGCTGCCCGCGTTGCCGCCATTCAGGCTCTTTTTCAGATTGAGCAGAATGAAGACCGCCCGGAAAGCGTCATTCAGCAGTTTCTGGTGCATCGTTTTGGCACCACACTGGACAATGCATCTTATGACGAAGGGTGTATTCCTGAGGCCGACACGCAGCTTTTCTGCGCCATTGTCCGGCAGGGCGTCGCGGAACGCGGCGTTATTCTGGAACAGCTGACGCAGACACTCCCGGCAACCTGGCCGGTGGCGCGTCTGGACCCGGTTTTGCGCGCTCTGTTTCAGGCTGCTCTGGGTGAAGCGCTTGAATCCAGTGTGCCGGCGCGCGTGCTGATTAACGAATATATCGACATCGCACACGGTTTCTTCTCGGGTGATGAACCCAAGCTGGTCAATGGGGTGCTCGACACCATCATGAAAAGACTGGCAAACGGCACGACGGAAGAAAAAGAAGACGAAGAAGAAGGTGGTCCCGCTGACTGATCTGCCGCAGGAATTCAGCTTCATCCATCGGCACTTTTCCGAGCTTGCAGGCCCGGCAGCGCTGGGCCTGAAGGATGATGCTGCCGTTTTTACACCACCTGCAGACAGAGATCTGGTCATTGCTGCCGATGCCATGGTGGAAAATGTTCATTTCCTGCCAGACGATCCTCCTGAGACCATCGGGCGCAAGCTCCTCCGCTGTAATCTATCCGACCTTGCAGCCATGGGCGCGACCCCTGAAGGCTGGTTGCTCACCCTGGCCCGGCCTCCGGGTCTGGACGATGCATGGTTTACAGCCTTCTGTAGCGGCCTGAAGGCCGACCAGAAGCATTTTGGCCTCAGCCTGCTGGGAGGGGACACAACCTCCACGCAGGGGCCTCTCGTCCTTTCTCTGACCATTCTGGGTTCGGTTCTTTGCGGGCAGGCTATCCGGCGCGTCGGCGCGCGGGCTGGTGATGGCCTTTGGGTGACCGGAACGATTGGTGACGGCGCTCTGGGCCTGCGTGCTCTGCAAGGGCTCCTGCCTGACCCATCCAGCCACTTAAGCAACCGCTACAGGCTCCCACAGCCCCGTATAGGCCTGTCTCTCTACGGACTGGCCTCTGCAGCTATGGATGTCTCTGACGGCCTCCTGCAGGACGCAGGCCACCTTGCGCGTGAGAATGAACTGGCCGTGACCCTCAACGCCGCTGCCGTTCCACTGTCCGATGCGGCCCGAGCCTGCGGCCCGGACTGGCTGGATGTGTGCCTCACGGGTGGGGATGATTACGAGATTCTGTTTGCGGTTCCACCTGCGCACGAATCCGCGCTCATGCGGGCAGGGGTGCTAGAAACCCTTCACGGGCCTGTTGCGGTGACCCGCATTGGCTACTTTCATGAAGGAAAAGTGGGCGTGCAGGTTCTTGACGCCGCGGGCCAGCCCATGCCGTTCACCAAAGGTGGCTGGAGCCATCTTTAGGGGACCAGGTCAGGCTGAAAAGAGAAGTTTCAGCCTGACCTAAGCGCATCAGGAAAGCAGCTTTTCGTACATGCGGTGGCGCTTGTAGGGAACAGGCACAATGCGCTCGATCAGGTTGCGGATGGGCATGTTGGTTTCCAGCACCCAACCGAGCTCAATCGTACGATAAGGAAGATCGCGACCTCGCTTCATCAGCTCATCAATCAGCAGCCCGGGAATAATGGCGCTGAGAGCCGTACCAGCCAGCTTTTTCTTCACGCCCAGCAAAATCACGCGCGCAGAATAGAAATCGTGCGCAATCAGACGCGATGCCAGCTTGACCCACCCAAGCGGGGAAGGCGCGCCGCCAACATCGCCATTCAGGTCAAAAATATTCGGGATGACCAGCGCAATTGCGACCGGCTCCCCTTTAAATTCGACCAGCACATACTGCTCCGGCCGCAAGACAGGTTTTAACGCTTTAAGCAGAGAGCGAATTTCAATTTCCGTAATGGGGACATTGCCCCACGTGCCTTCCCATGCGTCGTTATAAATCGACCGCAGGATGTCCGCGTCTTCATCAATATGGTCTTTACGCAGCCCACGCACCGTGATGCCGCCCAGTCGCTGCCGCAGATTGGCGGGAATCCGGTTGGCCTGCTCGGCTGCGGGGCTGGTTTCCATCCTGTAGGACAGCAGATCCATCGCCTTGGAGAAGCCGGCCTGCTCAATGGCTGGCCCAAGCGTGGCCGGGTGCCAGCCTGTGCCAATCATGGGAGGCTCCATTTGCCCCTCAATCATGGTGCCCGATTCACCGTGATAATTCAGGGTCCACGGCCCTCTGATCCGTTCAATGCCCTGCGCCTTGAGCCAGCCTGTCGCGGCATCCAGCAGGGGCTTGACGCAGTCGGTATCCAAAGCATCCAGAGCGCCAAAAAACCCTGTTCTGGGGCCGGGCTGCTCAAGAGCAAGTGTATCAATCTGAGCGGATATTCGCCCGATGGGCTTCCCATCACGCCAGGCCAGAAAGTAACATGCTGTGCCATGGCTGAAGAACGGCGACCGGCGCGGATGGAGCATATCGCGCTGCTCCATGTCCAGAGGTGGGACATAGCTGGGCTGGTCGTTGTAAAGAAGGCGCGGAAGCTTGATGAAGAGCGAAAGCTGACGAGCGCCCGAGACGGCGGAAACGACGATCTGGTTCGGGGTAGTCATCGGTACTCCATCAAACTGGGCCTGGAAACCGCAAGGTGATGCATCATTCCGACGGAATGGAAAAGGGGGAAGTGTGAACAAGGTCTCAACCAGCAGGCACGAACTCCGGTCTGTGCTGATTACAGGAGCCACTGGCGGCATCGGTATGGAGCTGGCAAAACGCTACGCGAAACCCGGTCGCGTGCTCATGCTCTGGGGCCGCAATAAAGAGCGGCTGGACGCAATTGCCAAGCTATGCTGCGCCCGTGGAGCTGAGGTTTTTCCTCGTCAGATTGATCTTTCCAATGGTGAAGCCGCTCTTGCCGCCCTCCGGGAAGATCAGGAGCGCTCTGGGCTGGATCTGATCATTCTCGGGGCAGGGTTGTCCGATATTAAATCTCCCGATCAACAGACAGAAGATCCTGCGGGCGTTCTGAAGCTCGCGCTGGTCAATTATGCAACGCCGGTAACGCTTGCGACGGCTGCCGCACAAAGCATGCTCCGCCAGGGTTACGGAAAAATTGTTCTGATTGGCTCGGTCGCCGGCTTCTATGAACTCCCGTTCGCGGCATCCTATAGCAGCTCCAAGGCTGGCCTTGCCTGCTTTGCTCAGGCTGCCAATCTGGCCTGGCGCCCGAAAAATATTCAGCTGACCCTTGTGATACCGGGTTTTGTCGACACCCCGATGAGCCAGCGACTGGAAGGACCTCGTCCATTTCTTGTTTCCGCAGGAAGTGCAGCCCGCAAGATCATGAAAGCGGTCAAGAACAGGCAGGCAGAGCTGATTTTCCCTTGGCAGTTTCGGGTTCTTCGCGTTGCTGAGCGCCTGCTGCCAGTTTTTTTGCGCAAGCATATTCTGCAAAGCCTTGATGTGGGGCAGAAAGAGCACGCGGGGGGATAATGCCCCCCATATTCATGTGGGTTTACCTGTTCGCAGATATCAGACGCCCTTCACAAAGGTGACCAACGAACATACGGCCTGTTCATAGTGGTGAAAAACAATAAGAGGCACACCTTATCTCCTCCCACTTAGGCGTTTTGAAAATCCTGCACGCAATGGCTTGACCAAAACTGCGTTAAGAGAGATAAGGCCCTCACACCACGCCGGTCCGGTGGCAGAATGGTGATGCAGCGGACTGCAAATCCGCGTACGTGGGTTCGATTCCCGCCCGGACCTCCAGTTTTAGTTAAGCTAAAACTTTAAAAGTGGCTTTCTATGAATTTTATGAATAGACACTTGCCAGGAAGTGCACGTGTAAAGCTGTGCATAGAGAGATGGCTATTGATTTGTAATCGCAAGCCAATTTTATCTTCGCAATTGCGCTTATCAACTCAATAAAATTTTGCACTTTGCCATCATTCAGTTTTTCGGATGATAAAAGATAGAAATATGCCTTTCGTCGTGGCATGAAGTGGCAACTATTTATTTGTGCTCTAATTCAGGCAGGAGAAACAAATGCGGCGTATTTACGGGGTCGGGATGGGCATGGCGGCCATGCTTTGCAGTTCCACTGCGTGGGCCCAGAAGTATGACGGGAGTGGTTCACCCACCTTTATTCCGCATACGCTGCAGGAAGCTCTTGCTTCAGCCTACCTGACCAACCCTACGCTACAGCAGGCACGTGCAACTCTACGCGCAACAGATGAGCAGGTTCCTACAGCACTTGCCGGGTGGCGTCCTACAGTAACCGGCTCCGTCGGGCTGAGTTACTATAAGGGAACAAACGATTATCAGGGCACAGCAGATCAACCCGGTTATCTGCGCGTTTATGATACGCCAGGTTATACAGCAGGCCTCACTATCCAGCAGCCAATTTATAGCGGCGGCAAAACGACGGCGTCCACGCATCAGGCTGTCAATAAAGTTATGGCAGCACGCGCTAATCTGATTTCAGTGGAGCAGCAGGTCTTTAAAAATGTCGTGAACGCTTATGTGAGCGTTATTGAAGATGAGCAACTTCTGCAGCTTAACATCAATAACGAACGCGTTCTGCAGCAGCAGCTGCGCGCCACCAATGAACGCTTCAAAGTCGGCGAAATTACCCGGACAGACGTCGCTCAGGCTGAATCTGCTTACGCCTCAGCAAAAGCCACGCGTCAGCAATCCGAAGGCACCCTTCAGACAGCACAGGCCACATACATGCAGATTGTGGGAATGGCTCCTCCTCCCAATCTTGTGCCTCCCCAGCCTTTGGTGCTGCCCGTCAAAAACGAACAGACTGCGGCAGCCATGGCTGTCAAGAATAACCCTGACGTGATTAATGCTCTTTTTACTGAATCATCGCAGAAAGATGCCGTAGCCGTTGCAATGGCGGCTCTTATGCCAAAAATTTCAGCAACAGCAGCTTATAGCCGGCAGATTAACCAGAGTCTGAATCATCAGATTGATGAAAATAAATATGCGGTGCTGAATTTCAGTATTCCAGTTTATCAGGGTGGCTCAGAATACGCTGCTGTTCGGCAGGCCAAGCAGCAGGCGCAGGCAGCGCACCGTGAAGTGGATATTCAGCGCAGAACAGCTGCACAGGATGCTGTTTCAAACTGGCAGAAACTGGTTTCCTATCAGGCGGCTATTTCCAGCAACCGGGCTGCCATTAAAGCTGGCACCGTCGCGCTTGATGGTGTCGAGCGGCAGGCTATTGTCGGCACCAGCACAACGCTGGAAGTTTTGCAGCAGCAGGAAACACTGCTTCAGGCGCAGGTCGCGCTGGTACAGAGCCTGAGCAATATGGTCCTTGCGTCCTACAATGTCGCTTCCGCCATCGGCCGCCTGACAGCCGCTGATCTGCAATTGAGCGTCCCGCTCTATGACGATAAAGCATATTACAAAGCCGTAAAAGACCGCCTGTGGGGGCTGAACGACTATGCTGTCAATCAGCCTGGTCGCTAAAAACTCACGTCGATTGTCGTCAACAATGGCTCGGTCTCTGCTCTGGCGCCCTGATTTTTGCCACTTCCGGTGAAAAGCAGGCGTGTCAGATGTTTCCTGTGGGGAAAGCTGAGACTATAACTCTCCAAAGGCGGGGGCATTAGATGCCTTCCGCCTTTTTATGTTTTCTGGTTGGATATCATGCTGAACAAGACTTTTGAGCCTGCTGAGACAGAGAAGAAACTTTACGAGCTGTGGGAGAGCGAAAAGGCATTTTCGGCTAACCCGCAGAGCGGCAAGAAGTCGTTCACCATCATGATCCCGCCCCCGAATGTGACCGGCACCCTGCACATGGGGCATGCCCTGACCATGACCTTGCAGGACACGCTGGTCCGCTGGAAGCGGATGCAGGGGTTTGACACCCTGTGGCAGCCCGGCACCGACCATGCTGGCATTGCCACGCAGATGGTTGTCGAGCGGGCTCTGGCCGCAGAAAATACGACGCGGCAGGACTTGGGTCGCGAGGCCTTCGTGCAGCGCGTCTGGAAATGGAAAGAAGAGTCTGGCGGCGGCATTACCCGCCAGCTCCGCCGGCTGGGGGCTTCGCTGGACTGGCCGCGTGAGCGCTTCACCATGGACGAAGGTCTGTCCCGTGCGGTCAAAGAGGTGTTTGTCACCCTCTACAAGGAAGGGCTGATTTACCGGGACCGCCGTCTGGTCAACTGGGACCCGATGTTCCGGTCCGCCATTTCCGACCTTGAAGTGGAAAGCAAGGACGTCGCCGGTAAGCTCTGGTACATCCGCTACCCAGTTGAGGGCAAACCGGGCGAAACCATTACTGTCGCCACCACGCGACCTGAAACCATGCTTGGCGACGTGGCTGTTGCTGTGCATCCGGGAGACGAGCGTTATGCAGCGCTGGTCGGCCAATCCGTTCGTCTCCCGCTGACAGGACGCCTGATCCCTATCGTGGCCGATCTGCATTCCGACCCGGAAAAGGGCACCGGTGCGGTGAAGATTACCCCGGCGCATGACTTTAACGATTTTGAGGTCGGTCGGCGGCACAACCTGCCCATGCTTTCCATTCTGGATGAGCAGGCCCGCGTGGTTCTGGACGAAATTGAAGACGAACTGGCCAGTGTAGACGGCCTTGCTGACCCGGCTTTTGTGAGAAGTCTGGCGGGTGTTTCCCGTGAGGAAGCCCGTAAGAGCATTGTCGCGGAGCTGGAAAGACTGGAATGGCTCGAGAAAATTGAACCGCATCGCCATCAGGTTCCGCATGCAGAGCGGGGCGGAGCGGTTATTGAGCCGCGCCTGACCACACAGTGGTATTGCGATGCCGGCAAGCTGGCTGGCCCAGCCATTGAGGCTGTCACCAGCGGTAAGATTTCCTTTGTGCCCAAACAGTGGGAAAACACGTTCTTTGCGTGGATGCGGGACATCCAGCCCTGGTGTATTTCCCGTCAGCTCTGGTGGGGGCATCGCATCCCGGCATGGTATGGCCCGGACGGCCACGTGTTTGTAGCGCATGATGAAGCTGACGCTCAGAAGCAGGCCGATGCCCATTATGGTAAGACCGAAACGCTGTCTCAGGACGAAGACGTTCTGGATACGTGGTTCTCATCTGGTCTGTGGCCATTTTCCACGCTGGGCTGGCCGGACAAGACACCGGAACTGGCGCGCTATTACCCGACTGACGTTCTGGTAACCGGCTTTGACATCATTTTCTTCTGGGTCGCCCGGATGATCATGATGGGCGAACACTTCATGCATGATGTGCCGTTCCGCGACATTTTCATTCACGGTCTGGTGCGTGATGAACGCGGCCAGAAAATGTCCAAGAGTAAGGGCAACGGGATTGATCCGCTTGAGCTGATTGATGCCTACGGCGCGGATGCGATGCGCTTCACCATTTGCGCCCTGACAGGCATTGGTCGTGACGTGAAGCTGGGCCGGAAAAAGGTTGAAGATTACCGCGCCTTTGTCACCAAAATCTGGAACGCTGCCCGCTTCTGTGAAATGAACGGCGTGAAGGCACAGGACGGGTTTGATCCGCACAGCGTGACATCCCCGCTCGGCAAGTGGATTATTGCAGAAGCCTCCACGGCTATTCAGGATGCTACCAAAGCTCTGGAAGCCTATCGCTTCGATGAATACGCGCTGGGCTGCTATCGCTTTATCTGGAACCGCTTCTGTGACTGGTTCCTTGAATTCGCAAAGCCTGTTTTTGCGTCCGATGATGCTGCCGAAGCCGCTGAAATCCGCGCTGTTGCCGCGTATGTTCTGGGGATCATTCTGCGACTGTTGCAGCCTGTCATGCCGTTTGTCACAGATGAACTCTGGACCGCATTCGGCTTTGGTAAGCAGGGGAGCCTGATTTCTGAGGCATGGCCGGAGCCGGTTGTTCTGACGGGCGCAGAAGCAGCGCAGGCGGAATGTGATCACATCATTCGGCTGATTTCTGAAATCCGGACGGTCCGTGCGGAAATGAATGTGCCACCTTCACAGAAGGCCCCGGTCTTCCTGCAGGATGCTGCTCCGGAAACCGTGGAGCGGGCTGAACGCTGGCAGGAAGCCATTGGCCGCATGGCGCGTGTTTCTCACGTTGCTCCGCAGCAGGGTGACGTGCCGCGTGGTTCTGCTCAGGCTGTGGTCGATGAAGCGACGCTGATTATTCCGCTGGAAGGACTGATTGATATCACCGCCGAGCAGGAGCGTCTGAAGAAGGAACTCGCCAAGGCAGACGATGAAATCGCCAAGACCGAGAAAAAACTCGGGAACGAAAATTTCGTCTCACGCGCTAAGCCTGAAATCGTTCAGGAAATGCGGGATCGTCTGGAAGCCCAGCAGGGTGAAAGTCTTCGCCTGAAAGCGGCACTCGCCCGCATCGCCTGATGCCAAACACAGTGAAGGAATGAACATGTCCCAGTCTATCGTTCTTGGCGGCGGATGCTTCTGGTGCATGGAAGCTGTTTTTCGGGACATGGCGGGGATTCTCTCCATCGCCCCCGGTTACGCTGGCGGTCATGCGAAAGAGCCCACCTATAAGGAGGTTTGCACTGGCACGACCGGTCATGCGGAAGTCATTCGGCTGGAGTTCGACCCGAACGCGATCGGGTATGAGGATGTGCTGAGAATTTTCTTCACACTCCACAATCCCACCACACTGAACCGGCAGGGGGACGATATTGGCACACAATATCGCTCCGCCATTTTTTATGCGGATGACGAGCAGAAAAATGCCGCACTGACCGTTAAGGCGGAAATTGAAAAGGCCAATCTCTGGGACGCGCCAATTGTCACAGAGATTGTCCCGCTAGAGACCTTCTGGCCAGCTGAAGCCATGCATTTCGATTACTATGAGCGCAATCCGAACACGGGCTATTGTCAGGCCGTAATTGCGCCCAAGGTTGCCAAGGCACGCAAACTCTACGCATCGCGCTTCAAACGCGCAGACGTCTGACCCGCTGACTTACTCAGAGATCGCTTCTTCCAGATAGAAGCGATCTCCTTCTTCATCAAAATCGAACAACTCCGCAAAGCGGGCCCAGCCTATAACGGTCTGGAGAGTCTGCCGCGCGTAGTCAGGTGACATCGCCTCTTCCAGCGCATCCCGAAAGCGATCAGCATTTGCGCTATGGGACGGACGCTCATCCAGCACGGTGCAGATCATTTTAACCAGTGGAACATGATGCAGCAGCGCATGGCTCATGATGGCTTTGCGCTCATCAAGGTCACTCAGCACAAAATGCACGCCTTCATTGGTGAGCAGGATGTCACCATCCTCCAGTTCCGCAAGGCCCAGCAACTCAAGGGATTCGCCTAACGGAAACAGGTCATCCAGTTCCAGTTGCAGCTTTTCTGCCAGCATGGGCAGATCTGCCCGACCGTTGAGGGGCGGGGCCGCCAAGGCTTCCATCATCCCGATCATCATTGTGATGGAAACCATCGGCAAAGCCATCAGGGACGGCGTGGCCTGAACAGCCTGCTTTACGCCCACAGCCAGATCGGCCTCGGAAATAATGGGCGCGCGTTGCGTCATCAGCGCATAAATATGGTCCACAAACTGGCGGAAGGCTGGATCTTCCCGGTCGCGCGGGTGCGCAAAGGGCACCGTCAGGGCATGGGCAATACGACCGGGATTCGAAGAGAAAATCATGATCCGGTCACAGATCAGAACGGCCTCTTCAATATTGTGCGTCACCACCAGCATGGCCTGAACGGGCAGCTTTTTTTCTGACCACAGCTCGACCAGATCTGTCCGCAGATTTTCAGCCGTCAGCACATCCAGAGCGGAAAACGGCTCGTCCATCAGGAGCAGGTCAGGCTGCACGACCAGTGCGCGGGCCAGCCCCACACGCTGCTGCATGCCGCCAGAAAGCTCTTTGGGCCATGCGTTCTCGTAGCCGCCAAGGCCAATCAGATCGATGGCGTTTTCCACCCGCCTGTCGCGCTCTTCGCCCGTAATGCCCTTGGCTTCCAGCCCGAGTGCGACATTTTCTTCCACCGTCATCCACGGGAAGAGCGCAAAGGACTGAAAAACCATGGCAACACCATCGGCCGGCCCTTTCAGGGGGTTTCCTTTCCAAAGCACCTCACCGGATGAAGGGGAAAGCAGCCCAGCCAAAATCCTCAGGAATGTCGATTTTCCCGAACCCGACCGGCCCAGCAGGCCAACAATCTCTCCCGCATTAAGAGTCAGATTGACATCATCCAGAACCAGCAGATCAACCGCGCTGTCTTTATGGTAGGACTGACTGACATGCCGTGCCTCAACCAGCGCTGTGGCGTGTCCGGCTGTATGGTTTTCGACGAGGGAAGGGGACGTCATGGTTCGGTCCTGTTGTCAGGTCAGTTTCAGGCGGCGGTGAGCGTAATCAGAAAGAGGACGCCAGACCAGCCAGTTGAGGATGAGCACAAACAGCGCCATCACGACAACACCCAGCGCAACCTCACTGATGTCGCCTTCGGTTGCGGCCTGCGCAATATAAGCCCCAAGGCCGTGGGCTTTCAGCGTCACATTTCCCCATTGCGCCACTTCTGATGCAATAGCGGCATTCCATGCGCCTCCCGAGGCCGCCAGAGCCCCCGTCAAATAATAAGGCGTGATGCCGGGCAAAATGATTTTCCGCCACCAGAGCAGGCCTTTGACCTCAAAATTTTCCCCGACTTCCAACAGATTGGGCGGGAAAGATGAGGTGCCGCCGATGACGTTGAACAGAATGTACCATTGCGCTCCCAGCATCATCAAAGGGGTAAGCCAGATATCCGGCGCCAGATGAAAATAAATGATGCCCCCCACAAAAATGGGGAAAAACAGGTTGGCAGGGAATGCTGCGCAATATTGCACAATCAGTTGTGCCCGATGCGCCCGCGCGGGCTTGAGCCCCAGCCAGACACCCACTGGCACCCAGATCAATGAGGCCACGCAAAGCATGCTGACAACACGAAGAAGCGTATAAAATCCCAACACGACAACATGCCCAATTTGCCCGAGCGTATAGGCCGAGCAGCCGTAAACCCACGCCTGTTCCAGCGCGCACAGAAAGATCAGCCCCAGCGCACCCCACCACAGCCAATCTGAGAGCCGCTTTGAAACGGGTGTCTGAGATGGCTGAAACCGCCCCTGCCGGCGCCCAAGAGGGAGGGAACCGATCTTGCGCACGAAAGAGAGAAACAGATTGATGCCGTTCCGCAGGAGACGTGTGCGACGAAGCAGACGAAGTACCCAGGGTTCTGCCAGAACTTCATCCTGCACTGTTGTTTCCAGCCGGAAACGAGAGGCCCAGACGGTGAGGGGACGAAACAGGACCTGATCATACGCCAGAATAATTACCATCATGGCAAGGATGGCTGCCAGCACAGCGCCTATATTTTGCTGGCTGATGGCAACGCCAACATAGGACCCGATGCCCGGCAGGGCGATCTGAGTGTTGCCGACAGTAATGGTTTCTGAATAGACCACCATGAACCAGCCGCCCGCCATGGACATCATGGAATTCCACACGAGCGAGGGAATGGCGCAAGGCACTTCCAGCCGCCAGAATTTCTGCCAGGCGGTCAGCCCGAAGCCTCTTGCGGCTTCTTCAAGCTCTGTCGGGACGCTCCGCAAAGACTGATACATCCCAAAGGCCATATTCCACGCCTGAGAGGTAAAAATAGTGAAAATGGCGGCCAGTTCGGCCCCCAGCACCTGTCCCGGAAAGAGCCCCAGAAAGAAGGTTACCGTAAAGCTCAGAAAGCCCAGAATGGGAATGGACTGGAGGATATCCAGCAAGGGCACCAGAATTTGCGCGGCCCGGCGGCTTTTGGCGGCCAGTGTTGCGTAAAAAAAGGTGAAAACAAGGGAGAGCCCGAGAGCTGCGAACATCCGCAGAGTGGTCCGCAGGGCGTAGCCGGGAAGATACAGGACATCGAGATGGATCGGAGCCTGAGCCGGCGCGGCGAGGGGTGCCAGCATGTGGCGCACACTATTGCCAGCCAGAACAGCCAGCCCCACCACGCAAATCAGAAGAAAGGCATCTGCCGTATTCAGGTGGCGCAACGGCAGACGCGTCGAGGGGTTTTGAGAAGAAAGAGAAAAATCTGGTCGTGCTGCCGTCATGGCAGACCGGTTCCCGTACTACCAAAGCCCCCTGTGCCGCGGGCTGTTGCGTCCAGACTGTCACATTCGGCCCAGGAGACGCGCTCAACCGGCGCAATAACAGCCTGAGCAATGCGCATGCCGTGCTCAACGGTAAAGGGCTGATCGCCAGCATTCAGAACAATCACTCCGACTTCGCCGCGATAATCTTCATCAATGGTACCGGGGGAGTTGGGCAGAATAATCCCGTGCTTCAAGGCCAGACCAGAGCGGGGGCGGACCTGCAATTCGTATCCGGGGGGTAGCGCAATGCACAGACCAGTCGGAATAACCGTGCGGCCACCGGGCTGGAGCGTGACGGGTTCCGGCACAGCTGCCAGAAGATCCATCCCGGCTGCACCTGCCGTAGCATAAGACGGCAGTGGCAGATCCTGCCCGTGGGGCAGGCGCTGCACCCGCACTGTCAGGCCGGTGTTCCGGGATTCAGTTGCAGGCATCAGGCACTCCATATCTCATAATTCTTATAACGACTTGTGAGGCTTTAAAAACCAGTCTGCAAGAGTTGTGGCAAGCCTGCGGGCCACTTCTTCCTTACTCAGGCGAGGCCAGTGCTCCACCTTATCCTGCGTGATGAGGATGACCTGATTTTCGGACCCACCCATAACATCTGAACCTGCCCCAACATTGTTGGCAACAATCCAGTCACATCCCTTTCGCGCCAGCTTGGCGCGGGCATGGGCTTCTACCGTCTCGGTCTCAGCAGCAAAACCGATAACAAGGCGTGGGCGGGAAGGGGACTGCTCCGAAAGCTCTGCGAGAATGTCCGGGTTCGGCAGCAAGGCCAGTGGTGGGGGCAGATCATCCTTGCCCGTTTTTTTGATTTTCTGATCCTGCACATGCGCAGGTCGCCAGTCCGCAACGGCAGCCGTGCAGATGGCGGCATCAAACGACGTGTTTTTTGCGGCCTTAAGAGCCAGATCACGCATCTGGCGGGCTGTCTCGCAAAAGGACACAGCAACCCCTGCCGGGGGACGTAAGGCCGTCGGGCCGCTGATGAGAGTCACCTCAGCACCCAGATCTGCCAGAGCTTCGGCAAGCGCATAGCCCTGCTTGCCGGAAGAGCGATTGGCCAGATATCGCACAGGGTCCAGTGGCTCATGAGTCGGGCCTGCCGTTACAAGGCAAGTTTTGCCCGCCAAAGAACCGGACTGGCGACTCTGTTGGCGAAAAAACGCCAGAACAGCATCCCGCACATCCGCAGGTTCCACCATCCGTCCGGGACCATATTCCCCACAGGCCATCTCACCGGCAACGGGCCCGAGAAAGGTCACGCCACGTTGCCTGAGCGTTTGAATGTTGGCCTGCGTGGCGGGATGGTCCCACATCCGCACATTCATGCCCGGTGCCACCATGACGGGGGTGTCCGTCGCCAGCAGCACTGTGCTGGCCAGATCATCCGCCAGACCGCCTGCCATGCGCGCAAGCAGATTGGCGGATGCAGGGCACACAACAATCAGGTCAGCCGAGCGGGAAAGGGCGATATGCCCCATTTCCTGCTCAGCCGTGAGGGAAAACAGATCCGTATGAACAGGCTGACCGCTAAGTGCCTGCAACGTCAGCGGTGTAACAAACTGACTACCCCCCTGTGTAAGCACACACCGCACCTGTATGCCATCAGCCCGCAGCAACCGGATAAGCTCCGGCGCTTTGAAAGCGGCAATACTTCCGCTGACAATCAGCAGAACAGAGTGTGGGGTGAGGGGCGCCGTCATGCAGGATCAGAGACGCCAGCCGGAGTGAATGGCTGCAATCCCGCCAGACAGAGACTGATAGCGCACGTGTGACAGGCCTGCCTCACGGAACATTTCTGCCAGCGTTTCCTGATCCGGGAAGGTGCGGATGCTTTCTGCCAGATACTGATAGCTTTCCCGATCACCCGCCACCATGCTGCCCATGGTCGGCAGAACCTTGAAGGACCAGGCATCATAAATCGGCGCCAGAGCGGCAACCTGCACGCGAGAGAATTCAAGGCACATGAAACGTCCGCCGGGACGCAGGACACGGCGCGCTTCCCGAATCACCGCATTCTTGTCGGTGCAGTTTCGCAGGCCAAACGCGATGGACACGCGGTCAACCGACATATCTTTAAGGGGAATGGCTTCAGCATCCACCACTGCAAAGGAGAGGTCAGATACAAAACCCCGGCTCAGCGCACGGTCACGCCCGACAGAGAGCATGCTGGCGTTGATGTCGGTCATGATGGTGGGGCCGCCGCCACCCTGCAGCCAGCCAAAGCTGATGTCACCCGTGCCGCCTGCCAGATCCAGCAGGGACAGCCCGGGCTGAGGCCCGAGTTCCGTGACAAAAATACGTTTCCAGACCCGGTGAATCCCCAGAGACATCAGATCATTCATGACATCATACTTGCCCGCAACGCTGTCAAATACAGCGCGGACGAGGGGTTTCTTCTCTTCCTTCCGGACGGAACGGAAGCCGAAATCGGTTTCTTCCGCCTGCGGCGCAGCGGAAGATGAGGGGGAGGGCGCAAAGCTATTGTCGGTCATGGTGTTACCCTATACCCTGCTTTGCACTCATGCCGGAACTCCCTGAAGTCGAAACCGTGATGCGTGGTATGCAGATCGCTCTGCAAGGCCACGAAATCAGCGATGTCATTCTCCGCCGCCCGGATCTGCGATGGCAGATTCCTGCCGATTTTCGTGATTCCGTTGCCGGGCAGACCGTCACTGGCTTCCGCCGCCGTGGGAAATATATTCTCATGCGGCTGTCGAATAATCTTTCCGTCGTGCTGCATCTGGGCATGTCGGGACGCATTATTCTCGATTCTCCGACCACTCCCGCGCTGCATGAACACGTCACCTTCATCACGGCGCATGGACGGCGCTGCGGGTTTGTTGACCCACGCCGCTTCGGGATGCTGGACCTCGTGCCCACCGGGCAGGAAGAGCGGTATAAATTTCTCGCCAGCATGGGGCCGGAACCGCTGGAGCCCGCGTTTACGGGGGCTGTGCTTCATGCGGCCTTTAAGGGCCGAAAATCTCCGATCAAAACGGCGCTCCTGGACCAGAAAATCGTCTCGGGTCTGGGCAATATTTATGTCTGCGAAGCGCTGTATCGCACGGGCATTCATCCTCAGACTGCCGCAGGCTCCCTGAAACCTCAGGAAACAAAGCGGCTGGTTCAGGCCATTAAGGATGTTCTGAATGAAGCGATTGCCGCAGGTGGCTCAAGCCTGAAAGATTATGTGCGCCCGGAAGGCGGTCTGGGCTATTTTCAGCATGCCTGGCGCGTTTATGGACGCAAGGGACAACCGTGCCCGGACTGCCCCGGACCGCCAGCCTGTGCTGGGGTCGAGCAGATCACACAGGCGGGCCGCTCCACCTTTTTCTGCCCCTTACGGCAGAAAATAAGGTAAAATTACCTCTATAATGAGGGAAGCGGCTTGACTGTGGATACCGCTGTGGATTACAGCACCGCTACATCTTTGCAGCCACCCTGGCATTGCCGGGCTGCTACCATTTCTTTTGTGCTGGATAAAATAGAAACTCATGGCGAATATCGCTTCAGCGCGTAAGCGCATCCGGCAGACCGCAAAGCGGACTGCTCGTAACACAGCCCGCAAGTCTCGCATGCGCACCTTCATCAAGAAGGTCGAAACTGCAATTGCTGCTGGCAACCATGACGAAGCTCGGGAAGCTCTGCGCGTTGCTCAGCCGGAACTGCAGCGCGGCGTGATCAAAGGCGTTGTGCATGCAAACACCATTGCACGCAAAATTTCCCGCCTGTCTGCTCGTGTGAAGTCTCTGGCAACCGCCTGAGACCTTCAGGCTGCATCAGCAGCCTTTAGACACATGCGTTTTGTAAAGCCGAATCATCCTGGGGTGGTTCGGCTTTACTTTTGTGTAGCCCCCGCATGGCATGGCAGAGATGAGGGCAAGAGCACAGAGATTTTCATTGCTCCTCCCTCGGTCGTGCTTTAATTCTGGCAGCTAGTCTCCACCCTTGGGAGAGCGTCTTTTTCGCGCTCCTGCGCCGCATTTCATAGCGGCAGTGTAGGCCCGCCGGAAGCCCGGCTGCCTGGTGGCCGTGCAAGCGGCCCCCTTATCGAAAATCACGCGCGGCTGGCCGCGTTTATGACCGCTCGGGAGCGTAGATGACAATCGGAGTGGACGATGACGAAAGGGCTTTCCCCCAAGCTGAGGATGGCAAGGCGCTTGAGGAATCGTGGTTACAGATCTGTTCAAGGCTGAAAGGGGAAGTCGGGGAGGTTGAATACCGTACCTGGCTGACCAAGATTGCGCTGGGGCCTGTGGATGGTGATGAGATTACACTCCTCCTTCCCACCCGCTTTCTGCGTGACTGGGTGCGGAGCCAGTACGGTGACCGGCTGAGCGAATTGTGGAATCAGGTTCTGCCCACCATTCGCCGGGTAGAGCTTCAGGTCGCACGCCCCGGTGACCCGGCGGCACCGCCGCTTGCGCTCGCCACCGAAGACGCCCCTGTTGCTGCCCCCAGCATCGAAGTTGAAGAAGCCCCACGCAGCGCGCCCGAAGTGCGGAGTGACCTCGTCACCACGCTGGATACCCGCTTTACGTTTGATACGTTTGTGGTGGGGAAACCCAATGAATTTGCCTATGCCTGCGCACGGCGTGTGGCCGAAAAGCCGTCCAGCGTCGGTTTCAACCCGCTCTTTCTCTATGGCGGAGTAGGCCTCGGCAAAACACATCTGATGCATGCCATCGGCGCGGAACTGGTGCAGAGCGGCAATGTCTCCGTTGCCTATATGTCCGCTGAAAAGTTCATGTATCGTTTTATTGCGGCCATCCGGTCTCAATCGACCATGGAGTTCAAGGAACAGCTGCGCTCCGTAGATGTGCTGATGATTGATGATCTTCAGTTCCTGATCGGCAAAGACAACACGCAGGAAGAATTCTTCCACACCTTCAATGCGCTGGTGGATGCCGGGCGGCAGATTGTGGTGTCGGCGGATAAATCGCCATCTGATTTGTCCGGATTGGAAGATCGTCTGCGGACCCGGCTGGGCTGCGGCATGGTGGCGGATATTCATGCCACCACGTTCGAGTTGCGTATTTCCATTCTTGAATCCAAAGCTGCTGCGTCGGGCGTAGTTGTGCCCGGTAAAGTTCTGGAATTTCTTGCGCATAAGATCACATCGAACGTGCGTGAGCTTGAAGGTGCCCTCAATCGTCTGATTGCGCATGCCAATCTGTTTGGTCGTCCGGTAACGCTGGAAGCCACGCAGGACGTTCTGCATGATATCCTCAAGGCGCATGATCGCCGGGTGACGATTGAGGAAATCCAGAAGCGGGTGGCCGAGCACTGGAATATCCGCCTAACGGATATGTCCTCCGCCCGCCGTGCCCGCGCCGTTGCTCGCCCACGGCAGGTGGCGATGTATCTGGCCAAGCAGCTCACCAGCCGCTCTTTGCCCGAAATCGGCCGCAAATTTGGCAACCGTGACCATACAACCGTCATGCACGCCGTCTCACGCGTTGCGGAGCTGATGGAGCGTGATCCCGCTTTTGCAGAGGATGTCGAACTGATGCGTCGGATGCTGGAAAGCTAGACCGACAGGTGCCTGCACTCTCACGCAGGGGAGGTAGGCACTCAAAGATTGACTGCACCGTTACTGCTGTTAGTTTTCAACAGGATAGATCCCGGCCCGCCTGAATTCCTGCGTGGGGCCGGTCATGCAGGAAAGAGGCATAGATGAAGTTTTCAGCTGAGCGCGCAATACTGCTCAAAGCTTTGGCGCACATCCAGAGTGTTGCTGAAAAGCGTAACACCATCCCCATTCTTGCCAACGTTCTGATTCAGGCGGCGGACGGGCGACTGAGCCTGAAAGCCACCGATATGGAAATCGAGGTGGTGGAAGAAATTCCGGCGACCATCAAGCGGGATGGTGCAACCACTGTTCCGGCGTCGGTTCTGTATGAAATTGTCCGTAAACTGCCGGACAGCGTGGAAGTGGAGCTGGATCAGGCCGACAGTGAAGGGCCGCTGCTGCTCCGTGCAGACCGCTACTCCACGCGCCTGAACGTGCTGAGCGTTGACGATTTCCCGTCCATGGGCACGGGCGATCTGCCGTGTCACTTCAAAGTCGGGGCAGGGGTGCTGCGCTCCCTGATCGACCGGACGCGGTTCGCAATCTCCACCGAAGAAACGCGCTATTACCTGAACGGTATCTTCTTCCATGCCGCTGACACGGATGCCGGAAAACTGCTCCGCGCCGTTGCGACCGACGGACACCGTCTGGCACGCGTGGAAACGGAACTTCCCGCAGGTGCGGAAACCATGCCGGGCGTGATTATTCCACGCAAAACGGTGGCGGAGCTGCGCAAGCTGATTGATGAAGCGCCTGAAGAAATTGAAGTTGCCCTCTCGGAAACTCGTGTGCAGTTCACGGCTGGGCCGGTCATGCTAACTTCCAAGTTGATTGACGGGACCTTCCCGGAATATGACCGCGTGATTCCGCTTAACAACAAGCGTATTCTGCGGGTTGGCAAAAAAGACTTCTCGAATGCAGTGGCTCGTGTGGCAGCCATTAGTCAGGAGCGGTCTCGTCCGGTTAAGCTGGCGCTGGAACCCGGTCTGCTGACTCTCTCCGCCAGCAGCCCCGAACAGGGCGTGGCTACGGAAGAGCTGGACAAGACCCGGATTTCCTATGATGCAGAAGCACTGGAAATCGGCTTTCAGGCCCGTTATCTGAACGACATTACCGATCAGGTGGAAAAGGACGTTGAGTTCGCGTTTTCTGACAGCTCAGCCCCCACCATCGTCCGTGATGTCGATAGTCCCTCAGCACTGTATGTGCTGATGCCGATGCGCGTTTAAGACAATAGGCGTCTTTCTGAGCCTTATCGGGTAAAAAGTGGCTCAGCTTCTTAAACTGACCCTTTCCGAATTTCGTAATTATGAGCGTCTGGTGTGGTCACCAGACGCTTCTCTTGTTGTGCTCACCGGCGAGAACGGGAGCGGCAAAACCAACCTGCTTGAGGCCCTTTCTCTCCTCACACCGGGGCGTGGGTTGCGAGGTGCACCTTTAGCACAACTGGGCCGCGACAACGCAGCAAGCTGGGGCATTTCCGCCCGCTTTTCCTTTGACCAGGACGTTCTGGAACTCGGCACTGGCATGGCTGGGGCAGGAGAGTCCGCACGCCGCGTCTATCTGCTGAATGGCCAGCAGGTCCGCAATCGTGATGCGCTGGACGATACGCTCTCTGCTGTATGGATCACGCCGCAGATGGACCGTCTCTTCAGCGAAGGTGCATCCGGCCGACGACGCTTTCTTGACCGGCTGGTCATGGCTGTCACCCCGCACCATGCGCGCGAACTGTTAGCGTATGACCGCGCTATGACGCAGCGGAACCGCCTGCTGCAAACCCGTTTTTCTGAGGCTTCATGGTTGAGCGGGCTGGAAGCCTCCATGGCCCGTCATGGCGTGGCCGTTGCGGCTGGCCGGCGCGAGATGGTGCAACAGCTCTGCCTGTTTGCTCAGTCCAGTCTGGGCGCCTTTCCCGGGGTGAATGTTACTTTGCTTTGTAGTGTAGCAGACCAGCTTGAACACAATCCTGCGCTGACTGTGGAAGACTGGCTCCGTGAGCAGTTTGCGGCCAATCGGCAGCAGGACAGGGAGCGCGGGCGGGCCACCTTTGGTGTGCACCGCACAGATTTCCGGCTCTCCGACTTACAAACCGGCCTTCTGGCGGCCTCTGCCAGCACAGGCCAGCAAAAGACCCTTCTGATGGGCACAGTGCTGGCCCATGCCCGACTGGTGGAAGATTATCGTGGCATGCCGCCTGTCCTGTTGCTGGATGAGCCGCTGGTGCATCTGGACCGCAATCGACGCGGCTCTTTGCTGGAAATTGTCAAAGACTTCCGCACCACCGTGATCCTGACCGGAACTGACGAAGCACCTTTTGAGGATTTACGGGCGCAGGCTCGATTTGTCGCACTAAAACATGGAGAATTTCTCGGATAAATCGAGAAACAATCCCATAAAAGAGAGCTTCCAATCTGGTCGGACTGCGCTGGCCGGAGTATAAGACAATATCAGGTCCTATTCTTCTTTTCCGGAGTACCGTTACCATATGACAGACCTTTCTCAGCCCACACCATCCACCGGAATGGAAGAGTATGACGCCGCGTCGATCTCTGTGCTGAAAGGGCTAGATGCCGT
The DNA here is from genome assembly GCF_044094635.1 of Acetobacter sp. KSO5. Classification (NCBI taxonomy): domain Bacteria; kingdom Pseudomonadati; phylum Pseudomonadota; class Alphaproteobacteria; order Acetobacterales; family Acetobacteraceae; genus Acetobacter; species Acetobacter sp. KSO5. The sequence goes on along the minus strand of NZ_CP172014.1, from coordinate 1,579,419 downwards.
CCGTAAGCGGCCAGGGATGTATATCGGTGATACCGATGACGGCTCCGGCCTGCACCACATGGCGTTTGAAATTATTGATAACGCTGTTGATGAAGCCCAGGCTGGCTACGCAACCCGTTGTATTCTGACCCTGAATGCCGATGGTAGCGTAACAGTGCGGGATAACGGCCGCGGCATTCCAACGGACATGCATACCGAAGAAGGGATCAGCGCGGCAGAAGTCGTGCTGACACGCCTGCATGCCGGCGGCAAGTTTAACCAGAATTCCTACAAGGTTTCCGGTGGTCTGCACGGCGTGGGTGCCGCTGTGGTAAATGCCCTTTCTGAATCCATGGAAGTGCGCATCTGGCGTAACGGGCAGGAGCATGTCATCCGCTTCCGCCATGGTGAGCGGGAAGGGCCTCTGGAAGTCGTCGGCCCGTCTGACGAAGAACGCGGCACACAGGTCACTTTCAAACCCAGCGGCGAAACCTTCCCCAGAACAGTTTTCGATTTTGCCATTCTGGAACGCCGCCTGCGTGAGCTCGCCTTTCTGAACTCTGGCCTCGAAATTGTTCTGCGCGATGCACGCACAGAAGACGTTCGGGAAGAAATTTTCTTTTATGAAGGCGGTCTGGAAGCCTTTGTAGAGTGGCTTGACCGCTCCCGCACCCCGATTGTCACGCCGCCCATTACGGGCAGCATGGAAAACCCGGATAACGGCATCAAGGTGGAGTTCGCTCTGAGCTGGAATGACAGCTTTCACGAAACGATGTTGTGCTTCACCAACAATATTCCCCAGCGTGACGGGGGAGCCCATCTGGCTGGGTTCCGGCAGGCGCTGACGCGTATTGTCGGCAAATATGCGGAAAGCATTGCCAAGAAAGACGCGCATTCTCTGGTGGGTGAAGATATGCGTGAAGGCCTGACGGCTGTTCTGTCCGTCAAAGTGCCGGATCCGAAATTCTCATCCCAGACCAAAGACAAGCTGGTCTCATCCGAAGTGCAGCCAGTGGTGCATGCGGCCGCGGCCGATATGATTGGCCATTGGTTTGAAACGCACCCCAAGGAAGCCAAGATTGTTGTCGGCAAGGTGCTGGATGCGGCCTCTGCGCGTGAAGCTGCTCGTAAAGCTCGTGAGCTGACGCGCCGGAAAGGCGTGCTGGACATCTCCTCACTGCCCGGCAAGCTGGCTGACTGTCAGGAACGTGACCCCTCTAAAGCTGAAATCTTTATCGTTGAGGGTGATTCCGCTGGCGGGACCGCAAAGCAGGGGCGTGACCGCCGTTTTCAGGCGATCCTTCCGCTTAAGGGGAAAATCCTCAACGTGGAACGCGCCCGGTTTGACCGGATGCTCGGCTCTGCGGAAATCGGCACGCTGATTACCGCACTGGGTACCGGCATTGGTCGCGGCGAGGCCGATCAGGGCGGGTTCTCTATCGACAAGCTCCGTTACCACCGCATCGTCATTATGACTGACGCTGACGTGGACGGCTCCCATATCCGTACACTGCTCCTGACCTTCTTCTTCCGTCAGATGCCGGAACTGATTGAACGCGGCTATCTCTACATCGCTCAGCCGCCGCTCTACCGTGCCAAACGTGGCAATGAAGAACGCTACCTGAAAGACGATGCCGCTCTGGAGCAGTATCTTCTGGATAAAGCTCTGAATAACGCATCCTTTGTCTATGCGGACGGCAAGGTCGTTTCCGGGGCTGATCTGGAAGCTGATCTGCCGTTTATCCGGCAAGCGACGCAGGCTATTGCTCGTCTGTCCAACCGCGTGCCGAGCTGGATTATTGAGCAGGCAGCGCTGGCTGGCGCTCTGACGTCTGATCTGGAAACGCTCCAGCAGCGCATTCCTGACCTTCAGAAGCGTCTGGATGCCGCTTCGGCTGAAAATGAACGCGGCTGGAAAGCTGTTGCCAGCACCGATGGTCTGGAACTGGCCCGTAGCGTGCGTGGCGTTGGGGAAGTCTACCGGATTGATCCGAACATGCTCGCAGGCGGCGATGCCCGCTGGCTCACCAACCAGCTGGATCGTCTGGTGCGTGAGTTCGGCACCGGTGTCAGTCTGCGTCTGGAAAGCACAGACCTTCCTCTGAAAGGGCCTTCCGAGCTCTATACGCGTCTGCTGGCACAAGGGCGGCGTGGTCTTGCCATTAACCGCTTTAAAGGGCTGGGCGAAATGAACGATGAACAGCTGTGGGAAACCACGCTGGATCCGGCCATGCGCACCCTGCTTCAGGTTAAAGTCGGGGACGTTGAAGAAGCCGGACAGGTGTTCACCACCCTGATGGGTGATGTGGTGGAACCCCGTCGTGACTTTATCGTTGGTAACGCTCTGAAAGTTGCCAATCTGGACGTGTAAAGCAGCAGTCTTTCATTCTTGCATTCTTTTATAGGGAGCCCTACGGCTCCCTATTTTTTGCGTTCTTCTTGCAAACGCATTTGCGATCAGAGGCGATGGCGACTGCATGACGCTACGCCCCTCATGATAGATCACGCCTGAAACAAAAGCCGTGCCGGTACAGTGGTGACCAACCAGTGCTACCCTTGAGGCCCCCCACAAAATTATAGTTCGGCAAGTCTTTGGAAATCCGACACCACTAAGAGCCGATCAGGAAGACAGGGGTTGAGTGGGAAGAGATCTGACCCGGCTATCTAGGCGAACTATGGAAATATCTGACTGATCCCGCCACCAGAACCTAACCGCGCGCCCAATCAATCGCACCGCCAAAATGAAGCCACACAACAAAAAAGAGCGGAAAGCTGGCCAGCTGACCTGCTTTCCGCTCTTCAAACGCGACAGCTGCCGAGCTGGCAACTCGTGAGTAGGTATTAGCCGCCGGCTTTGATCAACCGGTCAATCTCGCGGAACTGTTTCAGCAGGGCCGGAAGAGTTTTGATGGGCAGCATGTTCGGGCCATCGCTCGGAGCACGGTCCGGGTCTTCATGCGTTTCAATAAACAAGGCCGCCACACCAATCGCCAACGCAGCGCGGGAGAGAATAGGGGCAAATTCCCGCTGCCCGCCTGATGAACCACCCAAGCCACCCGGCTGCTGCACGGAGTGTGTGGCATCATAGACAACGGGATACCCTGTCTGCGCCATAATGGGCAGACCCCGCATGTCGTTAATCAGCGTGTTGTAGCCAAAGCTGGTTCCACGCTCACAGAGCATGATCCGCTGGTTGCCCGTAGAGGCAATTTTAGCCGCCACGTGTTGCATGTCCCACGGGGCAAGAAACTGGCCTTTTTTGACGTTCACAACAGCGCCCGTCTTGCCCGCAGCCAGAAGCAAATCTGTCTGGCGGCACAAAAACGCCGGGATTTGCAGAACATCAACAGCTTCCGCAACCGGAGCACACTGCTCCGGAGCGTGAACATCCGTCAGGACCGGAATGTTCACGCTGTTACGGATATCTGCCAGAATAGTCAGACCATCCTTCATACCAACCCCTCGGGCGCTGGACAGGCTGGTGCGGTTGGCTTTGTCAAACGAGCTTTTGTAAATCAGCCCGATATTTGCCACAGCACATAATTCTTTCAGTGCGACTGCCGTTTCCATGGCATGAGCCGCGGATTCAATCTGACACGGTCCGGCAATCAGCACAAAAGGCTGATCATTCCCGACTGTCAGAGACTGAAGCTGAAAGTTATGTGCTGCAGCGTGCGTCATGCGCGGCGGGCCTTTTCCAGTGCTGCGCCGACAAACCCGGAAAACAGCGGGTGCGGTGCAAAGGGGCGGGACTTGAGTTCCGGATGATACTGCACCGCCACAAACCACGGATGATCCGGATACTCGACCACTTCTGGCAGAATCCCATCGGGAGACAGGCCAGAGAATTTCAGCCCGGCTTTTTCAAGCTGGTCCTTGTAGTGAATATTCACTTCATAACGGTGACGGTGGCGCTCACGAATGTTCGTCGTGCCATAAATTTCTGCAGCACGAGAGCCTTCCACCAGCGTTGCCGGATAAGCGCCAAGCCGCATGGTGCCGCCCAGTTCTCCGCCTTCACTCCGGCGCAGGCGCTCGCTACCACGCGCCCATTCCGTCATCAGACCAACCAGCGGCTCATCAGCTTCACCAAATTCGGTGGAAGATGCATTGGGCAGACCTGCGAGATTACGAGCGCATTCGATCACTGCCATCTGCATCCCGAAGCAGATGCCAAGGAAAGGAATACCGCGCTCACGCGCAAAACGCACTGCTGCAATCTTGCCTTTGGAACCACGCTCACCAAATCCACCGGGCACCAGAATGCCATGTGCGGTGGACAGGCGCTCCAGAGCTTCCGGAGACTCTTCCAGTGTTTCAGCTTCCACCCAGTCCAGCTTCACTTTCGCACGGTGCGCAATGCCACCATGCAGCAGAGCCTCGTTCAGAGACTTATAGCTGTCGAGCAGGGCCGTATATTTCCCAACCACGGCAATGCGAACATCGCCATCCGGACGACGGATGGCATCCACAATTTTCTCCCAACCGGACAGGTCAGGTTCTTCGGTGTGAGGCAGACCGAAATAGCGCAGAACCTCGGTATCCATGCCTTCAGCATGATAGGCGAGGGGGCAGGAGTAGATAGTATCGACGTCCCGCGCAGCAATCACAGCCTCGGGGCGGACGTTACAGAAGTTGGCAATCTTGCGGCGCTCGGTGTCCGGAATAGCGCGGTCACAGCGGCAGAGCAGGATCTGTGGCTGAATGCCGACATTCTGCAGTTCCTTGACGGAATGCTGCGTCGGCTTGGTCTTCAATTCCCCAGCAGACGGGATCCACGGCAGCAGCGTGAGGTGGACCACCATGGTCTGATCCGGACCAAGGTCATTGCGCAACTGACGAATAGCTTCAAGGAACGGAAGGCTTTCAATATCCCCAACCGTGCCACCAATTTCGACCAGCACGAAATCCACATCATCCGTATTGGCAACTACGATGTCCTTAATGGCATCGGTAATGTGCGGGATGACCTGCACCGTGGCCCCAAGATAGTCCCCGCGGCGTTCGCGCGCGATGACATCGGAATAGATCTTACCGGTGGTGGTGTTGTCTTCCTTGGTGGCATTGACGCCGGTGAAGCGTTCGTAGTGGCCCAGATCAAGGTCTGTTTCGGCCCCATCGTCGGTCACGAAAACTTCCCCGTGCTGATACGGGCTCATCGTGCCGGGATCGACGTTCAGATAGGGGTCAAGCTTACGCAGGCGGACTTTATAGCCGCGCGACTGCAGGAGTGCAGCAAGAGCCGCTGACGCAATGCCTTTCCCAAGAGAGGACACCACACCGCCGGTGATAAATACGAAACGGGTCATGAACAGACTTCCTACACGGACAAAGCCGGGTGGGTAAAGATGGACACAAAAATTCCTCCGCAGCTTTGTGCAAGCGCAGAGGAATAAAGACTCTTTCTCTCTCCGGCTCCGGGAAGGAGGGAGAGAGTGGGAAACATGTTACTGTTTGGACGGTGCAGGAGCCGCCGGCGGTGCGGCAGGCTGAACAGGCGCTGTAACGGCGGCCGGAGCAGGGGGCTGAGCCAGAATGTCATGCCCGGCACCGGTGGATGACCCACGGTTCAGAATCGCCAGCACCAGAGAAAGCAGCATGAACAGCCCGGCTAGCACTGCCGTGGTGCGCGTCAGCAGGTTGGCCGTGCCACGGCCGGACATGAATGCCCCCATGCCCTGACTGCTGCCAATGCCGAGGCCGCCCCCTTCACTGCGCTGGATCAGCACAGTGCCAATCAGGGCTATGGTCACGCAAATATGCAGAATCAGCAGGGCTGTGGTCATGTCGAGTTCCCGATAAAGTGCGGAAATCAGGCAGCAGAAGCCGCGCCGATAATGGATAGGAATGCCTCTGCATTCAGGCTGGCACCCCCTACAAGGGCACCTGCTACATCTGCAATCGACAGAATGGAAGCCGCATTCTTGGCATTAACGGAGCCACCATACAGAATCCTGACGGTTTTGCCAGCCTCGCCAAACTGACGAACCAGCTCTTCGCGCAGGAATTTCATGGTTTCGGCAATTTCGTCCTCTGTTGCTGCACGACCTGTGCCAATGGCCCAGATCGGCTCATACGCCAGAATACCGGAGAAATTGTCGGGCAGGGAGCCTTTGATCTGCCAGCCCAGCGTGTCGAAATGCTCACCGCTTTCACGCTGATCTTCCGTCTCACCAATACAGACAATGGGGGTCAAGCCGGCTTTTGTAGCCGCAACCGCTTTCTCACGCACGGTTTCATCCAGCTCACCATGTTCCTGGCGCCGTTCGGAATGGCCGAGAATAACGTAGGAGACGCCAAGGTCCGTCAGCATGGCGGGAGAAATATCCCCGGTATGCGCGCCGGAGACATCCTTGTGGCAATCCTGCGCGCCCAGAGCGATGGGAGAGCCTTTCAGCTTGTCTGCCAGCAGCGCGAGCTGCGTGAAGGGCGGGCAGGTTACAATATCCGGCACAGTCGCCGGGAGCCCTGCCAGCAGAGCTTCCACAAGCGCCTGCGAATCACGGCTGGTGCCGTTCATCTTCCAGTTGCCGACGATAATCTGTCTGGTCATACGCCTCGTCCTTCCGTGCTGCCTGTGCCCGCATCATCGTTGCGTCACTGAGGCCGTCGGAACAGGCTAAACCATACACTCGGGCTGTGGGGCAAGATGCTGTGTGCGTGTTTCGGTCCTTACCGGGTCGTTACCGCTGGTCAAGAGCGACTGGTCCGCTTATGGTGCCGCGCCCGGGTTTGCCCGTGGCATGATGTTCTGTCTCAACGGATCCTTGGGTTCATGATTTCCTATCTGCGTCGCGTTTTTGTTGAATCCTGGCTTGGGCGTGTCTGCGCCATCGTCATCTTCCTCGCTTTTATTGGCTGGGGTGTGGGGGATGTGCTCGGCTATATGGGCACAGAAACCGATGTGGTGGCCAAAGTGGGCCAGCAGCGCATCAGTTCGGCTGATCTGGGGCAATCTCTGCAAGGAGAAATGCCGACCATCGCCAAACAGATGGGCGTTTCGGACCCGGCACAGGTACCCCCTGCCATGCGCCAGCAGATTGCCTATCAGGTTCTGCAGCGGCTGATCGGGCAGGCTGAACTGCTGGAAGCCGCGCGCAAGCTAAAAGTGTCCGTGCCTGATTCGGCTGTGCGGGATGAAGTGTTCTCGCTGCCTTACTTCAAGGGCGCGAATGGCCAGTTTGACCGGAATATTCTGAACGCGCGCCTGCGGGAACGCGACATTCCGGAACAGCGCTTTCTGACGATGATCCGTGATGATCTTGCCAGCCGCACCATGTTGCAGCCCATCGGGCAGGCGGCCAGTGTGCCTGACACGATTGCAAAACGCCTGTCTGACTTCGGGCTGCAGACGCGCACGGTTGATCTGATCCGTATCCCCTTTGTTGAGCAGCCGACGCCGGCGACCCCGGATGATGCCGTCCTGCGCCGCTATTATGCGAACCATCTGAACGACTTCCGGACGGCGGAACTACGTCATGCCCGCGTTGTCGTGCTGTCTCCCGCGACGGTCGCAGACACTATCACCATTGATGAAAAAGATCTGAAGCGCGTCTATGATGAAGAGAGCGACCGCTATCACGTGCCGGAAACGCGCGATGTGCAGGTTGTAACCATGCCGGATGAAGCGCAGACACGCGCTGTCGCCGATGTCTGGACAAAAGGCGCTGACTGGGCAGCTGTGCAGGCCGCAGCAAAAGGTGGCGCATCCGTTGAAATGCCCGGTGCGCGCCCGTCCACCATTCCATCTGAAAGCCTGAGCAAAGCGGTCTTTGCGGCACCTCTTAATCAGATTCAGGGGCCGTTTAAATCTGACGGTGGCTGGGTTGTTCTGCAGGTCACAAAGGTGACCCCGCCGAAAGACACCCCTTTTGACGTGGCGAAAAAAGAGATCCTTCAGCAGTATCGTGATGCGAAAGGCCCGTCTGTTGTTGGCGAACGCAGCCGCCAGCTGCAGGATGCCATGGCAGGCAACGGTCTGGACGCCATTCCGACCGACATCGGGGCTGCTGCTGCGGCAGGCACGCTGGATGCCAACGGCAACACGCAGGATGGCACCCCGGCACCGCTTCCGGCTTCCGGCAAGCTGCGTGACGCCATTGTGCAGCAGGTGTTTGCACAGACCAAAGGCGCAAAACCGAACCTGACGGAAGGGCCTGACAATAGCTGGTATGCCGTTGAAGTCGACAGCATTACACCGGCTGCGCAACTGACTTTTGAACAGGCGAAAGCCAACGTTCTGGCCGCATGGCAGGCCGAAGCCCGCAAGCATGCAGCGGACGAACAGGCCACAGCGCTTTACACAGCAGCACAGGAAAAAGGCGGCCTCGCCAATGTTGCTGGTGCTGGCGCACCGATCGTGAAAGGGCTGACTTTCTCACGCGCTGCACCGAACAAGGCCATCCCCTCGGAACTGATGGAATACCTGCCACGTATGAAAGCAGGCCAGTCTGTGATGGGTGAGGATGCTGGCGAGTTCATCGTGGCAACCGTCACAGCTGTTTCCACGCCCAACCCGATGGCGGATCTGGGTGCTTACCAGCGCCTCAAAAGCGCTCTGGCGCAGTCCACCGGGGACGATCTCGTAGCCTCCTATGTGGAAGCCCTGAGCAAACGCACCCCGCCTGTTATTAATCAGCGGGCAGTGACAGCGACGTTGTCCTCCCTTGGGTTTGATGGAAGCACGACCCCATGAGCGTTACGGCACGGATTGCAGCCTCACCTTCACGCGAGGTCTGCCAGAAGGCATGGAAGGCCGGAAAGCCATCCATCGTTTTTTCCGTAGAACCTGCTGATCTGCTCACGCCGGTTTCCGCCTATATCCGTCTTGCAGGCTTTGACGGCGGCACAGGCCGCCACACCCTGCTACTGGAAAGTGTTGAAGGTGGCGTGTCCCGTGGGCGCTATTCGGTCATCGCGCTCAAGCCGGATCTGGTCTGGACCTGCCATAACGGGCAGGTCACGGTGGATGAAAGCCCGGCACAGCCAGATATCACGGTGCGCACTGTTGACGGGAAGGCACTCGACTCTCTGCGTCAGTTGATCCGTGAGACGCAGCTTGATCTGCCCGCCGGTCTCCCGCCCATGATTGCCGGACTATTTGGCTATCTGGGCTATGACATGGTACGGCAGATGGAGCATCTGCCCGATGCACCGCCCGATGATCTGAACCTGCCGGAAGCGATCATGATGCGCCCCGGCCTGTTCGCGGTTTTTGATACGGTCAGTGACGAACTCATTCTTGCTGCGCCGGTCCGGCCAGCAGCAGGAGAAGATGCCGGAGACGCGTGGGATAAAGCGCACGCACTTCTGGCCCGTGCTCGCACCTGCCTTGCTGGTGCACTGCCCGCTATGCCGAAAGCAAATCTTCCAGCAGCATTTGAAGCGCCGCACTCAACATTCTCTCGTGAGGAGTTCTGCGCGGCTGTTGAGAAAATTCAGGATTATATTGCCGCAGGGGACGCCTTTCAGGTTGTGCCCAGCCAGCGTTTTTCCGCCCCCTTTACGCTGCCGTCTCTGGCCCTTTACCGCTCACTCCGCCGCATCAACCCGGCTCCGTTCCTGTTCCATCTGGATCTGGGCGCGTTCTCGCTGGTCGGCTCCTCGCCTGAAATTCTGGTCCGTCTGCGGGAAGGGACCATGACGGTCCGACCACTGGCCGGCACACGCCCACGCGGCAAGGATGAGGCTGAGGATCTATGGCTGGAACAGGATCTGCTGGCAGATGAAAAAGAACGTGCCGAGCATCTGATGCTGATCGACCTCGGGAGGAATGACGTCGGCCGCGTCTGCCAACCCGGATCAGTAAAGGTCACGGAACGGTTTGTGATTGAGCGTTTCAGCCACGTCATGCACATTTCTTCCAATGTGGAAGGCACCATTCAGCCGGATCTGGAAGCGCTGGATGCTCTGATTGCCGCATTCCCGGCAGGCACCCTCACAGGCGCTCCGAAAATCCGCGCCATGGAAATCATTGACGAAGTTGAACGCAGCCGCCGCGCAACCTACGCAGGCTGCATCGGATATTTTGGGGCAGGGGGCGATATGGACACCTGCATCGGGCTGCGCATGGCTGTTGTTAAAGACGGCATGATGCATGTGCAGGCCGGGTGTGGCGTGGTTGCCGATAGCGTGCCTGATCTGGAATATGAGGAAACACACCACAAAGCACGTGCCGTTTTCCGCGCAGCAGAAGAAGCCATTCACTACGCCACACAGGATAAAGGCTGAGTTCTTGCTCTTCCGTCATTTGACCCGTGGGCCCCATAAGGTCATCATAAAACCATGATCCTTCTGATCGACAATTATGACAGCTTTACCTTCAATCTCGTCCATTATCTGGGTGAGCTGGGGGAGCGCTGTGATGTGCGCCGTAACGATTCTCTGACGGTAGAAGACGCCATGGCGCTCAAGCCGGAAGCAATCGTGCTCTCACCGGGCCCGTGCTCTCCCAATGAGGCGGGGATCTGTTGTGACCTGATTGCAGCCGCTGCCGGTAACATCCCTGTTTTTGGTGTGTGCCTTGGGCATCAGGCCATTGGGCAGGTATTTGGGGCAAAAGTTGTGAGAGCCCCCACACCCATGCACGGCAAAATCAGCCCGGTCTTTCATGACGGGAAGGACGTCTTTACTGGCCTTCCAAACCCGTTCAACGCCACGCGGTATCATAGCCTGACGCTTGAACCGTCAAGCATTCCGGACAGTCTGGACGTTACTGCCTGGACGGAAGACGGCATCATCATGGGAGTCTGCCACAAGCAGCACCCTATTTCTGGCGTACAGTTTCATCCGGAGAGCATCGCATCCGAATACGGACACGATTTGCTGCGGAACTTCCTTCAGGAAGCGCGTGCGTGGAACGAGAAGAAAACAGCGGCCTGACATGCCGGAGATCACACTTTCCCCTTCGGAAAATCCGGACGCTTTTTTCACCACGATCCTGAACGTTCTGGCCCACGGCAAAACACTGACCAGTGCCGAGGCTGAGGCCGCCTTTGGCATCATCATGGATGGCACTCTGCCTGCGGAGCGGGTCGCGGCTTTCCTGATGGCGCTACGTGTGCGGGGTGAAGATGCTGGCGAGGTTCTGGGCGCAGTCACGGCTTTAAGGAGCCGCATGATCCCGGTACCACAGGTTCCGGCAGACACGATTGATGTCTGCGGAACAGGCGGCGACAACTACGGTACACTGAATGTCTCCACAGCCGTCGCTTTTGTGCTGGCCGCTCTGGGCGTGCCAGTAGCCAAACACGGTAACCGAGCCGTGTCTTCCCGCGCCGGTGCGTCTGATGTGCTCCAGGCTTTGGGCGTGCCCTTGCTGGCTGACCCGGCAGAGCTGTCTCGCCAACTGAATCTGCATAAACTTGTTTTTCTGGCTGCCCCCCATCATCACCCGGCCATGCGGCATGCAGCTCCGGTTAGAAAAGCGCTGGGCATTCGCACCCTGTTCAATCTGTTGGGGCCAATGGTCAACCCCGCCGGTGTGAAGCATCAGCTCATCGGCGTTTTTTCTGCGGAGTGGCTGGATCTGGTGGTTGATGTTCTGCATCGTCTCGGCTCGGAACGGGTCTGGGCCGTTTGTGGTCAGCCAGAGGGGGAAACGCAGGGTATTGATGAACTGACACTGGCTGGCCCCACCCGTGTCGTCGCCCTTGAAAACGGTACCACGCACCCCCTTGTTGTACAGGCCGAAATGGCGGGTCTGCCTTATGCGCCGGTTTCCGCCATTCGGGGCGGGGATGCGACCCATAATGCGCAAGCACTGGAAGCCTTGCTCCGTGGTGCCCATGGGGCTTATCGTGATACAGTTTTGCTGAACGCAGCCTGCGCCCTGCATGTGGCCGGACGGCGTTCCATCCTGAAGGGACTGCACATAGACCCTCAGGCCTTCAGAGAGTGCGTGGCCGATGTCAGTCGCGTGCTGGATAACGGTGCCGCCCTGGCGGTGCTCAATGGTTTGCGTACATCATCTTCTGGTGCGCATGCTCAAGACATGACAGGATGATTATGAACGAAATACCCAATTCGTCCGCTGCCGGAAATTCTGACGTAGAGGCCGGTATTCAGGCAGACCATCTGCCGGATGTGCTCTCGCGGATCTGCGCGCGGACAAGAGTTGAGGTTGAGCACCGTTCAACCCTTGTATCTCTGAAAGAGATGATCGCCAAAGCGCAGGATGTGAAAGAGGCTCCCCGCGGATTTGGACGCGCTCTGAAAGAAAAGGCCGCTGACAGAACAGTCGGGCTGATTGCCGAAATCAAGAAAGCCTCTCCCTCAGCCGGCATCCTGCGTGAAGAGTTTGACCCGGCCCAGATTGCTGTAGGGTATGAGCAGGCGGGCGCTGCCTGCCTGTCCGTTCTGACGGAAAGCTCCTGCTTCCATGGCCAGAATGAAGACCTCCAGACAGCCCGTGCAGCGTGTTCCCTGCCGGTGCTGCGCAAGGACTTCATTCTTGACCCATGGCAGGTTTATGAAAGTCGCGCACTTGGGGCTGACTGCATCCTGATCATCATGTGCATCCTGACGGATGAAGAAGCTCTGGCTCTGGTGGATCACGCCAAAGGGCTGGACATGGATGTGCTGGTGGAAGTGCATGATGAGGATGAACTGAACCGTGCTCTCGCGCTCGATACGTTCCTGATCGGCATTAATAACCGTAATCTCAAGACGTTACAGACCGATATTGAGACAACAAAACGCCTCGCGCCGCTGGTGCCGCCGGACCGGATTATTGTCTCCGAGAGCGGCATCAAAACGCATGGCGATGTGATGTCTCTGGCTGAGATTGGAGTGACAGGTTTTCTGGTTGGGGAATCTCTGCTCCGTCAGCCTGACCCCGGTCAGGCCGCACGGGCTCTGCTGGGGTTTGCCTGACGTGTCTGAAAAGACGCTGACGCATCTCGATGCCTCCGGCCACGCTCACATGGTGGATATCTCGGAGAAGTCCGACACCCACCGAAAGGCTGTTGCAACGGGGGCTATCCTAATGCGACCAGAGACCCTGAACATGATTGTTTCAGGGACGATGCCAAAAGGGGACGTGCTGGCGACTGCCCGCATTGCCGGCATTATGGCGGCCAAGAAAACAGCGGATATTATCCCGCTTTGTCATCCACTGGCACTCAGCCGTGTATCGGTCGATCTGCTGCCGGCTGATGACAAGATCGAGATCACGGTCTCTGTTACAACAAAAGGCGCAACCGGCGTTGAAATGGAAGCGTTAACCGCAGTAAGTGCAGCGGCACTGACTTTGTACGACATGTGCAAGGCGGTAGATCGCGGCATGAGGATTGACGGGATCAGGCTCCTGCATAAAAGCGGGGGGCGGTCCGGCGACTATAATGCGGAGTAATTGATAGGATCATGCAGGATTGAAGACATAAACGACGCAAACTGCGGGTGGTTTCGTTTTTATAAATCCTGAATCCGCAAGACGAATTGTTCACAGTCACAGTTCTTAAACACCAAAAGGAAAAACCGATGGCGGCGGCGCAAGAAAATACAGCGCGTGTGGGAGGAAACGGCCCCTCCTTAACCCGTGAGCAGTTCATGGACGCATTTCATGAGATGCTGCTGATACGTCGGTTTGAAGAAAAAGCCGGACAGCTTTACGGCATGGGGCTGATCGGCGGTTTTTGCCACCTGTATATCGGGCAGGAAGCCGTGGTGGTTGGCATCCAGATGACGCTTAAGGATGGTGACAAGCTCATCACCTCTTATCGTGACCACGGCCAGATGCTGGCTGCCGGGATGACCCCGCGTGGCGTGATGGCCGAGCTGACGGGGCGCGCCACCGGGTATTCCCACGGTAAGGGCGGCTCCATGCACATGTTCTCGCGTGAGAAGAATTTCTACGGTGGACACGGCATTGTCGGCGCGCAGGTGGCGCTGGGTATTGGTCTGGCTTTTGCCAACAAGTATCGCGAAACAGATGAAGTGTCCGTGGCCTACTTTGGGGATGGCGCTGCCAACCAGGGGCAGGTGTACGAAAGCTTCAACCTCGCGGCCCTTCATAAACTACCGTGCCTGTTCATTATTGAGAACAATCTTTACGGCATGGGGACCAGTGTGGAACGCGCCTCTGCGTCTCATGAACTCTGGCGGAATGGTGAGCCCTGGGGCATTCCGGGGAAGCGCGTAGATGGCATGGATATTGCCGCCGTGCATGAAGCCGCAGCAGAAGCCGTGGCGCATTGCCGGGCAGGCAAGGGGCCGTATCTGCTGGAGATGATGACCTATCGCTATCGCGGTCATTCCATGTCCGACCCGGCAAAATACCGCAAGCGTGAGGAAGTGGATCAGGTCCGCAAAACTCGTGATCCTATTGAACATGTGCGCCAGATTCTGCTGGACGCAGGTGTCAGTGAAGACAGCCTGCGCAAGATTGAAGATGACGTAAAAGCAACAGTGAACGATTCAGCTGAATTCGCGCAGACCAGCCCTGAGCCTGATCCTGCCGAGCTTTATACAGATGTGCTGCTAGAGGCGTAACGGATTATGGCGACAGACATTATAATGCCCGCTCTTTCTCCGACCATGACGGAAGGAGCGCTGGCGCGTTGGGTTAAAGCCGAAGGCGATGCCGTTGCTATTGGCGATGTGCTTGCTGAAATCGAAACCGACAAGGCAACCATGGAAGTAGAAGCCATCGAAAGCGGTATTCTGGGCCGTATTCTGGTGCCGGAAGGAACGCAGGATATTGCCGTTAATACGCCTATTGCCATTCTGGTTGCAGAAGGTGAGGCCGTTCCGGATGCGGCAGTGTCTGCCCCGGCAGCAACACAACCAGCCACAACAACCGAAGAGCCTGCTGCACAGCCATCTACTGTGCCCGCAACACCAGCAGCGGCTTCTTTGAGCGCTCCCGAGCCAGAAAAAGACTGGGGGCCGACAGCGGAAATCACCGTGCGTGAAGCTCTGCATGACGCCATGCAGGCTGAATTGCGCCACGACCCGGACGTTTTCCTGATTGGGGAAGAAGTCGCGGAATATCAGGGCGCCTACAAGATTTCTCAGGGTTTGCTGGCCGAATTTGGTGATAAACGCGTGATTGACATGCCGATTACCGAACATGGCTTTACCGGTATGGCCGTTGGTGCAGCCCTGACGGGGCTTAAGCCGATTGTAGAGTTCATGACCATGAACTTCTCAATGCAAGCCATTGATCATATTATTAATTCCGCAGCCAAGACGCTGTATATGTCTGGTGGCCAGATGGGGTGCCCCATCGTCTTCCGCGGCCCTAACGGCGCGGCAGCACGCGTCGGGGCACAGCATTCCCAGTGTTATGGCAGCTGGTATGCTCATGTTCCGGGCCTGAAAGTGGTCGCCCCCTGGTCATCCGCCGATGCCAAAGGGCTTCTCCGCGCAGCCATCCGGGACCCGAACCCCGTTATCGTGCTTGAGAATGAAATTCTCTACGGGCGCAAATTCCCGTGCCCGGTGGATGAAGATTTCATTCTGCCCATCGGCAAGGCCAAGGTTGAGCGGGAAGGGCGGGATGTGACCATCGTGACTTTCTCCATCATGGTCACGACGGCACTGGAAGCCGCCGAAGCACTGGCTCAGCAGGGGATTGAGGCCGAAGTCATCAACCTGCGCAGCCTGCGTCCGCTGGATACGGCCACGATTGTAGAAAGCGTCAAGAAAACCAGCCGTCTCGTCACG
Organism: Acetobacter sp. KSO5; assembly: GCF_044094635.1. NCBI lineage: Bacteria > Pseudomonadati > Pseudomonadota > Alphaproteobacteria > Acetobacterales > Acetobacteraceae > Acetobacter > Acetobacter sp. KSO5. The sequence goes on along the minus strand of NZ_CP172014.1, from coordinate 1,563,774 downwards.
CTGGAAGAAGGCTGGCCGTTTGCCGGTATTGGCGCAGAAGTCGCCATGCAGGTGATTGAGCATGCGTTTGACTGGCTGGATGCCCCGCCGGCACGCGTCACCGGCGTAGACGTTCCGATGCCGTTCGCCGCCAATCTGGAAAAGCTGGCCCTGCCGCAGCCCGAGCACGTGGTTGAAGCCGTGCGTCGCCTGATCTGAGGAAAAAGAGATGGCTATAGAACTTCTTATGCCGGCCCTGTCACCCACCATGACGGAAGGCACACTCGCCCGCTGGGTTAAAGCGGAAGGCGAGAAGGTTGCGATTGGCGACGTAATTGCCGAAATCGAAACTGACAAAGCGACGATGGAAGTGGAAGCCATTGAAGATGGCATCCTCGGCCGTATTCTGGTGCCGGAAGGCACGCACGAAATTGCGGTCAATACGCCGATTGCCATTATGGTTGCAGAAGGCGAGACCGTGCCGGAAGCCGGAGCGGTCAACCCCCAAAGCTCTGCGCCGCCTTCACCAGTTGCTCAGCCCGCAACGGCACCGCAGGGTTCGGCTCCCGCTTCTGCGCCAGCCACAACTCCTGCTGCACCCGCGGGGCAGGCCGCCACAGGCAAGCGAATTGTTGCGTCCCCACTGGCAAAGCGTGTTGCCGGCCAGAAAGGACTGGACCTTTCCCGCATTAAAGGGACTGGCCCGAATGGTCGCATCGTGCGCCGGGACGTAGACAACGCTGCGGCACAGGATACGGCGGCTCCGGTCACAGTTGCTGCCGTGGCAGAGGTTCCGGCCCCCACAAGCCGGATCGTCCCGCATTCCAGCATGCGCAAGGTCATTGCCCGTCGCCTGAGCGAAGCAAAAAGCACTATTCCGCACTTCTACGTCTCTGCCGATGTTGAACTGGATGCGTTGCTGGCTCTCCGCTCTCAGCTGAACGCAACATCCCCGGACGAAGGGCCTGACGCCTTTAAGCTGTCTGTTAATGACATGCTGGTCAAAGCCTCCGCCATCGCCCTTAAGCGGGTGCCGAACGTGAATGCGTCGTTTACGGATCAGGCGATGATCCTGCATGACAACGTGGATATTTCCATCGCTGTCTCCATTCCGGACGGCCTGATTACCCCCATCGTCAAGCATGTTGACCAGAAGAGCCTGAAGCAGATCAGTCAGGAAACCAAGGATCTGGTCAAACGGGCACGGGCGGGCAAGCTGAAACCGGAAGAGTTTCAGGGCGGCACGTTCTCCATTTCCAATATGGGCATGTTTGGCGTGCGTGACTTCTCCGCCATCATCAACCCGCCGCAGGCCGCTATTCTGGCCATTGCCGCAGGCAAAAAACAGCCTGTTGTGAAGGGAAATGAGCTAGCCATTGCCACGGTCATGACGGTCACGCTTTCCGTTGACCATCGCGTGGTGGATGGTGCGGTTGCGGCAGAATGGCTCTCGGCCTTCCGGTCAGTGGTCGAATCTCCTCTGACACTTGTTCTTTAACATCGCGTTTGCAGGAAACGACCATGAGCGGAACCGATTTTGACATTATCATCGTGGGTGGCGGACCGGGTGGCTATGTAGCGGCGTTGCGGGCCGCACAACTCGGCCTTTCTGCCGCGGTGGTGGAAGCGAAGCATCTGGGTGGAATTTGCCTGAACTGGGGCTGTATCCCTACAAAGGCTCTTCTGCGCGCCTCTGAAATCAACCATCTTCTGCATGACCTCGGCACCTATGGGTTCAGTGCGGAAAAGGTGGGTTTTGATTTCTCGAAAATCATCGCCCGCTCCAGAGCGGTCTCCAGGCAGCTTTCAAGCGGCGTCGCGCATCTGCTGAAGAAAGCCAAAATTCCGGTTTTTGAAGGCTTCGGCAAGCTGGACGGCGTTACGGGCAGCAAGCGTAAAGTTCTGGTCACACCGGAAAAAGGCGCTCCCGTTACGCTGACGGCGAAGCACGTCATCCTTGCCACAGGCGCACGTGCCCGCGTCCTGCCGGGGCTGGAAGCCGATGGAAAGCTGATCTGGTCTTACCGGGAGGCTCTGGTGCCTGACGCTCTGCCGCGCCGCCTGCTGGTGATCGGCTCAGGGGCCATTGGCAGCGAGTTCGCCTCCTTCTACCGGAACATGGGGTCTGAGGTCACGCTGGTTGAGGTCGCGCCGCGTATCCTGCCTGTGGAAGATGAAGAGATCAGCGCAATGGCGCGCAAATCCTTTGAAAAACAGGGCATGCGGGTGCTGACCAGTGCCAAGGTCGGCACTCTCCGTAAATCTGATACGGATGTCACCGTGCCCGTTGAGGTCAACGGTAAGATCGAAGAGTTCACGGTCGATCGCGTGATCTCGGCAGTCGGGATTGTGGGGAACGTCGAGAAGATTGGTCTGGAAGGCACCAAGATCAAAACAGATCGCACGCATGTGGTCACGGATGCTCTGTGCCGCACGGGTGAACCCGGCGTGTATGCGATTGGTGATCTGGCCGGTGCCCCGTGGCTTGCCCACAAAGCGAGCCATGAGGCTGTGATGTGCGTAGACGCCATCGCAGGAAAGCAGGTGCATCCTATTGATATTACAAAAATTCCCGGATGCACCTATTGCCGTCCGCAGATTGCTTCTGTCGGCTATACGGAAGCCCGCGCCAAAGAGGCTGGCTACAAGGTTCGGGTGGGCAAATTCCCGCTGCTGGCCAATGGCAAGGCTCTGGCCATGGGCGAGCCGGATGGGCTCGTGAAAACCGTCTTTGATGCCCAGACCGGTGAGCTTCTGGGAGCCCACATGATTGGAGCGGAAGTGACGGAAATGATTCAGGGTTATGTCATTGCCCGCACGGGAGAACTGACGGAAGCCGAACTGGCTGAAACCATCTTTCCGCATCCGACCATTTCTGAATCCATGCACGAAGCCGTGCTGGCTGCTTACGACGGCGCTCTGCACTTCTAGTCATAAAGCAGACGGCTGCTCTCGTGGGTGTGATGCCGTCTGATACGCCACCAGGAGCGTTCCTACCTTGACGCAGAGGTAAGAGCGTTCCAGTTCTTCTTAACCCGGAGTGTGGGAGCGGGCGATATCATGTCTACACGCGTCTTGATTGATCATCGGAAGGGCGGGGCAAGCAAAGTCCGCCATCCGGAAAAGGCACACCGGCCAGACAATCCGATTGCCCGCAAACCCGAATGGATCCGCGTTAAGGCCCCAACGCATCCTGTCTATCATGAGACACGCAAGCTGATGCGGGACAACCGTCTGGTGACGGTGTGTGAGGAAGCTGCGTGCCCCAATATTGGGGAATGCTGGTCCCAGCGCCATGCCACCATGATGATTATGGGGGAAATCTGCACACGTGCCTGTTCCTTCTGCAATGTGACCACAGGCCTGCCGCATGCTCTGGATGCGGATGAACCAGCCCGTGTGGCCGAAGCTGTCGCCAAGCTCGGTCTACGTCATGTGGTGATTACATCCGTGGATCGGGACGATCTGGAAGATGGCGGAGCCCGGCATTTCGCACGGGTCATCACGTCCATCCGAAACGCCGCGCCGGAGACGACTATTGAAATTCTCACACCTGATTTTTTACGCAAGAACAACGCATTAGAGATTGTTGTTGAAGCGCGACCTGACGTTTTCAACCATAATCTTGAAACAGTGCCGCGTCTGTATCCAAGCATCCGTCCAGGGGCCCGTTACTACCAGTCCATGCGCCTGCTGGACCGTGTCAAACAGCTGGATGGCTCCATCTTCACCAAGTCCGGGCTGATGCTGGGGCTGGGGGAAGAAAGGATGGAAATCGCTCAGGTCATGGATGACCTGCGTATTGCAGATGTGGATTTTATTACGATGGGCCAGTATTTGCAGCCTACGGTGAAACACGCGGCGGTTGCCCGTTTTGTCACCCCCACTGAGTTTGAGGAGTATGGCGCCATGGCCCGCGTCAAAGGTTTTCTTCAGGTCAGTTCCAGCCCACTGACCCGTTCGTCCTATCATGCTGATGCTGATTTTGCTGAACTGCAGCAGACGCGCAATGCCCGTCTGGCGGGAGCGAACTGATGCCTAAACACGCAGAAAAGCGTGTTCTCGCGTATCGGGCCGATCAGATTTTTGATCTTGTTGCAGATGTTGGGCGCTACCCTGAGTTTCTGCCCTGGTGCGTTGCTGCGCGCGTTCGGACCCGCACAGCAACTGAACTGGTGGCGGATCTGACTGTCGGGTTTGGGCCGTTCCGGGAAAGTTTTACCTCCCGCGTTACGCTCAACCGGCCTGACACCATTATGGTGCAGTATGAAAAGGGGCCGTTCCGATACCTCAAAAACATCTGGAAGTTCACCCCGGACCCGCGTGGGTGCCTTGTCGAATTTTTTGTTGATTTTGAATTCCGCTCCCGCATCCTTCAGGCCGCTATCGGCGTTGTATTCGGGGAAGCAGTCCGCCTTATGGTCTCAGCTTTTCTGCGGCGCGCGCGCGAGGTTTACGGGCCACCAGAGACAGCAGCCACCTTGCCGGAAGAGCATCCTGTCGCACAATAGTTCTCAAAAAGAACGGTTTAGGTTAAACGCTCTAAAATACGCTGGGTGATTGTTACAGGCTGCAATTTTCTGTAGATTACAAATCTGTTGGAAAGTTGCTTTTTGTAAAAGCACTTCAGCGTTTTGGATAAGGACTGATGTTTATGAAAAAATTCTTTGCTGCTACAGCGCTTGTTACTGCCACACTGGCTGCAAGCCCGGTTTTTGCTGCTACGCATCATGACCACGCACACAAACACGCAGCACACTGCTCTGGCACAAAATGTGGTGCTGAAGCGAAAGCTGCAAACAGTGATTCCGCAACGGACGACCTGAACAACCAGAGCCTGTCCGCTGCACAGCGCGCCAATGCTCCGGCTTTTGCTGCTGCCCCGACCGCTCCGGTGACGGCACCTGTTCCGGGCACAACGGTTGGCGTTCCGGCTGCTGGCACGGGCGTGACGGTTCCGGCTGCTCCGGCTGCTCCCACCATGCCGAACGTAACGGCTCCTGCAGTCCCGGCTGCACCCGCTGTTCCGACAGCAACTGTGCCGGCTAACGCTCCTGCTGCCGGTCAGTAAAAAGCAATAACACTCTGAAAATGCAGCTTAATCTGCAATAACAGCGTGTCGCAAAAGAGCGTCAGAGGGATATCCTTCTGACGCTCTTTTTGCATGATTGGCGCTTAATCCAGACGCTGTACCACAAGAGCAAGCGCATACAGAGCAGCCTGAGAGCGAACCTCTGTGCGATCCCCTTTGAAAATCCGAGCTTCCGCACGCACATCGCCACCTCGCACGGCTGTGCCAAACCAGACCAGTCCCACAGGTTTTTCTACTGAACCACCACCGGGACCGGCAATGCCGGAAATGGACACGGAATGTGTCGCATCCTGCGCGATGCCAAGCGCACCGCTCGCCATCTCTCTGACTGTTTCCGCACTCACAGCGCCAAATTGCTGTAATGTATCTGCCTGCACACCGAGAACTGACTGCTTCATGCTGTTGGAATAGGTCACAAGACCGCCTTCGGTCACATCTGATGAGCCTGCGTGATGCGTCAACAGAGCGGCAACCAGCCCTCCTGTGCAACTTTCTGCCGTCACCAGTTTGGCTTCAGCCCGCCTGAGGGCTTCCAGCAGTGTCGCAGAGCGCTGTATCAGTTCGACAGAAATATCTGAGGTCAGAAGGGATGCAGGCATAGCGATCAGCCTTTAGAGGAGGGCAGGTGACGCATCACAAGACGCGCAGCCTTGATGCAACCCGCAGCCATGACACCTGCAACCAGATCATCCCCCATAATGCCTGTCGCGCCATGCTTGCGGTCCAGATAGCCAACCGGACCGGGCTTTTTGATATCGAACAGGCGGAAGAGGGCAAAAGCCAGAACGGAGAGCCCAAGGCTTTTTCGGACGGAAGCAGGATCTTCCGCGTCTTCGGGCAGGCAGGCCAGTAGACTGACCCACATACCCGCAACCTCATCAATCACAATCCAGCTGTGATCTTCGCCTTCTCCTGCACGGTCCGCCGCCCACCAGCCAGCGATGGAGACTACCCCAATTGCCCCAACCAACGCCTTCGGACGTTTGAGGAGAGGCAGCCCCAGCAGCAAAGCCGCTAAAGACCCCACAGTGCCCGGCGCGCGTGGTGCCAGACCACAGCCGCCGAACGTTGCCAGAAAGCGAGACGGTGTCATGCTTATTTCCCCATAGCCGTATAAATCGTCATATTTTCCCACACGCGCTGGACGTAATTTCGGGTTTCAGAGAAGGGAATGCTCTCAATCCAGTCGATCATCTCATCCTGCGAGGCACCGCTGCGGGCGGGATCTCCGGCAGCCGTCAGCCAGCGTGAAAGGCGGCCGGGGCCTCCGTTATAAGCGGCGGCCATGTAAGGCACGACGTTACCGAATTTATCCTGCAAATAAGACAGATAGGCTGCGCCGAGCGCCATATTATTTTCCGGATCATGCAAGCCTGATGCCGTCGCAGCAGAGGCCGGAACACCCGCTCTGCGCACCATATCCCCCGCTGTAGATGGCTTGAGCTGCATCAGGCCAATGGCATTGGATGAACTGATTGCATCAGGATTGAAGTTGCTTTCCTGACGAGACAGACCCAGCACCAGCCCGGACGGAAGCCCTGTGGCCGGGGGCGTATAGGGAGCAGGCCACCCAGAGTGGAGCAGGAACAGTCCATCCCGACCAACCTGACGCGACACCGAGACCGCCACATCAGGCAAATTCAGCCGCATAGCCAGATCACACAAGGCCAGCCGGTCGGACAGAGACACCAGTTGCTGACTGAGCAACATCAGGAAGTCCCGCGCATGCGGCTTATCCCCCCAAGACACGAGCAGTTGGGCCGCCTGAACCAGATCGCTCCCGGCAAGACGGCTGGCTGATGCCGTAGGGTCTCGTTCCGCCGCCAGAGCTTTGACTATGGAAGGCGGGATATGGTCCGGGGCCAGCAGCGTGGTTTCATTGCCAGCCAGCTTAGCTGCTGCCATCTGACCGTAAAACGTTCCGGGATAGCTCGCGGCTCTCTGCCAGTCGGCCTGCGCAGATGCGTTATCCTGCGCTGCCAGACGGGCCCGCCCAAGCCAGTAAAACCCACGACTTTTGGTGATAAGCGCTGAAGAGTCAGCCAGTGGCTTGAAAAAGATATCCGCCTGCGTCGGATTGTGCAGTTTTTGCAGCGCAATCCATCCACTCAGAAACTCTGCATCCAGACGAGCTGCTCCCGAGACGGTGGTATCATTCGCCAGAAACAGAGCGTCCTCATTCTGTCCAGCCTGCACCAGTTCACGCGCCAGCGCATCGCGCTCCCGCCAGAAGGCTGGATGATGCGCCCTGGCTTCAGCCTGCACCCCCGCAGACTTCCAGAGTGCCGCGGCATCCGTGTCGCGCTTCTGGGTCCGCAGCCAACGGAGATGGTCCAGAATGAGGTAAGGATCTGTAGCCTCAGAGGCGGGCAGGGCGGATGCTAATGCTTCTGCACTGGCGTCATTAGCCCGAAAGGCCAGTCGGGCCTGAGCCTGCTTCTGCCGGATAGCACTAAGGTAAGGAACCGTCTGACGCGCTGCTGTCAGCAATCCGGCCTTTTCCTCCCGGTTAAACCGCAGCCAGGAGGCTTCCTGCGTTAGCGCCTGAGGGAAGGTACCAGACAAGGCCGATGCCGCTGTGGAGGCATCATTGCCATTCATCCAGGCCTGCTTTGCCTCTGCGGCAAGATGGCTGGAAAGACCGGAATTCGACGCGCCGACCTGAACCGCACACTGCGCGAGTGCAGGGCCGTAGGTCAGTGTTTGCGCACAAAGTCGCCCCAGAACCGCAGGGTCGGTCTCCTTAGCCAGAGCCTGCTGCATACGGGACTGCAGAAGCTGCCAGCGCGGCCAGACGGGGCGGGTTTTCAGAAAGTCCGCATACTCTTGTGCACTGGCATGCGATGAGCCGACCAGACTGAGCCAGACGGTCAGACGATCAGAGACTGAGCCAGAAACGCCAGCCTGTGAGGGAGACGTAGCCACGGGCTGGGGGAGCGCCTCAGCGGGCGAAGACGAGGCTGTGGGCGTTGCCGTTTCCGGGGGAGCCGAACACGCACTTAAAAGTAGAACAGCCAGCGGCAGAACTGCCTGCCGACGCCATGCGGAAGAATGTAAAACTGACATTCCCGGAAGATCAGCGATCCCGCATGCGCTGGCAAGTCATGATCGGCGCGGGAGAGGGGAGGTCAGCCCATCAATGAGAGAAGGGCAAATGTATCCAGACCTCACCACCACCTTTAACAATCAGCTCAATCGCAACACCGAGAACGATCAGCAGCCCAACCCACGAAATCCATTTGTACTTGTCCAAAAGGCGGGCGATAACGGACGCGGCAACCCCCATCAGCAAGACAGACAGAACCAGACCTGCCACCATCACAGCCGGATGCTCTGCCGCTGCACCAGCAACGGCCAGCACATTGTCCAGACTCATGGAAAGGTCAGCGAGAAGAATGCGCAGCACGGCCTTGCCGAAGCTGCCGGGCGGGGAAGCACCGTCCGCATCGTCATGCGGACCGGCCCGCATCTCCGAGTACATCTTCCAGCACACCCAGAGCAGCAACAGGCCGCCGGCCAGCGTCAGACCGATGATTTGGAGAAGCTGCACGGCGACCAGCGCCATCAGAATACGGATGAGGGCTGCCAGTGCGATCCCGACAAAAATGGCCTTCCGCCGCTCGCTCACTGGCAGAGAGCGCACAACCAGCCCGATCACAACGGCGTTATCTCCCGCCAGCGTGACGTCAATCATCACGACCTGAAGGAAGGCAAAAAGCGCTTTCAGGCTGAAAGCATCAAGAAAACCGTGCACGAAAACTCCGATTCGAGAGGCTGAGATCGCCAAAACAAGCCTCTGAACATCCTGAAAGAACCCGGAGTGTCAAAGTTTTTTGTTTCACGGGCAGACGCGGGGGCCGGAATCGGGTAGAGAGGCCCGCATCATTCCGTTCTCAGGAGGAACACCGCGTTATGGTGCCGCGCTATACTCGCCCTGTCATGGCCGCTATCTGGTCGCCTGAAAATCGCTACCGCATCTGGTTTGAGATTGAAGCACTGGCCTGCGAAGCCATGGCCGAATATGGCGCTGTGCCAAAGGAAGCCGCAAAAGTTGTGCGTGAGAAGGGCGATGCCGCAATGGCCGCTTTCTCCGATGCCGATCTGGCCCGCATTGACGAAATCGAGGCTGAAACACGCCACGATGTGATTGCCTTCCTGACCTGGCTTGCTGAGAAAGTTGGCCCGGAAAGCCGTTTTGTGCATCTGGGCATGACGTCATCCGATATTCTGGATACGTGCCTTGCCGTGCAGCTGACGCAGGCGACCGACCTGCTGCTGAAAGATCTGGACGACGTTCTGGATGCGCTGCGCACCCGTGCGTTTGAACACAAACACACCCTGACCATTGGCCGTAGCCACGGCATCCATGCCGAACCGACCTCCTTTGGTCTGAAACTGGCCGGGCACTATGCCGAGTTCGTCCGTAACAAGGCACGCCTTGAAGCGGCTCGGGCGGAAATTGCCACCTGTGCCATTTCCGGTGCCGTCGGCACTTTCGCTCATCTGGACCCGCGCGTTGAAACCTACGTCGCTGAACGTCTGGGCCTGAAGCCCGAACCGGTCTCCACACAGGTCATCCCGCGTGACCGCCATGCAGCCTACTTCTGTGCGCTGGGGGTGATTGCCAGCGGCATTGAGCGTCTGGCTATTGAAGTGCGCCATCTGCAGCGTTCGGAAGTGCGGGAAGCGGAAGAATTCTTCCACAAGGGCCAGAAGGGCTCCTCCGCTATGCCGCACAAGCGGAACCCGGTGCTGACGGAAAACCTGACGGGTCTGGCGCGCCTTGTGCGGTCTGCCGTTATCCCGGCTCTGGAGAACGTGGCCCTGTGGCATGAGCGGGACATCAGCCACTCTTCCGTTGAACGGAACATCTGCCCGGACGCCACCATTGGTCTGGACTTCGCGCTGGCACGCCTCGCCGGCATGATGAGCAAACTGCTGGTCTATCCGGACCGCATGGCTGCCAACATCGAAAGCCTTGGCGGTGTTGTGCATTCCGGTGAAGTCCTGCTGGCTCTGGCCCGCGCAGGTCTCTCGCGTGAAGATGCCTATCGGATTGTCCAGCGCAACGCGATGGAAACCTGGACCAAACTCGGCACGCCGGAAGGCCGGACGTTCCGTGAAAATCTGGCAGCCGATCCGGAAATTTCCGGGCGCATCCCGGCAGAAACGCTGGATGCCGCCATGGACAGCCGCCAGCATCTGAAGGCGCTGGATGGCCTGTATCAGAAAGTATTTGGGGAACCCGGCCCGGCTCTGTGAGCAGGGGCGTCCCTATATCTTCCATGCCCGAAGCCTGCTATGACGCGTCTGAAGAAGGGAAGGCTGGTTTCAGTCTTCCCCCGGACCGGTTGCAGGGATCGGTTTTAAACGTTCAAGACAGGTAAGGATGACCATGGCCCGTCGCCGCCAGCTTTACGAAGGTAAAGCCAAAATCCTTTTTGAAGGTCCGGAACCCGGCACCCTTGTGCAGTATTTCAAGGATGATGCCACGGCTGGCAACGGTGCCAAAAGCGGCATCATTACCGGTAAGGGCGTGCTGAATAACCGCATCAGCGAGCATCTGATGCTGCGTTTGCAGGAAATCGGCATTCCCACGCACTTCATCCGCCGCATCAACATGCGAGAGCAGCTGGTGAAGGAAGTCGAGATTATTCCGCTTGAAGTTGTGATCCGCAATATTGCTGCGGGGAGCATTGCCAAGCGCTTTGGGATTGAGGAAGGCACACGCCTGCCACGGACCATTGTAGAATTTTACTACAAGAACGATGAGCTGAATGATCCGCTTGTCTCTGAAGACCACATCATCGCCTTCGGCTGGGCGTGCCCGCACGACCTTGAAGACATGACCTCCATGGCCATGCGGGTGAATGATTTCCTGTGCGGCCTGTTCAGCGGCATTGGCATTCAGCTTGTAGACTTCAAACTTGAATTTGGCCGCTCCTGGGAAGGGGACGACATGCGGATTGTGCTGGCGGATGAAATTTCACCCGACAACTGCCGCCTGTGGGACAACCAGACCAACGAGAAGCTTGATAAGGACCGTTTCCGCCGTGACCTGGGCAATGTCCGGGAAGCGTATCAGGAAGTTGCCCGCAGACTGGGCATTCTGCCCGAAGCAGGCAATGGCGGAGACATGAAGGGTCCGGAGACCATGCAGTGACCATGCCGACAGCAACGGGGGCTTTATCATGAAAGTACGTGTAACCGTCATGCTTAAGGAGGGTGTGCTTGACCCGCAGGGGAAAGCCATCGGCCACGCATTGCACACATTGGGTTTCCCGGGCGTGAATGACGTCCGGGTCGGCAAGATTATTGATCTGGATGTTGAGGGCACGGACCGTGCCGCTGTCCAGAAACAGGCCGAAGACATGGCGCGGGATCTTCTCGCCAATCTGGTGATCGAAGACTTCACGGTTGAGGTGCTGGGATGAAGCGTCTCGCCCTGATCGCCCTTGGGGGAGCTCTGCTTGCGCCGACGCTGGCCCATGCTCAGCGCATTTCCCCCATGCAGGCTGGCAACTTTGCCCGCATCTGCACCCGTGCAGCAGGTGCCACCGTGTGTGATGCCTACATCACCGGCGTTGCAGATGCTGTTGCTCTCTCCAAGATCAATGATCGCAACGAAGGAGACGCTTCCGCTCCGGCAGGCTTCTGCGTCCCGACGTCAGAAAATGGTGCCGCCATGCGCGTTAAGGTGCTGGCATGGCTGAAAGCGCATTCTGAAGCGATGTCCAAGCCTGTGGGCGAAAGCGTCTTCAAGGCTCTGCATGACTCTTACCCGTGTAGCAGCGCAAAATGAAAGCAGCGATTGTTGTCTTTCCGGGCACTAACCGGGAGCGCGATATGGCTATCGCGCTGCGGCGTGTAACCGGACATGAGCCCCGCATGGTCTGGCATCGTGATACCGACCTGACCGGGATTGATCTTGTGGTTCTGCCGGGTGGCTTCAGCTACGGGGATTACCTGCGTTGTGGCGCCATGGCGGCCCATTCTCCCATCATGACGGAAATCCGCAGCTTTGCGCAAAAGGGTGGTCATATTCTGGGGGTCTGCAATGGCTTTCAGATTCTGACGGAATCCGGCCTGCTGCCGGGTGCCCTGCTGCGGAACGCTAACCTGCGCTTCCTGTCTCAGGACTGCCATCTGCGTGTGGAACGGACGGATACGCCTTTCACCCATAAATGGCAGAAAGGGGATGTGTTCCGCACGCCTCTGGCGCATGGGGACGGCAACTACACGGCAGACCAGAGCACGCTGGACCGGCTGGAAGGCGAGGGGCTTGTTGCCTTCCGCTATGCCGCGCCGAATGGCCACGTGCAGGCTGACGATGTTGCCAGCAACCCCAACGGCAGCGTGAACAGCATTGCGGGCATTCTGAGCGAAAACACTCGTATTTGCGGCATGATGCCTCACCCGGAAGATCTTGTTGACCCGCTGATGGGCGGCGTAGACGGTCTGCCGCTGTTTGAAGGTCTTGTGGAGGCTCTTGTCCGGTGAAAAAGACCGTTGATGCATCTCTGGCCCAGGAATTCGGGCTGACGGCTGAAGAATACGCGCGCGTTGTCACCATCATGGGCCGCACACCCAGCCTGACTGAGCTGGGTGTGTTCTCGGTCATGTGGTCCGAGCACTGTTCTTACAAATCCTCTCGCAAATGGCTGCGTACGCTCCCCACCAAAGCCCCGTGGGTTATTCATGGTCCGGGTGAGAATGCTGGCGTGGTGGATATCGGGCAGGGCTATGCGGCCATCTTCAAGATGGAAAGCCATAACCATCCGTCCTTTATCGAGCCGTATCAGGGCGCTGCCACGGGTGTTGGTGGTATCCTGCGTGACGTGTTCACCATGGGTGCCCGCCCGATTGCCAACCTGAATGCCCTGCGCTTCGGCAATCCCGAAACACCCCGTACCCGCCAGATTATTGATGGCGTCGTGCGTGGCATTGGCGGCTACGGCAACTGTGTGGGCGTGCCGACCGTAGGCGGGGAGATTAACTTCCACCCGGCTTATGATGGCAACCCGCTTGTCAATGCCATGACGGTTGGCCTTGCGCGTAAAGACCGGATTTTCCTCTCTGCTGCCGCAGGGGTGGGTAACCCGGTTGTGTATGTCGGCTCCCGCACCGGACGTGATGGCATCCATGGCGCCACCATGTCCTCTGCCGAGTTCGACGAAAACGCCATGGCGAAGCGTCCGACCGTGCAGGTTGGCGACCCGTTCATTGAAAAGCTGCTGATTGAAGCCTGTCTGGAACTGATGGCGACGGATGCCATTGTCGCCATTCAGGACATGGGTGCCGCTGGCCTGACCTCATCCGCCGTGGAAATGGCTGGCAAAGGTGGCGTTGGGATTGAGCTGGATCTGGACGAAGTGCCCCAGCGTGAGCCGAACATGACGGCTTATGAGATGATGCTGTCCGAGAGCCAGGAGCGCATGCTCATGGTCCTCAAGCCCGATCGCACGGAAGTCGCCCGCAAGATCTTCGAGAAATGGGAACTGGACTTCGCCATTATCGGGCATCTGACGGAAACCGGCCATATTGTGGTTAAACACAAAGGGCAGGTGGAAGCGGATATTCCGCTGGACCCGCTGGCGGATCAGGCTCCGATCTATGATCGCCCGGCCACCACGCCGGTTGTGCCAGAACCTCTCGGCGCTGTGCATGCCCCGCTTTCTCTGGATGCCGCACTGCTCAAGATGGTGGGGTCGCCGGACCTCGCATCCCGCGCATGGGTATGGAACCAGTATGACAGCACGGTTGGTGGCCAGACGGTCCGCCGTCCGGGCGCTGCTGATGCCGCGATTGTCAAAATTGAAGATACGTCACTGGCACTGGCTATCACGACAGACTGCACACCGCGCTATTGCCATGCTGACCCCAAAACCGGGGGCGCACAGGCTGTGGCCGAAGCATGGCGTAACCTGACAGCGACCGGCGCCCGCCCGCTGGCTGTGACGGACAACCTCAATTTCGGTAACCCGGAAAAGCCGGAAATCATGGGGCAGTTTGTCGCAGCGATTGAAGGGATGGGCGATGCCTGTCGCGCTCTCGACTTCCCGGTCGTGAGTGGCAACGTCTCTCTGTATAATGAGACGCGCCAGCCGGACGGCTCTGCTCTGGCCATTCTGCCCACCCCCGCCATTGGCGCACTGGGTGTGCTGGATGACGTGGAGAAAGCCGTTGGCCTGGAGATGCAGGATGGTAAGGCCGTTGTTCTGGTGGGTGAAACCCGCGGAGAACTGGGCCAGTCCATCTGGCTGCGTGAAGTGCTGGGCCGTGAAGACGGGCCGCCGCCACCGGTTGATCTGGCTGCGGAAAAACGGAACGGTGACTTCGTCCGTCAGGAAATCCTCAGTGGCGCGGTTTCCGCCTGCCATGACCTTTCCGATGGCGGCCTGATGGTTGCGGTTGCGGAAATGGTGATGGCCAGCGGCGTGGGCTGTGAACTGGAAAGCCCGGACAGCGGCATCCGCCCCGAAGCCTTCTGGTTTGGTGAAGATCAGGCCCGCTATCTGGTCTGCGTCGATAATGCCGCAGAGTTCTGCGCCCGTGCAGAGCAGGCCGGTGTTCCGGCTCGTCTGATTGGCCAGTCTGGCGGAAATGATTTGATTTTGCCAAGTGGCGTCACAATATCTGCTGCACGACTTGTTGCCGCGCATGAGGCCTTCTTTCCGGCCCTGATGGCCCGCTGAGTAACTGAAAGGGATCTGTAAGCCATGGCGATGTCCGCCACTGAACTTGAGACGTATCTTCGTCAGGCTTTCCCCGATGCGCAGATCAGGATTGATGATCTGGCCGGGGACGGTGACCATTATTCCTGCTCTATCGTGAGCGAGGCCTTCAAAGGTCTCAACCGCGTGAAGCAGCATCAGCTTGTCTATCAGGCCTTGCAGGGCCATATGGGCGGCAAGCTGCACGCGCTCGCGTTGCAGACGTCTGCGCCCTGAACGGCGTATTTTTCCGCTTTTTTAGCAAGGATCCAGGTTAATGTCGGAAACTGTCAAACAGCAGATCCAGAACGTAATTGATACCAACCCTGTCACGCTGTTCATGAAAGGTGATGCCGACTTCCCGCAGTGCGGCTTCTCCGCACGTGTGGTGCAGATTCTTGAGCATCTGGGCGTACCGTTCAAATCCGTGAATGTTCTGGCTGACGCCGGTATTCGTCAGGGGATCAAGGATTTCTCAAACTGGCCGACCATTCCCCAGCTTTACATCAAAGGGGAATTCATCGGCGGCTGTGACATCGTGACGGAAATGTACCAGTCCGGTGAACTCCAGACCCTGCTGAAAGAAAAAAATATCCCTCTTAAGGCAGCTTCCTGATTTTTTAAGTTGTCAGGCAATCAGAGGGCTGTGTAGTCTGAAAACAGACAAACAGAGGTGGGATATTTTTTGATGATGCGTCTTCCGTTTTTGCGCTGCGCCTTCGCTTTTGTTGGTTTGAGCGCAGGTGTTTTCTCCGTGAACTCTTCAGCGCACGCGGAACGTGTCATTTCCGATCTGGAAGCCAGCAAGCTGACGTTCGCGTCTTTGACTGCTGCGCCCCCGCCGGTTGTTCATGTGCGCCGTGTGAGCCACGTTGTTCGGGCCAGCCACACGCAGGTTGCCTCTCAGCGTGGCGCAACGTCTCGCAACATGGTGCATCTGGTGTCCTATCACCCCACCAAGCGTGCAGTTGCTCACGCAGCAACGCGCCGCCATCGTACCTGAACGTTTGCGCCTCTAAACGTCTTCTAAAAAGCGCGGCTTGCCTCTGGCACCGCGCTTTTTCTACATCTGGCGGATAACGTCTTTCACCCAGTGCAGCGCGTTCTGCTCATCAACCGCTATCAGGTCAAACCGCAATTCTTCGTAAGCCCAGTGCGGGTGGGCTGCTAGCAAACATTCCGCTGCCCTATAAAGCCGCTTTTGCTGAGGGACACCCAGACATTCCGTCGCACCGCGGAGTGTTTTGCGCTTTTTTACTTCTACAAAACAAATCAAGCTGCCCTTGCGCATAACAATATCAATTTCACCACGGCGCGTGCGGGCTCTTTTTAAGAGAATAAGCCAGCCTTCTTTCATGCAAGCAGAGCATACGGCCTCTTCCGCACTCAGGCCATCCTGATAGGCTCTTGATCCTCGCGCCTGCCGGAGCAACCTTTGTCGATTCTGTTCTGGTTCAATGATATCAGGCCTGACTGCCACCGTTTGATTCCTTTCAGGATGCATTTTGCCCCATGACGTTTGATATTCTGCCGCATCTTTCTCTGGTGACAGTCACGATCATTCGTTTTGTGCTGGTGACAAGCGTTGCGTTGCATATCCTTCTGACAAAAAGAAATACCTCATCCGCCATCGGCTGGATTGGCATTTGTGTTCTTATGCCTGCTTTGGGGACTGTTCTCTACGTCATGTTTGGAATCAACCGTGTGCGCCGTCTGGCTAAAAAGCTGGTGAGCGGCCGGTCCTCCCATCGGTTTGAAGAGTCCCATAGCTCATCCTGGAACAGAGAACTGGACGGGCAGTTTGCGCCTCTGGCCATGATGGTCGGCAAGCTGACCAGTCGCCCTCTGGTTGGCGGGAACAAAATCGTCCCTCTGCATGACGGAGACGGCGGTTACCCCTTCATGTTGAAAGCCATTGAAGAGGCCGAGCAGAGCATTCTGCTCTGTTCCTACATTTTTCGGAATGATCAGATTGGCGGTCTGTTTATTGAAAAGCTGATTGCAGCCCAGAAGCGTGGCGTGCAGGTACGCGTCCTCGTAGACGGTATTGGAAGCGGATATTTTCTGTCTCCCGTTTATCGCCGGTTGAGGCGGGCAGGGGTGCCGTGTGGGCGCTTCATGCACTCCATGCTGCCCTGGCGGATGCCGTTCATCAATCTGCGCAATCACCGGAAAATTCTGGTGGTGGATGGCAAGACAGGCTTCATGGGCGGCCTGAATATTGCTGACGAAAATCTGGTTTCCAGAAAACCGCCTCATCCGGTGTCCGATACCCACTTCATGCTGGAAGGACCCGTCGTCAAACAGCTGGCCGAAGCTATCGCGTGGGACTGGTATTTTGTGACGCAGGAGATGCTGGAAGGCGATATCTATTTCAAGGAACACACCAGCACCGGGGAGTCCGTCGCCCGAATTGTGACCGCTGGCCCGGATACTGACCTTGAAAAAATTGAATACACCATGCTGCAGGCCATCACTCTGGCCCGGCGGCAGGTCAGACTAATGACGCCCTATTTCCTGCCGGGGTCACGCGTCATGTCGGAACTCGCACTTGCGGCCTTGCGTGGCGTGCAGGTGGATGTGGTCATTCCGCGTTGCAGTAATCATCCACCTCTGGACTGGGCCTGCTCCGCCAATATCGCGCCCCTGCTGAATGCCGGTGTTCGCGTGTGGCTGGTCAATCCACCTTTCAACCATTCCAAGCTGATGGTGGTGGACCGGGCGTGGTCTTTTGTCGGAAGTTCCAACCTCGATATTCGCAGCCTGCGCCTGAATTTCGAGATCAATATGGAAACCTATGATGTCCTGATGGCAGAAATGCTGGATGATTTCATCTGCCATCACAGAAACCGGCGTCTTACCCACCATGATCTGGATAAACGGAACAAGCTGATCCAGATCCGTGATGCCGCAGCGCGCCTGTTTATGCCTTATCTATGACGCAACAGAGGCCAGTACTTTGATATCCGGCCGCAGCTGAACAGCGATAGGCCGATGGTCTGACGCAAAAACCGGCAGAACCCTCGCACTCAGGCAGCTCATGCCTTCTACCAGACAGCGGTCAATACGGATGGGAACCAGATCGACCATACGATGCGTCGGTGCTTTTGGTCCGACATCTCTGAAGCCCGGCACCAGCGTCGGACCAACAAGGTTGAAGTCCCCCAAAATGGCACACGGTGCTGGCAGAAGTGCAGCAATACGCCGCAGTTGCCGCCGGTTCAGCACCTGCCCGTGGGACAGGTGAACATTGGCCAGAGAGAACGGGCCGTAATCAATAATTTGCGCATGACGTTTGACGACCGCGCCTGACGGAATAGTGCAGGCCCGTGGCGTGCGGGCAAACGGTGTCCGGCTCCAGCAGGCTGGGCCATGAATACGGCCGGGCAGGGGAGCGCGGGCATAGTAGCCGCCCAGAATATCCGACAGCACGTCAATTTCAGCCGTCGCTTCCTGCATCAGAAGAATATCGGGCTTTTCCGCTTCAATCAGGGCGACAACATCATGCACAGTCGCACCCGTTCGTCTCAGCAGGTTCCAGCTGATAATTTTGGTACTGTCATGCTCTGTGGAGACAGGGGGCCGAAGCTGTTTTTTGCGACGGTGCGCATCCATGAGACGGAGAAAATGACGCCTCATGAGGGCTGTCTCCTTTGATCATCAGAAGAAGAATGAGAGGGCGCTTCCTGAGCGGCAAATTCCACAGTCAATGTGAAGCCCACAGCCAGCAGGATCGGCCCCAGAAAAATCCCCAGACCGCCAAAAGCCATTACGCCGCCAATTACCCCCAATACGGTCAGGAGATATGGCAGCTTGCTCCCCCGCGCAATAAACAGCGGGCGGATGACATGGTCGGCCCCGGAAATCAGTAAAAGACCATAGAGAAGGAGCAAGACTCCCTTGCCGACATGATGGTCCGCCAGAAGCCAGACGGATGCCGGCACCCAGACAAGCGGGGCCCCAATCGGCAGAACGGCCAGAAAAGCGGCCAGCACACCAAACATGACAGGTTCGGAAAGCCCGGTCAGCCAGAAGCCAATGCCGGTCAAAATACCCTGAATGATCGCTGTTCCCAGAATGCCATACACGGTGCCTCGTACGGTCCCACCAATAATATGCAGGTGCCGACCAGCATGTGGGCCGGCAATACGGGTTATTACCGCTTTCAACGTGTCGCCCAGAGAAGAGCCGCTGAGCCAGAAAAAGAAGGCGATGAACAAAGCCATCACCAGATGCAGTGCGCCATTGGCGACCTGCATGAAAAGTACCAGCAGGGACTGGATGATATCCCCGGCATAAGGCCTCAGGCTGGCCCCCAGATGGTCAACATCATGGCTCCAGTGTTGCCACTGGCCGGCAAGATCCTGCCCGACCATGGGAATATTTATCAGCCAGCCGGGAGGAGGGGGAAGATGATGGGAAAAACTGAAAAGGGCATTCAACTGCGACGCCCAGCGCGGGCTGGCAGCGATTGTCGTGGACGCCAGAAATGCGAGCGGGATGACAAATCCCACAGCGCAGAGAAACGTCATGATCAGACTCGCAGCCAGAGCGCTCATACGGCGCCTGAGGTGCTGGAACACGGGCCATGTTGCGTATGTCAGAACGCCAGCCCACAAAATAGCTGAGGAAAAAGGGGCAAGAACAATGACGCATCCATAGGCGATGCCGCCAAGCAGCAGAGCCAGCATGATCCGTTCGGTTGTCAGAGTCAGCCCATCCATCATGGGCATAGTAAACCACGGATCCGGGACTTTGTCTGGTCTCTTAAAGCCTTTTCAGCATCGCAACGGGAACATACCGGCACCCGGTATCTGAAATTGTCTTAAGGCAGCATTGACGGGATTTTACAATCTGTTAACTAACGTATTATTAACAATACTATTCGATAAAACATTTTGTTCATAACGTGTTGATTCATAAGGTGGAAACTATGACTGCTGTCACAATGCATCTTGGTGAAATTGGTCAGCAGCTCAGAGCTTTTCGCCTTGAATCCGGCATGCGGGCTGATGAAATTGCGGCCCGTCTGGGTGTCTCCCGCGCAGCGCTATACCGGTATGAAAAAGGCGAAGTCATTAAGCTGGATACCGTCCAGAGGCTTGCTGAACTTCTCAATATCTCGCCTCTGACCCTGCTGGGGGTCGGCATTGAATATTACAGTTGCCCGGATAGTTTTTTCCAAAAAATCACACAGATTGAAGGTGATATTGAACAGATCCTCCAGGTCTCGGATCCAGTCTGCTATCAGGTCACATCACCCGCCTACGATGCTGTCCTGCTGGAAGCGCATGCCAGTCAGCAGGGAAAAGAGGGGGGCGCTCTGATGGATGCGCCAGCCATCCTGGCGCAGTCAAAACGACGCGCACTGTATAGCCAGCGCAAACCGTCCATTATTTCCATGTTGCCAGAAAATCAGATTATCGACTTTCTGGCACATGGCGTGGGGGCTGGCTTTCCCATGTCCCCAACATTGCGGCATAAAGCGCGGCAGGTTGCGGTTCAGGAAATCCGCAACATTATCACCTTGATTGACTCTGTCCCGATGGGACTTCAGTTCAGTGTCATTCCCAAAAACATCACCACAACATCGTGCATTTTCATGCGCCGCAGTGAGCTGATGGCCGTGGCCATCAACCCGTTCCGGACTGACTGCTCTGCAGAAAGCACCGCCGGAATTGCCATGATCACATCCTCTCCGGAAGCCGTAGCGACACATCAGCATATGCTGGAGACTCTCTGGCAGACATCCCTTAAGGGACGAGAGGCCATTGACCGCCTCAAAACACTGGTGGAGCATCACGGAGCTGTCTGAAAAGACAGCTTTTTAAAACTCTGACCAATACCCTTCCAGGCAGACTTGCTTTACCCTCATCGATACTTCGTCGCTGGTCCGGGATTAATGCTATGTCGCCCCTTATTACCGTAAAGACCCTTGCCTGCTGGCAGGGAGAAAGCCCGCTATGTATTCTGGATGCAACAGCGCTTTTGCCCGGAGAAACCAGCAACCCGGATGAGGCTTTTCTGAAAGCCCATATTCCCGGCAGTCTGCGGTTTGATATCGACCTTTTCTCCGACCCGGAAAGCACGCAGCCTCATACTGTTCCGTCTGCTGCGCGCTTTGGCCGCCTGTTTGGCGCTCTGGGCATCAGCAGGTCAACGCGTGTGGTGTTTTATGATCAGGGCAACACCGCCTCGGCGTGTCGGGGCTGGTGGCTGGCCAGATTGTTTGGGCATGATCAGGCCTTTATATTGGATGGTGGCCTTCCGGCATGGCTGCGCGACAATCAGCCAATCGCACAGGGTGCTGCTCTCAGGCCAACGGCTCAGCCCTACGCATGTCATACCCGTTTTGCGCGCCTGAAAGGCCTCGGAGATATGCTGGATATTGTTTCCGGTGCCTTGCAGCCCATTCTGGATGCCCGCTCCGCCGCCCGCTTTTATGGGGAAGTGCCAGAACCACGCCCCGGTCTGGCCTCTGGACACATGCCCGGCGCGATTAATCTTCCTTACAAAAAGCTCCTTGCAGACAATGGGCAGTTTCTCGCCTCCAACCGCGTGCGGGAGATTTTTCTGGAAGCCGGAATGCCGGTGGATAAACCCGCTGTGACAACCTGCGGCTCAGGCATGACGGCAGCCGTCCTGAGTGTGGGCCTTGCGCTGGCGGGTTTTGAGGAAGGCGCGCTCTATGACGGCTCATGGGCAGAATGGGGTGCAACACCAGGCACACCCGTGACGAAAGGATCTTGAACAATGACATCTGACGCCAACGTGACACGCGGCTGGGACAAGCTTTCCTCCATGCTTACCCGCATGGGCAGACCGGAAGCCCAACCTGAAGGCACGCCCGTCAACATGGCCCTCACGCGCGGCTCCACGGTGCTGTTTCCCACGCTGAACGATATGCGCCACCAGGGCCAGAAACGCTTTGACCACGCCTATATTTACGGAGCCATGGGCACACCTGTTCAGCACGAGCTTGAAAAAGCGATTGCGGTCATTGAAGGCGGGTCAGATTGTCAGGTTGTCTCATCCGGGCTTGCGGCCTGCACCACGCCGTTGCTGGCATTCCTGAATGCCGGGGACCATTGCCTGCTACCAGATTCTGTCTATAGCCCGACCCGTCGGTTTGCAGAAAACGTGCTCAAACGCTTTGGCGTGGAAACAACCTATTACCCGCCCTGCGCCTCTGCTGAGACACTGACCGGTCTGATGCAGCCTAACACACGGGTATTGTTTTCAGAAAGCCCGGGCAGCCATACGTTTGAAGTGCAGGATGTTCCCATGCTGGCCCGCGTTGCCCACGCGCATGGGGCCCGACTGATGATGGATAATACCTGGGGCTTCGGCATTTTTGCACCGTTCACGCATGGCGTGGATGTCTCTATTCAGGCGCTGACCAAATACCCCTCCGGTCATTCCGACGTGATCGCCGGGGCTGTTACGGTTGCAAAGGCAGAAGACTGGCATCTGCTGCGAGATACCGCCATTCAGTTGGGCCAGCTTGCCGGGCCGGATGATTGCTGGCTGACCCTGCGCGGCCTGCACACCATGGGGGTACGTCTGTCTCATCAGGCGCGGTCCGCCATGCAGGTTGCACACTGGCTAAAAGACCGGCCGGAAATTGCCCGGATCCTGCACCCGGCCTTCCCCGAATGTCCGGGCCACGAAATCTGGAAGCGTGATTTTACCGGGGCAGGAAGCCTGTTCGGCTTTGTGCTGAAAGACACATTTAGCCAGAGCGCTATGGAAGCCATGATTGATTCACTGAAGCTGTTCGGCATCGGCGCATCATGGGGCGGGTATGAAAGCCTCGTGCTGCCAACCAGCAAAGGCATTACCCGGAACTTCCCGGCAGATGAGGCTGAAGGGCCGTCCATGCGCCTGCAGATTGGACTGGAAAGCCCGGATGATCTGATTGCTGATCTGGAACAGGGACTGAGCGTTTTAAAAGCCCATGGCTAGCAGCGCGCTGGCTGTTTAATCCTGCCCGGAGCGGAGACGAAAGGTCGCGGCTTCGGCCACATGGGGAGACTGAATTTCGGTCTCTCCAGCCAGATCAGCAATGGTGCGGGCAACGCGGATCATGCGGGTATAGCCACGCGCTGAAAAACGGAAGCGTGTTGCCACTTTCTGCGCCAGAGCCTGCGCGGCCTCCGTTATCGGCATCTGTTCCAGAGTGGCCTGCGCATTTTTCATGCCGTCATGTCGGGTATATTGCCGCTGGCGCGCGACCTGCACCCGTTCCGCTACAGGTGCGCTTGCTTCGCCAGACGGGCCGGAAAGATAATCCAGTGGCTCGAACGGCTGCATCGCCACATGAATATCAATACGGTCTAACAGAGGCCCGGAAAGCCGTGCCATGTAATCCTCGCCGCAGCGGGGAGCCTTACGACATTCCTTGCTGGCATCCCCCAGATACCCACACCGGCATGGGTTCATGGCGGCAATAAGCTGGAAACGGGCAGGGTAGGTTACGTGCAGCGCGGCACGGGCAATACTCACACGCCCCGTTTCCAGAGGTTGCCTCAGGGCTTCAAGTGCTGCGCGGGAAAATTCCGGCAGCTCATCGAGAAACAGAACGCCGTGGTCGGCCAGACTAATTTCACCCGGACGCGCCTTGCTTCCGCCACCTACCAGAGCTGGCAAGGTTGCAGAATGATGCGGGTCTCGGAAAGGAGGGCGTCGGATCGGACGACCGTCTTTCAGTAATCCGGCGGCACTATAAATACGCGAGACGTCCAGACTTTCCCTCTGCGTCAGATCAGGCAGCAGACTGGGCAGGCGGGCAGCCAGCATGGATTTTCCAGCCCCCGGTGGCCCGGAAAGCAGAATGGAATGACCTCCAGCGGCAGCAATTTCCAGCGCCCGGCGTCCGGTTTCCATCCCCTTGATCTCAGAAAGATCCGGCAGACGTTCAGAGGATGAGTCTGGCGCGCGTTCGGAGAAAGCCGGTGGCGTGAGAACCTGAAGACCGGTGAAATGATTAATAAGAGTTAGAAGAGTGGGCGCGCCCAGAATGGCAATATCGCCGCCGCAGAGAGCCTCTTCCGCCTGCATGGCCGGACAGATCAGCCCCAGAGACATGGCGGATGCCTCAATGGAGGCAGACAGCACACCAGCCACCGGGTTTAGCCGACCATCCAGAGAAAGTTCACCCAAAGCCGCAAAACGTGACACCTCTTCGTAGGGCAGAACTTCCATGGCGCAGAGCAGAGCGAGCGCTATAGGCAGGTCGAAATGCGACCCTTCTTTAGGGATATCGGCAGGGACAAGATTGATAACAATGCGCTTGGCGGGCAGCGCCATACCCATGGAGGTCAGAGAGGCGCGGACGCGTTCCCGGGCCTCAGCCACAGCCTTGTCAGGCAGACCAACAATCAGAAATGCCGGGAGGCCGGACGAAATCTGGACTTCCACCCAGACAGGTCGCGCCTCTATCCCGGCGAAGGCAAAACTACGGATGCGGGAATTGATCATTCCCGCCCCCGGACCGCCATCAGATCAATGACCCTGATAGATCAGACGGGCACGAATGGTGCCCTCAAGGTCACGCAGAGCGTGGAGGATGGTGTCATCCGTATCCTTGTTTTTACCCGTATCAGCTTCCACAACCACGTAGCCGATCTCACCATCCGTCTGCAGGAACTGCGCCGTAACGTTGCAGGTTTGCTTCAGGAAGATTTCGTTCAGCCTCATCATCATGCCCGGCACGTTGTGGTGCACGTGCATAAAACGGGTGCCGCGCGGGCTCTGCGGGAGCTGCACACCGGGAAAATTAACAGCGCCGAAGGTTGACCCCACATCGGAATATTCGACCAGCTTACGGGCCACTTCCACCCCAATGCGTTCCTGCGCTTCGGCTGTGGAACCGCCGATATGCGGTGTCAGGATGACGTTATCCAGCTCCTTGAGCGGCGTTTCCAGACGATCATTCGGACCTTTGGGTTCCTTGGGGAACACATCGATAGCCGCACCCAGCAGATGCTTGTCTTTCAGAGCCTCAGCCAGCGCATCAAGATCAACCACGTTCCCGCGGGCGTTATTGATCAGGAACGAGCCTTTTTTCATGGCGCGGATCTGTTCAGCGCCCATCATATTTTTGGTTGTCGGGAGCTGCGGCACATGCAGGCTCACCACATCACTCTGGCTCAGCAGGTCTTCCAGCGTATCAACCGGCATGGCGTTCCCATGGCCAAGCTTATCCACCACATCATAGTAAATGACGCGCATGCCAAAAGCTTCAGCCAGAACGGACAGCTGTGAGCCAATGGACCCGTAGCCAACAATCCCGAGCGTCTTGCCGCGCACTTCCCAGCTATTGGCGGCGGATTTGTTCCACAGGCCCTGATGACAGCCAATGGAGCCGGGGAAAATGCGGCGCATGAGCATAACAATCTCGCCCATGACCAGTTCGGCCACAGAGCGGGTATTGCTGTAAGGCGCGTTGAAGACCGGGATCCCGTTCAGCCGGGCTGCTTCCAGATCCACCTGATTGGTGCCGATGCAGAAACAGCCAATGGCAATCAGACGGTCAGCGCCTTCAATTACCTCTTTGGTCAGCTGCGTGCGGGAACGGATCCCCACAACATGGACGCCTTCCAGAGCTTTTTTCAGGGCATCGCCTTCCAGCGCTCCCTTGTGGCGGACCACGTTCTCGTAGCCGCTGGCTTTCAGTAGCGCGACAGCACTATCGTGAACGCCTTCAAGCAGCAGAATGCGGATCTTATCCTTGGGGAGGGACAGTTGCGTGCTCATGAGGAATGACCATACCTGTTGTGCTGAAGCGCAGGCCTATCGCAAAATGCGGTAAATTCATAGGTCTGGCGCAGTGAATCGTTAAAATGAGCGAGCCTGTCAGCCATGCCCGGCGAGAGTGCGCACGGCCTCGGCATGCAGAGCAGGGTCGCCCGCCGCCAGCACGGTTCGGTCTCCATCCGCTCTGAGCGGGCTGCCGTCCCATGCCGTGATTTTACCACCAGCTCCTTCAATAACCGGCACCAGCGCAGCCCAGTCCCACGGGTTCATGTCACATTCTGCAATCAGATCAACCTGCCCGAGCGCCAGCAGGCCATAGGCGTAGCAATCACCGCCCCATGTCATGCGCTTGGCACGGGCTTTCAGCGTTTTCCAGCCTTCATGCGGCGCACTTTCCAGCATTTCAGGCGATGTGCAGGAGAGTTCCGCCTCTGCCAGACGCGGGCAGGGGCGCGTAACCGGCGCACCACCCAGCGGGGAACTGAAACGGGTCGGATGCCCGGTCACACCAATCCAGCGCTCCTGCAGAACGGGCTGATCAATCACCCCCAGCACAGGCTGGCCGTCCCGCAGGAGCGCGATCAGCGTTCCAAACAGTGGCCGGCCCGTCACAAAAGCCCGCGTCCCGTCCACCGGGTCCAGCAACCACCGATACCGGGCGGCGTCATTCACAAGACCGAATTCCTCTCCAAACACCCCATGGTCAGGCAGACGCTCCGCCAGAATGGCCCGCATCACACGCTCGGCTGTGCGGTCTGCAATGGTCACGGGGCTTTCATCCGCTTTATCAACAACGCTGACACCCCGACGAAACCATGGCCGCACCACGCATCGGGCGGCCTCGGCCATCATGATGGCTACGTCCAGAAAGGGGCTCAGATCGTCATCGCTCATGGGTTCACCTTGGGATCGGAAGAAGGAGCGGGGGCTTCGGCATCCCCCAATGTGTGCAGATACGCGATAATATCCGCGCGCTGAGCCGGGTCAGGCAGACCGACCAGAGACATGCGTGTGCCGGGTGCGAACCGGGCAGGGGACGTGAGCCAGTCCGACAAAGCCTGATCTGACCAGACATGCCCATGCTGGCTTTTAAGCGCCGTAGAATAGGAATAGTTGGAAAGCCCCGCAATTCGGCGGCCTGCTACGCCGGAAAGATTAGGCCCAACGCCATCGGACGCACCCTCATTCACGGCATGGCAACTTGTGCAGACCTGATGGACAAGCGCATCGCCTTTTTCAGCATCCGCATGCGCCATGAAAGGGGCAATAGGTTTATTGTCCAAACCGGGGAGAGAAAACGCAGGTTTTGCGGGGGCTGTCTGAGGCACAACAGCTGAGCCTACAGCGCTACACATCCATACGGACACGCCGGAAAGCAGAAAGGCCGCGCCCAGCCGGTTGAGAAACATGCTGTCCATACGAGAAGCCGGGTCCTCCGGTTGCGTTTGGCTCACGCCTTTTCTAGACTGCGCGCCGCTTCCTGTCATGCAGGGCGCTGTGCCAGTTTCGGCAGCGTTTTCACACTGTTTCCAAGGCTATATTCCGTGCCGTATTCCAGAGCAAGCTGATGATCTCCCCGCTTGTCATCATCCCAGCCCGGCTTGCCTCCACACGCCTGCCCGGCAAACCACTGGCCGATATTGCCGGACGCGCCATGATTCTGCGGGTTCTGGATGCCGCGATTGCTGCGGATGTCGGCCCCGTTGCCGTTGCCGCGGCGGATCAGGAAATTTGTGACGTGGTGACACAGGCGGGCGGTCGCGCCGTTCTGACAGACCCGGACCTTCCATCGGGCTCAGACAGAGTCTGGCAGGCAGCACAAGAGCTTGACCCTGAGGGCGAGCACGATGTGATCATCAATTTGCAGGGAGATCTGCCGACGTTTTCCCCGGATGATCTGCGTGCCGTAATGCGCGTGATGCCTAACCCGGCCTTCGATATTGGCACGCTGGTAGCTCCGGTCCTCTCGGAAGACGAAAAACTGGCTGCGTCCGTAGTTAAGGTTGCCTGCCATTTTGACGCAGATACACCCTGCGCTCCGGCCCTGTATTTCTCCCGCACCCCGATTCCGTGGGGTGAGGGGGTGCTGTGGCACCATGTCGGTGTTTACGGCTGGCGACGGGAAGCGCTGAAACGTTTTGTATCCTTGCCGGAATCGGGCCTTGAACGCCGCGAGAAACTGGAGCAGCTTCGCGCTCTGGAAGCCGGGATGCACATTGGCTGCGCACGCATTGACGCAGCCCCCTTTGGTGTGGATACCCCGGCGGACCTGGAACGGGCCCGGCAGCATTTCAAGGCATGACACACGCAATGACTGATAAGATCATCGCCTTTCAGGGGGCCCTGGGCGCCTATTCCGACCTCGCATGTCGCACAGTTAAACCCGGCTGGCGCACGCTACCCTGCAAGACTTTTGCCGGGGCCATAGAGGCTGTTCATACCGGCCGCGCGGATCTGGCCATGCTGGCCTGTGAGAATAGTCTGGCAGGGCGCGTGCCGGATATTCACACACTGCTGCCTGCCTCGGGCCTGCATATTGTGGGTGAGCATTTTCAGCGCATTGAACACTGCCTGCTTGGCGTGCCCGGTGCCAGACTGGAAGATATCAAGCGCGTCCATACGCATCCCGTCGCCATGGGGCAGATCTGCAATCTGTTGCGAGAGCGTGGCCTGACGCCGGTTACGGAGTTTGATACGGCGGGTGCGGCAGAGCTGGTAGCACTGTGGGGCAAAAAAGAGGAAGCCGCAGTCGCCTCCGAACTGGCAGCGGAGCTGAACGGTCTGGAAATTCTGCTCAAAAACGTGGAAGATGCGAAGCACAACACCACGCGCTTCTACATCGCCTCCCGCACGGCGGAGCGCCCCGCCTGCGGCACCCCGCATGTGATGACGACGTTGATTTTTAACGTCAAAAATATTCCCGGTGCGCTCTATAAGGTGCTGGGAGGTTTTGCCACCAACGGCCTGAACATGACGCGGCTGGAAAGCTACATGACAGGCGGAAGCTTTGCTGCAACACGTTTCCTGATGGACGTAGAAGGCCATCCGGAAGAAAACCGGCTGGGCAAAGCTTTGTCAGAACTTGAATTTTTTGCCGAGAACGCCGAAATTCTGGGCGTATACACGCAGTCGCCTTTCCGGCGGCACATGACCGGCGCTCCCTCTGAAGACCAGACTTCAGGGCACGCAGACGCCATTTCGGGATAGACGACAGCTCATGTCAGACACACGCTTTACAGGCTCCATTACCGCTCTGATCACCCCGATGAACCGGGATGGCAGTCTGGATTTCACGTCCTTTGAACATCTGGTGAACTGGCAGATTGAAGAAGGCACGTCCGCCCTCTGCGCCATGGGGACCACAGGGGAAAGCCCGACCCTGTCGCATCAGGAGCATCACGAAGTTATCGAACGCGCCATCAAGGTTTCTGCTGGCCGCGCACCCGTGATTGCAGGCGCAGGCTCCAACAGCACGAGTGAGGCGGTTGATCTGGCGCGCCATGCTGAAAAAGCTGGCGCTTCTGCGGTGCTGGTCGTTACGCCGTACTATAACAAGCCGACGCAAGAAGGCCTTTATCGGCACTTCATGGCCGTTGCGGACGCAATTTCCATTCCGGTCGTGCTGTATAACATTCCGGGCCGCTCGGTGATTGATATCAGCGTGGAAACGATGGCCCGACTGGCGCGCCATACCAATATTATTGGTGTGAAAGATGCCACGGCCAATCTGCTGCGCCCGCTGCAGGTGCGTCGCGCCATCAGCAAGCCTTTCAATCAGCTTTCTGGTGAAGATGGGACGGCCGTATCCTTCCTCGCGGCGGGTGGCGATGGCTGCATTAGCGTCACCTCAAATGTCGCTCCGGCTCTATGCGCCAAGGTTCAGGCCGACTGGCAGGCTGGTGGCGTAGCAGACGCCATCGCCACACAAGATAAGCTCCTGCCGCTGCATGACGCTCTGTTCTGTGAAAGCAATCCGGCACCGGTTAAGTATGCAGCCAGCCTTCTGGGACTGGCCGGGGAAACCTGCCGCTTGCCGCTGGCGCCACTCACCGAACCTTCACGCCGACTGGTCAAAGCGGCGCTGATTGATGTCGGGCTGCTGAACTAAGCCATGGCAAAGAAACCAGCAAAGGCGACCATGATTTCTCATGGTATTGCCGCACAAAACCGCAAGGCGCGCTTCAACTACACCATTACGGAAACCATTGAGGCAGGTCTGGTCCTGAAAGGGGCTGAGGTCAAAAGCCTGCGGATGGGCCGGGCCACGATTGCTGAAGCCTTTGCGGCGGAACGCGATGGGGAGTTGTGGCTGCTCAATAGCTATATCCCGGAATATCAAGGGGGCGTTCTGTCTCGCTTCGATACGCGCGCACCGCGCAAGCTGCTCCTGCACCGCAAGCAGATTGAGAAATTTCTTGGTGCTGTTGCGCGGGAAGGGGCGACGCTGGTTCCGCTGGATATTCACTTCAACGCCCGTGGCTGTGCAAAAGTGACACTTGGTTTGGGTGAAGGCAAAAAGAGCGTGGACAAGCGCCATGCGATTGCGGACCGGGACTGGCAGAGAGACAAGGCCAGACTGCTACGCAACAAAGGGCGGGGAGACTACTAAGTCCCGCACCTCTCCCCTTGGGAGGCAGCAAGCTCCACCCACCCAAGAGGCAGACATAAAAAAAACCCCGCACAAGGCGGGGTTTTCTCGTTTTATACGGTTTGTATAAAACTTAGTCTGCGTCGATTGCAGCGGCTTCCGGGCCTTTCTGACCCTGAACAACCTTTACATTCGTGACCTGACCTTCGTTGAGGCTAGCCAGACCAGAGCGCTCCAGAGCAGAGGCGTGAACAAAGATGTCCTTGCCGCCGCCATCAGGCGTGATGAAGCCGAAGCCTTTGGTCGCATTGTACCATTTTACGGTACCGCGCACTTCTTCAGCAGAGGAAAGATCCGGGGCCGGACGCGGAGCGCGACCACCAAAACCACCAGCGCGCGGTGCACCACCAAAGCCACCGGGAGCACGCGGGCGTTCCGGCTGAGCTGTGCTTTCGTCAACGGAAATGACTTCTGCAACCTGACGGCCCTTTGGACCCTGACCGATGCGCACGGACAGGGTGGCACCGGGGCTTACGCCGTCGTGACCAGCCTGGGACAGGGCATTGGCATGCAGGAAGACATCGCCGGAACCGTCAGACAGTTCAACAAAGCCGAAACCTTTTTCGCTGTTGAACCATTTGACAGTCGCTCCGATTTCCGGACCGGAAGCGATAACCTGCGGGCCGCCACCTCCTGCGGGTCTGCGCGGAGCGTATCCGCCACGGTCACCACCGCCAAAAGCGGGGCGTTCGCCATAGGAAGGCGTTGACATAAAATCATCGTCAAATCCGCCGCGGCGCGGAGAACGAGAGCTGCGGTCGGTCCTGTTACTTCTCAACGGTCTTGATCCTGGAGCATGGAGAAGGCATTTGCTTCTCCAGATATTGAAAAATGGGCAGAGTGGTCTGCAACCACACCCAATCATGGCTTACCATACCGGGTGTGGCGTCGCTATAGAAAAGCATGAAATCGGGCCGGGTTTCATCTCTTTTCCAAGCTATAACATTTTTGTGACAATCAAAGCGTAAATAGAGGCTGACTGAACATCCTGCAAAGCGGATAGCTGGGAATCAGGGTTTCTTGTTGCAGCGTAATCAACTAAAGAAAATAAAACTGACTCTGCATTGGCAGAACGAGAGGAAAGCTATGTCCGCCGTCATGAAATTACCCCACGTGAGGTATATTGCTGCCGCAACCCTTATGCTGGCTGGTAGCGCTCTTGCTTCTCGCTCTGCGCATGCAACGCCCTTGCAGGACAAGCAGGGCACCTGGACTCTGCAGGGAGAAAACGACGCCGTTTCCACCCTGAAAGGCACGTCTGACCAGTACTATACCAGTGGCCTGCGGCTGAACTGGACGTCTGGCACCGATACGCTCCCCACACCCATTGCCGCCATCAACAAGGCAATCTGGGGAAATGGGGTGCAGCGCATCAGCATGGGCCTGCAGCAGATGATCTTTACCCCGCGCGATACGCAGTCCGGCAGCCCGTGGGCACCCGGGCAGCAGCAATCAAGCCTTCTGCGGGACCGTCCGTATTCCAGCCTTCTGCTGGGCACCATCAACCTGATTAATGATACAGACACGACACGCAGCGTGTTTGGCATTCAGGGCGGTGTGATGGGGCCAGCTGGCCTGGGGCGTCAGCTTCAGAATGGCTTCCATGGCGCCATTGGGGACACCAAAAATCAGGGCTGGAAGCATCAACTCCAAAACCAGCCGATTTTTCAGGTGCAGGGTGGCCGGACCTGGCGTCTGCCGCTGGTCAACCTTGGCCCGGTCCAGTTTGATACGCTGCCCTCAGCTGCCGCCGCGATTGGTGATTACCAGATCTACGGCAAAATCAGCGACATGATCCGCTTCGGGCAGGGGCTTGATAGTGACTTTGGTGTGCCGACCATTCAGGCCGCCGGCACCGATGGTACAGATGCCTATAAGGCGACACGCCCCGTTGCCTGGTACTTCTTTGGCGGGGTGACCGGTGAGGCCGTGGCGTATGATGCGTCCCTCGAAGGCAACACCATGCGCGGCAATTCCCTGCACGTGAACAAGAAATGGGATGTGGGCGAAATTCACGCAGGCCTTGCGGTCATGTTCTATGGCCTCCGCGTGTCCTACAGCCAGGTCTGGCAGACTCAGCAGTTCGATGGCGCAAAATCAGGCCTCTTCAACTACGGGTCGCTCATGGTTTCAGCGAAATTCTAAGGAAGATGATCACAAAAAGAACAATTGCTTAAAAAATAGGCATTAATTTTCTGTAATTGTTCTTTTTTTGTGGTTTTTGCGCAACTTTATGAAGTTTCTGCCTCATTCTGAGGCGCAGATCCACGTTTTAGCTTGGCGTTAAGGAAACCGTCCTTTTACATTTGAATACAGAAAGACCCTCTGGTGTTCGATGGAAATGGAAATTCTGATGCCGCGTAAGAATGATGCCTCATCTGTCAGCAATGTTATCCCGTTCCAGATGGAAATCTTGTCGGGCCACCGGGAATACCTGTCCCGCTGGGTTCATGCCGGACACCCGATGGGCGTCTGTGATGCCGACATCTTTTCCGTCGAACAGCGGCAGGCTGGCGTATCTTCTGGCTACGTTCTGATCTGGGTGCGGGAAACTGCAGACCCTGCCTACAAAATCTACTCCCGCGGGAACAGCTGGGTGGTGATGGACGCCATTCGGGAAAATGTTCTGGGCCAGTTCCGGTCTTTTGCGGACGCCCTGCACATGGTGCGCCCGGTGCTGCCCCGCCCGGAGAAAATTGTGGCGGCATGACATAAAAAGTGGCCCTATACCGCCGCGCTTTCTCCTCAAACACGGTCTTTTTCTGTAACACTCTGATGCTCCCGCATCAGGGTGTTTTTTATTGGCGCCTCTCCTTGTCGCAACATGGCATCAGGGTGGCGCTGCGTGCCACAAGAAGGGCAGTAAAGCGATTTCAGGGATTGCGCATCCGCTCTTCTCCTGCTGCAAGGTCTCAGCAAGACCTGCAAGCCTGACCTTAAGGAAGATGATATGACGACGATAACTCTCGCCCACCCAGACTCAACAGTTCATGAGGCGACAGCGGCGGCTATCATCCGGGTTCTGGAAGCAAATGATGTAGAGCCGGAAATTGTCATCGGCCCGAAATCTGCTCTGGCTGAGATGCTGAAAAACGGGGAGGTCGATCTCTACGTTTCCGCATGGCTGCCGGATGATTCCGACCTGCTGGCACCGGGCGTCACCCCGCTCGGCAAGCTGTTCCAGCCGAGCGCATGCTGCTGCATCTCACGC
The DNA here is from genome assembly GCF_044094635.1 of Acetobacter sp. KSO5. Classification (NCBI taxonomy): domain Bacteria; kingdom Pseudomonadati; phylum Pseudomonadota; class Alphaproteobacteria; order Acetobacterales; family Acetobacteraceae; genus Acetobacter; species Acetobacter sp. KSO5. Next base: position 1,530,373 of record NZ_CP172014.1, on the reverse strand, counting down.
GAAAATGGGCCTGTTGTCTCCCTGAGCGACGTGGCGCAGGCCGGGCCGGAGCTTTCCCGCACCATCATCACCCCGGCATCGCTGCAGAAGCACGTTGAGCAGATGCTTGCAGACTACGCACTTACAGACGCTGGGTTTACCCTCAAAGTTCTGCCTGACGAGGAAGCTCTGGCCTCCATCACAGCGGCGTTAAACAGCAAAGACTGCATTCTTATGCCGCTTGTTCAGCCTTGTTTCCTGTTCCATCAGGGCGGCTTTCGTATTCTGTCCGACCCCAAAGGCAGCATGGGCAAAGAGCAGGAAGCCCGCATGCTGATGCGTCCCGGTCTTGCTGACGACATGGATCAGGATTTGCAGGATGAGCTGGACGAACTGATGCTGAGTGTGAAAGTGATCAGTGCCATGGATTTCGCCATGCGCACAGAAGGCCTGACAGCGGATGAAGCTGCCGAGTCCTGGCAGCGAGGTAAACTGTTGCCGCGCTAAAGGGGAGACTGCGCATGACAGACCACACCAGCACCGACACGCGGGATACTGAACTGGCGGCGCAGTATGAAGCGTATCCTTACCCCGAGCGAAATCCCCAGGATGAGGCCAAACGGCTGCTGATTGGCAGCCCGAGCCATCTGCGCGAAATTGATTACTGGGTGTTCGGGGCGCAACGCCCCCGCAGCCAGCCACTCCGCGCCCTGATTGCCGGATGCGGCACAGGGGACGGGGCCATTATGCTGGCCACCCAGATGGCGCGGGCAGGCAGGCCGGGAGAAGTCGTCTGCGTCGATCGTTCCCGCCACGCTCTGTCCATTGCGCAAGCCCGCGCCCAAGTGCGCGACCTGAACAATATCCGCTTTGTGGAAGGCTCTCTGACCGCATTGAATACGCTTGATCTCGGGCTGTTCGATTACATCGATTGCTGCGGTGTTCTGCATCATTTACCTGATCCAGATGCAGCCCTTGCCGGACTGGAAGCCGCCCTCGCGCCCGGTGGCGGCATGGGGCTAATGGTCTATGCCCCATATGGCCGCACCGGCGTTTATATGTTGCAGGATGCTCTGGAAGAGCTTGCTCCTTTTGATGAAAAACCAGCCACCCGGCTGGATATGGCCAAGCGCGTGATGCGTCACCTGCCGGCCACGGCATGGCTGCGACAAAATGGAAATTTTGGAGACCATCTGAGCGGTGGGGATGCTGGCCTCTATGACCTGCTCCTCAACCCCAGAGATCGCGCTTACACGGTCGGCGCCTTTCTGGATCTGCTTGACGGGGCCGGGCTCGAAGCTTCCTGCCTGATGGAACCAGCGCGCTATGATCCGGCTCTGTTTCTGCCGGACCCGAAGGTGCGGGCACGCATTGCGCAGCTCCCCGCACGGGAGCAGGCCATGGTTGCGGAATCTCTGACAGGGAACATGGCAACCCATGTGGCGTATGTTGTGCGCAAAGGCACGAGCGTCACGCGAGCCGATGCATCCTCATTTGATGCGGTGCCGATCATGCGGGAAATTCCAGGCATTGAGCTGGCTAAACTGATGCGACCGGACCACACGCTGCCGTTCGCATTCGGGACGCTGGTTGTGCCCATTCCTTTGCCGCCGCAGGCGCGTGGCCTTCTGCCGCTTATTGATGGGGAGCGCACCGTGGGCGATCTGGCCGCCATTCTCGCAACACGCGGTGTGCCGGAAAACAAATTCCGCACAGTCTGGCAGGAAACCTTTCATACGCTGGAACGCCTGAACCGCGTGCTTCTGCTGCCGCCCGCATGATGCGTACGCCTGAAACATCGGCAAGCAAGACCCATAGGCAGGCGGTGACGCCAATTCTCATTTTCGGAGCGGCACTCCGGGCTGACGGCACGCCATCGCCAGCCTTACAGCATAGGGTGCTGGCCGCTGTGCAGTTTGGAGTGAAGCAGAACGCGCCGCTCTACCTTGTAACCGGTGGCGTGCCCCGCAAGGGTTTGACGGAAGCGACCGTCATGCGCAGATTGCTTCTGGAGGCCGGCGCTTCCCCTGAGGCTATCCTTGAAGACCATGCTGCGACGGATACATTTGACTCCGTTGTAAACTGCACAAAAATCCTGAAAAAACAGGGCTTTGCAGATCAAACTCTCGCATTGGCCACAAGCACATACCACATGCCGCGCTGCCTTTTGCTGATGCGTCTGGCTGGATGGTCCGTGCAGGCCGTGCCGTTTCCATTCCCGGTAACCGGGCGGAAGAGCGTGTTTCGAGCGGGCCTGCGCATCGGGCATGAAGTTCTTGCCAGCCTGTGGGATGCTTTTCTGGTCTTGTGCTGGCGTATTGTGCGCTGAGCACGGGCGGCGTATCTTTCACACCTCTCCTTTCAAACAGCACTTCATGAACTGCGTTTGATCTGATTTCAGCCTGACAGGCTTGAAGAACCTCTTGAAACAGTAGGTATTATGGCTGTTTACGCTTTTATTTTTCCGGGGCAGGGTAGCCAGTCCGTTGGCATGGGGGCTGACCTCGCCGCTGCCTTTCCTTCAGCACGCGCCGTGTTTGAAGAAGTCGACGAAGCACTGGGCGAAAAGCTCTCCAAAACCATTTTTGAAGGGCCGATGGAGGCTCTGACCAGCACGGAAAATGCGCAGCCGGCTCTGATGGCTGTTTCCATGGCTGTGCTGCGCGTTCTGGAAGAGCAGGGCGGTCTGGATCTGGCCGGGAAAGTGACACTGCTGGCCGGGCATTCCCTTGGGGAGTATGCCGCTCTGGCCGCAGGCCGTGCCTTTGGTGTGACAGAAGCTGCACGTTTGCTGCGTACACGCGGTCTGGCCATGCAGAAAGCTGTGCCGGCAGGTGAGGGCGGCATGGCCGCTCTGATTGGCGCAACGCTCGCTCAGACGCAGGAAATCTGTGAAAAAGCCGCACAGGGCGGTGTTCTGGAAATTGCCAACGATAACGGTGGTGGCCAGATTGTAATTTCCGGCACCATGGCAGCAATCGACAACGCCATTGCGCTCGCCAAGGAAATGAAGATCAAGCGTGCCGTCAAACTGCCGGTGTCTGCTCCGTTCCATTCCTCACTGATGCGCCCGGCAGAAGATGTGATGGCCGAAGCGCTGGCCAACGCAGACATCGCGTCTCCGATCGTGCCGGTTATTGCCAACGTAACCGCTGAGAAGGTGAGCGACCCGGATGCGATTCGTCAGGCCCTGACAAAACAGGTGACAGGCCGTGTCCGCTGGCGCGAAAGCGTGGAAGCCATGACGAGCATGGGTGTCGATACGTTTGTGGAAATCGGTGCAGGTAAAGTGCTGTCAGGCCTCGTTCGTCGCATTGATCCCGAAGTTTCCACCAGCTCTGTTGGCACACCAGCAGATATCGAAACTCTCCTGAAATCTTTTTAAAACAACGGAATAAAAGACTATGTTCAGGCTTGATGGAAAAACGGCTCTGGTTACGGGTGCTTCCGGTGGTATTGGCCGGGCGATTGCTGCCACCCTACATGCTCAGGGTGCTACGGTCATCCTGTCCGGCACGCGGGAAGCCGTGCTGCAGGAGCAGGTCAAGGAACTGGGCGGCGAACGGGCATTTTATGTCACGGCCAACCTGTCCGAAGCAGCTGAAGCTGATGCGCTGGTCGGCAAGGCCGAAGAAGCTGCCGGGGCTCCGCTGGATATTCTGATCAACAATGCTGGCCTGACGCGTGACACGCTCGCCCTGCGCATGAAAGATCAGGACTGGGATCAGGTTTTGAATGTGGACCTCTCTTCCCCGTTCCGCCTGTGCCGCGCCGCCCTGAAAGGCATGCTGCGTCGCCGTGCTGGGCGCATTGTGAATATTGCTTCCGTCGTCGGCACAACCGGCAATGCCGGGCAGGCTAACTATTCCGCAGCCAAAGCGGGGATGGTGGGCATGAGCAAATCTCTGGCACAGGAAGCAGGCTCACGCGGCGTCACCGTCAACGTCGTGGCACCGGGCTTTATTGTCACGCCCATGACGGATGTGCTGCCGGATGCGCAGAAAGAAAAACTGACCAGCGCTATTCCGCTTGGCCGTCTTGGCAAACCGCAAGACGTGGCCTCTGCCGTGCTGTATCTGAGCTCGGAAGAAGCCGGGTGGGTTACAGGCTCCACACTGCATGTTAATGGCGGTATGGCTATGGTATAAACACGTCCGGGAAGCTATTGCTTCAACAGGTCGTGCAAATTGTTTCCGGATGTGGCAGACAGGCTCCGTAAATGGTCTGGATGCACCTGTCCGGAACACAGTTAACCGGTTCATGTTGGCGTGAACCGGAAAAACGTGCTAAGCGCCCGCAACCCTGTTGCGTGGGAGAGGAAAGAGCGACATGCTCAGCCTTACCTGCAACAGGCAAACTGGCAGACTTAAGCGCCTAGATAACTTGCCCGCTTTTCCAGGGCACATAGGAAGCAGAGACAGATGAGCGAAATCGCTGACAAGGTTAAGAAAATTGTGGTCGAGCATCTCGGCGTCGAGGAAAGCAAGGTCACGCCGGAAGCGTCGTTCATCGACGACCTGGGCGCAGACAGCCTTGATACCGTTGAACTCGTGATGGCTTTCGAAGAAGCTTTCAACGTCGAGATTCCGGAAGACGCTGCTGAGAAGATCGCCACGGTTAAAGACGCGATTGACTACATCGAGAAGCAGAAAGCTGCCTAATTTAGGCCGTCTTCTTTTTGCAGACTAATATAAGGTCCCTCACTCCTTGAGGGGCCAGACAGATTCAAGCGGGGAGCGGGCTGGTTTGTTGCAGTCGGCCGGAGCAAATTCGGGCCGGAGACGCGTCGTCGTCACCGGTATGGGCATGGTGGGTCCTCTGGGCCTCGGTGTCGAAAACGTATGGTCACGTCTGATCGCAGGGGAAAGCGGGATTGAAAGAATCACGCATTTTGACCCCAGCGATCTGCCGGCGCAGGTTGCCGGACAGGTGCCGGAAGGACCGACTTCTGAAGGAAAGCTGACGCTTTCTGACTGGATCTCGGTCAAAGACCAGCGCAAGATGGACCGTTTCATTCACATGGGACTGGTCGCAGCGACTGAAGCTGTGGAGGATTCCGGCTGGAAGCCTCAGACTGAAGAAGATAAATGCGCCACAGGCGTGATGATTGGCTCAGGCATTGGTGGTCTTCAGACCATCTATGACGCCTCCATCACGGTGCATGAAGGCCGCGCCAAGCGTCTTTCTCCCTTCTTCATTCCATCAGCCCTCATCAACCTTGTCTCAGGACATGTGTCCATCAAATACGGGTTCCAGGGGCCAAACCACTCTGTGGTGACAGCCTGTGCAACCGGTGTGCATGCCATTGGTGACGCCGCACGGCTCATCATGTTTGGCGATGCCGATGTGATGGTCGCAGGTGGTGCAGAAGCAACGGTCTGCCCGCTGGGCATTGCCGGGTTCTGTTCAGCAAGAGCGCTTTCTACCGGGTTTAATGAAACGCCGCAGAAAGCCTCCCGCCCGTGGGATAAAGACCGCGACGGTTTTGTAATGGGTGAAGGCTCTGGTGTGGTTGTGCTGGAAGAGTACGAACACGCCAAGGCCCGAGGTGCCAAGATCTACGCGGAAATCGTGGGCTATGGCATGTCCGGGGACGCCTATCACATTACGGCACCATCAGAAGGGCATTATGGGGCTTTCCGCGCCATGCGCTCGGCTCTGAAGAGTGCAGGCGTCACACCTGCAGATGTTGGCTACGTCAACGCACACGGCACCTCCACCATGGCGGATGACCTTGAGCTTGAAGCGGTTGAACGTCTGTTCGGGGATGATGCCCGTACGCTGGCCATGTCTTCCACCAAATCCTCCACCGGGCATCTGCTTGGTGCGGCGGGTGCGATTGAAGCCATCTTCTGCATCCTGGCGATGCGCGATAACGTGGCCCCTCCCACGCTTAACCTTGATAACCCGTCACGCGAGAGCGTAATTGACCGGGTAGCGCATACGGCGCAGCAGAGGCAGATTAATGTTGCTCTGTCCAACAGCTTCGGCTTTGGCGGCACAAACGCCAGTCTGGTTGTCCGCCGCGTCTGATAAAGGACGATATGCGCAGGTTATTATCGGTTTTGTTCCTTCTGCTCCTTATGGGGGCAGGGGGAACAGCCTTTAAAGCATGGCTCGATTATAAAAATCCGGGGCCATTAGCTCACGAGACTGACGTTGTCATCCCGCATGGCGACTATCTTAGCACAATCCATACATTGCAGCAGGCTGGCGTTCTTCAGTCCGGATACTGGACAGAACGGCTCTGTCTAACCGCTGTTCTGCTCACGCGGAAAGACGGACAGCTTCACGCGGCTGAATTGCATTTTCCGGCCTTTGTCTCCATGCAGGAGGCATTGCATATCATCCGACATGCCCATCCGGTTCTGCACAAGCTGACCATTCCGGAAGGCCTCACAGCGCATCAGATTCAGGCGCTGCTTCAGTCAACTCCCTTTCTGGAAGACGACGCACCTTTGCCCGCCGAAGGCAGCGTCATGCCCGAAACCTACGGGTATTTGCGCAATACCAGCCGCAAAATACTGCTGGAACGCACCCAAACAGCCATGAACAAAGCGGTCCAGACCGTCTGGAACAAACGCACGCCGGTGGCGGAAATTCCCGATGAGCAAACTTTGGTGACTTTGGCGTCTCTGGTGGAAAAGGAAACTGCTCTTCCTGCCGAGCGCCCTCTTGTGGCACGCGTCTTCATCAACCGGCTGCAACAGGGCATGAAGCTGCAAACGGACCCGACCGTAATTTACGCCCTGACCAATGGCACACCTCCTCTGGGCAGAGCGTTGACGCATACGGATCTTCAGGTCAGCAGCCCATACAATACCTATATGGTCGCAGGCCTGCCTCCGGGGCCAATTTGCTCGCCGGGCTTATCTTCTCTGGAAGCCGTAGCGCATCCGGCTACAGGAAATATGCTGTATTTTGTGGCAAACGGGCAGGGGGGCCACAGCTTTGCGGCCAGCCTGATGGAGCACAATAAAAATGTGCAGATTTTTCGGCAGAAGAAACAAGCGGATCATACCTCTACAGCACAGCAATAGAGGCATGGAGTTATAAAGGCGCGGTTTTACCCGCGCCTTGTGATTATTTTACCGGGGCCAGATTTTCATGCTGGATGCTCCCCACACTCCCAGATCCCGTCGTGCTGATAGCATCACTCCCGAGCGTATCGGCACCGGTTGTCGCAGCATGCTGAGCTGCGCCAGCCGTCTTGCTTGTCGGTATGGTAGTCGCCGGAGCCATTTTTCCGTAGCGGGTCAGCACGCTCCGCAGCGGATCAGCACCCGGGTTGTTCACGCGCATGGAAACAACAATGTCTTCAGGCCCAACGCTCTGGCTGTAATAGGCCCGGTTGGCGTCGCTGTTGACTGTGAGTTTGGTCCCCCCAAGAGCCGCACCGGCGAAGAGGCCCTGAGACTTCTGCGCAACAAGAATGTCCGTATTTCTGGCCCCGGCATTGCCGCGCTCGGCATTACTGCTGAGGGTCGCAAAGGACACACCGGCGTTGGCCCCAAACTGAAACTGACTATCCAGCAGCGCCTGTAGTCCCCGGTCCGTCATGACAAAGAACATCGCCTGAGAATTCTGCACACCCAGCTGAATCCCAAAGGATGCCGTGCTGAGCGTATAGAAAGCCGGGTCTGACCATGATCCGCGAGCGTCTCGGGCCAGCAGCAGACAGCCGCCTCCAGCCCCACCAAAGGCAATGGACATGCGGAAAATGGAAGGACACACCATGACGGCGCGGGCCTTCCCCAGGTTAACGGCCACGGTGCTTTGCGCCGTAGCCCCCACAAAAATGTCCTGCACCGTCAGCGCAGCTTTATCGACTAGCGTCTGCCCGCTGTCAGCCGCGTGTGCCTGCAGCGGCGCACAGCTCAGAGCGGTTGCCATCCCCAGAGCAAGAGAAAAGGAGGAAAAACGGTAAACTGACCGCATTCTGGTGGTCTCCATTATGGGCCTAAATTACTGGCCTAGCCTTACGTCTCGTTTGTGGCGGCAGAATGGCCCGAAGGCCAGACCCCACCGCTTTTAATCCAGAGAAATTCCTACGGCAGAGGACAGAGCCTGCGCAATATGCGGGTTTGCTGCTAAAATTGTCGCGGGTCCTGTCAGTCCGCCTTCCTTCAGGAAAGGTGATACACAGGCCCCGGCTTCTGCCAGCAGAGGAAGAGCGGCGGCCACATCCCACAGATTGATGACAATTTCGATATAGCCATCCAGCCGCCCACATGCGACGTCCGCCAGCGCCAACGCGCCTGACCCACCGGAGCGAGGCATAGCCCCCAAATCCATAATGGCGTCGATTTTTTCCATAAACACCGGCTTAGGGACCCGGTTGCTCCAGCCCATCTCAATCATGGCGCTGGCCGGATCTTTGACCGGCGAGGCCTGAATGCGTTTGCCGTTGAGGAACGCGCCCTGACCACGCAGAGCGGTATAAACCTCGCCAAGGGCTGGCGCTTCGATCACCCCGGCCACGGGCTCATCCCCATCCAGAAGGCCAAGAGACACACACCAGCGGTTCCGGCCGCGGGCATAGTTGGACGTGCCGTCAATCGGGTCCACCACCCAGCGCAAGCTGCCTGCACGGGCAACGCCCCCTTCTTCCCCCTGAAAGCCATCATCCGGGAACAGAGTCTGCATCCGCTGGGCAATAAAGCTTTCCACGGCACCATCGGCTTCTGTCAACCAGTCCTGCGCCGACTTCTGCTTGCCTTCCGGGCCACCGGGGGCGGGACGCATGGACATGGCAAGACGCGCGGCGTCCTGCACCACAGCCCGAGCAGCTTCAAGACGATAGGCGAGGGCGGGGCTGGGTGAAGACATGGGCAACAGGCTCCAGATTAAGAAATATTATAAAATAATATCATAGCCCGAAGTCCGTGCAGAAGCGACCGCCTTTCTCCCCGCCGAATGTGCAGCATGTCCGACGCAGGAAACAAACACCACCTGCTCCAGATCGGTTTATTTTTTCTTTTTGTAGAGGTCTTTCGGCCAGCGACGATGCAGCCAGAGCCAGCTTTCCGGCTTTCGCCTGATCCAGCTTTCCAGCCGATCATTCACTGCCTGCACCAGCAGGCTCAGGTCCCGCTTCTTATCGCCCGTATCCGGCAGTTCCATCGGGGGTTCGACCACAATCCGCAAGCGAGCCGGACCAAGCCGCTCCACATAGCCGGGGATGACCGCGCAGCGATAGCGCAAGGCCATGGCCGCCAGTGCCGGTGCTGTCATGGCAGGGCGACCAAAAAATGTGGCTTCAACACCGTCATTCATTTTCTGGTCCACCAACATGCCCAGCCGGCCCCCTTTGGAGACATAGGCCAGAGCCTCCCGCGCTCCGCGCGCGCCCTTGGCAAAAAGGGGCATGGGGGTGGGGGCCATGGCGGTATCCCGCAAGTTGCGGATCATGGCGTCAATAAGGGGGTTGCCCGCAGCCCGATAAAAGGACGCAAAGGGCGTGCCATGCCGGGCGACGCCGGGCGGCAGCATTTCCCAGTTGCCGATATGGCCGGACACAAACAGAACCGCGCCGCCGCGCCGGGCCTGTTCTTCCAGATACTCAGCCCCCTGCACCTCAAAGCCCGGCCCGCTGGCGGTGTTTTCCTGCAAGCAAGATAAATGTGGAAGTTCGCCCACCGTGCGGCCTAGATTTTCCCACACGCCGCGCACAATCCGGGCGCGCTCCGGGGCGTTCAGCTCCGGTATGGCCAGTTGCAGATTTTTGTCTGCTATTTTGGAAACCGGCAGCAATGGTCCGATGAACCGACAGAACCGTCCCGCAAAATTGGACGCCCGCGCAGGCCCCATCCGTAAAAACAGGTTCAGCAACGCCTGAGCAATCCGCGCCTCCAGACGCATCAGGCGCGTTATGCGTACGGCGCTCATGCGGGCCTCTGGCTTAAAAGCTGGTCCAGCAAGGCCTCGGGCGTAGCCTCATTCTGCCAGACAAGACCGACCCCCACGGTCCGCAGTTGTTTTCTGAAAGCGGGAGGAAACCGGACCGTATCCTTAGGGGTCGTCACGAGTTGTGCGTCTGCCTGCCGGGCCAGTGTAGCAAGATGGTTCATATCCCCATCTTTATAAAAATAATGATCTGGAAAAGCGAGACACTCCACCGGGTTCACCCCAGCCTGCCGCAGCCCATCAAAAAACTTGGAGGGACGGCCCAGTCCGGCAAAAGCAATGCACCGCGCCCCTTTGAGCACCCGCGCTTCCGATGCGGTTTGCAAATCAGCCCGCATAACATCTGGCAATAAGTCCGCATACTGCGCCAGAAAACCGGTTTTATCCGGCCCAATCAGCAGAACTACCGAGGCCCGCACAAACGCACATGCCGGGGTCTCACGCAATGGTCCAGAAGGCAGAACATGCCCGTTGCCAAGCCCGACCACACCATCCACCACCAGAAGAGACACATCCTTGTGCAGGCCAGGATTTTGAAAGCCATCATCCATAATAAGGCAGGCAGCTCCTGCCTCTACGGCCGCTTGAGCCGATGCAGCGCGGTCTCCGCCGACCCATGTGGGGCACTGCTGGGCCAGCAACAGGGCTTCATCCCCGACATCTCGGGCTGAATGGCGAGCAAGGTCAACCTGCGTAGCCGTTTTGATACGCCCACCATAACCGCGTGTGAGAGCATGCACAGCAATCTTCCGCTTTTTCAGCCGGGCCACGAGATCCAGCACCACGGTTGTTTTCCCTGTGCCACCAGTGGTGAGGTTGCCACAGCACAAGACCGGCACGGGAGCTTTCCAGCCGGCTTTCTTCTGCCTCTTCACCGCACAGGCCGCCACCAACGCCGAGAGGGGCGAAAGCAGCCATGGGAACACTCTGGCCTGCGGATCTGACCAGAAACGGGGAGGGCGGATCATGATGACAGAAGCGCCAGAATTTTATCCGCCAACTGCTCTGGCAGAGCCATATTGGCGGTCGCTACGGCCTGCGCCTGTTCCGCACAGACCTGACGACGCCCCGGATCGTTCAGCATAGCGCCCACCCACTCAGCCAGTTCCGCCGCAGTTTGAACAATCGCAACACTCTGCCCCAGAACGGCAAAGGCCTCCTGAAAATTCTGAACACGCGGGCCGGTCGCGAGCGCACAGTCCAGACGAGCGGGTTCAAACGGATTATGGCCGCCGCCACCTTTTCGCACCTCCGGCAGACTGTTGCCGATAAAGACAATGCCAGCCAGCCGATAAAACAGCCCCAGTTCGCCCAGTGTATCGCACACCCATACGGTATCGGTCGGCGCAGGAACTTGCCCCAAGGCCCTTCGGGGCGCTCCGCCAAAAAGAGCGCTAACGGCAGCACCGCGTTCTGGATGGCGCGGTACGATAATGGTGAGAAGTGACGGAAAACGTGTCCGCAAGGTTTGGACCGTCTGCCGGAGTGCGTCTTCTTCTCCATCATGCGTGGACGCTGCCAAAAACACCGGCCGCCCGGCAAGCTGCTGCTGAACTGCAAGCAACTCAGCCTGATTCACCGGCAAAGGTGGAGCAGCTGTCTTGAGATCGCCTGCTTTCGTCAGAGACCGGGCGCCAAGCTGACGGAACCGCTTGGCATCCTCTTCGGAGCGGGCTGCAATCCATGCAAACCGTTCCAGCATCCGCCGGGCAACAGGGCGTAATTTATCCCAGTTTTTGAAAGAGCGTTCCGACATCCGCCCATTGACGAGGGCCACAGGCACATTCTGCCGGTGGCACAGGCCAATCAGGTTTGGCCAGAGTTCACTTTCCGTGAAAACCACAGCCTGTGGCCGCCAATGCGCCAGAAAACGCTGCCCCCAGCGCGGCACATCCAGCGGCACAAACTGATGAACCAGCCGGGGATGCGTCAGGCGTTGCTGCAAAAGGCGCGCCGCCGTGACGGTTCCGGTTGTGACCAGCACTGTCAGAGCCTGCTTTTTCTCCAGACAGAGCTGCACAAGCGGCAGAATCGACACCAGCTCACCCACACTGGCTGCATGGAACCAGACCAGTGACCCTGCCGGGCGCTCGTGCGAGGCAAAGCCCATCTTCTCCCGCACCCGGTCCGGCAGTTCCTTCCCGCGTGTCTGCCGCCAGCGCAGCAGGAAAGGCAGTGCAGGAGCAAGCCCCGTAGCCACCCAGCCCCAGACCCGTGACGGCTGAAGAGATAACGGTGCAAGCCAGACTTTTTCCTTCTGGCGGCCCGGATGGTCCACCCATGGCCGCTCAGCTTCCAGCGTGACCTGCGTAATCGCCTCGGCCAGCAGCCGGTCTGCACTATGTTCGGCCTGCGCCTCTTTCTCACGCGGGAGAATAAGCGGAGCGCCGCACACAAAATGACCGCGTCCAAAAGGCAGCGGCAAAATCATTTTATCCCAGGAGTTCAGGCGGATGCCCCGGCACGTCGCACCAACGGGCACAATCGGCTTTCTGACAAGGGCAGCCAGCGCCGTGGCCCCTTGCTGGGCTTGTCTACGCGGGCCTCTTGGCCCATCCGGCGTAATGGCAACAATGCCGCCATGCCGCAATCTGGCTCGCATGCGGCGCAGGGCGGCGGCACCGCCTTTGTTTTTACCCCGTGTATCGGAAGAGCCGGCAATGGACCAGATGCGCCATTTTCCAACAATATCGGCAATCAGGCGCCCATCCCGATTCCGGCTGATAAGTACGTGCAGTCGCATGGCGGGGTTTTGCGGTTCTGCCCACCACCACAAGGCTGGTGTGAGCGGCAGAACCTCATGCCAGAAGGCAACAACAGCTGTGCGACCATCCTGACAGGTGAGGACCTCGCGGGCCTCCGGGTCGATACTAAATGTCCAGCGCGTAGTGCGCAGGGTCAGCCCCAGATAGCCCCGGATTGTGCTGACAAGAATTTTTCGAATAAAAGATCCGGCGGAATGCGGAAGACGCGCCACAGTGCCAGATCTCCCGCGCTAGGCCAGCCTCCGCCTAAAGGCAAACCCCTCCGCCTGTTCCTTCAGAATGGAAGGCTGATAGGCCACCGTGAAGGCTTCATGCGCCCGCTGCCAGACAGCGGGATCAGAGCCTTCGGGTAAATCTATTGCCGTGACCCCGCACCGGAGCAGAAATTCATACTGGTCCGGCAGCACATGCCCGCCAGCCCGAATTTCCCCCTTGAAGTGCAGATGTTCACGCAAGGCCCTTGCCTGCGTAAACGGGCGGCCATCCCGGAACACAGGGAAGGTCAGCGCCACAACGTCCAGCCGGGGCAGGGCGTCTCGCAGAGTTTCGACTTCGTCAGCAGAACTCAGCACCACACCAAGCCGCGCATCGCTATTCCGGCCCAGCCCTTCAGAAAGGCGAGCCAACGGCACCAGCACATCGCCTGCCGGAAGAGAGACTCCCTCAACGGCAATCTGCCATGTGTCCTGAATAATCTGGCCGTTCTCAAGCAGTGGCATATGCGGCGTCCTTGAATGGTGCTGTGCCTAAACGGCGGCACGTTTCAATAAACCGCTCACCCGCCGTTCGTCTGGAAAGATACGTATCAATGATCCGGGCGATTGCATCAACCGTTTCATCTTCCGACATGGCAGAGCCGAGAATTTGTCCGATGGAGGCATCGCCATCTCCAGCGGAGCCACCCAGCGTAATCTGGAAGGCTTCCTCGCCGCGTTTATCAACACCCAGAATGCCAATATGCCCGGCATGATGATGCCCGCAGGCATTGATGCAGCCGGAAATATTCAGCCGCAGGGGCCCGATTTCCCGCTGGAGATCAGCATTTGCAAAACGGGAGCTCAGCTTCTGGGCAATGGGGATGGAGCGGGCGTTGGCCAGTGCGCAGTAATCAAGACCGGGACAGGCGACGATATCAGTAATGAAACCGATGTTCGCTTCCCCAAGCCCGTTTTTCTCCAGCGCCTGCCATACATCATACAGCGCATCCTGCCGCACATGGCCCAGCACTACATTTTGCAGGTGCGTGATGCGGAGCTCCCCAAAGCTGTAGCGTTCCGCCAGATCGGCGAGAAGGCCCATCTGTGCTGAGGTCACATCCCCCGGGATACCGCCAGCCGGTTTGCAGGAGATCGTAATCGAGCAATAACCCGGCTGCTTGTGCGGATGAGTGTTGGTATGGACCCATGCATCAAATGCCCGGTCGGCCTTGCGCTGGGCGGCCAGTTTTTCCGCCGCATTGCCTGCCGGGGCAAAATCCGGCGCGCCAAACCGTGCGCGGATTGCCTCAACGATCGCTTCGGGTAGCCGGTAGCGAGCCCGGTCCATGGCGGCAAATTCTGCATTCACCTGATTAAGGAATTCTTCCGTGCCCAGAGCCTGAACCAGAATCTTGATGCGCGCCTTATAGATATTGTCGCGCCGCCCATGCGCGTTATAGACGCGCAGAACGGCTTCCAGATACGCAATCAGATCTTCTTCCGGCAGGTCATCCCGCAGCCTGACGCCAATAATTGGCGTGCGACCCAGACCGCCGCCGACAAAGACTTCAAACACCGGACGACCATTTTCGCCCTCACGCGCAATCAGGCCGATATCGTGGAAGCGCGCGGCAACACGGTCCTGCTGGCTGCCGGAAATAGCAATTTTGAATTTACGGGGCAGGAACGTAAATTCCGGATGCAGCGTAGACCACTGCCGCAGAATTTCCGCATAGACACGCGGGTCCAGCACTTCATCCGCAGCCGCCCCGGCAAACTGATCTGCCGTCACGTTGCGGATGCAGTTCCCGCTGGTCTGAATGGCGTGCATGTCCGTATCGGCTAGCACGTTCAGAATTTCCGGCGTGTCTTCCAGCCGTATCCAGTTGAACTGAATATTCTGGCGGGTGGTGAAATGCCCGTAATCACGGTCATACGTGCGGGCAATATGCGCGAGCGTGCGCATCTGCTTCGCATCAAGCACGCCGTACGGAATAGCGACCCGCAGCATGTAGGCATGCAACTGGAGATAAAGGCCGTTCATCAGCCGGAGCGGCTTGAATTCTTCTTCCGTCAGAGCACCGGACAGACGCCGTTCAACCTGATCTTTAAACTGAGCAACGCGTTGCTTCAGAAACGTGCGGTCAACGTCATCGTAAGCATAATGCCCGACGGGCAGTGCGGCAGATGGAGAATGAGACATGGAAAAAGCCAATCTTGATCGTCTGTTCAGGCGTACGGAGCAGGGTGAGGCGCGTGCCAGTCTGGCGTAAAATTGGGATGCACGCTGGGGCCCGCAGCGCGGATGCGCTCACGACTGGTGACAGGGAGCGGGCCAGACGCCGTCTCGGTAACCTGAACGCCATAAATCCCCACCAGAGCCTCTTGCTGCGCGCGGGCATTGCAGGCTTTCAAAGCCTCCTCAACTGCACTGTTGGGATAGAGTTTTGCGTCCTGAATCAGCGTCGTCCACTGGCCATCGGCAGCCAGCCAGACGATGCGGCCATCCAGAAGACGATTGGCGGTGATGACGCTGGTGCCTTCAGCATCCCGGCGACTGTTTCTGCGATCCACAGCATATCCCTTTCCGGAACGATCCTTGGGAAAAGAAATTACATCATGCGTGATATATTATCAATATACCACGCGCCGTTTTGAGTGATCATAAATGAAGCACGTCGCTTCGTGATAAAATAACGTTGCCGCTCAGCAAAAACCGTTTATCCGCACCGTTCTCCATCCCGAAACAGTCGGGCCCGGCTGATATCAAGCAGGCCAGAGGCCTGAATTTCCACAGTATTTTCTGTGCAATCAGGAATGCTGAACGGTACAGAACGCTCAGCCAGCTGCGCTCTATAATGCCGATAACCGTTCCGCGCTCCCTCTGGGATGAGGGAGAGAGCAGGTTCTTGCGCTGAACGCTCGTCAGGCCTGCATACCTGAATTTCATAAGGTCGCAGCATGGCCGTTATCGGGCCGGGAGAAACAGACGCATCGACCGCAAAGGGAAGAAGGCCCGCTTCATCCGGCACCATCAGACCATCCTGCACGATGCCGTTAAAAGATGGCGCTTCCCCGAGGAACTCCATAACAAACGCTGTCTGCGGGTTACGGTTCAGTCCTTCCGGCGTGGCATCCTGCACAATCTGTCCATGCTGCATCACGACAATACGGTCTGCTATTTCTACGGCTTCATCCTGATCATGCGTGACCAGAATGGTGGTCAGCCCCAGACGTTCGTGCAGGGCTTTCAGCCATGTGCGGATGGAGCGCCGTACAATAGGGTCGAGCGCCCCAAAGGGCTCATCCAGCAACAGAAGTTTAGGCCCCGTTGCCAATGCACGGGCAAGCGCCACACGCTGCCGCTGCCCGCCGGAAAGCCGCGCCGGGTAGGACGCTCCGGCGTCCGGGATCTGCATAAGGTCCAGTAGTTCCTGCACGCGCGCCGCAATAGCGGAGCGGGAAGGACGTTCGGAACGGGGCAGCACATCCAGTCCGAAGGCAATGTTTTTTGCCACCGTCATGTGCGGGAACAGGGCGTAATTCTGAAAAACGAAGCCAATCTTGCGGGCACGGTCCCGCATACTGCCCATCGTCTGCCCATCCAGCAGCAAGGTGCCCTGCTCAAACGTATCCAAGCCCGCAATAGCCCGGAGCAGGGTTGTTTTCCCGGCACCTGAGGGACCAACCAGCGCCACAAACGCCCCTGTTGGTACATCCAGAGAGACATCATTCAGCAGACGCCGCGTGCTCCCCGGTGCATAGCGCACCAGATGCTCAACCTGCACACTCATGCCTGCTTCTCCTTCCAGCGGGCCAGCCACTCCGGCGCGGAGCGGAGCAAGACGGCCATCATCGCCATGCCGGCCAGCAGTGCAGCCATGCTAAAGGCCGCAACGGTCTGGTATCCATTATAAAGACTTTCAATATGCAGCGGCATAGTCTCGGTCATGCCCGGAATATGGCCGGACACGACGGAAACCGCACCAAACTCCCCCATAGCCCGCGCCGTGGTGAGCAAAATGCCGGAAAACAGGGCAACCCGCGCACCGGGCAGCGTGACCCGCCAGAGAATATTCCAGAACCCGGCTCCGGCCAGCATGGCAGCCTCTTCCGCATCGCGCCCCTGTTGCTCCATCAGCGGCACAAGGGTGCGGACCACATAAGGCAAGGTGACAAAGATGGTGGCCAGCATGATACCGGGCACGGCAAAGGCGATATGAATACCTGCCTGCTCCAGCGCAGGCCCCCACCAGCCCTGAGCACCAAACAGCAGGAGCCAGACAAGGCCCGACACAACCGGGGAAATGCTCAGCGGCAATTCAACCAGCACCAGCAGAGCAGACCGGCCGGGGAAGCGATATTTTGTCAGCACCCAGGCGGCCATCACCCCAAAAACGGTATTTGCCAGCACGGAGACAACCGTAACCTCCAGCGTCAGCCAGATGGCCGCCAGACCGTCGGGGTCAGACAAAGAAGCGAGCGCCGGAGCCAGACCGTTCTTCAGAGCCTCCGCCACCACCACCGCAGGAGGCATAAGCAGCACCAGAACAATCAATCCCCATGTGAGAACCCAGAGAGAATATTTTCTCATCTCTGCTCCCCCCACACAGACAACCGCCTGCGCACCAGACTGACCAGAACCAGCGCGAGCAGGGAAGTGAGCAACAGGATCAGCGCTATAGCCGTGGCTCCCGCGTAATCAAATTCCTGAAGGCGGACGACAATCAGCAGCGGGGCAATTTCACTCTTGAAGGGTTGATTGCCTGCAATGAAGATCACAGAGCCGTATTCCCCAACGCCCCGCGCAAAGGCCAGACCAAAGCCTGTCACCAAAGCTGGAAGCAGAGGGGCAATGACGACGCGCGTGACCACCTGCCAGGGTCTGGCCCCAAGCAGAACGGCGGCTTCTTCCATATCGCGCGGCAGGTTTTTTAGCACAGGCTCAACCGTGCGCACCACAAAGGGGAGGCCGACAAACATCAGAGCCAGCACAATGCCGGTCCGGCTATAAGCCAGCACCAGACCAAGCTTTGCGAGGGGGGCGCCAAGCCAGCCCTGCGGGCCGTAAAGCGTGGCGAGTGTAATGCCTGATACGGCGGTCGGCAGGGCAAGAGGCAGATCAATCAGCGCATCCGCAACCCGGCGACCCGGCAAATCCCCGCGCACAAGCGCCCACGCCAGCAGCAACCCAAGAGGCACATTCAGTAAGGCTGCCAGAAAGGCACTGGAAAAACTGGTCCACAGAGCGGCAAACATACGCGTGTCATGCGTTGCCGCGACCATAGCGCCCACACCATCCTGCCAGGGGCGGATGATTAGCGCGCACAAGGGAAGGACGATAAAAAAGCCCGTCCAGAGAAGGGTTACCCCTAGCGCCAGTCGATAACCGGGCAAGGCGGACCCGCCACCCCGCAAAAAGGACAAAACAGCCTGCTTCATGCCGCGTTAAGAGCCTGACCGGAACTCATCTTCATCCTTCTCCTGCCACCATCCTCAGGCACAGCCCTGAAAGCGCACGAGCCAGAACACAGGTTGCGCACGGCAACACTCTATTCTGACCCGTGCTTCGCCCTGATTAAGAGCGGGCTTTCAGCGCACCTGACAATCTGACGGTGTCTTTGATGAAGGATGCAAGCGTTTTCGTTTCGGATTCAACACTTCCTGCGCTGGTTTTCAGGTGCAGGGCAGGGCTGACCGGTGCTTCGTAAGGCGCATCAATGCCAGTAAAGCCGCTGATCTTGCCAGACCGTGCCGCAGCATACAGCCCTTTGGGGTCACGCTGCTCACAGGTTGCAAGGTCCGCATCCACAAAGACTTCAGCAAACTCTTCCCCGAGAATCTGACGAGCCAAAGCGCGGTCAGAGAGCAGGGGGGAGATCAGTGCGACCAGCACAACCTGACCAGCATCGCGCAGAATTCGGGCGACTTCCGCAGCCCGACGAACATTTTCAGTCCGGTCTGCTTCAGAGAAGCCCAGATCCTTGCACAGGCCGGCACGCAGAGTGTCGCCGTCCAGAACGGTAACGTCCACACCATCAGCAAAAAGAGCTGCTTCCGTTGCGCGTGCCAGAGTGCTTTTGCCGGAGCCGGAAAGCCCCGTCAGCCAGAACACGCCGCCACGATGCCCCTTGGCCCGCGTACGGTCCTGCGTCGTCACGGTGCTTCCTGTGGGGTGAATAACCTTTTCACCATCAGCGATAGCCGCAGGCCCCAGAAGCGGCGCGCCACCCACAATACGCTGCTGACGGTCCACCAGAACGCCGCGCCCGTCTGCCGTGCCCGGCACGAAGGGGTCAAACAGAATGGTTTCTGCAGCCGAAAGCGTGATTTCTGCAAAACCTTCTGCCGGGACTTCCTCGCCAGCATATTTTTGCAGGTCGTCCAGATTCACGACGGAGTCAATGGACGTCACCGTCACGGCATGTTCCGCTGTCGCCAGACGCAGATGGAAGCTTTCCCCCACACGCAGTGGCTCCTGACGCAGCCAGAACAGGCGCGTACGGATGCGGGAGGCCGCAACCGGCGGAGTTTCTGATTTGTGGAGCAGATCCCCACGGTCCGGGATCACATCCGGCTCTAGCGTAACAGCGACGGACTGACCCGCAGCAGCAGAAATCTGCGGCGCAGTGTGCCAGCTTGCGATGGAAGAAATCTTCGCAGGGGTTTTCTGCGTGCCGATAATCACTGTATCGCCCACGCGCACCCGGCCACGCTCAATGCGACCGGCCACATAGCGTTTGTCGTCAAAGCGATAGACATCCTGCACCGGCAAACGCAGCGGCAGTTCCGCGCGGGATGCAGGCGAGGGGACCTGTGCCAGAGCTTCCGTCAGTGTCGGGCCGCTATACCAGGGCATCCGGTCGGAACGGCTGGCAATGTTATCACCATCACGCGCAGAGGCCGGAATAAAGAGAGCGGCTTCCAGATCCAGCTTTGTGAGGAGTTCGGAGACAGATTTTTCTGCAGCTTCAATCTTGGCCTGATCGAAGTCCAGCAGATCGACCTTGTTCAACAGAACAATCACATGCCGGATGCCGATAAGGTGCAGCAGCATGGCGTGGCGACGGGTCTGTTCCCGAGCACCTTCAGCCGCATCCACCACCAGCACAGCAGCTTCCGCATCCGCAGCGCCGGTGATCATGTTGCGCAGGAACTGGCGATGACCCGGCGCATCCACAATCACAAATTCCCGCTTATTCAGCAGGAAGGGGATGCGGGTGGAATCAACCGTCACACCCTGATCGCGCTCGATCTGAAGGGAGTCGAGCAGGAAGCTCCACTCAACCTTCAGTCCGCGCTTTTTGGACGAGGCAATAATCTGGGCGACCTTACCGTCCTGCAGATTATCCGTGTCATGCAGCAGGCGGCCAATCAGGGTTGATTTACCGTGGTCGACGTGACCGACGATAACGATCGGCGTCGCTGGCTCCTGAGACTGAGCCACAGAGGGGGAAAGCGTATTCGTCATAATTCTATTCCAGTCCGCTAAGGCTCAAAGATAACCGGCGACGCGCAGCCGCTCGAAGGCATCTTCGGATTCATGATCCATGGCCCGACCAGACCGTTCGGACGTACGGGTGGTTTCCAGTTCAGCAATAACCTCAGCCAGCGTGCTGGCATTGCTTTCAACCGGGTTGGTAATGTCCTGATCGCCCAGAGAGCGATACCGCTTGCCGTTTTTGGCAAAATACAGATCCACCAGCGGGATGCCTTCGCGCTCGATGTAGCGCCAGATATCAATCTCCCGCCATGACAGCAGAGGATGCACGCGGATATGCATACCTTCCTCATGCGGGGTGGCATACTGGTCCCAGAATTCTGGCGGCTGGTTGCGGATATCCCACTTGTGGCTGGCACCACGCGGGCTGAAGACGCGCTCCTTGGCGCGTGTGCCCTGTTCATCACGACGGATGCCGGCAATCACGCCCTGCAGCTTGTGCTTTTCAATCATCGCGGCCAGACCAGCCGTCTTGCGCGCAGCAGAGCGGGCTGCTGGCGGCAGGGACGGATCCATCTCTTCAACCGGCGGACAGGTGCCCAGCAGCAGGTCCAGA
This sequence comes from Acetobacter sp. KSO5, assembly GCF_044094635.1. NCBI lineage: Bacteria > Pseudomonadati > Pseudomonadota > Alphaproteobacteria > Acetobacterales > Acetobacteraceae > Acetobacter > Acetobacter sp. KSO5. Next base: position 1,509,469 of record NZ_CP172014.1, on the reverse strand, counting down.
TCCCATTTTTTGGCATATTCATCCCGGAATTTATACATTTCCGGGAATTTTTTGCCGGTATCTACATGCATGACGGGGAAGGGCACGCGGCCCAGAAAAGCCTTTTTGGCCAGCCAGACCATGACGTTGGAATCTTTCCCCAAAGACCACAACATGGCGAGAGGCTTAAGCTTGCGATAGGCTTCCCGAAGGATGAAGACACTCTGTGCCTCGAGCTGATCAAGATGGTCCATTTGTCTGGTCAAACCTGTTTTGAGAAGAGAGATAAGGTGTCCTGAACGTTCAGGAAGCCGTGTGAATGCCGCACTCTGTCTTGGCCAGTCCGGCCCAGCGCCCGGCGCGCGGGTCTGCAGTCTGACCAACAGGGCGCGTGCAGGGTGCACAGCCGATAGAGAGGTAGCCTTCCGCCACCAGCGGATGCGGGGGCAGGCCGCGGCGGGCCATTTCCCGCGTAATGTCTTCAGCCTCCCAGAGCGCCAGCGGGTTCAGGCGGAGTTCGCCATTCTCCTTTTCTTCCACCACTGGCAGAGCGGCACGGGTGGAAGCCTGAGAGCGCTTGCGACCGGTTATGAGTGCCTCATAAGGCAACGTTGCCAGATCCAGCGGTTCAACTTTCCGCAGACGGCAGCAGGCATCCGGGTCAAACGCCCAGAGTTCGCCGGTTGGGTCACGTTCCTGCACCTCGGTCTGTGCAGGACGAACATCAATCACGTTTTTCAGGCCAAGGAAGCGCGCCAGTTCCGCCCGGTACGCCAGTGTTTCTGGAAAATGCTTACCCGTTTCCAGGAACAGCACCGGCATAGCCGGGTCTACTTCCGCCACAAAAGCCAGCAAAAGGGCTGATTCCGCGCCAAAGGAGGACAGCACGCCCACCTTTTTACCAAGCTGAGCAGATGCTGTGCTGAGAAGTCTGACAGGATCCTGGGCCTGGGAGCGCAAGACTGTCAGAACTGACCGGGCAACAGACATTCGGGAATTCCAATAACAACTACGTGAAATAGTATTTACAGGATATTGCACGTAAATAGATGCCGCTTCAAGCCCATTCTCCACGAAAGAATTTCGTATTTTGCAGGTAAGGTATTCCACATACACAGATGATGTTTTCTAGCCTGAAAAGCACGCTATGTCTTTTGCCGGAATGTTATTTGTCATTTTTGAAACAATCTGATCGGCATAAGCTACTGAAAAAACAAGCGGATCGAATGTCGGAGCCAGCGTTGTCTCGTGGGATGGTACGGAACTGCGCGTTCATGCAGAAGGCGGAAGAGGCGCACACACGACGGCGAGCAGGAGAGTCCCGTCAAAGAGGCTCACAGAGCCAAACAACGTCACCGAGACTATTCATCGCGGAAAACACTTCAGAGCACTCTCCGGCTCTCTATAGACACCTGACATGCATCTGAAGTCGCTTTGATCCAGAAAAATTATTCCAAAACAATGCACTAGGATACTTTCCGCGCAGCCGGTCTGCAGAACTCCTCAAACACCTAAAGAAGCCGGCAGGCCCAACAAGCCCGTTGTGTGGCGGTCGACAGCCGGCATAATCCGCCACCATATCCACCCTCGGATATCATTTAGTTGGCATAATATATCTTATGCGATTTATGTCCTAGCGGGTCAGACATCAAAAATCCCGCCAGATCCATTCCCCTCAACTGTCATGATCTGCTGTGGGCTTTCTGTATGGGGATGCATGTGCTCCACGCCAGTAATTAGAAGCTGAAGGTCCCACGGTTCTCAGTCTGATCAGCTCCGATGATCCTATTGGATCGGCGCACCAGACGTAGCACAGGACCGGTTGTTCATCATCACTTGGCCTGCGCACAGCGAGCGTTTCTAATGAGGCCGTGGCACCTCAGGACGCGCCAGAACTACCGACCCTCGCAAAACCACGCTCTCTTATGCGCCTTTGTTCACCGGATCTGTCGACCATCATCTCAGGCTTATTGCACTGAACGGATCTCCAGAATCAGCTCCACGCTAAGAAACCATTCAAAGCAAAAGCCCTGATACAGGCCCTGCCCTTAATTTTTCAATAAATCACAGCATCAACACCCGCCAGATAAGCAGTCCTGCCGTGGCAGACCGATCAGACCTGGCGGACGTTCTCTGCGATCCGCTGTTATTTTGTCGGCTTGGGATTATCCCGGCGGAACAGTTCCCATTCGTCCATCACTGTGCCGTCCGGCAGATGGCAGTAGCCAACCTGCCCTTTGCTCGCGTCCTGCTGCATGCTCAGCGTGCCACCTTTTTTGGTACAATAAAGCGCTGCCGGATTGGGAATACGGAGCGGCCGAACGCTGTTGCGGCTCTGGTCTTGCGTATTATGCTCACACCCTGCCAGCATCCCTGCGGCACAAACCGCCAGTGCGGCTCGGGTCAGACGAGAAAACGTAAGGGTCATGGCAGTGCGTCCTGTTTTGATTATCTGAAAGACAGTCTCTCGTATGGGTCGGGATTTGTCACGCCCTGCACAGCCCTCTGCGCACCTTTTCCACGTTTTTCACGCAGATCGCCCCTCACCTGCATCATGCAGACATGGCTCCAGCAACGCGCACAGCCAGTCCGCAAAGACCTGCAAGCGATGAGAAAAATGTCGACGGTGCTGGTAGAGTAACGTCATCGGCATAGGCTCTGCCCGCCACGCAGGCAGGACTTCCGCCAGCTCCCCTGCCTTCAAGTGGTGCTGCACATCATAGGCTGGCACCTGAATCAGTCCCAACCCGGCCAGACAGCAGGCTATCAGGGCTTCCGCACTGTTGACGGTCACACGGCTAGCCATGGCACAGGTGTGTAGCTGCCCGCCTTCCTGCCACTCCCATTCTTCTACGCGCCCACTGAAGGCAGACGCATAGCCGATAGCAAGATGCTTCGGCAGATCCTGGGGAGTGCCTGGCATGCCGTAACGAGCGAGGTAGACAGGGCTTGCAACGTTAATCAACGCCAGTTCGCCCACCTTGCGGGCAATCAGCCCGGAATCCTGCAAAGGCCCGATGCGCAGCACGCAATCAATCCCATCTTCCACCAGATTGACAGGCCTGTCCGTTACCCCCAGTTCAATATCAATCTCAGGATAGCGCTCCAGAAAATCCGGCAACGCCGGTGCCACAATCAACCGCCCGATCCGCCCGGGCATATCCACGCGCAAAACGCCACGCGGCGCAGCTTTATCTCGGCGGAACAGGCCTTCTGCCTCTTCCACATCGGCCACCAGTCGCAGGCAGACATCATAAAATGCCCGACCATCCGCCGTGGTGGAAACGGTGCGTGTTGTGCGGGACAGTAAGCGCGCCCCTACCCGGCTTTCCAGCGCCTGAATGGCTGTAGAAACGGAAGACCGGGGCATGTTGAGTGTATCCGCAGCCCTTGAGAAACTGCCAGTCTCCACAACACGCAGGAAAATACGAAAAAGATCAATCCGATCCACAACACCCTCGGGTAGCACACTCCATTGTTCGGATTATACGACAAGTGTTGTCTAAAGACACCTATTTATTGATGAAAACGAGATGATACTGTTTCTCTCATGAAAGTCCGCATCCTGCGGTGTCTTTCAACGAAAGGACAACCGGATATGGCAGACCACAGTCTCAAAGGAAAAACCGCTCTGATTACAGGCGGCGCCAAGAACCTTGGCGGCCTGATTGCCCGCGATCTCGCTGCGCATGGCGTGAAGGCCATGGTCATTCACTATAATAGTGACGCGAGCCGCCCCGAGGCCGAAAAAACTCTGGCCGACCTGAAAGCCGCCGGTGTGCAGGCCGTTGCCCTGCAGGCAGACCTGACGACCGCAGCCGCTAACAGCAAACTGTTTGCGGACACCATTGCCGCCATCGGTAAGCCCGATATTGCCATCAATACCGTCGGTAAAGTGCTGAAAAAGCCGATCGTGGAAACCTCGGAAGCCGAGTTTGACGAGATGTTCGCCATCAATTCCAAGGCGGCCTATTTCTTCATCAAGGAAGCCGGACTGCACCTGAATGACAACGGCAAACTACTGACCCTCGTCACGTCCCTGCTGGGGGCTTACACCCCATTCTATTCCACCTACGCAGGTGCCAAGGCTCCGGTTGAACATTTCACGCGGGCAGCCTCCAAGGAGTTTGGCGCACGCGGCATTTCGGTGAACGCCATTGGTCCGGGACCGATGGACACGCCGTTCTTTTACGGTCAGGAAGCACCGGAGGCCGTGGCGTATCATAAAACCGCAGCAGCCCTGTCTGCCTTCAGTAAAACGGGTCTGACGGACATTGAAGATATTGCACCGTTCGTCCGTTTTCTGGTCTCGGAAGGCTGGTGGATGACGGGCCAGACCATTCTGGTCAATGGCGGTTACACCACTAAATAACCCGGCCTTTTTGGGAAGGAGCGCACGCACCGCTCCTTCCCCCACGCCTTTCCAACAAATTGTTGTGTTTTTTCATCGAATATTTATGAGTAGGGTCAGAAGCATCAAGAGTCAGGCCGACGCCTGACACCAACCTGCGTCCGTGCAAGGTGGTGCCTTCCCTGCGTTGCAGTGAAGGGATGTGGCCAGAAGACCGGCAATAACGGAACCATGCCACGCGCGTCGTCGCTTTGTCTTTTGATCTCGTACCGTTTTGAAGAGATCAAACATGACACAGATTACCCAACAGTTTGCCAGCGATAACTATGCCGGAATCTGCCCCGAGGCTCTTGCCGCCATGCAGGAGGCCAATCAGGGCTACGTGCCAGCCTATGGCGAGGATATCTGGACCACCCGCGCGGCGGACGCCTTCCGCACCCTGTTTGAAAAAGACTGCGATGTCTTTTTTGCCTTCAACGGCACCGCAGCCAACGCACTGGCCCTCGCCTCGCTGTGTCAGTCTTATAACAGTGTCATCTGCTCTGCTCTGGCCCATGTGGAAACCGATGAATGCGGCGCACCGGAGTTCTTCTCCAACGGCTCTAAGCTGCTGCCTGCCCCCACAGAGGGCGGCAAGCTGACGCCTGACGCCATCCGCACGCTGGCAACAGAACGAACGGACATTCACTTCCCCAAGCCCCGCGCCGTTACCATTACCCAACCGACCGAAACCGGGCAGGTTTATACGCTGGCTGAAATTCAGGCCATTTCCGCTGTCTGCCGTGATCTGGGCCTGCGTTTGCATATGGACGGTGCCCGTTTTGCCAATGCCTGCGCTGCCCTTGGGTGCTCGCCGGCGGAGATGACATGGCAATCCGGCGTAGATGTGCTGTGTTTTGGCGGCACAAAAAACGGCATGGCCGTTGGGGAAGCCATTCTGTTTTTTGATCGCGATCTGGCGGAAGGGTTCGATTACCGTTGCAAACAGGCTGGGCAACTCGCGTCGAAAATGCGCTTTCTGGCCGCCCCGTGGGTTGGCGTCCTGGAACGCGGGGCATGGCTCCGCAATGCTATAAGCGCCAACGCTGCGGCTGCGCATCTGGCCAAACAGATTACCCCGCTTGACGGGCTGGAACTGATGTTCCCCCCAGAAGCCAATGCTGTCTTCCTGAAAGCCCCGGCAACTCTGCTGGAGGGCCTGCGAGAGAAAGGCTGGCGCTTTTACACCTTTATTGGCGGTGGCGCGCGCTTCATGTTCGCGTGGGATGCGGATCTTACTCAGGTCGATGCGCTGGCAGCGGATATTAAAAGCCTGCATGCAGCCCTCTAACCGGATATTCCTTTTCCCTATGGCCCGAAATGAAATCTCAATCCGGGCCATCCCCGACGTTCTGCAGGCTGGTCTTGCCGGGGTAAACCGGATATATTCAGTCCTACTTTCCACTTAAAATCTGGTTCTTTGCGCATGCCTGACGGTTCTTCTCCTGTAACGCGTTCTCCCTCAGCCCCTTTGCCGGAAGTCCGTCATGACTGGACGGTGCCGGAAATTCAGGCCCTGCTGGACCTTCCGTTTCCGGAGCTGATGTTCCGTGCTCAGGCAACACATAGGGCGCATTTTGACCCCACGGAAATGCAGATTTCCACGCTGCTCTCCATCAAAACCGGTGGCTGCCCGGAAGATTGCGCCTATTGCCCGCAGAGCGCGCTGCACGAAAAAAGCGTAAAGGCCGAGCGTCTGATGGCTGTCGATGCCGTGCTGACGGAAGCCCGCAAGGCGAAAGACGCCGGGGCCAGCCGTTTCTGCATGGGGGCCGCATGGCGCTCCCCCAAGGAGCATGATCTGGAAACCGTTTGCGCCATGATTGAAGGCGTCAAAGGCCTTGGTCTGGAAACCTGCGTTACACTGGGCATGCTGGATGCCGGACAGGCTGGCAAGCTGCGTGATGCCGGACTGGATTACTACAACCACAATCTGGATACCTCGCCCGATTATTATGGCGACATCATCACCACCCGCACCTATCAGGACCGGCTGGATACGCTGTCCAACGTGCGGGATGCGGGCATTAATGTCTGCTGTGGCGGCATTGTCGGCATGGGTGAAAATGAGACAGATCGCGCCGGGCTGATCGCTGCCCTCGCTTCTCTGCCCGCGCACCCGGAAAGCGTTCCGATCAACCTGCTGGTACGCGTGAAAGGCACACCGCTGGGTGACTCTGAAGAAGTCGATCCGCTGGATTTTGTCCGTATGATTGCTGCGGCCCGTATCAGCATGCCCAAAAGCCGGGTCCGTCTGGCCGCTGGCCGTGAAGATATGAGCGATGAAACACAGACCCTGTGCTTCCTTGCCGGTGCCAATTCCATTTTCTACGGTGAGCGCCTGCTGACCACGCCAAACCCGCAGGCTTCGCGGGATCGCAAGCTGCTGGATAAGCTGGGCATGCATACAACTGGCATTTCTGTCTAAAATGTCTCTTGCATTCCTTGCCTGATCTGCGTCAGGAGCTGTCGCATGTCTTATATGGTCAAGGAAATGTTCCTCACCCTGCAGGGTGAGGGTGGACAGGCCGGGCGACCGGCTGTCTTCTGTCGTTTTGCAGGATGTAACTTGTGGTCTGGTCGGGAAGCTGACCGGGCCGAGGCTATCTGTCAGTTCTGTGATACCGATTTTGTCGGCACGGATGGTGATGGCGGCGGCAAGTTTGAAACCGCCGAGAAGCTGGCCGAGACCATCGCCGGCTTCTGGCCGGTGTCTGGCAACGCCATGACGGTGCCGGGGCTGGTGGTTTTTACCGGTGGTGAACCGCTGCTTCAGCTGGATGCGGCTCTGATTGACGCCATGCATGCCCGCAATTTCACCATTGCGGTGGAAAGCAATGGCACGTTGCACGCACCGGAGGGCATCGACTGGCTATGCATCAGCCCCAAAGAGGGCGCGGCACTGGAACAGACGAGCGGCACAGAACTCAAGCTGGTCTATCCGCAGCCGGGGCTTGATCCGGCCACGCTGGAACATCTTGATTTCACGCATTTCTGGCTCCAACCCATGGACGGGCCGAACCAGAACGACAATATACAGGCTGCCATCCGTTATTGTCTGGCCCACCCCAAATGGGGCCTTTCTTTACAGACCCACAAGCTGACCGGTATTCCCTGACCCATGTCTACTCCCGCACGCGCCTCTGAAGAAGCTGCTCTGGTCCTGTTTTCCGGCGGCCAGGATTCCGCAACCTGTCTGGCGTGGGCCCTCGCCCGCTTTGGACGAGTGGAAACGCTGGGGTTCGATTACGGGCAGCGCCATGCCGTAGAACTGGAGTGTCGGGAGACCCTGCGAGACGGCCTGCGCGCCCAAAATCCGCTCTGGAAAGAGCGGCTGGGCATGGACCACACCCTTGCTCTGGGAGCACTGGGCGATATTTCTGACACAGCCCTGACCCGCAATGCAGAAATCGCCATGGAAAAAGATGGCCTGCCTAATACCTTCGTGCCCGGTCGCAACATCATTTTCCTGACCTTTGCCGCAGCCCTCGCCGCCCGCCGCGGTATTCGCCACATTGTCACCGGCGTGTGCGAGACAGATTATTCCGGCTATCCCGACTGCCGGGATGACACCATTAAAGCCGTGCAGGTCGCCCTGAACCTTGGCATGGACTCACGCTACGTGCTGCACACACCGCTGATGTGGATTGATAAAGCCGAAACCTGGAAACTGGCTGAAGACCTGGGCGGGGCTCCGCTTGTGTCCCTGATCAATGAGGCAAGCCACACCTGTTATCTGGGAGACCGCGGCACCCTGCACCCGTGGGGGCATGGCTGTGGAGAATGTCCCGCCTGCGCCCTGCGTCGGGCCGGGTGGGAAGAGTATGTGGCGGAGAAGACCAATGCCTGATCTGGTTTTTACCCGTCGCTTTTCCATGGGCCACCGGCTGATCCACGGAGCTAGTGAATCCTGTGCCCTGCCCCACGGGCACAATGAATTTGTAACTGTACGCCTCAGCCCCACGACCCGCGCACGGCTGGATGGAAAAGGCAATATGCCGGTCTCGTTCCAGCGGGCAAAAAGCACATGGCATCGCTTTGTGGATGAAAAACTGGATCACGCCTTGCAACTGGCGGAAGATGATCCCTTGCTGGTATGGTTCCAGACCAACGAGCCTGCCCGGGCGCAGCGCATTGTCATCACACCGGGTGACCCGACAACGGAACTGATGGTCTGCCTGATGATGGCGAAACTCAGCGCCTTTTTGCGTGCAGATGGCGACGTGCTCCGTTGCACGGAAGTCTCGCTGCAGGAAACACCGACCAATACCGTAACCTTCAGCGGCAACCCGGATGACATGATCCCGGCCGTTCGCCCGCCTGAGGCCTGCTGGTGGCACCGTGCGGATATGTCGATTTCCGACTGACGACTGCACCGCCGTGCCGCATGGTTTTTGTTAACCAGTATCGGCGGCATCCAAACCCTTCCCACAAATTGCAGTCATCCACGGCTTAGGCCGGCCGGATGAACACATTTTCTTGACCCTTACCTTTCTTCCTTCAATTCCAAAGAAATTGCATGAATAATTAAGAAAACCCATAAAAACAAAATAAATAGGCTGATTTTTGGAAAAACTCGCATACTCCTTCTGGAGTTTTCTTCATAAAATCCCGTTTTTCGATATGATCTGGTCTCAACACGTCAAAAAATGGGCTTCAGCCCTTACGCTTTTTTTCGTCTTTTTCTTCTCTTTTCTCGTTTTGACCCCGGCTTATGCCCAGACAGATGATCAGGAACTGAGGAACGAACCCGCTATCCGGGTTGATACGCCTTTGCCGGATAAAGGCTCTCCCCCCTCAACCGTACCTCCCTTTACCCGGCCAGAAGCCGTATTTGCAGACCCCGGCGGCATGACAAGCTGGTTGCGACGGCGCGGCATTGCCTTTCTGTTCGCCAACACTAATGAATTTGCAGGAGCCATCACCAAACCGGCCCGCGGCGAGAAATTTCGCACTTACCGGCAAGGGGCCAGTAATGCCGGCCAATATGCAGCCTCCCTGAATATCGACTGGGAAATGCTGGCCGGCCTGAAAGGACTGGCCACGCATATGATTACGACCGGGCGTTATGGCACCACGGCAAACCGCATGTTTGGAGACTGGCTCAACCATAGTTCAGAAGATTATGGCGGGGCTGGGAACGTGGCCGTGCATCTCGTCATGCTCTATGCGGAAGAAAACCTGTTTGGTAACCGCCTTGCCATAGCGGGCGGCCGCATGGCCGAGCTTTCAGATTTTGCCGCCAGTGAACTGTTTTGCAACTTCATGAACGGCAGCATCTGCGGCCGCCCCAAGGGAATTTCAGACAGTTCTTACTATCCAGGCTATCCCGCAGCCACGTGGGCCTTCCGCGTACGCGGAAGACCGACGCGTGATGTTTACGTGCAAACGGGCGTCTATTTTGCGGAAGACGGCATTTATCAGGTGGCGCAGCACCGCACAGGCTTCAAGTTCAATGGAGCCAATATCGTCGGCCATGTTGTGCCGGTTGAAGTCGGCTGGGAACCAAAAACAGGACGGAGCCACAGCTTACCCGGCCACTACAAAATTGGTGCCGCCTTGCAGGATGTATCAGTTGCGGACACTTACCGCGACAACATGGGAAAGCCCTACGTGTTGACGGGTGCCCAACCGGCACGACGCCAATATAGCTGGTCAAGCTGGCTCATGCTGGATCAGCAGCTTCTGCGCTATCGTAAAAGCCAGAAAAACTCAGGGATCACGGTTCTTGGTGGGCTGATCTATAATGACCCGCATACTGCTCTGCGAGATTATGAAGTTTACGGCGCGCTGATTAACCGGGGTTTCTGGCGCAACCGCCCTTATGACACCATCGGTATTGCATTCAGCTACACGCATATTGCCAAAAATGTGCAGAAAACCGAGGCGCTTCTTCAGAGCCAAAATCAGACCATGATCAACCACGCCTCCGGCATCCAGCGGCATACCAGCGTTCTGGAAGTGAATTACGCCATCCATGTCATGCGCGGCGTCATCTTCCAGCCGGTTTTTGAATATTATTTCCGGCCCAATGGACAAGGCAATTTGCCTGACGCTGCCATGCTTGGCTTTAAAAGCCATATCGAAATTTTCTGAAGCCCTCTGCTGCGGGCCAGTGTTCCATGGCCCGCAGCGAAGGATTACAAAACCTCAGACGTCTGCCAGTTCCAGAACCTTCGTGGTTTTATCCCGCAGCTCAGCACACAGGTCCGGGTTATTCGCCAGCGTCTGACCATAAGACGGGATCATGGCTTTCAGTTTTGCGTCCCATTCCGGCAGCTTCTCGGCAAAACATTTTTTCAGCACGGTCAGCATGATGGGTGCTGCGGTGGAAGCCCCCGGAGACGCCCCAAGCAGAGCGGCGATTGAACCATCCTGACTGGAAATCACTTCCGTCCCAAATTGCAGAACCCCGCCCTTCTGAGCGTCTTTCTTGATAATCTGCACACGCTGGCCAGCCACCACCAGTTCCCAGTCCTTGGACCGCGCGGTAGGGACAAAGTCCCGCAGGGCATTCATCCGTTCACTATTGGACTGCATGACCTGCTCAATCAGATATTTGGTCAGCGGCCAGTTATCCCGCGCGACGGACAGGATAGCCTTGATGTTATCAGGACGGATGGAGCGGGGCAGATCCATCAGAGACCCATGTTTGAGGAAACGGGTTGAGAAGCCCGCATACGGCCCAAACAGCAACGCGGGCTTGCCGTCAATCATGCGAGTGTCCAGATGCGGCACGGACATGGGCGGCGCACCAACAGAAGCCTTCCCGTACACCTTGGCCCGATGCTGCGCCACAATCTCCGGGTTCGTGCAGCGCAGGAACTGGCCACTGACCGGGAACCCACCGACCCCTTTGGCTTCCGGGATACCCGTTTTCTGAAGCAGAGACAGCGCACCGCCCCCTGCCCCAATAAAGACAAAGCGAGCATTGACCGTACGCTGCGTATTGAGACGAAGATCCTGCACCAGAATCTGCCACCGGCCATCCGGTCCGCGCTTGATATTCAGCACATCATGTTTGGTATGCAGGGTGCAGCCGCCTGTTTCTGTCAGATAGCTGAACAGCAGGCGCGTCAGCGCGCCATAGTTCACATCCGTCCCGTTCAGGCTCCGCGTTACAGCCAGAGGCTGCCCCGGTGGCCGCGCCTGCATAACAAGCGGCATCCACTGCGCCATCTGCGCGGGATCTTCAGAATATTCCATGCCAGAAAACAGCGGGTGGGCGTTCAGGGCCTCATGGCGCTTACGCAGGAAGGCAACATTCGCTTCCCCCCAGACAAAGCTCATGTGCGGCACGGGCGTAATAAAATCACGTGGAGAAGCAATAATATCGTTCTCAACCAGATGGGACCAGAACTGGCGGGAGATCTGGAACGCCTCATTCACCGCAACAGCTTTGCTGATATCCACGCTGCCATCGGCTTTCTGCGGCGTATAATTCAGCTCACACAGTGCTGAATGGCCGGTACCGGCATTATTCCACGCATCCGAACTTTCTTCCGCCACACTATCCAGACGCTCAAAAATGCTGATGCGCCAGTCCGGCTGTAACTGCCGGAGAAACACCCCAAGGGTGGCGCTCATCACGCCCCCACCAATCAGGGCGACATCAACGGATGAAGAAGGATCGGTCGTGGTGGAACTCATCATGGTCTCCGCATTATCAGCCCATTTCTTCCCATCGGAAGCAGGAGACGGGCAGAAGGTCTTTCCCGCATGCCGTGGTTCCCGCTCCGGTGCAAGAGCGGGCGTGAGGTAACCCGTGTGGTTATGCGCATATCCTATGCCACATTTTCAGTCCGCCACGGTTCTCATCTCTGCGAGAGCGGAGCAGCATTGCGTGAACTTAACGGCTGAGGCCGCGTTCTGTGCACTCTCCGCCCGACGAAGAAAAGGATGATATCATGGCTATCAAAAAACATGGCTTTGCCCACTGGGAAGGCACCATCAAAGAAGGGCGCGGCACTATTTCCACGGAAAGCCATGCCCTTGAAAACCAGCCTTACGGTTTTAATACGCGCTTTGAGGGTAAGCCGGGCACCAACCCGGAAGAGCTACTGGGTGCTGCGCACGCAGCCTGTTTTTCCATGGCGCTCTCCCTCATTCTGGGAGATGCCGGTCTGACAGCAAAATCTATCGACACCACCGCCGAAGTAAGCCTGAACAAGGCCGCTGATGGATTTGAGATTGATGCGGTAGCCCTCAAGCTGGAAGCCGAAGTGCCGGGCGCAACACCCGAACAGTTTCAGGAACTGGCGAACAAAGCCAAGACTGGCTGCCCGGTTTCCAAACTCTTCAAAGCCAACATTACGCTGGACGCCAAACTGGTTGGCTAAGCTTTAGCCAACCTGTCCGCGATGCCGCAAAAGATGGTCTGCCAACACGCAGGCCATCATGGCTTCCCCCACGGGTACGGCACGTATCCCAACGCACGGATCATGCCGCCCTTTGGTAATGACGTCTTTATTCTGACCATCACGCGTCACAGATGGCACCGGTGCGAGCATTGAACTGGTCGGCTTGACCGCAAACCGCGCTACAACCGGCTGACCACTGGAAATACCACCCAGAATGCCGCCAGCATGGTTCGCACCAAAAGCAATCTGGCCATCCTGCATGGACAGCGGGTCAGCATTCTCAAGGCCGGTCAAAGCGGCTGACGCAAACCCATCCCCAATTTCCACGCCTTTGACGGCATTAATGCTCATCAGCGCAGCAGCCAGGTCCGAATCCAGCTTGCCGTAAACCGGGGCGCCAAGACCGGGCGGAACGCCTTCAGCCACAACTTCAATCACCGCACCGATGGACAGCCCCGCCTTACGGATACCAGCCAGATACTCTTCCCATTCCGGCACGCAGGCTGCGTCCGGGCAGAAAAACGGATTACGGGTCACTTCATCCCAGTCCCAGCGGGAACGATCAATCTTGTGCGGACCAAGCTGCACCAGAGCACCGCGAATACGCACGCCCTGCCCCAGCACCTGCCGCGCCACAGCACCTGCCGCCACCCGGCACGCCGTCTCACGCGCGGAAGACCGTCCGCCACCACGATAGTCACGGATACCGTATTTCAGGTCATACGTCAGATCCGCATGCCCGGGGCGATAAGTCTGAGCAATATCGCCGTAGTCACGGGACCGCTGGTCCGTGTTTTCAATCAGCAGGGAAATGGGGGTACCTGTTGTCTGCCCTTCAAACACGCCGGAGAGGATGCGCACGGCATCCGGCTCCTTACGCTGGGTGGTAAAGGCAGACTGACCGGGCCGGCGCTGATCCAGAAACGGCTGAATATCAGCCTCTGTCAGAGGCAGGCGGGGCGGACAACCATCCACTACACAGCCAATGGCCGGTCCATGGCTTTCACCCCAGGTGGTGACGCGAAAAAGATGGCCAAAGCTGTTGTAGGACACAGTAAACCTCAGTCGCCTGCTACAGAGATATCCGGAGCCGTGGGGTTTTTCATGCCCACAATGTTATAGCCGCAATCCACGTGATGAATTTCACCCGTCACGCCGGAAGACAGGTCAGAGAGCATATAAAGCCCTGCCCCGCCCACTTCTTCCAGAGCCACGTTGCGTTCCAGCGGCGCATTATACTGGTTCCACTTCAGAATGTAGCGGAAATCGCCAATGCCGCTGGCAGCCAGCGTCTTGATGGGGCCGGCAGAAATACCGTTGACGCGAATACCATCACGTCCCAGATCGGCCGCCATGTAACGAACAGATGCTTCCAGAGCAGCCTTGGCAACACCCATCACATTGTAATGCGGCATTACGCGTTCGGCACCCAGATAAGTCAGGGTCAGCAGAGAGCCGCCATCCTTCATCAGAGCAGAGGCGCGCTGAGCGACTGCGGTAAAGGAGAAGCAGGAAATATCCATGGCCGTCAGGAAGGCCTCACGCGGGGTATCGACATACCGCCCACGCAGGAACTGCTTATCGGCCCAGCCAATAGCATGCACCACAAAGTCCAGCTTGCCCCACTTTTTCTCCAGCGTGGCAAACAGCTCATCCAGAGCAGCCTCATCCGTCACGTCACACGGCAGAACCAGAGAGGCCCCAATGCTTTCAGCCAGCGGCTTGACGCGCTTGCCCAGTGCTTCCCCCTGGTAGGTGAACGCCATCTCACCACCCTGAGCCGCAACCGCCTGTGCAATTCCCCAGGCAATGGAACGATCATTGGCAACACCCATTACCAGACCTTTTTTGCCCTGCATCAATGTTCCCTGGGCGGGCAATGTGGTGTTGTTGGAAGACATGCTGTGACCTCGACCTGTCTGTTGAGTGTGCTCTAAAAACTGTAGCGGTTGGTCGCATACCACAGCCTGCTAAACAAGACCAAAGCGCTTGCGTAACGCTTCAAACCATTCTTGCCTTTCGATACAAAGCGTGAAGAGCGGCTTTATTCGATGCTGAAAGAACAGGGTATGACTGAATCGACCTCCACTCCCTCCCCGGCCTCCTCGCCAGCGTTGATCGACCTTGCGGCCGATCCGTTCACTCTGTTTTCCGAATGGATGCAGGAGGCTGAAAAAACCGAACCCTCAGATCCAAACGCCATGGTCGTTGCCACCAGCACGCCGAATGGCCACCCTTCAGCCCGGATTGTGCTACTGAAGGGCATGGATCGTCGTGGGTTTGTTTTCTACACCAATCACGACAGCCGCAAGGGGAACGAACTGGCGGAAAATCCGCATGTCGCCTTGCTGTTTCACTGGAAGAGCCTGCGTCGGCAGATCCGGATTGAAGGCACGGTAACCCCGGTTACCGCGGAAGAAGCCGATGCCTATTTTGCGAGTCGGAGCCGTATCTCCCGCATGGGGGCTGTTGCGTCTGATCAGTCCCGCCCGCTGGCGGACCGCGCGATTTTTGAGCAGCGCCTGAAGGATGTGGAAGCCCGTTACGAGGGGCAGGATCTCATTCCGCGTCCGGAAAACTGGTCTGGCTACCGGGTGACACCGACCTGTTTTGAGTTCTGGCAGGAAAGACCCTACCGCCTGCATGATCGCGCAACATGGACGCGGGACGGAAACCACTGGAATGTCACGCGTTTATATCCATAACTCTTACGGAACAGGTCAACCGGTCGACCAGCCCGATTCTTATCAACGCGGAGAACAAGAACAATGAAAGACGTCCGTAAAATCCTGCTCCCCATGGTCAGCACCTCCAATGGGGAAGCCGCGCTGATTCGGGGCTACAATTTTGCCCGCCGCTTTGGCGCGCATCTGGCTGTGTTGCATGTCCGGCCGGACGGCCGGGACATTGCGCCGCTGGCCGGTGAAGGCCTGTCCGGCGCGATGGTGGAAGATCTGATGCGCACCGCCGAGCATGAAAGCTCACGTCATGCGCATGAAGTGCGAGCCCTTTTTGAACGCTTTGTGGCGGCGCACCCGGATATTGAAGTGATTTCTCCTCACTCGGTTTTCCCGTGGGACAAGCCGAGCATCAGCTTCAACATCATCAATGGTGCGGAAAGTGAGATTGTTCCCTCTCACGCCCGTCTGTCGGACTTCACACTGGTGCCGCATCCGGATTCAGGCGCGGAAGTCTCGTCTTCCGAAACGCTGCATGCGGTTCTGTTTGATAGTGGCCGCCCTGTTGTCATCGCGCCCCGCACGCCCCCCAAAGGCATGATTAAGCGCGTCTGCATTGGCTGGAACGGCACGGCTGAATCCTCTTCAGCCCTGCGTGGCGCTCTGGCATGGGCTCAGACGGCAGAAGCGGTGCGGGTTCTGCATTGTGAGGATTATCAGCGTCGCGGCCCCAAGGCGCGCGATGTGATCGACTATCTTTCTTTCCACGGTATTAAAGCCGACTCTGTTGATTTCCCGCCGGTAGACCGGGATGTCGGCAAGGGCCTGCTGGCCGCCTGCCACGATTTTGATGCGGATATGCTGGCCATGGGGGCTTATTCCCACTCCCGCCTGCGTCAGCTCATTCTGGGCGGCGTGACGCGTTATATTCTGGAACATGCCGATCTGACGGTGCTGATGAGCCGGTAAAATCGGCATTTCAGCAGGCTTCACAGCTATCAGTAGATAAAAAATATCCCCCGGACTGCATAAGAGTCCGGGGGATATTTTTATTCAGTGCTGCCATTTTATAGCAGCCAGCCCTCTTACAAAACGCCGACCGCAAACGGTCCTCAGGCTTTTTCCGGGTCAGGCAGCGTAAAGCACAGGCCGTCGCAGGCAGCCTCTACCCCATCCGGCAGATTGGCCTGCATCCACGCCCAGTCCATATCCGGCCCCAGATGGGTCAGAATCAGGCGGCGCGGCTGGATACGATCTTTCCATTCCAGCACCCGGTCCAGCCAGGCGTGGGCGCTATGCGGCTCCTTCTGGAAGCAATCGACAATCCACGTATCAACCCCGGCCAGCACCTCGAATGAGGCTTCAGGCAGTTCCACAACATCTGTGCTGTAAGCAAACTCCCCACAACGCAGACCCGATGACGGGATACGCCCGTGGCTCTGCTCAAACAGCGAGACCTTGTACCCCCCCATCACCACATCCCCATGCAACGGCACCGGATGTGCTTCAACCACGGCACGAAAGAAATGGGGCGGGGTCCAGGGCTGGAACACATAGTTAAAGCGCGTCTGGATTTCCTCCAGCACGGAGGGCGTGGCGTAAGCCGTAATCGGCTGCTTCACCACGCGGTTAATCCCCCGTACCTCATCTAACCCCGCAATATGGTCGGCATGAGCGTGGGTGTAGAAAATGGATTTGAAGGCGCTAATCCCGTGCGTCAGCAACTGGGCACGGATATCCGGCCCGGTATCCACCAGAATTCCTTCCCCGTCTTCCATCTGAATGAAAATAGAAGCGCGGGTACGGATATTCCGGGGTTCCTTCGGGTCACACTGTCCCCAGATGCCGTGGCCGTCTTCACCGCCAAGCATGGGCACACCGGCGGAGCCGCCGCACCCCAGAATTGTCACCTTCATACCGTCTGTCTTTCTGCTCAGACCGCCTTACGGAAGAGACGGAAAAAATTATCGGTCGTCATCTGTGTGAAATCAGCCAGATCCTGCCCACGCTCCTGCGCAAGGCAGGCTGCCGTATAGGCCACATAGGCCGGTTCATTCCGCTTTCCACGGCGCGGCACAGGAGCCAGATAGGGGGAGTCGGTTTCTACCAGAATACGGTCTGCCGGCAGGTCCCGCGCAACCTCGCGGTATTCACCGCATTTCGGAAAGGTCGCAATCCCGGAAAAGCTGACATAGCCGCCCAGCTCCACCACACACCGGGCCAGATCGACACTGGAGGCAAAGCAGTGCAGCAGGATGGGAAAGGCGCCTTTGGCTGATTCGTCCCGCAGAATCTGCGCCACATCCTCATCGGCCTGCCTGGCGTGGATAATAATGGGCACATTCAGCGCACGGGCGGCGCCAATATGCTGCCGGAAGCTCTCCTGCTGAAGCGGCCTGACTTCTTCCGCTCCGTGGAAATAATCCAGACCACTCTCGCCAATCCCAACGACATTCGGCGCATCTGCGATTGCGACAATCTCTTCCACGGATGGCACCGGCACTTCTTCAACATGGTCCGGATGCGTGCCAACCGTGCACCATACCCGCACATCCGGCGTATTGAACGTCGTCAAACGTTTCTGCTCATCGGCCCGAGCCAGACGGGTGCCGATGGTCACCATCCCGGCAACGCCAGCCTCTTTGGCCGCCGTCAGCAGAGCGGGCAGTTCTTCATCCGTGTAGTGATCCAGATGACAATGGGAGTCGATTAGTCCAGTCATACTCGTCTCATTCACGCAGGGTCAGCGGCTTCAACATAACGTGGGAAAATCCCCTGCGGCGCTGGCAGCTGACGGCCTCCCGGCAACGGCGTTTCCAGAGCAGCGAAGGTACGTTCCTCTTCCGTCACACCAAGCTGGGTCAGCATCCGGTCCATGCTTTGCGGCATGTAAGGCTGAAGCACGGTGGCAATTCCGCGCAGGGCATCCACCAGCACGCGCAGCACATCGCTCATCCGTTCCGGGTCGGTCTTCTTGAGCGCCCACGGGGCCTGATGGTCGATATAGGCATTACAGGCACGGATGACTTTCCACACATCTTCCAGCGCGTCCGTCAGGGCACACCGGTCCATCTGGCTGGCCATCAGTTCCGGCAGGACGGCCACGTGGTTCAGAAGCTGCGTGTCCTCTTCTGTAAGCGTGCGGCGTTCCGGCAGAACGCCCCCACAGTTGCGGGCCACCAGAGACAGCGTGCGCTGGGCCAGATTGCCCAGATCATTCGCCAGCTCGATATTATTCCGCATAATCAGAGACTTGCGAGAGAGATCGCTATCACCACCAAAGGGCACTTCCCGCAGCAGGAAGAAGCGCACGGCATCCAGCCCGAACTCTTTCACCAGATCACGCGGATCGACCACATTGCCCAGAGATTTGCTCATCTTCTGGCCTTCAACAGTCCACCAGCCGTTTGCAAAAATCTTCTTCGGCAGTTCAATCCCGGCAGCCATCAGGAAAGCTGGCCAGTAAATAGCATGGAAACGGGCGATATCTTTCCCCACCAGATGCTGGCTCGCAGGCCAGAAACGGGCTCGCGGCGCTGATGTATCAGGATAGTCCAGTGCGCTAAGATAGTTCGCCAGCGCGTCGAACCACACATACATCACATGCTTGTCGTCACCCGGCACCGGGATACCCCAGTTAAAGCTGGTGCGGCTGATAGACAGATCCCGCAGCCCCTGCTTCACAAAGCTGACGATTTCCCGCTTCATGCCATGCGGACCGAGGAAGTCCGGGTTTGCCTCATAATAGGCCAGCAGGCGGTCCTGAAAATCAGACAGGCGGAAGAAGTAAGACGGCTCCTTCACCCATTCGACAGGCGCACCGGTCGGGGCGACTTTCTGGCCATTCGGCCCGTCAATCAGCTCATCTTCGCCATAGAAGCATTCATCGCGCAGAGCATACCAGCCCTCATACGCCCCCAGATAAATGGCATCATTTTCCGCCACTTTCTGCCACAGCGCCTGCGCGCCTTTGATGTGGCGCGGCTCGGTGGTGCGGATATAGTCATCGTAGGAGATCGCCATGGCGTCGGCCATACTGCGGAAGTCATCAGACACCCGGTCGGCAAACGCCTTGGGCTCCACACCCGCCGCCTGCGCTGCCCGTTCCACTTTCTGGCCATGCTCATCGGTGCCGGTCAGAAAAAACACATCATCTCCGGCCAGACGATGGAAGCGTGCGAGCACATCCGCCGCAACGGAGGTGTAGGCATGGCCGATGTGCGGCGCGCCGTTCACATAATAAATCGGGGTCGTGACGTAGAAAGGGCGGGTCATGCAATGCTCGCAATAGTCATGGCTTCGAGAAGTGTTTCCTGTTTATCGAGATTAAAGCGTTCCGTCTCGCTTTGAAGACGCATGATCGCTTCCCATGCGTCTGCCAGCGCAACGCATGCGGCATTCCCCTGCCGGGCAGCCTGACGCGCACGCTCCTGAAGAAAATCTGATAACAGACTGAAAAATAAATTAAAACCGCCATCCTTACGGAGAACGATTTCGGCAATTTCATAGCCTCGGCTGGCCGAAATCCCATTCAGAGTTTCTTCTACCAGACTGGCAATCTGACCATGCTGGTCAGCCAGAAAGGCAGCAGCGCGTCCGGGTGCACCGTGGGCCGCCGCCTGCACGCGGCTGATTTCCTCAGCAGAGGCCTCGGGCTGGATCTCCCGCAACACGGCCATCATATCCATGCTGTCCAGCGGCTCCAGTTCCAGCCTGCGGCACCGGCTCCGGATGGTCGGCAGCAGACGCCCCGGTGCGGAGCATGTCAGCAGCAGCACAGCCGCTGGGGGCGGTTCTTCCAGAATTTTCAGCAGCGCGTTGGCGGCACTCCGGTTGAGCCATTCTGCGCCATCCACAATCACAACGCGCCAGCCCCCTTCAGCCGCCGTGCGGCGGAGAAAGGCATTGATAGGCCGAACCTCGTCCGCGACGATCTCACCGCGATAGCGCTGCTTTTTTTCATCAAAACTGCGACTAACAACCAGAAGGTCCGCATGCGTGGCAGCAGAAACCCGCCGCCCTGCCGGGCTTTCCGGTTCTTCTCCGCCCAGAATCATCCGGGCAAGACGGAAAGCAAAGGTCGCCTTGCCAATCCCCGGCGGGCCGGTAATCAGCCAGGCATGCGGCAGACGCCCGCTCTCAAAAATCTTGCGGAAAGCCTGCAAAGGCTCTGTATGCCCATGCAGATGCAAGGAAGCCTGACGCGGGTCACCCTGCACCGGCTCAAGCCTGCGCGATGTGAGAAAGAATATCTTTCACAATCAGACTGTTAATCTCTTCAGCTGAATGTGCATCCGTCTGCAGCCGGCGGATCCGCCCGGTATTCTGCCGGGCAATTTCCCGAAACCCGGCGCTGACCCGCGCATGAAACGCCTCGTCAGACTGCTCATACCGGTCCACCGGGGCACCACGTGCAGCCAGCCGCAACCGGGCTACGTCCCGCGGTGCTTCCAGAAGAAAGGTCACGTCCGGGTCACGCCCCAGCTGGCTTTGCAGGCGGGAGATCATATCAAGCACGTCCGGCTCGCCTTCCGCCCGCCCATAACCCTGATAGGCCATGGTGGAATCCGTAAACCGGTCACAGATCACAATCTGCCCTTCGGCCAGCGCCGGCGTGATCATCTGATCCAGATGGTCAGCACGGGCAGCAAAATGCGTCAGGATCTCGGCCCGCAGGGAAAGCGGATTTTTGCCAAACAGCAAAAGCTGCCGCAAATCTTCCGCCCCCGGAGATCCTCCCGGCTCCCTCGTAGTCAGAACATCATGCCCCAAAGAGGCAAGACCAGACTGAAGCAGGCGGAGCTGGGTTGATTTCCCCACCCCCTCGCTGCCTTCCAGTGTAACGAACAGACCCTTTGCCATGGCTCAGAGGTGCAGACGGCGCGCAGCACGCCCCAGAACACCAAGCGCCGGCACACTCTGCCCGGCCACCACCGGCACCAGCGCCTGCCGGCCACCCGGCAGCATCACGGTCAACTGCCCGATCGGCTGCCCCTGCTGAATGGGAGCCGCCAGTGGTCCCTGATAATCCAGAGACAGATGGGTCCCATTCCGCCAGCCGTGCGGCAGCATCATGGTGAAGTCCTGCGCGGCTACCAGCGGCACGGTCTGGCTTGTGCCCATCCAGACGGGCGCCTGTTCCAGAACATCGCCTTTGGACACGATGGTCGCAGATTCGAAATTCGCAAAGGCCCAGCCCATCAGGCGTTCACCCTCACGCGCACGGGCCCCATCCGTCGGCAGGCCGTTAATGGCCATGATAACCCGGCGGCCTTCACGCTCAGACGACGCACACAGGCCAAACCCACCAGCATCCGTGTGGCCGGTCTTCAGGCCGTCAGCCAGACCTTTAACAACCAGCGCGTTGCGGTTTGCCTGATGGATCTTGTTGAAGAAAAACTCTTTTTCCGAGAAATAATGGTAGTATTCCGGGAAATCATGGATCAGCCGCAGCGCCAGATAGGCGACATCGCGGGCGGTCATGTAGTGGTTTTCTGCAGGCCAGCCTGTGGCGTTCATGAAGTGGGAATTGGTTAGCCCCAGCTTGCCCGCCATGTCGTTCATCAGCGTGACAAACTGTTCTTCAGACCCGGAAATCCCTTCCGCCAGCACGATACAGGCATCGTTGCCGGACTGAATGACCATGCCCTGAATAAGGTCCTGCACCGGAATGCTCTGCCCCAACGGCACGAACATGCGGGAACCCTGCATTCGCCAGGCGCGTTCGCTCACCGGCAGTGCCTGATCCAGCCGCAGGCGGCCAGCCTTCAGCATGCTGAACGTGACATAAGCCGTCATCATCTTGGTCAGAGAAGACGGAGGCATGCGTTCGTCCGCTGCTTTTTCAAGCAGGGTTGCGCCACTCTTATAGTCAATAATACACGCCCAGCGCGCCAGTGTATCCAGCGGGCCGACAGGCGTGGTCGCAGGTGTTTGCGCTACTCCATCAGGCTGAGGCGCCGCAGCGGCAGGAGCAGCCGCATGCGGGTGCGCTCCCTTTGGCTTACGGGCAAAAGCAGTCAGAGAATAACTACCTGAGAGGAGGGCTGCGCCCCCTGCGAGAAGAAACCGTCGAGTTTGCACGTTCTTTCCTATTCGACGACGATATGAGATCCGGTCAAGCCATCAGCGAGTGCACGCTTCAAGGCCGCATCCGCGTCGCTTATAGTCGTAAAAGGTCCTTGTCGGACAGCCCACATCTTGCCTTGTGGTGTGAAAGAAGGCCAGACCGAGCCTCCATCCTGCGCGGCCAGCCTTGCTGCTGCCCCACGCGCTGTAAAATCTGCCGTCTCAACCCAAAGCTGAGTCGGAACGGCTTGCCCCTGCCGCCACTGGACCGGAAGCGCCGGCAACTGGACAGCTGTCTGAGCCGTAGCCTGCCCTGCGGAGGCTGTCTGCTGTTCCGGCTGAGGGGATACGCCTGTATTTTGAAGGATAGCACCCGAACCACCAAGGTCCGTCTGTCTTACAGCTTCCCGCGGAGCGGCGTTAATCTGCAACATCGGGCCACCGGGCAGCACTTCCGCCAGCTGACGACTGGCCGCTTCATCCTCCACAATCCTGATACGAGCAGGCTCCGCGCCCACCCCAAGCAGATCCGCCGCTTTGGGTGACAGCCCCAGAACGCGCCCGGCTTCCGCCGGACCGCGATCATTCACGCGGATGGTAATTTCCCGCCCATTGTCCAGATTGATCACCGTCACGACCGCAGGCAGCTGCAAGGTCGGATGGCTTCCTGTCATGGAAAGCGGATTCCGCACTTCTCCGTCTGTGGTCAGTGGCTGAGCAGACGCTGGCTGACGAACAGCCAGCCCCATAGCCTGATAGGAAAAATCCTCTCTCGGATACAGCCATGCCGCTCCAGCTTGCCAGGCGGGACCAACCACATAATGCACATCACGCTTTACCGCTGGCGGCTGCGGTCTGGAACAGGCCGCCACACCAACGCAACAGAAAAGAACGGCTTTTTTCACGCCACGGCACTACCCAGAAGACCAACACCAAGAGCATAAAAATCAGACGGGTTATACCGCCGGATGACATTGAAATTGTGGTACACCATATAGGCTTCACCCCCAACGCCATCAGGCCGGATAATGGCGCCGCTCAGCCCCATATGGGTAAAGTCACCGCCCGCTTGCGGCCGCACACCCTGCGTTGCCCAGTAGGAAACCGGACGCACGATTGTCCGCCCGATCTGCCCCTGATCAATGGAATCCGGCACATCGACAGCCTCGCCCCACGGCTGACCGGCAATCCAGTGGCATTTGGCCAGATAGTTGGCAATAGAGGCAAACACATCGCCTTCATTGGTCCAGATATCGCGCCGGCCACCGGCGGGGAAACTGGCCGCATACTGCTCATACGCACTGGGCATGAACTGCGGCTGCCCCATAGCCCCGGCGTAGCTCCCCAGCATGCCCGCAGGCGTAATATCGCCCTGCCCCAGAATAGTCAGCGCCTTGAACAGTTCCGTGCGGAAAAAGGCGGCCCGGCGTCCGTCATATGCCAGAGTCGCAAGCGCATCGACCACATGGAACGTGCCCATTTTGGTGCCGTAAGCAGATTCGAGCCCCCAGATGCCGGCAATCACACCGCGATCCACGCCATAAAGCTGGCTCACCTTACCCAGCAGCGCCTCGCGCTTGTTAACAGCCACCTGCCCGTCTGAAATCTTTTTATCGGTAATCACCCGCGCCTTGTATTGCGCCCATGTCAGGGTGAATTCCGGCTGATGCCGGTCTGCCTTCAAAACCTTCGCGTTGGGTTCGGACGTTAACGCCAGCGCGTCGTCCACCACAGAAGCGGACAGGCCTTTGCTAATGGCTTCCCGCCGCACACCGGCAAGAAACGCGGCATAGCTCCCCTGCTCAGCGGCAGAAGATGAGGCGTGCGTCACTTTGCTTTTTGCAAAAGCCGGGGTCGCCACAGCGGCGGACACAGCCCCGCCCACAAGAAATCGTCTTCTCAGCATTCCGTATCAGCCCTGTTGTTACACGCATAAACCAGCGGGACAGGACGTCACTTTATCCTCCCACATCTTGTCTGTCTCTCAGATACACCCATACGGCATGTTTCGCACTCCGTGCGCCTTTGTATCTGCTGTATTGCTTGACATTCGGGCGTGTGGAGACTCCTTCTCTCCCCGCATCCTGTGACACTCCCGCACTCCGACCTGTGGACCCTTTTTCTGTATGCCCGGATCTCTGGACCATTTTCTTGAACTGACAACAACACAGCCGCTTTTTCAGGTTCTCATTGTCATCATCGCTACTTTTATTCTTGAAGATGCTGCCACAGTTCTTACCGCCATACAGGTCAAGCTCCATACACTGGCGCCGGGCACAGCTTTAATCGCGCTTTATGTCGGAATTGTTGCAGGAGATGTCGGACTATACGGGCTGGGCTATCTGGCCGCGCGCTGGCCCCCTGCCCGCAGATGGATTGAAACCCCGGAGCGGGACGTGCAGCGGCAGTGGCTGACCCAAAAACTGTTCAAGGTGGTGTTTATCAGTCGCTTTGTGCCGGGCACCCGTCTGCCGCTCTATACGGCCTGCGGGTTTTTCAATGCAGGTCTGCGCACCTTCACTCTGGCCACCATTCTCGCCACCATGATCTGGACATCTGCCCTTTTTGCGCTATCGCTGCGCATCGGTGGGTTTCTGCTGGCCCATCTCGGAACCTGGCGCTGGGTCGGTATCTTCGGCTTTGTGCTGGTCATTATCATTATGGGTCGCATTGCCGCCCGCATTCAGAAGCAGGGAAAATGACCCAGCTGTCCACATCGTCTCAGCCTCATCAGGCTTCCACTCCATCAGGACAGGCCCGGAGCAAACCCAGCTCTCCGCTGTCCAGCTTTGAGTTCTGGCCGGGCTGGGCGTTCTATACGCCCGTTGTCATTTACTGGATCCTGCTGGGTATCCGTTACGGAGACTTCAGCACCCCGACGGCCGCCAATCCGCGGATTGAAACCGGCGGCCTGTGCGGTGAGAGCAAAAGCGGCATTCTGGATATGGCGGGTAGCGTTGCCTCCCGCTGGATTGCGCCCTACACCACACTCATCACAGGCACGGATGATACAAAGCGTGCACTGGCAGCCTTAGAAGACAAAGGGCTGAGTGTTCCTGTTGTGGTTAAACCCGACGTTGGCTGTAACGGTACCGGCGTTAAACTGGCCCGCACGGAAGCGGAACTGACGGCGGCTCTGGCGGCCTTCCCACGCCGTATCAAACTCGTCCTCCAGCGTCTTATTCCCTACAAGCATGAAGCTGGCCTGTTCTATATCCGCCACCCGGACAGCCCGCGCGGTGAGATTTCCTCTCTCACCTACAAAGATATTCCCGTGCTGGTCGGAGATGGCCGTTCCACGGTGCTGGACCTGCTCAAGCAGGACCCGCGCACCAGCCTGTTGCTGCATATCTACACCCCTCGCCTGCAAGCGCGCCTGAATGACGTGCTGGCGCAAGGGGAAACGCTCGACCTCGTTTTTGCCGGCAACCACTGCAAAGGCGCCATTTTCCATAATGGTGCTGCGGATATCACCCCGGCTCTGGTCAATCGACTGGATGAGATCATGCAGGACATTCCCGATTTCCATTTTGGCCGGGTAGATGTGAAATTCGAGTCCGTTGAGGCGCTCAAACAGGGCGAAAAATTCGAGATTATCGAGATCAACGGTGTCGGCTCGGAAGCAACCCATATCTGGGATTCCAGCACGACCCTGCGGGAAGCCTATGCGGCCCAGTTCCACCATTACCGGGAAACATTTCGCATTGGGGCCAAGAAGAAAAAGGAAGGCTGGAAATCCAGCGGCCTGTGGCACGGTGTCCGCCTGTGGCGGCGGCAGAAGCGCCTGCTGGCTTCCTACCCCATGAACGACTAAGAGGCTGCCTTAAGCAGCCTCTCGACACCTTCAATCGGCCAGTTCCCGCCCTAGCCGGGAATGTTTACGACCATAAAACCGGTAACTGGCCCAGCCGATCCCACAATAAACCGCCAGCAGAGTGGCGGGCACCGGGTCCCCGGAAAACAGCGCAAAAATCATGTCGACAAACAGGGGCGCTGCCATGATCAGGCAGAACAGGATGCCCAGTAGCGGGGCGTACCCAATCCAGATCCCTTTCACTGTAAAGCCGCCTCCCGGCACACTGAACGTGCGCGGGAAGTCCGGGGCCGTATTGCGGATCCAGATGACCGTAAAGCAAACAATCCCAAAGGCTGTGGCTGTGCCCAGACTGACAAGATCGCCAATGATATCAATCGGCAGCGTCGCGGTCGCAATAGCCACCACCACACCCAGCAGAATGGTACCGATCCACGGCGTGCAGTACCGCGGGTGCAGCTTGCAGAAAAGCGGCATCAGTAAGCCGTCTTCTGCCATGGCAAAAAAGATGCGGCTCTGCGCATACAGCAGCCCGAACAGCACGGAGCACAGGCCAATCACCGCGCCGATTTTTACAAAAAACGCCAGCCATGGCTGATGCATGGCATTCACTGCCACCGCCAGCGGGTCCGCTACGTCGAGCAGCTTCCAGGGCACGACCCCAATCAGCACAGCCGCCACAATCATGTAGACTGCGGTGCAGATCAGCAGCGAGAGGATAATCCCGACCGGAATATCCCGCCGGGGGTTCCGCGCTTCGGAGGATGCCGTTGAAACCGCCTCAAACCCCACATAGGCAAAGAAAATAATGGACGCGGCCCGGAAGATCCCCGGAATGCCGTATCGGAAGCCACCTTCATGCGGCGGGATAAAGGGTGTCCAGTAAGCAGGGTGAATTTGCCAGAGGCCAACCCCCACAAAGACCGCCAGCACCCCAACCTTCAGGAAGACAATGGCTGTATTGATCCGCAGGGATTCCTTAACCCCCAGAATCAGCAGGCCAGTCACCACAAGAATGGAAAAGGCTCCCACCAGATCCAGCTGACCGCCGCCGGAAATATGCCGACCGGCACTATCAAAGATGACCTGTAAGGTCGTGGTGGTGAGAGCATGCGGGATCTGGATACCAAAATCCTGAAGCAGACTGACAGCATAGCCGGAAAAGCCTGCCGCAACGCCAGCGCAGGAAATACCGTATTCCAGCAGCAGCAGCCACCCGACACCCCATGCGCAGGCCTCGCCCATGGACACGTAAGCATAGGTGTAAGCTGAGCCTGAAACCGGCATGGCCGATGCCAGCTCACCGTAAGACAGGGCGGTAAACAGACACGCCAGCCCTGCCACAATAAAGGAGAGCAGAATGGAAGGCCCGGCATAGTTGGCAGCCGCCGTACCGGTCATGACATAAATGCCAGCCCCGATGGTCGAACCAACCCCGAGCATGGTGAGCTGCACAGGTCCCAGCGTTCTCTTCAGCCGTTGAGCACCGTTTTCCTGCTCAATTCTCTCAAGTGATTTGCGACGAGACCGCCCTGTATCCGGGCAGGATGAAAACCCCATGAGAGCCTGTGTAACCTCCAACCAAAAACCGGGCCTGATCATCCAGCCCGGCTTGCCACTACAGTATTATCCTACGCCCGGCACAGCGTAGGTTATTCGTTCACGAAGAGAAATGAAAAATCACGGTCGCAATCGCGCCAGCCGCCATACAATAATAGGCAAATGGGGACAGCGCCCACCGATCATGGTCACGGAAATACCGCATCAGGAAAGCCGTGCTGGCCAGCGCAGTGATGCCGGACACGACAGCGGCGATCATCGCCAGATGCATCTGGGCCGGATCAAACGGCTCGGAGCGCAGCTTGAAAGCCTCACGCACCGTCGCAGCGATAATGACGGGCTCTGCCATCAGAAAAGAAAAGCGGGCTGCTGTATCATGCCGCAGGCCACGCAGCAGGCCACCGCAGATTGTCGCCCCTGAGCGGGAGAAACCGGGGAAGAATGCAATACACTGGAACAGGCCAATAATCACCGCATCTTTATAGGTCATATCCGCCACGGTGCGCACGTCTGTCCGTCCGGAAATACCGCGCAGTCTTTCCGCCAGAAGCAGCATGAAACCGTTCAGGAACAGGAAAATTGCGGCGGCAGAGGCGGAGCCGAACAGGCTGCGCAACATATGCTCAAACAGGCCGCCGATAATCACTGCCGGAATGGTCGCAACCACCAGAAGACTCAGGATATGCAGGCTCTGCATTTGCAAACTTTGCCCCGCCTGCCCCAGCGCCCCTTTGACCAGAGCAGCCCAGTCTTTCCAGAAAAAGATCAGCAATGCGACGGAGGTACCGAGATGCAGCATGACCAGAAATGGCAGGAATGCCGGAGCATGCTGGTCAAAAGACCAGTGCAGCAGCGCAGGCAGAATGACGGCATGCCCCAGACTACTGACTGGAAAAAGCTCCGTCGCCCCTTGCAGGAGCGCTATGATCATCGCCTGAATGAAAGACATCCGTAACAAACCCTGATTTGGCCGCATCAAAGAAGGAAGGTTGTCCTTGCACCATGTGCGTACGTGCTGCAAGCATTGATGGGCTCAGGCGCACCACGCCACGGCAGGACAAATGGAGAGATTACACTCATGATTGGACGTGGCCGCGCAGGCGCGAGCATTTTTAGCGGCGCAGTATTGGCTGGCACTCTGGCGTTTGCGCTCTATGCCCGCGCCACCCAGACAGCACCGGGGCAGGATCGGTATGACCTCTCCGCCCGCTTTGTCTCCGCCAACGGCCTGAACCGTGGTGCGGATGTGGCTCTCGCCGGTGTAAATGTTGGCCGCGTTTCTTCCGTCGCGCTGGACCCGGTCTCCCAGATGGCCATTGTGCGCTTCCGCCTGAATTCGGAACTGAAGCTGCCGGAAGACAGCACGCTGACAATCGGGAGCAGCACGCTCTCATCCGACAACGCTCTGATTATCGAACCGGGCAAATCTCACACCCCCGTCGCCCCCGGCACCATGATGACCCACACGATCGAGCCATCCAGCCTGGAGCAGCAGGTCAGCAATTATATCTTCGGCGGTGGAAATCTGGGCCAGTAAGACGAGGCTGCACATTTTTTGTAACAAATTCAGACTTCACGTCTTGACGGCCTCCCCCTCACGATAGTAGATCACCTCCACCGAACGATGGCGGCGTAGCTCAGCGGTAGAGCAGGGGAATCATAATCCCTTGGTCGGCGGTTCAAATCCGTCCGCCGCTACCATCTTTCCTTAAAAATCAGGCGTTTAGGCGCAGTAAGTTTTAGACTTACCCGCGATATGCCGGACTGATTTTAAAGGGTTCGGTCTTTTCTTTTTTAAAAATAGCTGAGCTGGCAACCACTGCACATTGCGCGCAGTCACCGCCGTAATGCTGTTTCCACGCCGCAAAAACAGCATGGAACACATCACGCCCTGCCCTTCAGCCCATCATCAAAGCGGGCTGAAGCACATGGTCTTTTTTCTCAGTGCTCAGAAAATTCCGGCTGAGGCTCGGCTTCGCCGTGTGGCGGCTGAGCGTCATCACCATCCTGACGGCTGTCGTTAGTCTCGTCGCCTGCATTCATCTGCGGGCGGCTCTGACGCGCTGCCTGACGTTCCGCACGCTCCTGCTGGCTCTGCTGAGCAGCCTGCGCCATAGCGTTCATGATACGGAAATAATGTTCGGCATGCTGAAAATAGGCTTCAGCCGCAACACGGTCACCCGCGCCTGTCGCGTCGCGACCATGCTGAAGATATTTTTCAAAAAGCTGCTGGGCTGTCCCACGCACACGGACATCCGGTCCATGGCTATCAAAAACATGGTTCCGGTTCATCGGGATCTGACCATTCAGATGCCGGGAAGTACCACCACTCCCACCGCTGGAGCGATGATTTCTGGTTCGCATCCGTTTTACATTCATGAGCTATCGCAGCACTTTCCTGTTCATGGCGTTCTGCATGAAGAAACAGTCCAAGACTATTGTGTTAAGACGCGTTTCCTGACTGAAGGCCGAATTGTCTTTCGGAACGGGCTTAGTCCAGCGCAGAGAAAACCGCTGCTGAGTAAAAAAGCCCCATGGCTTGTCCGGGTAGCGGCTAAAAGAAGACCATCGCTACCAAAAGGATAAGCTTTCGGCATATTATCAATCAGCAGCCATAAAGCCAACCTGTTTTTTATGCACTCATTTCACGACAGACCCGCAAAACTGCGGCTCTGGGCACATCTCCAAAGTCGGAACGGATTTCCAGCACCTCAAGCCCTGCCTCAGCCGCCACAGCCCGCAGGTCCTCCCCCTGCCCGATCCCGATTTCAAAAATCGCTACCCCATCCTGCGCCAGCACATGCGGCATACGGGCACAGAGCACCCGATAGGCTGCCATTCCATCATCTCCGCCATCCAGCGCGGCCAGAGGCTCATGCAGCCGCACTTCCGGCATCAGTTCCGCCAGATCAGCTGTAGGGATATAGGGCGGGTTGCTCAGCACCACGTCAAAGCGCTGCCCCTGCAGGGCATTGTCCCATACCCCGGCCATGAAGAGCGCCCTGTCCGCCAGACCGCAGCGCCGGGCATTCTCCTGCGCCAGCACAGCAGCATCCGGGTTGATATCAACCCCAATGCCCCAGGAGTGGGGATATTCCGCCAGTGCGGCCAGCAACAGGCAACCGGTTCCCGTTCCCAGATCCAGCATGGCTTTCGGGCTTTGTGTCTCAGGGCAATAGTCCAGCAGGCAGGACAGCAGCGTTTCACTATCGCCACGCGGCACCAGAGTGGCGGGGGAAACCGCCAGATCCAGCGTCCAGAAGCCTTTGCTACCGGTAATGAAGGCCATAGGCTCCCGCGCCGCCCGTCGTGCCAGATACACAAGAAAAGGCTGTTCCGGCACCAGATCACGCGGGGAACGAGAAAGCATTTGTTCCGGCGTGAGTCCCAGAGCATAGGTCAGCAACAGTCGGGCTTCACGCCGGGGCGACTCAATTCCGGCTTCGGCCAGCTGCTGCGTGCCCAGAGCGAGCAGTTGCTCCAG
Organism: Acetobacter sp. KSO5; assembly: GCF_044094635.1. Classification (NCBI taxonomy): domain Bacteria; kingdom Pseudomonadati; phylum Pseudomonadota; class Alphaproteobacteria; order Acetobacterales; family Acetobacteraceae; genus Acetobacter; species Acetobacter sp. KSO5. The sequence continues at coordinate 1,478,136 of NZ_CP172014.1, read as the reverse complement.
AGTCTGGCCGGTCTGGTTGTTTTCTGCTCTAGTCACAAGAGTACTTTCCTGTCAGCGGTTCGGGTTCCATGACGCGTTTTTTCAGCATTCTCCCCATCTCCCGCACGGCCTTAACGGTTTGTGCCGCTCTTGTCACAGCGCCACTTGCCGCAGCCCCTGCGCTGGCTGGCGAATTTACCGTGACGGACGGCAAGGCCAGTGCTGAAATCTCGGAAGTCTCCCGCATTTATATTGATGGCACACTCGCGGCCACCATCCGGCTAAATGACCAGACCCCGGAAAAAACCATTCGGGTGACAACTCCCGCAGGCCGCCTTGAGCACACCTATACCCTGTGTGGAGAGATTACGATCCGCACGCCGGAAGGCCGTGTGGAAACACATGAGGTGAATAGCGACGGCACGCTGCATAACCCCGACCATCATCATTTCTATGCTTTGGGGTCCGACAATTTTACCGAGTTTTTCCTGCAGGACCCGGATGATCTGGACGCAGCGGAACATCACCCCGGCCAGTCCAACGTCTGCGCAACCCCGGTCAGTTGAAAGACCGGGGGCCTTACAAGCCTTCGGCCGCCAGCAGAGCCGCCTGCTCTTCCTGCGTCAGCGCATCCACAAAGTCATCAATCTCACCCAGCATGATGCGATCAATCTTGTAGAGGGTGAGGTTCACGCGATGGTCCGTCACCCGCCCCTGCGGGAAATTGTAAGTGCGAATACGCTCGGACCGATCACCCGTACCAACCTGAGAACGCCTGTCTGCTGCTCGGGATTCATGCGCCTGCGCACGCTCCCGCTCATACAGCCGCGCCCGCAGGATCTTCATGGCCTTAGCCTTGTTCTTATGCTGGCTTTTTTCTTCCTGCATGGCCACCACAATGCCGCTGGGCATATGAGTGATGCGCACCGCACTTTCCGTTTTGTTCACATGCTGCCCACCAGCACCGGAGGCGCGATAGACATCGATGCGCAAATCGGTTTCATCAATGGTCACATCCACTTCTTCCGCTTCCGGCAGCACAGCCACCGTCACGGTTGAGGTATGGATACGACCCTGACTTTCCGTAGCGGGCACACGCTGCACCCGATGCACGCCGGATTCATATTTCAGGCGAGCGAACACGCCTTTGCCGGTAATTTCTGCAATGCCGCAGCGCAGGCCGCCAAGCTCGCTTTCATCATAATCCATGACGGAAAAGCGCCAGCCCCGAAGGTCCGCATAACGGCGATAGAGATCGAACAGTTCTGAGGCAAACAAAGCGGCCTCATCACCCCCCGCCGCAGGACGGACTTCCAGAATGGCGCTGCGCTCATCCGCCGCATCACGCGGCAGCATGGCCAGACGGACATCCTGCCGCAGTTGCGGGAGTGTTTCATGCAGTTCGGAGAGCTCGGCTTCAGCCAGTTCCTTCATTTCAGGATCAGCCAGCAGGGCTTCCGCCTGACGGGCTTCCTGCTCCGCCGCCCGCAGGGCATTAATGCGGGAGACGACGGGTTCTATTTCCCCGTACTCCCGTGAGGCCTGTGTAAAGGCCTCACCGCTCACACCGCTTGCCAGCAGGGCTTCAAGCTCCAGCGCCCGGCCAACAATTCTGTCCAGCCGTTCGTCTAAAGTCATTGCGCGGCAGACTCACCTGCTTTGGCAAACACGCTGGCAGCGTTGGAGAACAGCGTATCGCGCGAGACTTCTGCTTCTTCGCCCGTTTCCATGTTTTTCACACGGAAGCTGCCTCGCGCCAGTTCATCGTCGCCCAGGAACAGCACGTGGCTGGCATTCTGTTTGCCGGCCCGCTCCATGCGCTTACGCAGGGAGCCACGATAGCCGATTTCTACCCGGACGCCCTGCTGACGCAGCGTTTGCAGGATGCTCAGCAGAGCCCCTTCATCCGGCGATCCAACCGGTACAATCACCACAGAACGCGGTGCAGCAGGCGCTTCCTCAAGCAGCATGGCAAGGCGCTCCACCCCGGCAGCCCACCCGATAGACGGCACTTCCGGGCCACCCATCTGCTGCACAAGCCCGTCATAACGCCCACCAGCCAGCACCGTGCCCTGAGAGCCAAGGCGGCGCGTGACGAACTCAAACGTCGTGTGGTTGTAGTAATCCAGCCCGCGCACAATGCTCGGGTTGACCTTGTAGGCGATCCCGAACCCGTCCAACGTACGCCGGAGACCGTCCCAGAACGCGCGCGCTTCCGGTGTCAGGAATTCTTCCATCATCGGCGCATCGGCTACCAGAACGCGATCCCCGGCGTCCTTGCTGTCCAGAATACGCAGCGGGTTCTTTTCCAGACGGTTCAGGCTGTCTTCGGAAAGCTTGTCTTTATGGCCGGAGAAATACGCCACCAGCGCCGCCCGCCAGGCGTCACGGCTGGCTGTATCACCTAGTGTGTTCAGTTCCAGCGTCACGTCATCCGCAACGCCAAGTGCTGTCAGGAGCTGATGCGCCAGAGCAATGGCTTCTGCATCAGCCAGCGGCTCCGCTGCGCCGAGAAGCTCCGCACCAATCTGGTGGAACTGGCGATACCGGCCTTTCTGCGGGCGCTCATACCGGAACATCGGGCCGGCATAAAAAACCTTCTGCGGCAAAGACTGGGTCAGGCCATTGGTTACCAGCGCACGGCAGATTGCTGCTGTCCCTTCCGGCCGCAGGGTCAGGCTTTCCCCGTCGCGGTCATTAAAGGAATACATTTCCTTGGAAACCACGTCCGACGTATCGCCCAGAGAGCGGGAGAACACGCGGGTTTCTTCAAAGATCGGGGTCGCCCATTCATCAAACCCGTAAAGGCCAGCAATATGGCGGGCGACAGACACCACATGGGCGTGTCGGCGCTGCTGCTCCCCAATAAGGTCGTGCGTTCCTCTAACGGGCTGAATGCTGCTCACGAATGACTCCCGACCTGACATCCGCACGGTTCAGACCGCCGGATATCGTGTCCTGATCTGTAATAAAAAAGGAAAAATCTCTCGGGGGCGTGGCAGGCAGAAAGCTCGCGCACGCACCTGTCCGAGACCTTATTTGGCGGAAGACATTTCCGGCAGTTCCGGCACTACGCCTTCAGCCTTTTCCTTAGCTTCTTCTGCCTGAATGGCCGCCACGCGGGCTTCCACCAGTTCCACAACATGCTCAATCATGTCGCCACCCGGCACGGTATGGTCCTGCTTGCCAGCGGAATAGACCATGTGGCGGCCAGAGCCACCGCCGGTCACGCCGAGGTCAGTCATCAGCGCTTCACCCGGTCCATTCACCACGCACCCGATGATGGAAAGGGTCAGCGGGGTTTTGATGTGGGCCAGACGATCTTCCAGCGTCTGCACCGTCTCAACCACGTTGAAGCCCTGACGCGCACAGGACGGGCAGGAAATGATTTTCACGCCACGATGACGCAGACCGAGGGATTTCAGAATATCCCAGCCTACCAGCACTTCTTCTTCAGGCGCTGCGGAGAGGGAAACACGCATGGTGTCACCCACACCGGCCCACAGCAGATTGCCCAGACCGATAGAAGACTTCACGGTGCCAGCACGTTTGCTGCCCGCTTCCGTAATGCCGATATGGAGCGGATAGTCACAGGCATCAGCCAGCTGCTGATAGGCTGCAACGGCCATGAACACGTCAGAAGCCTTCACGCTGATCTTGAATTCACGGAAGTCATGATCTTCCAGAATTTTGGCGTGTTCCAGAGCGCTTTCCACCAGCGCTTCGGGGTTCGGCTCACCATATTTTTCCAGCAGGTGCTTTTCCAGAGAGCCGGCATTCACACCAATACGGATGGAACAGCCATAGTCTTTGGCGGCCTGAACCACTTCACGCACGCGGTCGGGGCTGCCGATATTGCCGGGGTTAATGCGCAGGCAGGCAGCACCGGCTTTGGCGGCTTCAATCGCACGTTTGTAGTGGAAGTGAATATCGGCCACGATGGGCACATTCACTTCGCGCACGATTTCTTCCAGCGCCTTGGTGCTGTCTTCATCCGGGCAGGACACACGCACAATATCCACGCCTGCCAGTTCTGCACGGCGGATCTGTTCGATCGTGGCCTGCGCATCGCTGGTCAGGGTGTTGGTCATGGTCTGGACGGAAATCGGCGCATCCCCACCGACGGCAACTTTGCCGACATGGATTTTCCGTGATTTCCGACGCTCGATATGCTGGTAAGGCCGGTAGCCACTCATGTTACATCCTTTTGTCGCGACGACAGTTGTCAGGCAAACCGCGTTCCGTCACGCGCCTGCCCATTACGTTTGATGCCTTCCTGCCAAAATCAATGCGCGTTGGCTACATGAAAGCACGAAAAACAGTCCTTCAGTGCCCGCTTATCCCCTGAAGCTGACGAGCATTCAGATCATCCGCACTGGGTTCAGGCTTTTCTACAGGGCGATGCCGAGGCCGGGATTTGGGTGACTCTGGTAGCGGTGCATCCGCAACTGGCGGGGGTGACAGCGGCTGTCCATCCGCCCCGACAGTCGATGCAGGACCCTCACCGCTCACTCCGGCAGGCCGCCTGCTCTCTGGCACGGCAGGCACACCGTTACCCGTTTGTGCCGCGGGGCTTACACTCGGGCCCGGGCCAGACACACCGGCTGACGACGCAGCCTGTGCAGCGGCCAGAGAGCCGTCCTTTACAGCCTCAGGCGTCAGCACCAGCTTTCTGCGCACGGACCCGTTCCGCCCCAGCGGCTGCGTCGTCACGGTCCCTGAGCTCAGCACAATACCGCCTGCATTGCCTACAGTGAGGCTATACGGGCCGCCTTCTGCGGGCACGGTCCACTGATCATCCACCTGCATGATGTGATCGTACGCAACCTTGCCGCTGGCGTCCTTCACCTGCACCCAACTGGGAGCAATGGCCTTGAGAACAACCTGATTATCCGGCAGAGCTGCGGGAGCGATGGTGCCCGGCTGATCTGACACAGGTTGCGTGCCCCCTGCCGCCCCACTGTTTCCGGTAGCAGTCTCTCCGGTTACGCCAGCAACCGCCCCGGCATCAGGCGTCGCTTCACCCTGCGTCGCAGGAAATGACGGCTTTGAGAAATCCGGATTGCCGTTCTGATCCAGAGACGGCGGGCTGCCAGCCTGCGCCTGAGGCGCACTGGCACCATTTACCCCGGAAGAAGCCTGATCCTCTGGCCTGCGAGATGGCACAGCACCTGGCCCCGGCAGAATGGAGGCGACCTGCGGGGACGGCGCGTTATTGGTCTGTGCACCGGGAATAATGGTGGCAACCGGCGGTACATGCTCCGGCAGTGGCGGAGCATGGCCGATGAAGTGATACCAGCCGATATAACTCGCAAGGATAACTGCAAGCCCAAGAGAGACGCTGACGCCGGGCGGGATGCGCCTGTCAGGCGGCGGTGCGGGGAATGTCAGGTCCGGCTTACGCCCCCCGCCTTTCCCTTCCCGCTTATAGCGCACGACCAGCGCTGAGGCATCAAACCCCAAAGCGGCCCCATAGGTGCGCAAAAATCCCAGTGCATAAGCTTCTGCAGGAAAAACACCAGCTCGCCCGCTTTCCAGTGCTTCCAGATAAGATTCACGGATCCGCAGCCAGGCTGCGACATCCGGTAAAGACCATCCAAGCTGTTCCCGCCGCGTACGCAACGCCGCCCCCACCCCGAGGCTTTCAACATCAGGCAAAGGGGAGGTGAAAGCAGGAAGTTCCTGCTCTGGAACAGAACCGGATTCAGCCATTACAATCCATGCGCCGCTGCTGGCGGACGAGCGCCACAACAGCCTGCTCAACAAGGTCAGAGATAATTTCAGCCACAGGCTGAACGGCCTTTACCATACCCACGGACTGCCCGGCCATGACAGATCCGTTTTCAACATCACCATCAATCACAGCACGGCGCAACGCGCCAGCCCAGAAATGCTCGATATCAAGCTGAGCTTCTTCACGCGTCAGTTCACCGCTCTGGAAGCGGTTAATAACTTCAGCCTGATGTGCAAGGAAACGTCGGCTCCCTTCGTTCACCAGTCCACGTACCGGGATAACCGGGAAACGCTCATCCAGCTGAACGGACGTAATGGCGTCGCGCGCATTGGAACGCACAAAGGCCTTTTTGAATTTCTCATGCGCAATGCTTTCTGCCGCAGCGGCAAAACGTGTGCCCAGCTGGCCACCGGATGCCCCCTGCTCCAGATAGGACACCAGAGCATCCCCACGGCCCAGACCGCCAGCCACAAACACCGGAACCTGGTCGATATGCGGCAGGATTTCCTGCGCCAGCACCGTCAGAGAAACAGGGCCGACATGGCCGCCTGCTTCTGCGCCTTCAATCACCAGCGCATCAACACCCATTTTAATCAGACGTTTGGCCAGAACCAGTGCCGGAGCAAAGGCCACAACCTTTGCACCACCTTCCTTCGCCGCTTTAATGGCAGCACCCGGCGGAATGCCACCGGCCAGAACAATATGGCCTACGCCAGCGTTCAGGCAGACCTGCACCAGCTCATCCAGCTGCGGATGCATGGTGATGAGGTTCACGCCAAACGGGCGATCTGTCATCGCACGGGTTGCAGCAATTTCTTCCGCCAGCCGTTCGGGCTGCATCGCACCGCAGGCAATCACGCCAAACCCGCCTGCGTTGGAAATGGCCGAAACCAGATTCCGCTCACTCACCCAGGACATCGCACCGCCAAGAATGGCGTAGTCCGTGCCGAGAAACTCCGTGCCGCGCCGACACAAATGGTCAAAGCGCTTCCGGGCGCGGGCTTTTTCAGCCTCGGTCGGCGGGGCGTTCAGGTCGAGAGCGAGCATGTCAGACATTGTCCAGTCCATAGGCTGTGTGCAGGGCGCGCACGGCCAGCTCTGCATATTCGGCAGACAGCAGGACGGACACCTTGATCTCGCTGGTAGAGATCACCTGAATATTGATAGACCGTTCAGACAGCGTCCGGAACATGGTGGCAGCTACGCCGGCATGCGAGCGCATGCCTGTGCCGACAACGCTGATTTTCACCACATCATCGTCTGTTGCCAGCTCTTCATACTGCACGGCATCCCGCACAGATTCCAGCGTGCTGATAGCGCGCGGCAGGTCGGTCTTGCTGGTGGTGAATGTCATGTTCGTTGTGCCATCAGCACCCGTGCTCTGCACAATCATGTCCACATTCACGTTGGCTTCGCTCAGCGGGCCGAAAATGGCCGCGGCAATACCCGGACGATCAGGAATACGCCTGACCGACAGCTTTGCTTCATCACGGGAATACGCAATGCCGGTTACCAGTTTCTTTTCCACGATTTCGTCCTCATCCACCACAAGAGAGCCGGGCAGTTTACCTTCAACCATCGCCGGGCCATCCACAAAGCTTGAAAGCACCTGAACACGCACCTGCTCACGCATGGCAAGTCCCACGCTGCGCGTCTGCAGAACCTTGGCCCCTACCGAGGCGAGTTCCAGCATTTCTTCATAGGTGATTTTTTCAAGCTTACGGGCTTTGGCCACAATACGCGGGTCTGTCGTGTAAATCCCGTCCACATCGGTATAAATATCACATCGGTCCGCCTTGATGGCAGCAGCCAGAGCCACAGCGGACGTATCGGACCCACCGCGCCCCAGCGTCGTCACGCGCCCATCAGGCCCCACGCCCTGAAAGCCTGCGACAACCGGCACCATTCCTTCGGCCATGCAGCCCAGCAGGCGCTCACCGTCAATCGTGTCCAGACTGGCTTTGCCATGTGCCGAGTCGGTGCGGATAGGCACCTGCCAGCCAGCAAAGGAGCGTGAGGGCACGCCCAGCTTTTGCAGCGCAATGGCCAGCAGGCCGCTTGTCACCTGCTCACCCGTTGCCACAATGGAATCATATTCCCGGGCATCATGCAGGTCAGACAGGTTCTGACAGTAGCCGACAAGCTTGTTGGTTTCCCCGGCCATGGCCGACACAACCACCAGCACATCACAGCCGGCTTCCTTTTGTTTTTTGACACGCTCGGCCACGGCCTTAATGCGCTCAAGATCCCCCACGGATGTTCCACCGAACTTCATGACGATCCGAGGGACGGAACCGGGCATAATTTTTTTCTCCACCAGACGGGCTGCAAATGGTTGCGAAGCTTCACAAGGCGCGTCACATACCCTTCCCGGCCCCCTCTCGTCCAGCGGGGGAGATCAGCAGGAAAGGAATTTTGTTCCATGCATCCCTCCAGCCGAGACGCTGCCTCTTCCGTTTCTCCTGAGGAAATCGCCCGCTTCAGCGCACTGGCCAGCCAGTGGTGGGACCCCACCGGCCCCATGCGGCCGCTGCACGCCATGAACGCCCTGCGCATTAGCTGGGCCTGTCGCCACTTCCCCATGCGGGGCCGCACCACACGCCATGTGCGGGTGCTGGATATTGGCTGCGGCGCGGGTCTTGCCAGTGAGGCTCTGGCCAAAGCCGGCCACGATGTTCTGGGGCTGGATGCCTCGGCAGACGGCATTGCCGCCGCCCGTGCGCATCTGGAAGCCCACCCTCTGCCAGAAGGGTCTGGCACGCTGGACTACCGGGTTGGCAGTGCGGAAGAACTGGTGGAAGAAAAGGCGAAATTTGACGCAGTTGTCGCCTTAGAAATCATCGAGCATGTCACTGATCCTGAAGCATTTATGAAGATGCTGTCTGATCTGGTGGAGCCGGGTGGGATTGTGATTGTCTCCACCATGAACCGCACCCTGCGCTCTCTGGCGGTTGGCAAAATCGGAGCGGAATATGTGCTGCGTTTGCTGCCTATCGGCACGCATGAATGGCGCAAATTTCTTACCCCGGCAGAGCTGGGGCGTTTTGGCCGGGAGGCCGACCTGCGCATTCAGGCTCTTGCCGGCATGTCCCCCTCTCTTTCCGGGTGGAAAGAGAGCCGGGACCTGAGCGTGAACTACATCGCAGCCTTCAGGAAGGGCTGACGTCCGTCGGGTCTGCTGCGATTGTCATAAACTCAAAACATGTGGGGCTTCCAACTGGTGTGAAGTCCCACGTGAAGCTGATCTTGCCGGTTGTCTTATCCACGCGGAATGATGTGATGGAATCACTCCTCTGGTTTGCAACATACAAATAGCTGCCAGACGGATCGAACATCAGAGACCGGCCATAATCGGCGTGGGTCCAAATTTCATCCACCAGAGTCAGGCTGCCATCTTTGGACACCTGAAAGACTGCCAGCGAATCCCCCAGACGATTTGAGACATACAAAAAGCGCTCATCCGGGGAGAGCAGAATACCCGCCGCCAGTGTGCTACCCCGGAAGTGGGCTGTGACAGAACTGACAGTCTGCTGCGGGGAAATTTTGCCCGTTTGCGGGTCAAAATCCGCTACCACCACCTTGGAATCCTGCTCACACAGCAGATAAATCTTCTTCCCTTCAGACCCGAAGACATAGTGGCGTGGTGCGGAACCGGGCGTCATGGTCGTAAAGGGAACGGCAGCAGGAGAAAGTTTTCCGGTCTCCAGATTGATGGTCCAGACGTACACGCGGTCCAGGCCAGCATCCATAACCAGCACGAATTTGCCGCTCGGATCGGTCTTGATCATGTGCGGATGCGCAGAGGAATGGTCGCTCACGGCAAAGTTACCAGGCGGGTTATCGGCAGCGCGGTCGGGCATCCGGGGACCGGAATTATGGATAAGGTCCGTCATCCGCCCCAGAGACCCATCGGCCAGCACATGCAGAATGCCAATGGTGCCACCAGTATAATTAGCCACCATGACAAACCGGCCTGAGGGATGAACACTCAGATGGGCAGGATCAGCCCCACCAGAGGCAACCGTATTCAGCTTTTTCAGCCCACCCGTTGCCTGATCAACCAGAAAAGCCGTTACGGACCCGCTGTGCGAGGTGTCAAAGTCATTAATCTCGCTCAGCGCATACAGAAAGCGCCGGTCGGGTGAGAGAGTGATGTAAGAAGGGCTGGCGATATCAGTAAAGGTTGTCAGGTTGGTCAGCGCACCCGTTTTCTGATTCATCTCGAAAACGCTGATGCCTTCTCCATTCCCACCGGGCGGCCCGTGCTTCGTGTAGCCGCCAATGTAACAGATGGTCCGCCGGGTTGGTTTTTCATCCTGCGAAGGCGCTTTTGCTGTATCATCCGCCGCCTGTGCAGGCAGGGCGACAGTCAAAGCACCAGCAAAACTACCCAGACCAAAAACACGTCGGGAAAAGGAGTGTGTCATACTGTTATCGCCTTATTATTTTTATTTCAGGGCATTTTGCAAACTGGCCCCAGTGTCCCCTCATACCGCGTCCAAGTCTGTGTTTCACCAAAAAGTGGCAGGCCTATATAGCCGCGCAACTTCAGAACATCTTTCTGAGGAGACCAGATCTGAGCCTGATAAACATGCCCGCTATCCGGATCGAGGATCTTGCCGTTCCAGCGCTTTTTATCGTCGGACGACTGACGGAAGTCCGTCAGCATCTGAAGGCCGCATTCGGACTGCCCCTTATGGTCTTTGGGCACATCGTCACCCTGATAGCTCAGTCCGACGAGCTGACCGCAGACGGTATCGCCACACATCCCAATTTTAAAAACGCCGTCATGCCCCTGGCTGAGCCAGTAGCCCATAAAGACGCTTTCCGGCGCTTCAGCTGCCTGTGCATGAGCTGGCGCTATCACTGCGGCACAGAGCAGAAACGAGCTGAGAAACGCCGTCATCCACGCGTTTTTGAGAATCACGCTGCTCTTCTCCCTTTTCAGACACGCCAGCAGAAGGGCGGTACGGGCTGGAACCAGCTGGTGGTCATGCCACGTTACAGCCTGCCCTTCAACATTCAGCCATCAGCACGGCGCACCCATGGAATACTCAAAACATCCACGCCTTCTTCCGCCAGCATGGAACGATCCTCTTCCGAGGCCTGACCGTAGATCCCGCGTTCCGGGGCTTCCTTGTGGTGCATCCGCAAGGCTTCCTCAGCAAAGCGATCTCCCACATTTTCACACCCGGTTTCCACGGCCTGCCGGATTTTCTGAAAGGCTGCGACCATCTGGTCGGGCAAAACCGCACTGGCAGGCTTTTCCGTAGCACCTTCAACCGAGCTCTCAGGACTCTGACGAGGGGCCGGGCTGTCTGAGCATTTTTTGGAAATGGCGGGGGCCATCAGCGCCTGCTGCACGTCCGCGTGGCCGCATTCAGGGCAAGACAGAAAGCCACCAGCCTGTAACTGCGCAAAAGTTGCGCTGTCACGGTACCAGCCTTCAAATTCATGCCCGACAGCACAGCGCAAACGGTAGCAGATCATCCCTCGTCTTCCCGGATCAGTCCGCCAGCCCAAGAGCGGCGTTCAGCTGCCCCTGCCGTTCCAGACGCATCAGATCATCACAGCCCCCCAGAGGTCGCCCATCCACAAATGTCTGGGGCACAGTGGAACTTCCGCCTGAGCGCTCATATGCCTGTTCCCGTTCCGGCGTGCCTCGGGGAGCATTAATCTCCTTGAACGGCACATTCTTGCTCTCAAGAAGCCGCACAGCGCGCACGCAATATGGGCAACCGGGCTGCGTATAAATTTCTATTGCTGGCATCCTGCCGTTTTCCTCATTTTTATAGGGCAGCCAAATCCGGCATGCCTACACTTCTCTTCACATAGTCGTTTCCATGACTGGAAAATCAAGATCAACTTCTTTTTGCGCAGGCACCCGCCCCGCCACCAGCAGGCTAACCGAGGCCGCACCGGCATCCAGCAAGACCTGCGTGCAGACCGTTGCGGTTGCCCCAGTCGTCAGCACATCATCCACCAACACCACGGATCGTCCCGCGAACTCTGAGATGCGTCCCCCATGCACGGCAATGGCATCCTCCATTTCAGCCTTGCGTTCCTGCGGCGAAAAGCTTGCCAGACGTGACGTTGCTTTTCTGCGCACCAGAGCATCTGGCACACAGCGCGATCCGGTTCTCCGCGCCAGCGCCCAGGCAAGAATCGCAGCCTGATTGTAACGCCGCCCTATCAGGCGCCAGCGATGCACCGGCACAGGCACCAGCACGGCATCCGAGACCAAAAGATCCTGCCCGGCCTGCACCATACGGTTTGCCAGAAAGCGGGCATTTTCGAGCCGGTCCGCATATTTCAGTTGCAGAATCAGGTCCCGACTTGCCTGATCATATAAAAATGCCGCACGAGCATGCGCCCAGAGCGGATGATGGCGTTCACAGGCCGGACATAACCCATCCATCCCGATATAAGCCTGAGCAGTTTGTGGGGTGGCACACGCATCACAACAGGGGGCCACAACAGGATGCAGTCGCCCGAAACAGTCTGTGCAGACCAGTCCTGCCTGCGCGACATCCGCATTGCATAACAGGCACGTGGGCGGAAACAGCACGTCCAGCGCTGCCGTCCCTATTTTCCGGGCATATTTCCCCACCATCACAAAGCCTCGTGCAGCATATATTTTGGCCACGCCTCCCCTTGGCAAACCAACCTGAAACGCGCAGCGTCTCCCGTTATGGATGCCCCCGTCATTTTTGATCGCAAAGCTGTCAAAGCCCACAGAACCCGCTCAGCAAGACAGCAAACCTCAGTCATGCCTATTCTGGATGCCGCTGCGGATATTCTGATGGACCGGCTTGATGATGTCACCCGGCATTTTACCTGTGCGCTTGATCTGGGCGGTCGCGGAGTTATGGCGCAACGGCTGACGGCACGCGGCATTCCCGTCATCTCATCCGATCTTTCTCCCGCTATGGCGGCGTGCGCTCCCGAACACGCCATCTGCGCGGATGAAGAAACGCTCCCTTTTGCCCCGCACAGCTTTGATCTGGTGACCGCCAGCCTCTCCCTGCACTGGATTAATGACCTCCCCGGCACATTCAGCCAGATTTGCCGCATTTTGAAGCCGGACGGCCTGTTCCTCGCCAGCATGCCAATCCTGCCGACCCTGCGCCCGCTCAGGCAGGCTCTGGATGATGCCGAGCTGGCCTTATGTGACGGGATCTCGCCGCGTGTCTCGCCGCTGCCAACGCAGCAAAGCTGCGCGCACCTGCTCCAGCGTGCAGGCTTTGCCCTGCCGGTTGTGGATACGGAAAAGCTGGATTTACGTTACCGCTCTCTCATGGCGCTTTTGCGGGATTTACGCGCAGCAGGCGAGACAAACGCTCTGGCGCTGCGGAGCAGGACTGTGCCACCGCGCCTCCTCTTCCCCGCCGCTGCTGCTGAACTGAATCCGGATGAAGCGGATACGTTCGCCATGCCGCTGCATATGGCTATTCTGACGGCATGGGCTCCCTCACCCACCCAGCAGCAGCCTTTAAAACCCGGTGCCTTTACACATACGCTGGAGAGTGTTCTTGACGCTGCTCCGCCTGAATCACCCACCGATAGCAAGCGTTCTTAGCCGCCTGTTACACTCATGTGACGCACAGGCCCGGAGACTTCTCCTGGCTTTGCGCCCAGCATGAAATCATGCCCCGTCGGCTTGCGATCAATAGCTGCCTGTATGCCAGTCAGAATAGCAGTATCATCCCCGCCAGACCGCAGAATAGCCCGCAGATCCACACCGTCTTCATGCCCAAGGCAGGTATAAAGCTGCCCGGTGCAGGACAGACGCACACGGTTGCAGGTCGCACAGAAATTATGGCTCATCGGGGTGATAAACCCAATGCGCTGCCCGGTTTCCGCAACACGCATATAGCGCGCGGGCCCACCTGAGCGATCTGCCAGCGGCTCCAGCGTCCAGCGTTTGGCAAGATCAGTCTTAACCTCTGATAACGGCAGATAGCGCGCTGTGCGATCTTCCCCCGTATCCCCCATTGGCATGGTTTCAATCAGACAGAGATCTGCGCCAATTTCTCCACACCATGCGAGCATGGCGTCAAATTCATCATCATTCACGCCAGCCATCGCCACGGCATTGACCCGCACCGCCAGACCGGCATCTCGTGCAGCCTTGATGCCGTCCAGCGTGGCAGCCAGTTTACCCCGCCGCGTTATGCTGGCAAAACGCTCTTCATCCAGCGTATCCAGACTGACATTGACCCGCCGCACCCCGGCGCGAAACAACGTCTCGGCATACAGCGCCAGTCTGCTGCCATTGGTCGTCAGGGTTAATTCGTCGAGAGATCCCGCCTGTTCGGGATGGTGCAGCCATTGGCCCAGTGTTTCAAAAAACGGACCAATATCCCGTCGCACCAGAGGCTCGCCCCCGGTAATCCGCAACCGTTTGACGCCGTGCTTCACAAAAACCTGGCACAGCCGCAGCAACTCCTCAAAATCCAGAACATCCGCGCGCGGTAAAAACGTCATGCGTTCGGACATGCAGTACGTACACCGCATGTCACAGCGATCTGTGACCGAAACACGAAGATAGGAGATGCGGCGCCCTGCAGGGTCCACTAAACCGGACAACATAGGTCCTCTATATAGTCGGAAGGAAACGTTTTGTCGAAACCCAAAGTGGTCATGCCGGCCATAAACTTCAAGCCGGCAGGGTTTTCTTAATGCCCGGCGTTATTTCCGGAAAAATCTGGTGCGGACAAGCCAGACTGCGCCAGTTGCGCCACCACAGCCTGCTTCAGGCGCTCAAGAGCAGCCTCATCCGGCCCTTCCGCACGTACGACCAGAACAGCCTGTGTGTTGGATGCCCGTAGTAGCCACCAGCCATCAGGCGTATTGACGCGCACACCATCAATTTCGGAGACATCCGCGCCCTCATGCCGCAAACGAGCCGCAACCTCCTCAATCACTTTGAACTTACGCGTATCATCGCAATCAAAGCGCACTTCAGGAGTTGAAACGGTGCGCGGCAGCGCTTCTCTGATAGCGGAAAGAGGCTTGTCCTGACGCGCCAGAATACCAAGCAGCCGCACTGCGGCATACAGGGCATCATCAAAGCCGTACCATTTATCGGCAAAGAAAATATGGCCTGACATTTCACCGGCCAGCGGAGACCCTGTTTCTGCCATTTTGGTTTTGATGAGAGAATGTCCGGTTCGCCACATCAGCGGCTTGCCCCCGGCCTTGCGGACCTCATCAAACAGAACCTGACTAGCTTTAACGTCAGCAATAATTGTCGCACCGGGATGCGTTTTCAGAACATCCCGCGCCAGCAGAATCAGGATCTGATCCCCCCAGAGGATTTCCCCCTGATCATCCACCACGCCAACACGGTCTGCGTCGCCATCAAAGGCCAGACCAACATCCGCCTTCTGCCTGCGGACTTCCGCAATCAGCTGCTCAAGATTTTTCGCAACGGTAGGGTCTGGATGATGGGCTGGGAAATGGCCGTCAATCGCGCCATTCAGAACGGTATGTTCACCAGGCAACCCGGCAACCAGCTTTTGCAGGACGTCGCCTGCGGCACTGTTCCCGTTGTCCCAGACAACTTTCAGGGGTTTCTCGCCCCCATCCCAGTCTTTGAGCAAACGGCGCACGTAGTCGGTACGCAAATCAAGCCCGCGTATCGTCCCGTGTGTAGCGGGCACGACATCGCCGGTTTTAGCAAGAACGCCAAGTTCCTGAATCTGAGGCCCAAAAAAAGGCTTCCCGGCCAGCATCATCTTGAAGCCGTTATAATCTGCCGGGTTATGGCTCCCCGTTACCATTACTGCACCATCAGCCTGCAGGGAGACAGACGCAAAATACAGCATTGGGGTCGGGCCACAGCGTACCCGCACAACATTCAACCCGCAGGCAACCAGCCCTTTAACCAGCGCATCTTCCAAATCCGGGGAAGACAGGCGGCCGTCATAACCGGTCACAACAGTTTTGCCGCCATGACGAACGACAACAGAGCCAAACGTCCGCCCGATAGCAAAGGCATCTTCAGACGTGAGGCTTTTCCCGACAATCCCGCGAATATCATATTCGCGGAGACTGGTCGGGTTGAACGTGTGCGTAAACGTCATCAGATCTGAGACGTATATTTTTTCAGGAATGCTTTCACATCGTCGGCAAGATCGGGGCGCTCGAGAGAGAATGCAATCTGTGCTTCCAGGAAGCCGATCTTATTCCCGCAGTCAAAACGCTCACCTTCATAGCGCAGGCCATGGAACGGCACATGACCAATGGTTTTTGCCATAGCGTCCGTCAGCTGCACTTCACCCCCCGCGCCTTTTTCCAGCTTGGACAGATGCGTCATCACATCCGGGGTCAGCACATAACGGCCAATGATGGACAGGTTGGACGGAGCATCTTCCGGCTTGGGCTTTTCAACAAGGCCCTTCACTTCCACCAGACGACCATCGTCCTCGCCGATGTCCAGAATACCGTAACGGTTGGTCTGTTCACGCGGCACCTCTGTTACCGCTACAACATTCCCGCCCGTCTGGTTATAGGCATCAACCAGCTGTTTCACGCAGGACGTGCCAGACTTCACGATATCATCCGGCAGCAGGATGGCGAACGGGTCATCACCAATAAAGCTGCGGGCGCACCAGATGGCATGACCAAGCCCCAGCGGTTCCTGCTGACGCACGGCGACCAGAGAACCTGCTTCAATGCTGGTGGGTTCAAGCGCCTTCAGAGTGTCCAGCTTGTTGCGTTCACGCAGTGTCGCTTCGAGTTCATAGGCAATATCAAAGTAGTCGATCAGGGAATCTTTGCCACGGCCCGTAATCAGACAGAATTCTTCAATCCCAGCTTCACGCGCTTCATCAATCGCGTACTGAATCAGAGGTCTGTCGACGACTGTCAGCATTTCCTTCGGCATGGCTTTGGTCGCCGGCAGGAAGCGTGTACCTAGCCCTGCAACCGGCAGGACTGCTTTACGTAAAGGCTTGGGCTTGGACACGAATACGACACCTTAAAAAAGTTACAACAAAAGTGAACTCTGTCGCTCGTAATCGCGGGGACGCCCGTTCGTCAAATCAATCCTACCCACCGGCAAAACAACAGAGTGCTTTGCGCAAACACGCAGAAAAGTGTGACCCATACGGCAACACTAGCTCTATTTGCTTTTAAACCGGGAAAGCTGGGCCTGAATATGGCCAAATGAGCCAATTTGCAGCCATAAGCCGTTAAAAATTTAATATTTTGAGAAAAAGCAGCTCTCACAGAAACCAGAACAATTTTAAAACTGATTTTTGTGAGAGCTGAAAAAATGGTGCGGTCGAGAAGACTCGAACTTCCACGGGGTATTCCCCCACAAGCACCTCAAGCTTGCGCGTCTACCATTCCGCCACGACCGCACGTGACAACCAGCATCTGAAAGGCGATACCGTTTGGTGAGAAGCCCTATAACCGAACCGGGATCACGCGGCAATGACCAACGCACGTTTTTTATGGGAAATTAGCAAAAAGCCCGTTCCCTACCCTGCCGCACTGGCGCGCATGCAAACTTTGGCGCGGGAAATCCGGGCCAATGAGGCCACAGAGCGGGTCTGGCTACTGGAACACCCGCCACTTTTTACCGCAGGTACGTCCGCAAAAGCGGAAGATTTATTCAACCCCCATCAGTACCCTACTTATGACGCAGGCCGTGGCGGGCAATGGACTTACCACGGGCCGGGGCAGAGAATCGCGTATGTGATGCTGGATCTGCACAACGCGCACGGCGAGGTCCGGGCGCGTGATGTGCGGTCTTACGTGCATGGGCTGGAAGAATGGGTGATTCGCACCCTCGCAACATTCGGACTGAAAGGAGAATGTCGCGAGGGACGTGTCGGCGTATGGGTCATTGACCCCAGCACCGGTCAGGAAGAAAAAATTGCGGCCATCGGCGTTCGCGTCTCACGCTGGGTGAGCTGGCACGGGGTGTCCATCAATCTCAATCCCCGCCTGTCCGATTTTGAGGGCATTGTGCCCTGCGGCATTCGGGAATTTGGTGTCACCAGCTTTGAAAAGCTAGGGCTGAATGTCACGATGGCGCAGCTGGATGCCGCGCTCGCGGAAAGCTGGCAGGCTGTTTTTGGCAGCACACCCTCTGCGCTCACACCCCTCCCAGACGAATGAACAATGTGCGTTGCCGTTCATCCAGAATGCGGATTTCATAAAGGTCCAGAACACGCCCGCCATCCCGGAAAATCAGCGTCACCAGCCCCTGTGACGGATTTTCCGTACGGGCCAGCGAAATCTGCAGGATTCCCGGCGGCTTCTGAATATCAGTGACGGTCACGGGGCCCGAAAGCGTAATGGGGTTGCCCATCAGCACACCGAGCGGATTATGCGCCAGCCCCATGCGTGTTTCAGACCCGGTCTGACTATCCTTGAACACGGCATGCGCGCCAGACGCCTCAAGATCCATGCTATGCGGCACGGTATAATTCAGGTGCAGATAGCCAGCGTGATAGGTCAGCACCCCGCCACCGGTGGATCCATTCGGCCATGTCTGGGTAAAGGGCACATTTTCCAGCTTTGCGGCGCGCAGCCATGCTTCAACACGGCCCGTATCACTGGCCTGCGGGGCCATCTGACCGCCCCGCCCTGTGGCACAGGCGGCCAGAAAAGCCGGTGCCAGCAGCAGAACCTTACGGCGCATCATGCCAGAGCGCTTTCTTCTTCCGGCGTACGCAGCGTCAGAGCCAGTGCGTGCAAGCCGCTACCGAATTCATAGCTCAGCGCATCATGCACCATGCGGGAGCGATTCACCCGGTTCACACCCTCAAACAGAGAGCTGACCAGATAAACGCGAAAATGCGTTTCTGTCGCCCCGGCTTCCGGGCCGCGCGTCATGGCCACATGATGGGCATGACGGCTGCTTTCATCCAGAATTTCAAGCCGTGTCGGCTTGAAGGCAGCAGTCAGAGCATCTCTCACCCGGCGGGCACGGATGCCGTCTGCCTCAGGCGTGGAAGCTGAATTGCGTTGCGTCATCCTACGTTCCCTCTTGCACAGAACACTCCAGCACGCACATAACCCTGATGATGAAGCGAAGGAATACCCGTCACCGGGCGTTCGATCCGGATCCGGATGCGCCCCAGCGCTGCTGTGACATGCCTGATTGTGAAAAGCCGGCAGGCTATCGTGCCCCCCGCTCACGCGAGACCCTTAACCAGTATTACTGGTTCTGTCTCGAGCATGTGCGGGAGTATAACGCACGCTGGGATTACTACAAAGGGATGTCACCCGGCCAGATTGAAGCGCATCTGCGTGCCGATATCGCATGGGATCGGCCATCCTGGGCGTTTGGCCAGAGTGCGAAGCCCGGCAAGCAGACGTTTCATGAAGAAGACGTGCTGGACCCGCTTGATATCCTTGGCCAGAACCGGCGCTCCCGTGCGGAACGCGCGAAAAGTCGAGCCAACCCCGGCGCACCGGAAGCCCTGCGTGAACCTCTGGCAACACTCGGCCTGCCGTGGCCTGTCACGCTGGACGATGCAAAAGCGCGTTACCGCTCGCTGGCCCGCAAGCATCACCCGGATGCCAACAATGGTGACCGGCGCTCGGAAGAGCGGCTGAAAAGCATCAATGTTGCGTTCACGGCTCTCAGGGCACATCTTATGGCAGAAGGCCTCGAAAAAGCCGGGTAACCATGCCATGCTGCCTGCATTATAAAGAGGCAGCCCTGACACCGGCGCGTGTCTGACTGTCTTTTCGGAATGCCCACCTACCAGACGGATAAAGAATGACTGATTCTGCCAGCCTGACCACCACAGGCGATCTTCCCCCGATTTCAGCTCTTTCTGCGCCTGATCTTCAGGTTTCTGTGCGCGAGGTGTTTGGTATCGATTCTGAGCTGACGGTTCCGGCCTTCTCCATCCGCACCGAGCATGTGCCGGAGATCGACCCCGCCTATCTGTTTGACCACGATACCACACTGGCCATTCTGGCAGGCTTTGCGTTCAACCGCCGCGTGATGGTGCAGGGCTTCCACGGCACCGGGAAGTCTTCCCACATTGAGCAGATTTCTGCCCGCCTGAACTGGCCGTGCGTGCGCATCAATCTGGATAGCCACGTCTCCCGTATCGACCTGATCGGCAAGGACGCCATTGTGGTGCGGGACGGCCAGCAGATTACGGAGTTTCAGGAAGGCCTCCTGCCCTGGTGCCTCCAGCACCCCTGTGCGCTGGTATTTGATGAATATGACGCAGGCCGCCCAGATGTAATGTTTGTCATTCAGCGCGTGCTTGAAGTGGAAGGCCAGTTGACGCTGCTGGATCAGAACCGCGTGATCAAACCGCACCCGTGGTTCCGTCTGTTCGCCACGGCCAACACCATTGGTCTGGGGGACACCACGGGCCTGTATCACGGCACGCAGCAGATCAATCAGGGCCAGATGGACCGCTGGAACATCGTAACCTCCCTGAACTATCTGCCGCATGCGCAGGAAGTGGGCATTGTGCTCTCCCGCATGGGCATCAGCCCGGATGACAGAGAAGCCCGCCGCACCATTGAAAGCATGGTCGCACTGGCGGAACTTACCCGTGCCGGCTTTATGGCGGGGGATCTGTCCACCGTGATGTCCCCGCGCTCCGTGATTGCCTGGGCTGAAAACGAGAAGATTTTCAAGGATACGGCGTTCGCCTTCCGCGTGACCTTCCTCAACAAGTGTGATGAGGCCGAACGCGGCATGGTGGCCGAATATTATCAGCGCTGCTTCAACAAAAGCCCCCTGTCCAAATAAGGGCGCCTGAAGCACAAACGGAGAGCGGCTTTATCAATGGCTGACAGCAGGAAGGGAGCGCACGCTCCACCGTCTGGCCATAACCGGCCAGCCAGCGAGTCCGAGCAGACCAACCGGGTTGATGCCTTCAAGCAGGCCACCGCGGCAACATTGCGGGCTATCGGCGGCCAGCGGGAGGCAGAGGTTTCATTCCACACAGGCAACATGCCTGTGGGGCCAATCAGCCTTGCCGGAAAAATCCGCCTTCCCCAGCCTTCCCGCCATATGGATGAGGAAGAAATTGAGCGTATCCGTGGGGTCGCGGATGCTCAGGCGCTCCGGCTGAAACATCATGACTTTGACCTGCACCGCGCCCGCCAGCCAGACGATACCGTGGCACGGGACGTGTATGACGCTCTGGAACAGGCCCGCATTGAGGCCGTTGGGGCACGGCATATGCGTGGTGTGGCGGCGAACCTGCGCCACAGACTGGAAAAGGACTGTCAGGCTGCCGGTCTGGACCGGATGACTGATCCTGATGACCTTTCTCCAGCCGTCGCGCTGGAACTGCTGGCACGGGAACGCCTGACGGGCGAACCGGCCCCGGACTCTGCTCAGTCTATCTTGCGTAAATGGCAGGCTGCCCTGTCCCCGCAGGCGCAAACGGCTCTGGAAAATCTGGCTCTCAGTCAGGATGATCAGGCGGCCTACGCCAAAGCGACCCGGAAACTTCTAGCTGCCTGCGCTCTGACGGAAGATGACTCTCCATCTGACGAGATGGAAGCCGATGATAACGGCTCCGATTCTGCCGCCGACGAAGACGAAAGCAACGCGCCGCCACCGGGAGCGCAGGAAGAAGATGTTCCGCCTGAGCCGGACTCGTCTTCCGACCCGGTCCCGCAGCCTGAGCTAATGGGTGGCGGCGGTGAATCCTCCCCGGAAGCGATGGAAGAAGACCGCGAGGGCAGTGGCGCAGATGGCACGGGTGAAGCCGCAGGCCCCAGTGCCCCCCCTGAGCACGAACCGGGAGAAACCGCTGGCGGTTACCACGCCTACACCACCGCCTTTGATGAAGAGATCAAAGCGGAAGAACTGTGTGACCCGGAAGAACTAAACCGCCTGCGGCATCAGCTGGATCTGCAGCTAGCAACCTTGCAGGGGGTCGTCTCCCGTCTGGCCAACAAGCTGCAACGCCGCCTGATGGCACAGCAGACGCGCGCGTGGGAGTTTGACCTTGAAGAAGGCATTCTGGATGCCGGGCGTCTCTCTCGCATTGTGGTCAACCCCATGCTTTCCCTCTCCTACAAGCGTGAGCAGGAAACGGAGTTCCGCGATACGGTTGTCACGCTGCTGATTGATAATTCAGGCTCCATGCGGGGCCGTCCCATTTCTGTGGCGGCCTCCTGCGGGGATATTCTGGCCCGCACGCTGGAACGCTGTGGCGTGAAAGTGGAAATCCTCGGCTTTACCACCCGTGCGTGGAAAGGCGGTCAAAGCCGCGAGCAATGGGTCAAAGACGGCAAACCGGCAGAACCCGGACGCCTGAACGATCTGCGCCACATCATCTACAAAGCTGCCGATATGCCCTGGCGGCGCGCACGCCCCAATCTTGGCCTGATGCTGCGTGAAGGACTTCTGAAAGAAAATATCGACGGCGAAGCCCTGCTCTGGGCATGGAAACGCCTGAAGGGCCGGCCTGAATCCCGCAAAATCCTGATGGTGATTTCAGATGGTGCGCCGGTGGATGACAGCACGCTCTCCGTCAACCCGGCCTCCTATCTGGAAGACCATCTCCGCGCCGTTATTCATCAGATTGAAGAACGCAGCCCGGTCGAACTGACCGCCATCGGGATTGGTCATGACGTGGGCCGGTATTACCAGCGCGCCGTGACCATCACCGATGCGGAAGAACTGGGCGGCACCATGCTGCAAGCTCTCTCTGGTCTGTTTGATGAAAAACAAAACCGTCCCGGTCGCCGCGGCAAAGCCAGACGGCGGTAAAACCCCGCTTTTGAGCAGTCAGACTTCAGCGCAGACGCAAATGCCAGCATCTGCGCTGAAGGGTGAGGCTGCCCCCTCGGGCTGCCTTAAGAAAATCACTCAGGCTGTCTGACGCTCCAGCTTATGCCCGAGCCGTTTTTCCGCCAGATCCAGCAGGGTCTCCAGCATAAGGTCTGCATCGGCTTCCACCGTGCGGTGGTTGACGATCGCAGCCCGAATGGCGCGCTTGCCATGTATGAGTGTCGTTGAGGGCGCTGCCACGCCACTTTCCTGCAGGTCTTTCACCAGTTCGCCGTTCAGGCTGTCTTCATCCGTGTCTGATGCAATAACCCGGAAGCAGACGATGTTGAGTGTCACGGGTGCCAGCAGTTCGAGGCAGGGCGTTGCCTGAACCCGTTTGGCCAGATGCTGTGCCACCGCACAGCACTGCGACACCACACCGCCCAGCCGTTCGGTTCCGAACGAGGCCAGCGTGAACCAGACCTTCAGCGCCCGGAAGCCACGAGACAAATCCGGACCCAGATCACAAAACCACGGCGCTCCCGCAGCCAAACCGCGATCTTCCCGTGACAGATAAGCCAGAGACTGCGCAAAGGCCGCAGCCTGACGCCCCGGCTCGCGCACCAGAACGCACCCGGCATCGTAAGGGGTCTGCGCCCATTTATGGAAATCGAACGCAATGCTGTTGGCCCGCTCCATGCCAGCCAGCGCCGGAGCGTAATCTGGGGACAGACGGGCCATAGCACCGAATGCCCCATCCACATGGAACCAGAGGTTTTCAGCCTCGGCAAAGTCCGCCAGAGCCGTGAGCGGATCAATCGAGCCGGTATCAACCGTCCCTGCCGTACCCACCACCACAAACGGTTCCAGCCCGACAGCCCGGTCTGCCGCCACCATCTGCCGCAGGGTGGCCATATCCATCCGGAAATCCGCATCGACCGGCACCCGGCGCAGCGCCTGCGTGCCAAGGCCTGCCATATCAAAGGCGCGGGCAATGCAACCGTGGGCCGTTTGAGCCGCGTAGCCAACCAGCTTGCGGCCTGCCAGCCCCGCGCTCCGCATCTCAAGGCCACCATTCACAGCGCGGCTTGCCGTAATCATGGCGATAAAATTGGCCATGGAAGAGCCCGTGACCAGCACACCCGTCGCGGTTTCCGGAAAGCCCAGCATGGTCGCGGCCCAGCGAATGACCATGCGCTCCACTTCAATCGGCGCATGGTCCCGGCCACCAAGGTTGGCGTTCAGACCAGCAGCCAGAAGCTCGGCCAGCATTCCCTGTGCCGTGCCGCCGCCATGTACCCACCCCATAAAGCGCGGATGGCGGTTGCCAGTCGCGTAGGGCGTCACAGACTGAGAAAACTGGTCGTAAAGTGCTGTCAGAGAGGTTTCCTGCGTGGGCAGCGTTGCATCCCGAAAGCCCTGCCGGACGGTATCCGGCATGGGCTGCCAGACCGGGCCGGAGCCCACGTTCTGCACGTTGTCCAGCATTTCATCCAGCATGCGGTGCCCCAGCGCCCGTAATGCGTCCCAGTTTTCCGGATCAAGCCCCGCCACGTTTTACTCCTTTTGCGGCCCTCCTGCCGCCTGCAGGCCTTCCGCGTTTTCCTGTGTCATGCGGGCAAATTTTCTGGCCAGCACCGCACAGACGAACAACTGGATCTGGTGATAGATCATCAGCGGCAGGACGATAAGCCCGACAGACGCTGCGGGGAACAACACGTTGGCCATTGGTACCCCCGACGCCAGCGTTTTCTTGGAACCACAGAACACAATGGCAATCTCATCACGCAGCGGCACGCCTGCCAGACGGCTGCCATAAGCCGTAATCACCAGCACGCAGACCAGCAGCAGGAAATCCACCAGTGCAATCAGAGCAAGCTGGCTCAACGGCAGGCGGTGCCACAAGCCCTGCATCACGGCCTCACTGAAGGCCGTATAAACCACAATCAGGATAGACCCACGGTCAGTGAGGGAAAGCAGCTTCTTGTTCCGGTGCGCCCACTTGCCGATCCATGGCTGGAGCAGCTGCCCGAGAAGAAACGGCAGGAGTAGCTGAAAAACGATATTCATCACATTGCCAGAGGCCCCGCCATGCTTGCTGAGCACCAGCCCCACCAGAAATGGCGTGATAAAAATCCCTGCAATATTGGACGCCGTGGCCGCACAGACAGCCGCTGGCACATTGCCGCCGCCAATAGAGGTGAACGCAATGGAAGACTGCACAGTGGATGGCAGGCAGCACAGGAACAGCACCCCGAGCCAGACATCATTCTGCAAGAGGCCCGGCATCAAAGCATGTGCGGCCAGCCCCAGCAGCGGGAACAGGACAAATGTGCAGGCCAGAATAATCAGGTGCAGGCGCCAGGCCATCACGCCATCAACGACCGCCTTGCGGGACAGGCGCGCGCCTTGCAGGAAAAACATCAGGGCAATAACAAGAATGGCAAGCCACTGAAAAACCGGCACGGCTGCACCATGGCACGGCAAGACCGTCGCCAGAAAAATGGTGCAGAGCAGGCCAATGAGGAAAGGGTCCAGTCTGAACATCTGCTGCGCTCTTTTTAATGTGACACGCGCTTTTGGATCGGACGCGTGAAATCTGTATTATTTTTAAGATCCGGATTGCACCCGGAACCCGCATACGCCACCTTTACGATCAAATGAAACACAACACCATTCCTTCCCCCGCTGGTCTCATGCTTATGAGCCTTGGTCTTTGCGCCGCCGTTGTTCCGTTACGGGCAACACACGCCGCAGCTCCTCCCGCCGCCTGCGCCGTGATTACACACGGTTCCGCACAGGACAGCGCGCATGGCGTGACGTATGAGAACGTGGTCGTGCGCACACCTGATGGCAGCAGCGGGCTGACCGCCGGGAAGATGACTTTCACCGGCAGCTCGGCCGATGCCGCACATGATCAGGCTGACGCGGCCTCGCTGCTGCTGATGTCCGCCATCACCGGCCGCCACAACGCCGCGTGCTCAGACTGGCTGGCCCAGCAGGGGCAAACTGCCGCAGCAACCCTGAAAGCGGGCGGTGGGTATGACATCACATGGAACAATGCGATTCTGACGCACGGCTCTAACCGCGTGTCCAGCAGCACCGCACATTTCAAGGTGGAAGGCAGTACCTCCGCCCATACCAGTGCTGCCACACTTGCTCTGTCCGGCCTGAGCTATCAGGGGATTAGTAATGAAGCCCTGCTCCCCTCCGCTGCTGATGCCGCGTTCTCGCTGCCGGCATCCGAACTGCCGGCTCTGATGGCAGCCATCGGAGGGAAATCCACCGCCGCCCCCGCAGTCCATGTCACCATTTCCAGCTTTAATGCGACGCGCGACACCGTGCAGCTGAAAGGCAATGGCACAGCCACCCTCACCGGAAACGTCGATGCCACGACGGCCTCCGGTCATCTGGAAGTCAGCAATCTGGAAGCTCTGATTGAAAAGGCCCGGACCGCCAAGCAGATGAAACTGGCCGCAGGCCTCGTGCTGGCCCGGCTGGTCAGCCACAGCCAGAACGATGTGAATGTGTGGAATACCGTCTGGCAAGGGGGTGTGCTGACGGTGAACGGCTTCCCTCTCCCGCTTCACTAATTTCTTAAGATATACACCGAAAAAAAGCGGGCTGCCTGAGCAGTCCGCTTTTTTGTATGGCCTGTTGGGCGTGGTATCCTGTCCGAAACCACCATCCCGGACGCAGCGCAATTACCTGTCTGCCCAAAAGGTTCAGGCGACTTCTGCCGGGACCTTCTTAGTCAGTTTGACCAGATCCCGCAGCACACGCCGGGCCAGATCAATACGTTGAGCATTGGTCAGTTCCCGCACGACCGCCATTTTGTGGTCGGGACGCAGGCGGACAGCGCCATCTTTCCAGCGGCCCATCCACTGCACCAGCCCTGCGGGGTTTTTGAAGCTGTTATTGCGGAACTGGAGGACCATGCCTTTTGGTCCGGCTTCCAGACGCTCCACCCCTGCGGCGCGACACAGTCTTTTCAGATCAACAATATCCAGCAGGTTCTTCACCTCCGGCGGCAGCGTACCAAAGCGGTCTACCAGTTCGGCTTCCATCGCTTCCAGCTCAGCATCGGACGCCAGACCGCTGATACGACGATACAGACCAAGGCGCACAGGCAGATCGGGCACATAGGCATCCGGGATCAGCACAGGCAGGCCGACAATGATATTCGGCGTCCAGTCCCGATCTTCCGCACGGCGACGGCTCGTTTCATTACGGAGGTCGGCCACCGCATCTTCCAGCATCTGCTGATAGAGTTCGATCCCTACTTCCCGCACATGCCCGGATTGCTGATCCCCCAGCAGATTGCCTGCCCCACGCAAGTCCAGATCGTGCGAGGCCAGCGTAAAGCCTGCCCCCAGCGTATCCAGCGTCTGCATGACTTCCAGCCGCTTTTCAGCGGAGGTGGAGAGGGCGTGCGTTTGCGGCCAGGTCAGATAGGCATAACCACGCTGCTTACCGCGCCCCACACGCCCACGCAGCTGATAGAGCTGCCCGAGGCCAAACATATCGGCCCGGTGGATAATCAGCGTATTCACAGCGGGCATATCCAGCCCGCTTTCCACGATGTTGGTGGAGAGCAGGATGTCATATTTCCCATCCGAGAACTCGGTCATCACCCGTTCAAGTTCAGTCGGCGTCAGGCGGCCATGCGCCTGCACCACCTTGGCATCCGGCACGATGGAGCTCAGCCGCTCCGCCAGACGGTCCAGATCCTCAATACGCGGGGCCACGCAGAAAATCTGACCGCCACGGAAGCGTTCGCGCTGAATAGCTTCCCGAATCACGACACTATCAAACGGCATGATAAAGGTGCGCACCGCCAGACGGTCGGTTGGTGGTGTCGCAATCAGGCTCATCTCCCGCACGCCGGAGAGCGAGAGTTGCAGGGTGCGCGGCAGAGGTGTGGCGGACAGTGTGAGCACATGCACGTCTTCGCGCAGCGCTTTCAGCTTTTCCTTATGCCCCACACCAAAATGCTGTTCTTCATCAATAATCAGCAGATCAAGCGAGGCAAACTGCACCGTTTTAGCCAGCAGAGCGTGCGTACCGATCACGATATTAACGGAACCGTCCGCAAGACCTTTGCGCACGGCCGTTGCTTCCTTACCCGTCACCATGCGGGACAGTTGAGCGACCTTAATGGGGAAGCCTTCAAAGCGCGCGGCAAAGGTGCGGTAGTGCTGGCGCGCCAGCAGCGTGGTCGGCACCACAACCGCCACCTGTCCGCCGGACATGGCAGCAACAAAGGCCGCACGCAGTGCAACCTCCGTCTTACCAAAGCCCACATCGCCACACACAAGCCGATCCATCGGCCGGCCTGAGCCCATATCATCCAGCACATCGGCAATGGCGCGGGACTGATCATCTGTTTCCACAAACGGGAAGCGGGCACAGAACTCGTCCCACATCCCCTCCGCCGGAGCCAGAACCGGCGCTTCCTTCAGGGCACGCGCGGCAGCGGTACGAATCAGCTCTCCGGCCATATCGCGGATGCGCTGCTTCATCTTGGCCTTACGGCCCTGCCAGGCAACGCCGCCCAGCTTGTCCAGCGGCACACCAGCCTGATCTGAACCAAAGCGGCTCAGCAGTTCGATATTTTCAACCGGAAGATAGAGCTTCTCGCCCCCATCATAGAGCAGACGCAGGCAGTCATGCGGGGCCACGCCAACGCTGACCGTCTCCAGCCCGTCATACCGGCCAATCCCGTAATCCTGATGAACCACCAGATCACCGGCGGAAATTTCTCCAGCCTCGGCAATCAGTTCATCCGCGCGACGACGACGGCGTGGCGGGCGACCAATCCGTTCGCCCAGCAAATCCTGCTCAGATACAAAAGCCAGATCATCCGCAACGAAGCCGCGTTCCAGCCCCAGTGTCAGCAGACCAACGGAACCTGGCTTGGCTTTGCGGGCGGAAGCCCAGTCATCATAGCTCTGGGTGGCAACGCCGTGTTCACGCAGCAACGTGCCAATGCGCTCACGCGAGCCTTTGGTCCATGCTGTGACATACGTTTTGCGCTTAACCTGCCCCCAGTCCCGCACCTGCTCGCCCAGCAGTGTGAAAACCTGCTCGCGCTGGGCACCGGGCACAATCTTAGCAAACATCTTGCCGGGGCGGCCACCAACATCCATCCCCGCAGCACCATCAGGCTTGGCGTAGGGGCTGAAGGCGACCACAGGCAGACGGCTGAGAATCGCCTCCCAGCCTTTGGAATCCAGATACAGCAGATGTGGCGGCAGGGCGCGGTAGGGCGTTTCCCCTTCCCGCGCTGGCTGACGGCGGGCCTGATAATGATCAGCGATCATTTCCAGACGGTTTCTCAGCACGTCCTCGACCTGATAATCGAGCGAGACGGAGACATTCGGCAGATAGTCGAACAGCGTTTCCAGCCGCTCATGGAACAGCGGCAGCCAGTGCTCAATGCCCGGATAACGACGACCATCGGAAATATGCTCATAGAGCGGATCAGAGGCCGCAGCGGGGCCAAAAACATCACGCCAGCCCGTGCGGAAGCGGGAGATACTGGCCGCATCCAACGAAAATTCAGAGACAGGCCGCAGCGTCAGCGCATCCTGTTTGGAAGTAGACCGCTGGGAGCCGGGATCAAAAGCGCGGATATTCTCGACTTCATCGCCAAACAGATCCAGCCGGACCGGTTCAGCCGCCCCCGCGGGGAACAGGTCAAAGATGCCACCGCGCGAGGCAAACTCACCTGCTTCCATCACCGTATCGGTGCGGGTGTAACCATTGGCAATCAGCAGTTCGATCAGAAAAGCCTGATCGAGGCTCTCCCCCTGCTTGACCGTAAGAGACTGGCCTTCAAACGTGGAACGTGGGGAAACGCGCTGCACGGCAGCGGAAACAGTCGTCAGCACCAGACGTGGTCGACCGTCTGACGGTTCCAGCAGGCGCGTCAGGGTTGCAACGCGTTCCGCTACAATCGCGGGGTTGGGAGAAACGCGGTCATACGGCAGGCAGTCCCATGCCGGGAAACGCAGGGTTTCCACATCCTCCGCCACATAGGCCAGCATGTCTGCCAGCCGGGCTGTGGAGGCATCATCCCGCGCAATATGCAGGACGGGCCCTTTATGTTCTCTGGCCCTTTTGGCCAGCAAAAGCGCATCATACCCTTCAGGCACGCCCCAGATGGGCGCAATACGGCCCTCAGCGCTCGTCTCTTCCGTCATCCGGCTATCCCAACTCCTTTTGCGCGGCACGCATCAACCATTCGGCGTAACATGGGGGTCTCCCGCTCTGGCGGCAATGGCAGACGACCAAACAGCCAGTCCGTCAGGTCCGGGTCAGGGATTTCCAGAATGGCTTCCATGTCCGCAAGCTCCGCCGCGTTCATGGTATCGACGTTCTCTTCCACAAAGCCGCCAATCAGGGCGTCCGTCTCAAACGTGCCGCGATGCGAGGCGCGAAAACGCAGGCGACGACGCCGAGAGGCCAGAGCCTCTTCAGAATCCTGTTCGGGCGGAAGAGTGGTCGTTGAATTGTGTTGCATGGCGCTGGTGTCCTATAGCCTTGGCGTTCTCTTCTGTCAGCCTGCCAAACAGAGGCCTCTGTCGCGCCAGTGTCCAGCCCCCCGCCTATCACATCCGCTTCGGCGCCCGGTCCGTTTGACCGCTCCAGCCTGTCCGGCATGCTGGCGCCGCTGGAAACACTGCCGGGTGTCAGCACAGCGCGGGCAAAGCTGCTAAGCCGCATTGCAGGTGGTTCCCGGGTTCTGGACCTGTTGTTCTGCCTGCCGGAAAGCGTGGTAGACCGCCGTCTGCATCCCACTCTGGCGCAACTCAGGCCAGACACAATCGCAACCATCTCCGGCACCGTGCAGGACATCCGCTCCCCTGCCCCGCGCACCCGTCAGCCATGGCGGGTGACGCTGACAGATGGCACCGGCCAGCTGGAACTCGCTTTTTTCTCCAAATGGCAGGCCGAAAAGGTCGTGTTGGGCGAATCCATTGCCGCCTCAGGCAAGGTCGAACGGTTTGGTGAACGCCTGTGCATGACCTCACCTGACTATCTGCTCCCTGCACGCTCGGCAGACCGCATCCCCGGTCTGGACCCTGTCTGGCCGCTCACAGCAGGGCTGTTTGCCGGGAATGTCCGCTCAGCCATGACAGCGGCCCTCGCCCGTCTCCCCGCCACTCTGCCGGAATGGCATGAGTCCGCCCTCATCAAAAAGAAAGGCTGGCCAGATTTCATCACCGCGCTGACATGGATGCATTTCCCTGACCGCATTCCCGGCAGTGACGCCGGGGACGCATGGCGGGCGCAGCAAACACGCGCGCAGGCCCGGCTGGCCTGTGATGAACTGCTGGCTGACCAGCTTGCTACCCGCATTGCCCTGCACGCCTCCCGCGCCCGCCCGGGCCGTAGTCTGCGGGGTGACGGGCACTTGCAACGGCAGGCACTGGCTGCTTTTGGCCATACGCCGACCCCCGGCCAGAAAAAGGCTCTGGCTGAAATTGAAGCCGACATGGCCGCCCCCTACCGCATGAGTCGCTTGCTGCAGGGCGATGTGGGCGCAGGGAAAACACTGGTCGCCTTACTCGCCATGCTGCGTGCCGTAGAAGCTGGCACCCAAGGGGCGCTGATGGCCCCCACAGAAATTCTTGCCCGCCAGCATGCCGCCACCTTTGCGCGCCTCTCTCCTGTGCCCGTTGCGTTCCTCTCCAGTTCCGTCAAAGGCAAAGCCCGCAAGAAAGCTTTGCAGGAGATAGAAGACGGCACAGCACGACTGGTGATCGGCACGCACGCATTAGTGCAGGAGACCGTGAAGTTTGCGGACCTCGGGCTGGCGGTGATTGATGAACAGCATCGGTTTGGGGTGGAGCAGCGCCTGACGCTGGTGGAAAAGGGCCCGGCTACAGACATGCTGGTCATGACGGCGACGCCCATCCCCCGCACTCTGCTGATTACCCGCTTTGGGGATATGCAGATCAGCCGTCTGGACGGAAAACCTGCTGGCCGAAAGCCCGTGCGAACCTCTCTGCACACCATCAGCGTGATGGATGAGATCATTGAAGGGCTGGCCCGCGCTCTGACTAAAGGAGCACAGATCTTCTGGGTTTGCCCGCTCGTCTCGGAAAGTGAGGCGCTGGATATTGCCGCAGCAGAAGCCCGGCAGGCGGCCCTTCTGGAACGATTTGGCGAAGTCGTGGGGCTGGCGCACGGGCGGCAGGACGCCAATGTGCGTGAGGAAGCGCTTCAGGAATTCGCTCAGGGCAAAACCCGCATACTGGTTGCTACCACCGTCATTGAGGTGGGCGTGGACGTCCCAACAGCGACCATCATGGTGATAGAACATGCCGAGCGCTTCGGGCTGGCCCAGCTCCATCAGCTCCGCGGACGTGTGGGCCGAGGCTCGGCGGCGTCCTATTGCCTGATGCTACATGATGAAGGGCTGGGCCTGACTGCCCGCCGCCGGCTGACCTGCCTGCGCGAGACGGAAGATGGCTTCCTGATTGCAGATGAAGATTTCCGCCTGCGTGGTGGGGGCGACATGACGGGCCGCCGTCAGTCCGGCCTGCCGGAATACCGGATGGCCCCGGAAATTCTGGTGGATATGCTGCTGGAAACCGCCCACGCGGAGGCGGAAAAACTCCTGCCCGACACCGCACCGCTGACCGCCGCACCGCCCCTTCCGCTGGCAGCGAAAATTCTGCTGCTTTTGTTTAACAAAACTGACGCAGCCCGCATTTTTGCCGGAGGCTAAACGGCTGGGATTACGGCTGACCGCCTCCAACAACGGCAGCAAAACGACCGGGCGTCATACCCACATGCGTTTTGAAGACCTCTATGAAGCTACTCACCGTCTCATAGCCAAGGTCAAATGCAACGGTCGTCACGGGTTGCCCCTCCGTGAGCCATTCAATGGCCTGCAGGATGCGGGCGCGTGCTTGCCAGACCCGGAAGGAAAATCCGGTTTGCGCTTTATACCAACGGCTGAACGTCCGTTCTGAGAGAGACACCTGCTCCGCATAGGCGCTCATGCTCTCGCGGGCTGAAGGATTTTTCAAAATAGCTTCCGCCACAGCCAGCAAGCGGGGATCAGACGGCATAGGTAGACAGAATTCTTCGCGTGGGCTGTTGGTAATCTCATCAAGGATGACCTGCGCAACATGCGTCTGCTGCGCTGTCAAATGCTCTACCACCGGCCAGAGAGCAGCCCGCAGAACAGCTTCCCGCAGTAATGGGGAAGTTGAGAGGAGTTGCGGTCTGTCCGGTAAAGCCCGACATGCGGACTGGACAATATAGACGCTCCACCCGTGAAATGGCCCATAGGACCGAAACTCATGGGCCAGATATGGGGGCACCCACACAGCACTGGCCGGCGGCACAGCCCAGCGTCCTGCTGACGTGCTGAGCATTGAAAGGCCGGTCATCGTGCCAATCAGCTGACCCCGTGCATGCTGGTGCGCCGCCGTCTCCCGCGCACGCCGCCCCTGCGCAGACTGCGCGATAAGAAGGGGCTGATCCCTGCTCAGGACATCTAAAGGGAGAAATGCGTCAGAAATGGCAGCTAACCCGTATTGATTGGCGTAATCCCATTAACAGGCCACAGCCTGCATATGGCAAGACAGGATCTCCCTCACACCAGCAGGAGACCCAAATGGCCGCCCCCGCTTCCGAACAGATCATCCGCCAGATGTTTGCCACCTTTACGGATTTCAGTACCCGTCTGGATCAGTTGAAAGCTTTCCTGACGCCTGACTACCAGCAGATTGTGGATGGGCGCACACTGACGCTGGAGGATTTTCTCACACACGCCCAGGCCTTACGGGCGGCCCTTCAGTCACTTGAGATTACAATTGAACGGATCGTCTGTGAGGAGGATATGGCGGCGACGGTGCATGTCGCCCGTGCGATACGCCCCTCCGGCCATATCAGTACGATCAGGGTGATTGCGTTCTTTCAGATCAGGGAAGGCCGCATCGCACTGGTCGATGAACTCACGCATGTTCTTGAAGGGAACAGTGAGGATAAAACTCTCGGCTCCCTTCAATAAGCACGACTTTGCTCCGGCACCCACCGGAGCAAAATGCGCGAAGCTTTATTTCACTGAAAGCTCAACATCGTGCAGACAGGCTTTGTCATGCTCTCCCGGATGGCCCTCATGGAAAGGCTCATCCGTCAGCATCACGTTGCTCAGATCCGCAAGCCGCAGGCAGGCCCACTTGCCTGTGGGCTTGACCTCTTTCTCGTGGGAATCTTCCCCGCGATAGATCAGAACACGTTCTTCTCCATCCCCTTTACCCAGAGCGTGAGGCGAGCCAAATGCGGGCTTGCCCTGAAAAGAAAAGCTCACTGCTTTTTTCTGTTTAATGGCGTCGCTAAGCTGCTTTTTAACCGTCATGTGCGGTAATCCCCTTGTAAAAATAGTGCGCCTGCTGGCAGGCGGTGCTCATCAGATCAGACGGGTCTCAGGCAGAGAGTGTCTTCTTCCCCAGAGCAATAATTTCGTTTTCTTCCAGCCCTTCCGGATTATGGCGGGCCTTCTTGGCGACTTCCTTTTCAAACTCGGAAGCGTGTTCTCCACCCTTCAGCACATGATCTGCGAGCTGAATGATTTCTGTTTTTGTAAGGAGTTTGGGAGAATGTGTCGCTTTACGAGCCAGATCATGCAGAGAGCTGGAAGTATGCGGTGCTTTATCGTGAGACATGATGATTTCCTTAATTCGTCTACTTCTACAAAAGATAGGAACGAATAAGGAAATCTCAATGTTATAACAGATATTTACTTACAAGATATATACTGAAAACTTAGCATTTTCTTAAGGCGCAGCCTCCCCGGCCTCCGCCAGCCAGGCCTTCACCTGCCCTTCCGGGTCGGCATGCTGCGTGAAGTCGGACACAGCGGCGACACTGTCTGCCCCGGCATCCAGACACGGCCGCAGGCGTTCCAGCGTAATCCCGCCAATGGCGACCAGAGGCAGATCGCCAATCAGGCTTTTCCACTCTGTCAGGCGCTCTGTGCCCTGCGGGCCGAACGGCATTTTCTTCAGGCGGGTCGGCCAGATGGGGCCAAGAGCCACATAGTCCGGCTTACAGGCCAGCGCTCTCGTCAGCTCTTCATGGCTATGCGTGCTGATCCCCAGCCGGATACCGGCCTTACGAATGGCCTCAAGGTCCGCTGTATCCAGATCTTCCTGCCCGAGATGAAGGTAATCAATCCCCTCCGCCACAGCGATCTGCCAGTAATCATTCAGCACCAGACAGACACCATGCTTCTTTGCAAAAGCGTGGGCAGCCCGAATCTCCGCCAGCAGTTCGTCTTCCGGGAGGTCCTTGATGCGCAACTGGATAAAGCGCGCGCCCGCACTCCCAAGCCGGTCCACCCAGAGCGCGGTATCAACAACAGGATAAATTTTCTGCGGGAGGGATGTCATGCCAGCATGGCCTTTCCGACGACGGGGGTTGAAGGAACAGCCATATCGCGCTCTTCCATAGGGTCAGCCTGACGGGCCAGCATGCCGGCCTGCACGGCAAACCGGAACGCTTCAGCCATCACAGCTGGCTCTCCGGCTTTGGCTACCGCGGTGTTGATCAGCACCGCATCATACCCCAGCTCCAGCGCCTGTGCGGCATGAGAGGGCACACCGATACCCGCATCCACCACCAGCGGCACGTCCGGAAAATGTGCGCGCAGGGCGCGCAGACCGAAGACATTGTTCAACCCTTTACCGGAGCCGATGGGCGCGCCCCAGGGCATCAGCACTTCACATCCCACAGCCAGCAGGCGCTCGGCGACCACCAGATCTTCTGTGGTATATGGGAAAACCTTGAAGCCATCGTCCGTCAGAATGCGCGCGGCTTCAACCAGCCCGAACACGTCCGGCTGGAGCGTATCCAGTTCCCCGATCACTTCCAGCTTGACCCAGTCTGTGCCGAACACTTCGCGCGCCATATGCGCGGTGGTGACGGCTTCCTTGACGGTGTGGCACCCGGCCGTGTTCGGCAGAACGGGCACACCGAGTTCCTGAATAAGATCCCAGAACGCCTGCCCGGCCCGTTCTCCCGCGGATTCACGCCGCAGAGAGACCGTCACGACACCCGGCTGAGCCGCCTTGACCGCATCACGCAGAATATCAGGGGATGGATACTGGGCTGTACCCAGCATGAGCGGCGAAGACAGAACTGTGCCGTAAAAAGATTTTGTCATGAGGCCTCAGCCTCCCTGCATGGGAGCAACAATTTCAATCCGCGCACCATCCCGCAAGACGGTCCGGGCACGGTAAGGCACCGGCACAAAGCTGCCATCCATAGCTGTAGCAATCCGCGCACCGCCGTAGCCGAGCTCATCAATCAGGGCTGCCAGCGTCCTGGCTGACACCTCATGAACCTCGTCATTGACCACGATCTGCATGTGGGCGTTCTCCCCTTAAACCTCTGCTGCCGGACTTAAGCACGATTTCCCTTCGGGGCAATCGTGTTCAGGCGGCCTTGTCCGGCGCTCCAAAAATCATGTTCGCCGCTTCCTGCGCCCGCGCGGGAGAAAGCAGGAAACCGTGGCGATACATGCCGTTCACATAAATATGCTGCCCATCCTGCACGACGGTGGGCATGTTATCCGGGTAGGACGGTCGGAGCCCGGTGCCCATTTCCAGAATTTCCGCTTCGGCAAAACCCGGATGCAGCGTCCACACGGCATTCAGCAGTTCGGTC
Source organism: Acetobacter sp. KSO5 (assembly GCF_044094635.1). Taxonomy (NCBI): domain Bacteria; kingdom Pseudomonadati; phylum Pseudomonadota; class Alphaproteobacteria; order Acetobacterales; family Acetobacteraceae; genus Acetobacter; species Acetobacter sp. KSO5. The sequence continues at coordinate 1,442,011 of NZ_CP172014.1, read as the reverse complement.
ATGGAACGCACCGTCATCCCGCCTGCGTTTTCGCTTTCAATCATGGTGGCCCCGACCATGAAGACATGGTCAGCCCGCGGCACGATGTAAATGGGAATACGAGGATGCAGCATCCGCACCGGGCGGTGCAGCGCAACATCCGGGCAACGGAGCAGAATCATCTCACCCCGCACGCCACGCAGCGTTGTGAGCCTGGTGCGGGCATTCAGGCCGGTGCAGTCCACCACCCAGTCAAACTCGGCCTCATCCGGCGCCTGAGCACCTTCCAGCAGAACGGTGCCACCTTTGGCTTCCAGACTTTGCCGCAAGGCAACCAGAGCCTTGCGAGGATCGACATGGCCTTCATCGGCAAAAAAGAGGGCTTTATGGAAACGGCCCGCCAGATCTGGCTCCAGCAGAGCAATGTCTTCCGTGCCAAGCGTGTGAAAATGTGAAGTGCGCCGCCCGAACCGGGCGATCTCCCCCACATCCCGCGGTGGGGCCAGAACCAGACTGCCTGCCCGCACCACGTCAGGCACATGAGCTGCCCACCACTCCACCGAATCAACAGACTGCGCCGTCACCTCTGCGGGAGCCGATTCCGCCTCACACCACGGGGCCAGCATGCCACCAGCCATCCATGATGCCCCGGCACCAACACGCCCTCCGGCATCATAAAGCGTAACCTGCCCGCCGCGCTCGGCCAGCGTGACAGAGGCCGTCATACCGGCAACACCGGCTCCTTTGACCAGAATGCGCGGAGTGCTGTGCATGGTCTTCAAATCCTTCCATGTCCACCCGGCCACTCCCGCCGGATTTTCATGTTATAACAACAGAGTAGCCGGAAGCGCTAGAAGAGGCGCGCGATAAGCACCACTAGCAGACAGCATTCCGTAACAGCCGTCACAATCCACCGCAGGCCCATATAGCCACTCGGCAAAGCGCCCCTGCGCCACCCCTGCCGCTCCAGCAAGGCGAGGACCGGAACCGCGACGGCCAGAATCGCAACACCTGCCACGGGCATCCACGCAAACGCCGTATAGGCCGCTACCCAGCCGACAAAAGCGGGCACCACGCCCAGCACAAGCCGGATGATATCCGTCCGGTCTGCCCCGCTGGTCACAATCGCGGGTGCAGGCTCAAGCGCCAGCCCCCAGTGCACCGCCCCGAAAAAGGCGAGAGACACCGCGCAGTAAGACACAAACGCCATCATCAGATTGGGGGTGGGCACACCGGAGGCAAAAAACACAATCCCACACGCACAGAGAATCAGGGGCAGAAGCCCCGCGATTGCCAGCACCACAGCGACAAATGGAAGTCTCTTCATGAGCTTTTGGTGTGCCTCCTCTGCACGCTTTCAGGCCTTGAACTGGTTGACAGAAAAGCCCAACAGGCTGCCACTAGCAACTGCAAGGAAACGCGCGCAGCCGTGTTTCGTTGAAGCAAAAAGAAAAACAACGCATCTCGGCCAGCCCAAATTGCCTGAGCCTGAAACGGGAATGAAAAATTATGAGTGCCATTGTCGATATCATCGCGCGTGAAATTCTGGACAGCCGCGGAAACCCGACAGTTGAAGTGGATGTTGAACTGGCCTCAGGCGCTAAAGGGCGGGCTGCCGTGCCGTCTGGTGCTTCTACCGGCGCTCATGAAGCCGTTGAACTGCGCGACAAGGACCCCAAGCGCTTTGGTGGCAAGGGCGTTCTGCAGGCCATCGAAAATATTGAAAATGAAATCCTGCCGACACTTCAGGGTGCCGAATCGTCCGACCAGATTGATATCGACAATGCGATGATTGATCTGGACGGCACCCCCAACAAGAGCCGCATGGGGGCTAACGCGATTCTGGGCGTGTCTCTGGCCATCGCCAAAGCCACGGCTGCCGAGCTGCATGTGCCGCTGTATCGCTACATTGGGGGTGTGTTTGCCCATACTCTGCCCGTACCGATGATGAATATCGTCAATGGCGGCGAACATGCCGACAACCCGATTGATATTCAGGAATTCATGATCCAGCCGGTGGGTGCGCCGACAGAATCCGATGCCATTCGCTGGGGTGCGGAAATTTTCGCTCACCTCAAGAAAGACCTTCAGGCCGCTGGCCACAACACCAACGTCGGCGATGAAGGTGGCTTTGCTCCTGCCCTGAAATCGGCTGACGAAGCGCTGGGCTTTATTACCCGCGCCGTGGAATCCGCAGGCTACCGTCCCGGCGAAGACGTGACCTTTGCGCTGGATTGCGCCTCCACCGAGTTCTTCCGTGATGGCAAATACATCATGAAGGGTGAAGGCAAGACGTTTGATTCGGGCGAGATGGTCAGCTGGCTGGCAGACCTGACGAGCCGTTACCCCATCGCCTCCATTGAAGATGGTCTGGCGGAAGATGACTGGGAAGGCTGGGCTCTGCTGACAGAGACGCTTGGCAAGAAAATTCAGCTGGTTGGCGATGATCTGTTCGTCACCAATCCCGAGCGCCTGCGTCGCGGCATCAAGGCCGGTGTCGGCAATTCCATTCTGGTGAAGGTCAACCAGATCGGCACTCTGACGGAAACGCTGGAAGCGATCGAAGTCGCGCACAAGGCAGGCTACACGGCGGTCATGAGCCATCGTTCCGGTGAGACAGAAGATTCTACCATTGCGGATCTGGCTGTTGCCACCAACTGCGGGCAGATCAAAACCGGCTCCCTGTCCCGGTCCGACAGAACTGCAAAATACAACCAGCTCATTCGCATTGAGCAGGAACTGGCTACAGCAGCACAGTATGCAGGCCGTTCCATTCTGAAGTCCTGAGCAACAGGCCTACCTCTGCAGGCCCAAGCCTTTCAGAGCCGTGTTCTTCGGAGCACGGCTTTTTTATGCCCTTCTCCACCGAGGTCTCTTCCTGTGCAGATATTCATGGTTTAGACATAAAGATCTGATCAAAATGTCATTTTCCGGGACAGAGGGACGTTAAAATCGTGCAAATCGGCCGCTTTATCAGACGTGCAGTGCGCGCCATTGTTCCGCCCACCGTTTTTCTGGGCATTGCGGTCTATTTTGGCTGGAACGCCACGCAGGGTGACCACGGCATGAAGGCCTATCAGACCCAGCTGGTGCTGCTTGATCAGGCCAAACAGGCGCAACAGGATGCCACGGCAGAGCAGATCGCCTGGCGGCGGCGCGTGAACGGCCTGCGGGAACAGTCTCTGGATAATGACACGCTGGATGAACGCGCCCGCGCGATGCTCAATCTGGCTGACAAGAACGATATTGTCGTGCCGTATGACCGGCATGATCCGCTTTACTAAACGCCGTAAACGCTAACGACCGGCTATCGGGCAAACCGCAACGCGCGATAGCCCCGGCAGTATGACCCGTTACGCTCGAACCCCGCAGATCCGTCTGGCGGGGTTTTTCTTTATGCACTCGGCACAACAACCATAAAAAAAAGCGGCCCCGGATGGAGCCGCTTTTTTATAATCTCTTCCCTCAGAAAGACGAGATTATTTGATTTTCGCTTCGCGGAACACGACGTGCTTGCGTGCAACGGGATCGTACTTCTTCAGTTCCATCTTGCCGGTGTGGGCACGGGCGTTCTTCTTGGTGACGTAGAAGTAACCGGTGTCCGCCGTGGAAACGAGACGGATTTTGATAACATTGGTCTTGGCCATAGCTTCCTCAGCAGAGCATCGTTAAACCCGGCACCACGCCAGAAACGTGGTCGGGTGGTGTTCAAGTGCCGGCAAAATGCGCATACAAGAGCCAAACGTCAAGCATTCTTGCATCATTCAGGCGTGGGAATAGCCGAAAGGAGTAAAAAAACATGCTGGATGTGGCTGTTGCGCGCGCCCGAATCCTTGAAAAATTCTCAGCCGGGGGCTCGGAAACCGTCTCTCTGGCCGATGGATGTGGCCGGGTGCTGGCATCCCCGCTCACAGCGCGCCTCTCCAATCCGCCTGTCTCCATCTCCTCCATGGATGGCTATGCTCTCAAGGCTGAGGACGCGCAGGATGGCGCCACACTGCGCATTGTGGGCGAAGCCCCCGCAGGACACCCATCCTGCCTGACCGTGGAGAAAGGCACCTGCCTGCGGCTGTTTACCGGCAGCCAGATCCCCGCAGGCGCCGATATGGTCATGATTCAGGAAAATGTGCGGCGTGAGGGCGACCATGCAACGCTGCTCAGCGCCGGGCGCGTGGGCCAGTTCATCCGCAAAGAGGGGCAGGATTTCCGCAAAGGCGACATTCTGGTTCCGGCAGGCAAAAAAATCGGGCCGCGCGATATCGGGCTGGCAGCGGCTGGCGGGCATATCTGGCTCCCCGTCTCGCGCCGTCCGCGCATTGGCGTTCTGGCCACGGGTGATGAAATTGTGCTGCCCGGAGACCCGGCTTCTCCAGACTCCATCGTTAATTCCGGCGCGTTCATGATTACCGCCCTGCTCAAATCTCTGGGGGCGGACGCGATCCTGCTCCCTGTTGCACGGGATAATGCCGAGTCTCTCTCTGCCGCCATCGGGCAGGCGCATACGCTGGATCTGCTGGTGACCATCGGCGGGGCCAGCGTAGGCACGTATGACGTCGTGCGCAGCACGCTGGAGGCTCACGGTCTGGCGCTGGATTTCTGGAAAATCGCCATGCGCCCGGGCAGACCGCTGATGTTCGGCCAGCTGGGCCACACGCCCGTTATCGGCCTGCCGGGCAATCCGGTCGCGGCGCTGGTGTGTAGTCTGGTGTTTGTAGCCCCTGCCCTGCGCAAGCTGCTCGGCCAGCCCGTGCCGGACAAGATGGAAACGGAATCCGCCGTGCTGGGCGCGGATATTGGCGAGAATGACCAGCGGCAGGATTTTGTGCGTTGCCGCCTCACGCCGCAGGCTGATGGACAACTTCCACTGGCAACACCCTTCAGTTCACAGGATTCGGCTCAGCTGAATATTTTCGCCCAAAGTCAGGCGCTCCTGATTCGCGCGCCCTTCGCACCAGCCGAGAAAGCCGGCGCGCCCTGCCGTATTCTTCGCCTGCCCTGAGAGCTTCAGAACGACATGCTGGAATGCAGGCCAAAAATGGCTTCGTCTTTCACCCTGCGACCTGCGGTATCCAGTACACCGCCGCTGGGTGAAAGCATCCCCTGAAGATCAGGCTGGATGAGGAGCCAGGGTGTCGCCTGAAACTGATAAGTCAGTTCCAGATGATATTCGGCGTGCTGCGCCAGCGTGCCCGCACGCCGTTCTGACCGCCGCAAAACCGGGCTGGCCTCGCCATAGCCGAACCCAAGCCCCAGAACATCGTTTGCGCACTGGAATGGCGCGTTCAACAAAAATCCGGCGTCTACCGCATTCACAATCTGGTTGCGGTTAGCGGGCGGTGCCCATGTGGCGCGCACAAAGCCCGCAACCGTCTGCTTACCTGCGAGATTAGCCAGAACCTGATCAGCCACGGCGTAAAACGTCCAGTTGCCTTTATGGCGAACAGTTGGGTCAGCCTGATCCGGAAAGCGGCCGGTATCTCCGTAACCACCCAGCTTATAGGTTCCGTCCTTCCCCCAGAGCTGCGTGTGATATTGCGCTTCCAGAAACATCAGCGCCCCGGTGCCAAAATGGAATCGGGTGCCGCTGGGGTCCTGATTCTGGTTCCACGGGTCAGCGTCATTCAGAAAACCAGCGCCAATCGGGTTATCATCCGCAACGGCGGCCAGAACCGTCCAGCTTTTGGAAAGCTTGTATTTGACCCGCACGGCAGGCGTGCCCAGCGGTGACGCCGGCCCCTGATCATACAGGTTGTTATCCGGCACCATGGGCCAGGAGAATGAGGCATTCATGAACTGCATCGCGCCATCACTCCCCATGAAGTCATGACTGAGATCAAGCTTCCCAATCCGCATATCCAGCCGGTCATGGTCAAAGGTCTGGCCATACCAGACCTCATAGAGACGCAGGTTGATATCCGCCTCAATCCCGGAGACCTGATTGAACACATAAAGCGGCTGGTTGCTGAAGGGATGACCGCGAATATCCACCCCACTGATGCCAATGGTGCCGAGCGGCAGATGCGTCAGGCGCCCAAGATCCACAGAAAGCTGGCCGGTGGTCACGCCAATGTAGTTATTGGACGGCTGGCTCCCCCCGACAGGCACAGCCCACAACTCGTTCTGGTCCGTCAGCTGAAAATCCACCCCATGTTCCGCCAGCGTGCGACGTACACCGCCCCAGTCCCGCGTCAGGCGGTCTGCGAAGCTGAACGCATTCGCATCGGGAGCAGTCGCCTGCGCCGCAGCCTGAGACACACTCAGGCTGAAACAGGCACAAAACGCTGCCGGAACCGTGATAATTTTCCTAAACACCGAACCTTTTCAATATGTTATAGAACCGCATACAAAGGCGGCATCAGGGATTTCGGACCGATGATCACCGGCCCCGCTTAAATAGCCAGACTGAAAGCACAGGCCCCAACGGGCCTTCTGCAGGAACCTTTACAGACACCACAAAAAATACAGAAGTGCTTTTGGCTGGGGTGAATAACCCCTTGACTAAAAAAGAGAACTTATATAGAACAAACCCCTATAAATACAAAAACACTCATCTGCTCCGGGGTGCCGCAATGCTGACGCGCAAACAGCACAAACTGCTGCTTTTTATTGATTCTCACCTCAAGCAGACGGGTTTCTCTCCTTCTTTCGACGAGATGAAAGAGGCCATGGGCCTGCGCTCCAAATCCGGCATTCATCGCCTGATTTCCGGCCTGGAAGAACGCGGATTTCTGCGCCGCCATCACCATCGGGCCCGCGCACTGGAAGTCATCCATCTCCCGGAAATGGCGCCTGCCTCCGAAACGCTGCCCACCAATGTTGTGCGTGGTGATTTCTCCCGCCAGCAGCCCGCCGCGCTGAAAATCCCGCTTTATGGGCGCATTGCCGCTGGTCTGCCGATTGAAGCCATGGCCGAAACGGATACCTTTCTGGACATCCCGAAAGATATGGTGAGCTCAGGCGACTATTACGCGCTGGAAGTCACCGGGGATTCCATGATTGAGGCCGGGATTCTGGACGGCGATCACGTCATCATCCGTCGCACAGAAGATGCCGAGAACGGACAGATTGTTGTCGCACTCATTGATAATAGCGAAGTCACGCTCAAACGCCTGCGCCGCAAGGGCAACACCATTGCGCTGGAACCCGCCAACCCGCGCTATGAAACGCGCATTGTGCCAGCCGAACGCCTGCATATTCAGGGTCGACTGGCCGGACTGATCCGCCGCTACCATTGACGCCAGAGGAAAGACGGAGCGTGATTTTGAAAGGTCACGCGTCCGCCCGGTTGAGGCTTCTCCATTCAGGCGCAGAAACCCCATCTATCAAGGCCGGGTAGAAACGTCAGACTTTCTCTGAAACGCCCTTACGCCCCACTTGCATTGCTTCAGACACATCGTCCCATGCGGGAATCAGACGGCTCAGTGCGGCAACGGTCTCCGCAGTCACGGTCTCCTGCTGGGGCAATTCTGCCAGAATGCGCACCTGCCCTTTTTCCTGAATGGTCTTGCTGTTCTCCAGGTTGAGCGGGCCGCTCAGCACCACCCCGGCAATGGCCAGACCACGGGCACGCAACGCTTCCAGACTAAGCAGCGTATGGTTCAGTGTTCCCAGCCCGCTTCGGGCGACAAGCACCACCGGCAAACCCCAGCGTTCAGCCAGATCAACCATCATCAGCGTATCGGTCGCAGGCACCATCAGGCCTCCTGCCCCTTCCACCACGAGCGGACGCTGTGGATCCTCTAAAGGCAAAGCCAGACGTGCGGGGTCAATCTCCGCACCTTCGGCCCTGGCAGCCGCCAGAGGAGACAGAGAGGCCTGATACGCCCCGGCTGACGGAAAGCAGTCCTCCGGCAGGCAACTGCTCAGCTTTATAACCGTGCTGGTATCGCCTTCTTCATCCGCCAGTCCGCTTTGCAACGGCTTCCAGTAGGCTGCTTTCCACGCATGAACGAGGCAGGCAGATGTCAGCGTCTTGCCCACGCCGGTATCTGTTCCGGTGACAAACACTCCGGCGCGTTGAGGCTTTTGAAAACAGGCATAGGCCAGATGCCATGTCACCATAGCTCCGGCCTGATCAAAGCGTGCCAGAACCCGACGCAATTCGGCGGGAGAGAAAGCCTTTCCGTCTTCACGCGGTACGGAAGCCCCCGTGTCCTTCAAATGCTTTACAAAAGCCAGTCCATTTTCAAAGGGCTGAACGCACCGCTCTGTTGTCCATTTCCCGGCGCACAGGCCGGGTTGCCAGTCCCGCACAGTCCTAGCTGCCGGGTAATCCGGTGTTGCCGCCATCAGCCCTTCTGCGGTGCAGGCCTGTCGCCATTCTTCAAAGGTGCCATCCAGCAAAGTGGAGACGGCAATCACACCACCGGGGGCCAGCTGGTCCGCCAGCGTTTGCAAGGCTACTGAGGGTTCAGCCAGCCACTGAAAAACCAGATTGCCGCAAATCAGGTCGAACGCTCCTGCCACATCGGGTCGGGCCGCATCCATCACGCAAAACTGCACGCCGTCCCCGACTCGCTTGCGGGCGCGTTCCAGCATACGGGTCGCAACATCCGTTGCGACCAGTTCCGCCTCAGGCCATGCCTCATGCAGCATGTGCGTGAGAAAGCCCGTACCGCACCCAACTTCCAGAATGCGTCGGGGTGCCCGGCCAGCCAGTCGCGCCCGGAGACCATCAAACAGACGCCGCGCCGCCACACGTTGCAGCACAGCGGCGGCATCATACCCCTCCGCAGCATCAAAACTTTGCTGAATGCGAGCCTGTCGGGCCTGGGCAGAACGGTCGGTCATGAGTTTTCCAGATTTTGTGACATCATGCACCGAACAGCCTCGGCACAGACATGTGGATGTGTCAGCGGGAGCATGTGCCCGCCCTCAGATTCCCATTCAACCGGCACACCCGGCGGGAAAGAGGCCTGCGTCATGTCCGGACTGACAATCGGATCAAGCTCCCCAGCCAGAACCTTTACGGTCCCGGGCACCTCAGCCAAACGAGCCAGCGCAGGCCTTGCGTCCAGCGTCATCAGTTCCGTCAGACCGTCCTGCAGGGCTGGCACACAAAGAGCATTTGGCGTAACCGGCCCTACGCCACAGCGAGCGCGAAAATTATTGACCACCTGAACTGCATCGCGCTGCAGGCCTGTCTGCATGCGGGTCAGCATACGCTGAGGCACGCCCTGCGAAAAACCCTCTTCGGCAGCAAAACGCCCGAACGCATTGATGCCTAGAAAGCGTGTCCCTTTTGGCCAGCCCCCACGAGAGAGAAGCCAGAGAAAACCCAGAGAATGACCAACGGCGAGCGCGGGCTGTGGTCCACGCAGCACAGCGTCCAGCCGCTGCTGTGTGTCGCTCTGCGAGGCTCCGAAATAGCCCAGATCCAGCACACAGGCTGAAGGCTGATCAAGCGCCTCCAGCACCGGCTCCCAGATATCCGGCCCGCAACCCCAGCCATGCACAAAAACAAGCTGGGGCCCGATCATGCAAATCCCATTGCTGCGCACTGCGACACAGCATCCTTGAGCACCTGCGCCAGCTGGTCCACCTGCGCCTCTGTATGGTTTCCGTGCAGCACCACCCGCAGACGACAGCCACCCGGTGGCACCGTAGGCGGACGAATAGCAATCGCCAGAAAACCAGCGTCTTCCACCATGCGAGAGAGTGTCAGAGCTGTGCGTTCACTCCCCACCACAACCGGCACAATCTGAGTAGAAGACGGCCCCGTTTCCAACCCGGCCCGCCACATATGCTGCCGGAACCGCTCCGCCAGTCCTGCAACACGGTCTCGCGTTGCGTCCAAATCTGGCAGCAGATCAAGTGCTGCATCCACCGCGCCCAGCACCAGTGGAGACGGCGCTGTGGAATAGATATAACCCGAGCCTTTGTTCACCAGCCAGCGACATACGACGGATGATGAGGCGATAAACGCGCCCATTCCGCCCAGAGCCTTACTGAACGTGCCGATAATCAGGTCCGCCTGCCCGTCCGCCAGACCTTTGCCGTCCGCCCCCAGAATGCCAGTGGCATGTGCCTCATCCACGCACAAAAACGCGCCATACTGGCGAGCCAGCGCACCCAGAGCCGCCATGTCAACCCTGTCTCCATCCATACTGAAGACGCTTTCTGTCAGGATGATTTTCAGGCCGGGGCCAGCCGCTTTTTGCAGCAGGCTTTCAAGATGCTCCATGTCATTGTGCCGGAAGCGCACAGGCCGCACGCCAGCCGCTGCACAGCCATGATACAGACTGGCATGGATGAACTTATCGGCAATCAGCGTGGGCGCGGCACCCGTCGCCGCCAGCGAGAGCTGAGCGAGAGCGGGCACCAGAGTCGCATTCGCCTGCCAGCCGGAGGAGAACATGCAGGCCGCCTCCATCCCTTTCAGGGCCGCCAGCCGCGCTTCCAGCGCGACCATACCAGGGGCTGTGCCTGTCACTAGCCGGGACGCCCCGGAGCCGGACCCATAGCGCTCCGCCCAGGCAAGCGCCCGCTCACGCAAAAGCGGGTGCGCCCGCAGGCCGAGATAGTCATTGGAGGAAAAATCAACCAGAACGGTGCCGTCTCCTCTCTCCAGCAGCCCATCGGCTCTGGGTTGAAGACTGCGCGGCGTGCGAAGACGCCCCTGTTCGGCCAGTTCCTCCAGCCCATGCTGGAAAAGATGATCAAACCGCGTCATGAAGCGAGTGGTGCCGGAGCCGGGACCGCCGGTCAATCACCTAAGCAGGAGTTCTCGCGCAATGTCCGCCCCCCAGAATCCCCTTGCGGCCTCCCGCACAGCCTCTTCTCAGCACTCAGAGCAGGCCGCCACTCCCGCCTCTGCCTCCACGCCGGAGTGGTACACACAGGGACTGCCGCATATCTGGCTACCCTACAGCCAGATGAAAACCGCCCCTGCCCCTCTGGCGGCCCGCAGCACGCATAATGCACGCATTCAGCTGACGGACGGCCGGGAACTGGTGGATGGCGTGGCCGCATGGTGGACAGCCTGCCACGGCTACAACCACCCCCATATCCGCGCAGCCATTGAGGCGCAGTTGGCTACCATGCCGCACGTCATGTTTGGCGGCATGGTGCATGAGCCCGCGCTAAAGCTGGCCAGCCGCCTGTGCGCCCTGCTGCCGGGGGATCTGGACAGGGTTTTCTTTACAGATTCCGGCTCTGTTGCGGTGGAAGTCGCCATGAAAATGGCCATTCAGTATCGTCTGAATAAAGGTGAGCCGAAACGCACCAAAATGCTGGCCTTCAAGGGCGGATATCATGGGGATACCCTCGCCACCATGTCGGTCTGCGACCCGGAAGAAGGCATGCACCATCTCTACGGAGACGTGCTGGCCAACCACATCATCGCCCCTCTCCCGCAGGACGAGGCCAGCGAGGCCGAATTTTTCAGGTTACTGGATCACCACGCGCATGAGCTGACCGCCATCATCACCGAGCCTCTGGTGCAGGGTGCGGGCGGCATGCTCTTCCATTCCCCCGATGTGCTGCGCACGTTGCGCGCTGCGGCAGATCGCTATGGCCTGCTACTCATTCTGGATGAAATTTTTACCGGGTTTGGCCGCACCGGCACGATGTTTGCGTGCGAACAGGCAGGAATTGTACCGGATATCGTAACGCTCTCCAAAGCCCTGACAGGCGGCACCATGGCGCTTGCGGCCACCATTGCACGCCCGCATGTGTTTGAAGCGTTCCTGTCCGACAACCCGGAACACGCCCTGATGCACGGGCCGACTTTTATGGCTAACGCTCTGGCCTGCGCCTGCGCCAATGCCTCGCTGGATCTGTTTGAAAGTGAACCCCGGCTTGAACAGGTTGCCGCCATCAACGCGCACCTGACCAGAGAACTGGAACGCTGCCGCACCCTGCCGGGCGTGAAGGATGTCCGTGTTCTGGGCGCGATTGGTGTGGTGGAACTGGAGAAAATCGCCAACCCGGACGCTTTGAGGCAGCGCTTTATTGCGGAAAATGTGTGGATCAGACCGTTCCGCTCAATTGTCTATCTGACCCCGGCCTTCACCATTCCGCCGGAAGACCTGACTGCCCTGACGGACGCAATCTATCGCGTTTTATCGACGGACAACTGAACGCCACACAGGCACGGCAGGGAAAAGCCTGTTGTGCCATCCGGCTTTGCAGGCACGGTTTTTCGTGAAAAAAACCTATGCGTGCACCCAAAAAGAAACTTCGAAGAATTTTAAAATCAAACCGCTAAGGGATATTCTTAATCCCAGGACGCAGCAGCCTTATCGTCTGCTTCCCGCGCATCCACCCATACCTGACGTCCATCCTGATAGCGTTCGCACTTCCAGAAAGGCGCGCCGGTCTTGAGCCGATCAATCAGGAAATTCGTGCCCGCCAGAGCTTCCGCCCGATGCGCGGACGACGTGCCGACAAAAACAATGGGTGCCCCCACAACGAGTGTGCCCACGCGATGAATGAGCGTGCAGCCAATAAGCCTGAACCGTTTGACAGCCTCAGCGGCCAGTTCCGTCAGCACTTTTTCGGTCATGCCGGGATAATGTTCCAGAGTGAGGCTTTCCAGCCCATCCGGTCCATCCCGCACCTGCCCCATAAAAACGCTGATGCCGCCAATCCCCCGTGAGTCCGCAGAGAGGCGATCCATCTCCGCCCCCATATCAAACAGCTCGTTTTGGACAAGAACGCGCAGCACCGGCTTATCCCCCCGTCATGGGCGGGAAAAAGGCCAGTTCATCACCGGGTTTGACGGTATCCTGAAACGTCGCAAGGGTCTGGTTGATGGCAACCCGGATACGAGGCGAGGCCGCAAAGACCTCATCCATGCCCACATCCTTCTGGCGCAGCTCCGTAACCAGCGCTTCCACTGTTATGGACTGCGCAGGCAGGGGGACGGTCTCCTTTTCCCGCCCCATCTGCTCACGCAATGCGGCGAAATAGAAAATTGTGACGTCCTGCGCCATACCTGCTTCCTTACTTGATTTATTCACGCGACAGCGGCCTGCGCGGGGCCACCCCCTTCTCCCGTTAGTGCCGGGGTGTCGCGGGGGCTTCGCTCTTTTTAGCCTGCGTTGTGCTTACCGACCCATCCGGATGGATCAGTGTGACTGTGCCGTCGCCATTGGGGATTTCAATCGTCGAGGCAGAGCCACGCTGCGCGCCGTATTTGGCTGCGGCATCAGGCTCCGCATCCGGCAGTTTACCTGTGATGGACTGCGACGTATCAGGCATGCCGTCCGGCTCCCCAACACTCATTTCCCCGCCGTCCTGCAACTGCTTGCCACCGGAATTGGGCACGCCACCCAGAATGGTGCCAGCCCGGTCTTTCTCAACGTCTTCAAGCGTGGGCAACGGCGCAGGCGGCCCCGGCCAGATATCCCCGCCAGCAGGCAGCAGCGGCGTTTCTGCGGTGGAATATCCATGCACACGCCGCATATTGAGATTGTCCCCGGAGGGCGCATTCGGGTTTTCTCCCGGCAGGGTCGCGGTATCGGACACAAATTTCCCGAAGCCGGAACATCCGCTCAAAACCAGACACAACCCTACAAGAGCGGCTTTCCGCATCACCTGACTCCGCTAACCATGACACCATGCAGGCAAATCAGAGAGACCTGCTACCGGCAAGAACATGCCGTCCAAAGCTTAAATAACGGTTTGCGGAGGGGATACAAGCCGATGAAAGCCATTTGAGGCTAATGAGACACACCTTATGTGCGTTTAAAACGATCGTTCACGAGAGATTAACATGCCGCAAGCCGGTTGTAAGGTAATCCCAACCGGTGATCAGCGTAAGAACGGCAGCAATCCAGAGAAGGATAGCGCCGATCAGCGCGACATGCAGCCAGGGCATACCCAACAGCATCCCCGTGCCATCCCCTGCCAGCAGAAACCCAATGGCGGTCATCTGGAAGCCGGTTTTCCATTTAGCCAGCCGTGTAACCGGCAGACTGGCGCGACGCTCGGCCAGATATTCCCGCATGCCGGACACCAGAATTTCCCGGCAGAGGATGATGATGGCGGGCCACAGGCTGAAATAGGCCATGCGCCCCAGCCCGGCCAGCACCATCAGGCAGGCGCCTACCAGCAGCTTATCGGCAATGGAGTCAAACATCCGGCCAAAGTCAGACATCTGGTGGCGGGAGCGGGCCAGCTTACCATCAAAATAGTCCGTCACCCCGGCGAGGATGAACAGAAGACAGGCCAGCGCATCCGTTTGCGGAGAACCCCATGCGGCAAAAAGCACCACGATCGGGATCGCCACGATACGCGAGATAGTCAGAACATTCGGCAGGTCTGTCAGCATTGGCGGAATGCTAGCCTATTTCCGGCAGAGCTGAAATGGTTTCTGACTGCCACTTTTCACCACTCACCCAGAAGTTCAGTGCAGGGCTGAAAACCGGGACTATGCCGGTGTCCAGTCCGGATGAAAGTGACCATACACGGCCCGCGCTGTCTCACGGTTAATTCCCGGCGCCGATTCGAGCTCCGAGAGCCCCGCTTGCTTGACCGCCCGGGCTGACCCGAACGTATTGAGCAGCATCTTTTTCCGCGCAGGACCAACCCCCGGAATTTCATCCAGTTCGGATGTCACCAGCGTCTTGGAGCGCCCGGCCCGATGGGTGGTAATGGCAAAGCGATGCGCCTCATCGCGCAGCCGTTGCAGGTAATAGAGAACCGGGTCTCGTGGTTCGAGTTGGAATGGTGGGGCATCCCCCGTATGGAACCATTCCCGCCCGGCATCACGGTCTGGTCCCTTGGCAATCCCCACCAGTTTGACACCCGTCACCCCAAGGTCATCCAGCACACCGCGCACGGCGGAATACTGCCCTGCCCCGCCGTCAATCAGCAGGACATCCGGCCAGTTGGACATATCGCCCTCGGCGGCCTCCTTCAAAGCCCGACCAAAGCGACGCTCCAGCACTTCCCGCATCATGCCAAAATCATCCCCCGGCGTGACGGGGCCTTTGATCAGGAATTTACGATACGCGCGGCGGTCAAACCCTTCCGGGCCGCCCACAATCATCACGCCATAGGCATGGGAACCCATGATGTGACTGTTATCATAAACCTCAATCCGCTCAGGCGGCGCATCCAGCCCCAGAACACGGGCCACGCCCTCCAGCAGTTTGGCCTGCCCGGCACTCTCGGCCAGTTTGCGATGCAGGGCATCCCGCGCATTCGCCACGGCATGGTCCAGCACCTGCTTTTTCTCACCCCGTAGCGGGTGAAGAATTTCCACTTTGCGCTCGCGCCGTAACGTCAGCGCTTCCGCCAGCAAGGCTTCTTCCGGGAGTTCATGGTTCACCAGCACCTGTGCGGGACAAGGCTTGTCGTCATAAAACTGGGCGATGAAGGACGCCAGAATCTCACCGGCTTCCTGATCCTGCGTATGGGCCGGGAAAAACGAACGGTTGCCGTTATTGCGCCCACCCCGGATGAAAAACACCTGAATGCAGGCCTGGCCGGCTTCCTGCCAGATGCCGAACACATCGGCGTTCTGCAGAGAGGCTGGATTGATCACACTGGATTCCTGCATTTGCGCCAGAGCGCGGATACGGTCCCGCATGGTCGCAGCGCGCTCAAAATCCAGCGCTTCGGCCGCCCGGTGCATCTCGGCACTCATCTCCTCCCGCAAGGCGTGATCCTTGCCGGAGAGAAACTCCCGCGCCTGTTCTACGAGCTTCGCGTAGGAGTTCTGATCAATCCGGTCCACGCACGGGCCGGAGCAGCGTTTGATTTGATACAGCAGGCATGGGCGAGAGCGGCTGTTGAACACAGAATCTGCACAGGAGCGCAGCAGGAAAACCCGCTGGAGCAGATTGAGGGTCTGATTAACCGCCCATGCGGAAGCAAATGGCCCCCACAAGCTTGCCCCTTTCACCGGCTTGCCGCGATGTTTGGCAATCTGCGGGAACGGATGCGCATCCGTTAGCATTAGCCAGGGGTAGCTCTTGTCATCCCGCAGCAGGATGTTGAAGCGCGGCTTCATGCGCTTGATGTAGTTGGCCTCAAGCAGCAGAGCCTCGGCCTCGGTATGGGTCGTGACAATCTCCATGGAGGCTGTCTCAGACACCATACGGCGCAGACGTTCAGGCAGGCGATTCACGTGGGTGTAGGACGTCACCCGCTTCTTCAGCGCAAGCGCCTTACCGACGTACAGCACATCCCCCTTCTCACCCAGCATGCGATACACGCCCGGTGAAAGCGGCATGGTTTTGAGCGCGTGCCGGATGACCTCCACGCCTTTCAGCGGGGCAGAAGGCGCGTCTTTTGCGGCATCCGGCTGGGAATTGTTTGGAGAATTTTCAGCTGTCATCAGGCGCTCTTTCGAGAAAACAATTTCATCCACCGATTTTGTGGATAAGTCTGTGGAAGAGCCGGGCTTGACACCCCGAAATCCGCAGATTTCCCGTGGTCCTGACGCATTGCATATTTTTTAGCCAAACAAAGCAACCTATTGATTTGAAACGATTTTATATCTTACGTTACGTAACAGCCAGATCACACCTGAAGACTTTATTGAAATAAAATCTGTCAAGAGCGGAAGTGGACAAATGCCACAAAAATCTGGCTGCAGTTTTTAGCCAATAGTCCCGGTTTGTTCCGCCGCCACAGCTTCGGCTCTGGCCAGCAGACGCATGAAGTTTCCGCCCCAGAAAGCGGCAATCTCACTTTTGTCATACCCGCGCTGCAGGAGTTCCGCTGTCAGGTTCACACCCTGCGTGGCGTTCTGCCAGTCTGCCAGCGCACCGCCGCCATCAAAGTCGGAGGAAATCCCGACATGCTCTGCGCCAATCCGCCGCACCACATAATCAATATGGTCAACAAAATCCGATACGCCAGCAGAGCGCGCACCGTTCTCGTCTTTCGGCTTCAGGAAAGCTGGCATGGCGGTAATCTGAATGACCCCACCGCTTTCCTTCAGCGCATCCAGCTGTTCATCATCCAGATTGCGCGGATGGTCACACAGCGTCCGCACGCAGGAATGGCTGGCTACCACCGGCACGGCAGAGGCCGCAACAGCCTGCAACATGGTCTTTTTGGACGCATGAGAAACGTCGATCAGCAGACCCAGACGGTTCATTTCCCGCACCGCCTCACGCCCCAGCGCTGAAAGCCCCCCATGATTTTCCGGCTTATCGCCCAGACTGGGTCGATGCACGGCCGCATCCGCCAACGCGTTATGGCCATTGTGGGTCAGCGTCACATAACGGGCCCCCTTGGCGCGGAACTGCGCCAGAACTGCCGGATTATCCCCCATGGCGTAGCCGTTTTCGACCGCGGGAATGACCGCCAGAACGCCAGCCTCATACGCTGCGCTGATTTCCGCCACGGTAGAACAGACGCGCGCCGTCACCCCGTTGTGGGTACCCTGCATGCCGTTGATGACGTCCAGCATGGCCAGACATTGGGCCTGCGCCTGCGCATGGCCTTCTGCATTCACCATCGCCTGAGCGATATAGGCCACAAAGCAGCCGGCAGACATGCCGCCCTTTTGCATCTTGGGCAGATCAACCCGACGGGTTTCCGTGTCTTCAAACGCATCCCCCCGATCCGGCCAGGGGATATCAATATGGCTGTCCAGCGTGAACAGAGCGCGATGCAGCGCGTGTGCCTCGGCGGAAGGAACGGGGGGCTGGCCCGGCTGAGCCTGTGAGGAAGACGTCATGAGAGAAAAATGGTCCTGTCAGTCAAGATTGCAAGGCGCATGCCCTGCTGTGCCTTCTCTTATGTGACTGTTTTTTCTTGCTCCGCAAACCCGGATGCGCAATGCCTCAGCCCATGCGACTTGTAACCTGGAATATCAATTCCCTCCGCCTGCGCCTGCCCCGGCTTGAAGATCTCGTCACCGAGCTGGCCCCCGACATTATCTGCCTGCAGGAAACCAAGGTGCCAGATCCCCTCTTCCCGGAAGACGCCGTGCGCTCTTTGGGCTTTGAGCATCTGCATTACAAAGGCATGAAAAGTTATAATGGCGTGGCCATCCTCTCCCGCCATCCCATAACACCCCTGGACAATCTGCCGGACTGGCATGGCAAGGAAGATTGCCGCCATGTCGGGGCGGTTATCACCACACCTTCCGGCCCCGTTGAGCTGCATGATTTTTACGTGCCCGCGGGCGGTGACATTCCGGACCCTGACGCCAACCCCAAATTTGCGCACAAACTGGCCTTTGTTGAGGAAGTGACCGAGTGGTTTGAAGAGCGCAAACCGGCCCGCGCCATTCTGGTGGGGGACCTCAACATCGCGCCGCTTGAGCATGATGTGTGGAGCCACAAACAGCTGCTCAAAATTGTCAGCCACACACCGCCGGAGACCGAGCGGCTCAACCGCTGGCTGGATACAGGCTTTGTGGATGCCATGCGGCATTTCATCCCGCCGCAGGAAAAGCTTTACACATGGTGGTCCTACCGCAACCGGGACTGGCAAAAATCCAACCGCGGCCGCCGTCTGGACCATGTGTGGGTAACGCCGGATCTGGTCCCGAGCCTCACCGGCATGACCGTCGTGCGGGAAGCCCGTAACTGGACCAGCCCCTCGGACCATGTGCCCGTTGTAGTCGATTTCCAGTTTTAAGAGTGTCGGGGAAAGGAGCAGATCAGTCTGCTCCTTTCAAAAATCCCGCATTCGAGCAAATGCTGACCAGCTCTCTGTGAGCCAGCCAGCGCCCGTGCCTCAGTAACGATACTGCCAGAGCAGGCCCACGCTACTGCCGGGGTCATTTTCCGGCGTGGTAAAGCCGGTCACGTTACCACCTGTCCCAACCGTCGTGTTCAGCTTGAGGTGCTTGGTCAGATCAACCTGTACCTGCGCCTGCGTGCCCGAACCGGATGTGGCCTGTTTGGCCCCCACATACACGCCGCGCATTACATACTTCCCGGCTTCCACCGTGGTGCCGCCATTGCCGACGCCTGAACCACCGCCAACGGCCAGACGGTCCAGACCCAGTGTTTTACGTATGGTACCCATCGGGTCGAAAGAGGTGACACCCGTCAGCGTAGCCAGCGCCGTGCCGAGTTCCACCATCTGAGTAGACGACAGGGAATGCGCATCCGTGCCGAACAGCAGCATGGCCAGAACCTGATCCTGCGGCAAAGACGGAATGGACTCAAAGCTGATTTTCGGCGCGCTGGCGTAGCCACCAACCTTCAGCATCGCGGTTTCCCCGTTCACAGCACGGTCGGCCTCAAAGTCCAGTGTGGGGTCCAGCTTGTGGTCCACGCTGCTGCCGTTAAAGGCCACGCGACCTTTGGTGAAGTTGAGGGAAATCCCCGCCAGATCGAAGTTCCCACGCTTGAGGTCAAACCCACCGCTGACCTGCGGCGCAGAGCTTGTGCCTTTTACCTTCAGCTTGCCCGCCATTTCGGCATCCAGACCATGGCCGCGCACAAAGAACTTGCCCGGTGATGTCAGGCTCAGATCAAGGCCGATCACACTTGCGCTGGCATTCGTCGTCGCAGCATCAGTCTGCGGCTTGTCCCCCGGCCGCACAACATCCAGCCGGGCCACAGAGGATGGGAGCGAGTTGGGAATATTGATTTCCACTTTCCGCAGATCAACATTCCCCGCCACATCCAGCCGGCCTGCGGCCTGACCTTTAATGGTCATGTCTGAATTCATCACAGCTGTAATCAGGTCGCTGGAGATGGGGCGGGCATCACGAGACACAAAATGGATATCCACCGGCAGACCCGGTGCCAGAACACCAACGGAGCCTGTCACGCCCATTGTCCCATCGCCCGCTTTGGCGGTCAGGTTCTGAATGACAATGCTGTTGCCCTGCCCGACAATGCGCCCATTGATGGCAGACAGATGCACACCCTGCGCAAAGTCCTGAATATCAGCATTCTGCAGGTCCACCGTGCCCGTAATGTGCGGAGCGGCCATTGTGCCATCCACCTGCAGGGCCAGCAGAACCTGCCCCAGAGCCTGCCGCGCCTGCGCGCCCAGATAGCCATTGGCAATCGCCAGATCCAGATGCCCGTTGGTGCGCAGATTGACCGGCCCGGTGCTGGTAAGCGGCGCGGTACCAGCCAGACCAAGTGCGAGTTTAGACCCGGCATCCGCCTGCATTTTTACCCTGGCGGACGTGCCTGCCAGATCGGCCGTAGCGTCCAGATGCAACGGCGGCAGAGACGCCGCAGCCGAAACACCCTGCATCCGCAGGCCATTGCCCATCAGATGCACCTGCCCCTGCGGGCGCTCTATGGTGCCGCTGACTTTGGCCTGCACAGCCAACGTGCCCTGAGCATGCAGGTCCGGCATGAACGGACGAGCCAGTCCGGGTGTCAGGTTTCGCACATCCACCATGGCCGCCAGCGTCGGCTTGATGCGGCCAGCGATATCCGCTGTTGCCGGTTCAGCCCCCTGCGTGCCCAGTGTGGCACGCAGACGGTCAACGCCCATTGTCTCGCCAAAGGAGATCAAAGCCGGAGCCTGCAAACGCAGATTTTCCTGCTTGGCGGTCGCCGTCAGCTTTTGCAGTTTGACTTCTTTAGCAGGCAGATTGAGCAGAGCTGCCGTATCCAGAGCAAGTGGGCTGCCTGACCATGTTGCCGGGCCAATCTGCGCCGTCAGCGCCATGGCATTTTCCGGCCCTTTAGCTGTCACTCGCGCCTGCCCGGTCATGCCAGCGGCGGCCAACCCACCCAGCTTCAGGCTCAGATCCGCATCCGGGTGCGCAGCCGGGTCCTTCACCGTGCCCGCCAGAGCAAGTGACCCAATTTTGGCCTGCGGCATGGCCACATTACCATCCAGCTTCAATGCCACCAGCGGCTTCTCATTAACCTGCGTGGTTTTGACGGAAGCGGCCAGCGCGCCGGAAATCGGCTGCCCGATCACATCTTTCAGGTCTGCAAGTCGGCCCACTTTCAGGTCCAGTGTGCCCAGCGGCACGACCTCGCCCGATGCAAGAGAGAGCGTCCCCTGCCCCTGCACGCTGTTCCAGGAAAGCTTTTTCAGATCAAGCTGCCTGCTGCCCTTCTCATCCTGCGCAAAAACGGCATTCAGCAGCAAGGGGGCTTTATTGACGGAACCGTGGGCCTCCACTGTGCCCGCAGGGGCGGACGGCAGATGTTGCAGAGCCGCGTCCAGCACCACCGGCCCACGCGGCATGGTGGCCGTGCCGGGATCTCCCTCAAGATGCAGGTTGGCTGCAAAATCCTGCATCAGCCCTTTGGCTGACAGCGCCAGCGTCACCCCACCGCGTAAAGACGGGAGCGCCTTGGCGAGATCAGGCAGCGCCAGCGTGGACGTGACATCCATATCCTGCCCGGTGTTCACCCGGCCTTGCGCCTTCAGATGCAGCGCCTGCCCATCCACAGTCAGGGATGCCAGATCAATCTGCTGCCCGGCAGACTGGGCCGCAGGCTGAGTGGTCTGCGTTTTCTGCTCAGTCTCAACGGCAGAACCAGCCGGATGAGGTGTGGGAGCAGACGTATCTGGTGTCGAAGAACCCGTTTGTTTGGGCGTGACAGAAGGCGCGTGCGTTGATGTCGGCACAGTTGCACCCGGAGCCGGAGCCGGAGCCGGAGCCGGAGCCGCATGCGGACGCATCGTGGCCGCCAGCGCAAATGTGCCTTTCGGGCCAATCAGCCCTGCGGCTTGCGGCTGGCCACCGGTAATAGCCAGCGTGCCGTCCGCTTTCAGGTGCGTATCACCCTCCGCTTTCGCCGGCAGGTCAAACTGCGCTGTAACCCCGGCATTCCCCTTAAGCGGCGTCCCTGCCGCCTGCCCGATGGGAGCAAGATCCGGCAGGCTCAGCGTCACGGTGCCGCGCTGGGGCGCTGCCGTCATGATGGAACCCGTCAGATGCAGCAACGGGTGTGAGATATCCAGTTCCAGCGGTTTACCGGCGGGTTGCGGTGAGAGCTTAGCATCCAGCTGCACCGGCGCAGACGCCAGCAGATTGGGCGCTTTGCCCGGCAGGCGCACACCATCCGCCGTCATAACCAGATGCAGCAGGTCCGTTACACCGGACTGCCCGGTCTGACCTGTGAACGTCGCTTTCAGCGTCCCCACAGCGGCTCCGGCGGCCGCCAGTCTGTCCACCTGCAACTGCCCCGTGCCCTCTGGCTCAGTCATTTTGCCTTTAAGCTGGGCAACCAGATGAATCGTATCCCAGCCGATATCCGGGGTCAGAGCGAGTTGCGGCGAATCAAACTGCGCAGACAACCGCGCCATGTTTCCGGCCAGCAAATTCAGCTCGCCGTCCGCTTTGGCCTTCACCGGCCCGGCAGAGGCGGAAAAACCCAGCACAGCCGCGTTCGTCGGGCCTTTAATATCCAGCGCAAGAGACAACGGTGTGAGCTGCGGCATTTTCAGCTTAGCCGCAGCAAAACCATCCTGACCTTCCTGCGCATCCAGATGCAGCCCAAGTTTGCCGCCACCGGTGGTGGTCGTCAGATCAATCTGACCGCTGGCATCCAGCCGTTTGACGTGCAGAGCAATATCGGATTTCGGCAGTGTGGGCAGGCTCAGCCCGTCAATCACCGGGTCAATGGAAGACAGGCTCCCATGCCCCGCCAGAGAGAAACTGGCAGGCACACCCGCCAGCGGCGCACCCACGTTAATCCGCTGCACAGCCAGCGTGCGGATATCAACACTCAGCCCCAGTTTAGACTTTGATGTCGAGGCCGGAGCCGCAGGCGCTGCATTAGGGTCAGACACCGGCAGACGCGGAATATTCAGCTCATCCGCCTTCAGGGTGTAAATGCGGGCAGTGCGCCACACCATGCTCAGCGGGGACCAGTTCAGGTCAACATTCCGCAGAGAGAGCCAGACTCCGTCCTTGTCATGCAAGGCGATGGAATCCAGATGGAAATTATCCGGGAACCGGCCAGACATCCCGGCAAGCGTCACGGTGCCGCCCGTCAGCGCCGTTGTCTGCTTGATCAGCAACCCACGGCCCGGCCCGGTATTGGCACCCACCAGAATGGCGCCTACAGCCAGAACGGCAACACCTGTCAGAACACCGGCGGACAGACCAATAACTCGCCCGGCGCGACGGAGGACCGAGCGACGCGGGGCAGGATTTGCCTCGTTAGACTCAGCCATCAGAACGTTTCCCCAAGACCGATATACAAATCCCATTTGTCGCCACGATAGGCGCGGTTCAACGGTACGGCGACGTCCACACGCACCGGCCCGATGGGAGTATAATAACGCACGCCGCCACCAGCACCCACACGCAGCGTGCCGGTAAAGGGCATACTACTGCTGCCCACCTGCCCGGCATCCACAAACCCGGCCATGCCGAAGCTTTTGAACAGTCTCTGCCGGTATTCAATGGACCCGGCATCCAGCGATGTCCCACCAATGGCGTAGCGCGTGCGCCCATATTGCGGCCCCACACCCTGCCAGCGATAGCCTCGCACCGTGGCGCTACCACCGGCATACATGCGCTGGTCAGGCGGGATATCGTAAGTGGATGCGCCCTGAATGCTGCCAATCATCCCGCGCAGCGCAATAATACTGCGGCCCGGTTTGCTGATACCCAGATGATGGAGGTCAAAATAGGTCGAAGCCGACGCATTCAGAATGGCGAAAAAGGACGTCCCGCTCCCCTTATCCCCCAGCGAGACAGACGGCGTGGCGTTAATGCTGGCACGGACGCCATGCAGAGCCGGTTCAATGGGGTTGCCCACACCCGTATTGTCAAACGTCGCGCCCAGCGGGGCAGAGACAATGGTGTAATCCCGGCTCACATTGAACTGTTCGATATTTTCCTGTTCGGCGGCCAGCCCGAAATTGATATTCCAGTTTTTATCAATTTTGCGGGTAATCCCGGCATTCACCAGAAACGCCGTCTGGCGATAAGACCAGAACAGCTGGCGCAGCGCTTCAACCCGCACACTCAGGTTCTGGTTGCGACTGTAAAAATCTGGCTTCATGAAATCCGCATACACATCATAACCCAGCCCCTGCTGGGCAGAACCGCCAAGACCGGTAATCAGAGCCGTCAGCTTCAGACGCTCGGCATTGCCCAGAATGTTGTAATGCGTCCACGTCGCACCCACACGGGCCCCAAGGTCTGTTGAATACCCGGCTTCCGCCCCCACAGACCGCCGTTTGGCTTCCTTGAGCGTGAAATCCAGCGGCATGGTGCCATTGACCGGCTTAGTGGACCCGTCCTTGACCCCCACGTTGGAAAACACACCCAGCGAGCTCAGATCCTGACGGGCCGCCTCAATTTTGGAGGGCTGATACAGCTCCCCTTCCTGCACAGTCAGCCTGCGGCGCACAAAAGGTTCATGCACACGCTGCAACCCGTCCACATCAATCTTGCCAATATTCAGCACCGGCCCCGCTGAGGCAGGATAGACAATATCCAGCGTATGCGTTTGCGGCTGGAGATAAGCGCGCGGCTTGTCCACCTGTGCGAGCGCATGACCTTCTTCCCGCCAGGCATCCAGCAGGTTGCCGCCACTGCCCAGCACATCCTGCGCCACAGCATCCTGCCCGGATTTCAGACCGAAAGCCGTCTGCTCAGACTGTGTCAGCGTAACGGGAGTATTGGTTTTCGGGTCCACAACCCTCACCGACCCAAGGTGATAAAGCGGCCCCTTCTGCACCTTGATCTCAGCGGTTACTTTTTCCCCTGCAGGAACGCCCGACAGCCAGTCGGACAGAGCCGGAGACATCCCATCGACCGTGACGGAATCTTTTTCCTTCGCCCGATGCAGGGAAATCTGCACCGTGCCTTCGTAATAGCCGTAACTCTCCAGCGCAGAGCGCATGCGGTCATATTCATTCCGCACCCGCCCGGCCAGCGCAAACGGCCCGACGGCATGCGTCGCCTGCAGGCTCAGCAGATCGGAGGAGGATTTCAGGGCAGCATCAAGATCGGCCTGCCCGGTGCCTGCAAGCTGGGTCACATAAGGCTGCGGGTCCGCCGCCCAGGCGCAGCCTGCTGCCGCACCCCACAGCGTCACACCCGTCATCACACGATTCGCTGTCAGCACGAGGCCATCCAGAACGCCTTTACTGCTCACCTGCACGCACCTCTGCTCTCACAGCCTGTCTCACTCCCTTGCCTCACGCCTCGTGCATCCTGCCTTTTCATGATCACGGCCTGCGTCATGGCGCATCACCATGACAAAAATGAGATCATTTTCAGGCGTTATGGATTTCTCCGCCCCATAGTCCCTTGTGCCATCTTGCAGGCATCTTGCGAAGCACGATTGTCCGAGGGCATCAGTTCGCGTTATGAGAGCCTATGATTTGCCATTCCTGCCGCAAACCCAGCCCCTGCCCGTGCAAGGCAGGCCCAAGATCATGAAGCGTGCCTCCCCCGCTCAGACGCGGTTTTCCGAGACATCAGCCCCGCCGGGCCGTGACATGCTGTCGCCCCTGCCGTCATGGGTCGAAAAGTGGTGTCAGGTCAGCAGCCAGGTCCAGGGCGGCCTGCGGCTGGGGGCTATTACCCTATGGGTTCCGCTCTCCGTCGGGTTTGAAGCCTGCCTGCTGCTGGTGCCGGGCACCGTCAAAATCCGCTGGACGCGGGTGATCTGGGGCGTGCTGTGCAAGCTGCTGGGCCTGCGTATCCGGGTTATCGGCAAGCGGGCCGGCACCGTGGGTGGCGCGCGCGCCCGTGCGCGAGGGGAACGTCCGGTTATTTATATTTCCAACCATTCCTCGTGGCTGGATGTGCTGGTGCTGGGCACGCTGCTGCCATCTGTTTTTGTGGCAAAAGGCGATATTGAGAAATGGCCCATCATGGGGCTGGTCTCCAAAATTGGCCGGACCATTTTTGTCAGCCGCCAGCGCAGCACCACCGGACGTGAGCGTGACCTGATGATCCGCCGCATGGTGGATGGGGATAATCTCATTCTCTTCCCGGAAGGCACATCGTCCGACGGCTCCCGCGTGCTGCCATTCATGTCCGCCTTCTTCGCCATCGCCAAGCTGCCCCGGCTGCGCAATGGTGAAAAAAGCCTGCTGCCTATTACCTACGCCCCCGGCATGTCCCCCATCATTCAGCCGGTTTCCGTGGTGTATGATGAGCTGGAAGGCCTGCCCGTCTCCCGCCTGCGCCGCCCGGTTTTTGCGTGGTATGGCGATATGGATCTCGGCCCGCACCTCTGGCAGCTGGTGCAGTGGCACAAGTCCCGCGCCACCGTTGTTCTGCATGAGCCTCTGGACCCGGAACTGTTCCCCAGCCGAAAAGCTCTGGCGCAGGCCGCATGGAATGCCGTCGCGCGCGGCGCGGCCGATTTGCGCCAGAACCAGAACCCGGTTCCGCAACCCGGCCGGTGCGAGCCGTCGGAAATTCCCTACAACAAACCGCGTGTCATGAAACGTCTGCTTGACAGACTGCCCCCACGTTTTGCTTCATACCTGAAGATCCGGTGAGGACCCCTTTTCATGGCACACCACCCCTCCGTTTGCGGAAAAGACTCTTGACCTCTGGCCTCACTGGCCCGATTTCCTCCCCCTGCCGTATGGAATGGGCCTGCGGCGTGCCGGAGCCCCTGCTGTCATGACTGGACTTCCTTCTTCTTCCACCGCCCCGCGCGGCCTGCATGTCATCACATGGGGCTGCCAGATGAACGTGTATGACAGCGCACGGATGAGCGACGTGCTGCGTCCGCTCGGCTACCAGCCGGTAGACACTCCTGACGCTGCCGACATGATCATCCTCAACACCTGCCATATTCGGGACCGAGCAGCGGAAAAGGTGTTCTCCGAACTCGGGCGCCTGAGGAAGATCAAGGAAGCGCGTGAAACCACCGGCCAGCCGACCATTATTGCCGTCGCAGGCTGCGTGGCACAGGCGGAGGGGCAGGAAATTCTGGCCCGTGCGCCGTATGTGGATATCGTGCTCGGCCCGCAGACCTATCATCGTCTGCCGGAAATGGTGGCCCGCGCCGCCCGCGCCGGTGGCGCGGTGATTGAGACGGACTTCCCCGCAGAGCAGAAGTTCGACTTCCTGCCAGACACCGCAGCGCCGCAGACGCCCGGCAATCTCACTGCCTTCCTCACCATTCAGGAAGGGTGTGACAAGTTCTGCTCCTTCTGCGTGGTGCCCTACACACGCGGCGCGGAAGTCAGCCGGTCGGTCACCTCCGTTCTGGCGGAAGCACGCCGGATGGTGGAAAGCGGCGTGCAGGACATCAGCCTGCTGGGCCAGAATGTAAACGCCTATCACGGCACCGGCCCGGACGGAGAGGTCTGGGATCTGGCGCGTCTGGCGTACGCACTGGCCGCCATCCCCGGCCTGAACCGCATTCGCTACGCCACATCCCACCCGCGCGATATGGATGACGCCCTGATTGCCGCTCATCGGGATCTGCCGGAACTCATGCCCTACCTGCACCTGCCCGTGCAGTCCGGGTCCGACAAAATTCTGCGCGCCATGAACCGTGGCCACACGGCGGATGAGTATCGGGAGATTGTCCGCAAACTGCATGCCGCGCGGCCGGACCTCGCCCTGTCGTCTGACTTCATTGTCGGCCATCCGGGTGAAACGGATGAGGATTTTGAGGCCACCATGCAACTGGTGCGGGATGTCACCTTTGCCCAGGCCTATTCCTTCAAATACTCCCAGCGCCCCGGAACTCCGGCAGCCGGTGCCCCGTTGCAGGTACCAGAGGATGTAAAAGACGCACGCCTGCAAGCCTTGCAGGCCTTGCTGCGGGAACAGCAGGATGCTTTCAATCAGTCTCTGGTCGGGCAGACGGTGCCGGTCCTGTTCACGTCAGAAGGGCGTAAGCCGGGGCAGATTTCCGGTCGCTCCCCCTGGCTCCAGCCTGTGCACGTCACCGGATCGCCTGATCTGATTGGCCGGGAAGTGCCCGTACGCATTACTGAACGCCTGACCAACTCTCTGAACGGTATTCTGGAAGAGGAGAAAGTTTACGCTTGAGCACCATAGTCCAGCCCCTTTCCTCCGCTCCCTCCCTCTCTGGCGGTACGGCTCCGGAAAAACCGGTGACCCTGCTGTTTGAAGACAACACGCTGCTGGCCCGACTGGTGGGAGACCATGATCGCAATCTGCGACATCTGGAGGAAGGGCTGGATGTACAGGTCGCCCATCGCGGAAACCGCATCTCCATCAAGGGCACGCCGGAGCATGTCGCTCTGGCCCGCACAACGCTCAGCACACTTTACCAGAAACTGGCCGCCGGGGGCGTGGTGGATGTCAGCATGATTGAAGCTGTCATCCGCATGACCCAACTGCGCGAAAGCACAAGGCACACCGATATGCAGCGTTCAGGCTCTGAGACCGAGACAACTGCCCCCGCACCACGCTCTGAGGCCACACCGACTCTCCCTGCCCTGAAAATGCGCCACGGCGTGATTGAACCCCGCTCCCCCGGTCAGGCGGCCTATATGCAGGCGCTGGCCAAAAAGGAAATGGTGTTCGGCATTGGTCCCGCAGGCACCGGCAAAACCTATCTGGCCGTGGCGCAGGCAGTCGCCATGTTGCAGGCGGGCTCGGTGGACCGGATCATCCTCTCCCGCCCGGCAGTGGAAGCAGGCGAGCGTCTCGGCTTTCTGCCCGGCGACATGAAAGACAAGATCGACCCGTACCTCCGCCCGCTTTATGACGCCCTGCACGATATGCTGCCGGGGGATCAGGTGGTGCGGCGGATGGCAGCAGGCGATATTGAGGTCGCCCCGCTGGCCTTTATGCGCGGGCGCACCCTCTCCCACGCGTTCGTCATTCTGGACGAAGCCCAGAACACCACCATCGCGCAGATGAAGATGTTCCTGACCCGCCTCGGGCCGGGATCACGCATGGTAGTTACCGGAGACCTCACCCAGATCGACCTACCTCCGGGCACGACATCCGGGCTTAAGGACGCTCTGGAAACGCTGGAAAATGTGCGCGGTATCAGCATCACACAGTTTGACGCGGCAGATGTCGTACGTCACAGACTGGTCGCGCGCATTGTGGAAGCGTATGATGCAAGGACGACGGCTCTCAGGGGATCGCCCCGTAACAATCGCCGTCAGGAGAACAATGGAACCGCCAAGTAGCACAAGCCACGTTCACGAAAGGAATGTGGCTGGCCCGGAAAGTCTTGCCGCTGCAGGGTTTTTCCCATCATGCGCGTTTGAAGAAACGCCTGAAATTCTGATAGAGGACCGGCGGTGGCACTGCTATGTGCCCCGCCCGGAACACCTGATACGGCGCGCACTGGCCGCCTGTGAAGGCTATGGCCGGCAGCCCGGCAGCGTTGTGCTCTCAACAGACCGCGTCGTGCGTGTCCTCAACGGGCAGCACCGCGGCAAGCACCGCCCCACCAATGTCCTGACCTTTGACCCGCCCCCCGGCATTCCCGGCGGAGACGTCATTCTCGCGCTGGAAACCGTGCTGCGGGAGGCCCGTCAGTCAGGCAAGTCCGTCAGCCATCATCTGGCGCATCTGATCGTTCATGGCAGCCTGCATCTGGCTGGGTATGATCATCATCAGGCGGGAGAAGCCCGCGAAATGGAAATGCTGGAAGCGCGCCTGCTCTCCCGGCTGCATATTCCCAATCCATGGAAGCCACGGGCATGAGCGAGCACGAGTCCACACGGTCTGAGGGACAGGACACGCCTGGTCGCGGCGGTCTGTTCTCCTTTTTCAGCCGTAAGAAGCAGGCTCCCGGCCTGCGCAGCTCCATTGCCGCCCTTGTCCAGCAGGCCGCCAACGAATCGGAAACGCCGGAAGGCGAAAAACCTGAGCTGGACCGGCAGGAGCGCGTGCTGATTGCCAACATCCTGCGCCTGAGGAACATCTCGGCGGATGACGTGATGATCCCGCGCCCGGATATTGTCGCCATGCCGGTCTCCATCAGTCTGGATGACGCACTGGCCATGATGCGGCGGGAAAACCACTCCCGCATGCCGGTCTATCGCAACCAGCTGGATGATATTGTGGGCATGATCCATGTAAAGGATCTCATCGCCTATGTTGGCACCAGCGAGGCGTTCAATATCGAACCCCTGCTCCGCCAGCCGCTGATGATTGCCCCGCAGATCCCGGTAATGGACCTGATGCTGCAAATGCGCCTGCGGCAGACGCATCTGGCGCTGGTGATTGATGAATATGGCGGCGTGGACGGTCTGGTCACCATTGAGGATCTGATTGAAACCATCGTCGGCGATATTTCCGACGAGCATGATGAACCCGCCGTGACGATGATTACGGAACGCCCCGACGGCACGTATGACGTGGATGCCCGCTGCCCCGTGCAGGAATTTGAGCAGCGGATTGGCGCGATTCTCACCGCCTCTGAAAAGGAAGCGGAAATCGAGACCATCGGCGGTCTGGTGTTCCGGATGGCGGGCCATGTGCCAGCCCGCGGGGAAGTGCTGACGCACGAAAACGGCTATGTTTTCCGGGTGCTTGATGCCGATGCCCGGCATATCCGCAGGGTACGGGTCCGCAAACTCCCAAATGCCGCAGAACCCACGCCCAGCGAAGGCGAGCGCGGCGACGAGACCCCGCGTACGGGTTGACGGAAAGACCGTTCTGCCGTCATCCCTAAAACTCTGATCTGTTCAACCAGTAATGAAGCCAGGATTTCCGATGTCCTTTTCCCGCCGCTCACTCCTTGTCACCGCTGGCACGGCTCTGGCCGCAACGGCAACGCATGGCCTGGCTTTTGCCGATACGGCTCCCGCAACAGACCCGCGCATGGCGACGCGTGAACTGGGTGACCCGAACGCGAAAATTGTTGTGGAAGAATGGTTTTCCCTCACCTGCATTCATTGCGCCCATTTTTCCGAGAACACCTTCCCGCTGGTGAAGAAGAACCTGATCGACACCGGGAAAATCCGCTACGTTTTCCATGACTTCCCGACCGATCAGCTGGCAACCGTGGCCGCCATGGTCGCCCGCACCCTGCCGCCGGAACGCTATGAGCCGTTCACCGCGTCCCTGCTCGCCAGTCTGGACCGCTGGGCTTACATCCGGGACAGCAGCCCGCTGGA
Organism: Acetobacter sp. KSO5; assembly: GCF_044094635.1. Classification (NCBI taxonomy): domain Bacteria; kingdom Pseudomonadati; phylum Pseudomonadota; class Alphaproteobacteria; order Acetobacterales; family Acetobacteraceae; genus Acetobacter; species Acetobacter sp. KSO5. The sequence goes on along the minus strand of NZ_CP172014.1, from coordinate 1,411,135 downwards.
AGCCCTGAAGAAAATGGCTGCCTTCGCCGGTATGCCGGGCGATGTGTTCGACAAGACGGTTGCTGACCAGCAGATGATGCAGTTCATCCTGTCTCAGCAGACAGAAGCGCAGAACAAATATCATTTCGATTCCACGCCGACCTTCCGCTTCAACAACAAAATCCAGATGTCGAATGACATGACGTACGAAGCCTTCGCCAAAAACGTGGCAGACGCCAGCTGACGCGCTCTTCCCCCTTTATCCTGCAGTAAGTCCGTTTCTGCATGACCGTCCGTTTTGTCCGTTTGCGGATTGTCGGGTTCAAAAGCTTTGCTGAACCCGTCACCGTGGAAATCCTCCCCGGTCTGACCGGCATTGTGGGGCCTAACGGTTGCGGCAAATCCAACGTGGTGGAAGCCCTGCGCTGGGTGATGGGGGAATCCTCCGCCCGCTCCCTGCGTGGCGGAGAAATGGATGATCTGATTTTTGCCGGCACAGCTGGCCGCCCGGCCCGCTCTCTGGCAGAAGTCACCGTCACGCTGGAAGGCACGCAGGGCCGTGGCCCCGCTGCCTTTGCCGATCAGGACGAACTCCAGATTACCCGCCGGGCTGAACGCGGCTCCGGCAGTGAATACCGCATTAACGGCAAACCCGCCCGCGCGCGTGATGTGCAGACTTTGTTTGCCGATCTGGCCTCCGGCGCCCGCTCTTCCGCCATGGTCAGTCAGGGTCGCGTCGCCATGCTGGTGGGCGCACGACCGGAAGAGCGCCGTTCCATTCTGGAAGAAGCCGCAGGCATCACCGGCCTGCATGCCCGCAGGCACGAGGCGGAACTCAAGCTCCGCGCGACCGAAAACAATCTGACCCGCGCGGAAGACCTTCGCCAGCAGTTGGAAGCCCGGCTGGGTGGTCTGGCCGAACAGTCCCGTGAGGCCAGTCGCTACCGGGAACTCTCCTCCGCCCTGCGCGAGACCGAAACCGAATTGCTGGCCGTGCTGCATGCCCGCGCCCGGCAGGCGGTTGAACGCGCTATCGAGACTGCCGCCCGTGCCCGCCATGCTCTGACAGAGCATGAAGAGGCCGCAGAAAGCGCGGTTGTTGCAGAGTTTGAAGCCAACCAGAAACTCCCCGCCATCCGTGCCCGTGCGGATGAAGCCCGGACCGTGCTGGAACGCTGCCGCGTAACGGCGGAAGGTGTAACGCGGGAAGAAGAACGCGCCGCCGCACAGGCTAAAAGTGCCACAGACCGCCTCCATCAGCATGAGGCCGACACCACCGCCGCCCAGACCCGCGTGGAGGATGCCACCAGCACGCTGAAGCGCCTGAATGCGGAAAAAGCCGAGGCCGAAGAGGCCGAAGCCTCGCTCCCGCAGCGGACGGCAGACGCAGAAACCCGGCAGACAGAGCTAACAGACGCGCTGGCAGAAAGCGAACGCACCCTCGCCCAGCAGACCGAAACACTGGCCGCCGCCCGTGCCCGCAAACAGCGTGCGACGGAAGACCTGGAGGCCGCCACAACCTCGCTGGCGCGTGCGTCGGACGCCGTGTCCACTCTGCAGGCCGAACTAAGCGCCCTGCAGGAGCGCCTGCCGTCTGATGACAGCATGGAAGCCGCCGTCAAAGCCGTGCAGGACGCCCGTGCTGCTCAGGCTGCCGCCCGCACCGCTTTTGAAGAGGCTGACCGTGCACGTTCCGAATCCAGCGTGGCCCTCTCCATCGCCCGGAACGACGCAGAAAACGCCCGCCAGACGCAGGCCGAAACCCGCAAGGCGCTGGAACGCAGTCGGGCCAAACTCAACACCCTGCGGGCCGATCTGGCGCAGCTGGAAAAACGCCACGCCGATACGCAAGGCGCCTTGCTGGAAGATACGGCTCTTCAGGCTCTGAGAGACAAGGCCGCGCAGGCCACCACCACCCACCAGACCGCAGCGCGCACGCTGGAAGAGGCCGAGGCCACCCGGCGCGAGACATCAGCCGCCCTCACACAGGCCAGCCGCAATTTTCAGGAACATGAAAGCCACCGCAAGACCGTAGAAGCTGCGTGCTCTGCCGCTCAGACCGCCCTGCATCGCGCCCGTCAGGAAGAAGAAACGCTCACAAAAGGGCTACAACAGGCGCAGGCGGATGCCCTTCCCGACGACACGCTTAAAGCAGCCCAGACCGCCCGTGCCACGCAGGAAGACAAGCTCCGTACCGTCACGGATGCGCTCAGTCAGGCTGAAACGGCCCTGACAGATCTCAAAACCCGCCATAACGACGCCCTGACCCGCCAGAACACCCTGCGCACGGAACTCACCCGGTTGCAGGCTCAGGCGGAAGGTCTGGCGCAGGCACTGGGCACGGATGCCACAGGCTCGGATGAACCCGTCTCCGCCCGCATGGAAATCCCGGAAGGATATGAGGCGGCTCTGGCCGCTGCTCTCTCGGAAGGGCTGGATGCCCCGGTGGCAGAGAACGCCGCACGTGGTTGGCACGCTCTCCCCGCATCTGGTGATCTGCCTGCTCTGCCCGGCAGCGCGGTGCCCCTCAAGGCACACATCAAGGCCCCGGAAGCGCTGGACCGTGTGCTGGCCTGCATCGGCTTGCTGCCGGACGGTGTGGATGGTCGCCCCTTGCAGGCCGCACTCAAGCCGGGACAAAGCTTCGTCTCCCGCAGGGGCGACCTCTGGCGCTGGGATGGGTTTTACACTCGTGCGGGGGAACCGGACGCCGCAACCCGCCGCCTCGGCCAGCGCCGGATTCTGAAAGAAACAGAACAGCGCATTGCAACGCTTCAGGAAGATGCCCCGGAAGCGGAACAGGCCGTCACCGCAGCCACCACCGCTCTACGGGAAATGGAACAGCAGGCGGCAGACCAGCGGACCCAGCGCGCCAAACTGGAACAGGCCCTGCAGCAGGCCCGCACGCAAGAGGCGGACCTTGAGCGCCGCCATGCCGCCTCTCGCGCCCGGCTGGATGGCCTGCGCCCGCAGCAGGAACGCGCCGTTGCGGCCCGAAAGGATGCAGACGCCGCCCTGACGGCCGCCACAGCGGCGCGGGATGCCCTGCCGCAAACGGAAACGCTCAAAACAGCTCTGGATCAGGCACGCCAGAAAGACACCGCCGCCCAGCAGGCGGAACAACAGGCGCGCACAACTCTGAAAATGGCGGAACAGCAGCTCCGCTCCGCGCAGGATGCCCTCACCCGCGCAGAAAACCAGCAGGCCACCGCCAGCGCCCGACTGGAAACCCTCCTGCCAGAACGCGACCGTCTGCGGCAGGAAGTCGCCGCGGAAGAAAGCGCCCTCACGGATCTGGAAAGCCGTCTGGCTGCCGGACAGGCGGACAAGCAGATTGAAGAGGCTCTGCAAGCCGCCCAAACCCGGCAGACAGAAGCTGAGGCCGCCTGCCGCACGGCAGAACAGGCTGCCGTCAGTGCGGAAAGCGCCGCACAAACGGCTGCGCAGCAACACCAGAAACTGCAGGAACTCTCGCTCGAACTCCGCTCCCGTCTGGCGGCCCTCTCCCCGCGGCTGGAAACACTTCAGGCAGAACAGACTGAAGCCGAAGGCCGCAAAACCTATGCCACTACCGCGCTGGAAGAAGCCTCTGCGGCTCTACCGGAAACCGGGGAAGATGATCTGGCCAGCCTGCGAGAACAGCGCAGCGCCTTAACAACAGAACTGGAGCAGGTGCGCGAACTCCGGGCTGCCCTGCAGGCAGAAAAAGCCACGCTAGCCAGCAAACAGGCCTCTCTGAACGCTGCCGTGCAGGACTGGACAGCCCGCGCAGAAGCCGCCCGGACGGACCTGACCCACGCTCAGACCAGACTGGAAGCTGCCCGCACGGAGCATCAGACCGTCTCGGAACTCCCGGCAGAAGCCGAACGGCTGAAAAAGAACACGCTTCAGGCTTTGACCGAGGCAGAAACAACCTACGCAAAAGCCGACAAAGCCCGCGCCGAGGCCGAAGCCGCTCTGGCCAATGCCAATGAGCAGCGTCGCAAAACGGAAGCACAGCTTACCGCCGCGCGGGAAAACCTGCTGAAAGCCGAAGCCCGCAGTGAGCAGGCACAGGCCATTCTGGACCAGCTTCTGGTAGAAACCCCGGCCCCGCCGCGCCCACCCACCGGGGACCTGACAGAAGCCGCAGAAAGCGCCCTCCGCCGCAAGATCTCCCGCCTGACGCGGGAACGCGAAGAAATGGGTCCCGTCAACCTGCGGGCGGAAATTGAAGCCGAGGAAGCCTCCGGCCAGGCCAATACTCTGGCGGCAGAAATCGCCGACCTGGAGGCCGCCATTGCCCGCCTGCGCGGCTCCATTGGCTCCCTGAATAAGGAAGGGCGGGAACGCCTGATGGCGGTGTTCACGCAGGTGGACCAGCATTTCCAGTCCCTCTTCTCCCGCATGTTTGGCGGTGGCCGGGCCCATCTGGGCCTTGTGGGCAGTGATGACCCGCTGGAAGCCGGGCTGGAAATCTATGCTCAGCCACCGGGCAAAAAGCTGGCGACCCTCTCGCTGCTTTCGGGAGGTGAACAGGCTTTAACCGCTCTTTCATTGATTTTTGCAGTGTTTCGCTGTAATCCGGCCCCCGTTTGTGTGCTCGACGAGGTTGACGCACCGCTTGATGATGCCAACGTTGGACGTTTCAGTTCCCTGTTAGGGGACATGGTTACAGAAGCAGGAACCCGTTTTCTGGTTGTTACTCACCATCAGCTGACAATGGCACATATGGACCATCTTTTTGGCGTAACCATGCAGGAGCGCGGCGTCAGCCGTGTTCTGTCAGTTGACCTTGCTCGCGCCGCCGCTATGGCTGGGCAACAGGACTAGGGATAAAAGACAGATGCCGCATCCTGATACGACATCAGACAAACCCTGCAAATCCACAGGGAGTCCCCTCAAACGCTGCCTTGGCAAAGGCATTGTCGCTGTTGGCGTGTGCATGCTGGCCTGTGCCGGCGTGGTTTTGCATCACTCAAAAGCCTACGGGCTTCTTGCCCGCATCCATCATGGTCTGATTATCTGCACCCCCGGCACCGGCCTGAGCATGACGTCAGCCTCCGCAGGCCTGCCGCATCAGGACAGCCCCGGCATGCTGCGGCTGGAACTGGCCTCTCAGGAAGATGGACGGGTGGTGGTTGTGCCCGGCTCGAACCCGCTGAACGAGGTTCTGGCCTCATCCCGCCGTGCGCATACACTGCTAATGCTGGATCTGAATGACACCAATCCGGCTGATGTTGCCATGCTGGTGCGCAAAGCCAGAATGCGCGACCGTGTAGTGCTGGTGCCGTCCAGCAAGGAAACCACGCAAGTCGCCCTGCAGGCAGACCCGTCCATGCTGGTGGCCATTCCCGTGCATTCCACACGGGAGGCTTATGCAGCCCACCGTATGGCAGGGCATCATCCTTACGCGGCGTATCTCTCACCCACCGCAGCACCAGACCTTTTCACGCTGGTGCATCGGGACGCAGAAGCCGTGATTACAGAAAACCCGATCACGACAACCTTCTCGGCTGAAGAATTTCTGGCCGAGCGCCCGGTAGATATTGTCGTCACGCCGCAGTCCACGCAGCTGTCCCAGACGCTCGCCCGGGACAGCTAATCAGGCTACCGTCTCCCGGCCTTTTCAGGCCGGTAACATGCTTCCCGTTTCTACAAAACGCTGATGCCAGGACAACGCTTCATTCAGCAGATGCGGCGTATGTTTGCCGAACGACTCTTTGCGCGCCCGGTCAAAATAATCCTGCAACATCGGCTGATAATCCGGGTGCGCGCAGTGCGTAATAATCTGCTGCGCCCGCTGCACGGGTGAAAGCCCGCGCAGATCCGCCAGACCGCGTTCCGTCACAAAAATCTGGGTGTCCTGCATGATGTGGTCCACATGCGCTGCCATCGGCACAATGGCGGAAATCTTGCCGCCCTTGGCTGTGGAGGGGGACAGGAAGATGGACAGGTAGGAACTGCGGGCAAAATCGCCGGAACCGCCAATCCCGTTCATCATCTTGGACCCCATCACGCGGGTGGAGTTCACGTTGCCATAGATGTCGGCTTCAATCATGCCGTTCATGGCAATACAGCCCAGCCGACGGATGACACCGGGACTGTTGCTCACATCCTGCTGGCGCAGAATGATCTTGGTGCGGAAGAAGTCCATGCGGTTGTTGATCTCTTCCGCCGCATCCGGGCTGAGAGAGAACGATGTGGCAGAGGCCACCCGCATCCGGCCAGAATCCAGCATGGCCAGCATGCCGTCCTGAATCACTTCACTATAGCCAACCAGATTTTCAAACGGACCTTCATTCAGCCCTTCCAGCACGGCATTCGCCACGTTGCCCACGCCAGACTGCAAAGGCAGCAAAGACGGCGGCAGACGATTCTGTTTGACTTCATGGCTGAAGAAATCGAGCAGATGCCCTGCAATTGCCCGGGCATTTTCATCGGGAGCGGCAAAAGGAGCGTTGCGGTCTCTGTCATGCGCCTTAACCACCGCAACAATCTTGTCCGGGTTTACGCGCAGCGCTGGCCCACCAATGCGGCCATCTGCCGTGCGGAGCGGAATGATGTCGCGCGGCGGGATCCCGCTGACATTCCCGTCCCAGATATCGTGGATGCCTTCCAGACCCGGGTTCTGCCAGTCATTGACCTCGATAATCACCTTCTCGGCAATATCCAGAAAGGTCTGGGAGTTCCCGACGGATGAGGTCGGAACAATGCCGCCATCTTCCGTAATGGCGACAGCTTCAATCAGGGCAATATCAAATTTGCCGTAATTGCCCTGCACCGCACGTCCGGCAACCTGACCAAGATGGTTATCGAAATATTCCGTCTCACCCTCGTTGATCCGGTTGCGCATGTTCGCATCGGTATTGAAGGGTGAGCGGAACGCCACACCGTTGGCTTTTGCCAGCACACCATCCAGCTGCGGGCCCGTGGATGCCCCGGTAATCAGGCTGATGCGGTAGTCTTCACCCCGTGCGTGCGCCTGCTCCATGATGCCAGCCAGAGCTTCCGGCACAGCCTTCGGGTAGCCCGCCCCGGTAAAACCACTGGCACCAACCACGGCACCAGGGCGGATAAGTTCAGCGGCTGTTTCTGCCGAACAGACTTTGCTGCGCAGGGCGACGTTACGAATGCGCTCTTTCATGAGAGGCCTTCCTGTTCTTTATTATTCCTGTTCCGACACGAAGCGGACCAAACGGGCACGAAGCGCTCTATATCCCATTGCTCCACTCCTTCCCACCGGCACACCTGTGGGGCCGGATGATGCGCGTAACGTAGGCAGAAAATTTCAGGCATGGCGCGTCACATGCTTGTGCACAAAACGCTGGCTCACAAAAAATTCTTTCTCCTCCCTTCCCTGCGTCCGCCTGTGGCGCCTACATGGGAAGGAGAAAGATGGATAACAGCAGATGCACACGAGCCTCTTCCTTGACGAAAACGTGAAAGCGGCAATGCGGAAAGGACTCCGCATTGTGGGAGACGTGCATGGAGATTTACAGGCCTTCCGCCACGCCGTTGCCACGGACCGCTTTATTATCCAGCTGGGCGACCTTGTAGATTACGGGCCGGACAGTGCCGGCGTACTGCGCCTGATGCATGATGTGATGCGCGAAGGACGCGGCCTGTTTCTGATAGGCAACCATGATCGCAAGCTGGGGCGCGCCCTGCTGGGTAAAAAACTGCGGCCCGACCCGCCGCTGGAAGCCACAATGGCGCAACTCCACCAGCCAGAAAACGCGGATGTGCTGGAGTTCGCGCTGGATATGCTGGAGACAGCCCCGGCCTGGCTGGTTCTGGGCCGGATGCTGTTTGTGCACGGGGCCTTTGATGTGCGGATGCTGATGGAACCGCCTCCCCCCGCATTAGGCCGCGTGACCTTTCTGCTCTCCCGCGCCTTGTTTGGGGAAACTACCAGCAGAGTGCAGAAAGACGGCTTTCCCGAACGCTGCCTGAACTGGGTCAACCACATCCCCACCGGCTACACCGTGTATTGCGGGCATGACCAGCGCTCCACCAATGGCTGCCCGCTGACTATCCCCGGCCGTGCCGGGGGGCAGGCTATCTTTACGGATACCGGTGCCGGAAAAGGCGGCCACCTCGCCTGGCTGGATGTACCAGCTAACTTTATGGAAGATTCTGACTCCGCAGTGTAATAGTCTTGCGCGAACCAGTCTTGTATATTACGAAATAGAAACAGAAACGAAGAACCGTGCAAACCGTGACCGACCAGCCCACCCCGACTGATGCCCTGCTGGACCTCCGTCGCAGCATCGACAATATCGACGCCGCCCTTGTTGCCATGCTGGCAGAACGCTTCCGCTGCACCAAAGCCGTCGGCGCGCTCAAAGCCCGCTATGGGATGCCGCCAGCCGACCCGGCCAGAGAATCCCGCCAGATCACCCGCCTGCGCACGCTGGCGGAAGAGGCCCATCTGGACCCCGATTTTGCCGAGAAGTTTCTGAACTTCATTATCCATGAAGTCATTCGCCATCACGAGGCGATTGCAAAACAGTCTTCCGAATCGACTACAAAGTGACGCGCCGCCTCCTTCTGCTGCGGCATGCGGAAGCTGCCAGCCCTCCCGGGGGCGATTTTAGCGAACAGGCCGATCTGGCCCGCCCGCTGACAGCCGAAGGACGGCTTGCCGCCAGCCGATGTGGCGCATGGCTCCGGGCCCACGCTCTGGCTCCAGACCTTATTCTGTGCAGCCCCGCCCGCCGCACGCGAGAGACTCTGGCCGGGCTGGAGCCTTTCCAGCCGCCGCCCGCACTGCCCACCCAGTTCTGCCCCGATATTTATGAAGCCCCACCGTCCGCTCTGCTGGAGCGCATCCGGCAAGCGCCGGCTGAAGCCCGCACTGTGCTGCTGATTGGGCATAGCCCCGGCATTTCCGCCCTCGCCCGCTGGCTGGATGATCAGGCGGACGTGCTGGATCAGGGATTCGCAACAGCCTCACTGGCCGTCTTCCATATGTGGGGCTCTGAAATTGCAGACGACGCGTCGCTCTGGGATCAGTGCGATGAGAAAAGCCTGACTTTGGACACATTCGCGCGACCCTAAGGCGCAGAAAGCGCAGTTTTCTGAGCATGATCCTTTTTGATAACGCGCGGTTTATCGCCCACCTGCTTCCTGTTTCTTTCTGGATCGGGGACAAGAATCAGACAGCAGGCCGCCAGTCTGGCAGCGGCTCTACAATGCAGAAGGAAAGATCATGAGCGCATCGCAGAATGAAGGTCAGCGGTCTAACGCAACCCTGTCACTCGGTGGGCGGACGGCTGAACTCCCGGTCCTTTCCGGCACAATCGGACCGGATGTTGTCGATATCCGCAAGCTCCCGGCCGAGATGGGCGTTTTCACCTACGATCCCGCCTATGGCGAAACAGCATCCTGTTCCAGCAAAATCACGTTTATCGACGGGGACAAGGGCGTTCTCCTGCATCGCGGCTATCCCATTGCCCAGCTTGCGGAAAATGCGTCCTATGAAGAAGTCATCTACCTGCTTCTGAATGGTGAACTGCCGAACGAAGGCGACTTCCAGAAATTCTCCAAAACCCTGACCAACCACACTCTGCTGCATGAGCAGATCCGGAATTTCTTCAACGGTTTCCGGCGCGATGCCCACCCCATGGCCATCCTGTGTGGCACGGTTGGCGCGCTCTCCGCGTTCTACCCGGACGCCAGTGATATTGCGATCAAGTCCAACCGTGACCTCGCGGCCATGCGGCTGATCGCCAAAATCCCGACCATCGCGGCATGGGCTTATAAATACACGCAAGGCGAAGCCTTCATCTATCCGCGTAATGATCTGAACTACGCGGAGAATTTCCTCTCCATGATGTTCGCGCGCGTGTCCGAACCCTACAAGATCAACCCCGTTCTGGCCCGTGCCATGAACCGGATCCTGATCCTGCATGCAGACCATGAGCAGAATGCTTCCACCTCCACCGTGCGGATGGCCGGCTCCACCGGCGCTAACCCGTTTGCCTGTATTTCCGCAGGCATCGCAGCCCTGTGGGGGCCCGCACATGGCGGCGCGAACGAGGCTGTTCTGAAAATGCTGGCCAGCATTGGCAGCAAGGAAAACATCCCCGACTTCATCGCCAAGGTGAAAGACAAATCCAGCGGCGTGAAGCTGATGGGCTTTGGCCACCGCGTTTACAAGAACTTCGATCCGCGTGCGAAGATCATGCAGCAGACCTGTCACGAAGTGCTGGGTGAACTCGGCATTAAGGATGACCCGCTGCTGGATCTGGCGATCGAGCTTGAGAAAATTGCCATCAATGACGACTATTTCGTCCAGCGGAAACTCTATCCGAATGTCGATTTCTATTCGGGCATTATCCTGAAAGCCATGGGCATTCCCACCAGCATGTTCACCGTGCTGTTTGCCGTGGCTCGTACCACCGGCTGGGTCAGCCAGTGGAAGGAAATGATCGAAGAGCCGGGCCAGCGCATCTGCCGCCCCCGCCAGCTCTATACCGGCTCACCCCAGAGAGACTTTGTCGCCCTCGACAAACGCTAAGGCTCTTCCGAGCCCCACCGTTTAAAACGACCGATGAATTTTGCGCCTGTAATGCGAAAGCATTCAGGCGCAAAATGCCTTTAAAGTCCCTAAGACCAATCCGAGCGCACTACGTGCCAGTTGTTTCTCAGACTTCGGGAACCCCCAGATGAAAAGCATGGCGGCCCCATAGCATGCCTGAGTGAGATGCACGCCGACAGGCTCAAACGGCTTCCCACGCGCATTTTTCCAGACAGCACCAGCAGCCAAAGCTTGAGCGCACCTCTCCACCAAATGGAGACGTCCCTCAGCATTAGCCCCCTGTCATTTCTCAATTTTTTATTTAAAAACAAAAATCTAAAGAGAATTCTTCAAAAACAGTCTGAAGCCCTTTAGGCATGCGTCAATAAAAAAAGCCAGACCGGGCAACCCGATCTGACCTCTCCTAAACACGCAACACTCTGCCTTATCGGCTGAGTGAATTAATCGCAGTCACACCCTTTTGTCGGGGATTTAGACTCACGCACCACGTGATGATCAATCCATTCAGAAACCAGACGGCGAGCTTCGTTCAAAGACGATTCAGGATGATGAATGCGATACAGAGTTGTGCAGGCATGGAAAGCGGTCACATCCTCTGTGCCGACTTCGCGTAACTCCTGATACGCCGTGACGACAGCTCGCTCGCATTTACGCGCGATCCGACTTAGTTCAACAGCCACAGCACTATCCTTAATTAATAATCACTCTCAACAACGCAGATTAGACGCCAATTCTATCGAATATGCAAGGCACAATGCGCCTCCAGAGCCCTTATTCTGATCACAAGTTTTTACATGCCTCATAATACAGCCTTCGCGCTGCTATAAGGCCCATCGACTTCTTAAAATAGCCGCCACACGGCCTGCTTCATCCAGCACCTGCCGGGGCCAGGGTGAAAGACTATCGGTCAAAACACGCACATGCCCGTCTTCTATCAAACGGCGCGCCACACGCCCACGCACACCGCGCAAATCCTGCTCACGCTCCATCAGGAAAACCGGCTTATCCGCCACACAGACTTCCGCCAGCATGGCCACATCGCCGCCGCCCACCACCACACAATCGGAGCAGGCCATAAACCCCAGAAGCGGATCTTCATCCGGCTCTCCCTGCCGCCAGACGAGCAGGAAGGTGTCGGACAGCCCGGTGATAAAAGCGTCCGTCAGGTCCGGTTTGCTGTCATCCCGCACTACCAGCAGCACAGAGCCCCCTTGTCGGTTAACCAGCCCGGCCAGCTTTTTGCCATGCAACAAAGCCTCTTCCTGCGTGCGGTAGGCCTGTGCCCCCACAAGAACCGTCATGCGCGGATGCGGCAGATGCTCCAGCCGCTCCTGCCAGGCCTTACCTGCACGGGCCAGCAGAGCGGGTGAGACAATCGTCATTGGCCCGAGCGTGGGGCAGAATTTGGCCGTTGGGGCAGCAGGAGATGGCGCAACCACCAGATCAAACGGCATGGAGCGCAGCATGGGCGCAGACCGGCCCTCATGCCGCACGCACCACACCACGGGGCACCCGGCCCGACGCGCGGCTTTGAGGGCCGCATAGCCCGAGCGCCAGCCGGACGTGAGGATCAGCCCCGGCTCTCGCCGTCCTTCCAGAAACGAATCGAGTGCGAGCATTTCCATCCGCACCCGCCGGAACAGGCAGCCAAGGCGGGAGGCCAGCACATAGGCCGGTCCCGGCTCGGACCCAACGGTGGTCTCTACCACCCAGACAGGCGCCAACTTTGTTACAGAGAAGGTCATTTTCTCATTCCGGCACGCAAGACTGAGATGAAGCATAGATTTTCACAGCGCCGGGGGCTATGCCAAAGCAAATTCCAACCGCCATAATCAAGGAAGCGCTTCATGACGTCACCCGCAAACCTGGTCGCCCCTCATTCTGGCGAGACCAGCGACTGGGATCGCGATGCGGCCCTGTGCACGGCACGTCTGCTGCTGGAAATCAAAGCCATCAACTTTCGCCCGGAAGAACCTTACACGCTGACCTCCGGCTGGAAGTCCCCGGTTTATATCGACTGCCGCCGCATCATCTTCTTCCCCCGCGCCCGCGCCAAGATCATGGAACTGGGTGTGGAAAAAATCGGCCGTCATGTGGGGTATGAAAGCATCGACGCCGTTGTGGGCGGGGAAACCGCAGGCATTCCCTTTGCGGCATGGATGGCTGACCGCATGATGCTGCCGATGGCCTATGTCCGCAAAAAGCCTAAAGGCTTTGGCCGCAACGCCCAGATTGAAGGTGATGTGCCGGAAAACATGCGCACCCTGCTGGTGGAAGATCTCACCACGGATGGCGCCTCCAAGGTTGCTTTTGCCAATGCGCTGCGGAATGCCGGTGCGCTGATCAATCATGCTTTTGTCATCTTCTATTACGGGGTTTTCCCGGGGGCTCATCAGTCTCTGACGAACATGAACATCTCCCTGCACGCCCTGTGCACATGGTGGGATGTGCTGGAAGCCTGTTCAACGCGTCCTTACTTCTCGGAAGAAGCTGCGGCAGAAGTGCGGCGCTTTCTTGAAAACCCGGCTGCATGGTCTGCTCGCCACGGTGGCGTCGGCAGTCTGGAAGAAGCCGCAGCCTTCAAGGCGAACAAAGACAAGCCTGCCTGAGTTTAGCGTTCCATGACCACCCCTGCTTTTTCCAGCCCCCGGCATATTCTGGCATTTGATTCCGGAATTGGGGGGCTGGGGATTGTCAGGGCGATTCGCACACTATGCCCCGCCGTCTCCGTCAGCTATCTGGCAGATACGGCGGTTTTTCCGTACGGCGAGCAGGATGATGCCTTCCTGACGAACCGCATCGTCTCCCTGCTCTCTGACGCCATTCAACGCCTGCGCCCGCAAGCTGTTGTTGTGGCCTGCAACACCGCCAGCACACTGGCGCTGGATGCGCTGCGCATCGCCTGCCCGGATGTGCCGTTTATCGGCTGCGTGCCCCCCATCCGTTGGGCCGCCCGCACAACAAAAACCCACGTCATCGGCCTGCTGGCTACTCGCGCCACCACCAAGCGCCCTTACCTGAGCAAGCTTCAGGCGCTTTATGCACCCGACTGCACGCTGATCGCCCATGCCGCACCGGGGCTTGCCGCCTGCGCGGAGCGGGTTTTCCGGGGCTACGCTGTGCCGGATGACGATATCAGAGCCGAAATCAACGGTCTGTTCACCCGTGACTGCTCTGCTGAGCTTGATACGGTCGGTCTGGGCTGCACACACTATACCTTCGTGCTGGACCAACTCCGGGCCGTTTCACCCCCGGGCATTACATGGCTGGACCCGGCAGAGGCAGTCGCCCGTCACACGGCAACCATTCTCGGGCCCTTACCTGACTGCGCGCCCCTGCCGGAAGCCTCCTGCGCATGGTTCACGGCCGAACCACCAGACAGCGCAGCCCTCATCAAAGCCCTGCCCGCTTACAGCTTTGATAATATTGCTTTGTGGAAGGCTCTCTGAGCACGGGGAACACCTTCCTCCCGACGCTGCCCGTCCCGACAGCTACAAGTCACGGCAATAACGCACTACCACACAGAATCGACCACCAGTGCTTGAAACTTGCGGCATGCCCCCCATTACAGACTCAGCGCCCACAGAAATGAACCACTCCTGTATGACGCGCCTTTAAACAGAGGAATTTTTCCGATTATGCATTTGCGAAAACTGGGTGTGAACGGCCCGTATGTCTCGGAACTTGGCCTTGGCTGCATGAGCATGTCCGGCATGTATGGGCCGACAGACCGCCATGAGAGTATCGCCACCATCCACGCAGCGCTCGAAGCCGGCATCACGCTTCTCGATACTGGTGATTTCTATGGCATGGGCCATAATGAAATGCTGATTGGTGAAGCCCTCAAAGAGATCCCGCGCGACCGCTTTCTTGTCAGCGTCAAGTTTGGTGCGATGAGGGATCCGGCTGGCAACTGGGGCTCGTACGACGCACGCCCCGCAGCCGTAAAGAACTTCCTGGCCTACACTCTGCAACGGCTGGGACTTGACCATATCGATATCTACCGGCCAGCCAGACTAGACCCGGCTGTCCCTATTGAAGAGACAATCGGTGCCATCGCAGACATGGTTCAGGCTGGGTATGTCCGGCATATCGGCCTCTCAGAAGTCGGCCCGGAAACCATTCGACGCGCTGCTTCCGTCCACCCGATCAGCGATCTTCAAATTGAATATTCACTCATCTCGCGTGGCATTGAGGACGCAATTCTTCCAGTCTGCCGAGAGCTTGGCATCGGTATTACCGCATACGGTGTGCTTGCACGCGGTTTGATTAGCGGACATTGGCAGGGTGCCACGGGGCCGGGAGATTTCCGTGTCCATAGCCCCCGCTTTCAGGAAGGAAATGTCGAGAGAAATCTCGCCCTTGTCGAAGCGTTGCGAGACATTGCACACCGCAAAGGGACAACAGTAGCCCAGCTCGCCATTGCATGGGTCGCAGCTCAGGGTGATGACATCATACCGCTTGTGGGCGCTCGCAGGCGTGACAGGCTTTCTGAAGCTGTTGGTGCGCTTGATTTCAACCTGACACCCGAAGATTTAGCTCTGATTGAACAGGCCGTTCCCAGAGATGCCGCTGCTGGAGAGCGCTACAACTCAAAACAAATGGCCGTCCTTGATAGCGAAAAATAGGGACCCTGACCCTCACTCAGTCCATAAAAAAGGGTGGCCCATCCGGCCACCCTTTCCAATTTCATACAGCTGCTGTCAAAACGCGGTTTAGCGTTCCCGGCTCGCTGAATAGCTGGCGGTTTCAATCAGCAGAGAATGAATTTCACATTCCGGGAACTGCGCCAGTGCCTCACGGGCCTTAGCTGCATATTCTTCCGCTTTGCGCAGTGTTGCGCCAATGGCGTCGGTCCGGGCAATCAGCGCCAACGCTGCGTCCAGATCTTCCGGCTTCTGCTCGGAGTCTTCAATCACGCGACGCCAGAAAACCCGGTCTTCCTCGCTACCCGCTTCATAGGCTGCCAGAACCGGCAGGGTGACTTTTCCTTCACGGAAATCATCACCCACTTCCTTGCCCAGCACGGCCTGATCCGCGGCGTAATCCAATGCATCGTCCACCAGCTGGAAGGCCATGCCCAGATTAGCGCCATAGACCCGCAGAGCCTCGCGCTGTTCCGGTGTGGCCTCGCCAATCACGGCCCCGGCTTCACACGCGGCAGCAAACAGTGCCGCGGTTTTGCCATAGATCACCTGCAAATACTGATCGACTGAGGTGGAGAGATCATTCTGCGTGGTCATCTGCATGACCTCGCCTTCCGCCAGCGTGGCAGAGGCCGCAGAGAGAATCGCCATCACATCCAGCGAGGCATCGGCTGTGAGAATTTGGAACGCCCGGGCGAACAGGAAATCCCCCACCAGCACGGACGCCTTATTGCCAAAAATGGCATTGGCGCTGGCGAGTCCACGGCGGAGCTGGCTTTCGTCCACCACATCATCATGCAGCAGCGTGGCGGTATGAATGAACTCGACGCAGGCCGCAATTTCGACATGCCGCAGCTTGCCGTCCTGATTATCGTACCCGCAGAGCCGGGCCGCAGCCAGCGTCAGCAACGGACGCAGGCGCTTGCCCCCAGCGGCAACAAGATGCGCGGCGAGTTGCGGGATAAGCGCAACCGGGCTTTGCATTCGCGCAACAATAACCTGATTACAGGCGCGCATATCCTGCGCGAGGTAATCGGCCAGGGCTTTTAAGCCCGCTTCTCCTGGCTTACTCACAGAAACACTAGATCCATCCTGGCTTGTGGCCCTACCAGATTCTGGCAGACTAACTGCAACACCCAAACGCTATATCCCCCAGCCATGGGATGAGTTGACGCCCAACCATATGCGGGGCACCAGAAAAACGGTCAAGCTCCAACCGCCTCAAGACTGCCAGACACTTTTAGTTAAGACCCGTTTATGGCCCATCCTTCAGACCTTTCTCATGACACCTTACTGGGGGGCCGGATTGCCTACTCCCAGTTCCGCATTGGTTACAGAACCGGCCTGGAACCAGTGCTTATGGCTGCTGCCGTTCCTGCCCGCGCCCCGCAGCGCGTGGCGGAAATCGGCTGTGGCGCGGGCGCTGGCCTTCTTTGCCTGAGCCAGCGCATAGCAGGGCTGACAGGCACCGGCGTGGAGCAGAACGCGGAGACAGCCACCCTCGCCCGCCAGAACCTCAGCGCGAATGCGCGAGAGGGACTCACTATTCTCAATGCCCGCTTTCCGGAGATGCTGCCGGACGGACTGTTCGATCATTGTTTTGCGAATCCGCCCTGGCATGACCCGGACGGCACGGCCTCCGTCATTGAACGGCGCGACCTCGCCCGCAGAGCCCAGCCGGACACCCTGAAACTCTGGATACGCGGCAGCGCTCGCCTGCTCCGGCATAAAGGCAGCCTGACGCTGGCACTACCCGTGAGCCTGATGGCCGCCGCCATTGCCCAACTGACGGAAAGCGGCTTTGGCGGCGTTACCACCTACCCCTTCTGGCCCAAGGCCGGACGAGAGGCGCGCATTCTCCTGCTGCAAGCCCGTTACGGCGTGCGCAGCCCCGCCCGCCTGCTGCCGGGTATGATTTTGCATGAAGAGGATGGCAGCTTCACAGCGCAGGCACGTGCTGTGCTGGAAGACGGAGCAGCCCTGCCCGGTCTGCAAGAGGCACGCGTCCCTCTGGAGCCACGCCGAGGGCGCAACGCAACCTGAACGGCTCTCTCTAAGGCTTCCAAACAGGTCTGGCGTAGCCTTTAGGGGACTACGCCAGACAAAAATTCCGAACCCGATTTTCAGAACCCGATCGACTTATTCGAAAACAGACGCCTCAAAGGCTTCTTCCCACGTCCCCGTGGTAGAGGCACGGCTATATTCCGTAGCCCGGTTTTCAAAGAAGTTGGTGTGTTCCACCGCGTTCAGCATGTCATCCAGCCAGGGCAGCGGGTTGGTCGTCGTGTTGTAGAGCGGGTCCAGACCAAGCTGGATCAGGCGACGATCGGCAATGAAGTGGATGTAGGTTTTCACCTGCTCCGCATTCAGCCCCTCGACCGCACCCATTTCAAACGCGAGGTCAATAAAGGCCTCTTCATGCTCAACAATGGTCGCACAGATTTCGCGCAGTTCCTGCTGAAATGCATCCGTCCAGATTTCCGGGTTTTCATGGATAAACTCACGGAACAGGCGGATCACGGACAGGCAGTGCAGCGTTTCATCCCGCACGGACCAGGAGACAATCTGCCCCATCCCCTTCAGCTTGTTGAAGCGGGGGAAGTTCAGCAGAATGGCGAAGGAAGCAAACAGCTGAAGCCCTTCGGTAAAGGCCCCGAACGCTGCCAGCGTCTTGGCGATTTCATGCTTGCTGTCCACAGAGAACGCCTGCATGTAATCGTATTTATCCTTCATTTCCTTATACTTAAGGAATGCAGAATATTCCGTCTCCGGCATCCCCAGCGTATCAAGCAGATAGCTGTAGGCCGCGATATGGATGGTCTCAATGTTGGAGAACGCCGAGAGCATCATCAGCACTTCAGTCGGTTTGAACACCCGGCTGTAATGCTTCATGTAGCAGTTGTTCACCTCAACGTCAGACTGGGTGAAGAACCGGAAAATCTGCGTCACAAGGTTCCGCTCGCTGTCATTCAGCACGCGGTGCCAGTCTTTCACGTCATCAGCCAGCGGCACTTCTTCCGGCAGCCAATGCACGCGCTGCTGCGTCAGCCAGGCATCATAAGCCCACGGATAGCGAAAGGGCTTGTAGACGGGGTTCGCGGTCAGCAGGTCGAAATGCTGTTCCTGTTCGCCCGTTCCGGCAGGTTTTTCGCTCATGAGACTATCCTTACAACGGAAAGTTTTAAAATCATCTGGTTACGAGAGGTTATGAAGATTTACTGGCAGGCCAGACATTCATCATAATTGCTCCCGTTAGACGTCGGGGCTTCGGGTGCGACACCTGCGCGCTGGGCGGCTTCGGCAGCCAGAACGCCTTCCTTGGTCAGCACGTTACTCACCGTGTCCGCCCGCTGGATAGACAGGGACCGGCAGTAATACAGAGACTTCAGGCCCTTCTTCCAGGCCATGTGGTGGATCTGGTGCAGGTCACGCTTATGCACGTTGGCGGGCAGGAACAGGTTTACTGACTGCGCCTGACACACATACGGCTGGCGGTCTGCCGCATGTTCCACAATCCAGCGCTGATCCAGTTCAAAGGCGGTCTTGAAGACATCCTTTTCCTGCTGGCTCAGGAAGTCCAGCTCCTGCACGCTGCCTTTGTTCAGGGTGATGAAGGACCAGATTTCCTCCGTATCCTTCCCCTTCTCTTTCAACAGTTTCTGCAGGTGGCGGTTGCGCACCGTAAAGGAACCGGAGAGCGTTTTCTGCAGGAAGACGTTTGCCGCAATCGGCTCAATCCCCGGGCTGGCATTGCCAGCAATGATGGAGATGGAGGCCGTCGGTGCAATGGCCATCTTGTTGGAGAAGCGTTCCTGAATGCCATACTCCGCCGCATCCGGGCAGGCCCCGCGCAGGTCCGCCAGCTTGCGGGAAGCCGCGTCAGCCTGCTCACGAATGTGCTTGAACACCTTACGGTTCCAGACTTTGGCCACAACGCCTTCAAACGGCACATTCTTGGCCTGCAGGAAGGAATGGAAGCCCATAACGCCGAGCCCGACGGACCGCTCACGCGAGGCCGCATAGGCCGCCTTCTTCATTTCCGGGGGCGCGCGGTCAATAAAGTCCTGCAGCACGTTATCCAGGAACAGCATGACGTCTTCAATGAACTGCGGATTTTCATTCCACTGGTCCCATGTCTCAAGGTTCAGGGAGGACAGGCAGCACACAGCCGTCCGCTGTTTGCCGTGATGATCAATCCCGGTCGGCAGCGTAATTTCCGAGCACAGGTTAGAGGTCTTGACCTCAAGACCCGCCAGCTTGTGGTGCTCAGGCCGGGCGTTGTTCACATGGTCGGAATAGACGATGTACGGCTCGCCCTGCTCCATGCGGGCCGTCAGGATACGAATCCACAGCGCGCGGGCCGAGACCTTACGGATCACGGAGTTATCGCGCGGGGAAAGCAGACCCCATTCTTCATCCGCTTCCACAGCCCGCATAAAGGCGTCAGACACCAGCACGCCATGGTGCAGGTTCAGCGCCTTCCGGTTGGGGTCACCCCCGGTCGGGCGGCGGATTTCTACAAATTCTTCAATTTCAGGGTGCCAGACCGGCAGATACACGGCAGCAGACCCGCGACGCAGAGAGCCCTGACTAATAGCCAGCGTCAGGCTGTCCATCACGCGGATAAACGGGATCACACCGGATGTCTTGCCGTTGCGGCCAACATTTTCACCAATGGAGCGCAGGTTGCCCCAATAGGACCCAATGCCGCCGCCCTTGCTGGCCAGCCAGACATTCTCGTTCCACAGGCCGACGATACCGTCGAGGCTGTCACTGGCTTCGTTCAGGAAGCAGGAAATCGGCAAGCCACGGGTGGTGCCGCCATTGGACAGAACCGGCGTTGCAGGCATGAACCAATGCTGGCTCATATAGTCATAGATACGCTGTGCGTGCCCGGCATCGGCCCCGTAATAGGACGCAACGCGCCCAAAGAGATCCTGATAGCCCTCATCCGGCAGCAGATAGCGGTTATCCAGCGTCGCCTTGCCAAACGGCGTCAGCAGCGCATCGCGAGAGCGATCCACGCGCACCTGATGGTGGCCGGGCAGCTGCACCATGTCTTCCAGCTTACCGGGTTCAAACAGGTCTGCTTCTTCCCCGGAGCCGGACATGGAACGACGGCTTTCATTTTCCTGAACGTCGATCAGACTCATGGTGGCGTGCTCCGGTTTTTTGCATTTGCGTGATCTGGCTTGAGAGGCGCTAAGACACACAGGAGTCATGCCCCGTGCTCTCGTGCCTCACCATATGTCGCGTTCATGCGACATATGCGCCCCTATATCTAGTGATTTTTTTACGCTCACAGACCCAAAAAAGGCTTGTGTTTGAAAAGATGGCAGTTTCTGGCTGATCATAAATTATTTCAGCCGGCCAAAGTTTTTTTAGCCCGCGTTGATCAGCCCCGACATCTCCATCCGGCGTCGTGACTCTGTAATGCCATCTGCCACAGCCAGCGCTGCAGCCAGAGCGCGTCGTCCGGCCCGGGCATCCACCTTAACGGGCGCGCCGTCAAGACAAGAGGCCACAAAAGCCTCATGCTCCGCAAACAGCGAATCATGATCTTTCCATGAAATCGCTTCCCGACGGAATCCGCCCGTGCCGGGCAGCGGCAGGCCTTTCTCCCGGCCAATCATGGTCAACTCACGCTTGCCAAAGTCGGCAGACAGATAGCCTTCCTCAGAAAACAGCCGCATCCGCCGCTCTGTCTTGAGGGAAATACGGCTGGCGGTAATGGTCGCCACACAGCCGTTTTCAAAGCGCACACGGGCATTGGCGATGTCTTCGTATTCCGAACTGACCGCCGCCCCCAGCGCATCCACCTGCTCAATGGGGCTGTCCACAATCGCCAGAACCAGATCCAGATCATGAATCATCAGATCCAGAATAACGGACACATCCGTGCCACGCGGCTTGAACGGCGCAATGCGCGTCGCCTCAATATAGAGAGGCCGGGTGATTCGTTTGGTAATGGCCTCATGCTCGGCGGAATAGCGCAGCAGATGCCCGACCTGACACACCAGCCCGCTCTGCTCGGCGAGCGTGATGAGGAAATCCGCCTGCTCCAGCGTCGCCGCCACGGGCTTTTCCACCAGAACATGCTTGCCGGCCCGCAAGGCCTCTGTCGCCAGATCAAAATGATATTCCGCAGGAGCCGCCACCACCACGGCATCACACGCGGCCAGCAGCTCTTCGACTGACCCCATGACCGGGCAACCGGCTTCCTTCGCAACCACGGCCGCCCGCTTTGCATCCGGGTCAAACAGACCGACAAGCGTCTCGCGGGGCACCTCTTTGACCTTCAGGGTATGGTACCGTCCAAAATGCCCGGCCCCAATCACCCCAACCCGCAGCGTTTTGTCCATCTTTCCTGACCTTCCCAACCCTGTGCCTCATGGCGTTGCCGTCAGCGGTAGCAGCCTCCGACCAAAATCCCAAAATCACGTGCGTCCTGCAAAAAGCACACCGCCCCCAAAAGCCCCGGATGTCCGGCAGTCCGTAAAAAAACCATAAATTTTTCACCCCCGAACGAATCCGGTCGTTTCGAAGACAGTCAGCGATTTCTGGCTCTTCTGCCCTACTTCAAAGCCGGGTGTGCCGCGGAAATGTGATGCAACCCCGCCACTGCCGCCCGCCGAATCCCGCCACACAGGTCTGCAAATGTCTGTGGAGTGTTGCATCGCACGCAAGGGAGCGGCATGTTCCGGGCGACAAAAATCGATTGATCAGGTGAGAATGTATTACAGCCGCCTCAAGTTGGCCTCGGTACTGGGTGTGTGCCTTTTAGGGCTGCTGCTCTGCCTGCCCAATGGTCTGCGCAATCCCTTCCCTTCCATGCCCTGGCGCCAGATTCATCTGGGGCTGGATCTGCGCGGCGGGTCCTATCTGCTCATGCAGGTGGACCTCAAAAGCCTGACGCATGACAGGCTGCAAACCCTGGCGGACAGCACGCGTGAGACGCTGCTGAAGTCCCAGCTCGGCTACCGCAACATCAGCACCAATGCGGACGCCAGCACGGTGACCTTCATGCCGCGTGATGCATCGGAAACGGAAGCTGACCTCGCAGCCCTCAACAAGCTGCCGCGCGTCGTCCCCAACGAATTCAGCGTAAAGAAGCAGGATAATGGCAGCATTGTCCTCACCCTCTCTCCGGAAGCACTGAAAGCCCGTGCGCGGGAAGCTGTGACGCAGTCCATCGAGATTGTTCGCCGCCGTATTGACGCCACCGGCGCGGTTGACCCCGAAATCACCCGTCAGGGCGATGACCGCATTGTGGTCGAACTGCCCGGCGTGAGTGACCCGGAACGCATCAAGGCGCTGCTGGGCACCACCGCAAAAATGACGTTCCGTCTGGTGGACCCCAACCCCATGCACGCAACGGCAGCGCCTCCCGGCGTAAGCCTGCTGCCGATGTCCACTGAAGGTGAAGGCCCGCCGCTGCCGGTTTATGACCACGTGGACGTGGACGGCACGGACCTGACCAACGCTGGCGCTGTGATTGATTCCCAGAGCGGCGAATGGGCGGTGACCTTCACGTTCGATTCTGTCGGCACGCATGCCTTCTCCACGGTCACGCAGGCCAATGTCGGCCGTCGCTTTGCCATTGTGCTGGATAACAAGGTGATTGAAGCCCCGGTCATCCGCTCCCCCATTACGGGCGGCAGCGGCCAGATTACCGGCGGCTTTGATGCTCAGAAAGCCACCGACCTCGCCCTGATGCTCCGCGCAGGCGCCCTTCCGGCCCCGCTGAGCGTTATGGAACAGCGCACCATCGGCCCGTCTCTTGGTGCCGATTCCATCCGGGCCGGCATGCTCAGTCTGGCAGCGGGCTTCGTGTTCGTTATCCTGTTCATGGCGCTGTTTTACGGCCGCTTTGGCTGGTATGCGAACGTCGCCCTGCTGGCCAACCTTGTGCTGATGGTCGCCATTCTCTCCCTGTTTGAAGCCACCCTGACCCTGCCGGGCATGGCCGGGATGTTGCTGACGCTCGGGATGGCGGTGGATGCCAACATTCTGATCAATGAACGCATCCGGGAAGAAGTCGCCCGGGGCCGCACGCCTCTCGCGGCCATGCAGGCCGGGTTTGAACGCGCCACCTCCACCATTGTGGATAGTAACGCCACGGCCCTGCTGGCCCACGTCATGCTGTTTGTGTTTGGCACAGGCCCTGTGCGTGGCTTCGCGCTGACCATCACCATCGGTATCGTGACCACCCTGTTCACGACCCTCCTGCTTTCCCGACTGCTTATGGTCCGCTGGTATGCGCTCACGCGCCCGACCAGCCTGCCGGTCTGAGACGAGGCGCTTATGTTTGGACGTCCTCTCCTGCGTTTTGTGCGCAAGGATACCCACATCAACTTCATGCGCGGGCGCTATGCGGGCCTGATTGTCTCGGCTGCGCTGTCTCTGCTCTCCATCGTGCTGTTCATGCATCCGGGCCTGACACTGGGGCTGGATTTCCGGGGCGGCATTGTGGTGGAGGCCAAAACCTCTGGCCCGGCTGACTTTGCCAAGCTGCGCAATGCTCTGGCCGCGCATAATGTCACCCATGCCTCCATTCAGGCATTCGGCGCACCGGATGATGTGCTGATCCGTCTGGATGCAGGCGATGAGCAGCAGACCAACGCCATTGTAGACACCGTGCGCCACGCGGTTGCTGAAGCCCAGCCGGGGACGACCGTCCTGCGGGCTGACGCTGTCGGCGCGTCTGTGTCCTCAGAACTGTTCCGCAACGGCATGCTGGCCCTCGGTCTCAGCCTTGCGATGATTCTGGGCTATATCTGGTTCCGGTTTGAATGGGAGTTCGCCCTCAGTGCCGTCATCACGCTGGTGCTGGATCTGACCAAGACCATGGGCTTTCTGGTCATCACCGGCTTTGAGTTCGATCTGGTGATGGTCGCTGCCATTCTCACCATTCTGGGCTACTCCACCAACGATAAGGTGGTGGTGTATGACCGTGTGCGTGAAAATCTCCGCAAATACCGCACCATGCCGCTACGGGAACTGATTGATCTCTCCATCAATGAGACCCTGAACCGCACACTCGGTACCTCCTCCACCGTCTTTCTGGCGTCTCTGCCGCTGGCTCTGTTTGGGGGCACGACGCTGTCCGGCTTTGCCTGGACCATGCTGTTCGGGATTGTGGTGGGCACGTCCTCTTCCATCTTCATCGCCGCCCCGCTCCTGCTCTTTATGGGCGAGGGTCGCCTGAAGCGGGACGCCAAGCCTCCCGCCCCGCGCAAAAGCGCCTGAAAACGCAAAAAGCGTTCCGCACCTTTCGGTCGGAACGCTTTTTTTATAAGGGGCGCCAAGCATCCGCCCCTGCCCGTATTCTTTAAAAATCCGCGCCCTTAACGCCGCACCACAGAGGATGGCGTGGGATCAGACGGCTCAATCACTGCCAGAAAATTCTCCATCGCCCGCCCGGCAT
The DNA here is from genome assembly GCF_044094635.1 of Acetobacter sp. KSO5. NCBI lineage: Bacteria > Pseudomonadati > Pseudomonadota > Alphaproteobacteria > Acetobacterales > Acetobacteraceae > Acetobacter > Acetobacter sp. KSO5. The sequence continues at coordinate 1,386,558 of NZ_CP172014.1, read as the reverse complement.
TTTTGATACCCGCGCCAGATGGGCTGTATTCTGCATTGAGAATGGCAGCCAGCGCAGTCCGGTCTGCATTCACAATCTGCACAAGGCGTTCTGGTGAGACGAGGCCGGACATCACCTGCCCACGGGCCATGCCACTGGCAATCACGTAGCTATAAATCAATGTGCGAGGTGTGGGGGTTATCGCCACCCGGCCAGCGGAAGACTGGCAGCCTGCCAGCACCGTAAGGCCTGCAAAGCCAGCCATCAGGCGAAAAAAAACCGGAAATCCAGATACGGAGCGCGTCATGCGACGAACCTACTCCATATCTGTCTTTCCGGTAAATCTCCTCAGCGCCCCGCAGGACGCCTCAGATCAGACGAATGAGCCTCAGACCTTGCGGGCTGCCAGTTCGTCACGGATCTGCTCAAGCAGAACTTCCGTTTTGGTCGGTGCCGGGGGTGCAGCCGGTTTAGCGGCTTCCTGCCCGTGCAGGCGGCTCAGCACTTTAACAAACCAGAAGATGACCAGAGCCATGATCAGGAACTGAATGACAGCATTCAGGAACAGGCCGACATTCAGCGTAACCGCGCCCGCTTTCTGTGCGTCCGCCAGCGTTGCCAGATGCGGGCCTTTCAGCGTGATGAAGAGGTTGGAGAAATCAATCCCACCAATCACCAGACCCAGCACCGGGTTGAAAATGTCTTTCACCAGGCTGTTCACAATGGCGGTGAACGCCGCACCGATGATGACACCAACGGCCAGATCGATAACATTGCCACGCATAATAAAGGCGCGGAATTCGCCCACCCAACCCGGGGTGTGCACATGAGATTTAATGTCAGCCATAAGCCACTTTATCCTTTTGAAGGCAGAATATCCTGCTGTCTGTATCCAGTATGAACCCTTTTTAACAAGTCTAAACCACCCCGATTCGCCGACTTTCCTCTCTGGACGTGGCTTTTACGGCAACACCGACACATTTTTCCGCCCCCTACCCGGTAAAAACCAATCAGGAAGGCCGCATGAGTTATTGATCCCACCTGCACAGACGGCTATACGCACTCGCACGCATAGCCCGGTCGGTATCGGGACAGCCTTTTGAACAGAAAGACGCAACACATGAAATCCGGCATTCACCCTGACTACCACGAAATCACCGTCATCATGACCGATGGCACCGAATACAAAACCCGCTCCTGCGCAGGCAAAGCTGGTGACACGCTCCGTCTGGACGTGGACACGAAGTCTCACCCGGCATGGACCGGCGTGCAGCGCATGATGGACACCGGGGGCCAGGTTGCGAAGTTCAACAAGCGCTTTGCTGGTATCGGCACGCGCTCCAAGGCCTGATCAGCCTTCTCTTTATCAGATCAGTTAAAAAATCGGGAACCCCGCCTCTTGAATCAGGAGGCGGGGTTTTCCACGTTTAGCTCCGAGAAGAATGCCCGAAGACGGGGTTCTTCTCTGATTGTTACCTGCCGTAGCAAGCCCGCCAGACACTGGGGGCTGTTGCACGGCAAGACCTTGCTGAACGAGGAGGTTTTTTGACCATGAGTTACGATTTTGCACCGCTTTTCCGCACCGCCATCGGCTTTGACCGTCTGGCACAGGTGATGGACACCGCATCCCGTAGTGCTGCCACCCCGAGCTACCCCCCGTATGACATCGCCAAGACCGGGAATGACAGCTACGCCCTGACTATGGCCGTCGCCGGCTTTGGCCCGGACGACATTGAACTGGTTGTGCAGGACAACACACTTATTGTCTCCGGTCGTGTGAGTGACCCGCAGAATGAAGGCGAGATTCTGCATCGCGGCATTGCCCGCCGGGCTTTTGAGCGCCGCTTTGCACTGGCGGACCATGTGGAGGTCACCGGTGCCGATATGAATAACGGCCTGCTGCGTATTTCTGTGCGCCAGATTGTGCCTGAAGCCCTCAAGCCGCGCCGTATTCCCGTGCAATCAGGCAAGCAGACCGAACTGGTGACGAAAACCGAGACCCCTCTGCCAGCCCAGACCACCCCGCAGGCACAGGCAAACCCTCAACCCACTGCCGCCGCAGCATAAGCGCACACCACTCAAAGAGTGTGGAAAAGGAGGAACTCAGGTTCCTCCTTTTTTGTCAGAGCGCATTTGTCGCTTGACCTGTGAGGGACGCTCCCCCCATATCGTCGCCACAGATGCGCGCCGGCAGGCCCGCGGGCCTTCGGATTGGTTTCCGGACCGTCAGTTTCTCCGGTGCCTGCGCAAGCGCCGCCCGACGACAGGATGGAAGCAATGACGACCTTACCGCTGATGCCCAAGGCCACCGCAGTGTGGCTGATTGAAAAAACCGCCCTGAGCTTTACTCAGATTGCTGAGTTCTGCGGCATGCACCCGCTGGAAGTGCAGGCTATTGCCGATGGTGAGGTTGCTCAGGGAATTGTCGGGTATGACCCCGTTGCCAACCACCAGCTCAAACTGGAAGAAATTCACCGTTGCGAAGCAAACCCTGATGCACGGCTGAAAATTCTGGCTACCAACAACCCGGTCAAACGCCGCTCCAAGGGTGCACGCTATACGCCTGTGGCCAAACGCCATGACCGTCCGGATGGTATTGCCTTCCTGCTGCGTAACTTCCCGCAGCTGAATGATCTGCAGATTGTCAAACTGCTGGGCACCACCAAGGACACCATTGCCAAAGTGCGTGACAAGCAGCACTGGAACACGCCCAACATCAAACCGCGTGACCCGGTGACCATTGGCCTGTGCAGCCAGATGGACCTGAATGCTGCTGTGAATGCCGCCACCACGCGCCTTGAGCGCGAAGGGCACGAAATTCCGCAGCCGCCGCCGATGGATATGGTGGATCACGAAGGGAGCGGAGAGTAATTTCTCCGCGGCACTGGCTGGGCTTTACGCCCGCCAGTGCCTTTTCCAGCCAGTTTCTGGCAGTTTTCAGATAATTTCTCTGCTTAAGAGAAACGCTTTAGTCCAATCTGCCCGCACAATCGCCGGGATACAGAGGGACCAAGGGCTGTCATCACGCAGACAGGCGCTCAATTTCTTCCTTGAGCCGCAGCTTCTGCAATTTGAGACACATCAAAACACGCTCATCCGGTCTGGGTCGGCCGCCTTCTGATGAGATCTGTTTATCGATCCGTGAGTGGCGGGATTTAAGACTCTCAATCCTGGACTGGTAGGACATTGACTGCCTCCATTCGGTTGATGACACCTCACGGTAACGCAGTCTTTGCGTGTTTTTTCATGTTTTTTTCACATTTCAGGCATTTTAGGTATGCGTAAAATGCATATCTACTTTTTCTTCTTTTGCTGCTGGTCTCCGCTGCATGCTTGCGCAAAACTAGGCGCTGAAAACTCTGGCAGACTCTGAAAAATCCCGTTCACACAGAGTCCTCATGCCATGCAGGAGAGGGACTAAAATGCTGAAAGACCGCGATTCACTCCTCGGCCAGCTCCATGAACTCCGCAGTGAACATCGTGATCTTGATACCATCATCAGTCGCCTGACCGATGGGACGATCCTGACCGACCAGTTGCAGCTCCAAAGGCTGAAAAAACGCAAATTACTGCTCCGGGACCGGATAACACGGCTTGAAAGCGAACTGATCCCCGACGATATTGCGTGACCATTTCCCCACCAACCGGATCGTGCCTTATCGTGAGCGAAACTGCCCCCCTGCCCACCGCCCCATCTCAGAACGCCGACCTTGCTCCTAAGGTTGGCATTATCATGGGTAGCCAGTCGGACTGGGAGACCATGCGCCATGCAGATGCCATTCTGACAGACATGGGCATTGCCCATGAAACGCTGATTGTCTCGGCCCACCGCACGCCAGACCGGCTGGCAGACTATGCCAAAACTGCCGCAGACCGTGGCCTGTCGGTGATTATTGCCGGTGCTGGCGGGGCGGCCCATCTGCCCGGCATGTGTGCGGCATGGACCCGCCTGCCCGTGCTGGGGGTGCCGGTAGAATCCCGTGCCCTGAAAGGCATGGACAGCCTGCTCTCCATCGTTCAGATGCCCGGTGGCGTGCCCGTCGGCACACTCGCTATTGGAGCCTCCGGGGCCAAAAATGCCGCCCTTCTGGCAACCTCCATTCTGGCCCTGCAAGACCCGGAACTCGCCGCAAAGCTGGACGCATGGCGCGCCCTGCAAACAGCCTCCGTCGCTAACGCTCCGATTTCTGAAAACGAATAATGTCAGCTTCTTCTTCCCGGTCTTCTTCGCCTGCACTCGCTCCCAATTCTGTCATCGGCATTGTGGGCGGCGGCCAGCTCGGCCGCATGTCCGCTGTCGCGGCTGCTAAGCTCGGCTTTCGCGCGCATATCCTCACGCAGGACGCCAATGGCCCAGCGGCACAGGTCGCCCATCAGGTCACGCTTGGCGCATATGATGACCATAAGGCGCTGGAAGACTTTGCCCGCGCCGTGGATGTCGTCACCTTTGAGTTTGAAAATATCAGTGCCGACGCGCTGGATTGTCTGGCTCAGCACTGCCCTGTGCGCCCCTCCGGCGCGATCCTGCGCATCAGTCAGGACAGGCTGGCAGAAAAGACTTTTCTCTCAGAGGCTGAGATTCCCCTCGCCCCCTGGATGGCCGTTACCGATCACCCTTCTCTACACGCTGCGGCGGAAAAGCTCGGTTTCCCCTTCATCCTGAAAACCACGCGCAACGGGTATGACGGCAAGGGGCAGGCCCGCGTTTATGAGGCCTCCCAGCTGGAAGACGCCTTTGCCTCCCTCGCCCCGCATCCGCTGGTCGCGGAAGGTATGGTGGATTTTGCCTGTGAAATCAGCGTGATGGTCGTGCGTGGCACAGACGGCACAACACGCTGCTTTGCGCCCGGCCTCAATTACCATCGGGATGGTATTCTGGACCTCACACTAGCCCCCGCCCCCGTGCCGGAAGAAACCGCACAGCGCGCTCAGGCTCTGGCGGTCGCCATTGCAGAAAAGCTGGATCTTATCGGTATTCTGGGCGTGGAAATGTTTATCGACAGCACCGGCAATCTGCTGGTGAATGAAATTGCGCCACGCCCGCATAATTCCGGCCACTGGACCATGGACGCCTGCCCGGCGGACCAGTTCGATATGCATATCCGCGCCGTCGCGGGCCTGCCTTTACCTCCCACGCTGCGCCATTCTGATGCTGTGATGAAAAATCTCGTCGGGCCGGATGATATGGCGTTGTGGCCTGACATTCTCGCCACGCCGGGACATATCCCGCATCTTTATGGCAAAGCCGAAGCGCGCGTGGGCCGCAAGATGGGCCACGTAAACATCCTGTTCCCCTATGGCAGCCTGCCCGGCGCACTGGGCATTCAGGACGCCCTTGGCCCGCTGGCGGAAAAGCCGGACGCCGGGAACGACGACGCCTAAAGGCCTAAAAAACCCCTTCTTCTTTCAGGCTTAACAGGCGGCCACTGCCCACAATCACATGGTCCCAGACCGTGATACCCAGCAACGTGGCCGCCTGCGCAATCCGCTGGGTCATGAAGATATCATCCTGCGAAGGAGACGGGTCTCCACTGGGATGGTTATGCACCACCACCAGAATACTGGCCTGAAGCTCCAACGCCCGCCGCATTACTTCTCTGGGGTAAATAGGCGTGTGGTCCACAGTGCCCCGCCCCAGCATCTCATCGGCAAGCAGACGATGCCCCTTATCCAGAAAGAGCACCCGCACCTGCTCTACCCGCTCATGCGCCAGCATGGCGCTAAGATAGGCTTTGAGCTGCGCCCTGTCCGCCAGAACCCCCACACGTTTCAACCGCGCTTTATGCAACCGCACAGCCGCCTCCTGAACCAGCCGCAACGTTACCCGGAACGCCGGGGTCTGGCCGGCAATCCCCTGCATGACCTGATCGGGAGCGGACAGGAGAGCCGCCAGAGACCCGAACTGATTCAGCAGAGACGTCGCCCACATGTCCGGCGCAGGATGCCGGGGCGTAATAAGCGTAATCAGCTGAGTCAGAACCTTATGGTCATCAGGAACCTTAACTAAAGTCCTCGCTTCGGCCAATTCTGACAAAAATGGCAAATCTGGCAGAGGCGGCCCGGTTTGCACCGCGTCGGCCTGAAGCTTGAACCCTGCAATATCCGCCAGTTCCGATTTAGAGCGCCTGCCTTTGCCTTTTGGCAGTCGCGTCACCATGCCTGCTGCTCCAGATGCCGAAAACTGCGCCAGCGGCGCCCTTTCAGCACCACATGGTCATGCATGGTCACCGCCAGCAAAGGGGCGGCCTGCAAAAGCGCCTGCACCAGTGGCCCATCATGCAAAAGCTGGCGGTCCGGCTGCACATCGTCTGCCGCCAGCCTGACCGTAATCAGAGAACAGGCGTGCAGCGCCAGTGCCCTCTGCATAACGGCGGAGACCACCTGCGGCACAGGAATGGGAACGCCTTCTTCTCCCGGCGTCGCCCTTTCCTGCGTCTCCACAACTTCATCCGCCAGCAATTGATTGCGGCTATCCAGAAACAAAACATGGAGCGCCCCCGCCACAGCCGTCACCAGATGCGTTGCGCAATACGCCAGCAGCTTGCCCCAACTCCCAAGGTCAACGCGCACGGGCTCCTCCGGCGCACCCAGCCGGTCCGCCGCCAGCGGCACCAGTCCCAGCAACGTCACGTTCCCACGCGTTGCTCCCGCTTCTTTCAGGGCTTCGGGCGCAGCTTCCAGCACATCCGCCAAAGATCCGAACTGGTTGATCAACGCCTTGGCCAGCGGCTTGGTGTCCCGCCGGGGTACACCCGGAAAAAGCAGCATTTCCAACAGCTCATAATCCGCCAGAGACGCAGCCCCCGCGCTTAAAACCCGCGCGCGCATGCGCTGCCGGTGCCCTGCCGGGCCTGTGGAAGAAAAAGGGGCACTCCCCTCCCTTCGTCCAAAACTGCTCTGTTTTTCTCCATTTTCGGAGGACACCATGCCACTGCTCCGATTGGCCTCAGGCTTTCAAGACGATATAAGGGTAAAGTGAATATGTCCGAAAACCCTTCCTCCGCGCTTTTTTCATCATCCTCGGACCAAGGCGAGTCCTATCTCGCGCGTCTGAACCCCGAACAACGCGCCGCGATTGAAACCACGGACGGCCCTCTGCTGGTTCTGGCAGGAGCCGGCACTGGCAAAACACGGGTGCTGACCACCCGCTTTGCCCATATTCTGCTGACAGACCGTGCCAAGCCCTGGCAGATTCTGGCTGTCACCTTCACCAACAAGGCCGCCAAGGAGATGCGGGAGCGCGTCTCTCTCCTGCTTGGCAGCCCGGCGGAAGGGTTATGGCTGGGCACCTTTCATGCCCTGTGTGCCCGCATGCTGCGTCGCCATGCCGACTATGTGGGGCTGACCAGCAGCTTCACCATTCTGGATACGGACGACCAGCTGCGCCTGCTCAAGCAAATTATTGTGCCCTGGCAGATTGATACCAAACGCTGGCCCGCCCCCGGCATTCTGGGCGTTATCCAGCGCTGGAAAGATCGTGGGCTGACGCCGGAACGCGTGACAGATTCGGAAGATAATGACTTTGCGGACGGCCATTGCCGCGCCATCTACAAAGCCTATCAGGAACGGCTGATCCAGCTGAACGCCTGTGATTTTGGAGACCTGATGCTCCATGTCACGGAAATCCTGCGCACCCGGCCGGATGTGCTGGCGCAGTATCACCGCCTGTTCCGCTACATTCTGGTGGATGAGTATCAGGACACCAATACAGTCCAGTATCTCTGGCTGCGTCTGCTGGCGCTTCGTCCCGGTGAACCGTCCAATATCTGCTGCGTGGGGGATGATGATCAGTCGATCTATTCCTGGCGCGGCGCGCAGGTGGGCAACATTCTGCGGTTTGAAAAGGATTTCCCCGGCGCACAGATTGTCCGGCTGGAACGCAACTACCGCTCCACCCGCCATATTCTGGGGGCTGCTGCCGGTCTGATTGCCCACAATGACGAACGACTGGGCAAAACCCTGCGCTCTGGCCGCGAAGATTCTGACGGCGAGAAAGTGCTGGTGGTCGGCGTTGGCGATTCCGACCATGAAGCCCGTGATGTCTGCGGCATGGTCGAGAAAATGCAGAGTGAGGGGCATTCTCTGGGAGAAATGGCCATACTCGTCCGCGCCGGGTTCCAGACCCGCGCGTTTGAAGAAAAGCTGGTGCAAAGCGGCGTGCCCTACCGGATTGTCGGCGGCGTGCGGTTCTATGAACGTGCCGAAATCCGCGATGCGCTGGCCTATATGCGCGTGCTCAACCAGCCCTCGGATGATCTGGCGTTTGAGCGCATTCTCAACACCCCCAAACGCGGCATGGGGCCTGCCGGGGTGCAAAAGCTGCACGCCGCAGCCCGCAGCCATCAGGTCCCGCTGACCGCCGCCACCCAGATCCTGCTGGCCGAAAAAATTCTGAAAGGGAAAGTGGGCGATCAGGTCCGTGCCCTGATGACTGCACTGGACACCACGCGCGACATTCTGGCGCGTGAAGGCCATGTGGTTGCCGTGGAGCATCTGCTGGAAGAAAGCGGCTATCTGGCCATGTGGCAGGCCGATAACTCGCCCGAAGCCCCCGGGCGGCTGGAAAACCTGAAGGAACTGGTCCGCGCCCTGGCTGACTTCGGCACGCTCGGCGAGTTTCTGGAACATGTGGCACTCGTCATGGAGCATGACGAAAATGCCGGAGAAGCCCGCATCTCCCTCATGACCCTGCACGGGGCCAAAGGGCTGGAGTTTGATGTCGTCTTCCTGCCGGGCTGGGAAGAAGGCGTCTTCCCCTCTCAGCGCACGCTGGATGAAGGCGGGAATTCCGGGCTGGAGGAAGAACGCCGCCTTGCCTATGTGGGCATTACCCGCGCCCGTAAGCACGCCATGATCTTCCACGCAGCCCGGCGGCGGATTTACGCCAACTGGCAGGATTCCATGCCCAGCCGCTTTCTGGATGAACTGCCGGATGAGCATGTTATCCGGCATGGTGAACGTGACGCCAACCTTCGCGGCCTGCGCGCCACAGACTCCGTTTTTGCAGGTGGCGCACCGCTCATCGCCCGCAGACGGCGCGACCCGCTGGCGGGGAATACGCCCACCTTCCAGCTGGGCGAGCATGTTCGCCACCCGCGCTTTGGGGAAGGCATTATTGTCTCAGCCGATCACCACCATGTTGATGTCGCGTTTGAAGGCGTCGGCATCAAACATCTCCTCTCCTCCTTTTTAGAGAAACTTTAATGGCCGTTGCTCCCCGTCGTCACGCCACCGCTCTGGAAACGGTTGCGGTCACCGTTCCGGAACCTGCTGTCGAAGCATATGAAAACGCCATCGGCAGTGTCTGCACCACGGTTGGTATTTTTGAAGCCAACCCGGAAGGCACGCTCTGGCGCGTGGAAGGCGTGAAAGACGCCGGACATCGGGAAGATGAACTGACAGTCGCCCTCATGCTGGCCCAACTGACCAGTGGTGTGGACGCCCCGCTGGAACGCGACGCCACAGAGGCCGAAGGCTGGCTGGCCCGCACCTATGAATCCTTCCCTGAGCAGGATGTCGGGCAGCGTTTTGTCATCCGTGGCACCCATCTGCCAGACGTAAAGCACCCGACGCGTATTGCCCTGACGCTGGATGCCGGTGTGGCCTTTGGCTCTGGCGAGCATGGTTCCACCCGTGGCTGCCTGCGGGCACTGGAGCGCATTGCCTACCGCAAGCCCCGCAAAATTCTGGATCTCGGCTGCGGCTCCGGCATTCTGGCCATGGCAGCGGCGGCCCTGCTGCACAAAAAGGTTCTGGCCGTTGATATCGAGCCCTGGTCCGTCCGTGTCGCGGCACAGAATGCGGAACGCAACGGGCTGGGCCGCGCGCTCACCTGCCGTCTGGGCAATGGCTGGAAAACCCCGGAAATCCGCCATAACGCCCCGTATGATCTGGTGTTTGCCAATATTCTCGCCCGCCCGCTGTGCCTGATGGCCAAGGATCTGGCCCATAATCTGGCCCCCGGCGGCACGGTCATTCTGGCAGGCCTGCTCCGCACCCAGATCCGCATGGTGCTGGCTGCGCATCGCAGGCTCGGGCTGGTGCTGGAACACACCTTTACAGAGGGTGACTGGGCCACGCTGGTCCTGCGTCGCCCTTACGGTCCCAAGGCCTGAAAAACGCGCCTGCATGGCCCTCCCATGCAGGCTTTTTTATTTCGTCCATTCTTTTGAGACATCATTTTGAGGTCTGTCATGCCGTCCGCTTCCGCCTCCCGCCTCGCCGCTCTGCGCACCCTCCTGAAACAGAATGAGCTTGATGGGCTGATTATCCCTCACAGCGACGAATTTCTCGGGGAATACACGCCCGCCTGCGCGGAACGTCTGGAATGGCTGACAGGCTTTAGCGGCAGCGCTGGCATGGCGCTGGTGCTGGCAGACTCCGCCGCCGTGTTCTCGGATGGCCGCTACATCACCCAGATGGACCAGCAGGTGGATGGCTCCTGCTGGGAACGCCAGCATATCTACCAGACCCCACCCCCCGCATGGCTGGCGCAAAAAGCCCCAAAAAATGCCCGCATCGGGTATGACGCCCGCATTATGAGCAGCGCGGAACTGCGGCCCTTCACAACACTTTCCGGCATCACACTGGTTTCCACCAACGGCAATCTGACAGATGTGCTGTGGACGGATCGCCCGGCCTTCCCGGCAGCCCCCGCCACCATCCATCCACTGGTTTATGCAGGCGAGTCCTCTCACGACAAACGTACCCGTCTTGGCAAGGCTCTGGCAGACGCCGGACAGGCCGCTGCCGTGCTGAGCGATTCGGCATCTATCGCATGGCTGCTGAATATCCGCGGCACGGACATCCCCTGCACCCCGGTTGTTCTGGCCTTCGCGGTGCTGCACGCCGATGCCTCGGTGGATCTGTTCCTACAGGCCAGCAAGCTCCCGGCAAACGTGCGGGAGTGGCTGGGCGCAGATGTGCGCGTGCATGAGCCTGAGGCTCTGGAAAGCGTTCTGGCCACCCTCAGCGGCCAGACCGTGGGCGTTGACCCCGCCAGCAATGCCGTCTGGTTTGCAGAAACACTGACGCGCCACGGAGCTACCGTGCAGGAAAGCCCGGACCCGTGCGTGCTGCCCAAAGCCCGAAAAAATGCGACGGAACAGGCAGGTACCCGCAAGGCGCATCTGAAAGACGGCGTCGCTCTGTGCCGCTTCCTGCACTGGCTGGATACGGAAGAGGCCCGCGGCACTACGGAACTTCAGGCCGCTAACAAGCTGGATGCCTTCCGGGCAGAAAGCGCGGATTACCGGGGCGAATCCTTTCCCGCCATTTCCGGCGCAGGGCCGAACGGGGCCGTCATCCATTACCGTGTGACGCCCGAGAGTGACCGCGCCCTGAACGCGAATGAAGTCTATCTGATTGATAGCGGCGGCCAGTATCCGGAAGGCACGACGGACGTCACCCGCACAGTCTGGACCGGCCCGGACGCCCCGCCTGCCCGCCTGATGGAAACCTTTACCCGTGTGCTGCGGGGCAATCTGCGCCTTGGCCGCGCCCGCTTCCCCGCAGGCACCACCGGCCACGCGCTGGATGCACTGGCGCGGTATGACCTGTGGCAGGCCGGTCTGGATTATGACCACGGCACAGGCCACGGCGTGGGCAGCTTCCTCTCCGTGCATGAAGGCCCGGCGCGGATTTCCAAAAATCCCTCCCCCATCGCGCTGCAGGAGGGCATGATTCTCTCCAACGAACCCGGTTATTACGAGCCGGGCGCCTACGGCATCCGACTGGAAACACTGGTGCTGGTGCGTGAGAAAGCCGGGGAGAACCGCCCCGGCTACGCGTTTGAGACGCTGACCCTCGCGCCGTTTGACCGCCGCCTGATCGACACAGCGCTTTTAGGGGAAGAAGACTGCCAGATTCTGGATGCCTACCATGCGCAAATCATGACCCAGATTGGCCCTCACCTGCCAGATGAGGCCAAAAACTGGCTGAAAACGGCTTGCGCCCCCCTCAAGAGGGCGTGAGAGAACGGGCTTTTCGCAACTGGTCACGCAATTGGGAATCGCCTGCCGGACCGAAGAAGAGCAGAAAAGCTGCGAAGTGAAGGGAGCTTCCAGAATGACGACAGACAGCAAAACCATCCCCGCTACTCTTATTGCCGGTGATGGGATCGGCCCTGAGATTGTTGAATCGGTTACCGAACTTCTTGACGCCGTCGGTGCCCCGTTTGTGTGGGACCGCCAGCTTGCCGGCATGGCCGGGGTGGATGCGGTCAATGACCCGCTGCCCAAACAGACCATCGAGAGCATCCGCCGCACCGGCCTTGCTCTGAAAGGCCCGCTGACCACGCCGGTTGGGGGCGGCTTCAAATCCATCAACGTCACACTGCGTCAGGAGTTCGGGCTGTTCGCCAACCTGCGCCCGACCAAGACGATTGTTCCCGGTGGCAAGTTCGACAAGATTGATCTGGTCCTGTTCCGTGAAAATCTTGAAGGCTACTACGCCGCCATGGAACATTACGTTCCGGTTGGTGACGACCCGAAGGGCATTGCCCTGAGCACCGGCTTCAACTCCCGCGTCGAGTGCCGCCGCATTGTGAAATTTGCTTTTGAGTATGCGCTCAAAAACAACCGCAAGACGGTGACCCTCGTCCACAAAGCCAACATCCTCAAACTGCTGACCGGCCTGTTCCTTGAAGAAGGCCGCAAGGTTGCTGAGGAATATAAAGGCCGCATCGCCTTTAACGAGCGGATTGTGGATGCCTGCGCCATGCAGCTGGTCCTCAACCCCTGGCAGTTCGACGTGATTGTCACCACCAACCTGTTTGGTGACATCCTGTCCGATCTGACGGCGGGCCTTGTTGGCGGTCTGGGCATGGCTCCGGGCGCAAATATTGGTGAAAAGGCTGCGGTGTTTGAAGCCGTGCATGGCTCTGCGCCTGACATTGCCGGACAGGGCATTGCCAACCCGCTGGCTCTGCTGCTGGCTGCCGTCATGATGCTCCAGCATGTGGGCCGTCAGGATCTGGCAGACCGTATTGACCACGCGATCAAGAAGGTCATTACGGAAGGCCCCGTCCGCACGAAGGATCTGGGCGGTAACGCGACGACGAAAGATCTCACAGCCGCTCTTAAACAGCAGCTCGTCTGATCACCTTGAAAAACGGGAGTGCGGCTTTGTCCGCCTCCTGTTTTTTCTGAGCATTTTTAAGTGTTCACGACAGTTTTTTGACACGTGTTTCTCTGTCATGCGTATCATCACCCGCATGATACCCAGCTTTCCCGGTCAATGGCCCATCCTGCGGCTTTCCCCCTCCTGCACCATTACGGCCATCCCGCATGTGCCCCGGCATACGGCGGAAACAGAGGCCGAAATTACGCGCATCTGGGCAGAAGCCTGCCACAAAACTCCTGCTCTTTTTAACGGCTGCGTTTTCTCAGCAGACCGCGTGACCCGCACCGAAATTTCCGGCCACTGGACGGACTATCGTTCGGTTCTCGCGCAAATGAAAAACCCGGCTTTGTTTACGCACCTGCGGCTGCAACCGCTCGCCGTCATCGGCCTGCTGGAAACGCCGGAAGGTTATGTTCTGGGTCGCCGCAATCCGTCTTCATTATATCAGGGCAATTTCTGGCAAAGTCCGCCAGCCGGCAGCATTGAACGACGCGGAAACAGCACAGCCGTCCATCTGGATGAACAGCTTCTGGCTGAAGCCGAGGAAGAGCTCGGGCTGACAGCCGAAAACCTGGCCATCGGCGCACCCCAGCTTATCGCCCGCCATCCGGGCACCCGCATTCTGGATATCGGCATTCCCATGCGCACTCCGTTGTCTTTCAGCGCCGTCGAGGCGCACTGGAAAAACGGTGCCAATCAGGAATATGACCAGCTCGCCCTTGTCCCGCATGCGGACATTGATACCTGGCTAAGCCGCCCTGACCTGCTCCCGACCTCTCGCGCGCTACTGGCAGCCGCCCGTTCATGACCACTCAGCCTCTGCCTGCGCCCAAAGGCTGCACAGAACAGGCTGGCCCCAGCCCGAACCTGATCCGAGTCATTGCGGCTGCGTGCGGTCTGATTGTCGCCAACCTTTATTATGCGCAGCCTCTGGCCGGCCCTATCAGCGCAACACTTGCCATGCCGGAAAGCCAGTCCGGCTTAATTGTTACTATCACCCAGATTGGCTACTGCCTCGGCCTGCTGCTGATTGTCCCGCTGGCCGATTTGCTGGAAAACCGCAGCCTGATTGTGTGGATGACGCGGCTTGTCATGCTCGCACTGTTAGCGTTGCCCTTTTCACACCACCCGCTGCCCTTCCTGCTAGCCATCGGGCTGGTCGGCATTCTGTCCGTCGCGGTGCAAATTCTGGTGCCGTTTGCCGCCAGTCTGGCCCCGGAAGCCATACGCGGGCGCGTGGTGGGCAATGTCATGAGCGGCCTGATGCTGGGCATTATGCTGGCCCGTCCCGTCTCCAGTTTTGTGACGGAATTTTCATCCTGGCACACCATTTTCCTGATCTCTGCCGGGATCATGCTGGCCCTGTCCATCCTGCTCCAGCGCGTTCTGCCGGAACGCAGGCCCACAACCCGCAGTCCTTATGGGGCCCTGCTCCGCTCTATGGGCACCCTCCTGCTCACCACAAGAATTCTGCAACGGCGGGCGTTTTATCACGCCTGTCTGTTTGGCGCATTTAGCCTGTTCTGGACGGTAACACCCCTGCTTCTGGCCGCTCCCCCGTTCCTGTTTTCTCAGGGGCAGATTGCTCTTTTTGCTTTTGTGGGTGTTGCCGGAGCAATTGCAGCGCCCATTGCCGGGCGCATTGCCGACAGAGGCTGGACATGGCCTGCAACCCTTGCCGCCATGGCGCTGGTTTCCCTCGCCTTTCTGACAAGTGCCGTTATGCCGCAATCCATTTTTATCGGTGTGCTGGCACTGGCGGGAATTGTGATTGATTTCGGCGTTACCGCCAATCTGGTGCTGGGGCAGCGCGCTTTGTTTGTGCTGCCCGCAGAAAACCGCGCCCGCCTGAACGGGCTTTATATGGCGATTTTCTTCATGGGCGGTGCGGCTGGCTCAGCCCTCGGCAGCTGGGCGTACGCCTATGGCGGCTGGCCGCTGGCCTCTGCTCTGGGAGCCGCCTTGCCAGCGCTCGCTTTTGCCGTCTGCCTGACGGAAAAGCGGCGCTAGGCGGGATTATTTAATTTCAATCCCGATCTGCTTGATATCGTGGAAGGTGATATCCGGGTTCTGTTCCTGCGTGCGACGCATCATGAAGGCTGATGTGGCCAGGAACACCGGATCATCATCCAGATCATCCGCCATGGAAGACCGATTTGCCATGGCAAAGGCTTCAATTTTCTCGCGCGGGCCAGTCACCCAGCGGGCCAGAGAAAATGGGATGCTATCGAACCCGATCGCCACACCATATTCCGCCCTCAACCGCGCCTGAAGCACGTCGAGCTGAAGTGTGCCAACCACACCCACAATCGGCTGTGCGCCATCCTGCGGTTTGAAGAGCTGCACCACGCCTTCTTCCGCAAGCTGGGTGAGTGCCTGCTTCAGCTTCTTCGCCTTCATGGCGTCATCCAGCCGGACACGACGCAGAATTTCCGGGGCAAAGTGCGGCACACCGGTAAATTTCAGGTCTTCACTCTCCGTCAGCGTATCGCCAATGCGCAGCGTGCCGTGATTGGGAATCCCCACCACATCACCCGCAAAGGCTTCTTCCGCCAGCTGCCGGTCCCGCGCAAAAAAGAACTGCGGGGTATGCACGGCAAAATTCTTGCCGGTACGGCTATGGCGCAGGCGCATGCCGCGCGTCAGCTTGCCGGAACAAATCCGGGCGAAGGCAATACGGTCCCGGTGGTTGGGGTCCATATTGGCCTGAATTTTAAAGACAAGCGCGGTCATGCCTTCTTCATCGGCCTTGACCGTCCGGCTTTCCGCAACCTGATCTCGCGGGGACGGCCCAAACGCGACCAGCGCATTCAAAAGGTCCGTCACGCCAATTTCCTTCATGGCGCTCCCGAAGAAAACCGGCGTCAGATGCCCGGCGTCAAAGGACTCGCGGTCAAACTCAGGCAGAGCTGCTTCCGCCAGCTCCAGCTCTTCTGAAAGCTGCATCATGCGCGGGTCGGACTGGGCCAGCGTTTCCTGCGTATGCACTTCTTTAGTGCGCAGGTCATAAGTCCCAACAAACCCGGCAGCGCGGCCAATCGGCCATGTGGCAGGCGCCGTATCCAGCGCAAGGGCGGAGGCAATTTCATCCAGCAGCGCAAACGGGTCCTGCGCTTCACGGTCCATCTTGTTGATGAAGGTGACAATCGGAATATCACGCAGGCGACAGATTTCGAACAGCTTGCGCGTCCGGTCCTCAATACCTTTGGCGGCGTCAATCACCATCACGGCAGAGTCCACCGCCGTCAGCGTACGGTAGGTATCTTCCGAGAAGTCTTCATGACCCGGCGTATCCAGCAGGTTGAAAATGCACCCGCCATATTCAAAGGTCATCACGGAGCTGACGACGGAAATCCCGCGGTCACGCTCAATGGACATCCAGTCAGACCGGGTGCGCCGCCGCTCACCCTTGGCCCGCACGTTCCCAGCCAGCTGAATAGCGCCACCTGCCCGCAGAATACGTTCCGTCAGCGTGGTTTTACCAGCATCCGGGTGCGAGATGATCGCAAACGTACGGCGGCGGGCAATTTCCGTGCTGAGGTCAGGTGCAAGCGTTTCAGACATGACAGACAATCCGGCTGGAAAAGATACGGGGTAAAACGGCAAACGCCGGATGGAGAGAAAAACCCTCCACCCGGCGCAGCACAAATCGGGCCGAAGCGCCGATTAACGAGAGTAGTATTCGACCACCAGGTTCGGTTCCATCTGCACCGGATACGGCACATCAGCGAACTTCGGACCACGGACGAACGTGCCCTTCATCTGACGGTGATCAACGTCCATGTATTCCGGAACGTCGCGTTCACCCGTCTGGGTGGCATCCAGCACGATAGCCAGCTGCTTGGACTTTTCACGGATTTCGATCACGTCCCCGTCCCGCACCAGATAGGAGGGGATGTTCACCTTGCGGCCGTTGACCGTGATGTGGCCATGGCTGATGAACTGACGCGCAGCGAACGGCGTGATGGCGAATTTCATGCGGTAGATAACCGCATCCAGACGACGCTCGAGCAGGTTGATCAGGTTTTCAGACGTATCGCCCTTACGACGCACGGCTTCCTGATAGTAGCGACGGAACTGCTTTTCGCTGATGTTACCGTAGTAACCCTTCAGCTTCTGCTTTGCCATCAGCTGGACAGAGTAGTCAGACGGCTTGCCTTTACGGCGCTGACCATGCTGACCCGGGCCGTATTCACGACGGTTAACCGGGGACTTCGCACGGCCCCACAGGTTAACGCCAAGACGGCGGTTAATCTTATATTTGCTCTCGAGGCGCTTGCTCATAGGGCGCTCTTCTCTTCTCTGTCTGCGTGAGTCACACTGTTATCTGTGTCTCATCATGGTGCCGGTAGTCTCCGTCCCCCGTGGATCAGAGCGGGCGCAGTCCGTATCACCGGCGGGTGGGAGCATCTGTCCACCTGCATCGGCCGTCCTGTCCACATTCCCGGCAATGGGAGCAGCCATTACGGAAAGCGGGGCTTTCTGTCAACTCATCGCCTTCTGCCTGCTCATACCAGATAACAGCATGCAACCCCGCTCAGAGCCGGGAAAGCGTGCCTTTACAGATAGTATTTCCGCCGTGCGTGCCTTAGATTGTTCCATGATTTTCAGAAACACCTCTAAAGAATAAGGAAAAACCACCATGCCGTTCGCTAAAAAATGGGCGATGTTTGTCGCTCTGGGCGCGGTGCTGATTGCGCTGGGCTTTATTGCCTGCGTCGATGCGATTTCCGTCACGCTGGCCAGCACAATTTTTATTGGCATTCTGCTGATTATTGCCGGCGCCTTTCAGGTTGCCCATGCCTTTGCCGTGCGGGAATGGGGCGGCGTCCTGTTCTCCGCGCTGTTTGGCCTGCTTTATATCGTGGCTGGCGGCATGATTATTGAAGAACCCGCCACCGGCTCCGTGATGATCACCCTGTTTGCCGCCGCCTGCTTTATTGTGGTGGGTGTGATGCGCAGCCTTATGGCCATCCAGTATCGCAGCCTGCCCGGCTGGGGCATTGTGCTGGCTGGCGGGCTGATCAGCCTTTTGGTCGGCCTGTCCCTGTATTTCACCCTGCCCTGGTCCGGCCTGTGGCTGATTGGCACTTTCGTTGGGGTTGAACTGATTACCAGCGGCATCGGCTGGCTCCAGTTCGGTCTGGCCCTGCGCCAGAGCGACGTTCGGCCGCCCATCAGCCGACTGTAAAAGCAACCGGTCCTTTAAGGCGAGAAAAGGCGCTTTGCTTTCATGCAGAGCGCCTTTTTTATGCGATAGGTGCAGAGGTCGTTTAAACCTGCCCCAAAATCTGCCCGACCACCTGCCCAATTCCGGCAAACGCTGCCCTAAACTGCTTTTCTGTCGGATGTCAGGCTCTAGCCGATCACCAGATTGGGGGCATAAAGGTTTCAGTGTTCCTTACGGGGGCTCTGAGACAGCCCATCCAGCAGCACATCCAGTGCGGCCCGGACCGGATCTGGCCCGACTTTTTCTTCAAGAAGCTGACCGTTCATCGCCAGCATAGCCAGACCATGCACCTGCGCCCAACTGGCTGCCGCCTGTGCCGTGATGGGAACAGCGCGGAAACTGCCATCCTGTTGCCCCTCTTGCAGAAGGCGCAACAGAACCCCGAACGTCGCCATAGCGGCCTCATGTAAGCGTGGGTCCGCCGCCTTATCCGCATCAGCACTAAACATCAGCCGATACAAGCCGGGGCTATGACATGCAAAGGCAATACAGGCCTGAGCACCAGCGACAAATTTCTCGCGAGAGGAAGGCAGACCTGAAGACAGTGCTGTCTCCATCGCCTGCCCAAGCCGGACAAAGCCAATACGAGCCAGCTCCCGCAAAAGTGCCTCTTTATCCCGAAAGTGCTTATAGGGCGCAGCGTGACTGACGCCGGTACGCCGTGCCACTTCCCGCAGCGTAAAAGCCCAGGTCTGATCGGCAGCCAACATGGCAAGAGCTGTGTCGATCAGAGCGCGATGCAGATCCCCATGATGATAGGGCCGCTGTTTGGTATCACTCATTCGTGAGGCCTATGTTTACAAGAGAAACTTTATTGACGCGGATTTGTTTTCCTCCATAGCCTGCCCAGAAAAGTTTTCCCTGTAAACATGGAGGACGCAATGTCCGACACTGTTCCCGCCCCCACACACTCTTCTGAATTGCACCATGTTCTCGACCAACAGCGCGCCGCCTTCCTGCGAGATGGCCCACCCGAACTGGCTCAGCGTCGGGCTGCCCTCCGCCGCCTGAAAGCTGAAATTCTAAGGCGACGCACAGAAATCACCCGCGCCCTGAACACAGATTTCGGCCAGCGCTCGGAGCGGGAAAGCGCCATTGTGGAACTGATCCCTTTGGTGCAGTCCATCACCTACCTCATCCGGCATGTGGGCCACTGGATGCAGCCGGAACGTCGCCACGTTTCTGCATATTTCCAGTTTGGACGCGCATGGGTTATCCGTCAGCCGGTCGGCGTCGTGGGCATTATCGCCCCGTGGAATTACCCCGTTTCCCTCGCTCTTGTTCCGCTGGCCACGGCCATTGCGGCAGGCAACCGCGCCATGCTCAAACCCTCGGAACTCACGCCCGCGACCTCGGCCGTCATCGCAAAAATTGTTCAGGCTGTGTTTCCGCCGGAGCAGGTTTCCGTTGTTCTGGGAGATGCGGACGTCGGGGCGGCCTTCTCAGCCCTGCCGTTCGACCATCTGCTGTTTACAGGCAGCACAGCGGTCGGAAAGAAGGTGGCTGTCGCCGCTGCCCGCAACCTGACACCGGTCACGCTCGAACTGGGCGGCAAGTCTCCCGTTGTGATTGAACCCGGTTTTTCCATGACGCAGGCGGCGGAGCGGGTAGCCTACGGCAAACTGACCAACGCCGGCCAAACCTGCATCGCCCCGGATTATGTCCTGCTGCACGAACAGGATCAGGAGCGTTTTGCACAAGCCTATCAGGAGGCCGCACACACACTCCACCCCAACGGATATGCCGGCTCACCCGATTACACAGCCATCCTCAATACGCATCATTACGAGCGGCTCAGCGGTCTGGTCCATGATGCTGAGGCACAAGGAGCACAGGTCATTCGGCTGGGGCAGGATGCACCTGCCGAACATCTTCTTGCCCCGGTTCTGCTGCTGAATGTCACGCCAGACATGGCGGTCATGCAGGAAGAAATTTTCGGCCCCGTCCTGCCTGTACTGACCTATCGCCACCTTGATGAAGCGATTGCCTTCATCAACGCCCGCCCCCGCCCGCTGGCCCTGTATTACTTTGGAGACAAGCGCGTTGAACGGAACAAACTGCTGAAGCGCACAGTGTCAGGCAACGTCACGCTCAACGGGACATTGCTGCACTACGCTCAGGATGATCTGCCCTTTGGCGGGGTGGGAGACAGTGGCATGGGAGCCTACCACGGCAAGGAAGGCTTCATCGCCCTCACCCATCCACGCGGGATTTACAAGCAGGGGCGGTTCAACGCCGCAACACTCCTCAAGCCTCCGTTTGGGAAGCTCACGGACATCATAACAAAATTTATTCTGCACTAAAAAAAGGCCAGAGCACCTGAATGCTCTGGCCTTTTGCCTCAGTTGGAGGAGGAAGGCGGCGGCTCTGACTTCTCATCACCCGTCGTCGCATCATCCGCAGGCTTCGCAGACACAGACGGCGGCATTTTGCCATCCAGCCTCAGCAACGCTTTGGCGGCCACACCGGGGCGTTCACTGCCCTGCTCGCCCGGAGCGGCCCCGGGCACCAGCTTGATGGCTCGTTCGCCCTCTTCACGCTTGCGCCGCAGCCGTTCAATATTTTCCAGCACAAGCGGATATTCTTCGACCAGCCGCCGGAAGCGAGAGGCACTGATAACCATGAAATGCCCAAACTGCACGGCACGGATATTGGCCGGGCACCGCTCGTTATTAATGGTGGAAAGCGCGCCAATCAGGTCCCCTGCACCGTAGAGAACATCCCGCTCCGCCACATGCGATTCCGCCAGCCCCGCGCTGATGAAGTAGATATTGCGGATCTTGCGCCCACGGCGGCAGATCAGCTCCTGCGGGGCCACAAAACGCAGAGACGTGGTGGTTGCCAGATCATGCAGTTCCGCATTGGGCAGCCCCCGGAACACGGCAGCATGTTTCAGGCGGCTTTCAATCCCGCTGCGCAGATCAAAGCTCAGCGGCTTGTCCAGCCGGTGGCGGCGACGTTCCAGCTCTTTCAACAGCTCACGGTTCAGCTCATCACTAATCAGAGATTCCGCCAGCAGGGAGTCATATTCCTCCCCTTCCAGCCGCAGGACGATCTGCCGGAAAATCCGGTTTTCCAGCGCTTCTGAATAACCATGATAGTGCAGACGCAGGGTTTCCAGCGCCTCATCCAGCAGCTTCCGCTGCCGTTGCAGTACCTCCGCCACAACCTCACCAATACGGCTGCCCAGCGTCGGCTCCAGCCGCTCACTCATAAAGCGCGTGAGCGAGATAGAGACGAAATGCGCCACCATCAGCATTTCAAAACGCTCGGCCATGCACAGCATCAGAGGCCGGTCGATGCGCAGGTTTTTATGAATCCACTGCGCGGCCTTAAAGCGCAGAGACGGGCTCAGCCGCTTACGGAGCGCCCGCACATACCCCAGGCGCCCTTCCAGCCGTGCGCCGTCAATCGCGGCTTCGGAAGACCGGAGCAAGGTTTCCATCACCCGGCGGGACAGGCCCTGAATACGGAAGAGATCCAGCAGAACAGACCGTTCCTGACTGGCAATGGTGATCAGTGCCAGATTCACGCGCTGTGTATCCCCCAGCGCGGTATCGAAGGAGTTAGCAGCCTGCTCCTCATGCGCGCGGCGGTCCACCTGCTCAATGACGGTGCCGGTCGCATCGGTGGAAAAGCCAAGGCCGTCCGCCAGCTTTTCAGCCCGGTCCTTCACATTTTCCAGACCAATGCTCAGCACCTGATGCCGCATGGCTTCATCAATGGGTGAGAGTTTGTCGAGCTTGAGGAACAGCACCAGAGACCGCAGCGTCGTGCCATTCAGCAGCAGCGTAATCAGCACGAATCCGGTTGCGAGAATACCGATAAAGTGGGCCACTGGCGTGGAGACGCGCTCGTTCTCCGTCACAGCCAGCGCCAGCGCCAGCGTAATGGCCCCGCGCAGACCGCCCCAGACCATGGTGACCTTGAATGGTGTCGGCACAGGGGGCGCCAGCTTGGTCATGGCGAGGAAAGGCAGCAGACCAAACACCACCGCCCCACGCGCAGCCAGCCCTGCAACGCTGGCAATCAGGATCAGCACGCAGTCCCAGCGGGTCATGCCCACCAGCAGATGCGGCACCAGCATGGAGGCCAGTACGAACACCAGAGACCCGGCCCAGAACACAAGCTGTTGCCAGAGCTGGTTGAGGAAAAGCCATGTTTGCGGTCGGACCGTGGATGGCCCGTAGACCGACAGCGTCAGCCCGGCAGCCGCCGTGGCAACCACGCCGGATACGCCCAGAAATTCGTCAGAAACAATATAGGCCACATAAGGGAGTGCCACGGTCAGCGTAATTTCCGCCGCTGCCGAGCCACCGAGGGCCGTAATCATCATCAGGGTCAACTGCCCGAACACCACACCCACAATCAGTGCGCCAACAAAGGAGATCACGAACGAGATCACCGCCTCGCCGGGATGAATGGCATGGTGCAGCGTGACGGACGGCAGCAGAATGGAGAAGATGGAAATTGCCGCCGCGTCATTCAGCAGCGCCTCACCTTCCACCAGACGGGTCAGCCGCGTTGCGGCCCCGATATCGCGGAAAATCCCGGCCACAGCGGACGGGTCGGTCGTCGCCACAATGGAGCCCAGCAGCAGGCAGACCACCAGCGGCATTTCTGCAAACGGATACAGCGCCAGCCCGATCGCACCTGTAGAGACCACAACAGCCACCACAGCCAGCAGCAGCACCGTCGCGGCCTCATGCGCCAGACGCCGCACATCAATGGCCAGCGCGCCCTGAAAAACCAGCACAGGCAGGAAGATCAGCAGGAACGCTTCACTGTTGATGGGAAAATCGAGCAGCGTTTCCGCAATGCCGTTCAGCGCAGACGTATGCGTGGTGCGCAGGGCGAGGTCCGCCAGACTGCCAATAATAATGCCGACAATAGCCAGCAGCACGGTTTCAGACAGCTCCAGCCTGCGGGCAATAGGCTGCACCGTGCTGACAATGACAAGAAGAAGCGCAATGGCAAGCAGTACCGCAGCCAAACCCGTTACCGCCATACCCTCTTTGCTCCTCCAGCCAGATTATTCTGCAATCAGATCTTCCTGTTACACGGTGATAAGGCACCAGAAAGGCAGACGTTCCAGAATGTGAGTGTCTTTTAACACACTCTTTTGGCGAAAACCTACCGCCCCCGGTGCGTTTCCTGCCTTGCAGAAGGGCTCTGTCGTGGGGTGAGCCTCGCTGCAATGTGACTTTATTCTGACATGCGGCAGCTATGCCACACCCCATATTGGAAAAAGGACGCCAGACCTCCGCACCACGGCATGAGGCCGGCATGAACAATCGGGATGCGTATCATGAACTCATCACCCAAAATCACAGACTGCCCAGTAGGCCTGACTGCAACGGGGTTCCGCATGGAGCGGGACTCTATGGGCGAAATCAAAGTGCCCGCAGACAAATACTGGGGGGCACAGACCCAGCGTAGTCTCGTGCATTTTTCCATTGGGGAAGACCACATGCCCCTGCCCCTCTGCCATGCCTATGCGGTGGTGAAAAAAGCCGCGGCGCTAGTCAACGCGGCAGACGGGCGGATGCCACAATGGAAGGCTGATCTGATTGCCCGCGTGGCGGATGAAATCTGTGCCGGTAAGCTGGACGCACATTTCCCCCTCTATGTCTGGCAGACAGGCTCCGGCACCCAGACGAACATGAATCTGAATGAGGTCATCGCCAACCGGGCCATCCAGCTTGCGGGGGGTGAAGTCGGCTCCAAAACGCCGGTGCATCCGAATGATGACGTCAACATGGGTCAGTCGAGCAATGACTCCTTTCCCACGGCCATGCATGTCGTCACGCTGCTGGAAATAGAAGACCGGCTGATCCCCGCTGTGGAAGCCCTGAGCGACAGCATCCAGAGCAAAGCCGAGCAGTGGATGAATGTTGTCAAAATTGGCCGCACCCACCTGCAGGACGCCGTGCCACTTACCGTCGGGCAGGAATGGTCCGGCTGGGCCTGTATGCTGGAAGATGCTCTGGGCAACCTGCGCACCGCACGCGAGGGCCTGTACCAGCTTGCTGCGGGTGGCACCGCCGTCGGCACCGGGCTGAACGCCCCCGCAGGCTTCAGCAAAGCCATTGCCAGCAAGATTGCCGAGCTGACAGGCCGCCCGTTTGTCACCGCTCCCAACAAATTCGCGGCTCTGGGTGGGCTGGACGCCATGGTCCGGGCCTCTGCGGGCTTACGCGGGCTGGCGGTCCCCCTCCTGAAAATTGCCAATGATATGCGCCTGCTGGCCTCCGGCCCGCGCTGCGGACTGGGAGAACTGCATCTGCCGGAAAATGAACCCGGCTCTTCCATCATGCCCGGCAAGGTTAACCCGACCCAGTGTGAAGCCATGGTGATGATCGCCTCACAGGTTCTGGGCAATGATGCCACCGTGGGTTTTGCCGCCAGCCAGGGTCAGCTGGACCTGAACGTGATGCGCCCGGTCATTCTGGCCAACTGTCTGCACAGCATCCGTATTCTGGCGGATGGCTGCCGGAACTTCAGAGTTTTCTCCGTGGAAGGAACGGAACTGAATGAGCCGCGTCTTGCTCAGTATGTGAATGGCTCCGTCATGCTCGTCACCGCTCTCAGCCCCGCTATCGGGTATGATAAAGCGGCGGACATTGCGCATCGGGCCATGGAGCAGAACCTCAGCCTGCGGGAGGCTGCCGTGCAGTCAGGCTATCTGGACGGCGAGGCCTTTGACAGGCTGGTTAACCCGCTGGATATGGTGGGCAACGGCGTGGCCGGGGCCTGACACACATCCCTTTCGTCCCACTCCAAATCCCGGTATGGTTGCCTGATGAAACGTTTTCCTATTTCTGCACGGTTGATGATGCCCGGCCTGTTCCTGCTGGGCTTGCTGGGGCTTGGCGCTTGCGCGGATGATCATGATCATCACTACTACCACCCCAGAACGCATCATGGGGAACGCGGGCCGAGCTGGTACCGCCCTCCCACCAATCCCACGACACAGCGCTAAGGAGCCGCAGGCTTATGCAAGGCAAACTCGTGCGGCTTGGCATTGTCATCGCCACGCTAATTCTGGGCATTTTTCTGGTCAGTTCCCTCTACAGGAACTTCTCTCACCTTATGGACCCGCCTCCGGGGCAGACTGATCAGCCTGCGGTTAACGAAGCCCCGGCCGACAAGCCTTAAAAGAGGAGCAGGAATGCGCGCCTTCCGCACCCTCATGCACCGGGGCGTGCACCGTTCCTGTTCCGCCGTCCTGCTGGCTGGCCTGACAACAACCGCCAGCATGGTAACGGCCATAGCCCAAACAGCCGTTGACCAAACGCCTGAAACGCTGGCGGCCCATCGGGGTGGCACGCTCAGGCTGGTCGCCGCAGCGTCCGGCGGCACGCTGGACCCGCAGATCAATTACACCAGCAAATACATCAATCTCTATGCCGTCGTGTATGACGGTCTGACGACCTTCCGCAAAGTAACCGGCCCCCGAGGCAATGATGTTGTGCCCGATCTGGCCGAAACGCTCCCTGCCCCGCAGGATGGCGGCCTGACCTATGTCTTCACCCTCCGCCCGGACATCCGTTTTTCCAACGGTCAGCCCCTGACCACGGCAGATGTTGCAGCCTCCTTCCGGCGCATTTTCCGGGTTGGCTCTCCAACGGCAGGCTCCTTCTATTCTGCTATTACCGGAGCCGATGCCTGCCTGCGCAGCCCCGCAACCTGCACACTCAAGGACGGCATTACGGAAGACCCGGCACACCGCACCGTCACCTTCCACCTTGCCCGGCCCGATACGGAATTTCTGCAAAAGCTGGCCTTCACGCATGCCGTCATTCTCCCAGCCGAAACCCCGGACCATGATCTTGGCAACGTAGCCGCCCCCAGCACAGGGCCATATCGGATCACCACCTATGACCCGAACAAATTCCTGCATCTGGACCGCAACCCGTATTTCCGGGTGTGGGATGCCCAAGCCCAGCCCGAGGGCTACCCGGACCGCATAGAATATAGCTTCGGCATTCCGGATGAAGCCGCCGTGACTGCTGTTGAAAATGGTCAGTATGACTGGCTGGCGGACACCGTTCCCATGGACAGGCTGGGGGAACTGGGCAGCCGCTTTACGGCGCAAACCCATGTCGCACCCCATCCGGCCATGTATTTCATCCCGATGAACGTCAATTTGCCGCCCTTCAACCAGCTTAAGGCACGGCAGGCCGTTAATTACGCACTCAACCGCAAGGCGATGGTCATTCTGTATGGCGGCCCCGGCATTGCCCGGCCTCTGTGCGGGATGTTGCCTTCCTCCTTCCCCGTCGCGTCGGACCAGTGCTTCTACACCCGCGGCGCCTCACCCGCCGCGCCTGCCGCACAATGGTCTGCGCCGGATCTGGAAAAGGCCCGTGCTCTGGTGCGGGAAAGCGGGACCGCCGGGCAGCACGTCACGCTGGTTACAGCCAATACGAGCATCGATTACGCCATGGGCACATGGCTGCGCGACATGCTGCAAAACCTTGGCTATCAGGCCACGCTCCGCCCGCTCAGCAGTTCCATGGCGTTCAATTACATGCAGAACTCCGGCAATCACGTGCAGATTGCCCTGAAGGACTGGTCAGCGGACTATCCGTCCCCCTCCAACTTTCTGGATGACCTGCTGGGCTGTGAGAACTTCCACCCCAATTCGGACAGTTCCATCAACATCCCCGGCTTTTGTGACAAACGCATTCAGGCGCTCATGGACCGTGCCAAAACGGATGTCTCCCTCACCCAGCACCAAACGGATGAGCTCTGGCGGGAAGTAGACCATCTGGTCATGGAACAGGCCCCCATCGCCCCGGCGATTGAGAAAGATGATGTCATCATCACCTCGCCGCGCCTGAAGAATTTCTTTTACACTCAGGTCAATAAGCTCTTTTTCTCACAGGTCTGGCTCCAATAACCCTTCCCGGCCCGCTTTATCCACAGAATCTGTGGATGAAAGTCGGGACAACAATGGGATGAGTACTGGATGACTGCATATATCCCCCGCAAGACGCATCTTGCAGGAGGACAAAACCCCACCCCACACAGCGCCAGTGAAGGTTTTGTTAAAGATTAAAGTTAGTTTTGTTAAATATTAACACATCACCTTCCGAGCCTCTATTCGGGACAATCAGACTTGCTACAGGACGCTTCTCCAGCCAGTGAGGACGCCTGACGTGAGCAGCAACACGGTTACCCTGAATTCTGACCAGACCTATTCCAACACAAACACCCTCAGCACCAGCAAAACCACGGTGTCTGTTGATCTGGATTCCGTCGAAACACTCGATATTGAAAACAGCGGCACACTTCAGTCCACCGGCAAACGCGGGATTGACGCGACAGCCAGCGGCACAGCAGCAACCGTCTCCGGGGCAAACCTGACCATCAACAATACCGGCACCATCGAAGGCTCTGATGATGGCGTGCGGATTGATGCGGATATGCCCTCCGCCACCATTGCCCTGACCAATAGTGGCACGATTGATTCCACAACCGATGGGCAGGCGATCGACTTCGACTCACTGGCAACTGCTTCCAGCATCACCATCACCAACACCGCAACCGGCGTGATCAAATCAACAGACGCGGACGCCATACGGCCCGGTGAAAACGCCGTTATCAACAACGCCGGTGAGATTTACGCAGATGGCGCAAACGGCGCCACCAAGAATGACGGCATCGATTTTCAGGACCATTCCGGCACCGTTAACAATTCCGGCACCATTTCCGCTGCGCGGCACGGCATTACCAGCAGCACAGATGTTGTGGTGGTGAATGAAGCTGGCGGCGAAATTACCGGACGAGACGGCTCCGGCGTTGGCTCGGACGGCACGGGCACTGTCACCAATTACGGCACGATCACCGGCGCTTACGATGGGTCCGGCACGGGTGATGGTGATGGCGTGGATATCGACAGCTACTCCATTATCGACAATTACGGCACCATTCAGGGCACCGGCGCTGGCGGCAACGGGAGCGATGGCTACCCAAACACCAGCGAAGGTCTGGCGCTGGGCGGTGGCAGCATTACCAACCATGCGGGTGCAACCATCAGCGGTGCACAGAACGGGATCCTGATTGATAACAGCAGTCAGGGCTATGCCCCTTACGCCACAACGCTGGTCAATGATGGCACCATTCAGGGGCTGGACGGCTACGGCATCCATATCAATGACGATAAGGATGACACCATTACCAACTCCGGCACCATTTCCGGCACCACAGACGCCATTCTGCTTGGGGATGGGAATGACACGCTGAACATCGAGACCGGCTCGGTCATCACGGGCACGGTGGATGGCGGCGGCGGCATGAATACGGTCAATCTCTCCGGTTCCGGCACGTTTGACGGCGCACAAAATTTCCAGACCATGACGGTCGCCGGCGCGTGGACGCTTTCCGGCAACCAGTCCTACCAGAACGTCACCATTACAAGCGGCGCCTCTCTGGTGCTGGACGGGGCCGCCCCCTCCACAGAGACCATCACCTTCAGTGACAACACCGGCAAGCTGACCCTTCAGTCCCCCTCCACGTTTGCCGCCACACTTGCCAACTTCACAATCGGTAACACGCTGGACCTGTCATCCCTCACCGATGATGGGACTGCCACGCTCAGTGTTTTCGGCAACACCGCAACAGTAACCGATGGCCAGACCAGCTACACCCTGACCTTCAGTTCGTCCGACCTCTCCCACCTCACACTGGGCAAAGCGGATAATGGCACGGTCCAGCTCGAAGTCGTCGTCTGCTTCCTGCCCGGCGCGCTGATAGAAGCCGAAGGCGCTCTGAAACGCGTGGAAGATCTCCGCATTGGGGATGAGGTCATGACCTATGACAAAGGCCATGCCGAACTACGGGAGATCATTTGGGTCGGCAAGCGCCCTGTCACGGTACAACCCGGTCTGGCCCCGGATGACGCGGGCTGCCCGGTCCGCATTCTGAAAAACGCCTTTGCCGATAATGTGCCGTTTGAAGATCTGCTCGTAACCCCCGAACATTGCTTCTATTTTGATGGCTGTTTTGTGCCCGTGCGTATGCTGGTGAATGGTGCGTCCATTCTCTACGACACCACAATCAGCCAGTATGACTGCTTCCATATTGAAACAGCGCAGCATGCCGTCATCCGTGCAAACGGAACTCTGACGGAAAGCTATCTGGATACGGGCAACCGCCGCAGATTCACCCAGCCGGGCCCGCTGACGTGCTTCCCCTCTGCTCCCAAAACATGGGCGCAGGATAGCGCCGCCACCCTGACCGTTGCCCGGCAGGATGTCGAACCGCTGTTTAACACCTTCAGGGCTCGCGCTCAGACCCTTGGTCTGTTGGCCTCCACGCTCCCGCGTCAGACCACGCAGGATGCGAACCTGCATCTGCTCACTTCAACCGGCACACACCTCCGCCCTCTGCGCACCGAACAGGACCGCTCCATTTTTCTTCTCCCACCAAACGTGACTGAGGTTTCTCTGATCTCACGCGCAAGCCGTCCCTCTGACAGCATCGGCCCCTTTGTAGATGACCGCCGGACGCTCGGTGTGCTGGTTGGCAGCCTGACGTGCGTGCAGGCTGGCACACCGTACAGGCTGACCTCACACCTGACAGACAGCACTCTGTCCGGCTGGCATGCACCAGAGAACGCAGCAGGCTGCTGGACCAATGGGTGCGCAACGCTTCCGCTGCTTCCGGCAGCATCTTCCACAAGCCGGTTGCTCGCTGTGGAAATTCTGGCCGCAGCCCCCTATCTGCTGGGCACTAAGGCAGAGGACGCCAAAGAGGCAGCCTCTCTTTCGCCGGCAACAGCCTGCGCCTGAATACACCGCACTGACGCCAGCCTGCCAGGCCGAGCCGATATACAACAAAAAGGGCGGGCACATGATGTGTCCGCCCTTTTCTATGTTAATCTCTCGACACTTAAGCCGTCAAAAGCCTCGGGATGCTATTCCGCAGGCGTTCCCGGATGCACAAGCTGATCCAGCCGCCCGAGCGCCATGGTTTTCACCCGCTCGGGGATAGGCACGTAATCCAGCTTGCGGCTGGCCTCCTCACCATGTGTCAGCCCCCAGCGGAAGAACGTCTGGACAGCCTGCCCATGCGCGGTGCCGGCCAGACGCTGCGGCACCAGAACATAGGTTGTGGTCACAATGGGCCACGCCCCCTCGCCCTGAGTGTCAGACAAGGGTGCTGTCAGGGTCTTATCGTCCCACACAGCAGAGTCTGCCGCTTTAGCAAAACTCTCTGCCGAGGCTGTCACAAAGCCGCCAGCCTTGTTCTGCAACTGCACCATCGGCAGGTGATTACGCTCGGCATACGCATATTCCACGTAGCCTATGCTGCCTTCCGTATTGGCCACGTAGGACGCAATGCCGTCATTCCCACGTGTGCCAGACCCGACTGGCCAGTCAACCGATGTCCCACGCCCGACGGACGTGCTCCATTCGGGAGACACCCGGCCAAGGTAATCCGTAAACACAAAGGTCGTGCCAGACCCATCCGCCCGGTGCAGCGGGGCCACCGGCAGATCAGGCAGCTTGAGGTTCGGGTTCAGTGCCACAATGCGCGGATCATTCCACGTGCTGATACTGCCATCATACAGACCAGCCAGCACAGGCCCTGTCAGCCGTAATGCCCCATCAGGCACTCCGGGCACATTCACAATCACCACAATGCCGCCAATGCCTGTGGGAAATTGCATGAGATGCCCGGTCTCCAGCTTTTCCGGTGCCATTGGCGCATCAGAAGCCCCGAAATCCACCGTACCAGCCAGCACCATGTTCTGCCCGGCCCCGGAGCCGATGGTCTGGTAATTGACCCGTACCCCGGTGCTTCCTGACGAAGCCGCAGACCATGCCTGATAAAGCGGGGCCGCAAAGCTGGACCCTGCCCCGGTAATCTCTTCCGCCCGCAGGCTCTGCGTGCCGCACAGAAGCACCGTGGCAGAAAGCAGCGCCAGCTTTGCCCCATGTTTCAGGAGTGTCGTCCGGTGTGTCATACCTGCTGCTCTCCGCTTCCGGTTTCTGTCATGCTGCCCTGCTTAGCGCAGGGTTGCCCCTGTTGCTTTGGCGACAGCTGCCACAATACGCTCGGAAACAGCTTCCAGTTCCGCATCCGTCAGGCTTTTGTCTACGGGCTGCAAGGTGACTTCCACCCCCATGGAACGATGGCCTTCCGGCACATGCTCGCCTTCATACAGGTCAAACAGGCTGACATCGGACACAAGGTTGCGGTCCGCACCCTTCACGGCTTTCAGCAGTTTTTCACCCGGCACGTCGCGCGCCACCACAAAGGCAAAGTCACGCCGCACAGGCTGGAAGGCTGAGAGTTTCGGCGCGGCCTTCCGGCGGCGCTTCGGCTCCGGCACGGCATCCAGCAGGATTTCAAAACCCACCACCGGCACGTCAATACCTTCCGCCTGCAACAGAGACGGATGCAGTTCACCAAAGTAGCCCAGCACCATTTTCGGCCCCTGACGCAGCACGCCAGACCGGCCCGGATGATACCAGGACGGCGCATCCGGCGTCGCACTCAGGCCTTCAACAGAGACACCCAGCTGCGT
The DNA here is from genome assembly GCF_044094635.1 of Acetobacter sp. KSO5. NCBI lineage: Bacteria > Pseudomonadati > Pseudomonadota > Alphaproteobacteria > Acetobacterales > Acetobacteraceae > Acetobacter > Acetobacter sp. KSO5. The sequence continues at coordinate 1,354,687 of NZ_CP172014.1, read as the reverse complement.
GAGCAGTTCCAGCGCATCCGCCTTGGCGGTCCACAGAGACACAGCCGTGCTGACCTGCCCCGGATAGCGCGGCGTATGGCCCGCGCGGAGGCCTGCGGCAATCTGCTGCTGCCCGTCTTCCGAGAACCCGGCCCCAATTTCAAACAGGCCGATATCCGCCCAGCCCCGCGCGGCATTGCGCTGGCTGGCCGCAACCAGGTTGACCATGGGCGTGGGGCGCATCTGGTCCAGATCAGAGGCGATGGGATTCAGCAGACGCAGGGTGTCCGGTGCGCCACCAAAGCGCAGCGCATCCTCATGCGAGACAAAGGAGAACCCAACCGTTTCCACCAGTCCACGCGCAGCCAGAACCCGGCGCGCCCGCGCTGCCCGCACCTGACGCGGCGTAAGGGCCACAGCAGGCACCACGCTGACAGACGGCAGCGGCACCGGCGGCACAGCGTCCAGCCCTTTCAGGCGCAGCACTTCTTCCACCAGATCGCTCTCGGCTTCAATCAGCTCCACACCTTCGGCCGCGCGAGCGGCCTGATCAGCCGGCAGATCACGGCCCTGAGCCAGAACCGGCTTCTGGGCAATGTCATTGCGCCAGGACGGGACGCTGGCCCGCACATGGGTCTCGGTCTTTTCCTGAACCTCAAAGCCCAGCTTTTCGAGCAGTGCGACACTTTCCTCGGCAGGCACATCCAGCCCACCCAGATCCCGCACACGATTAAACCGCAGCGTGGCGTCCCGCTGCCATTTGGGCTGCTCACCAGCAGAGACAACCTCACTGGCCTCACCGCCGCACAGCTCAATAATCATGCGGGTTGCGGCTTCCATAGCCGCCACAGGCAGAGCCGGGTCTACACCGCGCTCAAAGCGATAGCTGGAATCAGAAGACAGACCCAGACGGCGGCAGCTCAGCGCAATATGCACGGGGTCAAACAGTGCACATTCCACGAACACGTCTGTCGTGCCCTCATCCGCACCGGAGGCGTCCCCGCCCATAATGCCTGCAACGGACTGCACACCGTTGGCATCGGTAATCACGCAGTCATCCGGCGTGACCGTATAGTCCTGCCCGTCCAGCGCTTTGAAGGTCTCTCCGGCACCATGACACAGCGTCAGACGGCTGCCTGAAAGTTTTTTAACATCAAAGACATGCAACGGGCGGCCAAGATCAAAACAGAAGTAATTGGTAATATCCACCAGCGTGGAAATGGACCGCAGACCAATGCTTTCCAGCTTGCGACGCAGCCATTCCGGGCTGGGACCATTCTTCACACCACGAATGGTGCGCCCCAGCACCCACGGGCAGGCTTCCGGATAGGAATTTTCCCACGTGATGGGGGACTCAAACGTCCCTTCAACAGCCTCGGCCATCCACGGACGCAACGTGCCCAGACCAGCAGCAGCAAGATCACGCGCAATCCCGCGCACGCTCAGCGCATCACCCCGGTTGGGGGTAATGGCAATTTCAATCACCACATCGTCCAGACCGGCAAAATCGGCATAGGACTGACCGGGGAGCGTATCCTCAGGCAGTTCCGCAATGCCGCCAGTATCTTCACCCATGCCCAGCTCACGCAGGGAGCACAGCATACCGCCGCTGGCTTCACCACGGATCTTGCCCGCCTTAATGGTGATATCCAGCCCCGGCACATACGTGCCCGGCTTTGCAAAAATGACCGCCAGACCGGCGCGCGCGTTCGGCGCACCGCACACAACCTGCACATCATTCATGCCCGGCCCGGCATCCACACGGCAGACCTGCAGACGGTCGGCATTCGGGTGCTGGGTGGCTTCCAGAATACGGGCGGTCAGGAACGGTTCCAGCGCAGCACCGGGGTTTTCCACCCCTTCAACCTCAAGGCCAATCTGGTTCAGCTTGGCGCAGATTTCCTCAACCGTGGCTGAGGTTTCAAGATGGTCATACAGCCATGAAAGCGTAAATTTCATGTCTTACACCCCTTCGTGCAGCAGTGCGGGCGCAAGCGGGTCGGACCCGTAATGACGCAACCAGCGAATATCACTCTCATAGAACGAACGCAGATCCGGAATGCCGTTCTTCAGCATCGTCAGGCGTTCAACCCCCATCCCGAAGGCAAAGCCCTGCCATTCACGCGGGTCCAGACCACAGTTGGCCAGCACGCGGGCATGAATCATGCCGGAGCCCAGCACTTCCAGCCAGTCTTCCCCGCCACCAATCTCACCCGTGCGGCGAGACCAGCCGATATCGACCTCCATGGAGGGTTCGGTAAACGGGAAGTAGGAGGAGCGGAACCGCACCGGCAGATCCGGCTTGTCAAAAAACACCCGCAGAAACTCAATCAGGCAGCCCTTGAGGTGCCCCAGCGTAATGCCCTGCCCGACCACCAGACCTTCGCACTGGTGGAACATGGGAGAATGGGTCGCGTCATGGTCAGCACGATAGGTCCGGCCGGGGCAGATCACGCGGATCGGCGGCTTCTGGCTGAGCATGGTGCGGATTTGCACGCCAGAGGTCTGGGTGCGCAGCACGCGCGCCACATCCAGCCCCGGCACGGGCGGCAGATAGAACGTATCATGGTCAGTCCGGGCGGGGTGATGGTCCGGCGTGTTCAGGGCGGAGAAGTTATGCCAGTCCGTCTCGATATCCGGCCCTTCCGCCACGCTGAAGCCCATGGCTCCGAAAATGGCGGTCATTTCCTCCACAGCACGGCTGATGGGGTGAATAGCCCCCTGTGCCGTCACGGGCGGCGGCAGGCTGACATCCACACGCTCGGCAACCAGACGGGCTTCCAGCGCAGCGGCTTCCAGCTCACGCCCACGGTCCTCAATGGCCCGCGTCAGGTCATCGCGTAGGCGGTTCAGCGCCACGCCACGCGCCTTGCGCTCGTCCGGGGCCATTTTCCCCAGTGCCTTGAGCAACGCCGTCAGGCGGCCTGATTTACCCAGTGTGCCAACACGCACGGCATCCCATGCCCGCATATCGGCCGCACCGGCCAGTTCCGACAGGACGTCCTGCCGGAGAATCTCAAGATCGTCGCTCATGAAACCTCACACGAGAGGGGAAAATGCTAGGAGGCGGATAGCCGCTCAGCCGCGCAGAGAAAACCCCTTAGCCAGAAAAACAGCCGCCGGAACAAAAAAGGCCGCCCTTGCGGACGGCCTTTTTCAGGACAAATCGGCCAGAAGCCTCAGGCAGCCAGAGCGGCCTGAGCTTTCTTCACGATTTCCGCAAACGTTGCTGCGTCATCAAAAGCGATGGCGGCCAGAACTTTACGGTCGATTTCAATGCCAGCCTTGTCCAGACCGTTGATGAAACGGCTGTAAGTCAGGCCGTGCTCACGCACAGCAGCATTGATACGCTGGATCCACAGAGCGCGGAATTCGCGCTTCTTGTTCCGGCGATCGCGGTATGCGTACTGGAGAGACTTTTCAAGCCGTTCCAGAGCAATGCGATAGTTTGTAGAAGACCGGCCACGGAAGCCCTTGGACATGTCCAGGACTTTTTTGTGACGAGCGTGGGTTGTTACACCGCGTTTTACACGTGCCATATCTCAGATGCTCCTCAAACCAGCCCGTAGGGTGCCCACTGCTTGACGGTACGACCGTCCTGCGGTGTCATCACCTGTGCGCCACGGTTGGTGCGCTTCATTTTCTGCGGACGCTTGATCATGCCGTGACGTTTACCGCACGGACCTGAGAGCACCTTGCCGGTTGCGGTGATTTTGAACCGCTTTTTGACCGACGACTTGGTCTTCATCTTGGGCATTTCTTTACTCCTGAAAGCTCGAACCGCGCCCCTCTGTTGCCAGAGCGGCAAAACACGGCCGGGCATGCCCCACAAGCCCGGACGCGTGTAACGAAGGCGCTGACATAACGGAAAGTGCGGAGAGTTTCAAGCGGCATCTCACCGGGATTTTTCTGCGCAACCATGGTATAGTCTCCCATGGTCAGGCCTTTCCCGCCCGCAAACCGGGCACCGCACCCTGTGCAGCACAGCCATCCAGTGCGCTGTGATTGAAAGATTTTTAGCCTGCACCAGATCTGTCTGAAAACAGAACGAGGTACGCCGATTTCATGATTGCCCTTTCCAATACCACCCTCAAACAGCTTCCGCCGCAGGTTCTCACCCCCGCCTATGACCGCCAGAAGACCACACCGGGCATTGCCCATCTGGCCGTCGGCAACTTCCACCGGGCGCATCAGGCGATGTATGTTGATCGGGTATTGGCGCGCCCCGGCCAGCAGGACTGGGCCATTGTGGGCGTCGGGCTGCGTGACAATGCGCGGGAAACACGCCGCGCCGCAATCATGGCGGAACAGGACGGCCTGTATACGCTGACGGAATTTGCCCCGGACAACACGCACACCATCCGCGTTCTGGGGGCTATTACCGAATATGTGCAGGCCGCGAAGGACCGCGCCGCCGCCATCAAACGGCTGGCCGACCCCGCCATTAAAATTGTCAGCCTGACCATTACAGAAGGCGGCTATTATGTGGATGCCAGTGGCAAGTTCATGCTGAATGATCCTGCCATTGCGGAAGATCTCAAGCGCGACGTGCCGGAAACCGCTTTCGGTCTGGTGACGGAAGCCCTGCGCCTGCGGCGTGATAGTGGCGTCGGCCCCTTCACCGTCATGACGTGCGACAATCTGCGCGACAACGGCACCGTCGCCCGCACGGCCTTCTGCTCCTTTGCAGAAGCGCGGGACCCGGCTCTGGGCGCGTGGATCAAAGAAAACGTGACCTTTCCCTCCACCATGGTGGACCGCATCACCCCGTCCGTTTCCGAAGCCGACATTACCCGGCTGGACGACATGAGCGGCATCGCGGACCAGATGCCGCTGTTTGCGGAAGACTTCACCCAGTGGGTCATTGAGGACAAATTCTGCGCAGGCCGCCCGGAACTGGAAGCGGTTGGCGTGGAATTTACGGATGACGTCGGCCCGTATGAGCAGGTCAAACTGCGCATGCTCAACGCCTCCCACTCCATGCTCGCCCTGCCCGGCGTGCTGATGGATTACGACACCGTGCCGCACGCCATGGCGGACGACGGGCTTGTCACCCTGCTTGAGCAGTTTCTGGCCAATGATGCCAGTCCGCTCATCACCCCGCCGAAAGGTGTGTCCCTGAGCGAGTATGCGCGTCAGATTCTGCACCGTTTCCGCAATCCCGCTGTGGGTGACCAGCTTCTGCGCATCGCCTCAGACAGCGCCTCCAAGCTGCCGGTTTTCTGGACCGACACCGTCAAGGGCGTTCTGAAAGGCGGCAAGGACCATCGGCGCGTTGCCTTTGGTGTCGCCTGCTTCCTGGAATATCTACGCGGCGAGACAGAAAGCCACAAAACCTACAAAATTTCTGAACCCGGCCTGCCTGATGCAGCCAGAGAACTGGCGCTGAAAGACGATCTGGCTGCTGGCCTGACCATGCCGGTCTTCTCCGGCTGGGGTCTGGATCAGTATCCGGCGTTTGTTGAGGATGTCACCAAACTGCGTAGCAGCCTCCGCACACAGGGCGCACGCCAAACACTTAAACAACTCGGCCTGTAAATCTGTTATAACATCTGGGTTCTGCTCGCTTTTTTGGGAGCAGAACCCTTTTGGTAACTTAAGACACAGCGCAAACCGGCAAGAACACCCACGAAATCAGGCTTTTTATTACGCGACAGACGCATGCCTTGCATGCAAAAGAGCCTCTGTCCATATACATGAAAATATAGTCAAGAGAGAAACTGGCTGATTTCCATAACATTCTCGTGTTTCAAATAAATCTTATTCAGATTTCACCGCTTCACGCACAAACCTATGCGTTTATTTGCAACCCAAATCCAGATAAGTTTTGTCCACTATTAAATAACAGACCTTCAGACGGCAGGTTCCCGGACCTCCCGAAGAGGAGGGACTGGATGTTTTCAGTCTTTCAGCTTCGGCTGGCTGTCGTATGCACAGGATTGGGGGTAGAGTGATCAAACGTCTCTTAGCAGGAGCTGTCGGGGCTGGTGTCCTGGGTGGGCTCGGGTTTCTGTATTATGCATGGTATCCGCCAATTGCCCCGATAGAGCGGCCTGCGGCCAGCAGCTTCTCTGCCGAGCAGATTGAGCGCGGGCGCATTGTTGCGGCTGAAGGCTATTGCGCGGAGTGCCATACCCGCACAGATAACGGCGGCGGCCCTGAGCTTGCCGGTGACTACAAGATGGAAACCCCGTTCGGGGCCATCTATTCCTCTAACATTACCCCCGATGTGGAAATGGGCATTGGCGCATGGTCGGAAGAGGCTTTGCGCCGCTCCCTGCACTATGGCGTGTCCCGCAAGGGCGTGCATCTGATCCCGGCTTTCCCGTACGATCACTTCACCAAAATGACGGATCAGGACATTTCTGATCTGTATGCCTATCTGATGACACGGCCTGCCGTGCATATGACGCGCCGCCCGAATGAACTCCCCTTCCCGCTCAGCCTCCGCATTGGTCAGGCTGCATGGAAGCTGCTGTTCTTCACCCCCGGCGTCTACAAGCCCGACCCCAGCCATGATGCGCTGTGGAACCGTGGCGCGTATCTGGCCGAAGGCAACGCTCACTGTGGCGCATGCCATACGCCGCGTAACCTGATGGGTGCTGAAAAGAAGGGCTCCATGTATGACGGCGCTGTTGTGGATGCGTGGATTGCTCCGCCGCTGAACGACAAGAACCCGACCCCGACCACGTGGACGGAAGACGAGCTGTACCAGTATCTGCGCTTTGGCGTAGCCCCGCTGCACGGCCCGGCTGGCGGCCCGATGTCTCCCGTTCCGCACCGCTTCCTCTCGCAGGTGCCGGAATATGATGTGCATGCCATTGCGCATTACTATGCGGATGTGGACCACGCTGCGGAACGTCAGGGTCATGACAAAGCCGCTCTTGCCCGCGCCATGGAGCAGTCCAAGAAGGACCTGATCGGCCCGAACACGCTGGACCCGGATGCACGCCTGTATCAGGGCGCCTGTGGAGCCTGCCATTACAATGCAGCCCCTATGCCCGTCCTCGGCCGCCCGGATCTGGCTCTGAACAACGCGCTGTGGCTGGATGAACCGACAAACCTCTATCAGGTCATGCTGCACGGCCTGACGGCTGAAGAAGGCCAGTCCGGTGTTGCCATGCCCAGCTTCTATAACGCTCTGTCCGATGCAGACATGGCCCGCATTGCTGCCTATCTGCGCCGCACACGCACCACGCTGCCGCCCTGGACAGACCTTGAGAAGAAAGCCGCGGAAATTCGCAAGACCGTTAAAACCCCTCCCGTTAACTCTTCTCACTAAGGCGGCACACGGAGCCACTCATGATTAAGTTCAAACTCAATGGCCGTGACGTTTCCGTCGATGTGCCAGAAGATACCCCCCTGCTCTGGGCCCTGCGTGACGAGCTGGACCAGACAGGCACAAAATTTGGCTGTGGTGTTGGCCAGTGCGGTGCCTGCACCGTGCATGTAGGTGGCCGCGCCACCCGCTCCTGCATCACGCCGATCAGCTCTGTAGAAGGCGCTGAGATCACCACGATTGAAGGGCTGCACCCTGAGGGTGAACACCCCGTGCAGCAGGCATGGCGGGACATTCAGGTTCCGCAGTGCGGTTACTGTCAGTCCGGCCAGATCATGCAGGCTGTCAGCCTGCTGAAGGACTACCCGGACCCGACGGATGAGGAAATTGACGGCGTGATGGGCGGCAGCCTGTGCCGCTGCATGACCTATGTCCGCATCCGCAAGGCTATCAAGAAAGCCGCTGCCGCCATGCGTGAGGAGAAATCTAATGGGTAAACTGGAACGCATTGCAGCCCGGCAGGACCGTGCGGCCGGGCGTGGCCCGACCCGCCGTGGTGTGCTGCTGACAAGCCTTGGCTCGGCGTTCATGTTCGGGTTCGCGCGGGAGGCTTCTGCCGCGCAGACCTACCCGCAGAATGCCAGCCTGCCCGGCAACGGCGCGTTTGAACCGACTGTCTGGTGCTCCGTTGGCCCGGATGGCGTGGTGAACGTCAACATCATCCGCGCAGAAATGGGCCAGCATATCGGCACCGCCCTCGCCCGTATCATTGCGGACGAAATGGAAGCCGACTGGGACAAGGTCCGCATCACCTATGTGGATACAGACCCCAAATGGGGCCTGATGGTCACCGGTGGGTCATGGTCTGTGTGGATGACATGGGATGTCTTCCGTCAGGCCGGTGCCGCAGCCCGCACCGTGCTCGTGGAAGAAGGCGCCAAACTGCTCGGCACCTCCCCCGCTAACTGCGTTGCGCGCAATGGCCGCGTGATTGCCGGCAACCGCTCTGTCTCCTTTGGGGACATTGTCAGCCATGCCCGCCCCACGCGCTCCTTCAGCCCGGATGAAATGGCCAAGCTGCCGCTGAAGCCCGCAGCTGAACGCCGCCTGATTGGTAAAGAGGTCAAGGCGCTGGACATTCCGTCCAAAACCGACGGCACTGCCATTTACGGGATCGACGCCAAGCTGGAAGGCATGGTGTATGCGCGGCCCAAACTGCCGCCCACGCGCTATGGCTCGAAGGTTGTCTCGGTTGATGATAGCGAAGCCAAAAAGATCAAAGGCTATATCCGCTACATCGTTCTGAACGACCCGTCCGACACGGTGCCCGGCTGGGTTGCCGTTCTGGCCTCCAGCTATCCGGCAGCCATCCGCGCAACCGATGCGCTGAAGGTCACCTGGACTCCGGGCAAGACGGCCAATGTCTCGGAAAAAGACATTATCGAGCACGGTCGCAAGCAGATTGCCGAGAAAACCGGCGGCTCCTGCGTGTTCAATGATGACGGCGTGGATGAAGCCTTCGCGTCCGCCAAGCATGTGTTTGAACGCACCTACACCTGTGCATCCGTACTGCATTATCAGCTTGAGCCCATGAACGCTCTGGCCCGCCTGCAGGACGGTAAATGGGAAATCCATTGTGGGAACCAGTGGCAGTCTCTCTTCCTGCCGGTTATCGCCAAGGCGCTGCAGGTTAAAGAGTCCGACGTTGTTATGCGCAGCTACCTGCTGGGCGGTGGCTTTGGCCGACGCCTGAACGGGGATTACGCTGTTCCTGCCGCGCTGATTTCCAAGGAACTCGGCGGCAAGCCGGTCAAGCTGATCCTGACCCGCTCTGACGATATGCAGTTTGACTCCTTCCGCTCCCCGTCCATCCAAACGGTGCGCGTGGCTATGGATGACCAGAAAGCCCTCAAAGGCTGGCAGCACCACGCCTCCGCAGGCTGGCCGACTGGCGTGATGGCTGCGGCCTTCATGGAAAAAGGTGCAGACGGCAAACCGTACGATCAGTTCGCCATTGCTGGTGCTGACCACTGGTATGACGTTGGGCCGATGCGTGTGCGTGCGCTGGATAACGATCTGGCAGACGCCACCTTCCGTCCGGGCTGGCTGCGTTCCGTGAGCTCCGGCTGGACGCCATGGGCGCATGAAGCGTTTCTGGATGAACTGGCCCACGAACTCGGGCATGACCCGGTTGAGTTCCGCCTTTCCCTGCTGACGGCCAAAGGCCGCAATGCAGGTAAGGCACCGGACTCTGTCGGTGGTGCCACCCGTCAGGCCAACGTGCTCAAGCGTCTGGTTGAAAAATGCGGTTATGGCAAAGTTCAGCTGCCTAAAGACACGGCCATTGGCATTGCCACCACCTTCGGTCAGGAACGCGCCATGCCGACCTGGACCGCAGGCGCTGTGCAGGTGCATGTGGACCGCAAAACCGGCGCTGTAACCTGCCAGAAAATCTGGCTGGTTCTGGATGCCGGCACGATTGTTGATCCCGATGGCGCTATGGCCCAGACGGAAGGCGGTGCTCTGTGGGGCCTGAGCATGGCGCTGTTTGAGAACACCGAAATCGAAAACGGCAACGTGCGGGACCGCAACCTGAACACCTACACCCCGCTCCGCATTACCGACATCCCGGAAATGGATATCGAATTTGTGGACAGCACCGAAAAGCCCATGGGCCTTGGTGAACCGGGTGTGACCACCATTGGCGCGGCTATTGCCAATGGCGTGTTCAATGCCGTGGGTGTCCGCCTGCGCCACCAGCCCATCCGCCCTGCGGATGTTCTGAAAGGCCTTTCCGAGAAAAAGTCAGCCTAACGCAGGCTTTTTCCTGAACGGATAAAACGGTTACAAAAAAAACCGGCGCGCTGTTTTCAGCCGCCGGTTTTTTTATGCGCAACGCTTTAAAAGATGCCTGTGAAAGACAACGATCCGCCCATAAAAAAAAGCCCTCCAGACCGTTTAGGGCCTGAAGGGCTTTCTATTTATCTGGCACAATCAACCAGAAAAAAATCTGAAAACCAGAAATCCCGTCTTAGACTTTCAAAGATACCGCAGCAGACCGGATCGCCCGCGCCATAGCTTCCACCCCGTTACCACGGTTGGTGGAAAGCGCCTGCACCAGCCCGAGATCGCGCAGAAAGTGCGGATCTGTCGCCATGATTTCCTCACAGGTGCGGCCGGAATAAACCCGCAAGAGCAACGCGACCAGACCGCAGACAATCGCGGCATCAGACAGACCGGCGAAGTAGAGCTTGCCGCCCTCTTCCCGTGCTTCCAGCCACACCTGGCTCTGGCAGCCCGGAACGCGGTGCTCATCATTGCACCATTCCGGGGGGAATGGCGGCAGCTTGCGGCCCATCTCAATGATGTACTGGTAGCGTTCCATCCAGTCATCAAAGACTTCGAGTTCGTCGCGGATCGCTTCAATCGCCTCAGCGGCGGTCTCTTCTTCGGGCAGTAAAAAGGGTGCGTTCATTACAGAATAAACCGGCTGAGATCGCCCTTGCGGGCCAGAGGAGCAACTTTTTCCTGAACCAGAGAGGCTTCGACGTGAATGACCTCGCCTTTCCGGTCAGACGCTGTGAAGGAGATTTCCTCCAGCAGCTTTTCCAGCACCGTGGCAAGACGTCGGGCACCAATATTTTCCACGCGATCATTGATATCGGCGGCCAGTTCGGCCAGTGCTTCCACAGCACCATCCGAGAACGTCAGCGTCACGTTTTCCGTGCTGAGCAGCGCGATATACTGTTTGAGCAGAGAATGTTCAGGGTCCGTCAGAATACGACGCAGATCCTCACGGGAGAGCGGCTGAAGCTCAACGCGGATCGGCAGACGCCCCTGCAACTCGGGCAGCAGGTCAGACGGTTTGGCCAGATGGAACGCGCCAGAGGCAATAAACAGAATATGGTCGGTTTTCACCGCGCCATATTTGGTGGAAACCGTCGTGCCTTCAATCAGCGGCAGCAGGTCACGCTGCACACCTTCGCGCGAGACATCGCCGCTGCGCCCACCGCCATCGGCTGCACGACCACAGACCTTGTCGATCTCATCCAGAAAGACAATGCCGTTTTCCTGCGCATGCGCCACGGCTTCCCGCGTCAGGGCTTCATTGTCCAGCATCTTGTCGGCTTCTTCACGCTCCAGATACTCCCGCGCGGCTGCCACTTTCAGGCGGCGCTGCTGGGGTGTCTTGTTCATGAAGGTCTTCATCATCTCGCTGAAGTTGATGACCTGACCGGGCATCATCCCCGGCATTTCACCACCCCCTGCCGGGGCTGCTTCCACAACAGCCACCTCCACCTCTTTATCTTCCAGCTGGCCATCCCGCAGCATGCTGCGGAACTTGTTCCTGGTATCAGCCGAGGCACTGGCACCGACCAGCGCATCCACTAGCCGGTCTTCCGCAGCCTGCGCGGCACGGGTGGCAACGTCCTTGCGTTTGACCTCCCGCAGCATGGTGATGGACGCTTCAACCAGATCCCGCACAATGCTTTCCACATCGCGCCCCACATAGCCTACTTCCGTAAACTTGGTGGCTTCCACTTTCAGGAACGGGGCCTGCGCCAGTTTAGCCAGACGGCGGGCAATCTCGGTTTTACCGCAGCCAGTCGGTCCAATCATCAGGATGTTCTTGGGCACCACTTCTTCACGCAGTGCTTCCGGCAACTGGGCACGCCGCCAGCGGTTGCGCAGCGCAATGGCCACAGCCCGCTTGGCGTCAGCCTGCCCGATAATAAAGCGATCAAGCTCCGAGACAATTTCCCTCGGAGAAAATGTCGGTGCGTCCATCAGGAAGAAGCCTTATCGGTTGAAGGAGTAGCCGTCAGCGTTTCCACCCGCACGGAGTGGTTGGTATAAACGCAGATATCCCCGGCAATTTTCATGGAACGACGCACAATTTCCTCGGCGTCCAGATCCTCGACCGTCAGCAGCGCACGGGCTGCCGAGAGAGCAAAGTTCCCGCCGGAGCCAATGGCGATAATGCCATCTTCAGGTTCCAGCACATCGCCATTCCCCGTCAGCGTGAAGGAATGCTCCGCATCCGCCACTGCCATCATGGCTTCCAGCCGCCGCAGGTAGCGGTCTGTCCGCCAGTCCTTGGCCAGTTCCACACACGCGCGTTCAAGCTGATTGGGGTAGCGCTCCAGCTTGCCTTCCAGCCGTTCCAGCAGAGTGAAGGCATCTGCCGTCGCCCCGGCAAACCCGGCCAGAATAGAGCCAGAAGGCCCGATACGCCGCACCTTGCGGGCGTTGCCCTTGATGACGGTCTGACCGAGCGTCACCTGCCCGTCCCCGGCCATGGCCACAGTCGGGCCGCGCCGAACACAGAGAATGGTTGTCCCGTGCCATCCGACGGGATCATGCGAGGAGGAGGCTGTCTGAAAGCTTTGCATGGTAGAAAGAGATAAGCTTTCCTGCCGCCAGCACAAGAGGCCAGCGGGCAGGAAACCGCTCGTTATGCGGCCAGCATGGCCCTGACATCCCCCAGCAAGGCATCCCGCGTGTAGGGTTTGTGCAAAACCGTCACGCCTTCCGGCAGCAAGGCGAGGTCGGCATAGCCGGTTACAAACAGGACGGGCAACTCTGGCCGCACCTCATGCAGGCGGCGAGCCACTTCATCCCCGTTCATGCCCGGCATCATGACGTCCATCACCACCAGTGCAATCCCCGGCTTATCGCCAATTACACTCAGCGCCTCGGCACCACTGGCGGATTCCAGAACGTCATACCCGGCCCGGCGCAGGAAGCCTGCCGTAACAGCCCGCACACCCGGCTCATCATCCACCACCAGAATGGTTTCCCCGTGCTGAACCGGCGGCAAGGCCTGAGGTGTGACCTGCCCGCTGCGAACAGATCGAACCGGCGTGACCGGTGCACGCTCTTCCACCATGGCAGGCAGCCAGAGCTCAATGGACGTGCCGCCACCAGGCACGCTTTCCACCCGCACTTCCCCACCGCAATGGCTGATAAAGCCGTAGATCATGGACAGGCCCAGCCCTGTGCCCTGCCCGATCCCCTTGGTGGTAAAGAACGGATCAAAAATGCGGGCCTGCATTTCTTCCGTCATGCCCACACCGCGATCCATCACCTGCACAACCACCCAGGCTTCCCCGTGGGTGGCGCTACCCGTCAGACCCAGAGGCCGGTTTGCCTGCCGGACGGAAACCGTGGTCGCCCCGCCTTCGGGCTGTGCATCCAGCGCATTGACGCACAGATTGAACACCGCCAGTTCCAGCTGTGTGGCATCCGTCCACACCACCGGCAGCGGCGTGGCTGGGATATCAAACTGCACGGTGCTGATCCGGCTGCTGGAGGAGAGTGCCGCAGCCCCCAGCACGGCCTGAATTTCATCCGGCACTTTGCCCTGCGTCATGAAACTTTGCAGGGACGCCATCAAGTTCCGCAAATCAACCTGCTGGCACACCAGATGGCGTGGCCGGCTGAAGTCCAGAAGTTTCTGCGTCAGCGCACCGCCACGACGCGCCGCTTCCAGCGCGTTATGGAACAGGCGGGAAACACCCGGCTCTTTGGGCGGCTCCAGATCCATCACCAGTTCAAGGGAGCCGAGAATAGCCGTCAGCAGGTTATTAAAATCGTGCGCAATACCGCCTGCCAGTGTGCCAATGGCCTGCATTTTTTCGGCCTGACGCAGGCGCTGCTCCATCGCCAGCAAATCGGTCACATCCCGATCAATCAGGATGGAATAGTTTTCCAGAGCAGAGGCCCCGGCAGGCGGTGTACCGTCCGGCGCACCATCCAGCCGCACGCGCGTCAGATCATGCCAGCGCGCCTGACCATCCGGCCCGGCCAGTTGCAAAATCTGCTGGTCTCGCCCTGAAGAGTTCAGAACTCTCTCCGCCCCCTTCAGGCTATCCAGACGCGTGGCGTCCACCAGTTCTTCTTCCGTATGGCCCACGCATGCGTCCACACTGCGCCCGAACTGCTGCGCCATCTGGCTATTCAGGCGGATAAAACGCCCGGACTGCTCTTTGAACGCCAGACCAAACGGCAGATTATCCAGCAGGCCACGCAGCAAAAGCTGTTCACATTGCAGCTCTTTTTCCAAACGATAGCGAGACGCCGCCTGCCCAACCATGGAGAGCAGCGTTTCATCATCCCACGGCTTGTACGCAAAAAAGGAAATCTGTCCCTGGTTCAGAGCCGCTTCTACTGCCGTGATATCCGCATACCCCGTCAGCAAAATGGCCCCGGCAGAGGAAAGTAATCTGGCGCGCGCCAGAAACACGTCCCCCGTCATACCCGGCATCCGCTGGTCGGACACAATGACGGCAACGTCAGGGCGTTCCTTCAGCAGCGCAAGCCCGCGCTCACCCGAAGATGCCGGGAGAACCTCATACGTGTCTTCCAGCAGATCCGTCAGCGCGACCAGAATCTCCGGCTCGTCATCCACAATCAGGACAACAGACCGCTTGTCAGGTTCAGGCAGCATGAGTGCGCCTCTCCTCTTCGGCCCGATAGGGCACACGCAATGTAAAGCAGGCTCCGCCATTTTCGCGCGCATCGGTCACAACAATACTCCCGTCATGCGCCTGTACAACGCCATACGCGGTCGCCAGTCCCAGCCCTGTCCCTGAGCCTACAGGTTTTGTTGTAAAAAACGGTTCAAAAACGCGTTCCTGAAGATCCTGAGGCACACCCGGTCCTGTATCGCTAATCCTGATCACGTAATCCTGTCCGGCATGCGTGGTGGCCGGTTCCAGAGTAGAGGTGATTTCAATCCGGTCTTCCTCACCCGCAGGCAGGCCGACTTCCTCTTGCTCACGCTGCTTTTCCATAATGGCGTCGGCGGCATTGCTGACAATATTCATGACAACCTGATTGACCAAAGCCGCCTGACAGAACAGATCCGGCGGCGCATCCAGAGCGCATATCACCCGAATATTCTGCCCAAGTTTAGGGGCCAGCAAGGTCAGCACCATGCTGATGGCATCCGGCACATCCAGACGGCTGAACTCCCCTTCCTCGAGCCGGGAGAACCGCCGCAGGCTGACAACCAGATCCCGCATACGGGACAGCCCGACGAGAGACGCAGCCAGACGCTCACTGCTTTTGGCCAGCGCCTGCTCGGCCGTCAGACTATCGCCTTCGCGCACGGCGTTCAGCGCGCGGGCAATGCTGCGATTGACAGTATTTTCATGCGCCAGAACAAACGCAAGCGGGTTGTTGAACTCATGCGCAATCCCGGCCGCCAGTTCCCCCAGCGAGGCCATTTTGGCGGACTGAACCAGCTTGGCCTGCGCCTCAATCAACTTGCGGTTAGCGGCTGCCAGATCCGCATTCACCCGCCGCAGGGCATCTGCCAGCGCCATACGGGCACGCGCACTTTCAATATGCGCTTCTTCCCGCCGGGTTTCATCCTGCACCATCTTGCGGCGCACAAGGCTGCCAATGCGGGCCACCAGCAGATCGGGGGCGATATCCGCATCTACCAGATCATCCACCCCGGCGGTAAAGGCCATGCTGGCCATCTGCCCAGACAGCTGGCCGCCATCCACCATCCCCAGCACACGCATGCACTGCCGGGTTCTGCGGCGCATGGCGACAACGGTGTGGGCAAAAGCCAGCCCATCAAATAACGGGCACCCCAGATCCACCACCAGACAATCCGGCTGGTCTTTCCCAACTGGCCAGTTTGTCAGGTTAAAATCATCGGGGTCATCAATCAGCACGACGCTGGCGCCATTACGCCGCAGCAGGTCTGACAGAACAGGCGGCGTATCCCGCCCTTCCCCTCGCCATGACCACAACAAACCGCCCGGCGCCGTGACAATCGCCACACAGGGCTGGCGGAATGTTCCCCCGGGGCGAGAGAGCGGATCTTCCTCCTGCTCCCGCAGCAGGGTGCAGATCCGAAACATCAGAAAAGCCGGTTCGGTCTGGCTGCTCAGGCAGGCATCCGCGCCCTGCTCCAGAATCAGGCGTTCCTGCTCCGGGTTCTGCGTTTCCACCAGCACCAGAACAGGAATGCCCCGCGTCACCGCGTTCAGCCGCAGGCGCTGGCACAGTTGTGCAGCGGACATATCCGGCAGCGCGGCAGGCACCACCAGCAAATCCGGCAAATGGTCCTCAAACCCTTCAAACGCCTGACGACCATTGAGCGCAGACCGCACCTGAAAGCCGCGCTGGTTCAAAAGCGCAGAAAACGCCTCACGCCGCTCAGGCTCCAGTCCCACCAGCAAAATATTATCCGAGCGGATCGTCATCTCAATTCCGCATCCCACACCTGTTGCCCCGGAGCGTCCATCACGTTTTCAGGTGTCCTGCTTTCTTCTGCTGCCGTCTTCTACATCATGCCCCTGCCTCACGACCACAGGTGCTACGCGTTCATGAGCGTGAATTCATCTAACCCGATCCCGGCACCCCCGTCTGTTCGCGAATGCGTTACCTGAGCAAGAAAAGCTAACACCCACATGATTGTTATAACAAAGTCCTATAGCAGCAAAGCCACAGCATCCGCCTTTTGCGGCAAGCGTGTGTGTGCTTGGGCGGCACTTGTGTATAATCCCGGGCAATCTGTGCGTGCCTGATGGTTTCTGACCGCCGCCGCACCCTGTTTTTACTGGCTGAGGACACACCAGACCTATGGACCACACCCCCAACCGCGCTGATGCTCAGCGGCCCCTTTCCTTTTTATCCAACGCGCAGACTTCTACGCCGCTGGGGCTCAAGCTGGCCCGTGCCGGCCTGTGGTCCATCTGCTATTTTGTTTTCTATTTTATCCAGCAACTCGCAGAGCTGTTTGCCCCGCTGCTGCTGATTGCCGGCGTGGCGTGGAAAGCTCTGCCTGTGCTGATTGGCGCCGTCTCCCACGTCAGCGCCTCAGCTGACCCGCAGGCGCGGGACGCCATTGCCAACGTCGCCTCCGCCATTCCGGAACAGCTCACCCTGGCCGGCCATACGCTGACAGCCAGCGGCATGATCTGGGACGGCATTCTGCTGATGGGTCTGGCCGCTGCCGGGGCCACACTGGCCACGCTGGCCGGGCGCAATATGTAAAAGGTAACTCAGCCCGGTTGATGCAGCCGGGCTGCTGCGGGCCAGACCTGCACAATATCCTGCCACCAGAAACTGACTGACAGGATCACCAGCGTAGCGACTATACCGCTGGCCATCCATGCCCACCGCCAGAACCTGTCCGTCAGCATCAGTTCTCGTAAAGCGGGCATTCTTACCTCTTGCTGGTTGGTCTGCCGACTGGCTTCAGGGCTCGAATCGGAGGGATACGCTGGCGGCAGGTTTGTCGGACCAGCCGCGGGAGCCGTCTTTATACACAACAGACGGAACGCCACGCCAGACCGGAGGCCCCGGTCTGCTATTTTAGCTTCCCCTACGGCTTCTGATCGACAGCACCACCTTCCCTCCGTTACACTTATTTCTATGCGTAACCCCCGTCCTTTTTGCCTGCTGCCAAGTGGCAGAACTGTGCTTTCACCATGATTCGTCTCACCAACGTCTCATGGCGCAGGGAGCGCAAGGCCAGCACCCCCGTGCTCTCCAACCTGTCTTTTGAAGTGCCTCAGGGCGGCTTCCGCTGGCTGCTTGGCCCGTCTGGCGCTGGCAAGACCAGCCTGCTCAGCCTGCTGCATGTGGAAAGCCTGCCCTCCGATGGCACGCTGTGCCTGCTGGACAAGGATGTAACCGCCCATACACACCGCTCCGTTCTGGTCCGCCTGCGGCAAAGAATCGGTATGGTGCATCAGGATTTCCGGCTGATGCCGGACCTCTCCGTGGCCGATAACGTGGCGCTGCCCATGCGCCTGCAACACAGGCCTGAAGATGAAATTACGGATGAAGTTCAGTCCATCCTGAAATGGGTGGGTCTGGGCGACCGGCTCGGCGTCCGCGCCTCCCGCCTGTCTGGCGGTGAGCAGCAGAGAACCGCCATTGCCCGCGCCATTGTGCATCGCCCCGGCCTGATTTTGGCGGATGAACCCACCAACGCGCTGGAAGAACCGCAGGCCCACAAGCTGCTGGATATGTTCAGTGAGCTGAGCAGCATGGGCACCACCGTGATTGTCGCCACCCATAATGAGGCACTGGTCCGCCGCCTGCCCCGACCGGCCTTAGTGCTGGAACGCGGTCGCCTTGTGCAGGACGGAGCCTGAGCCGTGGCCCTTCCCTTTTCTGGCCGTAAAGACGGTCTCTCCCTTTCAGAAGCGCTGCCGGACAGAAGCCTGTTCATTCTGGTCGCCATGATGAGCTTTCTGGCCGCCCTGACGCTGACGGGTGCCACCGGTGCCCGCACCCTCTCCACCCGCTGGGCAGGCGGTGCCGCGCAGTTGCTGACCATTCAGGTTTCCGAACCCGACCAGCCCCTTGCCGCAACCAGCAAAGCCGACAAGACGGCCCAGCCAACCCGCGCCGATGCCGTGCTGGCGGACCTTGCGACCCTGCCCACAGGCACGCAGGTCCATCGGCTGACGCAGGACGAACTGGCCAGACTACTCACCCCCTGGCTGGGGGACGCTGGCAAAACGGCCCTTCCCCTGCCTGCCGTTATTGAAGTGCGTCTGGCCGAGGGGCAGGAAGCCCCGGCCAATCTGGAACAGACGCTGGACGCGCACGTGCCCGGCACGGTGGTGGAACATAATGCGGAATGGAGCACCCGCCTGCGGGCTCTGGCCCAAAGCCTGCTGGCCTGCGCTGCTTTAGCACTCGCCACAGTCGGCGGCATTGCCACCATGATCACCGCTCTGGCCACAAAAGCGGGCCTGTCCACCCGGCGCGATATTATTGAAATCCTGCACGGTCTGGGCGCGACAGACAGCTACATTGCTGGCCGCTTTGCGTGGCGCACAGGCGGGCTGGCGCTTGGCGGCGGCCTGCTCGGCACTCTGCTGGCCATGGCCCCGCTGCTCCTGCTGTTCAGAATGGCCGCCCCGTTTGCGGCCTCCACGCTGCAAGCTGCCAGCACAACCATGCCGGACTGGCGCACCCTGCCGGACCTTCTGCCCGGTGACATGCTGGTGGGGCTCGCCGCCCTGCCGTTTGTGGCCGCCTTTATTGGCTGGGTGACGACACAGTTCATGGTTCGCGTCTGGCTCCGACGGCTCCCATGAGACACGAGGCCGATCGCCCTCATCGCCCCTCACGCCTGTCTCGCTTCATCTTCTGGTGGGTTAAAATGGGGTTGCTGGCCAGTCTGGCGCTCTGCGGGGCGTTTGGCTGGTTTGTGTATGATGCGCTGAAGCCTGCACCGGACAACATGCCACACACCGATGGCATCGTCGCGCTCACAGGCGGGCAAGGCCGCGTGGATACATCCCTGCGCCTGCTTATGCAAAACCGAGGTGATAAGCTGCTAATTTCCGGAGTAGACCCACAAGCCACCCAACAGGACCTGCTCCCCCCGCACCTGCCAGAAAGCCTCAAGGACCGCGTAACCCTCGGCTATCTGGCCCGCTCCACTATTGAAAATGCGAGCGAGACAGCCGCATGGGTGGTGGACAACCATGTCCACACACTCACCGTCGTCACGGCTGGCTACCACATGCGCCGCGCTCTGGTAGAACTCCGCCGCACCCTGCCGGGCGTCACCCTCTACCCCTACCCGGTTATCCCGCCAGCACTCGAACATCCACTCGAAACATCAACCCTGCAACTCCTCCTGCGAGAATTTGCAAAATGGCTCGGCGCACTAGCAGGTTTTGCGCATAACCCGTCGCGTGTTGCGGGGTGATTGTAGGCAAACAGAATGATTACCGCATTAAACGCAAAAGAAGAAGAACCGCTTTTAAATAGTAGGTATAAGCAAACAGACGTTTGCATAATCAGAATCTGGTGAGCAACCTGTTTGCTAGCAACAAATATCTGCGCATACTACAAAATAAAGGGAGGATGATATGTCAATAAAAAATTTCGATCCTGAAAATTCAGTACTTTTTTTAGGTTCTGGCTTCTCGGCGAAGGCCACAAATATTGCTGACGATTTAGTGCCTACCAGCGATCCTCTTCTAAACCGACTAGCCAGCGAACTCGAGGAAGATCCAGCAGAATTAGATCTTAAGGCTGCGGCAGACGAATTTTTAGAGAGGTCCGACCTTAGCCTTTACCAACTTCTGTCCGAAACTTTTACAATATCCAAAACTCTAGATTACCAACGCGATATTTTGTCGTTTCCTTGGGCTAGGATATATACAACAAATTACGATGATATGGTAAATGCAGTCAAAGGACCGAATTTTCCAATATTCACATTTGACGAAACACGTCCTCGTCAATTACCTCGCGCATTCGCTGTTTATTTACATGGATCAATCCGAAAGGCAAATGAAGAAAACGCTTCGGAACAATTAATTCTCAATAACCGCTCCTACGATATCATCGCACACCAGTTTCCGGAATGGTTTGATGAATTCAAGCGTGATCGTCGAACGTTTGAGGCATGTTATTTCATGGGTTTCAGCCTCCGAGATCATCATATCTCTGGACTGATGACTGCCGGAGAAGGTGCCGTTAAACGGACTTATTTTGTGACAAGAGAAAATCCGCAGCGCAGTTTCGTGCGGCGAGCATCTGATTATGGTCAGATTCTACCTATTGGATTTGGAAATTTTGCTACGCTTGCGAAAACTCTTCCAAAACCTAATAAGCCGCAAACTTTGAATGCCTTACAATCCTTTAAATATTTGCGACCAGGTTTGGACGGTAAAGTTTTAGCTAATCCTACACCAGTCGAAATTTTTAATCTCGTAAGCTTTGGAGCATTTAATCAAGGACGTTTTTTCAATACGCAAGATGAATCTAGTTACGTTGCGTTACGAAGTAAAGCAGCAGAAGACACTCTTGCGGCTCTTAAAAATGCAAAAACAATTTTAGTTCACTCTAAACTTGGGAACGGCAAAACTATTTTTTCTTCAATTTTAGCCTTGAATGCTATGAAGCAGGGATTTGTTTGCCTACTTTGGCGCAGTGCGAAGCGGAATTTAGCGCAGGATCTCGACGTCATTTCAGGACATAAGCGTGTTTTGATAATTTTCGATGACTATGATGAGGCCATTGAAAATATAGAGCGTATTGCCACTAGTGTTCCTGATGCAAAATTCATTGTTACCGTAAGAACCGGCCAACAAGAAGTACGATTCCACGAAATTTCTAAACGGCTTCCACCGGAAATCAGGCGCATAAACCTGAATATATTTGATACTAATGATCGCGAACAACTTCTAGCCATCCTCTACCGCGCTGGATTACAGACACGCGATCTGGCTGAAATCGTCCACTCCGCACGAGAAATTCGTGATATTGTAACTCAACTTTATAACCATACCGAAATTAGGCAGAAGATCCATGAGGTCGTAAATTCTGCTGGGACAGGAATTCGCCAAATTCTGGTTTTTTCATCACTAATTAAATGGGTAGGCGTTGACATAGAAGATGACTATCTTCAGGAACTTGCTGGACGGGATGTTTATATCGAATTACGAGGGGCAGCAGGAATATCGAACGACCTTCTTGATGTTCACAATGATAAAATCGAGATGCGCTCATCACTACTCTCGGAATTCTTAATTCAGCATATTTTTTCTTCTGAAGACATCTTGGATGCCTGCTACGAGATCGCGACTTCGTCAACCCGACGTCGGCAGGAGCGCATACATCGTCGGTTGGCCGGAGAATTGATGAAGGTCTCAACCTTACAGAGCTTCCTACAGAATCACGCAACATCAGATGTATTAATTGATAAATATTTTATACGACTGTCACGTGACACATCTGTAAATGAAGAACCTTTATTTTGGTTGCAGTATTCAATTTTAATGAAAAGTTTGGGTGAAATACCTAAAGCTCGAATGTTCCTTGATGCTAGCTATGAGCGTGCTCGAAAAATCAAAGGCTTTAAGACCTTTCAACTCGATACTCAGGCGTTAAGCATATATCTTATTGAGGAAATCGAGAACCCGAATAGCAATGTAGAAGGCTTGGAGGACATTCTTGGCGCTATCAATACTGTAACTGATATGATCACAGATCAAAGCAATCGGCAATACGCAATCCAAGTAATAGGCGAGATACCCCTATTTGTAGAAACACGATTAACTGCATTTACACAACCTGAAAAAGTTGCCCTTGTTTTCCAGTTAAATCGTGTGTCACAAGCACTGAGCAATCTTTCAATTGATGAACAGATATATTCTGGGTCAGAAATTATCCGCGCAAAAATTCAAGCCGCAGTAAGCTTACTCACTCGCTGAGTAATTTCACCATTGGAACGCGAACGCCTCAAATCATTGTTTTGTGCTATGATGATTTTATTCCTCGTAAGACGCATTTACTATCTGAAAATCTCTCAATGGAAGGTTTTCGAGATTGCCCACTTTATGAGGAATAGTCATGTGCGCCTAATAGCTGAGGTGAGCGAAAACCGACAAACTGCTTTCGCTCACTCTATTGAGGCTCACTCACAACCCTCTCAACACCCCCGCATGATGCCGAACATGATCCGCAGCAAAACTCTGCACAAACCAGTAAGAATGGTCATAGCCCGCATGTCGGCGGAGGCGGAGGGACTGGCCTGCTTTGCGTGCAGCCTCTTCCAGTAGTTCCGGTTTCAGTTCGCGTTCCAGAAACTGGTCGGCCTCGCCCTGATCAATCAGAATATCCGCCGGGTGACGGTAGCCATCTTCCAGCAGGCAGACGGCATCTTCCCGTCGCCATGTCTGCCGGTCTGGCCCCAGGTAGCCGGTAAAGGCTTTCTCACCCCACGGCACGGCTGCCGGATGCACAATGGGCGCAAAGGCGGAAATGGATTTCCAGAACTCCGGTGCCCGCAGCCCATGCACCAGCGCGCCGTGGCCGCCCATGGAATGCCCCATAATGCCGCGGCGTGTGCCGTCCAGCGGGAAGAGCCGTTCTGTCAGAGCAGGCAGTTCCTGCGCAATGTAGCTGCCCATGCGGTAATGGCGGCTCCACGGTTCCTGCGTCGCGTCCAGATAGAACCCGGCTCCCGTGCCAAAATCCCAGCTTTCCTCCTCACCCGGCACCTGCGCTCCGCGTGGCGAGGTATCCGTCGCCACCAGCGCAATCCCCAATCGGGCGGCTTCGGCCAGCGCATGCGCCTTGATAAAGAAGGTTTCCTCCGTGCAGGTCAGCCCCGCCAACACATGCACCACCGGCACAGGCCGCGCCGCCGTGGCACCGGGCGGCACAAACACGGCAAAGCGGGCTTCCAGCCCCAGCACGTCGGACTGATGGCTGTAAAAGCCAACACGCCCCCCGTGGCACAGATGCTCCGATCTGGTTTTCAGCATGCTGCTGGTCGTCATCAGCCCGACACTCCTTACTTTCCCCAAGCCACAGCGCAAATGCTCTGCCGCCCTGACGCAATACGATCACGATAATCCGCTTTTTAACGGACGGGCCAGAGCTGTTCTCGCGTCCGGGGTCACAAGAAAATCATGACGATTTTTTTAAAAAGCCCTCCCCACCCCCGCCACACACGCGCCAGACCATGCTATTGTCCCGTTCTGCGCGATACAGCATTGCATCCATGGAAACCCTTTGGGGGCTAAGCTGTTAAGCAACATTGCTTTTTATGGTCCGGCCCCGGTGCCTGACATCAGAGAAAATGGAGATTTAATGGATGATCGTTGACCAGCGGATCGGCCTGCGCATCATCACGAAAGAAATTTTTGGTGTTATCCTGCTTATGGCGGCGTGGGATTTCATCGTGGTTATCCTGTTCCAGGTATTCCATCAGGAATGGATGGAGCAGCCAAGTCTGCCCACTTCGCTCATTGGCTCAGCGCTGGCCCTGTTCATGGGCTTTCGCAGCAATAGTGCGTATGCCCGCTGGTGGGAGGCCCGCACCCTGTGGGGGGCCATTACCAATAACAGCCGCTCCTTTGGCCGGCAGGTCGGCACGCTGCTTAAAGACCGGCCAGACCTGATGATGGGCATGGCCGCCTACCCGCACGCCCTGCGTGGCGCGCTGGGGAATGTGGATGTCTCTGCCGACGTCAACCGCCTGCTCCCCCCGGAAATGGCAAAGGCCATTGCAGGCTGGCGCAACCAGCCTAACGCCATTCTCTATCAACTCGGGCTGGGCGTGAGTGATGAAGTCGCCAAAAAGGGCATTGATGGCGCAGTGCATGGCCAGATTGACCGCATTCTCTCGGACCTCGCCAACGCGCAGGGTGGGCTTGAGCGTATTCGCAACACGCCGTTGCCCATGCAGTTTTCCGCCCTGCCCCGTGCGCTGGTGAACGTCTTCTGCATCCTTCTGCCCCTGTCCATGGTGCAGACGCTGGAATGGATTACGCCGCTTGGCTCATCTCTGGTGGGTATTCTGTTTCTGGTGCTCGATAAAAGTGCGAATGACCTGCAGGAGCCGTTTGCCAGCACGCCGCATGCGCTCCCCATGGCTGCCATGGCCCGCACGATTGAAATTGATGTGGTCCAGCCAACAGGCCTGCCCCTGCCGCCCCCCATTACCGCAGTAAACGGCATTCAGCCCTGATCTGCGGCTCCATCTGCCATACGGGCCTGTCTGCCGTTTTGGAAGACAGGCCACCGAAATTGTGGTATAAGGTTTGGTTATGAGCACATTCAGAACAACTCCGAAAGGCGGCGTGACAGACGCAATGGCACGCACTGCCGCCGCAACAACCGCAGCGCAGGCCAAAACCAAAATTAAAGATGACGACCCCTTCCAGGAAGGTGACGCCATTGTCTATGCCGCCCATGGCGTGGGCCGTGTAGACCGCATCGGTGTTGACGAGATTGCCGGGACCAAGCTGGAAGTGATTCAGATCTCCTTCCCCGGCAACCAGATGACCCTGCGCATCCCGCTGACAAAAGCCCGTAAGGCTGGCCTTCGCAAAATCGTCTCGCGCGAGATTGTGGACAAAGCCATGGCGATCATCAAGGGCAAACCGCATGTCAGCAAAGGCATGTGGGCCCGCCGCGCTGTTGCGTATCAGGAAAAGATCAACTCTGGTGATCTGGTTCAGATTGCCGAAGTCCTGCGTGACCTGCGCCGCAATGTGGACAGTCTGGACGGCAGCTTTAGTGAACGGAAGCTGTTTGAAGCCGCTCAGGAACGCTTTGTGGCGGAAGTCGCAGTTCTTGAGAAAAAAGACCCCACGGAAGTTCTGGACTCCCTCACGGCTGTGATGAAAGCAGCCTGAGGCTCCCGCTCCAGATCTGACGCAAAAACCCGGTCCGGCCCAGTGCCTGACCGGGTTTTTTGATGGCGGGCGCGCTTCCTCTTTTCAGCACTGCATCAGCGCAGTAGGCTGGCGGCCATGACGCGCAAAGCCTCCTCCCCCGCACATTCTGCGGCCCCTGATCCTGCCATTCTGCGCCGGGCGCTGAGTGAGATCAAAGCCGGGCACTTTGAAAGCACTCTGAAGGCCCTCAGTCCCTACGCCAGCAGTGGGGAGAATTCCGTTGATATATTACGCGCCTTCTGTCTGGCAGGAACCAATAAGCCGGAACAGGCTGCGGAACTTCTGTGCCGCGTTGCGCAGAAAAGCCCCACCACCGTTCACCCCCTGCAGGACCTGAGCGACATCATGGCCGAGCTGGACCGCAGGCCGGATGCCGTTGCGACCTGCCGCGCCGCGCTGAAGGTCACCCCGCAGGATGCCCGTATTTATGACGTGCTGGGCGGCGTGCTGACCCAGATGGGCCTGTTTGACGAGGCCGTTGAAACTCTGCGCCACTCCATCGCCCTCCGCCCCAATGCCACCTATTCCTACAACATGCTGGCCATGGCACTCACGGAGCGCGGAGATATGGCTGAGGCGCTGAGCGTGCTGGAAGGCGTGCTGGCTGAAAACCCGGACCATGCCGGCACTCTCTCCAACATCGGCTGCATTCTGGCCGGTGAAGGCCGGTTTGAGGAGGCCCTGAACGCCTACCGTCGCGCCATTACCCTCCGCCCCACAGATGCCCAGATCCGCCTGAACCACTCCATCACCCTGCTCAAGGCCGGACGCTATGCGCAGGGCTGGGCCGAGCATGAATGGCGGCTGAAGCTGCCGGGCCATAGCAGCCTACCGCAGGACCGCCTGCTCCCCTCCCTCGGCCCGGACACAGACCTGACCGGCCAGCGCGTTCTGGTCACGCAGGAAGAAGGTCTCGGCGATACGCTGATGTATCTGCGCTATGTGGAACCGCTAGCCCGCCGGGGGGCGCATGTTCACCTCTGGGTGCCGGATACGCTGGAAGATCTCTGCCGCCGTCTTGAAGGCGTTGGCACCGTGCAGGTGGGAGGCGAGGTGCCGCCGTATGACTGGCATTGCCCCTTTATCAGCCTGCCCCGCGTTTTTTCCGCTACGCCGGATGCCATGGGCGCGCCCGTCCCGTATCTGAAAGCCGACCCCAACAAGGTAAAAGAGTTTGCCGAACTCCTGCCGGACAATCACAAGCTGAATGTCGGCGTCATCTGGGGTGGTGCGCCGCGGCCTAATCTGATTGGCCCGCATATGGTGGACCGCAGACGCTCCATGAGCCTGAAAACACTGGAACCGCTCAGCGCTATTCCGGGCATCAACCTCATCAGCCTGCAAAAAGGCCCGTATGCGGACCAGATGCTGGACCCGCCCCGCAACATGACGCTGTATGACCCCACGGATGACCTGCATACCATGGACGATACAGCCTCGCTCATGATGTCACTGGATGTGATTGTGTCCGTCGATACCTCGTCCGTCCATCTGGCCGGGGGGCTGGGCAAGCCGGTCATCATGATGGATCGGTATGACAATTGCTGGCGCTGGCTGCATGGGCAGGACACCAGCCCGTGGTACCCAACCATGCACATCATCCGCCAGACTACGCCCCGCAGGTGGGATGATGTGGTGAAAAAAGTCGCTGAACGCCTGCGCGTGATGGCCGCCTATCGCGCCTGACACAGCGGACTACGCCTGAAACAAAAATGGGGCACCGGGAAATTCTCCCCGGTGCCCCGTTTGCTTTTTCAAGCCGCGTTCAGATCAGCCTGAAACAGCGCTTTTGGTGGTGGCCGGAACCAGCAGTTTTGCACCGCCACCATTATCCAGCACTTCAAACACACCCAGCGCACGGCGCGTGCGGCCATCCGGCAGCAGTGTGAACGGACCATCCACCCCGGCAAACCCTTCCGAACGGGTCAGCACATCAGCCGGGTAACCATTGGGGGCCACGCGCGCCACGGTGGTGGCAACTTTCGCGGCATCATAGGACAGATCCGCCAGCGGACGCGGCATGTGGTGGTTGCGCGCCATAAAGCGGCTGGCAAAGCTCTGGCGGGATGACGGATCCGGCGCCGCATACCATGCGCCTTTCAGAGCACCCAGCTTGGTTGCAAACGCAGCCCACAGACCCGGCCCCATAATCCGCACATTCGCGGAGGACACCTGACTATCTGCCAGCGCACCAATCACGTTTTTCAGGCCGAGGCCCGTATCACCCAGCAGCAGCGCATCAAACGGCGGCGGCGCAAGTTTGGGCACGGCCGGGGTTTGCGCTGCGCCATCAGCCGAAGCGGTGGCGGATGTATCAGACCCACCTTTGAGCGCGGCAGCCAGATCAGACGGCAGCGCCTTGTCTGCCGTGTCCGTGCTGCCCGTAGCCGGTGCCGCAGGCGTGCTTGCAGGAGCCGCAGCATTGCCATCCGGCTGCGCTTCTGCGCGGCGCGTATCGTAGGAGGACAGCTCCCGCATCATCTGCGTAATGCTGGCCTGAGAGCCGGTATGATAAACAATGGTGGGGGACATCAGGCCCTGATCCCGGCAGGACGCCAGAAGACCATTCCCCAGCGCATGGCCCAGCGGGTTATCCGGCAGGAAGGCCGCAAAACGATGCCGCCCTTCCTGACGTGCCGTGGCGACCAGACGCTCCACCTGATCCTCCGGCGTAATGCCCATCACCCACACACCATTCCGGGCCTGACCAACATCACTGGTAAAAGCCAGAACCGGCATGCTTGCAGACTGCGCAGCAGGCGCTGCGGCAGCGGTGTCCACTGCCGTCAACGGGCCGAGGATAATGCCATCGCCAGCCTCCGCTGCCGCCGTGGCCGCAGCGGAGGCGCCCCCGACGGCTGCCGTGTCATGCACATCCATTTGCAGGGCAGAGGCCTGCCCCTGTGTTGTGGACGTTCCGTTTTCTGCAAGGGCAAGCTGCGCCCCGGCCAGAAGCTCATGCCCGAGGGCGGCATTAGGCCCCGTCAACGGCAGCAGAACGCCAATCTTGTGGCTGGTCGCGGCCTTTGGGGCCTGCGGGCCAGTGGCTGCACCGGGGCCGGACTGGTCCGCACATCCCGCCATTGCAAGCCCTACTGTACCCAAAACAACCATTCCGGCCTTGCGTCCTGCGCCATTTCCAGCCAGACCTCGCGTGGATGCCTTTGACAGGAAAGAATATGTGCGCGTCATCATCCAGATCGTCCTCCGCAAACAACCGGCCTGATGAAGCTTATGACCGGACTTCCACACTCCATAGCGAAGGAAAGGCCTCTCGTCATGCCTTCTCTTCCTCCGGTAGTGCGGCAGGCCTCACGCTGGTTGCGACTCCCATAGGAAATCTGGGAGATTTCAGCCTGCGTGGCGCGGAAGCTCTGGCCGAAGCCGACCTGATTTTGTGTGAAGATACCCGCATGACAGCCCGCCTGCTGTCTGACCGGAATATTACGACCCGCACGGAAGCCCTGCACGAGCATAATGAACGCCAGCGCGTTCCGGCCCTCATTGAGCGGATGCAGAACGGCACCCGCATGGCGCTGGTGTCCGACGCCGGCATGCCGCTGATGTCCGACCCCGGCTTCCGGCTGGTGCGGGCAGTGATTGAGGCCGATCTCTCGCTAACCGTCATCCCCGGCCCTAATGCGGCCCTGACGGCGCTGGTATTATCCGGCCTGCCGCCGCACCCCTTCATGTTCATCGGCTTCCCGCCCCCGCGCTCTGCCGCCCGTAAGGAAGCCTTCGCCAAACTGCGCGCCGCTGAACGGGCGGGCCTGAGCGCCACCCTGATCTGGCATGAAGCCCCCCACCGTCTGGCGGATACGCTGGCTGACATGACCGAAGTTTTTGGGGAAGACCGCCCGTGCGCCGTGGGACGGGAACTCACGAAACGCTTTGAAGAAGTCAAACGGGGGCCGGTAGGCACCCTCGCCGCCTTCTATGCTGAAACAGCACCCCGCGGGGAAATCACTCTCCTACTTGGCCCGGCAGAAGCGGAAGAAAGCAGCGCGGATGATCTGGATACGACCCTGCGCACCCTGCTGAGCACGCATTCCGTCAAAGACGCCGCAGCCCTCGCCGCCACCGCCATCGGCCTGCCCCGCCGCACGGTTTACGCCCGTGCGCTGGAACTGGCTGCGGAACTTAAAAACAGCTCGGACTAAATCGTCTCAGGCGGCAGCACTTTCTCCAAGTGCTTCCCCTGCCGCATGTCCGCTGGCCCACGCCCAGTGGAAATTATAGCCACCCAGCCAGCCGGTCAGGTCCACAGCCTCGCCAATCACATAAAGGTTTGGCACGGTCTGCGCTTCCATGGTTTTGGAAGACAGTTTCCGGGTATCAACCCCGCCGCGCGTGACTTCCGCCTTGGCAAACCCTTCCGTACCGGTGGGGTGCAGGTCCAGACGATGGATGCGGTCAGCCAGAGCGCGCAGCGTACGGTCCGGCCATTCCACAACGGGACGCTCTTCCGGCGCACCCTGGCGAGCCAGTTCCTGCGCAAGACGATGCGGCAACCAGCGGCCCAATGCTGCCGGGCCTTTCATCTGCCCTTTGGCTTTTTTCAATCCGGCCAGAAGCGCGTTCAGATCTTCACCGGGCAGCAGATTGATCCGCACCGGCTGGCCGGGTTCCCAGTAAGACGAAATTTGCAGCAACGCCGGGCCGGACAGGCCCCGATGCGTGAACAGCAGCGATTCATCAAACCCGATTTTCCCGCAGGACGCCCGCACCGGCAGAGAGACGCCAGCCAGAGACTGTACCCAGCTTTCGTCAGGCTGCCCAAACACCAGCGGCACAAGAGCCGGCTCCGGCGAGACAACCGACAAACCAAAATAGCGGGCAATATTATAGCTGAAGCTGGTCGCACCCAATTTGGGGATGGAGAGGCCACCCGTCGCCAGCACAAGCGCCTTGCTGGTGAAGGGTCCGGCAGAGGTCTGCACCCGGAAATCCTGCGGCTTGGTGACATCGGTAATGCGCACATCCGTCAGAATGGTCACATTGGCGGCCGCACATTCCGCCAGCAGCATCTGCACAATATCCCGCGCGGAATTGTCACAGAACAACTGTCCCAGCTTTTTCTCGTGCCAGGGGATTTTGTGCTTCGCCAGCAGTTCCAGAAACTGCGCAGGCGTGTACCGGCTGAGGGCTGAGCGGGCAAAATGTTTATTTTGGGAAATAAAGCGTTCGGCCCGCATTTCGGTATTGGTAAAATTACAGCGTCCACCACCAGAAATCAGGATTTTACGCCCAACCTCCGGCGCATGGTCCAGCACCACAACGCGCCGACCACGCCGGGCTGCTGTAAACGCCGCCATCAGCCCGGCAGCACCGGCACCAATAATCAGCACATCGGGCGCACGACGCGCTGCGTCGCCGCCATTATGAAAGGTCACGCTCTTCAGAAATCCAGATTGGCGTAATAGTCCGGCGGGGTAATGCCAGATACGCGGTCACCCAGCAGGGGGCGGAAACAGGGGCGAGACTTCATACGGGCGTACCAGTCCCGCACCGCAGGCGCTTTGGACCAGTCAATATCCCCAATAAAATCAAGGCTGGAGAGATGGGCTGCTGCCGCAAAATCCGCCAGAGAGAGGAAGTTACCAGCCAGCCAGTTCCGGTTTTCCGCAAGGAAGTTGATGTATTTCAGGTGCGGCTTCATGGCCGCATAGCCTTCCCGCAGAATGGTGCCATCCGGGTTACCGCGGCCACTAATGCGCTTCATGACGCGCTCGCCAATAAAACGACGGGAGACATCGCGGGCAAAGCGCTGGTCAAACCACGCCACCAGACGCCGCACTTCCACGCGCTCAGCCAGCGTGCGGCCCAGCAGCGGCGTATCAGAATAGGCTTCTTCCAGATACTCGCAGATCACGGAGGAATCCGGCACAACCAACCCGTTATCTTCAACCAGAACCGGCACTTCACCTGCCGGGTTCATGGCGTAGAATTCCGGGCGTTCTTCCCACACCCGTTCCACGATGGCTTCAAACGGCAGACGTTTTTCACCCAGCACAAGCCGGATCTTCCGGCAGTAGGGGGAGAGGGGGAGATGATACAGGGTACGCATGCGCAAGATTTATGACATTGTCTGCCAGCGCGCCAGAGGGTAATCGGGCCTGCGGGCATCAAATAATGCACAGGGTCCCTGCGCGTTCTGCACAGATGCTCGACAGACAACCCTTGCAGCGTGTACCACTGCTGCACTTTCCCGTCCGATCCTACGCAAGCGAGATCTCACGTCCTTGTCCGCCACGACATCCCCCCTGCCCCGCATCCGTATCTCCGGCCGGTCCTTTCTGGCGCTCACGCTCACCCCGGAAGCCCCGCTGGAAGACTGGCTGAGCGCGCTGGATCACCAGATTGCCCGCTCCGCCGGGTTCTTTGCCGGCAAGCCCATTATTCTGGACCTCGGGATGCTGGATGCTGAAACGCAGCATCTGGCTGATCTGCTGCCTGCCCTGAAGGAGCGCGGCATCCGCGTGATGGGGATTGAAGGCGGGGACCGCTCCTGGCCCGCGCTGGCGGACTGGGAATGGCCGGAAAACTTTGCCGGTGGCCGCGCCTCTGCCGAGATCGATATCCCGGAAGATGACGTGCCCGAAGCCCCCGGCCCGCGCACGCTTATTCTTGAAAGCCCCATCCGCTCCGGCCAGCAGGTCGTGTGGCCGGATGGTGATGTGATCATTCTTGGCTCCGTCGCCTCTGGGGCGGAAGTCTCAGCCGGCGGCTCCATCCACGTCTACGGCCCTCTGCGTGGCCGGGCCATTGCAGGGATTGGCGGGAATGGGGAAGCCCGTATCTTCACCCGTGCGCTGGAAGCCGAACTGGTGGCGATTGACGGTTTTTACGCCACCGCGGAAGAAATGAATGCGGACCAGACAAGTAAACCAGCTCAGGTTGCACTTTCCGGGGAAACACTCACTTTCCTTCCTCTCACGTAACACTTTTACGCAAAAGACTTCGCTTAAGGCGAATATTCTGCGTTCCATTTTTGATGACAGATTGTAAGGTTGCGTTCCTACACGGCTGTCGTACTAAGCTGACGGCAAAGCAGCCTTAAAGACCAAAGAGGAATAACACGGATGTCAAAGGTTCTGGTCGTCACGTCCGGCAAAGGTGGCGTGGGTAAGACCACCACCACCGCAGCCTTAGGCGCAGCGCTGGCACAAAATGGTCAGAGCGTTGTGCTGGTTGATTTCGATGTCGGCCTGCGGAACCTTGATCTGGTAATGGGCGCAGAACGCCGCGTGGTGTTTGACCTGATCAACGTGATTCAGGGTGATGCCAATCTGGCGCAGGCGCTCATCAAGGATAAGCGCGTCCCCTCCCTCTCCCTGCTGCCTGCCTCCCAGACGCGGGACAAGGATGCCCTGACGTCTGAAGGCGTGGCCAAGGTGATTGCGGAACTGCGCAAGAAGTTTGACTGGGTGATCTGTGACAGCCCTGCCGGGATTGAGCGCGGCGCACAGATGGCCATGTATCACGCCGATATGGCCGTGATTGTCACCAACCCGGAAGTCTCTTCCGTGCGTGACAGTGACCGCATTATCGGCATGCTGGACAGCACAACGGAAAAAGCCAAAAAAGGTGAGAAGCTGGAAAAACACCTCCTCCTCACCCGGTATGACCCGCAGCGCGCCTCCCGGGGTGACATGCTGGGGACAGACGATGTGCTGGAAATCCTGTCCATTCCGCTTCTGGGCATCATCCCGGAAAGCGGCGACGTACTGCGGGCCTCAAACGTGGGAGCCCCGGTTACGATAGCTGAGCCTGAAAGTGCAGCGGCGCGCGCCTATAACGATGCGGCGCGGCGTCTGGCAGGCGAGAAGCTGGAAGTCACTATTCCCACGGAACGCAAAGGCCTGTTTGACTGGCTGTTTAAACGGAGAGTCTCATGACCTTCCTCTCCAATATCTTCAAACGCCGCTCCTCGGCACCCGTCGCGCGCGACCGTTTGCAGATTCTCCTCGCTCATGAACGGATTTCCGGTGGGGAAGGCAAAGATGATCTGCTGGCCCAGTTGCACCGGGAAATCATGGAAGTGATCAAACGGCACGTCGCCGTGGATCAGGACAAGGTGCAGATCAAGCTGGATCGCGGTGCCCACTGCTCCACGCTGGAAATTGACGTGGAAGTACCCGGCCTGACGGACGTCAAACCGGGTGAAAAGCCCGCTATTCAGGCTACCAAGGCTGCTCCTCAGGCCAAAAAAGCCTGAGGCTTACCGTCATCACGATATAAAAAAACCCGGCCCGCTCTTGCAGCGGACCGGGTTTTTCTTTGCCCGAACACTCTCAAACAGGGTCAGGCCGGCAAAAGCGGTTCCAGCCAGCTGCGGGCCTGCTGGAAATCCTGCCGGATTGCCGCCACGGCCGCTTCCGCATCATGCCGCCGGAAGGCTTCAAGCAGCAGCATGTGCGGATGATTAGCCTCCACCGGGCTGGCAGGCGGCAAACCATTGGTACCCGCATAAAACGGACCAATCCGCGCCCACAGGCGCTGCATGATGCCAGCTGTAATGGTCATGCTGGAAAAGTCAGCAATCGCACTATGGAAGGCGGCATTCCCGACAGCCGCCTGATGCGGGTCTCCGGCCAGATAGCCATCAATAAAGGACTGATGGCAGGTTTCCAGCACGCCAATCTGCTCCGGTGTTATCCGCCCCGCCACATTGCGTGTCAGGCGCTCTTCCAGGTCCCCGCGCAGTGGATGCACTTCCTGAAACACCTCCCGCGAGAGAGCGGGCACGCGTGCGGTATTGCGGTCATCCAGTTCCAGAGCCTGTTCGGACACCAGCCGCAGCAGGGCCTCCCGCACCGGGGTCGGGCTGAGGTTAAGAGACGCCGCCAGCGGACGCAGAACCAGCCTTTCACCGCCCTTATAAGTGCTCAGGATCAGGCGTTCTCTGATCTGCTGATAAGCGTAAGCGGCAAGAGCCCCTTTAGCTGCCGCCGGACGATCAGAGTCCAGAGCGGGCGCATCGTCATGCAACATCATTCGTATGGGTCACCTGCTGGTTCAAAAAATTCTTATACGGGCCGTCCTGCTGTTCCAGCAGGGTGGGAGAGCCGTCCTCCACAATCCTGCCGTCCTGCATCACAACAATTCTATCAAAGTTGCGCAAAGTTGAAAGCCGGTGTGCCACCGCAATCACAGTCCGGCCCACCATTAGCCGCTCCAGCGCCTTTTGCACATGCGCTTCACTTTCCGTGTCCAGCGCACTGGTCGCTTCATCCAGAATGAGGATCGGCGCGTTCCGCAGGAAGGCCCGGGCAATGGCAATCCGCTGTCTCTGGCCGCCGGACAGCTTTACGCCCCTATCCCCCACGAGCGTCTGAAACCCCTCCGGCATGGCCTCGATAAAGTCCGCACAGCCAGCAGCAGCCGCTGCGGCACGCACGGCTTCATCCGTCGCATCAGGCCGCCCGTAACGAATATTTTCCATCACGCTGCGATGCAGCAGAGAGACATCCTGCGGCACAATGGAGAGGCAGGCCCGCAAGCCATCATCCGTCAGGCTGCAAATATCCTGCCCGTCGATCAGAATACGACCAGACTGCACAAAGCGGAGCCGCTGCAACAGCGCCAAAACCGTGCTCTTGCCGGAACCGGAGCGCCCCACCAGCCCCACGCGGGTGCCTGCGGCAATATGCAGGTTAAAGCCATCCAGCACCTTCGCCCCGCCGGGATAGGCAAAGCCAACATCCTCAAACACAATCTCGCCGCGCACCGGGCCGGGGTGCGGCACGGCGTCATCCCGGTCGGGCATATCGTGCGGCACCAGCAAGGCAGACAGCACTTCAGAAAGCCGCGCATTGTGCTGAATGGTCTCCACCAGCGCCATCGCCAGATCCCGCGTGCCGTGCAGAATGGCAAAACCGAGGGTGATGACCATTACCACCTCCCCCACACTGGCCTCGCCATGTTGCCAGAGCAGCACCGCCCAGATCAGCAAACCCGCCGTCAGCACAGCCGTCAGCACGGCATGTACCATGCGCAGCTTTTCCATGTAGCGCAGGGAACGCAGACGCTCGCCCATCTCCCTGCCCGCCAGCGTGTTAAAGCGCAGACGCTCCTGCGTTCGCATCCCAAAGGCGCGCACCAGCGCGATATTGCCCATCACATCCAGCGTCTCGCCCTCAAGCCCGGCAGCAGCCGCAGCGTATTCTCCGTGCAATGTGCGCCCGCGCACCGCCAGACGGAACATCAGCAGGCACAGAGCCGCTGCCAGAACCACCGTCACGCCTCCCATAAGCCAGCTCACGGACAGCATGAGCGTGACAGAAAGCACCACATTCAGAGCAGGCGGCAGGACGCTCCATGCCAGAAGATTTTCGAGGGTGAAGCAGACATTACCCGCCGTGGTAATCCGCGCCGCTAAAGAGGTCGGCATCCGCTCGGAAAAATACGCCGGGGAATGGCCTGTCAGAAACCGGAACAGATCGCGCCGGATATCTCCGGTCATTTCAATAAAGGTGCGGGAGGCAAACCAGCCTGCAATACGCCAGCCCATATTATCTGTGGCAATCAGCACCGCCAGAATGGCCACCGCCTGCCAGACGGCCTCGACCGGACCATTATGCGCCGTGGCCGTCATCACATCCACCAGATGCCGGATGGCGTAGGAGGACAGAACCGCGCAGCCAATCGCCAGCCCGACCGAGCCAAACACCATCACATGCGCCATGGCCCGATTGCGCATATAGCGCAGCAGAAAAGCCACGGGCCGCCCGGCATACACATGCAGCTCGCGGTCTGGCACCACGATGGTTTTATCGGTCTGATTACTCTGCATGCCAGACTGTGTGACCGTTCCTGCCATTCTGCCCTCTTTGTGATGGTGAAGCCTGCGTTGCGGCACACTTTTTGTGTCCTGTCACTTGGGAAGACGGCGCTATCATGGCAACAGGCCACTGAAACGCAGAAAGATTAAAAAAGCTTTTTTGTGCGCTCAACGCATCAGAACCCTTGCGTCCCGCGCACAAGCCTGCTTGCTGAGGGTGTTATGCAGTCGTCTTCTGAAAAAACCAGCTGGTTTCCCATCATGCTTCGCCTCGACGAAGCTCGTGTCCTTGTCATTGGTGGCGGGAATATCGCCGCCAACAAGGTGCGCCTTCTGGTGCCCACCGGCGCGCGGATTGAACTCCTCTCCCCCACGCTCTGCCCCGAATTGCAGCGTCTGGCGGATGACGGCGTTCTGACGCATGTGCCGGGTCTGGTGTCGGAAGACGACGTACGCGCCCGCTTGCCCGGCTGCCGTCTGGTTTATATCGCCACCAATGATACCACGCTGAACCGCAGCCTTGCCGCTTTGTGCCAGCAGCAGAACGTGCCGGTCTGCGCGGTGGATGATCCGGGTAATTCCAGCTTCATCACCCCGGCGCTGAGCACGCGCGGCGCGGTGCAGGTCGCCGTCTCCACAGGTGGGGCGGCGCCGGTGCTCGCCCGCCGCCTGCGCGCCAAGATTGAAGAAATTCTGCCCGCTGGCCTGCATCTGCTGGCGGACTTTATGCAGAACGCCCGCCTGCCTCTGCGCGCACGCCTGCCCGACCCGTCTGACAGGCGGCAGGTCTGGGAACGGTTTCTTGATGGCTCCGGCGGCAATCTGGCCATGAGCGGGCAGACAGAAGCCGCCAGCCGGGAACTTGACAACCTGCTGGACGGTCACACCCGGCAAGGCGAAGTCTGGCTGGTCGGCGCTGGCCCTGGAGACCCGAACCTACTCACCCTCGCCGCCCTGCGCCTCATGCAGGATGCAGATACGGTTCTGTATGACAATCTGATTGGCCCGGACATCCTCAATTATGTCCGGCGCGACGCCGAGCTGATTTTTGTTGGGAAGCAGCGTAACCGGCACACCCTGCCGCAAGAAGGGATTAACGCCGAACTCGTCCGCCGTGCCAAAGCGGGTGAACGCGTACTGCGCCTGAAAGGCGGAGACCCGTTTATTTTTGGCCGTGGCGGGGAAGAAATCGAAACGCTGACAGAAGCAGGCGTGCCCTTCCGCATTATTCCGGGCATTTCCGCCGCCAATGGCTGCGCGGCCTATGCCGGCATTCCGCTGACGCACCGGGACTGCGCACAGGCGTGCCTGTTTATTACCGGCCACGCCAAGGCCGATGGCACGCTGGATCTGGCGTGGGAGACCATCGCACTGCGCAGCCAGACGGTCGTGATCTATATGGGCCTGACCATGCTGCCCCAACTCAGCGCGCAACTCATGGAACATGGCCTACCCGCCGACTGGCCCGCCGCCCTGGTGGAACGTGGCACAACGCCGCAGCAGCGCGTGATTACCGGCACCCTCGCCACGCTGCCTGAACAGGCTGTTGCTGAAAATGTGACCAGCCCTGCCCTGATCATTATTGGCGAAGTTGTGCGGCATCGGGTCAGCCCGACGCTGCCGGAGGCGTAACAACTGCGTGACCTGCGCCCGTATTCCCTTGGTATTTTTCGTTATAACACCAAGGGTTTTTCCGTTCTCTTAAGCCGGACAAGTTCTATTCCCGCATAGCACCCCTCCGCCACAAGCGTGCAAGGGAGCGTGCTTTAGCGATTTTGTTTCGATTTAAAATCGTTCCGCGTCCCCGAACAAATCCGCATAACATTTTGACAACAAACA
Source organism: Acetobacter sp. KSO5 (assembly GCF_044094635.1). NCBI lineage: Bacteria > Pseudomonadati > Pseudomonadota > Alphaproteobacteria > Acetobacterales > Acetobacteraceae > Acetobacter > Acetobacter sp. KSO5. Next base: position 1,316,616 of record NZ_CP172014.1, on the reverse strand, counting down.
AAAACCCTCAAAATGCCGCATAATCCAGCCCGCTTGCGCTGCATAAGAGCCCCTTGAAAGCCTCACAGCTCCGGGGCGGCACTCCCTCTTCCGGTCCCTTTACCTCAGCCCTGTTTCCTTGCCGTTCAGGCCTTTGTACTGGCAGGAAACTCTTCTTATCAGGGTGTTGACGGAGGGAAGTCCAATCTCTCAGAGATAGCAAACGACGTGAGGGAGCAGACTTTTATGGCATCGAGAAAACGGGCACTTCTATTACCTGTTGTGGTAACATCTGTTGCCTGCGCGCCATTTATGACTGCGCCATCTGCTCTGGCTGACGACTATAGTGACCTGCTGGATATTCTTCAGCTCAAAGGCAGCCTGACCAGGCATGAGCACGATACCCTTCTGGCCAAACATCTGAGCCACACCGCAGGCACAACGCAGCACACAGCCCCGGCGCGTACAGCCCGCCCCGTCCGCACGGCCACTGCGTCTGCCCCGCATCATGGCAGCCCGGCTGCGCACACCCTCGGCTCAGGCTATGAAGATGGCATCCGGTTTGATCCGGGCGCGCCGGATGAAGCCTCCAGCCGCGCAGAACTGGCAGCCAACCGGGCCGAAGCCAGCGCTCGCTCCGCTCAGGAAGCAATGCGCTCCACCAATGAGGCCCTGAACAGCAACAGCATCGTCCGCGTGGCCAAATACGTTCCCGGCAAAGGCCTGACCTTCAAGGCCGGCCCGATCGACATCAACTTCTCCGGCTTCGTGAACGGGTTCTACACCTATAACAGCCCCGCAGGCGGTCGCCCGGTGGCGGGTGGCGTCTCCACCGGCTCCAGCGGGTTTGATTCCTCTTCCGTGCGTAACGGCCTGCTGCCCGCAGGCTTTATCCTCAAGCTCAGCACCACCCAGTCGGGCATTGATATGTCCGCCGTGCTGGGCATGTATCCGGGCGTGGACAACGCCAAGAACGGGGCCTTCAACGCCAATACAGGCGGCAGCCCGGTCGGACTAGGCACGGCCGGGATCGATCTGCGACAGGTTTACGTAACCGTCGGCACCAAGGCAGTCGGGACGTTCAAGTTCGGGCGTGACCTCGCCATTTTCGGCAGCGACGCCATCCTGAACGATGCCACCCTGCTCAGTGTGGGGTCCACCGGCAGCAACGCGGCACCGGGCAATACGTCGCTCGGTCGTATCGGTGTCGGTTATGTGTATGCGGACTGGATCCCGCAGATTTCCTACGTCTCTCCCAAATATCACGGGTTGCAGGGCTCCGTCGGTGTTTTCCAGCCTCTTGATGAATTCAACTTTGCCGGGGGTGATGCGTCAGGCCGCGCACTCTCGGCCTCCTCCACGCAGCATTCCTCTCCCATGGTGCAGGGTAAAGGCACCTACGACTTTACGATTGGTGGCGTGCAAACCCGTATCTGGGCCAGCTTCCTTGTGCAGCATCAACAGGGCCTGACCAGCCCGGATCTGGATGCCAGCAGCCGCCGCGGGGCGATGGTAGAAGCTGGGGAAATCGGCACCAAGATCACCTACAAAGGCTTTCAGGGTGTGGCCTATTACTACCGGGGCAGCGGACTGGGCACGACCGGCCTGTTCTTTGACGGCATTGCCAACAATGGCCGCAAACGGGCGTCGGAAGGCTATTACGTGCAGGCCATGTATAACTTCACCAAGAAGTTCAAGCTGGTCGGCAGTTATGGTGTGAGTAATCTCTATCAGGCTCCGGGCGAAAACAGCTCTCTGCTGGTGCGTCGCAACCAGTCCGAAGTCGGCGCTGCCTTTTATAGCCTGACCGACTGGCTGAACCTTGTAGCGGAATACGCCCACACGGAATCTGCCGCCCACGGCCCGAACAAGGAAAGCGATAACTCCGCCTCCGCCGGCGTCATCCTGCTGTTCTGAGGGCGGCTGGTTTTTCTGAACCATCCCCACCCCGAAACGTTAAGAAAGAAAGCCGCCCCCTGCCTCCCGGCCCTGTGCCGCTCGGAGGCCGGTTTGTGCCTCTGATGTTCTGACAAGACTTTCAAGGATTGCGCCCCATGCCCTCAGCCCCCCTCCTTACCCTGAATGACGGCCACAAAATTCCCGGCATGGGATTTGGCACCTACCCCATGAATGATCAGGAAGTGGAAGCCGCCGTGCAGGCCGCCCTGCTCACCGGCTATCGCCTGATTGACACCGCTGCCAGCTATGGGAACGAAACGGGTGTTGGCCACGCGCTGCAAGACTCTGAAGTTGAAAGAAAAGATATCTTTCTCGCCACCAAACTGCGCGGGGCAGATCAGGGCTATGACGCCGCGCTCAAAGGGCTGGATGGCAGCCTCCAGCGGCTGAATGTGGACTATGTGGACCTCTACCTCATCCACTGGCCCCTGCCGGAAAAAGACCTGTATGTGGAAAGCTGGAAGGCGATGATTGCCGCACAGAAGGACGGTAAGATCCGCTCCATCGGCGTCTCGAACTTCAAGCCCGCCCATCTGGAGCGCCTCATTCAGGAAACGGGCGTCGTGCCGGCCGTCAACCAGATTGAAATCCATGCCGACTTCCAGCAGGCCGACATGCGCCGCTTCAATGCCAAACATGGTATTCTGACGGAAGGCTGGCGGCCGCTTGGCAAGGGGCTGATGGATAACCCCGTAATTGTGGAACTTGCGGACAAACACAACCGCACCCCGGCCCAGATCATGCTGCGCTGGTTTACCCAGAACGACATCATCCCCATCCCAAAATCCAGCAACACGGACCGGATGCGCGCCAATCTGGATATCTTCAACTTCACGCTGGACGAAGGCGATCTTGCCGCCATTGCGGGGCTGGAAGCCGGAAACCGTCTGGGCGGAGACCCGGATACTCACGTAGAAGAATAATTTTTTATACACGTCAGGCAGCACATGTCTGGCCGTCTGACGGGCGTAATCCGGCCTGTGGCGGCGCTCTTCGCCCTCATAAAGCCGCAAGCCGGAACCACTCTTCCTCTCCCGCCCTCATTATTCTGTCACAAGGGGGTGTTGCTCTGAGAGAGGGAGGGGGTAGATAAGACAGATATGACCGTCCGTTCATTTCCATCATGGCTGAAAGCACGCGTCTCCACGCTGGACCGCTACGTGTTTCATCAGCTTCTGATTGCCCTTCTGGCCACCACCGGGGGGCTGGCGGCGCTTATCTGGCTGATGCAATCGCTGCGCTTTGTCTCGCTGGTGGTCGATCGCGGATTGTCCCTGCGGGTCTTTATCGAGTTGACCAGCCTGCTTATTCCCTCTTTTGTCGCCGTTGTGCTCCCCATCACCACGTTTGTGGTCAGCCTGTTTGTCTATCAACGGCTGGCAGGAGACCGGGAACTGACGGTGATGCGCGCCGCAGGGCTTTCGCCCATTGCTCTGGCGCGCCCCGGCCTGACCTGCGCCCTGATGGCGACATTTATCGGGTTTTTGCTCAATCTGTGGGTCGTGCCCGTCTCCTACCATCACTTCCGGCAGTTTGAATTCCAGATCCGGAACAAGATGGCGGCTTTCATGCTGCAGGAAGGCGTCTTCACCAAAGTTTCCGACGTGATGACGGTCTATATCCGTGAGCGCAGCCATGACGGCACGCTGCACGGCATTGTGGTGGAGGATGACCGCCAGCCCAACAGCCGCGCCACAATTCTGGCCAATCGCGGCACCATGATGATTGTCAACGACACACCCCGCGTCATCCTGTATGACGGCTCCCGTCAGGTGATCGACCATAAAACGGGGCGTCTGGATATGCTGGTTTTTCAACAGGATTCCATGGATCTCTCCTCCACACATCAGGAAGACTCCCGCTTCCGCGATGCGGCGGAAATGTCCCTGCATGAACTGCTGAACCCGGACCCAAAAGAGGTCGCCCCGCGTGATACCGGCAAGTTCAAGGTGGAGGGCTGGCGCAGGCTAACCTCCCCGCTCACCTGCTTCTCCTTTGCCATGGTCGGCCTGTTTGCGGTGCTGCGCGGGGTGTTCTCGCGCCACGGTAACATCAAGCGCCCACTGGCTGCTGTGCTCAGCGTGGTCGGATTGCTGGCGTTCAACCTGCTGCTGCAAAATCTTGCCAGCCGGAATATGGCGCTCATTCCGCTTATCCCGCTGGTGGCCCTGCTGCCCGGCTTAGCGTGTGCGGCCATCCTGTTTCTGCCGGAGCTGCGCCTCCGCTCCAGCACCCGCACGGTCTGAGGAAGAACGCGCCCCTTATGGTTGTCTCCGTCACCCTCTCGCTCTACATCGCGCGCCAGTTCGTCTTTTCCGTCGTGGCCATGATTGCGTCCCTGACCGGCATTGTCTGCCTGTTCGACTTTATCGATCTGCTGCGCCGCGTTGCGACCCGGCCGGACGTCTCCACCAATGTGGTGACAGAAATTGCAGCCCTGCACGTCCCCTATTTTTCTGTGGAAATCCTGCCGTTCGGTATTCTGCTGGGGGGCATTATCTGCTTCTGGCGGCTGACCCGCTCTTCAGAGCTGATTGTGGCCCGTGCCGCCGGTATTTCCGCCTGGCAGTTTCTGGCCGGCCCGCTGGCCTGCGCCATGCTGATCGGCACCATCGCAACAGCCCTGATCTCCCCGCTCTCCTCCGCCATGTATCGCCGGGCGGAAGAGCTGGACCAGCAATATCTGCGCACCGGCGGCGGCCCGCTCAGCCTGTCCAGCGGCTCGCTGTGGCTGCGGCAGGCAGACAGCCAGTATGACCCTAAAGGCGTGGCTATCCTGCATGCCCGTGGTGTGCAGCTGGAGAAAGGGGTTCTGCACATTCATGATGTCAGCGTTTTCCGGCTGGACCGAAACGACAAGCTGGTCATGAGAATCGAATCGCCTGATGGCATTCTGGGGGACCGCGTCTGGGAACTGAAAAGCGCGCAGACCGTCCGCCCGAATGAAATTCTTCATCCCCTCGGCCAGATGAATCTGCCGACTGATCTGACAGTCGCCCGTGTGCAGGAAAGTTTTTCCTCGCCGGAAACCCTCTCTGTCTGGGCTCTGCCGAGCTTTATCGCGCTGCTGGACCGCTCCGGATTTTCTTCCATCCGCCACCGGATTCACTTCCAGTCTCTGCTCGCGCTCCCTATGCTGGCAGGCACTATGGCTCTTGTGGCAGCAGGATTTTCCATGCGTCCAACACGGCGCGGCGGCGTAGCTCAGATGATCGGGTCTGGCGTTGCGGCGGGATTTCTGCTTTTCACAGTATCAAAAGTTGCGGAGCAGTTTGGTAACTCCGGTGCCCTTCCCCCCGTTCTGGCGGCATGGGCTCCTACCGTTGCCGGACTTTGCCTCGCTATCTCACTGCTTCTTCATCTGGAGGATGGCTGATTGACCGTGGCCTCTCGGCCTTCCCGTTTCCGGCTTCTGCACCGCCGGCGCACGCTTGCCGCCGCCACGGCGCTGGGAGGCATGACCGCGTGCATTCTGGTCGTAACGCCCAAGGAGGCGCACGCCCAGTTCAGGCCGCAACCGATGCATCTGAACACCGGCGCCAAAACGTCCCCTGATGAACCGGCAACCTTCCAGTCTGACAGCGTGGACTATGATGACCACGCTAACACGGTCACCTGGACTGGCAATGTGCAGGTCTGGCAGGGCGACCATGTGCTGCGCGCGGACAAGATTGTTTTTGACCGGGATACCGGCATCGTCGCCGCACGTGGCAACGTGGCGACCATCCAGCCGGATGGCTCAGTCATGTACGCCAATTATGCGGAACTGACGGGCAATATGCGCGACGGCATTATGCTGCACGTCAACGCGCGCCTGCCGGAAAACGCCAAGCTGGCCGCCAACGGCCTGCGCCGCACCGGCGGCAAGGTCAACGTCATGAGCCGCGCGGTCTATACGGCCTGCGAAATCTGCGAAAAAGACAAGACGCGTGCGCCGTTCTGGCAGTTCCGCGCCTATGACGCCACGCAGGATCTGCAGCACGAGCGGATTGATTTCCGGGATACGTTTATCGATATTTTCGGTATCCCCGTTATCTATCTGCCCTACTTCTCCATGACGGACCCCTCCTCCAAACGGCATAGCGGCTTCCTCATGCCGGGCGTGACCCCGCATGACCGCTATCTGGGCACCTACTTCACCATCCCCTATTACTGGGTGCTGGATGATACGTCCGACGTCACGGTGCAGGGGCTGTTCTCTACCAAAACAGGCCCGCAGCTCAGCGCGCAGTACAGAAAGCTCTTCAACTTCGGCATGCTGAATGTGCAGGGAGGTATCGCTTACGATACCCACCGCTCCAGCAGCTACACCAACAACTTCGGGGAACCTGTCGGCCGGGGTAACGGCCATGGTATGCAGGGCTATATTTTTGCCAATGGCCAGTTCTCCATCAACAAATACTGGCGCGCCGGGGCCAATATTAATCTGGCCACATCCGCGGACTATATGCGCGATTACCGTGTGCAGGGTTATGGCTCGGACACCCTGAACTCCAACGCCTATCTGGAAGGCTTTGGCACCGGCGCTTACAGCCGCGTGGACGCCCAGTATTATCAGGGCCTGAACCAGGGTGTTATCCGTAACTCGGACCTGCCGTTCGTGCTGCCGCGCTATACCTATAGCTACCTCGGGCAGCCCGATGCGTGGGGCGGCCGTTTTGGGGTATCCACCACAGACTTCAACGTCCGGCGTGACAACGGCACCTCCGACATGCGCGGCCAGCTTGCGCTGAACTGGGATCGCCCGTTTACCAACCGTCTGGGCCAGAAGTTCCTGCTGACCCTGCATCTGGATTCCATGGTCTACCGGGCCCGCAAGCTTTACCAGCAGCCCAACTTCTACAAAACCGGCGCAACCTCCGTCAGCGGGCAGGTTCTGCCGACCATCGCGCTGAAGACCAACTGGCCGTTCATCCGCACGTTTGAACATGGCCACGGCACGCAGATTCTCGAGCCGATCGTGCAGGCCATTTACGCCCCCAACACCGGGGCAGGCACAAACGACAACATTCCGAACGAAGACAGTCTGGCCTACGAATTTACGGATTCAACCCTGTTCTCGCTCAACCGCTATCAGGGCACGGACAGGCTGGATGGCGGGCTGCGCGGCAATGTTGGCATGCATGCCAACTGGACGTGGGACGGTCATGAAATCGACCTGCTGGGCGGCGCTAGTTTCCAGGAGCATATTACGCAGGACCGCCTGCCCTATTCCGGGCTGGACCACCATGTGTCTGACATCGTGGCCCGCGCGCGCGTTGTCCCCAACCAGTATTTCGACTTCACGGCGCGTATGCGGCTGAACCCCTACACCTCCAAGTTTGATTTCGGGGATGCGCTGTTCAGCGCCGGGGTGCCGCACTTCCGCGTCCGCGGCGGGTATATCTATGAGCCGGTCACCCCGTACTACTATTACGCAACCGATTATCGCTCTTCCGGCCCGACGCAGCTCTATTACGTGCGCACCAGCGAGCTGAGCGGCGGCTTCTCCACCGACTGGGCCAACTGGCACCTGTCCGGCTTTGCCCGCCGCAGTCTCTCCCGTAAGGAATTTGTCTCTCTGGGTGGCGATATCGGCTATAACAACGACTGCTTCGGCCTTGATTTCATGTATCTCAAACAATACACGTCCATCGGTGGTCAGCAGCGTAACTCGACTTATCTGTTCACTGTCAGCTTCAAAACGCTGGGGGCGTTTGGTCTCAAATGATCAGTGCTTCAAAAAACCCGTCGTCTCCGGTATTCAAGATTATTCCCGTTCTCCAGCGGAAAGCTGAAAGACTGTCCTGCATGCGTCTGCGCTCTCTTACACTGGCCTGCTCCCTTACGGCTCTGACACTGGCCTCCGTTGCCAATGCTGCCCCCCATACCCATACCGGGCAGACACAGGCGGCGTCCGCCTCCTCAACCCAGGTCAAAGCGCCCCTCCCGGACGACACCATTATTGCCGTGGTCAACAGCATTCCGCTGACCACGCGTGATGTGAACAATCGCGGCAAGCTGTTCGCGCTCTCCACCGGTCTGCCGGTCAATGATGAGCTGATGCAGCGCCTGCGCCCGCAGATTATCCGCCAGTTGATTGATGAACGCCTGCGCACGCAGGAAATTCTCTCGCGCCATATCAACACGCCGCCCGAACAGATTGCCGCCGCCATTGCCGGGATTGAACGCCGCAACGGTATGCCGGAAAACGCCCTGCGTGATCGACTGGCGCAGGACGGTGTCTCTCTGACGACCCTGATCGACCAGATCCGGGTCCAGATTGGCTGGGTGCAGGTGCTGCGGCAGGAGCTTGGGGCGCGTGGCCGCGTCTCCGCAAAAGAAATTGCTCAGCGTGAAGATGCTCTGAAGCGGCAGGATGGCCGGACAGAATATAACCTGAGCGAAATCTTCGTGAAGGTGGAAGATCCGCGCCACGCGGAAGAAGAGCTGGCCTTTACCAACACCGTTATCCAGGAACTGCGCAAAGGCGCACCTTTCCCGATTGTGGCGGCCCAGTTCTCCCAGAGCCAGACGGCTCTGGATGGCGGTTCCATGGGCTGGGTGCAGGAAGATGAGCTGGACCCGGCTGTGATCGACATGATCAAACAGATGCCGGTGGGCGCTGGCGCTATCTCCAACCCCATCAAGGTGCCCGGCGGGTTTGTGATTATCACGGTTAATGGCAAGCGGATTATCGGCCACCAGCCGGGGCATGTCATTTCCATTCGTCAGGCTTTCCTGCCGTTTGATGCCGAGCTCAACCCGGAACACATTACGCCCCAGCAGCAGCAGACCCTGCAAAAAGCCGTCAAAATTGCACAGACTGTGCATTCCTGTGACGAAGTGGCCGCCATCAACCAGCAGAATGGGGAAAGAAGACCGTCTGACCCCGGTGAACTCCAGCTGGAACGCATGAACCCGCAGATGCGCGGCCTGCTGGAATCCCTGCCGCTGAACAAGGTCTCCCGCCCTCTGGTTTCCACGGATGGGATTGACCTGATCATGGTCTGCTCCAAAAAAGAGAAGAACTTTGCCGACCGCTCACCCAGCGAAATTGCTGACCAGTTGATGAATGAACGCGTGGAGCAGACAGCTCGCCAGCTGGACAGCGACCTGCACCGCAAAGCCATGATCGACATGCGTATCAAGCTGAAGGGCGTATGACGTCCCTCTCCGGTCTTGAAAGCTTAAAGGACGTTATCAGCCGCCACGGGCTGGACGCCCGTAAGGCGCTTGGTCAGCACTTTCTGCTTGATCCTGATATCACCAACCGCATTGCCGCTCTGGCAGGCGCGCTGGACGTGCGGCATGTGGTGGAAGTTGGCCCCGGCCCCGGTGGCCTGACGCGTGCGCTACTGGGCACCAAAGCGGCCTCCGTCACAGCCGTGGAAGTTGATCCGCGTGCCGCCGAAATTATCCGCGAACTCATCGCCTTTTACCCCGACCGCCTGAAACTGGTGGAAGCGGACGCTCTCAAACAGGATCTGACAACCCTGTGCCCTGCTCCCCGGCATATTGTCGCCAACCTGCCTTATAATGTGGCTACGCCGCTGCTGGTTGGCTGGCTGCGACAGGGGAGCGCGTGGGAACGCCTCACCCTCATGTTCCAGCTCGAAGTTGTCGAGCGAATTTGCGCGGTACCGGGTTCATCCCATTACGGGCGGCTGGGTGTTCTGGCCCAGTGGTGCGCCCAGTGCGCCATTGTCATGAAGCTGCCGCCGGGGGCTTTTTCTCCGCCGCCTGCGGTCTGGTCTGCTGTTGTCAGCATCACGCCCCACGCCCAGCAGCCTGAACCTGCCCTGTTCAAGGCCATGGAACGGGTCACCGCCGCCGCCTTCGGGCAGCGCCGCAAAATGCTGCGTGGCTCCCTGAAAGGGCTGCACGGCGAGCGCCTGCTGGCTGAAACCGGCATTGACGGCACCCGCCGGGCCGAAACACTCACCATCGCAGAGTTTGACAGCCTCGCCCGCGCCCATCTGGCTCTTTCCGCCAGGGGCTAATTTTTCAGGCTGGGCCTTCCGCTTCCGCCATGTAATCCCGCGTCAGAGGCACCGCATTAATGGAGCGGGCAATCTGCATCTGGAAGTTCATGTGCCCCTGCACGTGGAAGGACAGTTCTGCGGCGTCCAGATAAAACTCAAACATCCGCGCAAACCGTTCATCATACAGCGCAACTGCCTTAGAACGGTTAGCGGCAAACCGCTCCCGCCAGATGGCAATAGTCTTGGCGTAGTGCAGACGCAGGATTTCACAATCCGTCACCCACAGGCCAGACCGCTCCACGGCTGCAAAGGCTTCACTCAGTGACGGTGAATATCCACCGGGGAAGATATATTTGTTGATCCACGGGTTGGTCGTGCCGGGGCCGTCATTCCGCCCGATGGAATGCACAAGGGCCACGCCATCATCTGTCAGGTTGTTTTTCAGAATTTCGAAAAACTGGTGGTAGTGATGCACGCCCACATGCTCGAACATGCCAACAGAGACAATCCGGTCAAACCGCCGGTTAAGATTGCGGTAATCGAGCATTTCAAAGCGCACACGCCCTTCTAAGCCCTCTTCCTTCGCACGGCGGCGGGCAATGGTCAGCTGCTCTTCTGAAAGCGTGATGCCGGTCACAATCGCACCGTAATCCCGCGCCAGTGTCAGCGCCATACCGCCCCAGCCGCAGCCAATATCCAGAACTTCCAGCCCCGGCTTGTTCAGCAGTAGCTTGGAAGCAATGTGCTTTTTCTTGGCTTCCTGCGCCTCATCCAGCGTTTCATCACCCCGGCGAAAATATGCGCAGGAATACTGCTTATCCTTGTCCAGAAACAGGTCATATAGACGGCTATCCAGATCATAATGATGCGCCACGTTCTGACGGGCACGTTTGATCGGGTTGAACTGGATCCAGTTCCGGCAGGCATAGCGAAACGTGCTGGCAATCTGCTCCGGCAAATGGCCGGGAGACATGGCATTGAGCATCAGCAGGTCCAGCAGCTGATACAGCGTGCAATCCATCGGCTGGATGCCGCCATTCATATAGCCTTCGCCAAAGGCCAGACCGGGGTTCATGGCCAGAGCGCGCGCACTGGCATTATCCACCAGCTTCATCCCGGCCTCAGGGCCCGGCTTGCTGCCGCGATAATGCGTCAGGCTTCCGTCGGGCCAGGCAACATGCAGCAGCCCCGAGGAAATGAAGTGCCGTAATATCCGGTCCAGAATGCGGTTCATGCACTTACTCCGTCATGGCCATGAAAATACGTGATGATAAAACACAAAAAAGGGCCCGGAAATACTTTCCGGACCCTTTTGAAAGCATAGCAGAAAAAAGACGACGATCAGGCGTCGGCTTTGTTTTCTTCTGCTGCCGGTGCTTCCGCGTCGTCAGCGACAATTTCGCCTTCGATCTCGGCTTCATCACCAGCCATTTCTGCTTCTTCTTCAACGCTCACGGCTTCACCGCGTGCCTGACGCTCAGCTTCTTCAGCAGAGCGGGCAACGTTGACCACAACCGGCACAACAACTTCCGGGTGCAGAGCAATCTTGACTTCATACAGACCAAGAGACTTGATCGGATGAGCCAGGAAGACCTGCTGACGGGAGATGGTGAAACCAGCTTCGGTCACAACCTGAGCAACGTCACGGGTGGACACGGAGCCATACAGGCTGCCGCTGTCACCAGCCTGACGGATCAGCACAACGGCCAGACCGTCCATGCGCTCGGAGAGACGCTCGGCTTCTTCACGACGTTTGATGTTCTGTGCCTCAAGCTGGGCGCGTTCACGGTCGAAGCGTGAACGGTTGGCTTCGTTTGCACGAATAGCCTTGCCCTGCGGCAGCAGGAAGTTACGGGCATAACCCGGACGAACCTTCACCACATCGCCCATCTGACCCAGATGTTCAACGCGCTGAAGCAGGATCACTTCTGTAGCAGCCATGATCGCCCTCTCAGCTCATCACGTAGGGAAGCAGAGCAAGGAAGCGGGCACGCTTGATAGCCTGGGCCAGCTCACGCTGCTTCTTTGCGGAAACCGCCGTAATACGGCTCGGCACGATCTTGCCACGTTCGGACAGGAAACGGCTCAGCAGACGTACGTCCTTGTAGTCGATCTTCGGCGCATTCGGGCCGGAGAACGGGCAGGACTTACGACGACGGTAGAACGGACGACGGGCACCTACAGCAGGGCGACGTGCGGCGGGATTGATTTCGGTCGTTTCAGACATGCTGCTCACTCCGCTTCAGTGCTGGCTGCTTCAGCCGGCTTTTCATCACGGGCGCGATATTCTTCACGATCTTCGGAAGAACGACGGCCACCACGGCCGCTTTCAAAGCGTCCGGCCGGCTTCGGGCCACGGAAACCACGGTCACCGCGGTCATCACCCTTGCGGGACAGAACCGGGGACGGAGCTTCATCAATTTCATCAACGCGCAGCGCCAGCAGACGCAGAACGTCTTCATTGATGGCGAGCTGACGCTCGATTTCCTTGAGCATCTCGGCTTTCATATCAAGACCCAGCAGGACGTAGTGGCCCTTGCGGTTTTTCTTGATACGGTAAGCGAGCGTGCGCAGACCCCAGTATTCGCGCTTCTTGACGGAGCCGCCGTCGGCTTCGACCTGAGCAATGATGCCGTCGATGATCGCATCGACCTGCTGCTGGGAAATGTCATTACGTGCAATAAGCACGGTCTCGTAAAGTGGCATGGGTACTCCCTTCGGATCGTATCAACCCAACTGCGCCAGACCGTTCCGGCAAACAGCGCCCTGCACAAGCAGAGCATTGGGTATAGCCGGAGCGATGCCGCGCACCCGGCAGGGAAGATGGCGTGTCAACCACATTTCCGGCCAGAAAGCAAGAGTTCAGACCAGAAATCTCTCAGGAATCTTTAAGCCGAGCCTGTTCGGCACGTCCCACGTTTCTTCCACCGTGCGCACAGCCTCAAAACCTGCCTGCTTATACAGCGGCAAAGCGCGGGGATGATCCGCCGAGCAGGTATTCACCCGCACACACAGCGGGCCAAGCGCCCAGGCATGGCGCACAGCCATGTCCAGAAAAGCGCGCCCTACCCCGTGCCCAATGGCTTCCGGGAAGAGGCCAAAATAAGACAGGTTGATATCCTGCGGATTAAACAGATTGAGCTCATAAAAGCCACGGATTGCCTGCCCCTGGCGGAGCAACGCAATGCTGGCCGGCCCTTCTTCCAGAAAATGCTGCAAATCGCGATCAGACGCAGCCTGACGCATCCACCAGCAATAATCCCGCCCAACCTTGTCCTGCAGCAGGCGGTATCCGGCCACATCTGGCCGGACATTGGTCTCGACGGACCAGCCTTCCGGCAGAGCAAGCCCTTCCCCCTCAGGGGGGCGCAGCATCCGCATGAAGGTCACATCAACCTTCATGCGTGTGACAGGCTCAGCCTGCCGGATGAGAACCTCAGTTATCATCCAGGAAGGACCGGAGCTTGCGGCTGCGGCTGGGGTGTTTGAGCTTACGCAGAGCCTTGGCTTCAATCTGACGGATACGTTCACGGGTCACGTTGAACTGCTGGCCGACTTCTTCCAGCGTGTGGTCCGTGTTCATCCCAATCCCGAAGCGCATGCGCAGCACGCGCTCTTCACGCGGTGTGAGCGAGGCCAGAACGCGGGTTGTGGCTTCACGCAGATTGGTCTGAATAGCGGCATCCAGCGGGATAATCGCCGTCTTATCCTCAATGAAGTCACCCAGATGGCTATCTTCCTCATCCCCGATCGGGGTTTCGAGAGAAATCGGCTCTTTGGCGATCTTGAGAACTTTCCGAACTTTTTCCAGCGGCATCCCCAGCTTTTCAGCCAGTTCTTCCGGCGCCGGTTCCCGACCGATCTCATGCAGCATCTGGCGGGAGGTCCGCACCAGCTTGTTGATGGTCTCGATCATATGGACCGGAATACGAATGGTCCGCGCCTGATCCGCAATGGACCGCGTAATCGCCTGCCGGATCCACCAGGTTGCATAGGTGGAGAACTTGTAGCCGCGGCGATATTCAAACTTATCCACGGCCTTCATCAGGCCGATATTGCCTTCCTGAATCAGATCGAGGAACTGCAAACCACGGTTGGTGTATTTCTTCGCAATGGAAATCACGAGGCGCAGGTTGGCCTCAATCATTTCCTTCTTGGCGCGAGCGGAATCGCGCTCACCGCGCGCAACGGTTGCGTAAACGCGGCGGAATTCACCAATCGGCAGACCTGTATCCTGAGCCAGCTCAGCAACCTGATTCCGCAAACCAATCACGGTTTCAGAATGTTTGGCGACAAAGTTCTTCCAGGACTTGCCCGGCAGTGCGGAAACCATATCCATCCATGCCGGGTCCAGCTCACGGCCACGGTATTTCAGCAGGAAGTCTTCACGCGATACGCGGCAGCTTTCCGCCAGACGCAGCATGCGGCCTTCCAGCACGTTCAGGCTGCGGAACAGCTCTTTCAGCTGGATAACCAGATCTTCAATCCGGTTGTTGTGCAGATGCACCTGCTCAACCTTGCCCACCAGTTCATCACGCAGGGCGGCATAGATCTTCTCAGAGCGATCCTGCACTTCCTCACCGGTGGTCAGCACATCAATGCGCTTGACCTGAAGCTTGCGCAGCTTTTCGTACAGCGGCTCAATTTCTTCAAAATGCGCGAGGATTTCCGGCTTCAGCTTTTCTTCCAGCGCGGAAAGAGACAGGCCACTGCCTTCCCCCTCAACTTCGCCTTCAGCTTCATTTTCCGGCTCATCGCCCTCTTCGCTCTCACCTTCTGCGTTTTCAAACGCATCGCCGGAGCCTACTTCCCCCATGGGGTTAGTGGCAGCCTGCATGGCTTCCAGATCCACAATGTCACGCAGCAGCATTTCATTGTTACGGATCTTCTCATGCCAGGAGATGATGGCACGGAAGGTCAGCGGGCTTTCGCACAGACCGCCGATCATTTCATCGCGGCCAGCCTCAATGCGCTTGGCAATGGCAATCTCGCCCTCGCGGGAGAGCAGCTCCACCGTGCCCATTTCGCGCAGATACATGCGCACAGGGTCATCCGTGCGGCCAAGATTTTCTGCGTTGACGTTGCCGGAAGCGGTTTCGGTTTCAGCCTCTTCGGCTTCCTCCGCCTCTTCGCCCTCAGCTTTTTCTGTCTTCTGAGACTCGGTCTCTTCGTTCTCTTCGTTCTCGACGACCTGAATACCCATTTCGGACAACATCGCCATGATGTCCTCAATCTGCTCGGAGGACATCTTGTCCTGAGGCAGCACAGCATTCAGCTCGTCAAACGTGATGTACCCGCGCTCACGCCCCTTCGCGATCAGCTTTTTGACCGCGGCAGACTGCGTATCCAGAGTGGTGGTGTCACCATCCTGCTCCGCTGAGTGCGCTCCGTTACCCGATGCTGTCTTTGTTGCCATGCCAGACCTGCTCCTCCCCCCGCTGCATTCTGACAAGTTGCAGAACGACCAGCTCAACACAAATTGTTCAGTTTTCCAGGGCGGGCAGGACGTGGGATATACTGCCCCCGAAGTCAAGAGGAACGCGGGCCGAACATTCCCCACGCCTCGTAAAAACTACTCGTCTATCTCCCCACGCCGCAGCGCCGCCAAAGCCTCCAGCCTTGGCTGTAGCCGCTTCCATTCCGCCATATCTGCCCCATCCTGTGCGAAGCGCGCAACCTCCTGCTCAACTTCTTTTCGAAACTGACCAAAATTCAATAATCCGTAAAAATGCCACCACTGTGTTCTTATGGCCACAGCCAGCGAGGTGTCTTTTTCTTCCAGATTCAACGGCAAAGGGCCTTCCGTGATTACGGATCGGACCAGCACCTCTTCCTCCCGGCCGGCCAGTTCATCCAGCAGCGTCTTGCCATCTTCGGGCAGCAGACCCTCTGCGGACATATCCAGCAGCAGGGCACGCAGCTCGGAATAATCCTCCGGCAGGCTCAGGCGACAGAGGGCTTCCTCCACCTCCGTCACCAGTTCCGGGTAGCGCAGCAGGAGGGCGAGAAGAATACGCTGCCGCTCCCGCACAGGGTCCACGCGGGATGGCTGCATATCCTGCGGCACGCGGCTACCACTGCCGCCAGGGGCAGAATTCCCCCTCCCAAAAGAGCCGCCACCCTTCTTCCGCCGGAAGGTTTCAAAAAACCGATCCAGCAGCGTGGAGCGATATTCTGCCGCCAGATTTTTTTCAGGAATGAGAGACGCAGCTTCCACAAGCTTGCGGCGCAAGGCCGCCCGCTCTTCCGGCCCCGGATTACTCACCCCTCCCGCCAGCAGATCAAACAGCACATCAGAAAGCGGACTGGCCGAGGCGAACAGATCCCCCACCGCCTGCGCCCCACGTGAGCGCACCAGACTATCCGGGTCTTCCCCTTCCGGCAGCAGGCAAAGGCGGAGCGAGCGCTCTTCCTTCAACAGTGGCAGAGCCGTCTCCGCCGCCCGCGCCGCGGCACGACGGCCAGCAGAGTCCCCGTCAAAGCACAGCACCGGTGCGCGATCGACCTGCCAGAGCACTTCAAGCTGCTCTGGCGTCAGCGCGGTCCCCAGCGGGGCGACTGCGCCACCAAACCCGGCCTGATGCAGGGCAATGACGTCCATATAGCCTTCGACCACGACCAGATCCGTCGCAGGCGTTCCTTTAGGCCGGGGCGCCCGCACCGCCCCCCGCGCCCGATCCAGCCCGAACAGCAGGCGCCGCTTGGAAAACAGCGCCGTTTCCGGGCCATTCAGATATTTAGGCTGACCATCCCCCAAAATACGGCCACCAAAGGACACCAGCCGCCCTTTGCGGTCGCGGATGGGGAACGTCACGCGCCCCCAGAACAGTTCACCCTTGGGGCGTCCGTCCTCATCCAGACGCATCAGCCCGGCTTCCGCCATCATCTGAGGCGTTACCCCTTTGGCCGCCAGCGCCGTCGTCAGGCTCCCGCGCCCGTCTCCGGCCCAGCCCAGCCCGAAGGTCTCAATGGTCTCTCGCGTCAGCCCGCGCCCCAGCAGATAGTCCAGCCCGGCCCGCCCTGAGGGCGAATACAGCGCAGACGACCAGATCTCCTGCACAAGCTCCAGCACCTCACCCAGAGACCGGGTGTGCGCCACTTCTTCCTGAGAGCGTCGCGTGTCTTTGGGAACATCCAGCCCAGCCGCAGAAGCCAGTTCTTCCACCGCCTCCGGAAAGCTTTTGCCTTCCATCTGCATGACGAAGGAGATGACATCCCCATGCACACCGCAGCCAAAGCAGTGAAAGTGATCGTCATATACGTAGAAAGACGGCGTTTTTTCACCATGGAACGGGCAGCAGCCCTTCCAGTTCCTGCCGGACCGGGCAAGCTTAACCCTCCGCCCCACCACTGAAAACAGCGGCGTGCGGGCACGGAGTTCATCCAGAAAGCCTGCCTCAATTGCCATAGGCGGGTGATATCATCTGCAGGCCAATAAAACACTACACCACCGACATGGTTTCGGGGACGATGATGCCCGCACCAAAAGGATGTTCAGCAGCTCTCAGAATTTTTGCTGACGACATGAAAGGACTTCGGAACGAAAGTATCCGTCCCCGTACATCTAAATATTTTTTAGGGCGACATTTTCCGCCCTGCCGGAGCCACTGGCGGGATTTCCCTCAGCATACTCCGGGCGCTGACAGAGCCGAACTCCACCAGCGTAGCCTCAGCGCGGGCTGCCACCGCCATTCGGGGCAGCAGTCCGCACAGAGGTTTTCAGCTCAGGCTGGCTTTCACCACCGCATTCGCACGACCCATATCGAGGCCCGCGCCGAACTTGGCTTTCAGTGCGCCCATGACCTTACCCATATCCTTCATGGTTGCGGCACCCGTCGCGGCAAGCGCGTCTTTCACGGCAGCTTCCAGAGCGGCATCATCCATTTCCGGCGGCAGGTAGCCACGGATCACGGCAATTTCCGCCTCTTCCTTCTCAGCCAGTTCCGGGCGACCGGCATCCCGATACATGGTGGCCGATTCGGTGCGGGTTTTGACCATGCCGCGCAGGGCGGACAGGCCTTCATCCTCGCTCAGCCCTTCGCCACCCTTGGCGCGGCCCGCAATCTCAACATCCTTGAGTTTGGCCGTAATCATGCGGATCGTGCCCACACGCGCACTTTCTCCGGCTTTCATTGCCGTCTTGAGATCAGCCATCAGGCGTTCACGCAGGGACATAACCACTCATACTCCATATCATGTACATCAGAGGCCACACCGCACAGGCGTGGCATAAAATCATCAGATGGGAAGAAATTTCCCACCCCGGATTAAAACCCGCCCAAGCCGGTGGGAAATTTCTTCCCACCCACTCCACAGACTGCTAAACCATGCGGAACGGGAGGCACAGTCTACCTTATGCCCATTTCAATCGATACCATCATTGCCCGACTTGGCGGGCCGGACGCAACAGCACGCCTGACCGGCGTTGGCACAGAAGCTATCCGCAAATGGCGGCAGGCTCAGGCCATTCCATCCCGCCACTGGCCCGTCATAGCACGCGCCACAGGTCTTTCGCTGACAGATCTGGACCCCGCCAGCCCCACATCCCCAGACCAATCCTCCCCGGCACCGGGAGGCAGCACAACAGGAATACCCATGCCAGACGCCCGCCCGGACGGCGCAACCGCCGCCCTTGTTCTTGCAGACGGAACCATTCTGTGGGGGAAAGGCTTTGGCGCCTTCACGCAGAAACCTGCCCTCGGTGAAATCTGCTTTTCCACCGGCATGACCGGCTATCAGGAAACGCTGACGGACCCGTCCTTTGCGGGCCAGATCATCACCTTCACCTTCCCGCATATCGGGAACGTGGGCACCACGCCGGAAGATGATGAAGCCTCCCGCATTGCGGCCCTTGGCCTCGTCACCAAGGAAGATCTGACAGAACCGGCCAACTGGCGCGCCACGGAAAGTCTGGACGCATGGCTGAAGGCACAGGGCGTTCCGGGCATTGCCGGGATTGATACCCGCTCCCTCACCCTGAAGATCCGTGACCACGGCGCGCAGACGGCGGCTCTGTATTTCCCGGAAAACGGGCAGTTTGATCTGGCCGCCCTGCAGGATGCCACCCGCGCATGGCCGGGGCTGGAAGGCATGGATCTGGCTAAGACCGTGACCTGCAAAGCCCTTTACACCTGGAGCGAAAGCGTGTGGGAATGGCCGAAAGGCACCCGCCCCGCTCCGGAAAACCGCCGCAAGGTTGTAGCTGTGGATTACGGCGCGAAACGCAACATCCTGCGCTGTCTGGTCGCTGCGGGCTGTGACGTAACCGTTGTGCCCGCAACCACGACGGCAGAAGAAATTCTGGCGCTCAAGCCCGCTGGCGTCTTCCTCTCCAACGGCCCCGGTGACCCGGCAGCAACGGCGGAGTATGCCGTGCCGGCCATTCAGGGTGTGCTGAATGCTGGCCTGCCGTTGTTTGGCATCTGCCTTGGGCATCAGCTTCTGGCCCGCGCTCTGGGGGGCAAGACCTACAAGCTGGCCCGTGGCCACCGCGGCGCGAACCAGCCCGTGAAGGATCTGGGCACAGGCCGCGTGGAAATCACCAGCCAGAACCACGGCTTTGCGGTGGATGCGGACAGCCTCCCGGGCGACGCGCATGTCACGCATGTCAGCCTGTTTGATGGCTCTAACGAAGGTCTGGCGTCTGACCGCTTCCCGGCTTTTTCCGTGCAGTATCACCCGGAAGCCAGCCCCGGCCCGTCTGACAGCTTTTATCTTTTTGAACGGTTTGTCGCGCTGATTGATGCGCACGGCAGCAAGGACTAACGCATCATGCCAAAACGGACAGATATCCGCTCCATCCTCATTATTGGCGCTGGTCCCATTGTCATCGGGCAGGCCTGCGAGTTCGACTATTCCGGCGCACAGGCCTGTAAGGCCCTGCGGGAAGAAGGCTACCGGGTCATTCTGGTGAACTCCAACCCCGCCACCATCATGACGGACCCCGGCCTTGCGGACGCCACCTATGTGGAGCCCATCACGCCGGACTGCGTTGAACGCATTATTCTGAAAGAAAAGCCGGACGCCATTCTGCCCACCATGGGCGGCCAGACGGCGCTGAATACCGCCATGGCGCTGGATGCCTCCGGGTTCCTGCAAAAGCATGGCGTGGAACTGATTGGTGCGAAGGCCGACGTGATCGACCGCGCGGAAGACCGTCAGAAATTCCGTGAAGCCATGGATGCCATCGGCATTGAAAGCCCCCGCAGCTTCATTGCTCACAGCATGGAAGAAGCGCGGGAAGCCTTCAAAAAAATCGGCTTCCCCACCATCATCCGTCCGTCCTTCACCATGGGCGGTTCCGGCGGCGGCATTGCTTATAACCGTGAAGAGTTTGAGCAGATTGTCGCCTCCGGTCTGGATGCCTCCCCCACCACGGAAGTGCTGATTGAAGAATCTCTGCTGGGGTGGAAAGAGTACGAAATGGAAGTTGTGCGCGACAAAGCGGACAACTGCATCATCGTCTGCTCCATTGAAAACATCGACCCGATGGGTGTGCACACCGGGGACTCCATTACCGTCGCCCCGTCCCTGACGCTGACGGACAAAGAGTTCCAGCGGATGCGTGACGCCTCCATTGCCTGCCTGCGCGCCATTGGCGTGGAAACGGGTGGCTCGAACGTGCAGTTCGGCGTGAACCCGAAAGACGGGCGCATGGTGGTCATTGAAATGAACCCCCGCGTGTCCCGCTCTTCCGCGCTGGCGTCCAAAGCCACCGGCTTCCCGATCGCCAAGATCGCCGCCAAGCTGGCTGTAGGCTACACGCTGGATGAACTGAAGAACGACATCACCGGCTCCACCCCTGCGTCCTTCGAGCCGACCATTGACTATGTGGTCGTCAAAATCCCGCGCTTTACGTTTGAGAAGTTCCCCGGCGCACCGGCCCTGCTCTCAACCTCCATGAAGTCCGTTGGTGAGGCTATGGCCATTGGCCGCTCCTTCACGGAAGCTCTGCAAAAGGGCCTGCGCTCCATGGAAACCGGCCTGCATGGGCTGGACCCGGTGGAGATACCCGGTGATGGGGGCGAAGACGCCTTCCGCGCAGCACTCTCCCAGCCGCGCCCGGAACGTATTCTGATGGCCGCTCAGGCTCTGCGTGCCGGTCTGTCTGTTGAAGCCATTAACGAAGCCTGCCGCTTTGAGCCGTGGTTCCTGCGTGAGCTGGAAAAAATCGTCCACGCTGAACGCGCTATCCAGAACCACGGCCTGCCGCGTGATGCACAGGGCCTGCGCCGCCTGAAAGCCATGGGCTTTTCCGATATCCAGCTGGCCCGCCTCTCCGGCCTGCAGGAAGATGAAGTGTCCGCCCTGCGGGATCAGGTCGGCGTCAATGCCGTCTACAAGCGCATTGATACCTGTGCCGGTGAGTTCGCTTCCAGCACGCCCTATATGTATTCCACGTATGAAGGCGTGTTTGCCCCTCCGGCCTGTGAATCCGAGCCGACCGACCGCGAGAAGATTGTCATTCTCGGCGGCGGCCCGAACCGGATTGGTCAGGGTATTGAGTTCGATTACTGCTGTGTGCATGCCGCCTACGCGCTGCGTGAAGCCGGGTTTGAGACCATTATGGTCAACTGTAACCCGGAGACGGTCTCCACCGACTATGACACATCCGACCGTCTGTATTTCGAACCGCTGACGGCAGAAGATGTGGTCGCGCTGATCCGCAAGGAACAGCAGAACGGCACCGTTAAAGGCTGCATTGTGCAGTATGGCGGTCAGACGCCGCTCAAGCTGTCTCACGCGCTGGAAAAAGCGGGCATCCCGCTACTGGGTACCCCGGCAGACGCCATTGACCGCGCGGAAGACCGCGAACGTTTCCAGGCGCTGCTGCACAAGCTCGGCCTGCTTCAGCCTGCCAACGGCATTGCCCGCTCCCCGGCAGAAGCTGAGGATATTGCCGAACGCATTGGCTACCCGGTTGTGGTGCGTCCGTCCTACGTGCTGGGCGGACGAGCCATGGAAATCGTGTATGACCGTGCAGGCCTCCAGCGCTATATGCGCGGTGCCCTTCAGCTTGCCGGACATGACATTGCCTCCGGCCCGGTGCTGATTGACCACTACCTGAACGAAGCCATTGAAGCGGACGTGGACTGCATTGCAGATGGCACGGACGTGTATGTGGCCGGTGTAATGGAGCATATTGAAGAAGCCGGCATTCACTCCGGTGACAGCGCCTGCGCCCTGCCGCCTTACACCCTCTCCCCCGCCATTGTGACGGAACTGAAAGCACAGACCGAAGCCATGGCGCGTGAGCTGGGTATCGTCGGGCTGATGAACGTGCAGTACGCCATCAAGGATCAGGAAATCTTTGTTCTTGAGGTTAACCCGCGTGCCTCCCGCACCGTGCCGTTCGTGGCGAAAGCAACGGGCGTTCCAGTGGCCAAGATTGGTGCCCGCGTCATGGCTGGCGCCAAGCTGAGCAGCTTCAATCTGGATGACCGCGCCGTGGTGCCGCATGTGGCCGTGAAGGAAGCTGTCTTCCCCTTCAACCGCTTTGCGGAAGTGGACATCATTCTGGGGCCGGAAATGCGCTCCACGGGTGAAGTCATGGGGCTGGATACGTCCTTTGAGCGCGCTTTTGCCAAGTCTCAGCTGGGTGCCGGGGTGCGCCTGCCCACCTCTGGCACGGTCTTTCTGTCCGTGCGGGAAAGTGACAAGCCGCATCTGCCCGCTCTTGGCCGCCAACTGGCCAGCATGGGCCTGAAAATTCTGGCCACACGCGGCACAGCCAAAAAACTGCGTGATGCCGGGATTGAGGTCGATGTGGTGAACAAGGTGCTGGAAGGCCGCCCGCATTGTGTGGACGCCATCCGCTCGGGTGAAGTGCAGATGGTCATCAACACTGCCCGTGGCGCACAGTCCGTGGCGGACAGTTTTGACATCCGTCGCTCTGCCCTTGTGCTGGGCATTCCGCACTACACCACCATGGCCGGCGCACGGGCTGCAACCTATGCAATTGCGGCAATGCGTGAAGGACCGCTTGAAGTTGCGCCGCTTCAGTCATACTTTAGTGGATCGTTCTGAACAGGAGGGCGGGCCTTCGGGCCTGCCTTCCACGTTCCGCAGGGCAAGCGGCCTGCCTGAGGGCATGGCCGCCTGTACCCGTGTTTTTTTGTAACTTCCATGCCGGCCAGATCGTCCGGCAGATTTATTCTGGGGACATGTCTTGCAGAAAACTCCGATGACGGAAAAAGGTTTACGGCGGCTCGAAGACGAACTGCGTAATCTGAAATCTGTAGAGCGTCCGGCCATCATCCGCGCCATTGCGGAAGCCCGCAGCCACGGCGATCTTTCGGAAAACGCGGAATATCACGCCGCGCGTGAACGGCAGTCCTTTACCGAAGGCCGCGTTCTTGAACTGGAGAGCATCATCTCCACGGCTGAGGTGATTGACCCCACAACTCTGTCTGGTGATCAGGTCAAGTTCGGTGCAACCGTCACCGTGGTTGATGAAGATACAGACAAGGAAGCCACCTACCAGATTGTTGGTGTGCATGAAGCGGACATCAAGCTGAACCTGCTGTCCATCTCCTCCCCGCTTGCCAAATCCCTGATTGGCAAGCATGAAGGCGATACCGTTTCCGTCCCCGCCCCCGGTGGTGACCGGACGTATGAGATCCTGTCTGTGAAATTCATCTGAGATGCTGAAGTTTGAGGATATCACCGCCGCGGCGGCGCGGATCAACGGCAATGTACTCCGCACCCCCACGATTTCCTCTCAGTCTCTCTCGAAAGCGACCGGCGCCGACATTACCCTGAAGCTGGAAAATCTTCAGGCTGTCGGCTCGTTCAAGGAGCGCGGAGCAGCCAACAAACTCGCGCTGCTGTCCGAGGATGAGCGCAAGCGCGGCGTGATTGCCGTCTCGGCTGGCAACCATGCGCAGGGCGTTGCCCGCCATGCCAGCCTGCTGGGTATTGATGCTGTTATCGTCATGCCCAAATTCACGCCAGCGGCCAAAGTGGTGCGCACCCGCAACTGGGGCGCGCGGGTTATTCTGGAAGGCGAAAGCTTTGCCGAAGCCCTGCTGTTTGCGCAGGACCTTCAGGCGCGTGAAGGCCGCACCTTCATCCATCCGTATGATGATCCCGCGATCATGGCCGGTCAGGGCACCTGTGCGCTGGAACTGTTTGAAGATGCAGGCCCGCTGGACATGCTGGTTGCCCCCATCGGCGGCGGCGGCCTGCTGGGCGGGTGTTCTGTTGCGGCCAAAGCCATGCGACCGGAGGTGGAACTGATTGGCGTGCAGGTGGAAAGCTACAACTCGCTCTCCGCCTTCCCCGGCCCGGCCACGCATCCTTCGGGTGGTTCGACCATTGCAGAGGGCATTGCCGTCATGCAGATCGGCCAGCGCCCGGATGAAATTATCCGCAAGCTGGTTTCCAAAGTGCTGGTGGTGCCGGAATGCGCAGTGGAAACCGCCATTACCCTGCTGGCTGAAGGCGCCAAGCAGGTGAGCGAAGGGGCTGGCGCTGCCGGTCTTGCTGCCGTCATGACCTACCCGGAACTGTTCCGGGACAAGAAGGTCGCCCTGCCCATCTCTGGCGGGAATATCGACAGCCGCATTCTGGCCAACACCCTTCTGCGCGCCATGCTGCGTGATGGCCGCATCCTGCGCCTGATTATGGAAATTCCCGACCGCCCCGGCGTGCTGGCTGATATTTCCAGAAGCATTGGGGAAGCAGGCGGCAACATCATCGAAGTCTCTCATCAGCGCCTGTTTGCAGCCCCCTCCGTGCAGGCGGCTGAACTTGAAGTGATGATTGAAGCGCGGGACCCGGAACACGCGGCCCTGATTACCAAAGCACTGGGCGAACACTACATCGTTCGCCGCGCCTAACACTTAGGAACCATGCCTGCCAGGCATTTTGTGTCCAGCTGTTTTAGTGGCATAGTCACGCCATAAAACAATAAGAAGGCATGGTTCTATGAGTGCTTCAGCACCTTCCCAGACGAAACGCCCTGTTATGCTGGTTATTCTTGATGGCTTCGGCTGGAGAGAAGACTCGTCAGATAACGCAGTCCGGCAGGCCCACACCCCGGTTTTTGATGCGCTTTGGAAAAATGGCCCCCGCAGCTTCCTGCGCACCAGCGGGGAAGACGTTGGGCTCCCCAATGGCCAGATGGGCAATTCTGAAGTCGGCCACCTGAATATCGGCGCAGGCCGCGTCGTCATGCAGGAACTGCCACGCATCACCACCGCCATTCAGGATGGCAGCGTGGCTCGCAGTTCCGCCATGACCAGCTTTATCAACACCCTGAAAAAAACCGGTGGCACCTGCCATCTGCTTGGCCTTGTCTCCCCCGGTGGCGTGCATGCGCATCAGGATCATGCCGCGGCCCTCGCCCGCATGGTGGCAGAGGCTGGCGTGCCGGTGGCGTTCCATGTGTTCACCGATGGGCGTGATACCCCGCCCCGTTCCGCACAGGGCTACCTGGAAACCCTGCGCGCTGCCCTGCCGGACAGCGTGAAGATCGCCACCGTTTCTGGCCGCTATTACGCCATGGACCGCGACAAACGCTGGGACCGGGTGGAAAAAGCCTACAACGCAATGGTCAGCGCAGAAGGCCCGAAAGCCGCGACGGCGCAGGATGTCATCACCAAAGCGTATCAGGCCGATATCTCGGACGAATTTATCGAACCGACTGTGCTCGAGGGCTACACGGGCATGAAAGATGGAGACGGCCTGCTCTCCTTCAACTTCCGGGCAGACCGCATCCGCCAGCTTCTGGACGCCATGCTGGAGCCGGATTTTGACGGGTTCACACGCAGCAAGGCAGTGAAATTCTCCACCGTTCTGGGCATGACGCATTATAGCGACACGCTGGCCGAACGCCTGACGGTGCTGTTCCCGCCGGACTCGCTGGAAAACATTCTGGGGGAAGTCGTCTCCCGTGCAGGCCGCACCCAGCTGCGCATGGCCGAGACGGAAAAATACCCGCACGTCACCTACTTCCTCAATGGCGGGCGCGAAAAGCTGTTCGAGGGTGAGGACCGCATCATGGTCCCGTCCCCCAAGGTTGCCACCTATGACCTTCAGCCGGAAATGTCCGCGCCGGAACTGACGGACAAAGCCGTCGCCGCCATTGAAAGCGGACAGTACGACCTGATTGTCCTGAACTTTGCCAACCCGGATATGGTGGGCCATACCGGTGTCCTGAAAGCCGCCATCAAGGCGGTTGAAACGGTGGATGCCGGCACGGGCCGCATTATCGACGCCCTCAAAAAACAGGACGGTTCTCTGCTGGTCACCGCCGACCACGGCAACTGTGAGACCATGAAAGACCCGGAGACCGGCGTGCCGCACACAGCCCATACGCTGAACGTGGTTCCGCTGGTGGCCTTTGGGGTTGGCAACAAGACGCTGAAAGACGGAAGGCTGGCCGACCTCGCCCCCACCCTGCTGGACATGATGGGTTTGCCCAAACCTGATGACATGACCGGGACTTCCCTGCTAACGGACTGAATGCTTTTCACCCTGCCTCCCACCCTGTTGCCTTATTCCCTGCCCGCAAAATGCGGGTGGGGAGACCGGGGCTATGGGAGCCGGGGTTTGAGCATGTTGCCTGTCGGGATCTTCGTCTTGCTGGCCTGCGTCCCGCCTGCACAGGCCGCCACCGCTAAGAAAAACACAACACACACCACGCATAGTGCACCAAAAAGCACGAGCCATCGCGCCTCCGGTCACACAAGTCGTGTGCGCTCGTCCTCTTCCGGCACCCGGTCCTCTTCAACCGCAGCCCGCGCAGCCTCCACCCGCGCGGAGGCCGAGGCCGAACGCTCCGTCAAGCAGGCACAGGCCGCCCTCGCTGCCACGCAGGCCCAGCGGGCCGCCATGGACAAACAGAAAGCCGCACAGGCCGCTGCCGTTACGGCCTCTCGCGCTAAAAATGAGGCCGCTCAGGCCGTCGCTGTGCAGAGTGCTGCCAAGGCCTCGGCTCTGTCCGCTGCCACCGTCTCCGCCACGGCCCAGCTTCAGACTACGGAACAACAGGTCGCGGATCTCGATTCCCGCATTGCCGATCTCCGTAAGGAGCAAGCCAGCCTGCGCGACGCCCTGACGGAAGATGCCAAAGCCCTCGCCCCGGTTCTGCCGCTGGCCGAACGGCTGTCTCTGTATCCATCCGATACGCTGCTGGCCGCCCCCGTGCCGCAGGGTGAGGCCGTCACCGGCTTTCTGGTGCTGCGCGGGCTGTCTCGCGGGCTGGAACATCAGGCCGAAGACATGCGCGCCCGGCAGGAAAAGCTGACCGCACTGGATGCTGACCTTACCGCCAAACTCGCAGCACTCGGCCAGTTGCAGGAAACTCAGAGCCGCCAGCGCGATCAGGTCCGGCAGCAGGCTTTAAAAGCCCGCGCAGCCCAGCAGCAGGCCAATGCCGCTGCCCGTGCCGCTGCCGTGCGCCTGCAGAGCGCTACGCAGAAGGCCTCCAGCCTGCAGGATGCCGTCTCCCGACTGGATGCCCTGCAAGCTGATGCAGAATCTGCCCTGCAAAAAGAAATTGCCGCAGCAGAAAAAGCCCATCAGGCCGCGCGGGATGAAGCCGCCCGACGCCGCGCGCAGGAACGGGCCGACGCCGCCCGGCGCAAAATGGCCGCCATGGCCTCAGCCGCAGGTCCCGGCCTGTCAGACCATCCGCCCGCAGGCGGCGGCACGCGCCCGGTGGTCGGAACACTCGTCAGCACATGGGGTTCTGCGACCGAATCTGGCCCAGCCACGGGCATCACCTACCGCACCGCGCCCGGTGCCAGCGTGCGCACCCCCTGTTCTGGCCGCGTTGATTTTGCAGGGCCGTTCCGCACCTACGGGCAGATGGTCATTCTGAATTGCGGGCAGCATTATCGCTTTGTGATGGCAGGGTTTTCCGGGCTGGATGTGGCGACCGGGCAAGGCTTGTCCAAAGGCGCGCCCATCGGGCATATGGGCTCTTCCGGCAGTTCCGGCACGCTGTTCATTCAGCTCCGGCATGGGCAAAAACCCGTCAATCCGGCACCTTTCCTGTAAGGAAAAGCGGACAGACAGTTTGCCTGCCCGGCGGAAGCGGCTAATCTCGCCCAACTGCATGGCGGACACAGGCAGGGCTTTGCGCTACAAGGCAAAGTTAGCCATACGCTGTAACATTCGACAGGACACGACCGCACGGGTTTTGCACCCGGCGACAGGAGACGAGATCGCATGAAGTTCCGCACAGGTCTGATGCTTGGCGCCACTTTCCTGGCAGGCCTTGCCCTGGCCTCCCACCCCGGAGTGCTGCCCGGCGCAGGCATGCTCGCCTCCCCCGCCATGGCGGAAAAGGCTCCAGACGCCTCTCCCACCAGCAACCATGCCGAAACCTATCGCCTGCTCACCCTGTTCGGCACTGTGCTGGACCTTGTGCGGGCGGATTATGTTGAGCCGGTTTCTGATAAAGACCTCATCACCAATGCCCTCAACGGCATGCTGACAGGCCTTGACCCCCACAGCTCCTACATGACCGAAAAACAGTATGCGGACATGATGGTGCAGATGAAGGGCGAATTCGGCGGCCTTGGTCTGGAGCTCCAGCAGCAGGACGGACACATCCGCGTGGTTTCCCCCGTCGATGGCACGCCGGGCTTCCGCGCAGGCATCAAGCCGGGTGATTACATTATCGCCGTGGACGGCCATCCGGTAGACGGCACCCCGCTTGATGAAGCCGTGAAGAAAATGCGCGGCAAGCCGAACACCAAAATCACCCTCACGCTGGTGCGCGAGAAAACCCCCAAGCCGATTATCCTGACGCTGACGCGTGAGAATATCCATATCGAGGTCATCAAATCCGCACTGTATGACCGGATTGGCTATATCCGCATTGCCCAGTTTAATGAGGAAACGGAAAAAGGTCTGCTCAAGGCCTATAACCAGCTCAAGCAGCAGGCTGGCGGCAAGCTGGCCGGACTGGTGGTGGACCTGCGGAATGACCCCGGTGGCCTGCTGAATCAGGCTATTGATGTCTCCTCCAGCTTCATCCGCTCGGGCGAGATTGTTTCCACCCGCGCCCGCCACCCTAAGGACAGCCAGCGTTGGGATGCCCACGGCACGGATATTACCGATGGTCTGCCGGTTGTGGTGCTGATCAACGGTGGCTCTGCCTCCGCGTCTGAAATCGTCTCCGGCGCCCTGCAGGACCATCACCGCGCCGTGCTGCTGGGCACCAAATCCTTTGGTAAGGGCTCCGTGCAGTCCATCATGCCCATTCCGGGGAACGGGGCCATCCGTCTGACAACAGCGCGGTATTACACCCCCTCCGGCCGGTCCATTCAGGGGCTGGGCATCACGCCCGATATCGCCGTGAAGGAAACGCGGGAAGACCCCGGCTTCAGCCTGCATGAAGCCGACCTTGAACATATCCTGAAAAATCAGGGCGGGAACCAGACCAAGTCCTCTCCGCGCACGGACCTGCCCGCCATTGCCAAGGATATTCCGGGCGAACCGCCGGCAAACTGGCCGGAGTTTGACTACACCAAGCCTGCAACGGACTTCCAGCTCCAGCAGGGCCTGCGCGTTGTGCGCTCCATGGCCGGGCTGCCTGCGCCAGATCCGTCATCCTCCCTGCCCGCCGCCAAGCCTCCGGCACCGGCGGCTAAGGATGACCACGCGCACCACTAACCCGAACTGGAGCCAACGCCCTTATGTCCAGCTCATCTCCTGGCACGCCCGGGAAGCCCTCCGGGGCTTCTCTGTGGCAGAAGATGCCTGCATCTGGCCGCGCTTTTATCTACTTCTGGGGCGGATGCACGGCGCTGGCGGGGGTTGTTGCCCTCACCCTGCAGATCATGGGGCCGCCTTATGCTGAGGTGAGCGGGGACGATATTGATGTTGGCACCACCTCCCCCGCCGCCATTGCAGCATTAGCCAGCAAAACGGACATTCCCGCCCCCATGGGGGATCTGCTGACAAGCGACCTTGGCCCCGGGGGCTTTGCCCTGCCCAAAGTCGGTCCGCATGGCCTCCTGCCCCGGCAGGTGTATGCCGCACCGGCAGTGCCGGTCCCCGCAGGCAATGCACAGGTCGCCCTACTGATTGATGGCATTGGACAATCTGATGATGAACTGAGCAATCAGGCCATCGATAATCTACCCGGCCCGGTTTCTCTGGCTATTTCCCCGTATGCGTCGGACCCGAGCAGCCTGATGGACCGCGCCAGAACGCATAACCATGAAACACTGCTTTCTCTGCCGATGCAGGACCGCCCTGCCAATGGCAAGGCCGCGGGTGAAGAGGCTTTGCCGAATGCCCTGCAAGCCTCTCTGCCTGAGCGAAAAAACATTGAGAACCTGAACGAAACGCTCTCTCATCTGGCGGGCTATGCCGGGGTGACAAATGCGTTTTCCGGGCAGAATGGCGGGGAATATCCGCATTCTCCGGCGTTCAAACCCATTCTCTCAGCCGTGCATCAGCGCGGCCTGTTTTATCTGAACGCCACACCCGCAACCACGTCCGACGGGCCGGGGCTGATTGGCACGGCTGATGTCGCCATTAATACCGATGCAGATATCGTCACGATCGACATTCAGCTTCTCAGGCTCCAGCAGCTGGCCCGCAAGAACGGGCGCGCCATTGGCGTTATCGGCCCCTTGCGCCCCGTGGCTCTTTCCTGCCTCAAGGCGTGGATTCCGCATCTGACCAATGTCGGGATTACGCTGGTGCCCGTCAGCATGCTGGTTGCCCCCCTTCCCGCACCGCCGCCAGCCCCAGCAAAACCTCCGGCACCGCCGCCGCCCACAGCCGCAACTGGCGCCATGCATGTGAACGTTCACAACGCCACACCCAACGCCCAGAACGGCCCCA
Source organism: Acetobacter sp. KSO5 (assembly GCF_044094635.1). Classification (NCBI taxonomy): domain Bacteria; kingdom Pseudomonadati; phylum Pseudomonadota; class Alphaproteobacteria; order Acetobacterales; family Acetobacteraceae; genus Acetobacter; species Acetobacter sp. KSO5. The sequence goes on along the minus strand of NZ_CP172014.1, from coordinate 1,285,903 downwards.
CCTCTCTCGGACTTCCGCAATGAGCACCAGCCCTAAGGCAGAAAGCCTGCCCTACCGCCCGAATGTCGCGGCCATGATTTTTCGGGCCGATGGCCGTATCCTTATCGCCCGCCGCACGGACCAGCCCGGCGCAGGCGGCCCGCTTTCCGAAGGCGTCTGGCAATGCCCGCAAGGCGGGATTGATGAAGGGGAAGACCCGACAACAGCCGTCTTCCGGGAAGTGCAGGAAGAACTGGGCTTAGATGCCTGCACGCTGCGCATCCTGCAGGAACATCCGGACTGGATTACGTATGATCTGCCGGATTATCTGATCGGCAAGGCGCTGGGTGGCCGCTTCCGCGGGCAGACCCAGAAATGGTTTGCGCTGGCCTTTACCGGCACCGATGCCGATATCCGGCTGGACGCCCAGACACCCCCGGAATTTGATGCTTTCCAGTGGATCGAACTGGCCGACCTGCCCTCCGGCAATGTCGGGTTCAAAAAGCCGATTTATGAGCGTCTGGTGCAGGATTTCGGGCCGCTCGCAACGCCAGTCTGATCCCCATTTTTCTCTAAAAACATATCTCCCCTGCCAGAACCGCCTGAGAGTTGATCGGAACTCCGGGCGAGGCTGTGCGTCCCTTTAAGCAACGGGGGCTGTCTGGCGTGACGGCAGCACCCTTCCCTTAAGCTTAAAGGAAAACACCATGACGACAGTCCTGATTACAGGCGCAGGCACGGGTTTTGGCCGTGAAGTTGCTCTCCGTCTTGCAGCCGAAGGCTTTGACGTCATCGCTGGTGTGGAAATTGCCCCGCAGGTTTACGAACTTTCAGAAGAAGCCCGCAGCCGCAATGTCACGCTTCAGGTTGAAAAGCTTGATGTCACGCATGATGGCGATCGCCAGAAGGCCGAAGACTGGGATGTTGATATTCTGTTGAATAACGCCGGCATTTCCGAAGGCGGCGCTGTGGCCGATATCCCGGCTAAAAACCTGCGCCGTCAGTATGAAGTCAATATTATCGGCCCGGTCCTGCTGACGCAGATTGTCCTGAGAAAAATGGTGGCGAAGAAAAAGGGCAAGGTCGTATTCATGTCCTCCGTGGCAGGCCTCACGGCAGATCCTTTCACCGCAGCCTATTCCTCTTCCAAACATGCGGTGGAAGCCATTGCCGCATCTTTAAGTCAGGAAGTGCGCGAATTCGGTATTGAGGTTGCCACCGTCAACCCCGGCCCGTTCCTCACCGGCTTTAATGACCGCATGTTTGACACATGGAAAAGCTGGGAAGACGATCCGTCAAAACGCCTGTTCGATTACAGTAAAATTGCCTTCCCGCATGAGCAGTATGATCCGGAGCCGGTTTTCAAAACCACAGTTGGGGTCATCAACGGAAGCATCAAGTCCTATCGGAACGTGGAGCCGAAGGAAATCATCCCGCAACAGCGCGAACAGATGGACGCCGCCTGGACACAGAAAGTCACAGACGGTCTGGGCACACGCCCGGAAATTGTCCAGAAAGCCTACGATATCAAGCCCGGCACACCGGTCTGATGCAATAAACCCCGGCACGCAAAACCGGGGCTTATCTCCAGAGTTTTACAAAAAGCCCGGGCGCATCATGCGGGCACAAAAAAGGGGGAAGAGCACGTCTCTTTCCCCCTTTCCGTATCTACCGCCCGAAGCACCTTTAATGCGCGCGCAGGCAGGCTGGACGATGCTTCACAGGCCTCCTAACAGAAATGTTATGATATAACATTTGAGTCTTCCCAGAAGACCGATAGGCTATGAAAAAATCAATAAAATCCGATGAAAAGTCTGACCTGCATGCCGCGCGCCTCCTCTTCTTTTCCCGACAGCACTCTCGTCTCCATGCTTATGCTGGCAACGGCATTATCCGGCCTGTGTGGTACGCCTGAGGCGGATGCCGCTACGGAAATATCCAGCACCACAACGGAAGAAACAACACGCGAGCAGAAAAAGAAAAGCTCAGCACCTGCGCACCCGGAATACGTTACCGTCAAAAGCCATACCACCGCAGATGGCACCACGGGCCGCACTGCCGGCGGTGGCCTGATGCCGCAACAGCATGCGCCCCACGCGCAGAGCGGCCTGACGCGAGACTACATTGCCCGCCAAAGCCCCACTGAGAGCCCCACGGCCATGATTGCCGCCCTGCCCGGCGTGATTTATTCCGCCAATGACCCGCTCGGCACGAATGATGACCAGCAGGGCCTTTCCATCCGCGGGCTGGACCAGACGGAAATCGGGTATCTGTTTGAAGGCGTGCCCGCTGCCCCGCCGCTTTTCCTGATGCCTTACACCTCCGCCACGGCAGATACGGAAAACATCAGTTCCGTTACCCTCACACAGGGCGCAGCAGAAGCGACGGCACCGCTTTATAACGCAGTAGGCGGCCAGCTGAGTGTACACATGATCAAACCGCGCAAAACAGCAGGCGGTTTTATGGATCTCTCTTACGGATCCTATGCGCTCAACCGAGAATTTCTGCGGCTGGATAGTGGAGAAATAGGGCATACAGGGGTAACCGGCTTTGCCTCCTTTTCCTACCGCAATGCCAACCAGTGGCGCGGGGCCGGAGACAGCCCACGCTACCATGTGGACAGCCGCCTGCTGCGGGAATGGGGCAAGGGCAGCTCGGCCTCGTTCATTTTTTCCTTCAACCGGCAGCGACAATATTACCTGCGCGCACCGACGCGTACGCAGTGGAATGCCAGTGGCACCCATTTCAATTATTCATCCCATTATACGGAGGGTGACAGTTCCTATTACCTGTTGCAGGAGAACGCCCGCGCCCAGACCTTGCTGACAGCCCCTCTGGAATTCAGGCTGAGCCAGCATTTCCATCTCTCACTCACACCCTATTTCATTTATGTCTCAGGGTATGATGGGTTTGGCACCACGCTTGACCCGCAGCACAGCTATCAGGGCAACCAGCCCGCCGGGCCGCTACAGGCCAGTGCTGCCCCCGGAACAGGCCTGATTACCGCAGTTGCGACGGATACCTTTAAGCAGGCCCATTCCGGCATCACGGCGTCCCTGCGCTGGGATGCAGGGCGCAACAGCCTGACAGGGGGCGCGTGGTATTCCTATTATGATTACTCAAACCCCTCCCGTTATGCCGCAGTGAATGCAGATGGCGGGGTTTCCAACATGCGGGGTTCTTACCCTATTCTGACGGCATCAGGAGACCCGCTGACATCCTACAACTCGCATCTGGTGCAGCAGGTGAATGCCCTGTTTGTGCAGGACCGTTTTCGTGCCCTGTCCAACCGACTGACGCTTTCCGCCACGTTTCGCGCCATTATGGTTACGCGCACCGTCAGCAATCAGCTTGCAGGCGCACGCTACCGCAACGGGGCCAGCTATTTCTCGCCCCAGCCACAGCTTTCCGCCAGTTATGACCTGACGCCCCACGACCAGATCTTCCTGAACGGGACAACGGGGTTCCGCGCCCCCTCTGGCATTTCCAGCTATAATGACCGTTTCAGCGTCGCCACCGGCGCACAGACCCGTAGCGCCACCAGTGACACACGGCCCGAATATTCCATTGGTGAAGAAGTGGGCTACCGCCACATCGGGCAGGTCAACGTCTCTGCCGCCCTTTTCAATTACAATTTTACAAATCGCCAGATCAGTACAACAAGCAACCTGAATGGTGCGCTGGTGACGGAATCCCTCAACGGAGGGGGGCAGACAGCCCGCGGCGCACAGCTTGAGGTCGGCCTCAAGCCCTGGCACCATTTCAGCCCTTATCTCTCGGGCCAGTATATTCACGCCACCATCGACAATAACCTGAAATCAGGCATGGACTACCTGCCCACACGCGGCAAAAAGGCCATTCGCACCCCCGATTTTTCCGGCAGTCTTGGTTTGTCCTATGATGACACGCATCTGTTTGGTCAGTTCACGCTCAATTACGTGGGCCCCACCTATTCCACCTTTATGAATGATGAGCGTATTCCGGGCTTTATGACGGCCAATCTCAGCATGGGCTACCGGCTGCGGCAGGTAGGCTTTGCGCGCTCTCCCCAGATCCAGCTCAACCTGATCAATCTTGGTCAGTCGGGTTATCTGTCGGGGGTTAACAGTGTTTCTGCAAACGCCCGCACCACACAGGGAGTTTACGGCACCACCATTACGGGAAAGGCCCCCACCTATTTTGTGGGCGGTGGCTTTGCCGGGGTCGTTTCCGTCTCAACCGGCTTTTAGAGCATGCTGTGATGAGGTTGACGCATATGCGGCTTCCTGCGCCGTGCGCAAAGCGGCAAGGATTAGATCAGGTTCGGCATCAAGGCGGGCCTCCCTCGCCCTCCGGGAACCTCGTGATTCAATCTGTTTGAATCACGAGTTACAGCGCACTCTAGTGCGCGCCCGTCGGCTTGCCGCCGCTTTTGATGTTGGACAGCAGGAAGCAGAACGGCACGCACAGGAACGCGCCAATCCCGAGGATCATGAAGACCTCGTTATAGGTCAGCATGGCAACCTGACGGGAGAACTCCAGATACTGCACATGCTGGGCCACAGCCTGCGCACTCTCAGGCGTCAGCCCCCGATTGATGCCTGCGTTCTGGGCCTGCGTCAGATACTCATTATACGGCTGGTTATAAGGCGTCATCCAATGGACCATATGCGCCTGATGCGCCTGTTTGCGCTCCATCAGCAGCGCCGTGGCCCCGGAAATAGCCAGAGACCCCAGCACGTTACGCGACATACTGAACAGCGCCGACGCATCCGCATTCAGATGTCCCGGAATAGTGGAATACGCAATGGTGGAAAGCGGCACAAACAGGAACGCAAGGCATGCCGTCTGGCTCATACGGAAGAAGACCAGATGCTTAAAATCCAGCAGCGGCGTCAGTTGTGCTGAGAAGAACAGCGACAGCCCCATCAGCGTAAAACCTAACGCGATGACGCTACGGACGCTGAAAATGCTCATCAGCTTTCCCACAATCGGGATGAGGATAATGACCGCAATCCCGCCCGGAGAAAGAACCAGCCCGGCCAGCGTGGCCGTGTAACCCATAACCTGCTGGGCAAACTGCGGGACGATAATTGCAGAGGAATAAAGCAGTGCGCCCATCGCCCCCATCATCGCCGTGCCCACGGCAAAGTTGCGGTCCTTGAACACCCGCAGATCCACCGCAGGTTTATCCGTATGCAGCAGCCACATCACGGCACCACCCAGCCCCAGCACGGCAAGCACGCACATCACGCGGATAAAGGTGGAGCCGAACCAGTCGGCATCTTCCCCACGGTCCACCATCACTTCCAGACAGCTGAACCCGATGGTGATGAGACTGATACCGATCAGATCAACCGGGGCTTTTCGCTTTCTGGCCCACGGCGGATCTTCCACCAGAGCCGCCACACCCAGCGTTGTCAGAATCCCGAACGGCACGTTGATGAAGAAGATCCAGCGCCATGAGAAGTTATCGGTAATCCAGCCGCCCAGCGTCGGGCCAATCACCGGCCCGACCACCGCAGCAATCGCCGTCAGCCCGAAGGCTGCCGCGCGTTTTTCCGGCGGGAAGCTATCCAGAATAATGGACTGCTGATTGGGTTGCAGGCCTCCCCCAAAGAAGCCCTGCATCATGCGGAATACAATCAGCTCCGCCAGACTGGTGGCCATGCCACACAGAAAGGAAGAGACCGTAAACATCACAATACAGATCAGAAAGTACCGTTTTCGGCCAAAAACCTTACCCAGCCACCCGGAGATGGTGAGCACAATACCATTTGCGACGAGGTAAGCCGTCAGCGTCCATGTCGCATCATCGTAGGTGCTGGATAAGCTCCCGGCGATGTGCGGCAGGGACACGTTGACGATTGTCGTATCCAGAATTTCCATGAACGCCGCCATCGTCACAATGAAGGCGACGGACCATGGATTATGCTTGGGCTTCCACCCTCCGGCGGCGACCTCGTCCTGAGCACTCATTGCGCGGCGGTCTCATGACCAGCTGTGGAGGCTGCTTTCTGGCGCTGCGCCACGGCCTGCTGCACATCCTGCGGCGCGGCGTCGGAATGGCCCTGCGTATCCACATGCACAACGGGGATCACGGACATGCCGAGAGCCAGCTGCTGGTTGGGGTCCAGACCGTCATCAATCAGGATTTTCACCGGCACACGCTGCACGATCTTCACGTAGTTGCCGGTCGCGTTTTCAGGCGGGAAGGCGCTGAAGGTTGCCCCGGTACCCTTCTGCAGGGAATCGACATGCCCGTGCAGTTTGAGAGACGGATAGGCATCCACCTTGATATCCACCGTCTGACCGGGGCGGATACGGGTGATCTGCGTTTCCTTGTAGTTGGCCATAACCCAGACTTCCGGCTCCACAATGGACAGCACAACCTGCCCGGCGCGGACGTAGTTGCCCTGCTCCAGATTACGCTGGGAAATCCAGCCATCACACGGAGCACGGATCACCGTCCATTCCAGATTGAGGTTTGCGTTATCCAGCTCGGCCTGATCCGCTTTGGCCTGACCTTCCTGCTGGCTGACCGTAATCTGCGCGTTCCTGATGTTCGGCTGCACCGGGGTGGCAATCTGCACGGCACCCTGCGCTTCCTGCACCTGCGCTTTTGCGGCTTCCAGCGCAGCGCGGGCGTAATCGATATCCTGCTGCGAGGTTGCGGCGCGCTCGACTGAATGCTGCCGTTTATAATCGGTTTCCGCCTTGAACAACTGCGCTTTGGCAGCCGCCAGGTTCCCCTGCGCGCGGACCAGCTGCCCCGGATAGCTCTGCATGGCAACTATGTGCATCATGTCACTGGCCTGCATACCGGCCTGAGATTTTTCCAAAAGGCCTGCGGCTTTATCACGCGCAGCCTGCCAGTCTCTGGGGTCAATGCGGGCCAGAACCTGCCCTTTGCGAACAAACTGGTTATCGTTCACCAGCAGTTCCGTCACATAGCCGCCCACATGCGGGGCGATGGAGACGGCGCGGCCTGCGGTAAAGGCGTCGTCCGTTTCCACTTCATTGCGCGTCAGGAACCAGTAAACCCCGGCCGCCACCGCCAGCACAATAACAACGCATGTCAGAATAACCTTGCCGCGCCCACTTTTCTTTTTCTCCGGCGGGGCCTGCCCGTTATCAGACGTTGCATCAGACTGTTCGTTATGGTCTTCGGCCATTCTGTTTCCCGTCCCTGAGACACACTTCATACACAAAGCCAGTCACGGAAGCTCTCGCCCCCGCCCCGCTGACCGACCGGTTCGGTCAGTATGTGGCATGATCGGAAAAAGGCTTCAAGCGTGCATGCAGCGCGCAGCCCCTATTCCAGCCAAAAAGCCTTATCCGCTGTGGGAAAAAAGACCCGCTTTAACGATCCAGACCCTGCGTGCGGACCAGTCGGGCATACAGACCATCCTGCGCGATCAGTTCGTCATGCGTGCCATATTCCACCGCACGCCCTTCCCGCATGACCACCACCAGATCCGCCGAACGGATGGTGGACAACCGATGAGCGACAACAATGGTGGTGCGGGAATGGCGAAGCGTGCTCAGCGCTTCCTGCACGGCGGCCTCGTTCTCGCTATCCAGTGCGCTGGTGGCTTCATCCAGCAACAGCAGGCGCGGATTCCGCAGCAGAGCGCGAGCAAGCGCCACGCGCTGCCGCTGGCCGCCGGACAGGCGCTGGCCACCGGGGCCAACCACCGTGTCATACCCATCCGGCAGCGCCAGAATAAACGGCTCTGCCGCAGCGGCTCGGGCGGCTTCCCGCACGGCCTCATCGGACGCATCTTCCTGCCCGATCAGAATATTATCGCGGATGGAGAGGTCGAACAGCAGCGGGTCCTGACTGACATAGGCAATGGCATGCCGCAGACTGGAGAGCGTGAGATCCCGCAGGTCCACCCCGTCCAGCCTGATCCGGCCAGACGTCACATCATGCAGACGCGGCACCAGAGACAGGGCCGTCGACTTGCCCGCGCCAGAGGGGCCAACCAGAGCGACGGTAAAGCCGGGAGCGGCTTCAAGACTCAACCCATCCAGCCCCACGCGCCCGTCCGGGTAGATAAAGCCGACATCTTCAAACGCCAGATGCCCCTGCCCCGGCGGCAGCGTAGTGGCCCCGGCCCGTTCCAGCACAGCCGGTTTTTCATCAATCACATCAAACACACGCACAAGGCCTGCCAGACCTTCCTGCAAGGCCGCATTCAGCGCACCCAGCGCCCGCAGCGGTCGTGCGGCCAGCAGCAGAGCCGCGACAAAGCCGGAGAAGTCCCCTAGCGTCGCCCCGCCCATTGCTGCGCGCCAGCCCGCAAAACCCAGTACAGCCGCCACGGCAGAGCCGCCGAGCGCCTCCAACAGAGGGTCCACACGGGCACGGCCACGGGTAATACGCAGCATCGCGCTATAAAGATGATCAAAAGACAGGGCGGCCCGTGCGCTCTCTTTCTGCTCCATGCCGTACACGCGAACGGTGCGGGCCTGAGAGAAGCTTTCCGTCAGAAAGGCTGCCGTCTCACCGATTCTCTCCTGCATCCCACCGGATGCCCGGCGCACACGCTTGCCGAGCTTTTGAATGGGCACAGCGGCAATGGGGTACAGCAGACCGGCAATCAGGCTCAGTTCCCAGTCCATGTAGAACATGGAAGCAATCAGCCCCACCACCGTGACCACATCGCCCAGAGAATTGACGGCGCGGATCATTGCCTCGCGGATGGAGACGGCATCTGTCGTAAAGCGAGCGGCCAGCTTGGCAGGCGGTTCCCTCTCAATACGGGTCACGTCAGTTTGCACCAGATGGTCAAACATCTCGCCCTGTAAGCCACGAATCACCACCAGCACCAGCCCCTGCGCTGCCAGAGTCTGCGCATATTGCGAGGCCGCCTTGGAAATGGTGATGAGCACCACCAGCAACGGCACCTGATACAGAATGCGGGAATCATGTGTGGCAAACATGTCCAGCGCCCGCTGAATGACCAGCGGATACAGAGCCGTCAGAGCGGCGGTCAGCACCGTCAGCCCAATCACCGCAGTAATACGCGCAGGGTGTTGACGCACCTGCTCCCGCCAGAGGCGTTGCAGCAGAACGCGTGAGTCATCGGGCAGCAGGGAACGGCGGCGGGCAGCAGCCGCAGCATCAGGCTTTGCAGAAGTCATGCGAGACCTCTACCAGCCTCATGCCTCGCTATGCAAAGGGGCACCCTAGCTTTGGGATTTTAAAACCTTTTTCAGGAAGGTCAGACAGGCCTCCCGCGATGGCGTACAGCCCTCCGCCAGCCACCATGCCCGCACCTGTTCCAGCACCGCACCAACCTGCGGCCCCGGCGGGTGGCCTGCGGCCAGAACATCACGCCCGGCCAGCGGAAAAACTGGCGGAGACATTGCAGAGAGCGTGCTTCTCAGAGCAAGCCAGTCATCCTGATCTACGCCGTCAGCCCTCTCCGCCTGCTGCAACCATGTGCGCCCCAGCAGCACTTCCGGTGCGTCCTTCACCAGCAAGCGGCGCAAATCGGCATCCGTCATGCCGGGTTCCGGCACTGGACCATCAGACACGCCAATCAAAAACGCGCCCTCCGCCTTTGAGAGTTTCAAACGACGCGCCAGCCCGGCCTTATCCTCCGGGGCCAGAGCCGCCAGACGCAGGACCGCATCGGCAGGGGCACCAACCTCCACCAACCGCACCAGCCGCGCACACGCAACGCCTTCCGGGAACAGCACCGCCAGCACGCCGACCTGATCCATGAGCGTCAGCACGTCCGGCACATTCGGGCCAGTCAGAATCCGTTTAAGTTCGGACCAGATTCGCTCAACAGAAAGGCCGCGCAACAAAGCCGTATTCTGCGTAATAGCCTGCATGGCCTCCGGGTCCGGTTGGCTGCCACCATACCGCGCCTGAAAACGGAAAAAGCGGAGAATCCGGAGAGCATCTTCCTCAATGCGGGTCGCGGCCTCCCCCACAAAGCGCACCCGGCCCTGCGCTAAGTCGTCCCGGCCGCCAAAATAATCATGCAGAACGCCATCCCGCCCGCGCGACATGGCATTGATGGTAAAATCGCGCCGGGCAGCATCTTCCTGCCAATCCGAAGTCCACGCAACGACGGCATGCCGCCCGTCCGTCTCCACATCGCGCCGGAGGGTGGTGATTTCATACGGGGCTGTGTCAATCACCGCCGTCACCGTCCCATGCGCCAGACCAGTTGGCACGACCTTGATCCCGGCCTTTTTCAATGTTTCCAGCACCTGCTCCGGCGGCTCCGGGGTTGCCATATCAATATCGGCCACGGCGCGGCCCACCAGCAAATCCCGCACGACACCGCCGACCAGACGCGCTTCCGGCAGCACCTGCCAGATTTGCCCCAGAGCGTGCGTTTGCTGCGGGGAAAGGCGTGTTTCCGTGGCTTGCAGTGCGGTGATCATATGTCGGAATTTTCGGCAGGCATCCGGGCCAGCGGGAAGAAGCAGTCACAACTCCACACGCCCATGCAGGGCACACCCTGACACATGCCGGGCTCGGCTAAAGCCGCCAGTTCATACCAGACAGGGCGGGACAGCCGCGCTTCTATCGGGAACTGGCCTTCTCCTGCCCGTACAAGCAGATACGGAGGGCAGCCACCATCGCCACAGGCCTCACTCGGCACATTCCAGATGGCCCGAATCGGATGCTCCCGGCTAGCGACCACCGGTTCATCCACATTGGTACGAAAGCAGAGCTTCTGCATCCGGCCGCAGCCTTTCCAGTCCAGTTCTACGGCCAGAAAGGGCACGTCCTCGACGTCAATATAGCCCGTCTCAAACGGGGAGCGCAGCAGATACCCTCCCGCCTCATCCCGCGTCAGCAAGGAGCCGAACAGACAGACCATTTCCTTCCGCTTGATGGGGGACCCGCGATAAAGCCAGACGCCATCACGACGAATAAGAAACGGTAGCTTCCCCGGCGCCTCGCCCGTTGCGGCTTTTTCCGTGCAGGCGGTGTGACGGGACACCGCATTCTTCTGGGTTTGGCCTTCAGCATTCACCGGTGGATCATCCTGTTCGTGACTGTTTCACTGCTTAGGGCATGATATAGGGATGATACCCCGCTTGATGTAAGCCCTGTATCTGTCAGACTGGACCCATGACCTCATCAGACACATCGCCCCTCGCCAGCCAGCCTGCCACCATGCCCGACGTGCGTGAAGCGGATATGATCTGTGAACGCCTCCAGCGTGCCCGGCAGGAAACGTCCCGTATCATCTTTGGTCAGGATAAAGTGATCAGCCAGACACTGACCGCCATTCTGGCCGGTGGCCACGCGCTGCTGGTGGGCGCACCGGGGCTGGGCAAAACATTGCTGGTAACAACGCTTGGCACCGTTCTGGGGCTGGATGCCCGCCGCGTGCAGTTTACGCCGGACCTGATGCCGTCTGACATTACCGGCAGTGAAATTCTGGATGAAGACGCCTCCGGCCGCCGCAGCTTCCGCTTTGTGCCCGGCCCCGTGTTCTGCCAGTTGCTGATGGCGGATGAAATCAACCGTGCCAGCCCGCGCACCCAGTCTGCCCTGCTGCAAGCCATGCAGGAACGTCGCGTGGCCATTGCCGGGGCCGAACATCCGCTGCCCCGCCCCTTCCATGTGCTGGCCACCCAGAATCCACTGGAGCAGGAAGGCACCTACCCGCTGCCAGAAGCCCAGCTTGATCGCTTCATGCTGCAAATCCCGCTGACTTTCCCGGATGAGCAGGCCGAACGCACCATGCTTCTGGCCACCACCGGCACGCAGGACGCGCAGGCCCAGCCGATTATGGACACCACCGGGCTGATGGACGCACAGGCTCTGGTCCGCCGCCTGCCGGTGGGTGAAAAAATTGTGGATGCCATTCTGGCTCTGGTCCGCTCCGCCCGACCGGAGACCTCACCGGATGACACCCTCCGCAGCCAGATCGCCTGGGGCCCCGGCCCGCGTGCCGCACAGGCGCTGATGCTGGCTACCCGTGCCCGCGCCCTGCTGGATGGGCGGCTCTCCCCCAGTCTGGATGATGTGATTGCCCTTGCCCGCCCCGTGCTGGCGCACCGCATGGCGCTGACCTTTGCTGCCCGGGCAGACGGCGTGCAGCTGGACGATGTGCTGACGCGGCTCGTCAACCGGCTGGGCTAACCCTTTGGCCCGGTCTGCTTTTTCTCCATCCAGCCTGTTCCGCCGCCTGTTCGCTCAGGGCGCGCCGTCCGATGCGCGCCCCTCCGCACGACGTGGAGCGAACGGCAGCGCGACTGACTCCTCTGGCGGTCTGTTTGGAGCCTTGCGCCCCAGAACCGGGCAGCCTGTTTCCTCCCCGATTCTGGCAACAAACAGCACCAACACGGCCTCCGCTCTGGCGGCGCGTCTGCCGGGGCTGGTCTTGCAGGCCGACCATATTACCGCAGCCCTGTTTGCCGGGCAGCACGGCCAGCGGCGCGCCGGCGGGGGAGAAACCTTCTGGCAATACCGGCAGGCTTTGCCCGGCGAGCCTGCCAGCCATATCGACTGGCGCCAGTCCGCCCGCAGCACACATGCCTATGTGCGTGAAACAGAAGCCGAATCCGCCCAGACCGTTTTCATCTGGTGTGACCTGTCCCCCTCCATGGTGTGGCGCTCCAGCCCGTCCCTGCCGGAAAAGCAGGACAGCGCCATTCTGATTGCCCTCGCAACCGCCGCCCTCCTGCTGCGGAACGGGGAGCGTGTTCAGCTTCTCACCCCCACCGGCCCGGCCATTCTGCCCCCCGGTGGCAGCCCGCTGGAACGGCTGGCCTTAGGGCTGGCCCAGCTTGCCAGCACACCGGAGGCCAAGCGTCCGGCACTGCCTCCCTCCGCCGTGTTACCACGCTATGCACAACTGCTGGTTGTCAGTGATTTTCTCTGTGCGGAGGACGCCTTTCAAACCTGCCTGCATCATCTGGCCGGTCGCCCCGTTCGCACTCATCTGGTGCAGGTGACAGACCCGGCTGAACGCACCCTGCCGTATCAGGGCCGCGTGCGGTTTGAAGGGCTGGAAGGCGAACCGGAGATCGACCTGCCCAACGTGCAAAGCCTGCAACAGGACTACGTGCATCTGGTCGAAGCCCGGAACGCGCAGCTTGCCACCCTCGCCACCCGTTACGGGCATGACCTTGTTCTGCACAGCACGGAAGCACCACCCATGCCCACGCTGCTGGCGCTTCACGCTCTTCTGTCTGGCCAGTCCGGGGTGCGCTCATGATCTTTCTTGCCCCGCTGGCCCTGCTGGGCCTGCTGACACTCCCGGTTGTCTGGTGGTTGCTCCGCGCCACACCGCCCGCTCCGCGTGCCCAGATTTTCCCCGCAGTCGCCCTGCTGCGCACTTTGCTCCCGCATCAGAATGACGCCGTTCGCTCCCCCTTGTGGCTTCTGCTGGTCCGACTTGCCGCTGTGGCCTGTCTGGTTCTCGGGCTGGCTCAGCCGGTGCTTCCGGGGGATCGCCTGCCCAGCACCGGGCATGGCCCTCTGCTTCTGGTCATGGATGATGGCCTGTTCTCTGCCTCAGACTGGGGCCGCCGCATTGCCACAGCACAAGGACTGGTGGATGACGCCGACCACGCCGGTCGCACCATTCTGTTTGTCCGCACCGCTCCCGCCGCCGACGGCCACGAAATCCAGCCCCCCGCCCCCCGCGCCGCCGTCGCTGTGCGGCAGGAACTGGACAGCATGCGCCCGGCCCCCTGGCGCACAGACCGCGCTGCCGTAGCGCGTGCGCTGAGCAAACTGCCGCATGCCGATGGCAGCGTGCTCTATCTGGCAGATGGCGTCGCCTCCCCGGGTGATGACGCCTTTGCCCGCGCCCTGCGCGCTTTTGGTCCGGTGCAGGAAATCCATTTCCCGGACGCCTCTGTGCTGGCTCTTGCCCCGGCGGCTGAACGCAACAGCACCCAGATGGCGCGTCTTCTGGCTCTGCCACAGCCCGCTCCACGCTCCTTGTCCGTGCGTGTGCATGCGCAGGATGGTGGCACGCTGGCGGTCCTGCCGCTGGTTCTGCCTGCCGGCGCCTCGCAGATAGATGTGCCCGTCACGCTGCCAACAGCCGTGCGCAACCGGATTGACCAGCTTTCTCTGGCCGGTCAGGCCAGTGCTGCAACCACGCTCCTGTTTGATGAAGGGGATCGCCTGCGCCCTGTCGGACTCATGACCTCCGGCGCAGCGGACACCCCGCTCATCGGCCCGCTGTTCTATCTGCGCCGCGCCCTTGCCCCCACGGCCGATCTTCATGAGGGCACACCGGCCACCCTGCTCGCTCAGCCGCTCTCCGTCATCATCGCACCAGATGGCACGCTGGCCAACCCGGCCATCCGCCAGAAGGTGAAGGACTGGGTGAAAAATGGCGGCACACTGATCCGCTTTGCTGGCCCCGCTCTGGCCGGCGCACAACATGGCGCAAACGCAGATGGGGCTGAAGCTGCCCCTGAGGCCCCCGCGGGAGACGATATAGACACACCGGGAACCCGCTCCGCAACGGGCACTCCTTCAGCAGACCCAACGGCTGACCTGCTGCCCGTCGCTTTGCTCGATGGCTCCCGCCAGCTCGGTGGCACCATGACGTGGGGCGCGCCGCAAAAGCTGGCCCCGTTTGATGCTACGTCTCCGTTCCACGGGCTGGATATTCCGGCAGATGTCACCATTTCCCGGCAGGTTCTGGCCAGCCCTGTGGCGGACCTCGCCGCCCATAGCTGGGCACGGCTGGCCGATGGCACGCCACTGGTGACGCACGCGGCATTGGGCAAGGGTGACATCATCCTCTTCCATGTCAGCAGCACGGCGGACTGGTCCAACCTGCCGCTCTCCGGCCTGTTTGTCTCCATGCTGCAAAGGCTGACAGACCACGCCAATGGCGTGACCATTCCGGCAGATGACACGCTTCTGGCCCCGGTTCTCACACTGGATGGAGACGGCGTGCTCGGGCCGCCGCCGCCCGCAGCCCGCGGCCTGAAAGCGAGCGACTTCGCCCGCACAGCCGTCTCTCCTGCCCATCCACCCGGCCTCTATGGTCCACGTGCCGCCCGCCGTGCGCTGAATGCCAGCAGCCAGATCACAGCACTTACCCCCGCAACGCCGGTCGGCACCGTCACCAGCCCCGGTGGACGCAGGGCGGATACGGCGCTGGCTCCGGTCTTCCTCTGTGCTGCAGCCGTCTTGCTTCTGCTGGATGGCCTGCTGGTTCTGGCCATGCGTGCAGGCCTTTCTCTGCGCTCCATGACAAAGCACGGCGCGGGCAAACATGGCCTGTCTCTACTGCTGGCCGGTGCACTGACGCTCCCCGCTCTCGCCTCTGCACAAAGTGCGTCTTCCGGGCATACTCCAACAGCCTCCGTCGGGGCCTCCGCGGGAGCCACTGGAACGAAAGCCGGAACAGCGTCCAGTTCCACGTCGGCATCAGCTTCCGGTTCCGGTTCCGGAGACAATGCCGCAGCGGTTTCGTCCCCGCCGTCTTCCGCCACAGCCCCCTCCGGCCCGACGCCTGTCCCCGGAGCGGCGCTCGAAACACGGCTGGCCTATGTCATCACCGGGCATGACGATATTGATGCCGTCTCCCGGCAGGGGCTTCAGGGCTTGTCGGACTATACCAACGCCCGCACCTCCGCCATGCTCGGCCACCCGGATGGGGTCAGGCCGGGGCAGGATGATCTGAGCTATTACCCCCTGCTCTACTGGCCCATCACGCCGGACGCCGCGCCGACACCAGCCATGACCGCCGCCCTCACCGCCTTCATGGCCCATGGCGGCATTGTGCTGATTGATACGCAGGGGCAGGATGCCGGCAGTCAGACTGACCCTTCCGGCCCTTATGCGGGTGATGCCCCCGGCACGCGCTCGGCCCTGCGTCGCGTTACGGCTGGCCTGCCCATTCCGCCGCTCATGACCATGACGGACCATCATCTGCTGGCACACACCTTCTATATGCTGCACGAATTTCCCGGTCGTTACGCGGAACAGCCCGTCTGGGTCGCGCGGGAAGGAGAAGCCGAAAATGATGATGTCAGCCCGGTGATTATCGGCTCCGCAGACTGGGCACACGCCTGGGCGGTGGATGAAAGCGGCAATACCCCCTTCGCCGTCCTGCCTGATGGTGCGGACCAGCGCCAACTGGCCTATCGCTTTGGCGTCAACACCATCATTTATGCGCTGACAGGCAACTACAAAGCCGATCAGGTGCATGTGCCCATGTTGCTCAAGCGGCTGGGAGAATAAGCACCATGCCTCAGTCTCTCGCCCGCTCTCTTGGTTTTGCTCCGCTGGTGCCGCTCTGGGTGCTGGTAACGCTTGGCATTCTTGCTGTTATCCTCTGCGGCTATGCGCTTTTCCGCCGCACCAAGGGGGCTTTCTTCCGGCTGGCGGCCATGCTCTCCGTTCTGGTATGGCTGGCCGGGCCGCAGCGCCTGCATGAAAGCTGGCATGTGCTGCCGGAAACGGCGTTGCTGCTGGTGGATCAGTCGCCCTCCATGTCCGTCGGGCAACGGGCCTCCATCGCCCGGCAGGCGGCCAGCACGATGGCGCAGGCCCATACGGATGGGCTGAACCTGCGCACCGTCACCGTCCGCAATTCCGGCCATAACGGCACCCGCCTGTTTGATGCGCTGGAACAGGCCGCCGCCGATGTTCCGCCGGACCAGCTGGCAGGCGCGGTCATGATTACGGATGGTCAGGTGGCCGATATCCCGGCCAGCGTACCAGACCGCCTGCGCCCCACCACGCCAGACGGCAAACGGCTCACCCTACCCCTGCATGTCCTGCTGCCTGCCAAAGGCGAGGAAACCGACCGGCAACTGCGCATTCTGCAAGCCCCGCCCTACGCCATTGTCGGCCAGCCCGCCAAACTGCGCGTGCAGGTGGATGATGCCGGGCCGGGCACCACGCCCGGCGCACAGGCAGACGTTACCCTGCGGGTGAATGGGGAGGATCCGGTTGTGATCCCCGTGCGCACAGGCTCCCCGCAGGACATTTCCCTGCCCGTGCCGCATCCGGGCCAGATGCTGGTCAGCCTGTCCGTGGCCCCGCTGGAAGGCGAGGTCTCACAGCTCAACAACCAGTCCGTCACCCACATTACCGGCATCAGGGACCGGCTGCGCGTTCTGCTGATTTCCGGCACACCCAATCAGGGTGAGCGCGTCTGGCGGCGTTTGCTGAAGGCTGATCCGTCCGTTGATCTGATTCACTTCACCATTCTGCGTCCGCCGGACAAGGATGATGGCACCCCCCTTTCTGATCTGGCGCTGATCGCCTTCCCCGTGCGGGAGCTGTTTCAGGACAAAATCGACCAGTTTGATCTGATCATTCTGGACGGGTTCGAGAACAGAAACATTCTGCCGCACGCCTATCTGAACAACATCGCCAGCTTTGTGCGCAAAGGTGGCGGCCTGTTGCTGACGGGTGGGCCGGAATTTGTTGGCCCCGGCACGTTGCAGGACACGCCTGTGGGAGACATTCTGCCCGCGCATGTGCCCTCTGAAGGCGGCATGGTCGAACAGCGTTTCCGCCCAAAGCTGACGGCTGAAGGCCGCCGCCATCCGGTCACGGCTGCCCTGCCAGGTGCGCCGCCACAGAACAGTGCAGCAGACACAGCCCAGACCGTCCCTGGCCAGTGGGGTCCGTGGTATCGCGCCCTCAAGCCCGATTCCACGCATGGCCAGACGCTAATGAGCGGGCCGGATAACGCTCCGCTGCTGGTGCTGGACCATGTGGATCAGGGGCGTGTGGCCCTCCTGCTGTCTGACCAGATCTGGCTGTGGTCGCGTGGTGAAGGTGGTGGCGGCCCGCAGGCCGAACTGCTGCGTCGGATTTCACACTGGCTGATGAAAGAGCCGGAGCTGGAAGAAGAGCAACTGACGGCCGCGATTGCTGGAGGAGAACTCACCGTTACCCGTCGCAGCACGGCAGATGCCGCGCAAAAAAGTGTGACCGTGACCCCGCCCGGCAGCCCTGCGATCAGTCTGGCTTTAAAGCCGCCAGCGGAAGACGCCGGAAATAAGGAAGACGCAACCGGCCTCAGCGTGGGCCGCATGCAGGCCGATAAGCCCGGAATCTGGCAGGTGGATGACGGCACGCACAAAGCCTTTGCTGCCCCTGTGCAGCCAGACCCGCAGGAATTTGCAGATCTCCGGGCCACAGCCAGCCGGATCGGCTCCGTCGTTTCAGCCTCTGGCGGCGGCGTGTTCTGGACGGGGGATAACAGTGCCTCCCCCAGCGTTCCGCCCCTGCGGCTGGCTGATGGCAGCACCCGGCACGGGGCGGACTGGATGGGCTTCCCGCACCGGAACGCGCATGTCGTCACGGGGAAAAGTGCAACGCCCCTGCTACCTGCATGGCTGATGCTGGGCCTGTCCCTCTGCCTGCTGTTTGCAGGCTGGTGGCGGGAAGGACGGCGCTGACTACCGTTTTCCTTTCCGCCCGCACGCGGGTGTGATAAATAATGAAGTCAGGTTCCACCTATGGACAGATCATGACCCGTTTCTTCCGCTTTACTCCGGCTGCTCTCATGGTTGGTGGCAGTCTTCTTTTTGCCTGTGCTACGCCCGTCTGGGCTCAATCCGCCCGCGAGGCTGAAGCGCAGGCGGCTGCTGAAGAAGCTGCCCAGAAAGCGGAAGCCGCCAAGGCCATGAAGCGCGCCGCCCCTCCGGCCTCCATCCCCGGTGCCGAAGGCAATGATGACGAGGAGGGTGACCGCACCAATGCGGATATGGAACCCACCGCCGCACTGTTTGATGCCATCAATCGCGGCAGCCTGCTTTCTGCCAAGGAATCCGTGAACCGTGGTGCGGATCTGAACCATCGCAACATGCTGGGTCAGACGCCGCTGGATATGGCGATTGACCTCAACCGGAACCCCATCATCTTCCTGCTACTGTCCATGCGCGGCAATGATGACCGCCCGCGCACCGATATCGCGTCGCAAACCCGCGGCATGGATACCCAAAATGGCGCAGGCCATCTGACCATTGGCGGCACGGCTGGCCGACATAATGCTGAAGCCGCGACCAGCAGCCGTTATGATAAATCCGGTGGCGCTGCCCGCCCCGATATCGGCTTCCTCGGGTTTGGCGGCAGCTAAACGAATCAGGTCTAGCCACGAAAAAAGCCGCCCATAAGAGGCGGCTTTTTTTATACCATCGACCTGACGCAAACGGGGCGAAGCCTGACCGGCCCCTGCCCCGTTTCCGGTTCAGACAGAAATCACGTTGCTGGCCCCACGGCCAGACTGCACCAGACTTTCCTGCCGCAGCACATCCAGCGGCAGCCAGACGCCATCACGCTCAAAGTGCCAGAAGGTCCAGCCGTTGCAGGACGGCGCATTGGTCAGCATTGCGCCCATCTTGTGAATGGAGCCGCGCTTGTCGCCGCTCACCAGTGTGCCATCGGGCGAAACCGTGGCCTGCACGCGCTGCTTCTTGTCAGCCAGAACGACACCGGCAGACAGAAGGCCCTGCTCAACCAGACTGCCAAACGGCACACGCGGCGCTTCGCGCTTGTCCTGCGTGGTCATCACGGCATCGTCAGACAGCGGTTCTTCCCGCGCCACACGGCCCAGAGCAGCTTCCACATAATCAGGGTGACGCTCAATACCGATAAACCGACGGCGGAGACGCTTCGCCATAGCTGGCGTGGTACCCGTGCCGGTGAAGGGGTCCAGCACCACATCATCAACAGACGTTGAGGCCAGCAGAACGCGATGCAGCAGGCTTTCCGGCTTCTGCGTCGGGTGCAGCTTCAGGCCATGTTCGTTGCGCAGGCGCTCATTGCCTGTGCACAGCGGCAGATACCAGTCGGAGCGCATCTGCACATCATCATTCAGGGCCTTCATGGCCTGATAGTTGAAGCGATACCGGCTGTCTTCGCTGCGGGCAGCCCAGATCATCGTCTCGTGCGCATTAGTAAAGCGACGACCACGAAAGTTCGGCATCGGGTTGGACTTGCGCCACACGATGTCATTCAGAATCCAGAACCCCAGATCCTGCAGGATCGCGCCAATGCGGAAAATGTTGTGGTAGGAGCCAATCACCCAGATGGTGCCGTCCTTGTGCAGAACGCGGCGCGCTTCCGTCAGCCATGCGCGGGTAAAGCGGTCATACTCAGCCAGATCGGAAAACTTGTCCCAGTCATCATCCACGCCATCCACGAGGGAATCATCCGGGCGACGCAGCTCACCGCGCAGCTGGAGGTTATACGGCGGGTCAGCAAACACGCAGTCCACAGAACCAGACGGCAGGCTGCGCATGGTTTCCACGCATTCGCCACGCAGAATCTGATCAAGAGGAAGTTCCATAGTGACTGATTTTGCGCCGCTCATGCCCGGCCCTCCATAGCAAGATGTTCAATTTGCCGGCGCACAGTGCCGAATGTTTTACGATGATGCGGGGTCACCCCCACGCTGCTCAGAGCCTCGCGGTGGACCACGGTGCCGTATCCGGCATTGCGTTCCCAGCCATAAGCGGGCCAGCGCACGTCAAGACGGGCCATGATGCGGTCCCGCACCACTTTGGCCACGATGGATGCTGCTGCAATGGAAAGGCTGAGCCTGTCGCCCCCAACAATCGCTTCCGCACTGCACCCGAAAGACGGCAGCTTGTTTCCATCCACCAGCACATGGTCCGGCAGACGGGGCAGACGCGCGACGGCGCGCTGCATGGCCAGATGGGCAGCGTGATGGATGTTGAGCGTATCAATTTCGGTAGCAGACGCGGCGCCCAGGCCAATTTCAATGCCGGGGACATCAGGCAGGCGGGCCGCAATGGCCTCACGCACAGCAGGCTTCAGTTTTTTGGAATCATCAATAACGGCTGCAAGGTCATCCGGCACACCAGCGCCAAACACCACAGCGGCAGCCACCACGGGACCAGCCAGCGGGCCACGCCCGACTTCATCAACACCGGCGACGCGTCCGCCGTGTTGCTGCTCCCGTGTAAAATCCGGCATGGTCCCTCTTTCCACTCGTTTGGCAGGACTCGGTTAAAATAACCGAGTCGCACCAATTCCGACTCCGTGGAAAGAGGAGAATCACTTTTCACCGGAACGCGCAAGAGTCCCGGTGAAAATGTTTTGTCAGGAACGCCTGGAACGCGGGAACACCAGCCAGCCGAGCAGCACGCCCACGAAGGACACAATACCCAGTGAAAGCAAGGGTTTATCCCGCACGAAGGTCACGGCTTTTTCCACCACACCCTCGCCTTCTTCATACAGGTCAGCAAATTCCTGCTGTGCCATGCCGGAGAACTGATCGTACTTGCCTTCGGCCTGCAGACCCAGATCACCCGTCAGACCACCGGCTGCGTCTTTCACGCGGCCTTTGGCTTCATCAGCTGCGCCTTCGAGTTTCGTGCCGATGTTTTTGAGCTTATCGTCAGCCATAAACTTTCTCCTTTTTTAGACCGTTCCGTATTCAGAATGCCGGTCGCCATAAAATAGCGTTTGAGCACGGTCTTCTGTTGCATCAGACCGCAAAAACACGTCTCTGGCTAGCATGCCGTCTATAAGCCGCCCTCATCTGATCGCCCTTATCGTCGCTTCCATGTTCTTCATGGAGCAGCTGGACGGCACCATTCTGGCCACAGCACTCCCTTCCATCGCCCACAGCCTGCATGTTGATACGGTGTCCACCTCCGTGGCGCTGACGTCCTACATCATAGGTCTGGCCATATTTATCCCCGCTTCCGGCGCGCTGGCCGACAGGCTGGGCAGCCGCACGGTGCTGACCGGCGCCATCATCATGTTCGTTGCGTGCTCGGTGCTGTGCGCATCCTCTACCAGCCTGATTTTTCTGGCTTGTATGCGTACTTTGCAGGGCATTGGTGGCGCACTGATGGTCCCCGTGGGGCGTCTGGTGGTGCTCCGCGGCACAGCGCGGGAAGATCTGGTGCGCACCATGACGTGGATGATGCTTCCCGCCACCCTCGGCCCGCTGATGGGGCCTGTGGTGGGCGGCTTCATCACCACCTACCTGTCCTGGCGCTGGAATTTCTATCTCAACATCCCGGTTGGCCTTGTGGGGCTGCTGCTGACGCGCCGCTTCATCCCCAATGTCCGCGCGCCCAACCCGCCACCGTTTGACCTGCGCGGCATGGTTCTGGCGGGTGGCGGACTTGCCATTCTCTCAATCGCAGCGGAACTCTTCAGCCATGGTGAAGGCGGCGGCATGCTGGTTGTGAGCATGCTGGCAGGCGGTAGCAGCCTGATGGGGCTTTATAGCCTGCATGCGGGCCGTACGGAGGCCCCGTTACTGGATTTCAGCCTGTTTCGCGTGCCGACCTTCGCCATTTCCGTGGTGGGTGGCGCGGCGTCCCGCGTCGCTGTCGGCTCACTCCCGTTCCTGTTCCCCACGTTCCTGCAAATTGGCGCGGGCCTGAATGCGGCACAGAGCGGGGCTATCACCTTTATTGCGCCCCTCGGGGCCATTGCCATGCGGCCTTTTGTGCCCGCCACACTGGCCCGCTGGGGCTTCAGGCGCGTACTGATGGCCAACGGGTTTTCCGCTGCCATTCTGTTCGCTCTGATTGCAGGCTTCCACAAAGGCCAGCCGCTCTGGACGCTATCGCTGATTCTGTTCGTAGCCGGCATGGCGCAGGCCACGCAGTTTTCGGCCTATAACACCATCGCCTATGCGGATATTTCCCGGCAGCGCATGAGTGCGGCCACCAGCCTCTATTCCACCCTGCAACAGCTCATGCTCTCGGTGGGCATCTGCACGGCAGCAGGAACGCTCACGCTCACGCACATCCTCCGCCAGCACGCCACACCCACCCTGCATGATTTCTCAATCGCCTTTCTGGTGACGGGCACCATCTCCATGCTGGCCGTGCCGGCTGCGGCGTGTCTTTCCCCACAGGCCGGAGCCAGCATGAGCGGCAACAAATCCTGACCCCGCCTTCCGATCTTAAACCTTATTTTAAACGCTCTTTGATAGTGTTCTCTTTCCGTAATAAATCTTGGATGGCACTTTCAGTCCGTGTAAACTCGAATCTTGTTTTTGTTACAACAGAAGCCGCCTCCCATCCGTCAGTTTCTTGTCAGGATTGAAATTGAACGGTTGGGAAAAGCTGCTACTGTGCCCTTTGGTTTCCCGCAGGGCTGCATTGCAGCCTCTGCTGTCCACTCTAGCTGTCAGGTGAAACGAGCCGCGCGCCCTATGGATGATCATACCACGGACACACGATCCGATTCACCCACGCCTCCTCCCCGCACATCAAGCCGGAAAAAGCGTCTCCTCTGGAGCGGCGTAGCCGTTGCTGGCGTCTGCGTGCTGGCGTTTGCCTTCCTGCGCCCGCACCACACAACTACAACAGGCAAGCATTCCAGCCGCCATGCCGCCGTCGATAGCAGCACGGCCCAGCCCGTTGCTGTGCAGGTCGTCAAAACCGGCACCATGCCGGTGGTCCTGACGGAACTTGGGACGGTTGTGCCTGTCACCAACGTAACGGTGCAGACCCGCGTGGAAGGCTACCTGATGCAGGTGCTCTTCACGGAAGGGCAGCATGTGCATGCAGGCGATCTGCTGGCCGTTATCGACCCGCGCCCCTATGAAGTGCAGCTTGCTCAGTATGAAGGCCAGCTTGAGCGCGACAAAGCCCAACTGGCGCAGGCCCGCGTGGATAACGCCCGGTATCAGCGCCTGATCAAGCAGGACAGTATCGACGCCAAAACTGCGCGGGATCAGGAATTTCTGGTCCAGCAGTATGAAGGCACCGTCAAGTCTGATCAGGCTCTGGTGGATAACCAGAAACTTCAGCTGATCTACTGTCACATCACCGCCCCGGTGGATGGCCGTATCGGTATCCGCGCGGTGGATAAGGGCAACTACCTCAGTGCTGGTCAGTCCGGCGGTCTGGCTGTGCTGACCCAGATGCAACCCATCTCCGTCATCTTCACCCTGCCGCAGGACCAGCTCCCGCAGGTTGCGGAACAGCTCCGCGCCAAGGGCTCCCTGAAGGTGGAAGCATGGGACAGCTCAAACAGCACCAAGATTGCCGACGGCACCGTCAGCACACTGGACAGCCAGATTGATACGGCCACTGGCACGGTCCGCCTGCGCGCCATCTACCCCAATACCGATGAGCATCTGTTCCCCAACCAGTTCGTCAACGCACGCCTGCTGGTGAAGGATCTGGAGAACGTCATTCTGGTGCCTTCCACATCCCTGCAGACGGGCCCCTCCGGCCAGTTTGTGTATGTGGTCAAGGCAGACAGCACGGTAGAAGTGCGTCAGGTCAACATCGGGATTTCCGACGGCACGAACACGGTCGTGAAAACCGGCCTGCAGGCCGGGGACCGCGTGGTGACGGACGGCGTGGACCACCTGCGCGCTGGCAGCAAGGTCACTATTCCTGATCCCAGGACGGCAGCCGATACGTCTCCCACCACCACACCTGCCGGTACGCCTGCCCAGTGAACCCCTCCAGCCTCTTTATCCGCAGGCCCGTCGCCACGACGCTCCTGATGCTCGCCATTCTGATGAGCGGGCTTCTGGGCTACCACTTCCTCCCGGTCTCGGCGCTGCCGCAGGTGGATTACCCCACTATTACGGTTGAGACGTTCTACCCCGGCGCCGGGCCGGATGTGATGGCGACCTCTGTCACCGCCCCGCTGGAAACCCAGTTTGGCGAGATGCCGGGGCTGGACCAGATGACTTCCCGCTCCTCCGGGGGCGCGTCCGTCATTACCCTGCGCTTCAACCTCACCATGTCCATGGATGTGGCGGAGCAGGAAGTGCAGGCGGCCATCAATCAGGCCAATTCCCTCCTGCCGACCGACCTTCCGGCCCCGCCGGTCTACGCCAAGGTCAACCCGGCAGACACGCCCGTGCTGACACTGGGCATCACGTCCTCCACCATCCCGCTGCCGGAAGTGGAAGACTATGTTGATACCCGTCTGGCCCAGAAAATCAGTCAGATTTCCGGCGTCGGGCTGGTCACGCTCTCTGGCGGCAACCGCAAGGCCATTCGCGTCCGCGTCAACATCCCCAAACTGACATCTTACGGGATTGATCTGGACACGCTGCGCACCACCATTGGCAACGTCAACGTCAACTCCCCGACCGGCACGTTTGACGGTGCAACCCGTGCAGCAACGCTGCGGGTTGATGGCCAGATTACCAATGTCGATATGCTGCTCAATCAGGTCATCGCCTATCAGAACAGCGGGCCCGTCCGGATCCGGGATGTGGCGACCGTCGTCATCGGTGCGGAAAACACCCAGCTTGCCGCATGGTCCAACCTGACCCCGGCGCTGATCATGAATGTGCAGCGCCAGCCGGGGGCCAACGTCATTTCCGTGGTGGACAATATTCAGTCCGCCCTGCCCGTCCTGCGCAAGGCGCTGCCGCCGGGCATTGATATTGTCCCGCTGACAGACCGCACCACCACCATCCGCGCTTCCGTCTCGGACGTGGAGTTCGAGCTGTTTCTGGCACTGGTGCTGGTTGTTGGCGTGATCTTCGTCTTCCTGCGCAACATTCCGGCCACCATCATCCCCAGCCTGTCCGTGCCGCTTTCCATTATCGGCACGCTGGCCATCATGTATCTGCTCGGCTTCTCGCTGGATAACCTCTCGCTCATGGCTCTGACCATCGCCACCGGCTTTGTGGTGGATGATGCCATCGTGATGATTGAGAACATCTCGCGCTACGTGGAAGCGGGCGAAGACCGGATGACCGCCGCCATCAAAGGTGCCGGGGAAATCGGCTTCACCATTATCTCGCTGACCATCTCACTGATTGCGGTGCTGATCCCGCTGCTGTTCATGGGCGATGTGGTTGGTCGCCTGTTCCATGAATTTGCGCTGACGCTGTCCATCACCATCGTCCTGTCCGCCGTGGTCTCGCTGACGCTGGTACCCATGATGTGCGCCCGCATCCTCAGCGAGCGCCCGCATGATGAAGCCCACGCCACCACCGCCTTCCAGCGCTGGTCCGCCCGCATGGAAGTGGCAACGGAAAAGCTGATTGCCGGCTATGACCGCGCTCTGGATGTGGTTCTGGCCCACAGAGTTCTGACCCTGTTTGTGGCAGTTGGCACACTGGTGCTGACCGGCGTTCTGGCGTTCATCATCCCCAAGGGGTTCTTCCCCGCGCAGGATACCGGCGTCATTCAGGGTATTTCCGTTGCCTCTCAGGCTATCTCGTTCGAGAGCATGAAGGAGCACCAGCAGGAACTGGCGCGTGTGCTGCTGAAAGACCCCGATGTGGTCTCCCTCTCCTCCTTTGTGGGGGTGGACGGGCAGAACGCCACGCTTAATCAGGGACGCTTCCTTATCAACCTGCGCCCGCATGATGACCGCTCAGACAGTGCCTCGACCATTGCACGCCGTCTGGAAGAGGAAACGTCGCAGGTCGCCGGGATCAAGCTGTATATGCAGCCCATTCAGGATCTCTCGCTGGATACAACCGTCACCGCTACGCAGTATCAGTTCCTGCTGGAAAACCCGGATTCCGCAACCTTCAACACATGGATCCCCAAACTGCTGGACCGGCTGCGGCAGGAACCGGCTCTGGCCGATGTCACGTCTGACCTTCAGGCCGAAGGGCTGGTGGCCCATGTCACGCTGGATCGCACCACCGGGGCCCGCTACTCCATCACGCCGCAGACCATTGATAACGTGCTGTATGACTCCTTCGGCCAGCGGCAGATTTCCACCATCTATACGCAGTCCAACCAGTACCGCGTGATTCTGGAAGCAGACCCGGCCTTCCAGACCAACCTCGCCTCGCTCAACCAGATTTACCTGCCCGGAATTAGCGGGAACTCGGGAGAAAGCGCCTCCGGCCCTACCCGTTCCCCCACCTCCGGACTGGTGCCTCTGGCCGCTGTCACCACGGTGACAAAAGGCAAGGCCCCGTTGCTGATTACGCATTTCGGGCAGTTCCCGGCCACGACCGTCTCCTTCAACCTCGCACCCGGCTACGCGCTGGGGGATGCCACGGCGGCCATCCGCAAGGTGGAAGAAGAGATCAAACTGCCGTCGTCCTTCCAGACGTCCTTCCAGGGCACAGCCGCCGCGTTTGAAGGCTCTCTGAGCAACGAGCTGTTCCTCGTCGCAGCAGCGCTGATCGCGGTCTATATCGTGCTGGGCATTCTCTACGAGAGCTTCATTCACCCCATCACCATTCTCTCCACCCTGCCCTCCGCCGCCATTGGTGCCTTGCTGACGCTGATTGTGGCCGGGGTCGATCTGGATGTGATGGGCATTATCGGCATCGTGCTGCTGATTGGCATCGTGAAGAAAAACGCCATCATGATGATCGACTTCGCGCTGGACGCCGAGCGCGAGCACGGCATGGACTCTCTCCAGTCCATCCGTCAGGCTGCCACCCTGCGTTTCCGTCCCATTCTGATGACGACGCTGGCGGCCATGCTGGGCGCTGTGCCGATGGTCATTTCCAATGGCACGGGGTCTGAACTGCGTTACCCGCTGGGGCTGACCATTATTGGTGGTCTGGCACTCTCCCAGCTGCTCACGCTATTCACCACACCGGTGATCTATCTGACGCTGGATACATGGGCACACCGCTGGAATACATGGCGCCACCGCCATGACCTGCCTCCCACCCAGCCTCCTCCAGCCGGACAGGTTAACTCGTGAACTTCAGCCGGATCTTCATTGACCGGCCTGTTGCCACCATTCTGCTGACCGTAGCGCTTCTGCTTGCCGGGGTGCTGGGGTACAGAAGCCTTCCGGTTGCGGACCTGCCGAACGTCGATTTCCCGGTTATTCAGGTGCAGGCCCGTCAGGCTGGCGGCTCGCCTGAAGAAATCGCCAGTGCGGTCGCCGCACCACTGGAGCGGCATCTGGGCCAGATTGCGGACCTCACGGAAATGACGTCCCAGTCCTCCCAGAACACAACGCGCATCACCCTGCAATTCGCGCTCTCGCGGGACATCAACGGGGCTGCGCGGGATGTGGAGGCTGCTCTTCAGGCCGCCCATGCGGATCTGCCCTCAACCCTGCGGCAAAACCCGTCCTATTCAAAAGCCAACCCTAACGGCGCGCCCATCCTGATTCTGGCGCTCACGTCAGACACCCACACCCAGCCGCAGCTGTATGATTACGCCACTAACGTGCTGGAGCAGCAGCTTTCTCAGATTGAGGGCGTGGGGGAAGTGGAAATCAGCGGGAGTGCGCTTCCGGCTGTGCGCGTGGAAATCAACCCGCACCCGCTCTACAAATACGGCATCAGCTTTGAAGACGTCCGGGCAGCGCTGGCCTCCGCCAACGCCAACACGCCCAAAGGCATTGTGGACCAGAACGGCCTGCGCTTTACGCTGGATACGAACGATCAGGCCCGCAGCGCACAGGATTACCGCGATCTGATTATTGCCTGGCGGAACAACCGCCCGGTGCGCCTGGCGGACGTGGCCTATGTGCAGGACAGCGTGGAAGACCTCCGCAACGCTGGCTATTACAACGGGTCCCGCTCCGTCATTGCCGTTGTCTTCCCGCAGGCCGGGGCGAACACCATCAAAACGGTGGACCAGATCAACGCCAAAATGCCGCTCCTGCAGGCGGCCCTCCCCGGCGGGGTCGATCTGCATGTGGGGCTGGACCGCTCGCTGACCATTCGCGCCTCGCTGGCGGATACGCAATACACCCTCATCATCTCCGTAATATTGGTGGTGCTGGTGGTGCTGGCCTTCCTGCATTCCGGCCGCATGACGCTCATCCCCGCCGTCGTGGTGCCGACCTCCATTGTTGCGACCTTCGGCGTGATGGCCACCCTCGGCTATTCGCTGGACAATATGTCCCTCATGGCGCTGACCGTCTCCACCGGCTTTGTGGTGGATGACGCCATTGTGGTGATGGAAAATATCGCCCGCTATATCGAGCAGGGCTATTCCGCGCGGGATGCCGCCATCCGCGGGACGGGTGAAGTCGCCTTTACGGTGCTCTCCATCTCCATTTCGCTCATTGCGGTGTTCCTGCCCATTCTGCTGCTGGGCGGACTGGCCGGGCGGTTGTTCCATGAATTTGCGATGACGGTCTCCATCACCATTCTGGTGTCCATGGTGCTGTCCCTCACCCTCACCCCCATGATGGCCGCGCAGTTGCTCACGCCGCGCAAGCCCGGCAGCACACCGGCCTTTCTGCGTCGCATCGCCGCGGCCATTACCTCGGTGCTCAACAGTCTGCAGGCAGGATATACGCGCACGCTGGATATGGCCCTCAGCCACCGCAAACTGGTGCTGCTCAGCCTGCCGGTTACGCTGGCGCTGATTGTGGCGCTGTTTATCCACATGCCCAAAGGCTTCTTCCCCACGGAAGATACCGGCATGCTGATGGGCCATTTGCAGGGTGACCAGTCCATTTCCTTCACCGCTCTGTCGCAAAAGCTGGTGGATGTTCAGAAGACCATCCTGAAAGACAAGGACGTGCAGAGCGTCTCCAGCTTTATCGGCGGGCGCGGCTCCAATCAGGCCAACCTGTTCCTGCAACTCAAGGACAAGGCCGACCGTTCAGACACCCCGACCGATCTGATTGCCCGCGTCACACGCAAGCTGAGTCATCTGGTGGGGGCGCAGTTCTTCCTGATGCAGCCCGGCGCGGTGCGGGCCGGGGCACGGCAGAGCAATGCCTCGTATCAGTATACACTGGAAGGGGAGTCCGCCTCCGAACTCTATACATGGACCAGCAAGCTGCTGGCGGCCCTGCAACACCGCACGGAATTTACGGATCTCTCCTCCGACGTGCAGCAGGGCGGTGCCGCTATTGATGTGCAGATTGACCGCAACACCTCTGCCCGTGTGGAGATTACCCCCCAGCTTCTGGCCAATACGCTGTATGACGCCTTCGGCCAGCGCTCAGCGTCCGTCATTTATAACGCGCTCAATCAGTATCATGTGGTGATGGAAGCGGACCCTCAGCACTGGTCCA
This sequence comes from Acetobacter sp. KSO5, assembly GCF_044094635.1. Classification (NCBI taxonomy): domain Bacteria; kingdom Pseudomonadati; phylum Pseudomonadota; class Alphaproteobacteria; order Acetobacterales; family Acetobacteraceae; genus Acetobacter; species Acetobacter sp. KSO5. The sequence continues at coordinate 1,256,082 of NZ_CP172014.1, read as the reverse complement.
GTCCCAATTCACTCAATCAGGTCTGGATCAGTGTCTCCGGCGGGTCTGCCGGGGGCGGCACAAAGTCCAATACCGTGCGTGTCCGGCGGGATTCCTCTGGTCTGGATTCCGCTGGCAACAGCAGCTCTTCCAGCCTGAGCAGCCAGTCCTTCAAGAACCAGATTGCCAACGCTCTGGCAGGTGGCGCGAGCGCGTCCAATGGCTCGGCGGTCAGCACCTCGTCGGAAACCATGGTGCCGCTTACGCTGGTCTCCAAACTGGTGCCCGCCAAAACAGCGCTGTCCATCAACCATCAGGGGCAGTCCGTCGCCACCACCATCTCGTTCAATCTGGCCAAGGGTGTCTCTCTGGGGACGGCCACGCAGGTTCTGCAGGCGGCGCAGGTGTCCCTGCACATGCCGCCGACCATCCACGGCAGCTTTGCGGGCAATGCCGCGCAGTTCCAGCAGACGGTGAATGACGAACCTATCCTCATTCTGGCAGCCCTTGCCGCCGTCTATATTACGCTGGGCATGCTGTATGAGAGCTACGTGCATCCGCTGACCATCCTCTCCACCCTGCCCTCCGCAGGCGTGGGTGCGTTGCTGGCGCTGCAACTGGCCGGCGAGGAATTTTCACTGATTGCCATGATTGGCGTGATTCTGCTGATCGGCATCGTCAAGAAAAACGCCATCATGCTGGTGGACTTCGCCATTGAAGCCGAGCGAGACCAGAACCTGTCCTCGCTGGAGGCCATTCGCACGGCCTGCCTGCTGCGTTTTCGGCCCATTATGATGACTTCTGTTGCAGCGGCTCTGGGGGCTGCGCCCCTGATTATCGCCAATGGCTACGGCGCCGAGTTGCGCCGCCCGCTGGGAATTGCGATTGTGGGCGGCCTTATCGTCAGTCAGGCGCTCACGCTCTATACGACACCCGTTATCTACCTCGTTATGGATGGGTTACGCCTGCGCTTTACCCGGCGGCGCACCCGCTCCCTCCGCCTCTCTCACAACATGCAAGATACCTGATACGCCCGATGAAGCATTTCCCTCTCCGTCCGTCTTCTCGCCGCCTGAGTATCCTGCTGGCCCCGCTTATTCTGACGGGCTGCATGGTCGGCCCCAGCTACAAGCGCCCGTCCGCCATTGTCTCCCCGCAGTTCAAGGAACTGCGCCCCGCACCGGGCTGGAACTATGCCAAACCCGCTCTGGCGGAGCTGCCCAAGGGCACATGGTGGACCATTTATAACGATCCCACGCTGAACGAACTGGAAGCACAGGTCGCGCTGAACAACCAGAACGTGCTGGAGTATGACGCCCGCTACCGGAACGCCCGTGCGACCATCAACTCGGTGCGCGCGCAGCTCTACCCAACGCTCAGCGGCTCCCTGTCTTTCAACCGGCAGAGCTCGGGCCGTGGTTCACGCTCCTCCGGCACCATCATCAATTACGGTGGGGATGGGTCATCCTCTACGGGCTACACCCCGTCCAACACGACGGAAAACACCTACGGCATGGGGCCAACGGCCTCATGGGATCTGGATCTGTGGGGCAAGATCCGCCGCCAGATTCAGGCACAGGTGACGGAAACACAGGCCACCGCAGCGGACCTCGCCAATGCGCGCCTGTCCTATCAGGCCCAGCTCGCCACGGCGTATTTCAACATGCGCTATCAGGACAGCCTGCATGACCTGCTGGAGCGGAACGTGAGGTTCTATGAACGCTCCTACCAGATCACCAAAAACCAGTATGACGCCGGGACAGCCACCCCGACCACGCTGCTGCAGGCGCAGACCCAGCTGGAGCAGACCCGCGCCCAGTCCACCGCCACACAGGCGGCCCGTGCGCAGTATGAGCACGCCATTGCCATTCTGATTGGCAAGGCCCCTGCGGATGTCTCCATCGCCCCGGGCGCCCTGCCACGCAGCATCCCGGCCATTCCGGTGACAGTCCCGGCCGACCTGCTGCAACGCCGTCCGGACGTCGCTGCGGCTGAACGCCGGATGGAAGAATATAATGCCCAGATTGGCGCTGCCATTGCCGCCTTCTACCCTGACGTAAAGCTCACAGCCTCCTATTCCTATAGCGGGGACCCGGTGGGTACGCTGGTGCAGGTGGCTAACCGTATCTGGGCTCTGGGGGCCTCAGCCACGGAAACGCTGTTCTCCGGTGGCAGCCGTACTGCGGCGGTGCATGAAGCCAATGCCAATTACGACTATTACGTCGCGACTTACCGTCAGACCGTGCTGACCGCCCTGCAAGGCGTGGAAGATCAGCTGGCTAACCTGCGCGTACTGGCTCAGCAGGCTGACCAGCAGGATATCGCCGTCAAAGCCTCCAACCGTGCCGTGAATGTGGCGTTTAACCAGTATATGGCAGGCACCGAGATTTATACGACGGTCATCACGTCGGAAGTTACAGCGCTTTCCAACGCGGAGACCGCGCTCCAGATCCAGCAGAGCCGGATGCTGGATTCTGTGACACTGATTGAAAATCTGGGCGGCGGCTGGGATGCGGCCGAACTACCCAGCAAGAACTCCATGCAGACGGATAATCCGTTCCTGCCGTCTTTCATTCAGAAAGACAAAAACTGAGGTCACAAAAAAAGCCCCTCTCCTTTCGGACAGGGGCTTTTTTATTAAAGCGGGCTGAACCGTTTATCGGGTGAGCGACCGGCCTGCCAGCAGGGCAATGACCAAGAACACCACGAACAGAACAATCGCAATAAAAAACAGAATTTTTGCCATTCCGGCAGCCGCGGAGGAAATCCCCCCAAAGCCGAACAGGCCCGCGATGATGGAGATGACCAGAAAGAAAAGCGCCATTTTCAGCATGTACGTGCGTCCTTATATGTTTTGAACCAACAGACCCGTCGGTTGCTTTAAATCAGGATTTGCGGGCAATCACGGCGCCCAAAATAAAGCCAAGCAGCCCAGCAAATGAGGCTGCAATCACAGGCTGATCTGCAACGCAGTCCCGCATCGCATCCAGTGCGGCACAGCCCTTGTTGCAGGAGGTCAGATCATCAGCCTTATCTTTTGCCTTGTTGAAAAGGTCTTCAGCACCGTCCTGCACGCGGCCAATGCCGTCTTCCAGTTTGTGCTCAACTGTTTTTTCGTCGCTCATAGGAAACCCTCCCCTTACTCGTGACTCCTCATAACGCACTCTTGCGCAGAGAGATGCGTCATGACGGCACTTTCTTAGAAAAAAATTAAATTTCAGCAGAACGCCAGTAAGGAGCGCCACCGGGGTCGGGTTCTCCCGCAATCATGGCGCGCAGCCGGGCCGCATACATTCTGAAGGCCGGAGAGTCCGGCGTCTTCTGCTCAGCCCCAATTGTCAGCTCTCCGGTAATCCCTGCGGGTGAGCCGGAGAGCACGACAATACGGGTCGCCAGCTTCAGGGCTTCCTCAATATCATGGGTAACAAACAGCACTGTCTTGTGGGTCTGCTGCCAGATCCGCAGCAGCTCATCCTGCAAACTGTTACGTGTAATGGGGTCCAGAGCCCCAAAGGGCTCGTCCATCAGCAGCAGGTCCGGGTCCACGGTCAAAGCCCGCGCCACGCCAACACGCTGCCGCTGGCCGCCAGAGAGCCGCTTGGGCCAGCGATCCGCGGCTTCTTCCAGCCCTACCAGCCGCAAAGCGTCCAGAGCGCGCTCCCGCTTTTCCTGCCGGTTCAGCCCCAACCCTTCCAGACCAAAGGCAACATTCCGCAGCACCGAGCGCCAGGGCATCAGCCGCGCATCCTGAAAGACCAGCGCCTGCGCCCGACGCTTGCCAGCAGAGCGGCCTTCTGCCGCGCCAGCATCGTCCTGCGGGCCTGTCACGGTGCCTTCGGACGGCTTGCTCAGCCCCATCAGCACGCGCAGCAGCGTGGACTTCCCCACACCGGACGGCCCCAACAGGGCAACAAACTCACCTTTGTGCAAATTCAGGCTGACATGGCGCAGAATAAAGGTCTCCCCGCCATCATGCGAGAGCCCGACATCATCCAGCCGCGCCAGCGGCGTCGCATCACTCATGCCTGCCACCGCAACACACGCAGACGCACAAACCCGAACAGAAAATCGGTTACCGCATAGAGAAGAGCCATGGTCAGCATATAAACCACAACCACATCGGTCGCCAGAAGGCTGGAGGCCTGCATCATCCGTGCGCCAATACCCGGCACACCGAACAGCTCCGCCGCCACAACCGACATCCAGCCCTGCCCCAGCCCGGTTCTGAGCCCGGCCATCACACCGGGGGCAGACGCCGGCAGCACAACCTTGAACAGACGCCCCAAAAAGCTGCCATGCCCGAAGGCTGAGGCCAGTTCATACAGTTCCGGGTCCACACTGCGCACCGCCGCATAGGCTGCGTAGAAATTGATCCAGAAGACGGAAATGGCGATGACAAAGGTCGCCCCGGATGTGTTCAGCCCAAACCACAAAATGGCGAACGGCACCCATGCCAGTCCCGGCACCGGGCGCAGCAGATGCACAATGCCAGCCAGAAACGCATCCAGCACCGGCACCATGCCGCACAGCAGCCCAATCAACGCGCCCAGCACGGACCCGAACAACAGCCCCAGCGCATAATGGCTCAGGCTATCCAGAATGGCCTGTTGCCAGAATCCGCCATGCACTTCATCCAGCCAGGCCTGCCAGAGGGAACTGGGCGCAGGTACCATGCCGGACGGCAGGAGGCCGGTGCGGACTGCCGCTTCCCAACCTCCAAAAAACACAACCAGACCAAGGCCCGACAGCGCAACGCGCTGCCGTCGGGAAAGAGCAGCCTTCACGGTTTCAGCTGCCGCCACAGGTCCAGATCGAACAGCTCTTCAACCGGCTGCGCCTTACGCAGAAGCCCCTGCTCAACCTCAAAATCCTGCACCTGCCGCACACCTTCGATAATGCGGGTCGGGTCACTCACAAAACGGGAGGCCGAGCCTTCCAGGGCTTTTTTCAGAACGTCTTCGCTCAGAATGCCGCCACCCAGCGCTTTGGTCACAAACGGCGCAGCCTCATCCGGGTGCGTAGACAGCAGTGTTGTCGCCCGCACAAACAGGCCGCCCAGCACTTTGGCCCATGCCTGACGGTCCGGCGCATCCGGTTTGACAATGGCCAGCACAGAACCGGGCTGGTCCGGCAGCAGGTCATGCCCGCTGGCCAGCGTTCTGACATCCTTAAGGCGGCTGCGCACAACCGTCAGAGCCGGTTCTCTCAGCACAGCAGCATCCACCGCCCCGGCCAGAAAGGCCTGCTGAGCGGCATCAATATCCACGCCGATAATGTTCACGGATGATGTGACAGGGTTAATCCCCTCGCGCTTCTGCAGCCAGAACCGCAGCAGGCTATCCGGCACAGAGCCTGACGGCTGAGCGGCAATGCGCGGCAGGCGAGACTGCTCCTGCCTGAATTTATCAAGAATGCCTTTCAGAGCATCAGGAGAAAGACCGCCTTCTGTTCCTTCAGGCAGCAGAGCACTCAGCGCACCGCGAGATACCACTTCCAGCTCTTCGACAGACGCAGCCGTCACCACTTTCACGTCGGCCCCATGCGCCCGTGCCTGCAACAGCGGCAGAACACCGGCCACATAGGCATCAATCCGGCCGGACACCAGTGCCTGAATAGCCTGCGGGCCAGAGGTAAAGCGCACCAGGTTGAGGTCCAGCCCTGCTTCCTTCGCCCAGCCTTCGCCATCCAGCACAAACAGTGCGGACGATCCCAAAACCGGGATGTAGCCAATTCTTACCGGCGTGCCGGCCTGCGCCGTGCCACTCAGCACGGAGAGCGTCAACGCGCCTAAAACCATTAATCGGGAAAAGAGCCGTTTCATTTCATCACCACGCTGAGAAAAAGCGTTTAATACCTAAACGTAATAGTGAGAAAATACGACTCTCTGTCAATGCTACAATCGGAAATGGGGATTATTCCGTTTCGCCATAGCTTCTGGGTAATCTGAGACCCTGACAAAAAAACAGAAACGCCCGCGATGGGGTTACCCCACCACAGCACGCTCCTGCCACCATTACCGAAACCACCAAACAGCAAAAAACCGTGCCCCTTCCTTTCAGGTCACCCTGAAACCGGAAGCGGCACGGTTTTTCACAAACCAGACGTCTTCAGACCAAAGAGGCGTTTGCCTCCCGGTTTTTACTGGTTACCGACGGCATGCATCGCAGCTTCACGGTCGGCCTGTGCTTCGCTCAGTTCATCCTTGCGGATCTGCGCACGAGCTTCCGGAGAAACCGTGATCATCAGCGTCAGCAGCGCAGAGACGACATACAGACCACTGAAGATCCAGATCACGCCTTCAACACCGCGCCAGCCTTCAAACCAGGTCACAATCGCCGGGCCAACCCATGTGCTGGCACCAGCACCAAGACCCAGAATGGACAGAGCTGCGGCTTTTTCACGCGGGCAAACCTGCGGCATCAGGCCAGACAGCGGCACGAAGGACGCCAGAGACGCCCCATACAGCACACCCATGGCAGCGGCGATGGGGAAGTTATGCGTGAAGGACAGCGGCACATAATAGAACAGCGGAACAGAGATCGCCGCACCAAGACCGCCACCAACAGCCACAACCGTCCGCGGGCCCAGCTTATCGGCCATCATCCCGGAAAGCAGGTTGAAGATGATGTTGCTCAGGAACACGATGGACAGCAGTTGCAGCCACTGCTCCAGAGAGAACCCGACCAGCTTGGTAAACACGCCCGGCATGATGACCAGAAAAGCATATTCAGAGGACGTGTTGATGGTGCGGACAATGCCGGCCACCAGCGTCTTCGGCTCTCTCCAGATGATGCTGATAGAGCCAAACATGGCCTGCTTCAGCGTCACGTCCGGCGGGCTAAGGCGCTGCATGCCACGCGGTTCGCGTGTGAACAGCAGAGCCACAAGGCCACCAGCCATAACCAGGATCAGAGAAGACCAGAACGTGCCCATTTCCCCAATGCGCGGAATGGCAAAGCTGGCAAACAGAGAACCAAGCGTGGGCAGACCACCCGAGAAGGCAAACCAGAACCAGCCAGCCGCAGAGCCAAGCTGACGGGCCGGCGTTGCCGCAGCAATCCACACCAGAAAGCCATAGGCAAACAGCGGATAGCCCAGACCACGGGCCGTATAGGCCACCATCATCATCTGATAGTTGTTCGGCTGGAGGCCCAGCAGCAGGAACAGGATTTCAAAAATACCCCAGATCCACAGGCCGGCCCACATGACCTTCTTTGGGCCCCACAGGTCAGATAGCGGGCCGGAAAGCCAGGATGAAATGGAAACAGCAACACCGTAAATGGTAAACAGCAGTGCAACGCGTGTGGAGGACTGCCCCTGCCCTTCTAGGTACGGTGCCAGATACCCGGCTTCAACCCCGTCCCCGATCATGAATAGCAAAAGCCCGACAAAGCCCCAGAGTAAGGGACGTGGTATGCCCATCCTGTCTATTAAGTGTGGTTTTTCCTGCTGTGTTGCTGTCTGCATCTACATGCTCTCCTGACATGCGGTGACGGCACGAAATAAAGACACCTCGCCTCATTGCGGGGGCTTTGGGCGCATCACCTTACGGGACCTTGCGGGAGTGCTCGCAAAGAACCGAAAAAAACGATTTTTGGTTGGGTATCCGTCAGACTTCAGACGAAATAGACAGATCGTGAGATCTCACCCATACAGCCGCTTGGACGGAGCAAAACTCAACATCCGGGCTGATAAAAACGCCCACCGTGTGTGGGCGCCTCTGCCAGAGTGGCAGAAGAGACCGGCATGAAGAAGCCGGCCTCCCAAATCAAACTCTGAAAGCCTCAGGCTGCCAGATCGTGCGATTCCGTCACTTCCGGACGGGGGCCGCTGTCCTGGCCCTTCGCGCTGACATCGCGGTCGACCAGTTCGATCACAGCCATGTCGGCGGCATCGCCATAACGCATGCCAGCGCGCATCACGCGGGAATACCCACCGGTGCGGCCTTTGTAGCGTTCAGCAATCGCAGAGAACAGTTTCTTCACGATCACTTCGTCACGCAGCATGGCATAAGCCTGACGACGTGCATGCAGATCACCACGTTTGCCCAGCGTGATCAGCTTTTCGACGACGGGACGCAGTTCCTTCGCCTTGGGCAGAGTGGTCGTGATCTGCTCGTGTTTGATGAGAGCAACGGCCATGTTGCGAAACATTGCCGCGCGGTGAGAAGAGGTTACGCCGAGCTTTCTGCCGGCCATCCGGTGACGCATAGTTCAGTTCCTAGTCAGTAAGATATGGACTTAGAACGGCTCATCAAGCCGCTTTGCCAGATCTTCAATATTTTCCGGCGGCCAGGCCGGCACATTCATACCCAGAGAAAGCCCCATGGAGGTCAGGACTTCCTTGATCTCGTTCAGAGACTTACGCCCGAAGTTCGGAGTGCGCAGCATTTCCTGCTCGCTCTTCTGGACCAGGTCCCCGATATAGATGATGTTGTCGTTCTTCAGGCAGTTTGCGCTACGAACAGACAGTTCAAGCTCATCCACCTTGCGCAGCAGGTTACGGTTGAAGGGCAGGTCATCCTGCGGCTCTTCAGCCTGAACCGGACGCGGCTCGTCAAAGTTGATGAACAGCTGCAGCTGATCCTGAAGGATTCGGGCAGCAAGAGCAACAGCATCTTCCGGCGTGATGGCGCCGTTGGTTTCCACCGTCAGCAGCAGCTTATCAAAGTCGGTAACCTGCCCAACGCGGGTCGGCTCCACTTTGTAAGACACGCGCTTAACCGGAGAATAGATGGCATCAATCGGAATAAGACCGATCGGCGCATCTTCCGGACGGTTTGCAGCAGCAGGGACATAGCCCTTGCCCATGTTCACCACGAATTCCATGCCCAGCTTCACGCCGTCATCCAGCGTGCAGAGCACCAGGTCAGGATTCATGACTTCAATGTCATGCCCGGTCTGGATCTGGCCGGCACGCACTTCACCGGGGCCAGTCGCCGTCAGCACCATGCGCTTCGGCCCTTCACCATGCATACGCAGTGCAAGCTGTTTGATGTTCAGGACAATGTCCGTCACATCTTCGCGCACGCCAGCAACGGAAGAGAACTCATGCAGGACGCCGTCAATCTGCACGGCCGTAACAGCTGCCCCCTGCAGGGAAGACAACAGCACACGACGCAGGGCGTTGCCCAGTGTCATACCAAAACCGCGCTCAAGCGGTTCTGCCACAACTGTCGCAATACGTGTCGGTTCCACACCGGATTCGACTTCAAGCTTTTCGGGCTTGATCAGAGATTGCCAGTTTTTCTGAAGGACCAAGGTACCGGCCTTTCAATATGAAAAAACACTGCTGATGCAGCGATTTCTCAGAAAATTAACAGAACAGCGAAAAGACGGCGGCTACTGTAAGGTAGCCGCACAGCCTCAATGCTTAGACGCGACGACGCTTACGCGGGCGGCAACCGTTGTGCGGCACCGGGGTCATGTCACGGATAGAGGTGATGGAAAAACCGACTGCCTGCAGAGCACGCAGAGCGCTCTCACGCCCTGACCCAGGACCGGAGACTTCGATTTCCAGCGTTTCCATGCCGTGTTCACGGGCCTTACGGCCTGCATCTTCAGCAGCAACCTGCGCCGCATACGGCGTAGACTTACGGGAGCCTTTGAAGCCCTGAGCACCAGCGGAAGACCAGGAAATTGCATTCCCCTGGGCATCAGAGATGGTGATCATGGTGTTGTTAAACGTGGACAGAACATGTGCCACGCCAGAAATAATGTTCTTGCGCTCTTTTTTACGAATACGCGGTGTAGCGGCTTTCGCCATTGTTTTCCTACCTCAGTCCCTGCCCAGAAGCCCGCAAAAGCCGTCCGGAGATCCTCAACAAATCAGATTAACGCGTGGCTTTCTTCTTACCAGCGATAGCCACAGCCTTACCCTTACGCGTACGGGCATTGGTGTGGGTTCTCTGACCATGCACCGGCAGACCGCGACGGTGACGAAGACCGCGATAGCAACCCAGATCCATCAGACGCTTGATGTTCATTGCGACTTCACGACGCAGATCACCTTCAACGCGATAATCGGCGTCGATCACTTCACGCAGCTTTGCGATTTCGTCATCGCTCAGCTCGTTCACGCGCTTTGCATCGGCAATGCCGACTTTCTCGCAGATCTGAGCCGCTTTGGTTGCGCCAATTCCGTAAATATACTGAAGCCCGATAACAACCCGTTTGTTCGTCGGGACATTCACGCCGGCAATACGTGCCACGCTTTACACTCCTGTCGGTCCAACTCGCTGGTCGAACACTACTGGCATCCACATGGATGCATGATTTCAATCAGTGGCCGCGAAATATACCGGCCACCCGCACAAGTCAACGAAAACAGATCACTTTTTCGTGAGCTGTCACTTCCCAGCCATGACAGCTTCAATGTCTGCCGTGACCTGAGCGGTCGGAAGCATTCCATTAATTTTATAAAGCCGTCCGGTTTTTTCGTAAAAAGGAAGAATCGGAGCCGTAAGATTCCGATACTCCTTCAGGCGCTCCACAACCGTTTCACGCTTGTCGTCCGCCCGACGCTTGAACTCATGGCTTCCGCACACATCACACTCGCCTTCCTTCTGGGGAGGCTTGGAGACTTCATTGTACGTCGCGCCACACTTGCTGCACGTAAAGCGGCCGGAGATTCGGTCAGCCAGAATGTCTTCATCAACATCCAGAAACAAAACCACATCTATTTTTTTATTTTCGGCAGATAGCATCTTATCCAGAGCATCCGCCTGCCCGAGCGTGCGCGGGAATCCATCCAGGATGAATCCTTTTGCACAATCAGGCTGCGCAATCCGGGAGTGCAGCATGGCAATAATCAGCTCATCCGGCACCAGTCGCCCGGCATCCATGAGTGATTTCGCCTGCTTCCCGATGTCAGACCCCCGGGCAACTTCTGCACGCAGCATGTCCCCCGTTGAGATCTGCACCAGACCGTATTGCTCTTCCAGCCGCTTGGACTGCGTCCCCTTCCCGGCACCGGGAGGTCCCAGAAAAATAACGTTCATCGTCTGATAATCCTCTGCTTCTTGCCTCCACGGGAGCGCCGCATAAGCCCCTGATACTGGTGCGCAACAAGATGCGACTGCACCTGCGTCACGGTATCAATCGTGACTGACACGATAATGATCAGACTGGTGCCACCAAAGTAGAACGGCACGTTGTAACGGCTGATCAGAATCTGCGGCAGCAAACACACAAGAACCATGTAGGCAGCGCCAATCGTCGTCAGGCGCGTCAGAATCTTATCAAAGTAGGTTGCCGTCGCAGCACCGGGACGAATCCCGGGAATAAAGCCCCCCTGCTTGCGCAGGTTATCTGCCGTCTCAGCCGGATTGAACGTAACCGCCGCATAGAAATACGAGAAGAACACGATCATCGCCGCATAGAACAGCATATACAGCGGCTGCCCCTGCCCCAGCTCTTCACCCAGAAACGAAAGCCATCCCGGCATGGATTTGCCGTTCATGAAGCCAGAAATCGTTACAGGGATCAGCAGCACAGATGATGCGAAAATCGGCGGGATTACGCCCGCTGTATTCACTTTGAGAGGCATATGGGTGGTATCCCCCCCAAACATCCTCTGCCCCATCTGACGCTTGGGGTACTGGATCACAACGCGTCGCTGTGCCTGCTCCATGAAGACGATGAACGTGATGGTCACCGCAGCCAGAACAAGAAACACCAACACAAAAAAGGGTGAAAGCGCGCCCGTATAGCCAAGCTGGAACAAGCTTGCCATCGCATGCGGCAGGTTTGCCACAATACCGGCAAAGATAATCAGTGAGATCCCGTTCCCAACACCGCGGGAGGTAATCTGTTCACCCAGCCACATCAGGAACATGGTGCCACCCACCAGGGTGATCACGCAGGAAACCAGAAAGAACGCACCGGGATTAACAACCGCAGATCCAGCCGCGCTGTGCATGTTTTCAAGACCGACAGCAATGCCGTAAGCCTGAAACAAAGCAATAAACACAGTGAGATAGCGGGTGTACTGATTAAGCTTTTTCCGCCCCTGTTCACCCTCTTTTTTCAAGGCTTCCAGAGAAGGAACAGCCGTAGACATCAGCTGCACGATAATCGAGGCAGAGATGTAAGGCATGATATTCAGGGCAAAGACGGTCATACGCCCAAGCGCACCACCGGTGAACATGTTAAACATGCCCAGAATGCCACCCTGATGCTGGGCCAGCAACTGCCCCATAACCGTGGCATCCACCCCCGGAACCGGGATGTAAGTACCAAGACGGTAAATGATCAGCGCACCAAGAGTGAACCAAATCCGCTTTTTGAGTTCGGTTGCCTTGGCAAAGGAGCCCACATTAAAGTTGGCAGCCAACTGTTCGGCCGCGGAAGCCATGCATCCGTCCTTTCACACAAACAGCGCCACCACGTAACGCGGGACGCTGTCATGATAGTCTAAGAGTTAACCCAGACCACATCTGGAGAGGCATCGGCCAGAAGAACAGTACGAAACCGTCCTTCTGGCCAAAGCATCAGGATGCGCTGGCTTCAGCAGCCTTGGGAGCTACCAGGACCTTAATCGACCCGCCAGCTTTCTCAATAGCTGCCACTGCAGAAGCAGAAGCACCAGACACTTCGAACGTGACAGCGCGGGTCAGTTCGCCTTCAGCCAGAATACGCACACCGGCATATTTGCCCGTGCCGATCAGACCAGCATTCTTCAGCGTTTCTTCCGTCACAGCCGCGCCAGCTTCAAGCTTGCCTTCTGCAAAGGCTTTTTCAATCGCACCGAGGTTAATCGGAGCATAAACCTTGCGGAAGATGTTCTTGAAGCCGCGTTTCGGCAGACGACGATAGATCGGCAGCTGACCACCTTCAAAGCCGTTCAGGGACACGCCTTCACGTGCTTTCTGCCCCTTCACACCTCTACCGGAGGTCTTGCCTTTGCCAGAACCGATACCACGACCGAGACGCTTTTTGCGATAACGAGAGCCTTCGTTATCACGCAGTTCGTTCAGATTCATATCAATCCTCCACCTTCACAAGGTGGGCCACCTTACGGACCATACCGCGGGTTGAGGGGGTGTCTTCCAACACCCGCTCACGACCGATCTTGTTCAGGCCGAGACCCACAAGGGTCTCTTTCTGACCAGGCTTGCGACCGTTACCGGACGCAATCTGGGTGACCTTAAAGGTTTTCGCCTCAGACATCTGCAGCCTCCACAGCCGAAGCAGCCTGGTCGCGCTTACCGAAGATTTCAGCAACCTTCTTACCGCGACGGTTGGCGACAGAACGCGGGCTTGCACACCGTTCCAGCGCCGAGAACGTCGCCTTCACCATGTTATGCGGGTTACGGGTCCCGAGGGACTTAGCAACCACATCATTGATGCCCAGGCTTTCGAAGACAGCGCGCATCGGGCCGCCAGCGATGATCCCAGTCCCTGCTTCCGCAGAGCGCAGGATCACTTTACCAGCACCGAAGTGACCAGCCACATCGTGATGCAGCGTACGGCCTTCCTTCATCGGCACCCGGATCATGCCACGTTTGGCACGTTCCGTAGCCTTACGGATGGCTTCCGGCACTTCACGGGCCTTACCAGCACCATACCCAACACGGCCTTTCTGGTCGCCAACGACAACCAGAGCAGCGAAGGCAAAGCGCCGACCACCCTTAACAACCTTAGCAACACGGTTGATGGTTACCAGCTTATCAACCAGTTCATCACCTTCGCGTTCACGATCACGGCCGCCTCGACCGCCTTCTCTTGGTTCACGAGCCATTACGTGATCCTTTCCTCAGAAGGAGAGACCGCCCTCACGGGCAGCCTCCGCCAGGGCTTTCACGCGCCCATGATAAAGATACGACCCCCTGTCGAAAACAACCTGGGAGACGCCTGCAGCCACAGCACGCTGCGCAACAAGTTTACCGACAGCGCCAGCGCTATCCTTGTTGGCACCGCTCTTCAGAGACGGACGAAGTTCTTTATCCAGGCTGGAAGCGGCAGCAAGGGTGCAGCCACGCACATCGTCAATGACCTGTGCATAGATGTTCTTGCCAGACCGGAAGACCGACAGACGCGGACGACCACCAGCCTTGCGACGGAGCTGAAAACGCAGGCGAGCACGCCGACGGTTCCGCAGTTCCTGCTGAGTGCTCATTATTTCTTCTTGCCTTCCTTGCGACGAATGGTTTCCGTCTCATAACGCACACCCTTGCCTTTGTAAGGCTCAGGCTTACGAAAACTGCGAATATCAAGAGCAACCTGACCAACGCGCTGCTTGTCGATACCTTCGACAAGAATAGCTGTCGGACGCGGCGTGGAGATCTTGATACCCTGCGGGATCGGATAAACCACGTCGTGAGAATAGCCCAGATTCATCACAAGATTAGAACCCTGCACTGCAGCACGGTAACCAGTACCGTTAATCTCAAGAGCTTTTGAGAACCCTTCAGACACGCCTTTGATTGCAGTTGCAATCAGTGCGCGGGTTGTACCCCACATCATACGAGCCTGCGCTGCTGTCCCAACCGGACGCACCGCGACTTTCCCGTCTGAAATTTCCGCCTCAATGTGAGAGGAAAGCGGCAACGCGAGTTCGCCCAGCTTCCCTTTCGCCTTGAACACACCGTCTGCAATCGAGACAGTCACCCCGGCGGGAACATCAACGGGATATTTGCCTACACGTGACATTTATCCCTCCTCAGAACACGCGACAGAGGACTTCGCCGCCAACATTGGCAGCGCGAGCCTCGACATCAGACAGAACACCACGCGGTGTGGACAGGATCGAAACCCCGAGACCAGCACGCACCCGCGGCAATTCTTTAATCTTGGAATACACACGGCGACCCGGGCGGGACACGCGATGAATTTCCTTAATAACCGGCTCGCCTTCGGAATACTTCAGCTCGATATGGAGTTGAGTGATGCCTTTGCGAATTTCTTCGTGTGAATAGCCACGGATGTAGCCTTCACGCTGCAGGGCATCGAGAACATTCGAACGCAGCTTGGAAGCCGGCGACACACAGGACACGTGACGTGCACGCTGTGCGTTACGAATACGGGTGAGCATATCACCCAGCGGATCAGAAAGTGACATTGTGCGCCCTTACCAGCTAGCTTTGACCAGGCCCGGGATCTGCCCGTTTGAAGCCAGATCACGCAGTGCGATACGGCACAGCTCAAACTTGCGGTAGTTACCGCGAGAGCGCCCCGTAAGTTTGCAACGGAGACGCACGCGAACGCGTGAACCATTCCGCGGCAGTTCAGCCAGCTTTAAAGACGCATCAAACCGATCTTCTACAGGAAGCGAGCGGTCCATGACGATGTTTTTCAGCGCCGCACGCTTTTCCTTGTCCCGCGCAGCCATGCGTGTCCGCTTGGCATTGCGCGTGATGGCAGAAGTCTTAGCCATATATTTTTATCCTCCGGAACCCTTCGAAAACCTTCGACGGTTTTCCAAGACAACAACACCTGGTGACAGATAACCTATTTCACTCAGGCAGCAAAGGGCAGATCGAATGCTTTAAGAAGCGCCTTAGCTTCCGCATCCGTCTTTGCACTGGTCACGAACACCACGTCCATCCCACGAACTTCGTCCACTTTATCGTAGTCGATTTCCGGGAAAACGAGCTGCTCTTTCAGACCGAGAGCAAAGTTACCACGTCCGTCAAATCCCTTATTTGCCGGCAGACCACGGAAATCGCGAATGCGGGGCATTGCGATCGTGACCAGACGGTCAAGGAATTCATACATCTGCGCACGACGCAGCGTAACTTTACAACCAATCGGCAGACCTTCACGGATCTTAAAGCCCGCGATTGCTTTTTTAGCAACAGTCTTGACCGGCTTCTGACCTGCAATCAGCGTCATTTCAGCAACAGCAGCGTCCAGCTTCTTCTGGTCGCCCGCAGCTTCACCAACGCCCATATTCAGGACAATTTTTTCCAGCCGAGGAACCTGCATGATGTTTTTGTAACCGAACTGCTCGCGCAGCTTGGCACGCAGTTCGGCTTCATAACGTTCCTGCATACGAGGAACGGAACGAACGCCCTTAGACTCACTCATTCTCGCCCCCTCAGCCTTCAATCACTTCGCCGGTTGCTTTCGCAACACGAACTTTCCGTCCGTCTTCAAGAACGCGGAACCCAACGCGGGTCGGCTTCTTGGAGGCCGGATCGATCAGTTTCAGATTTGACAGATGAATCGGGGCTTCACGCGTGATGATGCCGCCTTCTTCACCCATGCGCGTTGCTTTCTGGTGACGCTTGATCATTGCAACGCCACGCACAATCGCACGATTTTCAGCCGGGCGGACGGAAAGAACTTCACCTTGGGTCCCTTTGGAGGAACCGCTGATGACAACAACCGTATCGCCTTTTTTAATGCGAGCAGCCATTTATAGAACCTCCGGCGCCAGAGAGATAATTTTCATGAACTTGCGCGCACGCAGTTCACGAACAACCGGGCCGAAGATACGGGTGCCGATCGGCTCCTGCTGCTTGTTAATCAGCACAGCAGCATTCTTATCGAAACGGATGGCGCTCCCGTCGGGGCGACGAACCGGATAAGAGGTACGCACGATAACAGCTTGGTGTACGTCGCCTTTTTTCACCTTCCCGCGGGGGATGGCTTCCTTGACAGACACGACGATCACGTCGCCGACCGAGGCGGATTTCCGTTTGGAACCGCCCAGCACCTTGATGCACTGCACCTGACGCGCACCAGAATTGTCGGCCACGTCGAGGTTGGTCTCGGGATGGATCATGATCTAGATATCCTTACCTTACGCCGACACGCCAGCGGAGGACGCATCAACAACCTCACCGTTGCGTGCCACCACGGCCCACGTCTTGCGCCGGGAAATCGGTGTGCATTCGATGATGCGCACGGTATCGCCCACTTTGCAGACATTCTCTTCATCATGCGCTGCATATTTCTTAGAGCGACGGATGAACTTCTTATACAGCGGATGCATGACGCGACGATCGACAAGAACCGTTACGGTCTTGTCCATCTTGTCGCTGGTCACACGTCCGGTAAGGACGCGCCTTGGCATCGTCCAACTCCCTTCAGGAAATGGCAGCAGATGTTTTCGCACCTGCCGCAGACTTCTCAGTATTCTGCGCGACGATCGTTTTGATGCGCGCAATTTCACGACGGACCACACGAATGCGGCTCTGGCCTTCGTTCTGCCCGGTTGCCTGCTGGAACCGGAGATTGAGCTGTTCGCGCTTCAGTTCGAGCAGAAGCGCGTTCAGTTCATCGGCCGTTTTGGCACGCAGGTCAGCGGGCTTTGTTGCCTTCGCCATCTTACGCATCTCCAATTCGGGTCACAAATTTCGTCTTGATCGGCAGCTTTGCTGCACCGAGAGCCAGCGCTTCACGCGCGATCTCGGGCGGCACGCCTTCGATTTCAAACAAAATGCGACCGGGTTTCACACGGGCCACCCAGTATTCGGGAGATCCCTTGCCCGACCCCATACGCACTTCTGCAGGCTTTGTCGAGACCGGAAGGTCAGGGAAAATACGAATCCACACGCGACCTGCACGTTTCATCGCCCTGGTGATAGCCCGACGAGAGGCTTCAATCTGCCGTGCGGTGATACGTTCGGGCTGAAGAGCCTTCAGACCGAACGTACCGAAGTTGAGCGTCGTACCGCTTTTGGCCAGGCCGTGAATACGACCTTTGTGAGCCTTACGGAATTTAGTTCGCTTCGGAGAGAGCATTGTCTTCTATCCTTCGCCTCAGCGCTGAGGGGCCTGCTCGGCCGCCCGGCGGTCCTGAGCCAGTGGGTCATGGGCCAGGATCTCACCTTTAAAGATCCACACCTTCACACCGCAAGCGCCATACGTGGTCTGTGCAGTAGCCGTCCCGTAATCGATATCAGCACGGAGCGTATGCAGCGGCACACGACCTTCACGATACCATTCGATACGAGCGATTTCTGCGCCACCCAGACGACCGGAACAGTTGATCCGGATCCCCTGTGCACCCAGACGCATAGCGGACTGCACGGCGCGCTTCATGGCGCGACGGAAAGCCACACGACGTTCGAGCTGCTGAGCAATGTTGTCAGCCACCAGAGTTGCGTCGATTTCCGGCTTGCGGATCTCAACAATGTTGAGAGCCACTTCCGTACCGGCCATTTTGGTCAGCTCTTTGCGCAGAGCGTCAATGTCCTGACCTTTTTTACCGATCACAACGCCCGGACGAGCCGCATAGATGGTCACGCGCGGCTTCTTAGCCGGGCGTTCGATCACAACGCGAGACACGCCAGCACCAGACAGCTTGCGACGCAGGAAAGCGCGCAGCTTCAGGTCTTCGTGCAGCAGACGAGAATAGTCGGAGTCAGCGTACCAACGGCTATCCCAGGTGCGATTGATTCCGAGCCGCAGCCCGATTGGATTGACTTTATGTCCCATACGTCAGGCCGCCTTCTGCTCAGGAGAAGCTGCTTCGGGCTCCGGAGCCCGTTCGGCAACAACAATCTTCAGATGGCTGAAGAACTTTTCCACACGGGCGGAACGACCACGGCCACGCGCATGGAAGCGACGCATGACAATAGACTTTCCGACCTCAGCCGTCTTTACAACCAGCTGGTCAACGTCCAGCTGATGATTGTTCTCGGCATTAGCAATCGCGCTTTCCAGGGTCTTTTTGACTTCCTGGGCGATGCGACGCTTGGAGAACGTCAAGGTTGCGACAGCCTGAGACGCAGGCTTGTTGCGGATAAGACCCGCAACAAGGTTCAACTTGCGGGGACTAACCCGGATGTTGCGCGTAATCGCCTGCGCTTCTGTTTCCGCGAGCGTGCGCGGATGCTTCGGCTTGCTCATCTTAGCCCCGCTTCGACTTCTTGTCGGCCCCATGCCCGTGGAATGTACGGGTGGGAGAAAATTCGCCGAACTTGTGTCCGACCATATTCTCCGTCACCTGCACGGGCAGGAACTTCTGACCATTATAAACACCGAACGTCAAACCAACGAACTGCGGAAGGATCGTAGAACGACGTGACCAGATCTTGATCACTTCATTACGACCCGACGCGCGGGACGTTTCAGCTTTGCTCAGCAGATACCCGTCGACGAACGGGCCTTTCCAGACGGAACGTGCCATCTTCTATTGCCCCTTACTTGCCGGTCTTCCGACGACGGATAATCAGACTGTCCGTACGCTTGTTGACCCGAGTTTTGTAACCTTTGGTAGGCTTGCCCCATGGCGTAACCGGATGACGGCCACCAGAGGTGCGGCCTTCACCACCACCATGCGGATGGTCGACCGGGTTCATCACAACGCCGCGGTTATGCGGACGACGACCCAGCCAGCGCGCACGGCCAGCCTTACCCATGTGCTGGTTCATGTTGTCCGGGTTGGAAACTGCCCCAACCGTTGCCATGCATTCACCGCGCACAACACGCAGTTCACCAGACTGCAGCTTGATCTGTGCATAGCCGGCATCTTTACCAACCAGCTGTGCATACGTCCCGGCAGAGCGGGCCAGCTTGCCACCGGCACCCTGCTTCAGTTCGATGTTATGCACGATCGTGCCAACCGGGATGGATGCCAGCGGCATCGCATTACCCGGCTTGATGTCAACGCGCGTGCCAGCGATGACATTGTCACCAACTTTCAGACGCTGCGGTGCCAGGATGTAAGCCAGTTCACCGTCTTCATACTTCACCAGCGCGATGAAGGCGGTACGGTTGGGGTCATATTCCAGACGCTCAACTGTGCCCAGCACGTCAAATTTACGACGCTTGAAGTCGACATAACGGTAAGACTGCTTGTGCCCGCCGCCACGGAAACGAGACGTGGTGCGACCGTTATTGTTACGACCACCCGTCTTGTTTTTGCCTTCCGTCAGCTGCTTGACCGGCTTGCCCTTCCAGAGGTCGGAACGATCGATCAGAACCGTACCACGAAGGCTCGGCGTGACGGGATTAAAGTGCTTCAGTGCCATTTGTTCCTACCCCACGTCACGCCAGTTTGGCGGTAAGGTCGATGGACTGACCTTCCGCAAGCTGGACGAACGCCTTCTTGATATCAGAACGCTGCCCCAGACGCCCCTTGAAGCGCTTGGTCTTGCCCTTCTGGACAAGCGTGTTAACGCCAACGACCTTGACGCCGAACAGTGTTTCCACAGCCACTTTGATTTCAGGCTTGGTTGCAGAGATCGCAACCTTGAAAGCAACCTGATTTTTCTCTGAAAGCGCAGTTGCTTTCTCGGTGATCAGCGGAGAACGAACAATGTCGTACATCGCTTCCCGAGAAAGACGCTCGGCTTTCTTGCGCAGAGCAAGAATGTTCGTCATGCCAGGCGCTCCTTCAGACCCTCGAGGCCAGCCTGGGTAATTGCCAGGACCTCGTGATTAAGAATGTCATAAACGTTGGCACCGATTGTCGGCAGGACATCAATGCGCGGCAGGTTGCTTGCAGCGCGCAGGAAGCCTTCATCAACAGCGGCGTCAACAATCAGGGCAGACGTCCAGCCAAGCGTTTTCAGCTTTGCAGCCAGTTCGCTCGTGCGTGCCACACCAGAAGCAGACTGAAGAACAACAAGCTTGCCTTCTTTTGCTTTCTGGGACAGCGCAGAAATCAGACCCAGACGACGCACCTTCTTGGGAAGGTCGTAGCCATGATCACGCACAACCGGACCATGGACAGCGCCACCGGTACGATACTGCGGCGCACGGAGAGAACCCTGACGGGCGCTACCGGTGCCTTTCTGGCGGTACGGCTTTTTGGTCGTGCCGGACACTTCGCCCATGCCTTTGACCTTATGCTTACCAGCGCGGCGCTTAGCCAGCTGCCAGTGCACAACACGCGCCATGATGTCATTACGCGGTGCTACGGAGAACAGCGCCTCGGGGAGCGTTGCAGAACCTGCGGTGCCGTTATCAAGCGTTTTGATTTCGATTTCCATGACCTCAGCCCTCCGCCGTCACGAGAGCGGCCGGGTAAGGCGCATCGACATGGCGGGCTTTTTTAATCGCATCACGGACCAGAACGACACCGTTTTTAGCTCCGGGAACGGAACCACGGATCATGATCAGGTTCTTTTCCGGATCGATCGCAGCAATTTCAAGATTCAGCGTGGTAATACGCTCATCGCCAAGATGACCAGCCATCTTCTTGTTCTTGAAGGTCTTGCCGGGATCCTGACGGTTACCGGTAGAACCATGTGAACGGTGAGAGATGGATACGCCGTGGGAGGCTTCCAGACCGGCAAAGTTCCAGCGCTTCATGGCGCCTGCGAACCCTTTACCCTTGCTGGTGCCTGTCACGTCGACTTTCTGCCCCACAACAAAGTGAGCAGCGGACAGAGAAGCACCGATGTCCAGCGTAGCATCGTCAGCTACACGGAATTCAGCAAGCTTCTTCTTCGGCTCTACCTTTGTGCGGGCAAAATGGCCGCGGTTCGGCTTAGAGACATTTTTTACCTTGGCTTTGCCCATACCCAGCTGAACGGCTGTGTAGCCATCCCGCTCCTGGGTGCGGACATCAACCACCTGCACGGAATCCACATGCAGGACGGTAACGGGCACATGTGTGCCATCTTCCTTGAACAGTCGGGACATGCCCAACTTTTTTGCGATCAATCCGGTGCGCATCGTCTGGACCTTAAAGTTTGATCTCGACATCCACGCCAGCGGCGAGGTCGAGTTTCATGAGAGCGTCCACGGTCTGCGGAGTCGGCTCGACAATATCGAGCAGGCGGCGATGAGTCCGAATTTCGAACTGTTCGCGGCTCTTCTTATCCACGTGGGGAGAACGGTTCACTGTAAACCGCTCGATATGCGTCGGCAGCGGGATAGGACCCCGAACCCGCGCACCCGTACGCTTCGCCGTATTGACGATCTCTTTCGTGCTGTTATCGAGAACACGATGATCGTACGCCTTCAGGCGAATGCGGATGTTCTGGTTGTCCATTGTTTCTTAGTCCAACACTTTACTGGTCCGGGGTAACCCGGCCGCCAAGTAAGACCCCGGCCGAAGACTCAGCCGGGGCCATCCAGTCCTAGGCTTCTAACCGATTACTCGGTGATAGAAGCAACCACGCCGGCACCAACGGTGCGGCCACCTTCGCGAATAGCGAAACGCAGGCCTTCATCCATGGCGATCGGAGCGATCAGTTCAACATCCATGGCGCAGTTATCGCCAGGCATGACCATTTCCGTACCTTCCGGCAGGTGAACAACGCCGGTGACGTCGGTCGTGCGGAAATAGAACTGCGGACGATAGTTGGTGAAGAACGGCGTGTGACGGCCACCTTCATCCTTCGTCAGGATGTAAGCTTCAGCTTTGAACTTCTTATGCGGGGTGATGGAGCCCGGCTTAGCCAGAACCTGACCACGCTCAACGTCTTCACGCTTCGTGCCACGCACCAGCGCACCGATGTTGTCACCAGCTTCACCACGATCGAGCAGCTTGCGGAACATTTCAACGCCCGTAACGGTCGTCTTAACGGTGTCCTTCAGGCCGACGATTTCAACTTCGTCACCCACGTTCACAACGCCACGCTCGACACGGCCCGTCACCACGGTGCCACGACCGGAGATGGAGAACACGTCTTCGATCGGCATCAGGAACGGACGGTCAACCGGACGCTCCGGCTGCGGGATGTAGGAGTCGACCGCATCCATCAGATCCTTAACGCGGTTTTCACCGACTTCCGGATCACCATCTTCCAGAGTTACCAGAGCGGAACCCTTGATGATGGGGATATCGTCGCCAGGGAACTGATAGGAAGACAGAAGTTCACGAACTTCCATTTCAACCAGCTCAAGCAGTTCCGGATCATCAACCTGATCAACTTTGTTCAGGAAGACAACCAGAGCCGGCACACCAACCTGACGAGCAAGCAGGATGTGCTCACGGGTCTGCGGCATCGGGCCATCAGCTGCGGAAACCACGAGAATAGCACCGTCCATCTGCGCTGCACCCGTGATCATGTTCTTCACGTAGTCAGCATGTCCGGGGCAGTCGACGTGCGCGTAGTGACGCTTGTCGGTTTCATATTCCACGTGAGCCGTGGAGATGGTGATCCCACGAGCGCGCTCTTCCGGAGCCGCATCGATCTGGTCGTATGCTTTAAAGTCAGCACCACCGGATTTTGCCAGCGTCTTCGTGATAGCAGCCGTCAGAGACGTCTTGCCATGGTCAACGTGGCCGATGGTGCCGATGTTGCAGTGCGGTTTATTCCGCTCAAATTTAGCCTTAGCCATTTCTCTACTCCATACCCCGAAAACTTATCGGGATGCAGTTTTTAATAAGTCCGCCCCCACTCCACAAGGAGTGAATGCCACACCTAAAAGATTACCAGCGATAGTGGCTGAATGCCTTGTTGGCTTCGGCCATACGATGGGTATCTTCACGCTTCTTTACAGCAGCGCCACGGTTATTCACAGCGTCCATCAGTTCGTTGGACAACCGGTCCTGCATGGTGTTCTCGCCCCGTTTGCGGGAAGCGTCGATCACCCAGCGGATGGCCAGCGCCTGACGGCGCTCAGTGCGAACTTCAACAGGCACCTGATAGGTCGCACCACCAACGCGGCGAGAGCGAACTTCTACTGCAGGCTTAACGTTATCCAGAGCATTGTGGAACAATGCGACCGGATCTGCAGAAGCTCCACTCCGGCGAACCATCGCCTCGAGAGCTCCATAAACAATCCTCTCCGCAGTGGATTTTTTGCCATCATACATCAGAGCGTTCATGAAACGCGTAATGACAATATCTCCGAACTTCGGATCAGGAAGAATCTCACGCTTAACAGCGCGGTGACGGCGGCTCATACCTTAACTTCCTCTTACTTCGGACGCTTCGCGCCGTAGAGCGAACGCCGCTGACGACGCTTAGCAATACCCTGGGTATCCAGGACACCGCGAAGGATGTGATAACGCACACCCGGAAGATCCTTTACACGACCCCCACGGATAAGCACGACGCTATGTTCCTGAAGGTTGTGGCCTTCACCCGGAATATAACTCACCACCTCATAGCCGTTCGTCAGACGCACCTTTGCAACTTTACGCAGTGCGGAGTTCGGCTTTTTAGGCGTCGTCGTATAAACACGGGTGCAAACACCACGTTTCTGGGGGCAACTCTGCAGCGCGGGCACTTTGTTGCGCTTGACTGCAGGCTTGCGCCCCTTGGCAATGAGCTGGTTGATGGTCGGCATGCGCCTTTCCCGATCCTTACACAGTTCGGCCGGCTAACCTTTTTATCGGCTGCCGACTGTCATTTGAAAAACCCACCAGGCAACAACACCCGTGTGGGGCTATCTAGGCATCCGGCTCTAACTTCCCAGAGAAAGCCAACCGCATGCTTACACAAGAATTACGAATTTACCTCCGCTCCGGCACGGGAGCAGAAGCTGAGGGCTGCTAACTACCTCTCCCCCCCCCTTAAGTCAAGCGGGGTACGCGATTCTCGACCGCGAAAAGAAGAAAGAAGCCCTCACATAAAAAGAAAGGGACCAGAGCATAGCCCTGATCCCTCCTCTTCTAACGTCTTAATGACGCCTGCTCTTTACTCGGCAGCAGACCGCCCGACGCGCTGACGATCCTGAGACGCTGCGATTGCCCGCAGACGGTTCATGACGCTCCCCGTACCAGCCGGGATCAGACGACCGACAATGACGTTCTCTTTCAGACCATTCAGGGTATCCACCTTCCCTGCCGTTGCAGCCTCTGTCAGGACACGTGTGGTCTCCTGGAAGGATGCAGCAGAGATGAAGGACTGGGTCTGCAGAGAGGCCTTGGTAATACCCTGCAGCACCGGCATAGCAAGCGCAGGGCGCTCCCCAGCATTCATGCGCTTGGTATTCTCGGTCTCATACTCAATCCGATCAACGGTTTCGCCAATGAGATACGTCGTATCACCAGGCTCCAGAATTTCGACCTTCTGGAGCATCTGACGGACGATGACTTCAATGTGCTTATCGTTAATCTTCACGCCCTGCAGACGATACACATCCTGAATTTCGTTCACGAGGTAGTCGGACAGAGCCTCAACCCCCATGACTTTCAGAATGTCATGCGGCACGCGGGGACCATCAACCAGCGGATCGCCCTTCTCGACGAAGTCGCCTTCCTGAACGGACACATGCTTGCCTTTGGGGATCAGATATTCAGTCTCTTCACCCGTCTCATCGTTCTTCACGATAACGCGGCGCTTGGACTTGTAATCCTTCCCAAACTCAACACGGCCTTCCATTTCCGCGATAATCGCATGGTCTTTCGGGCGACGGGCTTCGAAAAGCTCGGCCACACGCGGCAGACCACCGGTAATATCACGGGTCTTGGACCCTTCACGCGGCAGACGTGCCAGAACGTCGCCCGCATGAACTTCCGCACCGTTTTCAACAGACAGAAGTGATTCAGGCGGCAGGAAGTAACGGGCATCGTTGCCGTTATCCAGCTTGATCACATCGCCCTTGGCGTCCTTCAGCTGCAAGCGCGGACGCAGATCAACGCCCTTCCCTGCCTGCTTGTAGTCCACCACAGTCTTGGCAGTCAGGCCCGTCACTTCATCCATACGCTCGACAAGCGTGATGGAGTCGATCAGGTCAAGATACTCAACCTTACCAGCCTTCTCGGTGATGATCGGCAGGGTATAGGGGTCCCACTCGGCCAGTTTCTGAGCGCGTGTGACTTCCGCACCTTCCGTCGTCAGCAAACGAGCACCATACGGCACACGATAGCGGGCTTTTTCGACCCCAGCTTCGTCCGTCAGCAGGATTTCACAGTTACGGGCCATGACAACCGGCACGCCCTGACTGTTCTGCACGACGTTGCGGTTACGAATAACCACTTTACCGTCACGAGACGCTTCGATCATGGACTGCTCAGCACCACGCTGCGCCGCGCCACCAATATGGAAGGTACGCATGGTCAACTGAGTGCCCGGCTCACCGATGGACTGGGCGGCAATAACACCGACAGCTTCACCAATGTTGACCGGCGTGCCTCGTGCAAGGTCACGGCCATAGCAGTGGCCACACACGCCAACGCGGCTGTCACAGGTCAGCACAGAGCGGATCTGAACCGTTTCCACGCCGGATGCTTCAATGCGTTCTGCGTCGGCTTCGTCGATCAGGCAGTTGCGCGGCGCAACAACCTCACCAGAAGCCGGATCGATCACGTCTGCAGCCAGTGTCCGGCCGAGGATCCGTTCGGACAGAGAGGAAACAACCTCACCGCCATCCATCACCGCACGAATGGTCAGGCCGCGCTCGGTGCCACAATCATTTTCGACAATGATGCAGTCCTGCGCCACGTCGACCAGACGACGCGTCAGATAACCGGAGTTTGCGGTCTTCAGAGCGGTATCGGCCAGACCCTTACGTGCACCATGGGTAGACGTAAAGTAATCGAGAACCGAGAGACCTTCTTTAAAGTTCGCAATAATCGGCTGTTCAATAATCTCACCAGAAGGCTTGGCCATCAGGCCACGCATACCAGCAAGCTGCTTCATCTGCGCCGGTGACCCACGAGCCCCGGAGTGGCTCATCATCCACACAGAGTTGATGGGCTTACCGACTTCCTGACGGGAAATCTCTTTGGTCATCGCAGCCTGGACTTCGTCCGTGCAGCGAGACCAGGCATCCACCACCTTGTTGTAGCGTTCGCCAGCCGTGATCAGACCATCCTGATACTGCTGTTCGAATTCCTTCACTTCAGCCGCCGTGCGGTCAACCAGCACTTTCTTTTCAGCCGGGATGATCATGTCATCCTTACCGAAGGAAATACCGGCTTTTGCCGCGTGACGGAAACCAAGTGCCATCAGACGGTCACAGAAGATCACCGCTTCTTTCTGACCACAGTGACGATAAACCGTATCAATAACGTCAGACACGGCTTTCTTGGTCAGCTGCTTGTTGATCAGCGAGAACGGAATGGCTTCGCTCTTCGGCAGGATCTGAGCAATCAGCACGCGGCCCGGAGTGGTCACAACCGTTTCGTGGTGCTTCTTGCCGTCTGCATCGATCGTCTCAAAACGGGCACGGATTTTGTCGTGCAGCTTCAGGACGCCGGCATTCAGAGCGTATTCCACTTCACCGATGGACGAGAAGGACGGTGCACCTTTGGTCGTCAGTTTACCAGTGGTGTCGTCATACTCGTTGCGGTCCGGCGTCACACCGAATTCAGGCGTTTCGAGGCTGAGGTAATACAGACCAAGAACAATATCCTGAGACGGCACGATAATCGGCTTACCGTTTGCCGGGCTGAGAATGTTGTTGGTGGACATCATCAGCACGCGTGCTTCAAGCTGGGCTTCGAGGCTCAGCGGTACGTGCACAGCCATCTGGTCACCGTCGAAGTCCGCGTTAAACGCAGTACAAACGAGCGGATGCAGCTGGATGGCCTTACCTTCAACCAGCACAGGCTCAAACGCCTGAATGCCGAGACGGTGAAGGGTCGGTGCGCGGTTCAGCATCACGGGATGCTCGCGGATGACCTCTTCAAGGATATCCCAGACTTCCGGACGCTCTTTTTCAACCATGCGCTTTGCAGCTTTAATGGTTGTGGCGTGGCCGTATTTTTCCAGCTTGGAGTAGATGAACGGCTTGAACAGTTCCAGCGCCATTTTCTTGGGAAGACCGCACTGGTGCAGCTTCATTTCCGGGCCAACCACGATGACCGAACGGCCAGAGTAGTCAACGCGCTTACCAAGAAGGTTCTGACGGAAGCGGCCCTGCTTGCCTTTCAGCATGTCGGACAGAGACTTCAGCGGGCGCTTGTTGGCACCTGTAATGGCACGGCCACGACGGCCGTTGTCAAACAGGGCGTCAACAGCTTCCTGAAGCATACGCTTTTCGTTACGCACGATAATATCGGGCGCACGCAGCTCCATCAGGCGCTTGAGACGGTTGTTACGGTTGATAACGCGACGATACAGATCGTTCAGATCGGACGTAGCGAAGCGACCACCATCCAGCGGCACCAGCGGACGCAGTTCCGGCGGAATGACGGGAACCAGATCAAGGATCATCCACTCAGGGCGGGAACCGCTTTCTGAGAAGGCCTCAATCAGCTTCAGACGTTTGACAAGCTTCTTGCGCTTGGCTTCAGACGTCGTCTCTTTCAGTTCCTGACGTAGTTCGACCTTTTCGGCATCACAGTCGATGCGTTCAAGCACCTTCTTGATGGCTTCAGCGCCAATCCCGACTTCAATACCCTCTTCACCATATTCATCCATGGCGTCGAGATACTGTTCTTCCGTCAGCAGAGAATACTGCTTGAGCGGAGACGTGCCGGGTTCAAGAACCAGATAGTTCTCGAAATACAGAACCTTTTCGAGGTCTTTCAGCGTCATATCGACCATCAGACCGATACGGCTCGGAAGAGACTTCAGGAACCAGATATGGGCAACAGGGCTGGCCAGCTGGATGTGACCCATCCGCTCGCGCCGCACTTTTGCCAGGGTGACTTCAACGCCGCATTTTTCACAGACAATACCGCGGAACTTCATCCGCTTGTATTTGCCGCACAGGCATTCGTAGTCCTTAATCGGGCCAAAAATACGTGCGCAGAACAGACCATCACGCTCCGGCTTGAATGTCCGGTAGTTGATTGTCTCGGGCTTCTTGATTTCACCAAACGACCAGGACCGGATCTGCTCAGGCGATGCGAGCTGAATCTTGATCTGGTCGAAGGTCATCGCCTGGCCGGTCTGGCCAAGAATTTTCATGAGTTCATTCATGTGCCGAAGCCCCCAAAGGGAAATGAGGAGCCGGAATCGTCATTCCGGCCTCCCCCTCAAAATAAAAACGGATCGTGCTGCTAAGGGTCACCTTTATTTGGCCCCCTGCTCCAGCTCAACATTCAGGCCAAGGGACTTCAGTTCCTTGATCAGAACGTTAAAGCTTTCCGGAATACCGGCTTCAAAGTCATCCTGCTCACGCACAATGGCTTCGTAGACCTTGGTTCGACCGGACACGTCATCCGATTTCACCGTCAGCATTTCCTGCAGCGTATACGCAGCACCATAGGCTTCAAGAGCCCAGACTTCCATTTCACCAAAGCGCTGACCACCGAACTGCGCCTTACCACCCAGCGGCTGCTGAGTCACAAGGGAGTACGGACCGATGGAACGAGCATGGATCTTGTCATCCACAAGGTGATGCAGCTTGAGCATGTAAATGTAACCAACCGTGGTCTTACGCTCAAACGGCTCGCCCGTGCGCCCGTCAATCAGCTGAGACTGACCGGATTTATGAACACCGGCTTTTTCAAGCATGGCTTCAATATCCGGGATGGAGGCCCCATCGAACACCGGCGTTGCAATCGGCACGCCCTTGCGCAGATTGTTGCACAACTCGGTCAGCTCGCGGTTGTCCATATCGGCAATGGCTTCGTCATAGATATTCTGCCCATACACGTCTTTCAGACGGTCCAGCAGTTCCTGACGCTTTTCACCAGTGCGCTGGTATTCATCCACCAGTTCACCAATGCCACGACCAAGGTTGGCGCAAGCCCAGCCAAGATGCGTTTCCAGAATCTGCCCCACGTTCATACGTGACGGCACACCCAGCGGGTTCAGCACGATATCCACAGACGTGCCATCTTCCAGGAAGGGCATGTCTTCAACAGGCACCACGCGAGAAACCACACCCTTGTTCCCGTGACGACCGGCCATTTTGTCACCCGGCTGCAGCTTACGCTTCACCGCGACAAACACCTTGACCATCTTCATCACGCCGGGCGGCAGTTCATCACCGCGCTGAAGCTTTTCAACCTTGCTTTCAAAGCGAGCCTGAATTTTTGCCACAGAGGCATCAAATTCACGACGCAGTGTTTCCAGCTCAGCCATGACCTCATCAGACGCCACAACAATGTTGCGCCAGGTGCCACGGGGGTTTTCGTCCAGAACTTCATCCGTAATCACGGTGCCGGAGCGAATACCCTTGAAGCCAGCGCCTGCGGTCTGATCGAGCAGCTTTTCACGCAGACGGCTATAGAAGGAGCGTTCCTGAATGGCGCGCTCGTCATCACGGTCCTTGGACAGACGTTCGATTTCGGCGCGTTCAATCGCCATTGCACGCTCGTCCTTGTCCACGCCGCGGCGTGAGAACACGCGGACGTCAACAATGGTACCGGTCGTGCCGGGCGGCAGACGCAGAGACGTGTCACGCACGTCAGACGCTTTTTCACCGAAGATGGCGCGCAGAAGTTTTTCTTCCGGCGTCATCGGGCTTTCACCCTTCGGCGTGACCTTACCGATGAGGATATCACCGGGGTTCACTTCAGCACCGACGTAAACGATACCGGCTTCGTCCAGGTTACGCAGCGCTTCTTCACCCACGTTGGGGATATCACGCGTGATTTCTTCCTGACCCAGCTTGGTATCACGCGCCATGACTTCGAATTCCTCGATATGGATCGAGGTAAACACGTCATCCTTCGCAATACGTTCGGAGATCAGGATCGAATCTTCGAAGTTGTAACCGTTCCAGGGCATGAACGCGACAAGCGTGTTACGGCCCAGAGCCAGTTCACCCAGCTCCGTGGACGGACCATCGGCAATGATGTCACCAGCGCGAACCGTATCCCCAACATGCACCAGCGGGCGCTGGTTGATGCAGGTGGACTGGTTGGAGCGGGAGTATTTCCGCAGACGATAGATATCAACGCCCTGCGTAGACCCGTTCTCATCGGTTGCACGCACAACAATACGAGCACCGTCGATCTGATCCACAATACCCTGACGACGGGCAACAATTGTTGCACCGGAGTCATGAGCCACTGCGGCTTCCATCCCTGTGCCAACCAGCGGCGCATCAGAGCGCACCAGCGGCACAGCCTGACGCTGCATGTTGGAGCCCATCAGTGCGCGGTTCGCGTCATCGTTCTCAAGGAACGGAATGAGCGCAGCAGCGACGGAAACCAGCTGCTTGGGAGAAACGTCACAAGCCGTCACTTCGGTCGGCGGCACGAGACGGAAGTCCCCGCCACGACGCACGGACACCAGATCACCCGTCAGGGTGCCATCAGCATCCTGCTTGGCGTCGGCCTGTGCCACCACCAGCTTTTCTTCTTCCATGGCGGAAAGATATTTCCAGCCATCCTGAAGAACGCCGTCTTTCACCAGGCGATACGGCGTTTCAATAAAGCCGTATTTGTTCACCTTGGCGTAGGTGGAGAGAGAGTTGATCAGACCGATGTTGGGGCCTTCAGGCGTTTCAATCGGGCAGATACGGCCATAGTGGGTCGGATGAACGTCACGGACTTCAAACCCTGCGCGCTCACGTGTCAGACCACCCGGGCCAAGCGCTGAGAGACGACGCTTATGCGTGACTTCAGACAGCGGGTTGGTCTGATCCATGAACTGGCTCAGCTGGGAAGACCCGAAGAATTCACGCACAGCAGCAGCAGCAGGCTTCGCGTTGATCAGATCATGCGGCATGACCGTATCAATATCGACGGAGCCCATACGCTCACGAATAGCGCGTTCCATACGCAGCAGGCCAACGCGATACTGGTTTTCCATCAGTTCACCAACCGAGCGAACACGGCGGTTACCAAGGTTATCAATATCGTCGACCTGACCGCGGCCGTCCTTCAGTTCACACATCACCTTGATGGTGCGCAGGATGTCTTCCTTGCGCAGCACGCGCACGGTATCCGGCACATCGATATCAAGGCGCATGTTCATCTTCACACGACCGACCGAAGAGAGGTCGTAACGGTCGGGATCGAAGAACAGACCATGGAACATGGCGTCAGCGGTTTCAGCCGTCGGCGGCTCACCCGGACGCATGACGCGGTAGATGTCGATCAGCGCTTCATCACGCGCGGTGTTTTTATCAACCGTCAGCGTGTTGCGGATCCACGGACCCTTGGCAGCATCAATCGCCAGAACCGGCAGCTCTGTTACACCAGCGTCGTCAAGACCCGTCAGCGTTGCTTCCGTGATCTCATCACCAGCTTCTGCGTAGATCTCGCCTGTTTCGAGATTGACCATATCCCGGGCGATGAAGCGGCCCAGAAGGTCAATTTCGCCAACCAGCACTTCGCGGGTTTTTTCAGCGATCTTGCGCACCATACGAGCAGTCAGCTTGGCTTCTGCCTCAGCAACCACTTCGCCGGTTTCTGCGTCAACCAGCGGTGCCAGCAGCTTCAGACCACGGAAAGAGTCCGCATCGAACGGACGCGCCCAGCCTTTAGCCGTTTTGGTGAAGGTGACGGTGTCATAGAAGTAGGAGAGGATTTCATTATCATCCATCCCCTTGATATCCAGAGCGTCGACGTCACCGCCTTCAGCCATTTTCGCCTTACGGGCAGCGGCAGATGCCTCGCCTTCCAGCGCATACAGCAGCGTGGTGACAGGCAGCTTACGCTTCCGGTCGATACGCACATAAATCAGATCTTTGGCGTCGAACTCGAAGTCCAGCCAGGAACCGCGATACGGAATGACGCGTGCGGCAAACAGATATTTACCGGAAGAGTGCGTCTTGCCCTTATCGTGGTCAAAGAACACACCGGGAGACCGGTGCATCTGGCTGACGATAACACGCTCGGTGCCATTGATAATGAAGGTCCCGTTGTCGGTCATCAGGGGCATGTCGCCCATATAGACCGGCTGCTCCTTGATATCCCGGATGGAGCGGGAACCCGTATCTTCATCCACGTCCCATACAATGAGACGCAGGATCACTTTCAGCGGAGCGGAATAGGTCAGCCCGCGCTGAATGCATTCTTCAACATCATATTTCGGCTCTTCGAATTCGTAGCTAACGAATTCCAGCCGCCCGCGACCTGCAAAGTCATTAATCGGGAATACAGACCGGAAAACCTCCTGCAAACCTGTCGGCGTGCGCGCATCAGGCGACACATTCGCCTGAAGAAACGTCTCGTAAGACGCCCGCTGCACGTCAATCAGGTTCGGCATCGGAGCGATTTCGGGGATCCGCCCGAAACTCTTGCGAATCCGCTTCCGTCCTGTGAACGATTTGGTGATTGCGTTCATCGTCGCTCCTGCCCTGCCCTTTGTCTCGGACCATCAGGCCCGCCGCGCTCTACCGCGAGCCTGATGGTCCGATCTGTAGTAACCGGCCTTCACTGATACCGGGAAGACCCCGGCCTCTATACCTGCTCCGAACCGGATCCGAAACAGGCAAACGGGCAGAGGCAACATACCCCCACCCGAAAACCTTTTCCATTACCCCGCCACCCTGAGGCAGCGGGACTTTGGCAAACTTATTTAATTTCGACGCTGGCGCCGTTGTCTTCAAGAGCTTTCTTGATTTTTTCGGCTTCGTCTTTGCTAGCGCCTTCTTTAACGGTCTTCGGTGCGCCTTCAACCAGGTCTTTGGCTTCTTTCAGGCCCAGACC
Organism: Acetobacter sp. KSO5; assembly: GCF_044094635.1. NCBI lineage: Bacteria > Pseudomonadati > Pseudomonadota > Alphaproteobacteria > Acetobacterales > Acetobacteraceae > Acetobacter > Acetobacter sp. KSO5. The sequence goes on along the minus strand of NZ_CP172014.1, from coordinate 1,222,803 downwards.
CGTGATGCCACGGATTTCCTTAATGACGTTGATTTTCTTGTCGCCAGCTTTGGTCAGAACGACGTCAAATTCGGTCTTTTCTTCAGCCGGAGCAGCGGCAGCAGCCGGACCAGCAGCAGCAACAGCAACCGGAGCAGCGGCGGAAACGCCCCACTTTTCTTCCAGCAGCTTGGAGAGTTCAGCAGCTTCGAGAACGGTCAGAGCAGACAGTTCGTCAACGAGCTTGTTCAGATCAGCCATGATTAGACTTCCTAATATAAACACTGGTTTGCAAAGCACAACCTCCCCGGTGGAAGGCCATGCGATTTCTTGAACACGTCTTCAGATGAAGGCGTGCTTTAGGCGGCTTCCGCCTCACCCGTTTTGGCATAGGCCCCAAAAACCCGGGCAAGCTGCCCTGCCGGCGCCTGAACAACACCTGCGATACGCGTAGCGGGCGTGGAGATAAGACCCACGAGCTGCGCGCGCAGTGCATCCAGAGACGGCAGTTCGGCCAGAGCCTTCAGTCCGTTGGCGTCAAGCACCTGCGAACCAAGAGAACCCCCGACCAGCACAAGCTTGTCATTGGTTTTGGCGAACTCGACGATCACCTTTGCCACTGCTACCGGATCAGCTGCCCATGCAAGAGCAGTCGGTCCTTTAAGCATCGGCTTAATGCCGTCGAACTGGGTCCCATCCAGGGCGAGAGTTGCCAGCCGGTTTTTTGCGACCTTGTAAGTTGCACCCGCTGCACGCACTTTGCGTCGCAGATCCGTCACATCAGCTACGGTCAACCCAGCATTCTGGGTCACCACAACCATGGACGTTTCGGCGAACACGGCGGCAAGGGCGGCAACAGCGGCCTGCTTTTCCGTACGGTTCAAATCCCGTCTCCGTCTTGCTTCATCCAGCCTTGGCCGAATAAAGCGGGTTGCCCTCAGGATTTCACAAAAACAGTGTGAAATCCGCTCGCCTGTCCTTCAAACGGAATACCCGGAGCCTGCCGAAAAACAGCCTGCAACCAGCATCCCCGTCTTACACGCGCAAACCTGTAAGGTTTTTTACGGCACAAGGCCACGTGTGATCTCGGACAGGATCGGGAAGCAACCCGAAGGCACTTCCCTTAATGTGCCGCACCAGACCGAAGCCCGGCACAGCAGCATCTCAAACTCAGCCTGCGAAAGCTGAGATATCGACCTGAACGCCCGGGCCCATGGTGGACGCAAGAGCGATCTTTTTCAGATACGTGCCCTTTGCACCCGTCGGGCGAGCTTTCTGCACGGCATCGATGAATGCGCGAGCATTTTCAATCAGCTTCGCTTCATCGAAAGAAGCCTTGCCGATGCCAGCATGCACGATACCGGCTTTTTCAGCGCGGTATTCGACCTGACCGGACTTGGCTGCCGTGATAGCACCCTTAACGTCCATGGTCACGGTGCCCAGCTTCGGGTTCGGCATCAGACCACGCGGACCGAGGATCTTACCGAGACGACCAACGAGAGCCATCATGTCCGGAGTTGCAATGCAGCGATCGAATTCGATTTCGCCAGCCTGCACTTTTTCCATCAGGTCTTCAGCACCAACAACGTCGGCACCAGCAGCGGTTGCTTCTTCAGCTTTCGCGCCACGAGCAAACACACCAACGCGCAGCGTCTTACCCGTGCCGTTCGGCAGGGAAACAAAACCGCGGACCATCTGGTCAGCATGACGCGGGTCGATGCCCAGGTTGAGGGAGATTTCAACTGTTTCGTCAAACTTGGCCGTTGCATTGCCCTTTACCAGGGAAATAGCTTCGTCCAGACCGTAAGACTGACCGTGAGTGACTTTGCTGCGTGCAGCGGCAATACGCTTGTTCTTAGCCATGCTCTCAGCCCTCCACCGTCAGACCCATGGAGCGGGCAGAACCTGCCAGCATCCGCACAGCGCCATCGATATCGTTAGCGTTCATGTCTTTGAACTTCTGCTCTGCGATTTCCTGCAGCTGACCCATGGTCACCTTACCAACAGCAGCAGACTTACCAACCGTCTGGCTGCCTTTGGAAATCTTGGCAGCTTTCAGCAGGAAATAAGTGTTCGGCGGCGTCTTGGTGATGAAGCTGAACGTGCGGTCTGCATAAGCGGTGATGACGACCGGGATCGGCATACCAGGCTCAAGACCCTGGGTCTTGGCGTTGAACTCTTTACAGAACTGCATGATGTTCAGACCACGCTGACCGAGCGCGGGACCAACCGGCGGCGAAGGATTCGCTTTGCCAGCAGGAATCTGAAGCTTGATGTAGCCAACAACTTTTTTGGCCATATCCGGGACTCCTCATTATTGAACCCGGACCGCGGTTCTCACGACTCCTCTGAGCCATGGTTATGGCACAGGACGAGCCTCCCGCGTTCCGATAGGAAAGGCGCGCTTACCGGTGCGCGCCGCTTATGTCAAGAGGCTGACGCATATTTGCACTACCCGATGTCAGGTCAGAAGCAGCCGGATCAGTCTGTGTGCTGATGCCACCAAGCGGGGCTGCATGGCGCAGATTACCATACTGCAACGGGTGGAACGGCATGATTTTATCAGACTGCGGCAGCTCTGCCCGAGACCAGCCACCACCCAGCGCGCGAATCAGCTCCACACGCGCATCAACAGCGCGGGTCTGCACCTGCACAAGGGCAATACGCGCGTTCAGCGCCGCCACCTGTGCCACCACCACATCAAGGTAGTTGGTCAGGCCGCCGGTATAGAGCGCCATGGTCATGGTCTGGGTATGCAGGGCGGCATCCACTGCGCTGCTCTGCTGCTGCGCTTCCGTCTTCAGGCGGCTGGTGCGCGTCAGGTTATCTTCCACCTCCTGAAACGCATCCAGCACAGTGCTGCGATACAGGTCTTCCTGCTCCCGGTATTGCGACCAGTTGCGTTGCAGCTCGGCACGCCGCAGGCCGCCCTGAAACAACGGCAACAGCGCCTGCACGCCAAACTGGTACATGGAGTTGGAAAGAGACGCGAGGTCAAACCCGTTATCCATGAAGCCCGTCATGGCGTTGAAGGTAATATGCGGATAGAACGCCGCGCGTGAAACACCAATCGCCCGGTTGGCCTGCGCCATACGCCGCTCGGCCTCGGCAATATCCGGTCGCCGTTCCAGCAACGTGGATGGCAGAGCAACCGGCGGCTGCGCCTCAGCAAACCCCAGACGCGTGACCGGCGCGATATGGAACGAGGCCGGAGCCTGATTCACCAACACCGCAATGGCATGCTCCATCACATCCCGCTGGGAGCGCACTTCGGTTTCCTGCGCCTGCGTGGTGTAGAGCTGGGTTTCTGCACGTGAGACGTCCATCCCCGGCGCAATCGCCCCTGCCAGACGCATTTTGGTGACCTGCACTGCCGTCTGATAGTAGCGGATGGAATCCCGATACACTGCATCCTGCGCATCCAGACCACGCAGCGTCACGTAATCACTCGCCAGTTCGGCCTGCAGGCTCAGGCGTGCCAGCGCATAGGCTGCGGCCTCAGCCTGCGTGCCCTGCTTGGCCATGCGCACCTTGTTGCGGATGGCCGACCAGAAATCCGGCTCCCATGTCGCTGTGCCCGAATATTGCTCGGACGACATATAGACCGGCCCAGCGGACCCTGCCCCGCGCCACAGCCTGTGGCGCGAGCCCTTATATTTCTCACCACTCGCTGCACCATTGACCTGCGGATACAGGTGGGACTTGGCTTCCATCGCCACATCACGCGCCTGCATGAAGGCTTCCGCCTGCGCCTGAAGGCTCGGGTTCAGGCGCATGGCCTGCTCTTCCAGCTGGTTGAGTTGCGGATCTCCCAGCATGGTCCACCAGTCCGGGCGGATCGCATCATCCGCCGGCTGACCGGGCTGAAGAACCCCGTGATTCTGCCCTTCCCACTGGGCAGGCAGCTTCAGTTTTGTCGGGTTGTAGCGCGGGGCCATGTCACACCCCGAGAGGATGGTGGCCAGCGAAAGACCAACCAGAAAACTCCGCTTCAGTCGCAGCGTCACGGCGCACCCTGTCATGGGCGGCCTCCTTCTTCTGCCGCTGGCTGATTATCTTCCGGCATGGCGCGGATATCATCGTTGCCCTGCTCGGCTTTTTCAGCCGGAGCCTTCTGCTCTGCCTTAGGCGGGGTCGGCTTTTTGGGGGCGACGTTGTAGCCCGGCGTGCCTTTGACAATCCTTACGCTCTGGCCATCCAGCAGGCCGGCAGAGGGGCTGTTCACCACGCGGTCCGTTTTCTTCACACCGCGCAGGATCTGCACCGTCGTGCCCAGATTGGTCCCGACCGTTACACCCACCAGATGCACATGGTTGGAATCATCCACCAGCGCGACCTGCGTGCCTTCCGCGCGGAAAATAATCGCACCTTCCGGCAGGATCAGCATATCGGGGTCACCCGGTGCCTTGAAGTTGGCGGTAGCGTAGGAGTTCGGCCAGAGTTCGCCAGATTTGTTGTCCAGCGTGAGTTCCGTCGTCACCGTACGGGTCGAAGCGTTAAAGGCGGTCGCGGTCGCCAGGAATTTCGCCTTGAAGGTGCGGTCCGGATATTGCGGGATGCTCAGATCGGCTTCCAGACGCGGGGAGATAATGTCCGCATAGTCCTGCGGCACAGCGACGAACACGCGCATGGCATGCACATCCGCCACGCTGAACAGTTCCGTGGCATTCCCGTGAGAGTCCACATCCCCTCGCCCGGCGTTGACGTAATCACCCACGTCCGCAAAACGTGACGTCACGATGCCATCAAACGGTGCGACGATTTTCTTGAAGCCTTCAAGTGCGGCAAACCGTTCCACGTCATGGCGTGCGGCTTCCACCTGTGCCTGCTGGGCCTCGGCGTTGGCAGCCTGCACGTCCACTTCCTGCTGCGAGACAGCCTGCGTGCCCTGCAACGCCTTCCAGCGCCGCGCCGTAATCTGCGCCAGCTTGTAGCGGGCCTGAGCCACATCCAGATTGGCCTTGGCGGCGGCATACTGGGCATCCAGTCCCGGCGTGTCGATTTCCGCCAGAACGTCGCCGGTTTTCACCACGGCCCCAAAGTCCTTGTACCACATTTTCACGTAGCCAGAGACCTGCGCGTAAATGGGAGCCTGATACCATGCGGCGATATTGGCTGGCAGCGAGAGCGTACGGACAGACGGCCCCGGCTGCGGGTAGATGACCTGCACGGCGGGTATCGCGTTTTCCTGCGTTTCCCTGGCCAGATGCATGTAATGCGCCTGCCGCTGCACAATGCCGACGACCGCCAGAATAATGGCGACTATCGCGACAATGATGATCCCGATCGTCCTTTTGCGGGAAGACGCCGCATCATGCTGTGTGGTCTGCTCCGGCTGGCCACCGTCTTCATGATACCCGCTCATGCGCCTTCTCCCTGTTCCGTCGTCGTGGTCGGCTTTTTTCGATTATGCAGCATGGCGAAAACACATGGCACAAATAGCAAGGTTGCAACTGTTGCCACCAGCAGGCCGCCCATGACGGCTTTGCCCAGTGGCGCGTTCTGAGAATTACTGAGGGACATTGGCAACATCCCGATAATCATGGCGGAGGCCGTCATCAGCACGGGGCGAATACGCTCAAACCCGGATTCAATGGCGGCCTTAATGGCGTCGCCATGCTCTTCCAGCCGCTCCCGCGCAAAGGACACCACCAGAATGGCGTTGGCGGTTGCCGTGCCCATGCACATGATGGCCCCTGTCAGCGCAGGCACCGAAAGTGTGGTGTGCGTCAGGAACAGGCTCCAGGAAATCCCGGCCAGTGCGCCCGGAAGGGCTGTGATGATGATGAACGGGTCCAGCCAGGACTGAAAGTTGACCACAATCAGCAGGTAGACCAGCAGCACGGACATGGCGAGGCCACCGAGCAGCTGCGCATAGGCGCTGTTCATGGTGACAGCCTGCCCGCGCACTTCCAGCGCGGAGCCATGCGGCAGGTCCGGGCGGACCTCATCCACAATACGCTCCACCTCACGGGAGACCGTGCCGAGATCAATGCCCTCGTTAGAAGCGTAAATGTCGAACACCGGCAGAATGTTATAGTGCGAGACTTCACCCGGCGTGCCGGTCTGGACGATCTGACTCAGACCACCCAGAATCTGCGGCGTCTGGCCCGTCGGGTTGCCGTCACCCTTATCAATGGGCGTGATTTCCAGATCATTCATGGTCTGCAGGAAGGTCGCTGGCGTCTGGATATCAATCAGATGCGAAACACCCGTCTTGGTATCCAGCCAGTAGACCTGCCCCACCTGAGAGCTACCGGAAAGCGAAACCAGCGCGTTGTTCGCCACGTCGGATTCCGTAATGCCGGTGCCCAGCGCGTAGGTTCGCCGCGTGTTGACCCGCAGGGTGGGCGTTGTCATCGGCTGCTGGACAGATACGTCTGTCAGCCCCGTGACGTGCCGCAGGCGATCGGCCAGACGGTTAGCAAAGCGGAAATTCTCCGCAAGGTTGCGGCCCGTAATCTGCACATCAATCGGCGACGGCAGACCAAAGTTCAGGATCTTGGCGGTCAGATCGCCCGGCAGGAAGGAAATCTGCGTACCGGGGAATTTCTCGCCCAGATTATGGCGGATCATCCGGCGATACTCCGCCACCGGGGAGTCCGGGTCTTTCAGTGAAACCGTGAGGTCACAATCCTGCGTGCCGACCGTGGGGGTGGGAATATAGGCCTGATTAAGCGGGCTGAACGGCAGACCGCAGTTATCGACAATACTTTCCACCTGCCCCGGCAGCGTGCGTTCAATTTCGTCATTCACCAGCTGAGAAATCTTGCCAGCTTCTGAGAGCTTGGTGCCCAGCGGCGCGCGCATGTGAATGGCCATGGTGTCGGAATTGATTTCCGGGAAGAAATCCTGCCCCACAAAGAACAGCAGCCCCAGAGACCCGAGCGAACACACCACAAACACCGGGATGAAGGTGCCGCGCGTAGCGACCAGATGGGTCAGCAGGTTCTGGTATCCGTGACGGAACTGCTCGAACTTGTGCTCAAACCCCTTCTGGAACCGGCCGAAAATGGTTTTCGGCGCGACCGGGCCATGGGCATGCGCAGCCACCTGAGCGGCCAGCATGTATTTTGCCATGGTCGGCACGAGGGTTCGGGAAAGGATGAAAGAGGCGATCATCGCGAAGATGATGGCTTCAGCCATCGGCATAAACAGCCAGCCCGCAACGCCGGTCAACTGGAACAGCGGCATCCAGACGATACAGATACACAGCGTGGAGACGAAGGTCGGGATCACGATCTGATTGGCGGCATCGATAATCGCGGTCTCGAGATCCTTGTCCATCTCGAGATGCGCATCGATGTTTTCAATCATCACGGTGGCATCATCCACCAGAATACCCACGGCCAGCGCCAGCCCGCCGAGGGTCATGACGTTAATGGTCTGCCCGGCCCAGCCCAACCCGATAATGGAGCACAGCATGGCCAGCGGAATGGAGGTGGCGATAATGACAGTCGAGCGCCAGGAGCCGAGGAACAGCAGCACCACAAGCCCGGTCAGACAGGCAGCGGTCAGCATTTCCCGCAGCACGTCCTGCACGGATTCCTTCACGAAAGTGGAGGCATCATTCAGCACCTTGATGTTGACACCTTCGGGCAGGGTTTTCACGATCCCGGGGAGCAGCTTTTTCACGCCCGCCACAACCTCAAGTGTTGAGGCGTCACCACTCTTCATGACCACAATCAGAACGCCCTGCTGGCCTTTAACCAGCACGAGGTTGGTCTGTGGCGGCCCGCCCTGATGCACCCACGCCACGTCCTGCAGGCGGACCACAGCATTCCCCACCTGCTTGATGGGCAGCATGTTGAGGTCATCCATATCCCGCGGCGAGGCGTTGGTCTGCACCATCCAGTCAAACGCGCCAATCCGCTGGTCACCCGCGGGCAGCACAATGTTCTGACTGTTAAGGGCTTTGGACACATCGATGGGCGAGAGCCGGTGGGCCAGCAGTTTGACGGGGTCCAGATCGACCATCACGTTACCGGGCTGGCCGCCATAGGGGTTCGGGATGGCCGCCCCCGCAACAGACACCAGCGCCGGTCGAATGAGGTTGGACGACATATCGTAGATCTGTGAGGCCGTCATGGAGGTCGAGGAGACCTGCAACGTGATGACCGGCACAGAGGAGGCGTTATAGGCCAGCACCAGCGGTGGCGTGGAGCCGGTGGGCATCTGCTTGATCACCGTCTGGGAGACCGAGGTGATCTGCGTCTGCGCCACGGCGGTATCCGTGCCGGGCTGGAAGAAGATTTTGACAATCCCGCGGCCGTAATAGGACTGGCTTTCAATATGCTCGATATTGTTCACCGTCGCGGTCAGCGCGCGCTCGTAGTAATAAACCACACGGCCGGACATATCCTCCGGCATCAGGCCGGTATAGGTCCAGACCACGGCCACCACCGGGATCTTGATACTGGGGAAGACGTCAGTCGGTGTCGTGAAGACACCTCTGATACCAAACACCAGAATAAGAATGGAGAGCACCACAAAGGTATACGGCTTTTTAAGCGCCGTTACGACAATCTCATTCATACGTGACAGCCCCTGCCGACACGTCTAAACGCCAGCATCCAGATAAATCGCTCATACAAACTGAGATACAGACATCCCCTCTCAGCGCCAATAAAAATGCTTTTAATCTGGGCGTTTCAGGAATGTTGTAACACAAATATAACAGTGAAGCGGGTTCCACGCCCTTCCGGCCCCGCATCGATCTGCACCGTCGCGTCATGCAGGTGGGCAATGGCGGAAACGAGGCTGAGCCCCAGCCCGCTACCCGGCACATGGCGGCTCTTGTCCGAGCGGTAAAAGCGGGACAAAACCGCGCCTCGTTCTTCCGGGGCGATGCCAATGCCAGTGTCGGTCACAGTCAAATAGACCGTGCTGGCCTGACGGCTTACACTCACCGTCACTTCCCCACCCTCTGGGGTGAATTTGATGGCATTATCCACCAGATTGACCAGCAGTTCGATCAGCAGATGCCGGTCCCCGTCCAGACAGACTGGCACGGCGGTCGGCTGCATAATCAGCGTCACCCCCTCCGTTTCCGCAATCGGTTCATAGAGATCAACCACATCAGCGCCCAGATCGTTCAGGTTCACCATCGCAAACCCGGCGCGGCGGCGGCTGCTTTCCAGCTCCGCAATCCGCAACAGGGCGGTGATAATGCCCAGACACTGGTCCAGATTGCCGACTGCCCCGCTGACGGCATCTTCCAGCGCCTCGCGCTCGCCACCAGAGGCCAGCGCCCGCTCCAGCTTGGCGCGCACGCGGGAAAGCGGTGTGCGGAGATCATGTGCAATATCGTTGCCGACCTCCCGCATTCCGTCCATCAGGTGCTCCAGACGGTCCAGCATACGGTTCACGCTCCCTGCCAGACGCTCCAGATCATCCCGTTCCTTCCCGGCAGGCAGACGCTCGTGGATATCGCCCGCCATGATCAGGTCAATGGCCTCGTGCATTTCCTTCACCCGGAACAGGGCGCGGCGGCTCAGCACCATGCCCAGCAACAGGGCGAATAACAGGGTGGGAATGGCCGCCACCACCGTGGCATGCCGCAGCATCAGCTTCTGCTCAGCCAGCAGGTGAAAGCTGCGCCCCAGCACCAGAATGGTGCCATCCGGCAAGGTCTCGGCCAGCAGGCGCAGCGGATAGGCTGCGCCCTCCTCCGGGTAGATTTCGATATTATGGGGCTTGCCGTCCGCCACCAGCCCTTTGGGCCATGCGTGCAGATCCCCGGCAATCAGGGCGTGGCTGGCGTCAAACAGTCCGGCACTGCTGATGACCAGCCGCAGATCATCCGTTGCGCGTTTGCGGATGACATATTCCAGATGTTCCGGCGTCATTTGCGCCAGTAAATGGGCCTCGCCACGCAGCAGTTCGGTCGAGCGACGGGATTCCACCGCTTCCATCTGGGTATAAACCAGCCCGAACTGCATCACCATCACGCCTGCCATGGCCGCCAGAGCAGCCAGTGTGAGGCGGAAGGTTGCGGTGCGGAAAAGCTCAGTCAGGAACACGCAGCAGGAATCCTGTGCCGCGAATGCTGCGGATCAGCGGCTCTTCTCCGGGCGCATCCACCTTGCGGCGCAGCTTACCGATATGCACATCCACCAGATTGGTGCGCGGAATAAAGCGATACTGCCAGACATCTTCCAGCATCATGGAGCGGGTCAGCACCTGTCCGGGCCTGCGCATGAGATATTCCAGCAACCGAAACTCGCGCGGCAGCAGCTCAATCTCCCGACCATCCCGCCAGACGCGTCGCTCGATCAGATCCATGGAGAGCGGCCCTACCCGCAACTGGGTGCTGCGCGTATCATCCGGGCGGCGCAGCAGCGCTTCCACCCGCGCCATCAGCTCTTCCATGGCGAAGGGCTTGGTCAGGTAATCATCGCCGCCTGCCTTCAGACCGGTCACGCGGTCATCCACAGCGGAGAGAGCGGACAGCACCAGCACCGGCGTCCGGATGCCGCGCTGGCGCACCGCCTCAATCACGCTCAGGCCATCCATCCCCGGCAGCAGGCGATCCACCACCATGACGTGCGCCTCACCCGTGAGGGCAGCCGTAAGACCAGCATCGCCGGTTTCCTCGTGCCGCACCTCAAAACCATGGGCCGTCAGTTCGCCCACAATTTCTTCAGCAATCGCGCTGTCATCTTCTATCAGCAGCACAACGCCTCGGGACTGCTCGGGGCCTCGGGGCTGGCCGAGCTGTGCTGTATCCGGATCTGTGTTCAGTGCTGTCTCTTCCGTCATAACTGTCCTGATGCTGTTTTCCCCGGTTCAGGGCCAGTAAATTCCATTTCAGGATTAAGTGCTACGTCTTCCGTCTCCGGGGCATCCAGTTCCCGCAAGCGGCGGCTGACCACACGGGTGCGCCTGCGGGCTTCCTCAATGGATGTTGACATAGCCTGCGCATTCCGCGCCAGTTTTTCCAGCACGCCATCCATGCGGATCATTTCCTGCCGGGTTGCGCCCAGCAGGCGGGCAATGGTTTCCGTCCGGTCTTCCAGCGCCAGCGTGACATAACCCAGATGCACAGTGCGCAGCAGAGCGGGCATGAGAGCGGGCCCCATAATCATCACCCGGCAGGTCCGGCCAATTTCATCAATCAGGCCGGGGATGCGGGCCGCTTCCGCATAGAGGCCGTCGGTTGGCAGATACAGCACGGCAAATTCCACCGTGCGCGGAGGGTGAATATATTTGGTCGCAATTTTTCGTGCTTCCAGCCGCAGCGTGCTTTCCAGCGATTTGCGGGCGGCTTTCTCGGCCACCGTATCGCCTTCCTCCACGGCGTTCAGCAAACGCTCATAGGCTTCGGTCGGGAACTTGCTATCCACCGGCAGCACCGGCGGCGTGCTGGAACGCACCGGCATGCGGATGGCAAATTCTACTACATCATTCCCCGGCCCCAGCCGTACGTTCGATTCGTAAGACCCTTCCGGCAGCACATCATCCAGAATGGCCTTGAGCTGCGCTTCTCCCCAGCCGCCACGGGTCTTCACATTGCCGAACAGCCGTTTGAGGTCGCTGATCTGCGCCGTCATCGCCCGCACTTCGCCCATGGCCTTCTGCATGGCGCTAAACTGCTCCAGCACACGCTGGAAGGAGGTCTGCATCTGCCGCTCTACGGCCTCATGCAGCTGATCCGTCACCGCCACACGAATGGCGGACAACTGGCGGGCGGAGGTTTCCGCCATTTCCCGCAGCGCCTCGGCCTGCGCAGCCCGCACTTCGGCCTGCTCACGCCCCATACTGCCAACCATGCCAGCCAGACGTTCAGCCAGCTCGGAGCGCACCTGCTCAATGCGCCCGGTCATCACCCGTTCCAGTTCCGACAGATGCGTTCTCTGGTGCGCGGATTCCGTCCGGGCGGCGGCGGTTTCCTGCTCCACAAGCACATAGAGCCGGGCCAGCAGATCCGCATCTGCCCCGCCCTGCCCCTTGCGGCCGCCACCCAGCAGCCAGGCCAGCACAGCCCCCAGTGCAAGTGCTCCCAAAGCCACAACAACCAGCATTATTCCATCATCCATCCGTGATCCGTCTCATTTTCTCTCGGCAGGGAGGCCGGTTCGTGCTGATCTGGTCCCCGTAATAAATTATGACGCCAATGCAACGAAGAGCCTGTATACAACAGCATTCAGGTTTGCCGCGCTGCTCCAGCGTTGACAAGAATAATGAACAAACCGGGAAAATACCCTTTTCGCCATGCCTCATCCTACCACTGCTTCCGCCCCCTCCGGCTCCTCCCGCGCGCACCTGTTTTATATTCAGGTGATTATTGCGGTTATTGCGGGCATTCTTGTTGGCGCCTTCTTCCCCAACATTGGCGCGGCCCTGCGTCCGCTGGGAGATGGATTTGTCAAACTCATCAAGATGGTCATCGCACCAGTCATTTTTCTGACCGTCTGCACCGGCATTGCCGGGATGGCGGACCTCAAGCAGACGGGCCGCGTGGCGGGAAAGGCCATGGCCTATTTCCTGTGTTTTTCAACGCTGGCGCTGATTGTCGGCATGCTGGTGGCCAATATCGCCCGCCCCGGCGCGGGGCTGCATATCCAGCCTGCCTCGCTGGACACCGGCTCTGTCGCCAGTTTTGTGAGTGAAGCGCATTCCCACTCCTTTACGGAGTTCCTGATGCGCATCATCCCCAGCACCACCGCCGGGGCCTTCACATCGGGCGAGATTTTGCAGGTGCTGCTGATTGCCATCCTGTTCGGCGTCAGCCTCGCGCAGATGGGTGAAAGCGGGCAGAAAGTTCTCACCCTGTTCCGCAGCCTGACGGAGCTGGTCTTCGGCGTGGTGCGTCTGGTGATGTATGTCGCCCCCATTGGGGCCTTCGGGGCCATGGCCTTTACGGTGGGCAAGTTTGGCGTGGCGTCCATCGGGCATCTGGTCGGGCTGGTTCTGGCGTTCTATCTGACGGCCATTCTGTTCGTCTGCGGTATTCTGGGGCTGGTGACCCGCATGATGGGCTTCAGCATTTTTCGCCTGCTGGCTTACATCAAGGAAGAGCTGCTGATTGTTCTGGGCACCAGTTCCTCTGAATCTGCCCTGCCGGGGCTGATTTCCAAGCTGGAAAACGCTGGCTGCCCGCAAGGGATTGTCGGGCTGGTGGTACCCATGGGCTATTCCTTCAATCTGGACGGCACCAATATTTACATGACCCTCGCCGCCCTGTTCATCGCGCAGGCGACCGACGTGCATCTGGGCCTTGGGGAACAGATTGCCCTCCTGCTTGTTGCCATGGTGAGCTCCAAGGGGGCTGCCGGCGTCACAGGAGCAGGTTTTATCACGCTGGCAGCAACACTTTCCGTGGTCCCCAGCGTGCCGGTCGGTGGCATGGCGCTTATTCTGGGAATTGATCGCTTCATGTCGGAATGTCGCTCCCTGACCAATCTGGTCGGCAATGCGGTCGCTGCCATTGTTATTTCCCGTTGGGAAAACTCTCTGGACACACAGAAACTCCACAAAGCCCTGAGCGGAAAATCAGACATCTGAAGCCGCTCCCTCTCCTTTTTCAGCCTTTAAAAGCCTCTTATCAGATGCGAGATTTTACATGAGAACCGGAATGACAACGGCGCAGCGCCTTCGTGGCATTCTGGCAGGCTCTGCCGGGAACCTGCTGGAATATTACGACTGGTATGTCTATTCCTCCTTTACCATCTATTTCGCACACGCCTTCTTCCCACGTGGCAACCAAACCGCAGAATTGCTGAATGCCGCAGCCATTTTTGCCGTTGGCTTCTTCATGCGTCCGGTGGGGGGATGGCTTCTGGGTATGGCGGCGGACCGTTATGGCCGCCGCACCGCACTGACTTATTCCGTCACTGCCATGTGCTTTGGCTCGCTGGCCATTGCCGTCTGCCCGACCTATGAGCAAATCGGCCTTCTGGCACCAGCCGTGCTGCTGCTGGCCCGACTGGTACAGGGCCTCAGTCTGGGTGGGGAATATGGGGCCTCCGCCACCTATCTGGCGGAAATGGCTACCCCGGAACATCGCGGGTTCTGGTCTGGCTTTCTATACGTCACGCTGGTTATGGGGCAATTGCTGGCACTGCTGCTTCTACTGCTGATGCAATATGTCCTGCTCACACCGGAACAGATTGCGGCGTGGGGCTGGCGCGTGCCGTTCGTTATCGGGGCGATGGGAGCGTTGCTGGTGTTCTGGCTGCGTCGCCACATGCAGGAGAGCGAGCGTTTTAAAAAGACGAGCACACAGAAGGAAAAAGGGGGACTACGCGTCCTGCTTCAGCACCCGCGTGCCGTGCTGACGGTCTGTGGCATGACGCTGGGTGGTACGGTCATTTTCTATACCTACACCATCTATATGCAGAAATACCTTGCCAACACGCTGGGTTTTCCCAAAGAGACTGCAACGCTGATCTCCTCCGCCTGCCTGATTATTTTTGCAGCCATCCAGCCTGCGTTCGGGGCGTTGTCTGACCGCATTGGTCGCCGCCCGCTGCTACTGTATTTTGGCGTCTGCGCTACGCTGGGCACCGTCCCGCTGCTGACCATTCTCTCCGGTGTTCACTCTGCATGGGCCGCATTTGGGCTGATCACGGGCGCGCTGTTTATCGCCTCTGGCTACACCTCCATCAATGCGGTGGTGAAGGCGGAGCTCTTCCCGACCCGCATCCGCGCGCTGGGTGTGGCGCTGCCTTATGCTGTTACGGTGTCCGTCTTTGGCGGCACAACGGAATATGTCGCACTGTGGTGCAAACAGGCGGGGCACGAGATGTGGTTTGCCTATTACGTGTCCGCCTGCGCCCTTGTCACGCTGCTGACGGTGCTAACCCTGCCCCGGACAACCGTGATTGATCAGGGATAACAGTCGCCCTTTTTTAAGGGACACAAATTGCCCGGAAGCGGCCTTGAAATTGCCATGAGGCAGCGCGTTATTAGGACGTGAAGAGGAGACGCTCCGGTGTTTCCTCTGTCAGTTTCGAGGAGGCACACGATGCGCCGTATGACAAAACTTCTTCTCGCCCTGCCCCTTATTGCAGGCACGACACTGGCGACACTGCCCGCCGCAGAGGCGCATCCGGGCGGCGGCTGGGGCCGTCCCGGCTGGGGTGGTCCGCCTCCGCCGCCGCGTGGTGGTTACTGGGGTGGTGGCCCGCGCAGAGGCTGGCACCGTGGCCCCGGTGGCGGTGCCATTGCCGGCGCGCTGATTGGTGGTCTGGCTGTTGGCGCTCTGGCCGGTGCTGCCATGGGCAATGCCGCACCGCCGCCGGTGGCTTATGCGCCGCCACCTCCGCCGCCGCCCGCTATGGGCTATGCCGTGCCGGTGGTGCCCGCAGTGCCGGTGGCTCCTGCTCCGGGCTATTACGCCGCCCCCGGCAGCTATTACTCCGGCTGGTAACCCCAGCCGGATTGAGGGCCCTGATTGCAGGAGGCGTGCTGTTAAAGAGCCTTCGCGGCGTCCAGCACAGCCTCCACATGGCCCGGCACTTTCACCTTTTTCCAGATACGGGCGATTTTGCCATCCGCCCCAATCAGGAACGTGGTGCGATCAATCCCCATATAGGTTTTGCCATAGAGGGATTTTTCGACCCACACGCCATAGGCTTCCGTCACGCTCCCTGCTTCATCTGAAGCCAGCGGGAATGTGAGGTCATATTTCTCAGCAAATTTATCGAGCGCTTTAAGCGGATCGCGCGAGACGCCGATCACGGTCAGCCCCGCCCCTTCAAACTGCCCCAGAGCCTCACTGAAGCCACAGGCTTCCTTGGTGCAGCCGGGTGTGTCTGCCTTGGGGTAGAAATACAGCACAAACGGTTTGCCTTTCAGCTCCGCGAGACTGACGGTGCGGCCCCGGCTGGCCTCCATTTTGAAATCCGGAGCGATATCGCCCTCTTTCAGGCCGTTTTTTGTGGTGTCCTGCGTGTCTGTCATGGTCGGTTCTTTCCTTGAAAAATGATGTATCGGAAAACGCTGCCTGAAAAATTTCCCTGTCAGGCAGCCTTCAAAACTCAACGGCTGAGGGTGCGGAACGTTCTTCAGCAGCTTTTTCCGCAAAGCTGGCCTCCCCACCAACCGGCCCGACGCGATGCTCGAAGATCTGCCGCACAGCCTGCGCCAGATGCGCGGTGCGCGCCATCAGGTCCGGCAGAGTGGCTTCTCCCATCACACGCAGCAGGATTCTTACCGCACCGGGCGCCAGTCCCCGCTCCAGATCAACCGGTGGCACAGGGCCGCACAGCAGCCGCAGCAAACATTGCAGCTGTCGCCAGACGGCATCGGCCTCCAGCAGCAGTTTTGTTTCCGCCGCACTCAGCAAGCCGCCTTTTTTCAGCAGCGCCAGCGCCCGCCGTGTGCAGGGGTTTCTGGCATCTTTCGTGCCTGCCACCAGTTGCAGAATCTGGGCGATGAACTCGACCTCCATCAACCCGCCGGCCCGGCGTTTGATATCCCACGGGCTGGAGGCTGGCAGATCCCGCGCCAGACGGGCGCGCATATGCCGGGCATCCTCCAGCAGCGTTTCGGCGGAGGGTCGCGGCTTGCGCAGATCGCCATTCAAAATCCGCACCAGATCGCCCTGCAAGCGCGCCTTGAGTGCCACGGGGGCCGTAATCACACGGGCGCGGGTCAACGCCATGCGTTCCCATGTCCAGGCGGCGTCCTCATGGTATTTCAGGAACGCGGTGCGGAAGACGGCGACCGGACCCGCCGCACCGGAGGGACGCAGCCGCATATCCACCGCATAAAGCGGGCCTTCCGGGCCGGGAGCGGTGAGTGCTGCAATAAAAGCATGAGCCAGACGGGTATAATATTGCGACACCGCCAGAGACCGGGGCGCACGCACCGACAGACCATTCTGAAGTCTGAGTGCGTTCTCCGGCACCTGACTGGCCTGCACATCTTCCGGGTGATCAAACACCAGCAGCAGATCCAGATCAGACCCCGGCATCATCTCCCGAGAGCCCGCCTTGCCCAGCGCTAACACGGCCATGCCGCCGCCGGGCACGCGGCCATAGCGCTGCTGATGCTCCTTTTCCACGGCCCGCATCAGCACGATCATGATGGTATCGGCTAATGCGGTCCGCTGCTTCTCGGCTTCATTTTCTCCCAGCCGACCTTCCAGAACAGCTACGGAGAGACGAAACTCCTCCCCGCGCAACAGAGGCCGCAGGGCTGTCACCAGCAGTTCCGCTGAATCCACTTCCGTCGCCAGATGCCGCAGGCGGTCCAGCACGTTGCGGCCTTCTTCGGGCTCGGGTTCCAGCAGCCCTTCCAGGGCAGAGGGCGTATCGGCCAGATGGTTCGCCAGAAAGGCCGAGGAATCAAACAGGGCGGCAATCCGGTCAATCAGCGCGGGGTTCCGCTCGAACAGGGAGAGCAACTGTACCCCGGCATGCTGACGCGCCAGCAAGGCCTCAAAACGGCGCAGACAGGCCAAGGGGTTACTACGCGCTGCAAAACTGGCCAGCAACGCAGGCAACAAACCGCGCAATAAGGCCCGGGCCCGCTCGGAACGCAGCGCCCGCAGGCTGTTGGTCTGCCAGCGGGCCAGCACCTGCACCGCCTCTTCTGTCTGTGCAGCGGGGAAACCCAGACGTTCCAGCAAGGCCGGAGAATTTTCATCATCCGGGGCCACGGCCAGAAGGGTCGCATCCTGTACGGGGGCGCTCACCTGCGGGGTGGCAAAATGCCGCTCAAAAATACGCCGGGCTTCCCGCATACGGGGCAGCATTTCCAGCGCCAGTGCCTCGCCATCCGTATAATTCATGAACACGGCAAAGGCATCAAACGCCTCCGGTCGGTCCGGCAGATCATGCGTCTGATGGTCAGCCCGCATCTGCAACCGATGTTCCGCATCCCGCAAAAACCGATAGGTCCGCGCCAGCACTTCTGCTTCCTCTCGCGGGAGGTAGGCGGACCCCACCAGTTTTTTCAGCGCGCCAAAGGTGGTGCGGTCCCGTAGCGCAGGCACGCGCCCACCCCAGACAAGCTGCATGGCCTGCGCCAGAAATTCGATTTCCCGAATCCCGCCCTGCCCCAGCTTGACGTTATGGCCCAGCAGCCAGTCCCGGCTGGCTGCCGGGTCCGCCAGCACCGCATCCGGCAGATCCGCCAGGCCGGTGCGCCCCGCCTTGCGGTAGCGGTCAATGCGGGCCTTCATGTCGTGAATATCGTCAATCAGCGCAAAATCGAGATGCCTGCGCCAGACAAACGGGCGAATGGCCGCCAGAAACCGCCGCCCCAACGCCATATCGCCTGCAACCGGCCGCGCCTTGATCATGGCGGCGCGCTCCCATGTCTGGCCCAGACTTTCATAATACTGGATGGCCGCCTGCACGGAGACTGCCGGAGGCGTGGAGGACGGGTCTGGCCGCAGGCGCAAATCTGTCCGAAAAACGTAGCCATCCGCATCCCGCGCTTCCATGAGGCCCACAAGATCGCTAGTCATACGGATAAAGACGCGCCGCACGGTATCAGGCTGAGACTGCACGGACGGATCGTACAGCACCATCAGATCAATATCCGAGGAGAAATTCAGTTCCCGTGCCCCTAGTTTTCCCATTGCCAGCACAACAAAACCACTGGCATGCGCCGGACGTTTGGGGTCTCGTAACTGAATCTGCCCAGCCTGATGAGCACTCCACAGCAAATGTCTGACAGCCACCTCCAGCGCCGCGTCCGCCAGCCGACTGAGCGTTTGCGTCACCTCCTCCAGCGACCAGAATCCCCCAAGGTCCGCCACAGCGCATATCAGGGCTGTGCGTTTTTTGGCCTCGCGCAGGAAGCGGGCAACACACTCTCGCCCCGATGTGATGTCAAAATCGGCAAATGCTGCAAACACGTCCTTCGCACAGGGCTCCGGTCCGCTTTGCACCAGCGTTGCAAAAAACACCGGGTCCTGCCGTGCCAGATCAGACAGATACGGGCTGTTGCCCCCCAGACAGGCAACCAGCCCTTCAGCACCCGGCAGGTTCAGCACATCGCCCGGCCCTCCGGCCTCCTGCAAAGCCAGCGTCATATCCTGCGCAAAATGCGTAGCCGCCTGCGCATCAGCGGGCGCGGCCCAGTTCGCATCGGGCCACAGACGCGTGCGGGCACCGCGCGGCGCCCGCACATCCCGGAAGTAAGAAGAAACAACGCTTGCTGTCATAATCTGACCATTCTTATTGAACGCAAAGGGTTGCTGCGTTGACTTCCACGGGTCAAGACCTCCCGCGCCCCCTGCACAAGCGGGCCCTGCGCGTTCTGACTGTTCTGGCGGTGGGTGTGCTGGTGCTGCCGGTGCTGTGTGTGGCGGCTCTGCTGGTGCGCATGCTGTTCGGGCCGGTTAACGTCACCCCTTTTGTCCGGCCCTTCCTGCCGGTTGCAGTCCTCAACGGGCAGCCCGGTCAGCCCGCCGCCGCGACCCTCACGCTGCGGCGGGCCGATCTGGCATGGAATGGCCTGCGGGACGGATTGAGCGTGCCTGTTATGCTCTCATTGCATGACGTTCGCATTCTCAAAGCCGACAAGACCACAACCGATACCATTCAGTCCGCCAACGTCACGCTCGACCCGCTGGCGCTGATCCACGGCAGCGTGGCACTGAATACGGTGGACCTCAGCGGCGTGCGTATGGCCCTGCGGCGTGAGAAAGATGGCAGCGTCGGGCTGGATGTGGACGCGCCCCCCACACCTGCCACGCCGCCTGACAGTACCAACACGCTCGACCCCAGCACCCTGCAACGCATTGGCCTGACCGACGCACAGGTTACGATTGATGACCGGCTGACCCATACGCAGTGGATTGCCTCGCCCATCACGTCCACCCTGCATGCCGTCAGCCTGCATGGGGGCAATGGTCTGACCGGCTCCGTTGCCCTCACCTTTCAGGCAGAGCAGGACAGCACGGAACGGCTGAGTGTCACGGCACAGGGCACACAGACCGATCACGGCACCATCCAGTGGCATGCAGCCCTCGCACCCGTGCGCCCCAGCACCTTTGCCGGTCTGGCCCCGGCTCTGAAAACGCTGGATGTGCCGGTGAGCCTGACGGCGGATACCGTCTTTGCACCCGCCCCCCACAGCAGCTGGCTGCTCCCGCAGGGGCTGGACCTGAAAACCGATCTCGGCGCAGGCGAACTTCAGGGCGGCGGCTCCACCTATCTGCTTAATCATGGGTCTCTGCTGGCCCATCTAGCCCTTGACCACCGCTCTGCCACCCACACGCCCGCCACCATCACGCTGCAAGGTCTGACGCTGGCCCTGCTGAACCCGGAACATCCGGAAGATGTGAACGGTGGCATCACCGTCAGCCTGACGGGCCAGCTGAATGCGTCCGACCTGTTCAGCCCCACCGTGCTGTCTGGCCAGATGGCACTCGATATTCCCACCATTCCGTTTGGCGATATTGCCAATTACTGGCCCGCCAAAGCGGCAAAAGGTGGCCGGAAGTGGGTAGATACCAACATTACCGACGGCACAGCGCATGACCTGCACACCGCCGTCACGCTGCATAGTGATAAAGGCTGGAACGGCATCAAGCTCACCTCCATCAAAGGGAGCGTGGAAGGGTCAGATCTTACGGTGCACTGGCTGCGCCCCATCTCACCGCTGCATCATCTGGATGCGCATCTTGAGGTGAATGATCTCGATAAACTGACCATCCATTTCGACCACGCCTATCAGCTGGTGGACCGGGCCGATAAGAATGTGGGGGCCACCGGTATCGGGCGCGTCGCTGCAGGTCCCGGCTCCATGGAAATTACCGGTCTGTCCAAAAAGGACCAGATGGGCACCATTGTCACGGAGCTACACGGCAATCTGCGCGATCTGCTGGCCATGCTGGCTGAACCGCGGCTGCATCTGCTGGCCCGCCACCCCATCAGCTTTACCAACCCCTCCGGGCAGGCCAGCGCCAAATTCTCCCTGACCCTGCCGCTGGAAAGTGATGTCACAACGGATCAGATGATCGTGGACGCCCACGCACAGGTCAGCCACACCCATCTGGGCAATGTTGTCGCAGGCCGCGCCATTACCAATGGCACGTTCCAGATTGCCGCCACCACGCAGCAAATGGATCTGAACGGGCATGGCGTGCTGGGTGGCCTGCCGTCAGACATTACCTATTTCATGAACTTCCGCTCCCTGCAGCCGCAGGAAATTGCGGAAAAGGCACATCTGTTCACCCGCATCACGCCGGAAACGGCGACGGCTGCGGGCATCGACACCAGCTCCCATTTCTATGGCAACGCCGATCTTGGTGTGGATTATGCCCGGCAGGCGAACAAGCAGGGCACGGTTCAGATCAATCTTGACCTGAAGCATTCCCGCATTGTCATCCCCCTCTGGCATAAGGCAGCAGGCCGCACGGCACAGGTCACCGCCACTCTCGCCTTGCTGGACGGGCGGATTACCTCCGTTGAGAAAATTTTTGCCACAGGGCCGGAACTGGATGTGCGGGGCCGTGCCGTGCTGCGGGAAAAAGCAGCACCGGAACTGCTGATTTCATCCTTCAAGATCGAACGCTCCTCCGGCCATGCCCGCCTTGTGCTCCCTTATGCCTCGCAGGACAAAACCATTCAGGTGGGGGTCTATGCCGATACGCTGGACCTCGCCCCCCTGATGGAGGGCGACCCGAACGCCCCCAAACAGGCTGCCTCCCCCGGCCTGCATGTGCCGGAAGCGGCGACAGGCAAGCTGCACGGGCCGCCGGGCAACGCCTGGACCATCGATATGACGGCCAACGCCCTGTATTACAGCCAGACCAAGCAGCCCCTGCGGGCCGTCACCGGGCATTTTGAAGATAACGGCCAGCGGCTGGAACGCATGCGTTTTGCCATGCGCGGACCGTCCCCCGTTACCATGACGCTGGAACCCAAAGGGGCCACCCGCGCCCTACATGTGACCATTCCGGACATGGGCGGGTTTCTGGCAGCCCTCAACATCCTGCCCAACGTGCAGGGCGGCCACGCCACGCTAAATGGTGCGTTTGATGACACACAGGCTACAGCACCCTTCAAAGGCACGCTGCATGTCAGCCCGTTTGTGCTGAAGAAAGCCCCTGCCACGGTGCTGCTGGCCCGCAATCTGTCGCTCTATGGCTGGGTAAATGCCCGCAAATCTCCGGAATTTGAAGTCTCCACCCTGACCATGCCCGTCGCGTTTTCTGACGGCGTTCTGACTATTGAGAATGGCCACATGGGGAATGATGCGCTGGGAGCCACGCTGGAGGGCAAGATTGATCTGGACCACAGCACACTCGACCTGAACGGGACCGTGGTGCCGGTTTTTGCCATCAACAAACTCCCCGGCAAGCTCCCCGGCATTGGCAAACTGTTCAGCCCGGAAAAAGAAGGCGGCCTTGTTGCCATGACCTTTGGCATTGCGGGTAAGCTGGAAAACCCGGATCTGAGCGTAAACCCCTATTCCGTCCTGCTGCCCGGCGTTTTGCGTAAGCTGTTCTGATCCCAGCCGGTGCTGTGCGCCCAGTCCGGGCCCATGCTGTTATCGGGCTCTTCAGGGATATCCGCCTGCGTTTCCGTCAGCGCGACAGTTTCTTTCAGGGTGCCCTGCACATGGGCCGTAATGGCCCCTGTTTTGACAGCACTGCGAAACGCGTCGGGTTCTTCCTCAAACGACGTATCCACGCCATTGCCGCTGACTTCCCCCACCGGATGTAACACCACAGCCGCCTGAGGCCGCACCGGGTCCACCAGCCAGTGGCGCGTGCGGGACACCAGCGTGGAGGCATCCGCACCGCTACAGGGCTGCATTTCTGTCAGCGTTACGGTTTCTGTGGTAACAACGGCTTCCATCTGCGCACTTTGCCGACGGCCAGACGGCGCAGCCTGACCAACCAGCACAGTGCCGGAGGGTATGACCAGTAACGTATCCCGCGCCGCTCCCGGCGGAGGTTTGACACAGATGGAAACGGCCTGAGCCCCGGCGGATGTGCCTGCACCAGCATCTTGAGGTGCATGGTCCACCGACTGTCCAGATGCCCTCTCGCCGGGCGCAATCAGCGCGCTGAGCGCCAGACCCAGCACAACAGGGTAACGCAACCGCATACCCTTTCCTTTCCGTCGTAACGGTCCGGGCGGATTACGGTCTGGCGGGGGCCTCCTGCTTCAGGCCCGATGGAATGGCGAACACATCATCAGGCTGGGCCACCCGGCTGACACGGAGCGCCCGGACGGTAATCTGTCCCTGCTGTGCAACCTGCAACAACAGACCATCCGCCGTGTAACAGACATCACTTGCATGTCCGTCGGCGTCTTTGGTGCGCCAGATAATGCAGCTTTCCCCCGCCACCACGGAACCACCCAATCGTGCATAGGTGCCAACCATGGCCGGGTGACCGGGCGGCGTAAGGCCCTGACTGGGGGCCGGCATCACACTCTTCCGCTTGCGGCTCGGGTCCACCACGGTCAGCGTGTGCTCGGGCCAGGAGGTGATCATGAACAGGTCAGACCCCTCCGGGTCCAGCCGCTGACGGAGGCTGCCCACCTGCCAGCGCATCCGCTGCTTCATCACCGCATCCCCGGTGGGCGATGTCAGTTCATACAGCACATCCGCATCCACAGACGGCGTGATAAACGGCGCATCCTGCGGGGCGACTGGCGCAGGGGCAGGATTGGCACCCGCCTGAGCACCGCTCGCACCTGCGGAAACAGCGTTGCCTGCGTCGGTACCCGTAGCAGACGTTTGCGCCTGCGCCACGGGCAGAGAGGCCACACCCATCATAACACCCAGCCCGGCACCAAACAGCCGCCGCGCACGCAGCCCGCTCATGGCGTATTGCCTGACGCATCATGCGCGTTGGAATCCGTGGATGGCAGGGTCGTTACAGGACCAACGCCCGGCACAACGCCTGTGGCGGAGGGCACGCTGGAATGTTCCTGCTGCTGCACACTGGTTGGCCCGCGCATAACGGAAGGGGGTGCTGAACCGTCCTCATTCCCACCAGACTGAGATCCCGGGGAATGCGGCGTGACTTCCTGAAAACCCGCAGGCGGCTGGAAAGAGGTGGCGGGCACGTCGTCATAGGAGACTTTCATCGCCTTGAGGTGGCCGTTCAGACCATCCACATCCACGCCGTCCTGCTCCAGAATAAAGCCGTCATCCGTCACGCAGGCAGTCCCATTCCCCTGCGCGGAGACCACGCCCCAGAGGGTGCAGGGCTGGCCGATGACTTCGGATTTGCCTTTGCGCGTAAAACTCATGGACATGTCCAGCAGGAACGGACTGCGCGCCACCTCCTGCTGCACCAGCCGGGTATAAATCTTGCGGTCGTTCAGGATAATCATCACTTCCTGCGCCGCCCGGTTGATGATGACCGCCCCCCGGCTTTCCGGGCCATCCATGCTGAGCATGTAGTTGATCCGCATCAACCCGCCATCACCGGAAAACAGAACCTGCACATGCCGGTCCTTAATCGGCAGGGCCGTTGCGGGGCCCCCACCCGCAGGCGGGCGCGGCTGAAAGACGTAATCAATAGTGGCATCACGTCCGGGCATCAGGCGCGGGTGGTCCATCTGCGGGGCGGGAGCCGGTGCGCCTGCCGGGGCCGCAGGTGTTGCTGCTGTCTCGGCGGCATGGCCTGGCTGACTCAGCAGTCCTGCCGCCAGCGGTGCGGTGGCCAGAAGGCTGCAAAGGGTCAGCATACGGCGCGTCCGGGCCGGCTGGCAGTGTGTCATACGTCTTCGTCTTTCCTGTTTCTCATCCAGACCGCTCTGCTCCCAGAGCCGGTCCCTAACTGTCCTGAGAGTCTGCCGCCTGCGTCTCTGCCCGCATGGCGCGAATTTCAGCCTCCAGCTCATCTGCAGGAATGCTAGCCTGCCAACATGGCATCATCTGGACAGCGCGTTCCAAGGTTGCCTTATACAGGCTTGCCGGAATTTCCTCCCCGCCAAAGCGGGCGAGATGGTCTGTTCCAAACTGGGTGTCTAGCACGATAAAGCCGCCAATCCGCAGCCGCGCCACCAGATGCACTAACGCAACCTTGGAGGCATCGGTCGCACGGCTGAACATGCTTTCCCCAAAAAATGCGCCGCCCAGCGCCACGCCATATAAGCCGCCCACCAGCTTTCCGTCCTGCCGACATTCCACGCTATGCGCGTATCCCATGTCATGCAGGGCACAGAACAGGCGGAAGATCTCACCATTGATCCATGTGTCCTCACGCCCCGGTGCAGGCGCTGCGCAGGCCTTCATCACGCCGGGGAAATCCTGATCCACACTGACATCAAACCGGCCTGACAACACCGTGCGTTGCAGACGGCGCGAGAGGTGGAAACCACGCAGAGGCAGGATGCCGCGCGGGTCCGGATCATACCATTGCAGCTCGTCATCATCCGCATCGGCCGCCATCGGGAAAATCCCGGCCGCATACGCGCCTAAAATCAGTTCCGGCGTCAGCGCGTCAGTCATGTCGCCTCCTTTAAACAGATGAGATCTGCGTTCTTTATAACGCTCGCGCCTGATCCCGCGTCCGTTTCCGTCGTTATACGCTCGTCATGGCTTTTCTGAAGGGTCATGCTAGTCTGTCATTACGGAAACTCAATCTGTCCCACTGAAAAAAGGAACGCCCATGCCTTCCGAAAAGCCTCGCCTGATCCGTGCCGTCCGGCTGCCTGCCGCTGTTGAAAAGCGGATTGAGACCGACTTTACCGCTCCCCCTGCCCCCGACGCGCCGCTGGATACCGCTGGCATGCTGGCTCTGGCGGAAAAGCAGCAGGCGTTTGCCATGCTGGTCACGCATCATTGTCCACTGAAAGGCGCGGATGTGGCGGCCATTCCGGACTGTGTGAAGCTGGTAGCAACCGTCAGTGTCGGGCTGGACCATCTGGACGTTCCCGCCCTGCTGGCCCGCGGTATTAAAGTCTGCAACACGCCGGACGTGCTGACCGACTGTAATGCCGACCTGACCATGATGCTGATTCTGGCCGCCTGCCGCCGCGCTGCGGAATATTACACGCTGATGAAGAACGGCTGGGGCCGCACGCTGGAAATGGATGAGATGCTGGGCATGCGCGTGACCGGCAAGACTCTGGGCATTGTCGGCATGGGCCGCATCGGGCAGGCCGTGGCCCGGCGGGCGCGTGGTTTTGACATGAAGGTGCTCTACCATAACCGCCGCAGGCTGGACCCTGCGCAGGAGGAAGGCGCGACCTATTTTGAAAATCTGGAAGAGATGCTGCCCCACTGCAACATTCTCACCCTGCACATGCCCGCCACCCCCGGCGCACCGCCGCTGATGACAGCCAAAATGTTCGGCCTGCTGCCGCGCGGCAGTGTGCTGGTGAACGCGGCGCGCGGCGCGCTGGTGGATGAGACGGCTCTGCTGGACGCCCTGCGCTCCGGCCATCTGTTTAATGCCGGGCTGGATGTTTATCAGAACGAACCCAACCCGAACCCCAGCATTCTCGCCCTGCCGAAGATTTTCATGACGCCCCATACCGGCAGCGCCACAGTGGAAACCCGCACGGCCATGGGCATGCTCTCGCTGGACAATGTGGCCGCTCTCGCCGCCAATAAGCCGCTTGTCACCCCTGTAACGGCCTGAACCGGAGAGACTGATGACCTTAAGAATAGCCTGCCTGCTGGGTATTCTTGCCTGCGTGGTGGTGAGACTGATCGACTTCCACTACCAGCAGACCTGCATGATTGTGGGCGGGTTCATGCTGTTTCTTGCCGTCATCGGCACGCTGATTGATGAGGAACCGCCACCGGTCAAAAAACAGAAAGAGCCAGCCTCCTGAGGGGAAGCTGGCTCTCTGATAAGACCGTTTGAGACCACGCCGGAGGATCTGCCTCCGGCTTTTTTAATGCCTCACTCCCTTCAGGAAACGCGACCGTTACGCGTTGCGACATGATCCCGCAGGGCCTCAGCCGTATCCCGCACCACCGGACCATGTTCACGCTCCAGACGACGGATGGTGAAGTGCGCCCGCGCCAGTGCCCGGTAATGGTTAAGGAATGCCGTATTGAGCGACGCCCCACACAGCGCACCCGCCACTGGCATAAGCTGAAGAGAGACTTTCTGCCCCAGAGCCAGACCGTAATGCGAGGCAACTTCCGCAATCAGCATCACAACCGGGCGGCCACGCAGCAGCGCGCGGGCTGAGAAATAGCCCAGTTCGCTATCCTCCGCCTTCCGCGCATTGGGGAAGGCCCGCAGTGCGAATACTTCCAGACAGGCGCGGCGTGCATCCGGGTCGGAAAGATCCTCGCCTTCTTCGCGCGCAATGCGGCCAATCTCACGCATGATGGTCAACGTGGTAAAGCTGATATCCGGGGCCAGACCGGCCAATCCAGCAAAGCCACCTACCGCGCCGGAGACGGCAACAGCCGCCTGCAACGCCGGGCCACGCCAGGGCTGCGGTTCCGCCAGAGCATCACCGGGGCTGCGCAGCCCGACAATGGCAACATCAAAGGCACGGGCAATGGCGCTTTCCGCCAGACCACGCAGCTTGTCTTCCATGCCGGGAGCCATGCCCAACCCACGCAGACCCAGCCGCGTGGCGTGGCCAACAGCGCCGCCCATCAGGTCCGCCAGACGTACCAGAACGCCTTTGCCAGACTCGACCTGTGCGAGGGCGTGTTCCAGCTCTCCCAGATCGTGACCACTGAGCTTGAGCGTCACCATCTCGCTCCCTGTCATGTCCTGCGTACTCATTTGCGCCCTTTCTGCTTGCTCTGCCCTGCCGTGAAAGGCCGGGCCGGGGCGCAGTCGAGCGCCCGCAATAGTCTGTTTTGTAAAGGAGAGTGTAGCATAGCACGCCCGAAAAGCGACACGGGCCGCCCCTCGTCCGGCATATGCCTCCCATCTCCTGAACAGCGATGTCCACCTTCCCTCACAAAAGCCCCACGGGCTAAGAAGTTGCCTCCTATCCCTTTTCCTTTTTGATTTTTGCCGTGGTTTTCCGGCATGCGTGAACCCTTTTGGCGTCAGACTTCACGGTGGTTGTCACGTGCATCGGAACACCTTACACAGCCGAAAGTGAGACCATCCCGGCGCAGACTGTGCGCCAACAGGAGTTGTTCCATGTCGCACACCACGCCTTCCTCCCGCCCGGCCCGTACCCCACGCTGGCAGAATCTGCTGCGCGCTGGCTCCGTTGCCGCCGTTCTGGCTGCCACAGGCTGCGCCCAGACCCCGCAGCAGCAAGCCTATCATTCTGCGCTGGAACATGCGCGGACGGACCCGTCCTACTGCTATTCCCACCAGTATGACACGCTTCTGGCCGAAGCCATGCAGCGCGACCACAGCCTGCAATCCAGCAAGACGCCGGACCGGGATGATAAGCCGGATTCCTCTTTCCAGCCGACCATGCAGATCAGCGTGACGGGTGCCACCGCCATGCCGGACCTCAGCCTGCCGCCGTATTTCCACCGCGTCTGCCGCCTGAGCACCAAACTGCCCAATGGCACCACGGAAAACGGGTTTCTGACCTTCACCTACCTGATCCGCAACAACAAGGTGCAGTCCGCGCTGAGCGAATGGTATTCCGATGCGGAAGTCACGCAGGAATATGATGCGACCATGAAGCAGATTGAAGCCGGTCTGGACATGAACAATCCGGATCTGAAATCCTGCATCCAGCGCTATCCGGCCTTTGATGCACCGTCCAAAGACCCGATCGTGCAGCAAGGCGCGCTCGACCTCCGTGCCCATCTGGTCCGTCGCTGCCTGGCCAACAAAGCCGCACTGAAAGACCTGTATTCAGACCTGTATTTCATTCATCGCTAAAACAGGCTTTACAGCCTACACATCGCCTGTCCGGGACAAGAGGGACAATTATCCCTTATCCGGACAGGCGTTTTAAAAATCCCTTAAAATTTAGCGCGACTAATTTTTCAGTCTCCGGCTGTGTTACGCGCCCTCCTGCATCAGTCTGGAAAACCGTGCCATATCAACATTGCCGCCGGAAATAATCACGCCGACACGCTTCCCCTTCCATTCGGAAGCAGCCGCAAGAGCGGCAGCGACGCCAAGGCAGCCCGTCGGCTCGACGACAATTTTCATCCGCTCCGCCAGGGTGCGCATGGTCGCAACCAGCGTGGCATCGTCCACCGTGACAATCTCCCGCAAAAGCCTGCGCATAATCCCAAAAGTGAGCGGGCTGATGGCTGTGGTCTGCGCTCCATCCGCCAGTGTTTTGGGCACCTCAATCTGCACGATGTGACCTGCGGCCAGAGACTGTCGCGCATCATCCCCGGCTGCCGGTTCCACCCCAATTACGGTGCACCCCTTCGAGACCGCATGCGCAACCAGCGCACAGCCTGAGGCAAGACCACCGCCGCCAACCGGCACAAACAACGCATCAAGCGGTCCGGTTTCTTCAAACAATTCCAGCGCTGCGGTGCCCTGCCCGGCAATAATATCCGGATGGTCAAACGGAGGGAGCAACGTCGCCCCTCGCTCCGCGGCCAGTGCGCCGCCTATCGCCTGCCGGTCCTGCGTGTAACGATCATACAGAACCACTTCCGCCCCGTAGCCCCGGGTGGCAGCCAGCTTCATGACCGGGGCGTCTTCCGGCATGACAATTACGGCGGGAATCCCAGCCTGCTGCGCCGCACAGGCCACACCCTGCGCGTGATTACCGGAGGAATACGCCACCACACCCCGGCGACGCACCGCTTCCGGCAGGGCCAGAATAGCATTCAGCGCGCCTCGGAATTTGAACGCCCCCACACGCTGGAAATTTTCCGCCTTGAAGAACAGCTCCGCCCCGCTCACTCCGTTCAGATAGCGAGAGGTGAGAACCGGCGTGCGATGCGCATGCCCTTTCAGACGCACCGATGCTGCCACAACATCTGCAAAACCCGGTTCTTTCTGCATGTCCCGCCGCCCTTCTTTTTTTTCTGATCCAAGCCCACCATGCCGGATTTCAGGGCAGGCATACAGCCAGAGCAGTATGCCCCCCTCTTTCCGCTTGCTCTGTCCGGGCCTACAAGGTCAGGGAGCTTGTGAGCAGAATGCTGTCTGAAAGGACTTTATTGACCATGAACTATCGCAGCCTGTCCCCCGATTTTGTTGTTGCCCCGCAGATTGCCGTCAGCGACATCCCCGCCATTAAAGAGGCCGGGTTCAAAACCATCATCTGCACCCGCCCGGACGGGGAAGACCCGGGCCAGCCGACGGCTGAAACCATTGGGGAAGCCGCCAAGCAGGCTGGCCTGTCCTTCATCTCCATTCCGGTTGCTGGCGGTCAGGCTCCGTCTTCGGATGCCGTGATCATCATGCAGGAATCCCTCAACACCCTGCCCGGCCCGATCTTCAGCTATTGCCGCTCCGGCAACCGCGCGGGCCAGCTCTGGGCGCTTGCCACACAGGGCTAAGCCGCTCTGACTACGGCCAACAAAAAAGGGAGCCGCCCGGTCTGGGTGCTCCCTTTTTTATTGATGCGGCGGGAACAAAGCCCGGCCTGCTTCTGGTCGTCAGTCGCCAGACCAGCCGCCCATGCGGCACAGATACTGCCAGTGTTCCGCAGAAACCGGACACACTGAAAGGCGGGACTGCCGGACCAGAGCCAGATCCGCCAGCGCCTCATCCTGCTTGATATCCGCCAGCGTAACCGGGCTGGGCATGGGGCCAACGGTTTTCACGTCCACACACACCCAGTTGCCGCTGTCCGCCGTGGGGTCCGGGTAGGCTTCGCGCACAATTTCCACCACCCCCACAATCGCGCGCTGCACGTTGGAATGGTAAAAAAAGGCGCGGTCTCCCACCTTCATGCCAGCAAGATTCTTTTTGGCCTGATGGTTGCGCACCCCGGTCCAGGGTTCCACATCATTAGCCACCTGCTCATCCCAGCTAAAGGCGTCCGGCTCGCTTTTAATCAACCAGTAGGCCATGGCTATTCCACCAGCGCGCCATCACGGAACACGGTGCGCAGGGGGCGCACGATCACGCTTTCAAACAGATTAACCTCGGCATACGGATCAGCCGCAGCAAAGCCTTCCGCCGCCGCGCGATCGGGCACATCCAGCAGCACGAGGCTGCCGCAGGGGGTGCCGTTCACGTCAAGTTGAGGTCCGGCGAACTGAATCGCCTGCTTGTAGTTTTCCAGAAAAGCCAGATGTTTCTCTCGCGTAGCCTTACGTATTTCAAGGGCTCCGGGGCGATCTGTGCAAATAACGGCAAACAACATGTCTTCTCTCCGCTGTGTTGTCGGGACAGGACGCCCATGAATAACTGCCTCGTGTCAAGATGCCCCGAATGATGTAAAAGGTGCGCGAGCGCATGTCTGGGCAGGAAACTCCTGCATGCAAGGCCCCTGCAAGCTCACGTGATTTGTTGAGATACGGAACGGACTGACATTTGAGCGCCACACCGACCCTCGTCGCGCGTGCCGGGACATTCTTCCATCGGTATGCCAATCCCGGCCGGTTTCTCAAGCTGGGCGCACGCCTTCAGCCCTGGCTGACATGGCCAGCCCTGCTGCTCACCCTCGCGGGGCTGGGCTGGGGGCTGTTTTTCTCGCCTGCCGACTGGCAGCAGGGCGATTCTGTCCGCATTATGTATGTGCACGTGCCAGCCGCCATGCTGGCCTCTGCCGGTTATGCCGGGCTTGCCGTATGCGCCGTACTGTCACTCGTCTGGCGGCACCCGCTGGCGGATCTGGCTGCGGTGGAAATCGGCCCGGTGGGTGCCTGCATTACCGCACTGTGTCTGGCCACCGGCTCCCTGTGGGGCAAGCCGATGTGGGGCACATGGTGGGTGTGGGACGCCCGGCTGACCTCCGTGCTGGTGCTGTTCTTTTTGTATCTGGGCCATATCGCGCTCATCCGCGCGTTTGATGATCCGCAGCGCGGCTACAAAGCTGCGGCCATTCTCGCACTTGCGGGCGCAGTCGATCTGCCGGTGATCAAATTCAGCGTGCAGTGGTGGAACACCCTGCATCAGCCGGACAGCATCACGCTGACAGGCGCGCCCACCATGTCCTCTTCCATGCTGTGGCCGCTGGCTCTATCCACGCTGGGCTTCTCGCTGGGGTTTGCCGCCATTGTGCTGGCCCGCACCCGGGCCGCCGTGATGGAAAGCCGCATCCGCAGCCTGCTCTCCAGCCCGCGCCGCCGCGCTGGCAATGCTTCGGGAGACGCCGCATGACGCATCTGCCCTATATTCTGGCCAGCTATGGTCTGGCCACTGTCATCGCGCTGACCCTCTCCATCGGGGCGGCCCTCCGCCTCAAAAAGGCCCGTATGCGGCTGGCCGTTCTTGAACGCCCCTCGGACCGCACCACAGGAGCCACTTCGTCTCTATGACCCGCAAGACACGTCGCCTCTGGCTCGTTATCGCCTGCGTTGCCTGTCTGGGGGCTGCCGCAGCCCTCATGCTCAAGGCGTTTTCCTCCGATATTGTTTTCTTTGTCACGCCTTCTCAGGTGGCGGCGTCCGCGCCTCCGGCTGACCGCACCGTGCGGCTGGGTGGCATGGTGGTGGCTGGCTCCGTCAAACGGGAAAAACGGGGGGAAACTCCAATTGCCCGCTTTGACGTCACAGATGGTCAGGCCGCTGTAACCGTGCGGTATGAAGGCATCCTGCCCGACCTGTTCCGCGAGGGGCAGAGCGTGGTGGCCGTCGGCACCATGCACAAGGACGGGTTTGTGGCGAGTGAAGTGCTGGCCAAGCATGATGAAACCTACATGCCGAAGGAAGTGGCGGAAGCCCTGAAAAAATCCGGCAAGTGGGACCCGCGCTTTGGCCCGCCGCCCAGTGCAGCAAGCTGGAACAGCATGACGGTGCAGGACGCAAAGAAAGGTCTTCCCGCGTCCGGCGCTCCTGCGCCCCCTGCCCCGGCTGGCAACTAAAACCCTGTGTTACGCCGCACATCCCCTTTTGCGTCTTTTGCCTCTGTCTGGCAGGTCTCTTTCCCTGCCAGCCTCTTTTACGCTGTTCTGACAGCCCGCCACCCGGAGACATCCCTCTGACATGCTGAGCCCTGAACTCGGACATTATGCGCTGGCCCTTGCCTGCATCCTTGCCGCCGCGCAGGGCATTCTGCCTCTTATCGGTGCGCAACGACGCGACAGACGGGTGATGATGCTCGCGCCGGGGCTGGCCGTAGGGCAGCTTCTGGCCTTGCTGATGGCCTTCCTCTGTCTGGTGTACGCCGCCGTTACGGATGATTTCTCGGTCCAGAACATTGCGGCCAACAGCGCGGTCTCCAAACCGCTGCTGTATAAAATCACCGGTGTGTGGGGCAATCATGAAGGCTCCATTCTACTCTGGGCGCTTATCCTCGGGATCTGCGGCGCTGCCGTGGCCGCCTTCGGGCGTAACCTGCCGTCTGCTCTGCGGGCACGGGTGATTGCTGTTCTGGGGGCCGTGGCTGCCGGGTTTGAACTGTTCTGTCTGACCACGTCAGACCCGTTCGCCCGCGTCTGGCCCGCCCCGATGGATGGGCAGGGCATGAACCCGCTGTTGCAGGACCCGGGCCTCGCCTTCCATCCGCCCATTCTCTACACCGGCTATGTCGGGTTTGCGGTGCCGTTTGCCTTCGCTATTGCGGCCCTGATTGAAGGCCGAGTGGATGCCGCATGGGGCCGCTGGGTGCGCCCGTGGGCGGTGGCGGCATGGTGCTTCCTCACCTGCGGCATCGCGCTGGGGTCATGGTGGTCCTATTACGTACTGGGCTGGGGCGGTTACTGGTTCTGGGACCCGGTAGAAAACGCCTCCCTCATCCCCTGGCTGACCGGCACGGCGCTGATCCATTCCGCCATTGTGGTGGAAAAGCGTGAAAGCCTGAAAATCTGGACGGTGTTGCTGGCCATTGCCACGTTCTCGTTCTCGCTCTCCGGCACGTTCCTCGTCCGCTCCGGCATTCTGAACTCCGTGCATGCGTTCGCGAATGACCCGGCCCGCGGCATCTTCATTCTCGGCCTGCTGGCGGTGGTGATCGGTGGCTCTCTTGCGCTGTTTGCCTATCGCGCTCCTACCCTGACGGCGGGTGGCCTGTTCGCCCCCATCTCGCGTGAGGGTGCGCTGGTGCTCAACAACATCCTGTTGTG
The DNA here is from genome assembly GCF_044094635.1 of Acetobacter sp. KSO5. Taxonomy (NCBI): domain Bacteria; kingdom Pseudomonadati; phylum Pseudomonadota; class Alphaproteobacteria; order Acetobacterales; family Acetobacteraceae; genus Acetobacter; species Acetobacter sp. KSO5. Next base: position 1,188,853 of record NZ_CP172014.1, on the reverse strand, counting down.
CTCCCTATGCGCCGTGGTGCTGACCGGCACCATGTATCCGCCCTTCATGTCTCTGCTGTTTGACCGCACCATTTCCGTCGGCAAGCCATTCTTTGATGCCACGACCATTCCGCTGGCCATCCCGCTGTTCATCTTCATGGGCTTTGGCCCCATGTTGCCGTGGAAGCGCGCCCAGCTCTGGCCGGTGCTGCAACGGCTGTGGATTGCCGCTCTGCTGGCTGGTGTCGCGTTTGCAGTGTTTACCTTCGGCATGTCCGGCATTCTGCCTATCCTGTGCAGCGCGCTGGCGGTGTGGGTCATTGCGGCCTCCGTGCTCGATATCACGGAGCGTATGCGCCTGTTCCGCATGCCGCTCTCCGGCAGTCTCCAGCGTGCCCGCATGCTGCCCCGCTCCATTTTTGGCACGGCCATTGCCCATGCGGGTGTGGGCGTGACCATTCTGGGGCTGGCCGCCATGTCTCAGGCCCAGCACAAAATTGTGGAAGTGCCGGTTGGCACCACCGAGCATCTGGCCGGTTATGACTGGACGCTGACCAACGTGACGCAGGAACCGGGGCCGAACTATTCCGCTATGGTTGCAACCCTTGAGGTGCGGCATAACGGCAAGATTGTCACCATCATGCATCCGTCCAAACGCAGCTTTAACAGCCAGAACCAGACAACGACGGAAGTCTCCATCCACACCAATCTGCTGGCTGACCTGTATGGCGTGCTGGGGGACAAACACGGCACGGACGCCGCCCCCACCTACGTACTGCGCCTGCATTACAACCCACTGGCCCCGTGGATGTGGCTGGGTGCGCTGATTATGGCCATTGGCGGCGTGCTTTCCCTTTCCGACCGGCGCATGCGCGTGGGTGCACCGCGCCGTGCCAAAACTTCCCCCAATACGGTGACGGCAGCATGAGCAACCTTCCTGAAAACATGACGCGCCGGCGGCTGCTGATGGCCGCCCCTCTGGCCGGAGCCGCGATTGTTGGTGTTGGCTTCTGGAAGATGCTCTCCGGCATGCAGCACGGCTCCTTCAACCCGCATGATATCAACGCGCCGGTGCTCAACCGCCCGGTGCCTGATTTCAGTGTGCCGGATCAGGCGCCGGGTCAGGGCTTCAGCGCGCAGGACCTGCGCGCGCTCACCCAGCCGGTTCTGGTCAACTTCTTTGCCTCATGGTGCATCCCCTGCCTTGCAGAAATGCCAACCCTGATGGGCCTGAAGGATGACCTGACGATGTGGGGCATTGCCTATAAGGACCGCCCGGAAAACGCAGCCGGGTTCCTGAAGCATTCCGGCAACCCGTTCACCCGTCTGGGCAGTGACCGCGATGGCCGTGTGGGGATCGACTGGGGTATTTCCGGGGTGCCGGAAACCTTCCTGATCGGCCCCGGCGGCATTATCCGCTGGCACAGCGCCGCCCCGCTGGATGTGGACACCATCCGCGGCACGCTGGTGCCCCTGCTGGAAAGCCTGAAAAAATCATGATGCTGCGCCGTCTGTCCGCCCTGTTTCTGGGCTGCGCCCTGCTGCTGGCCCCGGTTCTGGTTCTGGCCGTGGATGACCCTGCCGAAATGCTGCCCAACCCGCAGGAAGAAGCACGGGCCGAGGCCATTGGCTCTCAACTCCGCTGTCTGGTCTGCCAGAATGAATCCATTGAGGACAGCAGCGCCGGGCTGGCGCGGGACCTGCGCCGCGTGGTGCGGGAACACGTTGCCAAGGGTGAGAGCAACCGCCAGATCATGGACTGGATGGTGAACCGCTACGGCAACTTCATTCGCCTCAGTCCGCCGCTTTCCATCGGCACACTGCTGCTATGGAGCATGCCGGTTCTGGCCCTGCTGCTGGGCCTGACCACTGCATTTTTCGCCTATCGCCGCCGCAATGCGGCCCCCGCTGCCCCCCCGCCGCTGACAGCGGAAGAAAAGGCCCGTCTGGCCGACCTGACGAAGGACTGAGCGCATGATCTGGCTTTCCATTGTGCTGTTAAGCTGTCTGGCTCTGGCTCCGGCGGTCCTCCCCCTATGGCGACGCACCCGGCAGGTCCGGGATGAACGGAGTGCGGCACTCTCGCTGCATGAAGCCCAGCTTTCTGAAATTGATCGTGATCTGGATATCGGCCTGATTGCCCCGGCGGAGCATGACATTGCCCGGCTGGAAATCCAGCGCCGCATTCTGGTGGCCGACACCGCCCCAACACACGCGGACGATGCCATTCCGCCAGTCGCCGTATGGAGCGCACTGGGGCTGATCCCCCTCGCAGCAGTTGGGCTGTATCTGACCAATGGCGTGCCCTCCCTGCCCGCGCAGCCGCTCGGGCCGCGTCTGGTAGCGCAACATGAGCAAAACACGCGCGGTGATGCCGTGGTCCAGCGCCTGAAAGCCACGCTGGCCATGATCCCCGCAGGCGACCCCAACCTGCGGCAGGGCTACCTGCTGCTTGGGCAGGCCGAAGCGACCCGCGAGCATTATGCGGAAGCCGCCGAAGCGTGGAACCACGCCCTCTCCCTCGGCTTTGACGCAGAAGTTGCCGCCCGCACCGGGGAGGCCCTGACCCGCGCAGCAAGCCACGTCACCCCGCAGGCACTCGACCTGTTCCGCAAAGCGCTGGACGCCGCCCCCAAAGACGCCCCCTGGCGCGGCGCCATTCAGGCCCGCATTGCTGAGGGCGAGCATGAGCAGGATAATCCGTGAGCAGCTTTTAAACCGAAAAGTTCACCAGAAAGCAGGCTGTTGGCACTATACTTCCATAGTGCCAACAGCCTTTTAACCAAATATTGCGCCCACGCCAAAAGAGTCTCCAATACTTATTTGAGTTCTGTATTGAGACAGACCTCCAATATTTCAAATCAAAATCAATACCGGAATTCAAAAGGTAGAAAAGCTTTTATGATTTCATTCAGACCAATGCAGGAAAACGAATTTTCTCGTTACACTGACTATTTTGTATCCGATTATGCTCATGAGATATCAGAAAATTACGGCTTATCTCTTTCAGACTCTCTCAAGCAGGCACACGAAACTATAGAAACCAGCTTTCCTCAAGGCGCGCTCACAGAAAGCGAAACCCTTCTGTGCATTATAAAATCTGGCGAAATCATCGGGTATATTTGGTATCGCCCCGACCAAAATAATCAATCAGTCTATATTTATGATTTCCACATTCTCCCTGACCAGCAGGGTCAGGGTTATGGAAAGCAAGCTTTAAAAACTCTGGAAGAAAACCTGAGCCAACAAGGGTTCAAACACATCAAGCTTCGTGTGGCGGCGGACAATACACGCGCTCAGCATGTCTATGAAGCCAGTGGGTTTCGCGTAACTGGCATCAATATGAACAAGACCATCTGAACGACGGTTCAGTCGGGTTTAAAATCTTGCGAATCTAAACGCGGACTTATATGGTCCGCGTATGTCACTTTACGGCGCAAGCACCGAATATGTCCTGCACAGCCTGCTTTGGCTGGTGGACAATCCTGAACCTGTCAGCAGTCTTGACCTCGCGGAGCTTCAGAACATCCCTGCGGCATTCGTCGCCAAGCTCCTGCCCCGGCTTGAAAAGGCTGGCCTTCTCGCCGCATCCGAAGGGATGAAAGGTGGGTACACGCTGGCCAGACCAGCCAGCGAGATCAGCGTGCTCACCGTTGTGGATGCTGTTGAAGGCGAAAAAAGCCTGTTTAACTGTCAGGAAATCAGAGGCCGCTGCGTTCTCTTCGGCCAACACCCACCCCAATGGGCAACGCAGGGTGTTTGCGGAATTCATGCCGTCATGCTGCGGGCGGAACAGGCCATGCGGCGGGAACTGGCACAGACCTCACTGGCGGATCTGGCGCAATCAGTGCGGGACAAAGCTCCCCCTCCTTTCTTCGGAGAGGCGCACTCATGGTTTGACGAGCGTATTCAAACCCGCCGCACCAGCAAAGTCAGACAACGCAGACGGTCTGACACACCCTGAACCCGTCTTCTCAAAAGGAGTATTGAGTATGCGCAAATTTGCCATTCTCGCGGCCATAACGGCAGGTTTATTTGCTGCACCTCTTCACGCAGAGACCAAAGTCACACCTCTGATGACGCATGACCTGCAAGGCATTCCCGGCAAGGAAGGAGCCATGCTGACAGTCGATTACCCACCCGGTGGTTCAGACCCCATCCACAGACATAATGCCTCCGTGTTTGTCTATGTCCTGAAAGGGAGCGTCACCATGCAGGTCGCGGGAGGCGCACCCGTTACTCTGAAAGAAGGGCAGAGCTTCTTTGAAGGGCCGGATGACGTTCATCTCGTTGGGCGTAATGCCAGCCAGACGCAGCCTGCCCGTTTCCTTGCATTCTTCGTCAAGGATAAAGCAGCGCCCTTCGTCTTTCCCGCGCATTAAGCCAAAGGAGACCGCACCATGAAAATTCTTGTTGCCGGAGCCAGCGGAGCGCTCGGCCGTCCGCTTATAACGCGCCTGCGGGATGCGGGGCATGACGTGTGGGGACTGGCTCATCGCCCGGAGAGTCTGAAAGCGATCGAAACGCTCGGCGCGCACCCACTGCAAGGCAATGCGCTGGATCGGAGCAGTGTTTTTGATCTGATGGAGCGTCTCCGGCCAGACGTAGTGATCGACCAGCTGACCTCGCTTCCCGCCAGCCCTTTCGACTTAGCAAAGCGCATTCCTGCCGATTGCACATTACGTCTGGAAGGCGGCGGCAATCTGTTTGCGGCAGCCAGCACCTTCGGGGTGCAGCGCTATATCCAGCAATTATCCGGTTTCTATCTGGATGGCGGCGATGGGCTAGCCACTGAGGCCTCTCCGTTGCGGCTCAACGCCCCCGGCACGATTGGGCAAAGTGCCCGCATGTATGCGCAGCTGGAAAGGCGAGTGCTGAGCGCACCGTCTATGGACGGTATCGGGTTACGCTACGGTTTCTTTTATGGTCCGGGCACATGGTACTGGCCGGATGGCGCATTCAGCCACCATCTTGCACAAGGCGAGATTTCGCTGATTGGTAAAGGAAGCAGCACGTTTTCCTTTATCCATGTGGACGATGCCGCACAGGCAACGGTCGCGGCTTTAACTGCACCTGCCGGGGTTTATAACGTCGTGGATAATCAGCCGACAAAAATGTCTGCGTGGTTGCCAGCCTATGCCCGCTGGATTGGATCTGCGCCTCCACCCCACATGAATGAGCAGGAGGCTCTTCGCCTGATGGGCGAGGAAAGCATTTATTATCAAAACAACCTGACGGGAACATCCAATCGCAAGGCGCTGGAAATCCTGAGCCTCAATCCGCAACCACTCCCCTGGCTTTAGAAAGAGAGCGGAGGCCTGTTTCTACAGGAAAGAAACAGGTTATCCGCTCCGACCTTATAGGACAGCAGGTGACATAGCCTCTTACAACCTGCCCTCCGTCGGGACGTCAGCCCCCCTACCTGCTCAGTGTCATGATTAGGAGCAATGTGCCTCGTTGTCCCATTGCTCACGACGGAGCCGATAAAGAACGTGACCACGAAGACGGTGTCCCTCCGGAACATAGGGATGATCGAAATTTTCGTTGGGATTATGCGTCATACCAAGCTTTGCCATCACCCGTCGTGATTTAAGGTTAGCTGGCACGGTGATGGCAAGAATTTCAGGTAAATTCAGCGTTTCAAACCCAAACTGCAAACAGGCCTTTGCAGCTTCCGGCGCGTAGCCCTGCCCCCAGAACGGGCGCGCAATCCGCCACCCGAGTTCGACTGCCGGGGTAAAGGAGGCATCATACCCCACCCTGCGCAGGCCCACGGTCCCGATGAATGCGGCGTCTTCCTTACGTTCAACAGCCCAAAAACAGAAGCCATGCTGCTGCATGTGAGCGATCTGATCATCAACCCACGGACCAAATGCCTTGTCACGGGGGAGAGGCATCATGAACTCCATGACATCAGGATCAGCGGACATATCTGCAAATGGCGACCGATCCTCATCAGTCCATTCCCGCAACCGCAGCCGTTCTGTTGTGATCGTCATGAAGCCACTCCCCTCCGGGTCGTCTGTCACAGCCGATCCTCCGTCGGCCCGTCAGACAGCACACCTTCCCACTTGGCGGAAATGGCGGCGGCGTAGCCGTTGCCCAGCACGTTGGTGGCGGTGCGGGCCATGTCGAGGAAGTGGTCGATGCCGAGGATCAGGGTAATCCCGGCTTCCGGCAGGCCAAACTGCGGCAGCACGGCCACCAGTGTGACAATGGACGCGCGCGGCACACCGGCAATGCCCTTGCTGCTCAGCATCATGACCAGCACCATGGTGAACTGCTGCATGGCGGACAGGTGGATGTCATACACCTGCGCGATAAAGAGCGCGCCAAAACTCTGGAACAGGATGGAGCCGTCCAGATTGAAGCTGTAGCCCAGCGGCAGCACAAAGCCGCTGATGCGGGTCGGCACGCCAAAGTTTTCCAGCTTTTCCAGCAGCAGCGGGTAGACGGATTCACTACTGGCCGTCGCGTAACCCAGAATAAGCGGCTGAATAAGCTCCCGGATCAGGTCTTTAATCCGGGGACCAAGCACCAGAAACGCCAGTGTGGTCAGCACAACCCAGAGCACCAGAATAGTGCTGTAGAACTCAACCAGAAAGCGGCTGTACTGGATCAGCATCCCGCCGCCACTATGCGCAATACTGCCCATAACGGAGCCGAAAACGGCCATGGGGGCGAGCAGCATGACCATGTCGGTCATCCGCAGCATGATGTGACCCAGTTCTTCCGTCCATCCCAGCATGGTCTTTCCAGCCTTACCCGCAGCAGGTAGGGCCAGACCAAACAGCACGGAGAACACCACAATCTGAAGAATGTCATTGCGGGACATGGCATCGAGAACGCTGGTCGGCACGATATGCAGCAGGAAATCAACCGGCAGGAACGGGTGCTTCAGGCTGGCCAGATCTTCCACGGCCGGAGGCTCAAACCCGGCACCCGGCTGGAAGATATTCCCGGCCAGAAGCCCGATAAGCAGCGAGATAAAAGACATGCTGATGAACCACAGCAGGATTTTGCCGCCGATACGGAAAACCTGACTGTCATCACCCAGCTTGCCAATCCCGCTCACCAGCGTGGCAAAAACCAGTGGGGCGATGACCATCTTGATCAGCCGCAGGAAAATCCCCGTCATCAGGGTTGCTGCCTGTTCGGCAAAATGAATGACAGCGGGTGAGAGCGTGTGAATGAAAAGCCCGCTCATCACACCCAGAACAAGGGCTATCAGAATGGCATAAGTCCGCCGTCTGGTGTTGACCGGCTGCGTCCCAATGGCCATCGCGTTGTTCCCTGTTCTAATTTTTTATCACTATTGTGCCGGTTTCTACGCTACTGGCGGCAATATTTGAAGACCAGACCGCGCTCAAATCATGAATTCTTCCCCACAAAGCAGACTCCATGAAATAGATAAAATATCGTAACAATAAAGTTTCGATATCCAAGTGTAACGAAATAAAATTTCCACAAGACCCGCAGAAAACTCAGACTCTTTCAATAAGAGCCATAAAATCTTTCGTTAAAACTTCCGCCTGTTCTTGATCTTAAACACATTTGCTGGCCTTCTGCGGCCCAGGAGAAAAAAAATAAGGCGTTTTTAACGGTTATGGTCAGACTATCGTTCCCTCCCTGCTCCCGGTCTTTGTGTGCGGTGCTGGTCGGATCATGCCTTGCAAGCCTCTCCTCCCGCCCGGCGCATGCTGCACAGTGGTATACCGGCTCTCTGGTCTCACCATCGGGCGCAAAGTCTCATGCGGGGGATCTGGGGATCGAGCCTTATTATACCTACAGCCAGCCGGTCGGCACGTTTGCATCAAACGGCACCAGTCACCCGCTCCACCCAAGGCAGCAGACCTTTAGTAATTCCACCTTGTGGAAATACGGCATTACGGATGACATCAGCATTCAGACCCATACGGTCATCAGTTATGGGTGGAAGCACACCGCTGGCCATTCGCATGGCCCGCAATTTGGGGATTTCCCGGTCGATTTCATCTGGCGGTTTCTCCACCCGGACCCCAAACGCTTTATCCCGGACCTCAACCTATTTGCCGGTGTCGTCATGCCAACGGGGGCCTATTCCCGCCTGCGCAGCACACAGGATGGCACGGGGACCGGTGCCTACGTCTTCCGCGTGGCCGTTACCGAGCAATCCACCTACACCCTGCCCGGCAACCATGCCCTCCGCCTGCGTGTCTGGAACTGGTGGCGGCATGCTTTAACCAGCGCACGCCTGCACGACATGACCACTTATGGCACCTCAGCGGGTTTTCATGGCACGGGGCGTCCAGGCATGAGCGGCCAGACCGGGTTTTCTCTGGAATACGGCATTAACCAGCGCTGGGTTCTGGCAATGGATCTGGCGCGGGACTGGGCCAACGGATCGCACCTGAAAGGCTGGACCGCTGCGGGCACGCGCGTAAACAAGATCAGCGCAGCCTCAACGGACTGGCAGATTGCACCGGCGGTTGAATATAACTGGAACCCACGCTGGGGCGTGATTGCAGGGGCTGCTGTTTATTACGCCGGGCATAATACCGGGGTTAAAGTCGCCCCGCAGTTTGCCGTGAACGCGGTATTCTGATCAGCTGTTCCCGGCTTCCTGCAGCGGGGTCCGCGCCCAGATATCTTCCCGCGCGCGGCGTTGCGGCGGCCGGGGCTGGCAGGAAATGAAATACAGCCCCACCACAAACACGAGGTTGGAGAGGGCGTTAAACCACATGGGGAGCTGGAACGGCGCAGGTGCATCGTACGCCTGATACAGCACGTAGGCCGTAAACGGGATGGACACCAGCCGCACCCCCACCAGCATATAGCGCAACGGGTTGGGCCTGCCGGGCTGCACCAGAACACGCATGCGGTTCAGGCCGATAAAGAACGTCACGCACAGGCCCCAGACCAGCACGTTGAACATCATGTTGGTGATGTCTTCCATCCCGCCAATGACGAACACGGCGATAATGGACACGGCAGAAAACAGGAGAGAGCCAAGCTGGCAGCTCATGCCAACTTCCAGCGCAGGCATGCGCTCGGGCAGCCTGTCTGCAAGAGGCTGACAGAGGTCATCCAGCAGCCAGCTATCAACACGTGTGATGCGCTCACCAAGGTTCATGCGGGCATCATAACGGATTGTCTGGCTTGATGCACCTTTCAATCGTGCAAGTTTGCCATCTCAGTGGCAAAGCCCCACCCCCGGCGCATGGAGTGGCCGGGGGCAGGTAAAAGCCTCAGGCTTCTTTTGTTGCCTCGGTCGGAGCCGGCAGCGTGCCTTCCGGCGTCTTTTTATCCACGGCCTGCGGCAGGAAGTGCGCCAGCGTGGTCAGAACGGCATCAGCCGGCAGGCCGGTGCGCTGCACCAGATCATGCACGGTGCTGCTGCCCAGAATATCGCGGATTTCATCAGCCGTTGCAGGCACATTGGAACCCTGGCTGATCCATGACCGAACCTTATCACCCAGACCGGCCTGATCAGCCTGCGTCAGAATACTCTGGAGCGTATCAGGCTGGAGCAGTTTCTGGAGCTGCTGCTGCATTTCCCCCTGAAGACTGACGCCAAGTGCGCCTTCCACTTTTCCAACAAGGTTCTGAATGAAATCGGACATGTAAAGCCTCTCTGCTTTTCCATTAAGCCTGTGTGTAAGTCTTACACTGTTCCAGGCGGGCATCAGTTAAGATGATCATGGACCAAATAGCAGTCATGTGCGAGATCAATAACTGCCTTTCTTATCATCCCGGCACCCCACTGAGATGGACCGATAGCTGATATGCGTCTGACACCTCAAGGAAAATTCAGGGAATCGGGCTACTTTGAAAGTCTGAAACGCTTCAAACAGCCGCAGCCGAAAAAGTAGCACCTTTGCCCAGTCTCCCCGTCTTCCTTCTCGACCGCATCGGCCCCTTGCGCCATCTGCGCCCGCTGCGCCGCCCCGGCGAGCAGCAGAGTGGCCGGCTGCGATGGCTGTTTGCCCCATCCCTTCCCGCACTCGGCTTTGCCGTGCGCACCACCGCCGCGGCGCTGATCGCCCTGATCATTGCGCTGTGGATGGAACTGGATGACCCGCAATGGGCCGCCATGACCGTCTGGATTGTGGCGCAGGGCTCCCGCGGGGAAAGTATTTCCAAAGCGAAATGGCGACTGGTCGGCACCGCCATTGGCGTGGTGATGTCCATCACGCTGATTTCCGCCTTTATCCAGCAGGCCTGGCTGTTCTTCCCGGCTCTGGGGATCTGGGTAGGGCTTTGCTGTACGATGGCAACGCTGGTCCGTAACTTCCGCTCTTACGCGCTGGTTCTGGCCGGGTACACCTGCGCCATCATTGCCATTGGGGCCATTCCCAACCCCGCCAACGTGTTCATGACAGCCATGTCCCGCGCCACGTACATTGTGCTGGGCATTACGTGTGAGAGCGTGCTGGCGGGGCTGTTCGCCCATAATCTGGCCGCCACAGCCCGCCGGAACATCCGTGACAAGCTGCGCACAGCGCTCGGGAATGTCTCCGGCTCCGTCTCCAGCCTGCTCTCCGGGGATGATGAAGCCCTTGTGCGCTCCCGCGCCATGTTCGGCCCCATTTTGTCCATCAATGACCAGATTGAATTTTCCGAAGTGGAAATGGGCCCCCACGGGCATGAGGGCGACCACGCCCGCGCTGCCCTCGCCGCTGTTTCCGTGCTGCTTTCCCGCGGTCTGGGCATGGCCGTCCGGCTGCAATATGTGGAGACAGACCAGCCGGTTTTCCGCGCCACAGCGGCCAGAGTCAGCGCTTTTCTCAACGCCCTGCCGCCCCAGCTGGAAACTGACGATACCGTCCAGCATTTGCTGGAAAACCTGCGCCTGATCCGAGGGGAATGTCGGCAGCAGATTGTGGATGCGCTGACGACCGAAATCAGCATGCAGCAGGTCCGCGTACAGGATAATCCGGAAATTCAGGCGCTGCTGGATGGCCGTATTCTGCACAACGCGCTGGATGAATTGCTGGGTGAGCTGGAACAGGCCATTCGGGAATATGACGCCAGCCAGCACTTTATCCGCGGAGATCACTTCCACTTCCGCCTCCAGTCCCATGTGGACAAGCGCGAGGCCATGTATAACGGCATCCGTGCGGCGGTCGCCATTACCAGTGCGGGTCTGGTGTGGGAAGTCACCGCATGGTCCGCAGGCCTTGGCTTTATCACCTTTGTCGCCATTGTCTGCGGCCTGTTCGCCACCCGTGAAAATCCGGTTGTGGCCACCACGCAGTTCATGGTGGGGAGCCTCTGGGCGGCCCTCGTTTCCTTCTTTCTTGTGTTTGTGGTGCTGCCCACGCAGGAAAATTACGAGATGCTGGTCGCCTCCCTCGCCCTGCCCATGATTGCAGGCGGGCTGGCCAGCCGGAATGCTGGCACGGCCCTGCACGCCGCCGCCTATACCCTGCTGCTGCCCAACTTCGTTCACCCGTTCAATCAGGGACGTGAAAACGAAATTGCCTGGTTCAACACCACCGCCGCTATTCTGCTGGGTGTGGCGTTTGCCGTTATCATGTTCCGGGCGGTCATGCCGTTCAGCAGTGCGGCAGAACGCTGGCGCATGCGCCGCACGCTGCTGCGCGACCTGCGCACACTGGCCTCTGCCGAACCTATTCCGCTCAACCAGAACTGGATTGGCCGGAATATTGACCGCTTTGCGCGGCTGATCCGCCATGCAGGCCCAACGCCCTCTCCTACCATTGAGGGCTGTTTGCAGGGCACACTGGCCGCCATGACCATCGGCCTCAACATTATCCGCCTGCGTAACCTGCTTGAACGTAACCAGATCCCGCGCTCAGCCCGCAGACCGATTGAAGTCGTGATGGCCCGCATGAGCCGCTTTACAGGTAAATATGGCCGCACCGCCCAGAGCGCGCGCCTCGCCACCAATACGCTGCGCCGTATCGAAGCGATGGAACCCAACATCACCACCCGTATCGAACTGACCCGCGCCATTGCGTATCTGATCGTCGTCTCGCACGAGCTGGATGCTAACGCCGTGTTCCTTGATGCCTCCAAGCCCTACAAGGCGGCGTAAGGGGGAACGCATTTCTCCCCGTTTTGAAAAACTATTTTAATATGTACCGGACCCTCACCTTCATGTTATAACAGAAGGCTTGGAGGAATAATCGGTCCGTGCATGTGTCTTCATTCTCTGATCGCCTTTCGCAGCAGATACGTGCGTGGGCCACCAGACTCTCACAGGGCCGAACCGGTCTTTCAGAAAATGCCCCCCTTGCCTGGCTGATTGCGCCCTCCCCGGCCAATCTGGGGTTTGCCCTGCGCACAACCTTTGCGGCCCTACTGGCGCTGAGCCTTGCGCTGTGGATGGAACTGGACAGCCCGCAATGGGCTGCCATGACCACATGGATTGTGGCGCAGAATTCGCGCGGACAAAGTATTTCCAAAGCCAAATGGCGACTGATTGGCACCTGTATTGGCGCGATATGTGGCATTGCCTTTCTGGCCGCCTTTCCGCAGGAACCCTGGCTACTGTTCCCCCTGCTGGCCTTAGGAGCCGGGGCCTGCTGCGCGGAAGCGACGTTTCTGCGCAACTTCCGGTCCTACGCGCTGGTGCTGGTGGCTTTTACCTGCACCATCATTGTGCTGAGTGCGGCGAACCAGCCGGACAATGTGTTTATGATCGCCATGTCTCGCACCACCTACATCACGCTGGGCATTGTGTGTGAAAGCACGCTGGCGGGCCTGTTCGCCCCTCGCCTGAATACTGTTGCGCATGAAGAAATTCGCAGTCGCTTGCAGGACGCTCTCAGCGGCGCCTGCCTGAGCATGACCGGTTTGCTGCTGGGGGAAAAGGATGGCCTGTTCCGCTCCCGCGCGCTGATGGGCAGCATCCCCTCTCTGGCTGATCAGGTAGAATTCAGTGAAATCGAGTTAGGACCGCATGCGCATGTGGGCGACCACGCCCGCGCCGTGCTGGCCAGTATCTCGACCTTTCTGGCGCGCGGGCTAAGCATGCATATCCATATGGAAGCCGCCGCCCCGCTGCCAGAAACGTTTAAAAAATCGCTCTCAGACTTTGCACAAATCCTGAAAACTATTCCGAATCACCTCAAAGATTCTGATCCGGTAGACGCCGCGAGACAGATCCGGGCAGACCTGTATCACGCCCGCACAAACTGCCTGCAAACTGCCACGGATACACTGATCCTTTTTGAACAGGCGAGAACACATCCCAACAGTTCCGAAGAGCTGATGCGTGACCTGCTGGAAAGCCGCATTCTGGCAACCGCTCTTGCAAAGCTCATTCTGGAACTGGATGAAGCCCTTGAGCATTTTATTGCAACGCAGGAACCCAACCCCAAAGACCACTTCCGTTTTGCGCAGCACATCGAAAAAGATCCTGTCCTGGCCCTCAACAATGGGTTGCGTGCAGCCGCTGCCATCTGCATTGGTGGCCTGATCTGGGAAGTCACCGCCTGGCCGGATGGCTCCACGCTGGCCATGTTTGTGGCCGTGACCAGCACACGCTTTTCCTCTTTTGAAAATCCTGTTCTGGCCTCAAGTGGTTTTCTGAGGGGGGCCGTCTGGGCTGCTGCGGTTTCATGGGTTCTGGTGTTTCTGGTCCTGCCGGATCAGGCCAGTAATGAGACCCTGCTGGCCTCCCTGTTTTTCCCCATGCTGGTGGGCGGTCTTGCCCTCCGCGCCCCGAATTCCATTGGTACCGCCGCAGCCTATAACAATTTCATGCCGTTCATGATCGGCCCGGCCAACCATAGCCGCATGAATGAGATTATCTGGTTCAACACCACCCCGGCTGTTGTTCTGGGGATTGCGCTGGGGGTCTGGGCTTTCCGCCTTGTGCTGCCATTTGATGCCGCTGCCGAACGCTGGCGCCTGCGCCGCAAGCTGGTGCGGGATTTACGCAGGCTTGCCGGGCAGAAAAGCACCTTTAGTCCGGCAGAATGGATGGCCCGCTCCTGCGGACGCATTGCGCAGATTATTCACCATGCCGGCGTTAAACCCGATGCGCTGACGGAAGCCTATCTGGCCGGGGCAATGGGGATCATGACGGTCGGGCTACTGGTGCTGCGTATTCAGCATGTGCTGGAGCATCACGACCTATCGCCAGAACAGACTCAACTCTTGCAGTCTGTGATGCATAGTATCGCCACGCTGCATGGTCACACCACACGGCCTGCGGAGACCGCGGCCAACGCGCTGGCGCAGTTACGGCCCGCAGCCCTGCGGGAGCCAAACCTCTCCTTGCAGATGGACCTGACCCGCGCCGTGGGCAGTCTGGAAGTGATGAAGCGGGAACTGGCGGACAATGTCACCTTTCTGGACACAACCCGCCGCTTTCACCTGCCTTCAGCGGCCTAAAGGACCGTTCTGCACAGCTCTCTCAGTGTTTTTCAATATCGTGAAAGCGTGTGTAATCCACGGCAATCCGGCCATCCGGACGGGAGAGCACGATATCCACAAACCGGTGATTATGGTGCACCCGGTCAAACCGATACGCAGTTCGGGCAAACACGGTCTGCCCCAGTGCCTCGTCCGTGCCGGTCACTGTCACGACAATTTCGGCTTCTTCCTTTTCCAGTTCCGCCATGCTTTTGCCGTGCAGCGGGCTTTCCGGCCCGATGACATGCGCCATGACAAACGCAAACCGCAGCACCGGCACATGCGACTGCACCAGCAAAAGCTGGTCAAACTGCCGCACCAGATGCCCGTTTTCACTCATCACCAGTCGGGACAGCGAGACTTCCACATCCACGGATAAAATGACGCTTAGCCGCAGGTTGGCAATGCGAATACACAGCGCCGGAATGCCGTTTTCATTACTGATAACCGCTGTATTGCTGAACATGATGCGCGCGCGTGGGCGGGCAAAACGGGCAAACACAACGCCTGTTGCCAGCGCGTTGATCATCATCCCCACCAGCACTTCAAACGAGACCACAATGTTGGCATAGGGCCCCACCGGGACCATGCCGCCATACCCGACGGTCGAGAGGGTCTGCACGCTAAAGAAGAACAGGGAAAGCAGCGTATGCTGGCCATCCCCCGTCACCTGTGAAGGGGCGATCAGATACAGCAGGGCAAAGAACAGATTGATCAGAAAATAGAAAATAACGGATGTATAAACAAAAGCCGTCCAGCTTGCCGTCAAAGCGTGGTGATACAGGTCCGTCCAGACACTATCGGACAGGCCGACACGTACTACATCGCGGTGGCCTTTTTCTTCCACCAGCGCATGCGCCCGGAACCGGCGCATGGCTTCCTTGGTGGTGAAATGAGACTTCTTGCCTGTCTCTTCAAGCGGCGTATCGTCCAGCCTGTTGTAACGCGCTGTCAGCCGCGCCTGACGCTTTTCCTTCAGCTTTTGAAATACGCTTTTCATGTCCGCCCTTCTGGTCTGAAAGGCCGCCATGCCGCGCGACCCTGCGATCAGACGGTGATACACGGCCTCAGAAAGGCTTGCTTCCATCAATTACGCATAGCAAATCCGCATCACTTTGCAGCGATTTTGCTTATTGCTTCTTCGGCTCCGCAAACGGATGCAGGGAGACGCCACCCGCCAGATGCGCCCATTGCGCCGCATCGCTCTCTGCTGTTGTCGCCCCGCCGCGCAGCAGACTGGAACCCTGCGTGACGGTTGCGGCATCCACCGTGTTGGCGGAGTTAGCCTGCATGGAGGCGCTCTGTGCAGCCCGCGCCCACAAGCTGGCGGCTTTCTGGTGGTCGCCACTGCGATCTGCTGCCTGCCCCGCCAGAGCCAAGGCACGGGACATATCCCGATAAGAGGCATCATCCCGCCGCAAGGTCGCCGCCTGCTCTGCGAGTTGCTCCGCCTGTGCCGGGTTGGACGCCAGAACGGCACGCGCCTGAATTTCCGCCTTATCCGCCTGCTCCGTGCGGGACAGTGGCGGTTTCAATCCGTTAAAATAGGCCAGAGCCTTCTGGAACGCCGTTGCATCCTGCCCTGCATCCGCCGCCAGCCCCAGCACGAGGGCGGAACGGGCGGCATAGGCTGTATCGGTGGAGGCCATGCCGCCAGATGCCAGCGCAATCGCCTGCGGATATTGCCGCAGACGGTACCGGGCCGCCGCTTCAATCAGATCAAATTCCGGGCGTGCAGTCTGCCCGCGCACAGCGGCAGCCTGCCGGGTGGTCTGCACGGTTTCAACCGCTGCTGCCGGGTCATCCCCCGCCAGTTGCGACACGGCGAGGTCATACCCTGCTTCGGACGCCGCGACACCATCATCCCGCAGCAGCGCCAGATCGGCGGCCTTGCGATACTGGGTAATAGCGACGCTGTAGCGCCCCAGCTCAAAGGAATCCTGCCCGGCCGTCATCGCCTGATCCCACGCGGCGTCATCTCGCGCAGAGGGTGCTTCCACAGCCCCTCCGCCGCACCCTGCCAGCAGCAAGGGTGCGAGCAGAGCGAGAGAGCCAACGCGCCTCATGGCCGCACCTGCCGGGGTGCAAGGCGGTTCTTTTTAGTGGTTTTCTGCCCACCCAGCAGCCACATGCCACGCAACTGGTCAGTCAGCTTCTCCAGCCCGTAAAGCGTGGTTTGGGCCTGTGCCAGCAATGCGGGCAGATCAGCCGTGCTGGCCTCCACGCTGCCTGCAATAGCGGGCAGATGCGGGGTGGCCCCTTTCAGGTCATGCGAGGCAGAGCGCAGATTGTTCATGGTGCCATCCGTCTTGGTCATGATGCCGGACACCTGCTGTTCAATCGGCTTGAGGCGATCAATCACGGTGTTCAGAGAAACAGCTGCCGCCTGCGCCTGCTTGAGCAGTTCATCATTGGTCAGCAATTGCCCCACTGTGCCCTTGCCCGCGTGCATGTCGGTCATGGTGGCGTCGAGTTCGGCCATCATGTGCCGGGCACTGGCAATGGCAGGCATGATCTGGGCCTGAATATCATTCAGCGTGGCTGTAATCTGGTCCGCCGGGTTGGGAGCGGGTGTGGCGCTCAGCACCGCATAGCTCCAGTCCATTGCATCCCCATGCCCGCGGCTGAGTTCCAGATAGGAAGAACCCGTCACAATAAACTGCTTGCGGATAATGGCCGTGCTGTCCCGCCGGATAAACGGTTTGGCCTGCGGGTCCAGATCCACCTGGGCATACATCTCACCCGAGGGGTTGAGCTTGACGGCGCGAATGGTGCCGGCATGGGTGCCGAGCAGCTGCACGTCGCTCCCCACAGTCAGGCCGCCCACGCCAGAGGCTGGCAGCGTGACGTGCAGCCGCGCTGGCGGTGTCAGCCAGTTCTGCAGCACCCCGGCCTCAACCACGGCACCAGCAAACAGCACCACGCTGAGCAGCACGAGGAACCCAACCCATTCATCCGCATAGCGCAGAGAAATGAGTGGTTTGACTTTCTGTCGTAAGCGGATCTGGAACATTATGCCGTCCGTACTTCTACAAGCCCGTCATCAGCCAGGCGCCACATACTCGTAATCCCCTGTCGGTAGCCCTGCCAGATGGCATTATTACGCACCAGCCAGATTACACCAGCCCCCTTGTCCCGCGCGTCCGTTATCGCACTGAGAAACGGATTTTGCAGTTCCACAGGACTTGCTTCCAGCGGGTCTTCCAGAAGCAGCAACCGGGGGTGCCCTATAAAAGCCCGCACGCAGGCCGCCCGCAGCAAATCGGAATCGGACAACCGGCTGGGCGGCAAAACCGGCAGGCCGGGCAGGCCAAACCATTCCGCCAGCCGGGCCGCTTCCGCCACAACCTCATCCATCGGGCGGGTGGTATGGTGCAGTTGCTGCAGGGTGATGGCAAGGTGCGTGTTCAGGAACTCTGGCCAGCTGGGCCTGCGGGTAATACGACCTATGCGCCCACGCAGGGCATTCATTTCCCGGTCATGCAGGTCTGACCAGTCGAGCCCCATAAACTTCACAACACCTGCGTCCAGCGGCACAAGCCCGCAGCATAGATCCGCAAACATGGTGGCGCGGGAACTGGAGCGGGTTTCCACCACCATACAGTCCCCCGGCATCAGCTTCATGCTGAAGGGCACGGGCGGCAGGCCGCTTTCCTCAAAAGAGGGCACAGCCTTGTTCAGTTCCAGCAGCGGTCCGGCAGTGCGTGTATCCATCTTACAAGTCCAGACTGAACAGCACGCTGACAGCCATCACAATCAGCATTCCGCGGGAGAAGCCTCGCGGCAGGAGGGTGCGCAGATTATCTTCATTGGTGGCGGTCAGACCGGTCAGGCAGCCACCCAGCCCCACCACAAACCCGACGGTGATGAATTTGAGCGGGATCACCAGATAATCCGCGTGGGACATGGCGGTAATCACGTCATAGAGAAACGTCCAGACCGGATTGGTCACCACACCGGACATGCGGCTGATGATATAGCCTGTCACCAGTGCGGCGAAGGAGAACAGGATCCCAAGCGTAAAGCCGCCCACGGTAAACGCCAGCGTACGGGGCATGACCAGCAGCAGAAACGGGTCCAGCCCCTGCGCCTGCATGGAGCGGATTTCTCCCCCTGTTGTTAGCAGGCCCAGCTCCGTGACGGAGAGCATGCCGTTGCGGCCCAGCAGCAGGATGCCCACCAGAATGGGCGCAATTTCCCGAATGACCACATCAATCAGAATGGTGCCGGTCATCTTGGCCATGCCCGCCAGACCCAGCCAGTAAATGGTCTGCGAGACCGCAGCCACGCCCGTCAGTGTGCCCGCAAACATGGTGGCGATCAGGCCGCCGCCAATCACGCTGTTGAGGGTTGTGCCGAACTCGTAGCGCACGGTCCGCCGCCAGGAATGAGAACGAAAACTCTCAAAGATAACGCCCCAGCTTGCCCCCAGCATGATCAGGAAAAAGCGGATCTGCCGCCGCGTCAGGCGGCCTGTCCAGGCCAGCTTCTCCCGCACCCACTCATGCAGCACGAACTTCTGCCTGTGCTGCGGATGGGTGGAGGCATCTGCCTCTAAAATCGGGTCCCGTTCACCACCCGGACTACGTGGTTCGTTCGCGCCACTCATCGGCGCGCCGCCAGAACATAGGCCCGACCCAGCCCAAGATGCGGCGCAAAGAAGGACCCGCGTGAGCGGAACAGATACCGGTCACGCAGCGCCTGATACACCCGGTCTGTTACCTGAATGGTGCCGCCATCTGTCGCGCCCTGCGCCATCAGTTCCGCCAGAGAGACCGTCTGCCCCCACAGGTTGAACACTTTCGGCTCTTCCCCCACAGCACCACCAAAGGCTGCGCCGTAATCCAGCCCCATGGCAAACACGGGTTCCAGATTAGCGGCCGCGAGTGCCGCCATGAAGGTTTCCCGCATGGTCAGCGCAGCATCGGCAATACGGATAATGGCTGTCGGATCTTCCTCCGTGGTGCAGCCCGCCATGCAGATCATGCGATGGCCGGCCACTTCCACGCCAAACAGGCCGCGTTCTTTGGAGATGCGCTGCACATCCGTGGCCAGTTGGTTGATCAACGTGAGGAGAGCCTGCGTTTCCGCATCCCCATCGACCACCGGATCGGAGAAGGTGATGACCAGCACGGCAACGGACGGATAGATCCCGGACGTCGTCACGCCAGCCACCTGCGGCGCACGCATCAGCATATTATCATACTGTGGTGGCGGCTGCGGTCTGGCGGAATTGACCGCACCGGGAACTTCATCGGCAGGCAGGCCGTGCCCGGTGGTGGTGTCTTCCGTCGTTTCAGCCAGTCTGACCCCGGCAATAGACGCCATCAGGTCCACAAAATACACCAGATGCGGGGCCATATGGGCATCTTCCAGCACCACGGCACCGATAATGCCTTTCGGACCATGAATGGGGTAAATGGCGAGCATACGGGTGCCCAGTTCACGCATGACCAGCCGCTCGAACTGCGTTGTCCGATTATCCGCTGCCGCGTTTTCAACGCTCAGCACATCACCGGATTCAATGGCTTCAAAAAACGCCCCCAGCTCCGCGCGGGACATTTCAAAACCACCGGAATGCGCATCCTGTTTCTGATCATAGGAATCTTCACAGATTAGCGCCTGCCCGTCATGCAGCAGGCGCCAGATGCTGGCCCGGCGCGCATCCGTCACGTGCGCAAGCTGTTCTGTGAGCACCAGAGGTTCGGCAGTCGGGTCAAACAGACGCGGCGTGACGGCCACCTGCTGCACTGCGGCACTTTCATGCGTAATTTGCACGCCCTGCTGCGCCAGTTTGCGCGCCATTCGTTCCGAACGCCGCACCTGCCGCACAAGGAACCCGGCCAGCGCCAGCGAGAACACTATGATAATCCCGGCAAATTGCAGGCTCTGCTGGCTGCTCTGGCGGGCAAAACTGGCAAAGTCATTTTCCGGGGCGGACAGCAGTAAAATCCAGCCCTCGGCAGAACTTTTCAGCGGTGAGGCAATGGTCACATAGCGTTTGCCGTTCAGCTCAAAACTACGCGGGCCAAAGCCCCGCACCCGGTAATGGTCATACCCACGGGCAAAAACCGGATGGGTCTTGGGGTCCAGTACCATCTTGTTGGGGTCCCACCCGGCAGCTTCCGCCTGCTGCATGATGTTACGCCCCGCCATAACCCGGCCCTTACTGTCCAGAATAATGGCGTTCCCGGTCTTGCCGACCTTCAGATGATCCAGAAACGTGCTGAGTTCATTCAGGGAAATATTGGTGGCAAAAACATAGGTATGCCCGTTTGCGGCCTTAAATCGCAGAGAGCTTGTCATGACAAACTGGCGCGCGGAGGGGAACAGATAAGGCTGCGTCCACTGGACGTCCGTCTTGCCTTCCGTATTGCTGTACCACGGGCGCTTGCGCGGGTCATACCCGGTTGCGTCCGTGTATTCCTCACCCGTTTTTACGCCGTCATTCGTATAGAATTCGCGGTGATAGACCTGCTTGCCATCACGCACTTCAAACGTGGTGCGTTCCTCATTTTTGCCATCAGGCCCACGGGTAATCAGGCGGAAATGGCCGTCTTCATCCCCCAGATAGAAGGACTGCAACTGCGGCACGCTTTGCAGCATGGCCGCGCCATAGGAATTAAACACCCGGTCCGCCACCTGCGGCGGCGCATGCGCAATCATGCCACTGGCGATGACGTTCCCCGCCACAGCGGGCATGATGTAATCAGACACTTCCTGAGAAATATTCTGCTGGACCGCGCCCAGAAGCTCATGGGTCAGCGAGACCACACCGGCCCGCGTGGAGCGGTAGGAATGCAGCCCAATGGCCACAATTGCCCCTACAACCAGCAGTAGCGAGCCAAAAGGCAGGACCAGATGCAGCAGGACACGCCGCACGGACGCATCATTCTGCACTGTCGGATCGACTATCTCATCAGAAGACACGTCACTTTTTCCCCTGACTACTGGTCATAAATCCCCATCCCCGGCAGATGTCTGAAATTTAAGGTGCCCAGAACGCCGCAGCTTGTCCAGTCCCATGACTGTGCCCGCCAGCGCAGAGCCTCTATGCCCTGCTCCCCGCACACATCTGCTCCTGACAGAGAACAGGCAAAAGGCTGTATCAGGCTTCCAGATCAGACTCAAAGCGGGTGGAAACATCCAGCGCCTGACCCAGCCGGGCCAGTCCACGCCCCACGGTTTCCCCCCGCACAGCCACACGGGATGACACAAGTTTGAGCACAAGCTCCTTGCGCTGCCACAGCAGAGCCGTGCCATCCAGCAGCACCGCCGTCCCACCGGAAAGGGAATATGCCAGACGCAGCGCCTGCCCCAGCACGATGGCGCGCCGCCATGCGGCCTCACTCAGCAGCGTGCGGGACGTCCCCAGAAACTCTGCATTGGTATCCGCCGCATAGCGCACGGCCAGTGCCAGAGAAAGCCAGGCCCGCGATTCATGATCAAACCCCACGCCCTGCATGCGCAGGATACGCCAGTAGGTCTGCTCTGCCCGATATTCCGGGTGATCGTGACTGCCAACATCCGAGAGAAGGCAGGCAATACGCCGCAGATGCTGCTCCTGCCTGCTTTCCTTGGGCAGCAGGCCATCTGTCCAGCGGCACAGCACATCCGGCAGCGTGTTGCTGCGGCCGAGCCGTGCGCACATATCCCGCGCCACAACGTCCATCGGGTCCTGCGGCAGGCAGTCCGGGGCGACATTCAGCATGTACCACCCTTCCCGCAGGCCATCCACGCAGAACACCACCCGGTCCGGCTGCACCTTGCGCAGCAATCTGCGCAGCACAGTCGCGGCAAACGGTACATCATCCAGACGTTTTTTGGGGGCACCGGGCAGACGTTCCAGACTGCGGCGCTGCGCATGCAGCAGCCAGCCGGTCATCTCCCGCGCTTCTTCCAGCCCCAGCGTATAATAATGCACGATATTCAGCGGATACTGCATGCGGGCAATATGCAGGCGGGCCAGCGCACGGAATGCCCCGCCAACCAGATACAGCGTGTTCCCCTTGACCTGAGACAGCCATTTGACGCGCCCGATATCCTCATCCGCCAGCGTGCGCGCCACGCCGAGGTCTCCCCTGGCGCGGTCACTCAGGCGGATAACGCCCAGCGGCAGGGTATTGGCATCGTGGCGACCATCTTCCGCCAGACGGATCAGTTCCAGAGAGCCGCCGCCCACATCGGCCACCAGCCCCTTTGCGCCGGGAATGCCGCACATCACGCCAATGGCGGAGTGATCGGCCTCTTCTTCCCCGCTCAGAATACGGATGGGCACCCCCGGCATGTTCCTGCGCAGGGCGTCGACAAACTCCGGCCCGTTCAGCGCATCCCTTACTGCAGCAGTCGCCAGAATTTCAAACGGGTCCGCATCCATAGCACGGGCAATAGCGTGGAAGCGGCTAAGCACTTCCATGGCCATCTGCACGCCTTCTTCATTCAGCTTGCCTGTTGCTGTCAGGCCCCGGCCCAGTCGCAACACCGCCTTTTCATTAAAGATAGGCACAGGGTTGCGCGATACGCCCTCGAACACCACGAGGCGCACAGAATTGGACCCAAGATCAACAACGGCCGAGCGGCGCGGCATATCAGTCTGCATGGGCGGCACTCTACTCCCGAAAATCGTTCACGAAAACCGAGAACAGATGCCAAAAGCACGCATTCTGCTTTTCCCGCCCTGCTGACTGAAATCAGTCATCAAACATCAGGTCTTTTGACGTCGGCAGAGAGGCCGGTGCGCGGAGTGGTGTTTCATGCGCAGCGGAGCCGCGGCCCGAGAGCGACGGGTGCGTCATGAACCATTCATGCGCAGAAAAAGGCCTCGCCCCCGGCGTCAGCCTGCGCCATGTGCCGCTGGCTTCCAGCCCCCAGGATTGCAGATTGTCCTTGAGGTTGGAGACCATGATCTGCCCCAGCATCTGGGCATGCACCGTCGGATTGGTGACGGGCACCATGCTTTCCACCCGCCAGTCCATATTCCGCGTCATCCAGTCCGCAGAGGACAGATAGACCTTGGCATAGCGAGACGGCAGGCGATGGCCGTTGCCGAACGCGAAAATGCGGGAATGTTCCAGAAAACGTCCGACAATGGATTTGATGCGGATATTTTCAGAAAGCCCTGGCACACCCGGCCGCAGGCAGCAGATGCCCCGGATCACCCCGATAATCCGCACCCCGGCGCAGGAGGCACGATAGAGGCAATCGATCAGATCCGGGTCCACCAGCGCATTCATCTTCAGCCAGATGGTGCCCGGACGCCCGGCTTTGACATGCGCAATTTCTTCCTCAATCAACTCCCGCAGCGTGCTGCGGATAGTGATGGGCGAGAAGGAAATGGCTTCCATCTTGGCCGGCATGGCGTAGCCGGTCACGTAGTTGAACAGGCGTGCGGAATCCCGCGCCAGTTCCGGCTTGCAGGTAAAGAAGGAGAGGTCCGTGTAAATCTTGGCGGTAATCGGGTGATAATTGCCCGTGCCAAAATGCGCGTAGGACCGCACCTGATTACCCTCGCGCCGCACCACAAGGCTGAGCTTGGCGTGGGTTTTCAGGTCCGCAAAACCGAACACCACCTGCACACCTGCGGCTTCCAGCGCGCGGGAGAGGCGAATATTGGCTTCTTCATCAAACCGCGCCCGCAGTTCCACCATGGCGGTGACGGACTTCCCGGCCTCAGCGGCTTCAATCAGCGCCTTGACGATGGGGGAGTCGCGGGACGTGCGATACAGTGTCTGCTTGATGGCAATCACGTTGGGGTCGAGCGCTGCCTGACGCAGGAACTGCACCACCACGTCAAAGCTTTCAAACGGGTGATGAACCAGCAGATCCTTCGCCCGGATGGCGGCAAAACAATCACCATTGAAGTCCAGAATCCGCTCGGGGAAGCGCGGCGTGTAGGGCGGGAACAGGAGATCGGGGCGGTCATCCACAATCATCTGCTTGAGGTCCACCACACCGATCATGCCGGAATGGACGGCAATTTCTTCCGGCGGCAGATCCAGCCCGGAGGCAATGGCGTCCGCCAGTTCCGTCGGCACGCGCTTTTCCATATCCAGATGGATCACCACGCCACGGCGACGGCGTTTGAGTGCGCTCTCATAAGAGCGGACAAGGTCTTCTGCCTCGTCCTCAAACTCCACATCGGTATCGCGCACCACGCGCAGCATACCGCTTTCCCCCACCACAAGACCGGGGAAAAGCTGGTCCATACATAGGGTAATCAGGTTTTCCAGACGGATGAAGCGCACCGTGCGGTTGCCTGCACCGTCTTTGCTGGGCAGGCGAATAAACCGCTCAACCTGCGCAGGCAGCAGGATCAGCGCGTTCATGGCAAACGCGCCGTTTTCCGCCAGCAGCAGACGCAGGCCGAGCGCCAGCCCCATGTTGGGGATGAAGGGCAGCGGGTGCGCCGGGTCCACCGCAAGCGGCGTCAGCACCGGAAAAACGCGGTCCATAAAGCAGGTGTGCAGCCAGGCGCGGTCGGCTTCATCCAGATCAGACGGTTCACACAGCACCACACCGGCATCCGCCAGCAGGCCGCGCAGTTCTACCCAGATACGCTGTTGTTCACGCAGAAGCTGCGCGCAGCGTTCCCGCACGGCATCCAGCTGCTCGGCAGGGGTCAGACCATCGGGCGAGAACGCCACCAGCCCTTCCCGCACCTGCCCGACAAGACCGGC
Source organism: Acetobacter sp. KSO5 (assembly GCF_044094635.1). Taxonomy (NCBI): domain Bacteria; kingdom Pseudomonadati; phylum Pseudomonadota; class Alphaproteobacteria; order Acetobacterales; family Acetobacteraceae; genus Acetobacter; species Acetobacter sp. KSO5. The sequence continues at coordinate 1,163,831 of NZ_CP172014.1, read as the reverse complement.
CACACGCACAGAATAAAATTCATCGAGATTACTGGCACTGATGGACAGAAAACGCAGGCGCTCCAGCAACGGGTTGCGCGCGTTATCCGCCTCTTCCACCACACGCTGGTTAAAGGCCAGCCAGGAGAGTTCGCGGTTGATAAACCGCTCGGGCATGTCCAGCGTCACCTTTTTCTGGACCGGCTTTTTTCTGGTTCGACGAACTGCCGGCGTGCGTCTGCGGGCGGGCACTTTGGCTCCGGCTGATTGACCCGTCTTTTTGTCCTGCCCCGTCGTCACACCCATTCTCCCCTGTTTGCCCTCATCCTGCCCGCATCAGCCTTGCGGGCATAGGGCTCATCGTCTCTTAAGACTTAACATCATACTGTAGAGTCTTCTGACTGGAAAAGAATGACACATGTTACGGTTTTATGTCGCTCGCATTCCAGAGAGCCTGCGCAGAACGCAAAACAGGCCCGCAGAGCCATTGCCCGGCGAGCCTGTTGCTTGTGTGCGCTGCCCCTGCAAAGCCCTGCGCCTTACGCGGCGAGGCCTTGCGGGTCATGCGTCAGATCTCAGAGATGCCCCTGAGACAGTTCGTTAGCCAGCGCCTGATTTTTATAAACCACCTTCAGCGCTTCCATGATGGCAGCCGTATCGACAGCAACAGCACGGTTGGTGGTTTCATCGTAATAGAAATCCCCACCCAGAGAGTGAATGTTGCCATCAAAAATCAGACCCACGGCATGACCCTCAGAGTCGATGACCGGAGAACCTGAGTTGCCGCCAATAATGTCATTGGTCGAGACAAAATCGTACGGGGTTTTCATGTTGACGTGCGCCTTGGCGTCCAGCCAGGGCTTGGTCAGCTTGAACGGGTCAGACCCGGTTGCGCGGTCATACAGGCCGGAGAAATAGGTAAAGGCTGGCACGGCTTTTCCGTTTTCATCCCAGCCCTTGACCTGACCGAAAGACAGACGCTGCGTAAATGTGGCATCCGGGTAGGACGATACACCATCGCGCTCAAAACGGGCCTTGGCCATCGCTTCGCTCGCCTGACGAGACGGAGCGGCTACTTCATCATCCATTTGCTTACGCAGGGCACGGGTCTGCGGTTCGATGCTGCGGGCCAGCACAATCATCGGATCTTTGGAGGCGGCAATGGCGTCTGCCCCACCTTTCCAGAACTCCAGACGCACCTTGGGGTCTGCAAGTTTGGTGCCCTTGACCAGCGTTTCCGCCAGATCATCCGGTGCGGCTTTACCCAGAACCAGCTTCACCATCTCATCATCCGCGCCCAGCACCTGCCGCAGCTTGGTCAGAGAAAAGGCGAGTTCTGTCTTTTCAAGATCAGGATAGACCGGGGCCGTGGAACCGAGTTCGGCTTCCAGCGCAGGCAGGCGGGCATCATGATACGCTGTCAGACGTTCAGCATCGGGTTTCTGGCGTTCGTTCGCAGCGCGCACCAGCAGCTTGGCATACTGGAACAGCTCACCCTGAATCCCAAAAGCACCTTCCAGCATCACGTAAGGTTTGAAAATACGCTTCTTGACGGCCAGCGCCTGTGCGTTTTTCGCCCACGGGTCGCCATAGGCTTCCTTGCGTTTGGGGTCAGCGTTGATCCAGTCGCGCAGGCTGGCTTCATTTTTTGCCTTGGCATCCAGTAGTTTGGGGTCAGACAGAACATCCACGCGGCCACGATAGACTTTCAGGCTGTTTTCAATCCCGAAGACCCGTTCCTGCGCTTCCTGATGATGTGCCGTGCTTTCCCGGCTGTACTGCCACAGCGCGCCATCCAGTGCGGAATAGTTATCAATGATGAACGGCACCGTCACATTTCTGGAAAATTCCAGATCCGCCAGCGGAACTTCACGTTCTGTGGACCCCGGATTACCGGAGGTGAACACCAGTTCTCCTTCTTTCGGCCCTGCGGCGTCAAACGGCAGGAAGGCTTCAACCTTGGCAGGCTTCCCGTTTTCGTAAACACGCATGAACGCCATATCGAGATCATAACGCGGGAAGTTGAAGTTATCCGGGTCCCCGCCAAAGAAGGCCGCGTTCTGGTCCGGCGCCATCACCATGCGCACGTCCTGATAACGGCGGTAGCGATACAGCGCCGTGCGACCACCATGATACAGGCTGATGACATCGCAGCGCCATTTCTTGGGGTCATCCTTGGCGCATTCTTTTTCAATGGCGCTTTCCTCGGCCTGACGCGCCGTAGTGTAGGCCGCACCATCCTTGCCGCGCAGGGCCGTCTGCATCCGGTCCGTCACGTCGGTAATGCTATCCAGCTGGTTGAGCTCCATGGCAGGGCAGCGCTGCTCATCCGCAGGGCTTTTGGCACTGTAGCCATCCTGAAAGTAGTTCTTCCCTTTGCCGGAAAGCTGCTGGAGGCATTCATTGGCGCAGTGGTGATTGGTCATCACCAGCCCATCGGCGGAAACAAAAGAGGCCGAGCAGCCCAGTGCCAGACGGGCGGACGCCTTGGTCACGCGCTCCGTCCAGGCGGCGGTCGGGGTAAAGCCGTAACGCTGCTTCATCAGGTCTGCGGGCAGATGGTCCATGGTCCACATCCCCTCATCCGCATGCGCGAAGGGGATGGAAGGAAGAACCGCCGGAGCGCACGCCAGCACCGCCAGAGGCAACAGAGAACGCTTGAAAAAGCTGCTCATGATGCAGAAACCACTTTCAGGTTAATGTTACACTATAACGAAATCGTTCCGCACAGTGACGCAGACACGCCCGCAGAGCAAGACGTTAAGAGGCCCCTGCGTCGTCTTCCAGCAAGGATTCCAGAACGCCTGCGGCCAGAGCGCGCGTCACTTTTTCACCAGACGCAAGGGCCGCCTGATCCAGCCGGGCGGCCATATCCCGAATCGCTCCGGCATTGCGGGGCAGACGCCGCAGCAGCCATTCCGTCACCGGCTGAGCCACCACCATCTGCCGTTCCGCCAGCAAACGCAGGAACAGCCGCCGCAGCAATTCCTCCTCCGCCTGCCCAATGGGCACAGAGGCCGTGGCCCGCAGGCGGCTGGCCAGATCCGGCAGAGAGACACGCCACCGCGCGGGGGAAGCCCGGCCAGCCATGAGCAGCGCCATCCGCCGCTCTCGCACCAGATTGATCAGATGCAGAAGGTCTGCCTCTTCCCGCACCTGATCCGCATTATCCAGCGCCAGCGCGCGGAACCCGCCTTCATGAAACAGATTGGCCACATCCTGTTCATTCAGGCGGCGGCCTTCAATAACAGGCGCACCATGCCGCGCCGCCCAGACGGAGAGCAGATGCGTCTTGCCAGTGCCGCTTTCCCCCCACAGGGCCATGCGGCCTTCCGGCCAGCGCCACATTGCTTCCGCATCCAGCACCCAGCCGCGCGCTGCCGCATTGGAGGGAGCCGCCACAAAATCTGAGCGTCCGAATCGGGGGCGGTGCGCGAACGGCAGAGCAATCTGCCCGCTCACTCCACCCTCCTTTCCGTCCGCCACAGGCTGCTGTGCGGCCTCTTTTGTTTCCGTAATCCGTTTCATGCCGCTTTGCGTGTTGCTTCACCTGCCGTAAAGACTGTCCTCAGGGATTCCTACCCTACCCGATCCGTTACATCGACCCCTTTCAGACCAAGAGCACCTGTCATGACGTCTTCTTCCAGTTCTCCCTCTTCCCGCCTCACCTATCGTGACTCCGGTGTGGATATTGAAGCCGGAGAAGCTTTGATTGACGCCATCAAACCCGCAGCCAAAGCAACAGACCGCCCCGGCACCATGGGTGGCCTTGGCGGATTCGGTGCGCTGTTCGACCTGAAGGCCGCAGGCTTTAAAGATCCGGTGCTGGTCTCCTGCACGGATGGGGTCGGCACCAAGCTCACGCTGGCCATTGAAACGGGTCTGCATGAAACTGTGGGGATTGATCTGGTCGCCATGTGCGTGAACGACCTGATTGTGCAGGGTGCGGAACCGCTCTTCTTCCTCGATTATTTTGCAACGGGCCGCCTGTCTGTTGAAAGTGCCGCCAAGGTTGTGCGCGGCATTGCGCAGGGCTGTGAACAGTCCGGCTGTGCGCTGGTCGGTGGTGAGACGGCCGAAATGCCCGGCATGTATGCCGATGGGCATTATGATCTGGCGGGCTTCTCTGTGGGTGCGGCAGAACGCTCCGCCCTGCTGCCCGCTGGCATTGCGGACGGGGACGCGCTGATTGCCCTGCCCTCCAGCGGTGTGCATTCCAACGGCTATTCTCTGGTGCGCCGCATTGTGGCCGATGCCCATCTGGCCTGGACGGACCCGGCTGCCTTTGCACCGGGCAAAAATCTGGGTGAAGCCCTGCTGACCCCGACAAAACTTTACGTCCGTACGGTGCTGGACCTGCATCGCGCAGGCCTGCTGCATGCCGCAGCGCACATCACTGGTGGCGGCCTGCCGGGCAACCTGCCCCGCATTCTGCCCGACGGGCTGGACGCTGTGATTGACGCCGCATGGCCTGTCCCGCCCGTCTTCAACTGGCTGGCCCGCACGGGTGACGTGGCGAATGAAGAAATGCTGCGCGTGTTTAACTGCGGCGTGGGCATGGTGCTCATCACCCCCAAACCGGACGAAGTTCTGGCCCGCTTGAAAGAACTGGGCGAAGAGGGCACGCTGATTGGCCATATCGCCAAGGCTGCTGACAGCGCCGCCAAAGCTGGCCTGAAGATGGTTGCGTCCCCGGATTTTCACGCAGCATGAGTGAGACGCCTAAAACCCCGGTCGCCATTCTGCTCAGTGGCCGGGGCAGCAACGCCACGGCCCTGATTGAAGCGTGCAAACAGCAGGACTTCCCCGCCCGCATCTGCCTTGTGCTGAGCAACAAACCAGACGCACCGGGGCTGGACATGGCTCGCGCCGCAGGCCTTGAGACCGTGGCGATCGACCACCGCCTGTATAAAAAAGACCGTGACGCGCATGAACGCGCCGTTAATGCCGCCCTGCGGGACGCCGGGGCGGAAGTCGTCTGTCTGGCGGGTTATATGCGCCTCCTCACGCCGTTCCTCACCACCCAGTGGGCGGGGAAAATGCTGAACATTCACCCCAGTCTGCTGCCCGTGTTCCCCGGCCTGCATACGCATGAGCGCGCGCTGGACGCTGGCGTGCGCATCCACGGCTGCACCGTGCATCTGGTCACAGAAGGCATGGATGAAGGCCCCATTCTGGGGCAGGCAGCGGTTCCAGTTCTGCCGGGTGATACGGCTGATACCCTTGCTGCGCGCGTGCTGCGGCAGGAACACCAGCTCTACCCCGACGTGCTTCGCCGGTATCTGACCAAGAGCCAAGCCCCGACATCAGCAGACGCCGCCCTGCTGGTGGCGTAATGCTCCGGCAGGTCTGGCCTGCCACCTCCCCCGCCTTTATGGCCTGACCTGATTGCCTGAACAGATAGTGAGCTGATGACAGCAGAACCCCGCCGCCCCCGTAACCCCAGACGCAATGCAGCGCGCCGGAACAACGCCCCCCAGCCTGCTGACCCCACGCGGGACGTTGCGTTTGATATTCTGTGCGGCGTGGTGGAACACCGGCGCATGCTGGAAACCACCCTGTCCCGCTCTGCTAACGAGCACGAGGCCCCGCCGCGTGACCGTGCGGCAGCACACCGTCTGGCCGCAGCTACCCTGCGCCACATGGGCACGCTGCGCACCGTGCTGGAACCGTTCCTGCGCAAGGAACCGCCGGAACCGGTGCGCGTGGCGCTGATGATGGGCTGTGCGCAACTGCTGTTTCTGGAAACACCGCCGCATGCCGCCGTTGGCACCACGGTCTCTTTGCTGCGCCGCCGCAAGCTGGCCCCGTTTGCCGGGCTGGCCAATGCTGTGCTGCGCAAGGTGGCCGATAAGGGTCCCGCTCTGCTGGAAGGGCTGGACCAGCCACGCCTGAATATCCCCTCTTGGCTGTGGAGTTCCTGGAACACGCTGGGCAAAGGGGCTGCACGCGCCATTGCTCAGGGGATCAGTCATGAAGCCCCGCTGGACATCACCCTCCGCCCCGGCGCGACTGCCCCGGAAGGCGGCGTGGAACTGCCCAACGGCTCCATTCGCCTGCCCGCTGGCACCCGTGTAACGGAACTGCCGGGGTATGAGGAAGGCGCATTCTGGGTGCAGGACGCCGCCGCAACCCTCCCGGCGCGCCTGCTCGCGGCCAAGCCGGGTGAACGCGTGGCCGATCTGTGCGCCGCCCCGGGCGGGAAAACCGCGCAGCTTGCCGCCACTGGCGCAGACGTGACGGCGGTGGAGCAGAACGCGACCCGCCTGCTGCGCCTGCAGGAAAACATGGCGCGACTGGCCTACCCTGTGCAGATTGTGCAGGACGACGCTGCCACATGGAAACCGGATGCGCTGTTTGACGCCATTCTGCTGGATGCGCCCTGCTCCGCCACCGGTACGGCACGCCGCCACCCGGATGTGCTGTGGGTCAAACGCCCGCGTGACCTGAACGCGCTGACAGCTGGACAGGATCGGCTGCTTGCTGCGGCCAAATCCATGCTGCGCCCCGGTGGTCGGCTGATTTATGCCGTCTGCTCCCTGCAGGATGAGGAAGGCCCGGCCCGCGCCCGCGCTGCGCAGGAGATGGGGCTGATCCCCTCCCCCTTTACGCCGGAAGAACTTTCCTTTCTGCCAGAAGCTCTTACGCCGGAAGGCTGGCTGCGCACCCACCCGGGTATGTGGCTGGACAAAGGCAGCATGGATGGTTTTTTTGCAGCCCGCTTCATCGTGCCTGCGTAACAATCTTCCAAACGCGCTTTAACAGAGTTGCGTCGGGCGGCGGGATTGCGGATAACAAAAGTTATGCACTCTGTAACCCGCCCCCTTATTGCTCCCAGTGTTCTCGCCGCCGACTTCGCCCGTCTGGGCGAGGAAGTGCAGGCCGTGGCCAAAGCCGGGGCAGACTGGATTCATCTGGACGTGATGGACGGGCATTTTGTGCCCAACATCTCCTTCGGCCCACAGGTGGTCAAAGCCCTGCGGCCTTACAGCACGCTGCCGTTTGACGTGCATCTGATGATCGAGCCCGCTGACCCGTATCTGGAAGCCTTCGCCAGGGCTGGCGCGGACCATATCCTTATTCATATTGAAGCCGGGCCACATGCACACCGCTCGCTCCAGCATATCCGTGCGCTTGGGGCCAAACCCGGTATTGTGCTGTGCCCGGCGACGCCGCCAGAAGCGGTGAGCGAAATTCTGGATCTGGTGGACGTGATTCTGGTAATGAGCGTCAATCCCGGGTTTGGCGGCCAGAAATTTCTGACCAGTCAGCTCCCCAAAATCCGCCGCCTGCGGGAAATGATTACCACCACAGGCCGGGACATCCGTCTGGCCGTCGATGGCGGGATTGACCCGAAAACCGCCCCTCTGGCGATAGAGGCCGGAGCGGATGTGCTGATTGCCGGCAGTGCGATTTACGCTCAGCCGGACTACGCCGCAGCCATAGACGCCCTGCGGTCTCGAGTTACAGCATGATGCAGATCATTCCGCCCCTTTGCACAGGGCTTTATCACTCCTGACAGATCCTCTGTCCTCCCTGCCCTCTCACTTCGGAGCACTCCCTGCCTGATGCCCCTGCGCCGCTGGACCCGTGATGCCCGTCTGACCTTTGCCATGCGGAACCCGCTGGGTGGTTTTAGCCGTGTGCCTGCCGCACCGGCCCTGACATTGCGAGACCTCTGGCCGGGGGACCCTCTGGTGGGTGAACGTCTGGTGCGGAACCAGAGCCTGTTTGAAGGGGTTGTGCGCAACCTCCAGCATTTGCAGTGGGATAACCCCGCCTGGCCGGAAGCCTATCGCCGCTGGCTGCAAGGCTTTACCTGGCTGCGGGACCTGCGGGAACTGGGTGCGGAATCCGCCCGCATCAAGGCGCGCAGCATGGTCGCCACATGGATTGGCCAGCCTGCCTCTGAACGCCCGATTACTGACCCTTCCGTAACCGGGGCGCGTCTGGCCGCGTGGCTCTCCTATTACGAATTTTTCGCTGCTGCTGCGGATGACAATTTCCGGCAGAACCTGATGGCTGCGCTGATTATGGAAGCCCGCTCCATTATGGCGCTGATGCCGGAGGGAGCCCGTGGCTGGCGCGCGCTGACAGCCCTGAAAGGCCTGCTCGCCGTTGCTGTCGCCATTCCTGACCACCCGGAATTTCTGTCCCGCTATCTCAAACTGATTGATCAGGAAATTGATCAGCAGTTCCTTGCGGATGGGAGCCACATCACCCGCTGCCCGGAAGACCAGTTTCAGGCCGTGCGGGAACTGGCTGAAATGCTCAGCATTCTCCAGACAGCCCGCCTGCCCCTGCCCTCCCGCCTGATGGAAGTGGCCGACCGCGCAGCTCCGGCCCTACGCGCCATGCGGCACGGGGATGGCGGGCTGATGCTCTTTAACGGCAGCCGGGAACGCGACCCGCAGTTGATCGAGCAGGTGCTCAACCGTGCCTCCCGCGGGCGCGTCGTCGCCGCCAGCCAGCCGGAAAGCGGCTATATCCGCCTGACAAGCGGCCGCACCATGCTGTTTGCCGATGCCTCCGGCCCCGCCCCGGCGGGTTATGACAGCACGGCCCATGCGGGCATGCTTTCCTTTGAATTTTCCTCTGGCCGCCAGCGGATTATCGTCAATTGCGGGTCCAGCACACAGCGTGGCTGGGCTGAGGCGCTGCGCGTCCCGGCGGCGCATTCCGTGCTGGAAATGGGCTCACTCTCCCCCCTTACGCGCAACCAGAGCGGGGCCATTACGCACCGGCCAACCGTCACGCGCGCACAGGCCTCGCAGGACGGCGCGCACTGGCTGCACATGACGCATGATGGCTACAAGCCCCAGGGCGGCGGCGTGTATTCCCGCCAGCTTTATCTGGGCAAGGATGGCCAGACCCTGCGCGGGGCGGAAGCCCTTGAGGGCACAGAAAGCCGGGATTTCTGTGTGCGCTTCCATCTGCACCCGGACATTACCGTGGAAGAAATCGAACACGGCTTCCTGCTCTACACGCAGGAAGAAAGCTGGCTGTTTCAGGCCAACGTGGCCGCTTATCTGGAAGACAGCGTCTATCTGGGCAGTGGCGAGCGCGTGGACTCTCTGCAAATTGTCCTCTGCCCGCCAGAAGCACCCGAACCACCGGAAGAACGTGCTGCTGAAGGCGAAGAAGAGGCTCTGGAAACCGAGGCGCACGGTGCAGACCACGCCGCAGCCCATGCGCAGGGCGATACCTACCCGGAAGACAATGCCGCTTATTCCGCCGACCACGCACACACCGCCAGTGAACAGGACGCGTTTTACGGCCAGTCTCATGCGGCAACTGAGCACGAGGCCTATCAGCCAGAAAACGAGGGCTACGCCGAACAGGATGCGTCAGCCGCCTACCCAGACCATGCCTACGCCCAGACGGACATGCAGGGTTATGTGCAGGAGGGTGAAGCTTACGCCGCAGCCCCGCAACACAGCGAAGAAGACGCCTTCAGCCCGCTGCTGCATGATGCACCTCCCGCCGACAGCATGCCCTATCAGGCTGCCAGCACGACGGGCCTGAGCCATACGGGCCAGTCCGAACACGCCACGCAGGAAACGCCGAGCATGGCGGAGGCGCTTTTTGCCGGGCAGGATGCGGCGGCTGACCATGCACCGCAGACGGAAGGTCCCACAGAGCACGGGACATCCGCACAGGCCTCTGAATCCGCAGCTTCCAGCAAACCTGCCGGAACTGCCCCCTCCGCCCCGGCCATGCGCCCGGTCCGCTGGGCACTCACCCTGATGACTGAGTAAGGCCGGGCGTGAAAATTCTTGAAATCACGAACGTCGATTTTTCCCTGAATCACTTCCTTCTCCCCCTCATGCGCGCCCTGCGGGAAGAGGGGCATGAGGTGGTCGGGGTTTGTGCAGATGGCCCTTTGGTCGCCCCGCCCCGGCAGGCCGGGTTTCGGGTGGAAACGCTGCCCTTTGCCCGCTCTTTTTCCCCTCTGGCGCAGGCCCGGGCGTTCTGGGCGCTGGTGCGGCTGATCTGGCGGGAAAAACCGGACATGGTGCATGCACATATGCCCATCAGCGGTATTCTGGCCCGCGTGGCCGCCAAACTCTGTGGCGTGCCCCGCATTGCCTATACCTGCCACGGTTTTCTGTTCAATCAGCCGGGGTCTGCGCTGCGGCGCGGACTGGCGCTGGTTCTGGAATTTCTCTGCGGGCGCATCACAGATGTTTATCTCACCGTCTCGCAGGAAGAAGCCGAGGATGCCCGACGGCTGCATATCGCCCGCACCCCCATCGCCATTGGCAATGGACGGGACAGCTCCCGCTTCCGGCCAGACCCGGCAGCCCGCGCCCGCATCCGTGCGGAACTGGGCACGGCAGAAGAAACGCCGGTTATCGTGGTGGTCTCCCGTCTGGTGCGTCACAAAGGCTATCCGGAACTGCTGGACGCCATGCGCAGCGTGCCTGAAGCCGAACTGTGGGTGGTGGGCGAACGACTGACCTCCGACCACGGTGCAGCACTGGATAGCTGCTTTGCCGAAGCACAGGCCGCCCTTGGCTCGCGCCTGAAATGTCTGGGGTATCGGGCTGATACGCCTGCGGTTCTGGCTGCTGCGGATATCTTCACGCTGCCCAGCCATTTTGAAGGGCTGCCCATGTCCATTATCGAAGCGATGATGACGGGCCTGCCCGTGGTCAGCACCGATATCAGCGGCCCGCGCGAGCAGGTTGTCTCAGGAGAAACCGGCCTGCTGGTGCCACCTGCTACAGTCGCACCCCTCGCTGCGGCCCTGCGCCAGCTGGTGCAGGACGTGCCCCTGCGCACCCGCATGGGGCAAGCCGGACGCCAGCGCGCTCTGGCACTGTTTGAAGAAAAGCAGATTATTCAGAAAACAGTCCGCTTGCTTACCAGCGGCTGAGCAACGCAGAGACCGTCAAAAAATTGGTGCGCTAAGCAGACAAAATGATGGGCGCAGGCGAGAGGCTTTGCCCCTCTCATACCCTCTGCGCCCCGTCAGATCTCAAAATTCATTTGGCCGCAGAATGGGCCTTTACGCTGCCTGTATGCTCACCGGAAGACTGCTCCGGCGTTTTGAGCAAACGGATAGTCAGACGAGACGGAGAAGCAGCAATTCGTGCACCGCCGCGCGTGTAGTCCAGACGAATCCGCACGCCGTTGTCATTTTCCATCAGCTGGCCGCTGACGCCACGCCCCACGGTTGCTTCACCAGAGAGCGCCCAGAACGTACCGGCAAAATCTTCAATCCGCTGGAGATTATAGACCTTGCCCACACTGTCACCGGATGAATAGCCGATTGCTGCGGCGGAAGCGCCCTTGACGGAGAACGGATAGGTCCGCCCGCCGTAAGTCAGAACCCCATGGCCCCACGTATAGCCCACACCCAGATCGGCTGAACTGGTGTGAAACGAGACTTCACCCGTTACAGGCCCAAGCGTCGTCTGGGCACAGGCGGTCAAAGACCATGTACCACACAAGGCCAGGGCAGTCGCAATGTGAAGGGATGCAGAGCGCATCAACAGGCTCCTTGCTGTCAGGATGGCGGCCGCCAAAGTCCGGGGGATCCAGATGCAGCGCCTTTTCGTCTTGCCATGTTTTACGGAAAGAAGAAACACGGCAAGACCATAAAGACAGTAACCTTTTTAAAAAGATATGCTGCCTCTATTCAGCAGTCCACACAGGTTCCTTGAGTTCTTCCACAAAAGCGCGGTGCGCCGCCAGTTCTTCCTGCGTGGGCACAACCCGCACAACCCGACGATTCACCGGCCCCTCATACATCACGGCATGGCCGTTGGTGCCGTCTGCCACCAGCCCGAGCCCGTGCTGGCGGCCGCCCATCAGCTCCACATACACATCGGCCAGAAGCTTGCAGTCCAGCAGCGCGTTATGCGTGGTTCGGGCAGACAGATCGATGCCAAAACGGCGGCACAGCGCATCCAGACTGTTGGGCATACCGGGGAAGCGCTCACGCGCCATATCCAGCGTATCCACCATGCGGCCGAGATCCAGCGGCTTACGCCCCGCCCGTTTCAGTTCCGCATTCAGAAAGCCAAAGTCAAAGCGGGCGTTGTGGGCAATCAGCTGGTCATCGCCAATAAAGCTGAGAAATTCATCCACAACCTCGGCAAATTTCGGCTTCCCCTGAAGGTCCGCTGCCGTAAAGCCATGCACGCGGGAGGCCTCTTCCGGCACGTCCCGCTCCGGGTCAATCAATACGCGGTAGCTCTTGCCAGTTGGCAGGTCACCCACCAGCTCAAGGGCCGCAATTTCAATCACCCTGTCGCCGGTGGCCGGGTCCAGCCCTGTGGTTTCCGTATCGAACAGAATGGAGCGTTTCATGCCTTTAGTGCCTTAATCAGAGATCGAACCTGCCGCTGCGTTGCGCCCAGAGCCACACCAGTCTCTATCACCGTATCCGCCAGCCGTCTCTTTCTGGCATCGGGCATTTGCCGGACCATCAGCCGCCGGGCCTCGGCTTTTGGCAACCCACGCCGCCGCGCCACCCGCTCAGCCTGCAAACGGGGCGGAGCGGACACCAGCAGGACATGGTCACAGGCCCGCTGGCTGCCGGTTTCAAACAACAGCGGAATATCCAGCAGCACGCAGCGTGCGCCCTGCCGACGGTGGCGGCTGAGAAAATCCTGTCGGGCCGCCCGCACCATTGGGTGAAGAATGGCCTCAAGCTGCCGCAGCAGACCCGGCGTTTCCGCCACGGCCCGCCGGAGAACGGCTCTGTCAAGATGCCCATTCACCACCGCCTGCGGCACCAGTTCCGCAATCGGCCCAAGGGCTAGGCCATGATCGGCCTGAAGCTGGCGTACGGTGGCATCGGCATCAAACACCGGAACGCCCGCCTGCCGGAACATGCTGGCCACGGTGCTTTTGCCCATGCCCATTCCGCCTGTCAGCCCCACAACCTTCATCTCAGACCTTTCTGTTTGCCTGATGCGCGCCGCGCTCCCCCGCCAGCGCGTTACAAGCTAGCCGTCACAGTTGCTTCTGTCTCCGCATCCACGACCGGGTCCTGCCCGAACCATTCGCGGAAACCGAGGCGCGCCTGATGCAGCAACATGCCCAGCCCCCCCAGCGTTTTCAGGCCGTGCTGTTCTGCCTCAGCCAGCAGTGGGGTCAGGCGCGGCACGTAAACAATATCCGCCACAACCAGTTTATGAGAGGCCGCTTTCAGAGACGGACAGAACATCGGGTCCGGACCGCCTTCCATGCCCAGTGAGGTGGTGTTCACCAGCAGGTCATACCCGCCCAGTCCGGCTTCCCACGTCTCCCACAGCACAACCTCCAGCCCCGGCAGAACAGCGGCAAGGCTCTCGGCCCGCGCCTGTGTGCGGTTGGTCACGGCCACATGCAGCCCCCGGTCCTGCAACGCCGCCGCGACTGACCGCGCAGCCCCCCCGGCCCCCAGCAGCAACGTCCGACCAGACGCCGGAAGGCTGATGCCGCTGGCGTCCATGCTGGCCACAAAGCCTCCGCCATCGGTTGAGAGTCCCCGAATCCGGCCATCCTCTTCAAACACCAGCGTATTAACTGCTCCGGCCCGCTGAGCGGACGGGTCCAGCTCATCCGCCAGCGCACAGGCAGCTTCCTTGTGCGGAATGGTGACATTCGCGCCCCGGAACCCGGCGGCCTGCAAACCGCGCACGGCAGCTTCAAACTGTTCCGGCTTTACGGGGAGCGGCACATACGCGCCATCAATCCCGTACCGTCGCAGCCAGTAATTATGCAGCGCGGGAGAACGGGAGTGCGAAACCGGCCAGCCCAGCACCCCGGCCAGACGTGCCTTGCCGGTGATGATCTGAGGTTTGGTGGAAACAGAATCGGGCGTTTTGGTCATGCTGTTCTCTGGCGTTTCAGACGGGAAAACGGGAGCAAGCCCCCTCCGCACCGACGGCGAAAGGGGCTTCTGTTTCAAAAAATGGCTTTATCAAACATTAAGGGCAACACACACGGACGCAAAGGCGACACATAAAGCGACCGGAACAGTTCTGAAACGCACGCATGCAACCTGCATACCTCTCCGTTTCAGTCCCACTCTCTCTCGCCTTATACTCAGCCAAGACACACGCTTACCTGCCAGACTACCGGCTGGCCTGACCCGCCTGCTTTGCAGATGCCGGAGCGGATTGCTGGTTATCCTGCGCGGTGAGCGCTTCCGTGATCTGACTGGCCCCATAGATTTTGCAGAATTGCGCCCATGCCTCCGGCAGCAGGCGCGCCAGACGCTCAGCCCAATCTTTCTGGCCAGCTTCATCAGCAATCAGATCCTGCCGGATTTCAATTTCCAGATGCGGCAGCTGCCGTTTTTCACCGTGCAGCGGAATGGTGTAGTCGGACGTATCGGTCAGCGCATAAGGCTCATTGTCCCCCACCGTCAGACCATCCTGCCGCAGCAGGTCGAGCATGATGTGGGCCAGACGCGAATCATGATTATGCAGAATGCCGGCATGCCAGGGGCGCTTAAAGCCCCGCATTTCCGGCGTGAAGCTGTGCAGCGCCACAACGGCCGTCGGGCGACCGGCTTTCAGACGGGCATCCAGTTCCTGCGTAATACGACCGTGATAGGGATGCAAAATGGTCTCATGCCGGTCGGCAATCTGCTCCGGCGTCAGCCCCGCATTGGCAGGCACCGCCGTGCCGTCGCTCACGCTGACAATGGAGGTCGGGTGACCGGGGGCGCGGTTGCAATCAATCACCAGCCGGGAATAAACCTGCTCAATCAGCATGGCAGGCAGCAGAGCGGCCAGATGACGGCCCACGCCATCAATCCCGATATCCCAGCCAATATGGCGCGCGCGCTCTTCCGCACTCACGCCCAGATCCCCCAGCGCGGGCGGCACGGCGCGGCCTGCATGGTCACTCACCAGCACAAAGGGGCCGCCCTGATCGGTGCCATAGACGGCAAAACTTGAAGCTGTTTTTGCGGTACTGTCCGTCATCCTGCATCCTTCCAATAAGCAAAAAGGCCACCACGGACAAAACCGGGCGGCCTCCTGCTCAGCACTCCGGCGTTTTGCCAGAGACCATCATGCCTCAGCCTTTGGCGGAAGAGACAACCACGCCCGCTTCATCAGCCTGAGCGCGCACCAGACCGGCATCTTCACCCGTCAGGCCTTCATCATCCAGTTCCGCGTCCGTCAGGTCATACACCAGATAGACCGGGTCGGCCCCCTCCAGCGATTCTTCACCGCCCAGATCGTAGGAACGGGCTGCCACATACTCAGGCCCGCGCATTTTCTCTTCGATTTTCTTCACGGCTTCAATCGGGCTTGCGGCCTTCATGACTTCCAGCAGCACATTCGGGCCGGGATCAATCACAGCGTAGGTCGTAAGTTTGTTCGTTGCACTCATAGTCATGAACTCCTTGGAATCCTGTTCCTCTTGCCTGCGCAAGATAGGGATGATCCCGCATTACGAAAACCCATGCCGCGTAGCAGGGCAGCCCCGCCCTCACAACAGGTGATAACGGCATCATGGCGTATCCTCACGGTTTGCGCCACGGCGCGCGCATCAGTAGGGTGCACGCTTTGCACGCTGCACCCACGGGCCTGACCCACCGGATGCAGCACACAGACACTTTTTAAGGATACGGGTTGGGGCATGACATGTCTCTGAGCAGCACGGACACCACCAGCACGGCCGCCGGGGCCAAAGCAGACGCCAACATGCAGTGGGGCGGCCGGTTTGCCGGTGGCCCTTCCCAGATCATGCAGGCCATCAACGCCTCGATCGGGTTTGATAAAGCCATGTGGAAGCAGGATATTGCAGGGTCTCTGGCCCATGCTGCCATGCTGGCCCATACCGGCATTATCTCTGCCGAGGATGAAGCCGCCATCCGCGAGGGCCTGACAGCCATCGGTCAGGATATTGAAGCCGGACGCTTTGAATTTTCCGAAGCGCTGGAAGATATTCACATGAATATCGAAGCCCGCCTGTCCGAACGGATTGGTGAACCCGGCAAACGCCTGCACACCGCCCGCTCCCGGAATGATCAGGTCGCGACCGACTTCCGCCTGTGGACGCGTGACGCGCTGGACGGGCTGGACCAGCAGGTGGCTTCCCTGATGCGTGCCCTCGCCCGCCGGGCGGAAGAGCATGCTTCAGACCCCATGCCCGGCTTTACCCACCTGCAAACCGCACAGCCCGTAACGTTCGGCCACCACCTGATGGCCTATGTGGAAATGCTGGCCCGTGACCGTGGCCGTCTGGCAGACACGCGCAAACGCCTGAACGAATGCCCGCTTGGCTCAGCAGCACTGGCTGGCACGTCCTTCCCCATCGACCGGAAGATGACAGCCCGCACGCTGGGCTTTGACCGCCCGACGGCCAACTCACTCGATTCCGTATCGGACCGGGACTTCGCGCTGGAATATCTCTCAGCTCTGTCCATCATGGCCATGCATCTCTCCCGTCTGGCGGAAGAGATTGTGATCTGGTGTTCCTCACCGTTCTCCTTCATCCGGCTGTCCGATGCGTTCACCACTGGCTCATCCATCATGCCGCAGAAGCGCAACCCGGATGCTGCTGAACTGGTGCGCGCCAAAACGGGCCGCATTACCGGCAGCCTTGTCAGCCTGCTGACGGTCATGAAGGGCCTGCCGCTGGCTTACGCCAAGGACATGCAGGAAGATAAAGAGCCGGTTTTTGCTGCCACCGATGCCGCCGCCCTCTCCCTCGCCGCCTGTGACGGCATGGTGCGGGATATGACGGCCAACACGGCACAGATGCGTGCGCTGGCCGGCTCCGGCTTCTCCACCGCGACCGACATTGCCGACTGGCTGGTGCGGGTGCTCAAGGTGCCGTTCCGCACCGCGCATCACGTTACAGGCCGTCTGGTCGCCAAAGCGGAAGAAAAAGGCGTGGATCTGGCCGATCTGTCTCTGGCAGAGATGCAGGCGGAAGAACCCGGCATTACGGATGATATTTATTCCGTACTGACGGTTGAAGCCTCCATTGCCTCCCGCACCAGTGAGGGCGGCACCGCCGGCAGCAATGTGCAGCGTGAAGCCCGCAAATGGCTGGCAGCACTGGACGCTGAACCTGTGGCTGAACACAAAGGGGCCTGAGCATGAAGATCCGTCTGATTGTCAGTTTTCTGGCACTGGTCGTGCTGGCCCTGCCGCTGAGCGGCTGCGGCAAAAAAGGCTCTCCCCATGCGCCGGGACCGCAGGATAAAATCATTTATCCGCAGGGCTATCCGCCCGCCGACTAAGCTGGCTGCACTGGCATGATGACTGGCAATCTGTCAGGCTGGCGGTATAACAGAACAAACACGCTCCGGGTCCGGCAGAAGCCGCCCTGCCCCATGGGTGCCGGAGCATTTTATTTTCAAGGCTTACGCGCCCCATGGCCGATGATGTGACGTTTCATGACCCGGACCCATCCGTTGCGGAGCTGCTGGCCAGCCGTCCGTTTCTGGAAATGGACCCGCTCTGCGGCCTGATGCTGGATGGCGTGGCGCTTAACGCCATTGCGGATAAAGTCGGCACCCCCTGCTGGGTGCTGAGCGGTGACACCCTGCGCGCACGCATGCACCGGATGCGGCAGGCCATGCAGGATGCCGGGCTGAACGCCTCCATCCATTACGCCGTGAAAGCCAATGACCATCTGGCCGTTCTCTCTCTCCTGCGTGAAGAAGGCTTTGGTGCAGATATCGTCAGTGGTGGCGAACTGGCCCGCGCACTCAAAGCCGGCATCCCGGCCAGCCACATTGTCTTTTCAGGCGTGGGTAAAAGTGATGCCGAGCTGGAGCATGCCATCGGTCTGGGCATCGGGCAGATCAATGTGGAAAGTGCGGAAGAGCTGGACATTATTTCCGGCATTGCCCGCAAACTGGGCAAAGACGCCACCATCACCCTGCGCGTGAACCCGGACGTGGACGCCAAAACCCACGCCAAAATCACCACCGGTCTGGCCGCCAACAAGTTTGGCATCCCGTATGATGACGCCGCAGCCCTTTACGCCCGAGCCGCAAGCCTGCCGGGCATCCGGGCGGTCGGGTTCTCCACCCACATAGGCAGCCAGATTACTTCCGTCGCGCCCTATCGCGCAGCCTATGCCCGCATTGCCGAACTGGTGCAGGCCGTGCGCGCTGCGGGTCAGACGGTTGAAGTCGTGGATTGCGGCGGCGGCCTTGGCATTTCCTATCGCAACGAGCCGGAAGGCCAGCCGGAAGCACTGGCCGGGGCCATCAGGGCGGAACTCGGCGGCCTGAATGTCCGTCTGGCCATTGAGCCGGGGCGCTGGCCCGTTGGCCCCTCCGGCCTGCTGCTCAGCACCGTTATTCTGAACAAGGCGCGTGGTGATGAAGCCCCGTTCCTTGTGCTGGATGCCGCCATGAATGACCTGCTGCGCCCCAGCATGTATGATGCGTGGCATGGCATTGTTCCCCTCAGCCCGCATGACGCCGCCCTGCCCGCTGCCCCGGCCCATGTCGTCGGCCCGGTGTGTGAAAGTGGCGATACCTTCGCCCGGGACCGCGCCCTTCCCCCCATGCAGCGCGGCGCACGCGTCGCTATTCTGGATACCGGGGCCTATGGCGCTGTGATGAGTTCCACCTACAACAGCCGCCCGCTGGCGGCGGAAGTGCTGGTGGACAAGGGCTCATGGCACGTTATCCGCCCTCGCCAGCCGCTTGAAGCCCTGTGGCAGGATGAAAGCGTGCCCTCCCACCTTGCCGGAACCGCATGAAGACGGCGGATCTGAAACAGGATCTGGCCTCCTCCACTGCGGACGGAGGTTCTCTGGCGGCCCGGCTGGCGACCGTCCGCCAGCACGCGGCCTTTGTGCTGCATACCGAACAGCTCTGGCCCGCTCTTCAGCCCACGCTGGCGCTCCTTGGCGTGTATGGCGTAGCGGGGCTTTTACGCCTGCCGCAACACCTGCCGGACGGCCTGCGGCTTGTAGCAGTCGCCGGATGGCTCAGCCTGTGCGGATGGCGGCTGCATAATGACCTCTCCCGCCTGAAGGCCCCCACCGCGGACGCCATTGACCGCCGGATTGAACGCGCCTCCGGTCTCCACAACCGCCCGCTTGCCACCCTGACAGATCAGCCCGCCGGTGCCCGCAAAGGCCTGCCGCAGCCGTTGTGGCAGGCGCATCAGCAGCGCGTTCTGGCCACTCTGGGCACGTTACGCGCCGGATGGCCACGTTTGCTGCCTGCCAGTCCGGCGCGCCGCTGGATTGGGGCGGCTCTGCTGGCGGCTTTCGTTGGCACCGGGGTTATGGCGGGGTCGTCCGCGCCCGGTCGTCTTCTCGCCGCGTTCATCCCCGGCCGGGATGATCCGGACGTGCCGATGGCGCATGTGGAAGCGTGGATCACGCCTCCGGCTTACGCGCCGGAAGCACCCGTTTTCCTCAACCCCAATGCTCCCGCTCCTTCCGTCCCGGAAGGCGCGCGGCTGACCGTTATTGTCACGGGCCTGTCCTCCCACCCCGTTCTGCGCAGCGCAGGCGGGCTGGTCATGCAGGATGAAGCGCGTCAGACACTGGACCGTCAGAGCTGGAAAATTGAAGTCACCCTGCGCCACAGCGGCCTTGTGCGCGTCGCGGGACGAGGCCGCACGCTGGCCCGCTGGCCGGTCACGGTTCTTCCCGATGCGGCCCCGACCGCTGCATGGGGCCCTAACCCGGGCGCAGGCAAAACAGACTGGCGCACCCGCCTGCCGTATGAAGCCGCGCATGCCTACGGGCTGGCCTCGCTCTCTGTGCAGCTACATCTGGTTCATCCGGGGCGCGGGCCGTCCCGCACGCTCACAGTGCCTCTGCCTCTCAGCGGTCATCCCAAATCAGCCAAGGGTATCAGCACGCCGGACCTCTCAGAAGACCCATGGGCGGGCGAGGAAGTAACCGGCAACGTGGTGGCCACTGCCGTCAGCGGGCATGAGGGCCAGAGCAAACCCGCCACCTTCCGGCTGGGCGCGCGCGTGTTCCACTCCCCCGTGGCCCGCGCGGTGCTGGACCTGCGCAAACGCTTTGCTCTGGGGCGCGAAAGCCGGAGCGAGACCGCTACAGACCTCGCCGCCCTTGGCGAAACCCCCGGCCCGATTAATGACCACACGGGCATGTTCCTAGCCCTCACCAGCCTCGTCGCCATGCTGGACGACAAGGAAGTGGATACGGAAACCGCCCGCACCAGCACCACTAATCTGCTGTGGGATCTGGCGCTGGATATTGAAGACCGCCGCAAAGGCGATGACGCCAGTGCTCAGGCCTCCATTGAGGTACGCGCCGCTCAGGCTGCCGTGGCCCAGCAGTTGCAGCACATGCGGGAAGACGGCCAGCAATCCCCGCAGGCGCGGGAGGAACTGGAAGCCCGGCTGAAAACCCTGAAAGACGCCATTGCCCGCAAGATGCAGGCTCTCGCAGCGCAGGCCATGCGGGAACATACGGCCATTCCGGATCTGCCCGGTTTTTCCAAAGCCGGGGACAAGGCCTTTTCCCGCCTGATGCAGCAGTTGCAGCGTGATGCCGCCAACGGCCATTCTGCCGATGCTCTGCAACGGCTGCAACAAATGGAAGACGCCACCGAGCGCATGCGCAACGCCACCCCGCAGGATATGGCAGCCATGGCGCAACAGATGGTGGCGCAGCAGAAAGCGCGTGAACAGGGCGCCGCCTTGCGGGACCTGACAGGCAAGGAAACATCCCTGCTGGACCACGCACAGTCGCGTCTGGATGAAACACTCCGCGCCCAGTCCCGCCAGCAGAACGACATGGATCAGGACGAAGACGGCGACGAAGATTACGGCGCGATGTCCACCTCCGAACTGCTGCGTAAGCTGGGTCTGCCCGTGCCCCCGGGCACTGACCAGAATGCCCCCTCGCCGCACGCAGCCCCTCAGCATCCAGACGCCTCTTCAGGCGATGCGCAGCAACCCGCTCTGGACCCGGCCAAAGCCGAAGCGCAGGCCGCTGCACGCCGCACAGAGCGCGCCACTCAGCACGCGCTGGACCGGGCATTGGATGAGCTGAAAGACGAATTCAAGGAACTGACCGGCAAAACGCCCCCGGCCTTCTCAGACGCACAGAAAAGCATGCACGATGCCCGCAAGGCATTGGCCGACGGGGATGATGCCACCGCCGCCACTGCGGAAGAAAAAGTGCTGGAAGCCCTGCGCAAAAGCCGCCAGCAGATGCAGGACACCATGAAGGGCAACGGCCAGAACGCCACACCCAGTTTCCTCCCTGCTTTTGGCGGCAATAGTGGCGGCCAGTCCGGTGGACAGGGTGAAGGGTCGCAAGGTCAGGGTAGCGCAGACGAAGGCGATGGGGGAGCCTCGCCCTCTGATGACGCGGATGACAGCGACGGTCAGGAGAACGGCAAAGACAAGCGTGACCCGCTGGGGCGTCGCATGGGTGAAGGCGGGGATCAGGCCCCGGACGACGGCACGCATATCCCCGATAACGTCGCCCGCCAGCGCGCGCGTGAGATTGAGCAGGAACTGCGCCGCCGCGATTCTGATCGCACCCGCCCGCAGCAGGAACTGGACTATCTGGACCGCCTGCTCAAACCCTTCTGAAGCCAGAAAAGGGCCGCCTCGGCCTTGCTTCCGGTCGCTCAAAAGCCCTAGGGTCTCAGCCATCTTTTAATGGATATGAGTATCGGCTTTCATGGCTCGTTTTCTAGTTACTGGTGGCGCCGGATATGTTGGCAGCCACGTTATTCTTGCCCTTCTGGATGATGGGCATGACGTTGTGGTGTTCGACAGCCTGCGCACGGGCCATCGCTCTGCCGTGCCGGATGCGGCAACTTTCATTCATGGGGACCTGGCAGATCTGGAGTGCCTGAACCGCGTGCTGGCCGATGGCCCGTGGGATGGTGTGCTGCATTTTGCCGCCCTCTCTCTGGTGGGTGAGAGCATGCAGGACCCGATGCTCTATATGTCCGCCAATGCGGGCATCGGCTTCGGGCTGATTGATGCCTGCGTGCGCCACGGCATCAAACGGTTTGTGTTTTCCTCCACGGCGGCTCTGTTCGGCTCTGCCGGGGATGAACCGATCAGCGAAGACACCCCTGTTGACCCCGGCTCCCCGTATGGTGAGAGCAAATACATGGTGGAACGCGCCCTGTACTGGGCCGACCGTATCCATGGGCTGAAAAGCGCCTGCCTGCGCTACTTCAACGCCGCCGGTGCTGATCCTGCCGGCCGCGCCGGGGAAGATCATCGCCCGGAAACGCATCTGATCCCGCTGGTGATCGATGCCGCCCTCAAGCGCCGCGCGGCTCTGACCCTGTTCGGGCAGGATTACCCCACGCCAGACGGCACCTGCATCCGTGACTATGTGCATGTCACGGATCTGGCCCGCGCGCATCTGGCCGTTCTGCCCCTGCTGAACGAGAAGAGCGTGACGTTTAACGTTGGCACCGGGCGCGGCAATTCCAACCGTGAAATTATTGAAAGCGTCGCCCGCGTGACCGGGCTCGAGGTGCCATGGCAGGCCGGTGACCGTCGCCCCGGTGACCCGCCGTGTCTGGTGGCCAGCCCCAAACGCCTGATGGCCGCCACCGGCTGGGCTCCGGAATTCACGGATATCGACCGTATTGTGGAAACCGCCTTTGCATGGCGCAAAGACCACCCGCAGGGTTATGCAGACTAAGTCGAAACACTTTCCCTTGGCCCTGCATACCGTCTGTTTGCAGACATTACACAGGGCTTTGGCCGCGGGGTTTGGGGCCGCCGCATTTGTAACAGCCGGGGCCGCCATGTCCCTGCTGTTACCCCCTCTCCCTGCTTATGCAGAGGGGCCGGACTACCGTACTCATCTGGCCGGGGTCACGCCCTTTGCGGACCCTCGGCAGCGCGTCTCCACCACACAGGCCCCGTGGTCTGCCATTGGCCGGGTGCAGACGGAACTCGGTTCCCGCTGCACCGGCTTTCTGATCAGCCCTGTATTGGTGGAAACAGCAGCCCATTGCCTCTGGCTCACGCAGCCTCAACGTTTCGTTCAGCCCAGCAGCGTGCATTTTCTGCGCGCCTATAGTGGCGATAAATTCACGGCCCATGCGCGCGTTGTCCGCTTTATTGTGCCCCCCGGTTATTCTCCCACTAAAGAAAGCCTGAGTGCCGGGCTGGACCATGCCACACTGGTGCTGGACCACCCGGTTGCGCGCCCGGATGAGGCCTTTCACGTCAGCACCACACCCGACGACATTAAACCCGGTATGGCGGTTGTGCTGGGAGGCTACGAGCAGAACATGCCGGACGTCATCACGGCGGATCTGCATTGCCATATGACCGGCCTGACGCACGACAGGAGCGGCAATCCTCTGTTCTCCCATGACTGCGCCGGCACACACGGCAGCAGCGGCGCGCCCCTGCTCTATCAGGACGCTTCAGGGTGGCATGTGCTGGGGGTGCAGGTTCTGGCGAGCAGCGCCCACGCAGGCGGTCAGGCTGTGCCGCTCTTAAATAGTCCGGGCGGCACATCGGAAGATCCGCAATAGCGTTTTTTCTTCCCGGCGCGATGCGCTATCCCCCATCTTACCGTGCAGGGGCCAACACACTTTCGGCAGCCATCCACGTGCGCCCTTCCAGGAAACGCAGGACATCCCCGCCGCCGTCAGTCCTGCGCAGCTAGTTCCGCACTCCGCGCCGCAGCCTCCAGAATCGTTTTCAGCAAACCGGGAAAGCGCGCCTCCAGCTCAGCATCCCGCAGGCTGTTCATGTGAGTCACACCCACAACCAGAGTCCGCACCAGCCCCGCTTTTCGCAGCACGCTAAAATGGTGAGAGACGGAGGATTTCGGCCTGTCTCCCTGCAACGGAGCGCAGGGTTGCGGCTGCAAAACCGAGAGTTTCTGCACAATGGACAGCCGATACGGGTCGGACAGCGCATGCAGAATGGCCGTTAACTGAAACGCCTCTGCAGGCGGATGTTCATACTGCTTCATACGTTTTTCCTGCCCTTTGCCCTTGCGCACGATAATAGTTCGATTATTGTCGAACTATTCACTCACCCGCTTCATTTTGAAAAAGGGCCTCATCCATGCCAACTCTCTTTGACCCCTATACCTTAAAAGACGTCACCTTACGCAACCGTATTACCGTTGCCCCCATGTGCCAGTATATGGCGCAGGATGGCGTGCCGAATGACTGGCACCATGTGCATTACGCCGGCCTAGCCCGTGGCGGCTCCGGTCTGGTGGTGGTGGAAGCCACGGGCGTTTCTCCCGAAGGCCGCATCACCCCGGGCTGCCTCGGCCTGTGGAATGATGAGCAGGCGGCAGCCTTCGCCCCGATTGTGGAGTCCATTCGCAAGGCTGGCGCTGTGCCGGGCATTCAGATTGCGCATGCAGGCCGCAAGGCAAGCGCTAACCTGCCGTGGGAAGGGGACGACCATATCCCTGAAGGCGACCCGCGCGGCTGGCAACCCATTGGCCCCTCTGCCATTCCGTTTGGTGCCAACCTGCCCCGCACGCCGACGGAAATGACGCTGGACGATATTGCCCGCGTGAAAGCAGACTTTGTCAAAGCCGTGGAACGCGCACGGGATGCAGGCTTCCAGTGGCTGATGCTGCATTTTGCGCACGGCTATCTGGCGCAGAGTTTTTTCTCTCCGGACGCCAACAAACGCACAGACCAGTATGGTGGCTCTGCTGAAAACCGCGGGCGCTTTCTGGTGGAAACACTGGAGGCTGTGCGGGAAGTCTGGCCGGAAAACCTGCCGCTGACTATTCGGTTTGGCGTAATTGAATTTGACGGCCATGATGACGAAAACCTGCGGGATTCCGTCGCCCTGCTTAAAAAACTCAAAGAATCCGGGCTGGATTTTCTGGATGTGAGCATCGGCTTCTCCACCCCAAACGGCCAGATCCCGTGGGGTGCGGCGTTCATGGCGCCCTATGCACACCAGATCAAACAGGAAACCGGCCTGCCCGTTTCCACCTCCTGGTATATCAGTGAAGGGCGACAGGCTGATGCGCTGATCCGCACCGGCACGCTGGACGCGGTAGCTCTTGGCCGCCCGCTGCTGGCTGACCCGCACTGGCCCTACGCTGCGGCGCGGGCCGTGCATAAAAAGCAGCCCGCTGGCGTTCTGCCCCCGCCGTATGGCTGGTGGCTGAACCGTTACCAGTAAAGCCTGCTAGATTCCTCTCTGTTTGTCCCAATCACGGGGAACAGAGAGGCGTTCCTTGCGGACATGATTTCTTTGTAAAAGCCTGAGAGAACGGAGCCATACGCCCTGCTCTCTCAGATATAGTCTGATAGCAAGAGGGTATTTTAAAATCCTGTTGCGCAGACTCAAATTACGCCAGCACGCCTCTGGCTTGCTTTTTTAAAGCAGCCATTTAAAGACACTCTGTAAAATACCTTACTCCCGAACAGTTTTTCAGGATTCCTTTTTTGGCATCCCAACGCACTGCTCCGGCCCCGGAAAACTGCGGTTGCGCACGGCTTCGGCATACTCTGCCACGGCTTTGTCCACCTGTTCGCCAATCGCCGCAAAGCGTTTAACAAAACGCGGAGTGAAATCAGAGAAAAGCCCAAGCATATCTTCCCCGACAAGAATCTGACCACCGCAGGCCGGAGAGGCCCCAATGCCGATTGTCGGCACGGAAAGCGTTTCTGAAATCTCACGCGCCAACGGCTCCATGGTGCTTTCAATCACAATGGAAAAAGCCCCGGCGGCTTCAATCGCTTTTGCGTCCTGCATCACCTGCTCGGCCTCGCTCCCACGCCCTACGGTGCGGAAACCGCCGTGCGTATGCACAGCCTGCGGCTTGAGGCCGATATGGCCGATGACCGGAATACCGCGTTGGGTAAGGAAGTGGACGGTTTCAGCCATTTCCACGCCGCCTTCCAGCTTCACGCAGCCAGCCCCGGTTTTCGCCATGATTTCAGCCGAGACAGCAAAGGCCTGCTGCGGGCTCTGCTGGTAGCTGCCAAATGGCAGATCAATCGCCACACAGGCACGCTGGCTGCCGCGCACCACGGCCTGCCCGTGCGCAATCATCATCTCCGGCGTGACGGCCAGCGTGGAGTCCATGCCATAGACCACCATGCCCAGAGAATCCCCCACCAGCAGGAGGTCACAATGCGGGTCCATCAGGCGGGCCATGGGGGTGGTATAGGCCGTCAGCGCGACAATGGGGGCGTCCAGCGCCGCGAGGGACCGCGGGGTGTGCCGTCTGGCTGTCACATGTTTGCTCAAGACTGTCTCTCCTGCTCAAAAAAGCTGCTGAGCGGCACCTTTCACGCCTGATGGCACCCCTGTCCACCCATCGCCCGCAAAGTTTTTTCCTGAATACGGAAAGAGAATGAAAACAGAGTGTTGACAACAGGCCGCCTGACCTCTAATTCCTCCCTCAACAACCCCGGAGGAGTGCCCGAGTGGCTAAAGGGGGCGGACTGTAAATCCGCTGGCGTACGCCTACGTTGGTTCGAATCCAACCTCCTCCACCATTTTTCCTGAAAATAAAAATAGCTGCTTAGCACTTCGTAAATGCGAATTGTGCTGCGTTTACTCTACAGATTTCATCTGTGGGGCAATTTTGCGTGTACACGCTCTCAAAACGCCAGCATGGAGTGCCAGTCACACGCAGCATTGTGCACGGCAAGTTCACACTCCATCTCCACCGTCAAAGCCGCAAAACACAGCACCGGAGAAAATGAGCCCTCAGGAGTGCCGCCTCAGCACCTTCCCTGCCCATCCAGATACTTCCGCAGCCCCTTGCGGCCT
This sequence comes from Acetobacter sp. KSO5, assembly GCF_044094635.1. NCBI lineage: Bacteria > Pseudomonadati > Pseudomonadota > Alphaproteobacteria > Acetobacterales > Acetobacteraceae > Acetobacter > Acetobacter sp. KSO5. The sequence continues at coordinate 1,137,180 of NZ_CP172014.1, read as the reverse complement.
TTTTTGAGCAGGATTGGCAGGATCAGCCGCCAGACGCGGGGCATCATCAGCATGAGCTGAGCCAGAATACCGTCTGAGCTGGGGCAGAACACTTCCGCACGCGGGCGGCGCAGCAGGCCCATGACAATGACAGCAATGCCATCTGCCGTAGCGGGCGCCGTGACGAAGTTCAGCGGTGAGCCACCGTTATCAATCTCGCGCTTAAGCATGGGCGTATCGACTGCGCCCGGAAAAACGGACGAGACATGGATGCCGCGTTTACGCACATCCTGCGCCAGAGAAAGCGCAAAGCCACGCAGCCCGAATTTGCTGGCCGTATAGATACTGCTGCCCTCCAGCGGCACGAGGGCGGCCATGGAGTTGATGAACACCACATGCCCGCCTGAGGGGATATGTGGCAGCAGCTTCATGGTCAGCAGAATGGGGGCTTCAAGATTGACGGCCAGCTGGCAGGAAACAGAGGCCGTATCCCCGCCCCCCATGCGCTGCGGCACAATCACCCCGGCGCAATGCACCAGCACCTGTACGCGGCGGCCAAGTGCTGCAACCTGCGCGACAACATGTTCAATCTGCTCAGGCTTTGTCAGGTCACACGATATCGGCGTGACAAATGGCTGTTCCTCGCCCCCACTCCGGCTGAGCGCCAGAACATGGTAGCCCGCCGCCACCAGACGGCTGACAAGCGGCACACCAATGCCACCCGCGGCCCCGGTTACAAGGGCCAGCGGGCGGGTTAAAGAGCGAAGATGTTCAGAAGTCGTCACGAGAGCAAAGCCATCCATTCTTTTGGCTAGCATTCGCCCGTTTTGGTGAGACGTGCAAGAGAGGCTGCCTGGTTAGCAGCCTTACAGTACGCGCCCGGCTATGACTTTCAGCTTGCTGATAAGCGCAGGGTCCCGCGCTTCCGGGGCGGTAATCAGGGCATATTCCAGCGCTCTGTCACACCCGGCAGAACACAGGCCACGCGGCTGACCAAGGGCGGGAATCACCGCTTTCACCAGCGCCTTCGCTTTGGCGGAGTTGCCCTGCATGGTTTTCACCACACTTTCTACCGTCACGTTATCGTGGTCTTCGTGCCAGCAGTCATAATCCGTCACCATGGCGACGGTCGCGTAGCAAATCTCGGCTTCCCGCGCCAAAGTCGCTTCCGGCATGTTGGTCATGCCAATTACGGAGCAGCCCCATGAACGATACAGGTTGCTTTCCGCACGGGTGGAAAACTGCGGGCCTTCCATCACCAGATATGTGCCGCCACGGGTCGCTTCGATATTCAGCGCCTTGGTCTGGGCTTCCAGCACGTCGCCAATACGGGCGCAGAGCGGGTCTGCCATGGAGATATGGGCCACGCAGCCAGTGTCAAAAAAGCTTTTTTCCCGCCAGATGGTGCGGTCGATAAACTGATCGACAATCACAAAATGCCCCGGCGGCAGCTCTTCTTTCAAAGACCCGACCGCAGAGAGCGAGACAATGTCGGTCACACCCGACATCTTCATCGCGGCAATATTGGCACGGTAGTTCAGACGAGACGGCGGAATGGGATGCCCCCGGCCATGACGCGGCAGGAAGACGCAGCGCACACCATCCAGTCTGCCAAACAGAAGCTGGTCAGACGGCAGACCCCACGGGGTTTCAACAGTGCGCCATTCCTTCTCTTCCAGCCCGTCAATATCATACAGACCGGACCCACCGATAAGACCGATGACGGGTTCCACAACTTCATTTTGCAACATGAGACCAGATTCTCCGTTTCAGGATAACAAGCAAACAGGCGAGAAAACACAGATAGAGCCCAACCCCAACCCCCAGCCTGCGTTTGTCATCCGCATGCGGGTTGGAAATCCACGCGAGAAAGGCTGTGACATCCCGCGCTTCCTGCTGCGCAGTGGGCTGGGTGCCATCGGCATACATTACGGCATGATCCCGCAAAGGCGGTGGCATGGCTGTGCGGTGGCCAATGGCATAGGGGTTTGCAAAGCCTGCTTCGGGTTGAGCAGCTCCGGCTTCCGCCGTTGGTGGCTTTACTGGCGCATAGCCCGTCAGCAGCGCATACACACGGTCTGGGCCGCCGGGATAGACCTGCGTGATACGGGACAGATCAGGGGGCACCGCGCCACGGTTTGCAGCCCGTGCGGCATCCGGGTCAGCATAGGGCCGGGGCAGCGCATCATCCGGCGTGGCTTTGCGATGTTTAAGGTGCCCTTCCGCATCCCGACCTGCGGCAACCTGCCAGGAGGCTGCAAGGGCTGCCACCTGCTCAGGCGTCAGGCCCATATCGCCAAGGTCGGAAAAATGCACCTGCGTCAGGCTGTGACAGGAGGCACAAACACCGGCAAACACAGCATAGCCACGTTGCACAGCCCCCAGATCAAAATGCCCGAGTGGCCCGTTGAAAGACCAGTTCTGTGCGGGCGCATGCGCCGGGGCACCTGAGGGAGGCGCAGCCTGTGCAGAGGCCGTCAACGCTCCCTGCCCGGCCAGCACGAAGGAGCACACCAGCACGCCCGCCACCACCTGCGGTAGCCTGCGCACGTTCCCCCTGCGGCCAACCGCAAGGGACCGCGCCGCGAAAGACATCCGCGCCTTCAAGACAGTGCCTCCTTACGCGCCAACCGACTGTAAAACGGCAAAAAACCGAGGAAATAGAGGTAGTAGCCCAGCGTCGCCAATCGCCCGACCACCAACCAGACGCCTTGCACATGATGCCGCCCCGCAAGCCCGGCCAGCACGAAGGAACAGACCAGAACCGCCAGCGCCACACGCGGCAGCCAGCGCAAGCCACCCCAGCGACCAACCGCGAAAGTGGCGGAATTACCCCGGTCCAGCCAGGGGACAAACAGCAGGATGGCCACAGCACCACCCGATACCAGCAACCCGAAAAACTTGGAGGGCACAGCCTGCAACATTCCGTAAAATGGCAGAAAGTACCATTCTGGCTCAATGTCCGCAGGGGTGTGCAAAGGGTTGGCCGGGCGATAATTTTCCACCTCGGTCACCAGCCCCGGCCAGAAGCACATCACCAGCGTGAACAGAATGGCCAGCACCACCACGCCCAGACCATCCTTGACGGTAAAATAAGGATGGAACGGGAGCATCCGCGCCCGGTTCTGCCCCATGGCACCCGATGGGCTTGTGCTGCCTCTGGCATGCAGAACTGCCACATGCAGGATGACCATGCCGACAATGGCAAAAGCGAGCGTGAAGTGCAGCACGAACATCCGGTGCAATGTGGCAGTGCCCGGTGCATCACCGCCCAGAAAAACCCGCTCCAGCGTGTTCCCTACCAGCGGGATCGCGCCAACAGCTTTGCCTGCTACATCGGCCCCCCAATAGGACATCTGGCCCCATGGCAGCACATATCCGGCAAAGGCGGTGATCATCACCATCATCAGCAGAACCGTGCCAACGCCCCACAGCCCCTGACGCGGCGCACGGTAGGAGCCGTAACACAGCCCCCGAAACACATGCAGATAGAGGGCAGCCATAAAGAACGTAGCCCCCGTCATATGCATACTGCGCAGAAGCCAGCCGAAGGGCACGCGTCGCTCCAGCGTTTCGACAGAGGTAAAGGCCAGCGAGGCATCGGGCGTATAAGTCAGCGCCAGTGTCAGGCCGCTCAGCAGCATCAGAGCCAGAACGGCCACCAGCATGGCGCCAATGGTCCACAGCAGGTTGAGGTCTCGCGGCAGGAGAAACGCCATATACTCCCGCACAAACCCATAGGCCGTATGCGTCTGAGCTGCACCACCCGCTGCGGAACCAGCCGACGTTTCCGGCACGGGCTGCACCGAAACCGGCCCCGTTGGCGGCTGATAGGCCTGATCCTGACACGATGGTGTGCCTGCCATCCGTTCCCCCTCACCTCTGCCAGACACGGCATCCCGAACGCCGTACAGAACAGTGTTGTCGTGTTTAACGATGAACGGCATGATCTTGCAATGATCGTCAGGAAGGCGCACCTCTAAGGCCTTTAGCAGGCGCGGGTGAGCCTCCATCCGCGCGTGAGAGGAAAAAAGACCCGGCTATGACTCCCACCAAAGCGTATTCTGTGCCCGCCCATACAGCTCTGAAAGCGGAAGCTAAAGAGTGGTTTGAAACCCTGCGTGATAAGATCTGCGCTGCCTTTGAGCAGATAGAGCAGGACGCCGTGCAGCAGAACGCGCCTATCCTGCCTGGGCATGAAGCCGCAGGCCAGTTTGAGCGCAAAAGCTGGAACCGCCAGAATCAGGACGGCACCCCCGGCGGTGGCGGTGTGATGAGCCTGATGCGGGGCCGCGTTTTTGAAAAAGTGGGCGTGAATGTCTCCACGGTGGAAGGCACATTCTCCCCGGAATTTGCTGCCACCATTCCCGGTGCGTCGGAAGACCCGCGCTTTTTTGCAACCGGCATCAGCCTTGTGGCGCATATGTGCAGCCCGCTGGTGCCTGCCGCGCACTTCAATACCCGCATGATCATCACCACGCAGGGCTGGTTTGGCGGCGGCGGGGATATTACCCCCATGTTCCCCGAAAGTGCGGAAGCCATTGATGACGCCGCCCGTTTCCACGCCGGGTTTGAGCAGGCCTGCGCCCGCCATGACCCCGAGTATTATCCGCGCTTCAAAGCCTGGTGTGACAAATATTTCTACCTGCCGCACCGCAACGAACCGCGCGGTCTGGGCGGCATCTTTTATGACCGGCTGGATAGCGGGGACACCGCGCAGGACTTCGCCTTCACCAAAGATGTCGGCCTTGGTTTTCTGGAAACCTATCCCGAAATTATCCGCGACCGGATGATGGAACCCTGGACGCCGGAACAGCGCGAGGCGCAGCTCATCCGCCGTGGTCGCTATGTGGAATTCAATCTTCTGCATGACCGCGGCACGCTGTTTGGCCTGAAAACCGGCGGCCATACGGAAGCGATTCTGATGAGCATGCCGCCGGAAGTGAAGTGGCCCTGAGCGACCAACCGTAATTTTGCCGCAGATCGCTGGTGCGGTCTGGCGGGGCTTGCAGGACTCCACTCCCTAAGTCTCCCGGCCCCGCCCCTTTAAGGACGCTCAGACAGATACGCCGACTGGGAGGTTTTTCACACGTGCCGCGCACTGATCAGCCAGATCATTCTTCTTCCGCCAGACCGATCTCCCGCCGCCTGCTCTTGAGCGGTCTGGGAGGCGCCGCTGTCGCGTCTCTGCTGCCGCGCCACCCCGCACGCTCCGCCACGCCGCTGAATACCCAGCCTCTGCCGCCGCTGATTGTAGGCGGCTCCTCCGAGAGCATCTGTGGCCAGTGGGCCGCCCTGCTGGCCCCGATCCTTGCGGAAGAGATGCATTATGCAGATCCCTTCCCCCTCCGCCTGACCACCGGCTGGGATGGTGTGACGGGTGGCAATCTGTTTGACATTCAGCAGGAACAGGCGACCCCGCCTTCTGGCCTAGTCGTGCCCGGCTCCGGCCTGATTGCCGCTCTGACGGGCGATCCCCGCGTGCATTACGATGCCCAGCGCTGGCTCCCCGTTTTCATGAGCTGTCAGCCAACGGTCACCATTGGCAAAATCAGCCTGCACCGCAGCTTTGCCAGCTTCCTGCAGGGCCGCCCCTTACGCGTGGCCGTTTCTGCTGTTTCCGGCCCGGAACTGCCCACCCTTGTAGCTCTGGACCTTCTGGGCATGCATCCTTTGCCCGCTCCGGGCTACGGCACGCCGGACACCGCCATTGCCGCGCTAAAGGCTGGCACTGTGGATGTCATTCAGCTTCCGTTTGACGAAGAATATGAAGAACGGATGGCCTCCCTGCAGGATGATGAGCCGAACACGCAGCCCCTTTTCTCCAATGTGCTGCCGGCTTCAGTCTCCCCGCGCCTGCGGCTGCCACCTGACTTCACGACCATTTTCAAACAGGAAAGAAAGCGCCTGCCCGCAGGCCGGCTCTATGACGTGTGGAAAACAGCAGCTTCGGCTGCCAGCCTGAAAGCCGGGCTGATGCTGCCCAACCTGTCTCCGCCAGATCTGGTCGCCCGGTTCCGGCACGCCGCACAGGTCGCTGCCAATGAGCCCGCTTTACGCGCCCACGCCCGGGAGCAGAATCAGCTGCTTTTTGCAGGTCTTCCCTGCTCAACACTCTATGCGGATATGATGCCGGATCTGGACCGTATTCTGGCGCTCCGCCGGTGGCTGTCCGTTAATATTCCGCGCTGGCGGGATGCCCCTGCGGGCAAGCCGTTACCGCCGACGGCGACGCAACAGAATACGGACTGACCCCTTATTCCCCGCATGGGGATAGGTCACGCCCAGAATCCGGTGGCGCATCTCCGCGCGGGCCAGCCAGTGTGGCAGCTCCCGCCGCAGGATGCCGCCCTCCTGCCCGGTGCCAAGGCCTGTCACCACTTCCACGCAGCGCAGGCCGCACCGGAACGACACATCCATAAATTCCATCAGTCGGCGGAACGCATCTTCCGCAACCATGCCGTGCAGGTCGAGCCGCCGCTCCACCTTCATCTTGCCGTCGGTAAAGGTGCGCCAGCTGTAATTATCGACACCCGGAGAACGCCGCCCGATTTCCTCCACCGGCTGCACCACATGCTGCACCCGCACAGGAGGCACGGCAGCTGGCACAAACAGCGGGATATCCACCGTCGTCAGACGTCTTTTATGCCGGGGCTGTTTTTTCTGCGCGGCCAGAGCCAGACGCTTGCCTTTGGCCTCTTCCGCCGCAGTCGCCTGCTCATCTTCAGTAGCATTCTCGGGGGATAGGCCGGCACGCGGCACGTGCAAGGGCGCTACGTCCCGCACCACTATGGACCACAGCGCCTTTTCTTCTTCACGGAGATGACGCCGCCTGACCACTGGTATTCCTTCCCAAATAAAAACGGCCCCTTGGCAAGCTTATCACCTGCCGAGGGGCCGTCTTTCAAGGGACCAGCGCATTTATCTGGCTGATCCCTCGTTTTTTCTGCGCATTACCGGGCTGGAGCAGGCTGCCCCATGTCGGCCAGAGAGTGACCTTCATACTTCCCGGTCAGGCTCTTGAGGAACGCCACAATGTCGCTCACGTCCTGATCAGAAATAGCCGCATCCGGCGTCTGATATTTCGCCATTTTCCGCACGGCCTCGTCCAGCGTCTTCACGCTGCCATCGTGGAAATACGGGGCAGACTGGTCAATGTTCCGCAGGGTCGGGACCACAAAGCGGAAGTGATCTTCGTCCTTGTGCGTCACATCATAGCGGCCTTCATCAGCAGCGGTCAGCTTGCCGCCACGATCCTTGAAGTAATCGCCTTCCAGACCCATCGCTTCATAGGCACCACCGCCCACACCAATGCCGCTGTGGCAGCCAGAGCAGCCAATGCTCTTGAACTTTTCATAGCCACGTTTGGCCTGTTCGCTCAGCGCGCTGCTGTTGCCCTTCAGATAGTCATCAAACGGGCTGTCCGGCGTGATCAGCGTTTTTTCAAACTCGGCAATCGCAGAGGTGATGGTGTTCTGATCCATCGCCGCATCTGTGCCAAAGGCGGACTGGAACATCGGCGCGTATTCCGGATTGCCCGCCAGCTTCTGCGCCACACCGGCCCAGTCATGCGAGCCCATTTCTACCGGGTTCATCACGGGGCCAGCAGCCTGTGCTGCCAGATCATCCGCACGACCGTTCCAGAACTGCGCAATCTTGAAGTACGCGTCATACACCGTCGGCACATTGATGGGGCCTTTCTGGCCGCCAATGCCCGTGGCCGTCACCAGATGGTCCACGCCACCGTGGTTCAAGTCATGACAGCTTGCGCAGTTCAGGGTGCCGTCCCCAGAGAGGTTTTTGTCAAAGAACAGCTTGCGGCCCAGCGCAACTTTGGCGGCATCCACCGGCACGCTTTCCGGCACGGGGCGGATGGGCTCCCCGGTAAACTGGGAGGCCGCACCCGTGTTGGCGTAGTATTTGCGGCGGGTGTCTTCCACCCACTTCAGCACAGCCTGACGCTCACCGTCAGAGAGGTGTGCATGCCAGTGCATGAGAAGATACATGCTCGGCGGCATACGGTTCTGCGTAATGACTTCTTCAATACGGGACAGCTGCTCTTCCGTCGACGGCTTGCCTTCCTTGAAGGCTTCCAGCACCGGCTCAATACGGAAATGACGCAGACCTTCATGCAGGTCTTTTTCCATCAACTGGTTGGCAATCGGCAGCTTGAAATAGAACGGCAGATCACGGCCCGTCGCGTGGCAGTAATCACAGCGGGATTCCCGCACAGCATTAAAGGCGGCAAGAGCCACGGGGTCTTTTAACGTCGGTGAAGCAGCAGGTAATTCGGGGGCCGTCACATGGTCAAAATGGGTAAGGAAGGCAATTGTTCCACCATAAGCCAGAACACCTACCCCTACTAACGAGGCTATTAATCTGCGCAACACCACAACTCCTGAGTTCTTAGAAACACTGCATAGCTTTTATTCGCTGTTGCCAGGGTTGTGTTTGATACATGTCAAAATGTCAAAACGATTATTTTCATAAAAATCATTTAAACATTCGATTGTCAGTCTTCCGCAGCCTCCAGATCCTCTCTCAGACGCTGTCGCGCAATGGCGACATAATCGGGGTCAATTTCAATCCCCACCCCAAAACAACCGAGGCGTTGCGCGGCTAACAGCGTGGTGCCCGTACCCATAAACGGGTCCAGCACCTGCGCTTCTTCCTGCCCGTGCAGCAGCAGGCACTGCTCTGGCAGCGCCACGGGAAAAGTGCCCGGATGGTCGAATTTCTGTTTACGGTCCCGCACAGTTTCATACGGAATAAACCACGCATCGCCCCGGCAGCGCCGGTCCTGCTCATGCCCACGGCGGGCAATATTGGATTTATCCTTATACGGCACCCCGGCACTCAGCCGGTCCAGCTTCACGTCCCCGCTCAGAGTGAAGTGGAACAGATGTTCATGCCCACGGTGGAGGAAACGCTGGCTGTTCATGGGTTTGAAATGGCCGAAACTGTCCTCACCCACCGAAATAGACTTCACCCACGAGATATGATTTTGCAGCACGAACAGGTCCCGCAGCCGGACCGCCAGTTCAAACGGCAACCAGGGCTGAGCGGATGAGCCTGAAATATTCAGGAAAAAGGAGCCATCTGCCCGCAGCACGCGGCGCAGGCCGTGTGCTACGTCGAGCATCCAGTCCAGATACTCGTCCTCTTCCTTCCTGTCCGGATAGCTCCGGTAGGACAGGCCGATATTGTAGGGAGGTGACGTGATGATGACATCAACGGAGTCCGCCTCCATGCGCCGCAGCGCACGCTGGCAGTCCCCCCGGATAATCTGTTGCTGGCCAACCTTGTACCGCTGCGCTCGGGCAGGCGGTTTGGGTTTAGCCCCGGCCCGTGCTCTCACGCACTCCGCGCCGAAGCCAGACGCCAGCTGCTGCCGTTAACACCCAGAAGGCGCTCAAACGTCCACAGATCAGAAAATTCGGTCACAGCATCCGTCCCGGTGACGGGCTGGCCCTGTGCGTCCGTCAGCAGGCTGATCTGGTCGGATACAATCCGCACATCAATGGAGGCCCCGGTGCCAACATCCAGTGTCACCAGACGCACATCCTCAATCGCCAGAGACCGAATCGTTTTGATCTCACTGCGCTGTTTTTCACCCGCTGCGTCCCGCGCATCCATGGCGGCTTCAAACGAGGCATAGACAGCCGGGGTCAGGCGGGTTTTCAGGGTTGCGCGATCCCCCTCCGCAAAGGCTTTCACCACCTGCTGGAAAGAGGTCTGCACACCAGTGAGAAACTGCTGCGGCGTAAACGTGCTGTCCTGCCGCTGCACATCCAGCAGCAGCTGGCCCACCCGTGTGCCCTGACCGGGGATATCATAGGCCACGGCTTCAACCTGTTCCGCCTTGCCGTCTATCACCTTCCCCGCTGCATCCGGGCGCGGGGGCACGGGCATGGGGGCCGGCTGAATGCCAACGCGCTTGCCCAGCACACTACGCAGCCGCAGCGCCAGAAACGCCGCCACAAGAGCGAAAAGAATCAGATCGACCGGAAAATGGCCGAAAGAAAAATCCATCTGTCACACGTCCATGTTCGACCAGCCCGGGCTTCAGGCGCAGCCTTATCGTTCAGGAGACCTCGTCTTTATACATAGACAAGCCCCCTGCCCGATACAATGCGTGCGGCACACTCTCTCTGCCCCTTGCGGAAGTCCGGCCGCTGTTCCTAAGTGCTGAGACCATGATTATTCTGCGGCACTGCGAAAGCGAATTCAACCGGCTGTACACTGCCACAGGGCGTGACCCCGGCCTCTCAGACCCTCCCTTGTCCACCCGGGGCCGCGTGCATGCGCAGCGCCTTGTGCAGGAACTGGCGGGGGAAGGCATTACACGCATCCTCGTCTCCCCTTTCACCCGGGCGCTGGAGACCGCCACCCCTCTTGCCCGCGCGCTGAACATCACGCCGGAAGTCACCCCGCTGGTGCGGGAACGCGCCATGTATTCGTGCGATGAAGGCTCGTGCGCCTCCACCTTGTATGAAAGCTGGCCCCACCTGAATTTTGATGCCCTGGAGGAAGTCTGGTGGACGGCCGCACCGGAAAGTGACGGCATGATGCAGAACCGCGTGCAGCGTTTCCGCACCTTTATGGCGCAGCAGCCGGATGCCGGAACAACGCTTGTTGTCTCCCACTGGTGGTTCCTGCTCGGCCTGTGTGGTGAGAGCCTGGAAAATGGGGACTGGCAGCATCTTTCTGCCTGACACCGGCTTACTGCCTGAAAATCCTTTTAATTTTTTCTGTCTCATTCTGACGGTTGGCGAAGCCAGACCAGCATGCTACCGCTAAAGACCTCAGTGTGACCTGATTACGAAAGCGCATTTTTCCATGTCTGACTCTGAACAGTCTGCCCCGCCCGCCCTTCCGCTGGCCATTAACCTGCAGTACACGCGGGACCTGTCCTTTGAAGTGCCCGGTGGCGCAGAAATTTTTGCTACACTGCGCTCTCAGCCCAACATTGCCGTGAACATTGATGTTCAGGCCTCCAAACTTCAGGACGACGAGTCCGTTTATGAAGTGACGCTGGCCATCAAGACCGAAGCAAAAGAAGCTCCGGAAACGGAAGGTGGCGCTGCTGGCCGCACGGTATTTATTGCCGAGCTGGCTTATGCTGCTGTTGTCACCCTGACCAACCCGCCGCAGGAGCTGATTGAGCCGATGCTGCTGGTTGAAGTGCCGCGTCTGATCTTCCCATATGCCCGCAACATCATCAGCGATGTCACGCGTGACGGCGGTTTCCCGCCGATCGTGCTGCAGCCGATCGACTTTGTGGCCCTGTGGCAGGCCAAGCGTGCGGAATTCCCGCAGACCGCTGGCAATGCCTGAGACTGACGGCCTGCGCCGGTAACATGCTGCGGGCCTCAGTTTTTAAACGGTTTCTTAAAAACCGGCTTTCGGAGTTTTCCGGAGGCCGGTTTTTTTGTGCCTCCACGTTTCCTGCGTCCAGCTTCCTGGCGCCCTAGTCTGAAGACCGTAAGATCCGACCCGCAGGGCAAACACCCAGTGCCGCCAGCATCGCTTGTGCCGTGGGTTTTTCCGCCACCACACAGTGCGTCCACCCGGCCTTTTCCAGCACGGCTGCCGCCGCCTGCGAGATAACAATCGCAGTGGTTCGGCACGCGGCATCCCGATACGCCTCGGGCAAAGCCGCCAGCCAACTCACGGCACTTTCCGAAGAAAAAAACAGGCTGTGGCTAATCTCGCCTGCCCGCAAAGCGCACAGCACGTCCGGTGCAATCTGCCGGGCTGGCCGGGCTGTGTAGGCCACACGCCGCACCACCCGAAATCCCGCCTGCCGCAATCTGTCCGCCAGTTCCATGCCCTGCCGCGCGCCGGAGAGGAGCAAAAGCGGGCCAGACTCTGGCGTCCGGGTGCGGATAATCAGCGCTGCCAAAGCCTCCGCATCGCCTCGCGCACTTTGCACAGCCGTAAATCCGGCTGACTGCGCGCGCTGCGCTGTGCGGTCACCTACGGCGTAAACTGGGCATGTGGGGGGAAGAGAAGCCTGTGCGGCCTGCACGGCCTGCCCGCTTGTCAGCACACAGGCGGCAAAGTGGTGCGGCAAAGCCCGCAGGCTATGGGGCGTAATGCACAACGCCGGAGAGGCATACGCCACCCATCCGGCGGCAGAAACAGCGGCCAGCGTTTCAGACAACCCCGGCTCCGGCCGCGTGACCAGCACGCCGGGGCTGGTGCCGGGGGTTGGCATCAGGCTGCCTTACTTGTCTTCAAAAATATCGGCGGGGCTATCGGCGCGCAGGCTTTCACCCAGTTCCTTACCCAGACGTGCCGCATCTTCCGGTGAGCCGCTGATGGCGCGTTTGAGCAGGAAGGACCCATCCTCCCGCGCTACAAGGCCGGTCAGGTGCAGTTTAGGTTCTTCACCCGCCACAACCGGAATCAACTGCGCATAGCCACCAATCGGCGTGCGGCAGGAGCCATCCAGTTCGGCCAGCAGGGCACGTTCTGCCGTGGCGACAGCGCGGGCTTCATAATCCTCAATGGCCGCCAGCAGTTCGCGCAGTTCAATATCGTCCTCACGCACTGTCACACCCACAATGCCCTGCCCTGCGGCTGGCACCATGACGGTGGGGGACAGCACCAGAGAGGCGCGTTCCGCCATACCCAGACGACGCAGGCCAGCCAGAGCCAGCAGCGTCGCGTCACACTGGCGGGCAGCCAGCTTGTCGAGTCGGGTCTGCACGTTGCCACGCAGCAGGCCGAATTTCAGGTCGGGCCGCACATGCAGCATCTGGGCCTGACGGCGCACAGACGCACAGCCTACCAGCGCGCCTTCCGGCAGAGCGGAATACGGATCATCCGGGTCAGTCGGGGCAAGGTTGGGGCCGAGGATCAGCGCATCCCGCGCATCTTCACGCCGCAGCGTGCAGGCCAGCACAAGGCCGGGGGGGAGTGTGGTCTCAAGGTCCTTGAGGCTGTGGACGGCAAAATCGATGCGTCCGTCAGACAGGGCCTCGTGAATTTCCTTGGCAAACAGCCCTTTACCGCCAATTTCAGCCAGACGGCGGTTCTGCACCTGATCACCCGTGGTGTTGATCTGATGCTCCTGAAACGCACCCATATCCCGCAGCACGGGGCAGAAGCGCGTGAGCATGGTCAGGAAGGCACGGGTCTGGACCAGCGCGAGGGGGGAGCCTCGCGTTCCGACACGGAGGGGCAGAAGACGACGGGACGCATGCCCGGAGGTCTTTTTCTGGCGAGCTGCCGCTTCCGCCGCAACTTTCTGCAGCGCGGGCGAAGGGGCGGGCGAGGAAGGGTAGGCTGAGTCCATAAGAGTGTCTATTACCGGGAATGGAGAGAGGACAAGAAGCCATGATACCCGAAAGGCCTGAAAAACTTGCGCCCCAGAGACGCACGGCACGCGCAGCAGACCGTTTCGACCCCGGACAGCATACGGAATATCAGGGCTTGTTTCCCATCACAGCACATGGAGCCACAGGGCAATGAGCCACCAGAACCTGCCGAAAAACAGCGCCCTTGCCGGACCTGTGCTGGCTATCGAATCGTCTTGCGATGAGACCGCCTGCGCCATCCTCTCCAGCGAGGGCGTCTGCCTTGCTCAAAGGGTCGTCTCGCAGGACGGCCATGCAGATTTTGGGGGCGTGGTGCCGGAAATTGCCGCCCGCGCCCATCTGGCCCTGCTGCCCGGACTCGTGCAGGCCACGCTGAAAGACGCAGGCATGACTCCGGATAAGGTCGGGTTTGTGGCCGCCAGCACAGGGCCGGGGCTGATTGGCGGGCTGATTGTGGGGGCCAGTTTTGCCAAGGGGCTGGCGCTCTCACTCGGCAAGCCGTTTGTGGCCGTTAACCATGTAGAAGCCCACGCGCTGACGGCGCGCCTGCCCGGTCTGGTGCCGGGAGGAGCGGCTTTTCCCTACCTGTTGCTTCTGGTCTCTGGCGGCCACTGCCAGTGCATTGCCGTGGAAGGTGTGGGCCGTTACCGCAAGCTGGGCGGCACCATTGATGATGCGGCGGGCGAAGCATTCGACAAAGTCGCCAAGATGCTCGGCCTTGGCTGGCCCGGCGGCCCCGCACTGGAAAAACTGGCGCAGTCCGGCAACCCGAAGGCCATCCCCCTGCCCCGCCCGCTAATGGGCCGCGCAGGGTGTGACTTCTCCTTCTCCGGCCTGAAGACCGCGCTCTCGCAAAAGCTGGCCCCGTATGGGCTGGAGCCCCTGCCCCACCAGTTTGCAGCAGACCTTGCGGCCTCCTTCCAGCAGGCTGTGGCAGATGTTGTGGCGGACCGGGTGAGCAACGCTCTGAAAATGATGCCCGAAGCTGGCCTGCTGGTGGCCGCAGGCGGTGTGGCTGCCAACAGCGTGCTGCGCGCCCGGCTGGAAGAGGTTGCCGCCAGTGCCGGCCTGCGCTTTGCCGCCCCGCCCCTGCGTCTGTGCACGGATAACGCCGTGATGGTGGGCTGGGCTGCTCTTGAAACCTGTCAGGAAGCGGCTGACCTCGGCCTGCCTCAGCCGGATGACAGCACCGTCCGCCCCCGCCCGCGCTGGCCGCTTGAAGACATGGCCGCCCGCTTTACCCCCCAAGAGAGTGTTGTATGAACTATCGCCACGCCTTCCACGCCGGAAACTTTGCAGACTGCATGAAGCACGCGCTTCTGGTCTCGCTGCTCGGCCATTTTCTGCGCAAACCTAGCCCCTTCATGGTGCTGGATACGCATGCGGGCATTGGCCGGTATGATCTGACCAGCGAGGACGCCGAGAAAACGCAGGAATGGAAAGAAGGCATCGGCCTGCTGGCTGAGGAAGGGCCGGATAGCCCCCTCGCTCCCTGGCTGGATCTGGTCAAAAAAGCAGGTGGCCCGCGCTATTACCCCGGCTCCCCGGTGCTGACATCCATGATGCTGCGCCCGCAGGATGAGCTGATCTGCTGCGAGAAGCACCCGGATGACAAGCGCAAGCTCTACGGCCTGTTTACCCGCACCCCGAATGTGTTTGTGCATGAGCGTGACGGGTATGAAGCCCTCCGCGCCCTGCTGCCGCCCAAAACTGCCAAACGCGGGCTGGTGCTGATTGACCCGCCGTTTGAAGAACCCGGCGAGTTCGACCGGCTGCTTCAGGCAGTCCACACCATCCAGGCGCGCTTCCCGACGGGAATGATTGCCATCTGGTATCCCATCAAGCATCGCACCCCCATCCGGGCCTTTTATACGGCCTTGCAGGATGCCGGTGTGCCGGATGTTCTGGCCGCTGAACTGCTGATGCGCAAACCCGTGGACCCGGACCGGCTGAATGGCGCAGGGCTGGTGGTTATCAAACCGCCCTACGGCTTTGCGGAACAGGCCACGGCCCAGCTCAACCGCCTGAAAACCCTGCTGCATGCGCAAGACGCTTCAGTGACGCAGATCACGGCGGAATAAGCGCGTCCTTTAAAAAGCCGCGCAGAAAAAAGGGCAGAGCAACACAGTGTGTCGCCTGCCCTTCCAAAACTACCCGAGAAGAATGCCTCAGCCAGCGGCTTTGATGTGCTGCCAGATATCCACCACAAAGCCCTGCACGCCCGCGGCCAGAATCTGCACACCAATGCAGAGCAGCACGAGAGCAGCCATCCGGCTGACAATACGCGTGCCCGTTACACCCAGCATAGAAACCAGCTTTTCCGAGCCGGAATAAGCCAGCCACACAATCAGCACGACGCAGACAGCCGCAATGGTAATGCCGCCTTCATACGCCAGAAAGGAAGACCCGGGCGGGCAGCCAGAACCCAGCGCAATGGCGACGGCAATCGTCCCCGGCCCCACGGTAAACGGCATGGCGAGCGGGAAGAAGGCGGAGTCAGACCAGTTGGGAGACATGACGGTCTTGCCGCCCTGCAGAGCCTGCTTTTCCTTCTGTGCTTCAATGCTTTCCGGGCTTTGCAGCAGGTCCCACGCCCGCACGGCTACCACGGTGCCGCCAGCTACGCGCAGGGCGTTCACGGTCACGCCGAAGAACACCAGCACCTTACTGCCGCACCAGATGGACACAACCATCAGCACAAAGGAATAAAACGCCACCAGCCGGGCCAGCGCGAAGATTTCCTTCTGCGAGCGGCCAGCCGTTGCCTGCGCAAAAATCAGCGCAGCCCCAAACGGGTTAACAATGGAAAACAGGGCGGGAAATGCCAGCAGGAAGGAGGTTGTCGCCACACGGGCGGCCCCTCCGCTAAACAACGAGGCAGTAATATCAGCCGACATGCACGTATCCAGCAAAACCGGCCTCTTACGAAGCCCTGCATAAAACCTTATTGCCCGGCAGAGGCCGGAGAATCCACTCTGCCGCCCTTATAGGTGGCAAAAAACTTGGATGCGAGAGCAATATCGTTCGCCGGATAGCAGAAATGCAGCCCTGTGCCATCGTCCATTGGCCAGACACTCAGGCCAATATCATCATAAATCCGTAAAAAAGGTGTCCCGACCTGCCAGAACACGGGTTTCAGCCCGTCCTGCAGCGCCAGATCCCGCATACGCCAGATGGCGGAAACACAATCTTCCTGCGCCCCGGCCGGATCACCCAGCCCCACAAGGAAGGCCCCACTCTGGCGGACCGGGATCACAGCCTCACCGCCCTCACCGGCCACAAAACCTTCCGGCCTCAGGTCCTGAATGGTGGGCATGGCGTGATCAAGCGTGAGGTAATGCGCGCAGGCGTCCTCATCCCATTCTTTAACCGTAATGCGGCCCGGCCACATCAGGCGGGCAATGACGACCAGCGCCATCAGCACGGCTAACGCGATGGTCCAGCGGGCAGCGCCCGAGGCCGGGAAGATGAAAACCATCTGCCACCAGCTCCCGGCGCCGTGCCGGTTAGCCAGCGCAATCACGCACCCAAACAGCAGCAACAGGCACAGCAAAGTGGAAGTAGAAAGCGGCTCACTCAGCAGGCGGGCATGGCGGTAATAGCAAGCCCGGAACGGTGCAACCAGAAAGGCTGAAAGCCCCAGCATGACTGGCACCAGCACCGTATTCCCACGCAGGAAGGTGAGGATCGCTGCCGTCACCAGCAGCGCCAGCGTACCGCGCCATGCCAGCGTGACGCGCTGTGACAGACCAATGCCCAGACCAATCAGAGCAACGCCCATCAGCGAGAGCAGGTAGTTACTGACAGACCCGGCGGCAGAGAACAGCCCGGCCTGCACCACGCCGAACTTAGGCACAGGGTCCAGCAGCACGAGGCAGATAAGCATCAGGCCGCAGAGCGAGACCGTGCCCGTTGCCACCGCCACGGAAAAATCGGCTTCACTTTCGCGCACGACCTGACTGGGGCGAATACGCACAGCCGCAGGGGTTTTCTGCTTCCGGCTTTTCTTCTTCGCCAGCGCATCATCACCCCGCAGGAACAGCTCATGCCCCGCGAACATGATCCCGGCCATGAAGAGCGGGATGATGTAGTAGAACAGCCGGAAAATCAGCACGACGCCGAGGATTTGCGGCGCAGGCATATACGGCCCAAGAGCCAGCAGCATTGCGCCGTCAAACACACCCAGACCACCCGGTACGCTGGCAATCAGCCCGGCGGTGTAGGAGGCAATATAAATCGCCAGAAAGGAACCGTAATCCACACCAATACCGGGCGGCAGCAGCACATAAGCAATGCCAGCCGTCGCCGCCACATCCGCCGCTGCGACGACCGTCTGCATGACGGCCATCCGGGGAGATGGCAGATCCACCGTCCATTTACGGAAGGTAAAGGTGCGGACCTTGAAGGCCATACCGATATAGCCCAGCACGGCGGCCCACAGCAGCACACCAATAACGGCCAGCACCCAACTGGGCACATGACTGCCCGCCATGGGAATAACCTGCGGTTCCCACACCAGCACGCCGCCAATCAGCACGGCGGCCCCTAGCAGGTAGGTGGCAGAACAGAAGGCAATAATCTGGGCGATGGCAAAGGAACTGACGCCCCAGTTGCGATACAGCCGATACCGCACCGCAGCGC
This sequence comes from Acetobacter sp. KSO5, assembly GCF_044094635.1. Lineage (NCBI taxonomy): Bacteria > Pseudomonadati > Pseudomonadota > Alphaproteobacteria > Acetobacterales > Acetobacteraceae > Acetobacter > Acetobacter sp. KSO5. The sequence goes on along the minus strand of NZ_CP172014.1, from coordinate 1,119,235 downwards.
CCGAAACGGCCGAAAAACCAAGGTTGTGCGACAACACATAGGAGCAGAACGCCGCAAACGCCGTGCGGCGGAAAGATATCTGCTTGTAGCCAACCTGTATGACGGCCAGCCGGTCGTAAAACGACAGGATGAAATAGGAAAAAAACGTGCAGGCCACGCCCAGCCAGAGCTGACGGCCCGGAATGGCCATCATCGCCTGCTTGATGTCCGCAAGGCGCAGGTGACGCAACTCATGCTGCACCACCCCGATCGCGGCCACCATCAGCAGCAGCCCGATCAGGTGTGGCAGATGCTTCAGCCATCGCTTCCACCCCGGCCCGTCCGGCTGGTGCTTAGGCATCTGTCCTTGTGGTGATGACGACATGTTCTTCACCATGGAGACAAGATCCCGCGCTTACGCCTGAGACTCTCGCAGCAGAGCGGCCTCAATCAGAGCAACGGTTTCCGCCACCCCATACAGAGCCACAAAGCCACCAAAGCGCGGGCCTTCCTTCTGCCCCAGAAGCACCTCATACAAACAGCCAAACCAGCTGCGCAGCGGTTCAAACGCATGGCGCTTGCCAATTTCGAACACCAGATTCTGCAGGGTTGCGGCATCGGAAGCCTCGCCTTCATACCCGCGCAGGGACTCAGCAAGGTCCACCAGAGCCGCACGCTCTTTGTCCGTCGGGGCGCGGAAGGTTTTGGCCGGGCGCACGAAGTCCGCATAATAGGCAATAGCGTGGCTGACGAGGTTGGCCAGCATCGGGTGACTGTCCGGGGAAACGGACGGGTCATACCGGCGGATAAAGCCCCACAGCACTTCCGGCGTTTCCGCATTGGCCACGCTGGCCAGATTGAGCAGCATGCCAAACGGCACAGGGCTGCCCGCATCGGTGGGGATATGGCCTTTATGGATAAACCAGGCCGGGTTGGCTTTCAGGTCCACGCTCTCGCTATCCGCAGCCTGCAACGCTTTGGCTTTTTCCACATGCGTCAGATAGTCGTCCGCCGTTTTGGGGATCACATCAAAAAACAGGCGTTTGGCGCGCTGCGGCTGGTTGAACATGAACTGGCCGAGGCTTTCCTGCGGCGCATAGCGCAGCCACTCCTCAACCGAGAGGCCGTTGCCCTTGGATTTGGAAATCTTCTGGCCGTTTTCATCCAGAAACAGCTCATAGGTCAGGCCAGCCGGAGCCGTGCCGCCCAGAATACGGCAGATACGGCCAGACAGACGGACACTGTCAATCAGATCCTTGCCGGACATTTCATAATCGACGCCCAGAGCATACCAGCGCATGGCCCAGTCGGCCTTCCACTGCATCTTGGCGTGGCCGCCCGTCACCGGGGTTTCAAACGTCTCGCCATCCGCATCGGTCCAGCGGACGGTACCCGCTGCGGCGTCAATGGCGTCCATTTTCACCTGCATCACCTCACCCGTGCGCGGGTGCAGCGGCAGAACCGGAGAATAGGTCGCCCGACGGTCCGGCCCGAGCGTGGGCAGAATGACCGCCAGAATTTCATCATGCACTTCCAGCACCCGCTTCAGCGCGGCATCAAACCGGCCAGACGTGTAGTAGGTGGTGGAAGAGGCAAATTCATACTCAAAGCCGAAGCTGTCGAGAAAGCTGCACAGGCGCGCATTATTATGTGCGGCAAACGACTCGTGTGTGCCAAACGGGTCCGGCACGCGGGAGAGCGGCTGGCCGATATATTTTTCCAGCAGTTCCCGGTTTGGCACATTGTCCGGCACCTTGCGCAGCGCATCCATGTCATCCGAAAACGCGAGCAGGCGCGTCGGGCGGCCTGTCAGCGCCGTATAGGCCTGACGCACCCAGGACGTACGTGCCACTTCCCCAAACGTGCCAATATGCGGCAGGCCGGACGGGCCGTAGCCGGTTTCCAGCAGCGCAGGGCTTGCCGCCGTGTCCGGTTTGGCAGCCGTGCGGGCATCCACATGCTCGGCAAGTTTTCGCGCTTCCTCAAAAGGCCAGGCGCGGGGAAGAATGGGTTCGGGGTTTGAGCGGTTCTCGGACATGGTGCGGAAGCTATGAACTGCACCGCTCCCGGTCAATCCAAAAACACGCACGGCCTCGCTCTCTTACAGAGTTATGAGGCCATTGACCGCAGGCAAGCACGGCCTCATTTTTCCAAAAGCCGCTTGCTCCCATCCAAGGGACCACGCTGAAAGGACCGGTTTTTCATGCGTCGCACCGCAGCACTCATTCTGATTGGCAATGAGATTCTCTCCGGTCGCACCCGAGACGACAACATCCAGTTTCTGGCCACACGGCTTGGCGAACTGGGCATTCCCCTGCGGGAAATCCGCGTTATTCCCGATATTCGTGAAACGATTGTTGAAACGGTGACGGAACTCCGTGCCAGATTTGATGAGGTTTTCACCACCGGCGGCATTGGCCCCACGCATGATGACATTACCGCACCATGCATGGCCGAGGCATTTGGCGTGCCGTGGGAATTCCACCCGCCCACTTTCGCGCTGCTGGAAGATTTTTTTGGTGCGGAAAAATTCAATGCCGCCCGCCAGCGCATGGCGAAGTTACCGCGTGGCGCGACCCCCATCCCCAACTCCGTCTCCGTGGCACCCGGTTTTACCATCGGCAATGTGCATGTGATGGCCGGCGTGCCCCGCATCATGCGGGCCATGTTTGAGGCTCTGGCCCCTTCCCTGAAGCAGGGTGCGCCGGTCTTCTCCCGCACCTGGTACACGCCCTCGCTTTATGAAGGTGCTCTCGCTGAAGGGCTGGAAGCGATTCAGGACAGGTTCCCGGATCTGGATCTCGGGTCCTACCCTTTCCATCGTGAGGATGGTCGCCGCGGTGTCGCCCTTGTCGCCAAAGGGCAGGACAAGGCCGAGGTCGAAAAGGCTGCTCAGGCCATTTATGATCTGCTCAAAGAAAAGGGCGGCGCTCCCGTGGAAGGGGAACCACCGCCCTGAAACCTTAAAGCGTTAAGGCCTGTCCGTTCAGGACAGGTTTTCACGCCCCATGGCGAGGAATTTCTCGCGCCGCAGTTCCTTCAGCCGGGCCGGAGCCAGCGGCGTGAGCGCCTGCAATTCTTCCGCCAGCGCATCATGCACGGACGCCATAGCCGCTTTCGGGTCACGCTGAGCGCCGCCCACCGGCTCAGGGATAATCCGGTCAATCAGCCCAAGGCGAGACAGATCCTGCGCCGTCAGCCGCAGCGTTTCGGCTGCCGTGCTGGCCTGCTTGGGGTCACGCCACAGGATGGAAGCACAGGCCTCCGGAGAAATGACGGAGTAGATGGCGTTTTCCAGCATCATCACCCGGTCACCCGCACCCAGAGCCACAGCCCCACCGGACCCGCCTTCACCAATCACGGTGGCAATCAGCGGCACCGGGGCTTCCAGACAGACTTCAATGGAGCGGGCAATGGCTTCGGCCTGACCGCGCTGCTCGGCATCAATACCGGGCCATGCGCCTGCGGTGTCGATAAAGGTGAGAATCGGCAGATTGAAGCGGCCTGCCAGCTTCATCAGCCGCTGGGCCTTCCGGTAGCCTTCCGGACGGGCCATGCCAAAATTGTGGGCCAGACGGGTTTCAAGGTCGGAACCACGTTCCGTGCCAATCACCACCACAGGCTGACCATCAAAGCGGCCCATGCCGCCAATAATGGCTTTATCATCCGCATACAGCCGATCCCCCGCCAGCGGCGTGAACTCGGTCAGCAAGGCGTTGACATAGTCCTGCGTGTGCGGGCGCTGCGCGTGACGCGCCACCTGCACCTTCTGCCAGGGTGTGAGCTTGGCATAAATGGCACGAAGATGCTTCTCCGCCTTATCTGAAAGGCGGGCCGTTTCTTCGGCGATATTGACCCCGTCGGGGTCGGTCATTTGCCGCAGCTCGTCGATCTTGTTTTCAAGTTCGGCGACGGGCTTCTCGAAATCCAGGAACTGACGCATGCGCAAGCGGATAGCACAGCCACGCGTAAAACCAAGCCACTTCGTGCATGCCGCGTCGTTTAACCTGTTTTTTCAGTCTGCCCGGCGCGCTCTGAGGCCAGCGGATGGAAAGACTCCACGGCCTGTTTCAACCGTTCTGTCTGCACATGCGTATAGATTTGTGTGGTGGCGATATCCGCGTGCCCCAGCAGCATTTGCAAGGCCCGCAGGTCCGCCCCGTGCGCCAGCAGATGCGTCGCAAAGGAGTGGCGCAGCACATGGGGAGAAAGCCGCGCCGGGTCCAGCCCGGCCTGCAGGCCGACTTCATAGAGAATCTTGTCAAACGCCTGCCGGGTCAGCGGTCTTTTCGGGTCACGGCCCGGAAACAGATAGGGGCTACCTTTAGGAGCATCCAGCGCCAGCAAGGCCTGAGCGGCCTCGCGCGCACTGTCCGACAAGGGCACCAGTCGTTCCCGACCGCCCTTCCCGCGCACCACCAGCATCTGCCGCTCACCTGCCAGCGCCTCGCGCGGCAGGGAGAGCAATTCTGAAATACGCAGGCCGGACGCATAAAGCAGCTCCAGCGCAGCCCGCGCCACAAGCCCGCGGCGCTGTTTGGCCTCCGAGGCCTCGGGCGAGACTGCGCAGGCGTCGATCAACGCCACAACTTCCGATTCGGAGAGAAAATGCGGCAACGAGGCCTCAGGCCGGGGCGCGTCCAGATGCGCCGCCGGGTTATCCTCACGCAGCCCTTCACGCAGCAGAAACAGATAGAACTGCTTAATACAGGAGAGCCTGCGCGCCACGGTGCGGCGGGACTGCCCGCTGCGGCCCATATCGGCCATCCATTCCGCAAGGCCTGCGGCACTGGCCTGCAACAGAGTTTCCCCCTGTGCAGCCAGAGACTCTTCACAGCAGGTTAAATCCGCTGTGTACGCGGCCAGAGTGTTGGGTGCGGCGGCCCGTTCAGCCGCCAGCATTTCCAGAAACAGATCTGTGCCGCGTGCGTCCGTGCTCACGGGTGGGCGGGAGCAGCCGGAACAGGAACAGTGACCGGAGCGGCAGCCGGAGCAGACCCGACCGCAGGAGCCTGCGCCGGAGCAACGGGAGACGTCACAACCGGACCGCTCGGCCCTGCGGGCACCAGCGCCGCAGCAGACGGACCCTGTGCAGCAGGTGGCACAGCGGCAGCGGGATTAGCCGCACCAACCGCAGTCACAGCCGGGCCTGCCGGTGGGACAGGCACCATGGCAGCAGCAGGTGCTGCGGCTGGCGGAGCAGCAAGCGGAATATCCCGATGCACAGCCTGCGGTACAGGCGGATGTCCGGACAGGCCAAGGGCCGAAAGTCCCCCGACCAGAGCAACACAGATAACGGCAGCAACCAGAAGAACCGTGCGGTTCATATGTTTTGGCTCCATAACAACAGAATAAGTACGTTCTCTCTGCTCTATGGTAAGCTGCGTTTCATGTCATCACGTATCTCGTACCCACCCCCCGACGCTGCGGAAAGCCCACCGATTCCCCTTGATCTGGAAAGAGTGGGGCGCTGGCCTGCAACCAGCCTCATTCCGTCCGGACGCAGCATTGTTCTTGTTGGTCTTATGGGCGCCGGCAAAACCACCATTGGCCGCCGTCTGGCCACGCGGCTTGGCCTGCCGTTTGTGGATGCTGACGTAGAAATAGAACGCGCAGCCGGCTGCTCCATTGCGGATGTGTTCCGCCTGTATGGCGAGGCCGCCTTCCGCGATGGCGAACGCCGCGTGATTCGCCGCCTGCTGGAAGGACCGCCCATGGTGCTGGCCACCGGCGGCGGCGCGTTCATGAACGCCAGTACCCGCGCTCTGGTCCGCGCGCGGGCCATGTCCGTCTGGCTGCGCTGCCCCCTGCCGGTGCTGCTGCGCCGCGTGCAGGGCCGGACGCATCGCCCTCTCTTAAATGAAGCCTCGCCGCGGGATGTCCTGGCGCGCCTTATAACGGTGCGCCACCCCATTTACGCCGAAGCCGATGTGATTGTTGATTGCGGAGACCACAACGTGGACCACAGCACGACCCGGGTGATTGAAAGCCTGGCCCTCTCCCGCAGGCCCGTCCGCCTGCCCGTCGCTCTTGATCATGCCTCTTATGATGTGGTGATCGGCACCAATCTGATCAGCCGGGCCGGAGCGTTGCTCGCACCGGTGCTGCCACAGAAGAAGGTCATCATCATTACAGATGAGAATGTGGCCGCTCTGTATCTGCCTGCCCTGCAGGAAGCTCTGAAGGAAACCGGCATTGAGTTCCGCGCCCTGACCATTGCTCCGGGCGAGCACTCCAAGTGTCTGAAGACCTATGAACGCCTGACCGACGCGATTCTGGAAGAAGGTGTGGAACGCCGCACCACCATCATCGCCCTTGGCGGCGGCGTGGTGGGGGATCTGGCGGGCTTTGTGGCCGCCTCCACTCTGCGCGGCCTGCCCTTTGTGCAGATTCCCACCACCCTGCTCTCTCAGGTTGATTCGTCCGTCGGCGGCAAAACCGGCATCAACACCCGCTGGGGCAAGAATCTGCTGGGGGCCTTCCATCAGCCGCTTTGCGTTCTGGCCGATGTCTCCGCCCTCAGCACCCTTCCCCAGCGGGAACTGGTGGCGGGCTACGCGGAAATCGTGAAATCCGGCCTGATTGGCGACCCGGACCTGTTCCAGTGGTGCGAGAAGAATGGGGACTCCGTGCTGGCCGCTGAACCGGATGCCCTGACGGAAGCGGTGCGCCAGGCCTGCGCCTTCAAAGCCCGCGTCGTCGCCGCGGATGAGCGCGAGGCGCAGGCGAGCAATGGCCGCGCCCTGCTCAACCTTGGGCATACCTTTGGCCACGCGCTGGAAGCCGAGCTGGGATATGATGGCCGCCTGCTGCATGGGGAGGGCGTGTCCATCGGGCTGAAACTGGCCTTTGCCCTCTCGGTCAGGCTGGGCCTCTGCCCGCCGGAAGATCTGGCACGTGTGGAAGCCCATCTGCGGGCCCTGAAGATGCCTGCAAGTATTACTGACCTGCCATACAGCTTCCGCGTAGCAGATCTTATGGCGCACATGCAGCGCGACAAGAAAATGCAGGACGGGCGCCTGTCTTTTGTCCTTGTGAACGGAATCGGAAAAGCCTTTACCAGCCGTGACGTACCGGCAGAAATGGTACGGGACGTTCTGATTGAAGATGGCTGTAAAGCCTAGAAAACTGCCACTTCTGCGGCGGGTTATCTCCAACTGTAATAACCTGCCGCAATTCCGCCTTATTCAGAAACGAGACAGACCCGGCATTTGCAACCTGGCAATGTTAAACGCAAGCAGTCTTAAGCTGAATAGTTAACTATGCAGCAGCAGCATCTTGGGATACCGAAATGAACTGTTGCAAATAAAACACGGTTATGGCTTCTAATCACCAAGAGCACGAAGCTTCGGGTTTCTATTTGGGAACCGATCGTTTTATACGGCTTTAGGCATCTTGCTGGCACTGACCGCTAAATGGTTAGCGGCAGAGTCGAACAGATGAAAAATATTGAGGACGAAAAAATGCGTCTCCGCACGGCGTTACTCGCAACGACACTGATGGCAGCGGCTCCGGCGGCCGCATTCGCCACCACGATCACGGGCCCTTATGTTGATCTGGGCGGTGGTTACAACCTGGTGCAGAATCAGCACGCTCACACTTCCGGCTACGGCGGCGGTGCGAACGGTTCTGAGAACACCTCTTCTTCCCAGTTCCGTCACGGCACTGGCTTCACCGGTTTCGGTGCATTCGGCTGGGGCTTCGGCAACGGTCTGCGCGCTGAAGTTGAAGGCGTGTATAACTACTCCAACATCAACCACCAGGGTGGCACAGGTGTTCCGGGTCGTACCCGTGGCAGCGACCAGTCCTACGGCGGTTTCATCAACGTGCTGTATGACATCGACCTGAAGCAGTTCGGGATCGACGCTCCGGTTACCCCGTTTGTTGGTGTTGGTGCTGGCTACCTGTGGCAGCATTACAACCCGACCACCACGGCCTTTAACAACGGCAACACCAGCCGTCTGGGCGGCACGAACGGTGGCTTCGCGTATCAGGGCATCGTCGGTGCTGCATACGACACGGGCATCCCGGGCTTCCAGGTGACCACGGAATACCGCATGATCGGTCAGCCGGGCTCCTTCTCTGATGGTGCGTTCACCTCTACGGCGAACTACGCAAACGGCGGTCACGGTCGTGGCAACACGAACTTCGATCACCGCTTCAACCACCAGTTCATCCTGGGCCTGCGTTATGCGTTCGATACGGCTCCGCCGCCGCCGCCGCCGGCTCCGGTTGTAGCAGCTCCGGCTCCGCTGCCGGCTCGCTCCTACCTGGTGTTCTTCGACTGGGATAAGTCTGTCCTGACGTCTCGCGCTCGCCAGATCGTGGCAGAAGCTGCTCAGGCTTCCACCCACGTTCAGACGACCCGCATCGAAGTTAACGGCTACACCGATAACTCCGCTGCTCACCCGGGTCCGCGCGGTGAAAAGTACAACCTGGGCCTGTCCCTGCGTCGTGCTAACAGCGTGAAGGCTGAACTGATCCGTGACGGCGTGCCGGCCACCGCGATCGACATCCACGGCTATGGTGAATCCAAGCCGCTGGTGCCGACCGGCCCGAACACCCGTGAGCCTCAGAACCGTCGCGTGGAAATCATCCTCCACTAATCGACCGGTTCCTTGTGATCGGAAAAAGGGGTACCTTCGGGTGCCCCTTTTTTTTGCTCCGTTCTTCCCGCCCCGCCTGAGGGACTCTGCGTGACCCGTTCCCCATCCTCTGCCCCTATCCAGTCTGACGCGCCTGCCCCGGCGTCTGACTCCCCCCCCCGCGCCAAACTGATTCGCCTGCTGAAATTCGGCACGGTTGGCGGCTTGGGTCTGGTCTGGGATTCGGGCACTCTTTACGCTCTGCGTCCGCTTATCGGGCTGACGGCAGCAACACTGGTGGCTTACTTTGTGGCCGCCACGATCAACTGGATGCTCAACCGGCTCTGGACCTTTAAAGGGGCCGGGCAGCATGACCATCCGGTACTGCAATGGCTCCGGTTCCTGCTAGCCAATAGCCTTGGCTTTCTGCTGAATCGCGGCACGGTTTACACGCTGTTCTATACGGTGCCGCTCTGCGTGACCTATCCGGTTCTCGCACTGGCGGCTGGCTCTCTGGCGGGCATGTTCGCCAATTTCAACCTCAGCCAGAAAATGGTTTTTCGGGAGAAACCGCCTACGTCTGTGGAGGATCTGGCCGAAAGCGCCATCGCCTTTCCAACGTCACCCAAAAACCCCAGTCCGGAGCCATAACGCGCTCTTCACCCCGCCCCGCGCGCTAACCCCTTTCAGAGCCGCGCCGTGTGCGCTACATCTGGCAACGGGTTAAAGAAGCCTTTCCGCTTTTCGCCTGGCCGTGAGGACTTTTCCTGCAAGGGAGATCACGCGCCCAACCAGTTTCAGGACCGTCTGCCTCACGCCATGCTCACAACAAACGATATTCGCACCACCTTTCTGGAGTATTTTGCCGGACAAGGGCATCAGATTGTGCCCTCATCGTCGCTGGTGCCGCGCAATGATCCCACCCTGCTGTTCACCAATGCAGGGATGGTGCAGTTCAAGAACGTCTTTACGGGGCAGGAAACCCGCCCCTACTCCCGCGCAACCACCGCGCAGAAGGTCGTTCGGGCAGGCGGCAAGCATAACGATCTGGATAACGTGGGTTATACGGCCCGCCATCACACCTTTTTTGAAATGATGGGCAACTTCTCCTTCGGCGATTATTTCAAGCCCGAAGCGATTGAACTGGCCTGGACCCTTATTACCCGCAACTTTGGCCTGCCCAAGGATAAGCTGCTCGTCACCGTATACTCGGAAGACGAAGATGCCGCTGGCCTGTGGCGCAAGATTGCCGGGCTGGATGACAGCCGCATTATCCGCATCCCCACGTCCGACAATTTCTGGCGGATGGGTGATACCGGCCCCTGCGGCCCCTGTTCTGAAATCTTCTTTGACCATGGCCCGGATGTTCCCGGTGGCCCGCCCGGTTCCCCGGATGAAGATGGCGACCGCTTTGTCGAGATCTGGAATCTGGTCTTCATGCAGTTCTTTGAAGATCCGCCGGGCGTGCGCTCTCCGCTGCCCCGCCCCTCCATTGATACCGGCATGGGGCTGGAACGCTTCGCCGCCATCATGCAGGGCAAGCGCGACAACTATGATACGGACACCTTCGTTGCGCTCATTAAGGCTTCTGCCGAAGTCACGCAGCAGGCTGCCGATGGCCCGTTCAAATCCAGCCACCGCGTTGTGGCCGACCATCTGCGCTCCACAGCCTTCCTGATTGCCGATGGCGTTCTGCCGTCCAAGGATGGGCGGGGTTACGTGCTGCGCCGCATCATGCGCCGTGCCATGCGCCACCTGCACATGATGGGCACCAAGGAGCCGGTTTTCTACAAACTGCTCCCGGCCCTTATCCAGCAGATGGGCGGTGCGTATCCGGAACTGGTGCAGGGTGAAGCCCTCATCCGTGAAACCATGCGTAATGAGGAAGAACGTTTCAAAGCCATGCTGGATCGCGGTCTGGGCCTGCTGGAGGAAGAAACCTCCAAGCTGTCCAGCGGTACCGCTCTGCCGGGTGATGTCGCCTTCCGTCTGTATGACACGTTCGGCTTCCCGCTGGATCTCACGCAGGACGCCCTGCGCGGCAGTGGTCATGGCGTGGACGTAGACGGGTTTGACGCCGCCATGAACGAGCAGCGCCAGCGTGCCCGTGCCGCATGGGTTGGCTCTGGCGATACGGCAATGGAAACCGTCTGGTTTGAAGCACGGGACAAATTCGGGGCCACCGAATTCCTGGGCTACAGCACGGAACAGGCTGATGGTGAGGTTCAGGCCGTTATCGCCAACAACGGCTTCCTGAAAGAAGCCGGCGTGGGCACGGAAGTTGCTGTGCTGCTCAACCAGACACCGTTCTATGGCGAAAGTGGTGGTCAGGCTGGCGATACCGGCTTCCTGACGGCGGCTGGCCTGCGCGTTGCCATTACGGATACGCAGAAAAAAGCGGGCGATCTGATTGTGCATTACGGCACCGTGACCGAAGGCACCCTGCGCCCCGGTCAGGCCGTGACCGCTACGGTGGATCATGACCGCCGTTCCGCTATCCGCGCCCACCATTCCGCCACCCACCTGTTGCATGAGGCCCTGCGCCGTCGCCTTGGTGACCATGTTGCCCAGAAGGGCAGCCTGAACACCCCGGACCGTCTGCGCTTTGACGTCAGCCAGCCGCGCCCCATCACGCCGGAAGAGCTGGCGGAGATTGAGGCCGAGGTGAACCGCCGGGTGCGTGAAAACTCTCAGGTTGTCACCCGCTCCATGACGCCGGAACAGGCCGTGGAAGAAGGCGCTATGGCCCTGTTTGGTGAAAAATACGGTGATGAAGTCCGTGTTGTCTCCATGGGTGGCCCGGATGAGAACAAGTCTGCATGGTCTCTGGAACTCTGCGGCGGCACGCATGTGGACCGCACCGGGGATATCGGCCACTTCCGCATCACGTCTGAAAGCGGTGTCTCCGCTGGCGTGCGGCGTATTGAAGCCGTGGCCGGCACCGCAGCAGAAGCCCTCTCCATTGCGAATGAACAGCGCCTGACGCAGATGGCCGCCATGATGAAAGTCAGCGTGGCCGATGCGCCGGAACGTCTGGCCCTGCTGCTGGAAGAACGCCGTATCATGGAACGGCAGATTTCCGCTCTGCAGCGCAAGCTGGCAGCTGGATCTGTTGAATCCGCCGGTGTGGAACAGGTCGGTGCCGCGCGTCTCGCTACCCGCAATGTAGGGGAGACCGCACCGCGTGAACTCAAGGGGCTGGCAGAAACCATTCTCAAACAGGGCAATGCGGATGTGGTCGTGCTGATTTCCACCGCCGATGGCAAAGGCAGCGTTGTGGCCGCCGTGGCCCCGGCGCTGACGGAAAAAGTCGATGCCGTTGCCCTCGTCCGCGCAGCCAGTGCTGCCATGGGTGGCAAGGGTGGCGGTGGCCGGCGCGATATGGCGCAGGCTGGCGGCCCGGATGCCGGTGCAGCCGATGCCGCTTTTGCAGCCGTGCGGGAAACTCTGGCCGGTCTGGTCTGATCCTTCTCCGGCGCAGGGGAACGTCTGGCACGGTCCCCTGTTTTCTTCCCACATTCCGGCCTTTTGCATGAGGACCCCTCCATGTCCCTGATCGACTCTTTCAAACTTGTCCTGGCGCCCCCCCACCCGGAAGCGAAGCCCTTCCTGCTCGCCTCTGGCGCGACCACGCTGGTCACCCGTTTTCTGGGCAAGAAGCTCTCCTGCCCGGTGCTGCGCCATGTGGGCACCGCCAGCGGCCTGTTCTTTGGCTTCTGCCTGTATTTCTTCCGGGACCCGGAACGCACCACCCCGGCCCGCAGCGATGTTGCTGTGGCCCCGGCTGATGGCCACGTGGTGTCTGTTGAGAAAGTCGCTCCCCCGGCCGAGCTGGGCATGGGCACCGCTCCGGTCTGGCGCATTGCCACGTTCCTCTCCGTGCTGGATGTGCATATCAACCGCATGCCCGCCGCTGGCACGGTAACGCGCATTGCCTACCATCCCGGCCAGTTCCTGAATGCCAGCCTTGATAAGGCGTCTGAACTGAACGAGCGCAACGCCCTCAGCCTGACCCTGCCCGATGGCCGGATGATGGCCGTGGTGCAGATTGCCGGTCTGATTGCCCGCCGCATTGTGTGCAGTGTGTCTGAAGGCATGAAGGTGGAAGCGGGTGAACGCTTCGGCCTGATCCGCTTTGGCTCCCGCACGGACCTGTATCTGCCGCCAGGCGTGGAACCGCTGGTTTCAGCCGGCCAGACCATGGTGGGTGGTGAAACCGTGATGGCGCGCCTCTGATCCCGTGACAGATCCGCAGACACCAGCGCAGCTTCCCGCTGCCCCGCCTTCTCAGGCACCGCTTACCCCCCGAGGGCTGCGCCGCAAACGGCTGCGCAAACGGGTGCGGACCAAAAAAATCCGTGGCCCGTCCTTCAACCGGCTGATCCCCAACATTCTCACCATGCTGGGGCTTTGCTCGGGCCTGACGGGCATGCGCTTTGCCGTGGAAGGCCGCTTTCAGGCTGCCGGGATCGCCTTGCTGCTTTCCGCCTTTATTGACGGGCTGGACGGGCGCATTGCGCGCCTGCTGCGGGGTTCCACACGGTTTGGCGCAGAGTTTGACAGCCTTTCAGACTTTGTCTGCTTTGGCGTAGCCCCCTCTTTCCTGCTGTTTTTCTGGGCGTTGCAGGATGGCGGACGCTACGCGTTTCTGCCGTGCCTGATGTTTACGGTCTGTATGGCCCTGCGTCTGGCGCGCTTTAACGCCACGCTGGATGGTGAGGAAGAAAAGCCGAAATACGCCAGCAACTTCTTTACGGGCGTTCCGGCACCTGCCGGGGCCGGTCTGGCGCTGTTCCCGCTCTTTCTGGGGCTGGAAGCACAGAAGCTGGGGATCGACTGGCTCTATCGCCTGACCCGTCTGCCCTGGCTGCCTGCCTTCACACTCATCAGCACGGCGTTTCTGCTGGTGTCCACGTTGCGGGTCTGGTCTTTCAAGAACTTCAAGGTGCCGGCACAGTACGTGCTGCCTGTCATGCTGGGCACGGGGGCTTACACAGCCGTGCTGGTGGCAGACCCGTGGGGCGCACTGGCCGCCGCTGGCGTGATTTATATGATCCTGCTGCCCCTCAGCCATTTCAGCTTTCTCAAGCTGAAAAAAGCGGCTGAAGATCTTCAGGAAGAGGTTGAGGACGAACCCTCAGCCTGAGCCCCTCTGGCGGGCGGCACGCGCTGCCCGAACAGAGAACACAATCCGTCCAGCACCTGCTGGGGGGATGGTGGACAACCGGGAATTTGCAGGTCAATTTTCGCCTTGCGGTCCAGCCCACCCAGAACGGAATAATTTTCCGGGAAATAGCCGCCATCCATGGCGCAGCCCCCCACGCAAATCACCCCTTTGGGTTTCGGCATAGCCTGCCACGCCGCTTCCAGCACGGGGGCCATGGTGCGGGTGAGCGTGCCTGTCACCAGCAGCACATCCGCAGAGCGTGGAGACTGCACAAACCCAAAGCCTGCGCCTTCCATGTCATACGGGCCAGTCGCCAGGGCTTCCAGCTCCATCCCGCACCCGCCGCAACCACCGGTATCCACATGGAACAGCAGCAGCGGCCAGCGCGGCCCGACGGGTTTCAGGCGCGGGACACCCTGCCGGAAAGCGGCATCAAACACTGCGCGGATCAGCCCCATGACTGCAAACCCTTCCTGTCCTGTTCTCTAGCCATCAAGTGCCGCCGCATTCACCCCGAGGGACTGGCGCACAAGAGCCAGATCCGCCACATCCTGCCCTGCCAGCGTCTCTTCAAAGACCATCAGAGCGGCAGGGGCCGGGTCATGCACAAACACCTGCGCGACGCGGCCAGCATGCAGACGCACCCAGTAGAGGACGTTACCCCACGGGCCTTCCGTCATCCCCAGCCCTTCCCCATCCTCAAGAGTAAGGTCCACACGGCCACCGGCAGTCAGCCCCAACCGGGGGCCTGCTTCGCCCAGCATGCGCAGGCTTTCACCAATTTCATCCAGCAGGACAAGAGCGCGATCTTCCGCCGTGCCGCCATGTCGGCCAGCGGTCACCCGCCAGAGGGTCTGGTAAACGCGCTGCGTGCGCCGCCCGTCACAATCCTTCCCACTGGCTCGTGCCACCGGCCCATCCAGCCCCACGCGGTCAAGCAAGGTAGCATCCACCTTGCCTACCCCACTTAGACGAACAGAAAGTGCTGGATAGGTGCGCCAGAGTGTGGCCAGCCCCGGATAAATCTCTTCACCGAGCTTTGCCAGACTGATGCAGAGATCGCCCAGACCTGTCGCCTCGCGCAGACTGGTGCCGCCGGGCACACAATGGTCCATGAGCAAACGAGACCCGATGACCGGCGCAGACTCTGCCAGCAACTGTTCCCGAAACCACGCACAGCGCGACGCCACCACCAGCGCTCCGGCACCCCGCGCCAGCCCCGCCAGCGTGTGCAGATGCAGCAAAATGCGTTCCAGTTCCAGCAGCACCACACGGATCAGCGACGTTTCCGGCCCCACTGCACTGCCACACGCGGCTTCTACAGCCTGACAGAAGGCCGCCTGATGCGCCACAGAGCACCCAGCTGCCACACGCCCGCTCAACCGGCAGGCATCCTCCAGACGGCTATTCCGCCAGCGAGCCGCAAGCCCCCGATGCGCATAGCCGGACACTGTTTCCGCCTGCGTGATGGTCTCGCCAGCTACGGCCATCGCCACATGCAAGGGCGCCTCCATGCCGCCGGTGGCTGGCCCCGCGCCCGCGTTCACACCGCCCGCCGCCAGCAAGGCGTCAGACGGCTGAAAGCTGATCTGCCCTTTATGGCCGCCAGCAGGACCGGGGGTGGCGGCCAGCGGTGCAGTCGCGGACCAGACATCATGGTCCACCAGCGGGCGCACATCGACCGCCCACATCCCTTCCGCGCCATACAGATCATACGCCCTGCGCTCGTATAGGCTCGAGACCGGCCTTACGGGGGAAAGTGCCGGATACCGTCCATCCTCCAGCGCCAGCGTGGCTGCCAGCGGCTGCGTGGGGGAGAGCATGAACAGGGCATGCACATCCGTGCCGTCACACCACAGCCCGACAAACGGCAGCGTATCCTTTTCAAGCGCTGCGACCATATCGCGCCAGCCGAGTTCATCCAGCCGGAAGCGCCAGGGGGTGTCCGTCTCCTGCCCGGCGCGGATCAGGCTTACAGCATCCATTAGAACGCTCCCAGCATCATGGCCAGCGGCACCAGAAATCCGGTCAGCACCAGCACGGAACAGGCCACCCGACCCGCAGCATCTTCAGGCCACAAATCCTGCGTGAACCCTTCCACCGGCACCGAGCGCACCACCGCGCACAAAATCCCGGCCACGGTCAGCACCGTGACACTCCAGGACCAGTCGCTCAGCATGGAGAGCAGCAGCAGACAGCCCACAAACGGCGCACCCGGCGGGAAGCAGGCCAGCGCCCGCGCCGCCCATGAGCGCCCGGAACGATTGCCCCCGGCCAGACACCAGCCACACAGGAACAGCAACGCCGCCACATCGGCTCCTGCTCCCACAGCCATCAGGGCCAGAGCAGACGGAAAGGTGCGGAACAGGCGCAGCCCCTCATCGGAGCGACCCGCGCAGGCTGTCAGCCAGACCGAGGCCAGACCCGCCGCAACCAGCGCCGTCTCAAACGCCTCACCACCATGCACTCGCAGCCGCATGGAGAGCAGCAAGGCAGCCCCCGCAAATGGCAGGAACAGATAGGTATCATTTTCCTCACGCCATGACTGACCAAACGGCGTCAGCCCTGCGAGCATGACCAGACCACAGGCCATCATTAGTCCGGCTGGTGCAGAACCTGACGGCAACAGCAGGCCAGACAGCACCAGAAAAATTCCCACAGACCCGGTGCGCACCAGCGCCCATCCGGCCCGCGCCTGCCCGGCGGGGCGGCTGAACACAAACACGCCGTAAGCCAGTGCGGCTTCCAGAATACCAAGCCCGATAATCGGGTCTGGCGCGACGCAGGCCAGCCCCGTCAGTGCGGTCGAAATGTGTGGCAGTCCGCGCAACAGGCGGTCCTGCAAGGTGCCATTTTCCATCACCGTCAGCAGCAAGCCAAACGCCAGCATCACACGGCCTGCGCGCTGGACCGGGTCATCATCCCAGCCCTCCGCAGCAGCACTTGTGGCGGGGAAGAGGAACACGGCAACAGCCAGCGCACAGCCAGCCCCGGCCATCCAGATGGCAATCTCGCGGCTGCGCGGTGTGGGTGCAGCCATGACAATGGCAGCCCCCAGCAAAGGCCATGCAAAGGCCAGAGCAGCCAGAAAAACAGGAACGGTCATGCGTCCCTCCCGCGCTCAGTCAGATAGCCTCTCAACCAGACATCCCGTGCAATCATTTCCGGCGTGCGCGGTACAGGCTCAGCCTCAGGCTCTTTCTCTTCCGGGCCAAACGGCTTGGGCTGGTCAGCCGCGCTGGAGGTCGCCGTATCCGATGTGTGTTCAGGCGCTTTCTCAGAGGCTTCCGCATCAGGATCTGCCGGATTCATCCCAGCCTTACGCTCCTCCGCCTTGTCTTCAGAGAGGGCGTTTTCAGAGGGGTCTGTTTTCAGCACGCCGCTCTCGGTGCTTTCCGTTTCTGTCGGCTTAGCAGTGTCATGACTGGCGTCTGGGACGTCCTTCTGTTTCACCGTTTCAGCATCATCATCAGAGGCGACCGTTTCTGCATCCGAAGCCCTCTTATCCTGCAGCGCACCCGTCCCTGCTGGCGGCTGATCGACGTCTGCCTTTGCTTCTCCATCGGAAGGTAAGGCTTTCTTTGCCGCCTTATCTGGCCGGGGAAGAGGCTCTTCATCCTCAGCCGCTGCCTCGGCTTCTGTCCAGATACGCGGAGCTACCACGGCTTCCGGCCCCAGCCCTCGCGGTTCCGGGCCTGTTTGCTCAACATCGCCCAGTTCAAACCCTGCGGACCGGGCGGAAGGGCGCTCAGCCCCTGCCCCGTCCTGCGCCGGTGCCACCGCAACCCGCAGCATGACGCGATGCACGCACATGCCGCCCAGAAGAGCCACCACGCAGCCCGCCAACGCTGTAACGCCCACCACCATGACCTGATTTTCAATGACGCCGGAGAGCATGACGCCATCCACACAGACCAGCAGGCCAGCCCACTGCCAGACCATAGCCTGACGACAGGTTACGGCCACCAGTCCGGCGAGAGCCACGCACAGTCCGGCAGGCAAATAGGCCGCTCCGGCATGGCCGGGAGCTTCCCCCATAGCCGCAGGCGTGCCCGTAGCGAGTTGCAGAATGACCATCAGCCCGAGCGCCAGAAACGGCACCATCGGGCCGGTGCGCTCGCGTGCGCCATCATCCTGATATCGGCTGACAAACCAGACCGGCAGCACGGAAAACAACACCACACAAACCGCGCCAAATTCCTGCAAAGGTTCCCGCGCGTCCACCAGCATGGCCACCGCTGTCACCACGCCCAGCGCGGGCAAAAAGCCAATGCCTCGGGCCACAACACACAGCGCCAGCAGCGGCGCCAGGATGACAGCAAGCGTCATGGTGTTGCGTTCCCTTCATCACTCCATGCAGAATCCTGCTCATCCTGCGCGGAGGCCGTTCTGTCCTGTCCCACAGCACCGGACTGGCCCGAATACGCGACCTGCCAGGCCAGCAGCCCCAGCAGGAACACCGCAGCCAGACGCACACGCGCCCGACGCGGGAAAGTGAGCACCATCAGTTGCGTGCCTGCCAGCAGAAGAGCCGCAATCGCCAGCTTCGCCACCCAGAATGCGCCACCCGCAAGACATTGCGCCAACCAAGGTTCCACGCCGCTTTCACCCGGCAGAGCAAGGCTACTGGCCCAAGCCACATCCCCGGCCAGTGTAATCCAGACCAGTTGCACGCAATCCGTAGCCAGCATCCACAAGGCACGATCTGCCCCGGAAAGCTGGCACGGCAGTTCCGCCCCCGCCTGCCGCCCTTTCCAGGCCGTAACCAGAAAGAGGGCAACGCCCATCAGCACGAACGGTGCGCCATCCCCTACCGGAGAAAGCTGGCGCAAATGCGCAAGAAAGGCTGAAAAATCCTGACCACCTGCCATGACCAGCACCGGTACCAGCGCAGGCAAAAGCAGGCTATCCGCGAGCAGCGCCGCATACCCTGCCAGAGTGGTCGTGCCACCCTGCACTACCAGCGGCAGGCCCAGCAGAAGCGAGGCGCCGACCAGTGCTGAACACAGCAGGAAAAAGCCCGGTGCGGGAAAACCTGCCGGAACCAGCGTGAAAACAGGTGTCATGCACGCTGCAAAAACAGCCAGAACCAACGCGCCCCGGCAGGCCAGACTGCTTAGCCCATCCCCGCGCTGGCGCAGGCCCGGCCTGCGGAACTGATGATGAATATCCTGCCAGCGACCACCTGCCAGAAAACGATGCTCGCCCGTCAGACGACCTGCCAGACGATTGACCCAGCCACTAAACCAGGGGGCTGCCAGAACCATCAGAACAGTTTGCAGGGCCAGAGCCAGCAGGCAGGCAAAAGCCCAGCCCCATGTGAGATCATGCATCATTTTGCAGTAAACAGCCCCAGCAGCAGCCCGGCCCCCAGAAAGAGCAGGATGAGAACCATGCCCTGCGCCTCACACCATGCCACGGTTCTGAACAGCACAGCCTGAAGATACCGCGCCCCGGCGCTCGTCTTTTCCACCACAGGCCAGTCGCTTGGCTTCTGTTCCGCAGCACCCAGCAAAACCCCGAAGGGGGTCAAGACCACAGGCATGGAGGGCTCGGAAATTGGAGCAGGCTGCACTTCCTCATCCTGCTGGACGACGGGCGCACCGTCTCGCCATGCGGCTGCACCGGGCACCGCCGGACGTAGTGGGAACACGCCAAACGCTCGCCCCAGCAAACCGGCACCAACCACACAGACCGCCAGTGCAAGCACCGAGAACACAGGCGTCAACGTGATATCAGACCCGGCGAATTGCACACGCGCCAGCGTCTTCCAGGCAAAATCACGCGGCGTATCCCCTGCAAACAGATGGTCCACGAGCGCCAGCCATCCACCAGGCAGTAACGTAATCAGCGCCGCACCCCCTGCGCAGATCCATGCCGGAAGCAGAAGCACGCTGCTGAGAGATGGGGCATCATCCGCCGTTCGGCTGCCCTGTGGCACGGAAGCGGGCATTTGCTGCACAAAGGTTGCAAACCCCACCCGCAACAGACCGATCATCCCCAGCGCCATGACACAAGCAGCTCCGACCAGAACCAGCAATAGGCACAAAGCCTGCGCCGGGTGCGTATGGGCAGCGGCCACTTCACCCGCGTTCAGCAGGCACCAGAAAACAGAAAAGCCCCCGAGCGGCGGCACAGCGGAGAGCAGCAAAAGGCTGCCGCCCAGCGCAAGCCGACTACCACGGGCCTGCGCCACAGCACTGTTTGGCGTAAACAATCCGCCGTCCTGCCGGGAAAGCCAGAGGGCTGCCAGCAACGCCAGAAACGGCGCACCCGTTGCCAGAAGTGTTGCTGTGCGAAAGAACTCTCCGCCCTTTACAGGGGCAGCCAGAGCCAGTGTCAGCATGACCACCAGCCCGCCATAGCCTGCGCTGGCTACACCAGCGAGAACCCCGCAGGCCGCAGGACTGCGCACGGCCTGCACTGCCCCCCAGAGCGCCACAGCGCCACCGCTGACCATCAGCAAGCCCTGCTGCACCGGTGGCAGAACACCGACTTCCGCCAGCAAGCGCCCAAGCAGAAACAGACCAATGCCCGCAGGCAACACAGCCTCTGGCCCTTTTTGTGAAGAAACCGCCCAGCCCAGCAACAGCACCATCAGGCACAAGGCGGGCGGAGAAAGAGGACTATCTGCGGGAATACAGGCCGGAATCACAGCAAAAGGCAGACACACGCCCTGCCGCCCACGGTCGGCCAGCAACACCAGCGCCGTGCCTGCAAGGAGCCCGAAAACCAAGGGAGAAAGAGCCAGAAACGCCAGTCCGGTGAGCGCGCAGGCCAGACCGCGCTGCCCCACGCCCATCAGTCCGCCGGTAAAGGCCAGCAGCACCAGCATGGGCAAAGCCGGTCCATCCATGCCGAACACCGGGAACCAGCTCACCCCGCCTTCCAGCCTGCACACCGCGCCGACCAGCGCCAGCAGGCCTAAACAGCCCCAGACCCCGGCCAGAATTTCAGAGCGCCACGGAGCGCACCGTCGCAACAGGCGCTCTGGCAGCACAGCCAGAACCCCCGCCACCACAAACAGCACGAACAAACTGCAAAGAACAAAAGAGGTGAAAATGGAACTCTGGCTCCAGACGGGATGTAAAGACGGGCGGATAACACCATGAGCGCGGTTCTGTGGCAACGCTCGTGGCAGAAGGCAAGGCTACGCGTAGCGAATTTGCCTTTATGTCTCCGGTATACGGCTCGCACCCTCCGGCGGGCCACCGCTCTTTTGGGTTGCCGTCTCCTGCGCCGGGCAGAGCATCTTTTTAAACCATGTCCGGGGAGAGCGGACGGGCAGCGGCGTGCCGGAAAAGACATCTTTCACGGCTTCCACCAGCATCAGGCTGCCAAGCCCCGGTGAGAGAACTTTTCCAGCAATATCGGACCGGCGCCCCCGGCCCATACTGGTACAGGCCTGCCGGGCAGGCAGAAACAAAGCCTCATCCCGCCGCTCTGCCAGCAGCATGGCATGGCCCAGTATGGTACGCAGGCCTGTGCGGGAACAGGCGACATCCTGCGCAAAAGGCGTATTTTTCTGCCGCAGCCGCCCACCCAGCCTGTTGGGCAGGATCATCAGTAATCGCCCATCATCTTTCAGCACCCGGCCTGCCGCCCGCAGCAGAGGCACCATCTGGTCCTCCTCCGCACAGGCATGCACCAGCACGATCCGGTCAAAGGCATCTTCATCAAACGGCAGAGCATACGGGTCCACCACGCATTCCCGGTCGCAAGCCGAAAACGGCATGGACGTTTGCGCGTTGGCACTCTCAGGCCAGTGGTCCGGCGTCCGGGCGGAAATGCAGAGCGCGCCGCGCCCGCGCCATGCCCCCAGATACGGCCCGGCATAGCCCAGCCCCAGCACGCGCTGGCCGCGCAGATCAGGCCAGAACCATTGGAGCCGTTCACGCAGCAAAGCCGCGCAGGTCTGGCCCTCATGGGTCTGATAAAAGGCGTCTGCCGAGGGAGGAATGGCCTTATGCATAGCGGATGTGTACCATGATATCCGCTCCCGGCGCCATGACTGCGCACGCGTCCCCTCAAAGTTTCCACTCTGGAGAATTGCCCCATGTCTCTTCAAACCCGCGCCATTCCGGTTTTGTCAGACAATTACAGCTGGCTTCTGCGAGACACGGAAACCGGCTGCACCGCCATTGTGGACCCCGGAGAAGCCGCCCCCATTCAGGCTGTTCTGGATGAGACCGGCGGGCGACTGGACCTGATCCTGCTCACCCATCACCATGCCGACCATGTTGGCGGCACGGATGCCCTGCGCACCCGCTACAATGCCCGCGTGGCTGGCCCGGCCTCCGAAGCAGCCCGCATGCCTGCGCTGGATATTGCGCTGCATGACAATGAGACGATTGCCGTTGGCCAGTCTCAGGGCCGGGTGATTGCCGTGCCGGGTCACACACGCGGCCATATCAGCTATTATTTTGCGGAACCGCCGACCCTGTTCTGTGGAGACACCCTGTTCAGTCTGGGTTGTGGTCGTCTGTTTGAAGGCACGGCCGAGCAGCTTTTTGAAAGCTTGAAACGCTTTGCGGACCTGCCGGATGAAACGCTGGTCTGCTGCGGGCATGAATACACCGAGGGCAATACCGCCTTCGCCCTGCATGCCGAACCAGACAACACCGCCCTGAAAACCCGCGTGGCGGAGGTCAAACGCCTGCGCGCCGAAGGCCGCGCAACCGTGCCCTCCACACTTGGCGAAGAACGCGCCACAAACCCGTTCCTGCGCGCCCCTGATGTGCCGACCCTCGCCAGATTACGGCGTGAGAAGGATACATTTTAAGGGAGGAGACAAACGCAACGAGCACTCCCTGGACATCATGGCAGGGGTCTCAGCGTGCATCATCATACGTTAAATCAGGGCGCGAAATCAGGGGGCGCTCGCCCCCGATAGCGAAACACTGTGCAGCGTCGCCAGCACAGACAGAAGCGGCACTCCGCCAAGCTGCACAGCCCCGTCCCGCACCTGCAAAGGCACACTCAGCGGCCCTTCTGTGCCGCCGGTGCGTTGCTCAAGCTGGTCGGTCAGTCTGGACAGAAGCACCGTTTGCGCCGGGCTTAGCGTTTTGTCCTGTTGCAAGCGCGCCAGAAAAGGTCGCCAGTTACTCAGAGTCAGCCATGTCTCGCCCAGCGGCGTGCCTCCGGGGGCCATGACCAGCCGACCCGACCATGAGATCCCCAGCCTGCGCCAACGGCCGCCCACATGCTGCACCAAAATTTCCGCGTAACCGGGCGATGCCCCGGAAGGCGAAGACGGTAAAACCGAGGGAGATCCGGCATCCGTCGCCCAATGATCGGACGACGCCAACTGGTCCTTAGACGCCGAACCCATCGCACCGTCTGCACTCTCTCCCCCGCCCAGATTTCCAGCATCTGAAGCCGGTGGACCATTGGAAGCAGCCTCATCCAGCGACCACAGTGCTACAAGCCTTCCCATCGGCCCGGGGAGGGAGACCGCGCCCTGCACATCGTCCACGCTGTCCCCCCAGGGAGCCACCACCGCGCGTTGGGCGGCAAAAGACAGTGCCAGGGCGCTGGCCTGCGCATCCGCATGGCTATTCCAGACCAGCTTTCCGCTCACACCTCGCGCCGTAACCGGATGCGCTTCCGCCACGCCGCGTTGCGGCACCAGATGCAAAAAATCGGTGTGGAACAGGAGAGTGCCTGCCTCCGCCGCACGTAAAGGCAGAGAAATTCGCACGGGCGCGCCATCTGTTTTGAGCAGGAGATACCCCGGCTTTTGGCCGCCCGCGGGCCCCTTTTCTGCTTGCACTGCCAGTGCCTGCCCACCGTCCAGCGAGCCCTGAACTGTGAGCGGATGCCATGGGGCCAGATCCAGCACGGCATGGCTTACAGCATAAGACACGCCACCCTGCCCGGCTGAGGCTCCACACATTATCTGCACACCCTCCAGCGATACCTGTGCCCGAAACGGCCACCCGCCCCGTTGTTTGTGCTGAAAAACCACCGGACAGCCGACAGACTGCGCCACGCCTTCCCCGCCACTGGCACTGGCACTGGCACTGGCACTGGCACTGGCACTGGCACTGGCCAGTCGATGCTCCAGAAACTGAACACCACCCCACCAGAGCAGACTATCCAGCGCCAGCACACTGGCTCCGGCACAGGCCAGCAGTCCTAAAGATTTACGCATTCAGCCCCCGGCCACACAAAGCGCTGGCCCAGACAGCGAAGACCTGAAAAGCCGCACTCAAAAGCGACCCAGCTTGGTATAACCCATTTTCTGCACTAGTCTTTGCAGAATACGACGTGGGCGCGTTGCGGGATGCTTGCGCAAAACGATATCGCAATACATGTATTCCTGCAGTGCAAAAACGACCATTTCCCACCCATGACGCAGCATGAACTCATGGGCCGCCTGAATGACCCCGTACGGACCGCCACCATCCGCCATGATGTAATCATTAAGGATCAGCAGGCCGGTATGCGGTTTCAGCTTGCGCTCGCACAGCTCCAGATCCCGCACAACGGCCTGATAATTATGGTCGGCATCCAGATAAATCACGTCCACACCATGGTCTGGCAACTGGTCCAGCATCACGCCACTATCGCCCGCCAGCACCTTGACCCGCCCGCGCGCAATCTCGTCCGCAAAGCGGGATTCATAGAAGGCCTGCTGCGTTTTATTATCGAACATTTCAGAAGACGGGCGCCCCCACACTTCCGGCAGTTCATGCACATTGAAAATATCCAGCGCGTAAAACTGCCGGGGTTTGCAGATATCGAGAATTTTCTGAGAGAAATCACCCGTCATCACCCCCACCTCCGCAATCACAGCGTTTTTGGGCAGAAGCGGCAAAATATCATCCCGGTTTGGCAGCATCCGGACATTGCGCAGTAAAAACGCTGGAAGGGGTGCGGCAGGCATCATCTGAGACATGAAAAACTCTGGCTGAGCGAAGAAGATGGTTAGCTTACCAGACTTTCATGTCCCCTCAAATGCAGACTCATATGCGCGAGATTTTGCTGAAGGAACTGCCAGCGTCCCACTGTTCTTTCGGAAAATCCGGCATTTCGTCCACATTGGTCCACCGTTCCTGCAAGAAGCAGCGCGTCCGAATTGTGTTTCAAAAATGACAGTTTTCAGACAGTCCTTCATAAAAATTTAAAAATTGAAACAGGCTTATTTTTCAAGAACTTTCTTAATTTTCAACAAAAATCCATTTCGTTTCTCTGCCAGTATTCATGCTGGCCTTTACTGGAATGCCACATGAAAAAGGATGTTTTACCTGCGGCACGTCAAAGCACCGCCTCCGGCATCCACAAAGTTATCCACAGGATAGTCTGACTTATCCCCGCCTCAGACGACCTTGCCGTCTACAATCCGATCCTGCGCGGGAAAGTCCTGCTCCAGCCTGCGCCAGCTGTTTTCAATCTCGCCGAGTAAAAGTTTCCGGTTCATGGGCGCGAGAGGCGCGCCAATGGCAACATGCAGCACACCGGAGCGCTTGAGGAAGGCATTGCGCCCCCAGAACAGGCCGGAATTGGTCGCCACCGGCACAACCGGAAGCCCGGCATGCGCTGCCATGGCGGCAATGCCGGGTTTGAGCGCCACATGCTCACCGGGGGCCGTGCGGGTGCCTTCAGGGAAAATGACAATCTGCTTGCCCGCCTTAACGGCCTTTTCCGTCTCCCGCAGCAGAACCCGCATGGCTTTCGCCCCGGCAGCACGTTCAATTGGCATCATGCCCGCCAGAATCAACATCGGCCCCAACAGCGGAATACGGCGCAACTCGCCTTTCATCACGTAGGACGGATACGGCACCAGCAACATCCAGATCAGCGTATCAAAGGCGGACTGATGCTGGGAGGCAATCAGCATGGGCCCACCGCCCGCCGCAGCCAGATTCTCAAGCCCAGTAATGCGCACTTCCACCCCGCAGATATCACGGAACAGCATGAGCACCAGCCGGCTCCATAGTCTGGCGTAAGGCAGCGCCAGCCGCTTGGCGAACCAGCGAATGGGAAAAGCGCCTACCCCCATAATCAGGGTCAGCACAAAGGCCATAACATTGAACAGGATGGAGCGAAGCAAAGCCATAAGCGAGCCAGACCAGCAAAATTCAAAGGGATATTCTGCCCTGTGGAGACCAGAAAACAGCCCGTCTTGCAAGCTGCGCGCACGTTTGCGCGGAGCTGATGCGGGTTACGGCTGGCCTGAGTGCCTTCCAGCCTGTATAGAAACCCTCGATTTTGATCAGGAAGCAGGACAATCATGACCGATTACAAGGTTAAGGACCTCTCGCTCGCAGAGTGGGGCCGTAAAGAAATTTCCATCGCAGAAGGCGAAATGCCGGGCCTGATGGCGCTCCGCGAGGAATACGGTGCCAGCCAGCCGCTGAAGGGCGCACGCATTGCGGGCTGCCTGCACATGACCATCCAGACCGCTGTTCTGATTGAAACGCTGGTTGCTCTGGGTGCCACGGTGCGCTGGTCTTCCTGCAACATCTTCTCCACGCAGGATCAGGCTGCTGCGGCTATTGCTGCTGCCGGCATCCCCGTATTCGCCTGGAAAGGCCTGACGGAAGACGAATTCAACTGGTGCATTGAGCAGACCATTCAGGGCCCCGATGGCTGGACCCCGAACATGATTCTGGATGATGGCGGTGACCTCACCGTTATGATGCACGACAAGTTCCCGGAACTGCTGAAGAACGTGAAGGGCCTTTCTGAAGAAACCACAACGGGTGTGCATCGCCTGTGGGAAATGCAGAAAAAAGGCACGCTGAAGGTTCCGGCCATCAACGTGAATGACAGCGTTACCAAGTCCAAGTTCGACAACCTGTATGGCTGCCGTGAGAGCCTTGTTGACGCCATCCGCCGTGGCACGGACGTGATGATGGCCGGCAAGGTTGCTGTTGTTGCGGGTTATGGTGACGTGGGCAAAGGCTCCGCTGCCTCCCTGCGCAACGCAGGTTGCCGCGTGCTGGTGACGGAAGTTGACCCGATCTGCGCTCTGCAGGCCGCCATGGAAGGCTATGAAGTTGTGACCATGGAAGAAGCCGCCCCCCGTGGCGACATCTTCGTGACCGCAACCGGCAACGTGGACGTCATCACGCTGGACCACATGCGCGCCATGAAGCACCGCGCGATTGTGTGCAACATCGGCCACTTTGATTCTGAAATTCAGATCGGTGCCCTGCGCAACTTCACGTGGGACAACATCAAGCCGCAGGTGGACGAGGTTGTGTTCCCCGATGGCAAGCGCCTGATCATCCTGTCCGAAGGCCGTCTGGTGAACCTGGGCAACGCCACGGGCCACCCGTCCTTCGTGATGTCTGCGTCCTTCACCAACCAGACGCTGGCGCAGATCGAACTGTGGACAGCTCCGGAAGGCAAATACGAAGCCAAAGTCTACACCCTGCCCAAAAAGCTGGACGAGAAAGTGGCCTTCCTGCACCTGGCCAAGGTTGGCGCGCAGCTGAGCAAAATGTCTCAGAAGCAGGCTGACTATATTGACGTGCCGGTCAACGGCCCGTTCAAGCACGAAGAATACCGCTACTAAGACGACCCCGGAGCAAAGCAGCCGCCCCAGCTCTTCCAGCGGGCGGCTGCATTCCTCCCCCGCATTGCCCTGCTCTGCCCATCTGGCAGGCAGGGAATGCTTCCCAGACATGCAAATCGTTCATCACACTTCTTTGCAACCATTCCTATTGGTGTATGGTTTGTAAGAAGATGATTCAGTATGCGGGCACGCTTTCGTGTTGGCAGCTGAGCGTTATCTGCTGCGAAAGGACTTTTAGAATGAGCATTTTCGGCACCATTCTCTCCACCATTTTCCACCACGCCAACGCGGCTACGCCGTCTGCCGCTCCGGCTGACGCACCGGCCACGCAGGCAGCTGCACCGTCTGCTTCCCCGGAAGCTGCTGCTGCCGCTGCCCCGGCTGCCCCGGTGGACATTGATGCCGTTCTGACCGGTCTGGCTGCCCAGAACGGACAGAACCTTAACTGGAAAGAGTCCATCGTTGACCTGCTGAAGCTGCTGGGTCTGGACAGTTCTCTGGATGCCCGCAAGAAGCTGGCTGCAGAACTGGGCTACACGGGTGACACCAATGATTCCGCCAGCATGAACGTCTGGCTGATCAAGGAAGTCCGCGCCAAGCTGGCTGCCAACGGCGGCAAGGTTCCTGCTGGTCTGTAAGTCTTACAGCCAAACGGACACAAAAAAGGCGTGCGAGGGAAATCTCGCACGCCTTTTTCTATGGAAGACCGGGCAACCCGGCCTCACCCTCTTTAACTATGCGTTTGCGACGTATGACGCGCCGCAGCAGTCTTGTTCTCGCTGATATTCACATGCGCCAGATCAGGCCTGTTGGCACTGTCCACCACAATCACGGCGGAGCCTGCCAGCGGAGACGCCACACGGTCTGGCCGCAGCAGCGCGCGGAAGCGGTTATCAATCACCGCCATCTGCTCATCCTCCACATCAATCAGCCCGTGCTTGTCGATAAACACATTCAGGGATGATGGAATACGGATGCAGCCCTCGGACGCCACATGGCCCAGACGGCTTTCCAGATAGACCGGGTCCGTTGCGTGCATTTCCAGCCGGATCTGCCCTTTTTCACGCGGTACAGGCAGCCAGCCTTTTTCGGCCCACTGCCAGCCGAAATCCCACACCCGCATGCCTTTGGTGCCGTTCCCCATAATGCCGTTCTCGTTCTTGGTGCCCAGAGCGCGATAGCCGAGAATATCCGCCGTATTGTTAAACACGCCGGTGGGGGTGATGTAATAGAATTTCCGCCCGGTTGTGCCGGTGGAGACCTTAGTGCTGCCAATCACCTGCCAGTCTGACTGCCCCGGCAGCGCCAGCATCAGGCACATACGCTGCACGGCAGGGTTCCGGTCCACCACCAGCACCACCTGCGGGCGGTCCAGCGGGAAAGATGCCTGCTGGATCTGCTCCTGCGCCAGCATAATCCATGCGGCTTTTTGTGCGGATGAGACTTTAAGCGCCACAGGCACTTCATGCCGGAACGCACTGTTCAGACGCGTGGCTTCCGCCCGCGCATCCTCTTCATTCAGAACCGGAATCTCCGGCAGGGGCGGCGCTTCCTTCAGCACCGGCTCCGCCGGAGTAAGTGTCGGGGACGGTGCCCCTTCCTGATCAGGCTGTGCGGGCTGGCCGCTTGTCTGCCCGGACGACGAAACGGGATCGGAAGACCCCGTTCCCGCTGCGTATGCCAGTCCCGGCACAAGGAGCAAGCTGCCGGCTATAAAAAGAAGTGTCGGACACCTTGCCCCTGACATACCAAGTCTCTCCTGCATCACTATCAAAAGAGATTATGGCATTCCTTCCCGCAGGAAGGAAATCGTCAAATATTGATGGAGCGATTATCTGCACCCAGAGCTGCTTCCTTCACAGCTTCACTCAGTGTGGGGTGAGCATGGCAAACCCGACCGATATCCTCAGCGGACGCACCAAACTCAATGGCCATGGTGGCTTCGGCAATCAGTTCACCCGCACACGGGCCGATGATATGCACACCCAGAACGCGGTCTGTTTTCTCACAGGCCAGCACTTTGACGAATCCGTCCGTCATGCCCAGCGCCCGCGCACGGCCATTGGCCATGAAGGGGAATTTGCCGATTTTGTAAGCGGTGCCTTTTTCCTTGAGCTGCTCTTCCGTAAAGCCCACGGAAGCCACTTCCGGCCAGGTGTAAATCACGCCCGGAATGGCATCGTAATTCACATGGCCAGCCTGCCCGGCCAGAATTTCGGCCAGAGCAACGCCTTCTTCCTCAGCCTTGTGCGCCAGCATCGGTCCGGCAATCACGTCACCAATGGCGTAAATGCCCGGAACGTTGGTGGCAAAGTGAGCGTCCGTTACCACACGGCCGCGCTTGTCCAGCTCAATCCCGGCTTCTTCCAGCCCCATGCCTTTGCTGGCAGCGGTGCGACCGACTGCCAGCAGCACAATATCAGCTTCCAGCGTTTCAGCAGCGCCACCGGCAGCAGGCTCAACCGTTAGCACCACGCCTTTTTTGGTTTTTTCGGCTTTGGTGACCTTATGGCCCAGCTTGAGCTTAAAGCCCTGCTTGACCAGCAGCTTCTGGAACTGCGAAGCAACCTCGTTATCCGTGCCCGGCACCAGACGGTTCAGATATTCAATGACCGTGACCTCAGCACCCAGACGCTGCCAGACGCTGCCCAACTCCAGACCAATCACGCCGCCACCAATGACGACCAGACGCTTCGGAACTTCAGAGAGTTCCAGCGCACCGGTTGAGGTGACGATGGTTTTTTCATCTACCTCAATGCCCGGCAGGTTGGCACTGTCACTACCGCTGGCAATGATGATGTGCTTCGCCGTAACCGGCTTGCCATCCACCGTAATGCGGCCCGTGCCTTCCACCTTGCCGTGGCCTTTCAGCCAGGTGATGCCGTTTTTCTTGAAGAGGTATTCAACACCCTTCACGTTCGCACCAACAATATCGGCCTTGCGGGCCTGCATGCGAGCCAGATCCAGCTTCACGCTGTCAATCACCACACCATGCGCTGCAAAATCATGGCCTGCAGCATGGTAGTTTTCAGAAGACTGCAAGAGTGCCTTGGACGGGATACAGCCCACGTTCAGACAGGTACCGCCCAGTGTGGCGCGTTTTTCCACGCAGGCCACTTTGAAGCCAAGCTGCGCAGCGCGAATGGCGCACACATAGCCACCGGGGCCCGCGCCAATCACCAGCACATCGTAATCTGTTTCGGCAGGAGCTTCTGCCTGCGCCGCTGCGGGTTTGGCTGCTGCGGGCTGAGCAGCAGGCTTGTCCGCTTTTGCTGCCGCCGGAGCCGCCTTGGCGGGTGCAGACGCACCAGCAGCCCCCTGCTCCAGTGTTGCCAGCACGGCACCCACGTCCACTTCATCCCCTTCTGCAACCGCGTGCGCAGCCAGCCGACCATCCGCCGGAGCGGGTACTTCCACGCTCACCTTGTCCGTTTCCAGCTCCACAACCGGCTCATCCGTTTTTACGGCATCGCCCGGCTGCTTCAGCCATTTCCCCACGGTGGCGGTGGTGACACTTTCTCCAAGGGACGGAACTTTGATTTCAATCGGCATGGCTTCGCTCTCGTTCGCATTCAGGGGTCAGAAAAAGAAAAAGGCTGGCCGACTATGTTTCGGCCAGCCCTGAGCAGTCTCAGACGTCAATCAGAAGACGACGCGGGTCTTCCACATTCTGCTTGATGCGGACGAGGAAGCTGACCGCCTCCTTCCCGTCCACAATGCGATGATCATAAGACAGCGCGGTATACATCATCGGGCGGATCACCACCTGACCATTCACTGCCACCGGGCGTTCCTGAATGGCGTGCATGCCCAGAATACCGGACTGCGGTGCATTCAGAATAGGCGTGGACAGCAGAGACCCGTAGATCCCGCCATTGGTGATGGAGAACGTGCCACCGGCCAGATCATCAATCTTCAACGTGCCTTCACGCGCAGCTTTGCCGAAGCCTGCAATGGTTTTTTCAATTTCGGCATAGCCCAGCTTGTCGGCATTTTTAATAACCGGCACGACCAGCCCGTTCGGGCCACCCACGGCAATACCGAGATTGACGAAGTCGCGATAAATCACGTCATCGCCGTCAATTTCAGCGTTAATCGCCGGGAATTCCTTCAGGGCGGCAATCACAGCGCGGGAAAAAATGGACATAAAGCCCAGCTTCACACCATGCTTTTTCACAAATGCGTCCTGATATTCCTTCCGCAGCGCCATAGCTTCGGAAAGGTCAACCTCGTTAAAGGTCGTCAGAATAGCCGCGGTGTTCTGCGCATCTTTCAGGCGGCGGGCAATGGTGCGGCGCAGGCGCGTCATCTTCACGCGTTCTTCACGCGGGTCATCATTGCGGGCCGGTTTGGGGGCTGCGGGAGCCTGAGCCACCGGCGGCTGGGAGAGGAAGCCCAGAACATCGCCTTTGGTAATCCGTCCGTCCTTGCCGGTGCCAGCACCAAGCTGTCCTGCGCTCAGGCCGTTTTCCGCCATCATCTTGCGGGCAGCAGGCAGAGCCGCAGCAGCGTCCACTGCCGGAGCAGAGGCCGGGGCGGCTTTAGGTGCAGGCGCAGGTGCTGCGGGAGCGGAGGCAGCCGGGGCGGCCTTCTTTTCAGCCGGAGCGGCTTTGGCTGCGGGCTTCGCTGCGCCAGCGGCACCGGGTTCCAGCGTCGTCAGCAGCGCGCCAACTTCCACTTCATCCCCTACCTTCGCCACTTCCGTGCCCAGTACACCAGCCTGCGGTGCCGGAACTTCCACACTCACCTTGTCGGTTTCCAGCTCAACAATCGGCTCATCAGCCGCCACGGTGTCCCCTGCTTTTTTCAGCCATTTGGCCACCGTAGCCGTTGTTACGCTTTCACCCAGTGTCGGCACCTTGATTTCGACTGACATCCTATGTCCCCATTTCCTTCAAACACTCCCCGGCAGAGTCTTCTGTTTTTCAAATCTGCCGGGCTGGCATGCCTGCCGTTATTGCGGCAGGCGGTCTTTTCAGATGGTCTGCTTTCAGTCCGTTTTTTTCAAACCCAAGGCCCTTTCCACAAGGTTCGCCTGTTCTGCCGCATGGATGCGCGCCAGACCTGTGGCCGGGCTGGCCGCTGCGGCACGGCCTACATAACGCGGGCGACCCGCCTTATGCTGTGCGGCCTGCAAGGCGCCCTCAATCCGACGATCCACAAAATGCCAGGCTCCGCCATTTTCCGTTTCTTCCTGACACCAGATCACTTCGGCTTCAGGATAACGCTTCAGTTCGGCCGCGAGGGCTGCTTCCGGGAACGGGTAGAGTTGTTCCAGACGCAGGATCGCCACATCTTTCAGCTTGTTTTCCCGGCGTGCTGCCAGCAGGTCATAATAGACCTTACCAGAGCAGATAACGACGCGCTTGATGCTGGCATCCGACGCCATGCCGTCCAGTTCCGCATCATTCACATCCGCCAGAACCGGCTGGAAGCGCGTGCCCGGCCCGAAATCGGACAGAGCAGAGACCGCCAGCTTGTGACGCAGCAGAGATTTCGGCTCCATCAGGATCAGCGGCTTGCGATAATCCAGCTTCAACTGGCGGCGCAGGGCATGGAAATAGTTGGCCGGGGTTGTGATATTGCACACGAACATATTGTCTTCAGCGCAAAGCTGGAGATACCGCTCAAGGCGTGCGGAAGAATGTTCCGGCCCCTGCCCTTCGTACCCATGCGGCAGCAGCATCACCAGACCAGACATCCGCAGCCACTTGGTTTCCCCCGAGGCGATGAACTGATCAATGATAACCTGCGCACAGTTGGCAAAGTCACCAAACTGCGCTTCCCACAACACCAGCGTTTTCGGGTTGCGCAGGGAATAGCCATACTCAAAGCCCAGCACGCCATATTCCGAGAGATGGGAATTCCAGATTTCGATTTTGGCCTGATCGTCTTCAATATGGTTCAGCGGTGTAAACGGCGTCTGGTTTGTCTGGTCAATCAGCACCGCATGACGCTGGCTGAAGGTGCCGCGCTGGCAATCTTCACCCGAGAGACGCACCCGATGCTGCTCCACCAGCAGAGAGCCAAAGCCCATAGCCTCACCGGTTGCCCAGTCAAACCCTTCACCTGAGGAGAACATCCCGGCTTTTGCTTTAAGCTGACGGGCAATTTTGGAATTGAGGTCAAAATCATCCGGCACCTTGGTGATGGCCGCCCCGATTTTCTGGAGCGTTTCAACAGCCACACCTGTTTCCGGATAAGCAGCGTCCACCTTGCCGGATGTCGGGGCGATCAGCCCGGACCAGCCTCCTTCCAGCCAGTCAGCCTTGTTCACCTTGTAGGACTGCGCGGCCTTGTAGTCTTCATCCAGCTTCTGGAAGAAGGCATCCCACTGGGCCTTCACGTCGTCTTCCGTCACAACACCTGCGGCAACAAGGCGTTTTGAATAAAGCGTGTGCGGCGTTTCATGGTTCGCAATGGCTTTATACATCACCGGCTGCGTGAAAGCGGGTTCATCCGTTTCATTGTGCCCGTGGCGACGGTAGCAGACGATATCCAGCACGATGTCACTGGCAAAAGCCTGCCGGTAATCTTCTGCCAGACGGGAGACGTAAATCACCGCCTCGGCGTCATCGCCGTTCACATGCAGCACCGGGGCTTCAATGGATTTGGCAACGTCGGTGCCGTAAATGCCGGAATGCCCGTTTTTCGGGTCGGTGGTAAAGCCCACCTGATTGTTCACCACCATATGGATGGTGCCACCCGTGCGGTAACCGGGAAGCTGAGACATGGAGAGGGTTTCATACACCAGCCCCTGCCCAGCAAACGCGGCGTCACCGTGGATAATTACACCCATATGGCCGGTGCGGGTTTCCGTATCGCCCGCATCATCCTGAATGGCGCGCACCTTACCGCACACCACCGGGTCAACCGCTTCCAGATGGGACGGGTTGGGTTGCAGCGCGATATGCACAGACTTACCGCTGACTTCCACATCCGTAGAGGAACCGAGGTGATATTTCACATCGCCCGAGCCAGCCACGTCATCCGGTTTGAAAGACCCACCGGCAAATTCATTGAAAATGGCCACATACGGTTTGCGAACCACGTTCACCAGCGTGTTCAGACGCCCACGATGCGCCATGCCGATGGTGACCGAGGTCACGCCCTGTGCGGCGGCCTGATCAATAATGGCATGCAGGGAGGGGATGGAAATTTCCCCGCCTTCCAGACCAAAGCGTTTCGCGCCCACATAGCGTTTCTGGCAGAAGCTTTCAAAACCTTCCGCTTCCGTCAGGTTTTTCAGGATGGCTTTCTGCTCATCCACCGTCACCGTCTCGCGCCACTTATCGCCTTCCAGCCGGGTGCGAAGCCAGTCACGCTGCTCGGCGTTGCGGGCATACATGTATTCCGCGCCGATGGTGTCGCAATAGACCGCCCGCAGCGCGTCTACCACTTCGCTCACTTTGGCAGTGGTGCGGCCTTTCAGCAGCGGTGCCATCAGAGAGCCGATAAAGACCTCGCGGCCCAGATCTTTCTGCGCAAAGCCATACGTAGCCGGGTCCAGTTCCGCGGTTGCATGCGGTTCATGCAGGCCCAGCGGGTCCAGCCGGGCTTCCTGATGCCCGTAAACGCGAAAGGCGCGGATCAGCCGGGCAATGGCCAGACTGTCCGTTGCGGCCAGCCCACCTGCGGGGCTGCCTGCCACACCTTTGGCCGGTGCTGCCGGCTCTTCACCCGTAATGATGGACGGGCGCGGGGCCCAGGAGGCTCCCACGGCGTCTTTCAGCACAGCGGCTTCATCATCATCCAGAGAGCCGAAAAGCGTATCGAATGAAGGATCAACGCTTTTGGGGTCCTGCGCCCAGCGGGCATACAGGTCCGCCAGATACGCGATATTCGCTCCGTTAAGCGCGGTTGTCAGCACGTCTGAAGCTGCCATGATCAGAGTCCTCCCTGCTGCCGGGCAAGCCCGTTCTGGCAGCCAGCGGTTGTGTTAGTCCCGAACGTAAGCCGGTTCATTTTTTCTCTCACCCTGCGGCGTTGCAGGGTGCCCTGCCCGCATAGTCTGAATTCCGTGAGGCTGAAGACCTTACTGCCCTCAGCCGCTCTGATGATTTTGCTAGACCGCGCCAGAAGCGGGGACAAGAGAGCCAGCTGTCACGGTGTGGAGAGGCGATGTGCGGCCTGTGCAGCCGCCGCCCCACGCGCCAGCCAGCTTTCACTTCCCATCTCTGCGAGGCGTGATGCGGTACGGGCAAACGCGTCAGATCCCTCACCCGTGGTAAAAAGTTGGTCAGGTGCCGCTTCTGCCGAGGCAAAAAGCAGGTTTCCGTTATCGTATAGCGCATCTACGAGGGTAATAAACCGCCGGGCGAGATTGGCCTCGTCCTGCCCCATGCTGGGAATTCCGTCGATAATCAGCACGGGGAAGCGTCTGGCCAGCGCCAGATAATCGTTCGGCCCGCGCGGCGTGCCACACAAAGAGTTGAAATCGAACCGGGCCACGGAACCCGCCGCCTGATCCACCTCAAACGTGCGCCCACTGAATTCCAGCGAGACCGGGGCGGCCTTCTCGCCCTCCGCATAGCGGGTGAAAATAGCGTCCAGCCGGGCACGCGCCTGTGCATCTGCGGGAACCAGCCATGTCTCCCGGTCCTGCTGCCGCCCGCGCCGGTAATCCCGCTGGGAGTCCAGTTCCACCGTATCCAGCTCCCGCCGGATGATGGCGATAAACGGTTTGAAGGCATCCGCACCGGGGCGGTTCTGGAACAACTCACCCGGTTCGGTGTTAGAAGTCGCGACAATCACCACACCCTGCGCAAACAGGGCCTCGAACAGCCGCCCGAGAATCATGGCGTCGGCAATGTCATTGACCTGAAATTCATCAAAGCACAGCAACCGGGCGCGGGCAGCAATGGCCGCAGCCAGCGGCGGAATGGGGTCCGTCATGCCGGGGTTGGCGGCTTTCAGGTCGTGCAGTTTCTGATGCACATCCTGCATGAAGCGCAGAAAGTGGATGCGCTCCTTTTGCCTGACGGGCGCACAGCTGAAGAACAGGTCCATCACCATGGTTTTGCCACGGCCAACCCGCCCCACAATATATAGCCCGCGCGGGCGTGGTGGCGGAGCCTGTGGCTTCAGCCTGCGCGCAAGGCCCGCCAGCAGCCCGCCCTTAGCGGGAGGGGCCGGCGGCGGCATGGTGGCCAGCTCGTGCCAGAGCTGGTCCAGCCGGTCCACCACACGGGCCTGATCCGGATCATTCTTCAGGTCTCCGGACGCAATACGCTCCCGGTAGACAGCAAGAGGCCCGCGCCCGCTAAAAGACGAGGCCTCGTCCTTGTTGATATACGTCATAACTATAGGCGGATAGCGGGGACATATGCCCTTCCGCAAGGGTCAGAGGCTCTCGTAACTGTGTCGTGACAGACTCCGGGCCGCCCGCGGCACTCTTGGAGACCCTTTTTCCAAGCAGGAGCAGGACTTATGGACTGGAACGCCTACCGCACCCATCTGGGTGCCAACACAAAGGTTTTCGCGCAGCTTTCCCCCAACACGATGAAGGGCTTGCAAACGCTGGAAACCGTGCCCGCTGAGCACAAACATCTGGACGCCAAAACACGGGAACTCATTGCGCTGGCCGTGGCCGTCACCACGCGCTGCGATGGCTGCATTTCCGTCCACACCGTCGCTGCCAAAAAAGCCGGAGCGACAAAGGAAGAAATTGCAGAAGCCCTTGGCGTCGCCGTGGCGCTGAACGCGGGGGCTGCCGTGGTCTATTCCAGCCGCGTGCTGGATGCGTTTGAAAATCAGCCTGCTTAAAAGCAGCCTCTTATTCCTCCGGGGCCAGCGGCAACGTGGGCATGCCGTGGCCGCCGGGCTTCATCACCCACGGGCGCGCCCCCCGCACCTCACGATCTGACACCACCTGCACAGCATCCGGGCGCAGGTAAATTGCCTGCGCGCCCTCCCGCCATGCCGTGAACCGATCCAGTTTGCGCACACCGGGGCAGGACTGGCGCAAAGGCGCAGCGCTGATAACCAGATCCATCCCCGCACAGAACGAGTCGGGTAGCAGAGCCTCCCCATCGGACCGATCCCGCACCCTGAGCAGCACGGAACGCCCTTTCAGGCTGAGCAGGCACACATCCGGCACACCATCCTGCCCGCATGCCAGCGCGCCATCCGGCGTTTCTTCACCCTCCGCAGGGAACGGTTGCAGCGGCAATGCCAAAGCCTGCTGCCAGGCTGCGCGCACCAGAAACGCATCGCGTGATTGTCCACCCACCAGCAGCGCACGCCCATCCCGCACCGCCATCAGGCCCCCATCCGGACTGATCAGCAGGTCTGGCTGCGTGACAAAAAACGGGGAGAACACTCCCGCCAGAAGCGGCACCACTCCAGCAAGTCGCCACACCGGTCGCCACAGACACAGCCAGCACAACCCGAGCAACACAGCAGCCAGCCCCCATCCGGGCATATGCGGCACAAGCATGCGGGCAGCGGGCCAGTGCGCAATGCTGTAAGCCAGATGCAGCACAACCTGAATGCCCCAGCCCATCAGATGCAATGGCACGGCATCCAGATGCAGCGGCATCAGCACCAGAGCCAGCAGGCCCAGCGGCATGATCCATACAGCCATGAGCGGCACCGCAATCAGATTAGCCAGAATAAAAAACGGCTGCACTTCTCCAAAATGCGCCATCACGACAGGCAGCGTCGCAAGCCCCGCCAGAAGACTGGTCAACGTCAGGGTGACCAGATGCAACGTCAGCCAGCGCCGGAAACCGCGTCCTTCTTCCCGGAACCGGGCAAGATGCGGGCGTGCGACTTCATAGCCCGCAATCAGCGCCATGACGGCGGCAAAGGACATCTGGAAGGCAGCACCAAGAAGCTCCTGCGGCATGACCAGAAGCAAAACAGTCGCCGCCAGCGCCAGCCCGCGCATGGAAACCGCACGTCGCCCTGCCACCAGACCCAGCACAACAACCGCCGCCATCATCAGGCTACGGGTCGCGGGCAAATGCAGGCCGGTCAGCGCCACATAGGCCGCACCACCCAGCAACGCCAGCAGGGCAGACAGTTCCTTGCACGGCCAGCGCAACGCCGCCCACATCCATGCGGAAAAACTGATGCGGAACACGGCCATCAACACACCCAGCACAATGCCCAGATGCAACCCGGCCACCGCCAGCAGATGCGCCAGACCAGACGCGGCAAACTCTTCGCGCACGTCTCGCGGCACAGATGCGCCCTCACCCGTCAGCACCGTAGAGGCCACCGCGCCCGCAGGCCCCGGCAGAACCTGCCTGATCCGGGCGTCAGTCTGCTCCCGCAGTGGCTCCAGCCTTATGGACAAGCCTTGTTGAGACGCCACACAGGCCGCCAGATCGCCCTGCCCGTCAGCCTCAAAGCCCATACGCCTGTCATCAGCGCGCGCCTCAGAATCGGGCCGTCCACTCTGCCCCACCAGACCGCCATGAAACGACTGTTCATTTGAGCACGCCACCGGCTGCACCTTCCCCAGCGCCCGACCAGAACCCGCACTTCCGGCAAACCACGCCTCGCGCTGAAAATCCCGACCACCGGGAAAAGCCGGAAACGGCGGAGGCCGCAGCAAGGCCCGCACCTGCACTGCCGCACCGGGAGCCAGACTCGCGGGATCATCCGGGCGGAGCGTGATGCTGAGCGTGCGCTGCAAAGGCCGCATGTCGTGGTCAAGCGGCGTTGCGAATCTGGCCCCGGCCAGCACAACCCGACGCGCTCCGGCGGAATCTTCCGCGCCACGCGGCGGCAGGACCATAACGGACTGCACCGTGCCCGACACCACAACCGCCCGACGCGGCAGCTCCGGCAGGGGCGGCTGGCGATGCGCCGCACTCCACGCCGATACAAATCCCAGCGCCACCGCCACACAGGCCCCGCCTGCCAGACGCGCCCAGAGGGACAGCCAGCCAGCAACCAGAACCCCAAGGCCCAGCGCCAGCCCCGCCGCAGGTAGCCCCACGCCCCACAAAGCCCCCGGGTCCTGCGGAAGAAGAAAATAAACCAGCACGCCCAGCGCCATGCCGACCGGCGCCCACAGCACCAGTCGCCGTTGCTCAGCAAGAAGGGCAGCCGTCAGCAACGGCATATGGCTCCCCGCGTGTGTGCGTGATAAGGATGCGCCCCATGACGACGATCCGCACACGCTTTGCCCCGAGTCCGACCGGCCTGCTGCATATCGGCAACGCCCGCGCGGCCCTGTTCAACTTTCTTTTTGCCCGTCATCACGGCGGCGAATTCCTCCTGCGTATTGAGGATACCGACCGTGAACGGTCCACCCAACAGGCTGTCGATGTTATTTTCGACGGGCTGGCCTGGATGGGCATTACGGCAGATGAAAAACCTGTCTTCCAGTCCACCCGGCAGGACCGCCACACGCAAGTGGCGCTGGAACTGCTGGAAAAAGGTCTGGCCTACAAGTGCTATTGCACGCCTGAAGAGCTGAAGCAGATGCGTGAAGACGCAATGGCAAACGGCAAGCCGCCCCGGTACAACGGGATGTGGCGCGACCGTGACCCGTCCGAAGCCCCTGCCGGCGCACCTTATGCCGTGCGCATCAAAGCCCCGCGTGAGGGCGAAACTGTTATTGAAGATCTGGTTCAGGGCGAAGTCCGCGTGGCCAATGCCGAGCTGGATGACATGATCATTCTGCGCTCTGACGGCACCCCCACCTACCAGCACGCCGTGGTGGTGGATGACCATGACATGGACATCACCCACGTTATTCGCGGGGATGACCACCTGACAAACACCTTCCGTCAGGCCATGATCTACCGGGCCATGGGCTGGGATCTGCCGCGCTTTGCCCATCTGCCGCTCATCCACGGGCCGGATGGTGCCAAGCTGTCCAAACGTCACGGCGCACAGTCCGTTGTGGAATTCCGGGATGAAGGCTACCTGCCGGAAGCCCTGTGCAACTATCTGCTGCGTCTGGGCTGGGGCCACGGCGATGCGGAAATCCTCTCCCGTGAAGAACAGATCAAGCTGTTCGATCTTGACGGCGTGGGCCGCTCCCCCTCCCGCATGGATTACGCCAAGCTGCTGCACATCAACGCCGTCTGGATGCGTCAGGCTGATGATGAGCGTCTGACCAATGACGTGATGGACCGCCTGAAAGCCGTTGAGGGTGTGAGCACGGATAACACCGTCCGCGCCCGCGTTCTGGCCCTGATGCCCGGCCTGAAGGAGCGCGCCCGCACGCTGGTGGAACTGGCTGACAGCGCTGCCTTCCTTGGCCGCCACGTGCCGCTGAGCTTCAATGCCAAGGCAGAAAAAATCCTCACGCCGGAAGCCCGCACCATTCTGGGTGGTCTGGCGCGTGAACTGGCTGCTGTGGAAGACTTCACGCCGGAAAACATTGATGCCGCCCTGCGCCGCTTTGCGGAAGCTGGCGAGCACAAGCTCGGACAGGTTGCCCAGCCGGTGCGCGCTGCGGTGACAGGCTCCAACACCTCCCCGGGGATTGATGCCACGCTGGCGGCTCTGGGTAAGGATGAAACGCTCGCACGCATCGGAGCTGTTCTGCATGGCTAGCTTCCCCGGCCGTCACTCCCGGCATCTGCTCGGTCTGCAAGGCATGACGCCAGACCAGATTGAGCCGCTGCTTGATCTGGCCGAAAGCTATGCTCTGCTCAACCGCTCCCGCAAGGTGCCAAGAGACGTGCTGCGGGGCCGGACGCTGATTAACCTCTTTTTTGAGGACAGCACCCGGACCCGCACCTCTTTTGAGCTGGCAGGCAAGCGTCTGGGTGCGGATGTGATCAACATGTCCGTGGCGCAGTCCTCCGTAAACAAGGGGGAAACCCTGCTGGATACGGCGGCCACACTCAACGCCATGCAGGCCGACCTGCTGGTGGTGCGGCACTCCCAGTCCGGTGCGCCTGCCCTGCTGGCGCAAAAGGTGGAAGCGTGTGTGGTCAATGCGGGCGATGGCACGCATGAACACCCCACGCAGGCCCTGCTGGATGCCCTGACCATCCGCCGCCATTGCGGCGGGTTTGGGGGGCTGACGGTCGCTATTTGCGGGGATGTCGCCCATTCCCGCGTGGCGCGGTCTGATATCCATCTGCTCACCACCATGGGCTGCAAGGTGCGCGTGGTTGGCCCGCCAACGCTCGTGCCGGGTGGTTTTAAAAGCCTTGGCGTTGAGGTCTTCCATACGATGGAAGAAGGCCTGCGTGGCGTGGATGTGGTGATGATGCTGCGCCTGCAACGTGAGCGCATGTCGTCCGGGATGATCCCTAGTGCACGCGAATATTTCCGCTTTTACGGGCTGGACCAGCGGCGTCTGGCTCTGGCGAACAAGGACGCACTGGTCATGCACCCCGGCCCGATGAACCGGGGCGTGGAAATTGACAGTCTGGTGGCCGATTCCGACCAGAGCGTGATTCAGGAACAGGTCGAAATGGGCGTGGCTGTGCGTATGGCCGTGCTTGATCGGCTGACCCGCAGCAGGCATTCCGCATGAGCACTCTTCTTTTTGACAATGTCCGCCTGATAGACCCCGCCTCCGGGCTGGACCAGCCGGGCCGTCTGCTGGTGCGCAATGGCGAGATTGCCGGCACGGACAAAGCCGGAGCCGAAGGTGCGCCGGACAATGCTGAGGTGATTGACGGTCAGGGCGCTGTTCTGTGCCCCGGGCTTGTCGATATGCGCGTGGAAATTGGTGAACCGGGCCACGAATATCGTGAGACCATCGCCTCCGCGGCCCGCGCGGCCTCCGCTGGGGGCATCACCACCATTGCCGTGCTGCCCACCTGTGAACCCGCCATTGATAACCCCGCACTGGTCCGCCTGCTGCGTGGCCGCGGGGAAGAAACCGGGGCCATTACCATCCTCCCCTATGGCGCGCTGACCAAAGGCTGCAAAGGGCAGGAACTGGCGGAAATCGGCCTGCTGCATGAAGCCGGGGCCGTCGCCTTTACCGATGGGGCCCGCGCTATTGACCCTGCCCGCCTGATGCGTCTGGCGCTGTCCTACGCGGGCGGCTTTGGCGCTCTGGTTGTGCAGCACCCGGAAGACCCCTCTCTGGCTGGCTCCGGCTGCGCCACGGCAGGCGAACTGGCAACCCGCATGGGCCTGCCGGGCATTCCGCCCGTGGCAGAAGCCATCATGATTGCGCGGGATATTCGTCTGGCCGAACTCACCGGGGGCCGTCTGCATTTTGGGCATGTCTCCACGGGGGAAGGTGTCGAACTGATCCGTCAGGCGAAGGCCCGCGGATTGCGTGTGACGTGTGACACCGCACCGCATTATTTCGACCTGAACGAAAACGCGATTGGCGACTTCCGTACCTACGCCAAGTTCTCTCCGCCGCTGCGCTCGGAAGAAGACCGTCTGGCCATCTGCGCGGCACTGGCCGATGGCACGATTGACGCCATTGCGTCCGACCACCTGCCGCGTGACGCCGATGATAAACGCCTGCCGTTTGCACAGGCGGCCACAGGCGGCACAGGCATGGTCACGCTGCTGGGTGTCACGCTGGCACGAGTGCATGACGGCACGCTCACGCTGCCACAGGCCCTTGCCCTGCTGACGCATAAACCCTCCGCACTGCTGGGTGCTGCCTGCGGCACGCTGGCAACGGGGGCTGCGGCAGACCTCTGCCTGTTTGCGCCGGACCAGAGCTGGCTGGTGCAGGCTGGCAAACTGCCGGGCCGTGCGCAGAACACCCCCTTTGATGGCCGACCACTGGAAGGCCGTGTGCTGGGCACCTGGAAGGGCGGACGCCGCGTTTACGGAGCCTCCGCAGCATGAT
This sequence comes from Acetobacter sp. KSO5, assembly GCF_044094635.1. Lineage (NCBI taxonomy): Bacteria > Pseudomonadati > Pseudomonadota > Alphaproteobacteria > Acetobacterales > Acetobacteraceae > Acetobacter > Acetobacter sp. KSO5. The sequence goes on along the minus strand of NZ_CP172014.1, from coordinate 1,076,234 downwards.
GTCCGACCTCCCCTCCTATGCGCTGTGGCTGCTCGCGGCCATGGCGTTCATGGGATACGTGCTGGGCAGTGTGCCGTTCGGCCTGATCCTGACCAATGTGGCCGGGGTGGGCGACCTGCGCAAAATTGGCTCCGGCAATATCGGGGCCACCAATGTGCTGCGCACGGGCCGGAAAGATCTGGCCGCCGCCACACTGGGGCTGGATGCGGCCAAAGGCGCGCTGGCTGTCATGATTGCGTGGATCATGACTCCGCCGGACTTTTCAGACCGGATTCTCGCCGTCACTGCGCTGGCTGTCGTGGTCGGGCATTGCTACCCGATCTTCCTCGGCTTTAAAGGCGGTAAGGGTGTTGCCACCGGGCTTGGTGCGCTGCTGGCCCTTTCCCCCATTACGGGGCTGATCGGCTGCGCGGCATGGCTGGGTGTCGCCAAGCTGACCCGCATTTCCTCCGCCGGGGCGCTGGCGGCTTTCATCATCATGCCGTTTGTTACGCTGGCTCTTTACGGGTTCAGTTTTCAGGCGTCCGGCAAGCCTATGGCCGTGCTGCTTATCAGCTTGCTGGTGCTCATGCGACATAGTGCGAATATTGGCCGCATCCTCAACGGCACCGAACCCCGGGTTCCTCCCAAACAAAAATGAACACGCTTGTCGCCTGCCTGCGTCTGGCCCGCACCGAGTCTGTGGGGCCACGCACATGGCGGCGGCTGCTCAGCCAGTATCACACAGCCGAGGCCGCGCTTGAGGCCTTACCCCGCCTGCCCCAGCGCGGGCGGGTGCCGCTGGTTATCCCCTCACAAGATAGTATTCTGCGGGAAATTGAAGCCACCTTGCACATGGGAGGCCGCATCCTCACGCTGCTGGATGCCGATTACCCCTTCCTTCTGAAAGAAATCCCCGACGCCCCGCCTGTTCTGAGCGTGCTGGGAGATATCGCCGCCCTCAGCAAACCCGGCATCGGCCTGATTGGCGCACGTAATGCATCGTCCTCCGGCCTGCGACTGGCGGAAAATCTGGCGACGGAACTGGTGGAAGCCGGTGTGTCGGTCGTCTCCGGTCTGGCACGCGGGATTGATACCGCCGCCCATAAAGGCGCCCTACACCGGCAAGGCCTGACGGTGGCCGCCATTGCCGGGGGACTGGACAAACCCTACCCGCTCCAGAACGCTCATCTGCAAGCCGAAATCGCGGAAAAAGGAGCTGTGGTGACGGAAGCGCCGCTCGGGACGGCGCCGCTCAACCGCCATTTTCCGCGCCGCAACCGGCTGATTGCCGGGATGACGCTTGGCTGTGTTGTGGTGGAAGCCGCCCCTAAATCCGGCTCGCTCATTACCGCCCGACTGGTGGGCGAGTATGGGCGGGAACTCTTCGCCGTCCCCGGTTCCCCGCTGGACCCGCGCTGCCGGGGCAGTAATGACCTGCTGCGCAACGGCGCGGTGCTGACAGAGACCGTCGCCGACATCCTGCCGCACCTGCCACCAGTGATGTTCCCGGAACCCTTGCGCACCGTCTCATCCCCATCACTTTTCCCGCAAGCCCCGCGTTTGCAGACCGTTCCGGACCGCCCGCGGACTCCGCCACACTCTTTTTCACTCAGCATTTCAGATGCGCCTGAAACAGAAGAAAAAGCGAACGCCGCCAGAGCCACACAGCTCGCATCCGGCAGAGCCACGGGAGACCCGCAAACTGGCGCTCTGCCGCCGTTGCAGCGTGTTTCCAGTCCCTCCGCCTCGTCCGTCCCCAGTTCCCCTTCTGTCACAACAAAACCACCCCCGCCCCTCGCAGAAACGTGTGAGACCGTGCGGGAAAAAGTGCTTGATCTGCTCTCCTTTACGCCCATAGCGGTTGACGATCTGGTTAGGCGCTGCCAGTTCTCAGCTTCCGCCGTCTTGACCGTGCTCACGGAACTTGAGCTTTCTGGCTGTCTGGACTCACTCCCCGGTGGGCGTGTTGTTCGTGCCGCCAGTCATGGCAAAAACGGCTGATCTAGGTGCTGCTTCCGGCAGGTCGGAGAGAGTATGACTGACGTTGTGGTGGTCGAATCGCCCGCAAAGGCGAAAACGATCAACAAATATCTGGGCGATAACTATACGGTGCTGGCCTCCTTTGGGCATGTGCGGGACCTCCCGCCCAAGGATGGCTCCGTGCGCCCGGACGAAGATTTTGCCATGTCCTGGCAGGCCGATGAGCGGGGCAACAAACAGGTTGCCGCCATCATCAAGGCTCTGAAAGGCGCCAAAACGCTCTATCTCGCCACTGACCCGGATCGTGAAGGGGAAGCAATTTCCTGGCACGTCCGCGCCATGCTGGAAGAAAAGAAAGCGCTGAAGGGGGTAGACGTCCAGCGCGTCACCTTCAACGAGATCACCAAAAGCGCCATCAAAACCGCCATGGCCCACCCGCGTGACCTCGATATGCCGCTGATTGAGGCGTATCTGGCCCGCCGTGCGCTGGATTATCTGGTAGGGTTCACGCTCTCCCCGGTTCTGTGGCGCAAGCTGCCCGGCTCCCGCAGTGCGGGCCGTGTGCAGTCCGTCGCCCTGCGGCTGATCTGTGAGCGGGAAGCCGAGATTGAGGTCTTCAAACCGCGTGAATACTGGACGGTGCAGGCAGCCCTTGCCACACCGGCTGGCGCGCCGTTTACCGCTCGCCTTACGCATCTGGATGGCAAAAAGCTCGACCAGTTTGATCTGAGCAACGAGGAACAGGCTGCCGCTGCCAAAAAGGCAGTGGAAGCGGAAAACCTGTCCGTTCAGTCGGTCGAACGCCGCAAGGTTCGCCGTAACCCGCAGCCGCCCTTCACCACGTCTACCTTGCAGCAGGAAGCCTCCCGCAAGCTGGGCATGGGCGCGCAGGTCACCATGCGGACGGCGCAGCAGCTTTATGAAGGCATTGATCTGGGCGGCGAGACCGTCGGTCTGATCACCTATATGCGAACCGACGGCGTGCAGATGGCCAAAGAGGCCATGTTCGCTATACGCGGCCATATCGGTAAACATATTGGCGAGGAGTATGTCCCCGCCCAGCCGCGTTTCTACAGCTCCAAAGCCAAGAACGCGCAGGAAGCGCATGAAGCCATCCGCCCGACGGATGTGTTCCGCACGCCTTCTTCCGTGGCCTCGCACCTCACCCCGGAACAGCGCCGCCTGTATGAACTGATCTGGAAGCGTGCTGTCGCCAGCCAGATGGAATCCGCAGCGCTTGATCAGGTTGCCGTCGATATCGCCGGCCCGTCCGGCAAGACGGTGCTGCGCGCCAACGGCTCCATCATTACCTTTGACGGCTTCCTGCGCCTCTACACCGAAGGTCGGGATGATAGCGACAAGCCTGCGGATGATGACTCCCGCATGCTGCCGCCCATGAAGGAAAAGGACCCGCTGAAGCGCGAAAGCGTTGCGGCGGACCAGCACTTCACGCAGCCGCCGCCGCGCTTCTCGGAAGCGTCTCTGGTCAAAAAGATGGAAGAAATCGGCATTGGTCGTCCTTCCACCTACGCCTCTATTCTGACCGTGCTGCGGGACCGCAATTACGTCACGCTGGAAAACCGCCGCTTCATCCCCGAAGCACGCGGGCGTCTGGTCACAGCATTCCTCGTCTCGTTCTTTGAGCGGTATGTGGACACCACCTTTACCGCCAGCCTTGAAGAGCTGCTGGACGATATTTCCGATGGCCGGGCCGAGTGGAAACACGTTCTGGCCAACTTCTGGGATGCGTTCTCCAAAGCGGTGTCGGACACCAAGGATCTGACCATTACCGACGTGCTGAACGCACTCGATAAGGATCTTGGGCCCTTCTTCTTCCCGCCGCGTGAGGACGGGTCTGACCCGCGCCACTGCACCGCCTGCGGCACGGGGCGTCTCGGCCTCAAGCTGGGCCGTTACGGGGCCTTTATTGGCTGCTCCAATTATCCGGAATGTTCCTTCACCCGCCGCCTGTCCTCCGACAGCGCGGAAGATGGCGATGGCGCAGCCCTGAAAGACGGCATGCGCGTACTGGGTCAGCATCCGGATACGGGTGAGGACATCACCGTGCGTCAGGGCCCGTATGGCCTGTATGTGCAGCAGGGCGAACCGGACCCGGCGGATAAGAAAGCCAAACCCAAACGTGCCTCGCTTCCCAAAGGCATGGATGGGGAAGCTATCACGCTGGATCAGGCTGTAGGCCTGCTCTCCCTCCCGCGCCTTGTCGGCCTGCACCCGGAAAGCGGTGAGCCGATTGAAGCGGGTCTGGGTCGCTTTGGCCCCTACGTGAAAATGGGCGCGATCTACGGCTCTCTCGATAAGGACGACGACGTTCTGACCATCGGGCTGAACCGCGCTGTGGATGCGCTGGCCAAAAAGCTGGCCTCCATCCGCAACATGGGCGTGCACCCCAAGGATGGTGAACCGGTTATGATCCGCAAGGGCCGCTTTGGTCCCTATGCGCAGCATGGCAATATGGTCGCCACCCTGCCGCGTGGCACGGATATGAACGAGGTCACGCTGGATGAGGCGGTGGCGCTGCTGGCTGAAAAGGGCAAACCCCTGAAAGCCAAAGCCGGGGCCAAAAAGAAAACCACGACCAAGACTGCCGCCAAAAAGACTGCAACCAAGGCCGAGCCAAAAACAGCCACCAAAAAGGCTGCCAGCAAGACCACAACGGCTGCGAAAAAAACGACCACCCGTAAAACGGCGGCCAAGAAAACCACGGCAGAAGATGGAGCTGAGGCTCCGGCCAAAAAGCCCGCCACACGGAAGAAAAAGGCGGACTGACCCGTGCAGAAAAGATCGGGGGCCGCAGCTCTGCCTGACCCTGCGGCCCTCCGGACTTTTCTGGAAGCAGACCGCATCCCCGTCTCTCCACCGGATATCCTGCGGGCCTTTGGCCTTCCCACGCACCTGAAAGCCGCCCTGCGGACGCATCTGCACGCCATGGCGGTTGCGGGAGATCTCGCCCTGCTGCCCCCCGGCAGACTGAAGGGCGTAACCGGCCTGCCGGAAACGGCCCGCGCCATCATCACCCGCATGGGGCGCGACGGCCTGCCGCTGGCCCATCTGCCGGATGACCCACGCGGCAGCACGGTTGCCCTCGTCACACCGCATCTGGACGGAAACCTGCTCATCCCCGGTGATGAGCTGATCCTCCGCCTGCGCCCTGCAACAGGCCGCACCCGGCGTGAAGGCCGCCCGATCCGCCTGCTCTCCACAGCCTCTCGCCAGATTGCCGCCGTCTTTCAGCCTGCGCGTCTAGCCCGTGAGGCGCACCCACCGTCTGAAGGAAAGCCGGACCAGTTAATCCCCTGTGACCGCAGGCTCACCCGATCTCTGGATGTCGTGCCGGATACCGCCTCCCCTCGCACAACACCCGGCGATGTTGTGCTGGCGGACCTCCTCCCCACGCAGGATGGACAGCCCCCGCAAGCCCGTATTCACGCCATTCTGGGGCCAGCCACCGCACCGGGCATGCCCGCCACCCTGAGTCTTCTCACGCACACCATCCCGACGAAATTTCCCGCAGAGGTGGAAGAAGAAGCGTGCCGGGTTGCTCAGCCACCTTCACGACCAGAATCCCCTGCGGCTCCCTCCGCAGCGTCCGCCGAAAGACGCACTGACCTGCGCTCCCTCCTGCTCGTCACCATTGATGACGCCACAGCGGAGGATTTTGACGATGCCATTTGGGCGGAACGGACGACGGATGGGTTCCGGCTGATTATCGCCATTGCTGATGTTGCGCATTATGTCGCGCCGGGCTCTGCGCTCGATGCCGAGGCCAGAAAACGGGGCAACTCGGTCTATCTGCCGGGCCGTGTGGTGCCCATGCTCCCGCCGGCCCTTTCCGCCGGGGTCTGCTCCCTCAAACCGGGGGAAGACCGGCTGTGCCTGTTTACCGAGCTTGAGATCACGCCCACCGGGCAGATCCGCTCCGGCAAACTGGGGCGCGGAATTATGCGCAGCGCGGCCCGCCTGACTTATCAGGACGTGCAGCAGGCACTGGAAAACGCCCCCACGCCAGATCAAACGGCCAGTCCACACCCCGACTTCAACAGCAGCCCGGCTCTTGCCCCGAACCCCGACCTCTCGGCTCTGCCGCCCAACCTCATCCTGACATTACAGGCCGCGGCTCTGGCGTTGCAGGCCGATGCCGCCGCCCGTGGCGTTCTGAGCCAGCCGGAAGAAGAGTATCGCGTCACGCTGGATGAAGCCGGTCAGCCCGCAGAGTTCAGCCTGAGGGAACGCCAGCCCGCGCATGATCTGGTGGCGTCGTTCATGATTGCCGCCAACCGTTTTGCAGCGGACGAGCTGATGCGACACAACGCGGCGGGACTGTTCCGCGTGCATCCGGCCCCACCGGCATCCTCCAGCGAACGCACAGGCGGCCCGCGTCTGCCGCCCCGCATGCAGGCGCGTTATGCGGCTTCACCCGGGCGCCACTATGGGTTGGCGCTGGAGCATTACGCGCATTTCACCAGCCCCATCCGCCGCTATGCAGACCTTGTGACGCACCGCGCCCTGCTGGCCACCCTTGAGCGGGACGCACGCATTGCAGCGTCCCTCCAGCCGGACAGATCAGACCTGCCTGCCCTGGCAGAACATCTGCAACTGACGGAACGCCGGGCCGCCTCTGCCGTTCAGACCTGTCAGGACAGACTTGCTGCCATTTTTCTGACCCCCTTTATCGGGCACACTCTCCAAGCTCATGTCACGGCCGCAACACGCTCAGGCATTGCCGTGACATTGACGAAAACAGGAACTCCGTCTTTCCTTTCGTTTCTCGCCTTGCCGGATGACTCAGGGATGCATGACGACTCGCTACCTATGCGCTCAGACCTCAGTTCAGGAACCCGTTTCCTGAACAGCGGCCTGCTGCCTGTCGTCCTGACAGCAACCCATCCAGCCCAGGGCACACTGACTCTGGCTCCGGCCCCCCTACGCCATGCCAGCTAGTACGGCCCGCCGCCTGTTCCCCCTGCCGTTGCGCCGTGCATTGCCCTGCATTCTCATCGCAACCTTGCTGGTCTCCCAGCCGGTGCCCCTGCGTGCGCAGAGCAACTCCCCCACGCCCGGCCCGGACAGCCTTCCCTCATCCCAGCCCGACGCCGCACAGCCTACCCCGGCCAAAGCAGAAGCTGCCGCCCAGGTCGATGTGCCTCCGGCCACCACGCCAGACGCGCCGGAGGCTGTGGAACCGGACAAACCGAGCGTCGATATGGGGCTGGTCCACTCGGTGATTGCTACGGCGCTGCAATTTCTGGCTCCCCGCACGCTGGAGGCTCACACCAGCCGGGACTTTACCTTATGGGGTCTGGGGTGCCTGACGGCGCTGGACCCCATGCTCACGCTTGACACACGTGGTGCTGATATTCGCCTGCTGGCCGGGCAGACCAGTCTGCTCTCTCAGGCCGCCCCGGCCGCAGGCAATACGGAAGACTGGGCCAGACTGGCCGTGGACTTTATCTCAGCAGCGCGCGCCCATTCCGAGTCTGTCGCGGATGCCAGCCGGGAAGATCTGGTTCAGGCGTTTTTTGATGAGCTATTTAACCATCTGGACCCGTACTCTCGCTATATCGGCCCCTCCTCCGCCACCACGGACCGTCAGGCCCGTGTGGGGGGTGAGGCAGATGCCGGGCTCAGCCTGACGCGCAAGGGGCGGGATATCGTGATCTCCGCCGTCAACGCCAACGGCCCTGCCTGGACCGCCACGGTTGATCCGGGTGACAAGCTGCTGGCAGTGAACAACAGGCTGACAGCCGGGCAATCGGTTGAAACCGTCACCAGCTGGCTGCGGGGGGAAGAAGACTCCCGCGTTACGCTGCGCCTGCTTTCTCCCGGGCAGCGGCGAGGCCATACCGTAGTGCTGCACCGCGCCAAAGTGCCGCCGGAAACCGTGTTTGCTTTTGCCAGCGGCCCGCTGGTGGTGCTGCGCGTGACCTCTTTCTCCTCCGATACGGCGGAAGAGATGAGCCAGTATCTCGATCAGGCGACGCAGGACCCCACCCTTAAAGGGCTGATTATTGACCTGCGCGGCAACCGCGGCGGCGTGCTGCAACAGGCCGTGACGGCTGCGGCCCTGCTGCTGGACCGGGGTGTTGCCGCCGTAACCGATGGGCGAGACCAGCAGGCCAACCATATCTGGGCCGTGCAGGGTGGCGACATGACCAACGGCCTGCCCATTGCCATTCTGGTGGATGGGCGCACGGCCAGTGCTGCGGAAATTCTGGCGGCTGCCCTCGCGGACCATCGCCGCGCGGTGGTGATTGGCAGTTCCACGCTCGGCAAGGGACTGGTACAAACCGTCGCGCAGCTGCCGGATGAAGGCGAACTGTTTGTGACATGGAGCCGCGTGATTGCGCCCCTCCACTGGCCGCTGCAGGGCCTCGGCGTCATGCCCCAGCTCTGCACCAGCCTTGGGGAGACGGAAATGACACGCCAGATGCATGAGCTTGCTGCAGGCACGCTGGAGAATCAGCCAGCAGTCGAGGCCTCCCGTCTTGCCCGCTTCCCGCTGCCGGTCTCGCGCATTCTGGCCATCCGCAAGGCCTGCCCGGCGGCACTGGGGAGCGACCGGGATCTGGAAGTTGCCCGCGCCGTGCTGCAAAATCCCAAATGGTATAAGACCGCCATTGCCGCCATGCCGGAAGATTCTGCGTCTGTCTCTGCTTCAGCCTCTGCCTCTGCCGCTTCGGTCACGCACTAATGACCACCCTGCGTCTGCGCTCCGATATTGTGGCCCGTGCCCTGCTCCGCCAGTGCGGACAGGATGGGCGATCTGCCATGATGCTCCGGCGGGGTGATGCCGATGCTGGCGGGATTCTGGTTGTTCTGCTGGGGCGGGATGGCACAGCCATGGTCCTCAGCCAGACCCGCACAGCCGAAGGTGAGGCCGCATGGCTTAAAGGCTCGGGAGAAAACCCGCTCTCACCCGAAGACACACAGGCCTATATTGGCCGGCAACTTCGCTACGATCCGGATTTATGGGTTCTGGAAGTGGAAGCGCCGGACTTCAGACCTCCGTTTGAAGCAACGCTGGTCTGACAATACTTAACGGTGTGTGACTTATGTCACACGCCTGACACGCTGATTCCCCTCAAAACAGGGGTGTTTTTGAAAACAGTTTCCACAAGCTGTTGCACACAAGGCCAGTTTACAGCAAAGAAGGCAGGCATATGTGCCACGTGCACCAAGACCACAATGCCCGGCCACTGCGGAAACAGTGCCACAGCAGGGAGAAGAACATGACGCTGCGCCAAGGCCTCCTCGCGCAATCACTGCTTTCTGCACCGTTGGTGGCAGGTTTCCTGCTGTGTGCCGCGCCTGCCATGGCTCAGCCTGTTCAGGGCCTGTATATTGCGGGCGAAGGCGGCGCGACCTTCAACCAGGACCAGCGCGTCCGCACTTCCAACATGTTCCCGGACGGACGTGACCGCTGGCGCACCGGTGCAACCGGAATCGGCTCTATCGGCTATGGTCTGGGCAACGGGTTCCGTGTGGAAGTGGAAGGCGACTACCGCAACCAGACGTATCAGCGGTTTGTGACCAACTCCCTCACCAGCCGTGCTGATGGCCGCCGCCAGACTTATGGTGTGATGGCCAACGCGCTGTTTGACATGGATGTCGGCAACCCGTTCATCTTCCCGTATTTTGGCGCGGGTGTTGGTTATGGCTGGACGGCCATGAACACCTCCATCACGGCACCGGGAAACCAGCTTTCCCAGCATGTGGGCGGCACGTTCGGTAATTTTGCCTATCAGGGTATTTTCGGTGTCGCCTTCCCCACGCCGTGGGTCGTAGGGCTGTCCTTCACAGCGGAATATCGCTTCTGGACCATGCTTGGCCCGCAGTCTCACGGCTCTTCTGCATGGGGTACCATCGGCGGGGCCAACCAGTCCAAGTCCTACAGCTTTGCCACGGGCAATCGTGACACCAAGACGGATTTCAACCATTCCCTGATGCTGGGCCTGCGATATGAGTTCAACCCAGCTCCGCCGCCGCCGCCGAAGATCGCGGAACCCGCAGCTGCTCCGGCTCCGCAGCCAGCCCGCAGCTATCTGGTGTTTTTTGACTGGGACAAGTCTGACCTGTCAGACCGCGCCCGCTCCATTGTGGCTGTAGCCGCACAGGCCACTACCCATACCAGCCTCACCCGCATTCTGGTCTCCGGCTATACGGATAACTCTTCCGCCTTCCCCGGCCAGAAACGTGGCGAAGCTTACAACGTGAAGCTGTCCATCCGCCGTGCGGAAATGGTGAAGGCCGAACTGGTGCGTGATGGCGTACCGGGGGCCACTATCGATATTCATGGCTATGGTGAAGAAAATCCGCTGGTCAAAACGGGCCCCAACACCAAGGAAGCCCAGAACCGTCGCGTAGAAATTCTCTTCCGCTAAGCAACGCGGACGGAAATCCTGTCAGGCAAGCTGAAAAGCACCCTGATAGGCTTCCTCGCTCTCCAATAAAAAACGCTGCCCGGCATCAAGCTGGAGCAGCGTTTTTTTATTGGCTCAGCTCTGGCGCCGTCTGCCGTGCCCGCCCGAGAGCAGGCCTGCCTGACGCCGCAGCGCTTACCGAACCTTTAGAGCCCGGAGAACAGAGACGTAGACAGGTAGCGTTCTGCAAAGGACGGCGCGATGGCAACAATCGTCTTGCCTTCAGACTCCGGCTTTTTGGCTACCTGAAGCGCGGCATGCAGGGCCGCCCCGGAAGAAATCCCCACCGGAATACCATCCAGCCGCGCACAACGGCGTGCCGCAGCAATAGCTTCGCGCTCAGAGACGGGAATCACCCCATCCAGCAGCTTCGTATTCAGCGTGGCCGGGCAGAAACCGGGACCAATGCCCTGAATACCGTGTGGGCCGGGTTCATCCCCATTCAGAATGGCGCTTTCGGTCGGTTCCACACCAAACACCTGCAAGCCTTTGCGGCGGGGCTTCAGGGCTTCGGCAATGCCCGTGGCCGTGCCACCTGTGCCGACACCGGCAACTACAGCATCAATCTGGCCATCTGTATCAATCCAGATTTCTTCTGCCGTCGTGGCGGCGTGCACAGCCGGGTTGGCGGGGTTATCAAACTGGTCCGGCATCCAGGCATCCGGCGTTTCCCGCAGGATTTCTCCCGCGCGGGCAATAGCCCCCGCCATCCCCAGACGAGCCGGCGTCAGTTCCACCTGCGCATCCATCAGCCGCAGCATGCGCCGCCGTTCAATGGATGCCCCTTCCGGCATGGTGACAATCAGCCGATACCCACGCGCCGCGGCGACAAACGCCAGAGAGATGCCTGTATTACCGGATGTCGGCTCCACCAGCACCGTGCGGCCGGGCGTAATGCGCCCTTCCCGCTCGGCTTCCAGCACCATGGCTGCGCCGATGCGATCCTTGACGGAACCCAGCGGATTAAAAAATTCCAGCTTGAGTAAAAGGCGGCATTTCAGCTCTTCGTCCCGCGAGAGGTGCGGGAGGGCCACCAGAGGCGTTCCACCAACGACGCCGAGAACCGAGTCGTACACCTTGCCGCGTGGTGCAGCAAAGCCGTAACCACCCCCGGATTTATCCGAACTTGTCATGAACCTGCCTTTTCTGTGTGTTTTCTCACGTGGCTCTTTTATAATACGAATTATCAGCGTAGATAAACAGGAGAACGCCTGCTATATCTCGATGTCATTCATGTTTAACGGCAGATTTGCCTTTTTCTGAGGTGAAAGGAACCAGACCCATGATCCTGCGTCGGGACAGAGCTATGACAGCCGTGCTCATCATGCTGGATGTCGCCTTTCATGCAGGCCGCTCCGGCACGGTCAGTGCTGCTGATATTGCCGAACGCTCCGCTCTGGCGCGGCGTGGAATTGAGCCGCTGTTGCAGGCCCTTTCACGCACCGGGCTGCTGGAAAGCATTCGCGGGCCGCGCGGTGGCTACCGTCTGGGTCGCCCCCGGCGGGATATTTCTCTGGTCGATATCATCAATGCGGTCACGCAGGATGACAATAACGGGGATGATGGCCCGCAAGGTCCGCTGTTCAGCAAGGTGATCGAACCGTGCTGGAAGCAGTTCGACAAAGATCTGACGGCCCAGATGAAGAAAACCACGCTGGATGATCTGGTTAAAAAGACGGAGAGCTGTGGTCTCAAGCGCCCGCTGAGCGAACCGATTACCTTCTCCATCTGATTTCTGGGGGCATACAACCTGCCCCAAACAAAAAACGCGCTGCCCCGAAAATACCGGGGACAGCGCGTTTTTTATGAAAATCGTCTCAAAAAAAAGCAGCGCCCCCATCAACCGGGAGACGCTGCGCACATCAGAGACTTATTTCTTGTGGCTCACTACACGACGGCGGGTCGTAGTGGCCTTTTTAGCGGTCGTTTTCGTTTCCGCAGCTTTGGTTTCTACCGGAGCGGTAGGCCTGGGTAGAACAACGCCGGTGGCGTCAACCTGCGCCGTGACCGTCAGGCGGGTGCGTTTTTCACCCGGGCCCGGCACCAGAATAGCCGTGAACGTATCCTGACCGGCATAAGCCATGGTCGGCGTGTAGGTCACGTGGGTATCGTTATCCAGGCTATACAGGAACGCCTTACCGTGTTCCGGAGCAGGAGAAACACCGAAGGAGGCATAGGCCTTCCCGTTGTCCTGAGAGACCTTGAGGTCACACAGGCCATCGTCCGAACGCACCGTCATGGTGGTGCTCAGGCTGCCATCAGCGGCCTTTTTCAGCGGCGTGGTCTGGCAGACCGCAGATTTCTTCATATACCCAAACGGGTTGGGAGACCCGGAGTTAACTGGCCCACCTGTAGTCGCACAGCCGGCAAGCATACCACCAGTTAGCGCCAAAACGGCAATTCCTCGCAAGCGCACTCGACAGCTCCGCTTCACTATTTATTAAGTACACATGAACCTTCTGCGCACTCTATTGCGGGCAAATAGGGCAAACTTATGCCCACTTCCCGCTGTGCCGCATGATTCGTCTTTGCGTTTAGAACATACTGAGGAAGGAAGAAAGGGGAATAAAGAGCATCTCCCCGCACGGCTGCCTCGCTTTTGAAAAAGCGACATCATTTTGCCCGAAATTAAGAGTTTGGAAGACCACACTGTGTCATCCCCGTGTTCCGGCCTGCCTGAATGTGATGAGACCTCCAGCATGCTGTAATGCTGAGACGCGGTATGAAAAAATACTTCTATCTTTCTCTGCTGAATACGCTATTTCGTTCATCAAACCTTGTCGAAAACCGTTTCATACGCTGAGCCTGCCGGGGAGACCTTGATGTGAAGAGGCACGCCCGCTCCAGCTTGTATCGGAGGACCCGCATGTCTTTTTCCCGTTTTCTTGCCGCTGGTGCCGTTGCTTTTGGTGTGCTGCACAGCACCGTAACGCTTGCTGCCACCCCGTGCGGCCACTCCCCGGCGCATGAAGCGTTCGATATTCAGGCTCTGAAAAGTGAGCTGATGGTCACGGCTCTCTCCTGCAACGCGCAGGACCGTTACAATGCGTTTGTCGGCAAGTTCCGCTCCACGCTGCTGAATGAAGAGCAGAAGCTCAACACCTATTTCCGCAGCACCTACGGCAGCAGCGCCCAGCGTGAACATGATGATTACATCACGCAGCTGGCCAATATTCAGTCTGAAAAAGGCCTTCAGTCCGGCACCATCTTCTGCATGCAGCGCATTGCCATGTTTGACGAAGTGAATGCTCTGGAAAGTTCTGAAGATCTGGCCAACTATACGGAAGCCAAGGACGTCACCCAGCCGGCCTCTTTTGAAACCTGCGCAGCCCCTGCGGCCTCCCATTCGGCCCGCCCGGCACGCCGCGCAACAAAAGCCAAAGCAAAAACGACGCATCGCGCCTGAGGCATTTAGCCTTGCGACGGATGGTATTGCAGTTCAGGCCCGGCCATCCGTCGCCCTTCCAGATCAGGCCTGCTTGACGAATCAGCGACAAAGCGGGACAGACCATATCCATGAGCGACCTGTTTTCTGCGCCCCCGCCTTCCCGCAAGCCTGCGGGAAAAACTGCGACCAAAGCTGAGACCAGCCCCCAGGCCTATGACGCCAGCGCCATTGAGGTTCTGGAAGGGCTTGAGCCTGTCCGCCGCCGCCCCGGCATGTATATCGGTGGCACGGATGAGGGCGCCCTGCATCACCTCGCCGCCGAAGTGCTGGATAACGCGATGGATGAAGCCGTGGCAGGCCATGCCTCGGCCATTGATGTGCGGCTGGACCCGGAAAATCGTCTGACCATTCGGGATAACGGACGCGGTATTCCCGTGGATGCGCATCCGCGCTTCCCCGACCGCTCTGCGCTGGAAGTCATTCTCACCACCCTGCATGCTGGCGGCAAATTCTCCGGCAAGGCCTATGCCACCTCCGGCGGTCTGCACGGAGTCGGGTCTTCCGTGGTGAACGCCCTCTCCTCCCGCATGGATGTGGAAATTGCGCGGGACCGCGCCATCTGGCGTCAGGCCTATGAGCGCGGCAAGCCCGTTACGGCGCTGGAAAAGGTTGGCCCCACGCAAAACCGGCGCGGCACCCAGATTACATTCCAGCCGGATACGCTCATTTTCGGCTCGCACGTTTTTGTGCCGTCCCGACTCTACAAGCTGTGCCGGTCCAAGGCCTTCCTGTTCCGGGGCGTGACCATTCGCTGGTCCTGTGATCCGTCTCTGATCAAGACGGGGGATGACACCCCGACAGAAGCCACGCTGCATTTCCCCGGCGGTCTGGCCGACAGCCTGACGGATGAACTCGGTGCCTCCGCGCCGCTGCTCACCCCGCTCTGGGCCGGTGATGCCAACCTGCCGCCAGCAGCCGATGGTACGGATAATGGCCGCGTGGAATGGGCTGTCGCTTTTCTGGAAAGCGGCACCGCAGCCCTCGCCTCCTATTGTAATACGATCCCCACGCCGCAGGGCGGCACGCATGAGACGGGCTTCCGTAACGCGCTGGTCAAAGGCCTGCGGGCATGGGGGGATCAGCGGTCCAACAAAAAAGCCGCCTCCATCACGGCGGAAGACGTGCTGGGCATGATTGCCGCCAAGCTCTCCGTCTTTATCCGGGACCCGCAGTTTCAGGGGCAGACCAAGGAAAAGCTGACTTCCTCCGAAGCCAGCAAACTGGTGGAAACCGCGCTGCGGGATCGGTTTGACCACTGGCTGGCCCAGAACCCGCCGCAGGCCGATGCCCTGCTCGGTTTTGTGATTGAGCGGGCCGAAGAACGTCTGCGCCGCCGTGAGCAGAAAGACACGCCGCGTAAAAGTGCAACACGCCGCCTGCGTCTGCCGGGCAAGCTGACCGACTGCACGCGCGAACGCGCCGAAGAGACTGAAATCTTTCTGGTGGAGGGTGACTCCGCCGGTGGGTCCGCCAAGCAGGCCCGTAACCGGGAAACGCAGGCCGTCCTCCCTCTGCGCGGGAAAATTCTGAACGTGGCCAGTGCCACCACGGAAAAACTCCGCGCCAATCAGGAACTGCGGGATCTGATTGAAGCCCTCGGCTGCGGTTCGGGCGACCGGTTTGAACTGAGCAAGCTGCGCTATGGCCGCGTCATCATCATGACCGATGCTGACGTGGACGGCGCGCATATTGCCTCGCTGCTCATGACGTTCTTCTACCGTGAGCTGCCGGATCTGATCCGCAACGGGCGGCTCTATCTGGCGCAGCCACCGCTTTACCGGCTGACGCAGGGGGCACACACCGTCTATGCGATGGATGATGCTGACCGTGAGCGCAAAATGAAAACCGCCTTCAAGGCGCGGGGCAAGATTGATGTCTCCCGCTTTAAAGGTCTGGGCGAAATGCCTCCGGGTGACCTGAAAGAAACCACCATGGATCCCAAACGCCGCACGCTGCTGCGCGTAGTGGCCCTGCCGGAAGATCGGCTGGCCACGCGGGAGAGGGTGGAAAGCCTGATGGGCCGTAAGCCGGAACTCCGCTTTGCCTTCATTCAGGAACACGCTCAGTCTGTTGGTGAACTGCTGGATGTATGATCCAGCCCCCTTTTTCTAACATCATGTTCGGCATGCTCCGGACTCATGGACACGCCTGAGCATGCCTGCTTCCTTTGCCAACAGCCCTCTTAAGGAACGCGTGCTTGCGCTAACCCAGCTGGTCGGCAGCATGATCTGCCTCCAGTTTGGCTCATCTCTGGCTAAATCTCTGTTCCCGCTTTTTGGGGCTGGGGGCATGGTTGGCCTGCGCACGGCGTTTGCGGCCGTCGCGCTGGTTGTGTTTTTCCGCAGCTGGCATGCCATCTCACGCCGCACCCTTCGGCTTGTCCTGCCTTACGGCATTGCCATTGCCGGGATGAACCTGTGCTTCTATCTGGCTCTGGAACGTATTCCGCTGGGCATGACCGTCGCCATTGAATTTACCGGCCCGCTGTTTCTGGCCTTTATTGGCTCCCGCAGGCTGGCTGACATCGGCTGGATTACCCTCACAGTGCTGGGCCTGTGCCTGCTGCTGAAACCGGATACGGCCGCTCTGCCGGATATGGTGGGCGTTGGGTATGCCGTGGGGGCAGCTATCTTCTGGGCGCTCTACATCGTTTTTGGCAAACGCATGACCGGCAAGCTTTCCCCGGGCCACGCCTGCGCTCTGGGCCTGTTGTCCAGCGCCGTCATCCTGTTCCTGCCCTGCTTCACCCCGGCGTTCCTGATCGGCCTGAACCACCCGCTCCTGCTGGGCATGGCAGTGCTGGTGGCACTGAGCTCCTCCGCGCTGCCTTACGCGCTGGAAATGCAGGCCATGCACCGCCTTTCCGCGCGGGATCTGGGCGTGCTGTATAGTCTGGAACCTGTCTGTGCGGCCTGTGCGGGGATTCTGCTACTCCACGAAACCCTTTCCCCCCTGCGCATGGGCGGCATTTTGTGCATTGTGCTGGCCTCTGCGGGCACAGTGCTAACGCCGGGCAAAAAAGGCCCGCCAAACGAGCAGCCAGAATTGCCACAGTAAAACTGCCGCCACCAGCGGCGGAAAGGCCCGGTCTAAAAGACCCGTTTTACCGGGCCGCCAAATGCACCGTGGCGTCTGGCAGAGAGGCCGTAGCTGTGAGAGCGCCATGATGCATGGCCTGCATCACTACGGGGTCAAACAGGCGGGTAAAGCTGCCTGGGTGAATGCCCATCCAGAGTGTGACAAGCGCCAGCGGAGCAAGCACCGCCATTTCCCCCACACTCAGGTCACGCAGCAGATGCACAGCCCCCTGCACGCCGCCAAACAGCACCCGGCGATACAGGGAGAGCATATACACCGCCCCCATAATCATGGTGCCTCCGGCCAGCAGCGCGACCCAGAATGAGACGTGAATCGCCCCCATCAGCACCAGCACCTCACCCACAAAGGAGCCGGTGCCGGGCAGGCCGATATTGGCCATGGTAAACAGCATGGTCAGCAGAGCCAGCACCGGCATTTGCCGCGCCACACCACCCAAAGCAGAAATCTGCTGCGTGTCCGACCGCAGGGCGACCGCTGAGACACAGAAGAACAGTGCAGCAATCACCACGCCATGCGAGAGCATCTGGAAAATAGCGCCATCAATGCCTTCTGCCGTCAGCGTGAACAGCCCCACCGCAATCATGCCCATGTGGGAGAAGGAGGAATAGGCGATCACCCGCTTCATATCCGTCTGCGCAAAGGCGACAAAAGCGGCATAGAGAATCGCCACCACACCCAGCGCCAGCACGTAAGGTGCGAACAGATGGGCGGCATCCGGGAACATCAGCACCCCAAACCGCAGCAGACCATACGCCCCGGTTTTGGACAACACGCCGGAGAGCATGGCGGAGGCCGGAGCCGGTGCTTCGGAATACGCATCCGGCAGCCAGGCATGCAGAGGGAACAGCGGAAGCTTCACGCCAAACGCCAGCAGGAAAGCCAGCAGAAGCCAGCCTTGCAGGGAATGGGAAAAGCCTGCCTGCATGAGTACCGGAATATCCGTGGTGCCTGCCTGCTGCCACATCACGATCAGAGCGATAAGCATGAACAGCGAGCCGCCGAACGTGAACAGGAAAAACTGCAATGAGGCCCATGCCCGCTTGGGGCCGCCCCAGATGCCGATCATCAAACTCGCGGGGATCAGCGTTGCTTCATAAAACACATAGAACAGCAGCAGGTCCTGCGCAGAAAACAGGCCGAAGAGGGCCGTTTCCAGCAACAACATAGCCGCTACAAACTCCCGTGCCTGCGTGCGGATGCTGCGCGCCCCCGCGGCCATGGCCAGCGGGGTAAGAAACGCTGTGAGCAGGATAAACACCAGCGAGATGCCATCCACCCCGGTATGGTAGGAGATCCCGGCATCCGAGACCCAGCCCATCCGGGTTTCAAACTGCAGGCCCGGTGTTGCGGGGTTAAAACCGCACCACAGTGCCACGCTCAGCGCCAGAACGGCCAGACTGGTCCCCAGCCCGATCCGCCGGGCCAGAAGGTCCTGCGCCTCCCCTCCCCGACAAAAAAGCCAGGCTACCAGCGCACCCGCCAGTGGGACATAAGTTATCAGAGACAGCAGAGCATGGGGCACAGCGTTTTTACCATCCAGATTGCATCACTTCATTCTGACCCTGCTCTCTTTTAGAAAGAGAAACCAGAGAAGTGCTGTTCACGTTCCGCAGAGCACACGCCAATACTCTGTGAGAACCTGCGGAGTCTCACCGCCGCCCGAACAGTTTTTCCAGATCGTTTTTTGTCATTTTCAGCCATGTGGGCCGCCCGTGGGAACAGGTGCCAGCGCGCGGCGTGGCCTCCATCTGCCGCAGCAGGGCGTCCATCTCTTCCCGGCTCAGGCGTCGCCCGGCGCGAATACTGCCGTGGCAGGCCATGCGGGCAATCACCGCATCCAGCCGCCCATCCAGCGAGGGCATTTCATCCGGCGCGCCGGAATCATCCGCTTCCAGCTCTTCGGCCAGATCGCGCAGCAGGCCAATGGCGTCCGTGGTGTTCAGCATGGCGGGGAGAGCACGTACCAGTACAGCAGTGCCGCCAAAGGCTTCCAGCTCAATGCCCAGTTTGGCCAGCATCTCCTGCCGGCTCACCAGCACGTCCACTTGCCCGCGTGGCAGCTCCACCACGTCTGGCACCAGCAGGCGCTGCCCGCGGATGCTGCCGCTGAGGAACTGCTCCCGCAGGCGCTCATGCGTCAGCCGTTCATGCGCGGCATGCTGGTCCACCAGCACAAGACTGCCATCCGCTGCCACCGCAATAATGTAAGTATCCAGCACCTGCGCCACCGCCGCCCCCAAGGGGTGCGCGGCGGCCTGCTGTGCAGAAACAGCGGATGGCGGGACAGTTCCGGCAGCATACGACTCCGGCAATGCCCCCGGTGCCATGCTCCCCGCATCCCATCCGCCAGCGCCCGGCGCATAACCGGAGGCACTCCCGCCCTGCCCATTCTGAGCCTGCCCATCCGATGAGAAGGCAGGTGCATCTAATCCGCCACCAAAGCCCCCAGAACCAGACATGTCTGAACCCGGCAGCCCGTCCTCAGCGCCGGTTCCGTTCCCATACAACCCCGTCCCATCACCCGAAGGCAAAGGCGGCAGCATACGGGCGGACGGCGTATCCCCCAGCCCAAGGCGCGGCTCGGCAAAGCTTCCCTGCGTGGCATACGGCATAGACCGCTGACCCGGTGCGGGAGGCGCTGGCTGTTGCGGCGTGTTTTCCGGCGGATACCAGATGCGACCCGGCCTGACGGCGGAAAACGAAGGCCGGACGCCCACGCTGCCTGCCCCGGCTTCCAGAGCGCGCCCCAGCGTGCCGATGACCAGAGAGCGGACAGAGGCCTCATCCGCAAAGCGCAATTCTGTTTTAGCGGGGTGGACGTTCACGTCCACGCGGTCGGGCGGGATGGTGAGCATCAGCGCCACCACGGGATGTCGTCCATGTTCAATGACCCGCCGATACGCCACGCGCACAGCGGTTTTCAGAACCGGGTCCACCACCGGACGGCCGTTGACCAGCATGAACTGCCCCGCTGCCGTCGCCCGATGCACGGACGGCCCGCAGGCATAGCCGGACAGCGTCATACCGTCCCGCTCGCCGTGAATTTTCAGAAAGCCATCGGCCTCATTGGCCCCCAGCAGGGCCGCCGCACGGGCCGCCATATCCTGCGCGGGCAAATCAAACACCACCCGGTCATCCATGCTGAAGCGAAAGGCCGTATCCGGCACCGCCAGCGCCAGACGCCGGATGACGCTCTCGGCATGCCGTCCTTCAACGCGCGCGCTTTTGAGAAACTTGCGCCGGGCCGGGGTGGCAAAAAACAGATCTTCCACCACTACACTGGTGCCGGGAGCGCCTGCGCTGGGTTCGGGCGGGAAAATTTTGCCGCCTTCGACGCGGATTTTCCAGGCCCCACTCTCGCCACGCGGGCGGGAGGTGATGCTCAGCCGCGCCGCAGCCCCGATGGACGGCAGCGCCTCCCCCCGGAAGCCGAGGGTGCGAATATGAACGAGGGATTCGTCCTGCAATTTGGACGTACAGTGGCGTTCAACTGCCAGCGTGAGTTCATCCGGGAACATGCCGTTCCCGTCATCCGTCACAATAATCTGGTCAATCCCGCCATTTTGCAGACTGACATCCAGCCGCTTTGCCCCGGCATCAATGGCGTTTTCCACCAGTTCCTTGAGGGCAGCCGCAGGGCGTTCAATCACCTCACCCGCAGCAATGCGGTTCACCAGAACTTCCGGCAACCGACGCAGCGCAGGCCGCAACGGCAGAGTGCCGGACGTTACAGATGAGGAGGAAACCGGGTCCGACATGGTCAGACCTTAGCCTTAGAACAGGCCGGATTTTTTAGGATGCACTGTGGGGGTCACGCCTTTGGTCGGCTTGTTCCCCAGAGCCGCATTGGCTTTCAGGCGGCGGTTTTCCGCATCTGCATCAACAGCAGACCCGGCATTGCCACCTTTCCAGAACATCAGCTGGCTCACAAAGCCGGAACCCGCAGCCCCAAGCTCGCCTTCATCCGGCGCATCGGAGGCGTCTGCCGCTTCATTCACCAGAATGGACTGGGCACCGCTGGTATCCCCGTTGGTGCCACGCAGCGCCACATCCGGAGAGAGCGTTTCCAGAGCCTGCAGGCGTTCACTCTCATCCTGCGGGCGGTCTGCCCCACTTACCGGCTTGGCCAGCGCATCCATGGGCGGCATGGACAGCGGCGCACGAGTGGTGACGGTGTATTCATCCGGCATACTGCGTTCCAGCCCGAACGCACGGGCGGCTTCCGTCCCGGAACACCCGGTCAGCATTACGCAGCCACCCAGAAGAAGCAGCGGAGAAATCAGTGTCGAGACACGGCACGCCATCTTCTGTCTTATATCCTTCCTGCCCAGCCTGCCGGTACGACAGGTTGCTTTATAAATCACGATGCCTGCTGCTGCCGGTCCGAGAAGACACTCTGCAACACCAGAACACAGACTGCACATACAATAGCAGAGTCAGCCACATTAAACACATACCATGACCAACCAAAAGCATGTGCATGAATAAAATCGACCACCGCGCCATAACGCACGCGGTCAATCACGTTGCCAATGGCCCCGCCGGTAATAGCCCCCACGCAGGCGGCTGTCAGTTTACTGGGGGTTCTGGCCATCCACACCAGCAGGCCGGAGGCCACGCTGAGCGCGATAACGGAAAACAGAATCCGCCCGGCATTGCCTAAACCACCGAACATCCCGAACGTCACCGCATGGTTCCAGACCATGGTGAAGTTCAGGCCCGGCATGACCTTGACGGAAACCCGGTCCGGCAGATCCAGCCCATACAAAATCCAGTATTTGCTGAGCTGATCCGCCGAGAGAGCCAGCATCAGCACCAGAAAGCCGATGCCGAAGGGCCGGCGCACAAGCGGTGTGCTCACGCGCCCTCCTGCACAGCCGTTGTCACCTGCTGTTCCCGCTCCGCCACCACATCGGCACAGCGCAGGCACAGGCCCGGCGCCCCGTCTCGCGTGCCGGTTTCCGGCAGAACTTTCCAGCAACGAGCGCATTTCTCGCCCTCTGCCGGACGCACAACCGGAGCCCCATGCAGTTCGCCACCTTCTTCGCCCTCGACATAAACCGAGCTGCTCTGCGGAGCGATCAGCACGTCGACGTGCGAGACAATGGCCAACTCGCTCCAGTTCACCCCGGCAAACTCAGCCGCTTCCTCTTCAGAAAGGGTCAGTTCCACCTGGGCCTGCAACGAGGAGCCAACGGTGCCATCACGCCGCGCGCCTTCAATTTCCGTGGTGATGATGCGCCGCACACCGCGCAGGCGCGTCCAGCGTTCATCCAGTTCCGGATTGCTCCACTCAGCCGGCAGATCCGGGAAGGCCTGCAGATGCACGCTTTCACCGTCCCCAAAGCGGGCCGTCCACGCTTCTTCCGCCGTAAAGACCAGCACCGGCGCCAGCCATGTGGTCAGGCAGCGATGCAGATGGTCCAGCACTGTCCGGGCCGCACGGCGCGTCAGGCTGGACGGCGCATCGCAATAGAGCGTGTCCTTGCGGATATCGAAGTAGAAGGCCGACAGATCCGTGGTGCAGAAGCCATGCAGGGCCGGATAGACCCCAACCCATTCATGCGTTTCCACAGCGCGGGTCATCAGGCCGCCAAGATCGGTCAGGCGATGCAGCACCCAGCGTTCCAGTTCCGGAAGCTGATCATACGGCAACGCTTCTTCTTCCGTAAAGCCATCCAGAGCGCCCAGCAGCCAGCGCAGCGTATTGCGCAGGCGGCGATAGAGTTCGCCCTGCTGCTTGAGGATTTCCTTACCGATGCGCAGATCTTCGTTCGTGTCGGAATTCATGACCCACAGGCGCAGGATATCCGCGCCCAGATTGTCATTCACTTCCTGCGGCGCAATCACGTTGCCCAGAGATTTGGACATTTTGCGACCGTGCTCATCCAGCACAAAGCCGTTGGTCACAACCGCCTTGAAGGGTGAGATGCCCCGCGTGCCAACGCTTTCCAGCAGCGAGGACTGGAACCAGCCGCGATGCTGGTCAGACCCTTCCAGATACAGATCTGCCGGGAAGGACAGACCGGGCTGGCCGAGCACGAAGGAATGGGTGGAACCACTCTCGAACCAGACATCGACAATGTCGAACACCTGCTCGTAATCGTCCGCGTTGCGCCCTTCCCCAAGGAAGCGCGAGGCCGGAGAGCTGTACCATGCGTCAGCCCCTTCCTCACGGAAGATGTCCACAACACGCTGCATCACTTCGGCATCACGCAGGACTTCGCCGGTGCGTTTTTCAACAAACACGGCAATCGGCACGCCCCATGCGCGCTGGCGGCTGATGCACCAGTCCGGGCGGTTTTCGATCATGGACGTCAGGCGGTTACGGGCCTGTGCGGGCACAAACGTCACATCGTCCAGCGCATCCAGCGCCTTCTGACGGAGAGCGGCCTCGCCATCCATGCGGATGAACCACTGCGGCGTGGCGCGATAGATAACGGGCGCTCGGGAGCGCCAGGAATGCGGGTAGGAATGGACCAGTTCACCACGGGCCACCAGACCGGCAGGAGCTGTGCCTGCGGCGTTGGCCTGCTCCATCACGGCGGTCAGCGTCGCACAGACCGGGTCCGCTGCCTTGAACACATGCACACCGGCAAAACCCGGAACCCACGGCGCATACGTGCCGTCATCCTGCACGGTTTCCGGCACTTCCACGCCGTACTCCTTGCACAGACGGAAGTCGTCCTCACCATGAGCCGGGGCCATATGCACAAGGCCCGTGCCAGCTTCCGTCGTGACAAAATCACCCGGCAGCATCGGCACGTCATAATCATAGCCGGAGCCACGCAGCGGATGCGCGCAGACGGCACCCTTCAGCGCCTCACCCGGCAGGGTGTAGAGAATGTGGTGCGCGGAAACGTGGGCTTCGTTGCAGAAGCTGTCCACCAGTGCTTCAGCCACCAGAACCTTGGCACCGGACTCCAGCAGAGCCCCCTCACGCGTTTCATCCACACGCAGCACCACGTAGGTGATCTCCGGCCCGTAAGCCAGCGCACGGTTACCGGGGATGGTCCACGGCGTGGTGGTCCAGATCACCACGGACACATCCTTGAGCGCATGCGCCGGGGTGGGATCTTTCACAATGGGGAAAGCCACCAGAATGGTTGTGGATTTGTGGTCGTGATATTCAATTTCAGCTTCGGCCAGCGCGGTTTTTTCAACCGGGCTCCACATCACGGGACGCAGGCCGCGATACAGACCGCCATTGAGCAGAAAACGCCCGATTTCCCCGACGATGGCGGATTCGGAAGAGAAATCCATGGTCGCGTAGCGGTTGGCCCATTCGGCCTGCACGCCAAGACGCTTGAACTCTTCCATCTGCACGCCCAGCCATTTGGCGGCGTAGGCACGGCATTCCGCACGGAATTCCAGCACAGGCACGGAATCCTTATCCCGTTTCGCCTTGCGGTATTCCTCTTCCACCTTCCACTCAATCGGCAGACCGTGGCAGTCCCAGCCCGGCACATACCGCACGGCATAGCCGGACATGCGGTGGGCGCGGTTGATGACGTCCTTGTTGATCTTGTTCATCGCGTGGCCGATGTGCAGATGGCCGTTCGCATACGGAGGGCCATCATGCAGCGTGAAGGCCTGACGCCCTTCCGCCTGCTGCTTTATCTGCGCATCCAGCCCAATCTCAGCCCACCGGGCAAGCCAGTCCGGCTCCCGCTTTGGCAGGTTGCCACGCATGGGGAAGGACGTGCGGGGCAGAAAGACGGTATCGCGATACAGATCGGCGTTAGCGCTTTTCTCTGAATCACTGCTGCTGGATTTAGACATGGAACGGCAGGTGTCACTCTGGTTCGGGTTCGGCACAACAACAGGCCCGCCAGACTGGCAGACCTGCACGTTTATCCGTTATCCAAGCGCAAGCCCAAAGGGTCAAGCTGCAAGGGGCATTATCAGGGTTAATTCCCGCGCAGTTCTTCTTCCAGAACGCCACGAGCCTGCACGGCATCCTGCCTGATCTGGTCTTTCAGCGCGTCCAGCCCCTCAAAGCGTTTTTCCGCCCGCAACATGCGGTGCAACGCGACAGAGAGGGTCTGGCCATACAGGTCGCCGTCAAAGTCAAACAGATTGACTTCCAGCCGGCTCTCCTGCCCGTCATTAATCGTCGGGCGGCGGCCGATATTGGCCACACCGGGCCGCGTCTGGCCGTTGGGCAGGCGCACCGTGACCGCATACACACCGCGAGCCGGTTCCAGATGCCGCCCCAGCGGAATATTGGCGGTGGGGAAGCCCAGCAGACGGCCTCGCTTGTCGCCATGTTGCACCTCACCCCGGATAAACCACGGGCGCCCCAGCTCTTCCGCAGCCCGTTCCGGGTACCCATCCTGCAACAGCCGCCGGATGCGGGAGGAGGAATACGGCCCGGCCCCGTCGGAGAGCGCCTGCACGGGGGTAAAGCCCATCCCCAGTTCCGCAGAGCGTTCGGACAGGAACGTCACATCGCCCCCGCGCCGATGCCCGAAGGCAAAATCCGGCCCGCAGGCCACATGCTTCAGGCCCAGCGCATCATACAGCACATCTTCCACAAACCGCTCGGCGGACATCTGGGAGAAGGCTTCATCAAATTTGATCTGGAAGACATGCCTTACCCCCAGCGCCTCAAGCGCGGCCAGCTTTTCAGCTGACAGGGTCAGCCGAAACGGCGGGTCCTGCGGGCGGAACAGTTCACGCGGGTGCGGGTCAAACGTCACCACAGCCAGAGGTAGGTCAGGCCGGGCGGAATGGAGGGTGTGCACCAGATGAGCGTGCCCAAGATGCACCCCATCAAAATTCCCCAGAGCAGCAGCGCAGCCACGAGCTTCATCGGGGATGGCCTTCCAGTTCTCGTGCAGCTGCGCCCGGATCACGCCTGCGGCTCCGCACCGGGCAGCCCGAACAGGCGCGCCGCTTCCGGCAGGGTGGCCGCCACCGGATGGCACTTGCCTGCCACCGTGCCATCATCCGGGCGGACAATCTGGCAGACCTGCAAGCCGGCATCCGCTGCAGCATCAAGCTCCGCCGTCACATCGGACAGAAACAGCACATCCTCAGGCTTCCAGCCGGTTTCCAGCAGGATGTTCCGATAGCTCTTCGCGTCTTTCTTGCCGCCCACACGCAGATCAAAAAACCGGCTGAACAGCGGTGTGACGTCACCCTGCTGTGTATGGCCGTAAATCAGCTTTTGCGCAGGCTCGGAGCCGGAAGAATAGACCGCCAGCGTCAGCCCGGCTCTGGACCAGGCTTCCAGCGCCGGCACGACATCCGGATACAGGCTGGCAATCAGTTCACCGCGCTGATAGCCCTGCCCCCACACAATGCCCTGAAGTGCTTTAAGAGGGCCGACTTTGGCGTCCTCATCCATCCAGCGCGTCAGCTGTTCCATGGGGGGCACACCGGGGGCCAGACGGGCAATTTCTTCCAGCTGCTCATGCACCACCGGATCATGCGCCTGTTCCGCCACCAGTTTAGGCAGATGGGTGCGGGCATAAGGGAACAGCACCTGATGCACGAAGGAAACCGGGGCGGTTGTGCCCTCAATATCCAGCAGGGCGACGCGCGGCGTGTGAGAGACTGAACTCATTGATCGTAAGCCATAAAACGGTTTGCAAGGTCGGTGCCGGTATAGTCTGCAATCCAGCCTTCCTTGCGGGTAAAAATCCGCAGAGCCACCACATCCGGCGCAGGCCCGGCATCAAACCAGTGCTTCGTGCCCTCGGGTACGGAAATCAGGTCTGTCTGGGTGCATTCCACATCGTAAATTTTGTCCGCCACATGCAGGATGAAGTGGCCGGAGCCATGCACAAAAAAGCGCACTTCATCTTCACTATGCGTATGTTCGGACAGGAATTTGGCCCGCAGCGCAGGAAGATTGGGCGTGTTGGGGTCCACGCGCATAACGTCAGCAGAGCCTGCCCCCGTCTCGCCCATCAGCTTATCCAAAAACGGACGATAGGTGGCCAGAACCGTCTCTGCATCCGCAGAACGCGGCGGGATTTCGGGGCCTTCCCACCGTTCAAACCGCACACCCAGCGGGCGCAGCTGGCTGGCGATTTCCGCCGGGTCCTGCGTTTGCAGAACCGAGGTTTCGGAGACGGTATCCTGATAGATAGTCAGCGTGCTCACAGGCCCAGCTTCCTTCTCTCCAGCAGGCAGGCCAGAAGAAACTCCAGCCCTTCCAGCCGCGCCAGTGCGGTCGGCATATCCTTGCCCCACACATACACACCGTGGCCGCGAATAATGTAGCCCGCCGCCATGCTGCCGAAGGAGGGTGCGACCACCTGCGCCAGACGCGCAATGTCCTGATCGTTCTCAAACAGAGGCACCGGCACAGACGTTTCATGCGTGGTCTGGCCTTCAAACACTTTCAGCACTTCATAGTCTGCAAGGTGAAGAGCCGGGCCTTTCTCAATCATGGACAGCACGGTCGCCGCCACGGAATGCCCGTGCAGCACGGCTCCGGCCGCGGGGTCCTGCTGATAGATCTGGCAATGCAGCAGCGTTTCCGCACTTGGCTTATCGCCGCTGCGGTGGGGCTTTCCGGCCTCATCAACCGTGATCACATCCGCTGCCTGCAGGAAGCCCTTGTGGCAGCCGGAGCGGGTGATGGCGATGCGCCCATCCGGCAGGCGGCGGCTGATATTCCCTGCCGTGGCAGGCACCCAGCCACGCGCATCCATCCGCTGCCCAGCCACCAGAATGTCCTGCGTGGCGCGTGCAAAATCCGTCATGGTTTCGCTCATGCTTTAAATCCGGCCTTTAATCCGCCTGCGGACCGCCCGAAGGCGGCCTGCGTCCTGCCGTGCCGTACGGCTGGCCTCAGGGCTGGTGTGTTTTTTCAGGCTGCACAGCAGCGGGGTCTGCCGGTTTGGCAGCAGGCGGGGGAGAAATATGGCCACCGGCGCGGGGAGCCGATTCATCCATCGGTTCATCATCCGCCATGTGCTTCTTGAAGGATTTAATCCCCTTCGCGAAATCACCCATCATGGAGCTGATCTTGCCGCCACCGCCAAAAACCACCAGCACAACCGCAAGCACAATCAGCCAGTGCCAGATGCTTAAGCTACCCATTCAACAGCCCTCTGTTTATAAGGCCGGCGCACTGCGAACGGCCAAAATTCCCTGTTTCTGTTCTGACCACATGGCGGCGCTTCCCCCATCATGCAAGCCCGATCTCTTTGCGGGGCCTGAAAAACGGGGCAAAACACCGTGCGGACCGATCATCCGGCGGACGCCAGCCTCAGGAGCTGCCGCCCTCCAGCACAGGTTCTATAAATCCATACGTAGGGTAGACGGTTTTCCCCATGCCGTGAATAGGCGACCACCAGACACGCACCTGCGTCCAGTTATTCCCCGGTGAGATATCCTCCACCGGTGCGCGGCGCGTCACCCGTCCCGGCTCCCAGTTGGCATGGTCCACCAGCACAAGGCGGGAGTTTTTCACGGCCCGCACTACAGAGACATGCCCCGATGGCAGACGCCGGGTGGAACGGAACACCAGCACCTCGCCTGGTTCCGGCGCGGAAGTGCGGGTATAATGCCCCCCGGCCTGCCGCCACCAGCTAGCCGCCGCCCCGCGTAACTGAACGCCGGAATGCTCCCGCGCATAAGGCGCGCACTGCACAGAGCCACCCCATCCGCCATGCCCGGCACAGGCTGCCAGCAACAGCGGCAGTAACAGAACACTCCAACGCTTCACGACTCGGCCCTCAAACGCTCCATCCACTCCTGCGCTTCCGCAGGGTCCATCTCCAGCACCCGCTGCGCCACATCCCGCCCAAACCCGGCACGGGCCAGAATGCCCATAGCGCGGCGTTCCTCAGCCTCTTCCGGACTCAGGCCGCGTCCGCTCTCTTCTTCCTTCGCGGCAGAGGCCCGCGGTGGGCGGAGAGACGGCATTCCGGCAAATGGCCCCAGCCGCCGCTTGCGCGCCAGCACAAGGGCTGAAGACAGTTCAACTTCCGCAGGAGAAAACCCTTCGACCACCTCCTGCAAGGCGGCCTCACGCACATCAGCCTCCACCCCACGGGCGGCCAGATGCGCCTGCACGGCCCGCCCGGAGCGGCCAGAGCGCACTAATCGACGGGCGCGGGCCTGCGCAAAGGCTGCATCGTCCACAGCGCCCAGACGAATCATATCGTCCGCTACAGCTTCCACCACCGGGCGCAGAGCGGCGGCTGTGGCGCGCACATCCTCCTGCTCGGCCCCGGCTTTCAGGGCGCTCCGCTCCCAGCGGGCAATACGGCGCAGCAACACCTGTTCCAGCCCCTGCCGCGTGGTGGAAAAGCGCGCCAGATGCGCCAGAGCCGCTTCTCGCAAAACCTTCCGGTCGGGCGGCGGAACATCGGAAGGGGGTGCAGTGTCAGATCCCATGCCCGCCCTTATGCCTCATTTTGCTGCAAAAAGACCATTCGTGCCCCATTTACCCCTCCCCTGCGCAAGAAATGTGACAGTTTCATGCGAGATTTTCGTTTTAGGCGTTTGACTCTGCCCGCAGGACACCGTCATCATGCCGGGTGCAAACGGGTCGCCCGCTCCAGATCAGGCAGCGGGCATTTTCTGTTTTGCACTCTTTTCCTTTTTTGATGACCACCTCACACGCAGCACAAAGAATTATTCCATGATTCCAGCCCTGACACCGACCTACAACCGTGCCCCCCTCGCTTTTGAGCGTGGCGAAGGCGCCTGGCTGTACACGACGGACGGGCGACGATTCCTGGACTTTGCCGCGGGCATTGCCACCTGCTCCATCGGGCATGCGCACCCGCATATGGTCAAAGAACTCCGCGAGCAGGTGGGGCGCGTCATGCACGTCTCCAACCTGTTCCAGATCCCGCAGGCCACGCGGCTGGCGGAACGGCTGGTTGCCAACAGCTTTGCGGACAGCGTGTTCTTCTGCAATTCCGGTGCGGAAGCCAATGAAGGCATGGTGAAGTTTGCCCGGCGGGCGCAGGCCATGTCCGGCCACCCGGAACGGACGGACATTATCTGCATGGATGGCGCGTTCCATGGCCGGACGCTGGCCATGCTCTCCGCCACCGGCAACCCGAAATATCTGGAAGGCTTCGGCGCTCCGGTTCCGGGCTTTGTGCATGTACCGTTTAATGACATCGCAGCCCTGAAAGCCGCCATTACGCCGCAGACGGCCGCCATCATGCTGGAGCCCATTCAGGGAGAAAGCGGCATTAAGGTCGCCAGCCCTGAGTATCTGAAAGCCGTCCGTGCGCTGTGTGATGAAACCGGCGTGCTGCTGGCGCTGGATGAAGTGCAGTGCGGCGTAGGCCGGACTGGCAAGCTTTTTGCGCATGAATGGGCCGGGATTACGCCGGATGTGATGTCCGCTGCCAAAGGTCTGGGCGGCGGCTTCCCCATCGGCGCCGTTCTGGCCACGGAAGCTGTTGCTAAAAACATGACGGCGGGCACGCACGGCACAACCTTTGGTGGTAACCCGCTGGCCTGCACGGCGGGCAATGCAGTGCTCGATGTGCTGCTGGCTCCGGGCTTTCTGGAGCAGGTCTGCGCCCGCGCGGCTCTGCTGGATGGCTTGCTGGATGAACTGGTGCAGAGCGCACCCACCATTTTTGCGGAACGGCGTGGCCTTGGCCTGCTGATCGGCCTGCGCTGCGTGCTGCCGGTTGGCACTGTGCAGGCAGCAGCACAGGATGCCGACCTGCTGTGCGTGACAGCGGGTGACAACGTGCTGCGTCTGGTCCCGCCCCTGACGATTTCTGAAGATGAATGCCGTGAGGCTGTCTCCCGCCTTAAAAAAGCGGTGCAGATTTTGACCAATACCCAAAATAACAAAACACTGGAGCCCACCCTGTGAGCGCTGCCCTTTCCTCTCTCTCCACCCCCACCAAGCAGACCGGGCCGCGCCACTTCCTCGACCTGAAAGATCTGGACGCCACAACCCTGCGCCAGATTCTGGATGTCGCTGCCGGTATGAAGCAGATGCAGAAGGGCCGCCGCTTCCCACTGCATCCACGCGTGCCGCTGGCTGGCCGGGCGCTGGGGATTATCCTCTCCAAACCCTCCACCCGCACCCGTGTCTCCTTTGAAGTGGGCATTCGTCAGCTGGGCGGGGATGCCGTCATCCTCTCCCCGGCCGACATGCAGATTGGCCGGGGTGAGACCATTACGGACACCGCCCGCGTCCTCTCCCGCTTTGTGGATGCGCTGGTGCTGCGCACAGGCCGCACGGAAAACCTGCATGAGCTGGCGCGTGCCGCCAGCGTGCCGGTGATCAACGGTCTGACGCCCGCTTCTCACCCTGTGCAGATTCTGGCCGATATCCTGACGTATGAAGAGCATCGTGGGCCGGTCAAAGGCCGCACTTTTGCGTGGACGGGTGACGGCAACAACGTGCTGGTCTCCCTGATTGAAGGGGCTGTGCGCTTCGGCTTCAAACTGCGCGCCGCCACCCCGGCAGACATGGCCCCGCCGCAGGACGTGCTGGACTGGGCGAAAAAAGAAGGTGGCGATGTGGTGCTGACCACAGACCCGCGCGCTGCCGTGGACGGTGCTGACTGCGTGGTGACGGACACATGGCTGAGCATGTCGGACTCGGAAGAAGAATCTGCCATGCGCCTTGCCAAGCTCTCTCCCTACCGGGTGGATGCGGCTCTGATGGCCGTGGCCGCGCCGGATGCCCTGTTCATGCACTGCCTGCCTGCCCATATTGGGGAGGAAGTGACGGAAGACGTATTTGAAGGCCCGCAATCCGTCGTGTTTGATGAAGCCGAGAACCGTCTGCATGCTCAGAAAGGCCTGCTGGCCTGGACCATGGGCGGAGAGAACTGGCTCTCTTTCGGGAAGGAATAAGCAATGAACGGCGCGGATAAACCCGTAACCCCCTCCGGCACGGAAGACACACCGGCCACACCGGGCTGGGTGGAAGACAGTCTGGATACCATTCTGGCCAGCCTGCCGCTTACAGCGGAGAAACTTGCGCCGTTCCGTGCCTCCTATCTGGACTGTCTGGCTGGCTGTGGCCGCGCTGCGGATCTGGACAGCGCGCATGACGCCTGCCGTCAGGGTTTTCTGCGTGCCCTTAAGGACAGTCTGGGCCTGAACGCCAAGGCCGCCCGCACGCTGGAACAGCAGCTTGAACAGCTGGAACTGTCCATTTCCTCAGACGTCTGAGCCCCTGCATCAGTCAGCAAGGACGCCCCTGTTATTGCCGGGGCTGCCTCCCCATATTCTCAGCACTGATTGCATTTAAGGTTTTTTATGGAAACTCCTGCTTTTCTTGACCGTGACCGTCCCGATGTGCCGGATCTGGTTGTGCCCGGTGGCGTGACGCCGTTTTATCTGCAAGGCCGCCCTGTGCGCGGACGTCTGGTGCGCCTTGGCGTGCTGACCGATGTGCTGCTGACCCGCCATGACCACCCCAATGTGGTGAACCGTCTGGCTGGCAAGGCACTGGCTCTGGTCGCTGGTCTCGCCTCTGCGCTGAAGTTTCAGGGCGCGTTCTCCCTCCAGATCAAAGGCGACGGCCCCGTCACCATGCTGGTGGCAGACTGCACCGACACCGGCGCGCTGCGCTTTTACGCCCGCACGGATGATGACGCTCTGGACGCCCTGCTTCAGGACACCCCGAACCCGACTGACCGTGACCTGCTGGGCAATGGCTATATGGCCCTCACGGTTGATCAGGGTCCGGACATGGAGCGGCATCAGGGTATTGTGGACCTTGCGGGCGATGACCTCGCCGCTATGGCGACGCATTACTTCAGCACCAGTGAGCAGCATGCCTGCTGGATCTATCTGTGCTGCACCATGACGGATGCAGGCTGGCGCGCTGGCGGCCTTGTGCTGGAACGCATTGCCGGTGAAGGTGGCACCCATGTTGTAGGCGATGAAGACGCCGACGCAAGCTGGGAAACCGCCACCATTCTGGCCTCCACGCTGTCCACAAAGGAAGTGCTGGACGACGCTCTGCCGTCCGCCACCCTGCTGCACCGCCTGTTCCATCAGGAAGATCTGCACGTCAGCCAGCCCCGCGCTCTGGCCTATGGCTGCCGGTGCTCCCGCGCCCGTCTGGCCAATGTGCTGGAAGGGTTCGACACGGATGATCTGGACCACATGTGCCAGGATGACGGGCAGATTGTGATGACGTGCGAGTTCTGCAACCATGACTTCCGCTTCCCGCGCAAGGACATCGCGCCGCGCTCCGCCTGAGAGGACTTGTTTCCATGTCGCTGTTTTCTCGCCCGCTTCGTGCAACATGCTCTGTCGCTCTGCTCCTGCCGGCTTTCCTGGCAGGCTGTGCGGGCGATAAGCAGCCGACAAAATTCGCCCCGCTCCGCTATGACTATCTGAGCGTGATGCACCTCAATGCGGCCACGCTGAACATTGAGGACGCCACGCTG
Organism: Acetobacter sp. KSO5; assembly: GCF_044094635.1. Taxonomy (NCBI): domain Bacteria; kingdom Pseudomonadati; phylum Pseudomonadota; class Alphaproteobacteria; order Acetobacterales; family Acetobacteraceae; genus Acetobacter; species Acetobacter sp. KSO5. The sequence goes on along the minus strand of NZ_CP172014.1, from coordinate 1,042,929 downwards.
CAAAACCCGGTGGTGGGCGATATTGGCAACCGTGCCCCCACCCCGCCCGTACAGGCCCTCCGCCAGATGGCGCAGGACCGGCTGGTGGCGACGGGCTCCTCCGGCACGGCGCAGTTCGTGATTGATCGCGCGTCCATCCTGCATCAGGCAGGCGGCGTGCTGGCCGGGCAGATGGATGTGCATCTGGTGTTGCTGAATAGCGGCGGCACACAGGCCGCACGGGCTGAAGCGCATGTCTCCCAGACCCTGCGCCCGGATCTGTCCAAAGGCGATGCCGACAGTCCGGCCAATCTCTACGAACTCACGAACGACATGATGCAGCGCATGAACGTGGAGTTTGAGTATCAGATCCGCAATACGCTGAAAGACTGGATGACGGATGCGGGCGGCACCCCGGTTGGCTCGGCCATTCAAAGCCAGTCTCTTGACGCTCCGGGCAGCAAAGCAGCCAGTACGGCCTTACCTGCCGCAGCGGTTCCGGCGGCGGCTACAGGTGTGACCAGCACGCCCGCGCTGACAACACCGGCCATCACGACGCCGGAAGTCACCACTCCGACCATCACAACACCCACGGTGACAGTGCCGAACGTCACCACTCCGAACGTCTCCGTGCCGGATGCCACATCCGCCACCACCCTGCCGGAAAACGCGCCTGTTTCTAATACGTCGGGCAGCAGTGCCGCTACCAGCGAGGGCTCCTCGTCTGGCAGCACAACCACCGGTAACGCAGCTTCCGCAAAAACATCTGAACCCGACCCGGTTTTTCCGGCTGGCGAAGATGATGACGCATCCTCTTCCACCACCACAAAAGCCCGCTCCCCGGCCCCTGGCGTTCTGCAGCTTCCCAAAAAATAAGCTTTTGCTTTAAACCCGGCCTGCCATTCCTTCCGGCAGGCCGGGTGCCACACAGCAGTTTTCAGAAATTGCTTTGCACGGACGCCATAAAGCTCCGCGGCTCTCCATAATAATTGTAGTAATAGACATTCCCCAGACGCTGATAATACCGCGTATTGGAAAGGTTATTGACGGTAAACGTCATATTCAGTGCCGGCCGCCACTGATACCCAACCTGCGCACTGGCCACCGCATATGCTCCCTGCCGAACAGCACGGTTTGTGCCAAACGTGCTGCTTTGCGCATCCACCCCGGCCCCAATGCTCCAGACATTCCGCGTTACCTCCGGAGCGGCAAAGCGATAATGCGTCCAGAGTTTGAACAGATGGCGCGGTGAGTTAGGCGTATAGGCCAGCCCCGCCAGACCGGAATCATCCTTGAGGATCTTGTTATCGTTGAAGGTGTAGCCAAGACTGATATCCCAGCCGGTCAGCAGACGCCCCAGCATTTCAAACTCAACGCCCTGACTGCGCACCTTACCCGCCGCATGGTAGCAGGTGCTGGTACCGGACAGACCGCAGGTGGAAGACCCATCCTGATCTTCCATACTCTTGTTGCGCTCAAGAATATGGTAACCCGCCAGCGTCACACTCAGATTACGATGGAAGAAGGAACCCTTAAAACCCCCTTCAATCTGCTGGCCCAGCACCGGCTTCAGCCGCCCGGTGTGACTGTAGGCTGATTGCGGCTGGAACGTATCCGTAAAGCTCACATAGGCCGCCACATCCGGCACAATATGCCAGACCAGCCCTAAATAGGGCGTGGGAACCGCACCGTTCTTCTGGCTGACAACATAGGGCGAGTTGGTGGACAGGTTTTTATATTTGTACTGGTAAAAACTCAGCCGGCCGCCAAGCAAAAGATCAAGTGAGGGCATAAGCTGAACACGGGCTGAGCCGTAAACCCCATATTGCTGCGTGGGTTCGCGATAACGGGTGGTAATGTCCGGGCGGATGGTGTCGGAAATAACAGGCGAGAAAATATCCAGATTACTGAGGCCCGGCGTCGTGCGCCATGAGGCAGACGAACCGCCATCATACAGCAGATCGGAATCATAATTCGCGCCGATCAGCAAATCATGTTTGCGGTTCAGCAGGTGCACGGGGCCGGTAAAATACATGTCCGCGCCATCATAAATTTCCCGCCCTTCATACCGCGCCACAACAAAGTTGCCGGTCTTTTGCGGTGTGACTACACTATTCAGATACGTGTAGTGCATGGAACTATCAGTTTCACGGTGGCGGCCTGTCAGCTTCCCGCGCCAGCCTGCGCCAAACTCATGCTCCAGTTCCCCGTCAAACTCATACATCGGGTTGCTGGTCTTGCCCCAGTTAGCCCCCACAAAACTGTTGCGCGCCAGATGCAGGTCCGCGCCAGACGCCGCCATGGGCAGGCCCATAAAGCGCGTGGTGTCATTTTTCTGGCCGGTGGCGGAGACGGACAGCGTGGTTTTATCCGTGATATGCACATCAATATCCGCATAGGCTGTCCAGCGGGTATCATGCGCGTCCTTGTAGAAATAGTTGCGGTCTCCGCCTGCCAGCACAAACCGGCCTGTGACCTTTTTATTCCCCGTCAGCGGGCCGGTGACATCGGCATCCGCATGGAACGTATCCCATGAGCCACCGCTGAAATCCCCCTGCGCCCGATAGGTATCCAGCGCGTGCTTGCGCACAAAGTTCACGCTGCCGCCGGGAGGAGCAGACCCCTGAAACATCCCGTCTGGCCCACGCAAAACTTCAAGACGATCATAAATAGCCAAATCAAACTGCTGGCTAAAGGACATCCCGCCACTGGACGGCACGCCGTCAAATTGCGGCTGCACCGCATAGCCACGGGAGGTAAAGCCTGCGGTGCCGTCCCCATACAGATTGACGTTCAGCCCCGGCACCTGCTTGAGCGCCTGATCAACCGTCGTCAGATTCTGGTCCTGCATCTGCTGGCGGCTAACGACAGAGACAGATTGCGGAATTTCATCCAGCCGCAACAGCATTTTGGTCATGGAGACAGCCTTCACCACATAGCTGCCGGTTCCATCGGTCGTTGCATTCTTATGCCGCTGCCCCTGCACCAGCAGTTTTTCAACACTGGCAGGGATGTCATTCTCATCAGACGACTGCGCGGTTTTTACAGACTGCGCATTTTTTGCGGTCTGGGCCGCCTGCGCTGCTGGCTGCGTGGCTTTTGCGGATTTGCTGGCTTTTTCCGTTGTTTCTGCTGCCGTCGCACCAAAAGCAGGCGTGCCGCAAAAACCCATTCCTGCTCCACACAGCATCAGGCCCGAGCAGGAGAGCAGTCCTGCTTTTAAACGCATCATCGTCATTCCTGCTCTCTGTTCGGCATGGCCTTTTGCCGTCGCCATGGCATGTTCCGTCGCTTCGGTTATTAAGAACTATTCTCATTATCACTTCCTCGTGAGGCGCGGCAAGAGAGATGCCTCCAGATTGATAAATTTTTTTTATGAGACATCTTCAGAAACTGGCGATCACCCTGCCGCACGTCCCCGCCCAACATTTGAAATTGCAGCCAGCGCACGCCCCGGCCATAACAACGCCATGCCGAACCAGACGCTTTCCGCCTCCCCGTTTGCCATTGCCGATGGCCTGCCCGTGCAGGACGTGCTGCCTGATCTGTGCGCCGCCCTCGCCCGCACGCCCACGGCAGAACAGCCAGCCTCCGCCATTCTGGTCGCTCCTCCGGGGGCGGGGAAAACCACCACGGTACCGCCGGTTCTGGCCGCAGCCCCATGGCGGAAAGAGGCGGACCGCATCATCATGCTGGAGCCGCGCCGTCTGGCCGCCCGCGCTGCTGCCACGCGCATTGCCTCACTGATGGGGGAAGAAGTCGGCGGGTTCGTCGGGTTCCGCACGCGGCTGGATGCAGCGGTGTCTGAACGCACCCGCATTGAGGTGCTGACAGAAGGGCTGTTTCTGCGTCGCCTGCTGAGCGACCCGATGCTCGAAAACGTCGCCTGCGTGATTATTGACGAGGTGCATGAACGCTCACTGGATGCGGACCTCGCTCTGGCTTTCTGTCTGGACCTGCAACGCACGTTGCGGCCTGACCTGCGGCTGGTCGCCATGTCCGCCACGGCAGAAACCGAGCGCCTTGCCACCCTGATGAACGCCCCTGTTCTGACCAGTGAGGGGCGGATGTATCCCCTCACCGTGCAGCATGCCAAACGCGACATTCCGCATCTGCGGGATCTGGCCACAGTGACCGCTGCGGGTGTGCGACAGGCTCTGGCGGAAACAGAAGGCGATATTCTGGTCTTCCTGCCCGGCACTGGAGAAATCCGACGTGTTGCGCAGCTTCTGGAAGACTGCCGCGCCACGGTTCTCCCCCTGCATGGGGAACTCCCCCCGGCGGAACAGGCGCTGGTGCTGCGCCCCGGCCCACAGGGGCAGCGACGCGTGATTCTCTCCACCTCCATTGCGGAAACATCGCTGACGGTGCCGGGCGTGCGGGTGGTGGTGGATTGCGGCTTCCGTCGTGCCCCACGCTTTGACGCGGGGGCCGGACTTTCCCGGCTGGAAACACTGCGCATCTCCCGCGCTGCCGCCCGCCAGCGCGCAGGACGCGCGGGACGAGAAGCTCCCGGAACGGCGTTTTGCCTGTGGACCACCGCCACCGAACGCGGCCTGCCCCAGCATGACCGGCCGGAAATTCTGGAAGCCGACCTTTCCGATTTTGTGCTGGCCACCGCCTTATGGACCGACACCGTCGGCCAGTCCGACACCCCACTGCCCCTGCCCGACCAGCCCTCCGGCAGCGCTGTGGCTGCCGCCCGAGACTTGCTGATCATGCTCGGTGCGCTGGATGATGACGGGCAGATTACCCAGCACGGGCGGGACATGGCGGCCCTTGGCACACACCCGCGCCTCGCCGCCATGATGCTGGCCGCCCGCACGCCGGAGGAAGCCGCTATGGCGGCAGACCTCGCCGCCCTGCTGGAAGAACGTGACCCGCTGCGCCCGCGCGCTGCCGGACGCGCCGGGCCGCCGCCCGTGCCTCCCTCCGATATTTCCCTCCGGCTGGACCTGATTGCCGGGGGAGACCACCCACAGGCCGACAGGGGCGCACTGGCCCGCATCCGTCAGGCTGCCTCACGCTTCCGCCTCCGGCTGGGCCTGCGTGCCCGCCAGCAGGCCGGGGGCGACCCGGCTGCCCTGATTGCCGCTGGCTTCCCGGACCGTATTGCCCTCTCGCGCGGGGAAGCCGGCACGTTCCGCCTCTCCAACGGCAGCAATGCCCGCCTGCGGCGCGATGACGGGCTGGCGGAGAAAAAGCTGCTCGCTGTGGCCGGGCTGCATTTGCGCACCTCTGCCGAAATTCGCCTTGCCGCCCCACTGGATCTCAACGCCCTGCCCCCGGCCTTGCTGGACCGCACAAAGGAGCAGGTGGAAACCTCGCTGGACCCGGTCTCCGGCAATATTCTGGCGCGTCGCCGCACGCGCATTGGCTGCCTTGTGCTGCGGGACCTGACGGAGAAGGTGAAAGCTGGTAACGCCGCCTCTCTGCTACTCGCACAAGCCAAAGCCACGCCGGACACCACACTGGACTGGCCGGATGCTGCCCGCCAGCTACAGGCCCGCGTGGAACTCGCCCGCGCCCTGCCCGGCGGGGCTGGACCGGGTGAGGACTGGCCAGACTTTACCACCGCGGCACTGGCCGAGCGGATGGATGACTGGCTCGCCCCCTATCTGGACGGACTAACCTCTCTGGCCGATCTGCGCGGGCTGGATTTAACCACCCTGCTCAAAAACCATCTGGGCTACACGCTGAACGCCTGGCTGGATAAGGAACTGCCCACAGCCCTCCCCTTCCCCGGTGGCAAAGCAAACGTGGATTATACGCAGCCCGTGCCCGTCGCCTCCGCCCGCGCGCAGGTCTTTTACGGCGCGGAGGGAACGCCAAAGCTGGCGGGCGGGCGGGTGCCGCTGCGTCTGGCTCTGCTCTCCCCGGCGGGCCGACCGCAGGCGATTACGGCGGATCTGGCTGGCTTCTGGAAAGGCGGCTGGGCAGACATGCGGCGGGATATGCGAGGCCGTTACCCCCGGCATGAGTGGCCGGAAAATCCGGCCCTCAGCCCGGCAAAACCGCGCAGGCCAGCGCGTTAACGTTTTGTCACATCAGTACCACAATGCGTTGCAAAACAGCACCATAGGAGGGTGTTGGACCACAGAGGCATTGCACTTTGTGGGCAAAGGAGGCCAAAAGTCTCTATGGACGGAAAGCAGATCACAAACTCATGAAGACATTTATGCGGAGCCTGCCCGCCATGGCGGCACTGTGTTCGTCTGGCCTTTCCATGGGATCGCACACCGCACACGCTGACCCTTCCACCCTTTTTGCTCCTGCCACACCCATTGTTGCCGCACCCGGCCCAACAAGCTTTGCCCCCCTGGTGCGCAAGGTTGTGCCCGCCGTGGTGAATATTGCGGTCACGCGCGATTCAGATTCCAGCACCCGCAAAAAGCTTCCCTCTGCCGTAAAGGGCACACCGCTGGAACGCCGCTTTCGGGAGCGGATGCGCAAACATAGTGATGAAGTGCTGGGCGCAGGCTCCGGCTTTATTCTCGACCCGTCCGGCGTGATCGTCACCAACGGTCACGTGGTCGAAGATGCTGATAAAATCACCGTCGCCCTTGCCACGGGCAAAGAATACAACGCCCGCCTGATTGGCATTGATGACCTGACGGATATTGCCGTCATCAAGATCGACAGCCCCACCCCGTTGCCGTTTGTGGAATGGGGGGACAGCCGTCTTGTGCAGGTGGGGGACTGGATTATGGCCGCCGGTAACCCGTTTGGCCTTGGCTCGTCCGTCACCGCAGGCATCGTCTCCGCCCGTGGGCGAGATATTGGCACCGGCCCGTTTGATGACTTCCTGCAGCTGGACGCGCCCATCAACCCCGGCAATTCCGGCGGCCCAACCTTCAATCTGGCCGGGCAGGTTATTGCTCTGAATACCGCCATTGTCTCCCCGACCGGAGGCTCCGTGGGGTTAGGGTTTTCCATCCCGTCTGAAATTGTCATGCCGGTTGTCAGCGCCCTGCAACGCGAAGGACGCATTGACCGGGGGTGGCTGGGCGCCACGCTGGAAGACATTACCACCCATAACGGCACCCGTGTGGCGGAGGTGGACCGCAACGGACCCGCCGCGCAGGGGGGCCTGAAGCGTGGCGACATTATTACCGCCATGGGCGGGGAGCATATGGACACTGCACGCACCATGATCCGCGCCGTCGCCGCTGCTCACCCCAACAGCACGGTACAAATTAGCGTGCAGCGGCAAAGCCAGCCGATGACGCTGACTATTCATGTGGGCCACCGCCCGCTTTCGGAAGACTGAGGCGGGACCGTCTCTTTACCCCAATTATTATATTTAAAAATTGAATAAATTTACAGAAATATAGAGAAATACACTCTTAATTACGGAACCGTGAAACAAGACCAGAATGGTCCATTACTTACGGAAACCAAATAAATATTGACCCCATCCACCGTGAGCGTAAAATGCGCGGGAAAAGGAATACATTTTCAGAATAGATTGTTTGAAAGATGTGTTTCTGAATGACGCCGCGCCCGGTTTTCCGGGGGCTGACGCGTTTTCTGCCGATGTTGTGCGCCACCGAAAGGGCTTCACCATGCAAATGTACGGTTTTCTGACACTGCTGGGTCTGGACATGCTGTTTACCGGCCTCAAGCTGAACGACATGTCCTTCGCGTCTTTCAGCATCGCTTTCGGCCTGCCGGTTGTGCTGATGGCGACCTACGTTCTGGACAACATGCAGAAAGACGGCGTCTGATTTTTCAGACCCGGTCTTTTTGATAAAAGCCCAAAAAAAAGCCGCCGAGGTGTCGCCCCGGCGGCTTTTTTGCATCTGAAACCCAAGGCTGGTGGGTTAAATCATATCCAGCGGTTCCTTGCTGGTCGGCGGTGGGAAGGCGGCATCCAGAGCGGCCAGATCCTCATCCGTCAGTGTAATTTCCTGCGCAGCAATATTGTCCCTGAGGTGCGCGAGGGACGACGCTTTGGGGATTGGCATCACATTGTTCATCCGCAGCACCCACGCCAGCGCAATCTGTGCCGGGCTGGCCGGGCCATTGCTGGTGGAGTGGCGGGCGGCCACGGCCTTCACCGCCTTGTTCTGCAACAACGCGCCACCCTGCCCGATGGGGGAATAGGCCATGGTCATCACATGCCGGAAGCGGTTGGTGTCCAGCAGGTCATACTCCACGCCCCGATGCTCCAGATTATAAAGGATCTGGTTGCTCGCACATTCACCGGGCCGCGTGTATTTTTCCATCTCCTGTATGTCATCCACATCAAAATTGGACACGCCCCAGTAGCGGATCAGTCCTTCCTCCTTCAGCTTGCGGAAGGCCTCAATGGTTTCAGCCAGCGGCACACTGCCGCGCCAGTGCAGCAGGTAGAGATCAAGCCGATCCGTCGCCAGCCGACGCAGAGAAGACCGGCAGGCTTTGGCCACGCCCTCGGCTGAGGCATTGGTGGGCAGAACCTTGGAGACCAGAAAAATATCGTCCCGCACATCCCGCATGGCTTCACCCACCAGACTTTCCGAGCGGCCCTGCCCGTACATCTCGGCGGTATCCACCACCTTCAGGCCTGCCTCTACACCCTGACGCAGTGTGGCGACTTCCTCTTTCCATGTGGCGGAGGATTCCCCCATGTTCCAGGTGCCCATACCCAGTGCAGGCAGTTTTGTGCCGTCCGGCAGAGTGACTGTTTTCGCCATATCGTTCGCGTCCTTTTTCCTCAAACTGAGGTTGCCTTAGCCCCCTGAGCGCATCCGGTCTTACCTGACCAGACCGCACAGAACACCTGACCATGCATCGGGTCAGGCAGCATTCTCTGTTATGTGCTGATAGTCCAGCCAGCGCGGGAGCATCACAATCGTTCCCCTGCGGGAAGCCCACATGCCTGCAACACATACCGGGCCTCTGCATGCCTGCCGAAAGCTGATAGACTAGCCCCATGCCAGATTACAGGACCCGCCCCGCATGACGCAGATCGGCTTTTATCACCTTACCCGCACCAGTGTGGCTGAGGCGCTGCCGCAACTGCTCTCCCGCACGCTGGCCAGTGGGCAGAAGGCCGCCGTATGGTGTGCCAGCAAACCACAACTGGATGCGCTGGATAAAGCCCTGTGGAAAGTCTCGGACCCGGCCTGGCTCCCGCATGGCAGCGAGGGCATTCTCTGCCCGGACCTGCAACCCATCTGGCTGACGCTCGGTGAGGATGTGCCCAACGCCGCCCCGTTCCTGTTTCTGCTGGAAAACCGCACCTGCCCGGATAACCCGCCTTTTGAGCGCGTGTTTGACCTCTTCGACGGGCATGATGAAGCCGCCGTAGCCGCCGCCCGGGAACGCTGGACCGCCATGAAAGCCGCCGGGCATGACCTCGCCTATTGGCGGCAGGAAGACCGGGGCTGGAAGCGCGCGCGTTAAGAGCCTCTCAGCTTAATACGTCACCCCAACCCGCAGCCCCAGCAGGCGCGGGTTTGCCGCCACCGCCTGCCCTACAGCCAGACCGCGGGTCAGATAACGGGCATCAGCCAGATTGCGGCCATAGACAGCAATATTCCACCACCGCCACTTCTTTTCTATCTGGGCATCCACCAGCACATACGGGTCATTGACCAGTGTGCTGCTGGGATACAGGTTTGTGCGCCCGCGCCGCACCACATTGACGTTAACAGACCAGCCATCCCCCGGCGTCCATGTGCCGCTAAAGCCAAAACTGCTTTTGGGGGTGCCATTTAACTGCTGGCCGCTAAAGTTCTGCCCTGCAAAAAGAAAACGGTCATACGCCGCATAGGTCAGCCCCAGAAAGCCACTGAGCGTCAGGCTCCGAATGGGTTTAAACGTGGCGTTCAGTTCCATACCTCGTGTGTGCGCTTTAGCTGCCGTCGCCACAACGGATTCACCATTCGCATTGGTCGTAACCACCTGAAGATTGGAAATGAGGTTTGAATATCCGATAACCTCAGCAGACCATTTATCCTTACGGTCATGCAGGCGGTAACCAATTTCCAGATTATTCCCGTAGCTGGCATCAAACGGTGTCTGGGCTGTCGCCGCCATGACCGCATGCGGACTAAAGCCCGGCGGCATATAGGCCCGCGTATAGCTGATCCAGCCATACTGCATCAGCGCGCTGTCTGTTTGCGGATGATATTCCAGCTTCAGCCCCGGCAGGGGCACCGTACGGGACGCAGTCTGTTTAGGGAGCGTTTGCAGAATGGTGTAGTCCTCCGGCACAGAGGCTGTCTGCAACCCGCTCCACTGGGACATGGACCACTGGTTATGCTCCACCCGGAAAGAGGGCACCAGCCGCCATGAGGGTGAAAAACGCCAGCCCAGCTCAGCAAATCCCGCCACATTGGCATTGTTCAGCACGGCGGTGGTGTTGCTCAGATAATAGGGGGACATATCAAAAAGATACGGCGTACTCCGCATCATCTCCTGACCGAAAATACCGCCCCGCCAGTCCAGCGTGCCAGAAGAACCGGACACCGTGATGGTTCCGCCAGCCTGCCGCGTCGGCATCGTAAAACCCGTGCGGGCTGAAAAAACGCTTTCCGGAATTTCTGATTTCCATTGGGTCGCATTGCCGCCCAGAGCAACATCCACAATCATTTTATGGCTGAACACACGATGATACTGGGCAGACCCGGCCCAGTAGTCATTATCATTCACGCCGCGCTCTGTGTTGACAGACACATGCCGCAAAGCCAGCGCAGGAGGCGCAAAATAATCATTCCCGCCATGATTGAGCACATGGTGCAAAGACACCCGCCATTCACCTCCGGCGGAATCCTTATGCAGCAGCTTCAACCTTCCAAACCAGCTATGCCAGCCTGCGGTATCCTTTCGGTCCAGAAAGCGGTTGGAAATATATCCATCAGCCACTTCCCCACCGACCGTGAAACGGAGCGCCGTATTTGGCCCCAGAGGAATATCGTTGCTCATCACGGCGCGACGGCGGTTGCCTGTGCCATATTCAAAATCGAGAGACCCGCCCAACCTGTTTCCCGGATCACGGGATGTGGCAGACACCATGCCACCAAAAACATTCGGGCCTTTTGTCAATTCCGGCCCCTGCGTGACATCCATATGGTCCAGATCAAAAATCTGCCCCAGCGCCATGCTCATCATGGGAATACCGTCCAGCATAAACGGCACGTAGAGACTGCTTGTCTCTTCTTCAGGCCCACCCAGACCACGCATCATAATCACCGGGTTGGCCTGCGTGGTGGAGGTAAAAGAGACGTTGGGCAACCGTTCCGCCACATCCCCCAGCGTGTCCAGATGGCGCTCTTTCAAAACCGTTCCGGAAAGGCGGGACAGGCTGGATGAGACGACAAAGGACGCATTCCGGCTGCGCACCACAATCTCTTCTGCTTTTTTGCGGCAGGACGCGGTCTGCCCGGACACCGGCTGGTCAGGGCACAAGGTTGCCGCCCACCCTGCGGTGGTGGGGACGTAATCCAGCACAGGCACAACAAGCAGCGCGTATTTTATGGCTGAGAAAGAGGAATGTGTTTTACTCATACCGACATGATAATGTCTCGCAATTGCACCGCCACTCAGATTGGTCTAATCACTCCAATCAGACACACAGCAAGGGATTTTTCTGGAGATGCATCACGTCAGATCCAGTGCCATACACCGGCAACAGCCAGAGCATCTGGCGGGCCAGTCCCTTCTGCATCCTTTATACAGCAAGCTTTATAACGGGCTGAGTGCTGGCTTCTTCTCCTCTGCCCTGCCCGCTACCCTGCAGGGGGAGATGGATGACTGCCCGGCGGTCCTGCGCTGTTCCATTATTCTGTCCGGCACGTGTGAAATCATTTTTGGGGGCAAAACGCATCAGTTCCATGCGCGGGATGTCGCCACAGCTTATCTGCCCGCAACCCGCTTCCAGATTGCGACCAGTGCAGATTTCTCCTGCCTTGAGGTCCATATTACCCCCGAATTGCTTCAGGACATGCACACGCCGCTTCCATGGGGTGCGGCAGACCTTTCTCCCCAAACACCATTTTTCAGCAGTCTCAAGGCCAATACATCCGTGCACAAGGCGGCCACCGGACTGTGCCAGAGTTTACGGAAAAACCAGACCAACGGGCCTTTAAGCTGTGCCGCAGCCCTGACTATTCTTGGCCAGTCCTTTGAACAGATTGAGGCTGCACCGCAAGGCTCGCCCCTCTCACGTCATGAAAAAGCCTGCCTGCATCAGGCGCGTTCTTTCCTGCTGTCCCGCATGGATAAAGCCCCCACCATTATTGAACTGGCGCGCTATAGCGGCCTGAACGCCACACGGCTGAAAATGGGGTTCCGCATTCTCTTTGGGTGCGGCCCTTACAGCCTGTTTCAGGCCCACCGCATGGAACACGCCAAAACGCTTTTAAAAACCCATTCCGTGACAGAAACCGCCATGGAACTTGGCTACAGTAATATGAGCCACTTCAGTGCTGCCTTTAAACGGCAGATTGGCAAGGCGCCTCATCTCTACCGTAAGGAAGGCTAAGCCCTTCATCCTGAGCCGTGTCTGATCGGGGCAGTGGGCTGATTCGGGTGGCCCCGCACAACGGGGGGCCTATCCTTGCTCTTTATGGAAAAGAGCCGTTTTTTCTCCCCCTTCTCCGCTCTGCCGCTGGTCTGGAAGCGGGTCATCACGCTGGGGCTGATGTATGCCGGGCAGGGCATTCCCGCAGGGCTGGCCTTTAATGCCTATGCCACTATTTTGCGGGAAAGCAGTGTTTCTCTTCACACCATCGGCTGGAGCGGCCTGACGTTTCTGCCCTGGGCTTTGAAATTTCTCTGGGCTGGCCTGACAGACAATGCCGGAAAACGCCGCGGGTACGGGGTGCTTATTCTGCAAACACAGCTCCTCGCTATTCTGACCTGTCTTGTGCTGGCGTTTTTCCCGCCTGATTACAGTTTTGCGCTCTCACTGGGCGGCATCATCCTGCTCAATACCGTGTTTGCAACACAGGACATTCTCACGAACGCAGCCGCAGTCTCCCATCTGCAAGGCCGAAATGCCGGGTTGGCCAATGGCATTCAGGTTGTTGCCTTTCTGCTCGGCATGCTCGCGGGTGGGGGCGGAAGCCTGTTGGTTTACGCGCAGGTTGGCTGGGGTGGCATGCTCTGCGCCATGGCGGCGGCTCTTTTCCTGCTCTGCCTTATCCTTTTGCCACTCCGGAAATATGTGGAGCCAGATGCCAGCCGGATTGCCCGCCCTTCCCGCCTGAAGGATTTCTTCCGCCAAAAAGGCTTTGGATGGGCGCTTACCAGTTCTCTGGCGTTTAAATTTGCTGGCGGAGCGCTCTTAGCCCTCCTCCAACCGTTCCTGATTGACCAGCATATTGCCGTTGAAACCATCGGCACGCTGCAAATTTCAAATCTTCTGTGCGGCGCGCTCGGCGGGGCCATACTGGGCACAATCGCAGTCAAAAAAGCGGGCAGTTGCAAGGCTGTTACCCTTCTGGGCATCCCCTCTGCGCTTCTGCTGGGTGCTTTGTGGATTTTACAGGCAACGCACACTCTGTCCGCCCCGGCTCTCTATCTTACTCTTGGCACAGAGAACTTTTTTGATGGCGGATTTTACGTCGCGCTCTGGTCCTTATTGATGAACTGGTCCTCCGCAGATCGTCCCGGTCTGGACTACAGTTTTCTACAATGTGGGGAGAGCGTCGCCAATGTTCTGGCGGCCTCAGCCATTATGCCGCTGGCAGCCAGCGCAGGCTATTCTCTGGCGTTTCTGATGGTCTGGCTCTGCGGGCTTGTGTTGCTTGTCCCGCTTATTCTCGCAGCCCGTCGTCTGGCCCCACTCTCTTGCGACCGCACCTGACCCACTCAGCCTCTTCCTGCAATCCTATGACAGAAAGACAGTCCAATGTTTCACTATAATCTTGAACAGGTTGCCACCACGCTTTCCGTTCTGCACCTCAATCAGCAGACAGATGACTTCGCAGCAAAAAGCATGACAACGCTGTTTGCGTTCGGCCAGCACAATATCGGCATGGTCCGGTTTGAAGGCTCGACCCCGTGGGAAGAACACCCGCATGACGAATTTCTGCTTGTTGTGGAAGGCCAGACAACGGTCGTTCTGAAAAAGGACGGCGAGGAACTCACCCTTGTTGGTAAAAAAGGCGACGTTCTCTTTGTGCCCGGCAGCTCATGGCACCGGCAGGACACACAGGGACCAGTGGCTCTGCTGTATATTACCGACAAGTCCGGCACGCAGCACACGGCCAAAACGCCTGCCTGATGACGTTGCAGGAAGCTGCCGAAAAACACGATAGCTTCCTTGCGTTGTAGGGCAGGACCACCACTGGCAGACGGCCCGGAACGACAGTCTGCCAGGTTTTAAATCGCCTTACTGCCCACCCCGCACAGCAGCACTCTTCGCCCGCGTTGCGGCAAATTCTGAACCCGGCTTCCACTGCGGCCAGTTCTGCGAAAATGCCAGATTGCGCCCAACAGTATACAGCAGCGCCACATCTTCCGCTGCCCCGCGCACATCCCAGTCCGGGCTCCATGCGTCACAGGCCTGATGGTAGCAGACCATATAATCCTGCAACCATTTCCGCCCGGCTTCCACACCGCCTTTCAGCAGATCGGGGTAGCCCGCCATATCCATAAGAGCCGCCACCGGCACACCGGCGCGGGCAAACGGCAGATGGTCGGCACGGTAAAAGGCCCCACGCTCCGGCATGGCTTCCGGCAGCATGACACGACCCTGTTTTTCCGCCGCCGCAGCCACGTCATCCTGCACGGTGTCCTGCCCTGCCCCCACCATAAAGACGTTGTGGGACGGACCCGCCATCTGCAACACATCCATAGTGAAATTCGCCGCCGTTTTTTCCAGCGGAGCCATAGGATGCGCGGCATACCATGCCGAGCCGAGCAGCCCGCGTTCCTCAGCAGTCCATGAGGCAAACATCACCGTACGCTCCGGCTGCGGACCGGCCTTGAACGCACGGGCAATTTCCAGAACACCAGCCACGCCGGAGCCATCATCAATCGCGCCGTGGCGGATCACCTCATGGCCCTGCGCATCCTTGCTCATGCCAAACGCATCCCAGTGTGCGCCAAACATCACGGTTTCATCCGGGTGTTTGCGGCCGGTCAGCTTGCCCAGCACGTTCTGGCTTTCCAGATGCGAGACCTCAACCGGCGCATCGAGTGAGAAGCGGGCCTTTGGCAGCGTAACCGGCTTGAAAGACGCCTGCCGCGCCTGCACCCGCAGCGCGGGCAGATCCAGCCCGGCCTGCGCAAAAACCTTTGTGGCGGCAGGGGTGGAAATCCAGCCCTGCATCAGCACCGGCTGGTTCTCACCGCTCTGGGCAATGTCAAAGGACTCACCACCCGGTGCAATCACTGTGGACCACTCATAAGCCGCCCCCGCCGTGTCATGCACAATCAGCGCACCAATCGCACCACGTCGTGCGGCTTCCTCATATTTGTAGGTCCAGCGGCCATAATAGGTCATGGCGCGGCCACCAAATTTTCCGGCCACGGCCTCATCCGGTTTGGCGTCAAAATCGGGGTCGTTAATCAGGAAGACGGCAATCTTGCCTTTCAGATCCACGCCTTTGAAATCATCCCACCCGCGCTCCGGTGCATGCACGCCATACCCGACGAACACCATCGGTGCATTCTGAATTTTCAGACGATCCACGCCACGTGCCGTGGTGAAATAGACGTCTTTCGTCTGCTCCAGCGGCAGGGTGTTTTTGGCATAGGCCACCTGCAGAAGATCAGGCTTCCCCACGCGGGTGTGCTGCAACGGCACGCGCTGCGTCCAGCCACCATTCTCGCCCGCCGGTTCCAGACCAATCTGCTTATACTGCTCAATCAGCCAGGCCACGGTGCGCGCCTCCCCCGGAGAACCGGGAGCGCGGCCTTCAAACGCATCAGACCCCAGCACCTTCATGGCCTCTGACATCCGCTGAGGGCTGATCGGCGCATAAACAGAGGGTGAAACATCAGCGGCCTGCGCTACGCTGGAAAGCCCCTGCGGCCCACCCAGCCCCGCTGCAAGAGCGGCAAAAGAGACTGCACAGACCAGCAGGCCCTGCCGCAAACTGCGCAGCCCTCCGTCTTGTGGCGTGCTGCACCGGCCTGTTGTCTGTGTTGTGCGCATTGTGTGTGTCCTGCCTCGGAGAAAGGGAATGGTGTCGCAACAATAGTCAGGACAGTTTTCACAAAGCAACAGGGCAGCCCAAAACAGACAGGGCGCGTCCGCTGGAAAAAGCGAACGCGCCCTGCTGAAGAGGCAAAAATCGGCCTCAGATCACGGATGGATCAGGAGCCGCAGCGCCCCGGCCACAACGCCAAGCGCGGCAACACCGCCTGCCCACAACCCTACAAACCAGAGCAGCCGGAGCCACAGGGGGCGTTCTGCTGTGTGCTGCATGGTCATCTCCCTCAATGGTAGCTCTCGCTATGCTCGTTCACCGTGCCACGGAACACATGGTAGGCAAACGCCGTGTAGGACAGGATTAGCGGGATCAGCACCGCAGCCCCCACCAGCAGAAACGCCTGACTGGATGGCGGAGCCGATGCATCCCAGATGGTCATGCCCGGCGGCACGATATACGGCCAGATGGAAATCCCCAGTCCGGAGAAGGACAGGAAAAACCAGCCCAGCGCACAGAAGAACGGGATGCGACGAGACACCTTGCGACGCAGCGCCATGAACATAACCACCGCCAGAGCAATCACCGCGACCGGCACCGGAGCGACAAAGAGAATACGGGGCCAGTCCGTCCAGTTTTGCATGTATGTTGCGTGCAGCGCCGGGGTCCATAGCGAGACACCGGCAATCATCACCAGCATGGCGATGGAGAGAATGCCGGACCACTTGCGCATGGTGTCCTGCAACGTGTTTTCCGTCCGCCAGACCAGCCATGTCGCGCCCAGCAGCGTGTAGCCACAAGCCACAGCCAGACCGCAGAACAGCGGGAACGGAGCCAGCCAGTCAAACCCACTGCCGACAAAGGCATTGTTTTCAACATGAATGCCAGACACCAGCGTGCCGAGAATAACGCCCTGCATGACGGACGCCACAAGAGAGCCGCCACAGAACCCGACATCCCACAAATCCCGCATCCGCTGCGTGTGCATGCGGGAGCGGAATTCAAACGCCACCCCACGCATGATCAGCGCAAACAGCATGATCAGGATGGGCAGATACAACGCAGGCAGGATGGTGGCGTAAGCGTTGGGGAACACGCCATACAGCGCAGCCCCGCCGAAAATCATCCATGTCTCGTTGCCGTCCCATACGGGGGCGATGGTTTGCACCATCACGTTCCGATAGGTCTTGTCCGGCTCGGCAAGAAAGAGAATACCAAGCCCAAGGTCAAATCCATCCAGCACGATGTAGATGAAAATGGCCATGGCCGCGAGAACCGCCCAGACAATGGGGAGCCAATAGGCCGCACCGGTCATATCCATGATCAGCTATCCTTCCCTGTTTCGCCTGCGGCGGCTGTGTTGGAAACGGCAGCCTGCATGGAGGCGGCACGCTGCGGATCATGCGCATCCGGTCCGACTTCACCCACATGCGGTTCCTGCGCAAAGCCACGCAGAAGAATGCTGATGCCCGACGCAAAAACGATGAAATACACAATAACGAAAACAATCAGCGTGGAGGCAATGCTCCCCCCCGCCACCGGCGAGGCACTGTCTGCCGTGCGCAGCAGGCCGTAGACGGTGAAGGGCTGCCGCCCGACTTCCGTCGTCACCCAACCGCACAGCATGGCAATAAACCCGGCAGGTGCCATAACCAGCGCAAACCGCTGCAACAGCACATCCGAACACAGGCGTTTGCGCCAGCGCAGCCAGAGCGAATACACGCCCAGCACCGCCATCAGCATCCCCAGCGCCACCATGATGCGGAACGTGAAGAACACCACGTAAGATGGCGCACGCTGGTCCCTGGGGTAATCCTTCAGGCCCGGCACTTTGCCATCAAGGCTGTGCGTCAGAATAAGGGAGCCCATCAGGGGGATTTCCACTTTATACCGCGTGGTTTCATGCTCCATGTCCGGAATACCAAACAGCAGTTCCGGCGCGCGGCTCTGGCTGTCCCAGTCCCCCTCCATGGCGGCAATCTTGGCTGGCTGATATTTCAGCGTATTGAGACCCTGCGTATCACCCGCCAGAATTTGCAGCGGAGCGACAATGGCCGCCATCCACATGGCCATGGAGAACATGACCTTCACGGCTTCCGTCGGGGCATGCCCTGCCCGTCTGGCCCGCAGCAGATGCCATGCGCCGACGCCCCCGACCACAAACGCCACGCACAGGAAGGCAGCCAGCGCCATATGCACAAGGCGGAACGGGAAGGAGGGGTTGAAGACAATGGCCCACCAGTCTGCCGGAATAAAACGGCCTGTTCCGGGCTCAATGGCGTAACCTTGCGGGGTTTGCATCCATGAGTTGGAAGAGAGGATCCAGCTCATGGAAATCAACGTGCCGAGTGAGACCACGCAGGTGGCAAAAAAGTGCAGCTTCCGGCCAACCTTGTTCATGCCAAACAGCATGATGCCGAGGAAACCTGCCTCCAGAAAGAAGGCGGTCATCACTTCATAACCAAGCAATGGCCCGAGGATAGGCCCGACTTTTTGCGAAAACTGCGCCCAGTTGGTGCCAAATTCGTATGACATGACCAGCCCGGAGACCACGCCCATGCCAAAAACGATAGAAAACGCCCGCAGCCAGTAGCGGAACAGGTCCAGATAAACCTGCCGGCCGGTTTTAAGCCACAGGCCTTCCAATACCGCTAAAAACGCGGCTAGCCCGATAGAAAAAGCGGGAAAAACAATATGAAATCCGACAGTGAATGCAAATTGCAATCGTGCCAGAAATAAGGGATCCAGTGCGCCCACGAGGCCCGTACTCCATTCTCAGAACGTACGCGCCTTCAAAACCTGGTCTCGACGACACGAACGCGGTTCTAGTGCGAAACATTTCCGATGCATGCGCCTGAAATGTCGTCGCGTTCTGCCCGGGTGTGGCATTAGCACACCCCACGCGACAAAGCGTTTGTCGTCATGACATCATAAACAGGCTTTATGTTGAACACCTGGCCGCCAGGAAAGTTGCATGTTCGCGCAAGAAAACCCTGCGCAGAGCTGCCCTGTTCTTTCCAAAAGGCAGGGCGTAGCAGGCTTGGCGGGCGCGTATGGTGCGGAGCGTGCCCTAGAGGGGGCAGCCTTCCGGCGGCAGGGAAAATGCCGGATTATGCAGAAAGCTCGGGTCTGTCAGCGTCTGAAGGAAGGCCTCCAGCGCTTTTTCCTCCTCCCGAGATAAGGCCGGACTGTGCGTATGCGCGTGCAGGGCTACGCTTAGCGTGGGGGCTGAGCCATCATGCAGATAGGGCGCAGTCACCCCGACATTGCGCAACGATGGCGTTCTGACCCGTGCCGGATGGGCCGCGTTGATGCTGTGAAAAGACTGATCGGTCAACAAAGGACCACTATGGCAGGACGCACAATGCGCCTGCCCGAAAAATAATGCCGCACCGCGCTGCGCATCACCCGGCAAACGGGCCTGTTTCTTCTCCGCCTGATCCCACACACTGTTTTGCGAGATCAGTGTGCGCTCAAACGCTGCCAGAGCTTCCGGCACGGTCCGGGCATCAATGCGTCCGTTTTCATTTTTGAAAGCCCGCGCAAAAAGCTTCTGATAACAGGCATCACCAGATACGCGATGCAGCAACGTCGCCCAGTCCGGCATACCCATTTCCACCGGGCCATGCCCGAAGACCGGCGTGGCAACCTGCTGTTCCAGCGTGGTGATGTGCTGGTCCAGCCATGTCAGCGTTTTCAACGCGCCGACATTCCCCAGTGAGGGCACATTGCGCACCCCGGCGTCATCCGTAATGCCCGCATGCGTTGGCATTCCGTCCGCAAAGGCGTGGCGCTGCTCATGGCAGGAGGCGCAGGCCATACTGCCATCGCCCGAGAGATCGGCATCATAAAACAACCGTCGCCCAAGCTGGATACGCGCCTCGTCCTCTGACAAGAGTGCCGCATTGGGGGTCGAGACCTCCGGCACGGTCGCAGCCTGCGCGTCCCGAGCGGCTCCCCCTGCACTCCAGAAAACTGACGCCAGACACACACCCGCCAGAAGACGCACGACAGAACCGGCTGACCTCATGGGGTCGGGATCACCATCAGCGTCATATCCGGCTTGCCGCTACCGCTGACTTCAATCACTGCGCGTCCGGCAACCAGCGGGAAATCCACCATTTTGCCAATGCCGCTACAGGCAGGCCCACGATTATGGCCGGAGGAGACAATGGTTTTGCCATCCTGCACCACATCCAGCCAGGCCCGGCTGCCCAGCATGACCCGATAAGTGCCCGCAGCAGGCACATCAAACGCAAACATGCCGCCGGAACTCACCTTGCCACCCGGCTGCTCGGGCCGCACGGCATAATGCATGTCGGCTGTGGAACGGAGCTGCGCGGCCACGGCCTTGCCAGCTGTCAGTTTGACGCCGTCCAGCTCGCCTGCCGTTGCGGCGGCTGTCACAGACGTTGGCCTCGTCCAGCCCCTCAGCGCATCTGGCAAAGGCGCGGCCTCTTTCGGGCAATTCTGCATGCCGTGGCCGCCATGACCGGCATGCTCATTTTGGCTCTGCGCCGCCTGCTGAGCCTGTGCGGACGCCCCCGGAAAACCCAACACGGTACCTGCGCCCACAAACCCCAGTGACAAAATTATCACAACCTTTAACGCAAACTGTTTCCCAATTGCCATACGCTTCATGCTCCATCTATATACGGTCGAATATTATATATGCAGAAATATTGATAAAGGACCCTTACCCTAAATGAAAGCCTTCCTCCCGGCGACCACGCGCACCCTTTCTGCCGTGACACTGGCCTGCCTGCTCTCCACCGTTGCAAGCGCGGCCTTTGCCGAAACCTCTCCACTGAGTGCGACGCCGAACCTGCATCAGGTTAAAAAGAAGGCTTCCAAACCCACACCCTCCGCTCCGCCAGCATTATCGCAAACGCGGGCTGACAGCGCCTATGATGCACTGACGACCGGCACGCCCATCTATAAGAGCGTGGTGGCGGACCGCTCCAATTCTGACATTTACGGCCCCGGTGAAATTACGGTCTACGGCACCCCGCACCGGAATGCGCTGGTCGGCAATTCCACCCTTTCTGCCGATGCCATTTATACGCTGAATAAAAACACGCTGGATGAAGCCGCCAACCTGATCCCCGGTGTGAACGCGGCCAACACCGGCGGCACGCGGAATGAGCGCACCATTCTGGTCCGTGGGTTTAACCGCTTTCAGGTCCCGCTAATGGTGGACGGCATCCGCATTTATCTGCCTGCGGATAACCGGCTGGATTACGGGCGTTTTCTGACGCCGGATATTGCGGAAATTCAGGTCGCCAAAGGCTATGCCTCCGTGCTGGACGGCCCGGACGCCATGGGCGGCATGGTCAACCTTGTGACCAGAAAACCCCACAAGGAGCTGGAAGGCGAACTGCGCGGCGGCTCCATGCTGGGGCATGACGGCGGCTATTCAGGCTACAACGTGTTCGGGCTGATCGGCACCAAGCATGAAAAATGGTACGCGCAGGCCAACTTTGCCATCAATAACGTGGACCATACGGACCTTTCTTCCAATTATGACCCCACGCCCTCACAGGGCAAAGGCAAACGCCTGCTGACAGATTCTGAAGACTGGCGCGTAAACTTTAAGGTCGGCTATACGCCAAACGCCACAGACGAATACACCATTAACTACACCCGCCAGAGCGGTGAAAAACGCGCCCCCTTCAGCGTGACGGACTCTGTTAGCGCGCAGAAGGACTGGACATGGCCCGCGTGGGATCTGGACAGCCTCTCCCTCACCTCCCGCACCAAACTGGGTGACCGGCTGACCCTGCGCTCCCGCCTGTATCGCAATACTTTCTATAATCTTCTCAGAAGTTTCGATAACGCTGACCTGAATACCCAGACAAAAGCCAAAGCCTTCAACAGCTATTATAATGACACAGCCTGGGGCGGGAACGTCCGCCTGGATGCCGAACTGTCCCGGCAGGATACGCTGGGCATTGCGTTCTATGGTCGTCGGGATGAACATTCCGAAAATGAGCAGGTTTTTCCCAGCGGGGCTTATCAGCCCACCGTCAGCTCCGTTGAGGAAAGCTACAGCATTGCGGGCGAAAACGTGTTCCGCTTTCTGCCCAACCTCGATCTGACAACCGGCGTCAGTTATGACTGGCGCGTGCTGGACAAGGCGCAGGGCTATTCCGGCGGGATTATCCATTATCCCACCCGCAACCGTGGCGCGCCCAACGGGCAGGCCCGCCTGAGCTGGCGGCCGGATAAAGTGTCTGAACTGCATATCAGCGTGTCAGACCGTGTGCGTTTCCCCACGTTGTTTGAGCGCTTCAGCACCCGCTTTGGCGGCGCGGTTTCCAACCCCGGCCTGCGTCCGGAGCGCGCCCAGAACTATGAGCTGGGTGGGTCTCATACCTTTGGAAAGATCGAGGTCTCCGGCGCTCTTTTCTATTCCCACCTGACAGACCTGATTGCCTCCTTCCCTGTGCAGTATAACGGCACCACCGTCTCCCAGAGCCGGAACATCAACAGCGGGAACTATGCCGGGGCGGAAATTTCTCTGGCTATTCCGGTGCGGAAAGATCTGCTGATTGGCGGCAACTATACCTATACGCATCAGGATGTGAGCGCGCCGGGGTCCTCCCCACGTTACCGGCCTACGGATGTGCCGTCTCACAAGGCGTTTGCCTATGTGGAATGGTCGCCCATCAAAAAACTGCGCTTTGTGCCGAACGTGGCGATTTCTTCCAACCGCTGGACCATGAACTCCATGGGCACAACCTACTTCCGCACCGGGCATAACGTGAGCATCTCCGCCCGTGTGGATTACCAGATTACCCCCAACGTGCAGATTGGCGCGAATGCCTCCAACCTGCTGGACCAGAATTACCAGATGGTGGGCGGCTACCCGGAACAGGGGCGCAACTTTTACGTCAATCTGAAAATCTCCGGTTAAGCCGCGCAGCCCTGTGTAACGCCGCGCTTGCAGTGAACGCGGCGCATAGCTGACCGGCTAGGGCGTTCACATGTTGGCACGGCCTTCGGGCTGTGCCTAAATTTGTCTTATGACATCTGCCCCCACGGTCCAGCCCGCCCGCCTCCGCCCCCGCGCCCTTCGCCATGCTGAGGGCGTGAAGCTCCGCAAGAGCGCGCCCCGCACCAAACAGGCAGACTGGCAGCCCCCTAAAAACAGGAAGGACCCGGTTTCCATCCTTATGGAACAGGGCACACACCGCATCACCGCTCTGTTGCCGGTGCGGTATGCACGCATGGCGGCCTCTCCCTTCGCCTTTCTGCGTGGGGCGGCTGCGGTGATGGCGTCCGATCTGGCCGGAACGCTCTCTGCTGGCCCCAAAGTGCAGAGCTGTGGCGACTGCCATCTGGCCAATTTTGGCAGCTATGCCTCGCCAGAAGGCATCCCTGTTTTTGATATCAATGATTTTGATGAAACACTCTCCGCCCCCTTTGAATGGGACGTGAAGCGTTTAGGCACTTCTCTGGTGCTGGCCGGACGTGAAGGCGGCCTGTCCGAAAATGCCTCCCGCGCGCTGGCCCGCACCATGGCCCAGACGTATGCGCAGGAAATGGCGAAACTGGCCCCGCTGAACCCGCTGGCGATCTGGGCTGAACGGATTGACCTTTCCGCCGCCATTGCCGGTTTTCAGGACAAGCAGGCCCGCAAAAAGGTTCAAAGCCTGCTGGATGCGCGACTGGAAAGTGCGCGCAGCCACTTCGGCCTTGTGGCGGAGGATTGCGGCACCCCGCGCCTGACGGAAAAGCCGCCGCTGGTGGTGCGCCTGCCGGAACAGGATGACACGATCCGCGCCGCCTTTGCCCGCTACCTCGCCACACAGCCGCCGGAACGCGCCATTCTGCTCTC
The DNA here is from genome assembly GCF_044094635.1 of Acetobacter sp. KSO5. Lineage (NCBI taxonomy): Bacteria > Pseudomonadati > Pseudomonadota > Alphaproteobacteria > Acetobacterales > Acetobacteraceae > Acetobacter > Acetobacter sp. KSO5. The sequence continues at coordinate 1,019,019 of NZ_CP172014.1, read as the reverse complement.
CCGCTACACATTGCAGGATGTGATTTTTAAAGTTGTGGGCGTGGGCAGCGTGGGCACCTTCTGTGCCATTGGTTTGTTTGCCACGGCGGATAATGAGGTTCTGCTGCTCCAGATCAAGGAAGCGCAGACCTCTGTTCTGGCCCCGTATCTGGCCCCCTCCCCGTTCCGCAATCAGGGTGAACGGGTGGTGACGGGGCAGCGGATTATGCAGACGGCATCTGACGCTTTTCTAGGCTGGACGCATAGTGGCGGCACGGATGAAGTGGACGGTGAGACCGGCACCCAGCCCATTGGCCAGCGCCAGTTTTACGTTCGCCGCCTGAAAGACCAGCGACTGGCCGCCATTGGCACGGAATTTGCCCAGATTGGCCTACCAGACTATGCCCTGCTGTGTGGCCGCACACTGGCCCGCGCCCACGCCCGCTCTGGCGACGTTGCCACCCTTTCCGGCTACCTCGGCGCAGGCCGCGCCTTTGCCGACGCCATCGCCACCTTCTCCACCGCCTACGCCGACCAGACCAAAGCCGACTGGAAAGCGTTCTGTGCCGCAATTAAGGCTGGGCGGATTTCTGCGCAGCTTCCGCCGGCGGTGAAGAAAAAACCTTAAGCTTTCTGAACCTGTTCGATTGCGGTTGCAGAGTTCTGTCTGCAACCGCGGCAGTATATATCAATTATGAGTAAGACAATTGTTTTTTCAAATTGGACTGATATGGAGAGGGGGGAAGTAGAAGGTCGGCTTCACAGAACGGACGCTTAGAAGCGGACATCTCCGCCAATACCAGCGCAGTTTACTCCTGCCATAAACAACAGTTAGACGATCTACAGCGTTACCCCCTCGTTAAGTAATCGCTTAATGACCATTAGTAAAAACCCTCCACGTTAACGCCGGTTCGGCCCGCAGAAGCGTATCAGGGCAACCCATAATAATGCCCCGCATGATCGGTTGATTACCCCAAACTACCACAAATGGCGCCACCTGATCGAGAACTTCTTCTGCAAGCTCAAAAAATTCAAACGCATCGCTATGCGGGCCGACAAAACCGATGCAAGTTTCAGCACCATGATCCATCTCGCCGCAGCAATCGCTCACTCACGATAAATCCCCCCAAGCCTTAGCTGTCAGGTTGTGATGCGATTTGGTGGTTATTTCCTATCCCAAGAGGATATTGGATTCATCTCGTAGTTTAAGTTGTTTCCGTTTTTGTGCGTTATTTTATGGATGGAGTACCTTGAGATAGAAATATTTTCTTTCAGTACATCTTCCAACTTAGCCATTTTATCAGGGTTGTTTTGTGGTTTATCAATGATTTTTATAAGATCTGCACCCGTATCAGTAAGGAATATTGCGCCTATTCTTAAGTTTTCTATTTTATTTTCGTTTGTTTTTATTAATACAATAAAATATTCATCTACTATTTGTGCTGTAGAAGCGGACTTTTCTTTAAATACCACTGCAAGAGGGGAGCTAATGCCATTAATCAGTCCCGCATTTTCTAGTCGTAAGAGATCTGAGAAGTGTTCAGATTTATATTCCTTTGGAAAATAAATCGCATTCCCTATGGCAAATGACGAGATTTCAACAAAACTCGCCGCAGTTTTCTGATCAATCTCAGACAAAAGTCGTAAGGTGGGTAAAGAAAAGCGGCCGGGGTGTCTCACTTCGCCGGAGAGAATACGGCCCCAAAGCTGTCGAGTGCGTTCTGAAGTGGCTTTCTCTGCATATGATGAGAAGAAGTTGAGCCAGTCCTCATCCAAAGCCTCATTTGTGCTGGAATTATCTGTATGTTTTTCTCCAATATCTTTGAGGGCTTCTTCGGCCACAGCATCTTTGTTTTCCTGTTTACGGTAAGCATCGCCCATCATTTCGATGGTAGCGCGCTCCAACAGCACGGGGTCGGCAGATATCGTTTTGGCTACATCGGGCACAAGAAGATCAAGAACTTTTCTCTGAGCTTCTGATTTATTGCCTTCTCTCTTGATGTCATCATCGACATCTGCGTTTTCCTTTTTGTCTTCTTGATCCCATTTGCGGGTAAGCCTACCTGTTAAGCGGTCAAAGCCTTGTCCACACCTACTTTTCACTCCCTCTGGTATCATGTGCCAGATTACCGGAAGTGTCCCTCCGCTAGCCGCGCTTATTATAATATTACCAAGATTGGATTCCATGTCTAACTCTCTGGGAAAACAGTGTTTTCAAGCGGAGAGCGAAGTTCTAACTGGGACGCTACTCCGAGATTGAAGATAAGTTTACTCGACTGATGAACCCTAGCCAAGTTTGCAGATGCGATGATAACCCGAGACCCTATGTTACATGGCGTGTTTCAGGTTTTTGGGGGATTGTAGCTGGGGTTATCGCGCGTTAACCGACTCTTCGGGAGGGTAGCCGATGAAGTATAATCAGAAAAACTTCAGAAATCGTATCGCGAACTTTGTTGGCATGCCATATCGCCGAAGCATACGGGATCGAACCCGGTCACTGGGTGCTCGTGCGTCCGGACACTTATATCGCCGGAATATTTTCTCCCGATGGACTGGAGCAACAGCTTTCTCGCTATCTGGCGCATGTACTACGGCCCCGCCCAACCGATACGCCAGGAGAGTCATGAGGCGGGTGGTAAATCGCTCCTCCGGGATTGGCGGTAACCAACATTCGCATGCTGAGCACGCATGTCAGCTTTCCGGAAGCGCAAACCTTGCCTGCGAAGTCCGGCTTGAGGCGAGAGCGGCCATCCCCACACAAAAAAGGGCCTCAAAAGAGGCCCTTTTTCTCGTCACATAAAATCCGAAAACCTCAAACGGTTTCGTAGTTCTTCTGCACAAACTCATTCAGCAGGCGCACGCCAAAGCCGGTCGCACCTTTGGGCTGGCCGTTGCGCGGGGTTTTGCTCCAGGCCGTTCCGGCAATGTCCAGATGCGCCCACGGGGTTTCACCCACAAAGCGCTTCAGGAACTGCGCTGCGGTGATGGAACCGCCCGGACGGCCGCCGATGTTTTTCATGTCGGCAATGTCGGATTTCAGCATGGCGTCATACTCAGCGCCCATCGGCATACGCCACAGCTTGTCACCCGTTGCCGTGCCCGCTGCCGTCAGGTTGGCAGAAAGGTCGTCATTATTGGAGAACAGGCCTGCATATTCATGGCCAAGGCTGATGATGATCGCCCCCGTCAGTGTCGCAAGATCCACCATCAGCTTCGGCGCAAAGCGGTCCCGCGCATACCAGAGGATATCTGCCAGCACGAGGCGCCCTTCGGCGTCCGTGTTCAGCACTTCAATGGTCTGGCCAGAGGCACTGCGCACCACGTCACCGGGGCGCTGCGCCGTGCCGGACACCATGTTTTCCACTAACCCGATCACGCCAACAGCATTCACTTTCGCCTTACGGCCAGCAAGCGCTGTCATCAGGCCGGTCACGGTGGCAGCACCGGCCATGTCTTCTTTCATTTCTTCCATGCCGGCAGCCGGCTTGATGGAAATGCCGCCGGAATCAAACGTCACGCCCTTACCAATAAAGGCCAGCGGGGCTTCATCCTTCGCGCCGCCGTTCCAGCGCATAATCACCGTGCGCGGTGCGTTTGCACTGCCCTGTGCCACACCCAGCAGCGCGCCAAAACCGAGCTTTTCCATCTCAGCCTGCTCAAGCACTTCGACCTCAAGCCCAAGGCTGCGCAGCGTGGTCACACGAGCGGTGAATTCTTCCGGGTTCAGCACGTTGGCCGGTTCCGTCACCAGATCGCGCGTCAGGATCACACCGCGCGCCACAGCGGCCAGCGGAGCGAACGCGGCGTCTGCTGCGGCCGGATCAGCCGTCAGAACCGTCACGCTTGCCAGACGGTGCTTTTTCTCAACCGCCGGAGCGCTGTGATACAGCGAGAAGTGATACGCACCCAGCACAGCCCCCTGCGCGACTGACGCAGCAAAGCCCTGCGGCACATTGCCCAGCGCAACCGTTGCCTTTTCCTGCGCGCCAAAAGCAGAGGCGGCAATACCACCGGCGGCTTCAGCTTCTTTCGCGCCGAAAGCGTCCAGCTTGCCAACGCCAATCAGCACAATGCGGGAAAAGCCAGCGCCCGGTGCCAGCACCACGCAGGTGGAACCGTCTTTGCCGGTAAAATCATCGGCTTCGGCAGCGCGGGTCAGTGCGCCGTTGGTGGCTTTGTCTGCGGCGTCAAAAATGGCGGGGCGGTCCTGCCCTTCGGCCAGCAGAAGAGCCAGTGCCCCACCATCGGGCAGGGTCTCGGGAGAAAATGAAATCTGAAGCATAGCGCGCTGGCCTCCTTAAGACGTCTTAGCTTTTGCCTGACTTGGGTACGTCCCGCCTCGCCCCTTGGCAATAGGGCAGCCGAACCGGCTCTTAAAAAAACAGGCAGGGCATGACGCGCCGCCGTTCCTGGCGTATGATGGACAAATGAGCACCCATACCGACGCTGACCTGCTGGCCCTCGCCGCCAGACTGGCGGATGAAGCCGCCGAAATTATCCGCACCATTCGCGCGCGGGGTTTTGAAACGCTGACCAAAACCGACTCCTCGCCGGTGACGGAAGCGGACCATGCGGCAGAAGCCCATATCCTCAAGGGCCTGCGCGCTGCCGTGCCAGATATTCCGGTAATTGCGGAAGAAGAAGTGGCCTCCGGGCTGCGCGGCGCTGTGTCCGAGGCCTACTGGCTGGTGGACCCGCTGGACGGCACGCGGGAGTTTGCCGCCGGGCGGGATGACTTTACCGTCAATATCGGCCTTGTGCGCAATGGCCGCGCCGTGCTGGGGGCGATGGCCCTCCCCGCTTACTATCAGCTTTATACCGGCGGCGTCGGCCTGCCCGCCCAGCGCCGTGACAAAAACGGCACCACTGCCATCCACACCCGCACACCACCCGCTGAAGGCCTGAGCGTTCTGGCCTCCCGCCATTATGCGGATGACCCACGTCTGGCCGAATATCTGGGTGAACGCCGCATTGCGTCCGTGGGCAACATCGGTTCTGCCGTCAAATTTGCGCGCGTGGCAGAAGGCGCTGTTGATTTCTACCCGCGCCTCGGCCCAACCATGGAGTGGGACACCGCCGCCCCGCAGGCCATTGTGGAAGCCGCTGGTGGGCACATCACACTGCTGGATGGCACTCCGCTGCTTTACGGCAAGCCGGACTGGAAAAACCCGCCCTTTGTCTGCACCGGAAAACTCTGACCTTTATGACCGAACGCCTTGCTGCCACCCCTTCTGGCATTGCCACCGCCGCCCGTATTCTGCAGGACGGCGGCTTGGTGGCGTTCGGCACGGAGACCGTTTACGGGCTGGGCGGAGACGCCACACAACCCTCAGCCGTGGCGCGTATTTTTGAAGCCAAGAACCGCCCACGTTTCAACCCGCTAATCAGCCATTTTGCGAGTGCGGAGGCCGCCTTTACGCAAGTGCAGGCCAACCCACTAGCGCAGAAACTGGCAGAAAAATTCTGGCCCGGTCCACTCACACTGGTTCTGCCGCGCGCCCCCGGCAGCACGGTGAGCGATCTGGCCGCCGATGGCCTGTCTTCCTTGGCCGTGCGCGTCCCTCGAGGTGAAGCGGTTCTGGCCTTGCTGGAGGAAGTGGGGCGTCCGGTTGCCGCGCCCTCCGCTAATCGTTCTGGCCGCATCAGCCCTTCAGACGCCAGCCATGTTCTGGAAGAATTGTCAGGCCGGATTGATGCCGTGCTGGATACCGGCCCCTGCGCTGTCGGGCTGGAAAGCACGGTGCTGGACCTGACCAACCCGGACCGCCCCTGCCTCCTCCGCCCCGGCGGTGTCTCGGTCGAAGAACTAGAGGCCGTGTGCGGCCCCCTCGCCCGGCCAGAAACGGAAGCCGATGCCGCGCCACTTTCTCCCGGCCGCATGCTCTCCCATTACGCCCCCAGCCTGCCCGTGCGCCTGAACGCCACCAGCGTTGGCCCGCAGGAAGGGCTTCTGGCTTTTGGCCCCACTCCGCCAGCGGGTGCTGCTGTGACATGGAACCTCAGCCCCACGGGTAATCTGGAAGAAGCGGCCTCCCGCCTGTTTTCCGGCCTGCGCTTTCTGGATAGCCAGCAACCGACGTTTGAGCTGACAGGCCTTGCCGTGCAGCCCATCCCTGCGCACGGGCTTGGTCTTGCCATTCAGGACCGTCTGCACCGTGCCGCCGCCCCCCGGCCAGCAGAACCTGATGCACCATGAGCCAGATGGACCCCAGAGAAATCAAGATCCTGTCCGATATTCTGGCCCTCGTGCTGGAAGACCAAAAGGGGCAGTCGGAGACAGCGCTTGAAGCCATCAAGGCCCGTGCCCGCCGGGATGGCATTACAGGTGGCGCACTGAAAAACCTGTTCCAGGCCCTCGCCCCGGATATTGAGCGCCTGACCGCCGCCCGCAAAGCGCGGGAAGACACCGAAATCCGCACTCTGGAAAGTACCATTCACACCCTCCGTATCCAGTTACATGACCGCGGAGAAGTGCTGAACCGGATGGAGCATAATCTGCGCATTGTACGCGGTAATAATGAAAATCTGAAATCTCAACTGCATGTCATGCAGACAGCGCATGCCGAAGCAAGGCACATGCTCAGCATGAAGATGATGGAGAACAGCTACCCCCGGCTGATGATTATTTTCGTCGCCGTTATGGCCGGATTGCTGGCAGGCATTGCCGGCACCCAGCTTTTCCACCTGTTTTATACTGCGCTTCATCCCGTGACAGATAACGCACGCTACCTTTATTAAGAAAAATGCGTGATCTGTTCACAGTCTCTTGTTTTATGACACTCTGATTCCCGATCAAGGCTTGCCCCATGTCCGACACGTCCCTGCCCTCCGCTCTTCTTGCTGCTCTGTCTGAACTGCTTGGTCCGTCGGGACTGCTGACTGAGGCCGGGGATACGGACCCGTTCTGCACAGACTGGCGGATGCTTTACCATGGCCGCTGCTCTGCTGTGCTGCGCCCTGCCAATACAGAAGAATGCGCAAAAGCCGTGGCCCTGTGTGCAGAATACGGCGTGCCTATGGTGCCGCAGGGCGGTAATACCAGCATGGTGGGCGGTGCCACGCCGGATGACAGCGGTAAGGCTGTCGTCATTTCCACCAACCGCATGACGCGGGTGCACGCCATTGACCATGCTGACCTGACCATGACGGTGGAGGCAGGTGTGACCCTCAAAGCCGCACAGGATGCCGCAGCAGCGGAAGGCCTGATGTTGCCGCTCTCCATTTCCTCTGAAGGTTCTGCTGAAATTGGCGGTATTCTGGCCACCAACGCAGGCGGCAACAACACCGTGCGCTACGGCAATGCGCGAGAGCTGGCTCTGGGGCTGGAAGCGGTTCTGCCGGACGGACAGGTGCTGAACCTGATGCGCCGCCTGCGCAAGGACAATACCGGTTACGCCCTGCGGCAGTTGCTGATTGGCTCGGAAGGCACGCTGGGGATTATCACCACGGCTATCATTCAGCTTCAGCCCGCGCCGCGCTCCCGCGAGACCGCATTGTGCGCGCTGGCTGACCCGCAGGGTGTGTTGAACCTGTTCGCCGCCTTCCGCAAGCAGGACCCGGCAGCCATTCAGGCGTTTGAATATATGTCCGGCACTAGCATGGCGCTGGTGAACAGCCTGATTGAAGGGGCCTCCCTGCCGCTTTCCGAACCCGCCCCGGCTTACGCTCTGGTGGAACTTGGCAGCCCGCGCGCGGATGATAGCCTGCGCACGCTGATGGAAGAAGTTCTGGGGCAGGCTCTGGAAGACGGTCTGGTAACAGACGCCGTGCTGGCAGAAAGCGAAGGCCAGCGTCAGGCACTCTGGGTGATTCGTGAGGAACATGCCGAAGCGCAGAAGCGCGCCGGGGCTTCCGTCAAAAACGATGTCTCTGTCCCACTCTCCGCCATTCCGGAATTCATTACCAAAGCGACGGCAGCCTGTGAGGCGCTGATCCCCGGCATACGCGTGGCTCCGTTCGGGCATATTGGGGATGGCAACATCCACTTTAATCTGGTGCAGCCTGAGGGCATGGACCCGAAAGCCTTCCTCGCGCAGGACCATGCCATGATGGACACCGTTGCCAACATTGTCCGCACGCTGGATGGGTCTTTCTCTGCCGAACATGGTGTCGGGCAGTTGAAAACCTACATGATGCCGTCCTGGCGCGGTGGCGCGGAACTGGATGCCATGCGCAAGATCAAAGCCGCACTGGACCCGAAAACCCTGATGAATCCGGGTAAGATTTTTCCGTAAGATCAAAAAAACAGCGCCTGCCCAGATAATTTCAGGACAGGCGCTGTTCATAAAGACTGATAAAGTTGGGCGGAGACTTCAACGCCCAGACGGCTTTAAAAGCCGATCACGCAAACCCGCACTTATTTGTTGCGCGAGAAGAAATCCATTTCAGGATAACGCAGCGCGGAGAGTTGGAGCAGCAGGGCTGGCAGCAGGATTACGCCCACTTCCACGCCCATCAGTCCAATGGCCGCAATGGTCAGAAGCGGGGCGATAATCCGCTCCACATGCGCCGCGCGCGGGCTGCTACAGGCCAGAACAGAGCACAGGCCGCCAACGGCAATGAAGGCCGCTGCGATGATGGCGCGGAACGGATGGCGCAACATGCTTGGCGTGAGGCCGCCCATCACACTGTCCAGAGAGGACATGTCTGACGACCAGCCAGCCAGCCCGAACAGGAAGGTAAACGGCAGGATCAGCACGCCAAACACATCTTTGAGCAGCGTCAGAAAGCTCATCACCACCGGAGGCAGCAAGACGAACGCCACCCCGAGCGCGACATCCACCACCAGAACGACAAGTGCGGGCGTGACAGAATTATTCTTCATGCCCGCACTTTACTGCAAAATGTGTCAGGATTTCAGTCTTTCCACCACTTAACGGGCTGCGGTTCATCATTTTCCACCACCAGCACCTCGTCTTCTTCCACCGCAGGTTCAAGCGGTTTCAGGCGCGGGCGACCACGCGGGCGCGCTTCCAGCTTTTTGCGCAGAGCCTGCATTTCCTCTTCCAGCGCTTCCACGGTGCGCTGGGCACTCCGCAGGTTACGCCCGGCTTCGGTCAGCTCTTCCTCACGCTCGGCCAGCTTGGCTTTCAGTTCACGCACCATGATATCCGCATGGGCCTGCCGGGTTTCAAGTCCGCGCTGCGTGGTCTGCATCGACTCAATCTGGCGTTCTGCTTCTTCCGCGCGCAGTTTTTCGTCAGCCAGCTGGCGGCGCAGTTTGGAAACTTCCGAGTTTTCTTCATCGGAAAAATGCACAGCGCGCGATGTCGTCGCCGTACGCGGCATGGCCAGCGTGCGAGGGGTTGTGCGTGCCAGAGAATGTTTCTCTACCTGCACATCACCATCTTTTACAAAACGGCGGCGTTTGCCCTGAGCGGGATCTGCTGCGGGGCGGGGCGTTCCTGCACGTGCGCGGCTGGGCGATCCAAGCCGTTCCAGAGCGTTGCGCAGGGAGGCTTCTTCAAAAGCCTCATCACGTTTTTCGTCACCCCGTGAGGTGGATAAAAATGACGGTGTCTTCATAAATTCGGAAGTCACGCTTCTTTATACTTTCCTGACTCTGTCAAACATGAAAACCGGATTTGCCACACAAAACTGATGCTGGACGATGCGCCCACTCCAGCCAGAGCAACCCGGAAAACGTTTTTCCCTGCCCAGGGCAAGGTGGGTATGACCCAACAGGTTCCATGATATTTGTTGGTAAAGACCTGCCTTAGCTTTAAAAGCACTCAGACGGGTTTGTCGTTCCTGCTTATCACGCATTTCCCGGTTTTCAAAGGGTTTCTGGGAATAGCGCCCATGTTTTCTATGAAAAATCCGTCATTTAGCGCAACATACCGCCTGACCTGCTTAAAACAGAGCAAGAAGAAATCTTAAAATATCTTTGCAAAATGGACTGTATTTTTAAAAAGCACTCAGCAGAAGAGCATAATCATTTTTTAGTGTTATTACTTCAAAAACACGGGTGGTTTTAGAAAAACAACCACCCGTAAAACTGATTTTATACCGCTGGCCGCTGTGCTGCTGGTGTCCAGACAAGATCCGTCTTGCCATCCTGATTAAAATGCCGCGCCAGCACGAAGAAATAATCAGACAACCGGTTCAGCATTTTTAAAAGTTCCGGGTTCAGCGCCTCCTGCTGCGCCAGAGCCACCACACGCCGCTCTGTTGTACGAGTCTGGGTGCGGGCCAGATGCGCCCATGCGGCGGCCTGCGTGCCACCGGGCAGCACAAAACTGGTCAACGGAGCCTGCGCCTGCCGCAACTGTTCTACCCAGAGCTCCAGCTCCACTACAATCTCCCCGCTCAGGCGACTGGCTTTCTGCGCTTTGGGGCTTTCCGGCTGGCACAGATCAGCCCCCATATCAAAAAGCCAGTTCTGGAGCTGCGCCAGTTGCGTGGCATCTTTGCTGTCTGCCGGCACATGACTGCGCAACAGCCCGACCACGGCATTCAGTTCATCCAGACAGCCCATGGCTTCAATCCGGGCACTATCCTTAGTCACCCGGGAACCATCGCCCAGAGACGTCTGCCCGGCATCTCCCCCACGGGTCACAACACGATCAATGCGGATAGTCATACGCTCATCCCTTTTCCTGCAGGCAGGTTTCTGCTTCCGCCCTGCCCGGTTCTGCCTCTATAAGGCGGCATCATGCTTTCATTATCCAGTCTTCCCCGTTCATGGCGCGTCTGCGGCGCTCTGCTTGCTGGCACCGGCACCATTATGGGCGCGCTCACCGCCCATCTGCCCGAGGCTGATTTCGGCCCCGGTGGCCGCCTGATGGCGCATGGCGCACTGGAAATACAGATGTGGCACGCCCTCGCCCTGCTGGTGCTTGGCCTGACCACGCGGGACCGCCCGACCAAACCGCTGGCCCTTGGCGGGTGCGGACTTCTGCTAGGCACACTGCTGTTCTGCGGCGGCGTGTATTACACCGCCTTTACCGGCCAGCATGCTGCCCACGTGGCCCCGACCGGGGGAAGCATTCTTATTCTGTCCTGGCTCTGCCTTGCTGCCGGATGGGTGCGCGGATGACCGAGGCTATTCGCGGTGCATGGCTTGGCCCGGAAGGGCTGGAGGCTGTTCTGGAGCAGGATTTGCAGCGGCGCGGCGTGAGCGTGGACCGCTGGCACGGCCAGCTTGCCTTATCCTCCCAACCCTCCGTATTTTCACCCTGGGCGCTGGATGTGTGGGAAGAGCCGGAACTGGTCACCATTCCCTCCATCAAAGGGGCCGCAAAAATCCTGCGTGCCCGCCAGCGAAACTGGGGGCTTTATGCCGCCGACTTCTTCCGCCGCGCTGCGCTGATTGAAGACAATCTGCCTCCCATCAAAGCCGCCCTCCTCACCTTCCCGACGGCAGCGCCCACTGCACCGCTGGGCGCGTGGACCTTGCTGAGCCCGGAGACCATGCTGTTTTCCGCTCGCAAGAGCAGCCCGTTTATCAACGGTGCGCCAAAATTTGTGGAAAACCGGACTGGCCCTCCATCCCGCGCTTATCTGAAACTGTGGGAAGCCTGCACCCTGCTGCGCCGTTGGCCGCAACCGGGTGAAACCTGTCTGGATCTGGGCGCTACACCCGGCGGCTGGACATGGGCTATTGCCGAACTTGGTGCGGATGTTACGGCCATTGACCGCGCCCCGCTGGACCCGGCTGTGGCCGCCATGCCGCATGTGCAGTTCCAGCAGGGCAGCGCCTTTGGGCTGGAACCGTCTTCCTTCCCGGAAGTGGACTGGGTGTTTTCCGATATCATCGCCTATCCGGCCCGCCTGCTGGCGCTCGCCAGACGCTGGATTGAGTCAGGCCGCACCAAAAACATGGTGCTGACGGTCAAATTTCAGGGCGAAACGGATCATGAGACCGTGACAGCCTTTGAGGCCATTCCCGGCGGCAGCCTGCGCCATCTGGCCCATAACAAGCATGAGCTGACGTTTTTCTGGTCGCAGGCCGGGGCCGCCTCAGCGGCTGCGGTCTAACAGCCGCTCGCCCCAGCGCACCAGAACAATCGCCAGCAGGAAACACAACACCATCAGGCCAGCGGCAATCATCTGCTGCTGGCTGGCGTTGCCGTCAGCGGCCAGAACCTGAAGCACAGCCGAGCCGGCATGCTGGCCAGTTTTGCGGTCCACCCACGGCAGCAGGCTTAGTCCTTCCCGCAGCAGGGCAATCAGCAAAGCCGTCAGCGCGACAGTACACAGTGTTTTCAGCAGGGTACGCCCGAGGCTGCCTTTGGCAGTCGGGGGGTGCCTTTTATCCGGCATGCAGTCTCCGTTCTATTTCAGGCCATCACAGCCAGCCAACGGCCACATTGGGCCGGGCTGGCTTGTCCAACAGGGTCTTTATTCAGAAACCGGATGGCCGCTTTTTTTCATAGCCGCCTGATGGCGACGGATGGACGTTTTAAAGCCCGGAAGGTCAGTGGCTACCAGAGTGTCGGTATAGGTGCCTTTTTTCCAGATCCAGCGATCAGACCCGTCCACCAGAATATCTTTCATGATGCCATGCGTTGTGGGCAGCAGGCTGATGGGGCCGCTCACGGAATCCAGCACTTTGGTCCAGTTGCCCTTCTGCTGGAGGTAAACGTCTGTCGAACACCCTGCGGAGCCGCACAGGCTGGCAGACTGCACCTGCACAAACAGGCCAATACTCTTCCCCGTAGTGGAGAGGGGGGCCGAGCCAATCAGCACCAGCGGTTTTTCATGGTGGCGGGCGGCGGAGGCCAGATCTTCCGCATTCAGGATGCGGGCCTGTTTATCCAGCGCGGAACCGGGCTGGCTGGTCATAACCACCGGGGTCCCGCTCTGCTGCGCCGTCCCCTTGCTGGCATGCCCTTTATGCGCGCTGCTTTTGTGCGTGCTGGCCTTTCCCTGTGTGGCGGCATAGCCGGGCACGGCGCTTAACGCCAGCACGGCAAGGCCTGCCAGCACCCGGCCTGAAAGAACATGTCGGTTCAAGGTTGCGATCCTCCCGCAAGCTGTGGAACAGAAGACTACCATGAAAATGCACGATCCCAATACGTTCGATACACCCGAACCCGACCATCCGCGCCCCGGCCCGTACCGACATTATAAAGGCGGACTTTATACCGTGATTTGCGTAGGGCGCCACAGCGAGACCGAGGAATGGCTTGTCACCTACCGCAGTGAAGCGCGCGGGGATTACTGGGTGCGCCCACTGGCCATGTGGCAGGAAACCGTAAACGGTGTGCCGCGTTTTGCTCCCATCGCGCCGTCTGAATAGTGAAAAATAACGCCTTCAAAACTATTAACCAGAGCTTACCTTAGAAATAAATACGCCCATCACAACACAGACATGCGCTCTTTCAGAATTTTTCTAAAAACCAAACCTGGAACCTTTTTAGAAAGAGCGCGTTTAGACCTTCTGTAAGACAATTATACTTCGACAGGAGACGATTATGATTTCAAAAAAACATTTTACGCTTAGCGCTGCCCTGCTGACCGGTGCTCTGGCTTTTGCGCCAGCTCTTTCCCATGCAGAAACCATCCAGTCCGAAGGCATTTTTGCCAGCGAGAAAGCCTCCCCGGCAGCCCGGGTAACGGGTGGCGTGCGTGCCACGCTGGAAACCGAGAACAATCTGCTCAGCTACACCATCACCTGGAACAACCTCTCCGGCCCGGTGACCGGCGCTGAACTGATGGCCGCAAAAGACCTGTCCAAAACTGCTGAAAAGGTTGCGGACCTGAAAGGCCCGTATGTTGCGCCGCTGACGGGCACACTCACCCTCAGCGCAGACCAGATTGATCTGTATCGCCACGGCCAGCTGTTTGTGGGTCTGGGCACGGCATCCCACCCACATGGTGAAGTGCGCGCGCAGCTGATCCCGGCTCCGGGCACCAATACCAAATAATCTGAACACATCCGCCTGAGTGTTGAGACAGAAAAGGGGGCTGGCCACATAGGCCGCCCCCTTTTTGCTGTGTGATTCAAGGCAGAGTTTACGCAGCCTGCGCCTTCACCAGCGCAATCAGTTCCGGCACAATGTCGGGGTCTGCCAGCGTGGACAAATCGCCCAGCCCTTCCAGATCCTGCATTGCAATCTTACGCAGCAGACGGCGGACAATCTTGCCCGACCGTGTTTTGGGCAGGTCCCGCACCACATAGATTTTCTCGGGCACAGCATAACGCCCAACCCCGGCGGCCACGGCACGATTGACGGCGGACGGGTGGAACACGCCCTCTTCCTTCGGCACCACAAAGACCACCAGCCCCTGACCTTTCAGGTCATGCGGGATACCGACAGCGGCACTTTCCACCACCTCATGGTCCATCGCCACGGCATCTTCAATTTCCGCCGTGCCAATCCGGTGGCCGGACACATTCACAACATCATCCACGCGGCCCGTAATCCAGTAATAGCCGTCCGCTTCCCGCCGTGCGCCATCCCCGGTGAAGTAGTAGCCCGGACAGGTGGTGAAGTAGGTCTGCCGGAAACGGTCGTGGTCTTTCCAGATGGACAGAGCCTGCCCCGGCCATGAGCGCGCCATGCACAGCAGCCCTTCGCCCGGACCTTCGACCAGCTGCCCCTGTGTATCCAGCAGTGCAGCACTTACCCCCGGCAATGGCAGGCACGCGGCACCGGGGCGCGGTGTCACACAGCCAGCGGCGGCGGTAATCATCACGCCGCCGGTTTCCGTCTGCCACCAGGTATCCACCACCGGGCAGCGGCCTTTGCCGACTTCATCATGGAACCACTGCCAGGCTTCCGGGCTGATGGGCTCGCCCACTGTGCCAATCACCCGCAGGCTGGCCAGTGAACGGCTGCGCACAACATCATCCCCTTCCCGCATGGCAGCGCGCACGACTGTCGGGGAGGAATAGAAGGCCGTCACGCCATACTGGTCGATCACATCCCACCAGCGGCCCGGCGCGGGCCATGAGGGCAGACCTTCATACACCAGAATGGTGCCGCCATTGGCCAGCGGGCCATAGACCACATAGGTATGGCCGGTAATCCAGCTGGTATCCGCCGTGCACCAGAAAATGTCATCCGGCTTATGGTCAAACACTGTAGCATGCGTGAACGCCGCCCAGACCAGATAACCGCCAGAGCCATGCACCAGCCCTTTGGGCCTACCGGTGCTGCCGGATGTGTAAAGCAGAAAGAGCGGGTCCAGCGCGCTCATGCTTTCCGCCGGGCAGTCTGGCAGCTCCTGCGCCACTTCATCCGCGTAAGACAGATCCCGCCCCGGCTGCATGGGCACATCGGTGCCGGTCACTGCAACCACCAGAACGTGCTGCACACGGCTTTCCGCGCCACAGCGCGTAATGGCGTCATCCATGGTGGTTTTGCTGGGAATACGCTTGTCGCCCCGGCGCGCCACATCTGCCGTCAGCACCAGCACGGCCCCGCTGTCGCTCAGGCGCTCGGCCAGACCATCTGCAGAAAAGCCGCCAAACAACACCACATGCACCGCCCCAATGCGGGCGCAGGCCAGCATAGCAATCACCCCTTCCGCCACCATGGGCAGATGGATGGCAACGCAATCACCTTTCTTCACACCCAGACGCCGCATCACATTAGCAAGGCGGCAGACGCGGGCATGCAGCTCCTGATAGGTCAGGCTTTCCTTCTGGTCCTCGTCCTGCCCCTGCCAGATCAATGCGACTTTATCGGGCTGGGTGCGGACATGCCGGTCCAGACAGTTTTCCGAGACGTTCAACCGTCCGTCAGAAAACCAGTCAATGCGCACATCATTGTTAAAGTCAGAGCGGGACGCCTGTTGCGGGGGAACATCCCAGGCCAGCTTACGGGCCTGCTCAAGCCAGAAGGTCTCAGGATCCTGATGCGCCTTTTGCACCATATCCCCATATTGCCCGGCTGTCAGACCTGCTCCAGCCGGAGCTTTAAACGCTTCTGGCACGCTCGTTCCGCTCCTTATCTCTTTATGCCCTGCTCTGTCTGGTTGCAGGGGCAGAATGGTTTTGATCACATCGGGAGCAAGGGGGAAAGGCACACCGACTTGATCAGGACTATTAAACTTTGGTCATTACAACACAAAAAAGGCCAGCCGCGATGCGACTGACCTCCTTGCAAACCCCTGCTCTTCCGGACTGAGAGGCAGACCCCTTCAGCCCAAAAGAGAGATAAGGCGATGCCTTACAGAGCGGCTTTGGCGCGATCCAGAACGGCCTTACAGGTTTTCTGGCGCACAGGAATGCTGGACGTGGCAATGGAATAGGTCTTGCCATTAGCCTGCAGCTGGCCTGTTGTCCCACGGGCGTAGAACATGTTGCCTTCCTGACCGTCCGGCACGGCGTTGGTTTTCTGATTATAGGACTGCAGCACCTTGAAGGCGTCGTCATAATCAGGAACGTAGTTGCCCTGCGTACAATAGTTCAGCAGGCCACCCACTTCAGCCGGGTCAATGGAACCAACATAACCGGACAGGTCCGTATCGGTCAGCGTCGCCGTTTTGGCGCCAGATTCAGCCTGCTCGCCCCCTTTGGAGACAGGAGCCGGGGTATCGGCAGCATGAGCAAACAGCGGCGCGCCGGCCAGCATAGTCGTAACAGCAAGCGCCGACAGGGCACGTACGGAAATCAGTTTCATTCAGAATCTCCCTAGCGGAATATGCGCCAAACTGGCCTGCAAATTCGGGAAAGATCAAGCCAGCCCCCTGCGCACCAAGAGCATGGCAGACCACAGATAATCCTCTGCTTTCTGACAAACACGCGGCGCAACCGGGGCAAAAAACGGCCTGTCCGCCTGCCTCCTTCCTGCCACCGGGCAGGGCGTAGACCGCCATTCCAGCTTGCATCCTCACCACGCCCATTTTTGATCTGATAACAAAACACCTTGATGAGAGAGGCGCTTTTGGCCTTATCCACAAAGCAGAACCCTCGGCTTTATCCGCCAGACCACTCTGCCTCTCGCAGCACACCAGAGGACTGCGTCAGATCCTCTGCCACCCACGTCTGGTTCCACCTTTCCACAGGCCCCAAACCACGGACACCGCCCCCTCTGCGCCGTTCACGATAGTGTGACCAAAGACCCCAAGCCCCTGTTCCGGCAGCTTTATGCAAACTGATTGGACAGAAGGCCTCTGCTGACTATGATAGATAGTCACGAGTCAGAAACGATCCGAAGGGAGCCGTCGTCCATGCTGCCGGCCAGTCTTTTTCACCAGACCGAGTTTGCAGGCCACGGCAAGGCATCGGAAACCATTTGCGACGCTCTGCGCAAAGCCATTCTGGCGGATAGCCTGCGCGCTGGGCAGGCGCTGCCCCAGTCCGAACTCGCCGCAGGGTTTGGCGTCAGTATTATTCCCGTGCGGGAAGCCCTGAAGCATCTGGAAGCCGAAGGGCTGGTGACCTTCCAGCCCAACCGGGGTGCGATGGTCATGGGGCTGGATGCTGCGGACATTCTGGAATACTCGCAAATCCGCGCCCTGCTGGAAGAGCAGGCTGCGCGGGATGCGGTCGCGAACCTGACCCGCGTAGACCTTGCCCATATAGAAGATGCCTACGAGGCCTTTGTAGAAGGCACGCACAACCCGGACACCACGCGCCCCTCCGGCGCGCTGAACCGGGCCTTCCACAACGCTATTTATGCCGCCGCCCGCAAGCCGCGCCTGCTGGAAATGATTGATGATCTGCACAACCGGCTGGACCGTTACATTCGCGGGCATCTGGTGCTGGATGGCCGCAAGACCGTGACGGACGCCGAGCATCTGGCCATTCTGGAAGCCTGCCGCGCGCGGGATGCCGACCTCGCCGCCCGCCTCACGCGCGAGCATATTCTGGAAGCGGCCCATATCTCGGCCGACGTTTTCCGCAAGAAAAACGGTCTCGATCAGGCGAGCTGAAAAGAGAACGGGCTGCGGCGGCGAAGAGGCTGCCAGACAAGCCTCTCAGGACGCACGTTCTCCCTATTTTCTGAAAATCCTGCCGACGGTCTTCCGGGGCTGGCCTCTTGGCGTGCCTTTTATAAGGTGCGCCGCGGTAAAACTGCGCGACAAACACGAGTCTACACACCGCCTAATCCCGCAGGAAACAGGCGAAATCACCCTCCTGGCCGATCTGGAATTATATGATTTTGCAAATCATATAATATCGTGTAACGAGGAAAAATCGTTGTGAAGCCAAAACTTCCTGAGTCTCCCCGCAGCCAGCGAAGTCAGGCTTGTCCTGTTCGGAATTCATGCCATGTCCTTATCTGACTCTTTTGCGCCTGCATTCGCCTCCCGAAGCCCGCTGCGTCAGGCGATTATCCAGGCCATGCGCCAACCGGAAGAGCATTGCGTGGCGGCTCTGACGCCCGACGCGACGCTGACGGCAGAAGACGGCAAGCGCGTGACGGACCTTGCCGCCGGTCTGGCCACCTCCCTCCGGGCGGAACGCAACCCCGGTATTGTGGAAAGTCTGGTGCAGGAATTCGCCCTTTCCTCAGCCGAGGGCGTGGCGCTGATGTGTCTGGCAGAAGCTCTGCTGCGCATCCCCGATACCGCAACACGTGACGCGCTGATCCGTGACAAGATTGGCGAGGGTGACTGGCTCTCCCACATCTCCCGCAACACGCCGATTTTTGCCAATGCCGCCGCATGGGGGCTGGCCGTAACCGGCAAGCTCGTGACCCCGCAGGATGACAGCACCCTGAAATCCGCCCTGCTCGGCTTTGTCAGCCGTGGCACCAAACCGGTCATCCGCAAGGCCGTCGATGCCGCCATGCGCATGATGGGCGAGCAGTTTGTGCTGGGTGAAACCATTGAAAAAGCCCGTGCCAACAGCGGCAAGCTGGAAGCGCTTGGCTTTTCCTATTCCTATGACATGCTGGGGGAAGCCGCCCTCACCGCGCGCGATGCCGAGCGTTACAAGCAGGACTACCTGACTGCCATTCACGCCATTGGCCGCAGCGCGCAGGGGGCGAATGTTTATGAGCGCCCCGGCATTTCCATCAAACTCTCCGCCCTGCACCCGCGCTATGCCCGCGCCCAGCATGAACGGGTGATGACGGAACTGCTGCCGGTTGTGCAGGAACTCACCCTGCTGGCCCGCAAATATGACATCGGCCTGAATATTGATGCCGAGGAAACCGAGCGTCTGGACGTCTCGCTCGATCTGCTGGAAGCCCTGTGCCACACGCCCGGTCTGGAAGGCTGGAACGGCATTGGCTTTGTGGTGCAGGCTTACGGCAAACGCTGCCCGTATGTGCTGGATTACATTATTGACCTCGCCCGTCGCAGCAACCATCGCATCATGGTGCGCCTGGTTAAAGGCGCTTACTGGGACAGCGAAATTAAAAAGGGACAGGTTGAAGGCCTGAAGGACTTCCCGGTCTATACCCGCAAAGCCCACACGGACATCAGCTATATTGCCTGCGCGCGTAAACTGCTGAACGCACGGGATGTCATCTTCCCGCAGTTCGCCACTCATAACGCCCGCACGCTGGCCACCATTTACACACTGGCTGGCGACAAGTTTGAAGTCGGCTCCTATGAATTCCAGTGCCTGCACGGCATGGGGGAACCGCTTTACAAACAGGTTGTCGGCGCGGGCAAACTGAACCGTCCGGCCCGTATTTATGCCCCCGTCGGCACGCATGAAACGCTTCTGGCGTATCTGGTACGTCGCCTGCTGGAAAACGGCGCGAACTCCTCCTTCGTCAACCAGATCGGCGACCCGGCCATTCCGGTTGCAAGTCTGGTGGAAGACCCCATTCAGGTCGCGCACAGCTTTACGCCGTATGGCGCATCGCACCCCGATATCCGCAAACCGCCTGCCCTGTTCGGGGCCGAACGCCGCAACTCTGCGGGGACCGATCTGGCTGATGATAGCGTGCTGTCCGACCTGCTGGAGGGCCTGACCAAAGCCTCCGGCCCCTGGCAGGCGGCACCCATGGTGGTTGGCGTCAAACCCGGCAAAAAGACACAGCCTGTTACCAATCCGTCCGACCGGGCAGATGTGGTGGGCACGGTCCAATACGCCACCCCGGACATCGTGAAAAAGGCCGCGGCTGCCGCTGTTAAAGGGCAGACAAGCTGGTCCGAGCTCGCCCCGCAGGCGCGTGCGGATATTCTGGTCAAGGCGTCTGACAGCCTTGAAGCCCACCGGGATGAACTGCTGGCCCTGCTCTCCCGCGAGGCCGGAAAATCCCTCCCCAACGGTGTGGCAGAAGTGCGGGAAGCCGTGGACTTCCTCCGCTATTACGCCGCCACCATCGCCCGGGATTTTGACAACGCCACCCATGCCCCGCTGGGTGTTGTCGCCTGTATCAGCCCGTGGAACTTCCCTCTGGCCATCTTCCTCGGCCAGATTGCCGCAGCGCTTGCCGCTGGCAACGTAGTGCTGGCCAAACCGGCGGAAGAAACCCCGCTGATTGCCGCCCTCGCCGTGCGTATCCTGCGGGATGCCGGGGTTCCGGCTGCTGCCCTGCAACTGCTGCCGGGAGAAGGCGACATTGGGGCTGCACTGGTGGGGGATGACCGCGTTTCCGGCGTGATGTTCACCGGTTCCACCGTCGTTGCCCAGATCATCAACCGTCAGCTTGAAGGCAGCCGCACCCATACCGGCCAGCCGGTGCCTTTTATTGCGGAAACTGGCGGCCAGAACGCCATGATTGTGGACTCCTCTGCTCTGGCCGAACAGGTGGTGATGGATGTCGTCGCCTCCGCGTTTGACAGCGCCGGGCAGCGTTGCTCCGCCCTGCGTGTGCTGTGCGTGCAGGAAGATTGTGCCGAGCACGTGCTGACCATGCTGCGCGGCGCAATGCGGGAACTGCGCCTTGGCAACCCCGCTCTGCTTTCCACCGATGTTGGTCCGGTGATTACGGCAGAAGCGGCTGAGGGCATTACCAAACACGTTGAAGAATTCCGCCAGAAAAAAGCGCCGGTTTATGCGCTACCCCTGCCGGAACATTGCGCCAACGGCAGCTTTGTGGCTCCCACGCTGATTGAAGTCGCCAATATCCGCGAGATTGGCCCGGAAGTCTTCGGCCCTGTTCTCCACGTTCTGCGCTATTCCCGCAGCACGCTGGATACGGTCATTTCCACCATTAATGAGACGGGCTACGGCCTGACCTTTGGCCTGCACACCCGCATTGAATCCACCGTGCAGCATGTGCTTTCACGCATTGATGCTGGCAACCTTTACGTCAACCGCAACACCATTGGTGCTGTGGTGGGTGTGCAGCCGTTTGGCGGGCGCGGTCTGTCCGGCACTGGCCCCAAGGCGGGTGGTCCGCTCATTCTGCGCCGCCTGCTGGCACAGGCTCCGGCCCTGCCGCCGCTGGTGCGCGGGCGTATTCCCGCTACCATGGCCCGCTGGACGGACTGGCTGCGGGAACAGGGCGAAAGCAAAGCGGCCTGCACGGCGGCGGCACTTACCCGCCAGACACTGGTGGGCGGGCAGATCACCCTCCCCGGCCCGGTGGGGGAAAGCAACCTCTACAGCCTGACGCGGCGCGGCAACATTCTGTGCATCGCCCAGACAAAAGCTGGTTTGTACGACCAGATTTCTCTGGCGCTGTCCGGGGATAACGCGGCTCTTGTTCTGGCAGACAGCAGCCTGACCGGATGGATCGCCTCCCTGCCGGATGCGCTGCAACTGGTTGTCCGCCCCGTCACCTCGGCCAAGCAAGAACCCTGCGCCATTGTGCTGGGGGAACAGGATGAGGCCGTGTTTGCCGAAGCCCGCAAGGCGTTGAGCACCAGTGACTGCCCGATTGCCTCCGCATGGCTGACGGCTGCTGGCCTGCCTGCGCCGGAAAGCGTGGTGGAAGAACAATGCCGCAGCATCAACACCACTGCGGCAGGCGGCAATGCCAGCCTGATGGCGCTGGGCTAAGCCCTCCGCCTATTCCTGCTCTCCGGACAACGCAGGCAAGAGACTCCACACAAGCCGGGCGAATAGTGATATGACGCCCGGCTTACCGGATCTTTTTCCCGTGTTTATCTTTTAAGTGGAGCCCCTATGAGCACCCGTGCAGGACATGACCCCCGACTGGTTATCAGCATTATTCTGGTAACCATGGCTATGGGCATGCTGGACGCTATTTCCCTACTGCATCTGAAGATTTTTGCCGGATACATGACTGCCACCGTCCTGCTGATGGCCGTGCATATCGCCACATCAGAAAGCGTGGTGCTCTCCGGGTTTGAAGCCATTGGCCTGTATCTGCTGGGTGCGCTGACGGGTGGCCGCCTTGTGCGGCGGGACCGCACCGTACGCCTTGCCGTGGGCGATGTTCTGCTGGTTGTGGGCACCATTGTCGGGCTGACGGCGCTGGAATGGGCCGCGCAACCGCCCGGCTGCACCTATATCACCCTCGGCCTGCTGGCCTTTGCCATGGGGCTGCAAACCTCCGCTACCCGCCACGCCAAGGTTGCGGATATGAGCCTGCCCGCCGCCACCATGCTCCTGCATGGGCTGGCGCATAACAGCACTTTTGCCGGTGGTACCAACCCCGGCACGTGGCGTCGGCTGACCGCCATCAGCAGCCTGTTTGTCGGCGCTGTGATTGGCACCCTGACGTCCAGCCACAGCATTTCACTCGCCATTGCCATCGCGGCCGGAACCATCCTCAGCGCAGGCGCCCTGCTGCATATGCGTGAGCATAAACTGCTGGCGCATCTGGACCGGATTACGGTGCATTAAAGCGGACTTCCGCACCGTTCAGCCGGTCAGACACCGACGAGAGAAGAAACTTTCGCAGCACGCCGCGTGATCGGGCCCCTCATGGTGAAGAACCCGATGATGCTGTAGCACATCCGACTATTTCTTCGGTTTGTCTTCAGGTTTTTTCGGAGGATCCCGGTCCCCCGTCACCCCGCTGTGGGACGGCGGATCGCTCGCCGGAAAGCTGTCGTCCAGAGTGTCGTCCAGATTTTCTTCCTGAATCTGTCGTTTGCCGTTTTTGTCTTTTTTATCGACCATGACACAACCTCACATTTAATCTGTGAAAAGGCGCCCCCAACACGGGAAGACGGAAGGACGTTTTATCCGGCGTGTTTAAGGGACGTTACAACTGAACGCCCTGCATACAGAAGGTTTCCATTTTAAATGGATCCAGATGTTCATCATAAAAAAAGGGCGCTGACTGTGCCGCAACACCGGTCAGCGCCCGTTGATCCGCCGCAAAAAGAACCGCCCGCTTTTAAGCGCTCTTGTTCTTCAGCGATGCCAGCACAAAGAAAAAGACCGAGGTGCCAAGGCTGGCAATGGCGGTCATCCGTTCCGCCGGGTTGAACATCATGGCGATAAATACAAAGGCCACAGCCAGTAGCGTTGCATAATTGCAGAAGGGGAACAGCGGCAGGTTAAAGCCGCCCCCCTGCCCGGCCTGTTCTGCCCGCTTGCGCGTCTGCACGTAGGCGGAGACAATCAGGCAATACACCACCAGAATAACGCCACCGCTACAGCTCAGCAGAAAGGCAAAAATGGTGTTGGGTGCGAGGATGGAAGAAAACGCTACCAGCGTGCCCGCCACACTGCTGACCGTAATGGCCAGACGCGGTGTGTGCGTATGGGATTTACGCGCCAGAATGGCCGGTGCATCCCCGCCCCCGGCCAGCTCCGTCAGAATACGGGACGTAATATACATGCTGGAATTGAGGCAGGAGAGCACCGCACTCAGCACCACAATGCGCATCAGCAGGCCTGCACCCGGCACGCCCATAACGTCCATGGCCGTTACAAACGGAGAGCGACCGGGGATAATGGAGGGCCATGGCACAACCATCAGGATCATGGCGACGGACGCCAGATAAAACAGCGTGACACGGGTGCCGATGCTGCGCGTTACCCGCGCGACGTTCTTGCCGGGTTCAGGGGATTCCGCAGCGGCCACCGTCGCAATTTCAGACCCCATCATGGTGAACAGAATGGTGGGAATAATGGAAAGCACCGCCACAGCCCCATGCGGGAAAAAGCCGCCGTGGCCCAATACGTTTTCACGCACCGGCACGCCTGGCCCAAACACATGGAAAACATAGAGAAGGGCCGCACCGATAAAGGCCACAATGCTGATGACCTTGATCATGGAGAGCCAGAATTCACACTCCCCGAACACACGGGGGGCTGCAAAATTCACCAGCTTGAGCAGCACAATCAGGCCAATGGAAAGCAACCAGACCGGCATGGCAATCCAGTCCTGCAACAGCAGAGCGCCGGCAATCGCCTCACTCCCCAGCACCACGACCCAGAAAAACCAGTAGAGCCAGCCTGCGGTAAAGCCCAGCTTGTCCCCGTGGGCCGCGCGGATATATTCCACAAAGGAGCCACGGCCGGGGTCCGCCGTGACCATCTCCCCCAGCATGCGCATCACCAGAATGACCAGAAAGCCCACCGCCAGAAACGCCAGCAGCACGGCCGGGCCGGTTGCCGCAATGGCCGCACTACTCCCGACGAACAGCCCCGCACCAATAATGCCGCCCAGAGCGATCATCGCTATATGCCGGTTTCTTAAACCTGCGGGCTGTGTGGTGGGTGGGGTACTGTCCTGATCGACCATAAGTGCGGCATCCTGTGTTGTTGTTATCCGGGAGATTATTGCTCATCCAGAAGAAAGAGGGAAATTTCCGTTAGAAATGCTTGAAAAAATAGGCCTCGATAATTCCGGCATGGTGCCCAAGGTTCGGCAGAGCATAGTCCTGCGGCACACCGGCCCGCGCCAGCGCCTTCCCGGCGGGGCCGGAAAACGCAACACCCCCGGCTAGTGCGGCGGATGTCGTGGCGTTGAGCGTATATTCTGCGGAAAAATCCAGCTCGTCTGAGATATGCCGCCCGGTATGGGGCTTGAGCCCAGCACCTGTGGCATACAGCAAAGACAGATCATAATAATGCAGCCCAAGTTTCAGGCTGTCCTGCGGGTTCAGCAGATGCACCGGAGGGGTGGCGGTCAGGTCAATCTGCTGCACTTCCAGATTGGAGAGCGGGGCCAGATACATGCCCACAATTTCCCCCGGCCAGTACCCGCCATAGGTGTAGCGTTTACCGTCATACAGGAAGAAGGTGTCGTAACTCCGTTTGACGGAGCCTTCCGGGTTTCTGGCCCCGCTATAGCGCGTATAGCGATAGAACAGGGATGGCTGCCAGGGCAGCATGGAAAATCTGTAGCCGGGCTCAAGAAACATCCCGTAGGCATCAACAGATTTATAGCCGTTGCCTGCGTGGCTGTTCTGCTCGGATACAAAATCTCCATAGAACGTAAAGTTCTTTGAAATGCCCAGCTGTTTGATGGGGAATAGCGTACCGCCCCAGCTCAGGGAGGCCACGTTCATCCCTTCCCTGTCCGCACGCGCGGAATAATCATAGTGCGACGACGTATCGGCCTCGCGCACATGGAAATAGGTCAGCGTTACAAACGCCGCGCGGTCCGCATAGGTGTTTTCCCCATGCCCACCGGGGCGGTTCACAAACCAGCTGACGTCAAACCCGACAAACTTGGTTTTGGGGCGATCATACCCCTTGTCGATATCGTTATCGGAATTGCTTTCCAGCATGAAGACATCGGCACGCACCGGATTGCCTTCCAGCTTGATGACACCCGGGCCGGAAAAGGCAAAGCGCGGTGCATACCACCATGCGCCACGGTTGCCCGCACTGTAGGTGCCTTTGCCAATCAGGAAGCCATCATCAACAGCAAAGGCCTGCCTGCCGCCCAGAATTGTCAGTTTATTCGGGTTTCCGAAGAGCTTGACGGGCATTTCCACACCCAGATTGGCTTCTTCCAGATAAATGGAGCGCGGCGTGCCGGAGGTTTGAGAGACCTCTTCCGCATCGCCATTACCCAGAGTGGTCGCGCCGATCGCGGAAGCTTTGCCAATGACGGTAAAGCCATGCCCCAGCGCCCACTGGCCGGTCAGAATAGGTTTGCCGTAAAATTCGCCATAAACAGGGTTTTTATGCCGCTGATAGGCTCCGTTGTTTTGGGGTGCATAAGAGCCCGCGCCAAAATTGGCGTTGGGAACAAAAAAGGCTGAACCACCAATATCCAGACCGCCTTGCAGCGTCAGACCGTGCACAGAGACCAGCGTTGTATCTGCCTGTGCACTTTGGCTTTGCATCCCGAAAGCCATACACAGGCCCATACTCCCCAGAACAAGAGAATGAACTGTTTTGCGCATGGTACTTTAGCACACGCCGCGGCAACGGGCCGCCATACTCTGATTCATGCCGTAACACTCCTTCTTATCCCTCAAGGGCGCATCTCGTGCGTCTGCCCTTAAGGCCCTGACATCTGGGACCTCCTGATCCCTTTCTTCCTCCGCATAAAATTCCAGCCTCTGCCGGCAAAAACCCTGCGCACAGATACGCAAAGGCCGGACATCAGGCTCCGCCAGTCACGCCGCACAAACCTGCCAGCAGGCCGATGTGCAGAGCTCTGACAACGCTCTAAAATATTATAACAACTTCATAACAATATGAGGTTTGCACGATATTATATTATTTTCAAGCGTAACGTGCTTTTGCGATTATTACCGAACGGGCGGCCTATTAACATATTCCACATGGAAAAGACAAAGAATAAAAAGACATTTCTCTATACATATAGTTTTGAAAAGAGAATGAAGTTGTGATTTTCTCTTTGAATACTATACGAACCCGAAACAAAAAAAATTACCTGACTTCGATTTACATCCGAACGGGAATGCGGATTTCCGGGGCTTCTCAGACAACACAAAAGCGTGAGCCTTCGTGAGCAGCAGAGAACACAGGCACGCTCTCCCCGCCCCCTGCACGCTGTCACAAAATTGTGACAGCAGCCGCCTCCAACCTGCTTCCGGCTGATCCGTTCCCACTGTCATTACACGGAGCACACGGCGCCGCTCCTCTATCATCCAACCAAAAGGGACTGACGGCATATGGCCAAACCCAATGTTTCGGAAGTTATTGTCCAGACGCTTGAAACCGCTGGTGTGGACGCCATTTACGGCGTTGTGGGAGACAGCCTTAACGGCATTACGGATAGCCTGCTCAAACATAAAACAATCCGGTGGGTACATGTCCGGCACGAGGAAGTCGCCGCCTTTGCCGCCGCTGGCTCTGCCCATGTTACCGGCAAACTCGCGGTGTGTGCCGGGTCCTGCGGGCCGGGCAACCTGCACCTTATTAATGGACTCTATGACGCGCACCGCTCCCGCGTGCCGGTGCTGGCCATTGCGGCGCAAATTCCCAGCCCGGAACTGGGTTCGGGGTATTTTCAGGAAACCCGCCCGGAAGCCCTGTTCCGGGAATGCAGCCATTATTGCGAGACCATTTCCTCGCCCGAACAGGCCCCGCGTCTTGTTGAACTGGCCATTCGTGCTGCTGTGGGGCAACGCGGTGTGGCCGTTATCGTCATCCCCGGCGATGTTGCGCTCAAAACGGCGGTGACAACGGCTATTTCTGCAAAATCGGCTCTTCTACCCAAAGCGCCCCGCGTTATTCCAACAGAAGACGAGCTGAGCGCGCTGGCCTCCCTTTTGAAGAGCGGGAAGAAAGTCACCCTGCTGGCCGGGCGCGGCTGT
Organism: Acetobacter sp. KSO5; assembly: GCF_044094635.1. Classification (NCBI taxonomy): domain Bacteria; kingdom Pseudomonadati; phylum Pseudomonadota; class Alphaproteobacteria; order Acetobacterales; family Acetobacteraceae; genus Acetobacter; species Acetobacter sp. KSO5. Next base: position 991,572 of record NZ_CP172014.1, on the reverse strand, counting down.
GCAGGCGCCCATAAGCAGCTTTTGAAGCTGGCGGAAGCGCTTAAGGCTCCTATTGTCCACGCGCTGGGCGGCAAGGAGCATGTGGAATACGACAACCCTTACGATGTGGGCATGACGGGGCTGATCGGCTTTTCCTCCGGCTACCACACTCTGATGGCAGCGGATGTGGTGCTGATGCTGGGCACGGACTTCCCTTACCGGCAGTTCTATCCGGAAAATGCCAAAATTGCGCAGATTGATATCCGGCCGGAACAGCTTGGCCGCCGCTGCACGCTAACGCAGGGGCTGGTGGGCGATGTGGCCTCGACACTGGATGCCTTGCTACCGCTCCTGCCCGTACGTACGGACCGCAGCCATCTGGACCGCAGCCTGGAGCTTTATGCCAAAGCGCGGCAAGGGCTGGATGATCTGGCAACTGGCGGCAAAGGCCCCATTCATCCGCAATATCTCACACGGCTCATTGATCAGACCGCTGCCGATGATGCCATTTTTACCGCAGATGTCGGCACACCCACCGTCTGGGCGGCCCGCTACCTGACCATGAATGGGCGGCGGCAGCTGATTGGCTCCTTTGTCCACGGCTCCATGGCCAACGCTCTGCCACAGGCCATTGGCGCGCAGGTCGCACAGCCTGACCGGCAGGTGATCAGCCTTTCCGGCGATGGCGGCTTTACCATGCTGATGGGGGACCTGATTACGCTGACGCAGGAAAAACTGCCGGTTAAGCTGATTATCGTAAATAATGGCTCGCTCGGCTTTGTCACTATGGAGATGAAAGCCGCAGGCTATCTGGAAACCGGCGTGAACCTGCAAAACCCGGATTTTGCCGCCATGGCCCGTGCCATGGGCCTGCACGCTGTGCGTGTTGAAAATCCGGCGGACCTGCCCGCTGCCGTGGATGAAATTCTCAACCACCCCGGCCCCGCCGTGCTGGACGCTGTAACCAACACGCAGGAACTCGCCATGCCGCCCAAAATTGAAAAATCCCAGATTACCGGCTTTAGTCTCTACGCCCTGAAAGCCGTGATGAACGGGCGGGGTGACGAAATACTTGATGTTGCCAGAACCAATATTCCGTTCCTTCGGTAAGATGCCAAAACCGTTTTAAAGACCTTTTCTGAACGGCAGTGTTACGCAGACACTGCCGTTCTTTTTGCTCCAGAAACTTTACTGCGCAGCCCACTATTTTTCAGGCATGTTCGGATGACAGGCCGGCAAGAAAGTGTTTTACAGCCTCAACATATCCCGGAAAATCATCCTGATGCACAACATGCCCGCCGGGGAGGGTCTGCAACTGCGTCCTGAGGCGGCGCGTCACCATTTCCTCGCTCATCGCGGCCGCCAGAACCGGGCTCTGTGCCCCATGGAGCAGAAGTGCGGGGCAGGACGTTGCCAGCCAGTCCTGCCAATGGTCTCCATTCAGACTGTTCTGGGACTGCACCATCTCAGCAGGCTCAAACGCCAGTTTCCAGCCCTGCGCTGTTTCCCGCAAAGACGGAGCAAGATATGGCGCCATGTTTGGTCCGATACACGCCACAAGATCTTCTTTTGTTTTGAAAACACCTGACCACGGAAGACAAAAGCTGAGATCATCATTCACCACAGCGCCAATATCTTCAATAATCAACGCCTGAACCAGATCAGGATGGCGCGCCGCAAACTGATACGCATTCACCCCACCCAGAGAATGACCGAGCAGAATAACAGGCGTATTCCTATTAAGAGTCTGTAAAAGTGCCTCAATATCGCAAAGATAATCATCACGCGTGTAACTTGCCGCATGATCTGAAAAGCCATGTCCACGCTGATCCAGCGCAACCACCCGATAACCAGACTGCAAAACCTGCATAAGCGGCAGAAAGGTGGCCCCTTCCATCATGTGACCGTGCAGAGCCACCAGCAGCGGCTTTTCTCCCTCCGTGTCCAGATAGGAAAAGGTCAGATTACCTCTCTGAAAAATTTTTCTCTGCACGAATATTTTCCTTTACTGGAAGGCCCGGAAAACAACCTCCTGTGAAGCGTGAATACCACGCTGCAACGAGAGGGAGAAAGGGAACCCCACAAACGAAAACAGCTGCACATTGGCAGAGTATTCGTTTTGCTATTTTTGGGAAATTGGAGCGGATGAGGGGAATCGAACCCCCGTATGCAGCTTGGGAAGCTGCCGTTCTACCATTGAACTACATCCGCATACCGTGGCGCGGATTATAGCGAGATCAAACGGGCCTGACAATCCGTTCTCTCTCGCTTTTTTTCGTGCGGTTATTCCGCTTCCATATCCGCCGTGACCAGATCAGACAGATGCCCAATCTCGCGCAGGGTCAGGCCTTCCGGTGGTTTGGTCCGCGCACTCCCGCGGGCAATGCGGCGGGGCAGCACGGCTTTATCAAACCCCAGCTTGGCGGCTTCCTTCAGGCGGGCATCGGCCTGAGAGACCTGACGGACCTCGCCAGACAACCCGACTTCGCCAAAATAGACCTCGCCCGCGCTGGTCGGCATCCCGGTTGCGGCAGAAATCAGAGCAGCCGCCACGGCCAGATCCGCCGCAGGTTCGGCCACTTTCAGGCCACCGGCCACATTCAGATATACATCCATGCCAGAAAGCTTCACGCCGCAACGTGTTTCCAGCACGGCCAGCAGCATGGAGAGGCGGCTAGTGTCCCACCCCACCACGGCACGACGGGGCGCATTGTCCCCACTCTTGGGGGCCAGCAGCGCCTGCACTTCCAACAGAACAGGCCGCGTGCCTTCCAGCCCGGCAAACACGGCAGAGCCAGCAATATTGCCGCGCCGTTCAGCAAGGAACAGGGCTGAGGGGTTGGAGACTTCCTCCAGCCCCCGGTCCGTCATGGCAAACACGCCAATCTCATCCGTGGCCCCAAAGCGGTTTTTGGCGGCGCGTAAAATGCGGAACTGGTGGCCCCGGTCACCCTCAAAATACATGACGGCATCCACCATATGCTCCAGCACACGCGGACCAGCCAAAGCGCCTTCCTTGGTGACATGCCCGACCAGGATCAGGCTGAAGCCTTTGCGTTTGGCCAGACGGATCAGCTCAAACGCACAGGCCCGCACCTGAGAGACGGAGCCGGGGGCGCTTTCCACCGTTTCCAGCCACATGGTCTGAATGGAATCAATCACCACCACGCGCACATCCGGCTCGGCTTCCAGCGTGGCGACAATGTCGGCAACGTTGATGGAGGCCGCGAGGTCCAGCGTCGCCTGCCCCACCCCCAGACGCAACGCGCGCAGGCGGATCTGGTCTACCGCTTCTTCGCCCGAGATATAGAGAACGCGCTCGCCCTTAGTGGCCAGTTTGCAGGCAGCCTGAAGCAGCAGTGTGGATTTACCGATCCCCGGATCACCCCCCACCAACACGACCGAGGCCGGAACCAGCCCGCCGCCCAGGACGCGGTCCAGTTCCTCAATGCTTGTCCGAATACGGGGCGGAGGCGCAGCCATGCCCTCCAGCCCTTCCAGCTTAACGCGCCGGCCTTTACTGCTCGCACGGGGGGAAGACGCGGCCAGCGGTTCCACCGCAATTTCCTCCAGCGTATTCCATTCACCGCAGGCCTCGCACTGGCCCATCCATTTGGGATACACCGCCCCACAGGCCCGGCATGCAAACTGGCGGGCTGGTCGTTTAGCCAAGAGCGTTCTCCCCCATCATTCTATCGCTCATCTGGGGGCGAACACCCCGGTTCTCAAGAGCCGTGGCTTATGGACGCCCCACGGACTCATAAGTAAATCCGGCAGCACGCATGGCGGCGGGGTCAAAAATATTGCGCAGGTCCACAATGGTGCGGGTGCGCATCCTCTGGCTGAGTTCCACCGGGGAAAGCGCGCGGAAAATATTCCACTCTGTCAGCACCACCAGCACATCGGCCTGCTCCGCCGCATCCAGCGCATCGGCACAATAGGTCACGCTTTCCGGCAGCAGCGGTTTGGCTGCCGTCATGCCCACCGGGTCATACGCCCGAATGTCGGCCCCGGCTTCCGCCAGACGATGCAGAATCGGGATAGACGCGGATTCGCGCATATCATCGGTTTCCGGCTTGAAGGTCAGCCCCAGCACGGCCACCGTCTTGCCAGCAACGGACCCACCACAGGCCGCAATAATGCGCCCGGCCATACCGGCCTTACGCGCCTCGTTCACCTGCACGGTGGTTTCCACCAGACGGCAGGCACTGTGGGCTTCCTGCGCAATGCGGGAGAGGGCCAGTGTATCCTTGGGGAAACAGGAACCGCCATAACCGGGGCCGGGCTGCAGGAACTTGCGGCCAATCCGGTCGTCCAGCCCCATGCCACGGGCCAGATCATGCACGTCCGCGCCCAGCGTTTCGCACAGATCGGCCATTTCATTGATGAAAGAGATCTTCATCGCCAGGAAGGAATTGGACGCGTATTTGGTCAGTTCCGCCGTTTCCAGCCCCGTAAACAGCAGCGGCGCTTCAATCACAGAGAGCGGGCGATAAACCCGGCGTAGCACATCTTCGGCCCGGCTGGCCCGCTCGGGGCGCGTCTGGTCCAGCCCGATAATCACGCGGTCAGGCCGCATGAAGTCCCCAATGGCGCTCCCTTCGCGCAGGAATTCCGGGTTGGAGGCTACATCAAAATCCGCCTCCGGGCGGGCCTGGCGGATAATCTCGGCAATGCGGCGGCTGCTGCCCACCGGCACGGTGGATTTGGTGACAATCACGGCATAGCCGGTCAGGGCCTCGGCAATCTGGCGGGCGGCGGCGTGGACATACTGCATATCCGCAGCGCCATCGCCTTTGCGGGGCGGCGTACCCACGGCAATAAACACAGCCTCAGCCCCGGCTACGGCACTGGCAATATCATCGCCAAACGTCAGGCGGCCTGCCTGACTGTTGGACGCCACCAGCGCATCCAGCCCCGGCTCGTAGATAGGAATACGGCCTTCCCGCAAAGCGGAGAGACGCGCGGGGTTGGTTTCAACAATCGCGACATTAATGCCGAACTCGGCAAAACACGCGCCTGATACAAGCCCGACATACCCGCCGCCGATCATGGCTATGCGCATTCCCTGCCCTCCTGCCTTACTCATTATCCATAGGGTGGACTTTAAAACTGGCTGACACCAATGCCCTTAGCGGGCGGATGTCGCAATGCTTGATGTCGCATTTTTATAACCCGACCTTTGACGGCCCCCTGACTTCACGCTACGGCTTGACGCTTCTTATCATTCACCAAGAAACAGGACCGGACCGCCTGACCGGATGGATATGTTGCTCGATCTTGTGGCCAAACTGGGCCGTACTACCCTCGGCCTGATACGCGCGGCGGGTTCTCTGACCCTGTTTGCCCTCTCCGGCCTCTCTCATATCGTCAGGCCACCGTTCTACGGGCGCGTGTTCCTGTCCACGTTTCTGGAAACCGGGTTTTTCTCGCTGCCTGTGGTGGCCCTCACGGCCCTGTTCTCCGGCGGCGTGATTGCCCTGCAATCCTACACCGGCTTTGCGCAGTACCATGTGCAGAGCGCCATTGCCGGCATTGTGGTGCTGGCCGTAACACGTGAGCTGGGGCCGGTTCTGGCCGGGCTGATGGTCGCGGGCCGCGTGGGTGCCGCCATGGCGGCGGAAATTGGCACCATGCGGGTGACGGATCAGGTCGATGCGCTCACCACGCTCTCCACCAACCCCATGAAATATCTGGTTGCCCCGCGCCTGCTGGCGGGCATTATTGCCCTGCCGCTGCTGGTGCTGGTGGCGGACGTGCTGGGGGTGGCCGGGGGCTTTACCGTCTCCGTCGTCAAGCTCGGCTTTTCTCCCCATGCCTACATCACCGCCACGCTGAATTCCGTGAAGGTGATTGATGTGACCGTCGGGCTGGTCAAAGCCGCCCTGTTCGGCTTCCTGATTGCGCTGATGGGCTGCTATTACGGCTATAACAGCAAAGGCGGCGCGGAAGGCGTTGGGACCGCCACGACCTCCGCCGTGGTGGCCGCATCCATCCTGCTACTGGCCTTTGATTACCTCCTGACGGATCTGTTCTTCTCACAATGACCGGCACCCTCCCCAAAATCCGTATCCGGGACCTTCACAAGTCCTTCGGTTCCAAAAAGGTGCTGGATGGCATCAATCTGGATGTCATGCCCGGCACGTCCTTTGTGATTATCGGCGGTTCCGGCAGCGGGAAATCCGTGTTGCTGCGCTGTATTCTGGGGCTGATTACGCCCGATGCAGGCAGCATTGAGATTGATGGCGAGGATATGATCACCGCCTCCCCCCGCAGGCAGGACGCCCTGCGCGGCAAGATTGGCATGCTGTTCCAGAACGGCGCGCTGTTTGACAGTTTGCCGGTGTGGGAGAACGTGACCTTCGGCCTGCTGGCCCTTAAACGCCTGAACCGTAAGGAAGCCCGTGGCCATGCCGGGAGCATTCTTGCACAGGTGGGGCTGGACCCGACCGTTGGGGAACTCTACCCGTCCGAACTCTCCGGCGGCATGCAGAAGCGCGTCGGCCTGGCCCGCGCCATTGCGGCCCAGCCGGACATTCTGTTTTTTGACGAACCCACAACCGGGCTGGACCCCATTATGGGTGCTGTCATTGACGGGCTGATTGTGGACTGCGTGAAAAAGCTCGGCTCCACCGCCATTGCCATTACGCATGACATGGCCTCCGCCCAGCGCATCGGGGATGAGGCCGCCATGCTCTACAAGGGCCAGCTGATCTGGCAGGGGCCAGCAAGCTCGCTGATGAACAGCGGGAACGCCATGGTGGACCAGTTTACCCACGGGCGGCGAGAAGGCCCCATTACCATGGAACTCCGCCGCTAAACGGTGCGCTTTGGCGGACTTTTCCACTTGCTCCCCTCCCCGCCGGGTGAGATAGAAGCACAACCGGATTGAAACACAGGAACAAGACCATGAAACACGCGGTTCTGATGCTGGTATGTGCTTTTACGCTCTGCTCCTGCGGGATGTTCGGCAAGAGTGAGCCGCGCCACATGACGACGGCAGCAGAGTGGGAAAAATACGGCTACAAGGACCATCTGCAGGAAACGGCGCAAACCGGCAAATCCACCAAAGCAGACGACGCCGACCCGCTCCAGATGCATAAAAACGACAAAAGCAAAGACGGTAAAAAGAGCAAAAAGACGTCTTCTTCCTGATCTCAGCCTGACCGGGAGGCGCACCGCCTCCGCTCCTGAGAGCCTTCTCTTCGCAACCTCCGGGTTCTCTGGCACGTTGGACCTCCATGTTCCCTGTGCCGGAGTTTAGAGAAGCCTCATGACTCGCCAGCCGTTCCGCATTCTTTTTCCTGTTTTATGTCTGGTTCTGGCGGGGCTTTTCCACCCGATACTTTCAGGCCCGGCGGCACGGGCGGCACAGCCCGAAACCCCCGCCACGCAACCCGCCTCTCCGGCCCAAACGCCCGCCCCCCTGATTGCAGACATCACGCTTTTTGCGTCTGATGCGACGCTGAACGCGATGGGGGATGAGATCCGCGCGATCTACGTTGGCAGTCGAAAAGATTACTCCACCACCCAGAATACCAACGCCCTGAACATGCTGCTGCGCCGCGCAACGGCGGTTGCCACCAAGACGGATGCTCTGCTGACGCAGATCAAGCCGTATGAGAGCGTGTATCAGAGCTTTGTCGATATTCTGGGGAAACCGGAAGCCTCTGAACCCGCCTCCATTACCGAGCAGCGCAAAATGCTGACGGCCAGACAGCAGGACATTTCCGGCCGCATCACCCGCCTGCGGCTTTACCAGCTGGAAGCCCAGCAACTCATGCAGGAACTTCGCCAGCATGGCACGGCCATCCAGCAGGCCACCATGACGCAGCGTTTCCCAACACCGCTTGGGGTTAATTTCTGGTCTCAGCTTTCCAGCACCGCCAAACAGGATAGGGACCGTGCAGCCTCTCTGGTCTCCGAGATTGGTGTGGTGCTGAAAAATGCCTTTACCGGCCAGCATGCGCTGCTCACGCTGGGGGCGCTGGCGCTCTCCGGCCTGCTGCTGGCGCTGCATTTTTTCTGCCATACGCCCGTACGGATGCTCGTCTCCCGCTTTCTGCCGACAGGCCGCATTCGCCCCATTACAGCTGCCGTCATTTGTTCACTCATTGGCGTTGTCGCATGGGGTGGGGCGTTTCAGATCATCTGGAACGCCATCAGCTTTAATAATGATGCCGTCGCGGATGATCTCTCCGCTCTGGCCGATATGGTGGCGGCACAGGTTCCGCTGTGCGGGTTTGTGCTGGAACTGGGCATGAGTATCCTCTCCCGCAGGCCGGAATGGCGCGTGTTCCCCATGCCGGACACGTTGGCGCGCAACCTGCGCCTCTTCCCCTTCTGGTTTGCCTCCGCCCTGATTGTGCGGGGCGTCCTGCGTTATGTGGATACCCAGAGCGGGCTGGGGCTCCTGCCCATTCAACTGCTCGACGGTCTTTATACGCTCGCCGTCAGCCCGCTGCTGTTTGCCATCCCGCGTCAGCTGCGACTGTCGGCCCAGCAGGATAATCCTGAGACCAATTCTGCCGAGATCGCCCCGCTTTTAAGAACACTCGTCACCACCATTGCCATTGTCTGTTGGGGAGCCGTGCTGACGGGTTATATCCCGCTGGGCTACACCATCATCTCATGGGTCTCCGTCATGGCCATCACCATGACGGGCCTGCTGCTGGTGGCCCTGCTGGCTACGGCACTGGGTAGCAGCGTATTCCCCTCCAGAGCGCCGGTTGGTGCCCATCTGGTCAGGCTGGGCCTCCCTGCCCGGCTGGTGGATCAGGCGAGCGTGGTTATCCCCGGGCTGATCAGCGTTTTTCTGCTGGTTGTCGCCTTTTCTGTCGCCACGGCCGGTGCGGATTTTGATCCCTCTCAGGTTGGCCGCCGTATTCTGTCCATCTTCAAAGGGCAGGCCGCAACGGAAGGCAGCTTCAACCTCTCGCTGGATGCCGTGCTGCTCTGTGCTGGCCTGCCTATTCTGGGCCACTACGCCATCCGGATTGTCAGGAACTGGTTCCGCCTGCACTTCTTCCCCACCACGCGGCTGGATATTGGCGCGCAGGCCTCCATCCTGAATATTCTGACCTACAGCGCGTGGATCGTCATCGGGCTGTGCATGGCCTCCGCTCTCGGGGTCACGGTCAAGAGCATGACATGGGTTGTCAGTGCCCTGTCCGTTGGTATCGGTTTTGGCTTGCAGTCCATTGTGCAGAACTTTGTGTCCGGCATTATTCTTATGGCCGAACGCCCCGTCTCCATTGGGGATGTGGTCGATATTGCCGGGGCGCATGGTGAGGTCGCGCGCATCAGCGTGCGGTCCACCAATATCAAACTGGCTGATGGCTCCACGATGATTGTGCCAAACTCACAATTCATCACCTCCGCCGTGCGCAACGCCACGCGGGCGGAAAAGCCGGGCGTGTTCACCATTCCGCTACAGGTGCCGTTTACGTCTGATCTGCACAAAGCCATGAACGTGATGACCAGCACGCTGGCAGGCTGCGAAAATGTGGAAGACCAGCCTGTGCCAACCGCCAGCATCACCTCCGTGACGGACGGCTCCGCCGTTCTTACCGGCACCGCCCGCGCCCGTGTAGGGATGGACACTGCCACAGTGCGCAGTGAGGCCCTCTTCGCCTTGTGGCAGGCCTTTCAGGACAATCAGATACCCGTCACGGTGCCCAGCACCCTCATCCAACCAGCAAAGTAGAACAAAAAAGGCCGGGCTTCTCACCCGGCCTTTCCTTTTTAGAAATCCGCCTGCGCACTGATGGAGAAGGACCGGGGCGCACCGAGCATTACCTCACTCGGGTAGCTGGTGTCCGCCCACTGGATGAAGTGCTTGTTGCCAATATTGTCGATGCGGCCATAGACCGTAATGTTTTTATAGGCATGCCAGCCTGCAAAAACATTGACCAGCGCATAATCCTTCAGAGACAGCGTATTCGCATAATCTCCTTTTCGGGCGGACACGTAGCGCATCCCCGCCCCCAGATCGAGCGGAAGCTCCCCCACGCGGGACCAGATAGCCCACAGATTGGCCGTGACAGCAGGCACATCTGGCACCTGATTGCCCGATGCATCGACCGAGGCGCTGGGATGAAATGAGCCGTAGCGGGAATAGGTGTAGGCCACGTTGCCCGACAGGCTCCAGTGCCGGTTGAGTGTCAGATCACCCTGCCATTCCACCCCACGCGATTTCTGCACACCGGCGGTCGCTACCGTATCCGGCCCGGTTGCAACCAGCATACGGGTCCGCCTGATGTCATACAGCGCCAGCGTGGTGGTGAAGCGCCCATCCCAAAGGCTAGCTTTTACGCCAATTTCGCCCTGCCGGGAGTGGCTGAGGCGGGTGAACTGCCCCCGATTAACCAGAAACAGGTTGGAACCCGGCGGATCTTCCCCCGTCGTATAAACCCCATACACGCTGATGTTTTTCGTAATATCGAACACTGGCCCGATGCGGAAATTATCCGGGTTATAATGGCCTTTGAAACTTGTAGCCGCGTTAAACTGCCCGGCCTGCGTGTAGTTCTGCCGGTCGAGCGAAAGCCAGTCATACCGGAAACCGCCCACCAGCCGCAGATTATCCCGAATGGTCAGAACGTCTTCCAAAAACAGCCCTGCCTGCACCATCGTGGTGGGAGATTTCATGAAGGGATATTCCCCCGCAAAAGACCCAAGCGGCGTGGATTCCGGGCTGGCGAGAGACACACTGTCCGCATAATCCGCCGAAGGAAAACCACGGTTGCGGATAAAGCGCAGATAATAGGCATCCCCACCCAGCACAAAACGGTTCTTCATACCGAAGATGGAAAAATCAAACTGCGCGTGCAGCGTATCCCCAACCTGATGCTGGTTCTGATACACATAAAACCGGTCTCGCCCGATACGCCCCGGCGCAATGGCATTGCCTGCGGCATCCGTGCTGCCGGGGCTGTTGAGGTAGGTCAGGCTTTCCGCATTATTCCAGCGCCGTTTGGAATAAATGAAGTAGCTGCTGTTATGAAACAGAACATGGCTGTTCACCCGCCAATCCAGATGCAAAGTGGGCGTGGCGTTGACGGACCCGGCCTTACCATCCCGCACGTTATAATACCGCCAGAGGGATGCACGGGTAATGCCCAGCCCCTTACGGGAACTCAGCAGACCGCCTACACGCCCGCCCGTCTGGGAAAGATCCACCAGCGGTGTACCGTAATAGGTGGACAACCGGTCAGTCAGATAATCCATGCTCAGCCGGGCAGTGAATTTGGATGTCGGCTTCCAGAGCAGGGTGGTGGTGAAATCATCCGAGTGCGGATCAGCCCCTTTTACAAACCCGTCGGAGGAGGTACGGCTGAAGTCCGTGCGCAACGCCAGCGTTTGCGTAATGGGGACAGAGCCACCTATGCCCGCATTCCATGTATTGAAACTGCCATAGGAGATAAGCGCATTGGCATGGGGGCCATCAAAGGTCGGGTTTCGGGTGCGCATATCCACCGTGCCGCCCACCGCCCCCTGCCCATACAGCACGGAGGACGGGCCTTTGAGCACCTGCACACTTTCCAGATTGAAGCTGTTCTGGGGCCGGTTGATCATTGTGGTGGGGCCAAAATACTGGCCGTCATGCAGCACCAAGATCTGGTTCCCGGTAAAACCGCGCATCATCAGCTGCGCCGGGCTACCCGGAGACCCACCGGACGAAACACCGGGGGCGCTGTCTGCTGCCGCCTCGGCCTGCGCATAGCCACGCTGCATCATCAGATCATGGGACACGACATTAATGGTGCCCGGTGTGTGCTGGATGGAAAGTCCCAGTTTGCCACCGACGGCTGGCACGGCCTGAAGCGGCGCTGTCTTGCCGTAAGCCGTAATATATTCCGCGCCTGCCGCCGTCATGGCGGGCACAGGGGTTTCCTGCTTTTTATGCTGAGGACCTCTGTTTTTTTTCAAAGGTCTGGCATCAGGATTTCCCGATCCCTCGGGTGTTGCCGCATAGGCGATGGAAACGGAATTCAGGCCCAGCAGGAGACTGAGGGCGTAAGAGAGTGGACGCACGGGGTTCGCTCCAAAAAACGTCACCGCGGTGGAAGCACTGAGCAAACCGTGCCTCGCCGCCACATCACCCCGTATGGCAGCTCCGTCCGTGACTTTCGGGCAATGGCAGGTCTCCTGGCTCGCTGGTCTTCGGATCTCGCAGCGGCCTTCCCCCCCATGTCCCACACGGGGAGTGGCATGGATGCCGCAAATCCTCTCAGCTTACAGTTGCGGGGGCAGCATCGGCTTGAACCGATTTCCCTCTTAGCCCTCCGACCGCACACACAGCCTGAAGGCACCATAGCTGGGTGCAGCGTAAACATGCTCCGCAAAAGCTTGTCAACGAAACTGCGGCTACACGCATGATAAAAAACGACCCCTAATTCCTGCTGTTGCGAAAAACCGGGTTTGCGTACACTCTGCCCGCATCAGTCAACAGCCCCGCGCAAGCGGGTTAAAAGGGAAGACCGTAGGCCGTTAAGCACGGCTCAGTCGGTCGCTGCTCCCGCAACTGTAGGCGGTATGTCTGGGCCTTTTCTGCCACGCGGCAGGCCACTGGTGAACAACCGGGAAGGTAAGGCTCAGATGCGTATCCGCGAGCCAGGAGACCTGCTGTTGTCGTTCAGGACCGTGCCGCCGGGCGGGATGTACCGGAAGGCAGGAGTAAAAACCGTGAGACCGTTCTCGCCCCTTTCCTCTTTGCCGCGTCCATATCGGACGGCTGAGGCTTATCACCCGGCTTTTGCCAGACTGCTGCGCACATGCCCGCCCCGTTTCCATGCCCTGCAGGCTGCCCGTCTGGCTTTGCTACCGCCCCCGGAGCAGGAAGACGTTATTGCACGCAACGGCCACGCGCTTTTCCTGAAACTGACACCCAGCCTGCCCCCAACACACCGGGAACGCGGGGCCATGCTGGAAGAGGCTTTTCGCCCCCTTCTGCTAACGGCCACTGAGTATCTCGAAACCATGCCTTCTCTCACGCTGGATATGGCACCCGAGGCCGCACAGCAGATTGTGCAGGCCTATGTGGCCGTGCATTGGGCACGCGGCGCACAGGCCGCCGCCATGGCTTTGTATAACGCCCCGGCATGAAGGCACTCCGCAGAGCGCTTTATCTGACACACAGATGGCTGGGGCTTGGCATGGGGCTGCTGATGGCAGGCTGGTGCGCGTCCGGCATTGTCATGCTCTGGCACACATGGCCCCAGCCGGATGACCGTGCCCTTGCCCATGTTCCGGCAGAAATCCAGTGGCCTGCACACCTTCCGAATTTACGCGACCTCGACAGGGACAAACGCTTTCAGGCGTTCCAGATCAGCATGGTTGGGCAGGAACCCGTTCTGACGCTCACCCCGGAAAACGGGCCGCCCTTTGCGCTTGATCTGCGCACAGGCCTTGCGGGCCGCATTCCCCCGGCAGACGCCGCTACCAGCGCCCTACGCTATGCCCGCGCGACTGGCGCGCAAGGTCAGCCAGTGTTTGATGGCCTCACCACGGACGACCAGTGGGTTCTGGATACTCATGGCCGGGAACATGGATTTTATCGTTTTCTCTTCCCGGACATTCACCACACGCAGGTTTACGTGTCCTCTCTGACAGGCGACGTCATGCAGGCCACAACCCGCACGACCCGCGTATGGGCATGGGTTGGCGCTATCCCGCACTGGCTCTATCCGGCAGTGCTGCGCAAACATCCCATTCTCTGGCAGCAGGTCGTGATTGTGCTGGCTGGCACAGGCGTTTTTCTGACGGTTACCGGGTTGTGGATTGGCGTTCTGCGGCTCCGGCGCAGGTCCCCTTTTACGCCTTACCGGGGGTGGCATTGTGTTCATCATGTCAGTGGCACGGTGTTTGGCGTGCTGGCCCTGCTCTGGGTGACAACCGGACTACTCAGCATGTCACCGGGCGGCCTGTTCCACAGCAAACCGGACGCCGTGAACCCGTTGCGCGTGACCGGCACCGTGACGGGTGCAGAGATTCAGGCTCTGCTTTCCCGGCTTGATACCACAGCCCCTACCGGCTGGACCGGCGCAAAAAGCAGCTTGCTGGACGGGCATGTTTTCCTGCAAGCCCAGAAAAACTCGGGCTTTCAAAGACTGGACGAAACACTCGCCCCCGCCCCTTTCACCAAAGAGCAACTTGTCCAGTTTCTACGTCCTGCAGGCTTGCTCAAAACAGCAGAGAGCCTGACCTTCCTCACCAGCGCAGACGCCTATTACTTCAGCCGCCCCACGCATAAACGGCATTTTCCCGTCTGGCGTGCGCAGGCCGCAGACGGCACCTTGATCTATCTGGACGCACAATCCGGCGCGGTGCTGACCATGCTGGATCAGCCCGCTCGCCAGTCGCGCTGGCTGGTTTACGGGTTTCACGATCTCGATTTCTGGCCATGGTTGCGTGACGCCCCCACACATTGGGGCATAGCCTTGCCGCTCCTGAGTGGCGTACTGTGCGTGTTTCTGTCAGGCGTCATTATCGGTATCCGACGCCTCAGACTGATGCGCCTCAGTCGGATGAAAAGGCCCGGCTGACCAGCCTGACAGAGTTTTTAAACAGCCCTACTGCGTCACAACAAAGTCAAGCTGATAAGACGCCTGATCCGCTGAGCGTTTTTGCCCCTGCACCTGAATGCCCGGGTCTTGCGGTTGCAGGCAGTTCACCAGATACACCGTATCTGCTCCGGCCCCGTGATTGGTATAGGCCAGATGATAAGCACCTTTTTGCAAAACGCGCGGCACAGAAAACTGGAGAGCAATCACCCCCTCCCCGCCTTTTATGGCAGAGAGCGTGGGAAAGCTGGCTGATACTGCCTGCAAGGCAACCGGCTTTCCGTTCAGCGTAACACTCAGAGACTGAACAATGCGGACCGCGTAAGCCTGCTGCTCCTCCGCCGAAATCACGCCATCCCCATTCCGGTCAATTTGCGGGATCACCCGCCCCGCCACATCCACGCCGGGTGTCAGGCGCAGGCGGAGCGTCACGCCCTCCCGCGCCAGATCTACAGTTGTGGCCTGCAAATATTCATCCAGCCGATGGGCCGAGGCCTGATGAACGCCAGCCAGACACACCAGCCCGCCAATAAATGCTGCTTTGGGTAAGGTCATGCGCACACTCATTTGACGGTAAACCGGCTGCCGTAACTGTTCGTCGGGTCCCGATAGACCGTATGCACATGCAGGGTCGGGTCACCCCCCACACCCTGCGGAGAAAACTCAATAACCAGATGCGGTCCCTGAATACGGTAATACGAGGAGCCGTTACGGTCCGGCGCATGGGTGGTCGGGCCGCTCCATGCAAACCATGTTTCATTGAGATCACTCTCAATTTCTTTCAGGCGCGGGGCGGCATAAACCGGATTGATAATGCCAGCCCATTCACTAATCACATCCAGCAGCAGCGTTTTCTGCGCAGGCGTCATGGCCGAACCTTTCAGCCCTTCCGGCACAATGGTTTCGCCATCATGCCCCGGCCCCATCACCAGATCCTCCACCTTGTACGGTAGAATGGCCTGTTTGCGCTGGGCGGGCGTCAGCGCGTCCAGCAGGGCAAAAGCCTTGTCATTCTCGCCAGCCAGAACACGCACGGTCTTGCCACCGGCCTGATACACAGCAGGCTGCGCGCCCGTCAGAGTGGGCGTCATCACGCCATGTGCGCCATCAATCACAATATTCAGGCCCAGATGATGGCCACCAAACTGCACCATCCACGGCGTTGTGGCACTCGGTTCCCCAAAAACAGCGATGGTGTAAACAGCTTTCCCGGAGGCAAAATTTGTGCCTGCATCCGTCAAAGCCTGATCCGACCCCATGATGTCCTGCACTTTCTGAAACCCTTTCTCGCTCAAAAGGGTTTTCAGAAGTGCCATGGCCGCCGCGCGTTGCGGCTCCGTCAGGCTGCCCATCTGGCGGCCAGGGCGCGGCACGTCGCTTACCGGGAAGTTGGACCACATGGCCTTGCCGTATTGCTCACCAAGAAAACCACCCGGCGGCCCCATGCCCGGTCCGCGCGCTACGGGAGCATTTGCGTTGGCGCTCGTCACCGGTTCAGCCGGGCCACCCGGTGTTGTGCGACGGAAGCGCGCCAGCACAGCAGACTTTTGCGCCACAAACGGAAACTGCACCGTGGCTTTCCCCTGTGCATCGAACGTAGCGAGAAAGGCCTGCGCCGCGGCCACGCCCTTTTGTGTCTGCTGCACAGGTCCCTCCTCCTCAGTGGAGGCCGCAACGGCTGGCTGCACCATCTGAGCCGCGAGAGAAGGTGCAGCCAGCAGCAATCCTGCCGCCACAACAAAAGTCTTTTGCATGAAACGCACTCCGCGCCCGCAGCCGGGCAATTTTAACAACTCTTCTGTGCTGCACAGACTGCCTTCCAATTCTGGCGGGATCAAGGTGCTTCCCCTATGGTCTGTCAGGCGTAGAGTTCAGTCTCTTAATAACAGGAGCTTTCCATGCCTTTCCGTGCTTCTCTGAAGCCTGTTCTGGCCCACCGCACACAAACACTGTGTCTGGCGGCAGCTGTTCTGGCAGTCTCCGCCCCCCTCCTTCGCCCCACAAACGCCCACGCCACCAGCTGCGCCGATCTGGCCCGGCAGGCCTTGCCCGATACCACGTTTACAACCGTGCAGACGGTGGAAGCCGGGCAATGGCAGGCCCCCCAGACGCAGCTGACGCGCATTATGTCAGCACCCGGCATGAATGTGGCGGGCAAACCTACACGCGGCAGCACTCCGGCCTTCTGCCGGGTTGCCGCAACGCTACATCCCTCGTCTGACTCTGCCATCCGCATTGAAGTCTGGATGCCGCTGAAGGGCTGGAATGGGCGTTTTCTGGGCGTTGGAAATTTCGGCTGGGCAGGCTCACTGATGTATCAGGGCATGGAAACCGGCGTGAGCGAAGGCTATGCCGTGGCCAGCACGGATACCGGGCATGACAGCAGCACACCGGAAGGCCAGGGCGGCCTCTTCACCCTCGGCCATCCGGAAAAAATGGTGGATTACGCCTACCGCGCTGACCACCTGATGACCACTACCGCCAAAACGCTGATCCATAGTTTCTACGGGCAGAACGCCAGCCATGCCTACTGGATTGGCTGCTCGCTGGGCGGCCTTGAGGGGCTGATTGAAGCCAAACGCTTCCCCGAGGATTATGACGGCATTGTTGTAGGCGCACCGCCCAACCCGATTGTGAATTTCAACGCCGAGCAGCTCTGGGCCGGGTGGATGAGCTACCATAACCCCGCCCTGGGTGTGCCGCGCGAGAAATTCCAGCTTTTGAACAAGGCTGTGATGAACGCCTGCGCAACGCCCGTTGGCAAAAAGCAGGGTTTTCTGGATGAACCTGACGCCTGCCATTTTGAACCCAAAGACCTGCTCTGCAAGGGCGCGGACACTTCCAGCTGCCTGACGGCGTCTGAAGTGCAGTCTGCTGAACAGATTTATCAGGGACCAGTCAACCCGCGCACGCATCAGGTTCTTTTCCCCGGCCCGGCCAAAGGCAGCGAGGACGGTTTTTCTGCGGACGGCAAAGCCTTCCCTGTAGCACTTGATCTTTTCAAATATGCAGCATTCCAGAACCCGAACTGGGACTGGACGACCCTGAACTGGGACACCGATATTGCCAAAGCCACGCAGGCCGTCGGCCCGCTGCTCCATGTGGATGACAACCTGACCCCGTTCTTCCGGCATGGTGGCAAATTGCTGATGTATATTGGCTGGAATGACGGGCACAACCCGGAACAGCTGGCAGACTATTATCAGGCTGTGATGAAAAATGCTGGTGGCAGCGCAAAGGATGCCATGCGTCTGATCACCATCCCCGGCATGGGCCACTGTTATGGGGGGGCCGGGTGTGACACATTTAGCAAACTGGGCGCGATTGATAACTGGGCAAGCAACCAGACCGCCCCGGACAAACTGATTGCCGCCCGCGTGGAAGACGGCAAAGTGACCCGCACCCGCACCCTTTGCGCCTGGCCCGCCGTCGCCCGCTATGATGGTAAAGGCAGCATGGACGATGCGGCGAGTTTTGCGTGTGTAACGCCCGCAAAAGCGAACTGACACACACCATCCAAAAACAGTTCAGGCTGCCCCATCCTATCATGGGTCAGCCTGAAAACTGGTTTTCTGCACTCTGGTTTTTCACTGACAGAGTGCAGAACAGCCCTTAGTGATGCGGTTCCTCATGCACCATATCTAGATCGGCAAAGCGTGTGTATTCGCCTTCAAAGAACAGATGCACGACGCCGGTGGGGCCATGACGCTGTTTTTCCAGAATGAGTTCGGCCTTGTTATGCACGAGGCTCATTTTGCGCTGCCAGTCATCAAGTGCTGCTGAGTATTTCTCCATGGAATCAAAGGCTGTTTCCTTGGGCATACGCTGCTGGAGATAGTATTCGTCTCGATACACAAACATCACGGAATCCGCGTCCTGCTCAATCGAGCCGGATTCACGCAAATCCGAAAGCATCGGGCGTTTATCTTCGCGGCTTTCCACCTGACGGGAGAGCTGGGAAAGCGCGATAACCGGCACTTCCAGTTCCTTCGCAATCGCCTTCAGGCCCTGTGTAATCATGGAAATTTCCAGAACGCGACTTTCCGGGCGGGTACCAACGGAGGGGCGCATCAGCTGGAGGTAATCGACCACCACAAGGCTTAAGCCGCGCGTCCGCTTCAGGCGGCGGCAGCGGGTTCGCATGGCGGAAAGGGAGATGGCCGGGGTATCGTCAATGACCAGCGGCAGGCGGGCCAGTTCACGGCTCACACGCACAAAGCGGTCAAACTCTTTCTGGCCAATGTCACCACGACGGATTTTTTCACCGGAAACCTCCGCCTGCTCGGACAGAATACGGGTCGCCAGCTGTTCCGCCGACATTTCCAGCGAGAAAATGGCCACGGTGCCAGTCGGCTCAACACCCGGCCCTTTTTCTTCCGCCTCAATCATCAGCGCACGGGCGGCAGAGAAGGCAATCTTGGTCGCAAGCGCCGTTTTACCCATGGCCGGACGACCAGCCAGAATCATCAGATCCGAGGGATGCAGGCCACCGGTTTTCTTATCAAGGTCGCGCAGGCCGGAGGTCAGGCCCGACACATGCCCTTCCCGCCGGAAGGCCAGTTCGGCTGTTTTAATGGCGTCGGTCAGGGCGCGGTCAAACACCACAAAGCCGCCATCCTGCCCTTTTTCGGTCGCCAGACGGAACAGGGCCTCTTCCCCCGCGGCAATCTGGTCGGGGCCGGACAGGTCAGAGATCGTACCAAACGCGCTGTTCACTACGTTCTCGCCAATATCAATCAACTGGCGACGGATCCACGCATCATGAATGGCGCGGCCATAATCCCCGGCATTGATAATGCCGACCATGGAGGTCAGCAGCTTGGCCAGATAGGCCATGCCGCCCACATCATTCAGGATACCGGAATTTTCCAGTTCGGCCCGCAGGGTCACGGGGTCCGCCAGCTGGCCGTTTTCAATCCGGCGAGCAATGGCATCATAAATGCGGCCATTCACCTGATTGGCAAAATGCGCGCCAGTCAGAAAGTCCGAAACGCGATCATACGCCCGGTTGTTTGTCAGCAGCGCGCCCAGAAGGGCCTGCTCTGCTTCAAGGTTGGCAGGAGGATGGCGAAGGGAGAGCGACAGAAGCGTTTCTTCTTCCTGCCGCGCGGGTTGGGTCTGGGTCATGCTCATGCCTTCTTTGCCGCCTGATCCAGCGCATCAAACGCGGTGATGATGTGGTAGAGGGAACTGGTCGGGATTTTTGTCACCGCAGGCGCACCCGCCGCATCCAGCTGGTCCACCCATGTTCCCACCGGGCAGCCGGTAAAATAATGGTCCAGAAGATTGTCCGCCAGACGCACCGCCATACCCCGGCTGTCCTGCTTATCCTGGCTCAGCACACCGCGCAGGGCTTCCCCCTGCACCCACAGGCGGGAGCCGCCCCGCAGTACCGTGCCATCCCGCCGCAGCACATCACGCACCCTGCCCGTTTCCGGCACCATACCAAAACGGGTCGCAAAGCTGGCAAGCCGCATGGCGGGTTCGGACGTATCCACGCCACTCAGGCGGCTATATTCACCCAGCAGCCAGACCCATTCAAAATGATGCCCCGGCTCAACCCATTGCCCGGCCTCACCGGGTGCCAACTGCCAGTCTTTTGTGAAGAACTCGCCCAGCGTGCCCGTTACAGGATCAAAAAAGCGCGTGCGGAACAGCCGGTACAGCGTATGCGCCAGAGCAAGATCAGGCTCGTGCTTTGTGGTGACGTACAGCGCCAGCACGGCTTCCAGCAGATGCATGTGCGGGTTCTGCTGCCGGGGTGCGCCGTCATCCGGCAGGCAGTTCAGAAAGCCATCGTCCGCCGTGGCCATATTTTTCTGAATCCAGACCAGCGTTTCCCGCGCCAGTTTTTCCGCCCGGCCAGAGCCTTCCAGCCGCCCGTACCAGGCCAGCGCAAACACCACAAACGCGAGGTCATACAGGTCTGCCGTGTTGTCCTTCACACCGCCTTCCCGCGTGAGGCTCCGCACCCAGCCGCCATCTTCGCGCCGCGCACGTAGCATGAAGCGGAAAATACCGTGGGCGCGGGACACACCTTCTTCCCACCCCTGCAAGGCCGCCCATGAGAACGCAAACAACTGCCGCGCCTGCACGCGCACCCGCTTGAACGGCGGCAGAGCGGGCTCTCCTTCCAGCGTCAGAGATTCCTGCGCACCCAGCAAGGTCAGATCATGCGGGGTACCATCACACCCCGTGGTGGCCCAGAAGGGCAGAGCCTTCTGGAACAGCCAGTCAGAAAACCGGTCCCGCACCGCCACCAGCGGCAGCGGTGCGCCATCTGTCTGTGCATCTGTCAGAGGATTTGGAGGAAGTGTGCGACTCATGATCCCTGAATCCGTCCAATCGTAGCCGTTGTGGAATGCCCTGCGGCCAGATTAGCCAGCACGAGCCGCCCGCCATTGCTCTGCACAATATCTGCCCCCACAACCTGCTCCGGTTTATAATCCGCCCCTTTAATCAGCACATCTGGCATCAGCGCGCGAATGGTTTCCAGCGGCGTATCTTCATCAAAGGACACCACGGCATCCACATAGCGGATGGCGGCCATTACACGGGCCCGGGAGTCCAGAGAATTCACAGGGCGCGTCGGGCCTTTCAAACGGCTGACGCTGGCATCTGTATTGAGGGCCACCACCAGCCGGTCACATGCTGCGCGGGCTTCGGCCAGCAGGCCGACATGGCCGGGATGGATGATGTCAAAGCAGCCATTGGTAAAGCCGACCTTCAGCCCCTGCGCCTGCCACCGCTGCACCTGCGCGCAGGCTGCGGAAAGTGGGAGCAGATGCGGAATGTCATCCGGGCCGGACTGTTCCTCCAGTTCGTGCTGCACTTCCTGCATGTCTGCCGTAGCGGTGCCCAGCTTGCCCACCACAACACCTGCTGCGGCATTGGCCACACGCATGGCCTGCTCGAACGACATGCCTGAGCCAACCCCCAGCGCCATGGTGGCGATAACGGTATCGCCTGCGCCGGAGACATCGAACACTTCCCGCGCACGGGCAGGCACAGACAGCACGGGGCCGTCGCGCCGGATCAGCATCATGCCTTTTTCCGACCGCGTGGCGAGAATGGCTGAGGCATCCGCCTGCGCCATGACGGTACGGGCCGCCAGTTCCGCCTGCGCTTCCGTCCCCACCGGCATGCCGGAGGCCAGAGCGAGTTCCTTCGCATTCGGCGTGATACAGGTCGCACCGCGATACTGGGTGTAATCCGCCGTCTTGGGGTCCACAAACACCGGAATGCCGCGGGCGCGGGCCATGGTGAACACATGCGTCAGCACGGTGGGGCTGCACACGCCCTTACCGTAATCCGACACCACAACGGCCTGAACCTGATCAATCTGCGCATCAATCGCACGGCACAGTGCCTCGGCCTCTTCCGGCTGAAGCGGAGCACGACTTTCCTCATCCGCGCGGACCACCTGCTGATGCACGGCAATAAACCGCGTTTTGCAGATGGTAGGGCGAGAAGGCGAGCAGACGGTGGCATCCACCACCCGGGCCTGATTGCCCAGAGCGTTCCGCAGCACACCCCCGGCTTCATCCTGCCCGACCAGCCCGACCAGAATGGCGCGGCCACCCAGAGAAATGACGTTATTGGCGACGTTCCCTGCCCCGCCCGGCATTTCCCGCCGGGAGTCCAGCAGAAGCACCGGCACCGGAGCTTCTGGCGAAATCCGCTCCATGGTTCCGTAAAGGAACCTGTCCAGCATCACATCCCCAAGGCAGAGGACCGAAACTGACGAAAAATCCATACCCATCAGGCTCCGAAGGTCTGCACAAAATCGGCCAGCCCGGTCTGCCGTCGCGTCAGCAGGCGTCCGGCTGTCAGCAGCGCGCGGGCCTCAAAGATGGCACGGTCCAGCTCTGTATTGACCACCACATGATCAAACTCCCGCCAATGGGAAATTTCATCCCGTGCGGCAGCCATGCGGCGGGCAATTTCATCCGGGTGGTCGGAGGCACGGGAATGGAGGCGGCGTTCCAGTTCGACCAGAGAGGGCGGCAGCACAAACAGGCTCACCACATCATCCGGCAGCGCCTTGCGAATCTGCTGGTGGCCCTGCCAGTCGATATCAAACACCATATCATGCCCGGCGTTCAGCGCTTCTTCCACTGGCGCGCGAGGGGTACCGTAGCCCCGGCCAAAGACAATGGCCCATTCCAGCAGCTCGCCGTTGGCGGCCATCTCTTCAAACTGCTCCATGGTGCGGAAGTGATAATGCACACCTTCCTTCTCACCGGGGCGCGGCTGGCGCGTGGTGACGGACACAGAATGGCGCAGCTTAGGTTCAGACGCCCGCAGCGCGTTGGCAATGGTCGATTTCCCCGCCCCCGACGGCGCGGAAATGACAAAACACACACCCCGACGTTTGATGCCCTTACCCTGTTCAGACGCTGCGTTCGACATACCGCCGTTCCATCCTATTCCGTGTTCTCAACTCACCACTCACCCTGCGTCTCTGCCACAAGCGCCGTCAGGGTGCCATAATGGGGAGATCTTCTAACAGTCTCGGGTTAAGAGGGCGACATGAAACACGATACCGTTCTGATTACCGGCGCGTCATCCGGACTGGGGCGCTCGCTGGCTCTGACGCTGGCCCGGCCGGGCCGCAGGCTCTTTCTGGGTGGGCGCAATAGTGACCGCCTGACCGACACGGCCCGCCAGTGCATTTCCCGCGGAGCGGCAGCAGAAATCCGACTCTGTGACGTGACGGACCGCCTCGGCATGGAAGAATGGGTGCATAATACCGGCCATCTGGACATGGTTCTGGCCTGCGCCGGCATTACCGGTGGCACCCGCAGTGCCCCGGCCCCGGACGATGCACCGTATGAACCGGACGCGCAGATCCGCCGGATGTTTGAAACCAATGTGCAGGGCGTGCTGAACACGGTGCTGCCTGCCCTGCAGATCATGCGCCGCCAGCCGCGCGCGGATGATGGAATGCGGGGGCGTATCTGCGCCATTTCCTCTGTGGCAGGCATTGTGTCCTACCCCGGTACCCCGTCCTATAGTGCCTCCAAGGCGGCAGTGGACCGCTTCATGGTCGCCACGGGCGGCAATATGAAGCAGGCGGGGATTTTGATGACCTCCGTGGTTTGCGGCTTCCTCAACACCCCCATGGTGGCCCGCAACCATTTCCCCATGCCGGGGCTGACGGATGTGGAGAATGCCAGCCGCCGTATTCTGCGTGGACTGCGGCGGAACGAACGGCGCATTGTCTTTCCGCGCTGGCTGGTCGCCGGGTCTCGTTTTATGGACCTTCTGCCTATCCGTCTGGCCGAAGCCTATTATAATCATCAGCCAACCGGCGCTGCTGGCAGCATGCCGGAGCCGGATCTGTCTTAACGCGCCTCTTCGGCCTCGCCTTTTCAGGACCTGACCCGGCATGACAACGCCCCCCGCCTCTTCCGGCCCTGCCTCCACCCAGCACCACCTGATGGAGGATCTTTCCGAAGCCTCCGTGCGGGAGCCCGTGCCTGCGGACCAGAAGACCATGGCGCTGGACAAAGTCTTCTGGAGCCACTTCTCCCCCAATCTGGGGCCGGGCGGCTGGGTGACGGGGGCGCTGCTCATCAGTCTGGGGCTGGACTTCAAGACCGGGGTGCTGGCGGTTCTGCTGGGCAACCTGATTGGCGCGCTGCCAGTCGCCCTTGCCGCCTCCATTGGTCCGGCCACCGGCCTGACGCAGATGGAAGCCTCCCGCCGCGCACTGGGGCGTCTGGGCTTGCGCCCTCCGGCTTTCCTCAACTGGATTTATTGTGTGGGGTGGGACGCGGTGAACAACGTGCCCGCCGCCACCGCTCTGATGGCGCTGCTGATGCTGGCGGGCGTCTCCCTGCCCTTCTGGTTCGCACTCGCTGTTCTGGCCTCCGTGCAGATGGTGGCCTCCATTTACGGGCATCATGTGGTGCAGGCCGTGCAGAAATATCTGGGCGGGCTGCTGCTGGTGACGTTCATTCTGATGGGCGTGGTATTTGCCATGCGCGGCTCTGCTCCCATTGCCGTCCACCACCCGGTCAGCCTCTCCACCTTCCTGCTGGCCACGGGGATTCTGGTCAGCTTCAACCTCTCCTGGGCGTCCTATTCTTCGGACTACACGCGCTATCTGCCAGCCGATACCAACCCGAAAAAAGTGGTGTGGCTGGCGCTGGCCGGGTTGCTGAGTTCGGCTATTCCGTTCCAGATTCTGGGGCTGATTAGTGCCGGGAGCGTCGCCAATCCCTCGCCTACTGCCGTGATTGCCTCGCTCCAGCAGGCTATGGGACCACTGGGGGCTGTGGCGCTGGCAGCGATTGCGCTGTCTTCCATCACCGGCAATTCGTTTAACGATAATACAGCCAGTTACAGCCTGATTTCCGCCGGGCTGCATGTGCCGCGTGTTGCCGCTGCCATCCTGACCGCATTGCTGGGCTATGGGCTGGCCGTGGCGGGTGCCGGGCGTTACACCGCACTTTATACGGATTACCTTCTGGTCACGATGTACTGGATTGCGCCGTGGATCGGCATTGTGCTGGCCGACTGGTATTGCGGCACCCGCCAGCCGCGCCCGGTGCCTCCGGGCTGGACCTATGGGGCCACGATTTTTGCCGTGACCTCCGTGCTGACCATCCTGCTATTTTCTGACAGCCAGCTTTACACCGGCCCCGTCGCCCGCTGGCTGGACGGCGCCGATATTGGCTCTTACGTGGGCTTCTTTGTGGCCGGGGGCTGGTATGTGCTGGGCATGCGTTCACGCGCCAGCTCATAAAGCCCAACGGCTGCGGCCACAGACACGTTCAGGCTTTCCATCTCACCCGGCATGTAAAGCCCGGCAATTTCATCACAGCTTTCACGCGTCAGGCGGCGCAGGCCCTTGCCTTCCGCACCCAGCACGAGGGCCACACGGCGGCCCTTGAAGGACGGACCATCCAGCAGGCCACCGCCCGCATCCAGCCCGACTGTCCAGCAGCCGCCTTTCTGCAGGGCCTCAATAGCGCGAGAGAGATTGACTTCCCGCACCATCGGCACCGTTTCCAGCGCACCGGACGCGGCCTTGGCCAGCACGGCGGTTTCTTCCGGCGCGTTGCGGTCCTGCACCACAAGGCAGGCTGCACCAAAGGCAGCGGCAGACCGCAGAATTGCGCCCACATTGCGCGGGTCCGTCACCTGATCCAGCACCAGCACGGGGCCGGGGCGTTCCAGCGCTTCTTCCAGCGTCAGATTAGGCAGCGCCTTGACCAGCACGGCCACGCCCTGATGCACGGCATCCTCACCCAGCATATCATCCAGACGGACGCGCTGAACAATTTCCGGTTCAATACGGATTACGGCCCCGGCTTCTTTTGCGGCCAGGAGCGCCGGATGCTCAGGCTCCGTCACCAGCAGGCGCTGGAACACACGGTTCGGGTTAGCCAGAGCGGCAGCCACGGCGTGGGTGCCAAACAGCCAGCAGGCGCCAGCAGGTGCGGCCCCCTCGCGCCCAGCGGGAGAAGCACCGCGCGAGCGGCGAGACGGACGGCCAGAACGGGGAGTGCGCATATAAAACCTTGAGCTATCGTGTTCAGCCCCCTCCCTACCGCAAACTGCCACCACCGGGCTATCCCCTTTGCCGCAGCTTCCGGGGCAGATCATGCGTCTCAAGCCGCCATGTTGCTCCGCCACGCACCATGCAGCAGGTGCAGTCCACCCGTCGTATCCCTTGCAACCATGCAGCTACGCGGCCTACGACTCAGACCATGATACGTATTTTTATAGACGCCGATGCCTGCCCGGTGCGGGATGAAACCTATCAGGTGGCTGAACGCCACGGTCTGAAAACCTATGTGGTCTCCAACCGCCTGCTGGCGGCCCCGGCCTCCCCGCAGATTGAGCGCATTGTGGTGACTGACGGCATGGATGTGGCGGATGACTGGATTGCAGAGCACGTCAAAGCGCATGACATTGTGATTTCATCAGACATCCCGCTGGCTGCCCGCTGCGTGGCAAAAAAGGCCTGCGTGCTGAACCCCAATGGCCGCATTCTGGATGAAAACGCCATCGGCATGGCGCTGGCCATGCGCAACCTGATGGAAGACCTCCGCTCCACCGGCACCATGCTGGGCGGCGGGAAAAGCTTTACCAAAAAAGACCGCTCCGCCTTTCTCTCAGCACTCGATACAGCGGTGGTGCGCGGCAAAAAACAGGCCGCAGGCAGTGTTCTGGCAGCACGTCTGGCAGCACCACCGGGTGGACGGAGTGTCTGAAAATTCAGACAGTATCAGACTGTAAAATTGAAGGTGCGACCGGAAGATCCTGCTGGTAAGACTGTCAAAGACCAGATGATTCGCAAGGGAGTTTTAAAAATGCCAGCTCGCCGCCCTCTCCGCTCTGATAATGACGACTTCTCTGACGAAACGCCTGAAAATGAAGCCTATGCGCTCTCCCTGCTTCAGGAAGAAGACGATGAAGAACAACGCCAGCGCGCGGAAGAAAACGAAGACATTCTTGAAGAAATGACAGACTACGCCGACCATTATCTTGGCGATAATCAGGATGATGAGTTTCCCGAGGACGATCAGGACTTCTAACTCCTTCTGCGAGACGACCGAAGAACTGCCATGCCGCAGCCTGCCTTCTCCCGGCAAAAGGTTTGCGGCATGGTCCGCATCACCCCGTGCGGTTCTGTCGCACTCTCCTGCACAAGGACACCTGACCCCTGCTGCACCATCTGGACACGCTGCTTCAGCATTACGGCTATGGCATTGTCACCCTGATTGTCATGATGGAAAGCATGGGCGTGCCTGTGCCAGCCGAAGCCTGCATCATCACGGCCTCGCTGTATTGTCTGAAGACCCATCATCTTGCCATTGGCTGGGTGGCCGTTGCCGCTGTGGCAGGGGCGATTATTGGCGATAACATCGGCTATCTTATTGGCCGCAAGGTCGGGCTGCCGCTGCTGGAAAAATATGGCCCACGCTTCGGCCTGACCTCCCAGCGGCTCATTCTGGGGCAATATCTGTTCCACCATCACGGCAGCGCCATTGTCTTCTGTGGCCGGTTTATTTCCGTGGTGCGCGTATTTGTGGCCGTGCTGGCCGGGGCGTGCCGCATGCACTGGCCGCGCTTCATGCTGTTTAATGCACTGGGGGGCACGTGCTGGGCAGGCGGTTATGCGCTGGGCACTTATGCTCTGGGGCGCAAGATTTCCGAGGTCTCTGGCCCGGTTGGCATTGTCATCGGCATTGCCGCCATTGGCGGTATGGTCGCCATGGGGCGCTTCCTGAAGAAAAATGAGGCCCGGCTGACCCAGCTTGCCTTGCAGGAATCCCGGAACGGCACGCTCTCCGCGTCCTGAGGTCGCTACCGTCACCATCAAATCGCCTGAAAGCCTCGGCAGGGTGTCCAGAATGGACATTCCGCCATCCCGGCTGTATCCGTCTGAGCCTGATCAACAACAAGGCATGGAGCGGGTCATGAACGCATCCCGGAGCTCTTCCGAGGGCAGCATCACTCTACATCGCAACGACCTGCCCGACGGGCTGACCTTTACCGGGTCTGTTGCCGTGGATACGGAAACCATGGGCCTCAACCCCCATCGGGACCGGCTGTGCCTTGTGCAGCTTTCCGCAGGGGACGGCACGGCGCATCTGGTGCAGATCATCCCGGAATCCCTCGGCGGCAAGGGCTATAACTGCCCGAACCTCAAACGCCTGATGGCCGATCCCGCCGTAACCAAAATCATGCATTTTGCCCGGTTTGATGTCGCCATTCTCCAGCATGCGCTGGGCATTACCGTCAGCCCCGTGGTCTGCACCAAAATTGCCGCCCGTCTGGTGCGCACCTTTACGGACCGCCACGGTCTGGCCGCTCTGTGCCGGGACATGCTGGGCGTTGAGATGAGCAAACAGCAGCAAACGTCTGACTGGGGCGCTGTGGACCTCAAGCCGGAACAGCTGGCTTATGCCGCCTCCGATGTGCTGTATCTGCATGCACTGTGGCAGAAGATGGATGCGCTGCTGCACCGTGAGGGCCGTCGTGAACTGGCTCAGGCCTGCTACGACTTCCTGCCCGCGCGTGCCCGGCTTGACCTTCTGGGTTATGAAGACCCGGATATCTTTTCTCACCGCGCCTGATCCAGCCCGGACCGGAGCCTGCCCCGCATGACAGAACACGCCACCTTAGACGCGCCTGACCGCCTCGCGACGGAGGCCGCAACCGTTATCCAGACCGAGCGCGCCGGTCTGGATGCGCTGGACCGTGCGTTGCAGGACCCCTCCGGGCTGGGGGGCGCGTTTGCGCGGGCGGTGGAGATTTTGCTGCATGTGTCGGGCCGGGTGGTCGTCACCGGTATTGGCAAATCCGGCCATGTGGCCCGGAAAATTCAGGCCACTCTCTGCTCCACCGGCACCCCCGCCCTGTTTGTTCACCCTGCCGAGGCCTCCCATGGGGATCTGGGCATGGTGCAGCCGGGCGATGTGGTTCTGGCCTTCTCCAACTCCGGTGAGACCACGGAACTGGGTGACATTGCCGCCCACACCCGCAAGGCTGGCCTGCCGCTGCTGGCCGTCACCAGTCGGGCGAATTCCACGCTGGCCTCTGCGGCGGATGTGGCGCTCACCCTCCCCGCCATGCCGGAAGCCTGCCCGATGGGGCTGGCCCCGACCACCAGCACCCTCATGCAGCTGGCCTTTGGGGACGCACTCGCCGTGGTTTTGCTGCGCCAGCGGGGCTTTACCGCGAGCGACTTTGGCAATTACCACCCGGGCGGTCGTCTGGGCAGCCGCCTGCGCACCGTGCAGGAACTGATGCGCACCGGCGCAGACATCCCTCTGGGGCGTGAAGACACCCCCATGCGGGATGTCATTATGGAAATGACGCGCCAGGCTCTAGGCTGCATTGGCATTCTGGACCATAATGGCCGACTGGCGGGGCTGATCACGGATGGTGACCTGCGCCGCGCGCTGGACCATGATCTGACAACCACGCTGGCAAAGGATGTCATGAACCGTCACCCTCTCACCATAGGGCCTGACATTTTTGCTGCTGATGCGCTGCGCATGATGAACGAACGCGACCGCCCCATTACCTCCCTGTTCATTCTGGATGCATACCGCCGCCCGATGGGCGTTGTGCATGTGCATGATCTGCTACGGGCAGGTGTGGGATGACGGAACCCTCAGGCCGCCCGCCTCAACGCGATGATTTTGCCCGCTCGGAAGAAACCGTTCGTCAGCAGCGCGAACGTATGGCACCCTCCATTGCCCGCCGTCTGCCGCCTGATGCGGGAGAACTGGCCCGCAGGCGGATGCTGTTGCGCTGGGCCAAATGGGTTCTGCCCGCCACGGCTCTGCTGCTGCTCAGCTCCATTGCCGTCTGGCCGGAAGTGGACCGGCTGATTAACGCCAACAAGGCAGCGCTGAAGGAAATCTCCAAGGTTAAAGTGGAAAGCGGCAATCTGATTGGCGCAACCTATCGTGGTCTGGATGAGCATAACCGTCCCTTTATGATTACGGCGGACAGTGCGCATCAGGCCAACCCGGAACGGATGGATCTGGACAACCCTGTGGCCGATATCCTCAGCCAGGGGGGAAGCTGGCTTCTGGTCCGATCGGAAAAAGGGGTCTACATGCAGCATGCACAGATTCTTGACCTGACCGGAGAAGTCACCCTGTATCGTGATGATGGCCTTATGATGCGCAGCCCTGTGGCGGATGTGGATGTCCGCACGGGCATTATTGCGTCCGATAGCTGGGTGCGGGCGGAAGGGCCGTTTGGCGTGCTTGATGCAAAAGGATATCTGGTGTCTCAGCATGAAGGCATTGCCCAGTTCCGCGGGCCGGGCCGACTGATTTTGAACGACGACCGCGGCAGCCATCCGGCTGATGGGAAGGCCTCCTGATATGCTCCTGACCTTATCCTCCCGCCTGCGCGGCCTGCGCCGCCCGGTGCTGGCTCCTGCTTTCGGGCTTGCTGCACTCCCGCTGCTGGCGGCCCTCTTCTGTGGCACGGCGCACGCGCAGTCCATTGACCTCTCGCATGGCGGCCAGATTACCGTCACCGCGGCCGGTGGGTTTGACTGGGACCAGAACCAGAAAAAAGTCACGGCGTATGATCAGGCCAAGGCCGTGCGCGGTGACGTAACGGTGACGGCGGACAAGCTGATTGCCTATTACCGCAAGAAGGCCGCCCCCGACGGCACGCCTGCTCCCGCGCAGGGTGACGCTCCGGCAGGGGCGGTTACCGGCACAACAGCCAGCGCCAAACCGGGGTCAGACGCCGCAGCCCCAACCGGCCAGCCTCCCACCCCTGCCAGCACGCCTGCCCCGGCAGACGCCAAGCCTGCGGACGGCAAAACCGAGGGCGGTGACCCGGATTCCTCCGGTGCGAACGAAATTTATCGACTGGAAGCCGTCGGCCACGTTCATATCTACACCCAGACCGATCAGGGCTGGGGCGATAAGGCCGTGTATGACATGGATCAGGCCGTACTGGTGATGACCGGTAAGGCGCTGAAACTGACCACCCCGCAGGATATCCTGACGGCGCGGGATTCCATGGAATATTACTCGCAGCAGCGCATTTCCATCGGGCGCGGCAATGCGACTGTGACAACAAACGACAACCGGCAGATTCGTGCGGATGTGCTGGTGGGCTACAGCGCTCCGCCGGATCAGTCTGCCCAGCCAGCAGACCAGAAGAAAGACGCAAACCAGAACTCGTCTGACCCGCTGGCCAATGGTTCTGGCAAGCTGGAAAAGGTCAACGCGTTTGGCCATGTGTGGGTCCGCACCCAGACGGAAACCGTCACCGGGGACCGGGGGGTGTATGTGCCGGATACCGGTATTGCCCGCATTGTGGGGAATGTGCACATCACCCGTGGGCCGAACCAGATCCAGGGCGCTGCGGCTATCATCAACATGCATACAGGTCTGGCAACCATGACAGAACGCCCGGGCAGCCGCGTGAGCGGTCTGGTTGTGCCCAACAGTGGCGACTCATCGGACAGGAAATAACGGATGACGCAGGAGATCAGCTGGACTTCGGAAGAAACGGTGGAAGATCAGGTCATCGGGCCGGGTCCTGAACCAACCAACCCGAACGCCCCGCACGCGCCCGGCCATGGCCTGTTTGCCAACGGTATAGGCAAATCCTACAAAAAGCGCGAGGTGGTGAAGAACGTCTCCATCGAGGTGCATCGGGGCGAGGCCGTTGGCCTGCTCGGGCCAAACGGGGCCGGGAAAACCACCAGCTTTTATATGATTGTGGGCCTTGTGCAGCCTGATACCGGCTCCATCACGCTGGATGGTGCAGACATCACCCAACTCCCCATGTATCGCCGCGCGCGGCTGGGCATTGGGTATCTGCCGCAGGAAGCCAGTATTTTCCGTGGCCTGAATGTTGAACAGAACATTATGGCCGCACTGGAAGTGGTGGAGCGTGACCCGGACCAGCGGGAAGTGATGCTGGATGGCCTGCTGAGCGAATTCGGCATCTCCCACCTGCGCCGCTCCCCCTCCCTCGCCCTTTCAGGCGGTGAACGGCGGCGTCTGGAAATTGCCCGCGCACTGGCCAGCCAGCCGCATTACATCCTGCTGGATGAACCGCTGGCCGGGATTGACCCCATTGCGGTGGGCGAAATCCGAGACCTCGTCTCGCACCTCAAAGACCGTGGCATTGGCGTGCTGATTACCGACCATAACGTGCGTGAGACGCTGGAAGTCATTGACCGCGCCTACATCATGCACAGCGGGCAGGTGCTGATGCAGGGTGTGCCGGAAGAAATTGTGGCGCATGAAGACGTGCGCCGTGTGTATCTGGGCGAGAGCTTCTCGCTCTAACGCCGCCCTTTTATCACCAGTTGTGGCGGGGCCATCTCCGGCACAGGCGGTGCGGGCTCCAGTTCAATGGGCGGCACAGGCAGGCGGGCAGCATCAGCCTTGGGCTTCTGCTTCACCACCTCTACCGGAATAACCACTTTCTCCATCGGCGGCTTATAGTGCGTCATGTACCACATGATGCTGCCGTAAGCGGCCAGCAACACCAGCAGGATCGCGACTTTGGCCCGCCACTTGTGGCGCATTTTGGGCATGTTGACGGGCGGGCTGGATCTTAAAAGCATGGCATCCTGTCTGGCTTGCAACTCTGTCTTGTGTTGTATGCGCCAGCTTTCCGGCTCAGCAACCCCGAAAGAGACGGTTTTTTCAGAGTCTGCCCTCAACGCGGCCGCTATAACGCCAGAATAGTCGCGTTGGTTCCTATATTAAAACTGTCACAAAGCCGTAGACAGACGCCCGCTAACCATGCCCAAATACAGGCAGGCATGAGGGAGTCATCCCCGTGCCTGACGAGTTAAGCCGCCTGCGCCTGAGAGAGGGCTGCATCTGTTACGGCTCCGCGCTCAGGCAAAGACGGTCCTGCTCTTAACCAGCGAGGAACGACGTCCGATGCATATTCATGTTTCCGGTAAACAGATTGCTCTGTCCGATGCGCTCAAGCACCGGGTCAATGCTCACCTGGGCGGCCTTGCAGAACGATATTTTGACAAGGCGCTGGAAGCCAATGTGACTTTCAGTAAAGCCCGTTCCTTCTTCACCTGTGATATCAACGTGCATGCAGGCCGTGGCCTGACCCTGCGCGGTGAGGGCGAGGCCGCAGACGCGAACGCCGCGTTTGATGACGCTGCCGAGCATATTGCCAAACGCCTGCGCCGCTACCATCGCCGCGTCACCTCTCACGCCCGCGCCACCAAAACGGCCGAGGCCCCGCCTGAAACCGGGCGCTCCTATGTGCTCAAATCCACCCCACCCGCTGCAAACGGCAAAGCCCAGCAGGACAATGGTGTGGACCATGAAGCCACGGCAGAAGCCGAAACCTACGCCGCCATTATTGCGGAACACACCACCGACATTCCGACCCTGAGCGTGAGTGAGGCCGTCATGCGGCTGGATCTCGCCGCGTGCAGCATTCTGCTGTTCCGTAACCGCAAAAATCAGCAGATCAATCTGGTTTACCGGCGTGATGACGGGAATATCGGCTGGGTGGATACGGGGCCGTCCTGAAGGACGTCCTCACCCTTTTGCTCAAAAAAATGCCCTGCCACACGACGGAAATTTTCTCCCGTATGTGGCAGGGTTTTTCATAAGCTGGTCTTGCCCGAAGGTTTACTGAAGGCTGGCTGGCACCATGTCGTGCTGGAGGATAACCCCCCACGCGGTTTCCAGATCATCCACCACCGCCAGCGGTGAGCCATCGGCAGCATGGATGGCGCAGCCTTCCTCGCCATCTTCTGTCAGAGCCGGGCGCACATAGGCGACATTGGCAACCCCCAGAGACCGAAACTGATTTTCGGAAAGCTGATGGACATCCAACGGTTTATCCGACTCATCGGGCATAAGAACAACACGTCCGTTCCGGGTCGTGACTCTCATGGTGTCTCCTTTCCGTATCTATAACGCCAACGCAGGCTGGCGGGGAAAGATCCCCACCCGTCCTGAGCCGGGCTTTTCAGTCCTCCACCACCGTATGCAACATACGGGAGGTGCGCGGCTTCAGCCCGCTGGCCGAGGCTGCTGCACTTTTCGGGGTGCCGGGCTGCATGATCTCAATCCGCTTGACGCGCACTTCCGGCTGCGGGCGGAACAGATCAATATGCAGCAGGCCATTATCCAGCCAGGCCCCGCCAATCTCTATCCCCTCAGCCAGCACAAACGCCTTCTGGAACTGGCGGGAGGCAATGCCGCGATGCAGATAGACATGCTCTTCACCGTCTTCCACCTGCCGGCCACGGATCACCAGCTGATTGTCTTCCTGCGTAATCTGGAGGTCATCCATCCGGAACCCGGCGACCGCCAGCGTAATCCGCAGCCCGTTGGGGGCAATCTGTTCAATATTATAGGGTGGGTACCCATCCCCGTTCCCCTTGCTGGCCCGTTCGAGCATCTGCTCAAGATGGTCAAAACCTAGGAACATGGGTGAACCGAATACTCTGCCAGACATAAAGCCTCCCCTTTCTGAGCGAGACAGAAACCGGGCCCTTCATGGCACCCGGCTTTCCTCACGATATGGGAGACACCCGGCCAAACGCAAGACTGCACGGAAGCCCACGCATGCCTGAAACAGCCACTCCGGCGGGTTTGCACCCCATAACAGAGGCCGAGTGCGGCATATTTCCCACGGTTTTTGTGTCATCAGCGCCATCTCCCTCTGGCGTAGCCGGGCGCGGGAGGTTAAATCGGGCGTATGACAGACGCAGCCATGACAGATGCAGCTTTTTCCGCTGCGGCGGCAGATGCCGCTCCTATGCCCATTCTCATTGCCCCGCATGCCGTGCTGCGGCGCAAGACGCGTGAGGTAAAACCGGAAGATATGGCGGACATCCGCCGGGTTCTGCCCAGCATGTTTTCCGCCATGTATGCCGCCCCCGGCATCGGGCTGGCCGCCCCGCAGGTGGGCCTCGGCCTGCGTTTTGCGCTGGTTGATCTGGGTGAAGAAGATGCCCGCGAGCCGATCGTGATGATCAACCCGGAGGTGATTGCGGAGACGGAAACACTGGCCGCGCGGGAGGAAGGCTGCCTTTCCCTGCCCAACCAGTATGCGGAAGTCACCCGCCCGGAAAAGGTGCGCGTGCAGTGGCGCACTGTGGGTGGCGATGTGATGGAGCGTGAAGTGGACGGCCTGCTGGCCACCTGCATGCAGCATGAAATTGACCATCTGGAAGGCATCCTGTTCGTGGATCACCTCTCCGTGCTGCGCCGCAATATGATCCTGCGGCGGCTGGCCAAGGAACAGAAGCGGAAATAAGCCGGAGGGCTGGATACCATGCGCCTTATCTTTATGGGCACACCGGATTTTGCGGTGCCTGCCCTGCACGCCCTCCATGCCGCAGGGCACGAGATTGTCGCCGTGTATTCCCAGCCCCCGCGCCCCGCTGGCCGGGGCAAGGCGCTGCGGGCCTCGCCCGTGCAGCAGGCGGCGGAAGCCCTCGGCCTGCCGGTGCGTCACCCCGAAAAGCTGCGTAAAAATGAGGAAGAATGGGCCGCCTTTGCTGCCCTTGAGGCCGATGCCGCCATTGTGGCCGCCTATGGTCTCATTCTGCCACAGGTCATGCTGGACGCGCCGCGCCTTGGCTGCCTGAACATCCATGCCAGCCTGTTGCCGCGCTGGCGCGGAGCCTCCCCCATCCAGAGCTCCATTCTGGCAGGTGATACAGAAAGTGGCGTGACCATCATGCAGATGGAAGCGGGCCTTGATACTGGTCCCATGCTGCTGCGTGAGGCCGTGCCCATTACCGCCGAGACCACTGCCACCAGCCTGCATGACGCGCTAAGTGCTATTGGCGGGCAACTGGCCGTGCGTGTGCTGGCCGAACGCCCCGCCCCCACGCCGCAGCCGGAAGACGGCGTGACCTACGCCCCGATGCTGACGCGTGAAGATGGCCGTCTGGACTGGTCCCAGTCTGCTGCGGCACTGGACCTGCGCATTCGTGCCCTCACCCCCTGGCCCGGCACCTTTACCGTGCAGGCCGATGGCACCGTGCTGAAAATTGGTGCGGCCACCCCGCTGCCCGACCGCAAGCACACCGCTACCCCCGGCACCGCGCTGGATGATGCCCTGACCATTGCGTGTGGAGACGGCGCTCTCCGCCTGACCCGCCTGCAAAAGCCCGGTCGTGGCATGATGGATGCTGATGCCTTCCTGCGCGGCCAGCCCATGCCCGCAGGCACGCGCCTGTATCACACGCCGCCAGCCGCACCCGACGCCGAATGACCGAGCTGCCGTCGTTTCTCTCCGAACCCTCGCCTGTTTTTCCGTCTGATCCCCATAAGGATGCCCAGACCGAGCAGGCATTCCAGCGCTGGGCTGTCAAAATCGAATATGACGGCACCGGTCTGGTCGGCTGGCAGAAGCAGAGTGTGGGCACTTCCGTGCAGGGCCTGCTGGAAGCAGCCGCCACCCGCATGGCTAATGGGCGGCGCGTCTCCAGCATTACCGCAGGGCGGACGGATGCGGGCGTGCATGCACTGGGGCAGGTCGCGCATCTGGACTTCCCCGCAGATATGAACCTTGCCCCGCATATTGTGCGTGACGGGCTGAGCTACCATCTGAAACCCCACCCTGTTGCCGTGCTGCAGGCGGCACTGGTGACGGAGAAATGGAGCGCGCGGTTTTCCGCCACATGGCGCTCCTACCTCTACCGCATTATCAACCGCCCCTCGCCCCCGGCCCTTGGAGCCACCCATATGTGGCATGTGCGCGCCCGGCTGAATCTGGACCGAATGCGCGAAGGTGCAGACAGGCTTGTGGGCACGCATGATTTTACGTCCTTCCGGGCTGCCGCCTGTCAGGCCAGAAACCCGGTCCGTACGCTGGACAGCCTGACGGTAGAGCGTGTGGGGGAGGAAGTGCATATCCGCACCCGCGCCCGCTCCTTTCTGCACCATCAGGTACGAAACATGGTGGGCACGCTGGTTCTTGTTGGCAGAGAACGCTGGGACCCGGAACGCATCACCGCAGCGCTGGACGCCCGCTCCCGCACCGCCGGAGGCCCTACCGCCCCGGCAGAAGGCCTGTATCTGACCGGCGTAGGCTATAATCCTGATCCGTTTGCGAACCCGCCAGCCTCATACTAACACTGGCACTGGCACTGGCACTGGCACTGGCACTGGCACTGGCACTGGCACTGGCACTCTGTAGAACATTACTTCCGGCAGTCATCAAACCAGTCCCGCGCGCTTAATCTGGCGCGACCGCTGTTTCAGAATTTCCGTGTATTCCGCCTGAATTTCCCGAACCAACCGGGGCGCAGGCAGAGCGCGGGCCAGCGGTGCCCCCTGCCCGGCCCAGTGTGCGCCAAAGCCTGCCTCCCCGTGGGTTCGGGCCGCTTTGGCCAGAGCCTTCCCGGCATCATACGCAATGGGGTAATCCGGGCAAGGCGGTGCATCGGGGCGATCAGCCAACGCAGTAAACCGGTTGGATAGCCCTCGCGCGGGCCGACCGGAAATCAGGCTGACCATGCGGGTATGAAAAGCCGCCTGTCCCATCAGAGCTTTTCGATACGCCTCATCCAACCCCGTTTCCGGGCAAAGCAGAAATGCCGTGCCCATTTGCGCCGCCACGGCCCCCAGATCCAGCGCGGCCGCCAGCCCGGCCCCGTCCATAATGCCCCCAGCGGCAATAACCGGCCCATGACACTGGCGGCTGAGCAGACGGACCAGCGGGAACGTGCCCAGCGCATCATCCGGCGCATACGGGTCAAACATGCCCCGATGCCCTCCGGCCTCGATACCCTGCGCCATCACCGCATCCATCCCGGCAGCTTCTGCCGACAGTGCCTCGGCAGGGCTGGTGACAGTCGCCAGAAGCACCGCGCCTGTTTGTTTGAGGGCCGTCACACACTCAGCAGGAGGTAACCCGAAATGGAAGCTGATGACGGGCGGTTTGACCTCCAGCAGGAGCGCCAGCATCGCCGGGTCATCCAGAAAACTTGTGTAGGGTGAAGACAGTTTTTCCGGGGGTATCTCGTCGTACTCTGCAAAAACAGGCTTCAGCCAGTCCAGCCAGCGCGCCTCACGCTCCGCGTCCGCTTTGGGCGTGGAATGCACGAACAGATTGACGTTAAAGGGCCGGTCCGTTCTGGCCCGCACCTCCGCAATCAATGCACGTGCCTGCTCAGGCTTTGTCGCCCCCAGCCCCAGTGCGCCCAACCCGCCCGCGTTGGAGACCTCCGCCGCAAGCGCTGGCGTGGACACGCCGGCCATCGGAGCCTGAAAGACCGGAACTGTCAGGCCGAGTTGTTCAGGAAGGTGCATCTCTCTTCAGTCCGCCGAACGCTGAGCAATAAAATCCGTCAGAGCCTCAACGGCGTGACTGCGGTACCGTTCCTTGTGCCGCAAGCCGAAGAACACGCGCGGGCCAAAGGTCACCGGGGCCGCATGCAGTGTTCTCGCCGCCAGAGCCGGGGCCACCACCAGTGAGGACAGGCCCGCAATCCCCGCTCCGGCTTCCACTGCCGTGCGCACACTCTCGTTGGAGGGCAGCACAAGTGCCTCATGCAGAGTTTCCGGTTTCACGCCAATCTGCCGCAAACAGTCATCCAGCGTGGACCGCGTGCCAGAGCCTTGCTCCCGCATAATCCAGCGGGCTTTTTGCAACGCTTTGGCCGTGCAGCTTCGTGCATCAAACGGTGTGGACTGCACCAGCACCAGCTGATCCTGCGCAATGGGCCACTGCGCCAGAACTGGATTATCTACCTTGCCTTCCACAATCCCAAGGTCAGACTGCCCCGCTTGCACATGTGCGGCCACCTGCTGGGTGTTGCCAATTTCCAGCACGATTTCGATATGCGGGAAACGCTCGCGGAAGGCCGCCAGCAGCGGCGGCAACCAGTAAGCCGCAATGGTCTGGCTGGCCACCACGCGCAGGGTCCCGCGCTTCAAACCGCTCAGATCATCCAGCATGGCTTCCGCCGCCTGCACACGGTCCAGAATGATGCGGGCTTCAGCCAGAAACAGCGTTCCGGCTTCCGTCAGCACAATGCCTCGCCCCACCCGATGAAACAGCCGGACCCCGTGCCGGGCCTCCAAAGCGGCAATAGCCGCCGAAACAGCAGACTGCGTGACATGCAGAGCCCGGGCGGCCTCCGTCATGTGCTCACGCTCGGCCACACACAAAAAAATACGAAGCTGTTCCAGTGTCATGCCAATCCGCTCCCTTATTCATCACTTTTACTAATTGGAATAAGAAAAACAATGCGTTGGATTGATTGATCTTCTGCGCCTAGATCAAACGGCAGAAGGACATCGAGATGACGAAACCCGCCAATTTTTCCCTGCTGCACACCGCTCGCACTCTGCTGCCGGGCATTGGTTTATGCGTGGCGATTACCGCTGCCGCCTACGCCCTTCAATCAATCGAAGTGCTGTTATTTGGCAAGGCGTGGCTGGAAGCCCTTGTGCTGGCCATTCTGCTGGGCACCTGCGTGCGGAGCCTGTGGTCGCCGGACGCCGGCTGGCAGGCGGGCATCTGTTTTAGCGCACGCACGCTGCTTGAAATTTCCGTGGTCCTGTTGGGCGTGTCCATAAGTGCTGCCAGC
The DNA here is from genome assembly GCF_044094635.1 of Acetobacter sp. KSO5. Classification (NCBI taxonomy): domain Bacteria; kingdom Pseudomonadati; phylum Pseudomonadota; class Alphaproteobacteria; order Acetobacterales; family Acetobacteraceae; genus Acetobacter; species Acetobacter sp. KSO5. The sequence continues at coordinate 951,975 of NZ_CP172014.1, read as the reverse complement.
GTTGTCTCTCTTGGGCCTGTGTTGCTGGTGGGCATTGCTGCGGTTGTCGCCGCTGCCATTCTGGTCAGCTTTGGCATTGGCACGCTGCTGGGCCTGCCGCCCCGCATGGCCCTGCTGGTGGCTTGCGGCAATGCCATTTGCGGGAATTCCGCCATTGCCGCCGTCGCCCCCGTGATCCGGGCAGACGCCAAGGATGTGGCCGCCTCCATCGCCTTTACTGCTGTGCTGGGCGTAGTCGTAGTGCTTGGTCTGCCAGTGCTGGGCATTGCGGCGGGTATGACGGGCATCTCCTTTGGTATCTTTGCCGGGATGACGGTCTATGCCGTGCCGCAGGTTCTGGCCGCCACCTTGCCGCTTGGCACGCTGGCGGTGCAGATGGGCACCGTGGTCAAACTGGTGCGGGTGCTCATGCTAGGGCCGGTCTGTTTTGCCCTCTCCCTCCTCGCCCCCAAACTCCCCCCGGAAAAGCCTGATGGGAGTGACATCACCGCCGGGCCTGCCACCCCCAAACGGGCCGGTTTTGCGCAGTTCGTGCCGTGGTTCATTCTGGGCTTTCTGGCCCTCATGCTCTGCCGCACCTTCGGTCTGGTGCCTGCCGGATGGATTGCGCCAATCAATCAGGTCGCCACGGTGCTGACCGTCATCTCCATGGCCGCCCTCGGGCTTGGCGTCGATGCCCGAACCGTGACCAAAGCCGGGAGCCGCGTAACAACGGCGGTCGTCCTCTCACTGGCCGGGCTTGGCGTGCTGAGCCTGCTGCTGCTGGACGTCGTGCATCTCCGATAAGACCGGGGATAAAGGCGCTCTTCGCGCTGAGCCAGTGAGCCAGTGAGCCAGTGAGCCAGTGAGCCAGTGAGCCAGCCTATGATCCGTAACCCAGCACCTCACACCATAAAAAAAGCCTGTGCAGTCTGAGAGAAAATATCTCAAACCAGCACAGGCTTTCTCGAAACAGAGCCTCGTCGCTCCAACGCGCAAACCGCCTTGTTTAGTGAGACGGTTTGACCGCAATCATCGGCTGAAGCAGATCCTGCATCACGATGTAATGCGGCGGCAGCAACGCGGCGAGGCCATAGAGAACCAGTGTGACAGCCAGAACCGAAACATACAGCAGCAGCGCACGGCTCCGGGTCAGTCCAAGCCCGACGCGGGCCACATACCATTGCAGCCACATCTCATAGATGGAAACCGTGACCATCAGGGAAGCCATGAACCCCGGCTGATGCAGCAGCGGCGGGAATAGCAGGCCCGCCAGAACTGTGGCCACCAGAGAAATGAGCACCACCACCCAGCCGCACCATGTGGCCGCCGTGATGTAGCGCATCCAGAGCGCATCCCGCCCCCATTTATGGGCATAAAACTGGGAGACAACAGCTGGCAGCAGCACCACGCAGAGAGACAGCAGAAGCTTGGTAAAGCCCAGTGCCTTATCCGGCTGCATGGCCGCCTGAAACAGGCCGACCAGCAGCAGTGCCAGCTGCGGCGCCAGTGCCGCGCCAAAGGAATCCGGCGTGCCCTGAAAGCACGCAATACCTTCACGCCGCCCGCTGGCCAGCAGCAGCATACCCTGCAAAATTCTGCGACCGTTACCCTGCTTGCCAGAACCCGAACTTGAAATCACGCCATGACCCCTTCCAGAAAGGTCTTGTAAATCACCGTCAATGTTTCCAGATCGGCCAGTGTGGTGTGTTCATCCACCTTATGGATGCTGGCCCCGACGAGCCCAAATTCGGCCACCGGACAATAATTTGCAATAAAGCGGGCGTCAGACGTGCCGCCCCCGGTATCCAGCTTGGGCGTGCGCCCCGTGACAGTCTGCACAGCCTGCACCAGATGGTCCGTCGCCGGCCCCGGTGCCGTGAGGAACGATTCCCCGCTAATCCGCACACTCACCCGCGCCGTGGGCGCATGCTGGCGGCAAATGGTTTCCAGCCAGCCTTTCAGGCCAGCCCCCGTATGCAGGTCATTAAACCGGATATTCAGCCGGGCTTCCGCCGTGGCCGGAATGAGATTGGTCGCCGTGTTGCCCACATCCATGCTGGTAATTTGCAGGCTGGACGGTTCAAACCACTCGGAGCCATTGTCCAGCGGCGTCTCCCGCAGGGCCGTCAGCACGCTCAGCAGTTTATGCACCGGGTTATCGGCGCGATGCGGATAGGCCACATGGCCCTGCACGCCCTCCACCACAATATGCGCGTTCAGGCTGCCCCGGCGGCCGATCTTGATCATATCACCCATGGCGGCGGGATTGGTCGGCTCACCCACCACGCAATAATCCGGGATCTGGTCTTTCTCCGCCATCCATTCCAGCACCTTGCAGGTGCCGTAGGTGGCGGGGCCTTCTTCATCGCCGGTAATCAGCAGACTGATGGAACCGGGCACACCGCCCTGCTCCACGCATCGCGCCACGGCGGAGACAAACGCGGCAATGCCGCCCTTCATGTCACACGCGCCCCGGCCGAACAGAATGCCATCAGAAATTTCCGCCGCATAAGGCGGATGCGTCCACGCACTCTCCGCACCCGGCGGCACAACATCGGTATGGCCCGCAAAACAGATGTGCGGCCCAGCCCTGCCCAGCCGCGCAAACAGGTTGGGCGTGCGTTCTGCCCCGTCCCCATAGGGAAGAGACACCACGGTAAAGCCCAGCGCCTCCAGCATGGCCGCCAGAGTCTGCTGAGCAGGACCGGGATCGGGCGAGACAGAGGCATGACGGATCAGCGCCTGCGTCACCGCCACCGGGTCTGTCAGCACGGGCAAAAGCCCGGTCTGGGGTCCGGTTGGAAGGGTCTGGTCCGGCGCTGAATATGTCATTGCGTGTCTGCCCGAGGTTCCCTCTGCTTAGTCGCGCAGCAGGTCGTTAATGGAGGTCTTGGAGCGTGTGCGCTCGTCCACCCGCTTCACAATCACGGCGCAGGCCAGATTGGGGTTCGGGCGACCATCGGGGCCAACCGGCTTAGAAGACGGCAGCGTGCCCGGCACCACAACGGAATAGGCCGGAACGCGACCCATGAAGATTTCACCCGTTGCACGGTCCACAATCTTGGTGGACGCGCCAAGGAAAACGCCCATGGACAGCACGGAACCGCGCTCCACAATCACGCCTTCCGCCACTTCGGAGCGCGCACCGATAAAGCAGTTATCTTCAATAATGACCGGAGCCGCCTGCAGCGGTTCCAGAACACCGCCAATACCAGCACCGCCGCTGATGTGGCAGTTGCTGCCAATCTGCGCACAGCTGCCAACGGTCGCCCAGGTATCCACCATGGTGCCGCTGCCCACATGGGCGCCCACGTTCACAAAGCTCGGCATCAGCACCGCACCGGGCGCGATGTAGGCTGAGTAACGCACCATGGCACCCGGCACTACGCGGAAGCCGGCTTTTTCAAAACGGGCCTGATCCCAGCCCTGAAACTTGACAGGAACCTTGTCAAACGCCGGGCCGCCCGCAGCAGCACCCGGCATGACAATGCTGTCATTCAGACGGAAAGAAAGCAGAACGGCCTTTTTCAGCCATTCATGCACCACCCAGCCATTTTCGCTGGGAGCTGCAACGCGCAGACGCCCGGAATCCAGCGCCTCGAGAGCGGTTTCAATCGCCTTGCGATCGTCACCCGTCGTGGCGGAGGAAATCCGGTCACGAGCTTCCCACAGAGTTTCAATTTGAGCGCGGAGAGTTTCTTCAGTCATGAGACACCGTCAGACAGGATGGAGAACAGGGCCGGGGCAGCGCCACCGACCGGCAAAAAGAGGAAGGAACCATGCGGACAGGGCACGCTCCTGTCAACGCGCCGGTGCCGGACACCTGCCATCAGCACGGTTCAGAATCGGGCTCTGATCCACCGTGCGGGCGGCAGGTTTCAAAACAGCAATTAGTCCGCGCGGATCAACGTGCCGGAACCAGAGGCCGTAAACAGTTCCAGCAAACAGGCATGCGGCGTGCGGCCATTGATGATGACGGCAGCCCGCGCCCCGGCCTGCACGGCCTGAATGCAGGTTTCCACTTTGGGGATCATGCCGCCGGTAATCACGCCATCCGCAATGGCCTGACGTGCCTGTTCCGCCGTCAGTTCGGGGATCAGGTTGCCATCTTTATCCAGCACACCGGGCACGTCCGTCAGCATCAGCAGGCGCGTGGCATGCACGGCCCCGGCCACAGCACCGGCTGCGGTATCGGCATTGATGTTGTAGGTCGCACCGTCTTCACCCAGACCAACCGGCGCAATCACCGGAATCAGGCCGGAGCCGGACAGAGCGTAAATCACCCGCGGATCCACCTTCACCGGCTCACCCACAAACCCCAGATCCAGCACACGCTCAATCTGGCTGTCCGGGTCACGCACGGTGCGGGCCAGCTTGCGGGCGGTAATCAGCTTGCCGTCCTTGCCGGAAATGCCCACTGCCAGCGCACCGGCCTGACTGATGAGTTCCGCGACTTCCTTATTCACGGAACCAGCCAGCACCATTTCGATCACATCAACCATGTTGGCATCCGTGACGCGCAGGCCATCCACAAAGGTGGAGCTGATATCCAGCCGCTTCAGCATCTGGTTGATCTGCGGGCCACCGCCATGCACGACAACCGGATTGATGCCGACCAGCTTGAGCAGGGCAATATCCCGCCCGAATGTCAGGGCCAGTTCCGGGTCCCCCATGGCGTGTCCACCATATTTGACCACAATGGTGTCACCCGCATACCGCCGCAGATACGGCAGGGCACTGGCCAGCACTGCGGCTTCATGGTGCAGATCAGGCAATGAGGAAGAAGGGTCGGTCATGGGCTGAAAATCCTGCTCGATAATCCTGCCGGGGGGTTATTGCGGCGGCAGAGCAAACGCCGCAAGTTCTGCGCGCAGCTGCTCAATGCCCAGCCCGGTCTCGCTGCTGGTCACGGAAAGGAAGGGGCACGCCGCAGGGTGGCGTTTGGTCAGAGCCAGAACCTCTTCTTCCTTGCGGGCCAGAGCCGTCGGCTTGACGGCATCACACTTGGTCAGCACCACCTGAAAGCTGACGGCTGCGCGGTCCAGCAGCTTCATCACTTCCAGATCATGCGGTTTGACTTCAATGCGCGCATCCAGCAGCAGCATCACCCGCCGTAGGCCGGGGCGGCCACGCAGGTAGTCAAACATCATTTCCTGCCAGTCTTCCTTGACCGACTTCGCCGCCTTGGCAAAGCCGTAGCCCGGCATATCCACCAGCATCAGCCGATGGGCGAGGTCAAAAAAGTTCAGCTGTTTGGTGCGGCCCGGCTGGGAGGACGCACGGGCCAGCGTCTTGCGGCCTGTCAGCGCATTAACCAGCGTGGACTTACCCACGTTGGAACGACCGGCAAACGCAATTTCCGGCAGCGTCTGCGGTGGCAGCTGCCCGAGCTTCTGCGCCCCGAAAATGAAGTCGCACGAACCGGCAAAAAGCCGCCGCCCATCTTCCAGGGCGGCGGCAATCTGCTCGTCATTCGTCAGTTCACGAAAGTCTGTTCCGGCTTCAGGCATCAGCGCTTGCTCACTACGGTCGTCTTGGCATCAGCATTTTTGTCAGCCGCCTTGAAGCGCCCGAGGATGATGAACTGCTGCAACGCGGTCAGAAGGTTGCTCCACGCATAGTAGATCACCAGACCAACCGGCTGATGCGCCATGAAGAAGGTGAACACCAGCGGGATGAAGGCCATCACCTTCTGCTGTGCCGGGTCCATGTTGGTGGAGCTGGAGCTGATCTTCTGCATCAGGAACATGGTGGCCCCATACAGGATCGGCCATGCGCCAAGCGAGAGGATGGACAGCACCTGCGCCGGGTCAAACGGAATCAGCCCGAACAGGTTGAACACATTCGTCGGGTCGGGTGCGGACAGATCCTTAATCCAGCCAAAGAACGGCGCGTGGCGCATTTCAATGGTGACGTAGAGATCCTTATACAGACACCAGAACACCGGAGCCTGAATGAACAGCGGCAGGAAACCACCGAACAGGTTCACGCCCTCTTCCCGATACAGGCCCATGATATGCTGCTGCATAGCCATCGGGTCGTCTTTGTAGCGGGCGCGGATCTGGTCCACCTTCGGCTTCAGGCGAGCCGTCTTCCACGTCATACGCATCTGCTTGATGGTCAGCGGCAGGAAGAGCAGCTTCACGATCACGGTAAAGGTCAGCAGAGCCAGACCGAAGTTGCCGATCATCGTGTAGAGCCAGTCCAGCACGAAGAACACCGGGCGCGTCAGGAACGCCAGCCACCCAAAGTCCACTGCTTTCCAGAACATGGGCACATGCAGATCGTGCTCATAGCGGTCCAGCAGACGCACTTCCTTCGCACCGGCAAACACATGTGCTTCGGAAGAGGCCGTCTGGCCCGCAGCAACCTGCACCGGAGCGGTAGACGTAAAGCCAACCTGATAGGTGTGCTGAGCAGGCAGATAGGTATAAGCGCCAACAACCTGTGTGCTCTGGTCCGGCAGAACGGCCATCAGCCAGTATTTGTCGGTAATACCAGCCCAGCCGCCTGTGCCCTGATGGCTCCAGGAGACATTATCCGGCGGCACGCCGTCGTTGCGCAGGGCTTTGTAAGAGCCTTCGTTCAGACGACCATCAATAACGGAAATCGGGCCTTCATGCACCAGCATGCCGCCTGTTGTTTCCGGCGTGTAACCACGATTGACGCGATAGTACGGATACAGCGCCACCGCCTGACCCGTGGCGTTATGCACGCGCTGGGTGACGGTGAACATGAAGTCCTGATCCACCGCCAGAGCGATTTCAAACGTCAGGCCCTGCCCGTTATCCCATGAGAGGGTGACGGGATGGGCCGAATCCAGCTTCGTGTTGTCCGCTTTCCACAACGTACGAGAATCGGGCAGACGCACCGAGACATCGGACGGAGCACGCCAGCCGAAATCAATAAAGTCCGGCTTGGAGCCCGTGCCATCCGCCAGAACGCGCACGTCCGGGCTGTCCGGCTTGACGGTTTCCCGATATTTTTTGAGGACCAGATCATCCAGCCGCGCACCGCGCAGATTGATGGAGCCCTGCACGGCGGGCGCATCAATCGCCAGATGCGCATCCGGCCCGTTGGTCTCACTCACCGCATCGCCTGCGGATTGTGTGGATGCTGTGGAAGAAGGCTGCGCAGCACCAGACGGCGGCGCAGAAACACTTTGCGTGGTCTGCTGCGTGACAGGAGCCTTGGGCGCCTGCGGGAAGAAATAATCAAACCCGATGAGAACCGCAGCTGACAGCAGTGTTGCCAGTATCAGACGTCTTGTATCCATTGCTGGCCTGCTGGCCCCCCTGCACGAAACGGAACAGATAATTTAACCGCGAAACACGGAGTCTTCACGGCACTCTGGTTTCCAGCGCAGGATGAGCAGGAATGCAAGCCGGGAAAGCATCTTCCTGCCCTGTAGGACAGGCGGACGTCTTACTTCTGGCCGGGCTTTGCGCTCCGGTCAGCCTGAGAAAGACACAGCTGCAAGGCTTTGCGAAAATCTGCCACCAGATCCGCAAAAGAGCGGTTCAGGGTTGCAGCGCGGCCAATCAGAACCAGATCAAGGCCGTTAAGAGGTGTTTCAGTTTCCACAATGCGGACAACCTCGCGCAGCCTGCGGCGGGCGCGGTTGCGGACCACGGAGTTTCCAACTTTTTTTGTCACGGTAAAGCCAATGCGCGGTGCATTGGAGTCGGCGCGCTGAAAAAGCTGGAGCACCAGCCCCCGCACGGGCGCTTTACGCCCACGCGCGGCCAGAAAGAGAAACTCTTTCCGCTTTTTAAGGCGTTGGGAACGAACAGGCTCAGCCCCCGCTCCCTCCAGACGCTCACGCTGTTGCATGATGCCCGTAAGCCATAAAAAGCTTAAGCGGAGAGACGCTTACGGCCTTTGGAACGACGGTTGGCGATGATCTTGCGGCCACCAACAGTTGCCATACGTGAGCGGAAACCATGGCGACGCTTGCGGACCAGCCGGGACGGTTGATAAGTGCGCTTCATTGCAGCACTCCCTTCATTGATACAGATATGCAGGCAGCCCAAAGCCACCTGTCTTGAAGGGCCGGCTTATAATGTTCAGAAAGGAGAACGTCAATCATATCGGCAGAGTCCCGGCACACTCTGTGCCGACAAAAGAAGGGCTGGTCCTCCATGAGCACCTCTCAATCCCCCCTCAGCACCGTCCTGCTTCTGTTCTGCCTGCCTCTTTTGGGGGCTTTGGTGGCGGGTCTGCTGGGCCTGTCCTTCCCTGCCGGCCTGCTGCCCGTCGCCCTGACCGCAGGAGTTGGGGCCTGGCTGGGAACGCGCTTCCGGCACCCTGCGCCGACTGATTCGGGGCGTATTTCCGCCCGGCAGCCCGCAGAATCGCTCTCTAATGCCCAGTTCGCAGGGGTTGCTGAATCCTCAGCGCCTTCCACGGCACCTACTGCGTCGGCAAGACCAGCAGCAGAAGCTTCGGCCGGATCAGCCCCGGTCACGGCCTCGCAGCCGCCGTCGGGTCCGGCAGTGCGCCCTCAGACCTCACTCCCCACACCCGACCCTAAACTGCGCCACGATATCCGGAATATTCTCTCACCCGCGATGCTGGCGGCTGAACAGCTCGGCACCAGCACGGACCCGCTGGTGCTCAAAGCCGTCAAAACCATTGACGAGTCTCTAGACCGCGCCCTGCTCCGGCTGAAGCAGAAGCCGCAGTCCTGAGAGGCCTTAATCCGGGCGCTGGATCAGTTCGATCTTGTAGCCGTCCGGATCTTCGACAAACGCGATGATGGAGGTGCCGAATTTGACCGGACCAGCCTCCCGCGTAACCTTACTACCCCCGGCACGTACCTTCTCCACCGCTGCCGCCACATCGGGCACGCCAACGGCAAAATGACCAAAGCCGGTGCCGACCTCATAGCCATCATCCTGCCCCCAGTTATAGGTCAGTTCGATTTCGGCCTGTCCGGCAGCATTATCCGCATAGCCAATAAAGACGAGGGTATATTTACCGTCCGGCACTTCACGCCGACGCAATTCATGCATGCCCAGAAGCTTGTAAAAAGCGATACTGTCATCCAGATTTTTCACCCGGACCATGGTGTGCAAGTAACTTGCCATTGCGCAGTCTCTCCTCTGTTTCGCTTTGTTTTTAGCGCGTGAGAGGCTCCGGGGTTACCGCAATCAGGAATAATCCTGCCTGATTGGCCTCGGCCACGCAGGCATCCCGATCTGTCAGCAGGGTATGCCCGGCCTCAAACGCAATGCCGCGCAGGCCCGCCAGATGCGCGTTTCGCACGGTGGCGGGACCAATAGTGGGCATATCCGCCCGCTTATCCTGCCCCGGCTTGAGGAGCTTGACCAGCACCCCGCCCTCGCCCGGCTGCCGACACTCGCCAGCACGGGCCAGCATGCGGTCTGTGCCCTCCATAGCCTCTACAGCCAGCACAAGACCGTTCTGCACCACGCAGCCCTGCCCGATATCCATCCGGCCCAGCGCATGCACAACCTCAATGCCACGGCGGATGTCGGCCATCGCCTGTTCATCTGGTGCAACAGCACCCAGAACGCCTGGAGGCACAACGGCATGAGACAGAAATTCGTGCGCACCCCGCACACAAAAGCCTTCCTCACCCAGAATGCGGACCAGAGCCGCCAGAAGCCCGTCATCGCCCGCAAACAAGGCCCGGCCCAATCGGGCCAGAATGCGCGCGCCTTCGGCGTCAGGATACAGGCTGCGCAGCGACGGGCGACGAATAGGACCAATCAGCACGAGGTCCGTGCACCCATGCGCCCGCAGGAGGGACAGCATCTGTCCGGCAGCGCCAAGGCGTACAAGCTGATGCGGCCAGGGGTTGATCACCTCTGGCTCAGCAAATCCGTCAAATCCAAGAATAAAAACCGGTCGCCCTTCTGCCGCAGCAGCTTCGGCCACGCGTGCCGGAAGCGGACCGCCCCCGGCCAGAATGCCAACTGCGCCGGGCCGCGCGCTCACGCGCCCTCGGTTTCCGCCGTGCTGAAATCTCCACGTGCTACGCGGACAAGGCCGCGCCGACTGGGAGCATCAATAAACTCAAGAATTTCGCGCACGCGGGGTTCATCCCCAAACTCGCGCCGCATGACTTCAAGACGCGCCGCAAACGGACCGTCCTCGGACGCCCCTTTGGGATACAGGGTAAAGAATGCCTTACGCATCCGGTGGATTTCCGCCGACTGCACACCATTCCGGCGCAGCCAGATCCAGTGCAGGCCCACAAGCCGCGCGCGGTTCCCCAGCACGCTGCCATACGGAATGACGTCCGCTTCCACACCAGCCACGCCGCCAACCAGCGCCGCGTGACCAATCCGCACGAACTGATGAATGGCAGCCGAACCCATGACGCGCGCATCATCCTCAATCGTCACATGGCCGCCCATGACCACGTTATTGACGATAATCACCCGGTCACCCAGCGTGCAGTCATGCGCAACATGGGCATTGGCCATAATCAGCACATCGTCACCGATGTGCGTCAGCCCGCTCCCTACGGCGGTGCCACGATGGATGGTGACGTGCTCACGCACCACCGTACGGGCACCGACCTCACAGCGGGTCGGCTCACCTTTATATTTGAGATCCTGCGGCGCCATGCCGACGGTGCTGAACGGAAAATAGCGAGATCCCGCGCCAAGGCGCGTATGACCATCCACCACAACGTGGGAAATCAGCTCCACGTTGTCCTCGATCACCACATTCGGGCCAACGGAACACCACGGACCGATAACCACGCCACGCCCAAGCTGAGCCTCTGGTGCAACAATGGCGGTTGGGTGAACACGCGCCCCCCCGTTTTCTCCTACTGCATGCACCAGTTCTACTCCTCTTTCACCTGTCTGCTTCCCGTACGCCACAATAAGCTTGCGGGAACACCTGCCCCAAAAAACGGGCGTTTTCCGGGCAGGTCAGGATATTTAGCAACAATTATCTCAAAAATAACGGGGGGCTCAACCCATGATCATGGCGCTGAACGTTGCTTCCGCAACGGAGACACCATCCACTTTGGCCACACCACGGAACTTCCACACATTGGCGCGGTGGCGTTCCTTCACAACATGGATGCGCAGCTGGTCACCCGGCTCCACAGGCTTGCGGAACTTGGCATTCTCGATTGTCATGAAATAGACAACCTTGCCCTCAAAAGCCTTACCCAGCGTCAGCACCACCAGCGTGGCCGCTGTCTGCGCCATGGCTTCAACAATCAGCACACCGGGCATGACAGGGCGCACAGGGAAATGCCCCGGAAAGAACGGCTCGTTAACCGAGACATTCTTGATACCGGTTGCTTCTTCCCCGAGCCTGATATCCACCATCCGGTCGATGAGCAGGAAAGGATATCTGTGCGGAATCGCTTGCATAATGCGCGTGACGTCAATCGCATCGATTGTCTGAACGTCCTGCTGCGATTCTTGTTTCGTCTCCACGTCCCCTAGACCACCTTTTTCAGCCGGACAGCGCCCGGTATCTGTTCAACCCTTGCCCGAACCGCCTTCTGCCGGTCCAGACGCTTTTTTGGACAGCTTGCGCAACACCGCCACATTCCGGAAAAACTCCCGGAACGGCATGGCAGGACTGCCAATCACATCAGCGCCGCCCTCAACATCAGACATCACGCCGCATTGCGCTCCAATACGCGCCTTGGCCCCAATGCGGATATGCCCAATAAGGCCTGCCTGCGCTGCGACGGTCACATAGTCTTCCAGCACAGTGGAGCCCGAAATACCGGCCTGAGACACCACGATACAACACCGTCCAAGCCGGGCGTTGTGGCCGATCTGAACCAGATTGTCGAGCCGGGAGCCTGCACCAATCACGGTATCATTCACAGAACCGCGATCAATTGTGGTGTTTGCGCCAATCTCAACATCATGCTCAAGCACCACCTGCCCGAGTTGCGGCACCGTCTCAAACCCGTTCGGCCCTACAGCAAAACCGAAGCCATCCTGCCCGATGCGCGCACCCGGCAGAATAATCACCCGTTCACCCAGTGTGGCGTGAGAAAGGGTGACATGGCAGCCAATGCGACAATCTGCCGCCAGCACCACGCCCTCACCCACTACAGCATGAGAATTGATGATGCAGCGCGGGCCAATTTCCGCCCGTGCACCCACCACCACAAACGGGCCGATTTCAGCAGAGGGATCCACCACCGCGCTGGCATCAACCACCGCCAGAGGGTGAATACCCGGCTGTGCCGGTGCCTTGGGGTGAAACAACCGCGCAACACGCGACCATGCCAGATACGGCGTGGAGGAAACCAGTGCAGCTGAGTGCGCCGGAACCTTATCCGCAAAAGCCGGAGCCACAATCACCAGACCGGCTTTTGTGCCTTCCAGAAGATGGGCGTAGCGGCGGTTATCCAGAAAGCTGACATGCTGAGCGCCAGCAACCTGCAAGGGGGCAATGCCGGCATAACCCTCAGCGGGAAGAGAGCCTTCCCGCGGCGGGACCAGCGTGGCTCCGGCTGCTTCAGCCAGAGCCTGCCCGTCAAACGGACCAGACCGCGTAAAAAACCGGGGGTCAGCAGGCCCGGAAGACGCTGTAATGCTGGTCATCCTTACTTATGCGCTGCCGGAGCGGCGGCCGGAGCCGCAGGAGCTGCTGCCGGGGCAGGGCCCGTAGCAGGCGCTTCCTGATCCGCATCTGCCGTGGTCGGCATCTTGCCAGATTTTGCCAGCACTTCCGGATCCACGTTGGCGTCCGGAATAAACACGGACGGCAGCACGCCGTTCAGCTGCTTGGCCACTTCGTTGGTAATATCCTGCCCGTCCACATGCAGAGCAACCTGCTCGCTATGCAGCACGAGGTTCATCCCGTGGGAGGCGGCAACTTTCTGGATCACCTGAACCAGTTCACGCTCGATCTGGCCCAGAGAAACCTGAGCGGCTTCCTGAATGATGCGGTTGCGATTACGGAAATCGCGCTGCGCCTTCATCACGCGGTTCTGCAGGCTGCGTTCACGGTTCTGAATCTGGTCAGACGTCATGGACTTGGCCTGAGCCTGCAGGTTCTGCTGCTCATCCCGCCAGCCAGCCTGCTCTTTCTGCAGGTCCTGTGCCAGCGCATCACGACGGCCACCCAGCGTGCGTTCCACCTGCATGGCTGCACTGGACTGACGCATGACACCGGAGACACTGATCACACCAATAACGGTTGCCGGCGGAGCAACGCTCTTGGGCAGATCCTGCATGGAGGGAATGGGCGGCAACGGCAGAACCGGCGGGGTCTGCTGCTGGTCTGCTTCGCTGCTGTCAGCCGGGGCGGCAGGCAGCGGAACCGGGGACGGTGCCCGGCGCTGGGTGTGAGCAGCCGGAGGCGCAGGCTGCTGGGCGGCCTTAGGCACAAACCAGCCGCCGCCCCCAGCGTTCTGAGCCATGGCAGACGGTGCCAGCGCAACGGAAATTGACAGGAGAGCCGCAGAAAGAGCGGCTGTTCTGTTAAACTTGGGCATCATTACCTCAGAATTGCTGGCCGAAGCCAAAGCGAAGGAGCTGTGTCCGGTCATTGTGACTGCGCATGACAGGCACACCCAGATCGATATTCAGCAAGCCAAACGGGCTCTTCCAGGAGAAGCCCGCACCCGCACTTACACGCGGCCGGAGTGTATTACCGCTGACATCAGGCTTGTCGGTATAAGGATTGATAATATTCCGCCGCACACGCAAACCGGCGACACTCCCGGAGTCAACAAAGGCACGTCCTTTTACACCCATGTCAGACAGGAACGGGATCGGGAAGTTCAACTGGGCAGACGCAGTATACATGAAGCGGCCACCAAGCAGATCTTCCGAGGAGTGGCCGTAGTAACCGATACTACGCGGCCCGGCACCACCGTCCAGGAAGCCTCGCAGGTTGTTACCGCCCAGATAGAAGTTATCAATGATACTGCTCTTACCATTGCCCCAGTCTGTCATGTACCCCATGCCAGCCCGGAGGGCGACCGTCCATTCATGGCTATTGGTCAGGTCATCCAGCGGAATATAGTACGCGCCATTCACCTTACCACGCAGATACCGGGTATCCCCGCCCAGACCGGCAAAATCACCACCAACGGAAACCATGTAACCGCTATGCGGCGCCATGTGGTTGTCTCGCGTGTCATAAACCAGATTGGTGCTCAGCTGGGACAGCGTCGTCGCGCCTTTGTTGTCGAGAACATACCACGAGGACTCATCCCACGTGTTCCCGACGTTACGGCGCATCAGCGTATAACTCCAGGACTGAGACAGATAGCGGTTATAGGCATACCCCATACGCAGGGTCAGACCATACCGGCTTTCAGAATAGTTCTGATAGGTCTGGTATTTGTTCTCAATCCCGTACAGATCGATCCCCGCCACCATGTTCCGGCTCAGGAAGGCCGGATCAGTCACTGAGAAGTCAGCCTGTTTCTGCCACATGGACATGGTGCCAGACAGACCGGCATCCACACCCGTGCCCAGCAGGTTATGCTGTTTGAGGCCAATGTTACCCAGCACACCAACGTCGGTCGAGTAACCCCCACCCAGCGAGAATTCACCCGTCGGCTTTTCCGTCACGTTGACGGAAACGTTCGTGCGGTCCTGTGTGGACCCCTGATTTTCATCCAGCGAGACGCTTTTGAAGAATCCGAGATCTTCCAGGCTCTGCTTGGCGTATTTCTTGTAGCTCGGGGTGTACGGGTCCCCTTCCGCAAACGGCAGCTGGCGACGGATAACGTTATCCTGCGTGACGGTGTTCCCGTTCACGTCAATCCGCTCAATATACCGGCGCGGGCCTTCGCTCACATCAAACAACAGATTGACGGTGTGCTTTTCCGGGTTACGCGCAATTTCCGGGCGTACCATAGCGAACGGATGGCCCTGAGCCTGAAGGATTTCCTCCATGTCCGTGGCATTATCCTGCACGGCCTTGCCGTCGTACCACTGGCGGGCAAACAGCTCCACATACTTACGCAGGGACTTCGCCGGGACGTGCCGCAGGCTGGAACGGATATCCACCTTGCCCAGACGGTAGCGAATGCCTTCGTTCATCGTGAAGGTCACGTAGAAGGATTTGCGGTCCGGAGAGAGTTCGCCCGTGGCGTTCTTGATCTCGAAATCCACATAGCCGTTGGCCAGATAGAAACGGCGCAGCAGTTCGGCATCATACTTCAGGCGGTCGGGGTTATACTCATCGGACGATGAGAAGAACCGATACCAGGCAGTTTCCTTGGAGGAAACCACGCTCGCCAGACGCGCTTCGGAATACGCTTTATTGCCGACAAAGCTGATCTTGCGGATCAGCGTCTGCGGGCCTTCATTAATCTGGAAGACAACGTCCACGCGGTTATGCGCCAGACGAACAATCTGTGGCGTCACAACGGCAGCGTAACGGGCTTTCTGGGCATAGACGTCCAGAATCTTCTGCCGGTCATCCGCTGTGGTTTCTGCAGAGAACACCGCACGCGGACGCAGAGCGATGACCTTGCGCAGGTCTTCGTCCTTCGCGGCATGATTGCCTTCAAACACAATGCGGTTGACGATCGGGTTTTCGACCAGACGCACGTGGAGGATTCCCCCCTCGCGCCGCATGGTCACATCCTTGAACAGCCCTGTGGCGTAGAGCGTCTTCAAAGAGCGGTCCAGATCGTCCTGACTGAACGAATCTCCCGGACGCACCACCATGTAGGACAGCACGGTATTGGTCTCAATACGGGTATTCCCGGAGACCGTAATATCTTCAATCACCCCGCCGGAATGACCGGCCAGAGTGGATGTGGATGCCGAGAGTCTGGCCTGCCGGGCAGGAGATACGGAGGCTGGTGACTGTGCACCATGATCCGTCGCCGCCGCCCGCGCGCCCTTTCCTTCCACCAGGAAGAAAGGCAGCACGCAGACAGAAACAAAGAGGGCTGAACGCTTACCCGTCAAGATTTGCCATCCTCCATCGGGGGCGTTCCCATCTCAGGAGACCTTCCCCTGTTGTTCTGTCGCCCGCAGGGGGACGTATCCGATATAACCCTTGTCACGCAAGTTCTTCCGTTCCAACCCTGCTGTAATTCAGCTTACGAGCGATGCAATCCACTTAAACAGTCCGAAACCCGACAGGTCATTAAATGTCGAAAACAAGAACAGACCTGCAAGAAGCGCGAAGCCGGCCTGAAAGCTGATTTCCTGAATCCGCTTTGAAACCGGACGCCCCCGTACAGCCTCTATGGCATAAAAAACGAGGCGTCCGCCATCAAGAAGCGGCACCGGGAACAAATTTATTAGCCCCAGATTGACAGAAAGCAAAGCCATGAACGAAAGCAGGCTGGCAAAACCATACTGAGCCACCTGCCCCGAAAGCTGCGCGATCTTGAGCGGGCCGCCCAGATCCTTGGCTGTATGGCGGCCGGTCAGAATTTGCCACACACCGTCGAGCGTTTGCACGGACGTTGTCCATGTGGCCTTCACCCCCGCCACCACAGCACCGGGCACGGAAAGTGGCTTGCCGGCTTCCGTCGCAAACATCACACCAAGCTGGCCATGCGGCGTAGAGGAGGACGACTCCGGGGCCGTCCCGATGGTGACAGGCAAATCTACATCCTGCCCGCCACGCCCGACGGTCAGTGTGGTCTTGGCACCGGCCTCACCCAGAATGGTGGCCTGAGCATCCTGCACTCCCGTCACCTCATGGGTGCCGATTCTGCGGATCACGTCGCCAGCCTGCACCCCGGCAGCAGCCGCAGCCCCGCCCGGCTGCACGGCCGCAATTTCGTTCCGCACGATGGGCTGACCAACCGAGGCGAAAATGATGGTGAACAGCAGGATCGCCAGAAGGAAGTTGAACACTGGCCCTGCGACAATCACGATCGCCCGGGACCAAACGGATTTATCATGAAAGGTGCGGCCGGGAAGCCACGCGGCCTTCTGCTCCGGTGTGGCATCTTCCGGGTCTTCAAACCCATGCGGGCGGACGTAACCGCCCAGCGGGATGGGGCAGATGCGCCATTCCGTGCCGCTGCGGTCATGCCAGCGGAACAGAGCGGGGCCAAAGCCCAGAGAGAACACTTCCACATGCACCCCCCGCCAGCGCGCCGCCAGATAGTGCCCCAGTTCGTGAATGCTCACGAGCACGCCAAGCACAAAGGCGAAGGAGATGAGTGTACGAAGGTATTCGTGTATCATGATAATCCGAATATCGGCTCAGAGAGCTGTTTTCTCAAGCGGCCAGGGCGAGAGTATGACTACGGGCCGCCTTGCGGGCTTCGGCATCCCAGTGCAGCACGGCTTCCAGCGTGTCTGCCGGGGGGGCACCCAGAGCCGTCATGGTCTGCTCGACCACGCGGGCAATGTCCAGAAAGCCAATCTGTTCCTTCAGGAAGGCTTCAACCGCAATTTCATTGGCAGCGGACAGAATGGCCGGCGCAGCACCGCCGCTCCGCAGAGCCTCCCGCGCCAGACGCAGGGCCGGGAACCGCACCATGTCCGGCGCACTGAATTCCAGTGTTGCGAACGCAGCCAGATCCAGATGGCTGGAGGTTGTGCTCATGCGCTTCGGCCACGCCAGCGTGTGGGCGATGGGGATGCGCATGTCGGCTGAACCCATCTGCGCAATCAGGCTGCCATCCGTGTACTGCACCAGCCCGTGCACCACGGACTGCGGGTGCACCAGCACATCAATGCGGTCTTCCGGCAGATCGAAAATGCGGGCAGCCTCAATGACTTCCAGACCTTTGTTGAACATGGTCGCGGAATCAATGCTGATTTTGGCACCCATGCTCCAGGTCGGGTGCTTCAACGCCTGTGCGGGCGTTGCGGCTTCCATTTCTTCCATGCTGGATTTACGGAACGGACCACCGGAAGCTGTCAGGATGATTTTGGCAACCTGATCGGCCTGCTTATCCGCCATGGCCTGCGCCACCGCATTATGTTCGGAATCCACAGGCAGCAGCGTAGCCCCGGCGTCCGCCACGGCGCGCAGCATGACATCACCCGCACACACCAGCGCTTCCTTGTTTGCCAGTGCAATGGACTTGCCGTTCTTGACAGCCGCCAGCGTCGGCTCCAGTCCGGCAGCACCTGTAATGGCCGCCATAGTCCAGTCCGCCGGCAGGCCAGCCGCTGCAATCACAGCCTCTCGCCCGCAGGCAACTTCGGTGCCGCTGCCGGCCAGCAGGGCGCGCAACTCTTCAAACGCTTTTTCATCCGCCACAACGGCCAGTTCGGCCTTCAGGCTTTTGGCCTGCTCTGCCAGCTTTGCCGCATTGCTGCCGCCCACCAGCGCCCGCACCCGGAACTGGTCACGCGCCTGCTCCAGCAGATCCACGGTTGAACAGCCAATGCTGCCTGTGCTTCCCAGAACGGTAACGGTTCTCATTGCGCTTTCTTTCAAACCAGATGAAGGCGGTCTGCCCCCACAGGGCCGTGCCGCATGTTGAGACTCACCCCGGCAGTTTTCCTGCCAGAAACGCGAAAACAGCGTGTGCGCCCGCCGTCCAGAACGGTGCCGGAGCCGCCACACACAAAGACACCAGAGCCGCCGCAGGTGCTGCGACAACCAGACCATCAAACCGGTCCAGCAGGCCGCCATGCCCCGGCAGCAGGGTGCCGGAATCCTTCACGCCCAGCGCGCGCTTCATAGCGCTTTCCGCCAGATCACCCGCCTGAGCCACAACGCCCAGAACAGCGCCCCAGAACGCGGCGGTTGCCACACCACCCTGCCCGGAGAGAGCGGCTATCAGGCAGCCGCACAGCACGGCGCCCACAAGGCCACCCAAGGAGCCAGACCATGTTTTTCCGGGAGAAATGCGCGGGGCCAGCTTGGGGCCGCCAAACAACCGGCCCGTCAGGTAGGCCGTGCTGTCACTCGCCACCACAACCGCGACGACAAACAGCACCGGCCACAGGCTTTCCAGCCGCAGCCAGACAAGGGCCGTGCCTGCCAGCACAATCACGCACATGACGGCACATAACTGCGCGCCGAAGACAAAAGAACTCAGGCAGAAAATCGGAAAAGCTTCCCAGCGGCCCGTAACTGCCGCCAGACCGGCCCCGATGGCCCACAACACATAAATGCTGCCGCGCCATGATTTGGGAGACAAGCCAAACAGAATAGCCGCTTCTGCCGCCATACCGCCCATTACACCCAGAATGAGGATGTCATACAGCAGGCCGCCCATGCCAATGCACAGCCCGGCCACCAGA
The DNA here is from genome assembly GCF_044094635.1 of Acetobacter sp. KSO5. NCBI lineage: Bacteria > Pseudomonadati > Pseudomonadota > Alphaproteobacteria > Acetobacterales > Acetobacteraceae > Acetobacter > Acetobacter sp. KSO5. Next base: position 932,839 of record NZ_CP172014.1, on the reverse strand, counting down.
ACCAGCACACAGGCAGACATCAGGCGGGTGCGCAGGTCTCTCCAGGCAGAAGCGTCAGGCTGCGTCATGATGCAGAAGGCCTTGTGCCAAACCGGCGTTCCCGGCGGGCATAGGCCTCCAGCACGGTTGCAAAATGCCCTTCATTGAAGTCAGGCCAGAAAATATCCAGAAAAACGAGTTCCGCGTAGGCGCTCTGCCACAGCAGGAAGTTGGACAGCCGGAACTCTCCACTGGTCCGCACCACCACATCCGGGTCTGGCACGCCAGCGGTCCACAGCTTGTCCGCAAACAGGGTTTCGTTAATCTCTTCGGGCTTCAGATCGCCCTGCTGCACGGACTGCGCCAGACGACGCGCCGCCTGCACAATATCCCCGCGCCCACCGTAAGAGAGCGCTAGCAGCAAGGTCAGGCGACCGTTATTGCGCGTGAGCGTTTCCGCCCGCGCCAGCTCTTCCCGCAGGCTGACGTCAAACCGCGCCAGATCGCCAATAAAGCGAATACGCACGCCCTCGCGGTGTAGTTCCGCCACCTTATGCCGCAGGTAATAGCGCAGCAGGCTGGTCAGATCCGCAACCTCGGCGGGCTCGCGGGACCAGTTTTCGGAAGAAAACGCATACAGCGTAAGGTATTTCACACCACGATGCATGGCCGCACGCAGGCAGCGGGAGACAGCTTCCGCCCCCGCTTTATGCCCGGCCAGACGCGGCAGACCTCTCTCCAGCGCCCAGCGTCCGTTGCCATCCATAATGACGGCAACATGCGCGGGGACGACAGATTTCCTGTCTACAGTCCCGGATGATTTTGTTGGCACGGCTTCACCACCACGGGCCAGAGAGAGGAATCCCGACGCCACTGGCGTCAGACCTGCTTAATCTCGCGGTCTTTTTCAGCCAGCATGTCATCAATTTTTTTCACATACTGGTCCGTGAGCTTCTGAATGGCGTCAGACCACGTCTTAACGTCATCCTGACTGATCTCACTCTTCTTCTCAAACCCCTTGGCCTTGTCCATGCCATCACGACGCACGCCACGGGCGGCAATCTTGGCCCCTTCGGCGTAGCGGGCGGCAGCCTTGGCCAGTTCATGGCGGCGCTCTTCCGTCAGCTGCGGAATCGGCACGCGGATCAGCTGGCCGTCGGACGCCGGGTTCAGGCCCAGCCCGGAATCACGAATGGCGCGCTCAACAGCACCCACCAGCACGCGGTCCCACACCTGCACGGTAATCATCCGTGCTTCCGGCACGGCAATGGAGGCAACCTGCGTCAGCGGCACTTCACCGCCATAGGCTTCCACGCGCACCGGCTCCAGCAGGGCCGGGCTGGCGCGGCCAGAACGCAGGCCGGCAAAGTCACGACGCAGGCTTTCCAGAGCGCCATCCATGCGGCGCGTCAGGTCTTCCAGAAGGGCATTCAGATCAGACACGGTCTCTCTCCCGTTTCCCGACGGACCCGCACAGGCCCGTCTCATCACTCTCAACAACAGGGTCCGGCGGCAGAACGCCGCGGACACAATAGTCCGTTGGTTTTACGCGGTTTCGATAATCCGCGTGTAAGGGCCTTCTTCACGCATCACGCGCGGGAAAGACCCCGGCTCACCAATGTTGAACACAACAATCGGCAGACGATTTTCACGCGCCAGACTGATGGCTGCGGCATCCATCACGTTCAGCTGTTTGGACAGCACATCCATATAGGTCAGCTGCTCATACCGCACGGCGGACGGGTCACGCTTGGGGTCAGCCGAATACACGCCGTCCACCTGCGTGCCTTTCAGCAGCACATCACATTCCATTTCCGCAGCACGCAGGGCGGCGGCGGTATCGGTGGTGAAGAAGGGGTTGCCGGTGCCAGCCGCAAAAATCACCACCCGGCCTTTTTCCATATGCCGCACGGCGCGGCGGCGGATATAGGGCTCGGCAATGGCGGACATCGCAATGGCGGACATCACCCGTGTGGGGAGTTCCTGCCCTTCCAGCGCGTTCTGCAGCAGCAGAGCGTTAATTACGGTCGCCAGCATCCCAGCGTAATCGCCCTGGGCACGGTCCATGCCTTTGGCTGCTGCGGCCAGACCGCGGAAGATGTTGCCACCGCCCACAACCAGGCAGACTTCCCACCCGCTGCGCACAACCTCGGCAACATCAGCGGCAATACGCTCAACCGTCTGCTGATCGACGCCATAAGCGCCTGACCCCATCAGGGCCTCGCCGGAAACTTTGAGCAATACGCGTTTACGGGGTGGCATCTCGCCAGTGGAAGCAGTCATTGGCCCTCAATCACGCAGATCGTCTGAAAAAGGCCCTGCCCCCATGCAGGGGCAGGACAAGTCGCCCCTCTCTTATCCTTCATGACGCAAGGCCACAAGCGGTGAGGGTCGCCTTATGGCACATCATCCAGACCAATGGCCCGCAGGCGGGCGCGCTCTTCATCCCAGCCGGAGCGCTCTTTTACATTCAGAAACAGGTGGCACGGGCGCTCCAGCAGACCGGAAAGCTGTTTGCGCGCACGCTCGCCAATCTGGCGGATTTTCTGTCCGCGCTCGCCAATCAGAATCGCCTTGTGCCCTGTGCGCCCAACATAAATGGTCGCGTCAATCCGCACGGAGCCGTCCGGCCGTTCCTTGTAGCTTTCCGTCTCCACCGTCGTGCCATACGGCACCTCTTCATGCGTTTGCAGGAAGATCTGCTCACGCACCAGTTCGGCAGCCAGCAGACGGTCGGGTAGATCGGTCAGATCATCTTCCGGATAAAGATACGGGCCTTCCGGCAGGCTGGCGGCCAGACGGTCCAGCAGATCTTCCACCCCGCTGCCGGAGCGGGCGCTGACCATGAAGACATGCTCCACCGTCAGCTTTTTTGTGATTTCCTGCGTGAGCGGCAGCAGTCGTTCGGGTGAGACCAGATCGGTCTTGTTCAGCACCAGCCAGACCTTGCGGCCTGTGGTGGCCAGACGTTCGATAATGCTGCTAACCGCATCTGTCAGGCCGGAGCGCGCATCCACCAGCAGCAGCGTGATGTCCGCATCTTCCGCCCCGCTCCATGCGGCTGCCACCATAGCGCGATCCAGCATGCGGCGCGGCTGGAAAATTCCGGGGGTATCCACCAGCAGAATCTGCGTGGTGCCGCGCATCAGAATCCCCAGCACACGGGCGCGGGTCGTCTGCGCCTTCGGGCTGACAATGGAGAGCTTAGCCCCCGCCATTTTGTTCAGCAGCGTGGATTTACCGGCGTTCGGTGCCCCCACCAGAGCGGCAAACCCGCAGCGTGTCGTCTCACCCATGTTGCGGGCCTCCAAGTTGTTCAAGCAGATCCGCTGCTGCGGCACTCTCGGCGGCCCGCTTGCTCCCGGCCCGCCCTTCTCCACTCCGGCCACCAGCGGTAACCTGCACCACAAACAAGGGCGCGTGAGAGGGGCCATCGGCCCCGATTGTCTTATACACCGGCAGGTTCTGCCCCCGGCCCAGAACCCATTCCTGCAAGGCCGTCTTCGGGTCCTTGGGCGGGCGGGCCTGCGCATCCAGCAGCGGCTTCCATGCCGTGCGGACAATGTTCCGGGCCGGGTCCAGCCCGCCATCCAGGAACACCGCGCCCAGCACGGCTTCCAGCGCATCGGCCACCACATTGGCGGTGCTCTGCACCCCAACGCGGGCTTCATGCGTTGCGACAGCCAGACTGGCGGGCAGATCAATCCGCTCGGCAATTTCTGCCAGCGTTGTGCGGGAGACCAGATGCGCCAGACGGGAGCCCAGCGCGCCTTCCTGCTCCGCCGGATAGCGTTCCAGCAGCCATTCCGCCATCAGCAGACCCAGCACGCGGTCCCCGATAAATTCCAGACGTTCGTTGGAGCCCATGCCCCGCGCTTTTTGCGGACGCCGCCGCCCGCCTGCGTTCTGATGCGCAGCAGAGCGATGCGTCAGCGCTTCATGCAACAGAGCCGGGTTGCTAAACTGATAGTCCAGCCGGTCCTGCAAGGCTATGGCGGCGGAGGCTTCTCCGGCGAAGAGTGCGGGGCGCTTCACGTGATGCTCCGGAAAATACGAGCCCAGCGAATTTCCACCGGCCAGTACCAGATCTGCCAGAACGGATGCGCGGACTCTACGGAGAAGAACACCCGTGACGCATGGCCAACCAGATTTTCCATCGGCACAAAACCTAGGTCTTTCGGGCCATCGCCCATAAAGCGACTGTCCGCGCTGTCATCCCGGTTATCGCCCATGGCGAAGAAGTAGCCCGGCGGCACAACGTAATCCGGCGTATTGTTCTGCGCGCCATCATCCATCAGCTTGAGCACCTGATGCGCTACGACGCCCTTGCCCCCACTGGCGGGCAACTGCTCATCACACGCCTCACCTTCCATCGGCACGTGGGATTCATCCAGTGCGGTATAGGGATGCGGGGCGAGGCACGGCACCATCTGGTCGTTCAGATACAGATGGCCTTCCGTCACGCGAATATGGTCACCCGGCAGGCCGATAATCCGTTTGACGTAATCAACCGACGTATCCTTGGTAAAACGGAACACAGCCACATCACCCCGATGCGGTTCCGCCCCCCAGATGCGCCCCTGAAACAGGTTGGGCGAGAACGGGAAGGAAAAGCGGGAATAGCCGTAGCTGTATTTGGACACCATGATGTAGTCCCCCACCTGCAGGGTCGGGATCATGGAGCCGGACGGAATCACGAAGCTTTCAAACAGGAAGGTGCGGAACAGCGTAACCACCAGCACCACGCCGATGATGGTTCTCGCATAGTCCAGCACGAGCTGCCCGATGGTTGCCGGCCCCCCTGCGCCTGATGCCGTGGGAGTCTGGTTCGGGTTGGTCATGTCCTGCACCGCCTGTCTGCGTCGTTAGGAAAGAAAAGAAAAATCGGCGGGATCAAGCCGCGCACCCCAGGGGATGTCAAGCGGGACGCCCCGAGATAATCACCTCAGCAAAGGCATACGGATGCTCGTCCGTCATGCTCAGCACCAGATGCGGCACCTGCCCCGCGGGCATGATCTGCTGCAACCGCAGCAAGGCCGCGCCAGTCAGCACCAGTGTCGGCTGGCCAGAGGGCAGATTGGCCACCCCGATCTGGCTCTGCGCCACACCCTGTGCAAACCCGGTGCCCAGCGCCTTGGCGCAGGCCTCTTTGGCGGCCCAGCGCTTGGCGTAGGCCCCAATCCGGGCCTGCCCGCTCCGGCGGTCCGCCCGCGCACGCTCCGTCGGGGTGAAGACCCGGTTGAGGAAGCGGTCCCCAAACTGTTCGATCACGCGCTCAATCCGGCGCATGTCACACAGATCCACTCCGGCAGCGATCACACTCACGCGCGCGCCCTGTCAGCCTGAGAAATACCCTGTGCGGCCCGAAGGGCGGCGATCACGGAAGACAGATGCCGCAAATCCCGCACTTCCACATCCACAAGGATTTCCATGAAATCGAGCTGCCGATGCACAATCTTCAGGTTCACCACCGACGCATCCGCTTTGGACACCGTATTGGTAATGGCGGCCAGCACGGCAGATTCGTTCTCGGCCACAATGGTAATGCGCCCCACCCGCAGCTCTCCGCTGCCGGAGCGGGCCATGGCGTCATAATCCCAGTCCACATCCAGAAAACGCTCCGGCGTGGCGGCAAAGCTTTCCAGCGTCGGGCAGGTGCGTGTGTGAATGGTCACACCCTTACCAGTGGCAACCACACCTACAATCCGGTCCCCCGGCAGTGCGTGGCAACAGGCGGCAAAATGGACGGCGACACCCGGACCAAGCCCCACCAGCGGAATAGCCCCGCCAGACCGGCCACTGCTGGCCCCACTTGTCGCCCGTGGGCGTGGCCCGGCGGTGCCCAGAACACCCGGCAGGCCAGCCACCATGCGCGGCACACGCGGTGCACGGCGCAGTTCCGGATACGCCGCATGGACAACATCCCGCGCACCGAGATTGTTGTTGCCCACCGACACATACAGATCCTGAAGCGAGTTCTGCTTCAGCGTCTTCAGGGTGGTTTCAATAACCTTTTCGGAGCCATCGACCCCTTCCTGACGGAAGGCCTTGGCCAGCGCAGCACGCCCGCTATCCAGATAGGTCTGGCGCTGCTGCGCGGCCACATAGCGGCGGATACGCGCCCGCGCCTTGCCGGTGACCACAAACCGTTCCCACGAGGGAGACGGCGCGCCCCCGCGAGCGGTCATGATCTCGACCTGATCCCCATTCTGCAGCTCATGCCGCAGCGGCATCAGGCGGCCATTGATCTTGGCCCCCACGCAGGAATCGCCAATCTGGCTATGCACGGCATAGGCAAAATCAACCGAGGTCGCCCCACGCGGCAGCGAGATCAGCTGGCCTTTGGGGGAGAAGCAGAAAACCTGATCCTGATAGAGTTCGAGCTTGGTGTTTTCCAGAAACTCATCCGGCGCGGAGGAGGCTTCCAGAATTTCCAGCAGATCCTGCACCCAGCGCGGCCGACGGAAGCCGGCAATCCCGCCTCCGGCTTCAGGCTCACCTTCCTTATAGGCCCAGTGTGCCGCCACGCCGTTTTCGGCAATGTCATGCATGGCCTCGGTGCGGATCTGCACTTCAATCTTCTGGTTACGCGGGGAACGCAGCGTCACCCCGGTATGCAGGCTCTGATATCCGTTGGCCTTGGGAGTGGAGATATAGTCCTTGAAGCGGCCGGCAATAACCGGATAGGCGGCATGCACCGCCCCGAGCGCCATGTAGCAATCCTCGCGCGTATCCACCACCACACGGAACGCCATGATGTCGGACAACTGCTCGAACGCCACATTGCGGCGCTGCATCTTCTCCCAGATGGAATACGGAGACTTTTCCCGGCCAGAGACGTGAACATTCTTCAGCCCGGCTTCTTCACACAGGCGCAGCAATTCCCGCCGCACCTCTTCAATCACATCGGCCCCCTGCCCGCGCAGATAGTTCAGGCGGGCGCGGATGGTGGCGTCTGCTTCCGGCTCAAGCTGGGCAAAGGAGAGGTTCTGCAACTCGGTCTTGACCCGATCCATACCGATACGTTCGGCAAGGGGGGCGTAGATATCGAGCGTTTCCCGCGCAATACGCTGGCGGCGGTCCACCCGCTCCACAAAATGCAGCGTGCGCATATTGTGCAGGCGGTCCGCCAGTTTGACCAACAGAACGCGGATGTCCTTCGACATCGCCAGCACGAGCTTGCGGAAATTTTCGGCTTGTTTGGTGCGGTCCGACTGGAGTTCCAGCCGGGTCAGCTTGGTGACACCATCCACCAGATCCGCCACCGTGGGGCCAAACTGTGCCCGCAGGTCTTCCTGCGTGATACCGGTATCTTCAATGGTGTCGTGCAGCAGAGCCGTGAGAATGGAGGGCACGTCCAGCCGGAAGCCAGCCAGAATCATCGCAACCGCCAGCGGGTGCGTTATGTACGGGTCACCATTATCACGAAGCTGGCTCTCATGAGCTTTTTTCGCCACGGCAAAAGCGCGGCGAATACTCTCCAGATCAGCATTGGGCGCGTAACCACGCACAACGTTGATCAGCCGGTCACACGTAATGTCTCCACGCCCGGAAGGCTCAGGAGAAACCGGCACGGGGGTGGAGTCCCCCGTTGCAACAGGCAGAAGCGCAGAACCGGCTGAGGAGTCTGCCTCAGACACCAAAGTCCCGGTCCTGTTGTCGCCCCCCGCCTGCGTCACACGCTCTTACCGCCGTGCGCGCCCGCTGAGAGCGGCTTCAATCGCACCGGCATCATCAGAGGCCTCTTCTTCCGGAGAGACTTCCTGCAGACCAAAGATGTTCTGTTCGGTCGGGACCAGATCCTGCACTTCTTCATCCACAGGCTCGGGCTCGGGCTCACGGGCCTGAGAGCGGATCAGATCATTGCGCAGATCGGACAGTTTGACAGTTTCGTCCGCGATTTCGCGCAGGGCGACAACCGGATTCTTGTCATTATCCCGGTCAATGGTAAGCTCTTCCCCGCGGGAGATGTTGCGGGCGCGCTGCGCCGCATACAGCACCAGCTCAAAGCGGTTCGGGACTTTCTCAACGCAGTCTTCGACAGTGACGCGTGCCATTACGAAGAGCCTCCAGGTAATTCAGGTAAAAAATTCAGAAAGAGCATTGTAACGCATCCCCCCACCCCTAGGAAGTCCTTATTCCTGAATCCGGCGGATTTCCTGCTCTGCGACATCCGGCACCATGTCCGCCAGCGTTTTCCCGCTAGAAGGGTGCACCCACTCGGGCGCCACATCCTGGATGGGCAGAAGCACAAAGGCCCGCTCATGCGCACGCGGATGTGGCAGAGTAAGATGCGAATCATTCTGACAAAGGGAGCCGTATGTGATAAGATCAAGATCTAACGTGCGGGCTGCATTTGGTATGGAACGCTCGCGACCGAAGCGTGTTTCTATAGTCTGAAGCGCGTGTAGCAGGGCCTCGGGCCCAATCCTGGCGACCCCCCGAACCACACCATTGATATAAGGAGGCTGACCGGAAGGTGGGACAGGAGCACTTTCATACCAGGCTGACACAGCCTCTATACACAACCCCGGTACGTCTTGCAGCGCAGCGACAACCCGCTGGCATGTCTCACGCGCCACCTGACCCGCGTAAGGCAGATTTGCCCCTATCGCAATCAGGACGGTTTCTGGCTCATCCGGGGTTTTTGTCAGGCCTGATATAAATGCCATAGCTGATGTATCTTTTTTTCTGAACACGGGTATAATCCGCCACCCTTACCGTTAAACCCCTGAATGCGATAGATTTTTAACCAACATTCAAAACACCTTATCATCTAATTTAGAGGAAAAAACTCCAATGAATCTCAAAAAAGAAGAGAGGACCTGCCTCTTCATTGATGGCTCCAGCCTTTATTCAACATCTCGCGGTCTGGGGTTTGATGTCGATTATAAAAAGCTGCTGGACTTCTTCACATCCAAAACACACATCATCCGCGCTTATTATTACGCCGCCATTCTGGATACGGAAGACTATTCACCCCTTAAACCGCTGACGGACTGGCTGTCCTACAACGGCTATTTTCTGGTGACCAAACCCGCCCGCGAATTTACCGATTCCACCGGCAAGCGCCGCGTGAAGGGCAATATGGAAATCGAAATTGCCGTGGATATGATGGAAATGGCGCCGCATATCGACCACGCCATTCTCTTCACCGGCGATTCGGATTTCCGCCGTGTGGTAGAAGCCGTGCAGCGTCAGGGCACCCGTGTTTCCGTGGTGTCCTCCATGCGCTCCTCCCCGCCGCTGATTGGGGATGACCTGCGTCGTCAGGCCGACAACTTCATGGAGCTGGCAACCATTGCCAACAACTTCACGCGGCGGCAGCAGGCAGACACCCAGCGCCCCCGCGTCGGCAATCCCTCCCCTATCCGCCACCCTGCAGATCAGATGAGTGAGCCGGATCTGGACGACGACGAGACCGATATTCTCTGATCTATCCAAGCGAGTGGCCCTTTTCCAAACGCCACCCGCATGACTGATCCGTTTTAAGACACTACCCCTGCTTCAGCTGGTCCTTCCCCTTTTCGGACCACGCTGGCAGGGGTATTTTTTAGTGGACTGTGCCGGCCCCCTGATTTTCTGTAAAAAAAATTTCAGACAAACGGAAAAAAAGCCGGTGCCATGCGTTCTATTCAACTCTATCATGCAGAACAGAGGTCCCTGGCCACGACCGAATCCTGCACCCTTATGAGTATTTTTTGGAGAAGCCTATGCCTACTTGTTCTGAAGCCCGAGCCAGCCTCCTTTCGCTGCTGCGCGGCGTTGAACACTTCAACACTGAAATTTTCCCGGCCAAGCAGAACCTTTTTGCTGCTCTGGCAGATGGCCAGTCTCCGAATGCCCTGTTTATTGCCTGCGCGGACAGCCGTATTAACCCCAGCCTGATTACCCAGACGGAACCGGGTGACCTGTTCATTCTGCGCAACATTGGCAACATCGTTCCGGCCTATGGCGAAATGCTGGGTGGCGTCTCTTCCGCTGTGGAATACGCTGTGGCTGGGCTGGGTGTGTCCGCCATTATTGTCTGCGGCCATTCCGATTGCGGCGCGATGAAGGCCCTGCTCGCTCCGGAAAAAAGCGGTCTGGACAAAATGCCGACGGTCCGCAGATGGCTGCGCAATGCAGAAGCCGCCCGCGCAGCCCTGGGCGACCTGAAAGCAGAAGATGCTGGCCCGGCCAACGTCCGCAGCCTGTCTGAACAGAATGTGCTGCTACAGCTGTCCCACCTGAAAACGCACCCGGCTGTGGTAGCCGGTATGGCGCGCGGCACACTGTTCCTGCAGGGCTGGTTCTATGACATCGGCACCGGCGAAATCACCATTCTTGATGAACAGACCCGTAAAACCACCACTATTGCGGAAGCCATTTCGCATCTGGAAGCCGAGCCAGCCTAAGAGTCAGACGGTTTGCTTTCAAACAAGACCAGGACCGGCGGAGCGCCTGCTTCGCCGGTTTTTCTTTGCATGAGGCGTTTTGCACACTCTCTGGCGCTCGCTGGTGCCGTGTGCTTTCTGGGAGCGGCAGTGCCCGGCTGCCTCACGCAACGCGCTCTTGCCAGTTCCCCGGCTGAACACGCGCTCATCACTCCCGCATCACAGCCAGATTACGCCACTTCGACGCCGACAGCCGCTCCGGCTTCGGCTTCGGCTTCGGCTCATCCACTCAAACTGGCGACATGGAATATGGAATGGCTGATGGCGGAAGATGGGCCGCTAGCCGCGACCGCTCCACCGGACCGCCCGCATCGCACTGCCGCCGATTTTGAAAAACTGGCGGCCTACGCGCAGCATCTGGATGCTGACATTATCGGATTACAGGAAGTCGACACCGCCACCACGGCAGAGCGGCTTTTCCCCGCCAGCACCTATCAGATCTTCATCACGGATGACGCCCTTCTCCAGCACCCGGCGCTGGCTATCCGCAAACCGCTCCGCGCCCACAAAAACCCGGATCTGGTGGAACTGGACGTCGCCCCTGCAACCGCCGCACATCAACTCCGCCGCGGGCTGGATGTGACGGTAGAGACCGGCACAACGCCACTCCGCATTCTGGTGCTGCATCTCAAAACCGGCTGCTGGGACAATCCCGTTTCAGACAAGCAGCATAACTGCCCCATTCTCCTGCAACAGTTTGGCGTGCTGCAAAACTGGATCAGCGCGCGGACTGCTGCGCATGAAGCCTTTGTGATTATGGGCGATTTCAACCGGCGCATGACGGTTTATGATCCGTTTTTCCTGCTGCTGACTCACGCAGCCCCGCTGAGCCTGACAAGTGCCGGATGGGCCAGCCCGTGCGAAAACGGCTCTTACTTCATTGACCATATTCTGCTGGGCGGCGGCACACAAAGCTGGCTGCAACCACATTCCTTGCGTGTGATGACCTATCGGCCAGATAGCCAACCCGCCACGCTCTCTGACCATTGCGCCGTATCGGTGCGGCTTAGTCCACAAGCGCCCTTACCCTCTGCCGCACGCGCCCCAACAACTCCAACAACTGGCAGCCAGCCATAAAAAAGCCGCTGAGGATTGCTCCCCAGCGGCTTTTTTTGCATTTACCGTAACCCCAAGAGGGCCGGATAACTCTTAGAAGGCGCGGCCACGGCCAGACGATGCGCCGCCACCGGAGCGACCACCGCCACCCGGACGGCCACCGCCACCATTGCCACCACGCGGCGGACCACCACGGCCACGACCACCGCCGCCGCCATTCCCGCCACGCGGCGGACCACCGCGCCCACGGCCACCGCCACCCAGCACGGGCGGACGCATAGTAGAGGCCTCAGCACTTTCGGAGTGCCAGGGGTGGTCACGCACCACCGGAATGGGCTTGCCGATGGTTTTTTCAATATCACGCAGCCAGGCGCGCTGTTCCGGGTCACAGAAGGACACGGCCCAGCCATCACGCCCTGCACGGGCCGTCCGACCAATGCGGTGGACATAGCTTTCCGGCACGTTCGGCAGATCGTAGTTGAAGACGTGGCTCACATCGTCCACGTCAATGCCGCGTGCTGCAATGTCAGTCGCGACCAGCACTTTAACGCTGCCAGCACGGAAACCGCTCATGGCCCGCTCACGCGCACCCTGAGACTTGTTCCCGTGAATGGCTTCCGCCACCACGTTGTTTTTGTTCAGGAATTCCGCAACCTTGTTGGCCTCATGCTTCATGAGGGTGAACACCACGGCGCGGGCAACCTTGGGGGATTCCACCAGTGTCAGCAGGGCATCGCGCTTGTCGGTGCCTTCCACAAACATCACAGCCTGCTGGATACGGTCCACCGTGCTGGACGGCGGGGTCACTTCCACCTTGGCCGGATCATGCAGCAGAGAGTTGGCCAGATCCGCAATGCTGCGCGGCATGGTGGCAGAGAACAGCAGCGTCTGCCGTTTTGCGGGCAGATAGGTCATGATGCGACGGATATCGCGCACAAACCCCATGTCCAGCATGCGGTCGGCTTCATCCAGCACCAGGACTTCAAGGCCGGAGAGGTCAATATAGCCCTGACCGATCAGGTCCAGCAGGCGGCCGGGAGCTGCAACCAGCACATCCACACCACGACGCATGGCTTCAACCTGACGCCCCTGCCCCACGCCACCGAACACAACGGCCTGCGTGAATTTCATGTGGCGTGCATAGGCCTTGAAGCTTTCGCTGATCTGGGAAACCAGCTCACGCGTGGGAGCCAGCACCAGAACGCGCGGCTTTTTGGGGCCGGCAACCTTGGGATGAGCATTAAGGTGGTTCAGAATAGGCAGAGCAAACGCTGCGGTCTTCCCGGTGCCTGTCTGGGCCAGACCCAGCAGATCACGGCCTTGCAGCAGATGCGGGATGGACTGGGCCTGAATGGGGGTCGGGGTTTCATACCCCTGCTCAGCCAGCGCCTTCAACAGAGGAGGGGCAAGATTCAGTTCGGAAAACGTAGTCATCAGGGCAAACCTTTTCGTGCAGCCTGAAAAGCGAGACGAGACCACCCTTTTTCAGTTACGCACCATATCGTGTCAGGACGGAGTGAAAACGGCACACCCTGTGCACGATCCCTCACCCGCATTCATGAACATTTTTTAACAATGCTGGCAGCGTCACGTCTTTTCAGAAAAAGTCAGTCTGAAAACCCTGCCTTGATTTGTATATAAGTGGAGTTTTCCTGCCCCGCAAGCCTTCCGTACCATATTGGTCCTAAAAGAAAGTCGCCATATAATCGTCACAGTCTGTTCACGCCTTAGGCCGCAGCGCGCAGACGCAATGAAACAAAAGCCATCGCTGCTCAATTTTAAAGGAGGTTTTAAAAAACAGAACAGGCGCTTCCTTTTCCAAAGAGAGCATCCGGTTCCGTTGCGAACTAACCAAAGTTTTAGAAGAAATCTTCACAAGTTGTTCAAAACCGCCGTTTCAGCCCGCAAAACGGCCTGCGCAAACAACGCCTCTTCGCTTCCGGTCAGCTTTCCTCTGACGGCGGCGGGCACTCACCTTCGCGCCGCAGCAGGAACAGCGCCTGCTCACCAAACAGGTTGGCCAGCCGGATGGACCGCCGCCAGGGGGCGCGCTCGCCATCTTCATCCACCGCCATCCATTGCTGCACGCAATAGCCCTCTTCCGCGCACAGCGCGATGAAGTCCCGAATGGTGCAGGGATGAATATTGGGCGTTTCATACCACGGGGTATGCCAGACGGCTGTCATGGGCATCCGCCCGCTCAGCAACAGTTTCAGCCGCAGTTGCCAGTGGCCAAAGTTGGGGAAGGAGACAATGGCGTGCCGCCCGATGCGCAGCATTTGCCGCAGCACTTCCCGCGGGCGTTCCACGGCCTGAAGTGTGCGCTGCAACACCACATAATCAAACGCATCATTGGGGTAATGCGCCAGATCGTGGTCCGCATCCCCATGCACCACGGGCAAACCGTGGGCGACGGAGCGGGTCACTTCCCGCATATCAATTTCAATGCCACGGGCATCACAGCCGCGCAGGCGGAACAGATGGTCGATCAGCGCGCCATCACCGCTGCCGACATCCAGCACCCGGGTGCCGGGTTCGATCATTTCTGCAATCAGCCGTTGATCAAGACGCATCAGGCAAGCCCTGCATGATCTGCCACACCACACAGGAAGCCCCGCACGGTTCTGTCAAAATCCGGTTCATCCAGCAGAAAGGCGTCATGCCCCTTGTCCGTTTCAATCTCCACAAAGGAGACGTTAGCCGCAGCCTGATTGAGCGCGCGCACCAGATAGCGGGAGCTGGAGGTGGGGAACAGCCAGTCGGACGAGAACGACACCACGCAGAACCGCACCGGCGTGCCAGCAAAAGCCGCAGGCAGTTCGCCGTCATGCTCGGCGGCGAGGTCAAACCAGTCCATGGCGCGGGTAATGGTCAGGTAGGAATTGGCGTCAAAGCGCCGCACAAAGGCCGAGCCCTGATAGCGCAGGTAGGATTCCACCTCGAACACATCCCCAAACATGGCCAGAGAGGCTTCCGGGGCCTGCGCATCCTTCGGGTCCCGCCGCACCCGGCGGCCGAACTTGCGGGTCAGGGCTTCTTCCGAAAGATAGGTGATGTGCGCCATCATGCGCGCCACGGCCAGCCCACGGGCCGGGACCACATTATGTTCCCAGTAGCGCCCGCCATACCACTCGGGGTCAGCAAAAATGGCCTGACGCCCGACCTCGTTAAACGCAATATTCTGGGCCGAATGGAAGGGTGCCGTGGCAATCGGCATGGCCGCCAGCATCATGTGCGGATACGTCACCGCCCATTCCAGCACCTGCATGCCGCCCATGGAGCCACCGACCACGGCAAACAGCCGCTCAATCCCTAAAGAGCGCACCAGCTTATACTGAGCACGCACCATGTCCCGGATGGTGATGGGCGGGAAATCCGTACCCCAGCGCTCCACCCTGCCTTCTGCACAGGCTGGTTTGAGGGAGCGCGGGCCGGTGCTGCCCATGCAGCCCCCAAGCACGTTCATGCAGATAACGAAAAAGCGGTCGGTATCAATGGGCCGCCCCGGCCCCACCATGCGCCCCCACCAGCCGGGCTTGCCGGTTTGCGGATGCGTTTCCGCCACATACTGGTCCCCCGTAAAGGCGTGGCAGATGACAATGGCGTTGTCCCGCCTGGGGGAGAGCTGGCCGTAGGTGCGATAGGCCACATCAAGGGATGGCAGATGCACACCGCATTCCAGATCCAGCCCATCGGGGAACGTGGCGTGCTGATGGTCGCCGACATCAAGAGGCGCTGTGCTATTCATGAAGGTGATACCAACTCCGGCTGGAAGACCTCCGACATAGGAGCGAAAACAGGACGGATCAAGTCCGCCTTAACGCTGCCGCAGGCCTGCCATGCCAGTGTTAGCCATCCATTTTCAGAGCGGCGAGGAAGGCGCTCTGCGGAATTTCCACTTTCCCGAACTGCCGCATGCGCTTTTTACCCTCTTTCTGCTTTTCCAGCAGTTTGCGCTTACGGGAGATATCACCGCCATAACATTTGGCCGTCACATCCTTGGACAGTGCGCCAATGGTCTCACGCGCAATCACCTTGCTGCCAATGGCCGCCTGAACGGCGATCTTGAACAACTGGCGGGGAATGAGGTCTTTCAGGCGGGCACAAATAGCACGGCCACGGGTTTCCGCCGCAGAGCGATGCGCAATGAAGGACAGCGCATCCACCGGCTCCTGATTGACCAGAATGGAAATGCGCACGAGATCACTCTCCTCGTACCCATCCATCTGATAATCAAAGCTGGCGTAGCCGCGTGTGAGAGACTTCAGGCGGTCATAGAAGTCAAACACCACCTCGTTCAGCGGCAGGCGGTAGACAGCCATGGCGCGGCTGCCCACGTAGGTCAGGTCCACCTGCACGCCACGGCGCTCCGTGCACAGGGTCAGCACAGCGCCAAGATATTCATCCGGCACCATGATGGTGGCCTTGATCCACGGCTCGTCAATTGTCTCGATCTGCGAGAGGTCCGGCATATCGGCCGGGTTGTGCAGCTCTTCTTTCTGCCCGTTGGTCAGCGTGATGTGGTACACCACGGACGGCGCGGTGGCGATCAGATCAAGATCGAACTCGCGGGACAGGCGCTCCTGAATAATTTCCAGATGCAGCAGACCAAGGAAGCCGCAACGGAAGCCAAAGCCCAGTGCTGCGGACGTCTCGGCCTCATAATGGAACGAGGCATCGTTCAGGCGCAGTTTGGAGAGGCTGTCGCGCAGCTTTTCAAAGTCATCCGCCACAATGGGGAACAGACCACACCAGACCACCGGAATGGAGGGCTTGAAGCCTGCCAGAGCCTTGTCCGCCGGGCGACGGTCATCGGTAATGGTGTCACCCACGTTACAGTCGGCCACGGTTTTGATGGCGGCATTGATGTAGCCCATCTCCCCCGGACCGAGGCTTTCCACCGCCGTCATACGCGGGGCGAACACACCGACCTGATCAATCTGATGCACAGCGCCGCTGGACATCATGCGCATTTTCATGCCGCGCTGCAGGCGGCCTTCCTTGACGCGCACCAGCACGATCACGCCCAGATACGGGTCGTACCAGCTATCCACCAGCATAGCCTGAAGCGGCTTTTCCGCATCGCCCACCGGCGGCGGCAGGCGGGTCACAACGGCTTCCAGCACGCCTTCAATATTCAGGCCGGTCTTGGCGGAAATTTCCACCGCATCATCTGCGGGGATGCCAATCACTTCCTCAATCTGCGCCTTGACGCGCTCGACGTCAGCTGCGGGCAGATCGACCTTGTTCAGCACCGGCACAATTTCATGGTTGGCATCAATGGCCTGATACACGTTGGCCAGTGTCTGCGCTTCCACACCCTGCGAGGCATCCACCACCAGCAGCGAGCCTTCACACGCGGCCAGCGAGCGGCTGACTTCATATGCAAAGTCAACATGTCCGGGCGTGTCCATCAGGTTCAGGACGTAGGTCTTGCCATCCCTGGCCGGATAGGTCAGCCGGACGGTCTGGGCCTTGATGGTGATGCCACGCTCACGCTCAAGATCCATATTATCGAGCACCTGATTCGTCATCTCGCGGGCGGTCAACGCCCCGCAAGCCTGAATCATGCGGTCGGCCAGTGTCGATTTCCCATGGTCAATATGGGCGATAATCGAGAAATTACGGATGAGCGAAAGGGGTGTGTCGGTCATGCTGCTCCCTTTAAGCGATACGGAGAGACTTGTCAGCCAGTTCCGCACTCCCGGACGCTATTTCCCTAAAAATTTTACCGGCCCGATGCTTCACCCCCGACAGAGCAGTCAAACCAGCCAGCAACCACCAATTATCATACAGCCCGGGATATCAGATGATGCGCGCCATAATTTAAGGTGAGTCTCCGCCGGTTCGCCTGCCCCTGCACATTACAGAGGCAGGCCTTCCAACCGAAGTTTCCGGGCCAGCCTTAGAACTCAGCAGAGATCGTGCCGAAATACTCGCGAGGGGCGGCCTGATAGAGAATAGCGTTATTATCGCCAGACATGGCCGCCGTACCGTAAAGCCCACCGAAATAATTCTGATTGAACAGGTTATTTACTGAGAAGCTGACTTTCAGATCCTGCAGAGAGTGACCAATTTTTCCAAAGTTGTAGGAGGCCATGAGTGACGAAGTCCAGTAAGATGGCACCTTCACGTCATTCATATATGTCATAGCCATAGCGCTGCTATAGGTCGTATTGAAGTTAAATGATGCACGGTGATAGGTATAATTGACGTTCGCTTTATACATGAACTTTGGATAGAAAACCTGATGCTTCCCCTTAATGCTGACAGTGCCGCCATTATAGGGGATAGCGCTTGATTTATACTGGGCATCATTCCAGCTGAAGCTATTGGTAATTTCCAGACCATGGAACGGGCGAATGGTACCCAGAACATCGGCCCCGTTCATGGTTTCACGCCCCACATTCAGATAGGCGCTGTAGGTATTGTTGACAGGGCCTGAGGTGATACCCGCCAGACGATTGTAATAATCCGTATGATAGAAATCGACTGCGCCGGAGAACAGAGCGGAGTTATACCGGTAGCCGACAACATAGTTCCATGTTCTCTCCGGCTTCAGCTTACTCTTGTTTTCATCGAAAACCTGCTGGGCAGAATTGCTTGCATTCCCAAGACCTCCCCACGGCGTGCCACCGTTTGTCTGGGTTGCGTAATCATACGTGCGCATGTTTTCCGCAATATCCCAGTAGAATTCATGCTTATCAAGAAAATGGTAGTCAAAGGCAAAGTGTGGCAGAAACGCATTGGAAGAGGTCATGCTTCCGGACACGGGATGCGCGTAATACGTTCCCCATGTGGAAGCGAGTGCGGCAGTATTGTCCACTTTCGTGCCGCCATGCGTTGTCTGCGTCAAAGAGCGGAAGCCACCTTCCAACGTCATGCCCGGAATAATATGCCAGACGTCTTTCAGGTAAAACTGAAACGTATTGCTGTTGAATGAGTCCGCCCACCATGTGGTGCCGGTGCCTTTTTTAAAACCGCTCAGCGTGGCGTGTGCGCCATTCACGCCATCTTCATACAAACGTGTGGGATAGTTGAAGCTATTATTCTGATACCAGACACCACTTTGAATATCATTATTATGCAGTTTCAACGTAAAGCTTTGCGTAAAGCCAATACGTCGAACGTCCGGGTGCCCCATCTGCTGCACCATGGGGATACCGGAGGTGGGAGACGTCAGAAAGTTGTTGGTCCCACCATAATCCCCGTTTGAAACATGCCCATAAAGAACCGTGTCAGATTTGAGATTACTGAGAATTTTATACTCATTGACCAGCGCGCTGAGATAATTCCTCTGCACCTGCGAGCCATCCCAGAAAATGTTGGAGGCTTCATCGGCTGAAAGCACGCCCTGCACTTCTGTTGGAACCGTACCAGCCTGTGCATTAGCCGCCCAGCGAACAGCCTTTGCATAGTCAGGCTTGAGCATGGCAACCTGACCGTAGTTCTGCCACATGTTTTTCGTCATGGTCAGAAAGTTGTATTGTGTAAAACCAGAATAATCGAAAATTGCTGTCAGCTTCCCGCGGCCGTTCAGGTAAGGCTGCACAAGTTTAAAGTTGGCCTGATTTTCCCGCTGGTCTCCATACCCTTTCCACAAATTCTGTGACGTCCGAGCATAGGACGCGTAAAATTTTGTCCCGGTCTCATTCAGAATACCGCTGTCTACACGGGCAAAAGTACGAAAGCCGTTATAGCTGCCAAAACTCTGGCTAATCTTGCCACCTGCCTTGTCTTTGGGATCGGAAGACTGAAACGTCAGTGCGCCGCCCAGCGTCTGGCCAGATGGCATATCGACCGCTCCTGCCCCCTGCGAGACAGACATGGACTGGATATTATCCTGAATTTCAATCTGGTCGATATTCAACCCATACCAGTTATGAAACCCAAATCCGCCCATTGGGATCCCATCAATCGTGCCACCCAGCTGAGACTGATTAAAGCCACGCACATAAAAGGTACTGGCAGCGGTATCCATCCCCAGAGCATCAGACGACCCAAAGCTGACACCCGGTGCCGTAGCAGCCAGAACCTGAAGCGGACTGGACCCAGCAGTAAAGTGATCAATCACGGCACGGGAGATAACCACCTTTGCACCGACTGAATGGGCATGACTGGAGGTAACCTGCACCTCCTCCCCCGCAGCAGAACGGACAGCACGCGGCGCACGCGAAACAGAGGGAGAATGATGCCCCGCAGAGACACTCTTTTTAGAAGAAGGCAGCACCGGATGGCGCTGTTTTGCGACAGCCTTGCTCGACCGGGGTAATGAGGCATCGGCGCGGGCCTGCTCCACGCCCCCAACTGAGCACAACACGAGGGCCGTGCAGGTTAAAAAATAGGAACGTCCTCGCAAGCCATTAAGCAACGCCATCATTATATTCACCCGTGTCGCATATATTATACGATCTCACGGTATGGGATTCCGATGCTAATTCGAAATGGATTCTCCGAAATTTGTATTCACGTTCTCGTGTACTTCCGCCATACGCAAGAATTCATAAATTTATTTCTTCAATGAATTTTATTCATGCAATTTTTTATAAAAATAAATGTAATTCTGTCTTTCTTAAAACGTAGCCATCACAATCCGATGCAGCCACACGCCCGCTTTTCCCTCCGGCACCGGCACTGCACTCTCAACTGCATCATCCTGCGCATGCACACTGCCTTGTTCCGAGCATTGATAAGGCAATACAGCCCAGCGTGTTCCCCCGTCTGAGCCAGAGGACGTTTTTCCCTTGTCATTTTGAAGGGGAACTGAAGCGGGTGCCGCGCAGACACCATTATCTTGGGAGAACGCGTTTTCCACCAGAATACCCAGAACCGGCTCCATCCCCGACCGCCAGAGCAGCACACGGTCAGAACGCCGGGGCGGCATATCGGGCATCAGCACGAGTGAGCTGCCTTCGCGCAGCAGCGGCTCCATACTGTCCGTATCCACGCGCACGGCATACGCGTCTCCCGTTACGGCGCAGGGGAGCGTCACATCTTCCCACAACACGCCGTTAGGGCGGCCTGTGCTATCAAACAGGCCGCTGCCACGCAGGAGGGAGAGTGGCAGGCCGCGAATGCGCCGCGCCGCAGCAGCCCCCTGCCCGCGTCCCTCGCCTTCCAGCCTCCGAATAAAATCCGCAGGAGAAATTTTGAGAACATCCAGCGCCCGCAGCAGGGTGGGTAATGCCATCCACCGCATGTCACCATGCGGGCTGATCCTGCGAGACGGATTAAAGGTGGTCGGGTCCAGTCCCGCCGCACGAGCAAGACCGGAGGGTGTCAGCCCCTGTTCCAGCGCCAGTGCATCCAGCGCCTCCCACAGATCATCCGGGCGAATCATTCATGTGGTGCAGACGCTGGCTTGAGCCCGTCTGCGATTTTCAGCACTTCCCGCGCATGCCGAGCCTCACCCTCATCGGTGACAAAAAAGCGGCCCTGTCCGTTATCCCGCACAAAGCCCATGCCTTCCATCCGCACCAAACACGGATCATCCCGCTGCCCGGCGGGACGTCCCACCGCTCCCGCCAGACACAAACGGTGCAGGGCGGAGCGACAACAGGTTTCCAGATACGGTTCATTCCACATGGGATGCAGGATCATCAATCACTACGGGGAATGCAAGCGGCTTCTCTGCTCCGGCCGCATTCGGCGCCAAAACCTGCTGAAAATAGGTTTTCAGATCAGTCGTTCCCTTTGAAGGGCTGGCAGGCATATCATAGGCCTGCGTGACAAAAATCTCTGTCATATGGGCGTAAGACTGCGCGGCACTGTCTGAAAACCCATTCCGACGATACGCTGCCAGCCACTCGGCTTTGGGAAGAGACGCCACGCGCACCGGCTGGTTCAAAACCTCCCCCTGCACTTCCGCCACATCCTCTGGACTATACTGCTCCGGGCCTTCCACCGCATACACGCCGACTTCAGAGACGGGCTGGCTGGCGGGTTCAGCACAAAGGCGCGTCTGGCTTTTTGAAACAAGGCGGCCAGAGCTGATGTGTCCTGCACATCCAGTATCGCTGCCTCCGCCCCTTTCTGCCGCCACGCTTCGGCTTTTTCCGCACTTCGGGTTACGACCGTGACAGCCTCTCCCGCCGCCAGCAACGCCCGCGCCACACTGCCCCCGACATGGCCAGTGGCTCCCATGACCACGTACATTTACGCCCCTTTTCTCACCCACATTCTGGCAGGCCATCTCTGGTAATGCACCCGTTCCGAGGCCTGTGCTTACAAAGCCCCTTCCTGTCAGAAAAACAGGTGGCGCTCTACCCCTGCACGCCACGGGCACAGCCTCATTTTCCCCATAAAAAAAGGGACGAACCCGTTTCCCGGTTCGCCCCTTCCCTTACGTCATGCCGGAACACCGTCCGGCAACAGTTTGGTCAGATCAATGCTTTTCCGCACCATCCGGCAGCGCATAGGCCACAATATAGTCACCCAGCTTGGTGCCGAAGGAGCCGTGGCCGCCGTCGGCTGTCACCACAAACTGGCGACCATTGGCTTCATACGTCATCGGTGTGGACTGACCACCGGCAGGCAGACGGTCCTGCCAGAGCTGGCGACCGGTCGTGACGTCATACGCCCGGATGTAATAATCCGCCGTGGAGGTCAGGAACGCCACGCCACCAGCCGTGGTCAGCGGGCCACCCAGAGACGGGATACCAACCTTGAAAGGCAGCGGCAGCGGAGAGCTGTCCCGCACGGTGCCGTTGCGGTGCATCCACATGATCTTGTTGGTCTTCAGATCAATGCCCGCCACATAGCCCCAGCCCGGCTGTTTGCACGGAATACCCAGCGGGGAGAGGAACGCATGCAGGTCCACACCATACGGGGTGCCATATTGCGGCTGC
The DNA here is from genome assembly GCF_044094635.1 of Acetobacter sp. KSO5. Lineage (NCBI taxonomy): Bacteria > Pseudomonadati > Pseudomonadota > Alphaproteobacteria > Acetobacterales > Acetobacteraceae > Acetobacter > Acetobacter sp. KSO5. The sequence goes on along the minus strand of NZ_CP172014.1, from coordinate 910,521 downwards.
ACACCACTTTCTGAACCGGACGGCCCGACATTCGGATTCGGCTCAGCCGGGTTGCGCGGCCCACGCGGGATAAGGGTAGAGACAAACGGAATGGCAATCGGGTTGGTAAAGGCAATCTGACGCACAGGGTCCACAGCCAGACCGCCCCATTCAAACATGCCCAGATTCCCCGGGAACACCAGCGTGCCCTGCTCGGACGGCGGCGTAAACGGCCCCTCATAGCGCAGTTTCTTGAACATGATGCGGCACACCATCTGGTCCAGCATCGTGCCGCCCCACATGTCCGCATCCGTCAGGTTTTTCTTCGGGCGGAAAGTGAGTTCGGAATAAGGCTGGGTAGGAGCCACATGGTCACCGGGGGCTGCACCCTGCGGCACCGGCGTTTCCGGAGCGGGGACAATCAGGTGCCCGTTGCGGCGGTCCAGCACAAAGATGTTGCCCGTCTTGGCCGGAGCATACAGCGCCGGAACCACCGTGCCGTCTGCCTGACGAATATCGACAAGGCTGGGCTGGGACGGAATATCCATATCCCACAGATCATGATGCACCGTCTGATAGAACCAGACTTTCTCACCCGTATCGGCGTTCAGTGCCAGAATACCGGAGGCATAGCGTTCCTGATCGGCAGAGCGATGACCGCCCCAGATATCCGGCGTGGCCACACCCGTGGGGATGTAGATCATGTTCAGCCGGGCATCGTAAGACGATGTAATCCAGGAGTTGGGAGAGTTCGCCACATATTTGTGGGTGTCGGACGGCAGTTCGTTCGGGTTGGGGTTACCGGCATCAAACGCCCAGACCAGACGGCCCGTATACAGGTCATACGCACGCGTCACACCGGAGGGTTCATGCGTGGAATAGTTATCCGTCACCGCACCGGAGACAATAACAACCTTCTGCGTCACCACCGGCGGAGAGGTCGGCTCATAGAACCCGGCCTCATGCATCGGCATGCCGCCCTTCAGGTCCAGTTCGCCATCCTGACCAAAACCGTGGCAGCGCTCACCCGTTTCCGCATCCAGCGCAAACAGGCGACCATCATTGGTCGGCAGGAACACGCGGTGGCTGCACTCGGTAGGAGCCGGTGTGCCATCGCTCGTCACATCACCGGGATGCATCTCAGAATAAGAGACGCCACGGCACGTCATGTGCTGGAAGGTCGGGTTGTACTGAAGTTTCGGATCGAACTTCCACCGTTCCTTGCCCGTGGCCGCATCCAGCGCAAACAGGATCTGGTGCGGGGAGCAGAGATACAGTGTGTCGCGCACCTTGATGGGCGTGACTTCATCCGTGAATTCTCCCGGGTCATTCGGGGTCTTGAGGTCATGTGTGCGGAACACCCATGCCACTTTCAGACCTGACACATTGGCCGGGGTAATCTGCTTAAGCGGAGAATAACGGTCACCAAACTGGGTGCGGCCATAAGCGGGCCAGTCGGCATCGGCCGCATCCTGTGCATCACCCGGCACAATGGCAGCCTGCGGGCCTGCGGAGGGCAGAACGCCGGCAAGATCCTGCGGGTCCTGCGTCAGCGCAAAGCCATAGACTGCCAGACCAGCCACCACGCCCAGCGCCAGCGGCGCACGCCCCATGCGGGAGTGCGGGTAGAGGTCTCTGGTCACAAATGGCAGGAGCATCCACAGGCCCAGCGGCAGCAGCACGTCCCCACGCGGGGCCAGCGCCCAGAAGTCAAACCCGACTTCCCCCACGGACCAGATGAGTGTTGCGAAAACCAGAGCGGCATACAGCCACAGGGCTTCCTGCCGACGCCGCCAGAGCAGCGCAGCCGTGACCAGCAGGACCAGCCCGCACAGCACATAAAAGAGAGAACCGCCCAGAGAAGCGAGCCATGCGCCGCCTCCCGTCAGGAACAGGCCCAGCACTGCCACAAGGACAGTCGTAATCAGTAACGGCATACCGGGCCGCGAAGATGGTGGCGTCATTCAGGTCAACCAATGTTGTCAGAAATGTAAGAAAGGACCACAACCGTATAAGATAAATTCATTTTTTTCCAGAAAAATTCTGGAACTGCGTCGCGCCCGATAGAAAACAGAGCAACTGATTGCTCTACGCACCCACGCGGCATGCTTTTTATCTTTTCTCAAGAAAGAACACAGGCTCTCTATCCTGAAGAAATAGAAATTTCTTCAAGAAGTCCTGAGAGAATTTTCTTTTTTTATCGACTCAATTCTAAAAACATTCCAGACAAGACTGTCAAAACATACAAAACCACAGACAGACACCGCCCGGCCCGTGGCCCTGGACATGAACTTTCATGCCCTCATGACGTTATTGGCCAGTATACGCCAACGCGACGTACGGGCATTTGTTCCGGCCAGTACACATGAACGGTCTTACACCATGACTTCACGCTTAGTTTCGCCTGCTGCCAGACCACACGGCCTCATGGGCCGCCTCTCCCGCTCCGCAACACTGGGGCTGGCCGCGCTGGGGGCGCTGCTGCCGTCCCTGTCCCACGCGGCCCCGCCCGGTGCGTTTGAAGCCGAGCCGTTTGGCGCACTGGCAAACGGGCAGAAAGTCTCGCGCTACACGCTGCGCAACAAGGCTGGCCTCACCGTGCAGTTTCTCTCTTATGGCGGGGTCATTACCGCCATTTCCACCCCGGATAAGACCGGAAAACAGGCCAATATCGTGCTCGGTTTTCCTACGCTGGAGGGCTACGCACGGGATAGTGCAGAAGGCGGCCTATTTTTCGGCGCGCTGGTGGGACGCTATGCCAACCGCATTGCAAAGGCGTCGTTTGATCTGGACGGCACGACCTATCACCTCCCGGCCACTGAACCGCCGAACACCCTGCATGGCGGCCGGAACGGGTTTGATAAAAAGATATGGTCTGTCAAAAAACTTTCCGATCTGAGCAACGCCACCGGTGCGGAACTCACACTGGTCAGCCCGGATGGGGATGAAGGCTTCCCCGGCACGCTGACGGTCCGTGTGTCCTACATTCTGGACGACAGTAACCGCCTGAGCATCCGCTACCGCGCCAGCACCGACCGCCCCACCGTTCTGAACCTGACAAACCACAGCTATTTCAATCTGGGCGGTGAAGGCTCCGGCACGGTGGAAAACCACGTCCTCACCCTGAACGCGGACCATTACACCCCAACGGATGATGCCTCCATCCCCACCGGTAATATTGCCAAAGTTGACGGCACACCACTGGATTTCCGCACACCGCACCGGATTGGGGAGCGACTGCGCAGCACGTTCGGGCAGATGCGCCACGCCAAAGGGTATGACCATAACTGGGTTCTCACCGCGCCAACCGGTCCGGCCCCCCGTCTGGCCGCCACGCTGACGGACCCGGCCTCAGGCCGCACCCTGTCCGTTTTCACCACGCAACCCGGCATTCAGGTTTACACAGGCAACAGTCTGGATGGTCGTTATGCTGGCCCGTCCGGCCGGACCTACCGACAGACAGACGGCATTGCGCTGGAAACCCAGTTTTTCCCGGACTCTCCGCACCACGCAAACTTTCCCTCAACCGCGCTCAGACCGGGTGAAGAGTTTGACCACACCACAGTCTTCGCCTTTGGGGTTCAGCCGTAAAAGCTCCTGACGGCCCGGCTTCAGAGAGCCGCAGGATGACGCAGCAAAAACGCATCAAGCCTTTCAAGCTGGTGCGTCAGGGCATCGTCATTCAGGAACGAGCCGAGGAAGCTGTTCCGGGCCAGCGTTGCAACATCCCGGTTTGACAGTTTCCCTGCATCAACGAGCGCGCGGTAATTCTCCGCAACATAGCCGCCAAAATAAGCCGGATCATCCGAGTTCAGCGTCGCCCGCAGCCCCTTTTCCAGCATGATATCAATGGGGTGGTTCCGCAAATCCTCCACCACACACAGCTTGAGGTTGGAGAGCGGGCAGACTGTCAGCGTCATGGCGTCCCGCGCCAGACGGCTGGTCAGAAAAGGATCTTCCAGTGAGCGGTTGCCGTGGTCCAGCCGGTCCACCCGCAGGATATCAAGGGCTTCATACACATAGGCGGGCGGCCCTTCCTCCCCCGCATGGGCCACACGCTTCAACCCGGCATCGGCTGCGGCGGCAAACACTTTTGCAAACTTTGAGGGTGGATGCCCAACTTCTGAGGAATCCAGCCCGACACCGCTAATCTGGTCAAACCATTTTTCAGCTGATCGGAACATCGCAAAAGCGGACTCTTCATCCAGATGACGCAGAAAGCACAGGATCAGCAGAACACTCATCCCGTGCCTGCGCCGGGCCTCTTCCACCCCGGCAAGCAGCCCTTCCATCACCACATCAAACGGAACACCTCGCAGCGTATGCGTTTGGGGATCAAAAAAGATCTCGGCATGGGTTACGCCATCTGCCGCTGCACGATCAAAATAGGCGACGGCGAGATCCCGAAAATCCTCCGCCGTCAGCAGCACATCCGCCCCGGCGTAATAGATATCCAGAAAGTCCTGCAATTTTGTAAACTGATAGGCTTTACGCACATCTTCCACAGAGGAAAACGGGATGGAAACCCGGTTCCGCCGCGCCAGCGCAAACATCAGTTCCGGCTCCAGACTGCCTTCAATATGCAGATGCAGCTCAGCTTTTGGGATAGTCGAAATAAAATCCTGTGTAGACATTTTTGCCCCATCTCACCTTTTACTGCTGTGCAGGCTGAGTTGAAGCTGCGACTTCAGGCGGGGTAATACGCACCAGAATATACGGGCGTTCCTGCATGTCCTTGCCATTATGGAAGTCCGGCAGGCGCGCCCACTGGCCGACTGTCAGCAAAATGGTGTTGCCATCAAACGCCATGCTGTCCGGTGCAATCAGACGGGCATCCTGCGCAACGAGGGACAGACTGCCATCCGGTGCGCGGCGCACCACGGCATGGCGCTCAATATCCGTTACATACAGGCTGCCATCAGGGGCGGTCATCATGCCGTCCATAATCCCGACTTCCCCTTCGTCCTTCACGGCAGCTTCCAGCGTGGCTTCCGTGGCGTTGGGGTCTGCCAGCACAGCTGTCGGCGCGCTGTAGAGGCGGCGGGAGGACAGCGGAGACCAGTAAAGGCGCGTAGAATCCGCACTCAGGGCCACACCGTCCACACCGCCCTGCGGCACGGTGGGATGCTCGGCATCATACCGGCCAAGGCGACCGTCTGCTTCCATCACAAAACCCGGCACCGGGCTTACGGACACGGTTTCTTCCAGAATACGCCGCACCTTGCCACTGGCCAGATCCACCACCAGCAGAGCGGGGTGCGTGGTCTGGGACGTATCGCTGACAAATGCCGTGCCGGCGCTGCCATGGGTGAGGTCAACGCGCACATCATTCACATGGCTGTCTGGCCGCACGGCGGGCGCGCCAAACGCATAACGACGGACAATCCTGTTCGTCTTCGGGTCAATATGCAGCAGGGCCGGTTTGGCTTTGGCCTTGCTGCCAGCACGCACGCCTTCATCCAGCAGCCAGAGCTGGCCGTTGGCGTCCACCGTCATACCCAGCGGAGAGATAATCCTGCTCTGCGCGGCTTTGCTGGGGAACGGCGTCAACTGCCCCTGCGTCCACGTAACCAGCACCGGGCCTTTATGCCGCTGGGCGCTGGTGGGGAGAGAGAGCACAATCCGCCCGTCCGGCAACCGCGCAATGCCGGACGCCTGCACATCCGGGAAGCGATCCGCCACCGTCACATTCCCGCTGGTGGTCCAGTTATGCACCGTGCTGTCTTCCGCCAGCGCCGTGCCGGACACGGATGCGCAGAGCAGGCCCATCAGCATGCCAGACCGCACCAGTGCCTTAAGCGTGCGACGCACCGGCTGGCGCTGTGTGGACTGTGTTTCGGGGCGTTGCGTGACCATACGGGAAAAACCTTTCTGAAATACGTCTCAAACTGTCTTGTCACTCTAACGCATGGCGTAAAAAAGGCCATTTGCCTTCTGGCATGCGCCCCGTGCGGGATCAGTAATTCAGCGTAAAGCCACCATATCCGGCGCGACCGGGCTGGAGGTAGCCAATCGGGTCTTCATACTGCCGGTTAAGCAGATTATCCGCCCGCGCAAAAACCGAGATATAGCGATTGATTTTGTAATGCGCGGTCAGATCAATCGTGAAATAGCCGTGCCCCTTGCCACAGGTGCTGCAATAGTTTTCACCCACCAACGGATAATCCCGCCAGCCGCTGGTGTAGAGAATATTGCCAGACAGCGTGAAATCCTTCACCGGGGACCATGTGGTGTTAAAATTGAACTTATGCTGCGGGCGGCGCTGCAACGGCGCATTATTTTCCGTATCCCGCGCGTGGGTCCAGGTATAGTTCAGCGCAAAGCTGAGCGTATTCAACGCCTTCCAGTCCAGGAACGCTTCCACGCCATACATCCGCGCATGGCCCACATTGCCGTAGGAATAGATGTAATCCCCCCACGCGCTCCCTGCCAGTGGCAACACGTAGGATGAAGACTGGATGAGATTCCGCACCTTGTTGTCATACCATGTGGCGCCAAAATGCAGTTTGTCATGCAGCAGTTTCTGCTCCACGCCCACATCGTAGCCAATCATGGTTTCGGCTTTCAGGTTAGGGTTGCCCTCTTCCCCCCAGCCTGCCCCACGCTGATTGACAAACAGCTGATACAGCGACGGCGCATGGAAGCCTGACCCGGCACTGGCTTTGATGATGGTCCCGGTGTTCGGCACATGAATGGCCGGGGCCACACGCCAGGTGACATGGTTGCCGTAGCGGGAATTGGAATCATACCGCACATTGGCCGCGCCGTAGAGAATGCGGTTCCAGTTGCCTTCATACTGCCCATAGCCCGCTGTGGTATCCATGCCTGCTGTAGTGTGCATGGGTTCGGTCGGGTCACTGGTCGAGACATCAATCGTGTCATGAAAATGCTCTGCACCCACAAGAAGAGTCCCGTATTTGCGCAGATCCACCGTGCCGTGCCAGTCCACCTTGAGGCGGGTTGAACGGTAATAGTACGGGTCCGTCATGGCGGGCTCACCATCTGCATAAGACCCGTCCTGCATGTAGCGGCGGCGGTTGGTCATGTAACCGAGCCCTAAAACCTGATCAAACCGCCCGCCGAAGGAGGAAAGATGCGCTGTGCCGCGCACAACGGCCTCATTCTGCGTATTCTGGTCCCGGATCAGCTGGTCACCGTTATACGGCGTGAACACGTCATCATACGATGTGAAGGTATGATAATTGGCCTGTATCAGGCGCGCCGTCAGACCAAGATCAAAATTATGCGTGACATCATAACCGAGTTTGACGTTTGCGCTGCGGTTATCATTCCGGTCGCCCGCGCGGCGCTGGGCACGATTGGCCTCATTATACCGCTCAATATAACGCGGGACTTCATGAAAACCGTCGGTGCGGTAATGGGACAACACGACATTATAATGGAACCGCCCGCTGCTGCCGGACGCGCCGAAGGCCTGATTGAACGTGCCGTAAGACCCACCCTCAATCCGCACAAACGGTTTGAAGCGCCCTTCGCCCTGTTTGGTGTTGATATCAATCACCCCGGCCATGGCATCTGCGCCATACAGGCCGCTCTGCGGGCCACGCAGAATTTCAATGGAGCCAATACCGTCCGTTACAAACTGCCCGGCATCAAACGCATTATCGGCGGAACTGCCATCATTGATGTCCATGCCATCAATACGCACCTTCACGTCATTGGCGTTTGAACCGCGCATGAAAATGGACGTTGTGCCGCCAAAGCCGCCGGACCGCACCACATTCAGCCCCGGCTGACGCGCCAGAATATCGGGCAGCGTGCGCCGCTGCTGGGTGGCAATCTGCTCATCTGTGACCACGGTGACGCTGGAGCCCACATCATCCGCCCGCACCGGCCTGCGCAACGCACTGACCGTAACCACTTCCGGCAATCCCTGCGACGGGCTAAGCGAGACAACTGTACGCCCCGCTGGTGCCGTGCCGACCGGCTGCTGAGCCGCTGCACCGGCCCGACCTTTCAGAGTCTTGCCGGAAGAGGCGGCTTTATGTGCCTGAGATTTGCCTGAGGGCGTCTGTGCATCAGAAAGGGCAGCAGCCTGCGCTACCCCGCCATAGCCAGCCACAGCCAGAATGGTGGAGGTTGTCAGCACGCAACGAAGGAAGGTCATAATACTCGTATCCTGTGGTCAGCCGTTGCCACAGGACAGCGTCTCCGGCCTGCCCCATACGGCACAGTAGCCGGGGCAGAACTCAGTTACGCACGCCAACACACCCCGACTGGCGTTTCCTGGTCGCAACCACTTGCTGGATGGCAGGTCTCCTGGCTTGCGGCGTCGCAGCTGAGCAATCCCTTCCCGGAAAAACACCATCTCCAGTGGGCCGAACGCCTTGCGTCCGGACTACTCAGCCATACCGCTTACAGTTGCGGGGACAGCCCGGGACTAAGGCCAGCGAGGCCTGCACCCGGTTCCCTTTTCATTCCCTTGTGTGGGGGAAACCATCACAGGCGTTGTCTTATCGCCTCACCCCGCCGAGTCAATCACCCAAAAGGCACAGTGCAGCCCGAGCGCAGGCACAAAAAAACGCGGCCCTCCGAAGAAGGCCGCGTTCCTGATCGACTGAACCTCTAAAGGAGAGGGATCAGACGGAGTAGTACATTTCGAACTCAACCGGGTGAGGCGTGTGTTCAAAGCGATACACGTCTTCCCACTTCACCGTCAGGTAGCTTTCGATCTGGTCTTTGGTGAACACGCCACCAGCCAGCAGGAACTCATGGTCAGCGGCCAGAGCTTCCAGCGCTTCACGCAGGGAGCCGGCAACCGTCGGGATCTGCTTCAGTTCTTCCGGCGGCAGGTCATACAGATCCTTGTCCATGGCATCGCCCGGGTGGATCTTGTTCTTGATGCCGTCGATACCAGCCATCAGCATGGCGGAGAACGCCAGGTACGGGTTGGCCGTCGGGTCCGGGAAGCGGACTTCAACGCGCTTGGCTTTCGGGTTGGTGGCATACGGAATACGGCAGGACGCAGAGCGGTTGCGCGCAGAGTAAGCCAGCAGCACCGGAGCTTCAAAGCCCGGGATCAGACGCTTGTAGGAGTTGGTGGACGGGTTGGTGAAGGCGTTCAGCGCCTTGGCATGTTTGATGATGCCACCGATGTAATACAGGGCGGTATCGGACAGGTCCGCATAGCCATTGCCTGCAAACGTCGGTTTGCCGTCTTTCCAGATGGACTGGTGAACATGCATGCCAGAGCCGTTATCGCCATAGATCGGCTTCGGCATGAACGTGGCGGTCTTGCCATAGGAATGGGCCACGTTGTGCACGCAGTATTTGTAGATTTGCATGAAGTCGGCAGAGCGGACCAGCGTGTCGAACTTGGTGCCCAGCTCATGCTGAGACTGTGCGACTTCGTGGTGCTGCTTTTCAATCGGCAGACCCATCTCACCCATGGTGGCGAGCATTTCGGCGCGCAGGTCGTTTTCGCTGTCCACCGGCGGTACGGGGAAGTAGCCACCCTTCACACCCGGACGATGGCCCATGTTGCCTTCCGGATAGTCCTTCAGGGACGCGCCGGGTCCTTCGATGCTGTCGAGCTGATATTTGCCGAAGTTCGGGCCCGTGCCAAAGCGCACGTTGTCGAAAATGAAGAATTCAGCTTCCGGGCCAAAGAAGGCGGTGTCGCCCAGACCGGAGGACTTCAGATACTGCTCAGCCAGCTTGGCGGTGGAGCGCGGGTCACGGTTATAGGGCTGACCTGTGGACGGCTCGATGATGTCACAGAACAGGATCAGCTGCGGACGGGCCGTAAACGGGTCCATCACGGCTGTTTCCGGGTCCGGCAGCAGAACCATGTCACTTTCGTTAATGGCTTTCCATCCGGCAATGGAGGAACCATCGAACATGAAGCCCTCGGTAAAGGTGTCTTCTTCAATCGTGGTGACATACTGCGTGGTGTGGTGCCACTTGCCGCGCGGATCCGTGAAACGCAGATCGACAAACTCGACCGAGTTTTCCTGGATCAGGTCAAAAACCTTAGCAATCGCTGCGGCTTTGCTGTCACCCGCAGTGGTCGTTTTCTTCACCATATGTCTTCACCTACAACCTGTTGCGCACCACACTCTTGCGGCACGTCTAGGATTATAAAACTCGCGTCCGCTCTCGGGGCGCCCCGGGCCGGGCTGCCTCAGATAGCATCTTCCCCTCGTTCCCCCGTGCGGATTCGCACCACGTCTTCCACCGGGAGAATAAAGATTTTGCCGTCGCCGATTCGTCCGGTGCGCGCTGCGGCCGAGATCGCCTCCACCGCGCGTTCCACCAGATTTGCGGGACAGACAACCTCAATTTTCATCTTGGGCAGAAAATCGACAATATATTCCGCGCCACGATAGAGTTCCGTGTGCCCTTTCTGCCGGCCGAAACCCTTGGCTTCGATCACGGTAATGCCTTGCAGGCCGAGTTCGTGAAGGGCTTCCTTCACCTCGTCCAGCTTGAACGGCTTGATTATGGCCTCGATCTTTCTCATGTCACGTCATCAATATATCTGGTGCTGCACTGAACAAGAGGGGGTCCTTCCTGCGCGTAACCTGCCCATAAGGCATGAAGGCTCAGGGCGAACAGCCCCAAACTTGCACGGGTTGGCCGCGCGGGCAATCGGCCTTGTGCGAAATATAACGATCCGGCATCAAACTCCCCTCTTTTCTCCCCTTGCCAGCCCGTGGCAGTCTGCCCGCCACTTTTGTAGTTTCCACTGCGTTTTTCCCCCGGCAGCCCCCAGGACATACGGCCATGACAAAACCGCTCAACCGGCAGATTGCCGCCCTGCCCACCACCATTTTCACCGTGATGTCGGAACTGGCCCGCGCGCATGACGCCATTAATCTGGGGCAGGGTTTCCCGGATACGGAAGGCCCGCAGGACATGGTGCAGGCGGCGGCGGATGCCCTGCTGGATGGCCGCAACCAGTATGCACCGCTGACCGGCCTGCCGGAACTGCGCCGCGCAGTGGCAGACTCCAACGCCCGCTTTCAGGGGCTGGAGATTGATGCGGAGTCGGAAGTTGTCGTCACCTCTGGTGCTACGGAAGCGCTCGCCGCCTCACTCATGGCGCTGATCGAACCCGGTGATGAAGTGGTGCTGATTGAACCGCTTTATGACACCTACCTGCCCATGGTCCGCCAGCTTGGCGGCGTGCCAAAGCTGGTGCGGCTGGAAGAACCGGGCTGGACGCTCCCGCGGGAGGCTCTGGCCGCCGCCTTTTCTGCCCGCACCAAGGCCATTCTGCTCAACACGCCCATGAATCCCACCGGCAAGGTCTTCACCACGGAAGAACTGGACTTCATCGCCGGTTTGCTGATTCAGCACGACGCCTATGCTGTATGCGATGAGGTGTATGAACATCTCACCTTCGGCACGCCGCATGTCTCGCTGATGAGCCGCCCCGCCATGCGGGAGCGGTGCCTGCGCATTGGCAGTGCGGGCAAGAGCTTCTCACTCACCGGCTGGAAGGTTGGCTACGTCACCGCCCCGGCCCCGCTGGCTGCCGTGGTCGCCAAGGCGCACCAGAATCTGGTGTTTGCCACCGCCCCCAACCTTCAACGCGCCGTGGCGTTCGGCCTGAACAAGGACGAGCAGTATTTCCGCGATCTGGCCGGGGACATGGCCCGCAAGCGCGACATCCTCTCCGCAGGCCTGCGCGGCGTAGGACTGGATGTGCTGCCGTGTGACGGCAGTTACTTTGTGATGGCGGACATTACCCCTCTGGCCAACGGGCTGGATGATGTCGCCTTTGCCCGGATGCTGACGGAAGAAGCCGGTGTCACCACCATCCCCGCCTCCGCCTTCTATGACCCGTCCAACGGCGCCCCGCCAAAGCATCTGGTCCGCTTCGCCTTCTGTAAGCAGGAGAGCGTGTTGCAGGAGGCCGTGGCCCGTATCGAACGCTGGGCAAGCAAGCGCGCCTAACCCTCCCCGGACCTCTGGCGGCCCATAAACAAGACACCGGACCGCCAGAGCGCCGCACCGTGCGTGCGCAAAAGCCGGTTGCGGAATTTTTTGCCCCTTCTCCGCATCTCGGTCTTGACGGGCCAGCTCCGTTTCTCTACATGAGCGCTTGCTGTGTGGCGGATGTAGCTCAGCTGGTAGAGCGCCGGTTTGTGGTACCGGTTGTCGCGGGTTCGAGCCCCGTCATTCGCCCCAGCAATTTTTTCCTGAAAATCGATAATGCCTAAAGCCAAGCATCACAGATGCTGTTTTCGTGCGTCTGGATTTGGCGTGTTGTGCCTGCACACTCAGATGCCGTTTGGCAGCTAACCCCTCCTGCTCCCCAATACATTTTACGCATCACCATAATGCACAAAATCGCACAGTAGCCTCCATTTTCCGGGGGAACGCTGCGGAACTGTATTATTCCTGCATCAGTCCGATGATTATATTCCTTCATATACAGGTTTATGCACGGCCATATATGGACAATACCCGGCAGGCTCGGCAGAACCGGCTCACCTTTTGTTCATTTCTATTCCGGACCTGCCAGAGCCATGCACGATCGTTTTCCCCGCCTTTTCGCCACAGGGACATTTGGCGCACTCCTGCTGACGAGCTCTGCTCTGGCCTCAACGCCCGCTCCGGCCCCGCAGACCGCGCCTGACAAACAGGCCGCCATTAAAGCAGCCCCCGCCAAAAAGGTTGTGCTTAAAACCCCTGCGACTGTGGCCCCCGCAAAGCGCACCTCCACCCCCATTGCCGGAATTCTCGACGGCTCCAATGGGGAAACGATCAACGTCCACGGCCACCATGCCGCCGACGGCACTGCCGCCAAATATATGAACAAGGTTGTCTATCTCGGCCCGCTGGGGAACCGCGATACGCTGGACACGCCCTATTCCGTCATGGGTGTGACGCATGACGTTGTGGTCAACCAGCAGATCCGCAGCATTAATGACATGGCGCAGTATCTGCCCTCCGTGCAGCTGGAAGTGCGCGGGGACCCCAACACGTCCCGCCCGCAGTCCCGTGGGTTTGAATCCGATGTTGTCGCCAACTCCCGTCTGGACGGCCTGAACGTGGTCTCCACCACGCCATATCCGGCGGAATGGGTGGATAACCTTCAGGTTCTCAATGGTCTGGCAGGGGCCATGTATGGGCCGGAAAACCCGGCTGGCGTGTTTGAATACACACTCAAACGTCCGACCGACCGCCGCACGGAGCGGCTTTCCGTTGGTGTGGATTCCATCGGCACCCCGACCGTCAATGGCGATATTTCTGGCCGTCTGGGCCGCAATGGCTGGTTTGGCTACCGCCTGAACATGCTGCATGCTGATGGCACGGCCTACACGCAGGGCAGCTCCATGCGCCGTGAAATGGTCAGCGGTGATTTCGATTTCCATCTGGATGACAAGACAGTTATCGAAATTGACGCCAGCCACTACACGTATGACCAGCGCGGCGGTGCGCCCGGCTTTGGTATTCTGGCCACCGGCGTGGGGGGCGACAAGCTCCCGGAAGCCCCGGACCTGAGCAAGCGTCTGGCTCCGGAATGGAGCGGCTACCACATGGAAACCAACACCTTCCTCGGCAAAATCAAGCATCAGTTTAATGAAAACTGGAGCTTCACGCTGGGTGGTTTGTATCAGGACGCAGCACGTCAGGCATTTGGCGTGGCCGATACGCTGTGTGACGGCGGCAAAACCTGCGGCGGTCTGCGCGGCAGTGACGGCTGGTACAGCTCCAAAGCCACCGCCACCACCACCGCGAACGATTTCCGCGTTGGCAGTAACATGGCCTACATCAACGGCCGCGTTTACACCGGCCCCATCCGGCATGATCTGGTGATTGGCACCAACGGCTACATGATGGGCAACTACAACCCGGTTGCGGCCTCAACCGCTGCGCAGAATCTGGGGATCCACAACATGTATGGCGCGAGCCAGAACGGTGGCACGCAGCCTTATTATCATGGGCGCTATAAATCCAGCAGCATCATGAGCCAGTCCTTCATTGTGGGGGATACCCTGCAACTGAACAAACACTGGTCCATCATGGGCACGCTCTCATGGGGCTGGATCCATCAGCGCGGTGCGCTGAACGCCAAAAGCGCTCTGCGGGATACGTTTGAAACTTCCGCAGCGTTCAGCCCGACCGCCAGCATCATGTATAAGCCGACCGATAACCAGACCTTCTACTTCACCTATGGTCGGTCTATTGAAGCCGGACCTGTTACCCCCAACAGCACCAGCTACACCAATACGAACATCGCGCTGCCCGCAGCCCATTCCGAAGAATATGAAGTGGGCTACAAACTGCGTTACAATACCATGCAGTTTAACGTGGCCGGCTTCCGCATGACGTCGCCCTACGCCATGTATGTCGCCGCCGCCAACCCGAACGCCGGCTGTGCTGCCATGACCAACTGCCAGACCTATCAGTATGGTGGCACGCAGCGGAACTATGGTGTGGAAGCCCAGATTTCGGGTGAAGTGCTGCCGAACCTCTCCGTTCTGGCCGGTATGACGTGGCTGGATGCTGAGCTGGTGCATGCGGCCTCCCCCACGCTGGACCGCAAGGAAATTGTGGGCGCGGCTCCGCTGCAGGCCAACCTGCTGCTGGACTATCGCCTGCCAGCGTCCCTCGGTTCCTTCGCCTCCGGCTGGGCGTTTAATGCCAACGTGCATTACATGGGCAACCGCGCGGCCAACGTGACCAACACGCTGCACACCGGCTCCTACACCACGCTGGATCTGGGCACACGCTACACCTTCCGCGCGACCGAGCGCCTGCCGATGGTCCTGCGCTTTGGGGTGAGCAACGCCACCAACGAGCGCTACTGGGCCTCCGTCTTCACCGGTGCGCCCAGCGGCACATCCGGCGCATCTTCCAGCCTGTATGCCGGCCTGCCGCGTGTGTATCACTTCACGCTGTCTGCTGAGTTCTAAGCACACCAGCCCTGCCAGCACTGCGGTGCAACGATCCTTCCTCTGACGTGTTCTGGTTACGCAAAACCAAGAGACTGGCCGGGCTTCGATGGGTCCGGTCGGAGTGAGGAAGTCTGTCGTTGAAGCTCTATATTTACGAACACTGCCCGTTCTGCTCCCGCGCCCGCATGATGGCGGGCCTGAAGAATATTCCCGTCGAGCTGTGCGTTGTGATGGAAGGCGACAGCGAAACCCCGCTGCGCCTTACCGGTAAAAAGGGCCTGCCCATCCTGCAGAAAGACGACGGCACCTGCATGCCGGAAAGTCTGGATA
The DNA here is from genome assembly GCF_044094635.1 of Acetobacter sp. KSO5. NCBI lineage: Bacteria > Pseudomonadati > Pseudomonadota > Alphaproteobacteria > Acetobacterales > Acetobacteraceae > Acetobacter > Acetobacter sp. KSO5. The sequence continues at coordinate 895,339 of NZ_CP172014.1, read as the reverse complement.
TTGTGCACTATCTGGATGACACCTACCCGCCACGCCTGCTGACATCCCCCGCCAATGAACCCCTTATGGTCTGGAGCAAGCAGACCTGGTCTCTGGGGCTTAAGCTGATTGTGCCGCGCTTTACCCGTGGCAAATTTGCAGAAGTGGCGACCGACGCCGCGCGACAGGCCTTCATAACCCGTGAAGAGCAGCATTTTGGCAATCTGGATGCCCTCATGGCGCAGACAGACACGCTCCTGCCCCCTGTGCAGGCGCAGTTCGATAAGCTGGACCCTCTGCTGGCCAGCCCACCTCCGCTGACAGAAGCCGACTTCCACCTCTACCCGGTGCTGCGCTCCCTCAGCATTGTCAAAGGCCTGACCTTCGGCCCCAACACCCTCCGCTATATGCAGGACATGGCGCAAAAAAGCCGTGTGCCGCTGCTGACGGATCAGGCCCAGTAACTGCTGATACCGACTGCTGATATTGGACGAACAGGAGACCCCGTATGACACCGCACACATCCGGCCAGTTTTCAGGCAAAATTGCTGTAATTACCGGAGCTGCCGGCACCATCGGCCTTGCTGTAGCCGAACATCTGGCCTCTCTGGGGGCGGACATTGCCCTTCTCGATCTGCAAAAGGACAAACTGGAGGACGCAGCAAGCAAAGTTCGGCAATACGGCAGCACTGTCCGCCCTTATGTGTGTGACGTAACGGATGCGCAATGCGTTAACAGCACAACAGAGCAGGTTGTTTCCGATTTTGGAAAAATTGATTTCCTGTTCAACAACGCCGGCTTTCAGGGGGCGTTTGCCCCGGTGCAGGATTATCCGGAAGAGGATTTTAACCGCGTTATCCAGATCAATGTCTGCGGCGCGTTTCATGTCCTGCAAGCTGTTGCCCGGCAAATGGTGGCGCAGAAATCCGGAGCCATTGTGAACACGGCCAGCATGGCCGGGGTGCAGGGGCCGCCCAATATGGCAGCATATGGCGCGTCCAAATTTGCCATTGTGGGGCTGACGCAAACAGCCTCCAAAGACCTTGCGCCGCATAATATCCGCGTCAACGCCATTAGCCCTGCCTTCATGGGGCCGGGGCCGATGTGGGACATGCAGGTGGAAAAACAGGCCAAAGCCAAGACACAGTATTTCTCCACCGATCCTGAGACCGTAGCGAAGCAGATGATTGGCAGCGTGCCCATGCGCCGCTACGGCAATATCTCGGAAATTCCGGGTGTGGTGTCATTTTTGCTGAGCGACGCCGCAAGCTACATGACAGGCGTTAATCTGCCGATTGCAGGCGGCATTCTGTAAAACCCGCACGGGGCACAGACCCGGCATACCGTTTTTACCCAGAACCTTTTGCAGCACCCTGCGTTTGGCCTCCAACTTTATTTATGGAGACCTGGTGTGAAAACGCTGCCGCCCTGCCCCGCAGATGCCCTTCAAACGCGGCGCAGACACGAACTCTGGACAAAGAGCAGCCTGTTTGCTCGCCCAGACGCAAACGGGGCGGAGGATTTCCCTCCGCTCCGTTCGGAACGCATGCAGGCAGGAACGCCGCCGCTTACTCCGCCGCAGCCTGCGCGGCGCGGTGCTGGGCGTCCCACCGGCGGGTAAAGGGCAGACACACCACAAACAGCAGCGTGCAGCCAATGCCCAGCAGGAACAGCATACGGAACAGGCCCGCATAAACCGGCAGGGTCTGGGCCGGGTCACCCGAGGCCACAGCAGGCCCCACCGCCGCCAGATTGGCCAGCGCGCTGCCCAGATACATCGCTACACCGTTGGACACGTTGTAGCTGCCCATCATGAACCCGCCGACATTGGCGGGCGCATAGCGCGCCACCACCGCCAGCCCGAGCGCGCTGATCAGCAACTCCCCGATAGACAGCGCCCCATAGGCCCAGAACATCACCCAGGGTGAGACCAGATGGTTGCCCCCCGTCGCCGCACTCCACCACCAGATCAGGAAGGAGAGCGAGACCAGCGAGAAGCCGACAATGAACTTCTCGGCAATAGGGAAATTCCAGCCCCGGTCCGCCATGGATTTATAAACCCACGACAGAAGCGGACTGGCCAGCATGATCCATACCGGGTTAAGCGCCTGAAACTGCCCGGCTGACATATGGAACAGCGTCACGCCACCCAGCGTAAAGGCGGAATCCACATCGCGCAGTGCAAACAGCGTGAGGGATGTCACCATTTGCTGGTAAAACACGAAATACAGCATGGTCTGCACAATCAGCAGATAAGCCAGACGCAGGCCGGGGCGCACGGCGGCGGAGGCGCGGCGATACAGCAGCGTCCACACCACACCCACGCTCAGTGCGGCAACCCACACGCAGGCCCGGCCCGCTGCCGGATAGCGCAGCAGCCCGACCATAACCGCCAGAACCAGCACCATACCGCCCAGCACTGCCATAAAGCGGGAGAACACCAGAGGCTCAAAATCCGGGCGGGAGCCAATACGCGCCAGCCACTTGCGGCACAGCGTGTAACACGCCACCCCAAGCGCCAGCCCGGCCGCACAGACCAGAAATGGCGGAGACCACCCATACTTCTCCTGCAACCACGGCGTGAGCAGCAGAGAGAGCGTGGAGCCAACATTGATGCTCATATAGTAAATGGTGAAGGCGACATCGATGCGGGCATCATCCCCTTCGTAAACCCGGCGGACCAGATTGGCCGCGTTGGATTTGAACAGCCCGTTCCCCAGAGCGATGACCGCCAGAGCGACAAACAGCGCCATCTGGCCACCCAGATCCACGCCCAGCAGGACATACCCCAGCGTCAGCACCACAGCGCCCATCACCATGGTGCGGCGGGCGCCCAGAAGGGTGTCCCCTACCCAGCCCCCTACGGCGGGAGCGGCGTAACACACGGCGGAAAAGGTGCCCCACAGCAGGTTGGCCTGCGTATCGGAAAAGCCAAGCCGCTGGATCATGTAAAGCAGCAGGATGCCCTGCATGCCGTAAAAGCCGAACCGTTCCCACAGCTCAATCGCCAGCACGACAGAAAAAGACTGGGTTCGGGACGGCAGAGAAGACGCAGATGCTGTCATGAAGTCCTGACCATATTGTGATGCCCCCTCCTACACCAGTTCCGCCACAAGCACACACCCCGCACAAATCCGGCCTCCAGCGGCACAAAACCGGGGAAAACACCCCTCTTACGGGGATTTTCCTAACCGGAATGTGAAGCGACAGACCGGCTCCGTCCTCTTATCCCGTTCATCCGCCTGCCGCATGATGCCCATACGCCTCATGCGGGTTTTTATGGTCCCGTGCGGGGACGAGGGAGTATTCACCATGACAAAAATTAAAGTTAAAAATCCCATCGTCGAGATGGATGGTGATGAGATGACGCGCATCATCTGGCACTTTATCCGTGAGCGCCTGATTCTGCCCTATCTCGATATTGACCTGAAATATTATGATCTTGGCATTGAGCACCGCGACGCGACGGATGATCAGGTCACCGTCGATGCCGCCGAAGCCACCAAACGCTACGGCGTGGCAGTAAAATGCGCCACCATCACCCCGGATGAAGCCCGCGTGAAGGAATTCGGGCTGAAGCGCATGTATCGCTCACCCAATGGCACCATCCGTAACATTCTGGATGGCACCATTTTCCGTGAGCCCATCATCTGCTCCAACGTGCCGCGCCTTGTACCGCACTGGACCAAGCCGATTGTGATTGGCCGCCATGCCTATGGTGACATCTATCGTGCGGTGGAAACCCTCGTGCCCGGGCCCGGCACCGTCAAGCTGACCTACACGCCCGAAGGCGGCGGCGAGCCCGTGACGCTGAACGTGCATGACTTCAAAGGCCCCGGCGTAGCACTGGGCATGCACAACACCCGTGCCTCCATTGAAGGCTTTGCCCGCGCCTCCCTCTCCTACGGGCGGGACCGCAACATGCCGGTCTATCTCTCCACCAAGAACACCATTCTGAAAGCCTATGACGGCCTGTTTAAAGACGTGTTCCAGGAGATTTATGACAAGGAATTCAAAGCTGACTTTGAAAAGGCCGGTCTGACCTACGAACACCGCCTGATTGATGACATGGTAGCCTGCGCCCTCAAATGGCCGGGCGGGTATGTCTGGGCCTGTAAAAACTACGATGGCGACGTGCAGAGCGACATTGTGGCGCAGGGCTTTGGCAGCCTCGGGCTGATGACCTCCGTGCTGCTCGCCCCCACAGGCGACGTGGTGGAAGCCGAAGCCGCGCATGGCACCGTGACCCGCCACTACCGCGAGCACCAGAAAGGCCGCCCCACCAGCACCAACCCCATTGCCTCCATTTTTGCATGGACCCGCGGGCTGGCCTACCGGGGCCGGTTTGATAACACGCCGGACGTTGTCCACTTTGCCGAAACGCTGGAACGGGTGTGTATCGAAACGGTCGAAGGCGGCCAGATGACCAAGGATCTCGCCCTTCTGGTCGGCAAAGACGCCAAATGGCTGAATACACAGGACTTCCTTGACGTGCTGGATGCCGGATTGAAAAAGGCTCTCAAAACAGCCTGATGGGAACGGGGATTGTGCGGATTCGGAAGACAAAAAATCCGCGGCACAGTCCCCCTCTCTCCTCATACCCAGCAGGCAGTCTGTAAGTTATTGCACACGCCTGTCTGGGCACCGCCTGCTGTGATATCCTAACGATACCTCCTGATACGGCACGTCAATTAACACCTCATCCATGATAGAACCTTAGCCCGCACAGCCTCTCCCACTTCAAACATATCTTTCAAATGCTGCGGACCTGTTTCAATATCGATCATATCTTCGTATAAATATTTATTCTCATCCTGAACAAAAAATGGAAATCTGTATTCACATGTTGATTTCAGGTGCCCATTAAGTGTTGGGGAACAGGACACAACTTTTTTTACGTTATTAATTTTTTTTCATAAAGTGTATTCACTATTCCATAATACTCATTAAATCCTAGTTTATCCTTAAATGGATTATTTAAATTCTTTATTCCTCCTATTTCTACATTTCTATCAAGTAACGCCTGACCAGAAACATTCCCAGGAGAGTTAGAAAAAATAGAAACCATGATCACACCTCGGTCTTCCAAAGGACCATGAGACGTCGGATCTGGATGATAGAATTGATAAGAATTTGGAGATAAATCAGGCCACTTGCTTATAAATTCAAGATAATCTTCTCCGCCAGGCTTATTGGACGCAATATAAGTAACCACATAACCCGCAGGAATTCTGAAACATTTTCCGTTTAATCTGTAGTCTTCAAAAGGAGAAGGCTGGTCGTAAAAAGATTTAAAAGCCGCACCAGCTAGTAGTAAGACAAGGCCTGCAAGCACCCATTTGCGGCATGTCAATTTTTGAAAAATATTAGACATTTCAATAATACCCTTTGACAATATAATATAAAATTATAACTTTTCCTTCCAATCATGCTTTTTTAAAAAATACGCATCCTTATGACTTCCTGATCCTCACTAAACGGATGACATTGAATTTTGGTCATATAGACTGAGCATCTCAAACTTATATACCCGGTACATTCAGCAATCCAATGCTGAAACGTCCGTCCTCTATGTTCATGTCTAGCATGTTTATACTGCTCGGGAATCCCACTCCCTCTAATAGGGGCATAGAAGGCTCCCGAACCCTGCCCTATTGCGCGGACTGCGGACCTGTCGCAAAAACAACGGCAGATCATACGGCCAGAAGGGGAGATGTACCGCGCCATGACGGATATGCCGATCGAGACTGACGTCGCCATTATCGGCGCGGGCCCCACGGGGCTGTTTGCTGCCTTCCAGTGCGCCATGCTGCGCCTGCGGTGCGTGCTGATTGATGTGCTGCCGGAAGTGGGCGGCCAGTGTGTGGCGCTCTACCCTGAAAAGCCGATTTACGACATTCCCGCCTGCCCCGCCGTGGAAGGTGCGCAGCTGATTGCCAATCTGGAACAGCAGATTGCGCCGTTTGATATCCCCCGTCTGCTCAAACACCGGATTGAAAGCCTGAGCGGCCACCGTGGCGCGTTCACGCTGGGCACGGATAAAGGCGCAACCCTTAACGCCAAAGCGGTGATTATTGCCGCTGGTGCGGGCGCGTTTGGCCCCAATCGTCCGCCGCTGGACGGGCTGGAAGCGTTTGAAGAAAGCGGCGCTGTGCAATATTACGTGCGCCGCAAAGCTGATTTTGAAAACAAGCGCATCGTGATTGCAGGCGGCGGGGATTCCGCGCTGGACTGGGCGCTGTCTCTCAAAGACAAAGCTGAAAAGCTGTATCTGGTGCATCGCCGGGACCGCTTCCGTGGTGCGCCGGAAAGCCTGCGACTGCTGGATGAAGCCGTGGCCGCCGGGCAGATTGAAAAGGTTGTGCCCTACCAGCTTCACGCCCTGCACGGGGCCAACGGTGCGCTGGAAAGCGTGGAAGTGGCGGATCTGGACGGCACAACCCGGCATCTGGAAGCCGATACGCTGCTGCCGTTCTTCGGGCTGGCGACGGACCTTGGCCCCATTGCCCGCTGGGGCATGGACACCGTCCGTTCCACCATCCCCGTCACCCCGTCCACCTGCGAGACGAGCATGCCCGGCGTGTTCGCCATTGGCGATGTCGCCACCTACCCCGGCAAGCTCAAGCTGATCCTGCAAGGCTTTAGTGAAGGCGCAATGGCCGCCCATTCCATCTACCCGATCGTCAACCCCGATCAGGCCCTGCACTTCGAATATTCCACCAGCAAGGGCGTCCCTGCGGCCTGAGGCCGTCCCTTCTGGCAGGCGGCACTCTTTTCCTCCGGGTTTCCGGGTGCCGCCTGCATTGCGTCTCCAAATTCAGAATTGGAGACTTCCCCCCAAAAAGGTTTTTAGTGGATCTGCCTTGGATATGAGGAGCACAGGTCGCGGCCTTGAAGCCTCTGTTCCGGGTATCCTCCGGGAATGGGCGCTCCAGCCGGAAGACCAGATGTAAGGCACCACCCGATACCGCGTGGAGCCGGTCAGCACGCAATGCAGACGGGTCAGACAGACAGGGCGGTGTCATGATAACGTCATTTTAAATCGACGCTGAGATCGTCAAAATTCTCCACTTCACCGCGAAAAAGGAGCAGGCGTGCCACATCCCAGACCACCCTGCTTATGCGCCCCACACCGTCCTGCCTCACCCACGCCTGACACGCTGACGCCTGACCGACAGCCCCGGCATTCGGCAACGGGCCGCCTGCTCACCGTGCTCTGCGGTCTGCTTGCCTGCCTGTTTTCCATCCCTTCGGCACACGCTGCCAACATCCCGCTCGCCACGGACATTCTGCCCTCCGGCGTGCCGCTTCCCGTGCCCTCGCCCACCTTCTCCCCACCGGAGGAAGACGCCAGCACGGAACTGCTCGGCACCATGGGCGGCGCGCGCACATGGCTGGGCAAGAAAGGTGTCAGGATCACCCTACAGGATGTGGAGGAACTCTGGGGGCTGGCCTCCGGCGGCATGCAGCGCGGGGCGACGTATGATGGCATGACCGCCGCAGCCCTCTCACTGGATACCGGCAAAGCCTTTGGCTTGCAGGGCGGTTTGCTGAATGTCAGTGCCCTGCAAATTCGTGGTCGCTCCTTTACCGGGGAACGGCTGGGCGCGTTGAACACCGTCAGCGGTTATGATGCCGGGCGCTCTACCCGCCTGTTTGAACTCTGGTACGGCCAGAGTTTTCTGAACAGCACGCTGGACGTACGCGTAGGCTCGCTGGATCTGGATACGGAATTTCTTGTCAGTCAGAACGCCTCGTTCTTCCTGAACTCCAGCTTCGGCTGGCCGCTTTCCACCTCCAACAACCTCTATTCCGGCGGTCCGTCCTGGCCTTATTCCGCTGTTGGCGGGCGCGTAAAGTGGCGGGCGGCAGCCCCGCTGGTGCTCATGGGGGCCATCACGAATGACAACCCCACCCACGGCCCGTTTTACAGTACCATCAGCGCAGCCCAGCGCGACCCGTCCGGCACCTTGTTTTCCACCAAGGGCGGCACATTGTTCATAGGGGAAGCCCAGCTCTGGCTGGACGCAGCAAAGCAGATTGGCAGCCGTGACGATGTGGCTCTGCCCGGTGTGTGGAAAATCGGCGGCCTGTACGATACCGGGCGCTTCCCGGACCAGCGTTACGATGCGCAGCGCGGCCTTCTGGCCAGCCCCGCCAGCAGCGGCTCCCCGCTCTACCATCAGGGCAACTGGATGGCCTATTTCGTGATTGACCAGATGATCTGGCGTAAGGAAAAAGGTTCAGGCAAGACCATCAACTTTTTTGCCCGCGCCACTTTGAGCAACGGCACCAACAGCCGGTTTTCTTCTGAAATTCAAAGCGGTTTTACGTTTGATGAACTGCTACCCGGCAGACCGGATGACACACTCGGCTTAGCATGGGGCACCGGCCTGTATGGCCTGCGCGCCAAGGAAAACACGCATGACAGTTTTCGGCTGGGCACCAATACCGCAGGCGCGCTCACGCCGGAACATCATCTGGAATTCACCTATCAGGCCGCCGCGACCCCCTGGCTGATTGTGCAGCCGGATTTCCAGTATTTCTGGCATGTGGGTGGCACCTCTCTTAACCCGGATACCGGCAAACATATCCGCAACGGCGTTGTCACCGGGCTGAACGTCACCACAACATTCTGATGCGCCCTTCAATGTCATCAAAGTTTCAAACCGGTTCATTCCCTCAGTCTTTATAGTCCGCGGCGCAGAGCATGACCTGCGGCGATAAAGGGATGAGAATGAGCGATCTGGAGAGCCTTTCAGCAGAAGAACGCGAACGCGTGCAGATGCGCCGTGAGATTATTGATGATCTTGACGAGGAATTTGAGCTTTCTCTGGAAGACGATGCCGGTGGTATCGGCGGTCTGGGCGCTGAAGATCGCGCTTTCCGTCGTGTCTATTTTCGTGAACTGGTGCGCCTGCAGGGCGAGCTGATCAAACTCCAGGACTGGGTACAGGCCACCGGCCACCGTGTGGTGGTGCTGTTTGAAGGGCGGGACGCCGCAGGCAAGGGCGGGGCCATCAAACGCATTACCCAGCGCCTCAACCCGCGCACCTGCCGCGTTGCCGCCCTGCCCGCCCCCAATGACCGGGAACGCACCCAGTGGTATTTCCAGCGGTACGTGGCGCATCTGCCCGCAGCGGGGGAAATCGTTCTGTTTGACCGCAGCTGGTATAACCGCGCCGGTGTGGAGCGTGTGATGGGCTTCTGCTCGGACGAGGAGTATGAAGAGTTTTTCCGCTCCGTGCCGGAATTTGAGCGCATGCTTGCCAGCAGCGGTATCCAGATTATCAAATTCTGGTTCTCCATCACGGATGATGAGCAGGAAGCCCGCTTCCGCGCCCGCATGGATGATCCACTCAAACAGTGGAAACTTTCCCCCATGGATCTGGAAAGCCGCAAACGATGGGAAGCCTACACGCTGGCCAAGGAAGTCATGCTGGAACGCTCCAGCATTCCGGAAGCGCCGTGGTGGGTGGTGCAGGGCGTGGACAAGAAGAAGGCCCGCCTGAACTGCATCAGCCACCTTCTGTCTCTGGTGCCGTATCAGCCCGTCTCCCGCCCCGAGGTAGTCCTGCCCCCGCGCATCTACCACCCGGATTATGAACGGCAACCGACGCCGGAATCCATGATTGTGCCGGAACTCTACTAAAACAAACGGCGCGTTCACTGGTCCTTTTGTGAACGCGCCTCAAAGATTTTCAAAAGATTCTGACCAGATAATCCCTTGTCCGATTTAAATCCCGGATGAAATTGTCACCTCATGATGCTCCGCACCAGCGCCCCCCATCATCCCCATTTCATGACCGCCGCCACCGTCTCCGCCACCACCACCACCGCCGCCTTTCCCGCCGCCGTCCTTCTTGCCGTCATCCTTTGCGCGGCCACCACCGGAGGCCTGCACACGCGCTGGCCCTTGGGCTGGCAGCGTGAGGTCTGAAGGCACAGGCTCAAGGTCCAGCGCCTTGCGGATAAAGGTGCGGAGGGAGACAACCAGATCATGCGTATGGACCGGCTGACCGGCCACCAGTTCCCGCGCGGCCCGGTCGGCCAGACGCACATGCTCTTCCGTGCCCAGAAGGATAATGTCGGAAAGCGCGGCCTCCACGGCATCCCGAATACGCCGGGCGCGCTCGGACCCAACCTCACCGCCTGCCTCAGCAGAGCCCTCCGTTCCCTCGGCCGACACCGCGCCTTCCGCCGTCATGCGTAAATCCCGCTTGTGCCGGGGGTCCACCGCCAGATCTCCGGTAAAGGAACCACCCAGCGTGCGATATGCGGCAATCAGGGTGCGTAACCGCTCATTGATCTGCCGGTTCATCCGCTCCCGCCGCTGCTGGATCACCACCATTGTCAGCAGCCGGATGCCAACACCCAGCAGCGTGATGAGTGACAGCCCGATCAGGGTGACCAGAAGATTGTGCCATGAACTGAAATCAAGAGTACGCACTCAGAAAGCCCTCGCATAAGGAAGCAGACACATCAGTGAACGATGCCACTCCGGTCGGCCAGTTAAAATTTCTCTCCCAAGGGAACGTCTCACACGCTGCTGAGTCTTAAAATTATATCGTCCGTCATGGCCTCTCACATGAGGAACACTCCAATGCGGCTGAGCGTCCGCTACCTTGTCGCCGTCTTCATCTTCAGCCTCATCTGGTCAGCGCTGGTCAGCCTGCACGCTGCGGGACATGGCCCCACAACACTCACGCCGCCCTCCGCCATTCTCTACTGCCTTGCCCGAAGCGGGCTGTTCTTTCTGGCGTTTTCCTTTCTGGGCGTGCCGATGGGGTGGGTCTGCCTTTCCCTGTATCGCGCCACGCACCACCGCAGCCTTCTGCATTGTCTGCTCTTCGGCATGCTCTGGGGGTGCGGCACCATGGCGTTGCTTGGCGTGTTGCTGGCCCTCGGCAGCTTTGCTCTTTCTGCCTCGGGGCATGAGGCGCTCAACTGGACCCGCGCTCTGACCACAAGCGCGCTGAGCGGTGCTGTGGCCGGACTGGTGTTCTGGTCTCTCACGCCTCTTTCCAGACGGATGGCTACGCTTTGAACGCTGCCGCCTATCAACTCCCCTCTCCATTCCCCCTCTGCCTTTTGCCAGCGTCTGCGAAAAAATGATAAAGACGCGCGTCATGAAGGCAGGAGACGGACCATGGACAGGGACGGCTGGGAAGGCGGGCGGCTGCTTATCAATCTTGCCGCCATTGCCGAGAATTATGCGCAACTGAGCACACGCGTCAGCCCAGCGGAATGCGGGGCTGCGGTCAAGGCCAATGCGTATGGGCTGGGGCTGAAGGAAGTTGGCCAGACCTTGTATGAGGCCGGGTGCCGCACCTTTTTTGTCGCTCATCTGGCAGAAGGCGCCGCCCTGCGCCCGCTGGTGGGGGAAGACAGCCGCATTTTTGTACTGCATGGCCCGCCCCCCGGTACCGCTAACGCCTGCCTGACGCATAATCTCCTGCCCGTTTTGAACAGCCTGCAACAGGTGCAGGAATGGCAGGCACTGGCCCATGCACAGGGGCGTCCTCTGGCCGCGGCCCTGCAGGTCGATAGCGGCATGTCCCGCTTCGGGCTGACCGAGGCGGAGGTGAATTACCTTGCCCCCCAGCCACAAGCGCTGGCGGGTATTGAGGTCACGCTGGTGATGAGCCATCTGGCCTGCGCCGACACACCCAACCACCCGCTCAACCGCCAGCAGCTCAACGCTTTTATCAAACTGAAGCAGCGCCTCCCCGCCGCCCCCGCTAGTCTTGCCGCATCCTCCGGCATTTTTCTGGGGCCGGAGTGGCATTTTGACCTCGTGCGGCCCGGTGCGGCCCTGTACGGCATTGCGCCCACTGCAGGGCAGCCCAACCCTATGCACGCCCCCCTCCGGTTGCAGGCGCGTGTTATTCAGACCCGGCAAGTGCCCGCCGGGGCCAGTGTGGGCTATGGCGCGGCCTTTACCGCCCGGCAGCCCACCCCGGTCGCCCTGCTGGGCATTGGCTACGGAGACGGCTTTCCCCGCAGGCTGGGGCAAAAAGGATTTGTGATCTACCCGGACTGGCCTGACATTAAATTACCAATAATCGGGCGTATCTCCATGGACTCACTGGCCGTGGACCTCTCTCCACTGGTCGCAGCAGGTGTGGCTCTGCCGCCTGCCGGAGCGGTGTTTGACCTGATAGGCCCCCATGCGCCTCTTGATGACGTTGCGCATCTGGCAGACACCATTGCTTACGAACTTCTGACGGACCTCGGGGCCCGCTACCATCGTCTCCATTACGATCCCCGGAAAGGATGAAAGTGTGAAAGTCATCATTCTCGGCGCCGGCGTTATCGGCGTGACGTCAGCCTGGTATCTCAACAGTCTGGGTCACGAAGTGACTGTGGTTGACCGCCAGCCGGAACCGGGGCTGGAGACATCCTTTGCCAATGCCGGGCAGGTTTCTCCGGGCTATTCCACCCCCTGGGCCGCCCCCGGTCTGCCGATCAAAGCCATGAGCTGGATGATGCAGCGGCACAGCCCGCTGGTGATCCGCAAGCGGATCGACTTCGCCATGTTCCGGTGGATCGAACAGCTTCTCAAAAACTGCAACACGCACGCCTATGACATCAATAAAGGCCGCATGCTGCGCGTGGCGGAATACAGCCGCGACTGTCTGGACGCCCTGCGGGAAGAAACCGGCCTGACGTATGATGACCGGCAGCGCGGGCTGATCCAGCTTTTCCGCACGGAAAAGCAGATCGACAAAGCCCACCATGACATGAAGCTGCTTTCCGACAGCAACATCCCGCATGAACTGCTGAACGTGAACCAGATTCTGGAGCATGAACCCGGCCTGTCTCACGCGCGCGATTTGCTGAAAGCTGGCCTGTATCTGCCGGGCGACCAGTCCGGGGATGCGCATATCTTCACCCAGCGTCTGGCCAAAATGGCCGCCGCAAAGGGCGTGACGTTCCTATATGACACCACCATTAAAGGGATGGACGCGGCGGCGGATGAGGTCATGTCCATCCGCACCAGCAAGGGCCATCTGCGGGCGGATGCCTATGTGGTCTCCATGGGCAGCTACAGCCCGCTTCTGCTCAAGCCGCTGGGCGTGCATCTGCCGGTTTACCCGGTCAAAGGCTACTCCCTCACCCTGCCGCTGACGGATGAAAGCCACGCCCCGCTCTCCACCGTGAATGATGAGACCTACAAGGTCGCCATCACCCGGCTGGGTAACCGCATCCGCGTGGGGGGCACAGCAGAACTGACCGGCTATAACCTGCGCCTGAGCCCGGACCGGCGCGAAACGCTGGAACTGTCCTTCTCGGAACTGTTCGGCGGGGGTGACCTTTCCGCCGCCACCTACTGGACCGGCCTGCGCCCCTGCACGCCGGATGGCACGCCGGTAGTTGGCCCGGTGCCGCGCTTTAGCAATCTGTGGCTCAATACCGGCCACGGCACGCTGGGCTGGACTATGGCCTGCGGTTCCGGCCGCCTGCTGGCGGATATGATCCACGGCATCAAGCCGGAAATCCCGGCACTGGACCTGTCCATCAGCCGCTATAGCTGAACCAGACACGGGATTTTTCGCGCACAGCCTTTCTCAGTTTGATTGACCGCACTTTTATCGTTACAGATTAAGAACGATTGAGCGGTCATACCAACTGGAGGCCTTCCCGTGCGGCGCAGACTAATTCTGAAGATGATCCCGGCTGGGGTTCTGGCAGGGCTACCCACTTTTGCAGGAGCCGCGCGAGCAGCGGGATTAGTCCCGGCCTTTCGGGGGACGCCACGCATTGCGGTGGGCGGCATTGCCTCGGAATGCAGCACGTATAGCCGCATCCGGGCACAGATGGAGGACCTGACGGTGCTGCGCGGGCAGGACGTGTTCAAAGCGCCGCTCTCTTTGCCACTCCAGCGCTATGAGACCCCTTTCCTGCCAACCCTGACGGCCTCAGCCCCATCCGGCGGCCCGGTGGAACGGCAAACCTATGAGACCCTGAAGGCGGACTATCTGGAGCGTTTGAAAAAGCTCCTGCCGCTGGACGGTGTTTACCTGATGATGCATGGCGCTCTGAGCGTTGAGGGCATGGACGACGCAGAGGGTGACTGGTACGAGGCCACGCGCGCTGTTGTGGGGCCGGATTGCCTGATTTCCGCGTATTACGATCTGCATGGCAATCTGAGCCGCCGCGCGGTGGATACGCTGGACGCCATGACGGCGTATCGCACAGCCCCGCATGTGGACCGCGTTGAAAATGTGATGCGCGCCACGGATATGCTGACGCATTGCCTCCGCTATGGGCTGCGACCGGGCATTGTGTGGGCAAGTATTCCGGCCCTCCTGCCGGGAGAGCAAAGCAGCACGGAATGGGAGCCGGGGCGACGGCTGTGGGCAGACCTGAGCGAGTATAATCGCCTGCCTGGTATTCTCGATGTCTCGCAGTTGGTTGGCTACGTGTGGGGGGATGAGCCTCGGGCAGCCGCCTCTGTGGTGACAACGGGCACGAATATTGAAGAGCAGACGCGGATTGTAACAGAACTGGCCGCCCGATACTGGGATGCACGCCATGACTTCCATTTTGACAGCCCGACAGGGACGATTGAGGAGTGCCTCTCCCGCGCAATGGTCTCTGCCACGCATCCCGTCGTGATTTCAGATTCCGGCGATAATCCGGGCGGTGGCGGCAATTCGGACCAGACGTTTTTCCTTCAGGCCTTGCTGAAGGCCGGCACGAAAAATGTCCTGCTCGGCGGCATGACCGACCGCCCTGCGACGGACGCCTGTTACCGCGCCGGTGTAGGAGCCACGCTCCCCCTTTCAATCGGCGCGACGCTTGATCCGCTCATGTGCCGCCCGGTGCATGTGAAGAAAGCCGTGGTGAAGCACCTGACGCCGGTAACACGCCCGGAGGACGGCGAGGCCGTAATTGAATTTGCCGGCATTACCGCAACACTCTCCGCACGGCGACGACTGTATCATTCCGCTGAATCGTTCCGTGACATGGGCGTGGACCCGGCACAGTTCAAAATTGTCGTCCTGAAATGCGGCTACCTGCATCCAACCATGAAGGTGCTGGCCAACCCTGCCCTCATGGCACTCTCACCCGGCGCCATTAATCAGGACATTCTGCACATCGGCAATCACCGCAGACAGCCCACATGGCCGTGGGTCGCTGATCTGAACTGGACACCCGAACCGTATATTTCCGCGCGGTTCCGGCGGGGGTAAAGGGGAAATGCTCTTATGGCCGTTCGGGCGGGACAAGGAGCAGCCTCGCGACGGTCAAAAGCACGACGCTATCGCTATTCCGGGCCATTCAGTTTATAAACGACCATCCCCTTTCAGGAAGGGTCACAGGACGACCTTTCTCCGGGGTATAGCCGTTTAGCCCCTTCCTCCAACGCAGGTAAGATCGGGCATCTCCGGCATATCGTTCCCCTAAAACTGAACCAGGCCCGTCTGTGGTCCGGCGCGCTTTCGAACAAAGCAGGCATTCTCCGGCTTTGTTCGTAATCAGCTGTTTTATCTGAGGATTTCTCCCTGATGACCGACAGCTGCAAGGTCTTGATGATCTTCCCGCTTTTCAACTCAGGTTCGTTCTGGAACTACAAGGAAGCCTGCGATCTGACCGGCGCACGCTACCCGGCAGCCCCCCTTGGGCTGATTACCGTGGCAGCCCTGTTACCTAAGAACTGGGACGTCAGACTGGTCAACCGCAACACGGAAGAGCTGACGGAAGAAGATTTCGCCTGGGCCGATATGGTCATGACCGGCGGCATGCTTCCGCAAAGAAACGATGCCCTGCATCTCATCGACAAGTGCCGCACAAGCGGCAAGCCGGTGGTGGTCGGTGGTCCTGATGTCACATCCAGTCCCGACATCTATAAGGCCGCGCATTTTCAGGTTCTCGGTGAAGCTGAAGAAATCATGGTCAATTTCATCTCTGCATGGCGGAACGGGGCCACGGGAGGTGTTTTTGTAGCGCCCATGGGGAAGACGGATGTCACGAAAAGTCCTCTGCCCCGTTTTGACCTGCTGAAGATGGATCAGTATCTGCATGTCGGGATTCAGTTCTCGCGCGGGTGCCCGTTCAGTTGTGAATTCTGCGATATCATCGAGCTGTATGGCCGCGTCCCCCGCACCAAGACAACCGAACAGGTCATGGCTGAGCTGGATGCGCTCTATGCCCTCGGCTATCGCGGCCATGTGGATTTTGTTGACGATAACCTGATTGGCAACAAAAAAGCGCTGAGGAAATTTCTGCCAGATCTGAAGCGCTGGCAGGACGAAAAACGCTTCCCGTTCGAGTTTTCGACCGAAGCATCAATCAATCTTGCCGATGATGCCGAGCTGCTGCGTGACCTTGCCGAGAGCAACTTTTTTGCCGTGTTTGTCGGCATTGAAAGTCCGGACACAGACACGCTGATCATGACGCAGAAAAAGCAGAATACGCGCCGGAGTTTGCAGCAAAGCATCGAGACCATTCATGGAGCCGGAATTTTTGTGAATGCCGGCTTCATTGTCGGTTTTGATAGCGAGAAGGGCAGTGTCGCTCCGGGTATGATCGCCTGTATCGAAGATACGGCAATCCCTGTCTGCATGGTCGGCCTGCTTTATGCCCTGCCCACCACCCAGCTCACACGCCGACTGCTGGCTGAAGGACGCCTCTTCTCTGACGACGGGCAAACGCAATCAGGCGACCAGTGCACCGCCGGACTGAATTTTGAGACCAACCGCCCCCGCCGGGATGTGCTTGACGATTACAGGGCAGTCCTCAGGACAATCTATGAGCCGACCGCCTATTTTGGCCGCGTACGTCGGCTGGGGCGTATGCTCAAACGCAAGCGGGCTCATCGGATGATTAAGGGAGATCTTCGCAGTTTCGTCCGACTGCTGTTTCGCATTCATCGGGCCGGGCCGGGAACGGCGGGGCAATTCTGGCGCATGCTGGTGGATTGCGCCCTGCATAACCCCAAAGCCTTGCCGTATGTAGTCATGACAAGTGCGCTCTACCTGCATCTCGGGCCGTTTGCACGGCAGGTCGTCGCTGAGATTGATCAGGAAATCGTCAAGATTGATCAGGGTCACTGGCAGATGCCATCCCTCCAGCAGACGCCTGTCGAGGAACACGCTCAGCTTGCCTGAGCACGAATCGCGCTCCCTCATGCGACAACGCTAAACTGCCTGCCGCATCTTCATTTTCTGCTCGTCTGAAAACACTATGGCGTCAGTATGCAGACTGGGACGATAACCCTCTGGTGACGAAGATATGCCAAACAAAAAGGGCCGGAGGAACAATCCCCCGGCCCTTTTTGCAGGACACAAGGCCCGAAGGCCCCGTATCGCTTATCCGTGTTCCGCTCTGATTACTGAGCAGACGTGTCGGAAGAAGATGCGTCAGAAGAAGCAGCTTTCTTGCTCTTCTTGCCATGGTGCTTACCGTGGTGGTGCTTCTTCTTGCCTTTTTTCTTGGTGCCTTCTTCTTTAGCAGCTTCCGGTGCGGCTGCAGGAGCAGCGGAGTCAGCGGAAGGAGCAGCAGGAGCTTCAGCAGCCGGTGCGGCAGGAGCAGGAGCAGCAGGAGCTTCCTGAGCGAAGGACGGAGCAGCGAAGCCCATCAGAGCGACGGTGGACAGAGCTGCGAGAAGGCGACGAGAAATCATAATCATGTCTCCAAAAATATCTGAGACGTCAGGGGTCCCGACCAGTACGCCAGAAGTCCGTATGACGAGCTGCATCCGTCTGGCTGGCAGCTTGGATAGCATGACAGCTTCTTCACGTCTCGGATTAAAATTCAGATAGACCAGTAGGTTGCCGTGGGTGTGACACCCGGAAACCTTCATCTCGCCACAATGATTTTAAGGCGTGAAGGGAATGCATCCCTGCCCGCACACCCTTTACGGGCAGACCGGCATGGCAGGGATGCACATCTTACGTAAAACGCGGAAGGGTCAGTCTTTGTTGCCTGAGCGTTCGCGCTTCTTGCGTTCATTGGGGTCAAGGTAACGCTTACGCAGACGGATGGCAGACGGGGTCACTTCCACCAGCTCATCGTCTTCAATGTAGGCAATCGCCTGCTCCAGAGACATCCGGCGCGGCGGCGTCAGGAACAGGGCGTCGTCCTTACCGGACGCACGCATGTTGGTCAGCTTCTTTTCGCGAACACCGTTCACTTCCAGATCGTTTTCGCGGGAATGCTCACCAATGATCATGCCGACATAGACTTTTTCGCCAGCATCCACGAACAGCGTGCCACGGTCCTGCAGAGAGAACAGGGAGTACGTCGTGGTGCTGCCGTCTTCTGCGGAAATCAGGGATCCGTTACGGCGGCCTTCAATGGTGCCGGCATAGGGCTGATAGCCGTGGAACAGACGGTTCATGATGCCCGTGCCGCGCGTGTCGGTCAGGAATTCACCATGATAGCCGATCAGCCCGCGAGACGGGATGATGAAGGTCAGACGCACCTTGTCGCCACCGGAGGGACGCATGTCCTGCATCTGGCCTTTACGCAGAGACATCTTCTCCACGACCACGCCGGAATAGGGTTCGTCCACGTCAATGGTGACTTCTTCGAACGGCTCTTCGCGCTCACCGGTTTCCTCGTTGGTGCGATACAGCACGCGGGGACGACCAATGGTCAGCTCAAAGCCTTCACGGCGCATGGTTTCAATCAGCACGCCCAGCTGAAGTTCACCACGGCCAGCCACTTCAAACGCTTCGCTTTCCGGGCTGTCTGTCACGCGGATGGCGATGTTGCTTTCCGTTTCCTTGAACAGACGGTCACGAATCTGGCGAGACGTCACCTTCTTGCCTTCACGGCCACCCATCGGGCCATCGTTCAGGCGGAACGTCATGGACAGCGTCGGCGGGTCAACCGGAATAGCGTGCAGCGGCTCGGCCACTTCCGGGGCAGCAATCGTGTCAGGAATGGTGGCTTCGGACAGACCAGCAACGGCAACAATGTCACCGGCTTCCACTTCCTCAACGCCCACGCGGTCCAGACCACGGAAGGACAGCAGCTTGGTCAGACGACCCGTTTCCACAACGGAGCCATCAGCGCGCAGAACCTTAACCGGCATGTTAACGCGTGCACGGCCCTGTTCGACGCGGCCCGTGAGCACGCGGCCCAGGAAGTTGTCGTTCTCAAGGATGGTGGCCGTCATGGCGAACGGCTTTTCCTTGTCCAGCACCGGAGCCGGAACGTGCTTGAGGATCAGGTCGAACATCGGGCTGAGGTCTTTACGCGGACCTTCCAGCTCAACATCGGCCCAGCCCTGACGGCCAGAGGCATACAGCATCGGGAAGTCGAGCTGTTCGTCATTCGCACCGAGGGCAGCGAACAGATCGAACACTTCGTTGTGCACTTCGTCCGGACGGGCATCGCCACGGTCAATCTTGTTGACCACAACAATCGGCTTCAGGCCACGGGCCAGAGCCTTGCCAACCACAAACTTGGTCTGCGGCAGCGCGCCCTCAGCAGAGTCAACCAGCACCACAGCGCCGTCCACCATGCTCAGAATACGTTCCACTTCCCCGCCGAAGTCGGCGTGTCCGGGGGTGTCGATGATGTTGATGCGCGTGTCTTTCCAGACAACGGACGTGCACTTGGCAAGAATGGTAATACCACGCTCACGTTCCAGATCATTGCTGTCCATGGCGCGTTCAGCAACGTGCTGATGCTCATGGAACGAGCCAGACTGTTTCAGCAGTTCATCAACGAGAGTCGTCTTGCCATGATCGACGTGAGCAATGATGGCGATATTGCGGATATCCATGAAAAAGGCCTGATTTTCCCTACACGCTATGCCGCCGCCGACTGTCTCTTTGTCGGGGCGGTTGGTCGCGGTCTATAATTTCGCTGGCCTGTTGATAATCTCCAGCGCGGAATATTGCACGTAAAATCCTCACAAGGTCCGCAACTCTTCTGCGCCATATCCCCTCCACGCCCTGCTGGCAGAGGGTTTTTACCCCCTTCATCACAGGGGTGTGATATTGGACAGCGGGCATAAATGGAATTAAGGATCACTCTCAACACCACACGTCCCACCCGCCACAGCAGGACAACGCAACCGTGCGCCTGAACGAGCTTCCCCTTGAGTGTCAGGGCATTATCGACCACGTCGCGCCCGCAACCCCGGCAGACCCCATTGCCCGGCGGCTGGAGGAATTTGGCTTTGTTCCCGGTGAGCCTGTGAAAGTTGTCGCCTTCGGCCCCTTTGGGGGAGACCCGATGGCGGTGGAAATCGGCTTTACCCGCTTCGCCCTCCGCCGGTCGGAAGCCGCCCGCGTGGTGATGCAGGCCCCGCAGGACTCCGCAGAGACCCTCAACGCACTGGACCCGGCCCTGCACACAGCGCCCCCCGCCCAGACGGAGGAGGCATGACCAGCACCCTGCCCCTGCGCGTCGCGCTGGTTGGTAACCCCAACTGCGGCAAGACAGCCCTTTTCAATCAGCTGACCGGCAGCCGCCAGAAAGTGGCGAACTATGCGGGCGTCACGGTGGAGCGCAAGGCCGGCCGCCTGACCACACCCGCAGGCCGCCCCGTACAAATTCTGGATCTGCCGGGCACCTATAGCCTGAACGCCACCAGCCCGGATGAGGCCGTCACCCGCGATGTCTGCCGGGGTGTCTATAAAGGTGAGCCCGCGCCCGACCTGCTGATCAGCGTTCTGGCCGCCACCAACCTCCGCCTGCATCTGCGCTTTGCGCTGGAACTGCGCCAGCTTGGCCGCCCCATGATGATCGTGCTCAATATGATTGACGCGGTGCGGAAGCAGGGGCTGGAAATTGATGTGCCGCGCCTGCAGGCGGAACTGGGCGTGCCCGTCGTTACCGCCATTGGCGTCAAACGTGGCGGGGCCGCCAGCATTGTGCAGGCACTGGACGAACCCGTGCCCCCTCCTCCGGCCCCGCTGCCCGAGGGCACGGATCTGCACACCGAAATCCGCCGCCTGATGGCCCTGTGCGTCCGCCGCACCTCCACCCGCCACCCGCAGTTTGATGCCCGGCTGGACCGCTGGGTGCTGCACCCCGTCTGGGGCATGCTCATCCTGCTCGTGCTGCTGTTCATTATGTTTCAGGCGGTGTTCTCATGGGCCCAGCCTTTCATGGACCTGCTGCAAAACGGCATGGACCAGCTGGGCGAATTTGTCGGCACGCTGCTACCCGAAGGCATTCTGCGCAGCCTGCTTGTGGAAGGCATTATTGCCGGGGCGGGCACGGTGATTGTCTTCCTGCCGCAAATCCTCATCCTGTTCCTGTGGATTCTGGCACTGGAAGAATCCGGCTACCTGCCCCGCGCGGCCTTCATGCTGGATAAGCTGATGGCCTCTGCCGGGCTGAGCGGCCGCTCCTTCATCCCGCTGCTCTCCAGCTTTGCCTGTGCGGTGCCGGGCATCATGTCCACCCGCACCATTCAGAACCCGCGGGACCGGATGGTGACCATCCTCATTGCCCCGCTGATGACGTGTTCAGCCCGCCTGCCGGTCTATGCGTTGCTGATTGCAGCCTTTGTGCCCTCCCGCACGGTGCTGGGGCTGTTCAACCTGCATGGGCTGGTGCTGTTCGCGCTCTATGCCGCCGGTGTGCTGAGCGCGCTGGTGGTCGCCCGCGTTCTCAAAAAGCGGGACACGGCAGAGCACCCGCTGCTGATGGAACTGCCCAGCTACCGCGTGCCCGGCCTGCAAAGCCTGTGTATTGAACTCTGGCAGCGGGCCCGCATTTTCCTCTCCCGCGTGGGCACCATCATCGTCACGCTCAGCGTCATCATGTGGGCGCTCTCCAGCTTCCCCGCCCCGCCTGCCGGTGCCGTTGGCCCGGCCATTGACTGGAGTCTGGCAGGCCGCATTGGCCACCTCATGCTGCCGCTCTTCGCCTTTATCGGCTTCAACTGGCAGATTTGCGTGGCCCTTATCCCCGGTCTGGCGGCGCGAGAAGTGGCTGTGAGCGGTCTGGCGACGGTCTATTCCGTTGGCGCGTCTGAAGGCGATGCCGCAACCCAGCTTGCCCCCCTGCTCTCGGCCCACTGGAGCCTTGCAACGGCATTCTCTTTGCTGGCATGGTATGTGTATGCGCCGCAGTGCTTCTCAACCCTTGCGGTCATCCGGCGGGAAACCGGGTCCTGGCGTCTGGTCTGGGTCTCTGTGGCTTACCTCTTCGGGCTGGCCTATCTGGCCTCTTTCCTGACCTACCACATCACCCGCTTCTTCACCGGCTAACGCCCACGGCTGATAACAGGAGGACACCTGTGACACAGATTATCCTCGTTGCTCTGATCGTCGTTTTCTGCGCGGCCTACTGGCTGCAAAAGCTGGCTCCGGCAACCCTTGTGCCCTTCTGGCGCACGCTTGCGGGCCTGCTGCGTAACACCCAACATCTGACCGGCCTGCGCGCCCGCGCCGAACGGCTGGCAACCCCCGGCGGCCTCCGCACCGGCTGCGGGAGTTGCAAGAATTGTGACAGCAGCAAGGGCGGCGGCTGTCACTAAGAACGCAAAAAAGGAAATGCCCCGTATAAGGCATTTCCTTTTTTATGCGGTATTCCTGTTACCACACGGGCCTGCCGGACCTCAGCCCGACAAACCCGCTCTGTAAAAAACCTCAGTAGGTAAAGCTGACTTCACCCAGGAACATTCTCCCCGCAGAGGGCGTTGCACGGTTGGAAAACAGGCTCTGATAGTTCAGACGGTTAGCAAGGTTGTAGCCGTTCATAGACACTTTCCAGTGCCTGTCGAAACGGTGAGAAATCACCGCGCTGAAGTCCAGATTGGCGGGGGCACGCAGTGTGTTGGCCGTATTAAGCCAGACATGCTGACGCCACGTGACACCACCCCCAAACGAGATATTATACGGCGTGTGGGCAAACGCATTATAGACCGACCACAGCGTGGCCTGATTATGCGGCACATACTGAACATTCTTGCCACGGTTGGCTTTGGTGGCGGAATAGGTCGTGTCACTGTCATACAGGGCGTAGGTGGCCGTAATATTCCAGCCCGGCAAAATGATGCCACCCACGGACAATTCCAGTCCCTGATTGCGCTGACGGTCAGATGAGCCCTGCACTTCCCCCGTCACCGGGTCGGCATTCATCGTGTTGCCTTTATCCAGCCGGAATACAGAGGCCGTCGCGCCAATCCGGTCATGGAACAGGCTGTATTTGGCCCCAAGTTCGTAAAGCTGAGATTTTTCCGGGCTGGCGAAGGAGTTTGTGCCGGGGCGGATCGGCACAGACCCGTTGGTGACATACATCCCCATCGGCGTGGTGGAACTGGCCCATGTGAAGTAGTAGGTCTGATGTTCATCCGGCGTTGCCACAAGGCTGACATTGGGGTTGAACACACCGCTGACATCATGGAAGTGGCTATCAGGGTTTTTCGCAACATCGCCCCCCGTCAGATTGTAGCTTGTCTGCCAGCGGTCCCAGCGGAACCCGCCTTTGACGGAAAGCCAGTTTGTCAGCCAGATCTGGTCAAACAGAAACAGGCCGGTATCAAACCCGTAGCCGCTGCTATGAGATTTGGCATGGAGGCTGCCCAGAGACACCAGACCAGCCGGATTGCTATCCCCCGGCACGAGGTCAAGGTTCCCCACATACGGGTTGGGATTGATGAGGCTGGCATAGGGTTTGGGGTTCAGATAGGTGGACTGTGAGCGCACGTCATTCACGCGCTCAATATCAACCCCGGCCACAAGCTGATGCCGCAGAAAACCTGTGTTGAAGTTGGCCACCATGGACGCAACATTCTGCACGGACCAGCTTTTCTGCTCATACGGCAGCGGCGCCATATAGGTGCCCGGCCCGCTGCCGTTCCCGGCACCTGACGGACCAGAACGCGCAACAAGAGCCGCCGCCGGGTCACCATTGAAATAGTTGTTCACGCAGGTCGTGTCACACGTGGCTTTGGAGGCCGCAAAGGTCCGGTAATACTGGCCGCCGCGCAGATCATCATAAATGGTAATATGGTCGTTTACCTTATAGGTGAAACGCGCGGTTTCCATATTATCGTTCGTGGCGTTCTGGTCGTTATTGGTGCCGTACCAGTTGGTCCGCTTCACACCATATTCCGTAATAGGCATGCCGTAGGACGCACCCGGTTTTGTGACAACCGGCACCCCAAAATCAGGCACGGAATTTTCCTGCTGGTGCATATATTGCAGAACCAGCGTCGCACGCTTGCCCAGACCAAAGGCGATGGACGGGGCTACACCCCAGCGATGCGAATAGATGTAGTCCCGCCCGACAACATTATGCTCATCGCCCATCCCTGTCAGGCGGAAGGCGGTCGAGCTGTCCAGCTTCTGATTAATATCCAGCGTGCCCCGATAATAGCTGCCGGAACCGCCCGTAAATTCAGAGGAATAATGGTTCTGCAAACCCGGCGTCTTGGTCACCATATTAATGGCGCCCCCGGTGGTGCCATTCCCGAACACTTCCGAGGACGGGCCCTTGATGACGGACACAGAATCAAAATTGAAAGAGTCACGGGAATAAACCCCAAAATCCCTTAGTCCGTCCTCATAGATATCATTCTGAGCCTGAAAGCCCCGGATCAGGAACTGGTCTCCGTTCATGCCGCCCGCGCCCTCCCCGATGGAGGACGTCACACCGGGAACATTCCGCAACGCTTCATCCAGAGACTTCACATTTTGCTGGCGCATAAGCGCCTGCGGCACAACGTTGATGTTCTGAGGCGTATGCATCACGTCCTGCGGCATACGGGAAAGTCCGACGGAATCATGCATGGTGTTAAAGCCATGACCGGTTACGATCAGGCGTTCTTCATCCGTCGCATCTACACTGCCAACGCGCGTGGCCGGTGTGACGGCCGCAGCTTCCGTTTTATGGCGTTTGTTCTCGCGCTTAGAGGACTTCCTGTTCTCGTCATGCAGCGTATCAGACGAGGACGCCCATGCATGCGCTGAAAAAAAGAGAACCCCTGCAACAGATACCGGCGTGAGATACGCCTTGTATATCCTTGTCATTCACCTGCCCTTTGGAAGTATGTCAAACTTGACACACATAAATAGCAAATGAGAATTGTTCTCAATTAATTTTTTACGAAACTCCTCTCGCACATAACAGGGTTGTGATTTTTGAAGTCCCTTTAAGAAAACATCCGCCATGTTCGCCAGCCGGGAAAGAGCATAAAAAGCCGCACGGCTTTAAAATTCTGATATTCAAAAGCCCTGCCGGTGTGTGCCCATACACTGGCCTTTTTTCCAACGGTGTCTGGCCTGCTCTTGCTTCCTTCTGCTTCTTCTCCCACGCGTTCCCGTCTGCCCATTCTCTCCCTTGTTTCTGTCGGGATGATTTTCGGTCTGACCTACGGGCTCAGCACGCCACTCCTTACATTTTCCCTGCTGGACCACGGGTACGGCCCGCATACCATTGCCGCTCTGGCCATGATGCACGGCGTCGGGGTGCTGGGCATCGCCCCGTTCCTGCCCCGGCTGGCCGGATGGGTGGGGCCGCGCACGGTTCTGCTGGCAGCGCTGGGCTGCACCGCCGTAACACTCCTGCTGTTCCCTCTTGTGCCGTCTGTCTGGTTCTGGTTCCCCCTCCGCCTTGTGCTGGGGATCGCGACCGAGAGCATGCTCATCATGTCGGAAAGCTGGCTGAACCAGAGCACGGATGACAGCAATCGCACGCGCACCATGGGGTTTTACAGCGCCATGCTCTCCTCAGGCTTTGCCATTGGCCCGGTGCTGCTCACGCTGGTGGGGCGGCATGGGGTAGCTCCGTTCGCCATCACCAGTGTGTTTGTGCTGGCAGCCTTTGCCATGGTGAGCATGCCGTGGATGCGTGCGCCCAAGCCAGAGCGCCCGGCCCATAGCGGCCTGTGGCGCTATATCGGGATGGCCCCCATTGCCATTTGCGTCACGCTGCTCATGGCCATGCTGGAAGCGGCAAGCTCCGCCTTCCTGCCACTCTACGCCCTGCATACGGGCTGGTCGGAACGTCAGGCGACTCTGCTGCTCTCCGTCATGCTGCTGGGGGCCATTGTGTTGCAGGCCCCGTTGGGCTGGCTGGCAGACCGGCTAAAAAACCCGCGTGCGCTGCTCATCACCCTCGGCACGGCCTCCACGCTGGGGGCGTGCCTCTGGCCGCTTGCCATTGGCACTCCGGCGCTGGCCTATCCGCTGCTGTTTGTGTGGGATGGACTGTTTGCGGCACTCTATACCGTCGCTATGTCCGTGGTCGGCAGCCGGTTTTCCGGGGGAGACCTCGTCTCTGTTTACGCCGCCACCTCTGTTGCGTGGGGGCTTGGGTCCTTTATGGGACCGGGCATGGCCGGCTCCGCCATGGCGTTTTCTCCCACAAGCGGCCTGCCCTTGTTTGTGGCCTGCGCCTGTGGGTTGTTTACGCTGCTGCCCGTCTTCCTGAAAAACCGCGCCTGATCACGCAGCGCGTTACGCTGCGCCCGCGCCCTGCGTGTTGACCTGAAGGCGATAGAGGGATTCCCCCGCGCACATAAACAGCCAGTTCCGCTTCGGGCCGCCAAAGGTGAGGTTGGACACCCCGTGCGGCAGGCGGATCCGGCCAATCAGCTGACCTTCCGGGTTGAACACAAACACCCCGCACAGCCCCAGCGGGCCGCTGGCCCCGCACCAGAGATTGCCGAAGATATCGGCCTTCATCCCGTCCGGCCCCATCTGCACACCCTGAAAATGCATGTTGGTAAACAGGCGCGGGTTGGAGAGCGTGTTGTCCTTGTGCACATCATACACATGCACGGCCTGATCACCCTCATGCCCATACCCGCCCGGCTGCTTGCCGGAGGAAATGACGTACAGGCGTGAATGATCGGGCGAGAAGCACAGTCCATTGGGGTTGGGCAACTGCTCCTGCGTCAGCACACATTCAATCCGGCCTGAAGGATCAATCCGGAAGGTATGGTCGGCCTGCCGCTTCACGCCGCCAAGCTCGCCAATCAACTCCTCGCCAATCCGCCAGCGAATATGGCCGTCCGGGTTGGCCTCACCACCCGGTTCATCCGCGTGGCCTTCGGTAAAGCCATCGCCATAGCCGGGGTCGGTAAACCAGATGCTGCCGTCCGGGTGGGCAATCACATCATTCGGGGAGTTCAGGGCGTGGCCTTCATACCGGTCGGCCAGCACGCGCACAGAACCGTCATGCTCCCAGCGAATCACACGGCGCAGGAAGTGCTCGCAGGAAATCTGGCGACCCTGATAGTCAAACGTGTTGCCGTTGGAATGGTAGGATTCCGGGCGAAACACCGTGACCTCACCCGTCTCCCACAAATAGCGATACTGGCGGCTGGTCACGGTATCACTCAGCAGCAGATACCGGCCCTCGGCAGACCAGGCCGGACCCTCCAGCCAGGTGCCCTGATCCCACACCCGGTGCAGGGTTGCGGCCCCAAACAGCAGGTCCCGGAAGGAGCGATCAATCACAATCACATCCGGGTCCGGCGTGTAGCCCGGTGGTGCCCCCGGCCCCCACTGGCGTGGGGGTGTGGTGGTTACATCCGCAGGGCGGGCTGTTTCCGGCTGCGGCGGGGCCGCAGCATGGTCCGCCGCCTGCGCGAGCGAGGAAACCGCAAGCCCCGTCGGAACGCAGGCAAGCCCCTGCAAAACCGTCCGGCGCGGCATAATCCTGCGGCGTGTCGCCTTAGCCATTGTGTCTGACTCCTGCCTCATCAGGCACACCATCGGCGGGTACGCCTTTATTTTCCCTTCCCAGTGTCATCCCTCGGGCGATGTGTCCACCCGGAGAGCGGACACAGCACCCAAATCCTCAGGGAATTTTGGCAACCCGCAGGGTGTTGGTGGAGCCACTCACCCCAAACGGTACCCCTGCGGCAATCACGATGGAATTGCCGGAGCTGCCTATTCTGGCACGGCGCACCACATCCAGCGCAGAGTCCACCATGTCTTCCACGTTCGTCACCTGCCTGCCTTCATTCACAAAGGCCCGCACGCCCCAGACCAGCGCCATGCGCCGCCCGGCTTCATGCGTGGGAGTAATGCCCAGAATGGGGCAGGATGGCCGCTCCCGCGCAATCCGGAAGGCCGTGGCCCCACGGTGCGTATAGGCCACAATGGCCGGAGCCTTGAGCGTATCCGCCACCTGCTGGGCCGCCCCGGCAATGGCGTCGGCCACGTAATCTTCCGGAGCCAGACGGGCACGGGCCATCATGCTCTGCCATTCCGCATCCTGCTCAATGCGCCAGATAATCCGGTTCATGATGCGCACGGCCTCACGCGGATACTGTCCGGCGGCGGATTCTGCGGAGAGCATGACGGCATCCGCGCCATCAAACACCGCCGTCGCCACGTCAGACGCTTCCGCACGGGTCGGGGTGGGGGACGAGATCATGCTTTCCAGCATCTGCGTCGCCACCACTACCGGCTTACCCAGACGGCGCGCCAGACGGATGATGCGCTTCTGGACCAGCGGCACGTTTTCGGGCGGCAGTTCCACGCCCAGATCACCACGGGCGACCATCACGGCGTCCGTCAGTTCCAGAATGGCTTCCAGATTTTCGATCGCCTGCGGCTTTTCCAGCTTGACCAGCAGGTTGGCGCGCTCACCCACCAGAGTGCGGGCCTCGCTCACATCTTCAGGCCGCTGCACGAAGGACAACGCGACGTAATCCACGCCCAGATCCAGCGCAAAGGCCAGATCCCGCCGGTCCTTTTCCGTCAGGGCCGGGATGGGCAGCGCCACATCCGGCACGTTCACGCCCTTATGGTTGGAGAGCACGCCCCCCACATCGACCGTAGTTTCCAGCCAGTCCGGGCCGACATCCTTCACCACCACAGCCAGCTTGCCATCATCCATCAGCAGGCGGCTGCCGGGTTTGGCGACGGCAATAATTTCAGGGTGTGGCAGGCAGACGCGGGTTTCATCCCCCGGCACGCTGGACAGATCGAACCGGAAAGAAGCGCCGGGTTTGAGCGTCACCTTGCCATTGGCAAACACGCCCACCCGCAGCTTTGGCCCCTGCATGTCGGCCAGAATGCCAATGGGCTCGCCCAGTTCGGCTTCCACCCGCCGCACAATGGCGTGGCGGGCGGCGTGGTCCTCATGCGTGCCGTGGGAGAAGTTGAAGCGGAACACATCCGCCCCGGCCACAGCCAGATCCCGGATTGTCTCGTAATCGCTGGATGCCGGGCCAAGAGTGGCGACAATCTTGGTCCGGCAGATAAGCGCGTGTGAGGTGGGCATGATCACTCCTTCTCCTTACTTAACCAGTCCGGGGTTCAGGAGGGAGTGATGGCTTCCTCCGCGTCCACGCCCCAGATTGCACGGCGGGGAACCCAGCCGGTGTAGTTCTTGACCGAGACCTTGCACCACTCAGACCCGGCTGCACATTCCTTAACAGATCCCACAGAGCCGGGTTTCAGAACAGCAACCGCAGGCGCATCGTTGCTGGCCGTGCTGTGCATGACAACCGCCCCCGTCACACTCTTTGCATCGGCAGGCGTGGGCAGCGTGGCCACTACGCGGGTGTCCATATGGCCGGAGGGCTGTTCCTTATTGCCGTTCTTATCGAGTTTGACTTCCAGCGGCGCTTCATCCCCCGGCGGTTCACCCGGCACAAGGAAGTCCCGCCCGCCAGACAGCGTCGCCTGCTGGATCCAGCCTTTCTGGCCGGTCTCATCTTCCACCAGACGCCAGACATCAAACTCACGCTCAATCCGCATGGGCATGCCACGGCGGTGATAAACCCAGAGAATGGGGAAACGACGGCCCGGACCAGCCCGCATATTCACTTCATCAGACCGCAGAGCGGCATAACGCGGCAGCGGCAGGCCCGTCACGGTGCCTTTGGGTGGTTCCGGCGGGGTGGCTGCGGCAGGCGGCGTTGCAGGCTGATCAGCAGCAGCGGCCCCGGCTGCGCCCACGGCGGCTCCGGCAGCAGCAGCGCCAGCGGCAGCCGTGGCAGCTTTATGTTTTACGGGAGCATGAGCCGTCTGGCCGGCAGCGTGGCGGGCCTTGGCGGCCTCATGATGGCTGCGATGCGCACTCTTGCCGTCCGCCGTAGCGGCCTTTTTGGCAGCGGGTTTGTCTGCTGTCTTTTTCCTGGCAGCAGTGTGGTCCGCTTCGGCGTGGTGTGCATGGTGCTTGTGCGCGGCGGGCTTCTTATCAGCAGCAACCGCGCCAGACAGAGCGACCGCACACCCTGCCAGACAGGACAGCAGTCGGAACCGGAAGGTCAGAGGCAATGTGAACATCATGCCTGCATCCCTGCCAAGAGAGAAACGCGGGGGCAAGCGGTTTTTAGAAAACCGCCACGCGGGCCGCCCCCGCCCTGTCCAGAAACGTAGGCAGGCCCACAACCGCCACGCCCTCTTCCAGCGCCTCGTCCGTCAGGCCCATGGTCTTCAGCCCGGAGTCGCAGACCATCAGGGTGGCGTCCATCTCTCGCAGGGCGGTGCGCAGGTCATTCAGCCCCGCCACACCGGCAGCTTTCCGCCAGTCTTCCCGCTGCGCGTCTTCCAGTCCGTCCCACTGGGCACAGAAGGCGGCCACACCGGCCCCCATGCCAAACAGCAGGACCGTCTGGCCCAGCGCGCAGGCCGTGGCAGCCAGCATCAAAGCGGCATGCACACGCTCATAGCGGGCTTCCACAATCACCAGCGCCAGATCACACTGCGGAAAGGCCGAGGCCCCCACGGCAGCGGAAAAGCCGGTGCGGCCCGAAGGGGCTGCGGCGGGTGCAGATGAGCCGGCAAACAGCCCGCTGCCAGGTTCTCCAGAAAGTTCAGCCATCAGACGTCTCCCGTTTCAGAGTTCCGCACACCGGGCATGTCGGGTCCCGTTGCAGGGCGATGGTGGTAAACCGTGTGCTCAAAGCATCCCACATCAGCAGCCGTCCGGCCAGCGACGTCCCCAGCCCCAGAAGCTCCTTGAGCGCTTCCGTGGCCTGAAGAGTGCCCATCACGCCCGTTACGGCTCCAAACACTCCGGCCTCGCCACAGGTCAGACCCTCTGCCGCGCCGTCAGTCTGCGGGTAGAGGCAATGATAACACGGGCCACCGCGCGCAGGATGAAAGGTGGAAAGCTGGCCTTCAAACCGCTGCACGGCAGCGGACACCAGCGGTTTGCCCGTCCGCACGCAGGCGGCATTCACCAGATAGCGGGTGGTGAAGTTATCGCAACCATCACACACCAGATCATACCGGCTGACCAGATCCTCCACGTTGTCCGCTGTCAGCCGCAGGGGCCATGTTTCCAGCGTCATCTCGGGGTTCAGGGCTTCCAGCCTGGCGCGGGCGGAGTCCACCTTGGGTGTTCCAACGGCCTGCGTGGTGTGCAGGATCTGGCGTTGCAGGTTGGAGAGTTCGACGGTGTCATCATCCACCAGCCCAATCCGCCCCACCCCGGCGGCGGCCAGATAGAGCGCTGCGGGCGAGCCAAGGCCACCCGCACCCACGATCAGCACAGAGGCCGCCTTAAGAGCCGCCTGCCCTGTGCCGCCGACCTCCGGCAGAAGAATATGGCGGGAATATCGCTGAATTTCGGCTTCCGTGAAATCAAACGCCATCTGAGCGCCCTTTTGCTGCGGGCAGAGTATCTCTGCGGATTAGGTCTGTCTGACTTTGGGCGGGCCAGCAGTGTGGCCCTTCTATGCCATGCCGGGGTTTTTTATACCCCGTTCACTTTTTCGTGATCTTATGAATTCATATTAATGAAACTATGCATGGGAGCCATGCGTCTGCTATACGTGAACTGCAATTTTAGCATATGAGGAGTGCAACCAATGACCGCCCTCACCTCTGCCGGACCTTTTGTCCGGCGTGCCGCCAGTCTGAACAATTTGCAGGCCGCACGCAGAGTGTGTGTCGGCGCCTCAGCGGCTGCACTTGGCCTGTATCTGGCCTCCCCGTTCGTCACGCTCTGGAACATCGGCTCCGCCATCCAGACGCATGACATGATGGCCCTTGGGCAGGTCATCAACTGGTCCGAGCTGGATGCATCCATCAAGCACCAGACCCTTTCCGGCCTGCATCTGGAACAGGCATCGGATGATCTGCCGGACTTCGGCTCATCCTTCGCCACCACGGCTGTGTCCAACGCAGTGGACTTCACCGTCACGCAGGCCAATCTCGGCACGCTGGTTGATCAGGCCGTCCCGGCAGCCATTCCGGCCAACCAGCCCGCGCCGTCTTTTGCCTCACTGGTGGAAAAGGCTTCGGTCCGCTTCACCCGGATTGACCAGTTTGAAGTGGATGTGCCCCTGCCCGGCCACGAGCATGACACGCCGCTGAAAATTGAAATGCGGATTCAGAACTGGCGCTGGAAAGTGACCAAGGTGGAATTTCCCACCGCACGCGCGCCCATCATGCAGGCGTCCGTCGCCCCCTCCAACGCCTGAAGGCCCGATGGGGAGCAGACCCTTCCGGGTCTCTCCCTCTCTGGTTAAGGCCTGAAAGACTGCGGCTTATTTTTCAGCCGGCAGATCTTCTTCCAGAAGAATGATGTTGATGGCGTAAGACACTTCGCCCTCGTCATCATCACGATGAATCGTGCCAATCACTTCCCCGTCTACAGCCAGTTCAACCGACATACCGGCGCGCGGCGGCGGGTTAACGGACAGACCCTTGGCACCAAGCAGGCGACGCAGAGCGGTCTGGAGACGGGTAATTTCGGAGGGAGAAGGAGACGTGCTGCTCATAGAAAAATCTGATCCTCTGGGGGAAGGGTTACACAGACAGACGCCTTAAAGCTCTGACCAATCCGGCCCGCTATAGGACACACGCCGCCTCCGCCGCAACCTTTCCGTGCTCCTGCCTTCACCGCGCCATTTTCTGCCTGCCTCAATGGACTTCAGTCAGTCTTACGCTGCGGCCCGCCCCTTCTGGTCTGGTCGCCTCTTCAGGAAAGGAGACACTTCTTATGCGTATGCCCCGCTTTGTAATCCTTTCCGCTCTGGTTGCTGGCGCGCTGAGCCTGTCCACGTTCTCGCATACTCCGCCCCGGCCTCTGGTGGCGGATATGCGCCGGGCCGCTCTGTCCGAAACCGCGGCCACCAGCTCCGCCAAACCAGCGCAGCCAGCCACACCCGCCACAGCACCGGTCAGTGCCTCCCTTGCGCGGGCCTTTGCGGCCCCGCAGCAGGCAACGGAGACGGTCGGCACGCCTGCCCGCACCAGCCCGAATGCAGTGGCGCAGTCCCCGGTTCAGACCGCGTCCCAGACGGTGGCAAACCAGTCTTCCACGCATATTCTGCATATGCTGGAAAGTGACGGGCCGGAGCAGACCGCCCGCACCCTGACCAAAAGCCGCAAATGGTCAGACGTGCGGCTGGCTGTCAGCACCGGTCAGCCGGAAGCCGCCTCCGTTCTGGCAGCTCTGATGCCCGAGGCCGACCCGGCCACAGCGCTTTCCCTCCGCACCGCCATGCGCCGCGCCCTGCCTACGCATCCGGCAGCCGTTCTGGCAGCCATGGATCAGACGGACGGTCCGCTCTTTGGGGCCCGCGCCGTCTGCTCCCCGCAGGGCATGCCGCGCAGCTGGCAGAGCAATGCACGCAAGGCCGTTGCCAGCGTGCATGAAATCCACCTCGTCACCCGCGCGCGGGACTGCCTGACGCGGCTGGGTGGCCTGCCGCAATCCGGCTGATCCTGCACTTAAATATTTCGTGTCACACGTAAACGCGAGATGACAGGGCTCGCGTTTAGCTATACCCATAACGCACGTCAGAATAACAAAAAATGCATGGCAAGCCATTTGGTTAAGCCATGACGCAATAAGGTCGTGCCGTCATGCTGATGCTCTGCTGTCCCGGTTCGGACACCATCTTCCATCTGCTCCCATCCCCCCTGCGGTCCACGCAGAATGAGGGGCGCCGGTGCCGTGTGGCTGCCTTGCCAGCCCCCGCGCACCTTAGGGCGGTCCGAGAGCGACTTACGCTCTCCCGCTCCTTCCGCGCTCCCGCATAAGGCCCCGGCGTTTCCGCCGCACAGCCTTATCGCTGCCCTCAGGTTCCCCTTTTTTCAGAGTGTTCTGTCATGAACCATCTGTTTGCTCGCAGCGCAGGCGCGCCTGTATCGCGCCTGTGGTCTGCCCGCTCCCGCTTTTGTTTTTCCAGCGGCCTGTCCACAGGGCTGCTCTGGCTGATGCCTGCCGGGGCCCTTCTTGCCATTGTGGTGCCCTCTGCGGCGGCCCATGCGCAAAGCACCGTGCAACCCGCACCCTCCGTGGTGCGCCATACCGCGCCAGCGCATGAGATCAATGCCTCGCATGACACCATGCCCGCACGGCTCTCAGACGTCGTGCGCAAGCCGCCTAAAGCCACAGTTGCGCCCAACGGCCAGGAACCCACCACCACCCAGCCTCCGGCGCGTGGCGGATTCTGGGATAATATGCTGCTGCCGCCGCTCACCAGCCGACCGGAAGCCTACGGCCAGCCGCAGTCTCTGGAACTCAAGCCGCTGCCGTCTTCCCTCATGCATCAGGGGCCGTGGGGTGTGTTCAACGCCAATACCGGGGCGGCTGCAGGGTTCGGCACGGTGGCGTATTACGCCGTCTCCCGCTGGGCGGAAGACTGGTCTAGCCTGCGGGACAAGAGGAACCGTATCGACTGGGCAGACCCGCTGAAATACATCCCGCTCAATAACAGCGGTTCCATCTACCTCACGCTGAGCGGCAACTTCCGCCATCACGGGTTTTACGACCAGCGGGCTATGTTCGGCACCGTCAAGAAAGACCCCGCCTACCGCTCCACCCTGCGCTGGAACGCGGGCGCGGACCTGCATCTGGGCGAGCATGTGCGCCTGTATGGGGAGCTGATGAGCGGCCAGGCCGGGGGTATCAATTATTACGGCTATACCGGGGGCCGCTGGCGCAGCAAGCTGGACGCACAGCAGGCGTTTGTGGAAGTCAAAGGCCACCTGCTGGGCGCGACCATGGGGGCCATGGTCGGCCGCATGTCCTTTCTGGATGCGCCGCCTTACGTAACAGCAGGCAGCGTTTACCCCACCCTGCCCTATTCCTGGAACGGCCTGCGGGGCTACGCCTTCTGGAAACGCTTCCGTGTGGATCTGTTTGACCTCACCCTGACCAACAACGCCCCCACCACTGCGTTCCATGATCAGGTGGGCTGGAGAACGCGCCTGTTCGGGGCGTATACGTCCTACGCTATCCCTGAATTCAAATTTCTGGATAAAAAGAGCCAGATTTTCGTGGATACGTTTTATCTGGGCTACACGCTCTCCAGTAACCCTATTGCCAGCACGACCAGCACCATTGCCGGCTCCACGCATCGTGACACGCCCGGCACACGTATCTGGGGTAATGCCGGACCCATCGAATTTTCTCTGGGCGGCATGTGGCAGGGCGGCAACTTCCACGCGGCCAACAATGGCCCCAAACGCCCGGTGTCCGCCTATTCCTTTAACGGCACCGTCTCATGGCGTTTTGCCAAATGGTGGGGGCGTCCGGCCATTGGGATTCAGGCCGATGCCATTTCCGGCGGGGATACGCGCAAAAGCCAGACCAGCAGTTGGGGCAACTTTCTCTCTCCCTTCGTGCCCAGCGCCTACTATCTGGATATGAGCACCTATATCGGCAACTCGAACCTGATTGACGTCGGCCCGCTGGCCACCATTGCCACCAGCCGCAATACCAGCCTGCTGCTGAAAGTGCCGGTCATCTGGCGCAACAGCACGCATGATGCCATTTATGCCAACCCCACGGCGGCCTACAGCTTCCGCCCGCAAGGCGGCTATACCGCCACCATGCCGCAGGCCAGCTTTACCTGGCGTGCCACCCGCCACATTACCTTCAGCCTTGATGGCGAATACATCTTCGCCTCCCGCGCCATGATCAAAGCCGGGGCGTCCTCCGGGGCCTATGTGCAGAGCAATCTGGAGCTGACATTCTAAGCTTCAGGCAGAAGTTTTTAAGACCAGCCGCAAAGAGGCCGCGATGGGGAGTGCTTTTTTCTGGAGCACTCCTCTCGGCTTGTATGGGCCAAGCCCTCTCCACTTACAGTGACGTTTTCCTGCCAGTCATGCTCTGAAGCACGTCATCCCGCCGGATAAGACCGTGGAACAGAGCCGCGCCAATATGGGCCAGCACCAGCCCAAACAGGGTGAAGGCCAGAACGGTGTGGATAGAACGCAGCCAGGACCAGACAGCCGGGTTATGCGGCAGGATGGGCGGCAAAAGCACAGCGTTCCCCCACAAGGGAATAGGGTAACCCCCAGCCGAGAGCATGCCCCAGCCCACAAGAGGCAACGCAATCATCAGGGCATAAAGCAGGATATGGGAGCCTTTGGCGGCCAGTTTGAGAACGGCGGGAAGGTCATTCGGCAAAGGTGGCGGGGCATGGCGCAGCCGGTATGTCAGCCGAAGGAGAGCAAGCACCAGAATGGCAATCCCTAAAGGCCGATGCAGCGAGACCAGCCGATGGTAACTGGGGCCAAGGGACGAAGCCATAAAAATACCGATGAACAGCATGCTGAGAATCAGCACAGCCATCAGCCAGTGCAGCACGCGCGCCACAGGCGAAAAGGAGGGGGTGGCATTCATGATTTTTTCTCACTTTCTGCCGCTGGGGCCTGTGTCATGGCAGGCGTAATGGCACTTGGCTCGCGCTTCTCCCCGGAACGCAAAGAGAAAGACCGCATATAGGCCCCTGACCGAAGCTGAAGGATGGGGTCAGCCGAAGCGACAATGCCGGGGGGCAGAATAAGAGGGTCAAAAGTGAGGCCGGTGCAGGGGCCACCGTCCTCGCTCTCAACGGCGTTCAGGGTCAGGGTGCCTGCATCAATCGTCCGGTCGTCCGGCGCCCAGATCTGGCTGGGGTCATTAACGGCATCATGAGGACCCGCGACAGTCAGCACCATGCGCCATTGCAGAGGGTGGTCATGGATATCTGCAATCAGCCTTTGAAACAGATAATCACGCCCGCCTGCTGCGGTATCGGCAGGGGCCACGGGCTGCACAGGCACCATGGCCCATCGGACAGCCGTTTTCGTGCCGGTTTCTCCAACAAGCAGAAAGCTGTCGAGGCTGTGATACGTGTCATCCGCAAAGCCTGAGGTGATCACGCGATGCGCGTTTTTCTCCGCTGCGGCCTGAAGCCAGGGATGCGTTGCGCCAAACGCTTTGACGCGCGCCGGGGCGGGTTTTCCTGTCGCGGGGTCTATGCGTTGAGACGAAAAGAAGTCTGAAGCATCCTGTGCATCCCGCAAAGGCAGAACGGGTGGGTTGTTCATAGCGGCACGCCATTCCGGCGCATCTTTGGGCATGAAACGCAACGCCATGCTGCGCACCGTTGCGGGATTGTCGGTCACATAAGGTTGCCCTGCCCCCAGAGCAAACCGCCCGACTACAGGCACAGACTGTTCCTGAAAAATGGCGGCTTTCGACACAGAGGCCGCAGCCCCGCTGGCATCAAACCGCCCCGTGACGCACACGCCTTTGGAATGAGCGCGCCGGAAACCCTGCCCGTAACTACCCGCGTCATGCAGTTCCGCCATCAGGCGGTTCTGCGTCACGCGGTGAGGGGAAAGCCAGCCACCGGCCCAGAGAAAGCCGAGAGCAAGTGCTGCCGGTGCGGCTGCAACGCCCAGCCAGCGGAGTGCAGAGCCCGAAGGGCCTGTCGATTTTGCCGCCATTGAGGCCGCTCCTTTGATGTCATCTGTGGGGAAGACGCAGGAGAGCCAGATCTATTCCCCGACAATCGCGCGACTGAGAAACATTTTTCTTTTGCTCTGCGCCATTGGGAATAAAGTGGCGCGCTGAGCGTCTCTGTCCTCAGGAGATGAAGCGTGTGAGGGGCAGAGCCGGGTTGGACGATGACGAGACCATCAGACTACAGAGCGTTATTCCGGCTTTGAGACGGTATGCGCGGGTTCTGACCCGTGACCCGCATCACGCCGACGATCTGGTGCAGGACTGTCTGGAACGCGCCCTGACCCGGATGGATCAGGTGCGGGATCGGTCCGATTTACGCCCCTGGCTCTTTACTATCGCTTACCGCCTGAACGTCAGCCGGTGGCGGCGTGTCCGGCGTCTGGTGCCCATGGCAGAAACCTCTTTCCCTGAGCCGTTGCAGGAAGCAGGGCAAATTCCTCATCTTGAATGGCAGGACATGACGCAGGCCTTCGGGCGTCTGTCCGATGACCATCGGCAGGTGCTGCTGCTCGTGGGGGTTGAAGGGCTGGAATATCAGGCGGTGGCGGAAATCCTCGGTGTGCCGGTCGGCACCGTGATGTCCCGCCTTTCCCGCGCCCGGTCTGCCCTGCATGATCTGGCAGGCCATGAAAAACGTCCCATCCTGAGGAGGGTGAAATGACGCACCCCGACAGCCCTGTGACCGAGGATGACCTTCACGCCTGGGTCGATGATTTTCTCTCCCCCGAACGTCGCCAACAGGTGGATCTCTGGCTGGAAAGCCACCCGGAGGCACGGCACCGTGTCATGGCATGGCGGCAGGAGCGTGACGGCTTGCGGGCCGCACTGGATACAGACCTCCGCGAGCCGATCCCCGCCCGCTTTGATATTGCCCGCCTGAGAGAACGCAGGGTGCGACGTTTCAGTCTTCCGCAGATGGCGGCCTCCATTGCGTTTGCACTTTCCATTGGGCTTGGTGGCGGATGGTTTTTGCGGGACCGACAGGTGCCGGTCGGGCTGGCGTCTGTTGAGCAGGAAGCCGCCATGGTGCAGGCGGCGGGCAAAGGCAGCGCGATCGCAAAAGGCAGTGTGGCGCAACTGGCAGCGTGGGGTGGCAGCGTGCTGGGCAGGCCGGTCCAGCCGCCGGATCTGTCTAATGCAGGCTATCAGCTTACAGGCGGCCAGCTTGTTACGACCGATCATGGTCCTGCCTGCCTGTTTTTCTACACGAATGAGCGTGGTGTCCGCCTCTCCCTGTTTGTGCGGCCGATGTATCGGGTAGACGTAACGGCCCCCATGCGGCCCATGCGGCATGTTCCCGGCTACCTCTGGGCGCAGGACGGGCTTGGGGTCAGTCTCGTCTCTGACGCACCCGTTGCCGGCCTGCACCGGCTGGCCAATCATGCCCGCGATTTGATGGGAGAACCGAGCTGAGCCCCGGCCCCGCTGTGGCTTTCCCACCATCTTTTCCTATCTCATTGCCTCTCCGGTTCATTCAGGGGAGACAAGCGGCATCAGGCAGCGTATCGAAGCGCTTCATGATGTCTGATGCTGCTGCGAGGCTCCGGGTATGACCGCTCCATCCCCCCTGCAAACCCCTTCCGTGCGTGAACTGACTGTGCGCGGGCTGATTCTGGGGGCGCTGATTACCGTCGTCTTCACCGCCTCCAATGTCTATCTGGGCTTGCGGATCGGGCTGACTTTTGCCTCCTCCATTCCGGCTGCTGTCATTTCCATGGCCGTGCTGCGCGCACTGGGGCGCAGCACCCTGCTGGAAAACAATATGGTGCAAAGTCAGGCCTCGGCAGCGGGCACGCTTTCCTGCGTGTTCGCCACCTTCCCCGGCCTGATTATGACCGGCTTCTGGCACAGCTTCCCCTTCTGGCAGACGGCGGGCCTCTCGCTGGCCGGGGGCATTGCGGGCGTGCTGTTTACCATCCCTCTGCGCCGCGCTCTGGTGACGGAAAGCGCCCTTCCCTACCCGGAAGGCGTGGCGGCAGCGGAAATCCTGCGGGCCGGGGGCGAGAACGGGAACAGCAAAAGCCTCTCCGCCCTGATAGGCGGCAGCGTTGTCGCCGGACTCTTCTCCTTTGCCTGTAGCGGGCTGCAACTTCTGGCCGATACCGTGAGCGTCACCGGCGTTGCCGGGGCAGCCGTGTTCCGTTTTACCGGCGGCCTGTCTCTTGCCCTGCTCGGTGCTGGCTATCTGG
The DNA here is from genome assembly GCF_044094635.1 of Acetobacter sp. KSO5. Taxonomy (NCBI): domain Bacteria; kingdom Pseudomonadati; phylum Pseudomonadota; class Alphaproteobacteria; order Acetobacterales; family Acetobacteraceae; genus Acetobacter; species Acetobacter sp. KSO5. The sequence continues at coordinate 855,584 of NZ_CP172014.1, read as the reverse complement.
TGGGGCTGGCCGGTGGGCTGGCCATGCTGCTGGGCTGCGTGCTGGCATGGGGCCTTGGCGTGCCCTGGCTGACCGCCCACATGCCCAACCCGGAGCATCTGGATGCCGCGGCCTTCGCCAACGCAATGTGGCTGCATAAGGTCCGGTTTATCGGGGCCGGGGCCATTGCCATTTCCTCCCTGTGGACACTGATCGAACTGATAGGCCCGGTTCTGCGCGGGCTGAGCAGCGTGTTCCGGGGCCGCAGCGGCTCCGTGGTACCGGATGCAGACCGTGACCTTTCCCCCCGCACCATGATCGCCCTGCTGGGTGTGACTGTTCTGATGCTGGGCGGCCTGTTTGCAGCCTTTCTGGCTCCTATGGCGCATGGCATCTGGCCCGCCGTGTGCGCGGCGGTGCTGTTCTGCGTGGTGTTCGGCTTTGTGATGGCCGCCGCCTGCGGTTACATGGCGGGCATTGTCGGCTCATCCTCCTCCCCCATTTCCGGCATTATCATTATTGCCGCCGTGCTGTGCGCGCTGATGATTCTGGGGCTGGAATCCCTCGGTCTGATGCCTGCGGAAATGATGGCAGACGGCCAGACGCTGGCGACCGGCTTCACCATCCTGCTGCTCTCCGCCATTACCGCGATCGTCGCTATTTCCAACGACAACCTTCAGGACCTGAAAACCGGCCAGCTTGTCGGGGCTTCCCCGTGGAAGCAGGAGGTGGCGCTGATTGCGGGGTGCGTGGTGGGCGCTGCTGTCATCCCGCCAGTGCTCAACCTGCTTTATCAGGCTTACGGCTTTGCCGGTGCCCCCATGCCGCGCCCCGGCATGGACCCTGCCCACGCGCTGGCCGCCCCGCAGCCCGCGCTGATCGCCATGATTGCGAAGGGGATTTTTACGCAGTCGCTGGACTGGAGCATGCTCTCCATCGGGTTCGGGCTGGGCGCTGTGCTGATCGGGCTGGACCTGCTGCTGCGCCGCCGCCATCTGGCCCTGCCGCCGCTGGGTGTGGCGGTGGGCATCTACCTGCCCGCGTCCGTGAGCGTCACGCTGGCAGTAGGCGCTGTTCTGGGCTGGGTGCTGAACCGCAAGCTGAAGGAACGCCGCAGCACGACCGGCGGCTTTGGTGAGGCCGACCGTCTGCCGGAAACCGTGACAGAGCATGACGCCAGCATCGGCACCATGATCGCCTCCGGCTTTATTGTGGGAGAAAGCCTGATTGGCGTAGCACTCGCCGTCCTGTCCGGCGCATTGGGGCGGGATGACGTCCTCTCCCTGGCCCCATGGTTGCCCGCCGGAGCCCCCGCCATGCTGGGACTGGCCGCTTTCTGCGCCGCATGTTTCTGGTTTGCCCGGAAAGTGCTGCAAAAATAAAAGCAGGACATCCGGAAGCACTATACCTGTAAACAGCAGATTTTCTCAGACTGTGTTCAGTTTGCAACTGCACAACAGTTTTAGAAGCCTGTTGTCGCAACCCGAACCTGAGAATGGTATTATAATTTCAGTTGGATTTTTATTATACATCAAACAGGACATCCTCTCTTTATGCCTGCCCCCCTGCGCCCAGCTCCGCGGCTTGCCATTGTCGTGCCCTGCTACAATGAGGAAGAGGTTTTTGCCTATTGCCAGCAGGAGCTGGGCGCACTGCTTTACACTATGGTGCAGGACCAGATGGTGCAGCCGGACAGCTTTCTGCTGTTTATCGATGATGGCAGCCGGGACACCACATGGACGCAAATCAAGACAGCCTGTGCGGAAGAAATCTGCGTACAGGGCCTGAAGCTCTCCCGTAACGAGGGCCATCAGTCCGCCCTTCTGGCCGGTCTGGCGACTGCGGCCCCACAAGCGGATGCCATAGTCAGCATTGATGCCGATCTTCAGGACGACATTCACGCCATCCGCCGCATGGTAGAGGCTTATCGTGCCGGATATGACGTTGTGTATGGCGTACGGGAGAGCCGCCAGAGCGATACATGGTTCAAGCGCACCTCGGCGGAAGGCTTTTACCGGTTGATGGCCGCCATGGGGGTCAGGCAGGTCTTCAACCATGCCGACTTCCGGCTGCTCAGCCAGCGCGCGGTAGAGGGGGTGCTGCGCTATACGGAACGCAATGCCTATATTCGCGGCCTTGTACCGCTGGTGGGCTTTCCCTCCACGGAGATACGCTATGCCCGCGGCGTCCGCACGGCAGGTGAATCCAAATACCCACTCCATAAAATGCTCGCTCTGGGGATGGAAGGCATTACGTCCATGACCGTCACCCCCTTGCGGCTGATTGCTGCAGGAGGGCTCTTTATCTGCCTGCTTTCTCTGGCCGCGACGTATTATGTGCTGGTCCGGAAGTTCAACGGCAACACCGTGGCAGGCTGGCCCTCCATCATCCTGTCCATCTTCTTCATGGGCGGGGTCCAGATGCTCTCACTCGGCATCATTGGAGAATATATTGGTAAGATTTATCTGGAAACCAAACAACGCCCCCGCTTCCATGTGGAAAGCTTTATCAGTCAGGATGAAAAAGCTGCGTTGCTTACCCCCGCACACTCCGAACACCAGATAGAGCATGATATCCCTGCCTGAAAGCAACGCGTTTCCTCTTCCTGCAGGTTGCCCGGGTCGTTCCCGTGTTGCATAGTCCCCACTGCCTGCAGAACAGCATTCCTGCAGACAAGTTAGCACGTCCTTCTTCCGGGCAGAGCACACTTTGAAACATCACGGTCAGGGATAACGGGTCGTCAATGCCAAGCTTAATTTCTTTAGTTGTGCCGTTTTATAACGAAGGAGAAAGCGTTGACCTCTTCGCCCAGACCATTACCCCCATTCTCGCTGCCATTCCCGATACGGAGTGGGAGATTGTCTGTGTGGATGACGGCAGCAGAGATGACACCCTCAAACGGCTGATCGCACTTTCTGTTCAGGACAGTCAGTTCAAGGTTGTTGAATTGTCCCGCAATTTTGGCAAGGAAGCCGCCATGACGGCCGGTCTGGATACCGCAACCGGTGCCGCCGTCATTGTCATTGATGCCGATCTGCAGGACCCGCCCGAACTCATTCCCTCCATGATAGACGCATGGAAAAAGGGGGCTGAGGTTGTGCTGGGCCGACGCGTTGATCGTTCTTCAGACAGTGCGGCCAAACGCCTGACGGCCTCCTGGTTTTATTCGCTGCATAACAGCCTCTCCAAGATCAAAATCCCCTCCAATGTTGGGGATTTTCGTTTAATGGACCGGTGTGTAGTCGATGCGCTCCAGCAACTTCCCGAACGCCAGCGTTTCATGAAAGGCCTGTATGCGTGGGTCGGCTTCCGCACTGTCACGCTGGACTATGTGCGCGCCGCCCGCAACGCTGGCGAGACAAAGTTTTCCGGGGTGGCATTATGGAACTTTGCGCTTGAAGGCCTGACCAGCTTTTCGACACTTCCCATTCGGATCTGGACCTATCTGGGAACCATAGGCGCTGCCTGCGCGCTTTTATACGGTTTGTTTATCGTGGGGCGTACCTTGTTGATGGGCAACTCCGTGCCGGGTTACGCCTCAATTTTCTTTGCCGTGACGTTCTTTGGCAGCATTCAGATCATCAGTATCGGGATGCTGGGAGAATATATCGGGCGCATCTATATGGAAACAAAACAGCGCCCTATCTATCTTGTCAGGAAAGTTTATCAGACCAAATAAAAATTTTACTTTTTATTTTGAAAATTCCCAAAAATAATTTCTTATATTTAAGTAAAAATACCAACTCCCATACTCAAACACACTCAAGAATGTGCAAAAAACACACACAGGACCAGAACCTCATGCAAAAAATAACAGAAAAACCGTTTATCATACTTTTTGTAGCGGTTTTGTCCGCATCCCTGTTCAGCTTTGGTCAAGTCCTTCTTCCCGGCTATACACCTGATGATTTTTTGACGGGCAGCACATTTCTCCCCACAGCCTTTTTCCTCAATCAGGGGCGTTTCACAGAGGGGCTTATCGTCCATTTCATGAACTCTCTGCATCTGAGCATGTTCAATGTCGGATTTGGATTTGAGTGCCTTGCGCTGGTTCTTTACGCATTTCTCATCACCTATATTCTCGATACCTGCACACCTCAAACCTTCAACCGCTGGCTTCTGGCTGCGGCAGGCGCGTATATTGCCTCCAGTCCTTTCATGGCGACCCTGTTAAACTACCGCGAAGCAACATTTAACACGGCATTCGGCTTTGCCTTTATTGCGCTTGGCTTGTATTTTCATGAAAAATATATGAATGCCAAATCTGATTTCATAAATATCTTTCTGTCATCTCTTTGTTTTACGCTTGCGCTTGGCTGTTATCAGATTTTCGTCATTCTCATTTTCGTGTATGCTGCTTTTCTCGTGGTCAAAGAGAATTATGAAGGCACCAGATTTTCTGCTGCTTTTGTCAGCAAAATTTTTGCGGCTCCTTTCTGCAGCGTTATGCTATATGTGCTTCTTTTTGCAGCCACCAAACATCTTGCTGGTGAAAATGACTGGGACCACAGAGGCGCTTTACTGCATCTTTCAGGTCTTTCACAAAGACTGCATGATATCTACGATGTTACAAAATTCATTCTGGATCTTAATACACAGCATCTCAGTGCAAAAATCTGTTTAACGATTGTTCTGGCTGGCCTCAGCGTAATGGCGTTTTTCAAGCGCAGCTTGTCTACCGGCCTGACCTTTCTCGCGGCTCTGGCCTCATACGCGCTTGTGCTGCTGCCTCTTTCTATTCTGGAACATTGGGAACCCACCCCGCGCACACTGCTGGGGAGCTATTTCATTGTCGCGCTCTGGATAGTCTGGATTAGCGGCATTTCCGGTATGCTTAGCCGGGTTCTGGCCGGGCTCATGCTGGTCTTTTCCCTTCACTCCATGATGGTCTCAAATGATTTCCTGACAACCCAGCTCAAGGAAAACCGTTGGGACATGAATGTCGCCTGGTCGCTGATCACAGATGTAAAAGCCTTCAATCAGAACCAGCCTCCGGCATCCCTTTCTGTTGTGCCCAACCCAACTGCTTACGCACGCTCCACCCTTCTTGTCCCCTGGTCCATCAAAGGACTGCTGCACGAAACCGGAAATATCGACTGGCCTGTCAACGCTCCCACACCTGCTCAGGAAGCTCAGTGCCATACCTCGCCGCATTTCCCGGTTCCGGGCTATCTGCATCATCTTTCAGAAAACGCTGTTCTGGCCTGTATGTGAGGTATTTTGACTGAGCGTAAAACGCTGACGTCTTTTAAAAACTGATCAGCAAAGCACCCCTACAAAAAGTAATGCCGGACAAAGCCTGATAGTGGCTCTGCCCGGCATAAAGTGCCTGCTCGGTAGGGCGTGCTGTCTTAGTAAGTCATAGAAAGATTAAACAGGAACGACCGGCCAACTGAGGGAGTTACGCGGTTGCTGAACAGGTTGCCGTAGTTCAGGCGGTTGGCGAGGTTGTAGCCGTTCATGGCTATTTTCCAGTTCGGGCCAAACTGGTGTGACACCACTGCATCAAACTCAACGTTTGCCGGGACACGGGCCGTGTTGGCCGGGTCCAGAAACACGCCTTCACGCCAGGTTACGCCACCACCCATAGTCAGGTTATAGGGCTTTTTGGGCGCAATTTCATATGTGGTCCACACGGTTGCCTGATTGCGGGGCACATACTGCACCTGCTTGCCAATATCCGCCGCCGTGCCGCCCGTCGTCTTGCTGTCATACTTGGCATATGTGGCAATCATGTTCCAGTTTTTCAGGATCTGGCCGGACACACTCAGTTCCACACCCTGGTTGCGCTGGGTATCGCCAGAGTCCGTCACCGTCCCGGTGCTCGGGTCGGTCAGCATGGAATTGCCTTTTTCCAGACGGAAGACGGATGCCGTAAAGCCAATCCGGTCATGGAACGCGGAATATTTAGCCCCCAGTTCATACAATCTGCTGCGCTCCGGCTGAAATTTGGAATTCTTGGGAGACAGCGGCTCAGAACTGTTGGTGACGTAAAGGCCCATCGGCGTGGTGGATTCAGCCCAGTTGAAATACACCATTGCATGGTCGTTCGGCGTGTACATCAGGCTGACATTCGGGTTGAACGTATCCTGCTTCTGGCCCAGATGCGTATCCGGCGTCGTGGCGACACCGCCCGTTGCATTATAATTGCTGCTCCAGTGGTCCCACCGGAAACCGGCCTTAACCGAGAACCACGGCGTCAGCCACGCCTGCTCGGAGAAGAACGCGCCAACATCTGTCGCAGCACTGGTTTTCCATTCCTTTTTGCCCACGCCGTTAGGAATGTTCACCAGATTGTTCGGGTTCAGGGAGCCCACCCCCACATCCAGCCCGGGAACATAGGCCGTCGGGTTCAGCAGGCTCGCCCACTGGCGTGCTGAAGGATTGTTATACGCATAGTTCCGGCGGCGATCATAAATATGCTCAATATCCACACCGGCAATCATCTGGTGCTTGATGCCGCCTGTATTGAAGTTGGCCACCGCAGAGGACACGTTCTGCACCGACCAGTCATCCTGCTGGTACGGGTTAGGCCCACCGACCCCGCCAATACGGGAAACAAGAGCGGTTTCCGGGTGGGATGAGAAAAGAGCACTGGTGCAGGTCGCGTTACAGCTTTCCTGAGATGCCGAGAAATACCGGCTATACATCCCGCCGCGTGTATCATTGTAGACGGTAATGTGCGGGTTAACTTCCCACTTCAGGCGGCCTGTCAGCATATCAACGTTGGAATCATCCTGGTCAAACGTCGTGCCATACCAGGTGGTGCGCCGCACGCCATATTCCGTCACCGGTTTACCGTAGGAGGCCCCCGGCTTTGTCACCACAGGCACACCATAATCCGGAATACGATTATCCGTCTGATGGAAATACTCTATGGTGTAATTAACTTTTTTACCAAGACCAAAAATAATGGACGGCGCAATACCCCAGCGATGGGAGTAGACGGCATCCCGCCCGACCATATCATTTTCGTTCCCCATACCGGTTACGCGCACGGCAATGGTGTCAGTAATCTTATGGCTGAAATCGAGCGTGCCACGGTAATAAGCCCCGCTCCCGCCGGAGAAGCTGGCCCCGATATGGTTCTGATCATTCGGCGTTTTGGTGGTGATGTTAATCGCACCCCCCGTGGTGCCGTTACCAAACACCTGCGAGGATGGCCCCTTGATGACCGTCACATGGTCATAATCAAAAGAATCGCGCGTATAAACACCAAAGTCCCGCAAGCCGTTTTCATAAATATCATTCTGGGCGGCAAAGCCACGGATGAGGAACTGATCGCCCGCCATCCCGCCTTCACCCTCACCCACGGACGCCGTAATGCCCGGCACGTTCTTGAGCGCTTCATCCAGTGACTTGACGTTCTGCTGCTGCATGAGGAGCTGCGGCACAACATCAATCGTCTGCGGCGTGTGCAGCACATCCTGCGGCATACGGCTGATGCCAATGGGCGTGCGCAGCGTGTTCATGGGGGAGGCCGTCACAACCCAGTGTTCGGACTCTGAGCCGTCATTTTCCTTAACCAGTTCCGGCCCCTTCCCTTTCGGGTTGGTCAGAACGGCCTGCGGCTGTGCGGCTTTTGTTGTCGCGGCTTTTGTAGCGTCAGTCGGTGTGCGCGGGGGCAGAACAGGCTCTTTTCCCGTAGCGTCATCCGCCGCCATGGCCGGGAAAGCCGAACCACATCCCAAAGCCAGACCAAAGGCCAGAGGCGCCGGGTGAAGGCGACGCCGAATAGTGTGTTTACTCATGGATGAAGCAGCCTGTTGCAAATGAAGAGCATGAAGATGCTTTGCCATAACAGCGGATGATAATGATTCGCAAATTCAGCTTGTGCATAGCAGTCCCGCTTACATCTTTTTGCGAGTCATCACTCAGCCGTAACGGGGTCGTTATCAGGGGGAATTAAGGCTTCCTCCCCCTCCCGTTTTACGATGCCCACATCGCATCTGCCATGCGGCACACTCTTTTAAAGACTGCTGATAATTTCATTATGAAATTCAGAAGGCGTTAGCCGAGCGCCTTAAAATCGGCCCCCTCAGAGCAGACAGGAAGCACAGGCTCCGTGCCTTCGCATACTCTCCCGGAAGGCCTCTACCACCAAGAAACATCCGCCTGCCGAATACAAAAAACTGGACGGCAGGGAGATATTAAAAACTATTTTATACTTCCTGAGGACACTTCACCACGCAACACCACTTACGCTCTTCTTGCAAGCACACCGGCATCACGCAGGGCCACAACATCCCCACGCATCTGTCGGCCACCGGCAAAGCCCAACCCAAGCAAAGCCAGCCCCGCCAGAAAACCAGCCCAGCCCCACGCCATGAAGGGCGGCGTAAAGCTGAACCGAATATCGGCACGCCCCGCAGGCAGGGCAATGCGCTCAAACAGACCATCCTCAACCGACGGCACCACGCTCTGGCCATTTACGCTGGCTGTCCAGCCCGCCATCATCAGCTCTCGCCGGATGAGGAAAGACGGCGCGGCGCACTGCGTTTGCACCTCGGTCTGGGTATGCGCCTGCACGCTGCATCCGGGGCCAGCCTCAAAATATGAAGCGGCATGGGGCAGACGATACACATCGGCTGTCGGGTCAGCATAAATCAGCTTCAAACGGTTTTCAGGAGCCAGCGCCTCACTGCCCGGCAACGGGAAGCCATGCGGCACCAGCGCTAGCGCCACACCCAGTTTTTCAAAAACCTCCGGCCTTTTGGCCAGTGTCTCCGCCAGAAAGAACTGGCCGCCGGGGCGGTTGGGCGTAATGCCATCAAACGTCACCGCATCCACATCCGGGCCAAAATCATGCTTCATCCGCTCAACCCATGCGTTGGGCATGGGCACACCATTATGGTTGAGGGACGGCAGACGGAAATACGCGCCGTAGTTGGGGGCAATCACCCCCATGGTCACAAAACGCTGTAAACCCAGCTCCCGCTGCACAGTGTTCAGCAAGGGCGTGTTGCGCGGTAAGGGCGCACGCACACAGAGCAACGGGATGCAGAACAGCAGGAGCGCCTCACCCAGAACGCCCGCGCTCACCAGCGCCACACGGACCCGCGCGGACCGCCAGCGGCCCCACCCCAGAAAACCCGCAGCACACAGCGCAACAACGCCACACCCCAGCAGAACGGACCCGGCCTCATACCCCCATGTTGGCACAGGGCCGTGGCTATAACTGCGCAGCGCGTCGCGCGTCGGGCCGTTCAGCCGCCATGCGCCAAAGGCTGCCGCTGCAAGTGCCACACTCGCCCATGCCACAGGCTTTTTGAAAACAGTCCTAATCTGCGTGGACGTAAACGCGGCAGGCAGACTGAACAGATCATCCAGCCCAAAGGCCGCCAGTAGAATAAGCGCGGCCTGTTCCGACGGAAAACACAAACGATAGAAAATGGTGCGGCCCACACCGGGCAACAGATCCACCAGCCCGGTGATAATCGGCAGGTTGGCCTGCTTGCCCATGCACACCAGAACATAGCCTGCCAGCATCAGCCGTGCCGGACGCTCGCGTTTGCCAAACAGGGCAACCAGCGCCAGCCAGGGCACCACCAGCCCGGTATAGCCGCCCATGGCCCACCATGCGCCAAACTGCTCTGCGCCACCGTAAAAAAACAGGCCGTTAATGTAAGGGAACAGCGCCATAGCCCAACTGGCCTGCGGTAAAGCGGCGTCCAGCACACCTGCATGCGGGCCAATCCATGCGTCCCGCAGGAAGTCGGCAAAGGCTACCAGCTGCGGTGCTGCCAGCAAAAGGGCCGCAGCCCCACCGGCCATAATGCGCAAGGCAAAAGGCAGGCGCGTTGCAGCCGGTTGCTGCACCAGTCGCAACACCGCCCAGCACAAGCCCAGTGTACCCACCAGAAACGCTGTTTCCGGAAAGCCGGAGAGCAACAGATAGCCCAGCCCGACGGCCAGCCAGCCCCAGCCACCCACGCCGACATGCGTTCTGGCGCGCTCAATCCCAAACAGCACCAATGGCAAAAAGGCCAGCGGCTGACTTGGCCCATCCGAAGCCCATGCATACGTGCCGTTAAACGCATAGAGCACTGCGCCCAGCAGCACGGCCCGCTTATCCAGACGCAAGGCCCGCAGAAAGGCGTACATCGCCAGCCCGGCGACAATCTGCAGAGCAATCTTCATCAGCAGTAAACCACCGGGAAAGCCCAGCAGCAGGACAAACGGCAAGAAGAACGCGGCAGGCTGATACTCACCCGCCAGAGGCATCCCCACCCCGCTATAGGGGTTCCACCAGGGCAGGATCCCCTGCCGCCAGTCAGACGCCACCAGATGCCCCAGCGCCTGCACAATCACACCCGCACAGCCATCAATCCAGCCGGGCAGACCGGGCAGCAGACCACCTTCCAGCCAGTCCCGGCGGGTGGTGGTCGCCACGGAAAGGACGGAAAGCGGGTCGGACGTCATCTGCCCGAACAGGGCGGGGCCGATCAGCTCAGGAAGGTGAACGAGAACAGGCAGCAGCACCAGCAGCGCGACGTGCCAGAGCGGCCAGCGGCGCGACGCCGGGCGGGAAAAAGCGATATCCATAGCTCCACTTTAGCAAGAAGCGGGCCACTCTCCTACACAGCCCATCGCCTTTAATGATGCAGAAAGACCGGAATATTGGGGTGGTGCAGCATATACTCGGTCACGCTTCCCATAATCCGGTTATACAACATGCCATGCTGGTAGCCGCCCATCACCAGCAGATCGGCTTTTTCATCCTGCGCAATGTCCAGCAGTTGCTGCGCCACGGCATCCGTCCCGTGCCGATGCGGCAGATGCGCACTTTCATACGCAATGCCGGGCAACAGATCCGGGGGCATGATTTCCCCTTCCGGAGAGAGAACGGTCACAGTCTCCGCATGGGCCAGCAGCATGCGGGAGGCCGTAAAGGCCCTGCGGCAACACGGGGAATCCCGCCAGGCCATCAGCACAGTGCGCCCGCACGGGCGGTCCCAGAACGGCGGCACCAGCAGCAGCGGGCGATTTGTCTCAAAAATGGCAGACCGCAGCGCCCGGTGTTTTTGCTCACTGTCCCTGCGGTCGGGGAAGCTCAGGAGGATCAGCCCGGCATCTCTGCCATAGCCGTTGATAATCCGCTCCACGGCAATTTCCGGGTCCAGCCAGTTGACCTCCACAGCAGAAAGCCGGTCCGCCGGGGAGCCATATTCCTGCTCAAGCCACTGATGAAAGGTTGCATGCAGGCTGGCCGCCCACTCCCGCTGGTCCTGCCGCATGACAAAAGCGCCCTCATCGGTCAGCCCCATCGGGCCCCGGCCGTCATGGGGTGGCTCGCGGGCCGCAAGCACATCAATCCGGTCCCCTCCCACCTGTTTGATCAGGGACGCCGCGAGAGAGAGCAGGACCACAGCCTGATCAGGCTGGTTCAGGATAACGAGGCAGCGTTGCATAAAAACCGTCCTTCTTCTGTTCCGTCCCTGGCGCACAGACATGCGGCAGACGCGCTCTGCCTCATGGAGACGGTTCCGGTTCAAACCTCCATACGCCCAAAAGTTCCCGCCCAGCGCATGCCACCCTCTTCACCATTGCAAGTCTCGCAGGAAGGTGAAGAAAAAACTGCCCCTGCCCCCTCGCCTTTGGGGGAAAGATAAGCGAAAGTTCCGCCGGACCAGCTCTCCAGAGCCTTGTTTTTGAAAGGATAAAACACGCCGTGCTGCTGAACGTGATTGAACGGGGCCCCGACGTGTCCTCCGAGGCAACGCCTCTTCCCCCTGTTGTTCTGCTGCATGGACTGTTTGGCCGGGCCCGCAATCTGGGTTTTGTGCAGCGTCGGCTGGCCGCCACCCGCCGCACGCTGGCGCTGGACTTACGCAACCACGGGGACAGCCCCCACGGCCCCATGAGCTTCCGAATTATGGCGGACGATGTGCGGGAAACGCTGGAACACCATAACGCCCTGCCCGCCATGCTGCTGGGCCATTCCATGGGCGGCAAGACAGCCATGATGCTGGCCCTGCGCCACCCGGAATGCGTGCATAGCCTGCTGGTGGTGGACATTGCCCCCGGCGAGGGCGGCTTTACCCGCATGGACGTACCGGCCGAACTGGAAACGCTGGACTTCCCCCCGCACTTAGACCGCGCCGGAGCCGACGCCCTGCTGCGCCCGCTGATCCCCAGTGAAGCGATCCGCCAGATGATGGTGCAGAACATGCGGCTGGGCGACAATCCCGGCTGGAGCATTGGCCTTGCGGATATCATGACGGCCCTGCCCACCATTATGAGCTGGCCGGAGCTGCCACCGGGCACACAGTATGATGGCCCGACCCTGTTTATCCGCGGTGAGATTTCTCCCTACATCCAGCCCAAAAACTACCCCGCCATGCGCCGCCTGTTCCCGCACTATACGCTGGAAACCATCAGCGGCGCGGGCCATTGGGTGCATGTTGACGCGCCGAAGCGGTTTGCGGAGTTGGTGGAGAAGTTTGCTGAGCGGTAGCAGAACCGGGCATTAAACCCCGTCCCGTGTCTCCACCATCCTTTTCCCAGTCCGCAGCAAAGCCGCCACAATCACGGCAAAGCCCAGACCCAAAACCCAGAACACAACAGCAAAAGCCGCATTGTCTGACCGCATGATTTCCAGACACAGGCTGGCGCACAGCAGCAAGATGCCGGTCCATTTTGCGCCTGCAGGGTGCAGGGAGATCAGGAAAACCCCACAAAATTGCAGGGCTGTACAAAGTCCGTCAGAACCCATTCTGATCTGCCTTCATGGAGCGAAGTGCCAGAACGCAACAGCCTGCCAGACAAAGTGCGACGAGAGACACAGCACGCTCCACACCATCTGCCCAGGGCGCGCTGAGCAGCACGATACAGCCAGAAACCGCCACACTCATACCCACAAAAATCCGCCAACCTGTCCGGGCAGGTATCATTACTGCGAGCAGCAAAAGCAGAAACCATACCGCAAAGACCACCTGTATCTCCCGCGTGGCCCGGTCAGCCAGCGTGACAGGCAGCAGGCGGTTAGCGAGAAAAAATGCGGCGAAGGCAACAGGCGTGCCCGCCACCATCCCGGCGTTAACGCGGTCAAGCAGGACAAGACGGATGCTATCCCCTCGGCGCAGGCGGCGTCTGATCCATAATCTCAGCCCACTTCCCGTGACAATAAGAAGCAGAATACCCGACCCAAAATACAGCCAGCGGGTGGCAAGTGGTGCAAAATGCGCGACATGCAGCCCGTAGAGCACGGCAAAGGCCGTCACAACCGGGCGTTGCTCATGCGTGTCAGCCAGCAGTTTTCCCGTTTTGCCATCAAAGCGGAGGATATGGGTGCCAAAGGCAATCCGGTCATTATTATCCCCCATAATGACGATCGTCGCAGCGCTGTCGGACGGGTTGTAAACATAGACCTGATTCATCCCCTCCGTTTTCAAACGCTCGGCCGCTTCCGCCAGAACCGGACCAATGGGAGCCAGTGTGCTTGCCGTGCCGGTAGGCGTGCGGGCGGACAGGGATGGAGCCAGAGCAGCCTCAAACGCAGAGGCATCCCGGTAATGCGCCATCCCGGCCCAAGGCATCAGGAGGGTGCCAAGCGTGACAGCGCCGGTCAGCGCAATGGTGAGGTGAAATGGGAGCGCTGCAACCCCCGCCAGATTATGCGCGTCCAGCCAGCTGCGCTGTCCTTTTTTGGGTCTGAAGGTAAAGAAATCCAGAAAGATCCGCCTGTGCGCAACAATTCCTGTCAGCAGCACGAACACCAGCGCAAGGGCTGCAATCGCGGCAAGCAGACGCCCCCAAGGGTAGGGCAACTGAAGTTCAAAATGGAACCTATAGAAAAAATCTCCCCCCAGCGTATCCCGAATGGTGTCGGGGGAGCCGGTCACAGGATCAAGCGCGCGTTGCAGAAATGCGCCGTTCTGATCCCATGCCGCCCAGCTGAACGGCGCGCGCTCTCGTGCCGGGGTAATGTACCATGCTGAGGACTGCGGGGCATGGCGGCTGAGCCAGCCGATGGCGGCCTCGGTCGCCTTGACCGGGTCCACCGGGCGCGCTCCCAGTTCCGGGCGTGCCCAGAGGCTGATTTCAGGCCGAAACACGCTGAGCGTGCCGGACAGCGTGATCACATAGATCAGCCATCCGGTAAAAATGCCCGCCATGTCGTGCACTTGCGTCATGGCGGCCCGAAAGCCGGTACGCACGCGAGAAAAGCCGACCATGGCGAGCACTGGCCAGCCGACCAGTGCGACAAAAATGCCGGTCAACACGGCGTTGACCGGCGATAACGGCAGACAATACGCGGTCAAAAAACTCAGAAGCGCCGCACCGGCGTATGCAAGAAAGATGACCGCGGCAGATTTCACCAGGAAAAGCCTATACTACCCTGTGCGTTGCGTCGTTCCCCGTAATAGCAGAATGCCTGACCGTAGGACGCATACGCCATACAGTTGGAAACGAAGTGCTTGTCAAACAGGTTACGGACACTGGCCGAGGCCGTCCACCCATGCAGCGAGGGGGAGAGGTTAGACAGGTCATACCGGATGGAGCCATCAAACAGCGCATAGTTCGGCACCCACACGCTGCCATTATCGCCCTCCCCCCCATAGGCTTTGGCGGTGTAGCGCATGCCGCCCCCAAAGCCGAAGCCTTTCATGGGGCCAGACGGCATGGTGTAGAAGGCAAACAGTGAGGCATTCCCTTTACCGGACTGGATCAGCGGTTTGCCGGTTGAATCATCATGCACTTTCTGGACGCTGACGGCGGCTGTCACCATCAGTCCCTTATAAACATCCGCATGCGCTTCAAACTCAAACCCGTCGGAATGCACTTTCCCGCTCTGCACGCTGTACGGCAGGCTGCCGACAGAAACGAGAACATTGGTCTGCTCAATATGGAAGCCTGCGGCAGTCAGCAGAACCGGCGTTCCCGGAATCTGATATTTCAGGCCACCTTCAAGCTGTTTCCCGATGGAGGGGTCAGCCTGCCGCATTGTCTTGCCGCCATTGTCTGACACAAGGCCAGACTGCGGCTGGAAGGATGTTGAATAGCTGATGTACGGCGCAAGCCCGAAGTCAAAGTGATACAGGCCAGACGCACGCCATGTAATCTGGCTGGAGCGCTGCCGCGTGTCAGACCCGCTAAAACGCTCGATCTGATGAGAGCGATACCAGTCATTCCGCAGGCTTCCGTTCAGCACCAGCCCGCCCCAGTGGATTTCATCCTGCCCATAGGCACCAATCTGGTGTGAATCCGCTTTATACCGGGCCGCCGCAGTCATGTCGGGAAACGTCATGTGGTAGTTGGGGTGCAGCACGTTCAGGTCCGGCGCATCACCCTCGCTGTAAAGTTCCCCCGCCTGCTGCCACATGTAATCATAGCCAAACATCAAGGTATGCCGCAGGGGGCCGGTGTTCACATGCCCTTTAAACTGGCTGTCAAATGCCAGATTGTGCACGTGCTCGTTGGTGCCGTAGGCATAACGCGGCACCGTATCCGGGCTGCTGTAATAGCCGGCATCATAGGTGCTTCTCTGATCTACCTTGATATCGTCGTAACGCCCGCGGGAGTTGAAGCTCCAGTCGTTATTGAAGCGATGCGAGAAGATATAGGTAAAGGAGCCGTGTTTCCGGTTGAATTTCTCAACCCCTACGTCGCCATCATAGAAGTTACGCGGCAGATAGCCGAAGGAGGCGCGTCTGAGGGAGCCTTCCAGCGGCACACCGCCATAGGTCCCGCTTTCCGGGTCATACTGGTAATTACCCAGAATTGTCAGCGTGGTCGGGCCATCGCCCCCAAAGCTGAAAGACGGGCTGATGGAAAAGCGACGGCTACCCGTTTTGGACAACTGCGTGTGCTGGCCGTTCACTGTTCCATACAGACGGTACCGCACCGAGCCGTTGTCGGTCGCGTAGCCACCAACATCCGCATCCACACGGTACAGGTCAAACATGCCGCCTGTTGTGGTCACATCACCATAAGAGCGCTGCGCGGTTGGCAGTTTGCTGGAAAGTGCTGCAAGACCGCCGGGGCTGGACTGGCCGTAGAGCGCAGAGGCCGGGCCTTTCAGCATTTCCACCCGGTCAAGCCGGAACGTATCGGTCTGCCCCACCGCATAGCCCGTCGGGCTGTCCTGCATCTTCAGGCCGTCAAGGAACGTAGGAACACTAAAACCACGGAGAAGGAACTGGTCATACCGCGTGCCAATGCCACCGCGCAGATCCGGCGTGATGCCTGCCGTATAGCGCACCGCCTGATTGAGACTCAGCACGCCGCGCACATTCATCTCATTGCGGGTAATGACGGAAACAGACTGGGCCGTTTCAATCAGCGGCGTATCGCTCTTGGTTGCGGACGACGCGGATGTGGAAAGCCGACGCCCCTGCACGTTGATAGCCTCAGCTGCCGCAGCATGCGCTGCCGACTTCGCCGCAGGCTTTTGCGAGGATGTTTTGACGGAGGACGATTTTCCTGCCGCATCCTTTTTCTCAGGTTCAGCGGCCAGAAGAGGCTGGCTGGCGCAGGCCACCCCCAACACGACGAAAAGACAGGCAGTACGAGACACGGCGTTCTTTCTCCCACAAAGTAGGAGCCGCTTACATGAAGATGCGAATTATTTGCAATATACCATTTGGCAATAATATGGCAGGCCAGCCCTGCATCGCTGATTTGGGGGCCGCTAAAAAGCGGCACCCCCGCCCCCTGCCTGCCGTTAAAGCCCCAGCCCGTCTACTGTTTTTCCGGCAATATCCATCGCCACGGCTTCCGCAATACGGATGCCATCAATTCCGGCTGAGAGAATGCCACCCGCATACCCTGCCCCCTCGCCCGCAGGATACAGGCCGGGGGTGCTGAGGGACTGACCATCCGCGCCGCGCGGGATACGCAGCGGGGAGGAGGTGCGGGTTTCAACACCCGTCATAACCGCATCTTCCATCGCAAAGCCTTTCAGCTTGCGGTCAAACAACGGCAGCGCTTCCCGCAGAGCGGCGACAGCAAAGTCCGGCAAACAGGTGGACAGATCCGCAGGCGTCACGCCCGGCTTGTAAGACGGCACCACCGCGCCGAGTGTGGTGGACGGGCGGCCCGCCAGAAAATCCCCCACGCGCTGGGCCGGGGCTTTGTAGGACCGGCCTCCCGCTTCAAACGCCTTGCGTTCCCAGTGGCGCTGGAACGCCATGCCCGCCAGCGGATCATCCGGGTAATCCTCACCGGGGCGCAGATCCACCACCATGCCGGAATTGGCATTCCGTTCCGCACGAGAATACTGGCTCATGCCGTTGGTAACCACCTGTCCTTCTTCGGATGTCGCAGCGACCACGGTGCCACCGGGGCACATGCAGAAGGAATACACCCCGCGCCCGTTGCTGGCATGATGCACCAGCCGATATTCCGCCGCCCCTAGCAGCGGATTGCCCGCGCTGGTGCCAAACTGCGCCGTATCAATCACGGATTGCGGATGCTCAATCCGCACGCCAATGGAAAACGGCTTGGCCTGCATCTGCACGCCTGCCTGCTGCAACATGGTAAAGGTGTCGCGCGCGCTATGGCCCACAGCCATCACCACATGGTCTGCGGCAATCACCTCGCCCTCTGCCGTGCGCACGCCTTTAATACGGCCCGTGCCTTCATCCTGCACCAGACCGTCCACACGGGTTCCAAAGCGATATTCACCGCCTGCCGCTTCAATTTCGGCGCGGATATGCTCCACCATAGACACCAGCCGGAACGTGCCGATATGCGGATGCGCCAGATACAGGATTTCTTCCGGGGCACCGGCCTTCACAAATTCTTCCAGCACCCGGCGGCCCAGAAAACGCGGGTCACGCACCTGACTATAGAGCTTGCCGTCCGAGAACGTCCCAGCCCCGCCCTCGCCAAACTGCACGTTGCTCTCTGGGGTCAACACACCCTGCCGCCACAGCGCGAACGTATCCACCGTGCGTTCCCGCACCACCTTGCCGCGTTCCAGAATCAACGGACGCAGGCCCATCTGCGCCAGCGTGAGGGCGGCCATAAAGCCGCATGGGCCGGCCCCGATCACGATGGGGCGCAGATAGCCCGGCTTGCTGGCCAGTGCCGCGCCATCCGTCACCGGCGGACGCCAGGCCATCTCGGGCGCGATGTTCACATGCGGGTCTTTGGGGTGCGCGGCCCGGTAGCGCGCCAGCACGGCGGCCTCATCCTTCACGGCGCAATCCACCGTGTAGACCAGCATGATCGCGCTGCGCCGCCGTGCATCATGCCCGCGCCGGAACACGGTAAAACGCTCCAGCGCATCCGGCGCAATGGCGAGACGCGCGCGGATGGCGTCTTCCAGCGCTTCAGGGGGATGGTCCAGCGGAAGCCGCAGTTCGGTCAGTCTGAGCATGGCGCGACCTTTATCACATGTGGTAGACAGTTAAGGGGCTTCCCTATGCCGGACAGCGTTCTGACGCAACGGGCACGCCTCCGCCAACCTGCAAGGACACGACATGTCTCAGCCGCCGTCCGCCTCATCAGGCCCGCACACGGACCATTCCGCCTGCACGGCGCATGATCATGATCACGACCACGACCACGACGATCATGACGGTCACGACCATCACCACCACGGGTTCGGGCATGCGCATGTGCATACCCCGGCCTCGTTCGGTTCGGCGTTTGCCATCGGGATTGCGCTGAACGTTGTCTATCTGGGGGCGGAAGCCTTGTGGGGCATTCTGTCCAACTCGCTCTCCCTGCTGGCGGATGCCGGGCACAACCTCTCCGATGTTCTGGCACTGGCGGCGGCATGGCTGGCGCAGCATCTGTCCGCCAAATCCCCCTCCGCCCGCTTTACCTATGGACTGCGACGCTCTTCCATTCTGGCGGCCCTCGCTAATGCCGTCATCCTCATGCTGGTGACGGGCGGCGTCGCATGGGAGTCCATCGAGCGGCTGTTCCACCCCGCGCCGGTGGCCGGCAAGACCATGATGATTGTGGCGGCCATCGGTATTCTGGTGAATGGCGGCACGGCCCTGCTGTTTGCCTCCGGCCAGAAAAACGACATCAATATTCGTGGGGCCTTCCTGCACATGGCGTCGGACGCCGTGACCTCTCTGGCCGTGGTGATTGCGGGCGGTCTGGTGCTGATGACCGGCCTGACATGGATCGACCCCGCTATCAGTCTTGCCATTTCCGTTGTGGTGGTGCTGGCCACATGGTCCCTGCTGCGGGATTCACTGGATATGGCGCTGGATGGCGTCCCCCGCTCCGTGGACCGGGACAGTGTGGAGACTTTCCTGCGCAGCCAGCCCGGCGTTGCGGACCTGCATGACCTGCACATCTGGCCCATGAGCACGACGGAAACCGCGCTCACGGTGCATCTGGTCCGTGAGGCCAGCCTGCCTGCCGGCCAGACAGAAACCCTGCTGCTGCAAAACACGGTGGCAACCCTGCGCACCCGCTTTGGCATCGTGCACCCCACCGTGCAGATTGAAAGTGCGGACTATCACCCCTCCTGCCATCTGGTGGACCCACACACGGTTTAAGCGGCTGCGTTTTTGGTCAAGGTCTGGTATCGCTCTGCCCATGCAGCTCCCTCTCCCCCAAAGTAACAAAAGCATCGCCCTGTGTAGTCTGGCCGTTAGTCTGGTTGCACTGGGGCTGAAATACGCCGCCTACGCCACCAGTGGCAGCGTGGCGCTGTATTCCGATGCGGTGGAGACCATCATCAATGTGGTCTCAGCCTTAGGGGGGCTGTGGGCGCTAAGCGTTGCGGAACGTCCGGCAGACCACAACCACACATACGGACACTATAAAGCGGAATATCTCTCCGCCGTGGCCGAGGGCACGCTGGTGCTGGTCACCGCCTTTGTCATCGGGCGGGAGGCCGTGGAAGGTTTTCTGCACCCGCACCCTGCCGGCGCGCCTTATGTGGGTATTCTGCTCAACGCGGCCGCCACAGTGGTCAATCTGGTGTGGGGGCTGACCCTTGTGCATGCGGGGCGCAGCCGTCGCTCCCCCGCCCTGCAGGCAGGCGGGCAGCATGTGCTGTCCGATGTCTGGACGGGTGTGGGGCTGGTGGTCGGCATGTTGCTGATCCCGCTAACGGGGTGGATCTGGCTGGATGCCGTGCTGGCCGGGCTGATTGCCATCAACGTGCTGCGCGTGGGCTGGGAGATGATGCGGGAGTCCATCGCAGGCCTGATGGACGAGGCCCCCGCCCCGGAAACGCTGGATGATATCCGCGACATTATCGCCACCAATGGACGCGGCGCGATTGAAGCGCATGACATCCGCACCCGCATTGTGGGCGCCATCACGTTTCTGGAATTCCATCTGGTTGTGCCCGGCAGCATGACGGTGGAGGAAGCCCACCAGATCTGTGACAGGATAGAAGCCGGTCTGCGCACCAAAATGGGCGATACGCTGGTGCATATCCATGTCGAGCCGGACAACATGGCCAAGCATGAAGGCATTGTGTTCTGGCCTCGCCCTGCAACCGAGTCCGCCGCGCCGGGAAAATCTGTTTAACGCGTTTTCAGTTTTACGATAGGTTTTGCCCGCCAGATCCGCGTTCAGCGTCCCGTTTTGCGCATATTACTCGGGGCTGACATGCATTTTATTAATACAGAGCGCGCATAAAACCAGACAATGCTTTCCTCGTTGTAAAGACGTGTTAGAACGCCTTACGTCTTCTCAGCCAATCAGGATTATCCATGTCTGCCAGCGTGCCCGTCACGTCCGCTCAGCTTCGCCATTTACGGGACCAGGCGAAGGCCGGCACGGTTAACTGGCGGCGGAAGCTGATCTATTGGTCCGGTGCCGTCATGGTGGGCGTGGTCGCCGTCACCTTCGCCTTTCTGGCAGATAAGGCTGCGGGGCTCCGCAACCAGATTATCGCCCTCAGCCCCTGGCTGATGCTGATTGTCACCCCCGGCGGCCTGGCCCTGTCCACATGGTTGACACGCACATGGTTCCGGGGCGCGCAGGGCAGCGGCATTCCGCAGGCCATTGCCTGCATGCATCTGAATGATTTCCGCATTATTGACAGGGTTCTGGCGCTAAAAATTGCGCTCGCCAAAATTTTCCTCACCTGCCTCGGGCTGCTCTCAGGCGGCTCTATCGGGCGAGAAGGCCCCACAGTGCAGGTCGGTGCGTCCATCATGCATACCGTCGGGCGCTTTATGGGGGTGCATGACCCCATTAAACAGCGTGCGCTGATCAAAGCCGGGGGCGCGGCCGGGGTGGCCGCTGCGTTCAACACGCCGCTGGCGGGCATTGTGTTCGGTATTGAAGAACTGGCTCATTCCTACGAGCAACGCACCAGCGGCACCATGCTGACCTGTGTGGTGATTGCCGGTGTCACGGCCATCGCCATGGTGGGGAACTATACCTATTTCGGCCATACCAGTTCCGTGGTGCCGGTGGGCGTCAGCTGGCTGGCGGTGCTGGCCTGCGGTGTGCTGGGTGGGCTGAGCGGTGGCTCCTTTTCTGCCCTGCTTATTCGTATCTCCCGTGGCGTTCCCGGTCGCATGGGCCTGTTCATTGCCCGGCACCCTATTTCATTCTCCGCACTCTGCGGGCTGGTTCTGGCCATTATCGGCCTGCTGTCCGGCGGCATGACCTACGGCACCGGCTATGTGCAGGCGCGCGATATCATCATGGGGTCCGGGGATTATCCGGCCTCTTTCTTCGTACTAAAATTTCTGGCCACCATCGTGTCCTACTGTTCCGGCATTCCGGGCGGGCTGTTTGCCCCGTCCCTGTCCGTTGGTGCAGGCATGGGCGGCTGGGTGGCGCAATATCTGCCGCACACATCCCCCGGTGCGGTGGTACTGCTGGGCACGGTGGCCTATTTTGCTGCGGTGACACAGGCTCCGTTGACCGCGACCGTCATTGTCATGGAAATGTGTGACAACCAGCAGATCACCCTTGCCCTGCTGGCCAGCGCCTTTCTGGCGTTTGGTGTATCCCGCGCCCTGTGCAGCCACGCCCTGTATGGCGCGCTGGCCGTCCGCTTCCTGCGCACCGCAGATCCGCGCCCCAATTCGTCCTCATCCCCTTCCCCGGCAACCGACACCATGGGCCGCAACCAGTAATGAATTGCCCCGGTTATTGCTGCCTCCACAAAACCCGGGGCAATTCATCTTCGAGCGTCCATATTTGTCCAGACTGAAGAAGAATGCGGGGATCCATAACTGATTAGGTAAAAGACAGCCCCGCGTCTGGGAAGAGCGCGGGGCCTGCCTGTCTCATATCAATTCAAAGACGGCCTGACGATCAGGCTCTCTTTGTGGATTGGATGTCGGTGACATCGGTGCTGAGATAAGGACCAGCTGCCTTGATCTGGACGGCCAGCAGAGCTGCGCTATTAGGATGACGCTCACCGAGCGGCAACAGAGCATCACCAGACGTCCAGCGGGTGTCTTCCGTTTCCAGCGTATTCCATCCCTCCAGCTCTTTTTCGATCAGGTGAGCTGTGACAGAGTAGGTCCGTTTTGCCTCGACCATCGTGATCTCGCCGACCGCGACACCGAAATGGCGGCGATCGTCGATGAACGGTCCGATGACGTCGCTGGGGCGGCTGGCATTGGAAACGATCCTTACATTTTTCACGTCGGCTGGGATCATGAACATGACACGACCATTGTGCTGGCGGGCTTGACGGATCACGGCTCCCGTTTCGGTGACAAGGTGGAGGTTAACCTCATCGGTCAGTTCAACCGCAGGTTCCTTCTGTGTGAGACCAGCGGCTTGCGCCCGGGCTTCGGCCTGTCGGAACAGGGGTTCCACGAACTCACGGTTGACACCCAGAGGTGCTGCCGCATCGTCCCAGCTCAGGTTGCGGGACGGCGTAAAGGCCACGACATTGCCTTCCTGACGGAAGGTATGGCGATTGCCGGTATCAAGATAACTCTCCGTCAGCATGCCATCTGCGGTGATAACCGAATGCTGCTCGGTTTCTATGTGGTAGTAATCGTAGGAAGTGATGGACTTGTCGTAGAAGATCGACCGACCGTTGACGAGCATGCGGGCCGGAACGAACTTGCCATCGAAGAACAGGCCGTGTTCTGCCGTGATCAGCATGTCTTTGTAGGGAACGCCGTCAGCAATCGCATCTTTCAGAACGCGGATCGGGTAGCCGGACATATCGTCGGAAACACCGTGGCGGACATTGACATGTGTCTTACCCGTCCAGACAACTCGCCGGACAATATTCCGACCGCTCTTCCAGTCGAATGCAATGACTTCGTCGCCAAGCTTGATGTCTTCCACCGCCACATCACCCTTAGGCGTGCTGATCATGCTACCAGCAAGGAAGCAGGCACCAATGTAAGTATTTCCGTTATTGTAAGTAATTTCCAGAGGATTATTACTTCCATTGATATTGTAAGTGCCATTATTCAAGGCGACCCCGGTAGCAGGGCTTACTGCGTATTCTGCTATTTGCTGGTTATTTGCCCCATAAAGCCTGACAATCTTTTCAGAGGAGTTAGTCCCAAACAGTCCGCCATTCTCGATACTATAATGGTCCACTGGC
Source organism: Acetobacter sp. KSO5 (assembly GCF_044094635.1). Taxonomy (NCBI): domain Bacteria; kingdom Pseudomonadati; phylum Pseudomonadota; class Alphaproteobacteria; order Acetobacterales; family Acetobacteraceae; genus Acetobacter; species Acetobacter sp. KSO5. The sequence goes on along the minus strand of NZ_CP172014.1, from coordinate 832,144 downwards.
TGTGTGGTATTCTGAAGTTCGATTGTATCCTTTGCTGGATCATAATTTTGGAAAGTTGTTGCCGCCAAAGAACCGGAAGAAAGAAGGCTGATAGCCGTTCCACCACCGTTGATAATGATGGTTCCGCCGCCAGTCCCGAAGCTAACAGTCGAACCCTCCAGGACACTGGCAAGAGCTGCGCCTGTATTTAATGTACCACCATATTCGATATTAACAGTTGAACCATTCAGTGCTCCCACAAGGGCACTGCCCCCTGTTCCTGTTAATGTGACTTGACCACCAACAACATTAATCGTTGAACCCGTAATAAGATTAGCAAGACCGGAAATAGAGCTTGTTCCACCGATGTAATAGGTAGAAGTTTCTGCCGCACCAGCACCAATCGTAAAATTGCCGGTTGCACCCGGGGTGCTTACAAAAGTCTGAGCACTCAGTGCACTTATCAGAACCGTAAAGTCACCTGACCCCGGCGTAAGAACGTATCCGGAGCCAAGAAGCTGCACTACTCCAAAAACATCAAGTCCAGGATTGATATCTTTCTGATCTAATATTACATGCCCGCTGGCATCAGTTATCTTTACGTCCCAGTCGGAAACATTGCTGCCATATTGCTGTGCAACTGTCCACGTTGTCTCAACATTTCCCGCGGAATCGTACGTATAATACGTTGTCATCTCTTAACCTTTTATTAATCAATAACTTCTTTAGTCCGACTTTGTTATTTAAAATGAAACCCTTAAATACTGATTAAAATCCCGGAAAAATTTACGCATAAAAAAACCCGGCATGAATGCCGGGCTTTTCCTGTCGTTCTTAAAAAACTAATGAAAAATCAGATCCCCGAAATGCGGCATGCCTCTTCAGTTTCCTGTTCCGCATAAGGGCCTCCTGCCAGAATTTGCAGGCTCAGCATGCCAAAACTCTCCGGCGCGCGCGCTGGCAGCGGGAGCAGTGCATCGCCCATGGTCCAGCGGCCTGCACCACCCTCCAGTTCGGCCCAGCCAGTCAGAAACGCTTCAGTCTTATGGACCGTCACCGGCAATACGGCTCCGCCAAGCTGGAACGCGGCCTCGCCAACGCATACACCAAGGGAACGACGGTCATCCACAAAAGGCCCCTGCACATCACACGGGCGACTGGTGCGGGAGACAAGCCTTACCGCCTGCACCTGCCCCGGCACCATAAACAGGGCCTTACCGCGCACTGTCCGCATGCATCGCAGCGTGCGTCCTTCGTCCGTCACAAGATAAAGGTCCGGGTCTTCCGTCAGCGCCGGAGGAGCTGTGACAGCCGGAAGGCCCATAGCGTCCGCGCGCGCCAGAATCTGGCGGAAAATCGGCTCAACACGCTCGCGCTCTACCATCAGCGGTGCCGCCGCATCTTCTGCCCAGCTCCGCGCCTGCCCGGCACTGATCCGCGATACCGTCCCATGCGGACGGAAGCTGCTGCGGTTGCCCGTATCCAGATAGCTTTCTGTCAGCACGTTGTTGGCCATAATCACAGAATGCTGTGCGGTCTCGATATGATAGTAGTCATACGAGGTCACACTGCGGTCAAACAGAATAGAGTGGCCATTCACCAGCATCCGTGCGGGAATGAAACCACCTTCAAAATAGAGGCAATGTTCTGGCGTTACCAGCAGGTCACGGTCCGGCACACCGGCGCTGATGGAATCTTTCAGCAGGCGGACAGGATAACCGGCTTCATCATCCGGCAGGCCAACCCGCACATGCGCAGTTGTTTTTCCTGCCCATACAATCTGGCGTTCAATAAACTGACCATTTTCAAAAACGCAGACAGTCTCACCAACGCTCAGATCCTCCACAGCACGCTCCCCTTCCGGGGTGCGGATCATGGAGCCGGCAAGGAAACAGGCACCGATGTAGGTATTGCCGTTACTATACGTAATTTCCAGCGGGTTGAGCGATGTGTCCTGGCTGCCAATGCTGGTATACGTACCATCGGGCAACGACGCATCAGAGGCTGGAGTGACTGCATATTCTGCAACAACTGTATTATTATCGGTTCCCCCATACAGGGTCACCACTTTTTGGGATCCATTTGAGCTAATATTATAGCTGCTGATCGCCTGAACAGTGTTTTGAAGCTCAATCGTATCGCGTGCGGGATTGTAGTCATTGAACGTCACCCCCTGCACACCATTGCTGGCCAGCAGGCTGAGCACCTGATTATCTGCGTTCAGAACCAGCGTGCCACCCCCAGTCTGAAAGTTCACTGTGGACCCGCTGAGGATATTGATCAGCCCGACAGAGCCAGAATAGGTGCCGCCATAGCCAATATTAATGGTGGAGCCAGTCAAAAGTCCTGCAACAAGATTACCGGAGAACTGTGCCGTGCCGCCATAAATATTGATGGTATTGGTTGAGATCGCATTGGCCAGAATATTAATGTCGGTGTTGCCGCCAATATAATAGGTATTCCCGCTGGCCGCATTGGCAACAATGGTAATACCGCCTGTGCTGCCGGGCATAGTGACGTAGGTGGCCCCGACCGCATTCAACAGAGTATCAACACCGGCACTCCCAGTAACGAGACCGCCCGTTGGAAGAACAGTAACACCTAAAACATTCAACCCGGAAGATAATGGTCCTGTATCCTCAATAACAGTTCCACTACTATCCGTTATCTTAACATCGTATCCGGTAATACTTGCAAGAGGCGGCAACCCCAAAGTAACTGCACTTGCAGTATAGATGAGGCCAGATGCAGTTGTCCCACTATAGTCAGCCATAGTTGACCTCCGGATGCTTATTCAAACACAACAAAAAAATGCCTCATTCACGGGTCGAACAAGGCGATGCGCTTATCTTTCAAAACCGCTGAACAAATCAGGACTGTTTTGATACGCTTTACATAACAGCATTCACCGCCAATTCATCTTGTGAATTTTTATCCATATTCTTCACCTGTTTGTGACATCTAATTTTTTGTATTATATCAATATGATACGCGTGTATATATCTAATATTCATTTATAAAATAAGAATGTATACCAATCTAAAAATCGATTCGGACCGAAACTGTCCCGATTCTGAACGATATGGATCACAAGATTCGATCTTTTTTCCGCTCATAAGATGGTAAGAAAAAAGCATTTCATACGGTTTCTTAATATTGAACATCTTCTCCGTCCTTCAGGCCCTCTGAACAGTCCTTCTCAGCCCCCTCTCTGGCCCTCTGCGCTCTGGCCCCCTATATGAAGAGGCACGAATGTAATCTTAACGGAGGCCTGTCTTCATGTCTGATGCGTCCCTTACTTCCGAGCCTGCGGATACGCTGGTACCTGTTACGGTACTGACGGGCTTTCTGGGTGCCGGAAAAACCACGCTGCTCAACCACATCCTGACGGCGGAACATGGCCGCAAATATGCTGTGGTGATTAACGAATTCGGTGAACTGGGCGTGGATAACGACCTTGTTGTCGATGCGGATGAAGAAGTGTTCGAGATGAACAACGGCTGCATCTGCTGTACCGTACGCGGGGATCTGATCCGCATTCTCGGCAGCCTGATGAAGCGCCGGAACAAATTCGACGGCATTATTATTGAAACCACCGGTCTGGCAGACCCGGCTCCCGTCGCGCAGACGTTTTTTGCAGATGAAGACGTCCGGGCCAAAACCCGGCTGGATGCCGTCGTGACGGTGGTGGATGCGCTGAACTTTCTGCAAACGCTGAAGGAAAGCCCGGAAGCCCACCAGCAGATCGCCTTTGCGGATGTGATCATCCTCAACAAGACCGATCTGGTGGATGAGGCCCAGCTTAAGGCCGTGGAAGATGCCATCCGCAAAATCAACGCCTTCGCACCCATCCACAAAGCCCAGAAAGGCAATGTGAAGCTGACGGATGTGATGGATGTTGGCGGGTTTGACCTCCAGCGCACGCTCTCCACCACGCCGGACTTTCTGGAAAACACGCACCACCATCATGAGGAAGACGTGAACAGCATCTCCCTCTCCCTCAAAACACCGCTGGATGCTGGCCGCTTCCAGATGTGGATCGGCGCACTGTTGCAGGAAAAGGGCGCTGACATCCTCCGCACCAAAGGTATCCTGAATTTTGAAGGCCAGTCCGACCGTTTTGCGTTTCAGGCTGTGCACATGATGGCGGATGGCAATGACATCGGCCCGTGGAAAGAGGGCGAAGAACGGGAATCCCGTCTTGTCTTTATTGGTCGCAACCTCAACCGGCCCCAGCTTCGGCGCGGGTTTGAAAGCTGCGCTGTCGCATGAGCATTCCTACCGAACTCCGCGGCCTGATTGAAAAGCGCGGGGCATCCCGCACGGTTGAAGGCCACATCACCGCTTGCGCCGCCTCCCGCGATAACATGCGCTTTGCCTTCACCACGGCGGAAGGTGACGTCATCGTCGCCCATCGGGCAGATCTGGCGGAACCAGCCAGCTGGGCTACCTACGCCGTGCATGATGGCGCTGCCCTTGCGCTGGCCCCGGATACAGACCCCGGCGGCTTTCTGACCGGCGGTGATGATGGCCGCCTGTGCCGTCTGGACATGCACGGGGAAATTGAGGAACTGGGCAAGACCCGTCGCTGGGTGGAGCATGTCGTAAGCCATGTGGATGCCAAGGCCGCCTACATTGCCAGCGCCTCCGGCAAGCAGGTCGAACTGCGCGATGGCCGCGGTGAGACCGTGCTGAAAACGCTGGAGCACCCCTCCTCCGTGACCGGCATTGTGTTTGACACCAAAGGCAAGCGGATCGCGGCCTCCCATTATAACGGAGCCTCCGTGTGGTATACGCAGCCTAAAAGTGAGAGCGTACGCTCGCTTGAATGGAAGGGCAGCCATACCGGTATTGCAATCCATCCGGCTGGCGAGGCTCTGATCACCTCCATGCAGGATAATGACCTGCACGGCTGGCGACTGTCCGACGGACACAATATCCGCATGAGCGGTTACCCCACCAAAGTGAAGTCCATGTCCTTCTCCCGCACGGGAAAATGGCTGGCCACCAGTGGCGCAGATGTTGTGGTGCTGTGGCCGTTCTTTGGTGGCGGCCCGATGGGCAAACCCCCTGCGGAACTGCCGGGAATGGGCGGTGCGCTCTGCACCCGCGTGGCGTACAACCCCGAGCAGGAAATTCTGGCGGCTGGATTTGCGGATGGGTCTGTCATTATGATCGAACCGGAATCGCAACGGGTTCTGCCCGTCTGCCTGAACGGGGGAAGTGCTATCAGCGCGCTGTCCTATAGTTCGGACGGATGCCTGCTGGGATTTGGCACGGAAGAGGGGCTGATCGGCCTTGTGGATCTTTCCGCAGGCTAAGCGGGCATCCGCCTGCGTAAGAGACAATTGCGTGACCTCAAGAGGCAGTGTGTTGCGCAGTTCTGTTCCGCCGCCGATACTTGCGGAACACGAAAGGATAGTGACGTTATGAGTGATCGGTTTCGGTTGGTTATTGTAGGGGGCGGCATTGCCGGCCTGGCACTCGCCACACGGTTGGGAAACAGCATGGGCCGCTCTGGCAAGCTGGATATCACCCTGGTGGATAAAGGGTTCAGCCATGTCTGGAAGCCTATGCTCCACTGCTTTGCCGCTGGCACCGCGCGCAATGAAAATGACCGCATTACCTTTGTCTCCCACGCCGCCGGGCATGGCTTCCGCTTCTGCTATGGGGAAATTTCCCATCTGGACCGTGCCGCCCGCAGGCTGACCCTCGCCCCGCTGACAGAGCAGGATGAGGATGAAGTCATTCTGGAAGAGCGGCATGTGGACTATGACGCCCTGATTTTTGCCATTGGCAGCCGCGCCAACGATTTTGGCACCCCGGGTGTGAAGGACCACTGCATTTTTCTGGATAATGTGGTGGAAGCCAACAACTTCAACGAACGCTTCCGCCATGCCGTCCTGCAGGCCTATGGGCGCGGCACACCGCTGGATATCGCCATTGTCGGCGGTGGGGCAACCGGGGTGCAGCTGGCTGCTGAGCTGCACAAGGCGCTGGATATCGGCTCCCTGTACAACTTTACGCCCACTACACCGGAAATGCGCATTACCCTGCTGGAAGCGGGGCCGCGTATTCTGCCGTCCTTCCCGGAAAAAGTGTCCGAGGAAGCCCGCCAGCAGCTTGAAGCCCTCAAGATTTCCGTCCGCACAGGCGCTATGGTCAGCGGTGTGGATGAAAAAGGCTTTATCCTCAAGGACGGCTCCCGCGTGGATGCGCAGTTCCGCGTCTGGGCAGCGGGTGTGAAAGCCCCGGACGTTACGCGGGAAATGGACGGTCTGGAATGTGGCCGTGGCGGCCAGCTGGTGGTGAAACCCAACCTGCAAACCACACTGGATGACCGGATTTTTGCAGTCGGCGACTGTTCCTTTATTGCGGAAAGCCCCCTGCCCCCCACGGCGCAGGTTGCACGGCAGGAAGCGCACCATCTGGCAAAATATCTGCCGCAATGGATTTTGAACCAGACGCCGGTGCCGCCCTTCAAGTTCAACAACAAAGGCGCGATTGTCGCCCTCGGCAATTATAATGGCTGGGGCGCGTTTGCTGATGGCAAGACGTTTGGCGGTGGTGCACTGCATGGCCTGAGCGCCCGGCTGGGCCATACAGCCCTGTATCGCCAGCACCAGTTTGAACTCTACGGCGTCCCTCGTGGCGCGATTGCCTGCCTGACCGACTGGCTGGACCGCTTTGTCCGCCCGTCTGTCCGAATGGACTAAGGCTTTTCGCTCATACAGCGGCATGCCCACTGTGTGAACAACGCACCGGATACACTCCGGCGCACGGTGTCTCTCATAGCAACGCCCCCTGCGGTCCGTCACCACAGGGGGCGTTTGTGTTTTCAGGCCTCTCTGGCACAAACCCCGCTGGCTGGCGGTTTATGCCCAGATGATCCCGTTCCGGCTCCCGCTTCCGGGCCGCCCTCTCTCTGGGCCAACAGGGCCGGGCCTGCCTTACGCAGCGCCCAAACCGTGTCTCCCATCCCCTCCGGCCTGCGGCACCTGAAGGGGTCTGAAAATGCCTGCTCAGGACACCCGAGCAGGCAAACCAGAGACCTTACAGATAGCGGGCAGTGCCATTATTCAGCTGGTCAATAAAGGAGTCACAGGTCATTTCCACGACTTCCCCTTTGGTGTTTTTCAGGCGCACCTTGCAGTCACCATCATTCATCGTGCCCAGCATTTCATAACGGGTGCCGGCAATTTCAACGCTCTTGTTTGTTTTAGCGGTCATGGTCTTTCCTTTCTGGAAAGCTAAATTTTCAAAACAGTCTCAGCCTGCGTTAATGGCAATATGCCGTTCCGCAGGTTTGCTTTCCGCCTTTTTCGGCAGTGTCACGCTCAGCACACCATTTTTGAGAGATGCGCTGATTTTTTCGACATCCACATCATCCGGCAGCGTAAAGGCTTCCTCAAACGCAGCAAACTGACGGCCCGCCAGATGCTGTTTGACCGGGCCTTCTACTTCCGGCTTCTTCTTTTCACCGCGAATGCTCAGCACGCCATTGGCCGTGCTCAGTTTAATATCGCTCTCGGCACAGCCCGGCACTTCCGTCGCCACAACATAGCCCGAAGCATTTTCCGTAATATCCGTGGCCCCCAGACGATGGGCAGGCGCACCGCTTTCCGGCACCTTGTAATCTTCAAAAAGGCGGCTCATCTGCCGTTCCAGAGCTGTCAGCGGGTCCGCTACACGAACATTGCCAACCGGAACACGCACAACAGGGGCACGACCGTTTGTTGTATAAATGGTCATCCGAACATCCTCCTTTTTCGCGCAGCGACCCCACAGGTCCCTCTACGCTTTCCGGAGGTAGTGTCTCCAGCTTTGCGCCTCCGGCCCTTGATCTAAATCAAATTCCAGCCCCTTGATGTCGCGCAACGGCAATGCGCTCACCTCATGCGGAGCAGCCCTGCGCCTCCTGAAAACCTTTTATCATTTCACACCCTATTGAAACTCGCCTCTACGATTTCTCAATAGATACCGCAGCCCTCTGGCCTCAGCGCTTTCTTCCGGAGGCTGGCGGTATGCCTTGCTGCTGCCGGAGCCGCTTTTCAAGACAGGCTGGGCACAGGCACCCCGTCCCTGCGTCCGCAGGCAGAGGGACTTCATGGGGTTTTTGCATACACCAGCATCGGGCGTCTGCCGTGCAGGGGAACTCCGTTCCGCACTCTTCGCATCTCATGCGCAGCCTTGCCTCCCGTCCCGCGTTATCCTGTTTGCAAGACACCATAACGCACCGCCACACGCTGCACAGCTCCTCTTTTGCCGCTATGCTGCCCGTCAGGATTGTGCCACGCCGGAAGGGCCAGAGGAATGAAGCAGATTACCATACGGCTACTGGCCTTCAGCTTGCTTAGTCTGCCAGCCACCACGGCAGGTGCCGCTCCGGCTCCCCTTGCGCCCCCCGCTGCGCCGTCCCCCATACCTGCGCAAACCGCATCGTCCTCCCCCTTGGCCACAAGCGCCAGCACAGCAAGCCGCACAGCCGAACGCACCCCGGACACAGCCGCTTCTCCTACGCAAATGCCACAACCCACGCCGGACAATTACCGCCTGTCCGGCACACTCGGTCCGTATCCCATCGGGGCGATGCTCTCCGTTCGGCCCGACCAGACAGTAGCAAACGCGCATTATTTCTATGTAAAAAATCTGGTCGATATTCCCCTGTCTGCTCAGAACTCAGGAGAGCAGATGACGCTGAGCGAACCCAGTGGTGGCCGCTTCAGCCTGCATTTTGAAACAAGCGATAAAGACGCTCATGCCCCGCTCACCTTCCAGACCTCCACAGCACTGGCCGGAACCTGGACCAACGGCACAAAAACCTATCCCGTAAAACTGGATCTTGCCTCCATGGATCACCTCGCCCCCAACGCCCTGTATGAGGACGTCACAGACGCTCCCCCTGCGGTTTTCGAGGCTATGGTGCAACGCTTCCTGCGCAGCGTGCTAAGCGGCAACAAGGCAGAAACGGCAAAACTGATCTCATGGCCCTTGAGGGTGAATGCAGAACACGCCTTCACCCTTAAAACGCCCGCAGCGCTGTCCGCCTCATGGTCGCGGGTTTTCACGCCCTGTGTCCTCAACAGCCTGCGGGGCGCTATTCCGCATGAGATGTTTGTCCATAACGGGCAGGCCATGATCGCCAATGGCACGGTCTGGTTCGACGCTCATGGGGCGCGTGCGATAAACAGCTGCCCTTAACCCAGGGTTATCAGACCCCCTCATTATCGATCATTGACAATATTAGTTCCGGGTCAGCAACATGTTCTCACAGGATCATGCGCAAAATCGGTGCTCCAGAGACAACCGGCCCACTGCGCACTGATCAGAACAGAGACAGACCACGGAGCAGGGATTGACGATGGGCAAGCGTAACAAGGTTGTAAAAGAACGATATAGCAAGTCACTTTTGCTCTTTGGTACTGCTCTGGCAGGTCTGCTTTTTGATACAACTGCTGGCGCAGCCGCGCCGTCCGCCGCTGGCACGAACTCCAAAAAGCGCTCATCGCACACGGTTGCGGCCCACACATCGCCTGCTTCTGTTTCTGCACGAAAAGACCATACGGCACCGCGCAAAAAGCGCAGCACAGGCCCTCTGGTCAGCAAAGATAGTGAGGAAGTCAACGTCAGCACGCACCGTGTTGCCAGTCATGGCGCAGAGGTCACCGTGAGCCGTAAGGTCATGGACCGGTTTGTTGCGGGTACCAACCCTATGCAGATCCTTGCCCAGACCACGCCGGGGGCCAACTTTACCTCCACAGATGCCTTTGGCCTTGATACCTACGCAAACACGTTTTACCTGCGCGGCTTTACGCAAATGCAGATTGGCGCAACCCTTGATGGCATGCCCTTAGGCACACAGGGTTTTATTAACGATAATGGTGTCTCCATCACACAGGCCATGATTCAGGATGACATTGGCGGTATGTCCATGTCTCAGGGGGCTGGCGCGCTGGACTCCTTCTCCGCCCAGAACCTTGGCGGGGCCATGACCTATACGTCCTCCGACCCGAAGGATAAGGCTGGCGGCAAGGTCAGCCAGACATTTGGCAGCTTCAATGCCTTCCGCACCTATGGTCGCGTTGATAGTGGCATCCTGAATTCCACCGGCACAAAATTCTATGCATCCTTTGCCCGCACCAAATCAGATTTGTGGAAAGGCCAAGGGTATCAGAGCGAATTGCAGGCCAATGCAAAAGTCGTGCAGCCTCTTGGGGACCGTGGCAGGATTACCGCCTTTTTTGGCTACGGTAATTTTACACAGGGCAATTACCTGTCCATGACCAAAAACATGTGGGAAAAGATGGGGCGTGATTCCACCTATCTGAAGCCCGATTACGAAAAAGCAAAACAGTGGGCCTATTATGCTCAATATACGTCTGAGGTGCCTCCGGGTTACGCAGGCGTCCTCTCCAATGATGAAATTGGCGACTACGCGTGGGATGCCGCCCAGTTGCAGAGAAGCTACCTCTCCTCTGTCAACATGCACTACGACCTGTTTAAAAATGTGAAGTCTGACACGGTCGCTTACGGTAACGTCAACAGTGCCATCTATGGGGGCACAAACAACTTTGTCACCTCGCCAAGCTATGGCACGCCAAGCCTGAACGCAGATGGCAGCGTGTCCGGCGTCCCCATGGCGCTCGGCATGTCGCATGCGGCCATGCGCCGTCTGGGCTTTACGCAAAAATTCACCATTGAAGCCCCGCACCACAACAAAATTGAAACCGGGATCTGGTATGAAAACAACCAGTGGATTTACAACTCGAGACTTTACGAAGATGGCCTGACCTCCGCCCATAACTGGCTGTCTGACTTCAAGAGTGGCACGGGTCACACGTGGTTTGAGAACACCTTCAACACCAACACGTTCCAGTTCTTCCTGCAGGACCGCTGGACCATTACCCCGGGCATGACCTTTCTTGCTGGCTTTAAATCCCTGACCCAGACCACACACGGCGGCACAAAAGCCGACTATACCGATCAGCTGGCGGCGGAAGGCTGGAATACATATTACCGGCACCCTGTTAACGGGTCACTCACGGCCTCTGCTGCGTTCCTGCCTCACTTCAATTTTGATTACCATTTCCTCAGACATCATGAATTCTACTGGGATATTGCAGAAAACATGCGGGCCTATGACTATTTTTCCCAAACAGGCGGGGACAACGCCTGGGGTGGGCTGGGCAATGCCAGCCGCCCCGCGCAGGTTGTGTTTGATGAAAGTAAAAAGGTCCTGCGCCCGGAGCGCACATGGAACTACGTTGTGGGCTACCGCTATGACTCCCGCTTTTTCTCAGCCTCTGCTGATTTCTACCATACGGACTATTACAACCGCCTTGCCTCAATCAGTGAAGGCAGCGCCAACAACACGAACAATGCCTATCTGAACGTGGGCCGGGAAACCATGAATGGGGCCGACGTTCTGGCCACCATTCGCCCCATAGAAGGGCTTGAAATTACCAACAGCTTCAGCTGGAACAATGCCGAATATCAAAGCCGCTCCATTAATTACAGCGGACAGAATTACAATATTCGCGGCAAGCATCAGGTTTACTATCCAAAGTTCATGTATAAAGCCAACCTGAACTACACTTACAAACGGGCCATGTTTAACTTCAACGTCAACTATATCGGCTCCCGCCCGATGACGTATATGAATGATCAGAGCATCCCGGCCTACTGGCTCGCCAACATGAATTTTGCCTATAATTTTGGAAAAATTGGCTTTGCCCAGAACATGAAAGCAACTTTCGGCATCACCAACCTGTTTGATAAAAATTATATTGGCGGCGTTTACGGGTCCGCTGCCGTCACCGGGGATGATAACGCCAATCTGTTTGTTGCGTCTCCGCGCCAGTTCTTTGGTACCGTATCGGCAGAATTCTAAGGTTCATCGCCCGGCAAAAGCCGGATCCATAGACGACACGGTTGTTTATACTCAGGGGTTCCATGTTCAAAAATATTCTTCTTCTGCTCTGCATGACTGCGCTTTCAACACCCGCCTTCGCGCAGGATCATGCGGCGCAAAATGCTGATATCGCCCCTGATATGCCTGCAAAATTTACTGTGACTACAGACAAGTTTGACTTCATCCGTCGGGATGTGATGATCCCCATGCGTGATGGCGCCAAACTGCATACCGTCATTCTCATCCCCAAATCCGCCCATAACGCCCCTATCCTGCTGACCCGTACCCCCTATAACGCCACGCTCATGACCTCCAAGGCAGAGAGCGGCACCATGCGCTCCGTCTTGCAGGGCTACGATAACATGCCAGATGTTATTGCGGATGGTGGCTATATCCGCGTGGTTCAGGATGTGCGCGGCAAATATGGCTCAGAGGGGCAGTACGTGATGAACCGCCCTCTGCGCGGGGCGCTGAACCACACAAAAGTCGACCATAGCACCGACACATGGGACACCATTGAATGGCTGGTCCATAACCTGCCGCAAAGCAACGGCAAGGTCGGTATTATCGGCGTCTCTTACGACGGCTATACCTCCCTCACCGCCCTGATTAACCCCCACCCGGCCCTGAAGGTTTCCGTCCCCATGAACCCGATGGTGGATGGCTGGATGGGCGATGACTGGTTCCATAACGGTGCCTTCCGTGAGGAAATGCTGTCCTACATCTACAATCAGGATGCCACAGCAAAGAAGACAGCCATCTGGTGGGGCAACCAGTATGACAATTATGATCTTTTCCTGAATTCCGTTTCCGCCGGCGCGCTGGGGAAAGAACGGGGCATGGAGCAGATCGGCTTTTTCCGGCAGCTTCTGGCCCACCCGGCCTATGATAGCTGGTGGCAGCAGCAGGCGATGGACCATGTGCTTGCAGACCTGCCGCTGAAAGTGCCAACGCTCCTCGTGCATAGCCTGTGGGATCAGGAAGATAATTACGGGGCCATTGCCCTTTACTATGCGCTCAAGCAGAAGCAGGCAGACCAGCCAAACCTCTGGCTGGCGATGGGGCCGTGGAACCATGGCGGCGAGATCAAAGAAGCCAGCACGCTTGGCCCCATCAAGCTCCATTCCGATACGGGCCTGTATTTCCGCAAAAAAATTCTTGAACCCTTCCTGGCCCATTATCTGAAGGATGATGCCGTCGCCCTGCCGCAGCGCGTCTCCGCCTACCGCAGTGGCTCTGATGACTGGGAAACCAGAGAGGCCCTCCCCGCGCGGGATTGCACAACCAGCTGCACCACTCTGCATCTTACGGCCAAATATCAGCTTGCTATGAACGGCTCTGCCGAGACGTCCGGCTCTGTCAGTTATCTGTCTGACCCGGCACATCCGGTGCCGTATGTGCAGCGTCCGGTTATTACCCGAGGGGCCGCAAATTCCGCATGGGATAACTGGCTTTCAACAGACCAGCGCAATGCGGCGTCCCGCCCGGATGTGGCAACCTTTACCTCGCCCGTGCTGACACAGCCGGTGGCGCTGGACGGCCAGCCGCTTATGCATCTGACTGCCACAACAAGCGGCACGGACGGCGATTTTGTTGTGAAACTGATTGATGTCTACCCGGATGAAGTGCCCGAACAGCGGGAACTGGGCGGCTATCAGCTGATGGTCAGCAGTGACATTCTGCGCGGGCGTTACCGCAAAAGTTTTGAACACCCCGAGGCTATTCCGGCTAATCAGGCCCAGCTTTACCAGTTCCGGCTGCCGATCATGAACCATACGTTCCTGCCCGGCCATCGCATTATGGTGCAGGTGCAGTCAAGCTGGTTCCCGCTGTATGACCGCAACCCGCAAACCTATGTCAGTTCCATTTTCACCGCACCGCCGGAAGCCTACAAACCCGCTACCATCACCATTGATACGGCAAAAAGCTGGCTTACGGTGCATACGGCATCCGCCGCCACACCGTAATGCGCGGCTAAAACACTTTATTTAATGTCTTCAAATCTGATATTCTGCACAGGGTATTTGTTCCAGTCCCTGTAATCAAAATGCCACCACTCAGCAGGGAGCTGTATAAAGCCTTCCTGCTGCATGGCATCCCGCAGCAGATCCCGCGCCTTTTTCTGCTCTTCCGGCGCATCCGGATAGTTGGAATAGGCACGGGGCGTCATTTCATCAAACCCGCTGGGCATGGTCACCTGCTGCCCGGTTTTCAGGTCATATAAGGTCAGATCCACCGCACAGCCCCGGTTATGTCTGGACCCATGTGCGGGGTTGGCGACAAACTGGTGTTTGTCCGCAGGCGTTGCGTCCCAAAACAGTTTGGTAATAAACCACGGGCGATACGCATCAAAAATTAAAAGCCCATAGCCTTTTGTTTTCAAATATTCCGAGGCTCTGGCGAGCGCTTCCGCCGCAGGTTTTTCCAAAAAGGCGTGGGATGAGGAATAAACCGGCGTGCTAAGAAAATTCTCTGTCGTGGCATAGCGGATATCAAATTTGAAATCCGGTGTGAGTGTTGCAAGATCAACCAGATCCGGCGCACGCACTATCTTATCCTGCGCCGGGGGTGAGGCCGCAAGCGCCTCATGCATTAAAACCTCAAGGGGTTTAACCGGCGTAATCCGAAAGACCATCGCAGCCTTGTCCTCCTGCGCACCCCAGGCGACTGGAGGGTGCATGACCAGAACCGCAAGAAAAAGGAGCTTTGATTTCTGCATGGCCGTTTCTTCAAGGGTTCATGATGAAAAACAAACTCTACCTTTTCACGCCGTTGAACGGAAGCTCTCGCGCTGTTTTCCCGCACGCGCATACCTTAAGAGTGCGCCACTTCCTTCCGCACGATCCGCCGCTGATCATCTGACATCCCGCAGGCCTGTGGGGCATCCAGCGTCAGCAACAGGCGTGTGACGGGTTTTGCCAGCGCAGAAAGCGGCGGCGAACGATGCTGCACCGCCCCCTCCGGCTGCCAGCCCGGATAACAACCGCCCTTAAGTAACGCCACAGCGCCTGCGTCCGCCTGATACACGGGGGCCTCTTCTCCCAGATCCGCCACACGCCACTGCACGCCCGGCCCTACATAGGTGCACAACAGGCGCAGCACGACATGATCCACATGGAAACGACGACAACTATCATGCGTAATCCGCTCCAGCCGGAAGCGCACGGCGTCCATCCCTGTCGCCGCGCAATAGCCGTCCACCAGCCCCAGCGCATCCTCCAGCAAGGCCTGTGTTGCGGGCGTAAAAACCGGCGCAAGCTCCTGCGCCAGCTCGTCCGGGGTGCCTGCTGTCAGGATCAGGGAAGGTCCCTCTTCAAGATAGGTCTGCGCCGCGTTTTCCAGATCCGGCCCCAAAGCACGGTCTGCAACCGCAATATGGCACGTGGGCTGCTCAATGGCCTGAAACGCAGCGTCTGGCGTGGGATAATGGAAGGATAAGGGCGTGTGCGGCATGGGGTTTCGCTTTATCGTGACGTTATGATATAACGTATCATATACGACATCGGAACCGCAATCCGAAGGAAAGAGCACCATGCCAAACCGGCTTCCTGTTACCGTTCTCTCCGGCTTTCTGGGAGCCGGAAAAACCACGGTCCTCAACCATATTCTGAACAATCGTGAAGGCCGCCGCGTGGCCGTGATTGTGAATGATATGAGCGACGTGAATATTGATGCCGATCTGGTGCGTGAGGGCTCGGACCTCTCCCGCACGGATGAAAAGCTGGTGGAAATGAGCAACGGCTGCATCTGCTGCACCCTGCGCGATGACCTGCTGACAGAAGTGCGTCGGCTGGCGGATGAAGGCCGGTTTGATTATCTGCTGATTGAATCCACCGGCATTGCGGAACCCCTCCCCGTCGCCGCCACGTTCTCCTTCCGGGATGAGGACGGCCAGAGCCTGCTGGATATTGCCCGGCTCGATACGATGGTCACCGTGGTAGATGCGGTTAATCTGCTCAAGGATTACGCCTCCACAGATTTTCTGAAAGACCGCGGCGAGACCGCAGGGGATGCGGATGACCGCGCACTGGTGGACCTGCTGGTGGAGCAGATCGAGTTTGCGGATGTTGTCATCCTTAACAAGGTGTCCACCGCCACGCCGGAGCAGCGGGACGCCGCAAAACAGATTATCCGCGCCCTGAACCCGGATGCCGATCTGATTGAAACCGATATGGGCGTCGTGCCGCTGGACCGCGTGCTGAACACCCACCGGTTTGACCATGACAAAGCCGAACAACACCCGCTCTGGTACAAAGAGCTTTATGGTGCCGCGGAGCATGTGCCGGAAACGGAAGAATACGGTATCAGCAGCTTTGTCTATCGCGCGCGCCGCCCGTTTATTCCTGAAAAATTCAAGGCCTTTATTGATACCTCATGGCCCGGCGTGGTGCGCGCCAAAGGGCATTTCTGGCTGGCGACACGCCCGGAATGGGTGGGCGAACTCGGGCAGGCGGGCGCACTGGTCCGCACGCAGGCCATGGGCCTGTGGTGGTGCGTGATCCCCACCCAGCACTGGCCGGAGGATGATGACTGGAAAGCGATGCTGGTCGGCAAATGGGATCCGGTTTACGGGGACCGCAGGCAGGAAATTGTTTTTATCGGCACGCCGGAAATGGATGAACCCGCCCTCCGCGCCGCTCTGGATGCCTGCCTTGCCCCGCAGGATACCGGGCGCTTCCAGCCGGAGCTTTACGCCAACCTGCCCGACCCCTTCCCCGTATGGCGGCACCGCCAGCCGGAAGAGGAAGACGCCTATGCCTAAGGCCGAAACCTCTAACGAGCGCACGTTGCGGCATGACATGTGGCGACGTTATACGGGGGATGACTGGCAGGCGTTTGACCAGCTGCCCTCTTTAGTCCGCCAGCGCGTGGCGGAACATGCGTATGATGCGTGGTCCGTTAACGTGCTGATTTTGTGGAAGCACTACAAGCGCACCTATGGCAACACGCTCCGCGGCCAGCGCGCGTTAATCCGCTATCTGGATTATTGCGAACGGCTGGAGCGGGAAGCCTTTGCCACCCACTACGCAGACCAGTACGGCACCCTGCTTCCGCATGATGCCGCACATGTCAGTATTCTGAGAGGTCAGGCCGTCACCTGAGCCTTCTCTAAAAACGCCTCAACCAGCCTGTTGAATTCAACAGTTTTTTCAAGCTGCGGCATATGGCCCACCTGCGGCAGAAGATGCTTCACCACATGATCGGGAGCATTTTTTGCCCCGGCCACAGGCAAAACTTCATCTGCCTCACCCCAGAAGAGGGTGACAGGGATACGCGCTGCATCCAGCACCGGGCGCAGGTCAATCGACTGCTGCCCATTGGCAAAACAGGCGGCCTCAATGGTGCGCAGAGCCTCCCGCGCGCCATCCAGACGGCGGACGCGCAACACGTTATCCGCCATTCTACGGCCCACCAGAGATTTGTCATGCACCAGAACCTGCAAGGCTTTTTGCATATCGCGCGTGCGGTCGGCTTCCACCATCTCCCGCAGACTTTCCGCGTTCACCTCACGCTCCATGCCAGCAGGGGCTACCAGTGTCAGCGTCAGCACGGCATCCGGGTAATCCCGCAGCAGAGCCAGCGCAATCGCCCCGCCCAGTGAGTGGCCAAGAATGTGCGCTTTGGGAATATCCAGCGCCTTCAGCAGCTCATACGCCGCCTCAGCCAGAACCGTAACAGACCCGTCGCCAACATCCTTGGACGATGCCCCATGCCCCGGCAGGTCAAACGCAATCACACGCTGATGGCGGGCCAGAACATCCTGATTCAGCATCCAGTTGCTCAGATCACCACCAAACCCGTGGATCAGCAGGACAGGCGCGCCGTCGCCCCGCCCAACATCACGCACATTCAGGCTATGCTCACCGACCGTAATCACACGCGGTTCCGCATTGGCCGCCTCGGTCTCTTCCCCGCCTTCTTCGTCAGTGTCGGCCTTGAAACTGGCAATAAATGCCTCAATCTCTTCGTCTGAGGCCTCCGCATCTGCCACCACGCCCAGCAGAGCACCAACCGGCAGCGTCTCACCCGCCTGCGCAACCTGTTTGCGCAAAATACCTGAGGCCGGGCTTTCATACCCGCTGGTGATTTTGCTGGTTTCAATGTCCGCCACTTCATCCCCTTCCCGCACGGTATCACCGGGGGAGAGGGTCCAGGAGGCAAGCTTGCCTTCCGTCATGGCCAGCCCGAATTTGGGCATCGTCAGGGCTGTCAGGATCTTTGTCATTGTTCAGGCAACCTCACGCGTTTTCTGCATCATGACGGCTTTAACCGCCGCTTCAATTTTATCCGCATTGGGCATGTAGAGGTTTTCCAGCGGGGTGGAGAACGGCACCGGTGTATGCGGCGGCACCACGCGGCGGATGGGAGCCTTCAGCGCGCCAAAAGCCTGCTCGGCCACAAGGGCAGAAATATCACACGCCATGTTACAGCGCGGACTGGATTCATCAACAATCACCAGACGGCCCGTATCTTCCACACATTCCAGAATGGTCTGCTCATCCAGCGGGAACATGGTGCGCGGGTCCAGCACGGTACAGGAAATGCCCTGTTTTGCCAGACGGTCTGCGGCCTCATTCGCCATACCCACCATGCGACCAATGGCGACAATGGTGACATCATCCCCTTCACGCGTCAGGTTGGCTTCACCAAACGGGATGGTATAGGCCTCGTCCGGCACTTCCTCGACGTCATCATACATGACCTTGTTTTCAAGGAAGATCACCGGGTCATCATCACGGATCGCTTCAATCAGCAGGCCTTTGGCTTCATAGGGGGAAGACGGCACCACGACCTTCAGCCCCGGAATATGGGTAAAGAGCGGATACAGCGCCTGACTATGCTGTGCGGCTGCATTAAACCCGGCCCCGTACATGGCGCGGATCACCAGC
This sequence comes from Acetobacter sp. KSO5, assembly GCF_044094635.1. NCBI lineage: Bacteria > Pseudomonadati > Pseudomonadota > Alphaproteobacteria > Acetobacterales > Acetobacteraceae > Acetobacter > Acetobacter sp. KSO5. The sequence continues at coordinate 813,364 of NZ_CP172014.1, read as the reverse complement.
GGCGTACGCGCCTTGCCGCCAAACATGTAGCGGAATTTGGCAGCCTGATTCATGATCTGGTCGAGACAACAGCCGACGAAATCAACAAACATCAGTTCCGCCACCGGGCGCAGGCCGGTCGCCGCAGCGCCCGCAGCCGCCCCGATATAGGAAGCTTCGGAAATCGGGGTGTCCAGCACCCGGCTTTCCCCAAATTCGGTCAGCAGGCCTTTGGTGACCCCCAGCACGCCGCCCCAGGCATCCTTCACGCCAGAGGAGCCGCCCTGCCCCCCAGCCACATCTTCACCCATCAGCACAACCGTGGGGTCACGCCGCATTTCCTGACGCAGGGCTTCATTAATCGCCTGACGAAAGCTCTTTTTGCTCATTGGTCTTTCCCCAAATACGTTGAGGGCAACAGGCGACATGCCCTCGCCCGAAATCCCATCAGATTTTGACGTAAACATCCGCCATCAGATCTGCATCTTCCGGCCAGGGAGCCTGTTTGGCGGCCTGCACGGCGCTCTCAACTTCGTCCGCCACGGCGGCATCAATGTCATCCAGCGCGCTGAGGTCCAGCAGCTTTTCCTGCGTGGCCCGTTCACGGAAGCTTTCAAGGCAGTCATGGTTTTTCTTGGCATCGGCCACTTCATTGGAGGCGCGATAGCTCATGGCATCCCCTTCAAAGTGCCCATACCAGCGCTCCAGATGCACATGCAGCATGACCGGGCCTTTGCCCGAGCGGGCGTGGTCAATGGCATCGCGCGCCGCGTCATGCACGGCGAAGAAGTCCGAACCATCACATTCCATATACGGCATGCCAAATCCGGCGGCGCGGTCCTTCTGGGTGCCCGCACAGGCGTAGGAAGACCCGGTGGCCTCGCCATAGCCGTTATCTTCCACCACAAATACGGCCGGCAGATGCCAGACAGATGCCAGATTAAGGCTTTCCAGCGTGGTGCCTTCATTCGAGGCGCCATCACCATAAAAAGCCACGGCTACGCCGTTATCTTTCAGAACCTTATGAGACAGCGCGGCCCCGCAGATCAGCGGCGGTCCACCGCCCACAATCCCATTGGCACCCAGCATGCCTTTGGAAAGGTCGGCAATATGCATGGAACCGCCCTTGCCCCGGCAGACGCCGGTTTTGCGGCCATAAATTTCAGCCATCATGCCGCCCACATCCACGCCCTTGGCAATGCAATGGCCGTGGCCACGATGGGTGCTGGCAATGGTGTCCTGTTCCGTCAGATTGGCGCAGACCCCAACGGCGGAGGCTTCCTCCCCGCAATAGAGATGCACAAAGCCCGGGATTTCCCCGGTTGCAAATTCACGATGCAGGCGCTCTTCAAACACCCGGATGGTGCGCATGGCACGGTAGGACCGAAGCAGGGTCTCTCTGGAAATCTGCATAGACCACGTCCTTTTTTCTTTCTTGTGTGGCTGACCGAGGAAAGCTCCTCCCCAAACGCTTGCGTGCCATGCCCCGTTGCCGGCTGGCTCGGCAAAATAATACACCGCACGCATATGTGAATTTCTGTTTTGGTAACAAACCGCAGTCTTCCGCCCTTTTGCCTGACCGCCCTCCCCGGCCCTGACGCCACCCCTTTGCTCTGTTCCCCGGGTGGGCACGAAAGCTCTCTTTCGGCGTTCCCCTTCCGTGCTCCCCCCGGAGTCCCGCAACCCCATCTCAGGGCAGAATCCCCTCCGCGAACTTCACCACATTGTCGGGCTTTCCGTTTTCCGTTGCCCTTTGCAGCAGAAAACCCAACCCGTGCCCTCCCCTTCGGCACCGCCGCGAGAGATCTCTTGCAATGCCCCGCACAAGAACATAACATGAACACCATGAAGCAAAGCTTGTCTGACCGTCTGGCCCTGCTCTCCGATGCCGCCAAATATGATGCCTCCTGCTCCTCCAGCGGCGCAGGCAAACGGGATTCTGCGGCCAGCAAAGGCCTGGGGTCCGTCAGCAACGGCATCTGCCATGCCTTCACGCCAGATGGTCGGTGCATTTCCCTGCTGAAAATCCTGCTGACCAACTTCTGCATTTATGACTGCGCGTATTGCATCAATCGTTCCTCCTCCAACGTGCCGCGCGCGCGGTTCACGCCCGATGAGGTCATCTGGCTGACGCTGGAATTTTACCGCCGGAACTATATTGAGGGGCTGTTCCTCTCGTCTGGCATCATCCGCACGTCAGATGACACCATGAGCCAGATGGTGCGGGTGGCGCGGGAGTTGCGGCAGACGCACAAGTTCCGTGGCTATATCCACCTCAAGACCATTCCCAACGCCTCCCCCGCTTTGCTGGCGGAAGCCGGGCTGTATGCGGACCGGCTTTCCATCAATGTGGAAATGCCGACCGAGCGCGGGCTGGCGGACTACGCCCCACAAAAACATGCGTCAGAAATCCGCCACTCCATGGGCGAGATGCGCACGCATATCGACGCCGCAAAAGACCGCACCCTCACGGGCCGCAAAGCCCCGCGCTTTGCCCCGGGCGGCCAGAGCACGCAGATGATTGTCGGGGCTGATCAGGCAACGGACCGGGATATTCTCTCCAGCAGTTCCTCGCTTTACACGGGTTACAGGCTGCGGCGCGTCTATTACTCGGCGTTCAGCCCCATTCCGGATGCCTCGGCCATTCTGCCCGTCAAAGCCCCGCCGTTGTTGCGGGAGCACCGGTTGTATCAGGCCGACTGGCTTTTCCGCTTCTACGGCTTCCAGTTTTCTGAAATCACGGCAAGCCGCCCCAATGGCATGCTGGACCTTGAACTGGACCCCAAGCTGGCCTGGGCGCTGGCAAACCGCGCGATGTTCCCCATCGACCTCAACCGCGCGCCGAAGGAAATGCTGCTCCGGGTGCCGGGCTTAGGCGTACGCTCCGTGCAGGCCATTGTCGCCGCGCGCCGCCACCGTCAGTTGCGGCTGGAAGACCTCGCCAAGCTGAAAGTCTCCATCCGCAAGGTCAAACCTTTCCTCTACACCACTGGCTGGTCCCCCGGCAGGCTGGCGGAACGGCAGAACCTCCGGCAGCTTTTTGTGCCGCAACCTCAGCAACTTGCTCTTTTCTGAAACGCGTTTTCTGATCATGGCCTACGGTTTTATCCTCGACGACCACACCTCTTTTTCCGCATGGCGGCCGCTGGCGCGCCAGTGCTTTCTGGCCGACCGTGCCCCGGAAGAAATTGAATGGCGCTGTGCCTCGGCAGAAACCACGCTGTTTGATACGCCGCTGGTCGCCCCCACACCCAAAAACGGGGCACAGCCACCTGTTTTACGGAGCAAGTGCCTCGCTCTGTTGCGCTCTATTCTGCGCCACGCGGACCAGACGCGGTTTGCCCTCGCCTACCGCATTCTCTGGCGCGCGCAGACGGAACCGGCCCTCGCCAGCATCGCCACAGACCCGGACATTGCCCGCGCGCTGCACATGCACAAACAGGTGCGGGAAGATACGCATAAAATGACGGCCTATGTCCGCTTCCGCGAACATGGCAAGGCACAGAACGGCCGACGCTCCTTTTACGCATGGTTTGAGCCGGACCATTACGTGTTGCCCAGCGTGGCCCCGTTTTTTTCAAAGCGATTTGTGGATATGGACTGGGTGATCCTCACCCCCAAAGGCTCTCTGGCATGGAATGGCGAGACCTGCGCCTTCAGCCCCACGCCCTGCGCCAAACCCAAATTGTCAGATGATATCGACCAGCTCTGGCAGACCTATTACGTCTCAACCTTCAACCCGGCCCGCATCAAGACCAAAGCCATGCTGTCTGAAATGCCACGCAAATACTGGAAAAACCTGCCGGAAACGCAGCTTATTCCGCAAATGCTGGCCGATGCACCGGCCCGCGTTGCCGCCATGGCCGCGCAACAACCCCGCCCGGCTCCGGCGTTTCACCACAAAGTGCAGGAACGCCGGGCCTCTGCCGAGCCCCCTCCCCCGCGACGCCTTCACCGCGAGGGATGAGGATCGTCCGCCTCAGGGTACAGATGGCGGCGTGGGGTCTACTGTCAGGCGTTGCTTGCCGTTCATCAGCCGTTCGGCCTCATCATCACTCCCCACAGCGGGGGGAGAGCCACGCAGCGGCAGGCGGGCCGTTTCCCGCACCGTCAGCATGGTGAGCGCGCCAATCAGCGCGGCCCCCATCAGATACCATGCGGGCATATCCAGCATGCCGGTCCGCTTCACCAGCCAGGCCGTCACCAGCGGTGTGGTGCCACCAAACAGGGAAACCGAGACGTTAAACGCCACCGAAAGCGCTGTGTAGCGCACCGGCGTGTAAAACAGAGCCGGCAGTGTGGAGGGCATGGAACTGGTAAAACAGACCAGCGCCAGCCCCAGCAGCATCAGGCCACCAAAAATCTCGATGTCATTGCCGCTGCGGATAAGATGCAAGCTGGGAATGGCCAGCACCACCAGCGCCACACACGCACTGATGACCATCGGGCGACGGCCCAGACGGTCACTGAAATAACCGCCCAGAACATTCAGCGGCATCATCAGCACCATCACCAGAATGATGAGCAGCAGCCCCTTGCTTTCAGGGTAGTTGAGCGTGACCGTCATATAGCTGGGGATGTAGGTGAGCAGCATATAGTCGGTCACGTTGAAGACCAGCACCAGCCCGATACATTTGAGCAACTGCCGCCAGTGGACCGTCAGCAGGTCGCGCCAGCCCGGCTTTTCATGCTCGCGCTTTTCGGCTTCTGCGGCATAGGCCTGAAAGGCTGGGGTTTCTTCCAGCCGGGTCCGCATATAGAGGCCAATCAAGCCCAGCGGTCCGGCAATCAGGAACGGGATGCGCCAGCCCCAGCTGACCATATCGGCGTCACTCAGCGAGAACTGGAGCGTCATCACTGCCCCGGCCCCGGCAATGTAGCCCGCCAATGTCCCGAACTCGAGCCAGCTGCCCATCAGGCCGCGATTTCGGTCCGTGGAATATTCGGCAATAAACGTCGCGGCTCCGCCATATTCCCCGCCGGTGGAAAAGCCCTGTACCAGGCGCGCCAGCAGCAGCAGGATGGGCGACCACACGCCAATATGCCCATAAGACGGGATCAGGCCGATGCAGAACGTGCCCAGCGCCATCATGATCATGGTAACAGCCAGCAGTTTCTGCCGCCCGTACCGGTCCCCCATCGGGCCGAACACCGCGCCGCCAATGGGCCGGACCAGAAAGGCCACCGTGAACGTCGCGAAGGTGGCAATCAGCTGGAGGGTCGGGTCTGATGAGGGGAAGAATACCTTCCCCAGCGTGACGGCAATATAACCGTACACACCAAAATCGAACCATTCCATCGCATTGCCCAGCGCCGCGGCTCCCACGGCCCGCTTGAGCATATCGGTATCGACAACCGTAATATCGTCGGTCGTCAGGTGTTTTCGGCGCTTGAACCAGCCGAAATGCGCGTGAGAGTCGTGCTGGTCGCTCATGAGAAACAAACCCCTCCGCCTGTTTGCAGGTCTTGTTTACGAGGGGATTTTAGGGTGAATCTGTCACTATCTTCCTGTGTCATGCCCACATGAATACACAGCCATGCGCGGCATGTCGAAAAATGGGATAAAATTCTCCGGATGTGTCGTCCGTTACCTCGGATGATAATGGCGAGACAGTGAACTGACGTAAGAACAATCCTTTTCAGTTTATCGAAACGTGGTGCGATACGCCCGAATTGTTTCGATCCAGCACAAAATTCTTTAATGGTTCTGAATTTTTTATAGAACACGCAGAAATATTATCGTGGAGAGCCTCGGTTTCTCTTTGAAGAAATAACCAGCGTGACCTGTCGTTCTTCGAGCTTTTCGAGAAACGGATCTGCCAAACCCCGGTATCACCCTGAACCATAGGTTAACAGGTCAGAACGATTTGGAAATCGACAAAACCCCATTCAGAATGGAATCGTAACAAATATGCGGTGAAGTTGCTTGTATCGCGATGAAATCATCTGCGGTCACCCAGGGCGACATACGGAGGCTGGTTGAATGAGCACTGTTCTTCTATCTGTTCGGTATGATCAGAAGAAATCTAAACAATTTCCGTCCAGACCAGCCTTGCGAAAGGTTCTGCTCATTGGTGCCGCAGTAACGTTTGCTGGCTGGAACAGCGATGGCGCGAAAGCCGCCACCACGGCAGCGTCACATAGTTCTGTCTCCCCGGCCAAAAGCAAGAAGAAGAAAACCACCGCCAAAAAGACCACCACCGCCGCATCGTCTTCTGCCACAACGCCATCGACGGCCACGGCTGCGCCCACCGGAACCGCAGGCACGACACAGGCAAGTGCCACAAGCGAGAAGACCGACACCATCCAGAAGACGTCCGCTGTCACGAAGAGCAGCAAAAGCGAAGATGTGACCGTTACAGGCACCCGTCTTTCCCAGACGCGCCTGAGTAACGTCATGGCCGGTAGCACGCTGGACGCCAAGCAGCTTGCGGCCCGGGGATACACCAACCTTGGCCTCGCCCTGCTGCGGGAAAACCCGGCGTTTTCTGTCCCGTCAAACAGTCCCGTCGGCAGTCAGGGCTCATGGGGGGCCGGGCAGACCTTCAGTGGTCTGCTCGCTTTGGGGGATCAGCGAACCCTTACGCTGATTGATGGCATGCGTATGGTTGGTGGCGCGACAGCCTCACTTTATGGCGCAGGCAGTGGGTCACAGGTGGATGTGGGCACCATTCCGACGTCGTTGGTGAAAAAGATTGATACCCGTTACGGGGGCGCGGGTGCAGCATACGGTGCCGATGCCGTGGCCGGTGTCGTTAACTATCAGCTTGATGATCATTTCAAAGGGCTTGATTTCAACGCACAGGGAAACTGGACCCAGAAACTGGATGGCGGGCAGGAAAAGGTTTACCTGAAATACGGCACAAGCTTTGACCATGACAAAGGCGGCATCGTCTTTGACGTAGAATATCGTAACGCGGACGGCCTCGTTTACAATGATCGCGCCAAAAGCATCGGCAGTGAAGCACAGACCTATCTGTGGCCGGCGCTGACAAGCGATTCACCCTATTATTATGTCCTGACCCGCAACGAGCGTTTCAGCCAGCTGAGCGCAACCGGCATCCCGCTTATCAATGGCAACCTCAATCCTTCGTCTTTCGGCAAAGCGTCTGGTGGTATCGCCGCTGCGGGCGGGGGTGTTTTGCAGTTCAGCCCGAACGGGCAATCTCTTGTCCCCCTGACAGGCACAGTCACACGCAGTAATTATTACACCGCTGGCGGGAACGGTCTTTCCTTTGAAAATTATGACCAGCTTTATACGCCGCAGAATTCTCTGAATCTGACAACGCTGGGACATTATGACTTCACCCCTCACCTGCATGCCACATGGCAGGGCTGGTACCAGCGCGGGCAGGCAAAGAGCTCCGTTAATCAGGGCCTGTATTATTCTGCCACGTTTGAAGGCAGTCCGCTGACGCGTGCTAATTTTGATGCTGACCCGCAGAGTTACGTTAATGGCAATCTGGTTTTAAGCACGGCCAACCCGTATCTGACATCGGCAGAACGAAGCACCATCATCAATTCCCTTAAGGCTGCCGGCCAGCCGACGGATACGTTCTACCTCTCTCGCGCCAACCAGGATTTTGGGGAGGGTGCCTTCACCACCACAAACCAGATGTATCGCTTTCAGGGCGGTCTGAATGGTGATTTCGACGCCATAGGCCGCCATTTCGACTGGAGTGTTAAGAGCGAATACAGCGAGTATCTCAGCAACACCAAAACCCTGATGGTGGATACCAACAACCTGATTAACGCACTGGATGCCGTAACACTTCCTGATGGCTCCATTGGCTGTGCGCCCGGTTATACCAACTCCACAGCCCAGACCCGGAGCGAGACCTGCGCCCCCCTGAATGTCTTTGGGCGTGGTCAGGAAAGTCAGGCGGCACTCAAATACATTACGTCATGGGTTAACCCCAGCAACACCAATAAGCAGCTTGACGTTCAGGCTGAAATTCACAGCACCATTCTCAAACTGCCCGCAGGAGATGTGCGCTGGGATCTGGGTTACGAGCACCGCTGGGAATCTTATGACTTCAATGCAGGCAGCATTCTGAATGGTGAAGTGCTGTCTGATGGCAGCCGCCGCCAGTATGGTGACGAAATTCCTACCCCCAATACCAGCGGGGCTTACGGCACACATGAAGTCTTCGGGGAACTCGATGTGCCAATCGTGTCCCCGGACATGCATGTGCCGGGGGCTTATCATATTTCAGCTACAGCCAATGGACGCTACATTAACAACAGCATGACCGGCAGCTACTGGACCTACATGTTTGGTGGCAGCTGGTGGCCCACCAGAGATTTTGGCTTTAGCGGAAATTATGCCCAGTCGGTTCGTAATCCGTCCGTCACGGAACTGTTTTCTCCCACAAGCCGCGTCAACAGCATGGCCAGTGATCCCTGTGCTCAGGAAGATATTGCCAACGGCCCCAACCCCGCTGTTCGTGCAGCCAACTGCGCCAAACAGGGTATTCCGAAAGGCTTTGTTTCGAATATCGTGAACTACGGTATTTACGGAACTGATGGCGGCAACGCGCATTTGCAGAACGAGGTTTCCCACAGCTATACGGGAACGCTGCACTTCATGCCGCATTTCATTCAGGGTTTGCAGCTGGACGCCTCTTTTGTTGATGTAACCATCAGCAATGAAATCGAGGATCTGGGCATCAGCGACATCATGAGTGCCTGCTATGATTCCGCCTCGTTCCCCAACAAATATTGCAGCATGTTCTCACGTGACCCAGACACCCATCAGGTCACGGATTATCGGGAAGGCTTCGTGAATATTGCCAATCAGCATATGCAGGCTCTTGAAGCAAAGCTGAACTACTACATTCCGCTGTCCCGCTTTGGCGAACGGTTTGTGAACTGGGGTGCGTTTAACCTCGGCGTAAACTACAACCACTACGTCAAGAATACGCAGACATTCCTGGGCGCGACCTACCCTCAGGTTGGCAGCACGAGCTCCCCCAAAGATTCGTTTACCGCTAATCTGGATTATGTGCGTGGTCCGCTTTTTGTGCAGTGGCAGACGATCTATTACGGCCCGTCCAAATTTAACGTGACCGCCAGTGAATATGCAGAAACATTTAACAGCCGTCCGGACTTCTTTTACTTCAATACGACAATTGGCTACAAAATCACGAAAAATCTTAACTTCAACTTCATGATGAACAACGTTTTCAATGCGCTTCCAAAAGGTGTGGGAACAGTGGGCCTGACACGCTATTACGATGTCATTCTCGGCCGTTCCTTCCAGGCCTCAATCGGTGTCCACTTCTGATGTGATCTGATGTAAAAAGCATAGGGTATTTTTTCTAATAGCCTATGCAGTACGTCGATCGGTCTAAACTATTTGGCCGTTACAGGTAAAATTCCTGTAGCGGCCCAATTCGTTACAGCCGTTTCCGTGGCATCAACGCGGGCTTGGATTTTCGTAATCAGTACGCCACCAGACCTTACGCCAACCCACTCTAACGCCCTAGTACGCGCAGGAAATCCGTCCCCCAATAAAGCGCGGTTCTCCGGGGATGTAGAAGTAGGTTGTGGTGGCCTGTCCGCCGCTTTCCGCAAACCGGCGGTTGAGGATATTGCGGGCATAAACCGTGGCTTCCCACCGCCCGGATGCGGAGCGGAAGGACACATGCGCCCCCAGCAGGAAATACGGCGGCAGGCGGTAAAAGCCGGTGCCGCCCGGTGTGATGGCCTGACTGCCGCGATACTGCCAGTCCGGCCCGAACTCCAGCGTATAAGCGCGCGCCAGCGGCTGCCGCCACTCTGCCGAGCCATTCAGCGTCAGCTTGGGCTGGCCGTTATCCACCCCGCTAAAATTATCGTTAATGGCTTTCCACACACCATGCTGCGCGTAATAGGCGTTGGTCTTGGCGCGGTTTACCGTCGGGAAATCCTGAAAATTCCCCCGCTGCCAGCCAAGATTTTGCGTGAGATGCAAATGGCTGAACGGATGCGCCTCAATGGTGCCCTCAAACCCCCAGCTTTCGGACTTTGGCGCGTTGGTAATTTCGCTCAGCGGTCCGTAATTGGGGATCAGCACCGTGCCCAGAATCTGCTGATTGTGAAAATCGTTGTAAAACGCAGCACCATTGATGCGCAGCTTGTCCGGAATAGGGTCGGATTTGAAGCCCACTTCATACGTCAGCACCGTTTCCGGCTTAAACGGGTCAAGCTGTGCCTGAATCTGGGTATTGTTGGCGGTAAAGCCGCCGGGTTTGAAGCCCTTGCTCATTTTATAATAGACGAGCGCATGCTGGAGCATCTGCCAGGAGACGCCAACCTGCCCGGCAAACTGGTCAGACGTGGTGCTCTCACCGTGAAAGTTCGTGGTTGCACCACCAAAAATCTGAGATTTCAGTCCCGTGATAGAGCGTTCATCCCGCTCATGAAGCAGACCGCCCCAGATCATCACGCCATGCGGCAGGCGATAGCTCACATGCCCGAATTCTGAGAGACTTTCCTGATTCAGACCAAAATTGGTCGCCATCATATAGCCGCGTGCAGGCGTGTAGTCTGTATAATCAAAGAAGAACCGCTGGTTCATCCGCGTGCGCTGATAATGCGCGCCCACCACCCATTGCAGCTTGTCCTGCGTGTTGGAGGAATGGAGCCGGAGTTCCTGCGTGAATGTATTGGCATCAATCGTGCGATACGTATCTGCCTGCGAGAGTGCGGTGCCGTCCTGATCAGTATATTCGCCCTGCCGTTCCGTCTCGAACGCGCTGATGGCGCTGAGGGTCAATGGTCCGAAATCATGGTCGATATGCAGGTCCGCACCCCAGAACTGGTTATGTTCACTCGGCTTGATCCCCGCCTTACGGCCAATCAGTTTTGCAAATTCCGGGCGCGACGACCACTCCGCCTGCTGCCAGGATGCCATATCCGGCAGAGGCTGCGTGCCGATCAGCCGATGCACGGGCACCGCCGTCACAACCTCACTGTTATCCTGCGTAAAATGTCCGCCCAGCAGAATGGTCGTGTGCGCATCCGGCTTCCAGCGCAATTTGCCGCGCAAAGCCCAGAGGTCCGCATCCCCCAGATGGTCGCCATTCAGCGGGTTGGTCTGCCAGCCGCCGCCATGCTGGGTCTGCCCGGCCAGACGGAAGCTCAGCCCACGCGCCAGCGGGCCGGACACATACGCCTCGCTCCGGCTGCGGGCGTAGGAGGCAATGTCCTCCGTCGCGCCAAAATGCCATGTGTCCGTGGGGTCATTGGTGTGCAGATGCACTTCCCCGCCCGTGTCGGACTGCCCGTGTTCCGTGCCCACCGGGCCGGGGGTGACACTCGCCCCGGCGAGGTCAAACATCATGCCGCTGGTCATGGAGGAATAGGGGAAGGCGACATCATCCACATAGGTCAGCACGGGGGCCATGTTGTTCTGCGTGAAGTCATTAAACCCCACCCCGCGCAGATAGAAATTGGTGGAGGCCGTGCCGTTAATGCTCTGAATGGTCAGGTTTGGGGCCACCCGTTCCAGCCCGCGCAGCGTGACCACGCCCCGTTCCGTCAGCCGCTCCGCCGTAATGCGCGTGGTAGCGTCCGGGATATGCTGGGCTTCCTGATACGCAAAATCATGCCGCCGCGCGCTGACATCCACCGCCGTTGTCTGCCGCGCCATCACCGGGCCGGGCTTTGCCGTGCTGGCGTGCCGTACCGGGCCTGCACGATGATGGACCTTCCCATCAGATGCAGCCCCTTCAGCCTGCGCCGCAGCGCACCAGACAGGCATCATCCCCACCATGGTCAGCGCCGTGCTGAGCCTGCTCATCCGTCTGGTTACGCCCGCTTTACGGCGGGAGACAGCTTTTTGACCACGGTAGAAAATAAGACCACTCCTTCATGATCCTGAACCCGGCACGAAAAGACGGAGCCAGCCCTCCGCCCCCTCAGGCCTGTCAGAGAATGCAACGCGGGTGGCCAGCTTTAGTCACCCTGAAAAACAGCCTCCGTATGAAGGCTGCTCCCCCGCTCTTGCAAGCATGGAATGACGTTCAGGCTCTCTTTTCGCGCAACAGTCACATAAAGGCGTCACCTCAGAGCGGAAGCCTTAATAGCCTTTTGCGGGATCATACCGCAGGGGCACATCCTTCCCCTGCTCCAGCGCCTCAATAACAGACGCCACATACGCCGCCCGCGCCGGACGCGAGGAATCCGCTGCCGCGTGCGGGGTGATGATGACACGCGGATGCGTCCACAATGGCGAGGACGCAGGCAGGGGTTCCTTGTCAAACACATCCAGCACGGCCGTATGCAGTGTGCCGTCATTCAAGGCCCGCAGCAGATCGGCTTCCACCACCAGCGGGCCACGCCCCACATTAATCAACCCGGCAGGCTTGCGGAGCTGGGCCAGCACATCATACGTCACCATGCCGGTGGTCTCCGGGGTTTCCGGCAGCAGGCAGACCAGTGTGTCACACGCATGCAGAAAGCCGCTCAGGCCTTTGGTGCCCGCGTAACAGGTCACACCCTCCAGCGTTTTGGCATGCCGCGCCCACCCGGAGACCTGAAAGCCCGCACGCGCCAGCCGCATAGCCACCGGGGCACCGAGGCTGCCAAGGCCCATCACCCCCACCTTCATCTCGGCAGAGGTTCGGGCTGGTCCAGTCTGCCGCGTCCAGACCTTATCCTGCTGGCCCACACGCCAGGTGGCCGCATCCCGCAAAATGGAAAAGACGGCCCACAGCACGTAATCTTCCATCTGCAGGACGGGTTCTTCCCCGCCCATGCGGATCAGCGGCACGTTTTTAGGCCATGTCGGGTCACAGGTAATATGGTCCACACCCACGGCGGCACTCAGAATGGCTTTCAGATTGACCATTTTTGCCAGCCGCCCCGGCTCGGGCTTCCAGACCAGCGCGTAATCCACATGGGCGGGGTCCACCGTCGGGTCATCCCAGTCCCGCACCGCAAGCCGGGGCATGAGGCGGGCGAACAGGGCTTTCCATTCAGGAAGTGCTGCGGGGCCTCCCTGCTTGATGACCAGACACACCATGTTTACCGCTCCCCACTCGTTAACGATTGCCCTCGTCCTGCATACTGCCTCGTACAGGCCAGACACGCCAGACTCAGCACCACTGTTCCCAGAAGATAAAGACCTGGAATCGCTTTATCCTGAAAATAAGTGACCAGAACAGAAAGAATCATGGGGGTAAACCCACCAAAAACTAACTGCCCCAGTGCATAGCTTAACGCAATGGCGGTTGTCCTGTTGCGCGGCAGAAAGATCTCGGCAAACAGAGCCGGTACGGACGCATAATACCCGCAATAGACGGTTGTCACCAGAAATGCCTGCACCAGAACAAGATGCAGGCCGGACGGAAAGGCTACCAGAAAATGGAACAACGGCCACGCCATCACACCGCCTGCAACCGCCATAACGGCCATCATGCCCCGCCGCCCGACTTTATCCCCCAGCAAGGCAAACAGAGGCGGAAGAAGAATGGTCAAAATGCCTGAGACCATTGTTCCCATAAAAGAGACGGAATCCCCCAGATGCAGCTGGGTTTTTGCCAGCGTGGGCATGTAGATATTCAGATAGCTCCCAGTGGCCCCAGCACTCACCAGCCCCATCCCCAGCAACAGGCGCAAAGGCTCATGCCGGATCACTTCCCGCACGGGCTGATGATTCTCCTGCCGTCTAAACTCCGGGGATTCATCACTGATCAACCGGAGCCAGGCCGTAAGCGGTCCCAGCACCATGCCAAGCGCAAACGGCAACCGCCAGGCCCATGCCAGAATTTGTGCCTCGCTAAATGCCTGATGCACCAGCCAGGCCACAGCAGACGCCAGCGTGACAGCCACCCCACCGGCAGACCACTGCAAGCTGGAATACACCCCGCGATATTTTGGGCTGCGCTCCGCCAGCATGGTGGCGGCCCCTCCAAATTCCCCACCAGCGGCAAACCCCTGCAACAGGCGGGAAAACACCACGATTAAGGGGGCAGCCAGCCCGATTGTAGCGTAGCTCGGCACAACGGCCAGAAGGCCGGTCCCGACCGTCATCAGCAAAGACGAGAGCACCAGCCCTTGCCTGCGCCCTTTTCGGTCCGCATAGGAGCCAAGCCATGCCGCGCCAATGGGGCGTGCCACAAACGCCACCCCAAAACTGCCAAGGCTCAGCAGAAGGGAAAACCCGGCCGTTGTTGCCGGGAAAAACAGGTGAGACAGGGTTACGGCAAAAAGGCCGTAAAGAATAAGGTCGTACCATTCCAGAACGCCCCCCAGCGTTGTGGCCAGCACAGAGAGCCAGAGACGGGCATTGGAGGGCGGGTGCGGCATGTTTGTCATTCAGAACCCCGACGTGAAGCTGACAAGGCCGGTAAAATTACCACCGGTAATGTAAGTCGGTGCGCTTCCCTTGATAACAGTATGCCCGTCCGTGGCCAGCGTATTATGGGCATTGGTTGTCAGCCCCCATGCGCCGGACAGATAGTGGTTGTTGCCCAGATTGGTCAGGTTCAGTTGCAACTGCGGGCGTTTGAGGAAGAACACATCGTTAAACCGGTAGCCAATACCCAGATTGGCTGTTTCATAAGAGGGAATTTTCTCATCATTCATGAAGGTCGAATATTCAGACCCCACGTAATTGAAGGCGAAATTCCCGAACACATGCCCATCATCATAAGACAGACCAATGGAGCCGCTGAATTTGGGACTGAGCACAGCGACTTTCCCGGCCGTTGGCAGATAGGTACCGTTGGAAGCGAGGTTATTATCTGTCGTGGCATGCAGATACTGGCCAGAAAAATACGGCGTGAAGTGATGCCAGCGCGGCAGGCTGATTTCCCCGCTAATCCCGCGCGTGGTCTGGCCACCCCCGTTGAGCGACGTGGTGATGGTTGTCCCTTCCACCAGAGAGCTGCTGGTAATCTGCCTGTTGGTAAAATTGTAGTTAAAGAAAGAGAGAGACAGGTTAAAATACTTACCGTAATGCCGATACCCCAGTTCTTCCGCGATGGAGTATTCCGGCTTCATCCCGCCTGTCACATGGCGTGACGTCATCTGACCGGTAGAGGAGCTGAACATGTCCACAGAGGGCGTAATGGCTGCGGCCTCACGGAAGGCCGTGGTCCCGTTGATATAGACCTGATCCCGCGGCGTAATCTGATAGCTGATCGCCACGCGCGGCAGAGGCTGCGCATCGCTAAAGCCGGTTGCGTAAGTGGCACCGGGCATCAGGTTGGTTGCCGTGCGGGTAATCATGGCCTCCTTGAAACCTGCTGAAATTTTCAGGCGGTCATGCAACAGGGAATAGGTGTCCATCAGGCTCAGCGTGTTGGTCTGCTGAATCACATGCGCATCCCACTGCTTAAGTGCTGCACCGGATGCTGTCAGAACAGGGTCCTGCCCCCACCTGCTGGCGTTCCCTGCGGCATCCGGCAGAGAATATGTCGGGTCTTCCGCATAATTGATGTAGGAATACCAGTAGCCAAACTGGAGGTCATTATGGCCTTTTTTCCAGTCCAGAACACTATTGATCCCAAAAGTGGATTCATGGAACGTATCATTGGACTGCGCCACCTGAGAAGACGCCGACCCGTCCGGAAACTGGAGCGGGCTGGCAGACTCTGCCCCCAGAAACGCCGTGTTCTGGTTGAGCGTGCTGCCGCCCTGCACCGTGCCATCTACATCAAAAATGTACGGGGTCACTGAGAGGTTCAACCCTTCCGCCAGCTTGAACTTCATCTGCACGCTGGCGCGCGCATGTTTCCATTCATACTGGTGGAATTTGTAATAATTTGTATTACTGCCGGTAAAATTCTTGCTGTAATTATAGTTTATGCCATAGGCATTCCATTGCGCCATGGTGGGGTAAGTATACAGATTTTCCTGCACGTCATTATAGGACATGAAGGCGGAAATGCTGTTGCCATCGCCCCACTTCTTATTTGCCTTGAAGTCTATGTGCCAGCGGTGCAGCCCACCCGGCCCACGCCAGTTGGACGCCTGCGTATCAGAAAAAGATGCAAAGCTGTGAATACCGGTATGGCCCCACTCCCCGCTATCCAGCCGCAGGAATTCACGCCGCATGTTGTTGCCGCCATAGGTGAGGTCCAGCAAACCGCCAAATTTATGGGACGGATCCCGCAGCTTTTCGCTAATCAACCCACCCACCGCGCTGAAGGTTGGGGCCATCAGATCCGGCGCACCGGGTGTTACCGTTACAGACCCGACATTTTCCGTGTCTGCCCAGCCGGAGGACGTAGGAGAGTAGTAGAGAACGTCCGATGGGTTCATGCCTTCCAGTTCATAACCCAGTTCGTTCTGGTTCATCCCGCGAATGGAGACACTCATACGGTCTGTCGCCCCCGTCGGGTCAGCCGAGGCCACCACAACCCCCGGCACATTCCGCAACAGAGTCAGCGCATTGGTTGCAGGGGCCTGTGCGGCAATATAGTCCCGTGTCACACCACTTTTTGCAAAGGGATCTGTTTGCTTCGGCATCATGCCGCCACCAGCGGAACGGCCTGAAACACCATTGGGCGTCAGGCCGGAACTGACCGTAATTTCTTCAGCTTTTCCCGCCATCAGGGGGCCCGCTTTCCGTGCCGGGCGGACGGACGCAGGACTGGCTGATGCGCGGCCTGTTGCTCTCACGGGCGTCCGCTTGCGCACAGTATCCTTACCGGTTTCCGCCTGTGCGGAGGCCGTATTGCCCGCCGCCAGAACCGCAACACAAAAAAGACTTACAGAATTTGCTGAAAGACGGCGCACATTACGTCTCCTGTCACAGGCCAAGGCGTTGTTTGTCTGGTCTGAGAGTGTGCCACGGTCCGCCCCCGCCGGGTCTTCGGTATACGGGGAACCGGCACCATCACACTGGCAATTCTTCATCCCAAATTTCGGTATACCGAGATTAGTCTTATCCGGCGCACGCCTGTCAATCATGTTTTGAAAACGGAACTATTAATTTCCGGCAACCCAACGCAGAAAAACTGCACATACCCTTATGAGAAAAGGGTTTTATCTTTTATTTTCCAAATAATATAATATTTCCGCTACGGGATTCTCAGCTTTCCCAAAAAGCCCTCACCCCTGAAAATCTCCTAACTTTCTTTATGAGGAAGCACTCCAATCTGATTCTTCCCCCCTCACCCCAGCATCTTCACCGGCCTCCGAAAATCTTTTCTTTCCCGTATCTTTCAGGCCTGAATAACCTCAAAAATTCATTTCCTATTTGTGATTTTATTCTTTTTAAATCATCATATTTTCTAAAATTTAAATCCATTTCCTGTTCATAAAAGAGTCTGCTGTTCTACCCAGACGCATACAATTCAGCATACAAAAACTTCTTCCCAAGACTCACGCCAGCGTTTATCCCTATTTTCAGTATGCCGAAAAAGTTCTGCTCTTAAACGCTTTGCAACGGAGATTCTGGTCATCATGACAAAGCCGTCGTCTGCACCGCTCCATTATGATGTTATTCTGGCTGGTGGTGGCATTATTGGTCTGTGCACTGCGCTGTTTCTGCGCGAAAAAGGCCTCTCTGTTGCTGTTCTGGACAAAGGTCGCCCGGGTTATGAACAGTCCAGCCGCAACTGGGGCTGGGTGCGCACCATCAGTCAGGCCATGGAGGAACTGCCTCTGGCTGTCGCCAGCCGTCCGCTCTGGCAACAATGGGCAAAAGAAGGCGATTTTGGCTATACGCGCTGTGGCCTGCTATCCCTCGCGCAGGATAAAGAAGAGTGGAACACTCTGGAAGGCTGGCTGGCCGCCGCCCGCACGCATGGGTTTGATGCGCGTGAACTGGGCCAGCCGGAAATACACACCCTGCTGCCACAAAGCCGGGGCCAATGGGCCGGCGCACTTTACAGTCCTGGCGATGGGCGGGCGGAGCCTGATCTCGCCATGCGTTTTCTGGTGCGCAAGGCCGAAGCCGCAGGCGTGACGATCCTGCCGGATACGGCTGTCAAAAGCATTGATATTCAGGGCGGCCGCGCCTGTGGGTTTGAAACTGAAACCGGACGCATCAGTGCCTCCGCCGTTGTGGTTGCGGCGGGCATCTGGTCCCGCTGGTTGTGCAAAACGGTCGATATTGTCTTGCCACAACTCAAGGTGATTGCCTCCGTTTTGCGCACGGAGCCTATGGAGGGTGGGCCAGACCCCATTATCGCTTCCTCCCGTTTCTCCGTGCGGAAACGGATGGACGGCGGCTATACTGTTGCCCAGCGCAATTCCTCCATCACATACGTCACGCCAGATTCTTTCCGCTTCATGCGGGAATTCATGCCGAATTTTCTGAAACAGAAAAAACTGCTGAGCGTGCGTGTCGGCTCTTCCTTTGTGGAAGAACTCAAACAGGAACGACAATTCGGAAAAGGCCGCCCCAACCCATTTGAACACTACCGCGCGTGTGACCCGGCCCCGGACCGCAAGACACTGGCCCGCACCATGCAGCGCCTGCGGGAAGACATGCCGGTGTTTGAAAAAACCCGCGTTGCCGCGATGTGGGCGGGCGTGATTGATGTTGTGCCAGACGCCCTGCCCATTCTCTCCCCCGTTGCCCGCTATCCCGGCCTGTTTGTCGCGACAGGCTTTTCCGCGCATGGGTTTGGAGTGGGACCGGCTGCCGGTAAACTCATGGCCAATCTGATTGCCGGGGAGCAGGATACGCTCGGTCGGGAACATTTCACGCTGGAGCGTTTTGGCTGCAATGGAGAAACCTCTGCGGGCCGCTGACCCGTGTTATTTCACCACAGCATGACTTTCAGATAAGAAGCCCTCATACTTGTCCCCCCGGAACCGGCTATGATGGACCAATGACTGACAGTCGCCCCTCCCTGACTGGTGAAGAGCTGTATACCGCCCTCCGCCGCGATATGATTGACAGCCGCGTGCAGGGCGGCACCGTCCTGCAGGAGGAGGAGATTGGCCGCCGCTATGGCGTAAGCCGTACGCCTGTGCGTGAAGCCCTGCAACGCCTGCATCAGGATAAGCTGATTGGGCGGAAGGGGCGGTTTTATGTTGTCGCCTCCCCCTCTCATGACAGCATCCGGCAGATTTACGAATTTCGTGAAGCGATTGAGACGGCCTCCGTCGCCCTGTGCTGCGAACGTGCGGATGAAGCCCTGATTGAAACCATTCAGGCCTGCCTGAATGAACAGGCTGAAGCAGGACACGCCAAACAGTTTTATGAGTTTGAACGGCTGGACACGCAGTTCCATGTGCTGATTGCCCAGGGCGCGCAAAACGAGCTCCTCCGCCGCCAGCTTGAAATCAGTTACGACCAGATCTGGTTTTCCCGCGTCGGTAATCTGGTGTCCCTGCCGGACTACTCGGTGGAAGAAACCCTTGCAGGCCACCAGCGCATTCTGGATGCCATCCGGCGCAGAGATGCCGGTGTCGCGCGGGCAGAAATGTATACCCACCTGCGCAGCGCCATTTTGCTGAGTGCCCGATCCCGCCCGCAAGGCCGCACATCAGCAGCCCCCCGCACACCCCGTAAAAAAAAGCCGGCCCCAACCTCGTAAAAGGTCGGAGCCGGCTTTTCAAACTGCCCGGAAAGGCTGGCAGTCCTTTAAAAGACTGCCAGACCTACCGCGTTATTTTGCGGCGGCGTCATCCAGCGCATACGCGCGGATGTAGTCACCAGAGCGGGTGCCAAGGCCACCATGCCCACCGGCGGCAATCAGCACATACTGCTTGCCATTAACGGAGTAGGACATCGGCGTTGCCTGACCACCAGCGGGCAGACGGTCACGCCAGATCACCTTACCCGTGGCAAGGTCAATCCCGCGCAGATAGTCGTCAGCCGTTGCGCCGATAAAGACCATGCCGCCCTTGGTCACAACGCTACCGCCAATATTATACATGCCCGTGGGCAGCGGCAGGTTGTTGTGGGTGCGGAAAGGCCCGGTATCACGCGTGGTACCAATCGGGTGCTGCCAGATGATTTTCTTCGTCACCAGGTCAATCGCCGTCATGGTGCCCCAGACAGGCCCCTTACAGGGGATCTGCAGCGGGTTCAGCCAGGGGTTGGTGTAGGCCACATACGGGGTGCCGTAATCCGGCGAGATAGCCAGAGCGTTCCCCTTGGGTGTGGGTTCATTGCCGTCGCCATTCCATTTGGGCAGAGCGCCGCTCTGTTCCAGTCCGGTGCGGTGGTCCAGCTTGATGCGGAACGGCAGGTAGCTGGCATTGGCAAGCAGAACCTTACGAACCGGGTCAACCGTTGCACCCTGCCAGTCCACTACGCCGTAGAAGGCCGGATAAACGATGGTGGTTTTCCCAACGTGCGGGGGCGTAAACTGCCCTTCATACGCGGAGGATTTATACTGGATACGGCAGATGAGCTGATCCAGCAGCGTTGCCCCCCACATGTCCGTTTCTTTCAGATCCGGCGGGGTGAGAGAGGGCATGGCAACCGGGTACGGCTGGGTGGGAGACACATGGTCATCCGGTGCAATACCAGCTGTCGGAACCGGCTTTTCTTCAACCGGGTAGCCCGGAACAGGCTGGCCGGTGCGGCGGTCGAGCACGAAGAATTCGCCACGTTTGGTTGCCTGCACCAGTGCGGGAATGTTTTCGCCATTCGGGCCGGGCAGATCAACCAGAGACGGACCAGCCGGAATGTCCATGTCCCACAGATCGTGATGCACGGTCTGGAAGGTCCATTTGCGTTCGCCGGTTTCAATATCCAGAGCAATGGTAGCGCTGGAGGTTGCTTCGTCAAACGGGCGACGTGTGCCACCCCAGTTATCCGGCGGGGAGTTCCCCGTGGGGATGTAGAGCAGGCCGAGTTCCGGATCTGCCGTATACACGCCCCATGCGTTGGGGGTGTCACGCGTCAGCTCGTCATTCGGGCCGGGCTTCCAGTTTTCCGGCGTGTGGCCAGCATCCCAGGCCCATGCCAGTTCACCCGTCATCGGGTCAAACGCACGGACAGCACCAGAGGGTTCAAAGTTGGCCTGGTTATCCATCACCCAGCCACCCAGCACCACGCGGTCTTTCACAACCAGCGGCGGAGAGGTGACGAAGTGGAAGCCAAGCGGCACATTGCCCAGATAGGTGCGCAGGGAAATAGACCCGTGCTCACCAAAGTCATCACACGGCTTGCCGGTTTCTGCATTCACAGCCACCAGACGCACATCGGCCGTGGGGGAGAAAATGCGCTTCGGGCAGGAAGTCTGAGCGCCTTCCGGGGCCTGATAATAGGACACGCCACGGCAGGCCAGATACACGTTTGCCGCCACATCTTTTTTGTCGGGGTGCGGGTCATACGTCCATTTGATCTTACCGGTTGCGGCGTCCATGGCCACAATCCAGCTGTGGGGCGTACACATATACAAGGTGTCATCCACCTTGATGGGGGTCACCTCAAGGTTGAACTCATGCCCCTGATCCGGGCCAGCCACAGCGGCTTCACCCGCGCGGGCGGTGTCACCCGTCTGCGTCTGCCAGGCCAGCTTCAGGTGAGAGACGTTCTGCGGGGTGATCTGGCTCAGCGGAGAATACCGGTCCCCATGCGCCGTGCGACCGTAATAATGCCAGTCAGCATTGGCGATGTTGTTATCGGTCTCGGCAGTCGGGTCACTCGCGGCCATACGCTCGGGGGACAGGGTACCGTTGATGGAATAGGACGTAAAGCAGCTTGCCAGCAGCACGACGCCGGTTACGGCAACGCTGCCCAGAAGGGCTGCTTTATCCGCCATCCAGCCGCGGCCTGTTGCCCATACAGCCGGAACCAGCAGCCACACACCAAACACCAGGAAGGTGATAAGACGGACTTCAAGACCCCAGATGTTCAGGCCCGTTTCGGCCAGCGCCCACACAAGGGTCACCAGCATAAGGGCGGCATAAACAAGCGGTGCCGTCTTTGGCCGCACAAGGCCAAGAACGCCCGTTACAATCAGGACAAGACCGGCAAAAAGGTAGAACAGCGAACCGCCAAGGAACGCGAGCTGCCCGCCTGCGATGACGAGGTATAGCCCCACCAACGCAAGCGCTACACCGGTTATAAGCCCTAATGACCTCGTTAAGGTCGGCTTCATTTTAACCTCACAATTTTTTATGCATTAACGACAGAATTTTACCAAAATCTTTATGATACCCTGTTCCTTTTCCTTCTCTGTCAGCGTCTCACTGTCCCTTGCTACTGATCATTCATTCAGACAAGCTTTAAATAACTTTTGTGTGATTTATAAAATGATCACCTGTTCGTGATACGCTGTCCTTCCTAAACATCTTCATTAGTGGATGCGACGTTCCACTACGCTGGCCATAAGCGCAGGCCGCGCTGTGTAGGATGTGTTTGAAACCGTTGCCAATTAAAAAGTATCAGTCCGTTATGCCCCGCTCCGTATTGTTCGCCCTTTTCAGCCCTCTCTCCCCGCGCAAAATCCTGTGCCCAACGGATATTTTTCCTATTCGTCAGGCTGCGTTCTTTACGATTCTGGCGGGGCTCTCCGGTGTCTCCACCGCGAAGGCGGCGGATATTCCTCTGGCTATTATCGGCCCGCATGAATACGATCTTCCGGTCGATTTCAAGCCTTTTAATGTTCTGGTCCAGTATGGGGACGGCAATGCGGCCGGATCGACCTATAACAGCCAGGGCGCACGCAAGGCGCAGGGCGGCAGCCACACCTGGGCAGGCATGACAAAATACGTGCATTTCAGGAGTTTTGACGCCCTCCCCCATGTCGGCTTTGCGTTTGAAGTCATCCAGACCGAATCCTACACGCTGGCCAACGGCACCAATTATGGCGGGCTTGGCGGCACCATCAGCGGCCCGGCGGTGTGGTTCAAGCCCAATAAACACAGCACCTTCGGGATTCAGA
The DNA here is from genome assembly GCF_044094635.1 of Acetobacter sp. KSO5. Taxonomy (NCBI): domain Bacteria; kingdom Pseudomonadati; phylum Pseudomonadota; class Alphaproteobacteria; order Acetobacterales; family Acetobacteraceae; genus Acetobacter; species Acetobacter sp. KSO5. The sequence goes on along the minus strand of NZ_CP172014.1, from coordinate 790,592 downwards.
CCTTTTTACAAACCCCCAGCGGCACGCGGGACGCCCTTGCCACCCATTACTGGTCCAACCTCTCCAGCTTCATTTTTGACTATGAATGGAAGCATTTCAGCTTTGATGGTGATCTTGGCGCCATCGTCAACATGACAAAACACGTTGATGGGCAACATAGTTACACACCCGGCACAACATTCCACAGCAACCTGCGCTTCAGCTGGAAAGCCCACCGCGTGGTTGAACCCTTCCTGGCGTTTGACTGGCAGAATACTGCGGGCACGCGGGACCGCACCGTGCAGAACTGGATTGATAATTCCAGCAGCCGGGAGGTCGCCATGGGGGTGGGCGCCATGTTCACGCTGACCAAAAACATCAGCCTGACAACGCGTTATTCCCACAGCGTGGAAGGGCGGAATACGCCGGAAACCAACGCCTACTACATGAAATTCGTTTATCTCTGGTGAAAATCTCAGGGAACTACTCAAAATTCCCGTAAGACCCCACCGAGCAAGCTACTGTTTTCAAAAAAGAATTCAGACACAGCTTCTCTCTATCCGGACAAAAAATTCAGCATTGTTGAATTTAAAACCCTCAGTGAAAACTTTTATGTTTCACGAAATCTATCCGTCTCAAGAGACGACTCCGCTCTCCCCATAATCTACCCCCTATCCCTCAGCGCGCTCTAAAGCTCCGTCCGTTTCCTTTTCTGCACGACGCACCTCTCTTCCTCAGCACCTACTTTGCACCGTGTTGTGCACCGCGCCGACCCCGACCGCACGCATCAGGGGCGTTAAGGTTCTGACAGACAGACCGCACCCACCATTCCGTACCTCGGCACAATGGGCGAGCACCCCTTCAGTTGCGCCTCCACCCGGAAGCATGAGGCCATCCGCCCCTCCCTTCCCGCTGGCTGCAACTGCTCAGAAAAAGCCCCTCCGGACCGGCTCTGGCCCCGGAAAGCCAATTCATTCCGCAGGGTAGGCATTTCCGGCATGGCATGCTTTTATCCCCACACCGGAACAGTCTGTTCCACAAAACGACGGGGGAGGAGCTTCAGTTCCCGTCCCCGACCAGAATATAGGAAGATTTCATGACAGTGCGCCGTCATGCCAAATTGTCACGTCGTGTGGCCCTGCTTCTGTCTGCCGGCCTCGGCCTGAGCAGCGTTGCAGGCGTTGCCCGTGCAGACACCACCCCGCAGGCCGCAGCCCCCACGGCTGTGCCTCAGGCCTCCTTTGGCACATGGGGTGTCGATCTTGCCGGGCGTGACACTGCAGAAAAGCCGGGCAACGACTTCTTCAAATACGCCAACGGCACCTATCTGGACCACCTGACCATTCCGTCAGACATGACCAGCTATGGCCCGTTCAACGCGCTGGCTGAACTCTCCCGCACGCGGGTGCAGAGCATCCTGAACGACCTTTCCGCTCACCCGGTCAAGCACCCCAGGAGCATTGAGGAAAAGCTGGGCACCTTCTACGCCTCCTTCATGGATGAAAAATCCATCGAGAAGCAGGGCACGAAGCCCATGAAGGGCGATCTGGACAGCATCCTGAAGATGCGCGACGCCAAAGCGTTTGCAACGCTCTCCGGTTCTGCGTCCACCAACTTCATGACGTCCCCGTTCTCTCTGGGCATCAACCCGGACGCCAAGGACCCGACCCGCTACGCGCTGGATGTGGATCAGGCCGGGCTGGGCCTGCCGGACCGTGACTATTATCTGAAGCCGGAATTCGCCGCCAAGCGCGCCGCCTATCAGACCTACATCACGCAGGCGCTCACGCTGATCAAATGGCCGGAACCGGCAAACGCCGCTGCCGCCATTGTGGCGTTTGAAACCAAACTGGCTGAAGTCCACTGGGCCCGCACCGACCTGCGCGACCCGCAGAAAACCTACAACCCGATGACGGTGGCCGCGCTGGCCAAAGCCGCTCCGGGCTTTGACTGGGTTGCCTGGCTGACCGCTGCCGGCCTGCCGGCAGACGGGCTTGAAAACCGCACCGTGATTGTGGGTGAACCCACGGCCATTACGGGTGAAGCCGCCATTCTCGCTACCGCAGATATCGGTCTGCTTCAGGCATGGCAGGCGTTCCATACGGTAGAAAACGCCACCACCTACCTGCCGGACGCCTTTGTGCAGGCCCGCTTTACGTTCAATAAAGCCCTGTCCGGCCAGCCGGCTCTGCCCGTGCGCTGGAAGCGTGGCGTGCAGGCTACCAGTGCCGCCATGGGGATGGCTCTGGGCAAGGTCTATGTGGAGCGCTACTTCCCCGCAGAAAACCGCACCGCCATGCAGAAGCTGACGGGTGACCTGAAGGACGCCTTCCGCATCCGCCTCCAGCACAACACATGGATGAGCAAGGAAACGCGGGAAGCCGCTCTGCGCAAGCTGGAAAACTTTGAAGTTCAGGTCGGCTACCCCAACGAATGGCGGGACTACTCCAGCCTGAACGTCACCAAGGGTGATGTCTACGGCAACGCCAAAAACGGCATTGCGTTTGAGTGGGATTACTGGCTGGCCCGTCTGGACAAGCCGGTGGACCGGAACGAATGGGACATGACGCCCCAGACGGTGAACGCCTACAACAACCCGCTGTTTGATCAGGTTGTGTTCCCGGCCGCCATCCTGCAGCCGCCGTTCTTCAACCCGCAGGCCGACGCCGCCGTGAACTACGGGGCCATTGGCGGGGTGATTGGTCATGAAATGACCCACTCCTTCGATGATGAAGGCCGTCAGTTTGACGAACATGGCCGCCTGCGTGACTGGTGGACCAAGGCCGACGCCGCCCGCTTCCAGAAGCTGGCTGATCGCCTCGGTGCGCAGTACGATGCGTTTGAAGTGCTGCCGGGCGTGCACGTCAACGGTAAGCTGACCATGGGTGAAAACATTGCTGACCTTGGTGGCCTGACGCTGGCTCTGGATGCGTATCATGCCTCTCTGGGCGGTCAGCCTGCTCCGGTTATTGATGGCCTGACGGGTGACCAGCGCGTGTTCCTCGGCTGGGCACAGGTCTGGCGCGAGAAGCTGCGGGATGACACGGTCAAAAACCTGATCGTGACTGACCCGCACTCCCCGCCGGAAGCGCGTGTGAACATCCCGATGCACAACATTGATGCCTGGTACAAGGCATGGGATGTCAAACCGGGTCAGGCCCTGTATCTGACGCCGAAGCAGCGCGTGAAAATCTGGTAATAAACCAGCTTTTAAGCACGAGCAGAAAGGGGGCGGCACCTTACGGGGAGCCGCCCTTTTTTTGGGCTCAGGCCGCCTGCATCCGCCGCTCCGGGCATGCCGGACCGGGGGCGTAACCTTGTTTCTGCGCCCCCGGTCCGCTAACCATGGAGAAAGAACGGTCACGCAACAGAGCTGCTGGAGCGGGGCCGGGGACCGACTGAGGTCATCCCCCGTCCACGAAAAAGAGCCGCCGATGCCTGACATGCCGAACCGCCTTTATCCCGCAGCGCCGCAGACCGAGCAGCCACCGCATACCCATGCCGCTCCGGCCAGCCCTGCCCAGACCCACCCCGCACAACAGAGTGCCGAGCCCCCAGAACCAGCCACGGCCCTATGCCCTCCAACCCGCCGCCATGTGGTGCAGGGTCTGGGCACCGGAGCCGCCGCGCTGGCATTAGGGACCGTGGCAGCTCCTTCTGCCGCGCAGGCCGCAGCGGACCACGCTGCACCGGGAACCGCCCCGTCCACACATCCAGCTCCGCCCATCCAGCCCAACACCCCACGCTTTTTCAGCCCGGCGGAATTTGCCTTGCTGAGTGCTGCCTGTGAGCGGATTTTCCCGGCGGATGCGCAGGGACCGGGGGCTATCGCGCTTGGCGTGCCGCACTTTATTGATGGGCAGATGGACACTCCGTGGGGCCGTGGCGAGCTGTGGTACATGCAAGGCCCGCACCGCCCGGATGCCCCGGCCAATCTGGGCTATCAGCTCCCCTACAGCCCGCAGCAGATTTACAAGGTGGGTCTGGCTGGCGTGATGGCCTGGGTGCAGCAGACGCACCAGGCGGCGTTTGAAACCCTCGCGCCAGAGGTGCAGGACAGCATTCTGACCGCGCTGGAACAGAACGCCACGCAGTTTGACGCGCTCCCCGCTGCCACCTTTTTTGAACAACTGCGGTCCGACACGATCGAGGGAGCCTTTGCCGACCCGCTCCACGGCGGCAACCGCCACATGGCGGGCTGGCTGATGATGGGCTTCCCCGGTGCGCGGGGTGATTACATGGACTGGGTGGACCGGTATGACACCCCCTACCCCTACGGCCCCGTTTCCATTGCCGGGGAGAGTGCTGAGCATGGCTGAAAAAACGCTTCCCCCCGTGGATGTCGTGGTGGTTGGCAGCGGCTGGGCTGGCAGCATCATGGCCAAGGAGATGTGCGAGGCTGGCCTTTCCGTCGTCATGCTGGAACGCGGCAAACGCCGCTCCACCGCGCGGGATGGAGCCTATCCGTCCTCACTGGATGAGCTGGAAGGGGCGGTCCGTTACAAGCTGTTCCAGAACCCGGCGCAAACGACTGTGACAGTCCGCAACCGCTCGGATCAGGAAGCTGTGCCGTATCGTCGGCTGGCAGCGTTCCTGCCGGGTGCCGGTGTAGGTGGTGCGGGCCTGCACTGGACGGGCGTGCATTTCCGCGCGCCGCCGCAGGACCTCCGCCTGCGCAGCCACATAATTGAACGCTATGGCCGCAAGTTTATCCCCGAAGGCATGAACCTTCAGGATTACGGCGTGACCTATACGGAACTGGAACCGTTTTTTGATAAAGCGGAAAAAGTCTTCGGCACGTCGGGTGAAGCGTATACGGTCAATGGCAAAGCGACTGGCAAGGGCAACATCTTCGCACCTGACCGCTCGGATGACTTCCCGCTTCCGCCGCTGAAAGACGTTTATACCGCGCACCTGTTCCGCCATGCGGCGACGGAAGCCGGGTATCACCCCTACGCCATGCCCGCCGCCAATGCGTCCCAGCCCTATACAAACCCGTATGGCGCGCAGATGGGGCCGTGTAACTTTTGTGGCTATTGCAGCGATTATGCCTGTTACATGTATGCCAAGGCCTCACCCAACGTGAACATCATGCCCGCCCTCCGGCGGCATGAAAACTTCACGCTCCGCAGCAACGCGCATGTCTTGAAAGTGCTGCTGGACTCCACAGGCAAGAAAGCCACAGGTGTTGTCTATCAGGATGCCGAGGGCAACCACATTACCCAGCCTGCCGGGCTGGTTATTCTGGCGGCCTTCCAGTTCCATAACGTCCACCTCATGCTGCTCTCCGGTATTGGCAAAGCGTATGATCCTGCCAGCAACACGGGCACGGTGGGGCGCAACTTTACCTATCAGAACATCACCAACAGTACGGTCTGGATGCCGCCTACCCGCAGCACGGACCAGTTTATCGGCTCCGCTGGCGGTGTTGCGATAGATGATTTCAACAGCGACAATTTTGACCACGGGCCGCTTGGCTTTATTGGTGGCTCGCCCTTGTGGGTCAATCAGGCCGGGGTGAAACCCATTGCCGGGGCCAAAGCCTCCACACCGGGCGCGCCGCGCTGGGGCAGTGCGTGGAAAAAGGCGGCGATTGATACGTATCGCCACTCCTTCACCATCAATGCGCAAGGCTCCAACATGGCCTACCGCGATGTGTATCTGGACCTCGACCCCACATGGCGCACCAGCTACGGCCAGCCCATGCTGCGCATGACGTTTGACTGGAAAGATAATGACATCCGCATGAACCGCTACGTCATCAGCCAGCTTGCCAACGTGGTCAAAGCCCTTGACGCGCAGGATGCCCATTACGGCATGCGGGAGCCGGGCAAACCGTTTGACGTGCGGGACTATCAGACCACACATCTGTGCGGCGGTGCCGTGATGGGCGATGACCCGAAAACCTCAGCCCTCAACCGCTATTTGCAAAGCTGGGACGTGCCGAACGTGTTCGTCGTGGGGGCCAACGCCTTCCCGCAGGGCATGGGCTACAACCCTACGGGGCTGGTCGCCGCCCTCGCCTACTGGTCCGCCCACCATATCCGCACCCAATGGCTAAAGGGCAATGGCGGCCCACTGGTGGCGCTATGAACCATTCTTCCAAAAGTCCGGCCAGAGCCCCATCTCTTCCGCGCGCTTCCAAAAACGTAAATATGAGTAAGGGATTTTCTACACCTCTCCTGTGCGGTCTGGCTCTTATCGCAGGCCTTGGTGCTCCCGCCTTCGCAGCAGACACATCCGCTGCACAGCCGGACACATCCCCGCACACTGCACCCAGTGCGCCCAACACGGACAGCGGGCAAACTGCGTCCCAGAACCTGATCGCCAAAGGCCGCTACGTCGCCGCAGCAGCGGACTGCGCGGCCTGCCATACCGTGCCCGGCTCCGCTTCTTTTGCCGGGGGGTATGCGTTCCAGTTGCCTATTGGCACGCTGTATTCCTCCAACATTACACCGGATAAAACCAACGGCATTGGCAACTGGACGGAAGCGCAGTTTGTCCGCGCCATTCGGGAAGGCGTGCGGCCTGACGGGGCAGCGCTGTACCCGGCCATGCCCTTCCCCTCCTACGCCCGCATGACGGACGAGGATCTGCACGCGCTGTATGCCTACTTCATGCATGGCGTGCAGCCGGTGGCGCAGGCCGTGCGGCCTAATGGCATCCCGTGGCCGCTTTCCATGCGCTTTCCGCTGACTGTCTGGCGGTGGGTGTTTGCGCCCTCACCTGATGCAGCGCGACAATCAGCCGAACGCAGCTTCCCCACACCGGAACTGGCGCGGGGCGCGTATCTGGTGGAAGGCCCCGGTCATTGTGGCGCGTGCCACACCAAACGCGGGCTCGCCATGCAGGAAACCGCGCTGACGGCGCAGGATGGCCCGCAGTATCTGGCAGGCGGTGCGGCGGTAGATGGCTGGACCCCGCCCTCTCTGCGCGGAGACCCCCGCACGGGTCTGGGCGCATGGAGCGTGGCGGATCTGACCGCCTTCCTGCGCACGGGCCGGAACATGCGGGGCAGCGCCTTTGGCAACATGGACACGGCGGTGCATCACGGCACGCAATATCTGACGGATGATGATCTGACAGCCATGGCCCGCTACCTTAAGGCCCTGCCCGCTGCCAATGGCGCAGAGCAAAGCTGGCAGACAGACCCGGCCGCCACGCGCGCCCTCCGCACAGGCGGCAAGCTGACAAAGGGGCAGCGGCTCTATCTGGATAACTGCGCGGCATGCCACCGCAGCACCGGCGCAGGCTACGCCCCGGCCTTCCCCCCGCTGGCGGGCAACCCGGTGGTGATGAATGCCGCGCCGGACTCCCTTATTCATATCGTTCTGACGGGTGCCACCCTGCATGGCACGCAGGCAGCACCCTCCGCCTTTACCATGCCGGGCTTTGGCAAGCGGCTGAGTGATGCACAGGTGGCGGCTGTCGTCACCTTTATCCGCCACGCATGGGGGAATGATGCCTCTGCCGTCAGCGATGTGGATGTGGCCCACCTGCGCAAGCGGCTGACGCCCTCCACCATGCAGAGCGCGCCGCCCACCCCGATTGACCCGGCCCCGGCGCAGCCCGGCTCCGCCCCCAGGGCACCGGAACAGGATGTCTCGCAGGACACATCAAAACCCGCAACAGGCCCGGTTCCCACAGGCCACCTGCCGCCAGAAGATGCATTACACAGCGCCCCGCAGCCTGCTATGAAGGCAAATTAGGATTCAGGGTGGCAACAATGCAGAAGCAATGGCAAAATAGCCGCTTCAACCGGTCAGCCACTGGCACGGTTTTTGCGGAGGAGAGATCCGGCACTTCATGACGGCGAAGCTCAGCCCTTCTTCGCGCAGGCGGGACGGGCAGGAACCACGACTGGTTCCCCCTTCCGCATCCGGCACCGCACGCGCTGCCACGCCGCCACCTGCCCCGCAGGATGGTGAACGGGACCGGCTGACCGCCTCCCCCACGCCCGTCGCCCGCCCGGCTTCGGGCTATCGCCGCGTAAAAGGCACCTCCACGCCAATTATCCGCCGGGAAGTTTACGCTGAGCCCACCATAGGCCCGGTGCTGACGGCCTCTGCCCTTGCCCATTTCCTGCTGCTGGGGGCCCTGCTGTGGCAGGCCGCGCACCACCAGCCGCATGGCACACCGGATGGCCAGCAGCCCTCGCCAGTGGAAATGGTCTTCGCGCAGCCGCAATCCACCAGCGGCATGGTCGGCCCGCATTCTGATGAGGCCGGTGGCGGCAACTCCGGCAAGGCCCCCAGCAAAGCCGGACAGGCTGAACCGACCCCGGCGGAAGGGCCGCCCTCCCCCACCGTGCCATCGGAAGAAACGCCCGCCACCCCGCCGCTGCCGGAAGCGGATGACGGGCTGACCAAATCCGTGCCGCAGCCGCCCAAACCGGTTAAAGCCGCACACCCGCCCTCCGGCCACAAGCCGCAGGCGCATGCGGTGCCGCGCCCCACGACGCACGCCCGCCCATCCCAGACGCCCAGCCGCCACGCGGCCTCCCCGTTTGATAACCCGATGGACCTCTCCTTCAACGAAGCTCCTGCCCCGCGCCGTTCCCGCCACGGCAGACCGGGTGGCTCTGGCGGCCCGATTGACCTTTCCGTTGGCCCTGTGGTGGAGAACGGCCAGATTAACGCGCACTACACCTCCCGCACCTCTGTGCGCGGTGTGAGCGATGATTATGGTGAGCAGATTAACGAGTGGATTCAGCGCCACATGTACTACCCGGAAGAGGCCGCCCGAAACGGGGAAGAAGGCAGCTCCTCCGTGCATGTGGTTCTGGACCGCACGGGCCGCGTGAAGTCCGTCTACCAGACAGGCTCAGCCGGCTCCTACTATCTGGACGCAGCGACCTCCGGCATGTTCCGCGGCTCCCAGCTCCCACCCGTCCCCCCGGATATGAAGGGCAACCACTTTGATATTGATCTGACGATTAATTATATTTTGATTCGGCATTGAGGGGACGTTCTGGGAAGCGGTATCTCGAAAATCGGTTTTTCAGAGATGCCAATACCCGGAAGTATAGTGGACATCTAATGCCATTATAGCCCATAAAAACGCAACTGCTTATCATAAAATAATACTCCCAAAAAACCATTCTAAAGATACAATGGATTTGAATTCTATGGCGATTATAAAAGGTGATAATGATTACGCAGACGTAGATTTTCTCTTTCTTAAAAGACATTTGCAACTTCTCGACCTTGAACTCGCACCTCTTAATGCAAGAATCTCCATAACTCGCGATCCTGAATCCGCAGGTCTGTGCGATCAAGCTGAATATTTTATTGGTCAAGGCTTTGTAGCTATCCAGCGCTACTTAATAACAACCAAATCAGTTCTTGGCGTCAACACTGCGGATGCTTTTAATACCCCACCGCAATTAACATCCAAAGTATCATTCGCCACAGCTATTAATGCAGGAGCAAACTATTGGAAACATGTTGAAGAATGGATCGAAATCATCAATAAAACCAGTCACCACAATTTAACAGGACAAGCCAGAAAAACGCTGTTGCAAATTGAAGAAATTACTCCTTGGGCGGAGTACACCTGCTCCAATTTGTTAGCCATCCTATTAAAAGGACAATCTTTGAATCTATCACTTCTTCTTCCAGAAATTGAAGAATGGCGAAACAACCTTTTCGCCTATTTGTAAACACAATATCCTTTTCGGCTATCAAACTACATGATAGCGATTATATCCATGCAAGATTTAATTGAGCACCCCGAACGTTATCTCACGACAGTAGAAGAATTGCTCACAGCTGAGCGAATGGAGCAAGCTGCTTCTCTACTACGCTCCGCTACACCTCGCATTGAACGAACGGGTTTCGACAACTGGAATGGGGGAACAGAGCAATGGACAATTTATCTTGCAATCGATACTGCTGACTATGCACTTATTAGCACCACCAAAAGTGATATTGAAGAGCAAATCAACCAGCGCTTGAAGGCAGTCTTAGAACCCTATACCGAAAATTGGTATAGCGTTAAAATCATCCCACGCCTTGCTAACCCCGGTGCAGCTGCGCGACCGAATACGAGAATCCGACGACAAACTCGATTAAATATCATTGATGGTCTACAAATTGACCAAGTGGCATGGCATGGCAATCTAAATGAAATCGATTTTCTTACACGTATTTATAATCTCCAGTCCCTCCCCTCACGTGACTCTCGATACAAAGATGCTGAAGCAGACATCTACCAGCATCGCATCAATAATCTAGATTGGGATGACAACTGGATTTACGATGATTCTCGGTTCGAGCTTAAAAATGGTGCCGATGCTGTATTTCTACGCTTTCTCTGTGAAACCGTTCACCCAATGGTTCGGCCTAATAAAGACGAAGCAATAGAGTTAATTACTCAATATAATGACCAACTCCGCCAAGATGGTTGGGCATTGATGGAAGAAGAGAAGATAGCTGGTCGGCCTCGTTTTGTTGCACGACAAATTGGACTTGCTAGTGAATTCATAACCTCACGTGCTCGCAATGCCGCTTATGCATTAGATGCAAGATGGATGCAGCAAGAAATTCAACGCCTTGAAATGGCGATCGACAGTGATCCTGCCCTTGCAATAGGGACAGCAAAAGATTTAGTTGAAACTTGCTGTAAAACAATCCTAACGCAACAGAGAATTGCTTTCACAAAAACCGCAACTTTACCTGAGTTAACTAAGCTTTTGACTGCGGAGTTATGCCTCGTTCCTGAGGGAATTCCCGAAGAAGCTAAAGGCTCCAAAACCATTCGTCTTTTATTGCGTAATTTGACCACCATTACACAATATCTCTCAGAACTTCGAAGTTTATACGGTTCCGGCCATGGCCGCGATGGCAAACACCGCGGCCTAGAGCCACGCCATGCTCGCCTCGCCGTCGGCGCAGCGGTCGTGTTCATTGATTTCATGTCTGAAACTTATCATCAACGCATTTTACCTCAGACACTTTCGCAACCGACCGCACCGACTAAGAGCAAAAGTAAATAGAAATATCAGTGCATAAGCTGATATTGCATGAAATCAGTAACCGTTCCCGCCTCCCATGCCACCGTTCTGCATGGCCGGGCCGCCCATGCCGGGGCCGCCGCCCTGCATGTTGCCGGAGCTGTTGCCGTTGCGCCAGCCGCCATTGCCGCCCTGCTGGCCACCACCACCGGGGCCGCCATGATGGCCAGAGCCGCCGGGGCCACCCATGCCACCGGGCGGCGGCGGTTCACATGCAGCCAGAGCGCAGGTTGCCAGTAGGGCCGTCATCGCCAGAATGGGGCGTTTCATGGGGTCTCTCCTTTGTGCATCACAAGTCTGTCACCCCCTTCAACCTCACAAAGCCGCACGGGTTCCCCTTAATTTTGCGGATGCCTCAAAAATCCAGAACCCGAGACAATGATCTTCCATTTCGACAGGACACATCTCTTAAGACGCTTAAATTGTAAATCCAGACATAAAATATGCCTAAATCTTCTTCCAGAATTCAAACAACGCCTCTGGCAGAGAAAGCGTCAGCCGCGCACGGGTGCAGGCCACATAGAGCAGATTGATTTCCTGATCACAGTTGTCCAGATCGCGCTTCAACCGGGCTTTCAGGCGCGGGGAGAGCGGGCCGTGTTCCTGCTCGGTTTTTCTGGCGCGATCCTGAAACTGCGTGCGCCGCCGGCTCCATTCTTCGGGGGAGAGAAAGTCATCCAGCATAATGACGGCATCAAACTCCCGCCCCTTGGCCTTGTGCGCGGTGGAGCACACCAGACTCACCTCGTCCGGGTCGTCACGGTAAAGCGTCTGGATCGTCTTTATCTTTTTATCCAGCGTCTCTTTGTGTTTATCCACAATGCCAAACAGTCTTTTGGCAACCGGGTCCCCATCGCGGCCTTCTGCTGCGTTTTCCAACTCACGCCATGTGCCGTATTCCAGCGCAGCCCCCTCCGGCTTTAAAGGCGGCTGAAACTGGCGCTGATACAGGCTATAGGCGGCCAGAATTTCCTGCACCATGTCATTCACCCCGCCCAGCACATGGAAGGGCCGCGTGCTGTCCGCCAGCCCTTCAAACAGTCGGGCATTGGTGCGGGCCAGAACCAGCGTGTTGTGCTCCGGTTTCAGGCCCTTTTTGTGCAGCATCACCCGGCTTTTTACCGCCGGGTTGCCGTGCAGGCTGTGGGCCGGTTTGCGGGAGTGGTGCCCGAGAATGGCGTTAGCCATCCGCGCCAGAGGTTCCCCAAACCGCCAGCTCCGCGTTAGCGGCAGGCACGGGCCTTCCAGGTCGCTAATGGCATCCACCGCACCGCGAAAGGCGTAAATGGACTGGTTCGGGTCGCCTACTGCGACAATCGGCAGGCCGGATTTTTTCAGGATGGAAATCAGAACCGGGTTCAGATCCTGCGCTTCATCCACCATAATATAGTCGTAGCCGGTAATTTTCTGCTCACGCTCAAACTTCTTTAAATAGAGATCATGCGTGATAGGAAAATCATGTTTTTCAAGTGCCGCCAGATATTTGTAAGCCTGCGCCACAAACAGGCGGATCTCCCGGTTGCGCCCGCTGTCAGGCTCCGGGCAATGGGTGGCGGTAATTTTGGAACCTTCGCTGATCAGAAAATTGCTCAGCGTTTTCAGCACAGCATCCGCAGCCCCGCCGGACTTCATCCCTAGCACCTTTTCCAGCCGCCAGATATCCCGCACCAGATAGCGCCCCTGCACCTTGCGGTTCAGCTGCCCGATATTCAGGATGCGATAGGCATAACTATTGGCGGTGCGTGCTTCAATCTGGTTGGAAAAGCGGGCGCGGGCCTCTTTGGCAATCGCAGTATTAAACGCCAGATACAGCCCCCGGTGGCGCGTCCATGTCTTACTGAACCACTCCAGCGTGGAGGTCTTGCCGCACCCGGCTCCGGCAATCACGCGAAAGCTGGCGGTGGGGGGCGTGTCCAGAATGGCGGTCTGTTCCGGGGTGATGGCAATCATCGCGCTTTTCTGGCCCTCATCTGTCAGCGGTGGCGCGCGTATAGCGCACTTTTTCGTGCGCAGATATGCCGCGCGGCGCAGAAAACCGTTCTCGGACCAGCCCGGCTTTGCTGGCACGGTTGCACATCCGGCCCGTTCTCGCGTTAAGGTGGCAGGATAAATCTGGTCACCCCGTCACCACAGGAGACCCATGACACAGCCTGATATGCTCGCCCTCCGCGCCGCCGCCGGAACGGATTTTGAAGCCTTCACCACCGCAGACGCCGCCATTGACCGCCTGTGCGCCCTGTATGATGAGAGTGCCCAGCGGCTCCACGCCGCCTTCCGCGCCCGGCAGGGCTGCCCGCCGGAGGAGGCCACTTATCCGTGTCTGGCGCTGGAACTGCCCCCCGGCACCCCCATACAGGGCCGCCCGCCGTTTGATGTTATTCTGGACCCCGGCTTTTACAGCACCACCATTACCCGCCCCGCCCTGTTCCGGGAGTATCTGCGGGAGCAGATTGAGCCGCTGCTGCACCATTACGGCCAGCCGGTGCTGGTGGGTCGCTCCCGCCACCCCATCCCGCTGCCTTATGTTATGGAAGATGCCGTCACCGGCCTGACGGAAGCCGACCTGCGGCTTTTGCAGGAGCAGTTCGCTCTGCCCAACCTGCACGCCACGGATGACAGCATTGCCAACTGCGAGCTGCTGCCCGACGCCACCACACCACGCCCGCTGGCACTGTTTACAGCAGAGCGCACGGATTACTCCCTCGCCCGCCTGCACCATTACACAGGCACCACGCCCCGCTCCTTCCAGCGGTTTATCCTGCTCACCAACTATCAGCGCTATGTGGATACCTTCCGCGATTACGCCCGCGCACAGGTGGATGCCGGGGGGGACTACAACGCGTTTATCGAACCCGGAGAGCAGATCTATACCGGCCCCGGCAGCGCCCCTGCGGACGGCCCCACAGGCAGCCTGCCGCAAATGCCCGCCTATCATCTCTGCCGCCCGGATGGAGATGGCATTACGCTCATCAATATCGGCGTTGGCCCCGCCAATGCCAAAACCATGACGGACCATCTGGCCGTGCTGCGCCCGCATTGCTGGCTGATGGTCGGCCACTGCGCGGGCCTGCGGCGTTCCCAGATGCTGGGGGATTACGTTCTGGCCCACGGCTATGTGCGGGATGACCACGTTCTGGACGCAGACCTGCCCACATGGGTGCCCGTGCCCCCCATTGCCGAGGTGCAGGTGGCCATGCAGGAAGCGACGTCACTCGTGACAGGCCTACCCGAGTCCGCCATCAAGACCCGCCTGCGCACCGGCACGGTGATGACCACCGATAACCGGGACTGGGAGCTGCGTCTGGCGCATCTGTTCACCCAGATCAACATGAGCCGCGCCATTGCCGTGGATATGGAATCCGCCACCATTGCCGCCAATGGCTTCCGCTTCCGGGTGCCCTACGGCACGCTGCTCTGTGTGTCGGACAAACCACTTCACGGAGAACTGAAGCTGCGCGGCATGGCCAATGCGTTCTATCGTGAGCGCGTAAGCCAGCATCTGATGGTGGGCATCGAGACCATGCATTTGCTCAGGCAGCAGGGTGTGACCCGGCTGCACTCCCGCAAACTGCGTGGGTTTGATGAGCCCCCCTTCCGGTAACCGCCTGCATCACACATGCTGATTCTTTCTGATAAAGGGCTTTAACCTCATGCCTGCTGCTTCTGCCTCACAACTGCCGGAAGGCGTTCCCACCATCCGCGTCATCGCCATGCCGACCGACACTAACCCCGCAGGGGACGTGTTCGGCGGGTGGATCATCTCCCAGATGGATCTTGCCGCCGGCACCACCGCAGCCTTCCGGGCCAACGGGCGTGCCGCCACCGTCGCCATTAACGGCGTTGTCTTTCTGGAACCCGTGGTGGTGGGGGATGAGGTAAGCATCTACACCCACATCACCCGTGAAGGCCGCACATCCATGACCATCCATGTGCAGACATGGCGCCGCGCCCGCCATACGCATCTCACCTCCAAGGTGACGGAAGGCGACTTCACCTTTGTGGCGCTGGATGAAAACCGCCGCCCCCGCCCGCTGCCGCCCGCAACGCCCGGTAACTCGCCCAATAGCGCCCCTACGGTCTGAAAGCCTGCGGGGCTCCTCTGCCTGTCTTTTTTCTGTCATGGCATTCCGTCTCAGCGGGGAATGGTCTAGAGCAACAGTCTGGGCCATCTCGCGAATACGCGCACCGTGGGAACGGCCAGACGGCTAACGGTTGTAAAGCAGCAGGACGGGAGACCGGCGCAGATGAAACATTGGCAGATTGACCAGCTACCCTGGGATAAATTTGACCCCTCCCGCGTGGACCCGCAGCTTGTGCCTGCCATCAAGGCGGCCGCCGTGGTGGAGCGCAACAGCGTGGACTACGCCATCTACCTGAACAACGTGTTTCATGATGACCCGGACTTCAAACAGGCGGCGGACCACTGGGCTGTGGAAGAAATCCAGCACGGGGACGGACTGGGCCGCTGGGCCATGCTGGCCGACCCGGAATGGGACTATCAGGCGGCCTTCCAGCGGTACCGGGACTTTTACCATATCCCGCTGGAAGTCGAAGAATCCGTGCGTGGCTCCCGCACCGGGGAACTGATTGCCCGCTGCATGGTGGAAACCGGCACGTCCTCCTTCTACTCAGCACTGGCCGATGCCACGGATGAACCGGTGCTGAAAGCCCTGTGCAAGCAGATTGCCGCCGATGAATTCCGGCACTTCAAACTGTTTTATGACCACATGCACCGCTACCTGAAGCGCGAACGCATCAGCACGCTCCAGCGCGCCCGCATCGCTCTGGGCCGGGTGACGGAAAGCGAGGATGATGAACTCGCCTCCGCATACTACACCACCAACGAACCGCCCTCCCTACCCTACGACCACAACCGCTGCATTGCGGCCTACATGTCCCGCGCCATGAAGAACTATCAGCCGCGCCACCTGCGCCGCGTGACGAGCATGGTGTTCAAGACCATTGGCCTGACACCGCACAGCAAAATTCAGGATCTGGCGTTCTTCATCACGGAAAAGCTGTTCTTCAGCCGCCAGCGTAAATTTGCCCGCGTGGCCGGGGTCTCCTGACCCCACGCCGGTCACCCCCGGCCACCGCAACCGACGGATTGATCTGCTCCGCGGCATTGCCATTCTTCTGGTGCTGTTCCACCATTTTTGCATTGCCTATCCGCTGGGCCATTCAGCATTGGGCACGCTGCTCACGCCAGAGGGCGTGCGGGCCGTGGCGCGCAACGGCAATTACGGCGTCACGCTGTTTTTTGTCATTTCCGGCTTTCTGATTACCAGCAACACGCTGGCCCGTTATGGCAGTCTGGCCGCCATCAAGGCCCGCACCTTCTACGCTTTTCGCATTGCGCGCATTGTGCCGTGCCTGCTGCTTTTGCTGGCGCTGGTCAATGGGCTTGCTCTGGCGGGCGTGCCCATTTTCGCCACGCACATCCCCGGCCTGTCTCCCCTTGCCGCCATGATGCGGGCCAATCTGGCCGCCCTCACCTTCAGCATGAACGTGTTTATTGCCCACTATGACTGGGCCAATTACGCGCTTGGCGTGCTGTGGTCCCTGTCCGTGGAGGAAGTGTTTTATCTCACCTTCCCACTGGTCGCGCTGGTGTTGCGTCGTCCGCCGCTTATCATGCTGTTCTGGGCGCTGGTTGCTGTGGTTGGTCCGTTTTACCGCATGGCGCATCAGAATGATGAATCCGGTTTCCTGTTTGCCTATCTGGCCTCATTCGACGGCATTGCCATTGGCTGCATGGCCGCTGTGGTGGCCACACACTGGCGGCTGGACGGGCTTGCGGCACGCCTGCTTCAGCCTGCCGTTATTGCGGTCATGGTGGCGCTGTATCTCTGGAAATCCATTGGGGCCACCAATATCTGGGGCGTATCAGTCATGGCGCTGGGGACTGCGGTGCTGCTGATTGCCTCCGCGCATCATGCAAACGGCCCCCTCGCCACCCGCTCCCGCCTGCTGCGCGGCGTAGAATGGACGGGCCGCCTGAGTTACGAACTCTACCTGTTCCACCTGATTATTCTGGGCCTGCTCCGCACTGTGCTGCCGCCCGGAACCCTGCCGCAAACCGGCTTTGAGAGACTGGCCGTCCTGCCCATCTTCCTCATCGGTTCCGGCCTGCTGGCCAGCCTCATCAGCCGCACCTTTTCTGAACCGCTCAACCGCATTCTGCGCCAGCGTTTAGGCCGGGTTCAAAAAGCCTGCTGAATAAGCGTCTCAGGCCGTAACCTTCCGCTCAAACATCAGCGTTTCTTCATTCAGATACTGCGTGGTTGCAAACTGTGAAAATCCGTTTTTCTCTGCAATGCGGATGGATGGTTTGTTGGCTGGAGCAATAATGCACACGGAGCGCCTATACGGCGTCTGTGTGTCCAGCCACGCGCAGGCGGCCTTCACGCCTTCCGTCGCAAAGCCTTGCCCGTGGCACCATGAGGCCAGAACCCAGCCCGCTTCCGGGATGCCATCCATGGACGGCGTGAGCCCGCGATGCGCCTCGTTAAAGCCGATCGTGCCCACAAAGCGGCCTGTCTGCTTTTCCCGCACCATCCAGAAGCCAAAGCCCATAATGCCCCACAGCCCTCTGTAATGCAGCAGCCTGCCCCATGTGGCGTTGGCGCTTTCCGGCTTGCCAGAGGTGTAGCGCGCGACAATGGGGTCGGCCCGCATGGCGGCGAAGTCCTCAAAATCCTCCCGTCGCGGGGCCTGAAACAGCAGACGATCCGTTTCCAGAGACGGCACTTCAGACATTCCTAAACCCTTTTCCCTCAGTCTTTCCGCATCACACATGCAGGGCGCATCGGCCTGATTTTATTCGTTCTCATCATTTAACGAATAACACCCCTTCTGCAATCACCCTTTTGTGCAGCCTGTTTCTTTGCCAACTGCCATGCACCGCACACAACCCGCAGCCGGGAACCCCTCCGCTGCCGGAACGTCAGTTTGTGTGAACCCTTAAAGCCGCTGGCCAGACAGACACATTCAGGCCGAATTTGTGGCCTGATGCGAAAGGACCTCCGCATGACTGACGAAACACCGGTCCCCAAACACAGCACCTACCGCCGCACCGTTCTGAAAATGGCAGGCGTGGCGGCAGCGGCTGGCACGCCCGTCTTCGTCAACCTTGCCGCGGCCCAGACTGTGAAAGAGAATGCTATGTCTTCCTCCCCGCTTAAAGACCCCCGCACCCTGTATCCGCATGCCCCCTTCAAAGCCCAGCCGCAGCCCTGGCCCGGCCTTGCCTCCAAAATGGACCCTCGGCCCGACCATGGTGAAAAAAGCTATGTTGGCAGCGGCAAACTCAAGGGGCGCAAGGCGCTGATTACCGGCGGGGATTCCGGCCTTGGCCGCGCTACTGCCATTGCCTACGCGCGGGAGGGAGCGGATGTCGCCATTAACTATCTGCCGCAGGAAGAAGCCGACGCTGCCGAAGTGGGTGATCTGGTCCGCAAGGAAGGCCGCAAATTTGTCGCCCTGCCCGGTGACCTGCGGGATGAAGCCTTCTGCAAACAGCTTGTAGAAAAAGCCTTTGTGGAACTGGATGGTCTGGATATCTTCGTCAATTGCGCAGGCCGGCAGCAGACGCATGATGACCTTCTGGAGGTGACGACAGAAGCGTTCGACTGGACGATGAAGACCAACCTCTACGCCCTGTTCTGGCTGACCAAAGCGGTTATTCCGCGCATGCAGCCCGGCTCCGCGATGATCTTCACCTCCTCCACCAACGCTTATGACCCCTCCACCAATATTCTGGACTACTCAATTACCAAGGCAGGCATTGCCAATTTTGCAAAAGGTCTGGCCAAGCAGCTTGTGAGTAAAGGTATTCGCGTCAACGCCATTGCCCCCGGCCCGTTCTGGACGGCGTTGCAGGTCAGCGGTGGCCAGACGATGGACAATGTCGAGAAATTTGGGGAAACCGTGCCCATGAAGCGCCCCGGCCAGCCGGTGGAACTGGCCCCGGCCTATGTGCTGCTGGCCTCGGATGATGCCAGCTACATGACAGGCCAGATTATTGGCGCCAATGGCGGCGTCGGCCTGCCATAAGTTCTCCGCACAGAATTTGACGATGCCCGGTATCGCGCTACTCTGCGCCTTCCCATACCGGGTAAGGAGAAAAACGCTTCATGTTCAGCCACATCATGCTTGGCAGTAACGATATTGCCCGCTCCAAACGGTTTTATGATGCCACTTTGGGCGCCATGGGCTGCGCCCCAGCCGAACCCAACGCCAAGGGTCGTCTGGCCTACACGCATCGCGGAGGCCGACTGGTTATTACCAAACCGCTGAACGGCAAGCCCGCCACCGCTGGTAATGGCAGCACCATTGGTTTTGCCATGGCCAGCCCGGAAGAAGCCGATGCCTGGCACAAAGCCGGCGTGGCCAATGGCGGGGAAGCCATTGAAGACCCGCCGGGCGTGCGCCACACCCCCAATGGGGATCTCTATCTGGCGTATCTGCGTGACCCGGACGGCAACAAGCTCTGCGCGCTCTACGTCATGCCTGCCAAATAACCCTGCCTTCCGGCAGCGGAAAGGTTAAAAACTTTAAGCCCGTTTTCTGACTTTATTGCTCAGGAAACGGGTTTTTTGTGTCTGCGCCTCAGCAGAACGCCCGCCAGAAGCCGCACAGAGTATGAAACATTTATGACAGATCTGGCAGTGCGCGCCATTTTGCGCACAGTGGAGGCCTGTTCACTCCCTTCCCCCGCATATGGAACCGCCGATCATGGTCCAGTTCAACCGCCGTACGTTTCTCTCGCTGACTGCGGGCCTTGCTTTTACCCCGCTCACGCGCTCCCTCGCCGCCGTGCCCAACCGGCCCCCGCTGCGCAAGCATGATCCGTTCACCTTCCTGTTCATTACCGACACGCACCTCCAGCCGGAACTGAACGCCAACGCCGGCTGCCACAGCGCCTTCCTGAAAGCCCGCGCGGTTCCGGCCGATTTTGCCATTCAGGGTGGTGACCATGTGTATGACGCGCTTGGCGTAAATGCAGGCCGCGCCAACATGCTGATGGATTTGTATAAGCGCACAGCAGATGACCTCACGCTGCCGGTGCATCACACCATTGGCAATCATGACTGTTTTGGCGTGTATACCAAAAGCGGCACACAACCGACGGACCCGCTTTATGGCAAGAAATATTTCGAGGACCAGTTCGGCCAGCTCTATTATTCCTTCGACCATAAAGGCGTGCATTTTGTGGTGCTGGATTCCATCGGCATTACGGATGACCGGATGTATGAAGGCCGGATTGATGCGCAGCAGATTGGCTGGCTGAGCCGGGATCTTGCCGCCCAGCCCAAAGGGACGCCGATTATTATCGTCACCCACATCCCGCTGGTGACTGCGATAGAAGATTACGACGTGCGCTCAACAAAGCCGGAAAAACATCACGGCATCAGTGTGGTGAATGCGTATGAAGTGCTGCCGCTGTTCGACACGTATAACGTTATCGGCGTGCTTCAGGGCCATACCCATATTGTGGAACGGGTGGAGTGGCATGGTGTGCCCTACATTACCGGTGGTGCAGTGTGCGGCAACTGGTGGCATGGCACACGGCTTGGTACGCCAGAGGGCTTTATGGTGGTGGATGTGGATAATGGTGTTTTGAAAACACGCTATGAAACCTACGGTTTTCAGAGCGTTGAGCCGAAAAACACTTAAAACAGAAAAAGCCGCCCCAAAGGGCGGCTTTTCCACACAGCAAATCTGCGGCCTAAAGCACTTAGAGTGCTTTAATGCTCACTGCAGATGTCTTGCCGTTACGACCAGCTTCGAGCTCGTAAGAGACTTTCTGGCCTTCGTTCAGAGTGTGCATACCAGCGCGCTCAAGTTCAGAGATGTGAACGAACGCATCCTGACCACCATCTTCCGGCTGAATGAAACCAAAACCCTTGGTGGGGTTAAACCATTTTACGGTGCCTGTTGCCATAACAAAGGCTCCTTCACAAACAAATGCGGTCGTGCACAAAACACACACGAAATCATAACTTTTAAGGAGATATACCGAACGCAACACGCGCCGAAAACCCGGATAAAAGCACCCGCTGGCCACTGTGGTGCGCCTATCCGGGATAGAATGCAAGGGAATTCCGCATTCAGAGTAAAATCAATTATCAGTCATCCTCGGAACTTTGCCCATAGCCCGCAGATCCCAGCGGATTTGCAGGGGTTCACCCCCACGATACGCCCCCACATGAATATGCGGATTCCGCGCCACGCCGTTATTGCCATCAATCGCCACAACCTGCCCCGCCGTCACGTGGTCCCCCACTTTTACAACCGGCTCGGCCAGATGCGCGTAGACAACAGTCACACCGTCAGCCCGCTCAAACACCATCATGCTGGCAGGTGGCTTGCCCATGGTGCCGGGGGTGTTGGTCTCGGTGTTGAGGTGAATATATTTCACCACGCCATCAATCGGCGCATGCACAGGCGTGTGCCAGCCATACCAGTCGGTATTTTTCGTGCCGTCACCCCGATACATTTTGGCAAAGCCGTGGTCACTTTCAAAACCACCCACCACCATGCAGTCCGTGCCCAGCGCATCCCCCGCACCGTGCAACTGGCCGAGCGGATGCTCCGTGCAGGCATAGGGCTTCTCAAACAGGGGAGCCAGCGTGACCTCACGCCTCTCATTCCGAATAAGAAATGAGATTGCCCCGCACACTCCTGCAACACAAGAGCAGGACCGGTTTTACCCCTCCATCTCCCCTTCCATATCACTCTGTTCCTCCGCCTGTGTCAGCTGCACATACTGGCCGTTCAGGTGCGTGGCGAGCAGGTGGCCGAGTGAGACGGCGCTGATGCACAGCAGGACAGACAGCGTGACGTTCGCCAGCGCCCGCCCCCATGCCTCACTGCGCAGCAGGTCCAGCGTTTGCAGGCTGAAGGACGAAAAGGTGGTGTAGCCGCCGCACAGGCCCATCATGACAAACAGGCGCGTATTGTCAGAAACCGGGTAGCGACCGTCCGCCAGCGTGAGCGTGCTGAAAAAGCCGATGATGAACGACCCCACAACATTAATGCCCACAATGGTGCCCCAGGGCATCATGCGGCTGAGGGGAGCGGTCAGCATCGTCATCACATAACGCGCCAGCGTGCCCAGCGCACCGCCAAGCATGACCAGAAGACAGGAGGCAAAAGACATTCTCGGGCCTTTCATTCTGGCGGGCTTTCCAGAACGCCCGCCGTGCTGCGGCGGGAAAAAGACGCACGTCTCCCGCCAGATGGTTACGGCAGGAGTCATCAGCCCTTGCAAGGGCGGTTAAAGGGGGAACCCCATCCCCTTGCTGCTTTTATAGGGTGTTCGGCCCGCTGGCTCAATCGTCTCTTCCGGGCGCGCTGGCCATTAAGAATGCGCAGGGCTCCTCTGCCCTCCCCAAAACCTGTGCAAATGTACTTCCAACCCGCGCCGTTTTTTGCTTATTGCGCGAGAAGAAGCCGGAACATGCCGGTGTGCAAGAACACTCTTCTCTCACCCGCGGCTCGACCACCAGAACAGTACAGGCAGTATATGGACCCCAAAATTCTCTTCTCCGGCATTACGCTGGCTCTGGGGGCATTTGCCTCCTTCGCTATCAGTGATGCCTTCTCCAAGCTGCTTGGGGGACGGCTCGACCCGTTTGAGGTCGCCTTCTCCGGCGGGGTCTTCGGCCTGCTTCTTCTGCCATTTATCCGCAAGCCTGAGGAATCCTACCGCGACGTGTTCCGCACGCAGGAACCCGCCATGTGGGTGCTGCGGGCGGTCTGTACGTTTGTGGCGACGGCCGCCAGCGTGGAAGCGTTCATGCTGCTGTCCATGCCCGAAGCGCTCTCGCTGATGTTCCTCATGCCGCTGTTTGTCACTATTCTCTCTGTGGTGCTGCTCAAGGAGAAGGTGACCGCCTGGGCCTGGCTGGCCGTGGTGCTGGGCTTTATTGGTGTGCTGATTGTGCTGCGCCCCGGCGTGCGCGCCCTACACTTCGGGCATCTGTGTGCCCTGATTGCCGCCGTTGCCAACGCTGTGAGCGTGATTGCCTACCGTCTGGCCGGGCAGGACAGCGCGCGGCTTTCCCTGTTTGGCTCCAGTCTGGTTGGCCCGCTGATCGGTAATGGTGTGCTGATGTGGGCGCACGCCACATGGCCGCACGGTGTCAGCACATGGGTTTATCTGTTTGGCTATGGCTTTCTGGCTGCCCTAGGCCAGTTGCTGATGATGATGGCCACGGCCCGCGCACCCGCCAACCGCGTTGCCCTGCCGCAATACAGCCAGATGGTATGGGGCGTGGCGCTAAGCTATCTGGTGTTCCATCAGCCGCTGGATGGCTGGACCTTTGTGGGTATTGTGGTTGTCACCCTCTCGGGCCTGCTCAACTGGATCCGCCAGCGCATCCGGTATGAACGCATGGCCATGAAGGAACGACTGGAACGCATGCAGGCCAGAAAGGCCGCCAAGGCTGCGGAGAAAATTGCTGCCAAACAGGCCAAGGAAAAAGCCCTGCGGGACCGCCAGCAGGCCATTGCGGAAAAAATCGCCCCGACCAAATAAGTCGCGCTCCGCAAGACAGACCTCCTGACACAAAAAATGCCGTGCCCCTTTTTAAAAGAGGCACGGCATTTTCATATGGGCCGCAAAGAGGCTTTTAGTTCGCCATCGTCCGATCGACCGCCAGACCGGCGGAGGCCTGACAGGTGGGCATCATTTCCACATGGTTGATGTTCACATGCGCGGGCAGTGCGAGAACCCACGCCACGGTTTCCGCAATATCATCCGGTAGCAGCGGTTTGGTTCCGTTATACACGGCATCCGCTTTCTCTTTGTCGCCCAGACGCACTTCACTAAATTCACTGCCGCCGCACAGGCCCGGCGCAATGGTTGTGGCTCGCACCTGCCTGCCCAGCAGATCACTCCGCAGGTTGCGCATAAACTGCTCCACAAACGCCTTGCTGGCCCCGTAAACATTGGCCCCCGGATACGGATACGTGCCCGCCGTGCTGCCCAGTGAAATAACGTGCCCGCTATTGCGCGCCACCATGCCCGGCAGCAGCGCACGGGTGATTTCCACAAGGCCGGTCACGTTGGTGGCAATCATACGCTCCCAGTCAGAGGGTTTGGTTTCCCATGCCTTGCCCAGCCCGAGAGCCAGCCCGGCATTGTTCACCAGCACATCCACCTCCTGCCAGCCTTCCGGCAGCGAGGCCGGGAGCGCCTTGACTGCGGCGAGGTCCGTCACATCCAGCTTGAACGGCAGCAGTGCGGGTCCAGCCTCTTTTGCCAGCGCATCCAGCCGCTCCTGACGGCGACCCGTAGCAATTACGCGGTAGCCATCCTTCACCAACCGCAACGCAATGGCGTGGCCAAACCCTGCCGTGGCACCGGTGACGAGAACTGTCTTGAGGGGCTGTGTCATTGCTCTCTTCTCCATAAAGGGGGAACTCCGCCCACCATGCGTCAAAAGAGCAGGGAGTGTCACGGGGCGCGATGACACGCCCCACGTCCGTTTAGCACCGCCTCAGTCTTTCGGCTTTTTCGAGGCCGGACGCGCGGAGACGGGACGTTTGACGTTATAGCCCTCACACTGGTCCATCACCGTCAGCAATGCCTGCCCCAGCTCTTCATCTGACACAGACAGCGGGACATCCAGAAATTTCTGGGGAAACTTGACCCGTGGCCAGCCAACGTGGCCACCCCCACCTGCACGACGCGAGGCGTATAAAGTCATAAAATCATCAATACGATAATGCCAGTCGGAAGCAACAATATCATCTTTCCGCCACATCGTATCAATAGTTTTAAACCCATAGGCTTGGCGCATCTCCTCGAAAAAAGCCAGACGCCGGGTGTTTGACGCCTTCTCCATTGGAATGATATTTTCCAGCCCCAGCTCTTTCGCCCCCGGCTTGTTGAAATATTCACTACTCAAAAGAGCCTTACGAAAATTTTCCCCCAGCCAAAGAGGCGTGGCCTCCTCCACCAGTGCATGCGCACACCAGCCCGTGCGGGAAAAATAGCTTCCTCTCCAAATTTCTTTTGAAATAATGGCGACAAATTTTGGTGTCCGGCAAAAATCGGCGCTTTTACGATACTGCGCTTTAATCTGCTCAGACGTTAAAGGGGGCGGTCTAAACATCAGGATACCTCGTCAAGCATTATCGTCAACCGTAGCAATCCTTACTGTGTGGGGATTACCATACCATCGCAACAGAGCAGGCCTGGAAAGCTGCATAAACGACCGGCTACATCTCACGCATAATTAGGCTGGCACGCATCAAGCGCCTGAAGAGCCACACTCGCGATCTCTTCATCAGAAGCATGACTTGAAACGTAGAAGACCTTGCCCTCGTTTTCTCCCAAATACCAGGCAGAATGGCCCCCACCTCGCCCTCGGGTGGCCAGAAAACAGATCTGATCTGTCTGCTCATACTCCCAACTGACAAAGACAGCAGCCGATTTTGACACCGCGACAAGATGGTCCTTGAAGCCAAACCTGTCCCTGATTCCAAACCAGAACGCTCTTTCCGCAGACCGGGACAAATCTATAATTTTTTCACGCTCAGGATCATCAGCCGAACAATTATAAAAATCCAAATAATAATTATGACTCTCCATAAGAGATTTTCTTAAATTTTCTCCTATCCACTGGACGGTCACTTCTTTTCTCGGCAAAACAACAGAAGATCCCGTCGAAGAAAAAATACTACCACTCAAAACATCCTGACAATATATTGCGTAATACTTCTTTGTTCTCATGATAACGGCTCTTTTGTCTGATACCTTTTTCATACGATATCCTTAATTTGAAAATTAATTTTCTTCGTTGCAATATTGGGGCGAGCTACCACCTTTTTTAGTTTTTTGCTGTTCTAAAAAGAAAAATTAAAAAGAACGCTTTGGTAATTTGATAGCAATTGATCGATTATCACCATAAAATCAAAATAATACCTATCGCTCTATCCCAAACGCATTACTCAAGAAATTATCACAGATTTTCGCGCTGACTTTCCCATAAACACGTTATTTACTTCACAAACTCAGCACATAAAACAATCCAGCCGCCATCAGGATTGTCACCGGCAGCGTGGCAATCCACGCCAATGCAATACGCCCCACCATGCCATTCTGCACACCGCTGCCTGCACCCAGCATGCTGCCTGCAATGCCTGCGGTAATAATGTGCGTGGTGCTGACCGGCAGGCCGGTATAACCCGCCGTCAAAATCAGTCCTGCCCCCACCAGTTCGGCGGAAGCGCCTTGTGCTGGGGTTAAATGGGTGCGGCCAATCTTTTCACCCAATGTATGCACAATACGCTTATAGCCAATCATGGTGCCAAGGCTGAGGCACAGGGCGCTGAGCAGCCGCACCCACCAGGGCGCAAATTCCACCACCGGCTGCAACCCCTGCCGCAGCTTTTTAGCCTGCGCACGCTCTGCACCCGGCACGCTGGAAACATGCTCAACCTGCTTCAGCCCGGCCAGCACTTCAAACACATCGGCCCGCTGCGCCACAACGGTCCGCGGCCCATCCTGCGGAGTAGTCCCGGCATGCTGTGCTGCGGCCTCCCCCTCCGCTTTCAGGCGAGCCGCCGCAGCCAGCGCCTCGGCGCGCAGGCCGTTATGGTCATACTGGGTCAGCAGGGTTTCAATCTGCGTGGCCTGCACAACGGGCAGCGGCAGGCGGTGGGCTTCAAGCGGGTTGAGCGCATACAGGGCGGGCATCAGCCCCACCACCGCCAGCATAATCAGGCCGATACTCTTCTGCCCGTCATTATTACCATGAGAAAAACTAACGCCACTGCAACTGGCCACCAGCAGCCAGCGCACCCAGCCGCGTGGCGGGGCGTCGCCTGTGGGGGGCTGATACAACGCCGGGTCCTTCACCACGGACCGCATCGCCAGATAGAACAGCGCGGCCCCTACCAGCCCCAGCAGGGGCGAGACGGCCAGCGCTTCCAGCACCTTGGTGACCTGATGCCAGTCCACCCCTTCGCTCAGGCTGCGCGCATGCACCAGAGCATCCCCAATGGCCACGCCGACAATCGCACCAATCACGCAATGGGAACTGGAGTTGGGAATGCCCGCCCGCCATGTGAGCAGGTTCCACACCAGCGCCGTGCCAAACAGGGAGAGCAGCATGGGCACCGCAGGCGTGCCATCAGGCGGGGACAGCACATCCGGCGGCAGCAGTTCCACCATGGCGTAAGCCACACTCAGGCCGCCCGTCAGCACGCCCAGAAAATTCATGATGCCCGAAAGCACCACCGCCGTACCCGCCCGGAGCGAGCGCGTGTAGATGACCGTCGCCACAGCGTTGGCGGTGTCATGAAACCCGTTCACAAACTCAAACACGCAAACCAGAAGGCCGCAGACCAGCAGCGCGATAATGGAAGACGGTGAGTCTGGCGTGAAATGCAACATGAGAAAACGGACAGCCCTTCTTTTGTGCCGCCCGTTGATAGAGGAAGGCGCTCCGGTTTTTAATCCGTTAAATCGATTTTAAAAGGCCAAGTTGCATTCCATGGGAGAATTGAGGGCGGGAAAGGCCGTTATTCAGCCTTTTTTCCGGTGCCGGGCGCTATGTCGCGCAGCGTCTTTACCTCATAGGAGCGCAGAAGCTCCGCCAGTGTGCGGCCATCCAGCACAGCCATGAAGGCCCCCAGCGCCTCCCCCAGCAGCCCCCGCAAAGTGCAGCCCGGAGCCAGAACACACCCTTCCCCGGCACGGGTCCCTTCCTTGCCGGGGGGAGCCATGCACCCGACCAGCGCCATATCATCCTCGGTATGGCGCACCACGTCGCCAAGATTGATCTGCTCGGGCGGGCGGGAGAGCATCAGGCCGCCATTGCGCCCACGCAAAGTATCCACAAACCCACCTTTGCCCAGATGGTGAATGACTTTGACCAGATGATTTTCTGAAATGCCATAGGCCAGCGCCACCTCGCGAATGGAGACGCGACGATCTGCGTGCACTCCCAGATAGAGGAGCGTTCGCAGGGCGTAATCTGTGTACAGAGTCAGGCGCATGGCGCCAAGTGTAGTCCAGTTGACAGCATTTTTTCCAGCGCTCTATAAGGTGTATGGAATATACACCTTCAAAAACAGGAGACCACCCGATGGTCACCCCCCTCGATGACAAGACCCGCGCTACCGTCACCGCCTGCGTTCCGGCACTGGAAGCCCACGGTGTCGCTATCACTACGGAGATGTACAAACGCCTGCTGGCAGACCCCGCCATCAGCGCCCTGTTCAACAGCGCGCATCAGAAAAATGGCAGCCAGCCCACCGCTCTGGCACTCGCCGTGCTGGCTTATGCCCGCAACATCAACAGTCTTGATCAGCTGGGCGGCATGGTGGAACGGATTGCGGAAAAACATGTGGGGCTGAACATCCTGCCCGAGCATTACCCCGCTGTCGGCCGCGCGCTGCTGGGTGCCATTGCGCAGGTGCTGGGGGATGCTGCCACGCCGGAAATTATGGATGCATGGGCCAAAGCCTATGGCTTGCTGGCGGATGTGCTGATCAACCGGGAAAGCCAGATTTACAAGGCGCATGAGACCGCGCCCGGTGGCTGGGCAGGCTGGCGGCCCTTTACCATCCAGAGCCGCACGCCAGAGAGCGCACTGGTCACCTCCTTCGATCTGGTGCCCACAGACGGCAAACCCGTTATGGCCCACAAACCCGGCCAGTATCTCAGCTTCTCCCTGACCGTGCCCGGCCACGGCAACCAGCGCCGCAATTACAGCATTTCCTCAGCACCCAATGGCCGCAGCTACCGCATCAGCGTACGTCGGGCCGAAAAAGGGCTGGTTTCAGGCTGGCTGCATGACAGCGCACAGGTCGGCACGGACGTGCTGGTCTCCGCCCCTGCCGGGTCCTTCACCCTGCCCTCACCGCAGTCTGCCCCCATTGTCTTGCTGAGTGCTGGCGTCGGGCTGACCCCGTTCATCGCCATGCTGGAAGCCCGCGCCGCCGCCGCTGCGCATGGCTGCCCGGCCAGTGCCCACGCGCCCTTGCAGTACATCCACGGCACGGACACCCCACGGACGGAAGCTTTTGGCGCACTGGTGCGAGATCTGTCCGCCAAAGGGGCGATTAAGGCGGATGTTTTCTACACGCACAGCACGGCAGATACCCTGGCCGATCAGGCTGCTCCCGGCACCACAGCCCATGCCGGGCGCATCACGCCGGACTGGGTCAAAGCCAACACACCGGCAGACGCCATCTATTACCTGTGCGGCCCGGAGTGTTTCATGCAGGAGATGATTACCGGCCTGCGCGCTGCCGGGGTGCCGGAAGACCGCCTGCGGCGTGAAGTCTTCGGTCCGGCTACCACGCTGGACGATGCCCTGAACGCCGCCTGAAACGCGTGACACATTGCACCAGTGGATCGGGATTAACCCGACCCACTGGAACAGCTTTTGCACTCAAAAAAATCGACTTCTAAGAGATTACCCAGTTTTCCTCTGATTGACTTCCCTATCGTCAGAATTCTGCAAATACGGTCCAGCCGCTGTAATGGTCAGAGAAAGAATCCCTATTTTTTCCTGCAACAGGTGGTCACCAAGGGGCAGGACAGCATTGCCGTTAGTCCATGCGCATTCAGTTGACTCGGTTTCATACCAACCTTCTGGTTTTTCTGCCTGAAGATGCGCGCTGATATCATGCTGACGCTTACCAAGAATCAGACGAATATCCGCCACGGCAATCCCCAGAGAACGACGATCATCCACAAAGGGCCCAATCACGTCAGAAGGACAGCAGGTGCGGGACACGATGCGAACGGATTCGGTGCCGAATGGCAGCATGAAGCTATAGTGCTGACCATTCGTACGTATTGGACGAATTCGGCCACCCGTTGCTGTTACCAGATGCACATCTGGATATGGTGTCAGCTCAACGGTCTCAGTGGGAATATGCCCAGCATGAACACGATTCCCCCGCAGCTCAATTTTACGGAATAATGGTTCAACAAAATCACGGTCTACGCACAAAGGCGCAGCAGCATCGTCTTCCCAGCTCGCATTTCTTCCAAAAAGCCTGACGACCTTCCCTTCCACCCGGAAAGAAGAGCGATTTCCTGTATCCAGATAGCTTTCTGTTAGCATCCCATCAGCGATGATAACGGAGTGCTGCTCCGTTTCCACATGATAGTACTCATACGACGTGAAGGACTTATCGTAGAAGACAGATACCCCGTTGACCAGCATCCGTGCCGGGACAAAATTACCTTCAAAGAACAGGCAATGCTCAGAGGTCACCAGCATATCCTTGTAGGGCACGCCCTCGGCAATGGCATCCTTGAGGATGCGGACAGGCCAGCCCGCTTCATCATCCGGAAGGTGAGAACGCACAGTAGCGCTTGCCTTCCCGACCCAGGCAACAGAACGGCTGACATACTGATCTTTTTTCCAGTCGAACGTAACGACCTCATCCCCCACCTGGAGGTTTTCTACACTCACCTCTCCCTGGC
Organism: Acetobacter sp. KSO5; assembly: GCF_044094635.1. Lineage (NCBI taxonomy): Bacteria > Pseudomonadati > Pseudomonadota > Alphaproteobacteria > Acetobacterales > Acetobacteraceae > Acetobacter > Acetobacter sp. KSO5. Next base: position 760,137 of record NZ_CP172014.1, on the reverse strand, counting down.
TCGTTCGAATCATTGAACCCGCAAGGAAACAAGGAGTGCTGCCAGAGTAAGTCACCACTCCCCCTACAGTATTGGCAAACGACCCTGTGTAACCAGCACCAATATCATACGTATAAACTTTTCCACCACTCGTGGTGATTGTAAGAATACCAGTTGTGGAATCGTATGAGGGAGTACCGGCAACATTCAGATCAAGCTGATCGCCTTGACTAAAGCCACGAATAACACCGGTAAAAGTTGTACCATTTGTTACATTCAGCGTATTGTCACTGCCAGAAAAATTGAAAGTCTGCCCGGCTCCACTGCTATTACCGCCCAATGTGACATCAGCACCATTGGAAAGATTTACAGTGCCATTTGTGCCTGTCAGAGCATTTGCAATATTCAGGTTAGCGTCACTAACATTGATGGTACCGGTATTCGTGTAGGCGGAGGTTCCACCGATAATTTGAATATTTCCTCCGCTGGCTGAATTGATGGACCATGTTCCCGAATTGGTAAATCCACCACTTCCAACCGTTGTGATAGCAGTCGATGCAGCAGGAATAGCTAACGTCAACGCTCCGCTATTATTGATTCCTAAAAAATTTAAATTGGTTGTTGACCCCGATGTGGCGGCAGAATCATCAATGGAAAATGTGCCGTTATTACTGAATGTACCGGTTCCATTTCCCCAATTAGATGTCATACCTGTTCCGCTGGTATCGACAACTTTGATAGTACCATCATTCGTCAGATTTGCGACATAAGCTGCGGAGATGGTTGAAGCGCCAGCACTCTCCAGATCAATTGTTGCAGAAGAGGCATTCTCAATTGTTTTATAGTATAAATTAACAGTGGCTCCTGATGTTGCATCCAGCTGCTTAAACGTCAGTGTTCCAGTGTTTTTGAAGGTGTTATTGCCCCCAAGACTTCCTATATTAAAGGTGCTTCCTGTCCCCGGTGATGATGGGATATCGGATATAATTCCGTTATTAACAAGATTCCCATAGATATTATTGATATAGCCGCCACCGGGAAGCGTGAACAGCAACTGACCGCCAGATGCATTCGTCAGGGTATAAGACGCTCCCGACAGGTTGCTCGCTGTTGGATAAGTCTGACTTGACGAATTTGTTCCGCCGGTAGAAAAGCTGCTGCCCATTTCCAAAATCCTATAAATAATAAGGAGTTTCCTCCTTAAAACTCAGATTCATCAGACCGTAATCAGCCTGCGCAGCATTACCCGTAGATCATAATATTAAATATATTGTTAAATTCCTGAAATTGTTAGCATCATCAAAACACAGAAATGACCGCATTTTGTGTGAAAACCATTTCCTGAAATTTACATAGCCGCACTTACGGCACACACTCCCTTTGCTTTTCTCAACCCGGCGGAACAGAACAAACCGGGAAACGTGAAAAGAATGCACTGTCTGTCAGCCTTACACAAAACTATCCACAGAGTTTTCCCACAGTCTTTCCCCGTCTTCTGTGGATAAACAGACTCTCTTCTTCAAGAACATAGCTGGTATAAATGGCTGTTTTCTGCGTCTCAGAGCTTTTTTGACATTTTTGTGATTGACTCATCTGCCGGATCGACAGTCTTAACGATTCGATAAAGAGGCGAGTCATCCACATCATAGGCTTTCCGCCCGCGTTCTCTGGCGAGTCCGGCGGCTGGTTGCCGTATGGCCCGGCCCTTGGCACACTCCACGCCCTCTTACGCCCGGCTGCCTTCCTGCCGGGCTGGCCGACACAAGGACCGCTAACGCGCCATGCACTTTACCCTGACGTTTTCCTGCCCGGACAAACCGGGCATTGTTGCTGCTGTTTCCACCGCTCTGGCAGACAAGGGCGCAGACATTCTGGAAACCCACCAGTTTAGTGACCGGACTGCCCGCCGCCTGTTCATGCGGCTGGCCTTTACCACCCCTGCCTCCATGGAAGACATTCGCGCCTGTCTGGAACCGGTCAGAACCGAATTCAACATGACCATGCGCCTGCATGATGCAGCAGTCCTGCCACGCCTGATTATCATGGTCTCAAAGTTTGACCATGCCCTGCTCAACCTGCTGTATCAGGTGCGCGTCAACTGGCTGCGGGCCGAGATTGTGGCCATTGTCTCCAACCATCAGGACAGCGCGGCCACTGCCGCACAGGCTGGCATCCCTTATTATTACTGGCCGGTGAACAAGGACAACAAAGCCGAGCAGGAAGACCGCCTGCGCGCCCTTGTGAGCGAAACCAAAGCCGATCTGATTGTGCTGGCCCGCTATATGCAGGTGCTCTCCGATGCGTTCTCCACGGAAATGAGTGGCCGCATCATCAACATCCACCACTCCTTCCTGCCCTCCTTCAAGGGCGCGCGGCCGTATCATCAGGCTTTTGCACGGGGCGTGAAGCTGATTGGCGCAACCGCGCATTACGTCACGCCGGATCTGGATGAAGGCCCGATTATCGAGCAGGAAACCGCCCGCGTCACCCACAGTCTGTCCGCCGAGGATTACGTGGCGGCTGGCCGCTCCATTGAATCTCAGGTTCTGGCCCGCGCGGTAAAACTGCATGTGGAACAGCGCGTGATGCTCAACGGCCACCGCACCATCATCTTTTCCTGAAGAAAAAGCCCGCGCCATGCTCTTCCCGGACCAGACGACAGAGGCCGCCCCGCCCAACGCTGGCAACGCTGGCAACGCTGGCAACGCTGGCAACGCTGGCAACGCTGCGCGGGCGGGAGGCCGGTTTGCTGTCAACTGGCGCTATTGCCTGCGCTGCCTGCTGGCTCAGGCCATTCTGTGTCCGCTGGGGCTGATGCTTTTGTGGCTCTGCGGGGCCGTGGATAATGGTCCCTCTCCGGCATCGCTCCCGCTTCTGGCCGTGTTAGCCATGCTGGTTGCACCGGTTATGGAGACCTTTATTTTCTTCTATCTGCCGCACCAGTTTTTTCGGCTGTTCATCAAAAATCATAGCTGGCTGTGGGGGCTTTCCTTTGCTGCCACCACGCTACTTTTTACGTGGGACCACCATACCAGCGGTAATACGGCTATCCCCCACCGTAACTGGCCCGTAGCTCTGGATGTCGGGCTGAGCGGCTCTTTCTGCTTCTTTGCCTGTTTTTACCTGACCGCAAAATCCCGGCGCGGCAGCCCGTTCTGGACCACCGCCGCCTGCCACGCGCTCTATAATACCGGCGTCACCGCTTTTGTGGCGGCGCAGATGGCATTGACGGGCACCCACTAAGAGAAACATTAAAAAGACTGGGATTTTGGAACATCGTTCTCAAGGTCATTCAGACAGTAGTTGATATAAAGACCGCTTCCCCTAAATCTCCCGCGTATGCTTTGCCGCGCTGGCGAACAGGAACACACTCAGCAGAGCAGCCATAAGGGCCACACCCAGCCCTTCCGGCGTGCGCAGCAGGTGCGCCCCGTGCAGGCAGAGCATGAGCGGCACACAAGCCGTTACCACCCCCGCTGCCGCCAGCAAAAGCCGGATGCCGCGCTGGCCGGGCAGGCAGAAGGCAGCCACCACAAACACACAAAACATGCTGTAATATACAGCAGAAACTGCGCCATACGTCCCGCCATAGGGCAACAGAGGCACCGCGCAGAACACGGCGGAAATCCCTGCCACACACCCCGTGGTGCAGCCGGATGTCAAAGCGGCCAGCAGTTTTGTGCCGCGAGTTTCCACCACCAGACCACTTTCCCGCTCGCGCCGCCTGCGGCTGACAATCCAGAGCTGATTACCCGTATAGAACAGAAACGCCCCGGCCAGCCCCAGTACCACATACCCCCAGCGCACGGGCGTGCCACCAAAGCTGCCAAAGTGCAGGGCAAAAAACGTCGTTACAATCGCAAATTTTGCAGGCTGATGCCCCGGCATATACTCGCCGGACTGCACCGCGCCCGTGTGGGAGTTCAGCACCACAAAGCCGCCCGTCGGGCCGCGTGTGGGGTAGCGCACATCATGCCCGAACACCCGCACCACATCCTTGCCGTGGCCAAGCTGCATGTAATTCAGCACTTCCGGCACAAACCCCGGAGCCTGCCGCGCCATAATGGCGAGGATCTCGGTCGGGGCCAGCACGGGCACCGATACGGGCACAGGCGCGGGTGAGGAAACCGGTGTGAAAGACGCGCTGGCCGCCCCGGTTACCGAGGGTGCCCCCACACCAGAAGCCCCGCCATGCCCTCCGGCATGTCCGCCGCCACCGTGCCCACCGCCATGCATGCCACCGTGCTGACCACCGTGCTGACCGGTAGAGGAACCGGGAAACAGCATGTGCTCCACAGCAAAAATCTGTCCGTGGAAGGCAAACACGACGGAGGAAATGGCCATGACCAGATGGAACGGCAGTGAGAACAGGCCCAGCAGATTATGCACATCCAGCCACCGCTTGCGCACACTCTGGCCAAAGCGCACCGCAAACAGCGTTTTCATCAAAGCCGGCAGATAGGCAATCACGCCGGAAACAAGGGCAACGGCATAGAGGAGCGCGACGGCCCCCATCAGCACCATAGCCTGCGTATGCGGCAAAGGCAGACCAACCTGCTGGTGCAGCACATCCACAAAATGCGCGGCCTCCGAGGGTGTTTTGGGCACCACAACAAGATTTCCCTGCGCATCCAGCCCCGCCGCCATGCTTTGCGTAGGGCCATGATGCACCTGGCCGCCGCTACCATCCCATGTCAGGCGGCCGCGTTGTGCGTCTTCCGGGGTCACGGCAATCGTGTAGTCATCCCGTGCCTCCGGGTAAGCAGCCAGAGCCTTTTCCAAAAGTAAGGGTGTCTGCTCAAGGCTGACCGGCGGCGGCAAAGCAACGGGGGCAGAGGCCCAGCTTTGCAGCGGTTCCTCAAACATGGTGACGGCCCCGGCGTAAAACGCCACAAACAGGAAAAGTCCGGCGACAATGCCGACCCAGCTATGAACATCGCGGTAAAGCTGCACAAGGTCCGCACGCAGTTTCATGAGAGGACACTCCGCAGCACAACAAACAGACCCCAGACCACGCCATTCGCCACAATCAGAACGCCCCACGCCTGCAAACCGGAGCGGAACAGGAAACATACGCTGAGCAGCGCGCTCCAGAGCAATGCGCCCATCCACATCAGATACTGGCCGGAGGCTGAGCGCGGGCTGCCATCCGTGTGGCACAACACGCCCACAACCCCCATCAGGCCACACACCAGCAACGCGCCCGGCAAGACTGCCGCCAGCACTTTGAAAAACCAGTTCCTGCTACTGAACGTCCGCACAGGCCGGCTCATGATCGGTCCTGCCCCTGGCGCGCCAGCGCCACACAGAGCGGCAGGAGCGACCAGACGCTCATCAGCACCACCGCCAGGGCAAACACGGCGGTAAACACTCCCACTACCTGGCAGAACAGCCGCAGGGCAGCCAAAGCCAAAGCCACCGCAACCCCCAGTCCGGTTTTAACAGGCAGCGCCTTACGCAGCAGCATCTGCCGCGGCGCAGTCAGATAGACACACACACCCGCTTCTACACTGCACATGACCGCCAGAGCGCATAAAGAGGTGTCAAAAAGCACAGAACTCACCAGCGATATTCCAGACGGCCAATCACGCTCCGCCCCTGCCCGTAATAACAGGCGGAGACAGCGGTGCAGGTTGCCACAAACCGTTTATTGGCAATGTTGCGCATATTGACGGAGAAGGTCAGACCTTTCCACCGGGGCCGCGCCGCCCCAAAATCATACCGCAGGAACATGTCAAACACCGTATAGCCGGGGATGGAAAGCGTATTGGCCGTATCGCCATAGCTGTGCCCGGTATAGCGCACACCACCGCCAGCCCCTACCCCCTGCAACACGCCGGAGCGGAAGCGTTTGTCCACAAACAGAGACGCCATCCATTTGGGAGCCTGTGGCAGATAATTCCCCACCTGCGCGGCATAGTTGGAGCGCGTTACTTTGGCGTCACTCCGCGTGCCGGTGAAGATAACAGATGTATCCCACACAAGGTTTGCCCGCCCTTCCAGTTCCAGCCCGCGCACGCGGCCCTTGCCCGTCTGCACAAGGCAGGTGGAGGTGCCGCACATCGCGCCGTCCGGGTCCGGGGTGGTCATGTTGGTCTGGGTAATCTGATAACCGCCAAAGGTGATGTAGATGCTCTTGCCGTACTGGTAGCGCAGCCCGGCCTCATACTGGTCCCCCTTGGTGGGTTTGAACGGCGTGCCATCGCGCGAGGTGGAGGGGTCCGACACCTGCGGCTGGAAGGACTGCGCGTAACTGAAATACGGGGCCAGCCCGTTATCAAACAGATACACCGCCCCCGCGCGCCATGTGAACGCATTGGATTTTGTGATGTAGCGTTTGTTGGTCAGGATGTTCAGCGTATCATCCCGCGCCCAGTCCTGCCGCCCGCCGATGGTCACGCGCAGGCGGTCAAACTTGAGCTGGTCCTGAAAATAGATGCCATTCTGGCGGCTTTCCGTAGAGGTATAAACCTGCGGAGACAACGCCGCGCCATAGCCCGCAGACCCGCGTGACTGGGGATCAAAAATATTCAGCACCGGCAGGACCAGTGAGGAATTGACCAGATCGCGGTCATGGTTCCAGTCGGTATAAAAGTAGTCTGTGCCAGCAAGAAGCAGATGCCGCACCGGGCCGGTCATCACATGGCCTTCAATCTGCGTATCCGTCGCCACACCCTGTGAGCGCCCGCGCCCTTCCACGGCACGGCGGTTAACGGTCTCACCCGCAACACAGCCTGCAATGGTGGCGGGGCATTTGCTCAGCGTATCGCCAGACAGCACGGTGGCCCGATAGAGCGTGTCCAGATAGGTGTAGCGCGTGTTGTTCCGCACCGTCAGATACTTGCTGAATTTGTGTTCCAGAAAGGAGCCGATCAGCGCTTGATTGCGGTCAAACGTATCCCACTTCGGCTCACCAATATTGGCATCGTTCTTGATATAGCGGCCATGAGACGGATACAGCGTGCCCGTGGCGGGCAGGAACTGGAAGGTGGAACCACCCTGATCCCGCTGATACTGCGCCAGCAGCGTCCATCTGGTGTTGACCGTGGGCTGCCATGTCAGGCTGGGGGAGATGTAATAGCGGCCATTATTCACGCTGTTGACCTGCGTGCCACCATACCGCGCCAGTGCCACAACCCGGCCTGTGACTGTGCCACTCTTGTTCAGCCTGCCGGACAGATCGCCCGAGGCCTGCCCCTGCCCGTTATTGAGATTGGTAAAGCCGGAGCCTTGCAGGAAGAACTCGCCCTCACTTTTGGCAGTCGGACGTTTGGTAACAAGATTGACCACCCCGCCCGGTGCCGTCTGGCCATACAGCGCGCCGGACGGGCCTTTGAGCACTTCAATCTGTTCCAGCGCGAACGGGTCGAACGAGGTCCGGGTCCACTGGCCGCCGGACGGCAGGCGCAGGCCATCCACAAAGTTGTTGTTGGAGGAAAATCCGCCTGCGCCAAAACCACGCACCGAGACTTCATCCACGCGGCTATCAATGCCGGACGGTTCCGCCTGCACACCTGCGGTGTAGGAGAGCGCATCGGCCACGGTGGGAGACGCCCGCAATTCGATTTCTTCCCGGCTGACAATGGAAATTGTCTGAGGCGATTCAATAATCGGCGTGCGGGTTTTGGTGGAGGCCGAGGCGCTGGAACGGCCTGTGGCGGTCACAATCACCACCTCCGCCTTTTCTCTCGCCTTGCGCGCCTTGTTTTTCCCGGCAGATTTTTCCGTGTCGGACTGGCTTTCCGGCACAGGCAGCGTTTCTGCCACTGCGCCCGACGATGTGGCTGCTCCCGCCAGAAAAAGCACAGGGAGCACACCCTTCACAGAGCGCGAAATTCTCATAGCTACCTTGTTACCCACACATACGTTACCGATATGCGGCGCTTACGTGATAATGAGAATTATTGTCAAGTGGAGAAGAGTCCACCTACTCAAATGGCGGTTTTTCGGGCTCTGTTATAACGCAAACAGCCCGCCACTGTAGCCAGCCAGCCACTGCCAGCCCGACAAATGCGGCGTAGAGGCCCGCTGTCAGATACAGCTCCCGCACCACAAACAGGCCGGTATAGAGCACGTCCACACCCAGCCAGATCAGCCAGCTGGCCAGATAGCGCCGGGCCATCCACATCTGTCCCAGAATACTGAAGGTGCTGAGCAGCGCGTCCATCAGGGGGTTGGGGTCATCCGTCCAGGTTTGCAGCACACCGCCCAGCAGCACACCAGCCGCCACGCTCAGCACAACGCCGCGCACCATCACACCCTGCGGGGGCTGGATAACCTGCACAGCACCTTCATCCCGCACGCCACGCAGCCAGCGCCACCAGCCATAGAGCGAGAGGGCGGCAAACACGCCCTGCAATGCGGCATCGGCATAGAGATGCGCCCGCCAGAACACCACGCCATACAGCACGGAAGCCACCAGCATGACCGGCCAGCACAGCACCGCCCTGCGGCCTGTCAGCCACACACCCGCCGCGCTGAACAGCACGGCAAGGAGTTCCAGCAGGCTCATGGTCTGGCGGCCGGGACGCGCGCCAGTTCAGTCGGGAGCCAGCGCAGGAGGGCGCGTCCTTCTTTGGAGGCAAACCAGCGGGCGTGGTCGAGCAGATACTCCGTATACGCCACCTCAGCCGAGGCCGCGTCCTTCAGCAACGTGCCGAAATACGCCACTTCCGAGAACGCAAATTCCACATGCACCAGCGGCATGAAGGCCACCAGCAAGGCCCGTTCCGCCTCGCTCAGCGGGCGCACGCTCTGGTAGCCTGCCAGCAAGGCCTGCATCTGCGGATACACCACAACGCCGGGTGATGGCAGATCAAGCCACTTCACTCCGCTCCGCTCCAGCGCCACGGCAAGGTCGAACACCGCGCAGGTGCGGTCCGCCATGCCGAAATCCAGAACGCTGGCAACACCGGCCTCATCACCCGTTCCCCAGAGCAGGTTGGACCCGTGCCAGTCGCCATGCCCCCAGCACGGTCTAACGTCTGCCAATAGCGGGCGGAGTTTTGCGTGGAATGGTTCCAGCACCGTCTGCACATCCTGCTCCCACGGGCGGCCTGCCAGTTGCTGGGCCAGCCCCGGCTGCCGGGCAACCCACGCCCGCAGCGCCGGGAGAAGCTCCGCCTGTCCGACCGCCACCATGCTGGAGACCAGCGGACAGGTCTCACCCCGAGCAGGGGCATCAAACCCCTCCGCCGCCTTATGCAGCCGCGCCAGCTCACCCCCGGCGACCCGCGCGTGATCTGTTGACTGATACGGCTGCCAGGACATGGTATCCCGATACAGGTCCTCCCCGTCCGACGGCAGAAAGACCTCATACGTCCAGATCCCCTGAGTCACCGCTGTGGCTCCGTTGCCCGTGCTCAGAACGGTGCTGACCGGAAGACCCTGCTCGCGCAGATGCTGCATGAAGGCATGTTCCACCTCCAGCGCCGCCACGCTGCGCAACTGCGTATGGTGCCGCTTGACCACAACCGTTTTCGGGCCATCGCCTTTCAGCAGCACAATGCCAGCGGCGGAAAAAGGCCGCATACTGTGCCAGAGAATGGAGGTAACGGGCGACAGAGACGCATAGTGGGACAGAACGCCCGCCACTTCCGCCTCCGTCAGCGGGGGCCAGTCGCGCTTATCCTGCACGCCATGCACACCAAACTGGCCGGGCACGGTGCCCGGAGACTGCTTGGGGGGCTGGCCGGAAAAGAGGCGGGCGAGAAGACCGGTCACGCTGCTCAGAACCCGGTGGAGGCGGTAAACAGCGCCGCGAACCCGCCGCCCACGTAGTAATCCGGCGCACTGCCCGCAATGGTGCTGCCGTAGCGACCTGTGGTGTCCTTCGCGTTCAGCGTCGGGTCTGCCACGCCGGACAGATAATGCTGGTTGCTGATATTGATAAAGTTCATGCGGAACTCCGGTTTATGGAGCATGGCGACATCAGCAAGCCGGTAGCCCACGGCCAGATTACCCGTCACGTGGTCGGACATCCGTTCATCATTCATGAACGTGGCATATTGGTGGCCTGTATATTTGACGGTGGCCGTGCCGAAGAAGTGCCCGTCATCATAGGTCAGCCCCGCCGCCGCCTGAAGGGTTGGGCTGCGCACGGCGGTCTTGCCGCGTGTGGGCAGAAGGTCGCCGTTGGCGGCAATGTCGTTATCAATGGTGGCGTGCAGATACTCGCCCGACACATACGGGCTGAGGTGATGCCAGGGCCGCAGACCAAATTCCACATCCACACCCCGGCTGGTCTGGCCGCCAGCGTTCATGGTGGACTGCACGAACGATCCGTTTTGTGACGTCAGCGTTTCTACCTGCCGGTTTGTAAAATTGTAGTTAAACAGCGTGACACTGCCTACAAACCGATCATCCGCATACCGATAGCCCAGCTCTTCCGAGATGGAATATTCGTTCTTGACGTGCGTGGTGCCCTTGTTTTCCGTCTGGCCGGAGGTGGGGTCAAACACATCATACAGCGCGGTTTCCGCAGGCGTTCGGAAATTGGTGGTGGCGCTGAAAAACACCTGATGATGCGGCGTAATCTGGAACCGTGCGGCCAGACGCGGCAGCGGCACAGCACTGTTGGTATTGGCATGGTAAGCCGCCCCCGGCATGGCGTTGGTGCCGGTGCGCGTCATCATCACTTCCTTGAAGCCGGCCGTCAGCAAAAGCCGGTCATGCAGCAGGGAAAGCCGGTCGCCCAGAAACAGCGCATTGGTCTGCGTGACGGTGTGGTTATTGGTGCCGAGCAGCAGAGAGCCATCGGAGAGGTGAATGCCACTCCCGCCGCCATTGCCCCAGATGTTGGATGCATAGCCGCCGTCCGAGATCGCGGTGAACTGCTGTTTTTCATTATCGTCGGAATAATCGTACCAGTAGCCCAGCACCAGATCATTCACGCCGCGCTTCCACTCCATTGCGGTGGTAAAGCCAGACCGATAGCTGCGCTGCGTGTAATCCGCCCGCACGGTCGCCCAGCCATCCTGCGTGCTGGGCAGCGTGAGTTCATCCGCCAGCGGCTGCGTGCCGTTATACAGGCCGGATGTGGGGATTTGCGTGCCACCGGGCGCGTTCCCGTAAGCGCCCTGCGCGTAGGGCGTGGCCTTGAACGTCAGGCCGTGCGTGAGATGCAGTTCCACCGGGGCGGCCAGATACAAAGTGCGTTCGGGCTGGCGATACAGCCGCCAGTAATCCGTGCCCGCAGCCTCATTATTCACATCATACTGTCTGGCCAGATTGTTCGCGCCGTGGATGCCATCCTGCGCCCAGCTCTCTTTGGAAACCTGCGGATAATAGCTGTCGATGGCCTGATTCCAGGAGCCAAGCAGAGACGCCGTATTGCCGTGCCCCCAGTCCTTTTGCAGCTTGAAGTCCACATGCTGGCGCACATCCCGCCCCGGCCCGCGCCAGTTATCGGAAGCCCCATGAGAATAGGAGACAAAGCCGCGCAGGCCGGTCTTGCCAATCTCACCACTATCCAGCCGGATAAATTCCCGATTGGTGTCATAGGAGCCGTAAGAGATGTTCACCATCCCGCCGGCTTTTTCCGCCGGGGTGCGGAAGCGCAGGCTCATCAGGCCGCCCGCTGCGTTCAGAACCGGGCTGTCCAGATCCGCAGCGCCTTGCTGCAGGGCAATGCTGTCATAGTTCTCGCTATCGGCAAACTGGCTGGGGTAGCCGGTGTAATAGGCAATATCATTCAGCGGTGCGCCTTCCAGCACGTAGCCAATGGCATCCCCGTTCAGGCCGCGCACGGAAATATTGGTCTGCGGGGAAAAGCCCAGCGGGTCGGAGGACGCCACGTTCGCCCCCGGCAGCAGAGCCACCAGATCAAACGCTGTGGCAGACGGCGCCTGCCGGGCAATGAAGTCCGACCCTACAACACTGATAGCCTTTGGCGCATCCTGCGGCCGCAGCAACCCACCCCCCGCATGCAGCGCCACCGGGTCCGCATGCACGTCAATCTGCTCCGCGCCCTGTGCCTGCACCGGGCCGGTGTGACCAGCCCCGGTTGCTTGCCGGGAAGGGCCTGCTTTGCGCACGCCGGACGACCGTGCGCCCGTGGCCTGAGGCACGCGCGGTTTTGTGGGTTCCGGTTCTTCCGCCGTCACACTGCCAGACCCGACGCCGCCCGGTGTGGCCTGCGCCAGAACCGGGGCGGGCAGCGCGCTGGAAAAAACGACTGTGGCCATCAGGATTGGCCGTGCATGAGCGCGCACCCGCATGGGGTTTATCCTTCCTTTGATCCGGTCTGGCTGACAGGATAAAATGCCCGCACCAGAGGCTGCATGCTCAGCCCCTGCACAAGAATGGTGAATGTTATTACACTATAACAGACGCACAGGAGCAGGTCATGCTCCGGCCCGGCTGGCAGGCTGAGCACCAGTGCGAGAGAAATGCCGCCGCGCAGGCCACCCCATGTCAGCACGGCCAGCACACCCATTGCTTCCCGCCCCACCAGATAAAGCGGCAGCGTGGCCAGCAGCACGCTTGCCCCACGCACCAGAACGGAAAGCGGAACCGCGACCGCCGCCGCCCACACAAACGGCCAGTGGAAGGACAGCGCCAGCACCTGAAAGCCAATGACCACAAACAGCAGCGCGTTCAGCACTTCATCCACCAGCCCCCAGAAGGCCGGAATCTCGCTGCGGCCCTCGGACGTGAGGGCGGCCTGTGCGGTCGGTGTGCCCATGGCCAGCCCTGCCGTAACGGCAGCAATCGGGCCGGACATGCCAAAGGCTGCGGCCAGACTATAAACACTGGTGGCCAGCGCGAGAGAAATCAGCAATTCCACATGCGGGTCCCGCGCGGCCCGCAGCCCCAGCAGAGACACTCCGCCGCCAACCAGACCCAGCAGCAGCCCTCCGCCCACTTCCCAGCCAAACGGCTCAGCAAGGCCGGCCACATGGACGGAACCGCCCTGTGTTGCAATGCCGAGGGCGACGGTGAAAATCACCACGCCGACGCCATCGTTAAACAGGCTTTCCCCCGCAAACAGGGCCTGAAGCGGGCCGGGCAGCCCCAGCCGCCGCAACATGCCAACAACGGAGACCGGGTCCGTTGGAGCCAGAATAGCGCCCAGCACCATGCACCACGCAAAAGACACCGGCAGGCCCAGCAGGCCAAAAACACCCCACATGGCCCCGGCAAACAGCAGCACCGCCAGCAACGTGCCCAGAATGGCGAGAGCCAGAACGGAAAAGCGCCGCCCCCATAAATCCCGCGTATCCACAGCCTGCGCGCCGGCAAACAGCAGGAACACCAGCAGGCCATCCAGCAGGGTATGGGGCAGGTCAATCTGCGTCAGAACAGCGCGTGCGTGCCCAAGGCCGGAGCCCGGCAGCACGGTGTCCGCCAGCATCAGTCCGCCGGAGGCCAGCAGCGCGAGGATCATAATGCCAATGCTCATCGGCAGGCGGAGCAGTCTGTCATTCAATAAGGCAAAGACAGCAGCCAGCGTCATCACCAGAGCAAACAGGGCCAGTGGCGTCATCAGCCAGCTTCCTTCTTATTGTAAGGCATTATGCTCCGCCGCCGGACGACTTGCCGTTCTGCCCTTCGACATCCACAAACGTCTGGTCGGAAATGGAGACGTTTTCCAGCTCCGGGCGCTGCAGGGCTTCTGACGCACTTTGCGCAAGCCCCGCTGTGCGGTCCTTCAGGTCCGCCAGCTCTTCCCGCACGTCTGAGAGGATTTCCAGAAGAGCCTGATGGTCTTCCGCCGCCCGCTTGTCCGCTCCACGGCTGAGCACCGCATTCCCCACCATCAGGGCCGGTAACGCAACAAGCTGGATACAGTTGCTGATATAGAGCAGCGTATTCTGCCATTGCGGCATCAGCACCGGGATGAGCGAGAACACGAAAAACACGTAAACGCACCAGATACTGCCGAAGAGCATTGTCATCTTGACGGCAATGCTCTCATTGGCCTGATCCAGAACGGCCTTGAAGTTTTTTTCCACTGACATCTCTGCCCCCTGCCCTCGTGTCTCATCCGGCCGGAGTTTCAGGCCGCTCTGCCCGTGCTGGCAGGGGGTGGGGTGTACCACACTGTTTTCCAAAAGTCCGCAGCGGGGTATGCAGGCCACACCGCAGACAGACACAGCAAGGAGCACCCCGATGACAGACCCCCGACTGGGCTGTGGCGCCATGATTATTCAGGACGGCAAACTACTGCTCCTGCGCCGCCTGCGTGCGCCGGAAGCCGGATGCTGGGGCCTGCCGGGCGGCAAGGTGGATGCGTTTGAAACCGTGCCGGCCGCCGTGGCGCGGGAAGTGCTGGAAGAAACCGGGCTGGTGATACACCACCCCACCCTGCTGTGTGTGGTGGACCAGATTGACCGTGCTGCCGACACCCACTGGGTCGCCCCGGTTTATACGGTCTCCGGCTTTACCGGGCAGCCGGTGTTGCAGGAGCCGCACAAACATAGCGGTCTGGACTGGTTCCCGCTGGACGCCCTGCCCGCACCGCTCACCCACGCCACGACGGTGGCGCTGGCGGCGTTACGGGAGAAGACTAGTCGTTGAAGCCTCACCCTGATTAACGGCAAGGTGCAGGCGGAAAAATGCCGTATGCCCCTTACGGGCGGTCGCATGCTGCTGGAAGACCCCCAGCGTATATTTACCGGGAGAAGCGGCCTGCCCGGTCCACCTGTCGGGCTGCGGACTTTCCGCACTATTATAAACAATCCGGCCTTCCGGATCTTTTACAAAAAAATAAATGCCGCTTTTGCGGGAATGACACAGCACATCCAGCTTCTGCCCTTCCTTCAGGCTCACATGGAAGGGCACAATGCTCTCACCCTCCAGTGTGCCAGAAACAACTGTGCTGGAAACATGCGGTGCGAGATGCACGGATCGGGCCAAAGCATTTTGCGCCGGCCCCATGCCGCACAAAAGCAGTGCGCCTGCAATCAGGACAAATTTTGTTTTTTTTGTCATGAATCCTGTTTGCCTCTCATAATCTGCGGAATAATCCACGACCAGATTACAAGAGAGCGATAAGACGGATCAAGCAGAACCAGACACGTCATAAAACCCTCACGGCATCGCGGTCAGCGCCGCCAGTTTCCAGCCTGCGGAGGTGTAAATGGCCGGGGTGTCATCATCCGCATCATAGAGCGTGGTGCCGATCGGCAGGTTGCTCATGCCCTTGATGGCCGCGCGGGAGAAGGTGGGCAGGCGGATGCCGCCAGCGGGGGTCAGCGCGCCACTGAGCGTTTCATTCCCTGCCGTATCCAGCTGGCGCAGGGTGGTGCTGCCATTGGTATCCCGCAGACCAGTGCTGGTGTAGCCCGTGGTGATGACGCCGGTTGGCTCCCACGCCACAGTCTGCCCGCTGCCCAACCGGACCGCCTGCGGCGTCGTCAGGCCGGACAGATTGATGCCGATGCCTGCGGTACCGTTCAGCGTAATGGCACTGGCCGAGCCGTTGTTCATGCTGGTGGTCATGCCGCTGTTCAGGTTGCTGCCGGTGAGCGTTTCATTCCCGCTCTGGTCCAGTGAGCGCAGGGCCGTGCCACCCCATGTGTCCTGCAAGATGCCGCTGGCAAAACGGGTTTGCACGGTGGCCGTCTGTTCCCATGAGACATGCTGCCCCTCCGCCATGCGCAGTGCATCCGGCGCAGTCAGGCCGGTCGTGTCCAGCCCGATAGCGGCGGTGCCCTGCGCGACAAACGCGGCGGCGGTGGGCTGGCTGAGGCTGACCACGGTCTGGCTGTTATGGGCAGCGCCCGGAATGGTCTCATTGCCCTGCGTATCCAGCGTGCGGGCGACACCTGCGGCGACCTGATCAGTCAGTTTGCCGTCCGCAAAACGAGTTTGCACAACAGCCGTTGGCTCCCAGGAGAGCGCCTGCCCTGTGCCAAACCGCATGGCCTCCGGCGCGCTCAGGCTCGTCAGATTCACACCAATCAGCGCCTGTCCGCCCAGTGTCCACGCCATACCGCTGCCGGGATTAGCGATGGCGGTGGTCACATCCCCATTCATCCCCACGGAGAAAAGTGGCGTGGTGTCATACCAGTAGCGCAAGGCATAGGCGGCGGAATCAAACTGAAAATGCGGCTTGTGGTCATCACTAAACGCAAGATTGCGGTTTGCGCCGATATTCAGAACCGGGGCATTATTGACCGGCGTGCTGCGGGAGAGATCAATGCCCGCAGTGTCAAACCGGCCTGCGGCGTCAATCATGATGCCATAGGCGCTGGTGCTGTCATTATTCCCCAGCGCAATGCCCTTACCGACCCGGCCCGGTGTGCCAGCACTATCCGCCCCGGCAATCTGAAGCTGGAGGCCGATACGCCAGTTATTGGGGTCATCCGCATTGGCGTAAACGTCAATTTCCCGCCCCACCAGACTGCCTGCAATATTGGAAGGCTGGCCGGTGTCATCACGGGTTTCATCATATCCGGCCCAGATCTGAGAGCGCGAACCCTTGCCATCTGCCAGCGCATTGGCGGGCCGCTGGGCCAGACTGGCCTGCGCCACGTGCTGGCCGCCGCCAAAGGCCGCGCTGTTCAGCACCGTGGAATGGCACCAGACGTAATCATTCAGCGCAGCCCCAACGGAGGGGATGGTGCAGTTTCCCTTTTCCAGATTCATCACAAATCCCGCCGTGCCGCCAGCATGCGTGACGTCCAGATCCTTGCGGAGCACGGGGGCCATATCCGCTGCTGTCTGGCCACGGGCAAAATATTTGCCGCCTTCCAGCGTGCTTTCCAGCACATCGGTTCCCAGAGTGGTCAGCGGGCCGCCATCAGCCTGCAACGTGCCGTTGGCCTGCCACAGATTGGGCGTGCTGCCGGTGGGCAGGGCCGTTAGCGCCAGCTTGCCAGCCGGGAGCTGAATAACCGCCCCGGAGGCTGCGGCATTTTTGGCAGCCTGAAGGGCAGCGGTGTCATCCGTTTTGCCATCCAGCGCCAGACCGAAATCCTTTGCGTTCAGCTGGTCCGCAAACCGTTCGGCCAGCGGCCTGCCGACCGCGCCACTTGCACCAATTTTTGCCGTGGCGGTGGACAAATCGCCCGAGACAGGAGCGGTCATGGCCCCATTGGCGTCCAGCGCCGCCACACCGTTTGGCGCACCTTTGTCGGACTGCTGCACGCTACCATCCGCCATCGCGCCAATCTGCCCGATGGTGGCGTCCTGCCACAAAGCGGGCACCCCGGTTGCGGCATCCAGCCCGCCCGGTGGCCGCGTGGGGACGTAAGGAGTCAGGCTGCTTGCCAGAGATTTGGCCATAAGCGCACTACGCAGAAGTGTGGGCGTTTGAGCAGATGCCGCCGTGCCGGAACTGGACGCCGTGGCCGGGGTGGCGGTCTCAGCCGCAGCCGCAGTCGCAGACAGTGTGGAAAGCTGACTGGCGGATGCAGACGCGGTGGCCTGCCCAAGCGCCTGATATTGCGGCAGCAGGTGGTTGGGCCGGGCGGACGCCTTAGCCTCTGCTCCACCTAGCAATGCCATGCCGGAACACAGGCTGAGCAGAAAATGGGTTTTGAAAAGAGGGCTCATGAAGATGTGCCTTGAGAGATACAGAGATAACCACCGTTGTTCCACCACACGCCACGCAGGCCGGGGTCTGTGGTGGGGAGGTCCATGGCCATCAGCACATGCCCGTCCTGCACGCCCAGACAGTCCAGCCCGCCCAGCACCAGATTGCCATTGGGCGAGAGGGTGGCGAGACCGTTGGGAATGCCCTTCTGCTCGGACACGATGGTGGCCGCCGCGTCCGAGGCATGGCCGACCGCTGTTTGTGCCTGTGTTGCGGCATCCTGTGCCTGCGTGACGAGCGTGGCGACAGTGCCGCTCACCTGCCCGCTCTGGGCATCGACATAGGCCTTGTTGACCAGATGCGCGGCATCCGTCGGGGCAAGGGCGCAGCTCAGCAAACCTGAGAGCGTATCCCCCGTTTTAGAGACAGCACCGGTCCAGATGGCGGACTGGGGCACAAACTGGCCCTGCCCGTTGAAAATGCCAAAAACAAGATCGGCCGGTGCGGGCTGAGGCTGCACCGGCAACGCCGAAAGCGGCATGCCACTGGGTGTGGATGCCGTGAAACTACTTGACCCGGACATGGGCTCTCCCGTTACGCGATAAGATAAGGGGTTCCGGACGGGCCGGTGAGAATTGCGCCCCCCGGCAGCGCCATGGCGTTAGGTGGAACCGGGGTGCCATCTGCCAGACACGGGGCCGGCTGAGGCGGTGCAGCGGGTGTGTCTGCCAGAATGGCGACGGCCACCGGCTGCACAAGACTGCGCCCCTGCTGTGTGGTGACGGAAACCTGCACCTGCTGCACCGTACCCGGCGGCCCTCCCCCCAGAAAAATACAGGCCATGCCGTGCAAAACGGTCGCCCAGAGAACGGTGAGGTCCGTTGGCGCACCAGTGGCAGTCAGCACACTGGCGGTAACGGACGACAGATAATCCCCTGTTCCGTGCAGCCAGTTTTTAGGATTAAGGGTAAAATCCAGATTATCACCGCTGGCTTTGGGCGCCCATGCGAGACAGACTTCTTCCGCCACCAGCCCGCGCAGGCGCAAACCGGGCGGGATAGTGAGCGGAAGAGTGCGCGCCGGGGCTGGCCGCCAGTTGGGGGATGGCAGAGGGGCCGTCATGCCGGGGCCTCCGGCAGGGTTGTGCTGGTGGTGTCCTGCCCCTCCGCAATGGCGCGCAGGGCTTTGAGGTAGGTCACCCATGCCTCCGGGGTCGGCTCATTTAGCGCGCCATAATTCCCCCACACGGCCTGGCGGGCCACCACAAGGGCATTCTGCGCCTGTGTGGCCAGAGGCACCGGCGGAACAGGGGCGGTATAATCAATGATTTTCCCATTCAGCACCCCGCGCCCGCTGGGCAGGCGGAAGCTGGTGGTGTTGGCCCAGTCTGCTGCACTGACGGGGATCAGACTGGCAGCCGGTGGCACCGCGGCAAGACTGCTCATACTGCCTGTGTCATACCAGCCGGTAACCGGCGTGGGCTGCGGGGCCGTGGTATCATAGGCTGCATAATAACGGTCTGGATAAGCTGTTCTGGCATCTGTCATTATTTCGGCCCTATCACGATGATATTGGCTGGCCCGTTTGTGCTGCGGGGGCGCACATACATGCCGGTGGCGGTTGCGCCGTAACAGAAGTAATCGGTATCCGTGGGGTCAGACTGATTGCCGCAGGAATGGGCACCGCAAAAAACAGGTGTGCCGGAAAAGGCGACGGGGAAAGTAATCCATGACCCTGCGGTGGAGCCGTTCCCGACACTCGCCTGAAAAGCCTGTATGCGGTGGCCATAGGCCAGATTGATCACACGGCTGTCTGATGTTCCGAAATCGCTATTATAAAGATCGGCAGAGACATACGCCCCAAGGTCAGCCGTGTAGGCGACGTCCCCATACTGGCTGTCACTTATGCGTTCGTTCTCGCCCCAGTGGACATAACGCCAGGAGCCATCCCCAAATTGCAGAGACATAAGCGCCCGGAAGGTCGTGCCGACTTGTTCCTGTAAACCGAAAAGCAGCTGACTGCCCCGCCCTTCGGCTTTGGACGTAAAGCAAGGATAGTTGATATACTGGCCATTCTGCGGGTTGGCCGGGGCCGCCTGCGCGGTAATGCCGCCAAACCCCTCCTGCACCACCGGGCCGTTGATGTTCAGCCAGGAAACCGTACCACCTGAGAGCGGCAGATAGCCCGTAAACAGGTTTTGCCATGGGGCACCGTCTGTACCCGGCATGCTGACATTATCATCCGCTGTGGAAACCCAGAACGTGCCGGGTGTTGCGCCGGACACAACAGCGCCTGCCGGGTAGCCGCCAATGGCCTGTGCAAATCCGGCGTCAAACGTGCCCCAGCATCCGGCCTGATAGGCCCGCAGGATTTTGGAAATGAGGTTGAGCAGGCCGTTCATGTCCTGCCCGCGCGGGGGAACCCCGCCAGCGGAGCGGGCAATGAAGGTTTCTGGCGGAAACCCCAGCGCGAGCGAGGCTGTGCCATCCCCCGAGCGGGCCTGCGTTGTGGGAATGGTTGCCACATCACTGGCCGCAGCGTTGTCTGCAATAGGTGTTGCGAGGCGTGTGGGGAAATCAGACTGCTTCATGCATGCCCCCTGATAGCGTAAGAGACGGCCACACCGGCCGGGCGCGGCAGGACGCCGCTGCTTTGAATGATGGAAACCTGAACATCTGTCGGGATAAAATTGAAAACGTAGGTCATGGTCATATCACCATGATCTTCCACCCAGGCATCCCCCTGCCCGGCAAACAGCGCCATGAGAAGGAGGTTCAGACTCAGCACAGATCCATCTGTGATGTTGGCCATAGCCTTGGCGTAAATAAGCTGACGAAAGCCCTCATCCGAGAGGCTGATATTGCTGCTGGTGGCGGTGCCTTTATACCAGGGGGCTGTGTTGAAGCCTTGCTCAGTCAGGTCCGTCGCTTCTGCAAAGCCGAGGAAATTTTCAGAGGAAATGGTGAGGACGCGCTGCACACCCACAATCCGCCCCCACACATCCAGCCCGTAGCCCTGTGCGGTGGCAATGTTCCATATCTGGTCATACCATTTATCAATGAGCGCCGCCGGGTCAAACGCCTGATTCCAGCCATTGATGAGGGCGTTCAGGCTGGGGGCGCAGGCATATTGGGAGAGGACGGTTTTTTGCACATCCTGCATTACACCAGCTCCACACTGATGGTGGAGGCATCCAGTGTCGGGATCTGGTCTGCCTGCATCTGCACGGTAAATCCTGTGGGATTTGCGCTGGTGCCAACAGTAATTTCCGTAATTTGCGCCCATGCGCCAAGGCTCGCCACCGCAGCATAAAACCGGCTGGCATAAAGAGTGCTGCCAATGCGGGCGCGGGTGCCGCCGTCATCCCCCAGAAAGGCGGATTGCACGGCGGTCTGAATGTCTGTGGTGACTGTAGACGGCACGGCGGCAGACGAGGCCAGACGCACCGTGACGTAAACCGGCGTGGGTGTAGGCCTTTGAAAACTGACTGTATAGCTCGGCGGGGTTGCATAGGAACTGGATGGGTCTGCCACGGTGACGGTGGTGTTGCCGTTATAGGCGCAGCCCGGTGGCTTTTTACGTAAAATGGCCAGCGCAATATCCGCATCTGTACCGCCATTGACGCAGACATACAGGCTGTGCGGCGCGAGCGGCACGCCATTGACGGTAATGCTCTCGGCCGTGCTGTTGTCCGTAACATACGCATCTGTCACACCGGAAACGGCCTGCACAGCGGCGGAAATGGCGTCCAGCGGGCCGATGGCGTTGACGGCAACAGACGTTTTGCGTCGGGCCTCAAACGCTGTGCGACTTTCCACCGCACGACCCGTCACCCCGGCGGTGGGGTTGCTAACCGCACTCCACCCCGCGACGGACTGACTGATGGTGACACTCCCTGCCGGACAGACCACTTCCCCTGCGCTGGTGCAGGTAAAGGTGCCCTGCGCGGTGCCGGTGGCGTCTAGGGTGAGAGCGTTATCTGCCGTGTAGCTATTGCCGGACTGATCCTTGATCAGCGCGCCTTGCGGGATGACCGTGCCCGCCGCCCCGATGCAGATACAGGTGACGGTTGTCGGGGAGGCTGGCAGGCGGGACATGAAATAAATGCGCCCGATCGCGTCCTGCATGCGGCCTTCGGCCCGAGCGGGGTCTACGCCATTGGCGAGGGCGAGGAACTGGTCATACGCATCCCCCAGAATGGCGGTGAGGGACATCGCCAGTTGCCCTTGCGGGGTGGAGAGGTCCGTATTGAGCGTATTGCCAAAAGAAGCGTTGATATCGGCAAGAATGCCGGTCAGCATGTCGGCTTCTTCCGGCATGATGAAGCCCGTAGCATCCAGAACCGGGGCCGGGACGGATGTGGTGCCTGTGGCGGTATTAGAGGCTGACAACGGTCTGGCTCCCATCAGTAAGGGTTAACTGGATGATGCCGGACAGACGGCGGGCCGGGCTGAGACCGGTGAGCACGCACACGGCCTGTGCGACCCCTTCCACACTCAGGGCGGTTTGCTCCACATCCGCACGGAACAGGGCTGCGGACTGGGTGCGGCCCAGAATGTTGGTGAGATACGGCAGGCCGAGGGCTGTGTTGTACCAGCACTCCCCCAGAAACACGCGCACCGCACAGGCGACGTTCTGGGCAACGGCGTAAGGCGCGGACGCCTGGGCAATACTACCGCTGGCATCGACCACCAGATCCCAGGTTGATCGGTCGAGAAGCAGGGTTTGCATCTGGAAGCTCTTTTGCATGTTTGGACGTGTGGGGAGGCTCAGTCTGCACGGACGCTAGGAGTGACCACGCGGGGGCGCAATCGGCTCCGCTTCCCACAAAAGTGAATAGGTTTTATCCGCCCGAAGGACGGAGCGGATAAGCAACTTTGCTGTCTATGATGCGTTGTCGTGACAGATACGCGATGGATCGGTTTTAGCGAGGGTCTGAACGGGCCTGAATCCTGCATGTCCGGCAGGGCATGCAGGCAGGATCAGACTGAGGATTTCTCTTAAAACTTTCTTAATCGCGCCATCGTTCTTTATTTCAGCAGACAAAGGCACATCATCATGAGCGCCAAATCAACCCATACAGACCACACCACAGTAAAACTCGGGGACGAAACCGTGCAGCGTGGGGCCGGCGGAGAAACCCACCAGACCGCAGGCGGCGATGTTCCCACGCTGACAACGCAGCAGGGTGTTCCGGTTTCTGATGACCAGAACACGTTGAAGGCAGGTGCGCGCGGCCCGAGCCTGATGGAAGATTTCCATTTTCGTGAAAAGATTTTCCACTTTGACCATGAGCGCATCCCCGAGCGCGTGGTGCATGCCCGTGGCTATGGAGCGCATGGTTTTTTTGAACTGACGCATTCCCTTTCCAACATTACCAGTGCTGATGTGTTGCAGCGTGAAGGCGAGCGGGTTCCGGCGTTTGTGCGGTTCTCTACCGTGGCAGGCAGCAAGGGTTCGACAGACCTTGCGCGTGATGCCCGTGGCTTTGCCGTCAAGCTTTATACCAAGGAAGGCAACTGGGACATTGTGGGTAACAATATCCCCGTGTTCTTCATTCAGGATGCCATCAAGTTTCCGGACATGGTGCATGCGGTAAAGGAAGAACCGGACCGGGCTTTTCCGCAGGCACAGTCCGCGCATGACAACTTCTGGGATTTTATTTCTCTCACCCCGGAAAGCATGAACATGATCATGTGGGTGATGTCCGACCGTGGCATCCCCCGCTCCTTCCGCTTTATGGAAGGGTTTGGTGTGCATACCTTCCGCTTTGTGAATAAAGCGGGCCAGTCCACCTATGCCAAATTCCACTGGAAGCCGAAAATGGGCTTGCAGTCCGTGGTGTGGAACGAGGCGCTGAAAATCAGCGGGGCGGACCCGGATTTTCATCGTCGGGATTTGTGGAATGCCATTCAGGCCGGGGATTTCCCGGAATGGGAACTGGGTGTTCAGCTTTTTGACGATGAATTTGCCGACAAGTTCGACTTTGACATTCTGGACGCCACCAAGCTGATCCCCGAAGAACTGCTGCCGGTGCAGCCGGTGGGCCGTCTGGTGCTGGACCGCATGGTGGACAACTTCTTTGCGGAAACCGAGCAGGTCGCCTTCTGCACCCAGAATGTTGTGCCGGGTGTGGACTTTACCAATGACCCGCTGCTGCAGGGCCGTAACTTCTCCTATCTGGACACGCAGTTGAAACGTCTGGGTGGGCCGAACTTTACGCATATCCCCATCAATGCGCCGAAATGCCCCTTCCATACCCTGCAACAGGATGGCCACATGGCCATGCATAACCCCAAAGGCCGTGCGAATTACGAGCCGAATTCCTGGGGTGGTGAAGCGGGTGGCCCGCGTGAAAACCCGGAGAAGGGATATAAGACGTTCCCCTCTGAAGTCAGCGGCCTGAAGGAACGGGTGCGTTCCGAGAAGTTTGCGGACCATTACAGTCAGGCGCGTCAGTTTTACAAAAGCCAGACTGAAGTCGAGCAGACGCATATCCAGATGGCCATCACCTTTGAGCTCAGCAAGGTGGAAACCCCGGTTATTCGCAGCCGCGTCGTCTCCCACCTGCTGAATATTGATACGGGCCTGGCCAAAGCCGTGGCGAAAGGTCTGGGGCTGGAAAAACTGCCGGAAGCCGCACCGCCTGCACGGGCCGTGGTGGATCTGCCGCCCTCACCCGCTCTGAGCATTCTGAAAAACGGGCCGAAGAGCTTTGCGGGCCGCAAGATTGGCGTGCTGGCGACCAATGGCGCGGATGGTGCGCTGCTGGAAGCCCTGAAGAAAGCGGCCAAGGCAGAAGGCACTGAGGTGGAGATTGTCGCCCCGCAGATTGGCGGGATTACGACCTCTGACGGCAAGCATGTGCCTGCGGCCCAGCGTGTGCCGGGTGGACCGTCCGTGCTGTTTGATGCGGTCATTCTGCTGCCATCTGAAGAGGGTGCGAAGCAGCTTGCGCAGGATTCCGATGCACGGGATTTTGTGACGGATGCCTATGCCCACGCCAAGTTTATTGGCTACGTTCCGGCAGCCCTGCCGCTGCTGAAACGCGCTGGTGTGGTAGATGACGCCGTGGACGATGGCGTGATTGCGCTGAAAGCCGGTAAGGATGCGGAAGGGTTCATCAAAACCTGCCGCGCCCTGCGCTTCTGGCCGCGTGAGGCGTCGGTGCACGCCGTGTGAGCTGACAGGCGATTTGGCAAGATTCTGTTAAGGATCCTGCCAAATACCGCAGTCAGGTTTGCACACTGAGACTACGCATTAAAAACAATGAGAAACGCGACCATGGGTCTCCCTGTGGTCGCGTTTTTTATGTCTGCGTCTGGGAAGTCCCCGAACAGTCCCATGCAGTTACCCCTGCGGAGTGCCCGTGATGCCGGAACCCGGCTGCACGCCGGGGTGGGTGTGCTGGGTCAGGGAGATGCCATTGGCGGTGGCGTCCTGCGAGACGGTGAGGCTGCCGTCTATGGAGACGGGGCCGGTGATGTGCGTGTTCTGGGCTTCGATGCTGACAGTGCCAGACGTTTTCAGTGTAATCCCGTTTTCACTGAACCAGAGATACTCTTGCGGGGTACCGTTGAGGAAGCCGCCGATATAGAGGGCGTCCGCCATGTTCTGCTGCCTGAACGAACCGGGGGCAGCACTGGCGCGGGCGGTTTTGACGTTGAAGATGTCGCGGTCCGCGATAAGGGCGAGGCCGATGTCGCCTTCCATCGGGTCCAGAATAACAGCGCGGCACCCTCCCTGCAGCCGAAAATACGGCACATTATACAACACGCCATGCGGCATGATGCGGCCAGAGGCGTCCTGCTGATGCACCATGGGCTGCACATCTACCGTGCCGACCGGATTCATCCCTGCCCCCGAAACAGCTTTGACCTGCACGGGCACGATGGTCCGGCGGCCTGACAGCAGGCGCGTGATGACGCTGTTCAGAGCATTAAAGTCTGACGCAGCAGCATCAGCCCGGTTGAAAATGGGATAGCCGCTGGCGGGTGCCTGCGGTGCGCTCTGGCTGGCGGTTTGCGCGGCTGTGTTGGACTGGGTCATGCGGTGGGTTCCCGATAGGCCTGCGCCACGATGTCCGTAAACCATGCGCCGTGCGGCGTTTCTGTTTGCAGGGTGTGGCGCACCTGTATGGCGCGCCACAGACCGACCGGCACCGGACCGTTTTGCTGCCCCCACCCCGCAGGCTGGTAGCGACTGTGCAGGGCGATCAGGCTGTTGAAACTGACAAGCGGGTTAAACAGCATCCGCAAAGCCAGTCCACCAGCGGACCATGCGGGGTAGCCGATCAGCCCGGTTTCTGCGGAGAGGGACAGGGCTTGTGTGATGCCGAGGGGCGTCGGCTGTGAGGCGGCAGACGTTGCGGGCCAGACGGAGAGCTGACCGCGCCCCAGACCAGCACACAGAGGCACAGTTTCCAGACACTGGGTAAGTTGCTGGCCGGGGCTGCCGTGGAAATAAGGATCATGCAGCGTGGCGGCCACATCCTGAATGTGCAGGCTCAGGCCGGCCTTGCTGGCAATGGTGGCAAGCACCTGCCCGGCGGAGACAGCACCCCGGTAGCCCGTGGGGGTGGCCGTCATGGCATTCGGCAGAACTGTTGAAAAAGCCTGTGCAACAAAGGCAACATTGGGAGCAGTGGTATAATCCACATAGGCCAGCGTGACACCGCCCTGAAAGATGAGGGTGTTCCCCCCTGCCCCGTCCTGCGTTGTGAGGATAAGCTCACTTGCACTCTGGCGCGTGGGGTCCGGCGCGGCCATGCTGAGGCGGTTCATGACATCCGGGGTCATGCCTTCGATCCGTACCGTTGCACTTTCTGCCGTGGGGAAGCGGGCCTGTGTGACCTCGGCATGCACGCGCAGGCCGGAGAGAGTGACCGTATCTTCCCCATTGGGGCCGAACGCCTGTGAAAGCAGCCGGAATGTGACATCCACGGCGCGGTTTTGAAGCGTTGTTTGCGACATGGTGCGGGAGTTTCCGAAATGCAGGAAGTGGCGGGCGCAGGACTGTGTGGTGGTCGTCGTCAGGACGTCCAGCCGGGACGGTAGAGGAGGAGAAAGCGGGAGCCGAGGGCGGTGCCGTCCGGGTCTTGCTGGCCTTGTGTATCGGCAAACAGGAAGTCCCCAGGCAGGCCGATTGCCGCATCCCGCACCAGCCATGTGCGGTCCTGACACAGCACGCCGGACAGAAACCGCGTGCTGTTGGCATCGAAATCTGCATACAGGCCGGTGCTGCGCTGACGCAGGGTGATCTGGATCAGGGTGCCGGACAGCGCGACCTTTAATGTCTGCGCCGGGACGGCGGTGAGAGGCACCGTGAGCAGAGACAGGCTAGTGTTGTTCGTGCTGCACTGAGAGGTTGCCTGAGGGGTGGTGGATAGAGAAGGTTGCAGTGTGGCTGAGAGCATGGGGAGGCCACTCCGGTTATGCGGGCTTGGAGGGGATATTTATGGATCTGGAAAAACAGCGCAGCTTTTATTGCATGTTGCTGAGGATTGGTAATTTTAGAGGGTGATGTGAGACTATGGCCACGCACGCTGGAGCTGGAGCTGGAGCTGGAGCTGATTTTAGGTGCACATTTTTTCGGATGTTCACTGAAATATTCTGAGAAATAAAGATCTATTCTATTTTTAGTATTGAGATAACAGCCTGTTATCTTTTGGAATATGCTTGCTCTGTTTTGGTGTTTTTCAAACAGCCGTCTAAGGCACTTATGTCTGAAAAGGAACGCGAGGCGGCTGGCAATGAGTGGAAATTTTATGCGTTCCGCAAAAGCGACTGAGGCTCCCTGCCTTGTCAGCAGGAAGCCTCAGGATATCAAAAGACCTTTCGTCCGGATGGGAAGCAATTGGTCTTTTGGAAAAGGCTTTATTTCACCTGCGCTTCGTAACCGAGGAGCTTGGTTTTGAGGTCGGTGGCGAGTTTCACCAGATCCGCATTTGTGGACGTGGCGTTGGTGGCATCAATAAACAGGCTGGTCGATTTTGTGTTGCTTGCCAGATAGCGTGCGTAGCTTCTGTCAAACGCAGCACCGTGCAGACGCTGCATCTGATCAATAATCTTCTGGCTCTGCGCGGAAGGTTTTGCAGCCAGCGTTGCAGTGCCGGTGGTGGCCAGTGCTGTCAGCTTATCATGGTTATCAGTCAGGTCTTTGACGATTGTCGTGCCAAGCAACGCGATATCGCTGCGTGCGGCGTGTGTTTTGGCAAGGTTTGCCAGCGCAATGTGGGTCAGGTCCTCATCATTGAGCCTGGAGGCAAAGCTTGTATCAGCCGCCGTAAAGGGCGTGGCTTTTGCCAGAGCGGGCAGTGGCGGTGCAGGCGGCTGACCTGGGTGCATGCAGGCGCTCAGCGCGAAAAGCGAGACGACAAGAGAAGAGCAGGTAAGCACCTGATGACGGGACGGAAGCAACATGATCAGCAAATTCTCCTTTGACCTCAGGGACCGTTTTGCAGGACTGCGTGAGGTCTCAGACAGTACAATTAAACAACCCCATGATAATAGCGTATGATGGGGAGGAAAAGGCAAGACTAGAAGAGAGCCACTTTCCATTATAATCGAAATGATATAGAACAGACAATGCAATCAGGATATTAAGGCGCTGGAAAGATATTTGTCAGAAAAGAAATATTTTATGCATCGCTCAGCCTCTTGCATTGCAGAGGAAGAACACAGTAGCGTAATAACTTTCTACGTCTTGTTATGAATATTTTGGACACGGTGTGAGGATAGTCGAAAAAATGAAGTGTCGTCTTTTGGGTTTGTTTGCGGTCGCCTCACTCTCTGTCAGTTTAAGCGGTTGCGGGTATTTTGATTCACGCGCTGCTCATAAGGCACAAGTCACAATGATCGGGATGACATCCTACGATCTGCAGGCCTGTGCCGGTCTGCCGGCTTCCACCAAACAGATTAATGATACGACGCAGATCTTCATCTATTCCGGAACGCAGCCGGCCCCGAGCTATGGTGGGTCTACCCTTATTCCGGTTGGTGATATTTCAACGCTCGTCAACGTGCTGGGCGGCGGCGGCGGCACGGGCTGTACGGCTGTAGTCCGTCTGGATAATGACCGTGTTTCTGACGTGCATTATACCGGCAATGATGATGAAATGATTGGCACGGACGGCGTTTGTTCCATTATTACCCGTGGGTGTGCGCGCCAGCCGGAAGGCACGATGCAGCGCTCTGCTGGTGGTATCCTTGGGGTTTCCGCCTTCCATCCGCCGCGGACGCCGCAGCAGTCTACCTCTGCGACCTACTCCAAACAGTCCGGCAATGCTGTGCTGAATACTGAGAAAAATTCCACGGCTCCTGCCATTGTGCCGCGGGCCCAGTAAAACACAGATTTAAAAATTTCTGGCTTCTATGTGGAAAGAGGGAGTGTTGCTCAGGCGGAATTCCCTCTTTTTCTTTATAGGCGTTATCAGTTTCTTTTTGGCTGTGCCGCAACCCATGCCTGTTGCTGGGACGCTTGTGCATAGGCCTTTTCTGTCACCCAGCGCAGGGTCGTCTTGCCTTCTTCCGGTGTTAGAGTGCCGGAATCTACATCCTGCCCGACTTTCAGGGATGCCAGATCGACTTGCAGGCGCAGGCTGTACTGCGCCCCCATGGCCTCCGGTCCATAATGGGCATGGGCCTGATAAATGCAGTTGAACCGCTTGTAGGCTGTCCCTTTTGCAAAGGGGTATTTAAAAAAACACTCTGAAACAGCGGCGTGCATGTCCCCTCTGCCATGATCATCCGCGCACCCTGACACCAGAAGACAGACAGAAGCGGCTGCCAGGCAGTGCATCCAGACAGGCACGAGCCAGCGTTGTGTGTGGGGGATCTCTTTAGAATGAGATGGACGCGCTATTTTTGGAACAGGTTTCATTGGTCTGGATGGTTAAATCAAAAGGGAAATAAGGAGCCTTAAGAGATAAAGAGGATGGCTCCGAAATACCAGAGAGAACCTTAATCCTTTGATGTCACTGCTGGTGCCGGGTGCTGAAGGGGCACTTTCCCTTAAAGCGCGTTGGCCAGCAGGCTGGCGGCGTCGAGTGTGCTGCTCTGACTGGTGCCGAATGCGGCGGCCTGAGAAGAGCCGGATGTTTGCACGGACTGGGCAGAGACCAGACCCGTGCAGACCGTTCTGCTACCCTGCGGGGCCTGTGTCTGGGTGAAGCTCTGCGTGCCCGTCAGCCGCACTTCCTGCAGGGTGATTTCCACCACGGGCATGGTGATGCCGTGGCGGGCGTCTCGCACCCAGCGGTGGCCGGTAATGCTAACATTGCTGTATTTGCGTTCTGGTGTGATGACGGCGTAGAGCGACAGATCCGCTTCCAATGCGGCAAGCGTATTGAAAAAAGTCTTGCGCACATAAAGAGCCTCTATGCCTGCAAGATGCGTGAGGTCCAGACCGGAAAAAGGTGTGGCCTCTGTGGCCGAAAGGCCGGTTTCCGACCCATCACACACCATCAGCACGCGATGCTGCCGAGGTGTCTGCACTTTGCTGTAGGAGAGAAAAGCGCCGTCTTCCAGAGGGGCCGTCGCAATGGGACTGCTGCTTTCTGCCGAAACAGACATCACGCGGGCAGCGGACAGAACACAGGTGCCAGTACTGGTGAAGATACCCCACTGACCTGCGGCCTGACTGATCATCAGATCATCCAGCACCGTGCCGAGGCTGACGGAGGCTGCGGCGCGCACGCCGGTTGAGACAGACTGGCCCAACAGAGCGGGCACGCCTGCCGCAACAGGGATATCCCACACCGAAGGCAGGGTGACGGGCACCATGGGCATGGGAGTGTTCCTTTTAAAACTGTTCTGATGTTAGAAGGCTGTTTTTAGACCGTGCCGATGGTGGCGAGGCTGGTGAGGGTATGACTGTCCTCTCCCCCAAGCCCTTGCAAAGCCTGCGCGATGGCCTGCGGATTTCCAGATGGGACTGTGATGGTAACGGGGCCGATATGGGTCGTTGTTGTGGGGCGCGGTGCGCTTGCAAAGTGCGATGTGGTCTGGGAGCCTGCCGCATGCAGCAAGGGAGATCCGGGCAGATAGGGTTGCACCGCGAGTGCCCTGCCTGCATGGGCGTGCAGCGTGGCAAGAGCACGCGACAGCGTGCGCGTTTGGGCTGTGAGCGCGTCCGTGTGTGGGGAACGGAAAAGGGCCTGCCCAGTGACGGTGTGGTTGGGGGAAAGACTGGATATGGGGTTGGTAAGGCTGTGTGCGGCAGGATATCCGGCAGCAGGTCCGGCCAGGGAGGGTTTGAGGCTGGTGCGGGAGACGCGCCGGTTTGCGGGCGAAGGGAACGCGCGGCTGCCGTCTCGCTGGCCGGACGAATGGGTGACTGGGCTTTGGCCAACGCGGTGGGCTGTCTGGGTGATGAGCCGGGTTAGGGCTGTGGCGAGTGTGTGCTCTGCCTGTGTGCGGGAACTGGAAGAGGAGGTGCCGAGCGGAGATGTGCGGTGTGCTACGGGTGCAAAAAAACCTTGCAGTCTCTTTGTCTTTGCGATGCTCTCCTGTTCTGTAACTGAGCGGTAGAACGGTCGCAAAAGTGGGTTTGCCAGGGTGCGGTGCTGGCGCGTTGGCGCAGGGTGGACTGTTGCGGGCGGCGTGAGTTGAATGGCCGCTGAGGCGCTCAGGCGGGTGCGGTGAGAGACCCTGCCCTGCCCCGTCTGGTTGCGGAATGGAAAATCCGTGTTGGGGAAAGCCCCTGCTGTGCGCGGGATGACGTGGGATGAGCGGGAAGCGGACTGTGTTGCACGATCGCCCGTCGCGGCGCTGTGCCCACCGGCGACGGCGTGAGTGACACCCGGCAGGCGGGATAAAAAGGCGGCGGTCTGCGAGCCTGAGAACGGGGCAGACTGGGTGCCGGGTAACGCGGCCAGACCTGAAAAAAAGTCTGTGCGCGAGGGGCCAAAACGGGAGAGGTGCGACGTGCCGGTCGGTGTACCGGCGCGTGTGCCTGTGGATGTGCTGGTGGGCTTACTGCTGGGTGTTGCGGCGTGACCAGAGCGGAAGCTGTTCGCAGAACTGCCCTGCCTTGAAAACGGAAAACGTGCTCCCTGCGCAGTAAAGTTTCGGTCCGCGCGGAGGACGCGGATTTCTCGCGTGGCGTGGGCAGAGGGCGACGGGATGCCGGTTGAGGCACTGCGGGGGGTGGTTTGGCTGCCGGGGGTGGAGAGATCGGCCAGCAGGCGGTTCAGGCCGCGTCCGCCGCTGAGGACGGCGAGCAGGCTGACGGCCTCGCCGCGCATGCGGGCAAGAGCGGATGTGGCCTGTGTGCTGGCCTGCCGGGTGCTGGCGGCTGTCTGCTCTGCGCTCTGGCGGAGTTTGTCCAGAAGCTGGCTGGTCTGTCTCGCTTCGGTTTGCAGGGAGGTGGTATCCAGCCCCAGCCGGACGACCAGTTCATCAATCAGCATTTCCGACATGCGTGGTGTTCCTCAGCCGCCCGGTGTGGGGAGCATGTGTTCCTGAAAACCCCTGCTGGCGAGGGTGGCATTGCAGTTTCTGACAGACAGGATTTCCAGAAGATCATAAAGATCCTCACTGTCATAAAGCGTTTTTAACTCGTGCAGGGTGGCGAGACCCGCAGTGATGACCGCCGCCAGCGCAGGCGAGACGTTTACGCAGCGGACGGGCTGGGCGTCTCCTGCGCGGCTTCTCCCAGCAAGGCCGCCACCACGGGGAAGAGCTGGTGTGCGGCGGCCAGTAAAAAACCCACATGCAGCCGGAAGGCTTCTGCACGGACAAGGCCCAGGGTATCCGGTTCCTCAAAATCTGTGGCGATGACAGCGCGGGTTGTATCCGGGTGGGCCGGGTCTGGCCGCAGGGCGACGCACTGCATCAGGCGGTCCAGAGCGCGGTCCAGCTCGTTTTCTTCCATGAAGCCGAAGATTTCGATACCGAGACCGGCCAGACCGGCAACACCGGCTTCTGCCAGATCGGCCCCAATCCGCGCCCCGCCACGAATGGCCGCCTGCAGGATGTGGCGCGCCCATTTATCGGCTGAGAAGGCATCCATGCGCGTTAAGACAAACCGTTTGCCGTGATCGGCTCCGGCTTTGCTGTGCGTATAATCGAGTGTTTTCATGAAGGTCTTCCTGAAACGGGCACGGCCTGCGTCTGGTGTGACGGGATGCGACACAGGGCAGCAGGTAGGCGGATGTCTGGCGGGTGCTTTGGCTGGAATTTTAGCCGGGGGTCTGGATTAGAAGCGAGGGGCTAGGCCCCGGCGCTCAGATGGCGGCGGGGAGAACCCGTTCCCACGTGATTTCAAAATGTCGGGCTTCCAGCACACGGCCTGCTGTCGGCACACCGACAATGGAGCGGAGCAGGCCGCGCACCATGGTGTATTTGCGCCCGATGGCGGGGATCTGAATTTCCGCCCCCATGCGATACAGGCCGCGCCGGGCGTCCTGCGCCATGACAATAGCCTCAAAAATCAACGCACTTTCACTACTTGCGGCCAGTGCGATGGTCTGGGTGACGGGGTTGGGAATCCAGCCGGCGTTCAGGTAACCGTCAATGCTCATGGCGGTTTCGGCCAGTTCACGCGCTTCGGTTTCAAACGCGCGGTCGGCGGCGTAATTTTCCAGCGTGATGGGGGCATTATACAGCCCCGGCACGGTGAGGGTGTAGACGGAATTTGCGGCTGTGATGTCATAATCGGACATGGGGTCTGGCCTCCTTGCGGGGTTTTTTACTGGGCTTCGACAGAGGCTAGGGCGATGGACTGTACGGACTGACCGTCCATATAGAAAAACCGTCCCTGCACCGTGCCGCGTGCAGCCCGAACAGCAGCAGACGCGGTGGACGCACCCGGCAGCAGATACCAGCCACGGGTGGAGAGGACGGTATCAATACTGCGCCCGGCATCCGCATTGACGGCCTGCTTCTGTGCGTCGGACAGGGTGACGTTGGGCTGGATTGCGCCGAAGGACAGAGCGGTATCAATCGTGCCCTGCACGGATGTGGCGATCAGGGAATCTCCCACCGCGTTATAGGGAATTTGCCCGGCGTTGGAGAACAGGGTGATGAGGTCAGTCTGGAAGCTGGCGTTCATCCAGATCTGGTTGATGTAGCTATCCGCCCAGGCGAAGGGGCCGGAGACGGCACCGTTATTCAGAAAACTGAATGTAGAGTCAGTACTTTTGTAAGACCCGTAAAAGCTGTAGCCGTTCCCCAGCAGGGCCTGTGCCTGTGAGGCCGTGAGGCTGTTGAGGGGCAGAACCGCCGCATTATTGCGGAACATCAGCGTTGTGCGGCCACTCGCCCGGTTGGGGTTGAGGCTGGCCGCCCAGCCAAGGCAGAGGGCACCGGCCAGAGTGCCGCTATTATTCTCCACATTACACAGGCAGGTCAGGCCCGGTGTGCTCGCGGCCTTGACCGTGGCCCCGAAGCTGGCCGCTGCGTTGGCGGTCAGGATAGTGGTGTCACTATCCTGCACCACGCCCCAGTAGCGGTTAGGATGGGCGGCGAGCCATGTGGCGATCTGGGTCTTGGCAGCGGGTTCCGGTTCTGACGCAAACAGGAAGGGCGCCCAGTCTGTTGCCTGATCGGCTGCGGTGGAAAGATAGGTGCCGTAATCTGCCGCAGTGGGGGTGGCGGGGAGCTGGAAAATATAGAGCTTTTCCGGCGTGTCCTGCGCGTTGGTGTAGGCCGAGAAATAGATGCTGGCGATGCTGGCTTCCACGGATGATGCACCACAGGTGGTGGCGACATCCTCCGCCGAGGTGAATGTGGAAACACCCGATGCAAGCGACGTATTTGCGGAAAAAACCATGCCGTTCAGCAGGCTGACCGTGCCACCCGGAGAGAGAACGCCCGGTGTGACGGTAACGAGGGAACTGATAGGGAGCGTCATGCGGAAGGGGAACCCTGTGGGCTGGTGACATCTGCCAGAGCAAGCCGGGCGGCAGAGGCCATTGGTTGCGGGAGTGAAAGGGCGAAGCTGGCCTGAAGATGCAGGTCGATCTGCCAGTACTCTTCATATTGCCGCTCACCGTTGATGAAGGGGATCTGGCGGGCTGGCCCGGCGTAGAGGGGGGCGATGCGGGGCGGCGGTGTGGAGAGTGGGGGTGGAAATGTGCCGGAAGGTGCATCGGAAGCGGCGTCTGATGCTGTTTCGGGTGAGGTATTTTCGTGAAAAGTCTTGAAAAATTCTGCGGCCCATCCGTTTTGGAACAGGGTGCTGATGCGTTGGGCGTTATCTGCCGCACCTTCTCCAAACAGGCTGACCTGCACCGTGATATCCTGCTGTTGCAGAATGATGCGGGCGTTGGCGGTGTAGCGGGTGGCGCTGGTGGCAATTTGCTGGTGCATGAGCAGCGCCATGAGGGTAAAGGGGCCGTTGGGCGCGGCCATGCGGTTTTGTCTGGCCAGCAGAACCGGGAGGTCTGGCGGCAGGATGGTTTGTAAAAAAGCCCGTAGCGCCGTGGTGGTTGCCGCCGTTACGGGGGGCAGGCTGACGGACGCTGTCGGGTAACCAGAAGTTTCGACCATTGGCCGCCTCCCCATGTTTCGGGCTGGCCGGTGACCAGCCATTCCGAGCCTTCAAACACCAGAAGGTCACCGCCAAACTGGTGGGCGCGGTCAATACCTTTGAGTTCTGCGGGCAGATAGACCACGCGGGTGTCTGTGCTTTGGTTAAGCCCCGCGACCTGTGTGAGATCCGCGCTGGAGGCGGCCTGCACCATGATGCGCAGCAGGATATCCACATAATGCGGGATGACCGTGCCATCGGGCTGTGTGGTCGTGCCCTCCTGCGCACGCAGGGTGGCGAGGATGGGCGGTGCGAGGCTGCTGATCTGTGCGGCGGCGATGCGGAACAGGCTGTTCATGCCTCCACCTGAAAGGTGACACTGTTTTGCAGAGTTCCTGTTTCCACCAGCGTCTTATCAAACCCCTTATGCCGGATAGTGGCAGGGGCGTTGGGCGGCGTGTGGGTCTGCTGGATGGTTTGCGTGATGTCGGTTTGCATGGCTTTCCCGACCGTGGTGAGCGCCTGTGTGGGCGTGCTGAGGCGCTGGACGAGTGTTTGCAGAGCGTGCCGGGTGCCCCCTGCCCTGCCGGGTGTGCGCAGGCTGATTTTGAGCGCTTGCGCCAGCAGGCGCACCCATGCGGTGCGGCGGGTGGCGACAGTCTGGCGCAGGAACGGTCGGGGTGGGATGACGATGCTGTGCCCCTCCCTGCCCCGCACCACCGCGCCAAACTCCTGCACGGCGGCTATGGCGGCGACGGGGGTGCCGTCTGCTTCCGTCGCGGTTTTGAAAAATCCGGCTTTGACGTTGGGGTTTCCGAAGGATGGTGCGGACGAAAGGCTGGTGGTCGTGCTGAGTGGTGCGGAAGGAAGAGGCATGAAGGGAATGCCTTATTCTGGTGCGGGAGAATGCCGACACGAGAGGGGCCGGTGGAGAGGAGCGTGCGCTGCGGATTTAGGCGTGCGCTCAGGGCCATGTGAGCGGGGTTTGCGGGTGGCCGGGCACGTAGCGGGCGGTGCGCAGGAAGGCGGTGGCCGCCCAGTAGGCCGCGCCGTAGGGGGTTTGCGCCCACCATGCCTGTGCGGCGGTGACTGGCCCCATATCGGCCTCGACCGCGACGCTGCCCATACGGGCTGATGTGATGCGGCCTACCAGTGCGGGTTGCTCCGGGCTGGTGGTTTGTGTCGGCGCGCAGGTGGATGCTGTGGTATCCCCTGCCCCGCCCGCGCAGACGCTGGAACTGGAGCCCGAGCCGCTGCCGAAGCCCAGTTGCGCCAGATGCGCGGCGATCAGCCCCAGCAGGGCGGCGCGGCGTGTGGGGTTTTTGACGGGCGA
The DNA here is from genome assembly GCF_044094635.1 of Acetobacter sp. KSO5. Taxonomy (NCBI): domain Bacteria; kingdom Pseudomonadati; phylum Pseudomonadota; class Alphaproteobacteria; order Acetobacterales; family Acetobacteraceae; genus Acetobacter; species Acetobacter sp. KSO5. Next base: position 723,871 of record NZ_CP172014.1, on the reverse strand, counting down.
GGTGTCATCATTCGCGAGGAACAGGCTCGCCTGATCGAAACAGGCCTGCGCGCCCTCTGCCCCGAGTGTGGCGAACAGCGCAGGGTAGCGGGTTTGCCAGGCCTGGGCATCAAACAGCACGGGGGGCATGCAGAACTCCTTGAGGAACAGGCGGGCAAACCGCGTTGGTGTGTGAGGGGCAGAAATGCCGGTGGCGTATCAGACCGGGGTGATGCCGGGGGCTGGGGTGGCCGGGTTCAGGGGTTCTACGCCGGTGCGCAGGGCGGCCTGTTCCCGCGCCTGTCCGGTGGCTTTATCCAGCGTACTCTGTGCGAAAATCAGGCCGCTTTTGAGCAGCGGGAACTCCGCATATTTGCGGGACCATGCGGCCCAGAAGTCTGCGGGGATGGGGGTGAGACCATAACCGCCGATAACAGCCGAGGCGCGGGTGCCGGCCAGCTCATGCCGGGTTTCCCCCAGCGAGAGCACGAGGCCGTTGGGCAGTTTGCAACCAATGGTAACGGTGGAGGGTGTGGCCATGCCGGGGGGTGATCCTTTGAAACAGGCTGGTGGAGGAAGGAGAAAACTGCACTGGGCGGGAAATCCCCGCCGGGCGTGGCGGGGAGGAGGCGGTTACAGGCCCGTCATGGTGGCGATACCTGCGGGGACGTAGATGATGGCGCCCCATGTGCCCTGAGAGAGTTTCTGCTTCCATGCGGAGGCATCCGTCACCACGGCGTGGGTGCGGAGTTTTTCCGTAAAGGCTGTTTCCGCCGTTTTCTGTGCGCCGACATGCTCGGCCATGATCTGCATGGTCTGGCTGGCGCTGCCTGCGGCGTCCCCATACTCCACGGCCTGCACAAAGCGCAGGTTGGGGTATGTGTCTTTCAGAAGGGATGCTGCAGAGAGGCCGAAGCTGTTGCGGCGGGTGAGCAGGCCCATGCGCGTGGGGGACAGGCCGAGAACCATCGGCGTTTCCGTATCCACCAGCCCGGCCGTCTGGCTGCGCAGCTGGTTGATGAGGGCAATGACGTCGTCCTGCCGTTCTTCCGGCGTGGCGGCGGTCCAGCTGGTGCCGCCTGCGGCCTTGACGGCGGGCGTGATGGCGGCTGGCAGGCGCGGGTCATTCAGGTAGCCATACAGACGCAGGCCGTTGATGCCGAAAAAGTAGGACTGGTTCTGGAACTTGTTCAGCTTGAGCGCAGCGGCTTCCCGCAGGCTGGCGGCCCACTGGAGGCGGGCCTGACCGGCGAGAGCCAGCTCCATTTCCCCCCACGAGACGAACACCTGATAGTGGTAGGACTGGCGGTCCGGGTAGGTGGGGTTCAGGCTGACCTGGCCGTTGCTGTTCCAGTCGCCATAGCTGGAAACTTCGCCTGTGGTCTCGACCATCGGGAAGATGGCGGTGCGGGTCACCCAGTCGCCCTTGCGGACTTCGCCCAGCAGTTCGGCGGCACGCATGGGGGCGAAGGCGACTTTGATGAGGGCCGGGTCCACCCATGCGCTCATGAAGGCCGGGATGCCGCCGCTGGCGGTGGTGGAGAGCGTGGGCTGGGCGTCCTGCGCCAGAGCATCTGACGCTAGCAGGCTGTTGGCGATCATGCCGCGGGCTTCCGGCATGATGAAGCCGAGGCGGTTCAGTTCAGCCAGTTGTGTTGTGAAATCGCTCATACGGCGTGGCTCCAGCTTGAGATTTTGACAAGTTCACCCGCAGCGCAGGCTGAGGCGGCGTAAAAGCGGGTCTGCACGGCACCGGCCACGGTGGCCCCGGCTGCTGCGGTGGCGATGCTGCCGTTTGTGGTGGACGCAAACACGGCCTGACCGGGGGTTGCGGCGGTGGTGCTGGTGGCCCAGAAATCCCCTGCCGTGAACAGGTTGACCGGGAAACCCTGTGGGATTGTCAGGCTGCTTTCATCAAACAGGCTGGCAATCTGGCCGGTGAGATCCCGATGCACAAAGCCGTCCGGGGCGGTGGTGGTGCCACTGGCGGGGGCGTTGGCGACGCTGCGGCCATCTGTCTGCACCCAGCCGAAAGCGCCGATGGTGCACCCTCCGGCTGCGGCGACCAGTGCGCCCTCTCCTGCCGGAAAGGTGGCCGTGGGATTGAGGGAGGCGAAATCACCCGGCAGGCCGGGAGCGGGCTGGGTGTTAACCTGAGTCTGAAATGCCATGGATTATGCTTTCACCGTAATGCGACCAAGACCGAACGTGTCCCGAAAAGACACGGTCTGTTCTGCATCCATGCCGAGGGGGCTGGTTTGTGTTTTCAGGCGGGCGACCTGCTGGAACAGCGGTTTGTAGGCGGCTTCCGGCAGGTCCGTGAGGTCCACGCCCTGCTCCCGCAACGCAAACCCATAGATTGCGGTGGCGCTATCCATTGCGACGTCGCCCACAAACGGACGCACTGCATCCCGCGCAGCGTGAAGGGCTTCCATCCGGCGGATGACCTCCGCTTCCGCCTGCTGCACGGCCTGTGTGAGAGCGGCGTCCATGGTGGGGAGCTGCGTGGCCGGGGCCGTTGTGGAGGACGGGGCGTGTGGCAGCGGACCCGAGGTTGAGGCGGCCGGAGAGGCGTTAGCCGGCGGCGTGTTGACTGTACCGGGCTGGGAGGCCACGGAAGGCGTCGGATGGGAGATTGAAAAAGTGTTCGTCTGCACGGAAGGATTTTCAGTCTGTGGGGCCACAGTCGGGGCGGAGAAAGAGGCCGACGGGAGGGACTGAGACGGTTCGGGCTGTGGGGGCGTGGGGTGTGTCATGAAGGTAGGATCCCTGTGGGGCGCGGGAGCGGCATCGCCAATGATGGCGGTTTTCACGCGCGGCTGGGTGACAAGGGCGAGGTGGTTGAAGGTGATGTCCGTCATGGTCAGGCTGTAGGGGATGCCGTCCTGCACGCCGCCCTGCGGGAGGGCGCGGTAGCGGTAGCCTGCGGAGACGGCGCGCTGCTGCCCGCTCTCGATGGCGGCAATGGCGGACTGGTCCCACACGGTCAGGCTGCCGATGAGATTGGGGGCTTCAAACCGGACATCGCTGCCGACGGCCCCGACGGTGATCTCCTTGGGGTGGTCCTGCGCCGAGACGGGCTGGTGCTGCATGAGGATGGGCTTGCCCGCCATGCTGGCGGCAGCATCGGCCAGAGCCTGCGGGTCCCGATAGACCTGATAGAGCGTGTTGGGGTCCAGCCCGAGAGCCTTCGCACCCGGAATTTCATGCCCGTAATAAGGGCAGACCGTGGCGGCGGAGAGGATGCAGCGGGCGATGTGCAGGTGACCATCGACATCGGTGCGGCGCACGGAACGGTCCAGCGCCAGAACGACGGCGTCCCGGCCACGGGTGGAAGGGGCAGTTGTAAGGGATGGGGCGTGGGGCATGGAGAGGTGACGGGGGAGCGTCATGCCTTGTCCTGTCAGGGTTTTTTTGAAGGAAGGAATGGCGGTTTGGCCGGGAGGCTGACGGTGGCGTATTGGCCGCTGGTGTCGTGTGCGGTGCGACTGCGGGCTTCTGCGGGGGTGATGATGCCGGAGCGGATATTCTGGGCATCAATATCCGCGCGGGTTTTTTGCAGGGTGGCGCGGGCGAGTTCATCCATCTGCCAGAGGGAGACGAAGGTGAAGTCGATATCCGGATCGATCTCGCCCCACAGGTTGAGCATGACCATGTGCAGGATGGTGGTCAGGTTTTTGCGGTAGAGTGTTTCCTGAAAAGCGTGCACGCGGTCATAGAAAACCCGGATTTCTCCGTCCGCTGAGGCGTTCAGGCCACTGGGTGTGATGCCGGTGAATTTGACCAGCGGTTCCTGCGCCACGGCGCACATCTGCTCCTGCGCCTGTGCTTGCAGGCGGTCCAGCCCGGCGAGCGGGGCGGCCAGGAGTTCCAGCTTTTCCCGGTCTTTATCCAGAACAAAGGTGCCGCGGTTGGAGCGGAAGCGATTGAAGGCCTCGATGCGGCTGAGGAGACCTTCCGGGTCCTGCGCGTAGGCCGACATATCGGTTGAAAGCGCGACGATGGAGAACGCATTGAGAAGGTCCGACACGGACTGGCGGGTGCGGAGCCAGTTTTCCACGGCGGGACGGGCCATTTGCGAGAGCGACAAACCGCCGAAATTATAAGCGGGTTTGAGAAGGTCCGGCACCGGGCGTGAGACAAACTGCAACAGCCGCGTGCTGTGCAGCAGGCCGCCCTGCACCCACCAGCGCGAGGGCTGATAGAACTCCGTGCTGAGGGGGTTGGCGGTGTCATACTGGTCTGGCGTGGTCCAGACGGGCTCGATCGGCACGAGGGCGCGGAGGGAGCCTTTGCGGAAGGTTTCCGGCCTGAGCAGCAGGGGTGTTTCCAGCCCGCCGCCGGTGCGGGGCTGGCCGGTATCCACATAGAGCAGGCCCATGCCGTAATAGCCGTCATACTCCGCCATGCGGCGCAGGACGTCCCGCACGTTCAGGCGGGTAAATTCGCGCTCAATATCGGCAAGACGTTGCTTTTTGTCCGCCGTGCCGCGGGCGCGGAAAGTGATCCATTCCCGCGTGGCCTCGGCGGCGATGACTTCCACCATGTGCCGGTATTCGGCCCGCTGGGAGAGTTCCGCCAAACGCGGGTAGCCGGGAAAGGCAACGCCCTCCGCCACCGCCTGCCGCAGCCAGCCGAGCAGGCCGGGGTTGGCGGATGCGGCGCTGTCCATAGCCAGATGGGTACGGCCATCGCCGCGTACGCCTTTGGGCGGCTGATAGGGCCGGAACACGTCCGCCTGCGCGGGGAGACTTTGCACGCGCAGGGTTTCCGCCATGTCTCGCGGGCCAATGCCGGGGGATGGTGGGGCGGGCTGTGGACGGGGGACGTTCAGGCGGGGTTCCCGGCGGAGAGTGCGATCTGTGTCCCGTGTGGCGCGGGATAGGGCGTGGCGGGGGGAGTGGCTTACGGCGTGTGGGAATTGCCGTGCTGCCTCTGAGGGCGCGGCAGTGGAGAGGTCTGGCGTGGTGTGGCGCGGGGAGAACCAGCGGGAGAGGACGGTGGGGCGTGGCACGGGGAGGGCTCTCCGGAACAGAGGGGTGCGACGGGAGGGATGGACGCGGCATCACAACAGGCGGATGTTTGGGAACCCGGAGCCTGTTTTGGGGTTACGAGTGACGGACTGTCAGGATTGAAGGAACACCCGGTATGAAATCAGGTTTGACGAAAGCGCTGGCAGCAGGACTGTTGCTGGGCGTAATGGCCTCTCCGCTGGCCAGTGCGGCGGAAACGGCGGATGGTACGCTGGTGGGCGCGGATGGGGCGGAAGTCGGCACCGTGAAAGTGACGAATGCGCCCGGTGGCGTGCTGCTACGGGTGAGTGTGCGCAACCTCTCGCCGGGGTGGCATGGCATGCATTTTCATGAAAAAGGCAGTTGTGAAGCCCCGAAATTTACCAGTGCGGGGTCACACGTGCACACCATGACACCGGTGGTGCATGGGCTGTTGCATGACAATGCCAATGATAACGGGGACTTGCCGAACCTGTATGTGGGGCCGGACGGTCAGGCGACGGTGGAGCTGTATTCCACGCTGGTTTCTCTGAAATCCGGCGGAACGCGGCCAGCTCTGCTGGACCATGGCGGTTCGTCGCTGGTGATCCATGCGCACCCGGATGATTATACCTCGCAGCCGATTGGTGGCTCGGGCGATCGGGTGGCGTGTGCGGTGATTAAAGCGGGGTCATAAGGCCAGAATGCGCAAAGGCAGGGGAAACCCGGTGAGGTAACCCCTGCCCTGCTGCTGAGACGAGATCAGGCTTTTTCGTCTTCAGCGTCTTCTTCGGGGTCTTCATCGTCTTCAAAGACCAGTTCAACCGTGATGGTTGCGCTGTCGCCTTCCTGAAGCTTTTTGGCGTCAGCGTTGGCTTCGTCCTCGCTTTCGTAGAACTTGCCCTCGTTGGGGTCTTCCTGCCACTCGTTGCGCGGGTCCCAGAACGTTACGTCGCCGTCCTCGTCTTCACGCTGCACGAGATAGCCGACGATCACGTCGTTTTCGTCGCTCATGTTTTCATCGCTCATGGTCTTTATCCTTTACTGACCCGTCACCTATGCAGCATGGACAGAAAAAAGGAAGAGTCTCAAGTGATGATTCTGCTTCTTTTGCCTGCAATGACAGTGGGAGTTGCCTGATGACTCGTATTCTGACACCGATGCGCCGCCTGACCCGGCTGGCACTCCTGGCCCCGATGCTGGCCGGTTCTGCCCTGCTGGCCACGGGGGCCATGACCCCTGCGGCGCACGCAGCGCTGGCCAACGGAACCACCGCCCCGGATTTTACTCTGGACGGCGCGCTGGGGGGGAAGCCTCTTAAATTCTCGCTCAAGGACGCGCTGAAGAAGGGGCCGGTGGTGCTGTATTTCTTCCCCGCCGCCTTTACCAGTGGCTGCACGCTGGAAGCGCATGCCTTTGCGGAAGCCATCCCGACGTTCCAGAAGCTGGGGGCGACCGTGGTGGGTGTGACGGCAGGCAATGTGGACCGCGTGGCTGAGTTCTCCAAAGACGAATGCCGCAGTGCGTTCCCGGTGCTGGCGGACCCCGGCGCGAAGGTGGCGGGGCTGTATGACAGCCAGAAGACGCAGGGGTCTTTTGCGCTCTCCTCCCGCACATCCTTTGTGATTACGCCGGAGGGCAAGATCATCCTGAGCTATACGTCTACCGACCCGGAGACGCATGTGCAGAAAACGCTGGAGGCCGTGCAGGTCTGGCGGGTGGCGCAGCCTGCGCGTGAAGGCCAGTAAAGGGCTGGCCCTTGTCCTGCACCGGGGTGGAGGAGTAAGTCTGGCAGGCTGATTTCATCCTGATTGCGGCAGGGGGCGGTGTGCGGACTGGCATGCGGAAAGCCCGGACTGGTCTGCAATCGCACTTCTGGACTGGTTGTTGCCGTGACTGATACCTCTTTGCCCGTCTGCGTTGCTGCGCTGTATCGCTTTACGCCGTTTGAAAACTTTGCCGAACTGCGCGGCCCGTTGCAGGCGGCGTGTGATGCAAACGGTGTGCAGGGCACCCTGCTGCTGGCGCGTGAGGGCATTAACGGCACCATTGCGGGCACGGATGCCGGCATTGCGGCAGTGCTGGAGCATATCCGCGCCCTGCCCGGCTGTGCGGAAATTGAGGTCAAGTTCTCCCGCGCGCCCAGCATGCCGTTTTTGCGCATGAAGGTGCGGCTGAAGAAAGAAATTGTGACCATGGGTGTGCCGGGGCTCGACCCGCGCTCTGACGTGGGCCATTACGTGCCCGCCGAGGAATGGAACGCGCTGCTGGAAGACCCGGACACCATTCTGATTGATACCCGCAACGACTATGAAGTGGCGGCGGGCACCTTTAAGGGCGCGATTGACCCGAAGACGAAGACCTTCCGGGAGTTTCCGGACTGGTTCCGCACGCATCGGGCCGAACTGATTGCCGAAGGGCGCACGCCGCGTATTGCGATGTTCTGCACGGGCGGGATCCGGTGTGAGAAAGCCACGGCTTTTGTGAAAGCCGAAGGGCTGGACGAGGTTTACCACTTGCAGGGTGGCATTCTGAAATATCTGGAAAACATTCCCGAAGAAAACAGCCTGTGGCGTGGCGAATGTTTTGTGTTTGACCAGCGCGTGACGGTGAAGCACGGGCTGGAACCCGGATCACTCGACCAGTGCCATGCCTGCCGCATGCCGCTGACGGCGGAAGAAATGGCCTCCCCTGAATATGAGCATGGGGTGAGCTGCCCGCATTGCTACAACGAACGCGATGAAAAACAGCGTGCCCGTTATGCTGAGCGCGAACGGCAGGCGCAGCTGGCGGCGGAACGCGGGGAAGCGCATCTGGGCGCGCATATGGATGAAATCCGTGAGCGCAAGCGCCGGGAACGGGAAGAAGAAATCCGTCGGCAGAATGAGAAGCGGCAGCACGCCGCGCAGTAAGGCACGGTTTGCCGAAAGGCACGACTGCCCCAGCCATCTTTAAATCCGGGCAAGGAAATCTGGGGCAAAGCGTGGGAGAGGCGTTGCATCGGTGAGGGCTGTGAAGGCACCTGCTGCGGCGTCGACCTGATCGTCATGGCCGCCGCCGGGGAAGGCGGCGAGTTCTTCCAGAAAATTTGGGGTCCAGAGGGCGCGGACGGCGAGGACGTTGCCTGCGTTGACCTGTGCTGCGAACGGGGCGGCGCGGGTGGCTTTATCCCCTGTCTCCCGCACGGTTTTGACCTGATAGCCCGCGAGGCGGCCTGTCAGGTATCGGGCCTGTGCGACACCGGCCTGCCCCGGATCTTGTGGGAGGATAATGCGGGTTGCGGGGCCGTCCTGTGCTGCGGTGGCGAGGAGTGTTGCTTCCACCTGAGCGGGGTCGCCACGCAAGCGGGTGACATCCAGCACGCAGAACCGGCCATCTGGCAGGCGGGAAAGTTTGACGCCGACCGTCCAGTCCGCATTGCGGCCTGTGCTGTGGCGGGTGGCGGCGAGGTCCCATCGGCGGACGGTCTGGCCGCCTGCTGGGGCGGCGGATTGCACGTTTATCATGCCCGTCTGGAACAGGGTGCCTTCCGCCGGGACGGGGGATTGCTGGTAGAGCGCGCCCCACTCCCGCGCGCCAATGGCGAGGCGGATGCGGGCGAGTTCCGGCTCTGGGAAGGCCTGTGGCCAGAGGGCCGCGCCGGGGGCGCGGTTGAGCGGGTCGGCCTCTTCCGCCAGAGCGGGGAGACGGAGGATGTCCCATGCCTCGCCGGTGCCGGACTGCATCTCAGCCAGCAGGCGGCCTGCGAGGTCATCGGGGGACCAGCGTGTCATCACCAGCACGATCGCGCCGCCGGGCATGAGGCGGGTGCGCAGGACGGCGCGATACCAGTCCCACACGGCGGCGCGGCGGGCGGGGCTTTCGGCTTCCTGACGGTCCTTGACCGGATCATCCACAATGGCGAGGTGGGCGCCCTTCCCTGTCAGCCCACCGCCGATGCCCATGCTGGCGTAGAGGCCGCCTTGTGCTGTGTGCCAGGCGTCCTTCGCGCTGCTGTCTGCCGCCAGTGTGACGGTGGGAAACAGGGAGTTGAAGCGGCGGGAGGCGACGAGGTTGCGGACGTCTCGCCCGAAATCCTGCGCTAAAGATGCCCCGTAGGAGGCGCACACAACCTGTCTGTTCGGGTTGCGGCCAAGATACCATGCCGGAAAACGCTTGCTGGTGAGTTCAGATTTTCCATGCCGGGGTGGCATGAAGACCATGAGACGGGTGATGGCCCCGCGTTCCACAGCATCCAGTTTGTCACACAGCAAATGATGATGTGCGCCGGCTTTGTAATCCGGCATGGTGTAGCGGGTGAAATCCAGAAGTCCGTCTCTGGCGGCAGCACGGCGGGCGAGTTCAGTCCGGGCGGCCTGCTGTGCCTGCCTGCGCAAGTGTGTTGAGTTCATCATCCGAAAACTCTTCGACGCCGCGGCGAACAACCGCATTCATGGACAGGCCCGCCAGCTTGGGGTGCAGGTAGGGGGCGGCCACTTTGGCGGCGTCAAACTGGCGGTCTGTTATGGTCTCGTCCCCCTGCATGACGCGGGTGAAAATATCCAGCGGGGTGATGGGCGCGGGTTTTTCGGGGGGGCGTTTTGGAGGCGTTGGTTTTTCTGGCATGGATTTTCAGAAAAAATGCAGGACGCGGGGGGAGCGGGGTTCCGGGCGGTAAGAGGGCAGATGGAGCGCGCCGGTGCAGGAGACGGAGGTGTGAAAGCTGCTTATTTTTCCGCGTGGTCTTGCAGCAAAGCGGGATGAGGCGGCGTCTTCCTGCTGGCGGTGGCGGAGTTCTGCGCTGAGGGTGGTGACGATACGGTCCGTGAGATTTGCGCCAAACTGGCCGCGTCGGGTGAGACCGTGCATGGATGGACGCAGCACCGGGCGACAGCGGATGCGGGCCCCATCCGGGCAGCCAACCTGCAGGGCTTCCGCCCAGGGCACCGGGATATCGGCCCGGTGGCACTGTTCTGACTGCGGGAGGATGGGGCAGAACACCAGAGCGGCCCCTTTGCGCGCCACCAGCACCCACCATGTTGCGGCGGAACAGAAGACGGCACCCGCGCGCACGCCTGAAGCCGGGGATGCACCCGCCATGAGGACTCCTGAGACTTTCTGCCGGGGGTTTTAAAAAACCCTCTCTGGCAACACTTTTGCGATGATGCCCAAGGGATAGGAGTGACCACGCGCACCGACAAGCGGAGCAGACGCAGGATTTTCGGCCTGAATGAACTTCCTGCCCGATTGCGTGTTTGGAGGAAGAGGCCCCGGCACATCTTCGTGCCCGTATGCCTGACGAACAGGGATGTGCACGCTCATGACACGTACGCGCCGTTATCTTCTGAGTCTGGGGATTGTTCTGGTTCTTTTGGGAATTGGAACCTACAAGTTTGTGCTGCGGCCGGAATACGCTCAGCTTCCGGTTTCTGCCAGCACGGGGCCTCACCCCAAGCTGCCGCCGCCCAACGCAACGCTGATGCCGACAGTGAATATTGCCCGCCCGGTTGGCTGGAAAGACGGGGAAATGCCCCGTGCGGCCAAGGGGTTAAGCGTGAAAGCCTTTGCGAAAGGGCTCAACCACCCGCGCTGGCTGTATGCCCTGCCGAACGGGGATGTGCTGGTGGCGGAAACCAATTCCCCCAACACAGACAAGACATCCTTTAAAAACCGCATTGCCCGCGCCATTCAGGGGCTGGTGGGGGCGGATGTGCCCAGCCCGAACCGCATTATTCTGCTGCGCGATGCCAATAGCGACGGCGTTGCGGAAGAGCAGAGCGTGTTTCTGGACCATCTCTATTCGCCCTTTGGCATGGCGCTGATTGAGAACACGCTTTATGTGGCCAATGCAGATTCCATATGGCGTTTTCCGTATGAGGCGGGGCAGAAATCCATTACCGCAGCGGGGGAAAAAGTGGTGGATCTGCCGTCTGGCTATAACCACCACTGGACCAAGAATCTGCTGGCCAGCCCGGATGGAAAATCCCTTTACGTCACCATTGGCTCCAACAGCAATGCGGCGGAAAATGGTTTGCAGGCGGAGGAAGGCCGGGCACGCATTGACAAACTTGATTTAAGCACCGGCAAGTTAACGCCCTTTGCGACCGGCTTACGCAACCCGAACGGGATGGGATGGGAGCCGCAATCCGGCGCGCTGTGGGCGGTGGTGAATGAGCGCGATGAAATTGGCAGTGATCTGGTGCCGGATTACCTGACCTCCGTCAAAGAAGGGGCGTTTTATGGCTGGCCCTTCAGCTATTATGGCGGCCATGTGGATACGCGCGTGACACCGCAGAACCCGGCTCTGGTGGCCTCGGCCATAGCGCCGGACTATGCGCTGGGTGCGCACACCGCCAGCCTTGGGCTTTTATTTGCAGAAAACAGTTCCCTGCCCGCTGCCTGGCGGAACGGAGCCTTTATTGCCCAGCATGGCTCCTGGAACCGCAGGCCGAAGAGCGGGTATAAGGTGATTTTTGTGCCGTTCCTGAATGGTCGCCCCTCCGGTGTGCCGGTGGATGTGCTGTCGGGCTTTTTGACGCCTAATCAGGACCGGGCGCATGGGCGGCCTGTGGGGCTGGCGCTGGATTCAACGGGCGCGTTGCTGGTGGCGGATGATGTGGGGAATGCGATCTGGCGGGTGTCTGATACCCAGACGGAACAGGCGCTTTCCGGCAGGTGAGCGGGTCCGGTAACGCGGATTTTTGTTCGGCGGATATGGTGCCGGAGAACGCATAAAAAGGGGGATGGCCGGGTATTCTGGCCAGCCCCTTTTTTGTGAAAAATTCCTGCTGTTTCAGGCAGCGATGCCGTCATACAGGCCGACGCCGGAGAGGCGGGACAGGGTTTGACGATAAGCCTCGACGGCAGGCGGATAGACGATGCCGCGAATAAGCGAGAGGCTGTGCAGGTGGGCGAACAGGTGAATATCATCTGTGGAGAGTGTGCCGTTGACCGCTTCCGGGCTGCGGATGAGCGGGGCAAGCATTTTCAGCATGGTATTCAGATTGCCGATTTCGCCGTCACTATCTTTTAGAATTTCAAAGAACGGGCCGGTGGAGGCTTCCTTTTTTGTCAGGAAGTAGGCGCGGGCTGCGGTAGTCGCAAATTCCGGCAGCGGAGCGCAGGCAGCGCGCGGCAGGAACAGGCGGTAGAGCGTGCTGCTGGTCGCACTGATCCATTCCGTAATGGCCGGGTTGGGCGTGCCGGTGAGGATGGGTGTGCCCTGCTGGTCGATATGGGTGACGATATCCATGCTTTCCGGCATGAAGCGGCCGTCTTCCTCCAGAATGGGGAGGGATTTGCGGCCAACCATGCCGATGGGCGTGGCTTCATCATCATTGAGCAGGATGATGCGTTCAAAGGGGAGGTTTTTCAGACCAAAAATCATTTCTGCTTTTACGCAGAACGGGCAGTGGTCATAGATGTAGAGTTTTTGGGTCATGCTACTCTGCTCCATACGGATACGGTGGGCCTTCCCCCTGCCCTGTTCTGAAACACCCCTGCGCGTCAAGCCTGTTCTGTGCGGGCGGCAGGCTCCCGGATGGTGTTCTTTGTGCTGCGGGCGGCTTTGGCGGCCTTGCGGGCAGCGTCCTCTCTCGCCGCGAGCTGTTCCAGCAACAGGGCGCACTGGGCTGCAATTTTGCGCTGTGAGGAACTGGCAGAGATGGTGGGGAACAGGGCCTCGCCCATGGCGCGGAATGAGAGTTCATCCACCAGCATCATCCTCAGGCGCTGATGCGCGCACAGGCCCAGAGCCTCTCTGGCCTCGGTGATTCGCGCCATAGCGCGGGCGCGGACCAGTTGCCAGGAGACGGCATCGTGCCGGGTGAGCGTGCTGGGGCGATGCTGCTCTGAAAATTCCACGTAGTCACAATAGCCAAACACATAGTCCCGATACCAGCGCTCGGCGGCGTCGGCAGCGGGCTGGGTGATGTCACCCGCTTGCAGCAGGGATTGCACGGTGCGCAGAACGCGGGCGGGCGCTGTGCCGACAAATTCCGAACGGGCGCGGCGTTCTGGCGTGGGGCCATTTTCTGAGAAAGTGTTTGGTGTGGAAGGGTGATTTCTTGTTTTCAGTTTTGCCATGTGAGTGCCTTTGAGGGATGCGTCAGGAAACAGGTGGTGTGATGTGGTTAGGCGGCGGCGTGTGGCGCTGGGGGCTGGGTACGTAGGGATGGTGGGAGGCTGGCCAGCAGGGTGCGGCTGCTGGCGGCGTCCCGGCGCAGGGTGTTGGCGAAGGGGAGCAGGATGGTCCGCAGTTCGTTCGGGCTGGGCCAGCGTGCGCCGACCGGGTAACCGTCCCTCGGCGGCTGGCGCGTCCATGCGAGGCGCGCTTCCGGCCCCCATGCACCAGCGGGAATGTCCGCGCAGACTTCAAAAATAGCGCGACACTGACTGGCAGCATGCCCAGCCCCCGGTGGATTGGTGACGAGGTGCCCCAGCTTTTTGAGCCATGCCGCGACATGCAGTTCCGTGACCGGTTGCAGGGCTGTGTGCAGACTTTGGGCGTGCGTATGCAGAGCCGCGATGAGATCTGGCGGGACGTCTCGCCGGATGAGCGGCACCCCTGCTGCCTGTGCGGCAAAAATTGCGCGCAGGGCGGGCGACGGTGGGGTGTAAGGGCAGACCGGCGTGTGTGGGGTTGGCGTGTGGGACCTGGAGTGTGAAGCGGGATGTGAGGTGGGACGGTTGATGGCGTGGGACGGGGCTGCGATGCGGTTTGTGATGGAATGCGCGGCGGATGTGGGCGTGCCGGTGGTGGGAGCCAGGTGAGACGTGCCGGTGGCAGGAGCCGCGTGAGCCGTGGCGGTGGTGGGGGCCGGGTGAAACTGGGGTGCGCGGGCTGGGGCGAGCATGATCAGACTCCTTCCAGATCGGGCACGGCGGCCCATGCGGTCATGCGTTTGGCGTGCGGTGTGGGGGCCGGGCCTGCCGGAGTGGTTGTGTTTGGCGCGTGGGCGGTCTGACTGGTCGCTTCGGTCTGGGCTGCTTCGGCTTGCGCGGCTTCGGCCTCTGCGGCGAGGCGATGGCGGATGGTGGCTTCCAGCCAGGAGACGGGTTCTGCCGGGTTGAAGGCCTCGCATTCGGCCAGCACGGCCAGAAGGGTGGCGGCATCATCAGCGAGCATTTTCAGCCATTTGCCCAGCAGCGCACGGGCGGAGCGGTCTGGTCTGCCGGTGACCCGTTTTAAAAACAACAGGCCTGTGTTGAATAAATGCGTGCGCGCATCACTGTCCGGCCCGAACGCAGTGAGGGAGGACTCTGCTTCTGACTCTGCCTCTGCTTCTTGGTGTTTAAGGGGCTGGGATGCGGGTGCGGTTAAGCCCTCCCCTGCCCCTTCCGGCGGGCGTTGGGGTGCGGGTTTGAGCTGAGGGTTGCCGCCCGTGCGGCCCCAGTGTGAGCCGAGGTCCGACGCGGCTTTGTCCCGCAGCAGGCGGCGGCAGAAAACCGCGCCGTCTGGTGTGGTGCTATAGACCCCGGCCTCGCGCAGTTCGGCCATCAGGCGCTGGATCTGGCGGTCTGACACGCCCAGCATCTGCGCAAGCTGGCGGGTGCGCAGCGGGCGATGATTGACGCACAGATGGCCGTAAGGTTCGGCCTCGTGCATCAGGCACAGCAGGCGCATCCACAGGCCTTGTGCGGCGAGTGAGCAAAGACGCAAAGCGGGGTCGCGCTCGTAATCCTGCCACCAGAATTTGGACCAGCGGCGCTTGCTCATACCATGTTCCTCCAGCGCTCCAGCCCGCGCCAGATGGCCTGCGTGGCGATGGGGTGGCCGGTGGGCAGAGGCTCCGGGTCGCGCAGAGGTTCGTGCCAGTCCTCATCCTGCGCGTACTGGGCCGGAGTTTCGGACCGGGCCTGCTCGTACCGCAGGAGAGCCTGCCGCACGCCTTCCATGCAGCGGCCTGTCTGCCGACCAATCTGACGCAGGGATTTGCCAGCACGACGCAGGGTGACCATCTGCTCCAGCAGGGCGGCATCCGTTTTGGGGCGGGCTGCGGCGTGGAGGGCGGTATCTGGGCTGCGCGCGGGCGACGCGGGAGACGAATCGAGGGATTTATCACACTGTTGAACTGAAATACGCGGCGGGGATGCTGGGCGGGCGGGCGGAACTGCAATGGGGGGACGTGGGGGGATGGCGTGGGCTGCGGCGGAAGGGGCCGCATGAGCAGGTTTGCGGGGCATGCTCTGGGCAGGCTTGAGCCGGCTGACGCGAGACGTGCCGGGGGTGCGAACCAGAGCAGCGGCAGAAAACCTGCCGGAAAGTCGGGCTGAGATAGAGTGGGCGGGAGACTGTGAGGCCGACATAGGCACTCTTCCTTTGAATGGAGGCGATCAAAAAACCTCATCACACCGGGTGAGGCTTAAGGGGGACGGTAGGGTGACTAGTCACAACAGGTCAAGGGGATATTGAGGTGATATATCCCATTTGATCTTTAAGGGATGACGTGGGATAGTTCCCCCATGGATCGCTCACATGTTGCCAGAGAACTGGAACGCCGGATGTCCCTGCTGGGGCTGACGCAAAAAGCACTGTCCCGCAGCGCAGGGGTGGGCGACACCTATGTGCGCGATATTCTGAAGGGAAAATCGCGCAATCCGGGTGGCGAAAAACTGGAGCGCGTTGCCTCCATTCTGGGCTGCACGGCGCGGGATCTGCTGTTCCCCGCAGGCGGACAGGCCGTGGCGCGGGAGGCGCGGTCTGCCTACATTCCGCCCCCGGACCAGCCGGAAATTACGGTGGAACGGAACCCGCCGGGGTATGTGGCCGTGCCCTATATCTCGCTCCGGGCGGGGATGGGGGGCTGCGGCTATGTGGAAGACCGGCTGCTGGGACGTCCCAAGTTTTTTGAAGAAGAATTTGTGCGTGGCGCGCTGCGGGCCTCCCCTTCCGACCTGCGGGTGATTGAGGTGGAAGGCCAGTCCATGGAACCGATGCTCCAGAATGGAGACATGGTGCTGGTGGATACGCGCAAGACATCCATTATCGAACCGGGCATTTTTGTGCTGTTTGATGGGGATGGCGTGGTGTGCAAATGGGCCGAGCGGGCGCATGAGGCCTCGGAACCGATGGTGCGCATCAAGTCCGAAAACCCGCGTTTTTCCCCTTATGAAGTCCCCGCTGAGCTGGTGCAGATTATTGGCCGGGTGGTGTGGTTTGCGCGGCGGCTGTAACTGTTTGCGCTGAAGCTGCGTGAACGGGCCGGCTTAGGGCAAGGGCGCTGCACTCCGAAACACTGTAATGCGTGCATAGAATTGCCATATTCGGCTTGAAACCAAGAATAAAATATCGTTTCAAGCGTGATATAACACAATACATCCAAATTATGAGACAAAATAAAGCGCTTTCTACGCGGGCTATAGATCAGATATAGCCCGCGTAGGGATATTGTATCTTTTTAGATACAAACAATTACAGTCGGTTCCCATGAAATTCATTAAAAAATCCTAATTTGAATAACTGAACGTGATTGATATGGATAATGAAAGAATAAGATTTAGAAAAATATTAACAGAAGAAGGCCATACGCATTGAGTGCATCTTATACCTCGACCACAACCTGGACTGGTGCCGGAGACGGCGTAAGCTGGAGTGATCCCGCCAACTGGGTAGACTATGACGAACAGGGGAACGCAACGCCGCGATCTCAGGCACCGGGGAGTTCTGGCTGGACCGGATCCATCACTCTGGCCGGCACAGCGACAATAGACATGGGGAGCCAGACCTGGGCTGCCATTGGCACTGTAACCGTGGCCGACGGCGCGAGCGTGACGCTGAAAGATGGCGCCCTCACCCCGTCCAGCGGCTACACCGTTTCCTCCTCCGCCGCACTTACCCTGAGCGGTACGGGAACAAAAATCAGTTCGACCAGTAATGTCACCATTGAGGGCACGCTGAAACTGGACGGTGGCGCGACTGCAGCCCTGAACAACAATGTTAACGGAACAATTGTTTTCGGCGATGCGCCCGATGGCACACACAATACGCTGACAGAACTCAACACCTGGATTTCTGTGGGCAATGTGCAGAACTTTAAGCCGGGCGACAGCATTGTCGTGCAAGGATCGCACTATAACCATGTCCGCTGGATCCAGCAGGGCAGCAGCAACACCTACACACTGGTGGCGTACGACGGCAACACGACAATGAACGCCATTGCCCGCAACGTGACGTTCGCGGCCAGGCAAAACGCAGATGGCAGCATCGCTACAGATGCGAGTGGGAACACGCTTTACTACTCCCCGCTGGATCTGAGCCCTGCCCCAACCGCGACAGGCACTATCGACGGAAACCATAACGACGCTGCCTACACAGGTAATACTTACTATCAGAATGCCGGTTTTGTTTATGACAGCAGTGCTCCGACTGCCACGGTCACGTGCTTCCTTGCCGGGTCTCTGATCCGCACGGCAAAAGGCGATGTGGCTGTTGAAGACGTGCGTGTGGGTGATCTGGTTCTGACTGTAACGACGGGTCAGGATGTGTATCAGCCCGTCATCTGGGCCGGGTATCAGACTGCGACGGTGCGTGCTGACCTGCCTGATGATGAAGCGGGATATCCCGTGCGTATCCGGGCCGGGGCCATTGCCAATGGCGTGCCGTATGAGGACCTGCTGATTACGCCGGAGCATTGCCTGTTTCTGAATGGTCGCTTTGTGCCTGTGCGGATGCTGGTCAATGGCAGCAGCATCTTTTATGATCGCAGCCTGACGCAGTATACCTATTACCATGTGGAAACTGCACAGCATGCCGTGATTATGGCCAATGGGATGCTGACGGAAAGCTATCTGGATACCGGCAACCGGGGCCGTTTTACACAGGCAGGCAAAGTGGCGACGCTGGGCGCCGGGCCACGCAACTGGGCACAGCATGCCGCCGTGCCGCTGGCCGTGACGCGTGAAGAGGTTGAGCCCCTGTTCCGTGCGCTGTCAACGCGGGCTGCACAGGCTGACGCAGGGTGTGATGAGACCGGGCTGCACAGCCCGGAGCTGACGCATGATGCGGACCTGCATCTGGAAACAGTGTGCGGAAAGACAATCCGCAAAATCCGTGAGCGGGACGGCATGACGTCCTTCATGCTTCCAGCAGGCGTCACGCAGGTGCGCCTTGTCTCCCGCGCCAGCCGACCCTGTGACGTGGAAGGGCCGTTTGTGGATGACCGGCGGATGTTGGGGGTTCTGGTTGGTGATATTCTGATACAGGAAGGCAATCTTGCCCCGTGCAGCATTTCACCGCCTAAGCAGACCAGCGCCCTCCCCGGCTGGCATGCGCCCGAACCCAATGGTGCGCGCTGGACGGATGGTTATGCACTCCTGAAGGTGCCGACCACGCTGCCGCATGCGCTGCGGGTACTGACAGTGAATATTCTGTCCGCCGGGCCGTATGTGCGTGAGGACTCGCCCCTTTGCCGGTGCTGTGTGAACCACTGATACAGGTTACCCGAGGCGTATAAAAAACCGGAAGGAGCATGTCTCTCCTTCCGGTTTTTATATCTAAGCTATTTGGTGAGTCTGTTTCTCAGACTGAGCGGACGGACAGAACACGCGCCTGTTCGGGCATGCTGCTATACGGGCCACAGGCCAGAACCTGCAGGGTTAGAATACTGCACTGATCCCCGACGCGCGGCGGCAGTGGCAAAATGGCATTCCCGGTCGTCCACCGGCAGGGAAGACTTTCCTGAACGCTCCAGCCGTCCGCGTCCACAGTGGTCAGATGGCTGGTAATCTGGACATTTTTCTTTACGCTCTGAAGAGAGATGCTCCCCACGAGCACACCGAGATGGCGATAATCGTTCACAAACGGACCGGGACCATCACACGGACGTCTTGTGCGCGACAGAATACGCACAGAGTTCACGCCCGGCGGGATCATGAACAGATATTTATCCTTTACAACACGCATTGTCCGAATGACCTGCCCTTTTGAGGTAACAAGGCGGAGGTCGGGGTCATCCCTCAGAGCAGCATCGCTCACCGTGAACGGAACGCCGCGCGCCATAGCCCGGGCCTGAAGGGTGACAAAAAGCGATTCAACGGTGGCGCGAGCAACAGGATTCGGGACATTTGCATCTTTCTTCTCGCTTTTAACATGTCCGTGGATTTTGATAACTTTGCTATCCTGAATGAATTTATTCCGGTTACCTGTATCCAGATAGCTTTCTGTCAGTACGCCATCGGCCCGGATGATGGCATGCTGAGGCGTTTCAACATGATAGTACGTGTAAGAAGAGAGTCTGCGGTCAAAGAAGATGGACCGGCCATTGACCAGCATGCGCACAGGGATGAAGCATTCCTCAAGAAACAGGCAATGATCGCCCGTAATCAGCATATCCTTGTACGGTACCCCATCAGCGATGGCATCCTTGAGGATGCGAACAGGATAACCGGCTTCATCATCAGGGAGACCGTTACGCACGGTGACATGCTGGCGACCAGTCCAGACCAGCGGGCGGTTTACCGCGCTTCCATCGACATAAGTCACGATTTGGTCGCCTCTTTTGAGACTCTCGACCGGAACATCACCATCCGGAGTTTCGATCATGCTGCCAGCAAGGAAACAGCCGAAGGTAAGAGCAGTAGACGTGCCGCCATTGTACGCAACAATCGTCGTGGTGGAACGAAAATCATCTGGGGTATAAGACGTTCCATCAGATTTTTTTGCAAAAGAGACAGACGAAATCAGCATATCGCCTGTACTGCCTTTCAGGCTATAGGATCCGTCGCTGTTTTTTGTCCATCTTACACTTGTGTCCGATGTATTGCCGACCAAATCTATCTCATCATCAGGAGACAGATTTGTCACATTGGTGGATGTGGCGCTGCTGCTATCCACCTGAAGAGTATTAAGAACAGTAGACGTTGTTGATCCAAACACAATGTTTGAGGTTACACTCTCCGCAATAAGCGTGCCGCCACCCTGAATGGTAATCGTGCCGCCACTGACGCTGGAGCTTCCATTGACGGTGATGCCATCAATAATCATGTTGCTTTTTACCGTGATGGTGCCGGTTACTGTTACCGTGCCTGAGCCCGAAAGAGTAACGGGATGACGGCCTGTTATGGCCAGACCGTTAATAAAATTATCGGCTCCCCCAGCCTCTCCCTGCACTGCCCCTGAAACAGTAATCGCCTTTCTGGATGAATCCAGTACGACGGTGGGCTTAGATGCATCACAATTTGCGATGACATCTTTCCATGTAAGACGGGGAGCCGTGAGTTCTGAAGTCGCCATAACCAGGACCTCTCTCAATAAATATGTCTGTTTGGAAATAAAAAACTGTAATTCCTAAGTAGCATCCGCCCTCTGCCGATATAAGGCACGAAAATGCTAAGTGATATTGCACCAGCGCTAAGGTGATCTTGATTTTTAGGAACAAATCGAATCTGTAAGAGAGGCATTCGCCCGGCCTGTGATCTCCGGAACTGTCTGCATGGAATCATAATACCTCATACTTCGAGGACTGAACGACCATCAGAAATTCATATTCCAACAATAGAAGAACGCGCTGCGCGAGACCTGACAGATTTGCCTGCCTGTAACGGTCTTTTCAGAAAACACTCTGATCACCAGAAAAAATCCCCAAAGGCACCCATAAAATGCTCTCCGTTCTGGCCCCTACTTCCGACCTGACAGACCGCGAGTTTTTTTTACTCTTCTGTCATTTTGGCACACTTTCCAAAGTTGCTAAATTTCTGGATACGCATCCCTCAAAAATTTCACGCGCCATTAAATGCCTTGAGCACAAGCTGGACACACAGCTCATTAAGCGGGATGGCAAGAAACTGATCCTGACCCGGGAAGGGATACTCTACAGAGATTCTATAACTAAAGCATTTCATGAGATTCTTTCGCAGGAATATATTCTGAGAAAGAAGGTTTTTAAGAAAACCATTAAAATATTCTTCCATAATATGCCTGGTCTTCTTTTTATGGATAATGTTCTGAATGACTGCATAAGGAAATTTCCCAGGATTTTATTTAATTATGAAATTGCACCTTATCTTTCCCCTGATCATCTGGAAGATGACTGTCTTTTTATTGGAAACGGACGAAATTCTTTCATTTCTGAGGATACTATTCGTAAAAATATTTTCTCGGATCCATTGCTGATTGGCTCCAGCATAACCAACCCGGAAATCGAGAAAGGCCGTATTTACGACATTGCTGATTTATACGATAAAAAAATTATTAATAGCTCATCTTACATTATTCAGTATTTTGATGAGGCTGGACTTCCGCATGATGCAAAATTCAGAAACATTGCACTTAGTGTTGGGCAATCTGTAGATTCGATAAAATTTGGGGTGAAGAACAACTGCCTCTTCATGACGTGCCGCTACAACTTTGAGCACACCGAGCTTGCCGACCAGATTATGCAGGTTCCTGTAAAAGAAAAAATAGATCCCTACTACATTGATATGTTTTACAATAAGAACACCCGAAATAATCCGGAAAGCAAAATGGTAATTGATTACCTTTACCGGGAAGCCAAAGTGTTTTTTTCCAACCTGCAAAAAACACTCAACTCCTGACAGAACGCACTCTTTGACTGCACCCAATGGTAGTCAGGCTTACACAGGCAGCTCCTGCTGATGCTATGAGCGAGTGTTGCTGATGCCGCTATCCTGCCCCGTTGCTCCTCCTGTAAATTCTACGCCGACCGGACCATGCTGGTCGCCCTTGCCGGGGAGTTCGGCTTTTTTGCACCGGCAGGCTGCGCTGGATTGCGCGATGCTGACGCAGGTTGCGGGCTGCCTGCGCCAGACGGTCCGGGAGATTACGCCTCTGGTTGATGTGCTCTATTTCAAAGCAGCCCCGCTGGCTGTGCTGGAGTGCTGCGCCACGCTGGAGGCTCTGGCGGAGGAAGTGGAGCAGGATGATGTGCAGACTGTGGCGGAGCGAGCGCGGGAAGAAGCACGCTAGGTGGTTTTGCGTCGCTCAAGACCTCTCGCGAAGCGCGGTGTTTTGTTTCCGCGTTTTTTTATGCGGGTTTAACGGGCTTTTTCCGGGTTGAGCAGAGATTTGCACTGCACATAGGTTTCCTTGTGCCGGAAGACGAACAGCAGATAATAATCCAGTGCGCGGCTGCGGCGTTTGGATGTGTGTGTGTAGAACGGGAAGACATCAAACGGGCCTTCATACCCCGGGGGAATGGAGTCCTGCTCCAGAATGGTTTTAACGCGGAACAGCGGGATATAAATATGCGTAGCCCCGGCATTGCGGCGCACGTGCCAGAGGTTCTTGCGGAACTTCTTCAGCCGGTCGGGCAGAATGAAGATCATGTTCTCTTCAATAAAGCTTTCGTCCGGGGTGCTGTTGCGCAGGTAGCGCATGTCATCGGGCATATCACAGAAAAAATTATAGCCCTGAATAATCATGATGGTCTTTCTGGCTGGTCTTTCCGGGTGGCGTGGCCGCGTGAGTTAGCGCAGGCCGCCATAGGGGTCATCTTGCACGGTCTCTGTTTTCTGGCCGCGCTTGCGATGCCTGAGATAAAGCACGAGACCGAGCGGCACAATCAGCAGGGTGCTGTAATGGCTCAGGTTCGGCCATTTTGAACTATGCAACAGGATATCCGTAGCCTGCCCGGCACAATAGATCCCGCCTGCCAGGGCGCCCGCAGCCAGCAGCAGGCTGAACACACCGATGGCGATTTTCTGCGCGATGCTGTTTTCGGGCATGGAGCCCTCCCCTGTGGTTTTGCCGGCTGGGCGGATGCGCGCAGCCTATCACGGCAGGCGTGGGGGCGTCACGGTTGAGGGGCTATGCGCCCGGACGATGGTGTGACGATAGCGCAACGGAGTGAGCAGACCGACGTTAGAGGCAGGCTGGCCCTGTTGTGTGAAATGGCAGTAGGATGGGGCAACGGCACAGGCCGACCAGAGGACTATGAGGAACCAGATGCACACCACGGAAACAGGCGCACAGGCCACAGCACGACAGACGCGGACTGAGCGCGCTGAACAGACAGCGCGGCGTGGGCTGCGGCGCGGCGCAACGGGTGGCGTGCTGGCGCTTGGGCTGGCTGGTGCGCTGGCGGGCTGTGCTGGGCAGACGGCCACGCAGCCTGTGGCGACCTCTGGCAAGCCGGACGGGATTTATCAGGCCTCTGGCAATGAGCCCTCCTGGAACATGACGCTGGCGCAGAACATGCTGACGCTGGAAACGCCGGACGGGCCGCGCATGGCCGGCCCGGTTTTGCATGCGCATGCGGAAGGCGGGAACCGCACTTATGAAGCAAAAGCGATGCAGGTGGAGATTACCGCCAAAGCCTGTTCCGACAGCATGAGCGGCCAGAGTTATGCGGACACGGTGCGGATTGTGACACAGGGCCGCACCCTGACCGGCTGTGGCGGTACGCCGCTGGCCCCGACCAACCTGAACGGCACGCGCTGGGTGGTGACGGCACTGG
Source organism: Acetobacter sp. KSO5 (assembly GCF_044094635.1). Classification (NCBI taxonomy): domain Bacteria; kingdom Pseudomonadati; phylum Pseudomonadota; class Alphaproteobacteria; order Acetobacterales; family Acetobacteraceae; genus Acetobacter; species Acetobacter sp. KSO5. The sequence continues at coordinate 700,509 of NZ_CP172014.1, read as the reverse complement.
ACGGGCATCGGCTGGCCGATGGCAGCAAGCCGCCGTCTGACACGGACCGCACCACGGATGAGCCGGGCCTGAAAGCCGGAGCGCCGGACATGGCCCCGACGCTGGATATTAATGGCAGCGGCAAGATTTCCGGCTCTGACGGGTGCAACCGTTATGTGGGTGGGCTGGAATTTGGCAAGGATGGGCGCGTAAAGGCCTCAGCACAGGGTGGCATCAGCACCATGATGGCCTGCCCCGGCCGACAGGATACGATAGCCCGGCAGTTCTCCGCCCTGACCCGTGCTGTGACGCACTGGCGGACGGACGGGAACGCACTGGTTCTGGAGACGGGTGATAAGAAAACTGTGCGGTTGCGGCAGGTTTTTTAAGTCCGGCGCAGGCAGGCCACAGCGTGTGACTGTGGCCTGATAGGCTTTTCAGGCAGCAATATCTTCTTCCGGGAAATACTCTTTCAGGAAGTTAGCGATCGCATCTGGCATGGATCGCTCCCAGTCTGCTTCCCGCTTTTCTGACTTGAGGCGGGAGACGAACTGGAAGCCTTCATATGTGATACGATAGTTTTTTGAGTCCGATAAGGTGATGTCTATGAAGCTTTGACTGTGCCCGGTCACGTCGTGATGACGGTAATTCGCGATACCCGAAGGCAAAATATTTGTCTTTTTCTTGTCATCCAGAATGATCTTTACAACGTATGTTCTTAAATCCGTATTGTATCCATTATACTGTTTTCTTTTTACAAGATAAATTTCTTGCTTCCCATGATCTTCCTTTTCTTTTCCAATAACGCATTCGCTACAATACTGAAATGTCTCTGGATACGTGATCATTAAGCGCCGCCACCCCGATGCGTTAGAGTACTTGATAAGGTCAAGGAGGGACTGGCGGGTGCCTCCCGCAATAGCAGCTACAAGCTCAGAAAATAACGGTGTTCTGGCGACTCTGAACCAGTTTTCATCACGCTCACGATAAGACGCGCCATTATGTTTTCCGAAACTATATTTGTCGCCTGCACAACGCCATGTGTAATCGGCAAGCGAGAGAAGTGCTCTTTGCAATAGGAACTCATCGGAGTTCAGGATGCTTTTATCCAGCAAAGCGCAGACTTTATCGGCATTTTCCTTGAATAGATCAGGATCGGGAATCTTTTCTCCCTCGGGGCAAGACATCTTAAGAATAAACCCGACCTTACCCATCAGATAAGGATGGCTTTCGTAACACGGGGAAGGATCTTCTGCCTGCCAGTCTCCATGCTGCAACAAGTCTTGCCACTTCAGGCTGTGCAACAGCTGGCATTTTAGTTTTTCTTCCTGCCATTGCTCCTGTGTAAAGCCCGGCATCGCCTCATCTGTGTTGGCCAAAAACGCGTACAGATCGGCAGCATGCGTTGCCAGCCTCCTGAGCGATCTGGCCAGCGGCAGAAAGACCTCAGTCGAGTCAATAATCTGGTTATGGATCAGGTTATCCGTCACGCGTTGCCAACGCAGGAATTGGTCTGAGGTCGGCTTCTTCAACTGATGGATAAGGCATACCAGCGCGTAAAATCTGCTCTCTGTCAGGTAATTGTTCTGCTCAAGCACAGCACGCAGGAGAGGACGAACGTGCTCATTGGCCACGCAATAATCAAGAACAATCTCAATCCGTTGCAGACTGTATGTGTCAAAGCTGAAAGGCATTTGCTGTGCACGATATGCTTTAGACTCTCTCAGGTTTTTTAAAAATAATTTATTTTTATCAGGGAGTTTTTCAAATGACCCTTCTGTGAGTTCACACTGACGGTAAAATGCCATAAGAAGAAAAAATCGAAGATAGAAACTATTGAATTTTTCTGTCTTATCGTGACTGAGAGGCTTGGTATTATCGTTACTGAGAGACCAGAACAGATCCGTCCATACGCCGTCTATTTTGCGTTCGAATTCATTATCACAAGAAAATTCCTTAAAATTTAACGAAAATGATGCCTTGAAATTTTCGAAATCCGAAAGGATTTTTCCGCGTCCATTCATCTTGATATAGAGTTCATCCGAAAGGGAAAATTCGTTCAGATTAAGAAACTGAAAGATGATACGCGGAGACTGGCTGTTAATCAGACGCGTATACAGAGAGCTCGTACTATCATGAAACACCTCGTGCATGGCATCGAGCATGGTGAGACAGCCCTGAACGGTGGGATCAAGCAACCATGAGGAAAAGAACCATTTTTGATCCTTAATCTTGTCTGACAGGCGTTCGTGACCGAGCGGAAGTTGAATACCCTTTGCCAGAGCCAGAGCATCAAAAAATTCTCTGGCGCTGGCGCGAGTTTTATAGGTGAATCGGCTATAACCATGACACAGGAAAGTTGCATGGAAAGCCTCTAGCTTTCCACACTTGAGCGCGAGATACCAGTGGAGAAGAAAAAGCGTTGTCAGCCTTTGCTGGCCATCCAGAACGGAAAAAACGGGAGGGGTTCCTGCCTCCATACTGCCATAAATGAAATCCAGATCAAGCGGCTGCCAAGGGTCCTCCGCACACAGGCTCTCTCGCAATGAGGCCAGAAACTGCTGACGAATTCCGCTTTCAGCCTCCCGGCCCTGCGCGTAGTCTCGTTGCAGAACGGGAATCTGGACGAGGCCGTCCTGCTTAAACAGATCTATGAAAGTCAGGGTTTTTCCAGCGTGCGTGCTCATGCTGCGGCTTCCTGCTCGTCAAAAAATTGCTGTAGGGCGTTAATGATCGCGTTTTGGTAACTCTCCATGTCGGTTACGTCCCACCGCTGCATATTGGTCACATTTTTTCTGTAATATTTTAGAAAAACATTTTTTGTACAGAGCGGAATAAATGTTGCTGATTTATCCAATGCAATAATGTCTTTTCTTTTGATAGGAAAAATAGCGTTTTGATAACTTCTGTTTGTTGCACTATCTAGAAGGGTGAGATTACCAATAGTATCGCCCCAATCTACGGACCGGGAGTCTGACCCATCCACGGAGCAACCGTAAAGATTTATGATCCTTTCAGCGAGCGTAGGAAATTCAGTCTTGAAATTTTCCGAATTTTTGAGCGTTTCCGCTTCCTGAATCAATGCCTGCCTATCGCGCTCCGCATTCTGATCAAGCAGAACAGAATCTTTTATGAAATCCAGAGTATTTTCGAGCCATGCGCTCTGCTTCTTCTTCTGATTTGGCAGAGTATCCGTGCGTGAGTGGATATGCTCCAGATCCCATTTCTGCTTTTTGTAATAATCAAACTGGAAACGGGCATTTGTTGCCCTGTTGAGCAGAAGACTTGTGATGTTAAAGAGAAGAAGAACGCGCACGACTTCCACGCGGTCTCCATAAGAGAGTTGCTTGATATATACCTCAATGCTCTTGTTTTGACGGATAACCTGCGCGCGAATCATCGCCTTGAGGTTTTTCTTGAAGTCTGATTTTGTAGCGCTTTGCTCCAATACGTTTTGAATATCAGATATTTTTTTACCTGAGGCGATCAGAAATCCAATCATATGGAAAAGATCGTGTTCCTGATACCATTCTTGCAGCGTCATAAACCAACGTTTGATCTTTTCCCAACAGGTCTGGAAAGGCTGAGGATCTTGCGTTGCTTCAAACCAGCTGGAGAAAGTCAGAAAAATGTAAGAGGGATCATCTACCGGGATAGCCGACTTATCATCCTTTAGGTCACGGGCGACCAAATTGAGAACAAATTCGATCCGATTGGCTTCCTGCTTCTCTCCGCAGAGGAAATACCAGAAATCATCCGCTTGCAGGACGCGTTCAATCTCATCCCATTCCTGCGCGATTTTAAGTTGCCGCAGGTAGCGTTCTTGCTTTTCAAAATTACTCCGCTTGAGCAAAAGAGCCTTGACCAGCTCTGCATTACTCAAAGGAATTTTGCCCATATTCAAGCGCGTAAAAATTTTGGTGACATCGGTTTCTTCATTAATCTGATACCAGATGATTTTAACGCACCCGCCGGCTCCGTCATGACCAAGCAGGGTGTGGAGAAATTCTGATTTGCAGATCTGGTCTTTTTTTTCAAACCAGGCCGCAATAGCTTTTTGGACCTCGTGCATATGGAAGAAATCTATATTTTCATGGCTCATCGCCACGTCCATATTTTCAAGGAATTTCTTACTAGCCGGACGTGTCTCATAGGAAATCGTGTAAGGGGTCTGACCCGGCGTCATCTGGTCTTTGAGATAATTCAGAAGGATATGGATTGTCGTCAGGCGCTGTTGCCCGTCGATGAGTTCCCACTCCTGATCGCGTTTTTTTACAACAACGGGCTGGAGGCAGTAAAAGGGTGTGCCGGACCCTGCCTTTTTCTGCCTCTGAAATTCGTAGATATCATCCAGCAGATCCTCTGCCTGCCGCTTCGTCCATCGGTATCCACGCTGGTAGAAGGGAATGAAAAAAGATTCTGTCAGTATTTCATCAATAGATTTTAGTACAATACTGTTCTGTTGCGACATGGGGACTTTCCTGAAGCGGCGGGTAATATCCGCCCCTCCCCCTCATACCATGCCATGAGGGAGAGCGGTATAGGACCGTCAGGTGCCTGATCAGCCCCCGCTGCGGGCCGCCATGGCGGCGGCGCGGGCGGCGGCTTTTTCTTCTTCGGTCCAGATTTTGCGTTCACGGACCTTCTGCGGCTTGATCTGTTTGACCGGGCCGCCACCGAGGACGGGGGCGCGTTTGGTGGAGGTGCGGGCCTCTTCCGAATGCCATGCGTGGTCTGTGTGGACCGTCAGGGTGCGGCCAATTTCACGCTCGACATCATGCAGCCAGGCGCGCTGCTCGGCATCGCACAGGGTAATGGCGTAACCACTGCGCCCTGCCCGGCCCGTGCGGCCAATGCGGTGGACATAGCTTTCCGGCAGGCTGGGCAGGTCATGATTGAAAACATGCGTGACGGTATCAACATCAATGCCGCGGGCCGCAATATCGGTTGCCACCAGAACCTGTGCGGTGCCGGCGCGGAAGGCGTCCAGAGCGCGTTCCCGCTGACCCTGTGACTTGTTGCCGTGCAGGGCTTCCGCCGTGATGCCGGCCTCGGTGATGAAGGCACAGACCTCGTTGGCGATATTCTTTTGCAGGGTGAAGACCACGGCCTGACCCATGCCGGGTGTACGCAGCAGTTCCAGCAGGGCCTCTTTCTTGTGGGCTGCGTCCATGAACATGACGGACTGCTCAATGCGGTCCACCGTGGTGGAGGGCGGCGCGATTTCGACATTGGCCGGATTTTGCAGCAGGCTTTCCGCCAGTGCTGCAATGGATTTCGGCATTGTTGCAGAGAGCAGAATGGTGTGGCGCTCTTTGGGCAGGGTGGCGACAATGCGTTCGATAGGTTTTGCAAAGCCCATATCGAGCATCTGGTCGGCTTCATCCAGCACCAGTGCTTCAAGCTGCGAGAGGTCACATTCGCCCTGCGTGACCAGATCCAGCAGGCGGCCGGGGGCGGCGACGATGACATCTACGCCGTTTTTCAACGCGTTGATCTGATGCATCGGGCTGACGCCACCGAAGATGGTGGTGACGGTGAACGGCAGGTGCCGCCCGAAATTTTCAAACCCATCGGCAATCTGAGACACCAGTTCCCGCGTGGGGGCCAGAACCAGCACACGCGCGCCACGCTGGGGGGCCGGACGCGGGTTTTGAGCCATGCGGTGCAGCAGAGGCAGCACGAAAGACGCGGTTTTACCGGTGCCGGTCTGCGCCATGCCGAGCAGATCCCGCCCTTCCAGCAGGAAGGGAATGGACTGGGCCTGAATGGGCGTGGGGGTAGTGTAGCCTGTCTCGGCCAGCGCATCCTGCAGGGGCTGCGCCAGGGGGAGATCGGCAAATGTGATGGATGGGGACATAGCAGGCAGCGCCTCCGGCGCTCAATAAGGCTGCGCCGGGTAGGGCATCGCGTGTTTGGAACGGGGGCTTTTTACGGGTGGGGAGAACGGGCGTCAACAGAGGGTATGGGTGGGATGCAGAATGATGTGGTGTTTATTTTGGTAATTTGCTAAATAGCGAATCATGAATGATGTGTTTAAAGCTCTTGCTGACCCGACCCGCCGCGCCATTCTGGAAATGCTGCGCGCACGGGAGATGACGGCTGGCGATATTGCAGACTGCTTTACCCTCGCCAAGCCGACCCTTTCCGGACATCTGGCCGTATTGCTTGCGGCGGACCTTGTGCATCGGGAACGGATTGGCACAACTTTAGTCTATCACCTTAAACTTTCGGTGTTGGAAGAGGCCTGGCTGCGGCTTGCTTCCACCATGCGCCTGGGAAAGAGTGACCCCTCATGCAGCACAGATACGGCCCCCGCCTCTCCTTCGCGCTGATTGCGGCAACGGCTGCCATTGGTCTGGTTATCCTCTGGCTTGCCCCGGCGGATGCGCTGGTGCCGGTCCATTTTTCCGGCCGGTGGGTGGCTGATCGGTTTGCGACGCCCCTGCATGGGATTTCGATATGGATCGGGTTGCTGAGCGGGCTGTGGCTTGTGTTTTTTGGCATTCAATACTGCTTTCGGTCCGATGCCGGTTTGCAGGCGTCTCTGCCGGTTTATGATCTGGCGTGGATTACGCTCACAGCCTCTCTTTGTGCTCTGGCTGTTGGGGCCATGGAGTATGCGGTGGGGATTAAAGTTGCTTTGGGGTCCCTCAACGCTGTGATGACCGGGATTTTCCTGCTGGTTGTTGGGAACTGTCTGGGGAAAATCCGGCCTAATAGTCTGGTGGGTATTCGCACCCCGTGGACAAAAGCCAATGCACGGGTTTGGGACCGCACGCATCGGGCCTGTGGACCGCTGTTTATTCTTGCAGGTGTCGGGTTGATTGCTGCCGGTTTTGGGATGCTGGGCCGACCGGTGGATCTGAAACTTATCAATTGTGTCATGCTGGGGATGCTTGCGTTTTGCTATGGTCTTTCATGGCTCTACTGGCGGCAGGAAAAGACGCGTGGGTGACCTGAAGAGGCGGGTTCTTCTGGTGGGTGCAGGTGGGGTTTTGATGGGTCCAACACAGGGGTTTGCGAACCCCGTGCAGTGGGAACTGTTTGACCCGCAGCATCAGTTTGCGTTGTCTGAGGGGGCACCCTGCCCGGATGGAGAAAAAGCGGTGGTGCTGCACTCTGCCACCGCCAGTCCGACGCAATATGCTGTGACGCAGACTGCGCTTTCAACAGATGCTTTGCAGAACAAGGTGTTGCGCCTGCGTGCGCAACTGAGCGTGCAGGATGTGCAGGCGGGCGCTGGTCTGTGGCTGACGCTGTATGACGGCACAAAGCAGATCGGGTTTAGAAATACGCAAAAGAACCTGGTGCGTGGGCAAAGTGTGACCGGTGTGCAGGAGATAACGATGTGGGTTCCGCCGCAGGCCTCGCGGGCTGTTTATGGTGTGCTGTTGCGTGGACCGGGGACCGTGCGTGCCTGCGGGGTGCATATGGGACCTGCCCAGCCCGCGCAGGGGGAGAATAACGGTCAGTCTGTTGCTGTGCAGACCATAACTTTTGCGATAAATGCCATCCGCACGCATGCGCTGCATGCGTCCCTGATTGACTGGGAAAGCCGCACGCCACCTCTGCTGGAACTGGCAGGAGCGGGCTCGGCTGAGGATCTTTATGCCGAGATAAGGCGTCTGCTTGCTGACCTGCATGACGGGCATAGTTTTGTGATGCCCCCCGCTACAGCACAAAGGTTGGAGGCGCAGCCTGAGCAGATGCCCGTCTTTACGAAAATCAGCTCTGATGTTGGAAAGATTTCTCTCCCTGCTTTGACGTCTCATTCTGCTAAGAGAATGCAAGATTTTTCCCGCACCGGGCAGCAGATTTTTGCGCAGGCTCCTGACATGCGCGGGTGGATTGTGGATCTGCGCCATGACAGAGGCGGCAATATGTGGCCAATGCTGCAAGCTTTGAGGCCGCTGCTCGGCAATGGGGATCTGGGCTTTTTTGAAGACCGAACGGGGAAACGCTCTGCCCCCTGGCGGGCTGTGGCGCAGGGTGTGGCTCCGCAGGACGGCGGACCGGATTTGTCCCGTGTGCCTGTAGCGGTTCTGATTGGCCCGCAAACCGCCAGCGCGGGGGAAGCAGTTGCCATTGCGCTGAAAGGGCGACCCAACACGCGCTTTTTTGGAACCGCGACGCATGGGCAGACCAGTGGGAACAAGAGCTTTGCCCTGCCCGATGGGGGGATACTGGCAGTGGCCGCAAAATTTGAACTGGACCGGACGGGCAAGCGGTATGAGGGACCGGTGCAGCCGGATGGGGTGGAAGCTGATCCTGACAAGGCTGAGCGGACGGCGGAAGCGTGGGTGCGGCAAGGTTTGTAAGGGAGCTAAACCGTTCCACCAAAGATTTTATTGATAATGAGTTGCAAGTGCATTAAGGAGGCAATCTGTTAGAGACCGTATTAAAAGTCTCTTGCTTTTTGCTGGGGATCAACCCTTTCCATGCAGCGCTTCGCTCGTTTTGTTGCCCTCACACACCCTGCTTTGCTGTTTTGTGCTGCGCAGGCCTTTGCTGCGCCAGCACCAGACACGCCCTCGCTGCAAAGCCCTGAGCCTGTGGAGGATAAGAAAGCGCAGCCTGCACGGCAGCCGTCTCGTGAGAAAAAGCCCGATAAAAAAGAGACTATTGATGTCTCGGCCTCACGGCATGGTTTGCTGGCACGGAGTGGATTTGCCGCGACCAAAACAGACACGCCGCTTGAGCAGACGCCTCAGAACATTACGGTCATTACGCAGGAACGAATGGCTATTCTGAATTCCCGCAGCGTTTCGGATGCTGTGCGGTATTCTGCGGGGGTATCCGATTATGGGTCCAAGGATGACCCCAGAGGGTATTTTGGAACGATCCGGGGCTTCTCACCCGACATTTATCTGGATGGCACACGCACGCCGGATGCGGCCTCGTCACAGTCGTTCAGCATTGAACCCTGGGGACTGGAGGAAATGGATGTTCTGCGCGGTGCAACATCCGCTCTGTATGGGTCCGGGCAGCTTGGCGGTATTATAAATGCCGTGAGCAAGCGCCCGAATGCAGGACAGAAAAACGAGCTCTCTTTTCAGACGGGAGCTTACAGCCGGGCTCAGGGAGCGGCTGATATCGGGGGAGCGCTCAATGCGTCAAAAACCCTGATGTGGCGCTTTAATGGGTTGATCCGAAAATCAGATACTTATGCGAAAAATATCAAAAATAATGAGATTTATGTCGCCCCGTCCCTGAGATGGAAGCCGGATGACAAGACGGATTTCACCATTCTTGCCAGTTTTGAACAACTGGATGCCGGGTCCACGGCGCAGTTCCTGCCCGCAGCCGGGACAGTAACAGCAACACGCTATGGCCGGATTGCCCGTAATTTTCTGTCAAGCGATGCAGATTACGACGTTTATTCCAAACGACAGGCCGCGATTGGTTATAGTTTTACACGAAAAATTCTTCCGAACTGGACCATAACCCAGAATATGCGCTACGCCCATCTGGATCTGGATTATCGGTTTGTGACAACGCAGGCGCTTTCCAGCGATCAGAGAACCATTACGCGACGCGCCCTGCTGCAATCAGCCAATTATAATAATGTGACGCTGGATACCCGGTCTGACCTCAAGCTGAAAACCGGGCCTGTTAAGCATGAACTTCTGGTTGGTGTTGATTTCCGCAGTGATTTTCTGGCGAACCGTCGCGGCCAGAACACAGCGCCCTCACTCGATCTTTATGCGCCGGTTTACCGCGCCATTACCTGGCCGACCTATGGCACAACGACCAACACGAACGAGACAGAAAGCCAGACCGGCATTTATGCGCAGGAGCAGGCTGACTGGAAGAACTTCCATTTAACCCTGTCCGGGCGCGGAGATTTTACCGAAAGCATGACGGTGGATAACCTGACGGCTCAGCACACACCGCAAAACAACAACGCGTTTACGGGCCGTGCTGGCCTGCTCTATTCCGCACCTTATGGTCTGTCACCCTATGTGTCCTATGCGACATCATTCCAGCCGCAGGTGGGCACAACGCGCCTGAATACGGCTTTCCTGCCGACAAAAGGGCGGCAGATTGAAGCGGGTCTGAAATATAAGCCATCCCAAAAAATGCCATGGGGTGACCATTTTATGCTGACAGCGGATTTTTTTGATCTTGTTGAGACCAACATTCTGACACCTGACCCTGTTGATTCAACCTATGATATTCAGGCCGGTGAACAACGGACCAGAGGGTTTGAGTTTGAAGGCATGGGACGCCTGCCGTGGAACATCAGTTTTATTGCGTCCTTTACCTATCAGGACCCGAAAATCACAAAATCCACAACCACCGCACAAATTGGCCAGCGTCCGGTGGCAGTACCCTCCCACATGGCGTCCGTTTTCCTGAAAAAGGATTTTCAGATTTGGCGTGATCTTGTGGCCGGCGTGGGAGGAGGCCTGCGCTATACAGGGAACACGGCGGGGGCGTTGCCTGAAACATTTTCTGTGCCCAGCCAGCTGGTGGGCGATGTGGTGGCTCATGTTGATTACAAACGGGCGTCAGTCCAGCTCAACGGCACAAACATTGCCAACAGCCGCTATGTTGCCATCTGCACGCGCAATGTTGCCTGTGCGTGGGCTCCCGGGCGCGCCATGTTTGTGACGCTGGCTTATCGCTGGTAGTGTGTGAGCCATGAAGCGTCTCGCACCAGCAAGCCGATTGTTCAGCCAGAAGCCACACCCCGGAATCTGGACTAAGCGGTTTCTGTGATTGTGACTACCGGTTCCCCCTTACAGTCGCTGCGTGTTTTCCGGCGGCTTTGCGTGAAGCAAAACGCAACTTAAATAAATTTAGAAAATATTTACTTATCAATCAGGTTTTTTATTTCGTGCTGATGATAAAGTTTTGTGACCTGCGGATGTTTGACACGGAACTGACTGCGGCGCTTTATAATCGGTTTCACTGTGTCCGCCTGCTCCATTTTGACAGCGGGGTCATAATACACGATGCCAGCGGAGAGTGCCTTCAGAAACAAAAGGAAATCTGTTTCCTCACATAAGAGAATACGGGCACCATACGCATATTCCGGCGGAGGATTACGAAAAAGGCTAGGGATATAGGCTGCCTGGGCATGTTTGCGATTCCAGTGCGCCATTATCCCACTAAAACTCCAGCTGGCAGCTATCTTATCGTTTCGGTCAAGGAGAAGTATCCCTCCCTGCATATCGGTGATTTTTGAACTCTCCTGATCATACCCTTCCAGAACCATTCGTAAGCCGGTCATATTATGGAAAGAACGATGACAGGTATAAATCCCCCCGAAATTAATCCGGTTTTCCTTACCCGACTGATCTGCATAGCCGTAGGCTCTGAGAAAATTTTCAGCACCTTTCTCTTTATAAATGCCGCCAGTTGGTTCCGGCGTCATCAGGGTGACAGGACTTTTTGCTGAAAATTTTTCAAAATCAGCAACACCATATTGCTTGACTTCCCATCCCATAAAGTCGGGCTCAGAGTAGCCGTTTGGAGTGATCCCCAGCTCAGCCTCAAGCGTGTAGCCACCGCCATTTCTGGCGGAATATGGCATTTTAACACCATCTGCGCTCAGCTTCTGAGAACTGATCCAGTTCCGCAGATAAAGCGCTTTTAAGTGAGCAAGAAGAATATTTTTCGTACTTGTTTGTTCAGCATTTTCATTTAGAGAAATTTCTAAGAAAACGCCGGTCTCTTCCCAGTTTCGGGCTCTGACTTCCTGCGCTAAGGTGCTTTCAGGTGGCACAACAAGACCCAGAACATCGCCATTGGCACAAATTCCAAAAAAGAGAACTCGTTTTTCCACAGCAGGAAAGCTCATAAGATCGGTCGGGCCCTTACTACACCCCTTTAAAAAACCCGAGATACGAACTTCCGGATACTTAGGGTAAAGAATCAGAGTGGCATCGGGAGCCTGATAGCGACCGCTCTCATCAACCCAGAAAAATCTGACAGGTGCCTTAGCCCGATCCCGCTTACTCCCTGCCCTGATATCTGAGTCATTATAAATATCGCCATGTGGAATAATATTAAGAGCTGAAAATCCTCCTCCAAGATAAACCTGATTTTTTGAATTATCATTTTTTGCAAGAGATTTTGCATAGAGGCGAACGGCACCCTGATGACGCATAAGCTGTTGTAGCTGTGCCAGAGACTCTATCATTCTGCTGACTTTCCCTGAACGGTAAGTGTCTGTTTATCAGAGTGTAACCATGATGACAGCGTCTGCACAATAACCGCAGGGTCAAGTCTGGCTTTTCCCTTAAGAGCACATTCCCATACAATAGCTGTACGCCAGCCATCTTTTTGCAGTTGCTCCAGGGCTCTGGCGTCATTTTCTACATTCCGTCCTATTTTTTTCTGCCAGAATTCAGGACGTGTGGCAGGCCATTTAAACAAATGGCAGGTATGATGGTGCCAGAAACAGCCATGCACAAAAATAACAGCATGAAAGCGCGGCAGAACCAGATCCGGCTTACCGGGAAGGTCCCGCCGGTGAAGCCTGAACCGAAAGCCTTCCGCATGCAGGGCTTTACGGATCATTAGCTCCGGGCGGGTATTCTTGCCCTGTATCGCCGCCATATTGCGGCTGCGCGTTGCCTTATCGTGAACGTCCATAGCGCTTTAGAAAAGGTCCGCCTGATAGGCCTTTTTCTTTCTGACAAAGGGGGCAGCATTCTGATCCATCAGAGCTGCAATATGGGGCTGCATAATCCGTGCGACTTCTGCAAAAACAGGGACAGCAACGGAATTTCCAAACTGTTTATAAGCCTGCGTGTCAGACACCGGGATACGGAAATCATCCGGGTAACCCATCAGACGCGCACATTCACGCGGGGTCAACCTGCGTGGATTTTTGTTTTTTCCACGCGATATAAGGATTTCAGATCCGTCTTTATAATAACGTGCTGACAAGGTGCGGGCAACATCCTCTCTCCCTACCAGTCCAAACCCAAACCCGTTCCCGGCAGCTTTATGTTTAGCGGCATAATTTTGGAGGTAGGTCCACAAGTGATCTGTCAGAACATATTTCGGGTTAACCTGCCCCTGACAGCCTTCCGTATAGGGCTCCTCGGGGTCTTCTGAACCATCTTCGGGATGCAGAATATTTTTCAGACGCACAGAACTTTTTTCCGGGAGGTTCAGATCATCCCACGAAAAAGGAACATCCTCCCTGAAACCCACAATTGCAATGCGTTCCCGATGTTGCGGGAGAAAATGCTGTGCATCAATAACACGGGACCAGACATGGTATCCGAGCTCTTCTGTCAGCGTTTTAAGAATAACCTCAAAAGTCCTTCCTTTATCATGACTTTTAAGATTTTTAACATTTTCCAGAAGAAAGGCTGCGGGACGTTTATCTTTGAGAATACGGGCGACATCGAAAAATAGTGTTCCCTGCGCTTCACAGGCAAAGCCGTGGCTTCGACCCAGGGAGTTTTTCTTGGAAACACCTGCAATAGAAAACGGCTGGCAGGGGAAACCAGCCACCAGAACATCGTGGTCGGGGATTTCAGACGTTTCAACCTGCGTGATGTCACCCGCTACCGGTCTGTTATCCCTGTAATTTGCCATATAAGTTTGCTGGGCGAATTTATTCCATTCTGAGGTGAACACACACTGGCCTCCAATGGTCTCAAACCCCCTGCGCAGACCACCGATCCCCGCAAACAGATCAATAAATGTGAAACGCTTTTGCGTGACGCCTGAACCCTGCTTGCCTGCAAGGTTGCGCAACATGCCTACGGCTGCAGAACGCGGTTCGCTCTCGCCATTTTCCCAGCGATAAACCTGCCGCTTACTGTAGCCGAGGACATCAGCAAGCTCTTCAACGGTCAGGCCTGTCTGGCCACGCAGCATGGAAAATTCGTTCTCAGACATAACGCCTCTGGGTCATTTTGTGACGTTATGTCACTCACGAACCCAGAATTCAAGCATAATGGCCCACATATGTTCTCCCTGGGAAGAAACCCGTTTGCGAAGCGTGGCCTGAGGCACAAGCGGAACACAACGACCAGCTTACCCAGCCAGACAAAGACAGGCCGTTTTTCAGAAATTTGCCGTGACGGAGAAGCGGGCGGAGCGGGGTTCGAGGGGGTGGTAGGTGGCGCCGGTTTCGACGGGGGATGTGGGGGTCATGCGGTAATCGTAGGCGTATTGGGAGGCGGAGGCGTGGGTGTTGGTCAGGTTGTAGATGCTGGCCTGCACCTGAAGGTATTTTGTGATGTGGTAGCCGACATCCATGTTCACTTCCTTATAGCCGTGGGAGCGCAGGGAGTTATCTTCGATTAAGGGGTAGGACCCGAGCCAGCGGAACTGCACTCCGCCGAAGAACCCGCTGGGGTGATCCGCCAGCAGGCCGAAGGAACCGATGAAGTTAGGGGCGTTGGCCACATAGCGCCCCGGCAGGCCATAGAGGCCGGGATTTCCGGTAAAATAGCGGGCGTGGGTGGAGGCAATATCTGCGTTGAGTTCCAGCCAGGGCAGCGGGTGATACTGGCCGGAGAGTTCAAACCCCTGCCTGCGGCTGGGAGCGCCGGCGTCGTTCACGCCTTCATCCGCGTCGTAGGTGAGTTCTGAACTGAAATCGATGCGGAAAAAGGCGGCCTGCAGGTTCAGTTTTGGGATGATGTTGGTACGGACGCCCAGTTCCTCACTGGTGGCGCGGGTCATGAAGGGGGTGGCGATGGCACCGTTGGCAATGCCATCAGTCGGCACGGTGCCGAGGACGGCGCGGATATCGTTAGAATGATAGCCCTGCCCGGCACTGATATAAAATTCCGTTTTATACCACGGGCCGAAAATCAGGCTGCCTTTGGGCTGAAAAAGCCACTGATGCACACGGCCCCTGTAACCGGAAACGAGGCTGTGATCTGAGCCGCCGTAATAATCGCCACGCAGGCCGACAACGGTACGCAGCCAGGGCAGCCAGTGGGTGATGTTCTGGCCGAACAGACCGACATTGCCTTGTGAGACGTTATCCGCATTACAGACATACTGGCCGGTGGGCACGCTGCTATCCGGGCAGTCGGGCAGGACTTTGCGCTGACGGGTGTGGCGACGGTCGATATAAATGCTGTCCCAGCGGCCTTGTACGCCAAAAATGGTGTCTGTAGCGCGGTGCAGGAAGGTGTCGTGCCGCTGGTATGCCGATGTGCCGCCAAAGGTGGTGCGGGTTTCGTCCTGCTGTTCCTGATCGCCATTGATGGGGTCGTTCAGATAATGGCTAAAATCGTTCCATAGAGTCAGGCGGCTATGCACGACGTAAAGCGATGTTTTGAGCTGCCAGTTATCGTTATGCAGAACATGATGCGCGGAAACGCTGAACCGTTCGGAATAGCCGCCGTCGCTTGGGTCCAGAGAGCCGTAACGGCTGATGAGGCCTTTCTGGTAGGCCTCCAGAGGCTGGTCGGTCGTGTTGTTCCATTGGCCTCGGTAATACAGGCCGGTCAGGTTGAATTTGGTGTGTTCTGTGGTGTGGGTGTAGCGCGCGGCGGATTTGATGCCCCGGAAGTTGTCCGGGTGCGCCCACGGGCCATTGAGGTGGTCGATTGAGAAAGCACCAAGCAGTTTATCGCCATTTTTGAAGTGCGCTGTATCGCCAATAAACGCATGTTCGTCGCCCAGTGTGCCGAGACTGCCAGAAGCCTGCCCGCGCAGGTCATCCGTTAAGCGGATATGGTCGGACCCGACGACGCCGAAATCCCCGACATCCGCGTAAAAGGGGCCTTTGGTGTAGTCGATGCCCTGTGCGAGTTCCGGCATGAGGAAATTGACATCTGTATAGCCCTGCCCGTGGGCGTGGGTGGGTTCATTAACCGGGATATCATCCACAAAACTGGCAAGGTCTGTGCCGTGGTCCAGATTGAAGCCGCGGAGAAGATACTGGTTGGCCTTGCCCTCGCCCGAATGCGCGGTGACGACCAGACCGGGGACAGATTCCAGCAACTGCCCCACTCGGTAAACCGGGCGCAGGCGGAGTTCCTTGGCGGTAATGCTGCCCTGACTGGCCGTGAGCGCGCGGCCAATGGGATCTGTATGTGAGGCGATGACCTGAAGATGCTCTTCCCCGTGGGCCTCGGTTGTTTTGTGGCCGATGAGTTTTTGGGGGGAATCTGCCGGCGTGATGGGAGGCGTGACCGGGGAGGCGCGGCGGGCTGCATCTTTGGATGGCGTAGGTTTTGCAGACGGTGCGGCGTGTGCGGTGGTGGTGAAGGCAGAGGCGCAGAGGAGCGCGACGATAAACGGAGAGCGTCCGCGCCGGACAGGACGCGGAGACACAACGTGACCCATAACTGTTCCCCGATATCCGGCTCACCCCGTCCGGCTATCATGACTGAGCGACGAAGGCAGGTCTCCTGGCTCACGGGGGTTGTCTGACGCGCCTTCCCAGCCGTTATGGGGCCAGTGGCGTGATGCATCAGCGCACCGTTTACAGTTGCGGGGGCAGCCGCTGCCTGAACCCCGGGCCTGTGCGCCCAGCCGGATCCTTCAGCGTTCCCTTTTCACTCGCTTGCGCGAGACCTTCGACAGCCGCAGAGGTAGGGGATGGGCTTTGGGTGGGTCAAGGGTATGGGTGCCTTGATTTCAAAAAAACATCACGTGCTGGCAGGCGCTGGCCGGTGTAGGAAGGAGGCGTGAAATCCTTCTGCTTGTGAGCAAGATGATGCCTCAGTCTTCCCGTCCCGGACCAGAAATTTCCTCTCCCTCCACCCAGCGGGAGACCGCGACGGAACGCTGGCTGGCCACGTTGCGCCAGAAAATAAAGGCGGATGGCACGCAGCCGCGTGTGCATTTTAGCCGCACGCCGGACCGGCCGCTGGACCATGAGGGCGTGATACGGGATTTTGAATAACCGTTCACATTGTGTGAGCGGAGGCAACGGCCTTTTATCCTGAGCGTTTCAGGCAGGTGATGGCATCCGGCGTTCCGGATGCAGCGTGCTTTCTGACGTGATGAGGACCCTGCCGTGATGACCCTGCCCCGCAAACCGGTTTTGAGTATGGCGCTGGCTGCTGGCCTGCTGGCGGCTGGTGCGTTCATCGCCCCGGCACAGGCCCAGCGTAGCATGCTGTTTTCTGGCACCCTGGCGCCGGAGCATGGCGCGCCTGCGCAGGTGCATGGGAATGTGGTGGCGCTCTATTACGCCGGGGCGCATGTGCTGCGCTATACCGTGACATGGGACGGGCTGAGTGGCCCGGTGACGATTGCGCATCTGCACGGCCCTGCCCTGCCCGGCAAGGATGGGCCGCCGGAAGTGACGGTGCACGGCCCGTATAAAAGCCCGCTGAGTGGCAGTGTGATGCTGAGCACGGAGACGGAGCGGGATTTGCTGGATGGGCGTATTTACCTGAACCTGCATACCCAGAAATATCCGAATGGTGAGGCGCGGGCGTGGTTGGGGAAGAGTGAATAGTCCTTGAGAAACACCCAAGGTTTACTACATCTGAATACCGAGTTTGGGGGCGAGCCAGACCATGCCCAGATAGAGCAGGATGGTGACGCCGCAGCCGGCGCCTAATGCCAGCCAGAAGGGCACGCCATGCCGCATGATCCACGGGATGAGCAGGAACATGGGCAGGGATGGCAGCACGTACCAGAACGTGGCCCCCACATGGGCTTCCATGCGGGCGGGGTCTTTGGTTTCCAGCCAGAGCCAGATCATTCCAAAGACGGAAATAAGGGGGAGAGAGGCCACCAGCGCGCCAAGGCCGGGGTAGCGGCGGGCGAGCGAGGAGACCAGAGCAATGGTCAGCCCGGAGAGAAGGGCCTTGAGCCAGAAAAACATCGTTCTTTCCGGTGCAGAACCCCTCCGCCTGCTGAAAAGCTGACGGAGGGGCTGGCAGATTTTAGAGGTGGGTGTCGCCCTGCCGGGGCTGAGCAGCTTGCCCCTGCGGCGGCATCTGGCCGGGCTGTGCGCCGTTCTGCGGGGCACCTTCGGACGTCAGTTTGCCGGGCTGGGTAGAATGTTCCACATCATACGCTGTGGCCTTCTGGGCGTAGGTGCCTTTTGCGCCGGGATGCTCCTGATCATACAGAGCAGCCTTCTGCCTGGCTTCCTTACGATAGACGTGGCGGCGATACATGCCGGTGACGCAGCCCCCCACGGCACCCAGAACGCCATGATTGGCGACATGGCCGCCGACAGCGCCCACAGCCCCGTATTTCAGGCAGCCGCCCGGTTCCGCCTGTGCGGCGGTAACTGTTGTGCCAGCCAGAGCGGCAAGAACGCTCAGAGTGATCAATCGACGCATCTCTATTTCCTTTCTTCTGCCAGATAATGAGGCAGATTTCCCTGTAAATGTATCGAAAGAGTGCTGCGGAGACAATGTGCGCCCGCTTGCGTCCCCTTTGCGCAGAAGAACAGGTCTTTCTTTGACGGTGCCCTTTTATTCAGCGGTGCGGCACCCCATATTTAAAAGATAACAAAATGAAAAAAATAAGGAGGCCGTTATGAGACGCCCCTTTGACACCAGTCGCGCAGGGTCTGGTTTCCTGCATGGGTCTCGCTTTTCCCGGGGTATTTTGAACCCCCGCTCCAAACGGGTTGAGCGCCCGGAGACTGAGGCTGCTGCACAGACGTCAGGCACCACGGCCTCAGGGAACGCCGGGGCGGCTCACACAGACACGCATGAACCGGACGGCGCATCCTCCGAAAAAACCGAGAAAAGCCCGGATGAAACCACCGACCAATGCTTTGCCTGAAAGGCGACGTCAGGCGGCGGGCAGTGTTGCGAGGAACGTTGTGACCAGCGTTTCCAGAAGAGTTTGATCTGCGGGAGAAAACCGATCTTTGCGCGGGCTGTCGAGATCCAGCACGCCGAGCAGGTGGCCTTGTGCGACCAGCGGAATGACGATTTCAGACGCCGAAGCGGCATCACACGCAATATGGCCGGGGAACGCATCCACATCCGCCACGCGCTGGGTGGTGCGGGTCTGGGCGGCGGTGCCACAAACCCCCTTCCCCATCGCAATGCGCGTGCAGGCCACACGGCCCTGAAAGGGGCCGAGGACCAGTTCACCCTGTGACGCAGACGCCTCTGTCTGTCCGGACGGTACAGCGGAGGCCAGCGTGAACAGCGTGGCCTGTGCTGTTGCGTGCGGACGGTAGAGGTAGAACCCGGCCCAGTTGAGATCTGGCAGCGCCTCAAAAATAAGGGCAGCCAGATTAGCCATATTGGCCAGAGGGTCCTGCTCCGCCGCCAGCAGACCGGTGGCGGCGGAGAGCAGATCTTCCGGGGTGAGGCGATAGGCCGGGGCGCTCATGGTGTGCGCTTACTGAGCCAGCAGCGCCGGGCCGCGCAGAGCGGAGCGGCTGCAGACGGCTTCCTGCTGGTCCCGGTTGAGGGTTGTGATGTCAAACATCACGGTCGGGCTGAGCATCAGACGCCCCTGCCCGCCCCATGCGTAAGCCGGGTTGGTGCGTATACCCTCGCGGCTGGCGAGCTGGCGGCCGAGGGTGCGAACGGTAGTGTCCGTCACCAGTTTATGGGCGTCACAATAATACATCAGACCGCCAACGTTTTCCGCCGACGCATGTTCCACCGTGGGGATGCCATCATAATCCAGCACGCCGGGCGCTGCGGTGGCTGCTGTCATCGGGGCAGGACCGGCTGGCACCGTCAGCACGCCGGACGCAGGAGCCTGCGCCGCGTGCGCCTGCGGCAGAGCCGCGGACAGAGCGAGACAGCCGGTCAGGGCCAGAAAGACAGGGCGAAGTTTCAGCATAGGCTTGGTCCTCTTGGTATCTGCCAAACGGCAGTGAGGAGGACAGAATAAGGACAGACATCAGCACGCGGCAAGGGCGGGCTGCTCTGCGTTGGGTGGGGGGATGCCAGGAGGCTGGATGCGGGGAGGTGCATTACCAGGCGGCTGAGAGGGTGTTGCTTGTTGCCTGAAGGGGCTCGAAAGACTTAAGACAGGGTGCAGTTCTTTTGGCTGCACCCTTTTCTTTTGAGCAGGTCGTCTTTTTCCATGTCTTATGAGCCGCCTTTACTGGCACAGAACAGGGGACGTCTTGGCTCTTTTCTGTATCGTTCCTTCGCCATTGTTTTGTTTGGCCTGATTCTGTTTCCGGAATTTTACCATCTTGGCTCTCAGAGCATCGAACCATGGGATGAAGCCCGGCATATTGGCTCGGCTTATGAGATGCTTTTCCGGCATGACTATGTGGTCAACTACTGGCAGGGCAAAAAAGATTACTGGAACCTGAAGCCGGTTTTGAGTTTTTTGCCGATTATTCTGTCCGTCAAGCTATTTGGTAAGGGACTGATGGCGGCACGCCTTCCCTCCCTGCTGGGATTTGTGGCGATTGTTCTGGGGCTTTACCAGTTTGCGGCACGCAAATTCTCACGCGTGGAAGGGCTTTACGCCATCACGCTTTTTTCCATCTGGTCACAGGCTCTTACCGCCCACAGTTTTCGTGTGGTGGATGCGGATGCGCTTTACTGCACGTTTTACCTGTTCTGCATCCTGCTGTGCCTGAAACGCACCAGCCTGTCCTTCTGCCTTGCCTGCGTACTGGCCGCCTTGTGTTTTCTGAGCAAAAGCTGGCATGCCCTGACACTGCTGCCGCCGCTGGCGCTGACGTGTGTGCTGACGGAACGCTCTATTCGCCTGCCATTTAAGGGCATGCTGTGTGGTCTGGCCCCCATCCTGCTGTGGGTTGGGGTGCGGATCTATGAGGATGGTCCAAAATTTCCGCAACGTATGGTGACATACGACCTGCTCAAACGAACAGGCATACAGATTGAAGGGCACCATAACCCTCCTTCTTTTTATATAACGAGCTTTGTGCACGATTATCCTGATCTGCTCTGGCAGCTTGGATTTCTGACGCTGGCCTTTGGAGCGGCTTGCTGGTGGCCGCGGTTGCGAGCCGCCCGGTTTCGCTTTGGCATACCGAGTGCGTTAAAGGCCGAGATGCTGATTCTGGCTGTGGCCGTATTGTCTGTTTTCGGGATGTTTACGGCGGCAAAGACGCGCCTGTTCTGGTACACATTTCCAGCTTACCCGATACTCTGCGTGCTGATGACCTACGCCTTTGCGCAACTGCGGCCTGCGTTGAAAACAGTGGCTGGTGGCCTGGCAGCGGTGTTTTTTGTGATGTCCTTTTCCACATCCTGGCAGCGGACGAAGGCTCTTGAACTTCCGACTTTCTATTATCAGCTTCAGGCCGCGGCCTGGATGCCGATGACCAATGTGCAAAAGGAGGGCGTGATTGAGCAGGACGACTATGCTGCGCTGCTCACCTACCTGCCCGTCCCGCCAACCGCCATCCATATTGGCCCAGATGAGAGCAAACCGCATACGCTGGTCATCCGCGATAAAGACGCGGGGGCGTGTGACGGATGTGCGTTGGTCTCCAAGGGAGACCGGTTTGATTTATTTTACCGGGACTAAGAGCAGAAGGGCGGAAGACCTGGCTGATTCGAGGTGATCTGCCGGGACTGTGAAGGGCACGTTCCGGCCTGTTTGTGGCGGTTAGGCAGGGAATTTACCCCTCCCCCGCAATACAGGCTTGGCAACCCCCCTGCCTTTGCGCTAGGGAGAAGCCCAAGGACCCGTAGATCAGTTGGATAGATCGTCAGATTCCGAATCTGAAGGCCGGAGGTTCGAATCCTCTCGGGTCCACCAACCACCTTAAAAACATAGTAAAAACAACAAGTTAAGACGTGAGTTTGCCAATCTTGATTTGGAGTTTGCCAATTTGCTCGTGGGCAGATGGGCTTGAAAATTCTTGTACCCTACCCCCAGCCCGTACTATACTCATATGGCTGCGGCGGCGTGGATGGACACGCACGGGAAAAACCACAACGGAATGCACTGCCCCACATTGCGCAAGCGGTGACACGGATTTGGGAACAAGCGGAGACAGCATACGGCGAGTGGTGCCGAAAGAGCCGGTATCAAGCCCGGCCCGCAGCAACGTGATAGGTTATAGCTCAGTTGGTAGAGCAGACGACTGTTAATCGTCCGGTCGCAGGTTCGAGCCCTGCTAACCCAGCCAGTGCGAACGCCGGTCAACATGAGCGTATGATGTAGTGCATCAAATAGACTCTGAGGCGTGACTGTCGGGAGAGGACGGCATACCGCGCTACACTGTGCAGCACGGAGACTGCGACAACTCAGGACGCAGGCAGACGGTGGAAGCCCGTCAACCATTTGGCATTCCCCAAGAGTTCGATCCGCCATAAGATGGATGAGGCGCGATAGCCAGCAACACTCAGTTATTGCGCCGCCCGCGCCCTTTTCTCGCACGCTAACACCAGCGACCGGCAAGCGGCATAAGGCCCCGCCAGCGTAGCACTCGGTCCGGTATATTCCACCTGAGCCACGCGCCCGGCCTGTAACCGCGCAACCATGTGGCACGTCCCGTGGCCGCCAATATCCAGCTCCAGAGACAACGGAGTCTTGATCGTCAGCGGCCCCTGCACCTGCTGGTCCTGCCGCCACTCCAGCACCTCGTCATCCGGCAAGGTCTCCCGGTTGTCCGGCACCCCGGCGCATGCGATCAGGTCCGCCCGCCCCATGCCGATCAGGTCATGTTTGGCGCGGGTTGGGAGACTGGAACAGGCGGAGAGTAGGATGGTGGCCAGAAGGCCGGCCTTACCCAAATGGGTCATTGCGCCGCCTCCCCCACGCCATCAGCACCGCCAGCCCAGACCCCAACACCAAAGTGCCGAGGCTTCCAAGAATCAGGCCGCATTCAAAGCCGCTCATTTCACCGCCAGAGTGGAAAGCGCCGTCGCTTCCTGCGTGCCGGACACGCTGGTCAGGCTGATGCCAAGCATGCCCTCAAATGCGTCGATCACGGTCAGCAGCGCATTGAAGGTGGTGATGGCCGTATTCACAACGCTGTTCGTGACGGTCTGCTGAGCGGCGACCAGCCCGGCCCTGAGCGCCACGGCGGCATTGTTCAGATCTACCAGCAGCGTATCAATCCGGGTTTTGGCGTCCGTGTTGTCGTAGCTGACCGTCAGGCTGCCGTTGGTCTGGGTTGCAAAGGCAGAAAGCGAGACGGACAGCGCGCCCCCAGCGGCCTCAATCGCGGCCACGGCAGGCGTGCCCATAGCAGTGGACACAGCCGTGATGCTGAGAATCGTCGCGACCGCATTGATCCCGGCCTGCCCGTAGGCTTTGACCTTGGCGGTATTGAGGGTCAGCGTGGTGGTTTTGCCGCTGGTCGTGACCGTGCAGGCGGTGAGCGCGCTGGCGGCGGCCACCATGCCAGCGGAACGCAGAAAATTACGGCGGGACTGGATCATGTCTTACTCTCCGGCCTGAGAGGATGCGGGCTGATTGAGGTTGTCCGCAGAGGGCGTTGCGGTCACTGCTTCCGCAGGCACTTTGCTTTTGGCCGCGACGACAGCTTTGTTGGCGCCGGTCAACGCCTCGGTCACCCCGGCCAGCACGCCGTCCAGATCAAAGGAGACGCGCTCCGCCACGGCGGGCAGCAGGCCATCCAGCACGGACGTAATGCCCCTGGTGATCTTGGTCGCGTTATCGGTCAGGGGCTTGCCGGTGATGGTTGTAACCAACCCTTCCCCAGCGGTGACCAGAGGCGTGATGGCAGCGGAATTGGTGACGGTGAGGTCAGTCGTCATGATGGGTTCCAGTCAATTTTTGGGGTTGGTAGTATTGGTGGGTGCGACTGCGCCCTGAGACGCATTGACCCGCGCCCCGAGGTGGTTGGCGGCCCAGCCGAAGTTCAGACCGATAACGGAGACCAGTTTGTAAGGGAGCGTCCATTTGCTCCCGACCGGGGGTGCGGGGACTGCTGCAGCAATCCCGCCACAGACAAGGATCACGCCAGCAACCACCGAACTCCACGGCTCCGGGATGGCAGAAAACAAAAGGGGCACCACCGCAGTGATGCCCCCGATCTTGGCCGCATTAACCGCGACGGCCTTTTTGGTTTGGGCGTCAGCCATGAGAGGCACCTCCCTTGAGTGTCGCCGGAAGCGTGTCGATCCTGACCACCTCAATCGTGAGGTTGCCGTCCGGGCTGCGGTGGATGGAGCGGCGGAGCTCAGCCAGAACGATGTCCGCCGTGCGCTTGGCAATGTGCTCCATTTCTTTTTCTGTCAGGAACATACTTAACCCTTCCCGTTCAGCCCGAGGCGATAGAAGGCATGGTTGCCAATGGTGCATCGGTAAAATGCGCCTTTTGCCCAATACGGCGTGGCCCCCCGGCGGTCGTAATAGTGGTCAGCCCCGCCGGTCAGATCTGGTAGATGGTCAGCCATAAGGCAGCCGGCCAAAACTAGAGCCTCACGGAATTGCGGATCTGCATTGGTGACGGTCAGGAGTTTGGCGCGATTGGGGTCGGTCGCATCCCAGCAAGAGAACTGCGCATAGGCCTGGCACACCCCGGCTACGTCATGCCCCCACCAACCCGGATGCGCGGCCCGGTTGCCGATGACATTCAGGACAGCCTGCATCCCCCGCGATCCCTCGCCCCGCGCCTCACCCCATGCCGTGCGGGCTGCTGCCTGCACCGGGTCAGTGATTGGTAGTGTGATGGTCATGATTTTTCCCAACTTCGGGGCGCAATGACATAGGCCGCTGGCTGCTGCTGGGCTGGCGGCGTCGGGGCAGGAACATGGTGGTGGTGCAGGAATCCGACATTGCCGAACAGGTAGTCGTCCCATGTCTGGCTGGAGAGGATCGTGCCACCTGCTGCGGCCGCAATCGTGCAGACAATCCCCACAACCACTGACCGTGTGCGCCAGCGCCGCAGATTCTCTTCGGCCAGCCGGTTCTGGTTTTCCTGCGCGCCCGTTAGTTTGGCCAGCTGGGTTACCAGATCAAAAACCCGCGTCTCCAGCCGAGCTATCCCCGCCGTAGTGGCCACAGTGCGGGCATTCTCCTCTGCCCGCATCGTCGCCAGATCTTTGCTGATGCCGTCCAGCTTTCCGTCAGTTGCATCCTGCCGCCGCTCAACCGCAGCAAGGCGTACCTCGTGACCCCCAACGATTTCGCGCAGGTCATCATTAGCCGCGACGTTTCCGCCGCTCTGTGTTTCTATCATCAGATTTCCCGGATTATGTAGTGCCGTCTTTGGCAAATCCGCAATTCGTGACCACAGCCAGCAACTGCTGCACAATAGGGTCAGTTGGTTTCGATCCTGTGATGGTGGGCTGCTCCCCAAGGGCAGGGGCATCCCACGCAGTTACGGATTTTGCGCCAGCAATGTAATCACCCGCTTTTATAGACTGGGCCTGAACATTACCCAGGATCTGCCAGCCGTCTACTGGATTCAAATCCGCAGCGGTTAACTGCACCGCTCCGGTACGGCCAGCAACGCTGGCAACCTGCGGGGCTGCTGCAACATCAGGTGCCCAATCCTGAGCGTAGATAACAGGACCGAGGATTTTGCGCGTACCCTCAGAGTTGAGGTGATAGGCGTCAGAGCCGCCATGAGCGTCCGTAAATTCGTAAAGCTCATTGTCTGTAACGATAGGCTTATAACGCTGCTGATCAGGGTTGATCTTGGTGCTATCTGCAACCAAAAGGCTGTGAATAGCCATTTTGTATGCTTGCCCGTCAAACGAGAAATGTGGAGCATATGGCGCACCGCACCGTTCGATATGGCGATCAAAGATCGTGATCATACCCTTCTCCATCCACATGTTGTCTTCTAAGGTGCTGGGGTCAGGGATGCCGCTCTGCGGTGACCACAGGCTCATGCGCAGGCGCGTGCCTTTGAGCGCAACACCCATATGCAGGCCCCACGCAGCACCAGCGGCAACGGTCGGAATAGGTACTCCGGTGTCGTAATCTGTCGTGCCGCCGTAGGGGTGCTGGATACGTATTACGACGTTATCCCCAGCGTTAAATAACACAAAAACGGGGTTTGCACCGGGCTGCCCCCATATGGCCTGTGCCCCAGAGCACTGGAAATCGAACACGTTAGGGAGCGGGTCGAGACTAAATGTTACGGCCCAATCTGTGCAGTAATTGGCATCAACATTGTAAACGGACGTCACATCAGGAAAATCATAGTCCTGATTTGCCGCTAAGTTAAACGGCGTTCCCCAATCCAACAGTGTTGTGCCGTTAGGGGCGAGCCGCGAAAGGCTAATAACCGTCGGATCAAACCCGTCTCGGCACATTGCGTGCCAGCGCCCAAAATCCAGATAGCCGTAATCGTTGGCCAGCGCGTAGCTGCGGACGTACTGCGCAGCGAAATCAATCCCCTCCTGTATCCCGACATCCCAATAATCAAGAGTGCTACTGCCCAGAGAAGGCTGATACGTAACCCCGAAAATAATGCTGGGGACGTGAGATTGCCCCTCAAAAAACTGCACGAGATCGTGCATAGCCGTAACATCAATCCCGCGCCCGTCGTTGCCGGCAGAGTACAAGAGCAGAAAATCGAGGTTCAGACTGGCAACGTATTTTCTCCAACTCGTATAGTCGGCGTATCCGGGGTTCCACGGGTTTGGAGGCGTATCGTCGGAATTCATGCTATTCCATGTCATGCCTCCAATCGCGCAGTTATAGCTCTCAATTTTTACATTTGGCCATGCTTTGCGGACTGCATCACACAGCAGCTCCCACGGCAGATCAACAGGCGTTCGCGCACACGTCGCAATAGAATCAATAGAGTCTCCCATCACGCCAATACGCACGGTCCCGCCGGTTTTACTGGCCTCAATGCATGCATTTAGGAAATTGGTCAGGTGCCGAGCCTTGATCGTCGGCGGGAACATGGATGCAGACGGGTAGTGGTCGGGATGCACAGCGCGGCGGGGTGCATTCAGGATACGTTGATCTTTATTGCCAAGGATCACTGTATGATTGGCTGCAGCAAGCGCCGTTGACGCATCCCCAAGGACATCCACATCGGGTGCTACACGAAGGATTTTGCCGCCCGTTTTAGCTCCCTGCGCATCAGCAGCGATAATCCCAGCAACATCTGATGGGGTGGAAACGCCACCCACCCCGTAATCGTGGACAACAATATTGTCAGCGGCACGGATGCCGGGTGTGCGCGCTACTATACCCCCCTCTGCCGTAACGGTCGTGTTGGTGGCGTCCCCACCCGCAGCCTGCACAGACCCAGCTGCCATTTTGACCGCATCGCCCAGAGGCGTGTCCTGCCCCCCAACAACTGCATCAGGGTGCATCGGCAATAGCGGCTTTAGCATGGCGGGCACTGCAGCGGCACCGCTGGTCACGGGCGTTGCAGGCGTTACCGCCAGTGCGCTCTGGTTCTGCAAATAGAGCTGCGCCTTATTGTCAAGCTGGGCAACGCCGCCGGCAACGCCTGCCTGATCCTGAACTGCCTTCCCGGCGGCACCGTACGCTTTCAGGGCTGCTGCATCTGCCTGTGTGGCAGCCTGAGTGGCGGACGATACTGCGTCCGGGATGCCGGCAGCAGAGGAGACAGCGCTTCCGAGTATTCCAACACTAATCTGATGCGCGTTTCCCCCGGATGCTGTACCGCCCCCCACTATGCCAAGCAGGGTGTCTGAGGGAGCGATGGACGAAGCAAGAGGGAGATCAGAAATCGGGGTTCCGGAAGAAGTCGTGTTTGAACCAGACATTTTTTGTCCTCGTTTGGGCACAAAAAAACCGGCTCAAGGGCCGGTTGAATGCAGATAATTTTTTGAGAGCAGATCAGGCGATCAGCAGGATATCGGTACGCGTAGTTCGGCTGGTCAGTGCCAGAGGCCCGAACACCTCAGTCGTCACGTCAACCGCATCAATGCCCAATGGGTCTCCGGTTGTGTCGAGAAGACGATCGCCAGACGGCAGAATGAGGTCTGAGAGGTAGGCCGTGGTGGTTGTTGAGCTATTGAGAAGCGGACTTCCGTCATGAAGCAACAGCACGCTTTGGGATTCAGACGTCACTGCCGCACCAATAGATAAAATATCTCCACCAGGCAGACGTATAGCGTTCGGAGGAATTGGGGTGCCATCTGTGAGAGTAGGCACGATATTTGGCTGTGTGGCGCTTATAGTGTCATAGATGGCGATAGAAACTGGCGAACTCCAGATCCTGCCCTGTTGAGTCCTAACAGTGACCTGAAGCGTTTGGACTGTCCCAGGCTCGCCTCCACCCAGAAACAGCACAGGCACACCACTGACGATAAACGACATTAAGACAGTCAGGTCTGTTGCAGTTCCTGTTCCCGTCAGGACGGTAGCAGACACACTCGCAACATAGTCTGTAGTCCCAGCCAGCCATTGCTGTGGAGATAGTCCATAATCCAGATTATCTGCACTAGATTTAGGTCTTAATGTCAGTTGAGGAGACGGCGTTGGCCCCATGCCTCGCAAGCGTTGCGGAGCAGGCATTGAAAGCATACGTTCGGCAGCTGGCTCCCAGCCTGGAGATATGATGGGTGCTGTCATGATGGGGCCGTCGGCAGGGTTTTGCTGGCAGTGTCAGTGCCATTGGCGATAGCCGCAAGATCCTTGAGATATGTCACCCATACGTCAGGAGTGGCCTCGTTGATTGACCCGTATTCGTTCCAGACTGTTTGCCTCCCCACAGCCAGTGCAGTTGTAGCCTGCGTGGTAAGCGGGACGGGCTCAACCGGCACAGAATAATCAATAATTTTTCCGGACAGCACGCCGCGGCCAGCCGGTAGCCGGAAACTGGCGGTATTGTTCCAGTCGTCTGCGCTAATGGCTATCATGCTGCTGGCGCTGGGAACTGCTGAAACACTGCTCATAGCCCATGTGTCATACCACCCTGTGACGGGCGTTGGCTGAGACGCAGTATTGTCATAGGACGCATAATAACGGGCTGGATAAGCTGTTTTTGCGTCAGTCATTATGCAATACCTTCCACAGTTATATTCACTACTGACTGTTGCACGGAAGAGGTATTGGCCCCTGTGGAAAAATGCAAAAAAGCCTGAGTTGCTGACGTCAGAACACCGCTACTGTTGGTCTGATTTAGAGCGATAGCAGAATGGTTCTGAGTTGTTTCCACAGACCCCATCCCAATTACTTTAGGAGGGGAAGAATATGCCTGAGGGAACGTGATTGTAGCGTTACCGTTACTATCAGGCGTAAGCGTTACATCAAACGTCTGCCTGAGGATATTTCCGATTTTAGTATAGTATCCATTATCTATTGTTCCTGAAGAAATCTCAGATGAGGGCACATAGTTTTGTAAATCAGATGTATAAGCTACATCCCCATACGTGCTATCATGTAAACGATCACTATTGCCGGGGATACTGAGAAATCTATAACTTCCATCAGGAAAACCTAGAGAAAATACCCCGCTAAATGTGGTTCCAACAAGTTCCTGAACATAAAAACCAAAAGTTCCCCCGCGCGCTCCGGCGACAGAAGTAATGCCCGCATAGTTGGTTATTTGCCCGGTCGTCTGCCCACCCGGATCGAACGTTACAGTAAGCCCTGATCCTGATTTGATATTCAGGCCTCCGTCCATTTCATCGCCAGACTTAGCGACTTTTCCGGATTGCAGGTTACTTTCAACAGTCGTGGCACGCTGTGTTTCAGACTGTAGCTGCGCGATTGTAGAAAACAGCCCATTAGCCCATGCCTGCGAGGCGAATACTCCCCACAAGTTTCCGGAAATATAAGCTGATAGACCGTTGCTGCTATTACCAATATTTATCTTGTCAGATGCAAGCCCGTTAGTGCCGCCCTGCTCAACTGGCGTATAGCCAACGGCAGCCTCGGCTTCCCCTTCAGCAACAAGTTTCTGAATTGCCTGATAGAGCAGCGTATTATCATCACGGTTAAGGGCTAAGCCTGCTTTCGTAATAACGGTCGTGACTTCAATCTGCATGGCATTCCATGCATAGGCCGGGAAAGGTGTTCTGGGTGAGCCTGTGGTCGGGTTGCCATCAGTCGCATATCCCGGAGTTCCTGTGGTGGGGGCTGTATCTGCCTCTGCCAAAGAAACTGTATTGGGGGCAATCAGGAGGTCCATTTGTCATCCTGTATAAGTGAAAAAAACATTTGTTCCTGCCTGAGACAGTCTTCTCAGTTCATATTCCAGAACTGTATGGTCATTTTCTGCAGCGTCATCGACTGTTACAAGGTAGTCAAAATTCCACCCCTCACCACCAAACTGAGAGCCAAAAGGCATCCCAAAATAAAATGCACTGTAAGGCGTAATGGTGACTGTATAGCCAAGAGTTTTTGCATACTGCTCCAGATACGGAACTGAGCACCCACCTGTGCCCGTCAGTCTGGCGACTACCTGAGATTGTTGCTGCTCCAGCGTCTGCGCTGATGATGCAACTAGATCTGGCAGAGCAAGCGTTTTTTGCCACTCTGGAAGCAGTTCCTCTGTGGTGGCGGGAAAGGAATCTTTGAGCAGATTTGCTGCCCGGTCGCTATTCCGGGCAAAAGTCTTTCCCCAGATATTGGCCAGATATGCTGGAATCCCGTCCAGATCACGCGACCAGATGGGGCCACGCGGCAAGATCCTGAGGAGAGCCTGTCCAAAATCTGAAAAAGAGAAATTTGGAGCAGGCATGTTATGTTTCCAGTGTCAGTGTCCCAAGAGAAGGCATTGATGAGATGTTTTCCGCTACAATCGGGACCGATGGAGAGACGATATTGTAAGCGCTCAGGCCAATGGCGGCGATGGCCTCCTGCCACTGGTTTGGGGATATGGTCACGCCGGGACCGGAGACACGCTCAAACATGTCCTGCAGGGCGGAAGTGATCAGGTTTTTATTATCGGTCGTATTATTGGAACCGAGGTCCGAGATAACAAAATCTGTTGGTTGCAGCACGGGAGACATGATGAGGACCAACGGTGTGACGGGCTGTTCGTCCCAGAGCGCGTTGGCTACGCGGAGCTGGTCACCTGTTGCTGTGGTATAGCGCTTCTCTTTCGTCGCGCATCCGTTACTGCCTTGTGGCAGGCCACCCTGCGCAGCATTGGCAGCATCCAGCATGATGTAGACTACAACGCTTCCAGTGCCGAACCCATTGCGGACAACCCATGCACGGGTGACACCAGAGACAGCCAGGGCCCATTGCTCGTAATCGGCCTCTGTGCCGATGCGCTCACTATCCTGATACGCATCCATTACGCGGGTTCGGTAATCGTCCTCTGTCTCGATATCAGCGCCACCGGTAAATGGCTCGGATACGGTGCCTATGGTCTGGATGCCGGCTACCGGGCTGGAGAGCGTGACTGAGGTTCCCGCCGGCACGTTCCCAGCAGATCCAGCGATTGCACAGGTGGCCGGGGCAACGGTCTGGCCATTGGTCGTGATGCTGTCAGCGGTTGTAGTCGCCGTCAGTCCGCCAGTCAGGATGATGCTGGTCCCCGCCGGGATGATAGAACTTCCTGTTGCGGAGAATGTGACGGCCGGAGACGATGCCGCGCTGGGAGCCTTACGGATTACCCCCTTAAGTGCCCCCCATGCAGCCAGCCATTCACCCGTTGCTGTCCATGGGACTGCCTGCTTGGCGATCCAGTCCAGATACCCATAATGCAGCCATGCGAGGCCTGCGAGGGTCATGGAAAGGACATAGAGGACGGAAAACCGCAGCATGGAAGATACGCCGGGGATACCGCCGTCCAGAACATCCTGCTGAGCCTGCTGGCGCAACTGCGTAAGTGTTGGGCGCGCGTAGGGCATCAGGTCAGGCCCTCCCAGGCCCATGAATAGTAAAACTGCTGTGTAGCGTTGGTGCCCGGCTCTGTGACCGTGACGGCAAATTGCAGTGTGGGTGTTGTGCTACTGGCCCATGACGCCATGACGGTCACTGAGGCTGCTACGCCGTCATCCATCAGCCATTGCAGCGCCTCGTGGCAGATAGCCTCAGCCTCACGCAGCGTGCTGGTCTGACCGGCCTTGATAGCCCGCTGCAGCTGCCAGAGGCGAGACCCTATAGGCTCTTGCGCGAATGCATCGCCCCACCAGCCTCGCCGGTCACTATGGTTGGAGCCTGCGGCATCCGGAGCGGATTTCATACCAACAGCCTGATCCAGAGTGCTCAGGGTCTCCGGGGCAACCCGGTCTGTAAACAGGCTGACCATGATTGCTGTGCGCAGGGGGTTATCGAGTGCGAGATCACTGTTCTGGATAGACCAGTCTCCCCGCGCCTGCGCATTATTCCAGACAATCGCTACATCCATCAGGATTTTTCTTCTCTTTGGGCGTCAGGAGGACGGGGGGCCGCTGTCTCCACTGCCGGGCTGCACGCCGCTATGTTTATGCGTGGATAAGGCGATGTTTCCCGCCTTGCATTCCTGAGCAGAAACAGTGCCGCTGACATCAAGGTCACCATCCCACGTGCCTTTCCCTGCTGAGGGTTTGATCAGGATGGTGCCGTCCTTTTGCATTTTGATCTGAGACCCACTTGGCGGGTGGAATACGCAGACTTCTCCCGGTTGCAGATCCTTGGGCCGGTTGCGCTGGTCGCCACTGGCGATTGCGACGCCTCGTGATCTGTCCCCTGCCTGAAACATAACAACGATGTCCGATCCGGGAACAGGTCGGCTGGCAAATCCATATTCCTGAACAAACGGCACATCGCTCCGCATTTCACCTGCGGGCAGAGCAACCTGGACTGTCGGTGTGGAGGGCTGCTCGTTTGTATCCGCTGTCTGCCGCCCTACCCCAAGAGCCATAGCGATCCGGCGCGCCGCGCGCTGCGCAAGATTGGCCATCAAATATCCTCCTGCTGGACAGGCGTTCTATCCGCGCCGGCATCGCCTACGCTGCTGTTAGCTGCGGCTACTGCCTCGTTAGATTGCATGGGAAGCAGGATCGGCTCGGGTTTAAATGCCTCGGGTGGCATCAGGGTGACGTGGGCACGGCTTCCGTCCTCCCCACGCGAAAATTCTACCTCTGCAATCAGCCACATCTGCGCTGATGACCATGATTTTCGCTTCACCGGCACCCTGGTATTTGGGGTCCAGAGCTTGCCGCTTTTGTCGCGCCAACTATCGCAGATCAGGTCGATCACCTGAGAGCGGCCATAGCGGCGAGCTACTTCCCACTGCACACGCTGCTTTGCAACCGCGTAGTCTGCGTCTCCCAATTCTACCGGGATTAGCAAAGGGCGAGATCTTGTCACGCCGGGATCCGTCGCAACGGCATTGACCGGGGCCGAAACGGCATCCATCTGCGAGACGTAATCGTCTCCATCTGGTGGGGTAAACAGCACAACCGGGTTCTGAATGACGGCCCGGACTTCCGAGAACCTGCCGCGCATAGAACGACGGGTGGAAATCTGCTCTATGTTCTCACCTTCGGTGAAGCCACCTGAGGCTTGTGTTGCACCTACCGGCGAGAGCAGCACACTGCCGTCCGGCTGATCGTAAAAGATACAGCCGGCAAGGCGGCAGACGCGCTCCATGACCTCATAAGCCGTTTCTGACAGAATAACAGAAAACTGCTGGATGTCTGTATTGCCTGCCCCCTGCGTACTGGTGACAGTCACACCACGAGGGCGGCTCACCTGTTGGCATATCGCCAGAGCGTTGGTGCTGCTCATCTGATAGGTAGCAAACTCAGCAGAACACTCGATCAGGTCAATGGAAAGAGAATCAATCTCCATAAACATCAGATTGCCTGCGGCATCTGTGTTGGTTTCCACCACGCTCACGTAACCGGTGATGACCAGATCTTTGCCGATGCTGATCTGGCAGCGCATGCCCGGATCCACGCTGAGCATGTACTGCCCATCGGGCTGATACTCGGTAAACGCAAGGCGGGCAGTGGATGGCATGACCTCCAGCCCCATCCGGATGGAGACATTTTGCCAGCCGCTGATCGTCATCCCGGCAACGTGGATTGAAACCTCGTCCTGATCCTCACCGCTCCATCCGAAAAAGTCTGATGCATCAGATAAGACGGTCATGCTGACAGAGCCTCAAAGCTGGCGGGCATGAATGCCGGGTGAATGGGGTCTGCCCGCTTGATCAGATCAGGTGCGCGTGTCGCGTCCGCATAAACCTGCTGCCCCAGCACAAGGGCCGGGAGACAGGCATTGCGTGTGATGGTGATCTGATCCGGAAGCCGGCTGGCACGTTCTGAAAGGTCCTGCGTAACCTGCACCCGGAGAGTGCGCAGAGCCTGCCATGTTGCGTCATCCCCGGAATCAGCTGCCACCAGAGCCTCAGCATCAAGTAGCTCCGCTACCTGCAGTCGCAGAGCCTCAGCCTCCTGCGAGGATGTTGGTTGCCAGTCTGCACAGGCCTGCGCGATAGCTGCCAGAGCAGACCGGCGGCATAGAGCCGCAACCGCGCTGACCAATGTGGAAATGGCGCCGCCAATGGGGGCCGTTGTCTGGATGCTATCGGGGCTATAAACCGTAAGGGGAAGCAGGACAGACAGCTGCGTGCCGGGATCGGCCACAGCACCCCGCAGGCTCTCGGGTATTGTGAGGATGACTGTTGCCAGATCTGCCACGGACGTAGTGGTTTGCAGGCTTTCAATCTGCCCATCCAGAGAGGCTGTATTGGCACTGAGAGAGGACCAGACAGAATCAACTGTGGCCGTGGGATCTATTGTGCCGTTGTTCCGCGCGGCATACCGCCCGTTATTGCCAGGGAGTGTTGCGATAGAAGCCCCCATGACAGCGGGAGAACGGATGGAAGATGCAGCTGATGCTGCCCATTTGGCCGATGCTGCTTTCCCTGCTGTGATAGACGGCTCCCCAACGGACCACGCAGGAACAGCCTTCCCTGAGAAATCAGAGGAAGCAGATGCTTGCATAGCAATGGCTGCGGTAGCGACTGCAGCATCAAGAGCCGTCTTGACCAGAGACGTGAGCAGATTACGCTGCTCCAGCAACTCCAGCTGGATATCGATAACGCCCGTAACGCCATCCCGCTCCCGCCACTCAAAGGACATGCAGGAGGCGCGGATTACGCCGATTGTCGGGTGGATAAGCAGGCCGGGGCCACTGGCCTCTGATGCAGTAGTCAATAGGTCCCGCTGCACATAGCAGGTTGCGCCGCACAGGAAGCCGGTGATGCGATAGAGGCGACCCCGGCGACCGAGGTCCTCTACCCATGGCGTGTCCCGGTAGGGATAGTCATGCACCGCCTGTTTTCGCCCAGCCTGCCCGCCATTACCCACTACAACAAAAGGCACGCCACGAAACGATCCCTGCAGGAACTCTCCTGCAAGTTTTGAGAGGCCGCCAAGCTGCATTTTTTATTGTCCTACGGCTGTGCTTTCCGGATCCATGGCTCTCTGCTGGGTGACAGAGCGTACCTTAAGGCCGCCGCTTTTACTGGTTGCCTTGGCTGAGACACCATGCGGGCCGGTTGTGGTGACGTGCAGATCCAGCAGCATGGCCTGATGCGGATCAGATCCAGAACCTCCACCAGAAGGAACACTTACCGGCGGAGCAGACAGACGTGAGGCCCACTGTCCGGCAAGAGCCCCACGGCTCTGCATTTCTGCTCTTTTGTCGCCTTCTGTCAGGCCAGGGCGCAAATAATCATAAGATGTAATTGCCCCTGCTGCGGCTGCTGTGCGGGCGGTCCTGATTGCATTCCATGCTGAATTTTCGGTATGCCCAAATTCCCACATTGAAAATTTGAGCTGATCCTCCAGCGATGAACCACGGACATCCCGACCCATCACGCGGCGGAAATTATCCTGCCGATCTTTGTGCAACTGGAGAAGCCCATAGGCACTTCCCTTATCGCCAACAATCGATGGGTTAAAACCACTTTCCGCATCCAGATTAGCGACCATTCCGGCGGCTTGCTCAGCTGTTAGGCCGTTCCGCATATAAAAGTCCCGGATGCGGCGGCCCGTAGCGAGTTTCTGCTTATCTGAGGCGTCTATCTCTTTTTGCGCGCGGCCCTGCTCATCATAACTCCGCCCAAATCCTATATGACTGGCTGCATTATCAATAAAAGATGCACCGGGCACATTCTTGTCAATCCATGCACCAAGCCGATCTTGCGGGTCCTGATTTTTGAGCCACGCGTCCGTTTCATAACCGGCCAGCCCGGCCAGTCCCAGTCGTGCAAGTTTGATTGCCTTGAAAGCTCCAGCCACCCCGAGAAGGGTTGTCGTCAGGCTGGCAAGCGCCCCTAGAACCTTAACACCCCCAAGAACCAGCATCCCAACAGCAACATCCTGAGCAGCCTTTTTCCAGCCCCCCAGATAGTCCACAACATCTGAAATGCTGTGCATGACGCCCTGAACACCATTTTTAATCTGGTCCCAGCCGCCATCTTTCAGCCATTTGACTACCTGCCGGACATATCCTGCAATGTCCTGAGAAATCCATTCCCGGTTAACTGCAATCCACTCGGCTATCTGGTGGATGACCGGGCGTAAGGCTGGCTCTACAGCTTCAGCCACACTAAAGCCAAACCCTTTAACGGCCAGTTCCAGCTCTGCCTGTGCTTTTTGTAGCTGCCGGGCTGCGTCTGCCCCTTTTTCATTCATCACGCCATAGCGTCTGGCCAGTTCAATATTCTGGCGAAACTCTGCGGCGGATTGCTGGAAAATAGGAAGAAGCCCCTCCCCCGCCTGCCCGAAAATTTTCATGGCGGCAATTGTCTGAGCTGCGGGATCTTTTATCCCCCGGATTTTGTCAGCAATACGCGCGAACAATTTATCAGGCGAAGATTTTGCAACCTCCTGCATGCTGATACCGAGCGCCTGAAACTGAGCAGCTGCCTCCGGCGCAAAACCATGCGGCATTTCCCATTTAAGCTGGGAGAGCTGCCCTAATGCCCCCGTCATAGCATCCGCAGAGCCACCCGAAAGCTGCGCCGCATTTTGCAAGGCCATAAGGCGGCTTGTCGGCATCCCTATGGAACGCGACGTAGTCCGCATCTTTGAGCCAAAGTCCGCCCATGCTGTGGAGAGTTTATAAATCCCCGCAAGGGTTGTGGCTCCGGTAATGGAGCCGAGAACCGGCACTATACGACTGACCGAGCGGAACGCATTGAGCGTACCGCGCCCAAGCGCCCCCATGGCATTACGGACCTGTGTCAAACCCGTCAGGTCTGAAAAGCGCCGCATTGCTCTGGTGGCACGCAGAACCGGGGCCTGAATAGAGGCCATTTTGTTATTGAAATTATCAATAACGCTTATGGCTTTCTGTGCCCGCACACCAATAGTGATCTGCGCGCTAGTTGTTGCGACTGCGCCCACGCTGGGCCTCCCTGCGCCGTTGTTCGGCAATGCGGTTTGATTCCGCGATCCACCACATCATGCCTGAGCCAGTCAGCGTTTCCGCATCCTGACGGGACCAGCCGGGCCAGAAGGCGCTCAGATCGGCAGGGAGACGCTCCCAGTTTTCTGGCCAGCGATAAAAAAACCGTTCAGATAGTCCGATGCTTTGGCAAACTGGCTGATCGGCATTTTGAGCACTGCGGCCCTCTGCCAGCCGCTGACATCCGTCAGCAGGTTAATCTCAGCTTCCAGAAAATCTGCCATGCTGCCACGCTGTTCCTGCGCCTTGAACCGGCGGCGCTCAGCGACTGTCGGCTCCCGCAAGTCCATATCCTGCCAGTCCCGGTTAACCGCCGTGATCGGTGGGATCAGTGACAGGTGGAACGTATCCTGACAGTCGGGCTCTTCATCCGGTTTCCGGCGCGCTTCTTCCTCAAAATGGGAGATATAGGCGACGGCCGCATCCAGCGTCCGGGTGGGAAGCTGGTCTACTGCTGTCTGGGGCCAGCCGGTTACGCGGCACAGAAGCGCGATTTCCGATGCATAGACCGTTTCCAGCGTAGGACGTTTCCCGATCGTGCGCGTGGCCAGAAGGCATTCCCCTACCGATGGCTCCCGGCAGGAAAGTGTTGTCCATTCACGATCATCCTTGGTGCGGATGGGTGCTGTGACAAAAACGCCGTCCTGCTCGTCGCCCTCGGTTTCAGAGGACTTCCCACCGAACAGTTCTTCTTCCAGCGGATCCATCAGACAGTGTCCTCAGTCACGGTATCGCTTTCAACATGCAGTTCGAATGTGCCTTCCTGCGTGTTGACGTTGATATTTTCAGTCTGCCAGGCATCAACGGCTGTGATGACCTTGCCGTTTGCCAGTTCCAGGATGACGGTTAAGCCGCTTGCCCCCTGAAGGTCCGAGGCCTTGGCATCCCGACGGTCTCGCAATGTTGCCTGGATAAAGCCCTGCCCCGGCATGGCGGAAAAGCCTTCAACGCTACTCTGGCCTTTGAGGGTTTCATTGACCATACCAGCGGCCTGCCACTGAGCTTCCCCGACGACGCTCCAGGCATCACCATTGATGGTGAGAGTTGCTGTACCCGCAAGAGGGCCACGAAATGCTGCCATGTCCTGTGGCCTCCTTACGATTTAACAAACTGGGCATTGCCCGCGATGATCCAGAGCTGATTTGCGAAGTCATAGGGCATCAGGAGCTTGACCTCGCCGTTTCCGGCATTCTGGCAGACGATGTTGGCGGCAAAGGTATCCGCATTCTGAACCCAGAGCTGCGTGGCCTGATACCGGTAGCGGGCAACACAGAGTTTTCCGATAAGCTTGGCTGTGGTGGCTTTGGCGCCAGCCGGAATCTTGGCGGCATCATCCAGCAGGATATACCCGCCGACCTGTGCCGCCAGATAGCTGCGCATATCCGGCAGGCAGATGGCGGCCGTCATCAGCGTTTCAATCCCCAGATAACTATCATCCGGCAGCCCGGACGTGTTGGTCTGGTAGGTAGTGATGAGACGCTGGATCAGCACTGTACCACTATCATCCACCGTGTGGGTAGACAGGCCATCATACAGCAGGCTGTTCTGCTCATCCCGGCCAAAGCGGCCTGCGTCAGTTGGAGGCAGGACCGTCAGGGCAAGCCCTGTAACAGGGAGTGCCGGGTTGTCCCGCATGGACGTGGCCACCCATGCACCGATCTGGGTAGCCCAGACGAGAGGTGAGGACGGGCTGTCTGAAATAGGCATGATGGTGGTATGCGGGTCATTGAGCGTCATGCCTGCGGCTGTCACCTGCCCATAGGTGCCCCGGATGGCCGCAATCCCGTGGCCGTAGAGCTGCTCCATGGGAGACCATCGGCCTGTGGTGTTGTCAAACAGCGCCTTGAATACCTCAAGGCTGCCTGTGTCCGTGTAGGGATGGACAAAGAGGTCATACACACGGTCGCCAAGGCTGGCCATGAACGATGCCAGTGTTTCCGGTGTGCCGGTGCCCCCGCTCAGACTGGTCGTAGTGACAGTGAGGCCATCGGGGATGGACTGCGCCCCCATCTGCCCCAGCAGGGCAACCCCCAGCATGATATCATTCCCGGTCACGCCCTTATTTTTGGCCGTCAGGGTGATCGTGCCGCCGGACGCAGATGCAGCAACCGGGAGGGAAGCAATGGCGGACAGTGCCGTGACAGCATTGGTGGCAACTGTGGCAGCTGCATCACCCAACGTGACGCCAACCTGCACCAGCTGATCCTCTACATAGAGAGGCAGAGTGCCAGATGCGGTGGCGGAACCAGTCAGCGTAATGGTGCCAGAGGCAGGCTTGCCTGCTGCCGGGTCTGCCAGAGGCAGGCACCAGACCTCGCCTGATGTATCAATCTGGCAGTAGGCCATGACCATGCGTGCCAGTTGGGACCCGGCACCGTATTTCGCAATGGCGTCAGACGGACCACCAGAGAGCGTGGCAATGCCAGCTGCCGTTGTGCTGCTGCTCAGCTGCTGGCCAATAAGCAGGACCCGGCGGGTAACGCTAGCCGTATTTGCCTTGGATCCATCCAGTGCAAAATAAAATCCGGGGACACGGTTATTGGCAGCATAACCGGGAACAGAGATAGAGCCGCTCATGTAGAGGCCTTTTCAGTTGCCGTCTCAGAACTGGCAGCAGGTTGCGCCGGGGAAACGGTGGAAGGTGTGGAATCCGTGACACATTGCACGTCCTTACGGGCAAGTGCGCGGAGCCAGAATGCTGTTTCAGGCACGTCTGCCCCGGATTTTTCCAGCAGACGGAGCGTGCCAGGGAACCGCACAGCGCGCCCCTCGGCTGGTTTTACCTTCATCAATGTTCCTTGATGTTACTGGAGATTTGGTAGCGGGAATGTATCCCGTGCTTCTGCGAAGTCCGTATTCCCCCGCGCCTGCATGTGCAGATCAAGACTGGTGACAGGCGTGCCACCCGGAGAAAATTCTTCGAAATATTCAAGGGAGAATGCTACGCGGGCTTTGCCGATATAGGCTGAATTTTCGCTCGTAACTTCTTGCAGTATGCTGATGTCTGACACCTGCGAAAGTCTGGCCTGAAATTCCACATCCTGCATGATGAGCAATTCGATCTGCTCTGTCAGGGCATCCAGCGCATCCTGAGTAGCCTCCGGGGTGCCTTCCGAAACCATGGCATCCACATTAAGCTGCGCGGTACGCACAAACTCTGGCGCATTGCGGCCTGTGCTGCGGGCTGTATCAGACGGAGCCGAAAGGTAGATGGCTGGCAGGGCATCCTGCGTGATCGGCAAAGCGCGCCTGGAAAAGACGTTCGGCCCGGCGTCAGTTGCGTCTGACAGCAGTTTGGCCGCGGCCTCCCGCAATTCCACACGATAGAGCATCGTTTTCTCCGTCGGCAGCATTCAGCTCGATATGCGCGCCGCCATGGCTATCTGGCTGGACCTCACGAATGCGCCAGACCCGGTCCCGAATTGTCAGCAGGTCACCCTGTGCAGGAGGAACCGGGAAGATGGAAAGACGCACACCGACGCGCGCATCTGAGCCGGTGATGTGAGTGTGGCTCTGCCCCGGAAGGTCACCCAGCGGAGAGATAGCCCTGTAGCCATCATCAAAAATCCCGCTGAGTGTGACTTTTCTCCCGAGGAGAGCTGACTCAAACAGCACCGTCTCTCCAAACACAGCATCGCAAGGGGCCAGAACGAGTTTATCAAAATCGACCGGCCCCATGCGTCAGGACCCCAACTGCTGCGGCAGAGGTGTCATGGGCGGCGCGTCCGGGAGGGGAGCGGACTTAACCGAATTGTCCGCTGTGGGTCCAACCCGATCTACCTCTTCAGCACTGGAATTTGCCATACGTGCAATCCCGCGGGAGACCCAGAAACTAGCGCGATCAGGGTCTACGTTCAGTTTTGTCCCGATAGGATACGGTGCCCTTCCTGCTGCCGGATAAACGGGCAGAAGGGTAATGACGGCAGCTGTCTTGGCAGCCTTGGCCACCTGTTTGGGCTGGGTGTCCTCACTCATGATGCGGCTCCCTTAAACTGAGGGGGCCGGAGCATCGGCGCCAGCCTCCATGACGGTGGCGCTGAGGCCAGCATTGACACGCGACGGAATCACAATCGGTGCAGACTGCATCAGCAAATTGATGGCGGCCGGGTCTTCCTTGTACCACATCTTGGGGGCATAGGCGAGCGGACCATAATTAAAGGCCGGGTCAAGAATCTGGCCGAAAGCGCGAGTGCCTTCAAGGCCCGGCCCGGACATGATGATGGTCCCGTCAGGGATCATCGGCTCTTCCTTGTCCGTTACGGGATCCACATACCAGTCATTGTAGAGCCAGATACGGAACTGCCCCCACTGGCCCATATAGATTTTCCCGGTCTGGACACGGCCACCCAGGTCAATGGAAGATCCGCCAGTCCTGTCCCCTGCCCAGATGACAGAGTTGAGGAATTTCAAGTCGCTTTTGAGCGCATTGAAGGGGGTATTCGTCAGAACAACATCTGTGGGAGCAACACCGGATTTCTGAAGAACGAGCGCGGCCCACCCTGTCAGGTAGTCAGAGGGGTAAATTCCGGCTTGCCCCCACTGCGCTGTACCTGTCAGGGCGATTTTCAGGGCAGCGTCACGCTGAAAATCAACCACAATGGGGGTGGGGTATCCGTCGCCTACAATAGTCACGGACCCATTGACCAGGGCGTTAGCCGCCATCCATTCCATGCGGCGGTTGATCATGTCGATCTGGTCTGCAATTTCCCATGCCAGATTGGCTTCCAAACGTTCCGCTGGGGTCATAGACCCCATCAGGCGTTCACCCATGGCGCGGCGAACCGGCTTGAGCAGATCCGGGTTGCGACGATCCTTGATATAGGCTGGCTTGAAAAGATTGGTCTGCCACTGGCGACTTTCCACCAGTTTACCTTCAACCAGCGGTGAGCAGAAGGGTGCCATACGCCGTTTGCCGAGATCGACATCAATCGCTACTTCAGGCGCATTAGATTCGACAATGTTGGGGAAAAACATATCCAGCAGGCCAGTCTGTGCCAGCTTCATGTTGCGGACAAAATAGACCAGCTCAACGATGGAGTAGGCGCTGAGCATATCAACGAGGGAGGCGTTCACGCCGCTTTCTCCGGTAGTTCCGGACATTCAGAAATCCCTATAAAAAGGCTTTAGAAGAGAGAACCCGCCATCAAACGTTGGCGTTGGAAATCCCGGTTTTGACGAAAATGCTCCACTGGCGGAGTGCCTGTTTCAGGTCATCCAGCGTCCAGCTTGTGTCAAACGTCATGTAGTTGGAGTTGAACTCGCCCATCTGGTAGAGGCCTCCGGTCTGGGCTGCTGCCGAGGCATCGACCGTATCGACCACGATGCCGCACGGAACCTGACTGCCATCTGTCGCTGTTTTGACACAGGGGGCATATTCCCCGGATGCCGTCACGCGCCCAACAACCTGCCCGCGGATAAACGTATTGCCCTGAGCAAACGTAACTGTGTCCGTAACGAGTTTGAGGTTACCGGCAATGAGCTGGTCCGGCACAAACATGGTGGAACGGGCACCGGGATAAAACCCGTAAGAGTTGGAACCTGACATTACTGACCTCCCTTACGGATATTCTGTGCGGCCAGAAGGCCTGCACCGGGTCGAGCCAGAGCCTGCGCCCCGCTGTTTTCCGGTTTGACCCCTCCAAACGGAGAGGCCTGCATGCGGTCACGCAGTCCTTTGGTTTCCGTTTTGGCGTTGGCTGTCGGGGCTGTTTCAGCCGGTGCCAGCGTGCCTAGCAGGCCTACGGCCTGAGAGCGCGGCATGGGCGTGTTGAACGCCAGGTGAGCCGCGGCCGGAAGATTGCGTGCAGCAGCAGGAGAGGCGAAAATTGCAGCGCAGCGGGCGCGTTCGCGGGAGCGAGCAGCTTTGGCCTGATCGTCCTTTTCGTCTTCCTCGTCCTCGGTGTCGCCATCATCGTCATCGTTGTTGTCGCCCGCGCCGTCACCATCAGCTTTGGCTTTTTTGGACCGGGCTCGTTTGGACTTGGCGTTTTTGTTCTCGCCTTCCTCCCCTTCTTCTCCGCCGTCCTGTTCGCCATCACCCGAAGCGTTGGTCTTGTTTTCGTCGTCATCCTGAGCATTGGCAGAAGCCAGATGTGCAAAGGGGCTGGAAGAAGCAGTGCGCTTCGCCATTCGGTAATCTCCGATTTTTGATAGTTTCAGAGGTTTTTTATGAGGTCCGTGAACGCATCTGTGCGTGACATCACGGCGTCAGCCAGCCCGGCATCTACACCGAGCTGGCCGCGATAGACTGCTGCCTGCATTTCCGTAATCGCCTCGGGTTTGAGGCCACGATTGCGGGCAACGGTTGAGACAAACAACTCACCCAGCTGGTCAGTATCCGCCTGCATGGATTTGACTGCTTCGTCAGACAGAGGGGTTGTCGGGTAACCATCCGTTTTCCGGGCACCGAACTGGAACGTGGTGACCTTGATGCCATCCTGTTCCAAAGCCCCAGTGATATCGACATGCATACTGACAACGCCGATGGACCCGACCTCACCAGTGCGGGGGAGCGTGATGGTATCTGCTGCACTCGCCAGAGCGTAGCCGGCGGAGCAGGCCATCTCGTCCACAATCGCTACAATCGGTTTTTGAGAGCGGGCCTGATAGATCTGCTCTGCCGTGTCA
Organism: Acetobacter sp. KSO5; assembly: GCF_044094635.1. Classification (NCBI taxonomy): domain Bacteria; kingdom Pseudomonadati; phylum Pseudomonadota; class Alphaproteobacteria; order Acetobacterales; family Acetobacteraceae; genus Acetobacter; species Acetobacter sp. KSO5. Next base: position 656,757 of record NZ_CP172014.1, on the reverse strand, counting down.
AAACACCCGGCTACGGTGCCGCCTGGGCTATCGATATGCAGGACGATGGCTTTGATGCTCTCATCCCGCAAGGCAATATCGAACGCAGTGCCGATGTCGTCATAAAAGGTTGCGCCACCCCAAAACCAGCCAAATCCATTACTGCTACCTGGAAACAGAACGCCGCTGATCTTGATGATTGCGACACCATCAACCCGCGTGGTCATCTGCTGAACGATGAACTGTTCCAGGTCACTCGGCGGCCCGAACAGCATGACGTCATCCCCACCTTTAAGGAGCATGCTGCTGAGGATGTCTGCGTGATGGGATGACAGCGCCAGAGGCCGGTTGAGCAGTTGCCGCGTGAGCGCCATGCTGCGTGGTGTCATGACTTATCCTGCTTTCTGGGGGCCTGCTCGGGCGGCAGATAGCCGCCCCAATCCGGGATGGGGAGGCCACGATCTTTAAATGCCTGAACTTCTTCTGCGCGCTGGTCGACTTTTTCGATCCAGTCGCCACCTTCGTTTTCGGCGCATTCCTCTTCGAGCGTGGAGAGGCCAGCGTCCATACCAAGGATAGCACCCTGTTTTTCTGCTACCGGGTCGATCCAGCCGCGCCCCGGCCCCAGCCAGTTGGCGCGGGCATAGGCCTGCCGGGCATCAATAAATTCAGGGGCATTCGTGGGCATCGGGAGGTTATCGACCTCCATGCACTCCTCCAGCCATGCAAGGCGTATTGGTGCGGCAAAGCCTGTTGCGAAATCATCCCGCCGACGCTTGAGGGTTTTCCATGCCTCCAGCATCGCACCGCGCGCCGATGAGTAATTGACGTCAGACCAGTCATTACTCACCTGCTGAGGGGACAGGCCCGCGCCGCTGGCAATGTTTCGCAAAACCGCAGATTCAAAATCCTTGAAATTCCCGGCGGGCCGCGAGGCTGATACCGTATTGATCTTTTCGCCCGGATACAGGATGGGCAGACGGGAACCATTGAGGTTGATATTGCGGTTCTGATGGAACGCAATGCGACCGTCCTGATATGCTCCAAGTGACCCGAGTGAATCGTCTCCACCTTCCAGAGCCTCGGCCACCATGTCCTGATCATAAGGGCTTTCAATATAGCCAGCAAAGATCGCATTGATGATGGCCGCATCGAGTTCTGATCCGTCATATTTGATCAGCATTTTCAGGCGCTGCATGACCGGCGTCAGGATCCCGGTTGCCCCGGTATGCTGGCTGGCCCTGTGATGCTCAAACATGTGGACCACTCTGGGCCTGCCCCAGCTGGTTTCCCGCTCGATACGGTCCCACTGCACGGATTTTGCAGCGGAATACCAGTCCGCCTCATGCGCCTGCCGGATATGGTAGGCGACGGGCACCCCGAGAGCATCAATCTCGACACCATTGCGGATGTTCTGGAGGTCCATTTGCATCTGGGGATTGCTGAGCCTGTCAGGGTCCACCAGTTGCAGGGCTGTTGCGTAGCGGGCACCCCCTCGGCACACCCTATCCTCCAGCCACGGCAGAACGCCTAACGCATCCCCATCTACAATGAGATGACGGAATGCGAGGTGCATCTGCTGGCCAAATGTCAGCATGCGTTCCCCATCGTTGAAATGGAGAGGATCATCAGCCCATGATCGCCAAAGCGCATCGACCGCCTGGCCAAACTCCCGCGCCCATGTCGCATCGAAAGCAGAATTTCCACTCATATGCGCAAGAGCCCGGTAGTCTGGCTTGCTGATGGGCCGCAGGCTAATGCCGACAGCATTATCCTGCACGCGGGTAACTGTGCCTGCTGCCCAGCCATCATTGCGCACCAGATCCCGCGCACGGCTGACAACCCGGTTACGAAATGGGCCGCGCTCCGTATCGGCGGACCAGAGTGGCGGCATCCAGCTTTGGGTATGCTGGCCGTAGATATCTGCCGCATCAAACGGAACACCTTGCCAGCCACCATTCAGAGCGCTGGCCCGCTGCCCCGTGGACTGGGCAAAAGCCTTCGCCTGCTTCGATTTTTTCTGTTTTTTGGCCATCAGAATACCGGACGCAGGGCTTTGCGGCGTACGCCAGGCATACCCAGCTGCTGCTGCAACTGCTTGATGAGGGCGGCAAGCCCGGTGGCGTTGGCCTGTGTGTAGGTTACAGCGCGACTACCATCTGCCTGTGCATAACTAACGGAGGCAACCTTTGCCCCGCTCTGCAACTCGATATAGGCCTGCTGGCATGATGCCAGATAAGCCTGCACCTGTTCCCGGCTCATACCGGCAAACAGGCTGGTGTTCGGGTTGTAACGGGCCTGCGGCAGCCTGCCGAAAAATCCGGACATGGTCACTCCTTATCCCGGCAAGCGCGAAAAGCGTTTTGCCAGATTTGTTCTGCGTTTCTGTTTGGCTGCTGCTGTGTCTGCTTCAGTCAGAGACTGGACGGACTCACTGGGCACGATGGCTGCATCTTCCGTCACCGGTGCCGGTGGCGGCGGATGCTGGGTGGCTTCTGCTGCAATGGCATCTGCCTTACGGTTGAGGCGCAGGCCCATGTAGGTCAGGCCGCAGAGAGCGGCGTAGCTATAGACGGCCAAATCCAGTGCTTCATTCCGTCGCCCTGGCATAAGCTCCCAGACACGGAATATCTGCCCCCGCTCATGCTTTTTGACGGACCGTTCCGCCACAAGTTGGGCAAAAAAGTTGATATCCCTGTCTGCCGGATAGTGCATGTAACCCGCACTGGGCTGGCCGGGATCCGGCGGTTTAAGATGCAGTCTTGCGCGGATCACATCCTTGGCGGCGTTGACACCGATGATGACAGGCCGGAATGAGGCCTTGTTACGGACGCTTGGCTTTTTTGTGGGCCAGACTGGAGAGCGCTGGCCACCTCTGGCAGACTCACCCTTGATCGCCCAGATGCGGCGGCCAAGACGCGCCCGGCAGAAGTCATAGACGCGCTGCGTATGGTGGCCACCGGAATCAATGCACGCCGCCATGAGCTTGTAAGGTCGGCCATCGGCACGGTACCACTCGCGTTTGAGCAGAGCGTCCAGCTGGTCCCAAACCTCTGGTTGCTCAGGATCACCATCAATGACGATGTAGGCAATAGACCAGCGTTCCTCATTGCGGCCCCAGCCCACAATCTCGACCTCAAGCCGGTCATCCTGCGTATCGACACCGGCTGTCAGGACGGCCACGCCCTCAGGGACTTCCCCTTCCCAAACCTCAACACGGGCGGCCAGCGTGCGCTCGTTTAGCGCGCCGTCGCCCCGGTCTTCATAGGGCAGGCCCAGAGCCGTATTGATGAATGTCTGGCGTTCCAGCGGCTTGTCTTTGACATCAAGCCATTCAGCGACCAGACGCGACCATGCCGCATTTGGGAAAAGCGAGTATCCAGCCCAGATGTGGAACGACGCATGACCTTTGAACGGGCGCATACCGATCCACTTGCCTTTGGCAATCATGTCCGGCTTTTCTGCCTCATCAATAAGGCAACCGCAGTGCTTGCAGGCATAGCGGGCTGTTTCCGGAAGATGGTTGCCCTGCTCGTCCTTGTCCCACTTGATGCCGTGCGGGGTGTCGGGTCCGCCCCACTCTAACACCTGATACTCGTCGCAATGCGGGCATGGGACATGGTAATGCCGCCCGTCGCCCTGATCGAACGCGCGCTCAATGCGGCTGATGCCCGCAACCGTGGGTGTTGACCCCATTGCAATCAGGCGATTCCAGAATGTTTCTGCGCGCTTGGAGCCCAGAGCAATCTGGTCCCCCTCGGACCCAGCACCGCCGACTGGATAGCCGTCCACCTCATCAAACAGCACGATGCGGACTGTGATACGCCGGAAGCCACCGGGGCTATTGGCACCCACCATGGTGAGAGAGGAACCGTTCAGCAGAGTCTTTTTGAGCAACGTATTTTCGCTGCTCTTGCTCTTTGGGTCTCCCGTTAGAGCCGCCAGGACTGGCGTATCACGCAGCATGGGCGCGATTTCGGATTTGCTGTAGCCCTCGGCATCGCCCTCACGCGGCTGCACCATCAGAATGGGCGATGGGTCCTGATGCAGATAGTAGCCAATGGCATGGTCAAGGATCTTGGTGTAGCCCACGCGGGCTGATTTCATGACCGAGATCTTTTCCACAGACGGATCCGTGAACGCATCCATTATCCCGATCTGATACGGGAAGGCCTCAAATTTACCGGTCTGCGCACTCGTCTCTGCTGATAGGACGGCATACCTCTCGGCCCATTCGCTGAGCGTCAGTTTAGGAGGCGGCTTGAGGTTGGCCTGCTTCTGGCGCGTCAGCTCGCTGAGAAAATTCTCGTATCCCTTAAGATACCGCAGTCCCTGAGTTGCTATCTCCATCTGCTGTCAGTTCTTCCAGGGCACGGGTAATCAGCACCCTCAGTCTCTCCTGCACGTCCGCAACGGTTTTGCAGCGGTGGATAGAGGGGGCATGTTCGGCTGGGAGCGCGAGAAGCTTGCGGCGCACCGCGGCATACTCTTTGCCCACGGCTGCCACCACGACGCTGACTTCAACCACCGCCCCTGATTTCTGGTCGAACTCCAGTTGCTTAAGGTTTGCCTTGGCGTTCTGCTCGACTTGAAGGGCCAGCGCCATGGGCAAAAGCCCGTCACAGGAAGGGGGCCAGCAGTCTGGTGAGGCAAGCGGAACCTGCACCGCTGCACCTGCAACCTGTTCGGCAGGTTGCACCTTTGGTTGCAGGGGAGGTTGCACCCCTCCCTGTATGGATTTTCTGACCGCCAGCCATTCGTTGAATGACGCCAGATCAACACGCTTACCATTGGCAACAATGCGGCCCGACAAAAGATTTTTCTGGATTGCCGCACGGCTCACGCCAGCGCGGCGCGCAGCTTCGCTCTGGCTGATTGTCTCGCTACTCATGGCAAAACTGCAACCTGCAACTGCAACCCAAAATTTCGGCCTTAGCTAGGGATCAAACGGGGCGCGAACTTCCCTTGGCGCATTTTGGGCCGGGAAGGACCCAACATGGGGAGGGGTATACGCATAGCATATCAGTCATGCATGCTCTTTACGCATACCTCAAAGGCCAGAGGCAAGCTTGCCTTCCCCTCGTCTCATTATTTAAACGCCTTAGCCACAGCCTTGCCAATGGCTTCAGCCATCACGCCCGGTGCTTTCCTCGCCACAACGTCTTCAACAACGTCCTGCATCTTTAGACGAACATGGTAGGATGGTGCTCTCGGAATAAAGAATAGCACTGGAACCACCCGCCCCTTTCCTACCAGTTGATAAATGCCCGTCGGACGCCCGTTCCCTTTGTCACGACCAACAAAATAATCAGTCTGCGCTCCTCGCGCGACTTTCTTTTGCTTCCGCAGCCTGTTCAGTGTTTTCACTGCAACGTTTTGTGAAGGATCTCTCATAACTTGAAGGCGGCTCAGTATCTGGATGATCTGACCTTGGCTCATATTGCCGTAACCATTGATCCTTGCTCCCGGCCCCGGCACTGCATATTGGCCGCCAGACAAAGGAGCAAGAGCCTTCTCAAACTTCTTTAAAGGACGATCCCCGCCAAATATCTGCGGCTTGAGATACTCTCCTGCTGGCGTTCCTTTGGGCGCATAATCTTTGGCTTGAATAGTAGCTGCGAGATTGTTGGGATTAGCAGGCTTGGAATAAAATGCATTCAACGTGAAAGGTGTCGGATTGTCGAACACATCTTTCATTTCTGCCTGCAATGCAAAAACTGACTGTTTCGCCAGTTTATTGAGGGCAAAGGCTGATGCGTCTTTGATGGCGTGATCGGAAAGGTCAGACAGCGAGTTCTGAACCTTCTTCATATCGACCTTAATTGTGAACACCAGCTTACCCTTTTACCACAACAAAAAACCGCGCCTCTTACGAGAGCGCGGCATAGATACGCAGAAAGAATACAACTTCATTCAATGCGGTTCGACGTGGATTTCATCCACTTTCCCCGATTTAAAGTTGTATTTGCAGAACACTGTTGAATGAACCATCGCACCATACTGGTTCTGGAACTGGGCGTTATTCTCAATCAGTATCGCGTAACCCTTTTTCGGGTAATCGCTCCCGTTAAGAAAAGAGTGGAATGACCCGCCAGACCAAACACTGGGGAAAACTGGTGTCCCAAATTTGGCCCCTTGTTCGGCCTCCATCTGGCAAGTTACCCGCGCATCTATGGCCTTTGAATAGTTATTCATAAGGTCTGCGTTGTCCTTGCATGCTTTCCAGTCTTCTGAGCAAGTCGCTGAATTTTGTCCAGAACTGCTGGCATCCCCAGCAGGATCAACTGCCGATGGCTCTGCATGAACCAAGCTGGCCCCACAAATCCCTATGCTGATAGCCAACGCTGAAATTGCTGTTCTTAAGTAAGCCACGCACTTATCTCCTAATCAGACTCGCACCTGACAAGTATATAGTGGTGCAAGCGCAATCAGCGGTAGCATGGCTCCCAATTTCAATACACTGGCTATGTTGGCTCTTTGCCTTCTTTGGCCGTAGCCATCACGAGCCAGCCCAGAATGACAATCTGGGGCAGAGTATCATTTGTGTAGTTCAGCCCGTCCCCTCCACCGCTCAAGCCCACGCCATATGGCATCCATAGACACAGGATGCCCGGCGCACATCGGTTCGCAGTCATCACGCACTGGCTCATCATCATCAGAATGTTCAGAGCGCGCTGCGGTATAACGCAGAAGAACCTGCCGAACGCCTTCCATGCATAAGCCAGCCTTGCGGCCAATCTCACGCAATGACAGGCCTTTGCGCCGCTCTTCAACAATGAACATCACCACATCGGGAGGATTGGTTCTGCTCGCTGCAAGCCGCGCAAATGCGTCCGGCGCTGTCATGCCTTCGCCAGATCCAACGGAAGCATCTGCCAGGACTGTGCCGGGGTCTCTCGCACATGCAGGCGGAGATAGGCCTTTGTGCTGTCGATGCGGATGCTGTCTGCAATAGCGTCCATGGCCCGCTTCCATTCGGGGTCCGAGACATTGTGCCGGCGCAGGCCAAGAATTTTCGTGGCGGAAAGCTTGCCTTCTTTCCCGACGTCAAACGCATCCATCACAATGGTTTTGAGGTTCGCGTTTGCGCCGTCAGTCCAGCGCTCAAACACCTCATCCAGCAGGCTCTTTGCAACCTGCAGTTCCGGGCCAAACGAGATATTTTCGCCCATGCACACGGACACGCGCAAATGCCCATCATAACTGCTCAGGGTGGTGTTGCCTTTCGCGCCACCAACCCGGGCCTGATATTTTTCGTGCAGAAGCTCCTGCAGCGCAGCGACCTCGCTGAACCCTTCTTTCTTGAAGGTGGAAAGGTCCTGCGCGATCACACCGGCCTTGGCATGCAGGCTGCGGACCAGCTCATCTTCCAGCAGGTCCTGCGGCTTGACATTCTCACGAGGGACAAGCCGCCCCTGAGCGTCCATCATGTATCCGTCAGGAATGCTCATGCCGCACTCTCCGCTGCCTGGCGAGATTTCTCCCAACACTCATGCGCACGTTCTGTGGCCCACAAGCGTTGCCCAGGAAGTGGAGCCGTTTCCCGCAGCACTTCGTAATGAAAAGCAGTCCGGCGCCAAAATGCCAGCATAGGATTTTCTTCCTCATACTGCTTGCGGCGGTGCCGGGGTTCTTTGCGAGCCAATGAACATCTCCTGAAAAATGCTGCCATGAACGCAAAGTCGGTCAGTCCAGGAATTTCCCGGAGCCGTCACCGTCCTGCACATGAGCGTAGCGTGTTGTCGTGGCGAGAGACGCATGCCCCACAGACCGCTGGACGGCGTGAACGTGCGCCCCGCGATCCAGCGAGTGCGAAACATGAGCGTGCCGGAGCCAGTGCGCCGAAAACGACGATGGCAATCCGGCACGCTTCCCGGCCCGCTTGACGATGCGATGAGCCGCATCATGCGAGAGCGGGCCGCCATTGTGGCCGGGGACAAGCGGAGCCTTTGGCTCGGTGTCAACGCGCAGCGCCACAAGCTCTTTGAAGAGTCTGGCTGGTATTTCCACCGGCCTTGTCTTGTTGCCCTTACCGAAAACTGAGGCCACGCCGCCTTGCTGCCTGCGCGTCACGTCCCGCCATGTCAGGCGGCACGCCTCAGAAATGCGCAGTCCCATCACGTAGAGAAGCCGCAACAGTGCGCGGCGGCGCGGGCATTTTTCCATATCAATGAGCGTGGCAACCTGCACTTGCGACAAAATGCGCTCGTGCAGGCTGTCACGCTCCCGGTCCAGTCTGAGGGCTTGCCCTACGTTGCGCGTCAGCATTTCAGTCTCCGCGCCAAACGCGGTGAGAGATTTCACTGCGGCCATCGCCAGGCGGCGAGAAGAGGCTGCGCCTCCCAGACTGTCCGACCAGTTTTGCAGGTCCGGCAACGTCACGTCCGCCAGTGGCTTCCCCGCATGAGCGAGGAGCGCCAGCGCAAAGCGCTCATAGGCGCGGCGTGTGTTTTCGGACTTGCTATGCAGCCACGCTCTGATGAGCATTTTGTCAGCAGGAGATGGGCTGCTTTTCTGCGCGGTCTGAACCGCCATTCCGGCAGTATCTCCACTAACCATTTGAAATGCCTAGATTTGTGGCTACTTTTCCCCCTCAAAAATCCGCGTGATAACATCAATTATCTTGCGGGTTTTATGGGGCATCTGCGGGTTATCTTGCACATCCCCGCGTAGGGGATGCGTGATAACTCGGGGTTATTCTTGCGGGTTTAATCAGACGGCGCACCGCCTTTTTTGCGTCCCTTGCTCCCTATGCGCGGGCCATGACCAAGCACGCTCCGCAGCATTCCGGCCGGAAATTTTTCCGTCTGGATGGCCTGCCGCTCACGCGCCAGCGCACCATCGACTTCTGCCAGAATGGGGCCTGCAACCCTCTGCACGCGGCATAGCTGGCGCAAAGAAAGAGACGCAATCGAACGGCAGCGGGCGATGTCTCCCGCCACGCAAAGACCGGTGACGGTAACATCAGCACGGTGCCGGGGCAGCGTTGCGCCGATAATAGGCACCGCGTCGCACGATTTCCGGCGCACCGACACAATCAGCCAGGCACGGTGTTTGCGCAGCACAACATCCCCACGGCAGACAGGCTGCACATGATCGGCCATGCGTCATCACTTTTCAGGAGATACAAAAAAAGCCGTGACCCTTGCGGATACACGACTTCTGATCTTGGCAACTTAGTTTGCCCGCTTTCGGAAAGCAAGTTTTTTGTTATCGGGTGCGTTTTTCGTTATTTTCAAAAATGGCTCCCATCGCCATAATATAGGCATGCGCAGGCAAAGACACTGGAAACCATGCAGTGGTGGACAGAAGACGGAATTTGATCACCGCATATTCCTCCCCGGCATATCGTCATAAAGCTCCACCAGCTGCTCCAGCAGCAGTTCAATGGCACCAGAAATTTTGGCGTGGTCCTTCTTCAACTCGGCCTTCATCTTGTTGATGGACATGCCCTGAATCATCATCATGTGCAGGAACCGCCAGCTGACCTTGCCGAGAGAGCGCCGCACAGCCTCACACCGGGTTACCGCTGCAGCGCGGGAAATAAGAGACAACTCAGGGTCAGCCTTCCCGCCAGACTTCCCCGCTTCCGGATCCCGCGCGCCCTCAACGCCCGTCTCATAATCCCGCGCCCACATTTCCGCAGCTGCAACGTGGCAGTCCTTAATGGCTCCGGACTTGCGCAACGTGTAGAGCGCACCGGAAGACCGCAGGCAGGGCGTGTAGATGCCCTTGCGGATCTCGATATCTGTCTCCGCAATATCGCCTTTTGCGAGCCGCTCTGGTGTCGGCTCTATCGTTTTCTGCATGCTGCTGCCCCGCCTGCCTGTGTGTATCGACCGTAAACGTCACGGGGCTGCCCGCGTGATGCGTCCCGACGGCGCGCCATGCTGGCTTCCAGCTCCTCATTGGCGCGCCGTTTCCGAATTTCTGAAAATTTGTGATCAACCCGGCGTTTCGCCGCCTGCAGGAACGCACTAAGCACGCACTTGCTCTCCCTCGCTGGAAACACGCATACGCGGCACAACCTTTTTGCCGTCACACGTCAGGCACAGGCCATAAGCCGGCACGCTGATCCGGTGGAACAGATCTCCGCCAGTCCATGTGCCAATACGAATGCCGGAGCCGTTGCAGGCCGGGCAGCGCTGGTTCTGCGCAACAAGCGCCAGATGGCAGGGCTTTTTCATGCCGCTGCCCGTGCATTCTGCTGGAAAAACGCCTCATAGGCGGAACGGTCACGCTCGCACGGCGGCAGGCCATTGCGGGCGGCAATCTCTGGCCACTCACGCTGCACGCGAGAGTAATTGCCATCGTCACGCACAGCAGCACCAAATACGGAACATTGGCGCATCCATGCCTCATCAGCCTTCCGCTTCCAGTCTGGCGTAGGAGGCGGAGCATCGGGGGCTACCTCAGCGACCAGCTGCACAACCTCTTCTCCGCTTATGGCGCGCTGCACCGGGGCCTTAAACACGCCCATGGTGCGGGGATTTTCTCGATTTTCGTCCATTTTCCGCCGATGCGCAGCAATGGCGGAGACTATGAGGTCTGCTGAAACGCCATCCTTAAGCCATCCCCGAGCAAAAGAGACTGCAAACCCGGCCTGGTCTCCACCGAGGCCCGAGGCTGCGAGCATGCGGGCTGCAAGCTGCTGCACCTGGGCAGCAGCTGCCGGCTGGGTTTCGGTTTCCGTCGGTTCTCTAGAAATAGAACAAGAAGGAATATGTATATCTCTCTCTGATTCTAGATCTATGGAAACCGAAGAAACCGAACCAGAAACCGAAACAGCGTTGGGTTTTTTGTTTGGGTTTTTGTCCTGCCCAGCCGGGACCACAGAAAGCAGGGGCATGGAGCGTTGGTCATCAGCAGAAGCCACAGGGTTTTTGCGGGGGCGTCCACCACGCTTGCCGTTCTCCCGCGCTGTAATCTGCTTGCGGGTCAGGCCCTCATCATCAGCACCACCTGCCTGTGCCTGTTCCCAGCGCTGGTCAGCCTGTGCCTTGCGGGCTGCACGGGCCTCACTGCGCAGAGCCTTGTCGTACAGATGTGGGCTGTAGAGCGCGCCTGCGTCATCCCGCGCCATAAACCCGGCCTGCAGGATGGTGGGCAGCGTACGGGCCAGATCATCCAGCCCAAGGCTGGCCTGCCGGGCAATCTGCTCATCCGTCAGCACAATGCTACCAGCGCGGAACACGCTGCTGCGCATTTCCTTGAGCGCATCATGCAGATTGACCACCACGCCGCGCAGTTCTGGCGCCATGGAGCGGAGAACGCGCAGCGGCGTCATGCCGGAGCGGTCAAAGGTTTTGAGATTGGGTGAGGTCATGCCCCTGCCCCTTTATCGCTGACCACATAACTCTGGCCGCTCTTCTGCACACCATGAACAATGCCCATGGCGCGCTGCAGAACATGGATGGCCCGTGACAGCTTTGGGGCAATTTCATTGGCTTCGGGCAGATCAATCTGGTGGTCATCCAGTATCCGCATAGCCGTGCTGAGGATATCACCCGAGGACATGGCAAATTCGCTCATATCACTGCCAAAATCCCCTGGGCCGATATGCATGGGAATAACCACATACCCCAGAGCCTGCGCCATGGCTGCCAGAATCAGCGGCTTTTCCGCGCAGTGGTCCAGATCAAGGGCCACATCGACCGGCACCATGCCGTCCCGCTGCCGGTTGGAATAATCGGAAAACTGGGTGCGCCCCACGCGGCTGATAGTGGCAGCGGCATCAATGCCCCCCACATGCTCAACCGCCTGCTTGGTCGCCGTTTTCAGGCTGGGCACAAACCGGTAGGAATAAGGGGAAGTCATGGCTCCCTCCCATGCTGGGCGGCCACGTTGCCGCAGCCGCCCACATCGTCCATTTTGTGCTTTCCACAACAACAAAAGGACGATTCCGTGATGGACGTAAGAACATTGGCAGCAAAGGCAAAAGCTGGCCGGGAAGCCGCAAACCAAGCACCCTCTAACACTCTTGAACCGGGCGCTAGGTCGGTCACATCGTTTGAATGCACCCCACTATCTGACCAGACGAAAGCAACCGTGGAGGAGAATATTCTCCTCGAAATACTTGCTCGTCTTCCAGACGGGATTCCCGCGCTTGAAAACGCTATCAACTGCTCATGCACGAGATTGTCAGAAGCAGAGGCTCTTGATGCATTAAGAGCTGAAAAAGAAGAGATCATCTGCGCCATTAGAGCTTCCCTTCCCGCTTGATAAGCAAATCTCTAATGGAACCCCCAAGCTCCTTACAGAAATCATAAAACTCATCTCTGGATTTAAATTTTTTTCGATCTTCAGGACGAAGAGATATCCAGAGAGAGGCAATGCAAATATAGGCTCGCATGTCATGAGGAATGTATCGGGGGTTCTTAAGCAGCCAGAAGACAACATCCCCCCCCATGGCTTTATAGAACTTGGGCATCCACTGTGAACGCAGTTCAGCTGGAGAGCTTGTCCGGAAAGATTCCAGAACTGAAAGCTGCCCGCTTTTTTTCTTTTGCATGTAGACTTTCCATGCATGCCGATAATAGGAGCGGGCCAAAAACTGCTGCGCCACCTCAAAGCCAAGAGTGACCGCTCCTGCCGTCAGGACAATCTTGATTAAGGAGGGAGAACGCCCACCAGTCTGCTTGGTCGCCGTTTTCAGGCTGGGCACAAACCGGTGGGAATAAGGGGAGGTCATGCGTACCCTCCTGACTGCATACACGCTTTGCAGGCCGATCTGTTGTCAGATCGGCCTGCTGCCTTCACCGTGCCGGTTGCCCAACAAGACATGGTGAAACTTGTATGAAAATTGAAATTAAAAAGCAGCCTGCACCACGAAATGCCCTCTCTAAGAGGAGCACTGCGCATGGCTGACACTCTCGCTACTCTTGATCCTTTCACATACAAACTTGCCGTACATGTGCAGGCTCTTGAAACTGAGAGCATATATCTACGGCAAATTGTGGCTGCATTACTCAGAGATGCAGCCACCAGCGTTTTGGCTGAGGTCTCTGCCATCATAAAAGCGACAGAAGAAAAGGAGCCCACACTCATAACGGACGGCATCGATCAAGAATATGCACGATGCCACTCATCACGCGTCGCAGCAGACTGGATGAAGATTTTGGAGATTTGTAAGACGCAAAAGCCCTGATTTCAGCCTCTCGTTCATCAGAGAGGATATTGAAGCCTGATGGGCCGGTCTGCCCCTTCAAAGTTTCAATCACTGGCGCATCGTTCTGCTGGGCGGCCACGTTGCCGCAGCCGCCCACATCGTCCATTTTGTGTTTTCCACAACAACAGAAGGACGATTCTTTATGGTTTCCAATCCCCCTCTCACGCGTGAAGGCCTTATCTGGAAAGTGGCGCTGACTATTGCCGCAGCAGAAGGGAAAACAGACACTAAAGATCGGATTATAGCAGACAGAAATTATATTCTTGATCTTTTGGAAAAGGTAGCAGCTATAATTGATAAAGGTCCGCTTATGATTGCTCATGCCGGAAAGTAAATACTCTTCCAGTATTTTGGCAGATTCAACAGATGCTTTGAGTTCATCATCTGTATAGGATGCCTTGAACCGTACACGCTCCAGACACCACTGGCGCGTTTGGATAAGCATCTGCTCACGGATGCAATCAGAGGGAATGCCTTCACCCTGAGTCATTTTGGGCATGGAGGTAGATTTTTTCATGATTGCATCCGTGTTGCTTGCATACGCGGCAAGCGGACTGAGTTCGGCTGACAGCCAAAAGCGCAAGCGGCATGGTTCGTCTCATGAGACATGATTATGCCGCTTCTTCTATATTTTCAGGATTAGGGAATAAATCAGGACGTAGTTCTGCTGCCGAGCGCCCTGTAACAGCAGAGACCTTCTCCACGTGCTTTTTCGGCACGCGCTTCCATTGGGAAACAGCAGCCGTGCTGAGACCGCAGGCCTCAGAAATAGCCTTATTCAAGCCTCTCAGCATCATGATCTCAGTCAGAACAGCGTCTTTCATGCCCAGCAACTTAGTTTTGCTAAGTAGAAATTGCAAGCGAAACTAAGCGGGGCCTTAAGGATGCTATGAGAGAATGTCGGCTATGAACACGCCATCATCAAATGCAAAACCCAAGGCTACCGAAGCAGATAGAGAGCGTGGACGCCGTATCGCCAAGGCAAGAACAAAAATAGAACTTACGCAAGCTGAATTAGCTGATAAGATAGGAGTGTCAGCTGGATTGGTAGGACAGTGGGAGACTGGATCTACAGGCCTAACACCCAAGAAAGCTGCGCTCCTTGAACGTGTTCTGAAGGTGTCTATGACTTGGCTGCTAACGGGGAATGACCCTGACCAGACACGACGCGCTCAAACTGAGACCGAATTGGAACAGCTCGCACTGATTCGCTCTGTGCCGATCGAGAACCAAGAAAAGTTTCTAGAGATTGTAAGATCAGCAGCAAAAGCCTTCTCAAAGAAGGAAACTTAGTTTCTCTAAGTTTTTTATTGACCCAGAAACTTAGTTTTGCTTAGTTAACTCCATCACAACCCGTGATGGAGAAACCCCATGGCAAAGATGCCAGCGCCGCCCCGGCCCAATCCGGCATTTAAAAACGAACCATTCAAGCCGTCGCTTTTAGATCGCCTACGTGGATCATACCCCAACACAGCATCAGGCAATCCTCTCTCCAAAAGCCCTCAAGAGGAACTGGAAAAGAATTTCCACAGGCAGGCCTCTGTTATAGTCACAGATGCATGGCTTGAACCTCTTGAGGAGGGAGCTCGCCTGATGATCATCTGTAATGATTATCAGAGAAACAATTCGGATTTTATTACCCTGTTACTTATTGGGGAAAATAAAATTCCTGTACGCTTTTCTTTCTCTTCTTATTTCAAGACAGGAAAGCTGTTTCAAGCCAGTGCATTAGGTCCGGCATGTTTTTCAAACCCGATTTTACCAGTTCGGAAGTTAGGGTTTTTAAGCTCTCAGCTGGAAGGGCTTGAATAGCATGTTTTATAGCACTCTTTTCTTCCCCTTCCCCATCTTCTTTATCAATCTGGGTGCAGATAAGTGCCTTGAGCGTATCCGCGTCGAGCCGAACGGTGACCACGCCCAGCTGGGCGCTCAATCCGCCATCGTCTCTCAGGAAATCAAGGCCGCGCGTCGTAATACGCGCCCCTCCCCAACCATTTATACCAACAAGAGACTCAAAGATTTGTGCGTCACACAGATCATTGTCCGCAATGTATTTGAGGTTAACAAGAAAATCCATCATTGGAACGGATTTTTCACAAAGCTCGTCAGTATTATTAATGATTTCATAAGGCCTTCTGGCAAGACCTTTCAGAATTCCTCTCCATATTGCCTCATGAACAACGTCTGTTTCGGTATCAGACATATGCAGTTTTCCTTTCTCGGTTCTGTGAACAAGACGAGAATGGAAAAAAAGGGAGAGTTGGGCAACCGGCTCTCCCACATGGGAGGCGTGGCATGAACACGCATCCACGCACCACAGCAGAGGCTCGCAGCCCCGCAGCATTCCCCGGCTGCCCGGTTCGCCCTGTTGGTATTACGGCCAAGAAGTATCATTTTGTTGATGCTCTGGGCCGCACCCGCGTCCTCAGTGAGCACGAAATCAGCCAGCGCCACATCATCAGTGGCCTGTTTGGAGACCACCATAATTGGCTCCTGACGAATTTCCCCAATATTGAGGATGGAGAGCCCACCGGCACATGGAGCGCATCCTCTGTGTCAGACTGGCTCAAGCACCGCGCCCTGTCCGCCTCGTTTGATATCTGCGAGCAGTTCCCCATTGCGGAAAGCCCGGAAATCAGCACGGCCCAGCGCTACATGGATTCCGAGACAATCCGCAAAATCTCTTTTCGCGTAGCAGATTTCACCAGCACACGCGGCACAGAAATTTACGATGAAGTGCGCAAGCTGGCGCAGGACGTGCTGCTGCAGTGTCATCGCCATGACCACCCGCTGGACCTGCAAGCCATGCTGGCCGCCCCGGAAGACGAGATCATCAATGATCTGCGCGTCATCCGCACCCACGCCAACAACAATCCGGGCCAGAGCCTCCCCACCGGCGCGCTCAGGTTTGAGGTGAAGGTGTAATGGCCATGACCGATGCCCTGGTGAAAATCACCACTCTCCGCGCCCAGCGTGACCAGCTTCTGGCCCATGCCAAAGATCTGGATGCCAGCACAGAGCAGTGTGCAGCGACCAACAACACAGAAGGCGCATCCGCATGGCGGCGCTTGGCCAATCTGGCCCGAAGCGAGGCCCATTGGCTCAATTTCCGCGCCACCGCCCTGTCTGACAGCATCAACACACTGGGAGAGCCCCGCAAATGCGCCTGACCTCACTCCGCAAATTTGGCCGCCGCTTTCATTCTGCCGTTGTCGGCTCCCCCATGCCTGCAGCCCCGCAGGATTATGGCATCAAGTCCTACCCCTGCACCGGCACCGCACAGGTCTGGGACCGCACAGGGGAATACGCGGACTTTGCCCGCCCGCAGATCTGCCAGCTTGAGCGCCTGCGCACATTATGCGGCCACCCGCTCAATTACCGCCTGACACTGCCTGACGGTACTCAGGCAACAGCTCCGGCCGCGCTAGTGCATATCCTTCCGGAAGAGCCCGCCAGCACAAACCTGATCGTGCTGGATATCCCGCGCCATGTGCCGCTGGTGGAGGTCCACCAGTGAGCCATGCCAGCACCAATCATGCTTCTGCTGCGCTGCGTGGCATGGGCCGCGCTGCGGGCATGCTGCTCAGCGGCCCGGCGCCGGGTCAAGGGGCACGCATTGATGACGGCCGTCAGGTCGATCTGGAGGAGGCCCTTGGTCGCTTTGGACCGAACGAGGCAGCCACCCGCGCCCTGAACCTGCACCTTGGCCAGCGCCTGCGCTCCGCCCGCGCCGCCCGCGGGCTTGCCATGCCGGCACTGGGTGCCCGCGTGGGCCGCTGTGGCCAGCAGATCCAGAAGTATGAAATCGGGCGGGACGCCATTAAGGCCGCCACGCTCTATCAGCTGGCCACCGTCCTCGGCGTCAGCATCGAATGGTTTTTTGAGGGGATTTCCCTGTGACCACAAACTATCTGCACAATGACCTGGACACCCATGTCATGAAAGAGGCGGTCAGCCGCAGTTTCAATTTTCGCCGTGCTGACGGTTCGAGCTTCTATGCCTTCAATCTAACGTGGAGCTATGGCCACCTCAGCATATCGGGCGATATGGGCGAGCTGATGCTTGAGCATTATTACGCTATGCCGACCTTTGAAAAGGCCGTGCATTGGGCTGCCGATGCTGAGAACCAATACTTGCTCGGAAAGAGCAATGTGCGGGAAGAATATGACGGTGAAAAGACGGCAAATTTCATCATTCAAGATGCTAATAGCGCCGTCATTGAAGCCTTAAATGGATCAAAATGGTTTGGGAAAAGCCGCTTAGATGGTGCGCGGCAAATTGCACAAAAAGTCAGGAAAGGCCTTTTAGAAAAAGAGGACTTAGAAGACTACGATATTTATTTTTTCCATAGGAGAAAAGGAGTCTCAACCCCTTCAGCATGCCCCGAATTTGATATCCCTGAACGCTTCTGGTCGTTCAGTGAAGTCTGGGACAAATGGGTGCAGATTTGGAAGGTGTTGGAGGGGTTTGGCCATTATAAAAAATGGTCAGATGACGAGCTGAAAAATGTTCTGAAACCATCATACCGCCGAGAAATGCGCGACGCTATTATTGATATGTGCAGCAGCGAAGATGGGGCTATAGAATTATTCAGAAGCTTTGAATACCTTGATGATTATCCCATCATGACTGACTATTCATTCACTAATTACCGCCTTGTTTCAGCCATCCGGTGGGCCTGCCAGCGTCTGATTTCTGAAGGTGTTGTGCCAGAAGAAAAGGCCGCAGCATGACCGACAAGAGCGACTTTGACGGTAAGAATGACTTCACAGTGGATGATGAAGCAGATCCTGTCACGGGCGGTATCAGCGCCGAACGGCTCCGGAGCATCATTGAACGCATTGAGCGGCTGGAAGAAGAGCGCAAGGCGCTGTCTGGCGATATCAAAGACATTTTCACAGAAGCCAAGTCTGCTGGCTTTGATGTGAAAGTAATTCGCCAGCTCATTAAAATTCGCAAGATGGAACCGAGCGAAGTGGAAGAGCAGGAAACACTGCTCGACATTTACCGCCGCGCCATTGGAATGTGACCATGAACGACGAACAGAAAAAAAAGCTGCTGGAGCGTCTTAAAAAACTGATGGCGCTCAGCCGTAGCGCAAATGAGCATGAAGCCGCATCCGCATTGGAAAAAGCGCAGGCTTTGATGCGTGAGTTTTCCATTACGGAAGATGATCTGGATCTGGCAGACTACGGCACAACCGAAAGCCCGGCCGTGTTTATCAAGCCCCGCCAGCGCCTGCCTATTTACGCAGGGATGCTCTGCAGCGTGATTGAATCCGCATTCGGTGCGTCAGCTGTCTGGGATACCGATGGCCGGGAAGCAAAGGTGATCTGGATCGGCCCGCAGTCTAAAACAGAAATTGCCGCATACAGCTTCACCGTGCTGGCTCGCCTGCTGCAGAAAAAGCGGAGCGAATACAAATTCGTTGCCCTCATGCGTGAAAGCAGCCCTGGGAAACGGGAAGCGCGGGCAGATACCTACTGTGAAGGCTGGGTGATGGGCGTACGCAGCAATATCATGCCGTATCAGCCGTCAGAAAAGGAAAAGCGCTTGTCAGACCTTTTCACGCGCCAGAAATTTCCATCACTGGGGAAAGCAGACATGCGCGGCGCAGGCCTCAGCGCTGGCGAGTCATCCGACGCCTATTCAGACGGGATCAGCGAAGGCCGAAAAACCCGCTTGCAGGCAGGCATGAAAGGCGAGAAACGTAGCCAGATCAAAGAAACCCGCTATCTGGGGTTTGGAGCATGACCAGTAAACCCACAGCCGTAGTCGTTCGGTTGCCGCTGAGTGATAACGAAAAAATGGCACTAACTTCTGGCGTAAAAATGGGAGGCAGTATTGAGCAAGGACTTCTCGCCATCGGCACGCCTGTTGCGGGTGGGGAGCTCAAAATCTGGGGGAACGTAAGCCGCGAAAATGCAAAGGATCTTGGTCCTGAACAGGCTGTTTTGATGTTTGGGGGCGCCGATACGGGGCCGGACGATATCAATCTCGTGGATGCAGAAGCCGCCCTTGCCGCTGCGCAGGCGGAGATTGCGTGGTTGCGGGATCATCTGGAAACAGTGCGGTCATACCTCAAAGAAGCGCCGTCTGTAATGGCAAGATGTGGTGCGCTGGACGTGATTGAAGAAGCTCTGAAAGGCCCGGCAGCATGACCCTTACACAAGAAGTCATTGAGGCTGGTGCTCTTGCTATGGCCAATTTCGATGCCTCACAGGTTGACTGCCCCACTTTAAAAAGTGTGGACGAGTTCAGGTTTGACAAAGAACGCGATGAATACCTCAGAAGATCAAAAGTGGTTCTTGCAGCTGCGATTGCAGCATCGAAGCGGCAGGGGGTAGCATGAGCGAGGAACTTAAGGCGTGCCCTAATTGCGGGAGCAGAAATGTTCATGTCACAGGGGAGCACTGGTTTTTTTGCGTGTGCGATGATTGTGATCAATCATCTCCTCTTGAAAAAACCTTTCCTGAAGCCATCGCCGCATGGAACACCCGCGCAGGAGAGAAGGTATGAGTTTTTCATTAGGGCTTGTTACTGGGGTTTTAATTTATTGGGCTTTCATGAAGGCGTTTAAAGCAAAACAACCCATAATTCCACCGCCCCAAGAAGAAAGAACCCCGTTCATATTATATTCCTCAAGCATAAGCAAAGCATATGGGGTTCTTGAATTTCTCTGGAGAGCAAAAGGAACATCGTTAATGTATGATGTAAGGATACCAGAATACATAATCGAGCAAAATGCAGACGGATACAAAAATACGATTGATGCCCTTGTAGCCCTACAAAGACATCGCAGCGTAAAGGTTGTTGAATCATGACCCCCACCAACTGGCCCAACCCCGAGCGGCCCGGCTATCCGATGTTTCCGGAGCGGGATGGGTTGCACTTCCTGAGTAAAGAAGAAATTCCCGTCGCAGCTTTTTGGATGAAAAATATCAGTGCTTGGGGGATTGAGGGAGAAGACGGTTTTCTGTCGCCCGAGAATGCTAAAGATGAAGGTTTTTCGTATAAATCTACTGCCCTCACCCCCACCCAGCTAACCGAGCTTCTGGCGGGGGAGCGGGAGCGGTGTGTAGAGGCCCTGCAAGATGTTGCAGAAGAATACCGGAAGAACGCAGAAGAAGTCGGAACTGTGATGGCCACAAACAGTGCCGAAGAGAAGATTGAAGCTGTAGATGATTGCTGGGTGAAAATCCGCAACCTAGGAGACGCGCCATGAGGACGAGAGAAGAGCAGATTTCTCATTTGTCGTGCGCCATTTTTAACGAAAGACCCGGCAATATTGACGATTGCATGTCTCTAGCTCGGGAATACATCCTCGAAGCCGAGCGCCGTGCAGAACAGCGCGTCCGGGCGGAGATTGGGCGCGATAGTGAGCGTCTGGATTGGTTGGAGCAGCAACCGTTCACCATGCTCCAGTTGTTCGATCAAGGATGGACGGTTGCCACTGGTCAGATCGCGCGCGCTTTGTGCTGCAACACAGCAAGAGCGGCCATCGACGCAGCACAGGAGAACGCCAATGACTGACCCGAGGATCGAGGCGGCTGCGAAAGCAATCCGTGAGGCTATGACGAAACATGGCCCCTCACCCGACGCCGAAATGTTGGCGCGGGCAGCTATTGAAGCCAGTGATGCTGTGACCGCAGGAAATCCCATTAATTATTATGGCCGGTATGAAATCACCCTTCCTCTCACCATCGGGCAATCCATGCGCTTCCTTGATGGCATCGAAGAAACTGAGGATGTGGTCGAGTGCTGCATAAGACTCAGCGACAATATGCGAAAAGAGGCAAAGCTTATCGAGAGGCTGCCGGAACCCGAAGATAGCGAGGGTTACTGACCATGAACACAATAGCCCCCAACCACTATAAAACCGAAAGCGGCCTACAGGTCTGGGACGTGACACGGTACATGTCCGGAAACATGGCGCAGGCGTTCCAGTATGTTTACCGGGCCGGGCGCAAGGGCGACGAGGCCGAGGATCTGCGCAAGGCTGTGGCGTTTTTGGAGGATTGGGTTGCGCACCCGGATGTGCCGCGTGCCGTGCTGCCTGAAGGGATTGAGCCGACGGACGGGCCGAGCGTTGGCGGCTCCATAATCATCGACTTGCCCCCGTCCGATTGTTGGAAAGTGCAGATGCTGATCCGCATCATCAGTGCTGACAGCTATGAGGGAGAGGCCTTAAGTGGAGAGCCATTCTGTGGCCGGACCTTGGTGAAGAAGGACGTTATACCTGTCCTGAAAAAGCGTATCTCTGAGTTGGGAGGGGTTGATGGCAGTAACTGATGCCGAAATCCGCATGTGGGCCATGGACCGCGCGCTGGACTCATTCAACAGAAAGAACTGGGCTGATGCTTTCTTGAGAGCCGGTGTTCTTTGTGTTTGGGCAAAGGACGGTGCCAAGCCCCCTCTGCTTGATAACGGCGATATTGATCTGGAGAAATTTTTAGAAAATTTAAGGAATAAGGGAGGGTTTGATGGGTGAGACGCTTGCGCCCGTCCAGAAGCGCACGATGAACGTCAAGGAGGCTGCCGAGTATATCGGCGTCTCCCCGACAAACTTCCGGATGAATATCGCCCCCTCCATAACACCAGTCAGAGTGTCTCCGGGTCGTATCGTCTATCTCCTGCAGGATCTGGACGCCTACCTCGACCGCCTATCTGGGAAGGCATTACAGGCATCCGGCCCGACCGGGTGGGAACAATTTACGTGACAGTTATCAGGCTGAAATACGTCCATCGCTTCAAGGATAGGTATGGGCGTGTTCGGCACTACCTTAGAAAGCCCGGATGCAAGCGCGCTCCGTTACCTGACCCGGCAGACAAAAATTTCTATCGCGAGTATGAGCGCCTGCTGAACGGGCTGCCACCAGAAGCCGCCAAGAGCCAGCCTATCAGGTCAGCAATCCCAGGCAGTCTGGCAGATCTTATCTGCCACTGGCGGACCACCCATGCCTACAAGTCGAAAGAGCCCAGCACGCAGGCAGTTTACAACCGGCTGATAAAGCGCATTGAGCAGGCTGATTACTCGCGAGCAGCTGCGGCGACCATGGCGCCGGCCAACGTGCGCTACATCATGCGCCAGTTTTCAGACAGTCCGACCACGGCCAACCGCATTCTGACGATCCTCAATTCCCTGATGGATGCTGCTATCGACCTGGGGTGGCGGGACAACAACCCGTGCTTTGGGATCAAGCGTATTCGCGTGGAGTCTGAGGGCATCCATTCGTGGACTGATGCTGAAATCAAAGCCTACGAGGCGCGCTGGCCGTCCGGGTCAAAGCAGAGGCTAGCCTTTGCCCTGCTTCTCTATACGGGACAGAGGCGCAGCGACATCGTGAAGATGGGGCCGTCAGATTATAAGGAAATCTCAGGGCAGCGGATGATTTCCGTCACCCAGCAAAAGACGAATGTGAAGCTCCTGATCCCCATTCATGGCAGCCTGCAAAGGGAGCTGGACGCATGGATATTTGAAGGACAGCCTACATTCCTGTTGGCTGAGCGCGGCAAGCCCTACTCAGCAAATGGGTTCTATAATTCATTCAGCGATTGGTGCCGGGAAGCCGGCCTACCGACCGGATGCAGCCCGCATGGCTTGCGTAAGGCCGCCGGGCGCAAGCTGGCTGAGGCCGGGTGCACGCCACACCAGATCGCCGCGATTCTCGGGCACAAGACTTTGACTGAGGTTGAGCGCTATACGCGGGCCGCAGATCAGTCCCTACTCGCCATTGAGGCCATGAAAAAGATGACCTGATGCGCCTGTTTGGGTTTGCCAAAATGGGCGTAAGTCATTGATTCGAGAAAGCGCAAATTGTGAGTTTGCCAATCACAACCCATTGATAAATATAAATTTATGGAGTTCTCTCGGGTCCACCACTTCCTTAAAATTACCAATTACAACAAGACGTTGAGATGCGATTTTTGTGCATCTGACGGGCTGTTTTGGACCTGCTTTGGCAGTGAAGAGACTGCGGTCGCCTGCTCCCTTCTGTGCGGTGGTCTTCCTGGCGTCCGCTTCCCGCGCTGGCCGCAGCTGGGCGTTGCGCATTTGTGGATGCTGTTTTTGCGAAAAGGTATTGCGAATGGTTCTCATTCGTGCTTTTTAGGGTATCTCTCATCAGAGATAGGGGCTTTCTGAATGGTCATCTGCTCTTGCAACAGCCTGACTCACAAAGACGTCGAATCAGCCGTGGCGCATGGCGCTACCCGCCCCAGTGAAATTTACGCCTCCAAACGCTGCAAGGCGCAGTGCGGGAATTGCGTGCCCGGCGTGGTGTGCATGCTGAAGGAAGTGCGGATGCGTCAGCGTCAGGCTGCCGAAACTGTTGCCCATGCAGCCTGCCTGCCAGTCGCAGTCCAGTCCGAAGCGCTGAGTGCCTGATCGGAGTGCTCTGGGCTTATCAGGCCTGTCTGCTTTGGCTTTCCGCCTTGTAGGCACGTTGCTGCGGCATGACATCGCCGCGCTCAAAAACGCTCTGATAACTGCCTGACAGCGTGAACGGGTGCTTTGGCCGCTCCGTTGTATTGGGCATTCGTCGCGCCTCTTCCCTCCTCCCTACCAAATCACATGCATGGCCTCAGGCTGTGGGCTGTGGGCTGTGGGCTGTGGGCTGTGGGCTGTGGGCTGTGGCGCAAGGATGTTAAGGGTGTCTGCGTAAAGAGCATGGCTGGCTCCATATGGCTTGCAACGGAACTTTTGCCTTCCCACGTCATTTGTAACAACAGAACGCTGCATCTGTAGCGCCTGAGCAAACAAGGACGAGATTCATGCCGAAAACAGCTCCGACTGCGAAAGAAGCTCATATCCGCGAATATCTTGGCACACCGACCGACCTGAAGGCCGATGCTGTTAAAGAAGTTGCGGCAGGTCTGGCCGATACGCTGGCCGACGTGTTTGCGCTGTACGTCAAAACGAAGAATTTCCACTGGCATATGAGCGGTCGCCACTTCCGCGATTACCATCTGCTGCTGGACGAACAGAGCGCGCAGATTTTTGCCATGACCGACCCGATGGCCGAACGTGCCCGCAAGATTGGTGGCACGACGCTGCATTCCATTGGTGAAATTTCCCGCCGCACGCAGGTGCTGGACAACGATGCGCTGTATGTGACGCCGGAAGATATGCTGGCCGAACTGCGCGACGACAATCTGGCGCTGACGACCCGGATGCGCAAAGTGCATGCCGTGTGTGATGACGCCAACGATGTGGCGACTGCCAGCCTGCTGGAAAACTGGATTGATGAGACGGAACGGCGCACGTGGTTCCTGTTTGAAGCCACCCGCCCGGCGTTTGGTAAAAACGACTAAATGATACTCCGGCGTCTTTTTAGTTCTCCAAAAAGACGCCGGATTCGCCTAAAAAATTCCAAAAATTGCATTTCAAAAAAAGATTTTTATGAGAAAAATTTCTCATAAATAAGATTTTATCTCCATAAACCTGCATTCTTCTTATATAGAAAACAGAACCCCTTAAAATAATCTTTTTCTGGGCATCACTTTTTTGAAAATTTCATTCAGAAAAAGTATTTATTCTTTTATTTTATCTGTATTTCATTGAATATAGTTTATGGGCAGATATACTTTCAAAAAAGACTTAGATCGCATCTGATGGAAATGTCGCTTTCAATAACTGGAAAGCGCCCTTTTCTTTTGTTCCGTCTGCACACAGGCTGCTGCAACGGTAAGGCGAGAGACCGTTGCTACACTGATTCCGAAATCTTTTGCTACGGATTTCAACGATTCTCCCTTTGATCGCCGCCGGATCACATCCTGCTTTTCCTGCTCGCTTATTTTGGAAGGGCGGCCCATACGCTTGCCTTGCTCAATGGCTCTGGCACGACCTTCCGCTGTACGCGTTCGGATCAGGTCACGCTCGACATCCGCAAGACCAGCTAAAACGGCCAGCATAAGCCGGCCCGTGCTGGTATTCGTATCGGCCCATGGCTCTGCCAAAGAATAAAAATGGGCTCCTTTTTTAGTAATGTCATGAACAATTGCGAAAAGGTCAAAAGTACTTCTTGCAAGCCGGTCAATTCTTGCAACGATCACAGTATCCTCTTTTTTGAGACTCCTGACCATTTTGCGAAGCTGATCACGCTGCGCATTCGCACCACTAACTTTTTCACAGAAAATCTTTTCGCATCCGTAATTTTTTAGGGTTTTTAATTGCGTATCAAGGGTTTGTCCGATCGTACTCACCCGTGCGTATCCAATTTTTCTACGAATGTCACATACCCTCATAAACTCACAGCGTCACATAAAAGAGACTGTTGTTTTTTAAAATCCTGATTTATGCAAACGCGCTTTCACACGCCTGAAACGTTAAAAAGTCGTTAAAATTATTACCCCAATAAACATTGTTAGATCAATAGAAACGTTAATTTACGGTAAAATTGTTAATTAGAAGAAATTTGCATAAATCAGGATATATAAAAAATTGAGTGATACATCTGAAACAGCAGTCGATTTCCAGACTATTGAAAACAATGCCTCATCTGCTGGCGGCGATAACTCCCAATACAAAAGCGGTGAAACGAGTTACCATCAGCATGATATGTCCTGGCGCTGGACAGGCGGTACAACCGGGGACTGGAGTGATCCGGCAAACTGGACGCTCTCCAGCAGCACCAATAATACCGTCGATACCTCGAGCATGGGCGGCACAGCCATTCCGCAATTGCAGCAGAATGCTGACGTCAATATCGGGCCAGGCACCTCGACGTCCCCGATCACAGTTGTCGACAATGCGGCCATTTACAATCAGTTTCGCAGCCTGAGTATCTGGCAGGACAGCACCCTGAAAATTACAGCGCAGGGTTCTGGTGGTACTAAAGGGACTGTGTTTGCCGTCGCCGGTTTTGAGAATAACGGCACCATCATTGTTGATACGCCTTCTCGCGTAGAATTTGGTGGCGTTACAGAGAACCGTGATACTGGCGTTTTCACCATCATGAACAATCATGGAAACGTCGTTTTCGATGATAGCAATCTGAATGGTTCTGGCACTATCAATCTGATTAATGCGTCTCTGGGGTCTGCTGGTGAGCCTGTTTCTACCGGTGGCAATACTCTTAACCTGCAGCAGAACAGTAGCGTATTCCTGAATTCCGGTGTGTCGGGCACTATCAACGTAGACCCGGCCACCGTTAATACGATTTATATTCAGGACAATAACGTATTCCATACCGGCTCTGGCAGCACAAATAACGAGACGGCCACTATTAACGGTGTTTCACAAAACACCCATTTTGGCATTGCCGGCCTTGAGACAGCCCCGACCTCAGCTGCCTATACGGAAAACTCTGATGGGAGCTACACCCTCCAGATCACCATGGCTGATGGCAGCGATCTGACTTATAAAAACCTTCATATGGCAGACGGCTACACACCGCCTGCAACGCTTTCCATCGTGCAGGACAGCAGCTCCGGCTGGGATGTTGAAGATACGTCCTCCGCTGCACCAACCGGCGGGTATACGGACAACGACCTGCACCAGCAAATGGCGGCAGTCTCCACAAGTTCAACCGATGCCGGTGGGGATACGTCCCAGTACAGCAACACTGCCACAAGTTTCCACCAGCACGACATGTCCTGGCGCTGGACAGGTAGCACAGGCGGTGACTGGAATGATCCGGCAAACTGGACGCTCTATGACAGCACCAATAATGTCGTCGATACCTCCAACATGGGCGGCACAGCTATCCCGCAACTGGAGCAGAATGCTGACGTCAATATTGGCGATAGCAGCGGCAACTCGACGACGCCGATCACTGTTGTTGACAATGTTGCTGATTACAACCAGATCCGCAGCCTGAGTGTCTGGCAGAACGCAACTTTAAAAATTACCGCCCAGGCGGGCAACAATTACGTTGGCAATGTGTTTGCCACCGCTGGGTTTGAAAATAACGGTAATATTATTATTGATACCCCCTCTGATGTTGAACTGGGTGGTGTTGCGATGAATCGTGCAAGCGGCACGATTACCATCATGAACAACCAGGGGAACGTGACGCTTGATAACGGCGAACTGGACAATGGTGGCACACTGAACCTGATCAATGCCTCACTGGGAACCGTCGACAAGCCTGTCTGGGTACAGGGTGGCACGGTCAACATGACCGGCAATAGCACAGTGTTTGCTCAGCCCGGGATCAGCTACAGCAGCGCAACCACTGTTAATGTTGATCCTTCTACGATCAATACCGTCTATATTGACGACAGTGGGGATAAGACGACCGCACAGAACGTGGTTGTAAACGGTGTTTCTGCTGATACGCGTTTTGGCATTGCAGACCTGACCGCGGCCCCTGTTTCTGCGACGTATACACCCAACGCAGATAACTCTTCTTACACCCTGACCATTGGGCTCGCGAACGGGCAAAAAGTCACCTATGGCACCATTGTGCCGGCTGATGGTTACACGCCCACCTCTACCCAGATTGTGCAGGACGCCTCCAACAACGGATGGCTGATTGAAAATGCTGACACGGAGACCTGCTTCCTTCCTGGCAGCATGATCCGGACGACCAGCGGGGAAATGCCGGTTGAAAATGTTACGCTGGGCACCCAGCTTGTTACGTTTGACTGGAAGAACGGTCGTGAAGTTATCCGCCCTGTTGTTTGGGCTGGCAAGGCACACAGCAGAGTGCGTACCGAGTTGCCGCATGATGAAGCCGGCTATCCTGTCCGTGTTCTGAAAAATGCTATTGCTGACGGCGTTCCTTACAAAGATATGCTGATTACGCCTGAACATTGCCTGTTCTTTGATGGGCACTTTGTGCCTGTGCGGATGCTGGTTAATGGTAAATCAATTTTCTACGACACCAGCATTACTTCCTATGACTATTATCATGTGGAAACGGCAGAACATTCGGTGATCACGGCCGACGGGATGCTGACCGAAAGCTATCTGGATACCGGCAACCGTTCTACCTTCCGCCAGGATGGTAAGGTCGCAGCATTTCGCGCTACAGGCGCACGGAGCTGGGACGCTGATGCCGCCGCACCGCTGTGCGTTGCCAGAAACTTTGTGGAATCCCTGTTCCGCACTCTGGAAGCGCGGGAAAATAAAGTCGAAAATTGTCAGACGCCAGCAGCAAGTGTGGCGATGACGCATGATGCAGATTTGCATCTGGTTATGGCAAATGGCGCTGTTATTCGCCCCGTCCGGCGCGATGGACAGGATTACAGCTTCATGATCCCGGCTGGCGTTGAGGCTGTCCGGATTGTCTCACGCGCAAGCCGCCCCAGTGATGTGATTGGCCCGTTTGTGGATGATCGCCGGTATCTGGGCGTTGCTGTGAGTTCTGTCCGCTTCCTGAGCAGCAAAATGCAGAACCAGATTACCACGTATCTGAATGATGCGGGCCTGGACGGCTGGCATGCAGCGAACGGCCAGAGCGAAACGATCTGGACAAACGGCAATGCCCTGCTTCCGCTGTCTGAACAGACAGACGGCAGAATGGGTCTGCTGATCATCACCGCTCTGCCGGCTGAAAACTATGGTGTTGATGCTGAGCAGACGGCCGCTGTGAAAAAGCTCACCGCCTGATCTTTCTGCATAATCGAATGAAAGGCACCATTCTTTGCGGAATGGTGCCTTTTTTCTTTGTGCTTCCTGGACTGGCCTTACAGGTCAAACCGGGCGTTGAGATAGACACTTCGGGGGGCACCGACGAAGAAGTAGTCGGAGGCCAGAACGCCCCAGTAGTGGGTGTTGGCGACGTTATCCAGTTCGGCCCTGAAAGTTACACGGTGTTTGCCGATATGTGTGCGGTAGCTGGCCCGCAGGTTGAGCAGGGTGTAACCGGGGATGTGATAGACGTTCATGGCGTCCCCCCACATTCTGCCGGTGTAATGTACCTCGGCTGAGGCAGACAGGCCCGGCACGGCCTGAATGTTGTTTGTGAGCGTAAACATGTTCTGGAATGTGGGAATGGCTTCTGCCGTGTTGCCCTGAATGGAGGGATCGGTCTTTTTGTATTTTGAGGCCTCGATCCCCAGACTATCCGTCACCACAAAGCCGAGTGGCAGGTCCACGTGGCCGTTCAGTTCAAACCCCTGATAAACCTGCGTGCCGCTTGAGACATAGTAATTATCGGCATTGGCATATTGCGCGCCGCGCGTGATGCGATAGAGCGCGCCGGTCAGATCCCACGTGCGGCGGGTGATTTTGGCCCCGACTTCCACCTGATCGGACCGGATGGGTGGAAGCGTCTGGCGGGCGTTTTTATAGGTATCGCCAACCGTCCCGCCATTTTCCAGAGCCTGAACATAGCTGGCATAGACTGTCATGTTCCGAACAGGATGGTAGAGCAGCGCCACCGTGGGGGTGACGGGATTGACCTTGTAAGTCGTTCGGACATCCGCAGCGCTATAGCTGTTCTGCTGGAAATTGGTGTAGCGCACCCCGGCCAGCAGAGACCATTGGGGCGTGAACGTGACTGTATCACTCAGGAACAGGCCGACCTGATCTGACCGGTAGTTCCGATAAACGGGAGACTCGTTATTGACGTTCCATGGGCGGGGGATAATCGGCGCGTACATGTTCTGGGAGCCGATATTCACATACTCGCTGTTGGTGGGGAGATATTTGGTCAGCCCCTGCCATGTGGCCCCGAGTGTCACGTCATGTTTGACAAAGCCGGTGTGAAAACTGCCCTCCAGAATACCCTGCGCCTGATTATAGTCGGACCAGCTGCGCGGGTCTGTAGACAGGTAGGAATCATAATCCCCTGCCCTGTTATTGAGCGACATCCATTCGCTCTGATAGGAGCGCCAGTCCTGACTGTGGCTGTAATCCACACGGAATTTCCAGTTGTTGCTGATGTCCCACTTCAGGCCGGTTGTCAGAAACAGCACATGCGACGTGAACATGGAACCCGGATAGGCGTTCAGGTTCTTATTGCCGCTGATGGGGTCAGGCAGTTTGTTTGAGGGGTAGGTTGTGGGGTCGATAAAGAAATCCTGCACCAGCCCGCGTATTTTTCTGTCCTGATAAATGGCATCGGCGGTCCAGAGCAGGTTTTTGGCAATGCGGGCATCCACGCCCAGAGAGCCGGAATATCGCTCCACATGGGAGCCGTTATAGGTCTCGCCTTTTTCATGCGTCAGGTTCAGGCGGTATCCGAACACCTTGTTGAACAGGCGGCCGCCGGTATCAATATGCTCACTGGCAATCGCGCCTGAACTATACCCGGCATCGACCTCGAACGTGCGATGTTCCGTGGGCTTTTTGGTCTGGTAGTTGATGATGCCGCCCGGCGCGTTGAAGCCATACATATAGCCGGATGCGCCTTTAAGAAGCTGGACGTTTTCAAAACTTTCCAGCGGCAGCTCAACCGTTGTCATATAGAAGGGCGAGCCGTTGATCTTGTAGCCGTTATAATCATCCAGCGGCACGCCGCGCACCGTCACGCTGTAAGCGTTGAAGGAATAGGTATCCCCATTGGTGACGACAGACGCATCCTGAGACAGCAGGCGGGACAGGGATTTCACCTGTCGTTCCTGTATTTCCGCACTGGTGATGGTGCGAATGGAAAAGGGCGTATCCAGCGGCCTCTTGCTGCCCAGTGCTCCGCCAGAGAAGGCCGGGGTTGCGGTGCCATGCACATCCAGATCTTCCCGCCTGGCAATTTGCGGTTTTCCGGGTGCGGTTGGAGCCGTTTGCACCGGAGCGGACGGGGATTTACCCGGCTGCGTCTGAGCAGAGTGGGGCTTATGGGCCTGCTGGGTGACCGATTGCTGGTGGGGCGTGGCTGAGGTCTTTTTCTTTGCAGCAGTGCGGATTTCTGCGGGCGTTTTGGCGGCCGTTTCCTGCGCGTGCGCCATGACCATGCCCATGCCCATCCCGCAAGACGATACAGCAGTTCCAATTAAAACGAAACGTCTTGGTGATATCATTATAGCACGACCATGTTTAGTGTATTGAAGGTCTGAGATATCGGGAACAATTCACACCGTCAATCCGCATATAACGATTCGTATCTTTATTTTTGTGTTATCTATTTAATACGATTTATATCGTGATATTAAGTCACAGAACGAGCCTCGGCACATCACCCGCAGAACTGGCGGCGGCACTGGCGCTTACGGGGCAGAGCGGTCTCCCCTGCCCCCGGGCTGTGGTGTCTGTGCGCTGGGTCTGTCCGCCGCAGCGGAATGAATTCAGGGCGTGTTTTTGCCTGTGGTGTCGGCGGCTTTTTCTTTTTTGTAGCGTTCGTAATATTCGTCCGCCATGCGGCGAAGCGCGGCACCAATGGCGGCGTATTGGTATTCGTTCAGGTTGGCGAGGGAAGCACGCGCTGAGGGGCGACGCACGGCAAAGCCATCACCCGGCAGCAGGACCACGCCGGTTTCATCCGCAATGCGGAACAGGATGGTCTGGTAGTCCACGCGCGTGATCAGCCAGCGGGCAAAGCGGGTGCCGTAAAGGTGGGTGGCGACGTTGGCGAGGTCGATCAGCGTGTAATAGTGCGTGCAGCCGGGGTCATTGGGGGCTGGCACACCGAGGTCTCGGTAGAGGGCGATTTCCCTCCGGTGCAGCAGATTTTTCAGGGCCGTTTTATAGGCTTCCCGCCCGTCCATGAGGGCGAAGAGCGCAAACAGCACCATCTGCACCTGTTGCGGGGTGGAGAGGCCTGCGGTGTGGTTGAGCGCCACGGTGCGGCTGTCGGCTACCAGACGGTCAATAAATTTCAGGCCGCGCACATCCGGCGTGAGAGAGGCGTAGCGTTTGTCCAGCGCCTCCTTTTCCTCTTCCGGCAGGGCTGCGAGGGCCCGGTCCAGCACGTTTTGCGTATGTGTTGCCACAACGCCCAGTCGCCAGCCGGTGGAGCCGAAATATTTTGAAAAGGAATAGACCAGAACGGTATTTTGCGGACAGACGCTGTAGAGCGAACGGAAATTGTCTGCAAACGTGCCATAGACATCATCCGTGACGATGATGAGGTCCGGGCGTTTGGTTTTGACGATTTCGGCAATACGGGCCAGCCCCGCATCATTCATCTTCACCGAAGGCGGGTTGCTGGGATTGACCACCAGAAACACCTTGATGGCAGGGTCCAGCAGTTTGTCCAGCTCGCTATCCGGGTATTGCCAGCCGGCTTCCGGCGCGGCGTAGATTGGGACTTCATCCAGCTGATAGTCCCGCAGTTCCGGGATTTCCACATACGGGGTGAAGACGGGCATGCCGATGGCGGCTTTATCACCGGGGCGGATCAGCCCGTTTTCCCGCAGGGAGGCGAAGATATAGCTGATGGCCGCTGTGCCGCCTTCCAGCGCGAACAGGTCCGTTGTGGCATCGGGCATGGTGCCGCCCGCCATTTCCCGCAGCAGGTAATGGCGCACGACCTGCTCCGAGTAGCGCAGCATGCGCGGGGGTGTGGGATAGTCACAGCCCAGAATGCCGGCTGTCATTTCCTGCAGGAAGCCCTCGGCGGAGAGGCCGAGCTGGTCCCGCACGTAGGACAGCGCGCGGCGGAGAAAAGCGACGCCGGGTTCGGCTTTATGGTCAGCGACAAAGGCGTTGAAGCGCGCCTCTATGCCGTCTTTCCGGGGGAAGCCGCCTACGCCTTCCGCCATATAGGAAAAGGAGAGTTCCGATTCCGCCGTAGCAAACAGGCCAAGCTGGAAAAACCCCTGCCGGGGGAGTGTGGCCAGAAAGTTTGGGTTGCCGCGCCCGGCATCCAGCATGGCGCGCTGGGCGCGTCCGGACGCCAGTTTGATGAGCTGGTCCTTCAGCTCAAACGGACTGAGGGTGTTGAATTTCTCGTAGTCGGGAGGCGTAGGCATGGCCGGTTCCTGAAGCAGGGGCTGCGCAAAGAAGGGGCCAAACATGCACAAAAAAAGTGCCGGCTGCTACCTTTATAGTCAGATAAGGGGTGTGAGAGGTCTGCGGGTCTCAGCGTTGTGATGAACGGCTTTCAGCGTTTGGGGGCAACGCGGGCCTTTTTCAGACTCTGGGTGATCCACCCATAGCCGCTGACCAATACCAGTCCGGCCACAACCAGAACTGCGCCGGTGACAAAGCCCGGTTCCACGGGCTCATGCAGCAACACGGCCCCCAGCACCACGCCGAACAGGGGTGTCATGAAAGACAGCACGCCAATGCGGGAGGCCTGATAATGGCGCAGGAGCCAGAACCACAGCAGGAACGCGATGAAGGAGAGGACGACCACCTGATAGCCCAGACTGAGCAGCAGGATGGGCGTGACAGTAAAAGCCGTCTGATGGAACAATATCGCCATAGGAAGCAGCAGCACGCAGGCCCCTACAAGCTGATAGAGCAGCGTTTGTTTGGCGGGCAGACGTGCCAGAGAGGACATGCGGATAACAACCGTCGTGACACCCCAGCTTGCCCCGGCCAGCAGAGCCAGCGCATCCCCCAGCAAGGGAAGGCCCGCGCCCTGCCCTGCCCCGGCGGAATGACCGAGAAAGGCGGTGCCGATGCCGCCAAACGCCAGCAGGATACCCGCCCACTGGAGCGGGGCCATGCGTTCTGACGTTTCCATAAAATGCAGGATGAGAGCTGTGAAAATGGGGGCTGTATACAGGAATACAACCGAGCGTGAGGCGGAGGTGTAACGCAGCGCCTGCCCTAGAAACAGATATTCCAGAAAGAACAGCACGCCCACGGCCAGACCGGGCTTCCATGTCTGGGCCAGTTGCACCAGACGTTCCCGCCGGAAGAGCATGAGGACCACCACCAGCACCGCCGCGAGACCGGAGCGCAGCGCGATTTGCAGGATGGGGGCCATGTCCTGCGCCGAGGCTTTGAGCGCGACCTGTTGCAGCCCGAAACAGAAACACAGGCCGACCATCAGGCTGGTGGCTTTTGCATCCAGCGGCTTGCGCGTGTTCATGCTTGTTTGTCCCTTTCTGCCCGCAATATGGCGCACCCTATGCAGCATGTACGGACGGGGCGAAAGAGAAGATTTATCCTGCGCGAAACAAAGGGTCTGCGGTGTGTTGGGCTAGTGCGCGGGGGACTTTTTCCAGTCCGGGTAAAAGGCGCAAAATCTGTCCATCAGACTGTTCAGATCCTCCTGCGCAATGGGAGCAACCTGTTCATAGAGGAACGCTGTGGTCCCCTGACTGAGGCGATAGGACGCGCCGATTTTCCGGTAGGCGTGGCCAATGCCGGTGCCGCTGAGAATGTCTGCGGCTGGGAGCGTAATCACCCGTTGTTCAGACGGGGCCAGATGCGTCTGCACGGGTGTGGTGACGACAAGATATCTGGCCCGCAGCAGACTGGGGTCAAAATGGTCGCGCAAATCAAGCTGCGAGATGCTGATCAGATGGAGTTTCTGGTCACCCAGCGTGTTCAGCATGCTCTCATTCAGCACGGCGCTGGAGCTGAGAACGGCAATCCCTCCGTGAGGCTGATAGTCCCGCACAAGATCCGCTGTGAGTTTTTGATAAGCGGGGTAGTTTTCAATCTGGAGGGGGTTTGTCTGCTCAGGCAGCAGGGCGTTCAGAACAGGCACGCGATACGGCGCCTGTGTAAACAGGGCGCAATACGTCGCCAGCCCGGAAAGCCCGAGTAGCGTGGTCCCATAGACTGTCTGGAGAGAGGAGCAGTGCAGCCTGCGTCCTGCGGCCAGTATGCCGTAGAGCGCGATGATCAGGCTCCAGAACGCAAAGGGAATAACGTGCTGGATGCCGGGGCTTTGGGTGCGGCAGAACAGGAAAAATGAGGTGAAAAGATTAAAGGCGGAAAACAGGACACAGAGTCTGACGCGCCGGTCTTTTTCCTGACGCAGGCTGACCAGCCCGAAGACAAAAAAGGGCAGGATCAACGCGCCGGGTGCCTTGAGCGTTGTGACCACAGACGCGCTGAACGGCTTTTGGTAGCCATGATAGATGGTGGCGTAATCTGTCTGGAGAATTTTTCTCAAAAGGCCGAACTGGAACAGCAGAACCAGAGCAACTGCCGAGAGACCGGCAAGAGCAAAATGAGCCAGCAGGGTTTTGAGACGCTGCCTGTCACAGGTTTTCTGAAACAGGGCGTAATTCAGAACCGGCAGAGAAAGAAACAGAGAAACGATGGTGTAGGCATACCACCGCCGGAACAGAAAGGCGCCCCAGAGCAGAGCGCCCAGCCAGAGGGCCTTTCTGGCAGACTGTTTTTCAGAAAAATCGGTTTTTAACGTGAGAAGGATGGCCAGTTCTATGAAGGCAAGGCCGCCAATATCCACAAACCCGCGCAGTGTCGGTGCGATAAAAGCTACGGACGTAAGCGGAATCAGGCAGAGAAGACGTGTTTCCTGTCTGGTCGTGTGAGGGAAAATTGCCTTGAGAAGAGTGTTGAACAGAATAAGGGCTGGAAAAAAATAGAACAGGAGAATGGAGAGGATATAAAACTGCCTGTGGAAGCCGGTAAGGTTGACAAACAAAGACGGGATTATGGCCGCCAGATAATTGTAATCCGCCTTCCAGATAGACGAAAAAATCTTGAAAATCGGTTTTACGGGGCTTTGCGCAGCCAGCTCGTTGAGACGAACGGCACGGTCATAATAGGTGACGTAATCCCAGTAATAGACGTTCTGTTCACGGTGGATGTAGAGCAGAGCAATGAGTGAAAAAAATACCGCACATACCCCGTACCATGCGAGGGGAAACCGCCTGAAAAACTGCATTCTGTCTGAACCATGCTGAAATAGATCAGGTCAGCACGGGGAGGTCTGCCTGAGATAATGCCCCGCTTTTAGGCACTTCCTCAGGGAAAAAACAGGGGGGCGAAAGCTCCCGCTGTTTTTAGAGCATGTCTTTTTCTTTTAACGGAGCAGACAGGCGGGTGGCGACAGCCAGCAGAACGGCGGTGATGGGGGAGGCAAAAATGAAGCCCCACATACCCAGAAAGGCCCCGAAAATAGTTTGCGAGAGAATGGTGAGTGCGGGCGGCATGCTGACGGCACGTTTCTGGATAAAGGGAGACATGACGTAGCCTTCAAACGCCTGAATGACACCATACAGGCCCAGCACCATCAGGGCTTCCTGCGTGCTGACGGACAGGCCAATGAGCAACGCCGGAATAGCCCCCACAAAGGCCCCCAGATACGGGATGAAGTTGGCTGTCCCCGCGATGAGGCCGAGGGGCAGCGCCAGCGGCATGCC
This sequence comes from Acetobacter sp. KSO5, assembly GCF_044094635.1. Classification (NCBI taxonomy): domain Bacteria; kingdom Pseudomonadati; phylum Pseudomonadota; class Alphaproteobacteria; order Acetobacterales; family Acetobacteraceae; genus Acetobacter; species Acetobacter sp. KSO5. Next base: position 620,489 of record NZ_CP172014.1, on the reverse strand, counting down.
AATGGCCCACAGGCCGAGCCATGTCAGCACGCCCACCACCGTCATATCCAGCATCTGCCCCGCCACCCAGGCGGAGAGGGTATGCGCAATGGTTTGCAGCAGGGAGCGGACCAGCGGGCGATGTCGTTCGGGCGTCAGCCGCAGGATGCCATTGGCATAGAGCCGGGGAGAAAGCGCGAAATAGATCCCGGCAATGACAATGACCACCATCGTGCCGACGGAGCCGAAGGTGGACGTCAGCACATTGGTCATGGAACCCGCAAAATCCAGCCCCGGTGCGCGGCTGCCGCCCCCGGTCTGGTTGCCGCCGAGCGATTGCGGGACGTGATCCAGAATGAGATGGCCGAACTGGCCGCTATTCAGCCGGTCATGCAGCGTACTGATCTGGGACACCAGAGCCGTGCGCAGGTGGCCGGCCTGCACCGTGAGTTCCGGCCCGAACACACGCACCAGCGCCGTGGCCGCCGCAGCCAGAGCCAGCACCATCAGCATGACGGACAGCCATTCCGGCAGGCGCAGCAAGTGCGTAATCCAGCGGGCCGCACCATGCAGCACCACGGCCACCAGTGCGGAGGCGCAGACAACCATCAGCACCGGGCCGCCGGTGCCGATAATCAGCCCCAGAACACCCAGCACGACGACAACCATCACCAGCCGGTAGAACCGGCCCAGTGTGTGCTCCAGCGCCTGCACGGCGGCGAGGGCTGTCGCTGGTTGCGTGGCGGTCGATTGAGGTGGGTGCGGGTCGTGGGAAACGGAGGGGGCGCTTGCCGTGTCCGGGGTTTTTGTGGGGGGCGGCACCATGACGTTCTGCTTCTCCTGCTGCCCCGCCCTGTTGCCGGGTGGTAGGCAGACTTGCGTGATCTTGCGCCGTTTTACCCGCAGGCACCAGCGGCCAAAGTTTCACACATGCGAGAAGGGGTGAGGACAGGCTTTATCAGCATGGCAGATCCGGGCATGGTGGCAGACGGACTGGCTTTCATCTTGTCTTTCACGCCAAAAAAGGCGAGACAACAGCGTACCGCCAGCCATTGATACGCCTTTCCCCGTCCGCTCTTTGAGGCCCGTTGCTTTATGACGAAACCTGACGCTGCCAGTCATCTGGACATGGCGCACCCCTGCCTTGAGGGGAAGAAGCGTCGATGCGGGCGGCCGACCCCATCCGGGACGGAGCAGCTGGACCAGCATTTGCTGGAGGTGGCGGCGAGCCTGTTTGTGAAACATGGTTATGCGGGAACATCGGTAGACCAGATTGCCCGCAAGGCGTCTGCCAGCAAACAGACACTGTATCGGCGTTATCCGTCCAAGGAAGCGCTGTTCAAGGCGGTGATTACCAACGTGACAGCCTGCCTGCTGCGCACCATGGCGGAAACGCCGCTGAAGGACCCGCTGCTGGAACTGAAGCATGTCAGCCGCCTGATGCTGGATTTTGTCGTGCGGCCTGACGCGCTGGGCACGTATCGGATTCTGATTTCTGACGCTTACCGCTACCCCAGCCTGATTACCCATGCGATTGAGAATATCAGCGAGCCGTTTCACGACAGCTTTCTGCGCCTGCTGAAAGCAGCGCAGGCAGCCGGGCAGATTGAAGAAGGGCATGCCGATTCCACGACAGCCTATTTATGGAGTGGGCTGCTGACAGGCTGGCCGATGAAGCAGAGCCTGTTTGGCCTGACCCCGCTGGAAGACGAGGCCGCGCGCGATGCGTTTTTTGAGCGCGCGTGGGCGCTGTTCCTGCATGGGATTGGGGTGAAGCAGGACTAACGCACAGAGCGGCCTCTAGCGGGCCGTATGCCCGAAATACTGCTCCAGAAGCGCGACGTTCCGCAGGTTGGCCTTGAAGGCCGCATCAAACAGGTCCCCCGCGATCGGCACGGTATCGACTGCGGTTTCCAGCACCACATTCCCGATCATGCGGGCCAGCAGGCGCGTGGGCACGCGCAGGCGCCAGGCCTCCCACACGATATAGAGGGAGACGAGGCCCATCACCGCGCTGCCGCCAACCGGCAGCAGGCCTACAATGGCGTCCACCCCCACCCGGAAGCGCGTGCCGGGGAGGCGGAAGGCGGCGTCCAGAATCCAGGCCAGCCGCCGGACACGGCGCAGGCGATGCGCAATGTCCTCAGCGGTATGAGAGGCCGTATGGGGTGAGCCGTTTCCGGCTGAGGCATGAGCGTATGTCATGCATCAGAAAATGGGAGAGGCCCGAACGGGATTCAAGAGGGGTGGAAATCCAGCGCCAGACCGTTCATGCAGTAGCGCAGGCCGGTGGGCAGCGGGCCATCCGGAAAGACGTGGCCCAGATGCCCCTTGCAGGACGCGCAATGCACCTCGGTCCGCACCATGCCGTGGCGGCTGTCCTCCGTGGTTTCCACCGCGCCCGGAATGGCATCGTAAAACGAGGGCCAGCCGCTACCGCTTTCATATTTTGTGTCAGACTCAAACAGCGTCTGGCCACAGCCCGCGCAATGATACTGACCGGGACGTTTTTCGTGGTTCAGAGGGCTGGACCCCGGATATTCCGTGCCGTGTTCTTTCAGAATATGTTCCTGCTCTGGCGTGAGCGGGCCGCAACCGGTGGGGGAACAGGACTGGGTCATGCGGAGGGTCCTTCTCTTTCTGGTCGTCTCTGGGGAATTTATGGCGTCTTTCTAGCGGGTTTTCTCATAAGTTGCACCGGGGCCATGAGCATGATGCCAAAACAGGCAGCGTTTGGCCCCGAACCGGAACGCTATTTAACGACAGCAGAGGCGAACGGTTGCATCAGGGCTGCTGCGCTGGCGCAAACGGGGCTGACCATTGCATAAGCGAGAGGAAGGCGGCACTCTCCCGCCATGACGGCTTCCATACCCCCCTCCCCTGTTCTTGTCCTGTTTCGGGATGATTTTCGCCTGAGCGACAACCCGGCGCTCCATGCCGCCTGCGCCAGCGGCCAGCCCGTGCTGTGCGCCTATGTGCAGGATGAAGCCTGTCTGCCCAAAGGAGTAATTGGCTGGTGGCTGGGGCAGGCTGCGGAGGCGCTGGCCGAAGCACTCGGCAAGTGTGGCGGCACCTTGCTGACCCCGCAGGGGGAAACGCTTCCGGTTGTGCAGGATCTTGTAAAAGCATCTGGCATTTCAGAAGTTTTCTGGAACCGGCGTTATGACCCGGTGGGCAAGGAGATTGATACGGCTCTGAAAGCTAGGCTGACGGAACAGGGCGTGGCGGTGCAGTCCCTTTCCGCACGACTGCTGCATGAACCCTGGGCCGTGCGCACCGGGGCGGGACAGCCTTATCGGATTTTCACGGCATGGTGGCGCGCTGCGCGGGAACTGGGCGAACCCGGTCGCCCCCTGCCTGTCCCGCAGGACATTCAGTTTGCCGCTGTGCCGGAGGCGTTTAAAAAGCATGAGGTCTCCACAGCGTTGCTGAAACCAGCGTTGCCGGAAGATGCCACGCAGGCTGCGCAATACTGGCCGTGCAGTGAAGAAAACGCCCATACCATTCTGGAAGATTTTCTGGACGATACGCTAGCGCACTATGAAACAGACCGCGACCGGCCCGACCGGGAGGGCACATCCGGCCTTTCCCCTTATCTGCGCGCCGGGCTGATTTCTGCCCGGCAGATCTGGCAGGCTGCCCGAAAAGCAGAAGCCCGCAGCGGTGACCATGTGAATACGGAAAAATTCCTGTCCGAACTGGGCTGGCGGGATTTTGGGTGGATGCAGCTTTTCTATGAACCCCAGATGCCCACCCGCAATCTGCGCTCGGAATTTGACCAGATGCCCTGGCAGAATGACCCCGAGGCTTTTACCGCCTGGACAGAAGGCCGCACCGGCTACCCGCTGGTGGATGCGGGAATGCGGGAATTACGCGCTACCGGCACCATGCATAACCGGGTGCGCATGGTTGTAGCCTCCTTTTTAACCAAACATCTGCTGACAGACTGGCGCAAAGGCGAACGCTGGTTTTATGAACGGCTGGTGGATGCAGACCCGGCCTTAAACGCCATGAACTGGCAGTGGTGTGCAGGAACCGGGATTGATGCCTCGCCCTGGTTCCGCATTTTTAATCCGGTCGGGCAATCCGAAAAGTTTGATCCCTCAGGGGCTTATATCCGCACATGGGTCCCGGAACTGGCGAGTCTGCCAGACAAGCTGATCCACACCCCCTGGAAAATAGATGCCACACTGAGCCGCCATCTGCGCTTTGTGCCCGGTACCACCTACCCGCACCCGATTGTGGAGCTAAAGCAGGCACGCGCCATTGCGCTGGAGAGTTACAAAAACCTGAAAGGCTCTGAGCAAAGCTGAGGCTTTAAATCACGCCCAACTGGTTTGCGTTAAGGATAGCCATATCCGTTGTGGCCGCCCCCAGCTTGTGGCGTGCCACGCGCAGGCATAACCGCACGACAGGGTCTGACAGTTTGAGCTTGCGGGCAATTTCATGCCCCAGAAGCCCCTCCGCCGCCAGCTTCAGGCAGGCTTTTTCTTCCGCAGAAAGATCCTGCACACCGTTAGCCTGAAAGGCTGTTATCCGCAGATAAGCCTCATGCACATAATTCGCCAGCATCTGGTAATCCCGCACAAAGCTGACCCGTGCGAGGCCCTCAAATTTACGGGGATCATCACTGGTAATGGCGAACAGGCCGCGAGAGCCATCCGTCCCCAGCAGGGGGATGCTCAGCGCTGCATGACCCAGACTGTAATCCAGCCCTTCCATGAGCATACTGTAGCCCGGCGTGCCTTTTTCAATCTTCAGATCCCGCCATTCAAACGGCAGACCATTGTGCAAACCCCTTTTGACGACAGGGTCAATCAGCAGGTAGTTCTGATTATAATAGCGTTCCTGCCATTCCCGGGGATAGGTCGTGCAGGTGAAACCGTCGGGGTTCATGAAATCGCCACCCGAACCTGCAAAATAGTAAACAACATTGCTCATGTTGCAGTTTTCAGGAAGCGTCTTCAAAACAGCGGATAAGTCTGGCAGCGACTGCGCGCGTGTAATGGACGACACAAGGCCTTGCAAAGCTTTTGGAAGAATAAAGGTCGGTGCTGTTGTTTGTCTCAATGTCATAACCCGAACTTTGATATCGTACCCTCAGGACTCTGGCCAGCATACGCCTGATACGACGACCCCTCTCATTAAAAATAAGTTGCTTTGTTCAAAACGGACGGAGCTGCAATTCAGCCAGATGCCGCAATGCCAGAGGGCTGACATCCCATACCCCTACACCGAACTCCTGCCCGTTGATCTCCCCCTCACAAATGGGAGATGGCAGACATTCCAGCCGCCGATACAGCCGCAGTTTGGACCGGGGATACGTTCCGATGATCTGCTTGATGCCATTCGCGAACGCGCGTGCATAAACCGTTTTCAGCACGTCCAGCATCAGATTTCGCCCTGCCAGAGAGGATGTGTCAGCCGTTGTCGAGAAATAGGAAAGTTCCCAGATATCGGAACTGATGATATCCGGACATCCCTGAAAATAAGGGGAAAATTCATCCCGCAACATGGTTGGCCCCGTTGTCGGCATAATCCGGACCGAGGCAACGGCGTCTCCCCCATCCTGCAGGCCGACGATATAAAAGGGGCTACAGCGCCGATCATAATCGTCTTCCACCGGGCACGGATGAAAGGCCCTGCTCCATTCCGGATAATTTTCGAAAAACTTTTTCCGTGAGCCAAGCATCTTCTCATAAACTGAAAGATACTGATCACGCTCATCATAAGAAAATTCATAAATCATAATTGCCACCTACCCTTAGTCTCAACTCCGTATAATTTTGACGTCCCCCTCCTCTGTCGTGTTTGGCTTTTAACACTCTGCAAGACACCGTGGATATATTAGACAGCACGCAAAGTGATATCTAAAAATTCATAATATGACGTTTGTTTTAAGAATAAGAATTCAACCAATCATAGCTTACAACACGCAATAACCCCAAACGTTCCCTAAAAGAAGGACGCATTTTGAGCCGGGCTTCTATGCAGAAAATGCAGCAGAATTATGCCAGACTGTTTTATCCAATCCTCCAGTTCCTGAAGAGGCCTTCTCTCTTTGTGATGCTGTGTGGAGAGTGAAGGCCAGAAAAGAAAAAGGGGAACACACCGCGATGCGTTCCCCTTTTTTATAATCTGTGTTGGGAGGGATCAGAAATCAGCTTTTTCATGCTCGGTTGAAACGAACTTGATCAGCGTATGCGCCCTGACCGCTTCCGGGCCGCCTTCCGTGCCGTAACCGGAATCCTTGATACCACCGAAAGGCACTTCCGGCACGCCCAGACCGTGGTGGTTGATGGCGATCATCCCGGCTTCCACCTGTTCACCCAGCAGACGCTCCGTGCGCTCGTTGCGGGTGTAGGCATAAGCCGCCAGACCGTAGGGCAGACGGTTGGCTTCCTGCACGGCGTCTTTCAGAGCGGTGAATTCAGACACAATGGCAATCGGGCCGAACGGCTCTTCCTGCATCACGCGCATGGACAGGTTGGGGTTGAGAATCAGCGTGGGGGCGAAGAAGCAGCCTTCATTGGGCAGCGGCACATCAGCCTGCCAGATGGTGCCCCCTTTCTCCCGTGCATCGGCGACCAGTTCCGTCAGAGCTTTCAGGCGGCGTTCGTTCACCACCGGGCCCATGGTCACGCCGTCATCAAGGCCTGACCCAACCTTGAGGGCGTTCATCTGGGCCTTGAATTTGTCCACAAAGCTGGAGGCAATGCTCTTGTGCAGCAGGAAGCGCGTGGGCGCGATACACACCTGACCGGCATTGCGGAACTTGGCAGCACAGAGGCGCTGCGCAGCGGCGTCCAGATCCGCATCCTCACACACGATCACCGGGGCATGGCCACCCAGTTCCATGGTGACGGGCTTCATCTGCGCGCCGGCGAGAGACGCCAGATGTTTGCCGACCGGAGTGGAGCCGGTGAAAGAGATTTTGCGCACCACGGGATGGGCGATCAGATATTCGGAAATTTCTGCCGGGTTGCCATACACCAGAGAGACCGCACCCGCCGGAACGCCAGCATCACAAAACGCGCGCAGCAGTTCCGCCGGAGAGGCCGGGGTATCTTCCGGGGCTTTGACAATTACGGCACACCCGGCGGCAAGGGCAGCCCCCAGCTTGCGGGCAATCTGGTTGATGGGGAAGTTCCACGGCGTAAAGGCCGCGACAACCCCCACGGGGCGATGCAGTACGCGCTGCTCCACATTGGGCACACGCGGCGGAATGAGCGTATCATTCAGGCGACGGCCTTCCTCACCAAAATATTCGATGACGTTGGCAGCGCCCTTGATCTCGATAATGGACTGCTCAAGCGGCTTGCCCTGCTCGCGGCTCATGATGCGGCCAATGCTCTCCGCACGCTCACGCAGCAGATTGGCGGCTTTGCGCATGATGACAAAGCGGTCCCACGCCGTAAGCGCCCGCCATGCGGCGAAGCCCTGCGCGGCTCCGTCAGCCACCCGTGCCAGATCGGCCTTGGAGGCGTGGGCAATCTTGCCGATTTCCTCACCGGTGGCGGGGTTGAAGACCGGCAGTGTGCGGCCATCTGCCGCATCCTGCCACTGCCCGGCCACCAGAAGCTGTGTGCTGATAAAATCCTGTGACATTGCGTATCTCTCCCACTGGAACGACAGACACGCCACCATGACGTTGCCTTATGATCCTTAAGGAGAGAGCATCATCAGGATAGGGATGCAAGGGGGCACGGAGGGTGCCCCCTGCCCCGGTCAGGCGAACAGTTTTTTCAGCTCATTGATAACATGCACGCTGGTAATGAGACGCGTGCATTCAAACTGGCGCGGCGTGTTTTCATGCCGGGGGCACCACAAGAAATTGTGATGATCAAACCGCTCCGTGGGGTCGTTCCAGCAGGAGTTGCAGGTGTGCCAGTTGATAACGCGGTAAGGCGTTTCAAACTCATTGGTGGGGTGTGTGAAGCCGGAGATCATCACGACCTCGGTGCCCGCAGCCCAGGCCAGCCAGGCCAGACCGGAACTGAGGCCTATAAAGGCATCCGCATGCTTCAGCCAGCGGGCACGCTCGGAGAGCGGGCGGTTGCCGGTTTCATCTTCCGCCCCATGGGGGATGTAGTTCCAGACAAGGCCGGTGCCGTGCACGGTTTTCTGGTCAATACAGATCACCCGGTAGCCTTTTTCCTTCAGGAAGGCGATGACCTCCTGCCAGCCGGTCGGGTTGTTCCAGTATTTGCACTGCGTGCTGGCCTGCACGGCGATGCAGACATACGGCTCCGGGATGGGGCGGCTGTCATCGGGCAGGTGCAGACGCGGGGCTTCCTCATGCGGGGAGACACCCAGAATATAGCCTGCGGTGCGGTGCAGACCGACAAAGCGGAAGTCCGTGGGCTGCTGGTTGCAGTCTTTGTCATCAAAAAACAGACCGATGCAGTACGTGGCGTAGGCCCTGGCCGGCACGCCTGCCTTCTCGGCGTCCTCGGAGGTCATGAGGGTAATGTTGGGATAGGCTTCCTTAAGCAACGGCAGGATGAGGCCGGACAGCAGGCAGGTGACTTTCGCGCCGCGTTCTTCCGCAAAGCGGGACACATAGGGGAACCATGCCAGCGTATCCCCCAGCGTGCCCACCGGCAGCTGAATGACAACCTCCTGCCCGCGTGCATCATACTCATGCTGGAAAACAGGCCGCTCGACACCATCCGCGCCGATATCAGTCACCTCAATCCCAAAGCGCACATAGTAGCGTTTGCTGGAGGAAATGGTGGCTCCGGCGGCCTCATGATGGAAGAGGATATTCCCGGTATCCAGATCGCGCAGAATGACGCGCCATTTGCCCTCTTTCCGCTCGGGCACATGCACGCGTGCGCCGAGATTGAAATCGAAGCGGATCCCGTGCGGGCCTTCCAGCACCGGCAGCGGCGGCGGAGACAGGTAAGCCGGTTTGCCCTCGGGCTTGGCGGCAGGCTGAGCGGCAGGTTCCTGACCCGCCGGCTGCTGGGAGGCCGGCTGCGCGGCCTGAGCCGGAGCGTCGGCCTGTGGAGCAGGAGCGGGAGAAACGGGAGCTGCGGTTTCAGACAAAGAGAGTCACCTATATAAAATAGAGACAGATTTTATGACCAAAAATTTACTAATTAGACTCTCATAAAAATAATTAACATTCCTTTATACCGTTTTCTTTTTCTTCCTGAAAATAGGCGATAGAGACAGCACGCCCTCACGCTATCAGGATGTTTTTTCATTAAAATCTATTTTAAAAATGTAAGCAATAAAACTGTAACCCCATGACTGAGACTTTTCTTTTACAGAGACCGGCCATGTCATACGGTTGCTTTCCTCATGCCATTCCTGCCTGTTTTTGGCACTCTGATTATTTTTGACACTGCGGGTTATGGTGATGAGCACTCCATTCCAAGGCGATTTTGATGCGAACTTTCTCTCGTCGTTCTGTTCTCGCAGCCTCCGGTGCCGCAGCCTTCTGCGGGACTATACGGCGGGCGGGAGCAGCCCCCTCCCTTGCCCCGCGCCCTCTGGTATTTGCGCACCGGGGTGCGTCCGCCTTGCGGCCTGAGCACACGCTGGCGGCCTACGCCAAAGCCATTGCAGATGGGGCTGACTTTATCGAGCCCGACCTTGTGATGACCAAAGATGGCGTGATGATCTGCCGCCATGAAACCAATATTGCCGAGACGACGGACGTTGCGCAGAGGCCGGAGTTTGCCAGCCGCAAACGCACCGCAACCATTGATGGCAAGACCGCCACTGGCTGGTTCACGACGGACTTCACCCTTGCGGAGCTCAAAACCCTGCGGGCGAAAGAGCGCCTTGCCACACTGCGTGTGCATAACACCCGTTTTGACGGGCACTTTGACATTCCGACCTTTGAGGAAATGATTGATTTTGTGGCTGCTGAATCTGCCACATGCGGTCGGGTTCTGGGGCTGATCCCTGAAATCAAACACTCCACGCATTTCCATACGCTGGGGTTTGACCCGGAAGCCGTGTTCCTGCGCACGATAGCTGCCCATGAGTATACCCGCATGGCCCCGCTGGAAGTGCAGTCCTTCGAGACCGGCAACCTCCAGCGCATTGGGGCCGATGTACGGGCTATCAACCCGCAGGCGCGGCTGATGCTGCTGATGGGGGAACGGACAGAGGTGCCGCCGGATCTGGCCGCCAAAGGCGAAAAAACCACCTTTGGCGACCTGATGACCCCGACGGGCCTGAAGGGCGTGCGGCGTTATGCGGATGTGATTGGCCCTTCCCTGACCGACCTTATCCCACGGGATGCACAGGGGGCGTGGCTTGAGCCATCCTCTCTGGTGGAGGATGCGCATGCGGCGGGGCTGCTAGTGCATGCCTATACCTGCCGCCCGGAAAACCATTTCCTGCCGCGCCAGTTGCGCAATACGGACGGGGATGCAGCCCGCAATGTGCGCGGGTCCATTCAGGAAATTCAGCGCTATCTGGATATGGGGCTGGACGGGTTCTTTACCGATGATCCGGCGATTGGCCGCCGGGCGGTGGACCACATCTGAGGATGGGTCACCGCTGGCTCAGGCTGGTGGCGTGTCCTTGAGGACAAGCGGCAAGCCTGCTGCAATAAACAGGACTTTTCCAGCTTTTTCGGCCAGACGCTGGTGGAGAAGACCTGCTTCATCCCGAAACTGCCGGGCCAGTTTATGTTCCGGCACAATGCCAAGCCCGACCTCATTCCCCACCAGCACGGTGGGCGCGCGACGTTCGGCCAGCGCGGTGATGAGTGCGTGTGTGGCGTCTGGAATACTGCGTTCTTCCAGCAGGAGATTGGTCAGCCACAGGGTCAGGCAGTCCAGCAAGAGCGGGCGGTCGGCATGGACACGCAGAACATCAGCCACCGCAAAGGGTTCTTCCACAGTCTGCCAGCCCTCTGCCCTACTGGCGCGGTGGTGCGCGATACGGTCCTGCATTTCCGTATCAAACGCGCGGCCTGTAGCCAGATAGACCCACGGGGCGGGCAGCGCTGTTATCAGGGCTTCTGCATGGCGGCTCTTGCCGGACCGCGCGCCGCCCAGAATGAGTGTTGTGGCGGGCAGGCCTGCGGGGAGGTGCATGGTGTCGTTCTGCGTGGCCGTGACGGGCATGGGGTCAGACGTAGCTTGCCCGTCTGTTGGTGTGCCTGCCGGACTGGCCGGGTCTGCCTTGAGCGTGATGGAGGTCATGCGCAATCCGCTTTCTGCTGCCGTGTGCCTGTGGTGTTTATCACAGCATGGCTGGCGGGGTCATGCCTCGGCTTTTTTCTGGTATTCTCTGTGCTTTGTATGTTTTGGCTATGTGGGTTGAAGCTGTTGTTTATGACCTTGGCAATTGAGACCGTTTTCGCCTACATTGCGGTCAATCCTATATGCGGTACAGAATTTATAAAGCGGACATAGGTCAGATATCTTTTTGAGGATTTAAAAATGGATAAATGCGACAAGCTTATAAAAGAACTCGAAGCCGCGCATAAGAAAAACTATTGTGAAGCGCATAAGCTGGAATTCATGGTCGACGCGTGTTGGTGGGCGTCAGTAGTTGCCGCTGCTTTGGCATCAGTCTCTGGCTTGCTTCCGTTACCTCCTTATCTGCCTCTTCCATCCTGGGGTATAAGTCTATTGGCAGCGAGTGCTAGTGGGGCAGAGTTGCTTCGAAGAAACACAAAGTGGCGTGAAAGATCAAATGTTTATTATAGCTACGGAGATGCCGCATGGAGACTTGCAAACCGCTTGAAGTTTGAAATCGCTCATCCAGTTACACCAGATCAGCTAGCTCACATATCTAAGGAATTTCGCACAGCGCAAGAAGAGTTTGGAAAACAGATGGCTAAACTCAATCTTGCCCGCGATGCTCGGTCAAAACAGATTGCTCCAAAATAATCCAATCTGTAATTATTTTATCAAAGTCCGCTTTTTGCAATTCGTAGCTGTAAAACTGACAGTCAGCTTTCCCCCCAAAACCACCTGTCAGCTAAACGGCAACAACGCATACAGGAGGAATTCGCTCTCTAGGTCGAACCTGAGCAGGCATGACTTTTTCTTTCATAAGCGGTCCCTACTCCGCAGGTTGCTTTCCGCATGGCGCGATATTCCGACCCCGCAACAAGACACCTTGTCAGGACCGGATTTCCGTGACACACATGTGTCACAACTACATATGTGTGTCACATGCTCCGCGACGAATATGCAGCCCAGACCCGGCAACGTATTATTGAGGCTTTCATTGCTCTGCTTGAAGAAAGCGAGGATAGCACTATTGCGACCTCTGCTCTTGCTAAAAGAGCGGGTGTCTCGCTGCGGACGGTGTATCGTTACTTTCCGTCACGCGACGCTCTGCTTGCCGCAACGGCTGACTGGCTAAATACGGAAGTCTTCGGGCTGGCGTCACAGGATGACCCGGAGGGGGTTGTAAAAGGGTTTCAGGTCGCCGTCGGGAAGTTCGATAGTCGTCCGGATCTTGCACGCATTCTTGCACTCACGCGCGTTGGGCGCTCCATGCGCAGCACGTTCCGGAATGAGCTGGCTTCCCGGAGGCGGAGCCTTTTATGGAGTGACACACCCGGCATCCCTGCCCCTGACCGAGTGCGGGCGGAGGCTGTTCTGGCCTGTCTGGACAATGTTCAATCCTGGCTGACGCTCCGAGAAGAGTTTGACATGGATGCGAAGGAGATTGGGGCAGCCATCGGCTGGGCGATGGAACTGGTGCTGAATGAGACCCGGCGCTCCGCTCAGACCAAAAAGAAGACGCCGTGATGCCCACTTTCCCGAACAGGCGGGCCGTGGCGCTCGGTTTTGGCATTCCATGTGTTGCGATTGTTCTTGTCGCGCCGTTTCTCAGTTGTCTGCCGTTTTCAGTGTTTGGGATTCCCATTGTTTTTGTCTGGCTCTTTGCGTGGTTCCCGCTGACATCGTTGTGTCTGTGGCTTTGTGAGAAACTGCGATGACCGGGGTTATTGTCGCCTGCGTCCTGCTTCTGTCGCTTGGTGCAGCGTGGCTTGCGCGCGTGCGGTCCCGGCATATGTCGGTTGAAACGCTGCTTGTGGCAGATCGGGCGTTACCTGCGCCCATGCTGTTTATTCTCACTGTGGGTGAGATTTACAGTATTGGCTCGATCGTTGCGTTTCCCGCCGGGCTTTATGGGCATGGCGTGAGCTACGGATACTGGTTTCTGGGCTATCTGCTTCTGGCCTTTCCGGTTGGGTATTTTGTCGGCCCTGCCATCTGGCAACGCGCAAAACAGTATGATGCGTGCACTCTCCCCGAGGTTTTCGGACGGCATTTTAAAAGTGTTGCGTTCGAGCGGCTGACGGCGTGGGCCTGCGTTATCGCCCTGGTGCCGTGGGGACAGTTTCAGTTTATTGGGTTGCGCTCCGTTCTGGACACAATGGGATTTTCCGCAACACCGGCTGCGGGTCTGGCAGGATGCGCCGTGATCGCATTCGCCTATGTGGCACTAGGCGGCGTGCGGGCTTCGACTTACGTCGCCTTGCTCAAGGATGTTTTGATGCTGTTTGGCATCGCCGCTGTCGGCGTCGGGGCGATCTGCATGCAGTATAAACTCTCGGGCGGGCATGCGGACATCGTCAGGCCGACGCTTGCGCTCCCTTCTGGCAGCAGTCTTGTCTTTGCCATCACCACAATCCTTTATCAGGGCATTGGGTTTTATTTTCAGCCGTCCGTTACTCCCTATTTGTTTACGGCGCGTTCGGCACAGGCTGTGCGCAAAGCCATGATTTTCATGCCGCTTTATATGTTGATGTATCCGTTTGCGGTGTTTGCAACGATTTTTGCCCTGCGGTTTCTTCCGCCCTTATCAAACCCGAACGCCGTGTTTTTCCATGTCGCGGGCGTGTTGCTCCCGCCGTGGATGGTGGCGCTGGCAGCCGCTGGCGCAGTGCTGGCCGGGTTGCTGGTTCTGGCGGCCACGTCTCTCAATATCGCGGCGATGATGACGCGCAATATTGTACCCAAACTGGGCCGTCGGCACCCCAAACGGGCCATTAATCTGGCGGTTATCCTGTTTCTTGTGCTGGCGCTGGTCGCCACGGCGCATGCGCCCGCAATCATGCTGACGGCTTTGAATGTCAGCGGTTATATCGGGATTCAGTTTGCGTCTTTGTGGTTCCTGATTCTGACGGGCTGGCCGGCTTCTGCCCGGATTGCGGGGCTGGGGCTTTTTTCGGGGGCGGGCGTGGCGATCGCGTTATTTGCGTCCGGTATGTCTCTTGGTGGTGTTAATCCGGGGCTGATCGGACTGCTGGCCAACTGCGCCATCGTGTTTTGTCCGCTGTGGCGCGGCCGGGGTGCGGTGCGCGTTCACACTAAGAAAGATCTGTTATGAGCCTTGACACTCTTATAAGAGCCATTCCGAAAATTGACCTGCACTGCCATCTGGCAGGCTCGCTGAGTGCGGAAACCGTTTTCGCTCTTGCGGCGAAGAACAATGTCCCTCTTCCGGTGACGGACCCAGACAAGTTCTATGCGTTTACGGATTTCTACGATTTTCTTGCGCGGCTTGAGGTCATAGGCCGGTGCATGATCACACGGGATGATTTTGCGCGCGTCTCTTACGAGGCGCTTGCGGACGGGTATCGGAAAGGCAACCTGCGCTACGCCGAGTTTTTCTTCAGCCCGAATTACCATTACCCGCACGGGGTCCGTTACGAGACCATGGTGGACGGATTTGTTGATGGTCTTCGACAGGCGAAAGAAGATTTCGGCATTACCGGCCGCCTGATCCCTGCCATCAACCGGGAACTCGGGCCGGAGGTCGCGCTAGCGATGGTGCGGGACGTGCTCGCCCATCGGCGGGAGGAGGTTATTGGGATCGGCATGGACTGTGCCGAATTCAAAGGCCCGCCGGAGTTGTTTAAGGATGCCTATGCTCTGGCCCGGTCCGCCGGTCTGCGCTGCACGGCGCATGCCTGTGAGGATAATCAGACGCTGGCACAGGCACCGCCGCGCAATGTCGAAACCTGCCTTGATGTTCTGGGCTGTGACCGGATTGACCACGGCTATAATATGCTGGCGGATCCGGTTCTGACGTGCCGGTGCAGGGACCGCGGGGTGCCGTTTACGGTCTGCTCCCATACCTGTGTGCCGCAGCGCATGGAAAAGCGGGCAGAAACGCTGAAAGCGATGCATGAGGCGGGACTGTTTCTTGTTCCCTGCACAGATGACCCGCCGATGTTCGGGACGGATATTGGCACGACGTACGTGACGATGGCGCGTAGTCTGTCCCTGAGTGTGGAAGAGGTCGCGGCGATGTCTCTGCGGACGCTCGACGCCTCGTGGCTTTCAGACGCGGAAAAAGCGGCCATGAAGACGGAGTTTGAGGCTGAAATTCAGTCTCTCGGTGTCATGACGGCCTAAAAGAGTGGGGCGGAAAAAGGTCTCCCCCTTGTTTCCATACCCCATGCTGGATGGAGCGTTCGAAAAACAGGGTTATGATGTCGGGTCTTTAGATTGTATCCATGCGGCCCATGAAAACGAGCATACTCCACGATCCGAAACGGTCGATTGACTCCCTCTCTGCCCTGCGGGCTGCCTGTACGGCGTTGCGGGGGGTGGATGCGGCGGCGCAGCAGCAGATTGCCGACCGCGAGGCCGAGCTGACCAAACCGGCCGGCAGTCTGGGGCGGCTGGAAGAGCTGACGCGCTGGCTCGGCGGCTGGCAGAAGCAGGCGGGACCTCAGCTTGAGCGGGTGCAGATCCTGATTTTTGCGGGCAATCATGGCGTGGTGCGGCAAGGTGTTTCGCCCTGGCCGCAGGATGTGACAGCCCAGATGGTCCAGAATTTTGAAAGCGGCGGGGCGGCTATCAATCAGCTGGCCCGCGTGGCAGACGCCCGGTTGCGGGTGGTGCCAGTGCATGATCTGGCTTCCACAGCGGATTTCACCACCGCTCCGGCCATGACAGAAGCCGCGTTTCTGGAGGCTGTGCAGACGGGGTATGACGCCGTGCCGCGTGCGTGTGACCTGCTGTGTCTGGGGGAAATGGGCATTGGCAACACCACAGCGGCTTCAGCACTGGCGGCGGCGCTGTTTGGAGGTGCCGGGGCAGACTGGGCCGGGCGTGGCACGGGGCTGGATGCTCCGGGGGTGGCGCACAAGGCGCGGGTGATTGATGCCGCTCTGGCTTACCACAAGGCGGAGATGGCGGCGGCACAGGGTACCTCTGCAATGGAGGGCGAACGCGCAAAGCCGTTCGGCGCGGTAACGCCCGCATCCGCCGCGCAAGAGGGTGACAGTCATGGTGCTGCATCTTCTGGTGTTGCGTCTGACGCAGCAGGCTTGCCTGCATATGACCCGCTGGAAATAGCCCGCAGACTGGGCGGGTATGAACTCGCGGCCTTGCTGGGGGCGGCGCTGGCGGCGCGGCATTACGGCATTCCGGTGCTGCTGGATGGATTTGTCTGCACGGCGGCAGTCGCTCCACTGGCGCGGCTGGCAGCAGGCGGGCTGGACCATGCGCGCCTCTCCCATTGTTCTGCGGAAGCAGGCCATGCGCGGCTGGCGGAAAAGCTGGGACTGATGCCGTTGCTGGACCTTGGTTTGCGGCTGGGGGAAGCGTCGGGCGCAGCACTCGCGGTGCCTCTGCTGCGGGCAGCGGTGGCCTGCCATAATGGCATGGCGACGTTTGCGCAGGCTGCGGTTTCGGGCCGCACATGAGCCCCCCCGCCCCGGCTGAGTCCTTTGGTGCGCGGCTGCGGCTGGATCTGGCCTGCGGGCTGAGTTTACTGACACGCCTGCCCGTGGGCTGGCTGCTCTCCCCCGCGCAACGAGCGAGCACGGCACTGTGGCCAATGGGCCGTTCCATCTGGTGCTGGCCGCTGATTGGCACGGCGATTGGCGCGGTCGTCGGGGCAGTCTTCTGGCTGCTGCGGCTGGGCCATGTGGCGGCGTTACCGGCGGCGGGGCTTGCGCTGGCGTTCCAGTGTGTGCTGACCGGCGGCCTGCATGAAGACGGGCTGGCCGACATGGCCGACGGCTGTGGCGGGGCCACGCGGGAGCGTCGGCTGGAGATTATGCGGGACAGCCGGATTGGCAGTTACGGCGTCATGGCGCTGGGCCTGAGCCTGTTAGTGCGGGCCTCGGCTGTGGCAGCGCTTCCCGCTGGGGTGGCTGTGCTGGCGCTGGCGATCTCCGCATGTCTGGCGCGGGCGGTGCTGCTGGTGTTACTCGCCTGCCTGCCCCCTGCCCGACCTGATGGTCTGGCCCGCTCGCTCAACCCCCTGCCGCGTGGGCCGCTCTGGGTCGGGCTGGCTCTGGCGGGGGTGAGCGTTGTGGCGTTGGCGGGAGAGATGACGGTGCTGGTAAGCCTGCCCGCTGTGGCGATAGCCCTTGTGGCCTGCGGGCTGGTGGGCATGGCCGCGCGGCGGTTGCTGGGCGGTTATACGGGCGATGTGCTGGGGGCGGCTGCGGTGTTCACCGAGTGTCTGGTGCTGGCCGGTTTTACGGCGCTGCTCTGACTCCAGAGGTCCCACCTGCTTTTGTATGAATTGACAGGGGCGGAGGGGCCGTTCAGACTACAGGCTGATCTGAGGAAGCTGGTGAGAGTCCGGCACGGTCGCGCCACTGTAATCCGCTTTTTTAGAGCGGGAAGTCAGACCCTCAGCGTCGTTTTTTCCACCGCGGAACGCGTTTTTACCAGCGGAGCCTGTTTGATGATGCACCCCTCTTCCTCCCGCGCACGGGCCATTGCGGCGCCCGCACCTGTTGCCATTCCCGTTGGCGCTCTGCTGCCCTGGGCGGTGTTTGGCCTGCTGCTGTCTGTGCTGATGCTGTATTTTGTGGGCGCGGAACAGGGTGCTGTCTCCCTGATTTCCGGCCATGAAGTGCATGAGTTTGTGCATGATGGCCGCCATCTGCTGGGCTTCCCCTGCCACTAAAGAGCAGGGATTTTTCCTGATGATTGCTGGACGTTTGCTGGCACGCGGCATGATTGCCGGGTGCCTTGCGGCGGCGCTCGCCTTTGTGTTTGCCCGTTTTTTTGGTGAACCGCAGGTGGCGCTGGCCATTGCGTTTGAAGCCGCCCGCAGTGCGGCAGAAGGTGCTGCGCCCGAACACGAGATGATCAGCCGCTCCGTGCAGGCCAGTTACGGTCTGGCCACAGCCACGGTGCTGTATGGCGCGGGCTTTGGCGGGTTATTCGCGCTGGTGTTTTCCTTTGCGTATGGGCGGCTGTCTTTCCAGTCCCCTCGCGTGCTGGCGCTTTTGCTGGCCGTGGCGGGGTTTGTGACCGTGGTGCTGGTGCCGGACCTGAAATATCCACCCAACCCACCCGCTGTGGGCAACCCGGCTACGCTGGCACTGCGCACGGAAACCTATTTTGTGATGATTGCGCTGTCCATTTGCGTGGCGGCCATTGCCTGCCTGCTTGGCCAGAAGGTTGCGCAGATGCGGGATGCGTGGACCGGGTGGCTGTGTGGCGGGGCAGTGTTTGTCCTGCTGGTCGCCCTTGTGCAGTTTGGTCTGCCGGATGTGAATGAGGTGCCGGACGGGTTTCCCGCTGTGGTGCTCTGGCGCTTTCGGGAGTCTGCGCTTGGCATGCAGGCTGTGCTCTGGGGCAGCATGGGGCTGATTTTTGGGGCACTGGCCACGCCGGTGCTAATGGGCCGCGCTCAGAAATTTTAAATTTCATTTTACAGAGGCCAGCAAAGAAACCTTGTATGTTTCCTTCTGCTGGCCCGGCGGGCTGGAAAACCATTCTGGCAAAAGCCCCTTCGGATCTCTATGTCTCTGCGCGCTCCCTTTTTTAAAACGCTTTTCCACCACCGTTTTATGCCTGCCGTCCTGCTTCTGCTCTTTACGGTTGCCTCGCGTTTTCAGACATTCGGAAATCCCCTCCTTAATATTGATGAAGAATTCTACCTCTTTGGCGGAGGTCGGATTTTACACGGGGATCTGCCCTATCTCGCCTTCTGGGACAGAAAACCTGCGCTTTTATTTGTGCTTTACGCGGGTTTTCATCTTTTTGGGCCGTATCGTGTGCTGGCCTATCAAATAGGCGCGGCGCTGGCGGTGTGGGGCACCAGCCTTTTGCTCTATAAAATGGCCCGCACCCTGACATCGCGCGGCGGCGCAGTGGTGGCGGGCATGCTGTATTGCACCGGCCTTACCCTGTGCGGGGGTGAAGGCGGGCAAACACCGGTTTTCTATACGCTGCTTGTCGCAGCCGCCATGGCGCTGGTTCTGTTCAAAGTGGTGCTGGCGCCGGATGGCCCCCGGCAGGTGCGCCGGGTGGGCATGCTGGCCATGGGGCTGTTTGGCCTGTCCATGCAGATCAAATACACCACAGTGTTTGAAGGCTGTTTTCTGGGCCTTTACCTGCTCTGGTATGCGGCACGCCATGGGCAGACACGGCGCGGCCTGTGTGCGGATGCCGCCCTTTGGGTGCTCCCGGCAGTCCTGCCCACGGCGGTAGTTTTCCTGTTTTATGCCGTCATCGGCCATGCGCATGACTGGTTTTTTGCCAATGTGGATTCCATTTTTCTGCGTGCGGCGATGCCGCCAGCCGAAACGGCCGCTCTGAGAATAAGGCTGCTCAAAGCCATTGCCCCGCTGCTTGCCGGGGGTGCTGTTGCGGTCTGGCTGTGCCGCCATGCGCCGGGGCAGGCCCAGCGACAGTTTCTCAGCTTATGGGCGGTGGCCGCCTGCTGCGGTGTGGCAGTATTTGGCGGCTGGTATTTCCATTATGCGCTGCCGCTTTTTGCACCGCTTGCCGTCATCAGCAGCCCTTTGTGGAACCGGAAAGCGGGCCGGTTCTGGCTGGTGCTTATGCTGGCTGTGCAGACCGTCACCGCGCAGAAGCGTCTGCACAACCACCGTCTTGAGAATGGCGATATGCGGACCTATCAGGCCTATCTGGCCGCCATGCCGGACCCTAAAGGGTGCCTGTTTGTGTATGAAGGGCCGCCTGTTTTGTATGACACCTCACACTGGTGCGGCCTGACAAACCACCCCTTCCCCGGCCATTTCAATGAGCAGGCGGAAATCCACTCGACCGGGATGAACCCCTCTGCGGAGCTGGACCATGTGCTGGCACAAAAGCCCCGCTACGTTGTGACGCAGGCCCCGGCCTGGGCGGGTGAAAACCTGAGCATCCGCGCCCACCTGTTCCAGACGCTGACACAGGATTACCGGGAAGTTTACCGCCATCAGGGTCCGCAAACTGCGGTTGTGGTGTATCAGCGCGCTCCGTGACCCCGCCAGACGTGCCCCAGCACGAAGAGTCTTGCGCCGGGCGGCAGGGTGTGCGAGCGTTTTCATTGCGATTTGTGAGTGAGTCGTTTGCAGAAAAGGGATTGGACAATGCCTGCACGGTACAAAGCAAAGGCTGTGAAAAAGTCGTCTTTCCAGAACATGCTGCTGTTTCCCATCATGTTCATGCCTCTGGCGATACTGTATGTGGCAAACCTGCCCATAAGCGACCTTGATAAAGGGCTGCTGGATGGGGCCGTGGCGGGTATGCAGGTGCTGATGGTTCTGGCGCTTTACCGGTTCAAAACCTCTAAAAAGTAACGCTCTGCTCGGGCGCATGCTCCGCAGGGCGTGCGCCTGATGCCTGCTTTGCCGTCAGAGCGTCCAGCTCCGCAGCGTGGTCAATGGCCCATGCGTAGAGCATTTCTATGGGTTCAATAAAAATCAGGCCTGCGGGTGTCAGGCGATACTCCACGCTGGGCGGCATGATCTGCTGAACATGGCGGCTGACGAGGCCGGACTGTTCCAGCTCACGCAATGTCTGCGTCATCATTTTTTTGGACAGGCCCGGCACACTCCGCTGGAGTTTGCCCGGTCGTGATGCGTCCCCCAGCAGATGCAGCGTATGCAGGATCATGGTGGTCCATTTTCCGCTGAACAGACGCAGCACGCGGCGCGGCGCGCAATCTTCCACAAAGGGGGCCTGACGATAAACCGACGGTAGCGAAGAAGGCATGGTGTGGGCACCTTTTGGTAACCAGGGCACGAAATAGTGCCGTCTGGCGCACGAAAAACCAGAAGCGCAGAGTGCAGGACAGAGGATAAACCGGAAAGGAAAATCTGATGTCCAGAATAGCTCTTGTTGTGGGTGCGACAGGTATTGTCGGGCAAAATCTCTCCGCGCGGCTGGTGGCTGATGGCTGGGTGGTTTACGGGCTGGCCCGCAGGCCGCGCATGGAGAGCGCGGGGGTCTTGCCGGTGGCAGCGGATTTACTCAACCCCGAGGCCCTCTCTGCGGCGCTGGCGGGCCTGCGGCCCACACACGTGTTTTTCTGCTCATGGTTGCGGCATGCGACGGAAGCTGAAAACTGCCGCGTGAACAGCGCCATGGTGCGCAATCTGTTTCACGCCCTGCCCGCACCGGACACTGTGGAGCACGCGGCGCTGACCACGGGCCTGAAGCATTATCTCGGTCCGTTTGAAGCCTATGCCAGCGGCACCCCGCCGCAGACACCCTTCCGCGAGGACATGCCGCGCCTGCCGCTGGAAAACTTCTATTACGATCAGGAAGACGCGCTGTATGAAGCGGCGCAACAGCACGGATTTTCATGGAGCGTGCATCGCCCGCATACCGTGATTGGCTATGCCGTGGGCAATGCCATGAATATGGGCTCGACGCTGGCGGTTTATGCGTCTCTCTGCAAGGAAACCGGGCGTCCGTTTGTGTTCCCCGGCTCCCCCATGCAGTGGCACGGGCTGACGGATCTGACCGATGCCCGCCAGCTTGCCCGGCACCTTGTGTGGGCCTCCACCAGTGCGGCGGGACGGAATGAAGCGTTTAATATCGTCAATGGCGATGTGATCCGCTGGAAGTGGTTGTGGCCACAACTGGCCGCATGGTTCGGGTTGGAGGCAGCGCCTTACCCGGAAGAAGCCTCACCGCTGGCCCCCAAGCTGGCGCAGGATGGAGACCTCTGGGCCAGTCTGAGCCAGAAGCACGGCTTGCGGGAGCCGGACATCACCCGACTGGCCTCGGCCTGGCACACGGATGCTGATCTGGGCCGCCCGGTGGAATGTGTAACGGACATGACCAAAAGCCGACTGGCGGGCTTTACCGATTATTGCGCCACCCCCACCGCGTTTTTTGACCTGTTTACGCGGATGCGGGCGGAGCGGTTGATTCCGTAAGGCGGGTTTCTGCTCCTACCGCAGCTTTACGGCACACCCAGCGCGCGCACCCGCCAGTTCCCGGCGTGATGGGTGAAGAGGCTGGTGGTCTGCGGGGCGATGTCCAGCCGGGTGGCCATCTCCGGGCCGCCTTGCAGAATATGCGTTGCGAGTGCGCGCACTACGGCGGGGCGGGCTATGAGCAGGTGCGTGCGGGCGCTTGTGTCTGACCGTGTGCGTGACTGTTTACCGGAGGGGGCACTGGGGCGAGCGCCGCTGCTGGAGGGACTGTTTGAAAGGTCGGCAGCACCCGGTTCGACCTCTGCCATTTCCCCTTGGGATGCGGTAGTGAGCCACGCGCCGATCCGGGTGTGAAACTGGCGGAGGCTCTCGCCCTCCGGTGGGGCAAAATCCGGGTCGTGCAGCAAGGCGTTCAGGGCGTCTGGTGGCAAATCGCGCAAGGCCTGTCCGTGCCATGTGCCGTAATTGCGGTCTTGCAGGCTGGCGGTGCGTATTATGGGCAGGTCCGCAGGAAAGTGGGGCTTCTGTGAGGCATCGTCTACCTGCGGAGCGGGTGACTGTGCGGCGAATTGCGCGGACAGGTTTACCGGGGTGGTAATCTGTTCCGGGGCTGGAAGCGGGCTGCTCAGGCCCTCACAGGTGCAATCCCCAGCCAGAATGATCTGTGTGAAACGCGGCGGTTTGCGGAGTTGCTGAAGGGTGAAGCCCTCCGGTCCGGCGGGAGTGCGGGCTACAGTCTGAGCCTCGCGCGGTGGGATTCGCCCCTGTTTGACGGCGTCTGGCAGGGTGGATGTCAGGCAGACAAGCCGGATGGTTTGGGTTTCGGGGGGTGCCGTCATGGGGCCGTGCCTCTGGGATGCGCGGCCCATGCCTGCAAGGCGGTTTCCAGCCGGGACCATGCGGCGTCTGTCGCAGGCAGGCCTAGGCGGAGGCGACCCGGCTGGTCTGCAAAAATGCGGGTTACGAGGCCATAGGTGCAGAAATGTCGCCAGAGGCTCGGGGCATCAGGATGCAGCACCAGTGTGAACAGGCTGGCCTGCCCGGTATGGCGCAGGCCGGTGGCATCCAGAAGAGTGGTCAGGCGGGTATGGGCAGCGCGGGCCTGTGCTCTGGCGGTGTGGAGCCATGCGGTATCACGCAAGGCTTGTCGTCCGGCAGCCAGACCGAGGCTGCCCACAGGCCATGACCCGAGTACAGCGCGGGCTTGTGCGGCGGTTTCCGGACTGGCGAGCAGAAAGCCCAGCCGCACACCGGGCAGGCCGTAGGTTTTGCCGAAGGACCGCAGGACAACCAGTGCGGGATGCGGCAGGAGGGGGTCGACGCTCTCCTGCTCAAAATCCGCGAAGGCTTCATCTACAATCAGAACAGTGCCGTGCGCGGCGCAGGTGTTGGCCAGTGTGTGCAGCCAGTCAGCAGAGAGAAGGCGACCATCGGGGTTGTTGGGGTTACAGACCACGCAGACCGTGCCGGGTTGAATGGCGGCCTGCTCCAGTGCTGCAGGGTCCGTCACCTGCTGCACGGGCACGCCCTGCAAACGCCATGCCTGCGCGTGGCCCGAATAGGTTGGCCCCAGCAGGCACACGCGCTGCGCGGGCAGCAGGCGCGGCAGCAGGGCAATCAGGCTTTGGCTCCCGGCCCCGGCCACCACCATGTCGGGATTGCTCAGCCCGTAGGCGAAGGCAGCGGCAGCCTGAAGGTCGGCCTCTTCGTCTTCTTCCGGCAGGCGGGCCAGCACGGCCGGGTCTGGCATCCGAAGGGGATAAGCATACGGGCTGATGCCGGTGGAAAGATCATAATAAGGCCGGGGTGCTTCCGGAAAATGCGCCATGACGGCCCGGACCTGCCCGCCGTGGGTGGGGAATGGGAGAGCCTCTGACGGCGCGGACGCGGTGGCAGAAACCGGCACGGGTAGCGCAGTTCGCACCGTGGATGAGGCAGCGCGCACTGGTGGCACGGATGCTGACTCAGGGATGGCAGCAGAGGGGGCGTGCGTGGTAGTCTGCGGGCTTCCCTGCATGCTTTTGGTCGGTTCTGCTCCGGCCTGCCCGCTTAGTGAGTCTGCTACCCGCATGGTGTTCCCTCTTTCCGTCACGCTCCCCGTAGCAGCCCTTGCCGCCATTCTGGAAGCCGCTTGCGGTTATCCCCCTGCCCTGCTGGCGGCCATCGGGCATCCGGTAATGTGGTTTGGAGCCTTGATAGACAGGCTGGACACCGCCCTCAACCAGCCAGAATTTTCCGAGCGCAAACGCCGCGGGATGGGCGTGCTGGCGTTGATCCTGATTGTGGGCGTGCCGCTCTGGATAACCGGGGCGGTGCTGGATGTGGGGTATCGTTTTCTGCCAGCCCCCGTCATGCTGGGTGTGCAGGCCTTGGGCACCTGCACATTGGTCGCGCAGAAATCCTTATGGGAGCATGTGCGCGCTGTGGGCGTTGGCCTGCGGCAGAACGGGCTGGCCGGAGGGCGGCAGGCTGTGGCGCAGATTGTCGGGCGGGACACCGCCGCGCTGGATGAAGCCGGGATTGTGCGAGCCGCGCTGGAAAGTCTGGCCGAGAATTTCTCCGATGGCATTGTGGCCCCCCTGCTGTGGGCGGCGGTGTTCGGCCTGCCGGGGGCGGTGTTCTACAAGGCGGTCAATACGGCGGACAGCATGATTGGCCACCTCACCCCGCGCCATGCCGCTTTTGGCTGGGCGGCGGCCAAACTGGATGATGCGGTGAATCTGCCTGCCTCCCGCGTTGCGGCACTCTGCCTGATCTTAGCCGCCCCGGCGGAGAACCGGACCGCAGCCCGCGCGGCGGTGCGACGGGATGCACCACGCCATCGGTCCCCCAACGCAGGCTGGCCGGAAGCCGCTATGGCGGGAGCGTTAGGCCTGCGGCTGGCGGGGCCGCGCCTTTATAAAGGGGTGCGCGTGGAAGATGCGTGGATGGGGGCCGGCACGCCGGAGGCAACCGTGGCGGATCTGGACCGGGGGCTGGTGCTGTATCGGCGCGCCTGTCTTATTCTGGTGGGGGTCTTGCTGGTGGGGGCACTTCTCTTCATGATCCCGGCATGACAGCCCCCCTTTTCTCCCCCGCTTTTCGTGCCTCTCTGGACCAGCTTTTTACGTGGCGGCGCGATGTGCGCCATTTCCGCACGGACCCGGTGCCCGAGGCCGTGCTGTCTCGCCTTCTGGAAACCGCCTGCCTTGCCCCCTCCGTGGGGCTGAGTGAGCCCTGGCGCTTTGTGCGCGTGGATGCTCCGGCACGTCGCGCTGAAATCCGGGAAAACTTTGCCCGCTGTAATGCGGAAGCACTGACGGGCCATAGCGGTGATGACGCACAGCGTTACGCCACGCTCAAGCTGGCCGGGCTGGATGATGCCCCGCACCATATTGCCGTCTTTTGTGACACCAACCCCGCACAGGGGCGCGGGCTGGGGCGTGGCACCATGCCGGAAACCACCGTGTGGTCTGCCGTTATGGCCATTCACACCTTCTGGCTGGCGGCCACGGCGGAGGGTGTCGGGCTGGGGTGGGTCTCCATCCTGAACCCCGAGGACGCCAGCCGCACGCTCTGCATTACGCCGGACTGGCAGTTTCTGGCCTATCTGTGTGTGGGCTATCCGGCGGAACAGGCCGACACACCGGAGCTGGAACGCCGGGGATGGGAGCAACGCAACCCGGCCCGCAGGCAATGGATTAACCGCTGACTCAGGCCTGTTGCCCGAGCGTATGACGGCGTGGGAACGAGTCCGGCACATTCGTCTCAAAATTAAGAATCCATGACGCGGCCTGCGCTTCTGCATGCTGCGGACCGGAGGGCTGCCCTGCGCGCCTGCCGAAAAATCATGACAGATTTTTGATGGTTTATGAGACTTTCTGATAAATCAAGGCAGTCTTTCAAACCAGAAATCGGCCCGAAAAGCCCCCTGACACGACCAGTAATTTTCTCTTTCCTGCGTTTTCAAAGCCTCAGAAGATCATAAAGTTTATTTTAAGGTTTTTTGGTATATACTCGCTTTTTATAAATCTCATCTCACGAAATGTTGTCAGACTCTTTTTGATATAATTAACACTATGTAATATTGATATGAATCATTGAGGTTTCTACCTATTTCACAGAAAACCAGTTTATCTATAACAAAGTTTTATAATTTTCTGAGGATTTAGTGTGAAAGCGCCTGCGCTCCGGGGTTCTACCGACACCAGAAAACTGGATACCAGACTTCTCCTCGGAACGGCTCTTGTCTGTGTTCTGAGTGAACCATCGCTCGCTCATGCGGATGATGCGCAGGAACTCGCAGCCATTAAAGAGCAGATGCGCAAGCTGGCAGCACAGGTGGAAGCCATTGAGCATCGGCAGGCGCTCAAACACGGACAAAACGGGCATCAGGTCGCCTCAGCCCGCACTACGGCTGGGGTGCGGACGGCCAGTGCAAAAAATGCGTCCTCTGGGGGGATGCGCACCGCCGCGAGCACGCATGGTGGTTTCTCTGAGGGGCTTTCCGGCCTGCGGACAGATGGTCCGGCTGATCCGGGTATTCGCTTCTCCGGCGGGGCACAGCCGATTGAAGTTGGCGCCAGTCAGAACCCGACCCTGAACAGTGGCTCCGGGTTTGCCGGGTTCCGATGGATGCCGCAGCAGCCGGAAGCCCAGCCGTCCAAATCCGCTATCGACCTGACTTCTTCCAGCCCGTCCTCCATTACCCAGACGGACGTGGACCGCCTGCCCCCCATTTTCAGCATTGGCGGCATTTCCGTCCGGCTGGGCGGGTTTATTGATTTCTCCAATATCTGGCGCAGTTCCAACATGACCAGTGGCCCCGCCACGGCATGGAACAACTTCCCCTACGCCAACAGCCCCAACCATGGGCTGAGTGAAGAGCGGATGTCCGCGCAGCTCAGCCGTATGTCTGTGCTGATGGAAGCGAACCCGTCCAAGGACGTCCGCTTGCAGGCCTATGTGGAAAGTGACTTTGCCGGGGCTGGCGGCACGACAAACAGTGTGCAGATCAGCGGGTACACGCCGCGCCTGCGGCAGGGCTACTTTACCTTCACGCAGAAGGAGTGGGGCCTGCATATCCTGATGGGTCAGGCGTGGAGCCTTTCCACCAACTACGCCAAGGGCATTCTGCCGCGCCAGGAACAACTGCCTGCCGTGACGGATAACAATCAGATCCCCGGTATTACCTTTACCCGTGTCCCGCAGATCCGCATTGGCAAGGACTGGCATGAGAAATACTGGCTCGGCCTGTCCATTGAAGATCCGCAGGCGACGGTTGGGTTCTCTTCCGCCCTGTCTTCCGGCAGCACCCTGCCCGCGGCCTATGGAGAGAAGGTGGGCGCGCGCGTGTATTATGCCAATGCAGGCGGCGTGCTGCTGAACCCGAACACGCAATATAGCTATAACCCCGCGCCGGACATTATTCTGAAAGGCGCTGCGGATACCTCGTTCGGGCATTATGAAGTGTTCGGCATGGCCCGCTGGTTCCGCTCCCTTGCGGTGGAACCGGGCATGACCACCACCAAAAAGCACACCAGCTTTGGCGGTGGCGTGGGCGCTGGCATGACAACGCCTCTGGGGACCAAAAAACTCCAGATGGCCGGTAACATTCTGGCAGGGGAAGGCATTGGCCGTTACGGGCCGAGCCTGATCCCGGATACCACGCCCAATGCGCGGGGCGCTCTGTCCCCCGTACCGGAGCTGATGGGCTCCCTTGGTCTTATCGGGCATCCCACCCCGTCCGTGCTGCTCTACACCTACGGGGGTATCGAGACAGCCGGACGCAAGCGATACATTGGCGCAGATGGCGCCCAGTATGGCTACGGTGTGAATGACCTCAATCTGGGCGGGTGCGATGTGGAATTCGGCACCTGTAACGCCCAGACCCGTACGCTCGCATCCCTCACCGCCGGTGGCTGGTGGCACTTTGTTGAAGGCCGCTACGGCAGTGTGATGGGGGGCCTGCAATACACCTATATCCGGAAGTTTGCCTTCAGAGGCAATGACGGCAGCAACAACAGTGTGTACCCGACAACTTCGGGCAACACAGTTTACGTCACCTTCCGATATTTGCCGTTCCAGTAAATTGGAATTGCAAAATACTCGCCAAAGGAGAGAGAACTCGATGTCTTATACAGTTGGCACTTATCTTGCTGAGCGTCTTGCCCAGATTGGCCTGAAGCATCACTTTGCAGTGGCAGGGGATTATAACCTTGTGCTGCTCGACCAGCTTCTGATGAACAAGGACTGTGAGCAGGTTTACTGCTGTAACGAGCTGAACTGCGGTTTCTCTGCCGAAGGCTATGCCCGTGCAAACGGCGCAGGGGCTGCAGTTGTGACCTTTAGCGTTGGTGCGCTGTCTGCACTGAACGCCATTGGTGGCGCTTATGCGGAAAACCTGCCGGTTATTCTGATTTCCGGCGCCCCGAACTCCAATGACCACGGCAGCGGGCACATCCTGCACCACACCATTGGCACGACGGACTATTCCTACCAGTTGCAGATTGCTGAAAAGCTGACCTGTGCGGCAGTGTCCATTACGTCTGCTGAAGATGCACCTGAAAAGATCGACCACGCCATCCGCACCGCGCTGCGTGAGAAGAAACCGGCTTATATTGAAATTGCCTGTAACGTCTCTGCCCAGCCCTGTGCAGCCCCCGGCCCCATCAGCGCCGTTCTGGATGCCCCGGCCTCCAACAAGGACACGCTGGATGCAGCTGTAAAAGCTGTTGCGGACTTCATTGAAAAACACGAAAAGCCCGCCATTCTGGTTGGCAGCCGCCTGCGCGCCGCCGGTGCGGAAGAAGCCGCTGTGAAGCTGGCTGACGCGCTGGGCTGTGTTGTGGCCACTATGGCCGCGGCCAAGAGCTTCTTCCCTGAAGATCACCCCGCTTACGTCGGCACCTTCTGGGGCAGCGCCTCCACGCCGGGTGTGAATGAAATCTTTAACTGGACGGA
This sequence comes from Acetobacter sp. KSO5, assembly GCF_044094635.1. Lineage (NCBI taxonomy): Bacteria > Pseudomonadati > Pseudomonadota > Alphaproteobacteria > Acetobacterales > Acetobacteraceae > Acetobacter > Acetobacter sp. KSO5. The sequence continues at coordinate 591,475 of NZ_CP172014.1, read as the reverse complement.
CAGCATTCTTGCGCTGGCCCCTATCTTTAACGATTACTCCACCGAAGGCTGGACGGCATGGCCGCAGGGCCCGAACGTGGCTGTTCTGGACAAGAACATCACCAAGCTGCACGGCTACTCCTTCGACAACATTCACCTGAAGGAACTGCTGGAAGCTCTGGCAGAGTACTTCAAGAACAAGCCGAAGAAGGATTCCACGCTGGTCCAGTACAAGCGTGTGCATACCGAACGCATGGTGGAAACCACCGGCAAGGGTGATGACGTTCTGACCCGTGCGGACATCCAGCAGACGTTGCAGAGCCTGGTGACACCGGAAACCACCATTGTTGGTGAGACGGGTGACAGCTGGTTCAACGTCATGCGCACCAGGCTGCCGCGCGGTGCCCGTGTGGAACTGGAAATGCAGTGGGGCCACATTGGCTGGTCTGTTCCGGCTGCCTTTGGCTACGCTGTGGGTGCTCCGGAACGCCGCACCATTCTGATGGTGGGTGACGGCTCCTTCCAGCTGACGGCGCAGGAAGTGGCCCAGATGATCCGCCGCAAGCTGCCGGTTATCATCTTCCTGATCAACAACGCCGGGTACACCATCGAAGTTGAAATTCATGATGGTCCGTACAACAACATCAAGAACTGGGATTACGCAGGCATCATCAGCGCCTTCAACGCTGAGGATGGCAAAGGCAAAGGTCTGCGCGCCAAAACGGCGGGTGAACTGGCCGATGCAGTGAAGGTCGCGCTGGAAAACAAGGAAGGCCCGACCCTGATCGAATGCGTGATTCCGCGTGATGACTGCACGTCCGAGCTGATTTCCTGGGGCCGCCATGTGGCCACGGCAAACGGCCGTCCGCCTGCAAAATAAGTCAACCTGCATGGCCGTGCCCCTGCAAGGCACGGGCACGGCCTGCACCTTTTTGAAAAGCACCTGTTAATGTCGGCTTCCAACACACCCAGCGCCGCCCCACAGCCGCAAAAAATACAACCGCTTTATGTGCTGGCGTGGTTTCTTTGCGCCCTGTTCTATTTCTATCAGTACGCCATCCGCTCTGCTCCGGGCATTATGCAGGATGAGCTGACGCAGGCCTGGGGCAACAGCCACCTCGGCCTGATGATTGCCTCCTACTACATTGTTTATGCACTTGCCGCTCTGGCCGTGGGCGTGCTGCTGGACCGTTATGGCGCACATGCCACCATGCCGGTGGGGATTGCCATAACCAGTGTTGGCTGCCTGATTTTTGCACAGGGCAGCATGCCCGCCGGGATTGGCGGGTATGTTATTCAGGCGCTGGGGGCCATTTGCGCCTTTGTTGGCTCCTCCTACGTGGCAGCCCGGTATCTGCCGGCGCGCACGCTGGCCCTGTTTGTGGGGCTGACGCAGTGCCTTGGTATGGCCGGGGCCGCGTTTGGGTCCAAACCCACCCGTATTCTGATTGACCCTGCCGGATCCTTCCACCTGCCCTGGCAGAAAGTGTGGCTGGGCTTTGGGGTAATTGGCGTCTGTCTGGCCATTGCGACATGGCTTGTCATGCCGCGGGATTCCGGGGACAGCTCGGCCCACCACGGCCATCTGTCTGCTGAAAACCTGCTCAAGCCGTTCAAGACCATCTTCGGGAACCCCCAGAGCTGGTATGCCGGGATTATTGGCGGCCTGCTGTTTGTGCCCACAACCATTGGCGCGCTGGGCTGGGGGGCTTCCATGCTCAACAAAGGCGAGCATGTCTCCATGGCGTTTGCGGCCTCCGACATCTCTATGGTGCCGATTGGCTGGGTGATTGGCTGCCCGCTGCTGGGCTGGATTTCTGACAAGATTGGCCGCCGTAAACCGGTGCTGATTGGTGGCGCTCTGGTGTTGCTGGCTGCTGCCCTGTGTGCGCTGTATGTGCCGGTTGGCGTGATGCCGCGTTACTCTGTGGCGCTGATTATGGGCATTGCCTCCGGTGCGGCGATGATCCCGTTCTCTTCCATGAAGGAAGTGAACCCGCCGGAAGTTAAAGGCACGGCTGCGGGTGTGATGAACTTCCTCGTGTTTGGCACGACGGGCATTCTCTCCCCCATGGTATCCGCGCTGATGGGTGGCGGTGGTGATTCCATGGAAGTCTTCCACCGGGCCTTCCTGCCGCTGGTGATTGGCATTGTGGTTGCCATCGTGCTGGCCTTCCGCCTGCGGGAGACAGGCTGGGCTGTGCAGAAATAAACCTCTCTGCCAGTTGGGTTTTCAAAGGAGCGCGGACCTTACGGGGTTCGCGCTTTTTTTGTGCGCGCCGGACGATGTTTATTGACAAGACTGCTAAGCCTGAGGACCATTCCGGGTCATATCAGCGTCCCATCAGAAGGACAGCCCTCTTGCCCCAGCCGCCTTTACCCTCCCCGGAAATTTTTCAGCATGTCCGCATCATCATGGGAATGGTGGTGGGCCTGAGTGTGGCGCGCCTGCTGAATGGTCTGGTGCGCATTATTCAGCACCCCGGACAAACGCGGGTCTATCCGGTTCATATCGGCTGGGTGCTGACGCTGCTGCTCATGCTCATGCATTTCTGGTGGTGGGAGTTCTGGCTGGTTACGCTGCACAGCTGGACATTCGAGATCTATCTGTTCCTCATTATTTACGCGATTATTCTGTTTTTTCTCAGCGCGTTTTTGTTCCCGGATTCAATCAGCGATTATACGGGGTATGAGGACTTCTTTATTTCCAGAAGGAAGTGGTTTTTCTCATTTTTCGCCCTGAGTGTGGTCTTTGACCTGATTGATACCCTGCTCAAAGGCTCGGCGCATTACGCCCTGTTTTCGGCTGAATACTGGTTCCGGGTTCCGGTCTATCTTGTGCTGTGTGGCGTTGCCATTGTGTCCGCCAATCGTCGTTTTCATATGGCGTTTGTCAGTCTTGGACTTGTGTATGAGGTTTCCTGGATACTGAGACATTTTGAGACGTTGAGCTAAAACCTGGCGGAATTTTGATATTTCCTCCGTAAGACATTAAGGCAGCCTTTTTACACACAGGACACTGGAACCCTTTATGACCACTCCGCCTGTTTCCGATACGCAGCGCCGTCTGGTCATGCTGTGTGCCGTGCTTGGCATTGTTCTGGGGGGACTGGACGGGGCGATTGCCAATATCGCGCTCCCGACCATCGCCCATGACCTCCATTGTAGCGAGACGCTGACGGTCTGGGTCGTCAATGTGTATCATCTGGCGGTTGCGGTCAGTCTGCTGCCGGCTGCGGCTTTGGCGGACTCTCTGGGGCTTAAACGGGTTTACGGGTTTGGGATGGCGCTTTTTACCGCTGCCTCCCTCGCCTGCGCGCTGTCCGGCTCACTCGGCGCTTTGATTGGCGCGCGTGTTGTGCAGGGGCTGGGGGCGGCGTGTATGGCAGCCCTTAGCGGCGCACTGGTGCGCAGTGTTTACCCCCGCGCCATGCTGCATCAGGCGTTTGCCATTATTGCGCTGGCGGTTGCCATTTCCGCAGCCATTGGGCCGACACTGGCAGCGGCGGTTCTGGCAGTTGCCTCGTGGCCCTGGCTGTTCCTGATTAACGTGCCGATTGGCGTGATGGCGGTTGTGCTTTTCCTGCGCGTGGCTCCCTCCAGCCCGCGCGCCCCGCTCTCGTTCGACAGGGCGGGCGCGCTGTTGAACGTGGGCGCTCTGGGGCTGGGCATTCTGGGTGTTGATGCGCTGGGGCAGAAAGAAAGCGGGCTGGCGGCGCTTGAAATCGGAGCCGGTATCCTCTGCACGCTTCTGCTTTACAGGCAGCAGAAAAAGCTGAAGACGCCCATGCTCCCGCTGGATCTGCTGGCTATTCCGCTCTTCTCACTCTCAATCCTGACCTCTATCTGCGCCTATACTGCGCAAATTCTGGCCTATGTCGCGCTGCCGTTTTTGTTCCAGACGGTTATGCATCTGTCTGCCGTAACAACCGGCCTGCTGGTGACGCCATGGCCTGTGCTGGTTGCCGTGGCAGCCCCTTTTGCGGGCCGACTGGCGACACGGCACCCGGCATCGGTTTTAAGCAGTGTTGGTCTGGCAATTTTGGCGACGGGACTGGCCGCACTCAGCCTGATGCCTGCACAACCAGCCTTTTGGGACGTGGGCTGGCGGATGGCGCTGTGCGGCATTGGGTTTGGGTTTTACCAGACCCCGAATAATCTGACCGTCATGACCTCTGGCCCCGCCACCCGCAGCGGAGCGGCCAGTGGCATGATGGCCGTGGCCCGCACACTGGGCTGGGCGCTGGGCTCAGCACTGGTCGCCCTCGTCTTCGGCCTCTCCCAAGGCAGCGGCGGCGCTGTGCATTGCCTTGAACTGGCCACCGCTTTTGCCCTGCTTGGTGCTGTGCTGAGTGTTTCCCGGCGGGTGGTGCGGAGTGAGAAAGAGTCATAAAGGGCTGGTATTAGTGAAAGGCGGAATGTCCGCTAAGGCGATTTATCTAAAAATACGGACACAATGATATCGTCCCCCATCCTTAAATAATGCCATACTCCTCTCTGAAATCTTTTACTTTCTGATGTAATTCAGCAATCATATCAATGGCTTTGGTGTGATCTTGTCGCGGGTATTCAACTACAGAAATGTTATAGGAGGTTTTCATTGATTTTTGTAAAGACGGGTGTTCCATTTTCGCCAAAAGAGCATAATGCCCATTTTGGGCTTGGTTAGTCAGATTGATAGACTCAAGTATAAGTTGCATATCTGGATCGCTAACTGAATAACCCAAAAAAAGAACTGTATTTACATGAAAAAGAGCAGAAAGGGTCGAAAAAGTTGCAGGATTCTTTTGCTTCAACCTAAAATATGAAGATCTATCAAGAATTAAGTCCGACGGATCACTAATACACCCGTGAATTTTTATCAAAGCTCTAGACGGAGATCTTATGTTATCCAGTAAATTTGTCCCGGATTGATTGAATACGCTATATGGAGAATGACTATCCGTGAAATGGTCGAAATTTTTTTCTATAAACTGATCGTAATTTGTTGTGATTACGACCTTTGCATCCATAGATAATATATTTTTATAAACTTCAGAATGTGGTGCTTTAACCTTAAATATTCCCCCTAATTCTGTCGCTAAATCAGGAGCATTGATTCCGTCGCTAACTATCTGAGCAGCATCTAAGAGCAAACCTTTAGAAACCATTTTTTTAACTAATTTTTTTTCTGTCTTTGTATTTAAATTTTCAGCCAATTTATTAATTAAATTAGACCATGTTGGCAATGCACTAAGGGCAGACTTGGAAATTCCTGCACCAATAAAAATCACCACTCTTCGTTCTGCAATCTCTCTAATGAGAGAGATGGGCCAAGCATTCATATCAAATTTTTCCGATAATAGATTTAGTTAATTCACCAATCATCTTTTTATATTCTAAAACTTGTCCAAACTGACTTCCAACTAAGCCATCTTTTGTTTTTAAGGCAATAATTGGAGAATTTGCTTTTTGTGAAATTGGTATTAAACTATATAGATTAGGAATATCTCCAAGGTGCAAGTCTCCTTTTTTTGTATCAAATCTAGATAAGTAATTACCAACTTCTGTTGGAACATCCGAAATTATTCGTTCATACGCTTTGGTTGGCCTCTTAGAACCTCCAACTGATTTTGCTATATATTGTTGAAGAGTATATCCAAGATATCCCCTTTTTATCCGAATTTTCGTATTGATGCTAAATTTCTGCAATACTCCAGGATTAAATTTATCTGCATGCTTTACAGATGTCTCGTATAGTTCACTCCACCCAACGATCCACTGTGATATATTCCTAATTCCAAGCAGACTAAAAGCATCGGCACCCAACGGTGTTATAAAATAATCTGAACAAAGCATAACGGACCTATTGATGGGGCCCAAAGATGGACTAACATCAATCATAACCAAGTCATAATTATCAGCGAAATTCTGTAAATAGGAGGAAAGCCAGCCGATCACTCGGAAACCACCAGCTTTTCCACTAGGGAGTTCATTCCACGCTTGAGAAAGATTGTCTTCAAAAAGTGAGAAGCGTAGATCTCCCGGTAAAAGGTCAACACCGAAACGATTATTTCTGGCTAGAAGTGGTCGTATCGATTTGTCTACATGAGCATCACCATCTACTATAGGCTGAACGACGCTCAGTACTGTTCTAGATTTATTATGTTTAATATTAGCATTAATGTCAGGCCAATACATATTTATTATTTTTTCGTCCCCAAGTATATGCTGTGTTATATTGCACTGGGGATCACAATCTATTACGAGCACACGTTTGCCGAGCTCCAAAGCTGCATACGCTGCTATGTTTGCAGTTAGAGTTGTTTTGCCAACCCCACCCTTGTTATTAAAAAATGTTAATATTTTCATGTTTTCTCTAATTTTCTCTAAATTATTGAAGGAATTCTTCCAAGATTTTAATTTGAATTCTAGCTGTTATTATAACTGCTGTCTATCTCACCTTTATGTGCCAAAAAAAATTCTTGTACGAAATGAATGAGGCGAAAGCCGTCAGATTATTATAAGATTTTTCAAACAAGACAGACTGAAAAATTAATTCTCTCTGCGGGCTTTTAATAAGCACGCCACAAGCCCATCAATCTCCGTCTCCGCAAACACCTGCACGCCGTGGGCGCGGAGGAGGGCTGTGGTGACGCCGGTGCCGGGGTGTTTTTGGCCCTGAAAAGTGCCGTCATAGATGTGGGTGCTGCCGCAGGAGGGGCTGGCGTCGGTCAGGATGGCGAATTTGCAGTCGTGTTCCTGCGCCAAGGCCAGCGCGATTTTGGCACCGGTGATGAACAGGTCTGTCACATCCGCTCCGGTTGTATCCTGAACGCGGGCGGTGGTGGCCAGTACGTCGGGGCCGGACTGGCCTTGGGTGATTTCAGCCGGTGGGCGTGGGGTGCTGAAGCCTGCGGCGACTTCCGGGCAGATGATAACAAGTTGCCCCGCCTTCTGCCATGCGCTCAAAGCCGGATGTAAAACGGGCTTTGCGGATCTGTTATAACGGACAGGGCGGCCAAGCAGGCAGGCGCTGATCAGAATTTTTGGGAGTGTCACGGGCCGTCCTTCCTGCCTGCTGCGGATGCCCTTTGTTTTACGGCAGAAACGGATGCGGTGTTACCCTGTTTCATGCGCTTTTTGTCCTCTTTATTGCAGGCCGCGCGGTCACAATTCCCCCCATGGTCTTGAAATTGCCCAGAATACCCTGGACTAAAGGGGTAAGTGCGCGGATGCGTACGCGTGACAAACAGACACTTCAGGGATGGTTATGGAACATCAGGTCAATTCATTATGGAGCCAGCTTAATGCCTGGCTGCCGACAGTATTAAGCTACACCGGTCAGGTTATTCTGGCTCTTATTGTGCTTCTGGTTGGCTGGAAGATTATCAACATGGTCATCCGCGCCATGGGCCGGATGATGGCGGCAAGCCATATTGAACCGACGTTGCAGGGCTTTCTGCTGAGCGTTGCCGGCCTGCTGATGAAGGCTCTGCTGCTGATCAGCGTGGCCTCCATGGTGGGGATTGCCACAACATCGTTCGTCGCCGTTCTGGGGGCGGCCGGTCTGGCCGTGGGCATGGCGTTGCAGGGAAGCCTTGCGAACTTTGCCGGTGGCGTGCTGATCCTGCTGTTCCGCCCCTTCAAGGTGGGGGATTCCATTGTGGCCGGTGGCAGCGCAGGCACCGTGGAATCTATCGAAATGTTCCGCACTGTTCTGCGGGATGCCAAAAACGATCTGATTTACGTGCCCAACGGCACGCTTTCCAACAACATTGTGGTCAACAGCTCTCAGTCTGACATGTTGCAGGCCTCTGTTACGCTGCTGATTGACTATAACGACGATATCGACAAAGCCCGCGCCCTGCTGCTTGGTGCTGTGCAAAATGATGAGCTGGTTCTGAAAAACCCCGGCCCGTCCGTCGGTTTCCTGCCGCAGCCTGCCAATATTGCTGTGACACTCAGCTTCTGGTGCGCTCCGGGTAACGTCACCCCGCTGACGGGTAAATATTCTGAAACGGCCATTCAGGTTCTCAAACAGAACGGCTACCGTCTGGGCACCACCACCCGCGCGGCTCCGGCCAACTGAACGCGGGATACAGGCAGGTCTGAGCGCCAGACATCGGAAAACAGGCCTGTTATTGGTTAGCGTTTTGAGCGCGGTCTTCTTTTTTTACAGAGAAGGCCGCGTTTTTTTATGGCGTAAACGCTTAGGAAAAACAGCTCTCTTGGGGCGTGAGCGTTTTGTAGTCTGGCACTGTGGCCAGGGCCAGAAGCGCATCCAGATCAACATGGGCTTCCAGATGGTCTGCCAGCCTGTCGAGCGCCTGTTCTACGACGGTATCGTGATGCTCCGGCAGGCTGGCCTCATACCAGATCCCACCGGGGCGGAACGCAGCCCCGCCTGCACGGGCCAGCAGGGCCATGCGGGCCGCGCGGTGGCCGAACACGCCGTGCAGATACGTGCCGTAAACCTGCCCGCTGGCGGCGATGGCCCCCTCCCCTGCGCCGTTTAAAACCAGTAACGGGCGGGCGCGGTCCGGGCCAGTGGTGCGGCCAATGTGCATTTCATAACCGGACACCGGGGCTTGTGTGCCTGCAACGGTGCCGGATGTGTCTTCCAGATGTTTATCGTCACTCAGCACTGTTTCCACGGCCAGCAGGCCGAGGCCGGGGGCTGCGCCGGATGGGCCTTCCGTGCCGTGTGGGTCTGCGACAGTCTGGCCGAGCATTTGATAGCCACCGCACAGGCCCATGACATGGCCGCCTCGGGCCAGATGGGCTGTGAGATCCTCCGCCCAGCCTTCCGCCCGGAAAGTTACGAGGTCCGCCAAGGTGCCTTTGGAACCGGGGAGCAAAACGAGGTCACACTCCGGCAGGCGTTGCCCACGTTGCACGGGGAGAATTTGCACGCCCGGTTCTGCACACAGCGGGTCCAGATCATCAAAATTCGCAATGAGGGGCAGAAGGGGAATGGCGATGCGCAAAGGGCGCTGCGCGTTATCATCCCCGTTATGCACAGAGATGTACACAGGGGGCGTGGTGCGGCGGGCTGTCAGATTGGTGAGCAAATCGGCGGCGTCTTCTGCCGGCAGAGTGCGGACAGCGGGCAGGTCCGGCACAAGGCCGAGGGCTGTCCAGCCGGTGCGCTGGGCTATGAAGTCCATACCATCATAAAACAATGAGATATCGCCGCGCATTCTGTTGACGATAAAGCCTTTGATGCGGGCCGCGTCCTCCGGTGGCAGCACAACCTGTGTGCCCACCAGACTGGCGATGACGCCGCCGCGATCAATATCACCCACCAGAACCACGGGGGCGTTGACGGCTTCTGCAAAGCCCATATTGGCAATATCGCGGGCGCGTAAGTTGATTTCCGATGCGGAGCCAGCACCTTCTACCAGAACAAGGTCCGCCTGGTCTGCAAGGCGCTGAAAACTTTCGACCACAACAGGAAGAAGGGTGTCTTTACGTTTCTGATAATCCCGCGCGCCAAGGCTGTTCCGCACCTGCCCGCGCACGACCAGTTGCGCCCCGGTTTCGCCCTGGGGTTTGAGCAGGACCGGGTTCATGTCCACCGTGGGCCGCACACCACAGGCCCGCGCCTGCAACGCCTGTGCGCGGCCTATTTCCCCGCCCTCTGCGGTAACAGCGGCATTATTGGACATGTTTTGCGGTTTGAAGGGCCGCACCCGCAGGCCGCGCCGGGTAAACGCCCGCGCCAGACCTGCCACCAGAGTTGATTTTCCGACACTTGAGCCTGTTCCCTGCACCATGAGAACGCGTGCGCTCAAAACTCCACTCCCTGCTGGGCGCGGACGCCATTTTTGAAATGGTGTTTGACCAACGTCATTTCCGTCACCAGATCCGCCGCCTCAATCAGCTCCGGTTTGGCGTTGCGGCCTGTGACCACCACATGCTGGCCCTCGGGCCGGGCCGCAAAAGCTGCCAGAACTTCAGGGAGCGGCAGGTAATCATACCGCAGGGCGATATTGAGTTCATCCAGCACCACAAGGGCGACATCCGGGCGGGAGAGGGCCTCCTTCGCCACGGCCCATGCCTGCTGGCAGGCGGCAATATCCCGCGCGCGGTCCTGTGTTTCCCACGTAAAACCCTCGCCCAGAGCATGGAATTCCACAAGGCCCTCAAACCGGTCCAGCGCCCGGCGTTCACCCGTATCCCACGCCCCTTTGATAAACTGCACCACCACCACGCGACGGCCATAGCCGACCGTGCGCAGGGCCAGCCCAAAGGCGGCGGTCGATTTGCCTTTACCCGGCCCGGTATGGACCATGAGCAAACCTTTTTCGATCTGCTTGCCCGCGACTTCCTGATCCTGCACAGCCTTGCGCTTTTGCATTTTCTCGCGATGGCGGGCGGCTTCACTTTCCGGAGAGGACGGCGCGGCAGAGGTCATGTGAGGGTTTGTCCTGTATCAGTTTTGGGAAAAGTGAGGCTGACATCAGCCGGTGTGCGGCGGGCATCACGCGGCCAGAGGGGCACGACGGGAGCCAGAGCCGGTTCATCAGCTCCAACCTCTGGCGTAAGCCCGGCCGGTCCATTGACCATAAAAAGGCGCGCAAAACCCTGCGGCATGGAGGGAGCCAGCAAGGCGGGGGGAGTGCCAGCCGCCAGTGCGCTCAGCACCCGCAGGGGGCCGCCGTGAGACAGCACACAGGCAGGTGTGCCGGCCTGCTGCACATCCTGCCAGAAGGCCAGAACGCGGCGGCAGAGGGCACGACCGCTCTCCCCGCCCGGTGGCACAAAGCCCTCCGGGTCCGCAGCCCATGCGTCCAGCAGGCCGCGATCAATATCCTGCCAGGGCTGACCTTCCCATTCCCCAAAATCCATTTCTGCCAGCCGGGGGTCGATTCGTAAGTCCATCCCTGTGGAAGCGGCCAGTTTACGCGCCATCTGCTGGCAGCGTTCTGCGGGGGAGCTGTAGAGCACCCGGCAGACTGCGCCCTGTGCCAGCACAGCCAGCCCGGACGTGACCCGTTCCCACCCCGGGCGCAGGGCGACATCCTGCCGCCCGTAACACACGCCCTCCGGCACCATGACGGGTGCGTGGCGCACTAATAAAACAGGGAAAGACTGCGCCATTTTTCTCTCCTCAGCCAGAAGCGGCCGGTCTTTATAACCCCTGCCCTGACACCTCTGCTGTTGTAAACCACGCTTTTCAACGCAGCACCGTCCCGCCCGGCTCCGTGCATTTCACGAAGACCCGGTATGAGACCAGCCAGAATGTGGGGGCGAGGCCGGATGACCACAAGCCAGCACATGGAAAAATGAACCCGACACAGCGCCTCTGCGCCCACCGCATGGACCGAGGTCTGTGCCGTCTCCGGCCCGTAGGTTTGCAAGCGGTGCATCCGCCCCCGCTTCCACCACTGTTGCATAATGGAATTCATGCCCGCGCAGTGTGGTGCCCGCCTGCCCCAGCACGGAGGGCGCCAGCAGCGTAGCCTCCCGATAGCCCAGATTGAGCTTGCGCCGCGCAAAGGAGGTTACGTGGCCCAGCAGACCCGTCATGCGGTGGCGGGTGCCCTGCGCATCCTCCAGCGCCTCGCCCAGCACCATGAAGCCCCCGCACTCCCCATGCACCGGGCGCGTTTGCGCAAAGCGGGCCAGCCCCTGCCGGAAATGCTCTGCCGCCGCCAGTCGGCCTGCATGCAGTTCGGGGTAGCCGCCGGGCAGCCAGCACACATCGCAGGACGGGTCTGGCGCTTCATTCGCCAGTGGTGAGAACGGCACCAGCTCCGCCCCGGCCTGCCGCCAGAACAGCGCCAGATGCCCGTAGAGGAAGGAGAACGCGGCATCATCCGCGAGAGCGATACGCTGGCCGGGAGGTGGGAGAGCGCCGGGGGGGAGCGCCTGAATAGGAGCCGAACTGGAGCCTTGTAAGATGGCTGAGTTTAGGGGGGTAAACTGACTATTCGGAGCCTGTAAGAGCGTATCTGGCAGGAGGTTTTCTGGCAGGGGTCTGGCCGTGGCAAGAATGGCGTCGAGGTTGAGTTCGCGTTCGGCCTTGTCGGCCAGATCTTCCAGCCAGTCGGTCAGACCGTCATGTTCGCGGGCCTGCACGAGCCCCAGATGGCGCTCCGGCAGGGGTGTGCCGGGCTGGCGGAGCAATGTGCCACAGACGGGCAGACCAGCCGCCTCAATGGCCCCTTCCGTCAGTCTGGCATGGCGCGGGGACGCCACGCGGTTGAGCACCACACCGGCCACCTGCACGTCCGGTTGCCATGTTGCAAAGCCATGCGCCACCGCGCCCACCGTCTGGCCCTGCCCGGACACATCCAGCACCAGCAGCACGGGAATATTGAAGCGGGCGGCAATATCGGACGGTGAACCGCGCGCGCCATTGGGGGCGACTAATCCGTCAAACAGGCCCATGGCGGATTCCACCACCACGAGGTCCACATCCTGCCGGGCGGCTTCCAGTGTTGCGGCCAGCAGGGCCGGGTTCATGCACCAGCTATCCAGATTGAGGCCGGGGCGACCCGTGAGGGCGGCATGGAAGGCGGGGTCAATATAGTCCGGGCCGGTCTTGGCAGCGCCCACCCGGATACCCCGCCGCCGGAAGGCCGCCAGCAGGGCCAGCGTGACCGTGGTTTTCCCACCGCCGGACCGGGGTGCTGCCACCATGATAGCGCGTACGCTCATGCCCGTTCTCCGCTTTCCAGAACCTGCGCCACGCTGTTGCCGCGCGGGTGCCACAGGCCACGCTGCCAGACATCGGCAAAGCGGGCGCGCATGGCCTCACGCGCTGCCGGGTTTTCCCGCTGGAGGAAGGCATCACACGCCTCATCCCCCAATGTGGCCGCAAAAACCATATCGAACTGCTGGTCAAACCGCTCCGGCAGCGTGGCGGCAAACCCATGCAGGGCATCCAGCCCGCGGGCCAGTTCCGCAGCGCCTGCGTAGCCATGCTGCTGCATGCCCTCAATCCAGCGCGGGTTGGCCAGCCGCCCGCGCACAATGCGCGTCACTTCCTGCGCGGTGGCGCGCAGGCGGGGCCTGTCCGGGCGCGAGGTATCCCCATGCCACAGCGCAGGGCTGGCCCCGAGGGTTGCTGCCGCTGCGGCCAGACCGCCTTCATGAGCGGCGTTTTCCGGACTTTCCAGCATGTCAGTCTCCGCGTGGTCCTGCACATGCAGCACGGCATCCGCCTGCCCCAGAAGGGTGGCGAGTGCAGCGGCGTCCTGCCCGCCGTCTCGCCCGCCGCCATAGGTCCATGCGGAGCCTTCCAGCCAGGCTTTGCCCAGAGCGGCCTGATCCGCGCATGTGCCGGTTTGCAAAGCCTCTTCCACCCCGGTGCCGTAGGTGCCTGACGCTGCGCCAAAAATGCGGGCAGTGGCACGAGTGCGGGCTTCACCGTCCAGACCTTTGGCGCTGGCGGCCAGAGGATTCCATTCTGGCGGCTCTCGCCGGTTGGCGACGGCGCTGACAACCTGATCAAACAGGGCAATCTGATCGGGAAAGGCATCGCGGAACAGGCCGGAGATACGCAGCGTAACATCCACGCGGGGGCGATTGAGCACGGGCAGCGGGATAACTTCAAACCCGGTGACGTGCCCCGTGCCTTCGGCCCGTTTGATCTCCACACCCATCAGGCGGAGGGCGAGGGCCATGTCCTCGCCGCCCGTGCGCAGGCTGGCTGAGCCCCACAGGTCCATGACCAGACGGGTCAGCGGTTCGCCCTGTTCCTGCAAATGCCGTGTGAGCAAAAGCTTTTCCATTTTTTCTGCCAGAACCATAGCGGAGGGCGTGGGGAGTGCGCGCGGGTCCAGCGTGAACAGGTTGCGCCCGGTGGGCAGCACATCCAGCCGCCCGCGTGTGGGGGCTCCGGCGGGTCCGGGTGTGACAAACCGGCCAGCGAGGGCGGCCAGAAGCGCCTGTGCTTCCGCCGGGCCGCTCTGGTTGATGCGGTTTGCAATCTCTTCTTTCAAAGCCCTTTGCTTTTCAGAGGTCTGTGCCTCGCTCTGAATACGCTCATCCTGAGGCCTGCATGCCTGAAAAATAGCCTGTGCGAGCGTGTCGGCCTTCGGCGCGTTCTGGCCGAACACGTGCAGGCCATCCCGGATTTGCAGATCTTTTACGTCACAGAGATAAGCGTCCAGACGGGCCAGCGCTTCGGCCTCATCGTCCTCACCGGGGCGGACACCGCTTTCTGAAAGGACGCCGGTGCGGGATGCTTTTTCCAGAATATCCTTACGGAGCAGCGCACCCCGGCGCGGGTCCAGACCATCGGCCTCGGCATATTCGTCAATCAGCCGTTCCAGCGCCTGCATATCTGAGGAAAGGTCTGCCTGCATGACCGGGGGCGTCATGTGCCCGATGGTGACAGCGCCCAGACGGCGTCTGGCTGTGGCGGCCTCGCCCGGATTGTTGACGATAAACGGGTAGATAACCGGCAGATCCCCCGTCAGCACGGCAGGCGCGCAGGAGGCGGACAGCGCGGCGGCCTTGCCGGGCAGCCATTCCAGCGTGCCGTGGGTGCCCAGATGCACGAGCGCATCCAGCCGCCGCACACTGCGCAACCAGAGATAGAACGCAACATAGGCGTGGCAGGGTGGGCTGTCCGGGTCATGATACAGGGCTTTGCGGTCGGCCTGCCGCCCCCGGTCCGGTTGCACGGCCAGCGTCAGATGGCCCAGTTCTATTGCCCGCAGGTGAAATGTGGCGTCCTGCACACACGGGTCCTGCTCCGGCTCTCCCCATGCCTGTGTAACGGAAGCCATAAATGCAGCATCCAGCCCGGCGGCCAGAGCACGATAGGTGGCGACGCAGAACAGAGGCCGGGGGGCACTTTGCGCCAGCAGGGCCGCGAGCTGTTCCGGTTGCGGCAGAGGTGCTGCACCCGTCTGATACCCCTCCGCCCGCAGCAGGGTGAGGATGGAAGCCAGACTGGCGAACCCATCCAGCCCGACAGCGTGAGCCACGTGCCCGGTTTCCTGCGTGAGCCCTGCCCCCGGATAATCGGACAGGATGATGCCCACGCGCTTTTGCTCAGGGGACAGATACCGCAAACGTGCCCATGCCAGCGCACGGTCTGCCGTCTGGCGGATGCCGGGCAGATACGGCACGCGGGCGGCAGGCAGACCGGGGGGTGCTTCTGCGCGGAAGGAAATGGGAAGGGTGGCGATACTCCCATCCAGTTCCGGCAGCACCGCCTGCATGGCGAGATCCGACCGGGAGAGACCGCGCGGGCTGCGTTCCCACACCGCCTGCGTGGCCCCCGGTTGCAGCAGTTGCAGAATGGGCACATCCGCCCCGGTGAGGGGAGAGTCCCCTTGCGGGTTTCTGGAGGAAAACAGCGTGGCGTTGAGCAGGATATCCGGTTTTGACCGCCTCAGTGCCTCTGCAACCCCTTTGGCGACGACTGGATCTTTGAGCGAGGTGACGAAAAGCATCTCCACCGTGCAACCCTGCGCCGCGAGGGTTTCGGCCAGCAGATCCAGTGCGGCGATATCCCCTACCATCAGATGCGCGCGGTAAAATACCAGCGTGGCCCGCATGACACGGCCTGACGGCAGGCGGGTGGCCTCCCGATCAATCCCGTCTGCGGCTGTGGCTTTTACAACCGGAACGCCTGTCACGGTGCGATAGAGGCCCCACTGCGGCAGAGGCTCCGGCTGCGCGCCCTCATCCGGGCCTTGTCCGGCGAGACCGGCCATCAGGCGCAGGGCGTTCACCATATTGCGGGTTCCACCATGCTGAAAAAATCCGTTTAGGCGATTACGGATTTCTTCAGGAACGGTGGAGAGGTCCGCCAGACGGGTATCATCCTGCATGGGGACTGAGGCACTCGTTCCCTGCCGCATGGCCTCACCGGGCAGGAGGGCCAGCGGTACCTTATGCTCCCGGCACCATGCGGCCAGTTCCTCCGCGCCATAGCGCCAGTAATCCAGACCGCCCAGCAGACGCACCACCACACAGCGGGCCTGCGCCAGTGTGGTTTCCAGATACAGATCCACCGACATGGGGTGGCGCAACCGGGCCAGACTGGTGACCTGAAGAGACGGCGGTGCCCCCTCTGCCCCGTGTTCGGCCTTTAGCCGCTCCTGCGCGTGGAGCAGGCCGAGCAGATCGCTCTCCGTAAAGGAGAGGACCACCAGATCCGCAGGCGGCAGGCCGAGGTCTTCGGCCTCATCCTGCTCATCAAGCGTCCTGTTTTCCCGAACAAGGAGGTGCATAGGGCGGTCCTGCCTGTTTAACCGGCGGTGGTTGCGGCGGCATCTGCCGCGAGGGCTGCCGTAATGGCGGCCTCATCCAGCCCCTTCTGACCGATGACCACAATGCGGCCCGTGCGGGCGTCCTGCGGGGTCAGCAGGCGGTCAAACTCATGCCGGAAGCGTGTGCCCACGCCCTGCACGGCCAGACGCATGGGTTTGCCCTGCACGGTGGCAAAGCCTTTCATGCGCAGCACGTCATACCGGGCGGCGACATCCTGCAAGAGTGTCAGGAACCGTTCGACGGAAAGCTGCTCCGGCACGGTGACAACGAAGCTTTCAAAATCATCATGCTCATGCTCGCCATCTTCCGCATCATGGTGGGACGGACGGGCCTGAAGGTCTGCCTCGGCCTCGGCACCAAGGCCCAGCAGCACGGCGGGGTCCACCTTGCCATCCTGCGCACGGATAATCCGCACGGGGCGCGGGCAGAGCTTTTTGATCTCGGCTTCCACGGCGTCCAACTGGGCGGCGTCCAGCAGGTCGGTCTTGTTCAGCACAATCAGGTCTGCCGCGTTGAGCTGGTCTTCAAACACTTCGGCCAGAGGGTTGTCATGATCCAGTGAGGGATCCGCCTCGCGCTGTTTGGCCACGGCTTCCGGGTCATCCGCAAAGCGACCGGAGGCCACGGCGGGGGCGTCCAGCACCGTAATCACGCCATCCACCGTCATGCGGCTGCGCACGGTGGGCCAGCCAAAGGCCTTAAGCAGCGGCTTGGGCAGGGCGAGACCGGAGGTTTCAATCACCACATGTTCCGGCGGGTCGGCCCGGTCCAGCAGGGCTTCCATCGTGGGCAGGAAATCATCCGCCACGGTGCAGCACAGGCAGCCATTGGTGAGTTCGACAATATCATCCTCCCGGCAGCCTTCCACACCGCAGCCGCGCAGGATTTCTCCATCAATGCCCAGAGAGCCGAATTCATTCACCACCACGGCAATGCGGTGGCCCTGCGCTTTTTGCAGAATGTGCCGCAGGAGCGTGGTTTTTCCGGCCCCGAGGAAGCCGGTGATGATGGTTACGGGAACGCGGGCGGGTAAACCGGTCATGACGGGTCCTGTTCGGTTGCGGGCACGCGGCCCAGAATCATATCAGACAGTGAGGCCGGGCGGCGGGAAGGCATAACCGTGCCTTTGGCAGAGGCTGCGTAAAGTTTGGCGTAAGCCAGCAGATCTTCCGCTTTTTCCGGCCCGAGATGGCCGAGCAGCCAGGTCCAGCGGTTGGGCATGGAGATGGCCGCTGTGCAGCCCCGGTCACACGCAGCCAGACAGGCAACGGGACGCAGGGTGATGGGTTGCGGGCTGGCCTCCAGCACCGTTTGCAGGCGGTCCAGCAATTGTGCGCCCGGAGGATGCTCCATGGCGGGGCCACCGCGGCGGCAGGTGGTGCAGACATGCAGCACCGGGCCTTCTGCCGCAGCAGGAGGAGATGATGGGGGAGAGGCGGAGTGCGTAACAGACGCAGGCATAAAATTTTCCCGATCAGGCACCATCCCATGCGGAACAGCACTTAAACGGAGTGCACAACTGGTGCTCCTGCCGGGGCAGGAGTGATGCGCGGCGCGGCGCACCCTCGCCTTCCGGGCACCCCGCCGGACACGACACCTCAAACAACCGCCCGCCCCAAAAGGCGCACGGATGATGGCAGGTCTCCTGGCTTGTGTCGTGCAGGTCTGCGCGGGGGTTAACCATGCAGTCTGCGGGTCTGCCTGCCTTCCCGGCCCGGTGGGGGCCGGTGGCATGGACCTGCCCGGTTGAGGGGGCAGGCCCACAGCGGACCATGCAATCACTTACAGTTGCGGGGGCAGCGACGGCCTTGCAGCCGAAGCTGCGCACCGTTCTTCCCTTTTCATCCCTTGCGGGACACCATCATGCGGCTGAGCATCGCATAACCGGGGTATTTTTCAAGTCATGAGCGGACCGCGTTCCGCACACACCTGTTCCGCCGCCTCTTCATCCTCATGCTCGCCCAGATGCGCGGGGAAGGCATTACCGCTAAGCAGAATGACCAGCATGGAGAGCGCACAGACGCCAAGAGCCACCGGCACCAGAACGCTGACCCCATACACCGCCAGCAACTGCCCACCCAGTGCGGAACCAAGCAGAATACCAAGGTTGCTGGTGCTGTTGATGGCCGCCCCGGCCGTATCCGCCGTGGTGGCACGGGCGCGAATGGCGCCGGACATCATGAACGGAATGATGGACGCATAGCCCGCGCACCACAGAGCCGCGACACCCACGCCACCCCACGCTGGCATGAACTGGCCGCCCAGCAGCCCAATCCCCAGCGAAATAGCAGCCCCCGAGGCCAGCACCCCCACACGCGGCCAGCGGTCCACCATAAGGCCGGACGCCCACAGGCCGGACAGGCTGAACACCCCGATAAACAGCAGCGCCACACTGACGGAGGTTTCCGGCAGGCCATGCGCCATCAGCAGCGGGGCGATGTAGGTGTACACCACGTTATGCCCGACAAAAAACAGCGCATTGGCCGAGATTACCCACGCAAAAGCCCGGACAGACTCACGCGGCACCTTATACGGCCCGGACGGACGCCCGGCGGGTTTGATGACTGGGGGCAGACAAACCGCAATCAGCACCGTCAGGACCGCAGCCAGACCCGCCACGACCATAAGGGCCACGCGCCAGCCCGCCAACTGGCTGATGGCCGCCGTTCCCGGCACGCCGAGCACGCCCCCCATGGAAGACCCGCCAAACACAAAAGAGATGGCCCGGCCTGTCAGTTTTTTAGGAACCAGATGGGCCGCGTAGGCGGACACCATGGACATGAGCAGCGCATGCGCGCCCCCGCCAATCGCGCGGCCAAAGCACACGATGCCAAAGGTGGGCGCGAAGGCTGAAATCAGGTTGGAGACCACATACCCAGAAAGGGCGATAAGCAGCAGACGTTTGCGCTCGACGCGCGCGGTCAGCACCGTCAGCGGGACAGCGGCCACCGTGACAATAAGCGCATAGGCGCTGACAGCAAGCCCGGCGCGGCCTGTGCTGATGTTAAAAGCGCGCGCCATATCCAGCAGAAGCCCAACGGGAGCAAGCTCACTGGTGATAGCCGTAAAGGTTGCCGCGCACAGCGCGACAAGGCCGATCCGTGTTGAAACAGAAAGCGTGCTGAACACTGTTTTCACCCTTGCTCAAAGCGTTCGTCAAAGGGCGGTGTCCATATCGTATTTTTTCTAAAAATCTTCCCCTAAAAAACCGCTGCAACAATTCGTGAACAGGAGAGTGAGGTTGGCGGGTTTTACGAAACCCGCCCCTGCTCAGATCGGCCACGCCAGCAGCCGCGGAAAAGCTGGGGAAATGCCCCACAGGCCACATGCCGGAGGGCGCACCTGCCCCATGCCAGCCACCGGGTGGGAAGGAAGACAATTTTGTGACGGGAGGGGGTGAGGCGGGAGGAAGAGGGCAACCGGGCAATCCCCTGCCCTCTTCCCAACCCGAATCAGGGGCCGGACCCTTGAAGAATGGTCCGGCCTGTCTTGAGGTTACCTTATTTGCCTTTGGCCAGCGGATTGACCACCGGGGTATCTTTCCGCAGACTTTTGACCAGTTCCGGCGTCACCTGATGGTCGCCGGTGCCGAATGTGGCCGTGATGTAGTTTGTCAGGGCCGCAATTTCCGCATCGCTCAGACGCTGGACGTTGGACTGACCATCAAAGCCCGGCATGAAGGCATGTTCCGTGCCTGCCGTGCGATCCACCCCTTTGAGGATGGTCATGATCAGGTTGTCCGGACGCCCGGCCCCCACTGTGGAGTTGTTGAACAGCGACGGCACGTAATGGTCCTTCGTGCCAGCGCCATCATGCCCGTGGCAGGCGGAACAGTTGGCATCATAGATGTGCGGGCCATCCATTTCCGCCAGATCATCAATCCGCTGCGGGCCTTTGGTGCGGATGTCGGGCATTTCTGCTGCCTTACCGGCAGCGTCACGCGCGGTATGGTCGGCATCATCATCCATCGGCGCGACCTTCAGGATAAAGGCGGCCAGCGCGTGCAGGTCCGCATCCGTCAGGTGGCTGGTGCTGTGCTCCACGGCCTCGGCCATGGGACCAGCAGCCTGAGCACGACCGGCCACATGCCCGCTGCGCAGGTAAGCCACCAGATCATCCTCGCTCCAGTCACCAATACCACCGGTTTTGCTGGAGGTGACGTTGGGGGCATACCATGTGCCGAGTGACCCGCCAGCCAGATAATGGTCCTGCTTTTCACTCAGCATGAAGTTACGCGGAGTATGACAGGTGCCACAATGTTCCAGCGCATTGGCCAGATAGCGGCCACGACGCAGCGTGTCATACGTGCTGGAATCACCCGTTTCCGGCGTTTCCTTACTGGCGACAAAGTTCCACGCCATCATGGCTGAACGGAGGCTGGCCGGGAAAGAGAGATTTGTCTCCTCCGGGGATTCCGCAACAGGTTTGACCACGTGCATGAACCACGCATACAGGGCTTTTACGTCCTGATCCGTCATGCCGGCGTAAGACACATACGGCATAACCGGATACAGGTAAGACCCGTCCTTGCGCACGCCATGACGGAGCGCATTTTCAAAGTCGGCTTCCGTATAAGACCCAATACCGTGCTGCGGGTCCGGCGTGATGTTGGTGGCAACCACATCACCCATCGGGGTGGCGATTTTCAGGCCGCCCGCAAAGGGTTTTCCGCCCGGTTTGGTATGACAGGCCACGCAGTCTGCCGCTGTGGCGAGATACGCACCACGCGCCAGTTCTGCATCCGCACTTTCCGGCTGGGCCGCGGCATTTGTGCCGGAAGCCGGCGCCATGGCAGCCCCGGTTGCTGCGGACTGGCTGTTTGCAGGCGTTGCAGCCTCCCCGGCGGGAGCCGGGGTTTGAGAGGTTGGGCTGTGGTCAGATGTTTTGGCATCGGACCCGGCGGCAGGCTTGCCCTCTTCCGCCACAGGTGCGGGCACCGTGGGCTGGGCTGGTGCAGGCTGTGCGGCAGGCTTGTCGGCAGGTTTATCCGCAGACTGAGCCAGCGCGACCGGAGACAGAGCAACCGGAGCAAGGGCCACGCCACCGAGGGCTGTTCCGGCAACGAGTGCGGAACAGAGGAGAGTTCTGAAATCAGCCATGAAGCAGTTCTTTTTTCAGCGTATCTGCAACACGCAGCGCCAGCGCTGCGACCGTAAGAGTGATGTTGCCCGTGCCCACGGTTGAGAAAACTGAGGAACTGGCAATAAAGAGGTTCTCATGGTCATGCGTCCGGCAATGGCCGTCCACCACGGAATCCTTGGGGTCCGTGCCCATGATGGTGCTGCCGGAGGGATGGTCCTGCGGGAAGTAGCCGGGGGTCCATTCCTCATCCGTGCCGTGCATCAGGCCGATCAGCTCCTTGAACACCTTGCGGGTGTGTTCACAGCTTTTCACGGTGTATTCCGGCAGTTTGTAATACACGTCCGGGTGCGGAATGCCGAGAATGTCCTTGTTGGTCTTGCTCAGCGTCAGGCGGTTATCCGGGTCGGGCAGCGCCTCGTTATGGCTGAACAGACGCACGGTGTGGGAGGACAGATACCGGATCTGCTCTTCCAGCTCCCGCCCGACATAGCCTTTGGAAATGGCCATCTGGGTAGCGAAATCGACCTGATTGTCATCCACCATATGCACCAGATACGCGCCGCGCTCATTCCGCCAGTCACCATCACGGAAATTGTCGATCACGTTCGTCTCCAGCGGACCACGGCCCGGCCAGAGGGCTTTATCGCCACTAATGAACGTCACCTGCACGCCGGTATGGTCCATCATGTTCCGCCCGACATGCCCGGAACTGTTGGCAACACCATCCGGGCTCTGCTCATCAGCGGAGACCAGCAGCAGTTTGGCGGTTTCAATACAATGCGCGGCAATCACAAAGTATTTGCCGGTTACGCGGTGTGAGTTTTTGTCCGGGTCATAATACTGCACACCGGTCACGCGCTTGTTCGCACTGTCACGCTCGATTTTATAAACCACAGCGTTCGGGATGAACTTCGCCCCGGCGGCCTCGGCATGGTACACGGAATAGCTGCCATTATACATCGCCCCGATGGGGCAGATGGGCATGCAGTTATTGTGGCCTTCACACGTCGGACGGCTGTCATACGGGCGGGTATTACGGGCCTGCGGCTCATGCACCACGCGCCAGGGCGTCTTCTCGTCAATCAGCTTGCGGAACTGCTGCGCGGCGTAGGAAATGGGCAGCGCTTCCATCGGGTACGGCTGCTTGCGCGGAGAGCCGAGGTCTTCCTTGGCCGGGTCCGGCCCGCAGACGCCCATCATCACTTCCGCCTGATAATAGAACGGTTCCAGGTCTTCATATTTCAAAGCCCAGTCACGCCCCTGCCCGTAGCGGGTTTTCAGCTCAAAGTCGGACGGCAGGTAACGCCATGCGCACCCGGCCCAGTGCCATGTGGTGCCGCCCATCATACGCAGGTACACCTGCTGATACGCTTCCGCATTCGGGCCGGAGGTGTGCAGGTAATCGTTCGGGGTGATCTGGTTTGGCGGATGTCTGGCCCACGGCACAGCCGGGAACGGTCCCTGATAAGAGGGCTTGTTTTCCAGATTACGGAAGTTTTCTACAAAATGCTGGCGGTCCACACGGGGGCCTGCTTCCAGCACAATGACGGAAATTCCGGCACGCGCGAGTTCATTGGCAATGGAAGACCCGGCAACACCGGACCCGACAATGACAACATCGGCGGAAAGAGTCTGTTCAGAAGGCATACGGCTGATATTCCCGCTCTCAGGTCGGTTCTACGACGAATTTAGAGGGTGAAAGGGCTGGATGCCCTGTGGGACGGTCGACTTCCGGCGGCTGGGTGGTCCAGTAGAACGGGCCGCCTGTGGCGTAGGTCTTGGGGTAAATGGCGTCCTTCGTGATGTCGAACATCAGGGCGGAGCGATAGACCACCACCTTGCCGTCCGCCACACCGCGATACCAGCCGGTCATAATATCGTGGATGACATCCTTCAGAGCCGGGTCCGCCTTCTCCGCCGCCGCAGCAAATGCGGAGGCACTGGTGAACTGCCCGGAGCCCATCAGATCATGCAATTTGCTGATCTGCGCCTGCCGGTCGGCACTGCTCTGCACAATTCCTGCATAGATGGCATTCCCGATACGCAGATCCAGCGTGGGCCGATCTGTCAGCAAACGAGAGACCGCCATGAACTGCGTGGCCACAGGGTCCGCGCCAGATGCGGGGCTGGGTTGCGTTTCCTCCGCACCGGCAATGCCGCTGGCAACACCATACGTAACGGCAGCGCCCATGCCCGTCATCAGCATATCGCGCCGGGACATCCGCATCAGTCTTGCCATTCTCATAGCATTGGGCGAGACATTTTGCAGATTGACAGGCACGCAGGGCCAGTCTTTCTTCATGGTCAGTCCTTTTCCACAGGTTTGTACATAACCGGGCAGACCATCGGCCCAGATGAGCCATGGTCCTTTTTGTTATTTCATCAGGGGTAAAGTCTATAATGACGTACCCGGCAGGCATCCAGCCTGAAATTCCCGCCTTTCCGGATTTCCTCAAAATGATATTTATTCTCAAATAGAATACATATTATTGCCATTTTTGCAGGCGCATTGTTTTCTGTTCAGAATGTTTTGACCGCCTGCACAGGGTTATTCTGGCCATGACGCCCTCTGAACTCCGACTGCGGCCCTGATTGCCTTCCCCGGCCGGACTGATGAGCCTCACACTTTTCTGAATATTACAAAGACGTAGCCCGTATTGACCGGCCTGCGGCGTCTGTTATATTGCTACCAATATATTTTACATGTCAAATATTCCCACCCTAACAAAATAGAGGTTTCTGGTGACCCAGCACGGCCTGCCGGCTCTGGATGATTCCGCGTTCAACTCCATGGCGCTCACCTTCCGCGTTATGCGGCTGGCAGCGGTGTGGCGCACGCGGCTGGAACGCGCCCTGCGCCCGCACGGCATGACTGTGGCGGTCATGCGGCCTCTGGCGTATCTGATGATGATGCCCGAAGGCACCACCCAGCGGGATCTGGCTCTGGTGATGGACACGGACTGCTCCGCCCTGGTGCGGGTGCTGGACCTTCTGGAAAAGGAAGGCCTGCTCTCCCGCACGCCGGATGCGCAGGACCGCCGCGCCAAATGTCTGAGCCTGACCCCAGCGGGGCGGGAAAAATGCGCTCTGTTCCACAAGGTTGCAGGAGAGGTGGAACACAGCATGAAGCAGGGCATGACCGCGCAGGATACGCAGGGCCTTCTGGCCCGCATGGATGCCCTTCTGACCACCGCCCACTCTCTGGCCTCTTAAGGCCTTCGGAATAGCCTGCGCCATGTCCAACAGTTTTTCAGACACACTCCGCCGCCTGATACCCGCCATGTTTGCAGAGGATGAGCGCTGGCAGGCCACATTGGGCACCGCCGCCTATACGGCGCGGGTGTTCCTGTGCATTGGCATTGCACTGTTTCTGGCCTTTATGTTCCAGCTACAGTCCCCCATGAGCGCGGCCACAACGGTGCTGATTGTGGCAAACCCCACGGTGGGGGCCATGGTTTCCAAAAGCGTGTGGCGTGTCATTGGCACGGTGATTGGCGCGTCCATCAGCGTGGGCGTGATGGCCGCCTTTGTGCAGTCTCCGGTGCTGTATTTTGCAGCGCTTTCCGCATTTGTGGGGCTGGCCTGTATGGTCGCCACCTTCCTGCGGCTGTTCCGCGCCTATGCCGCCGTGCTGGTGGGCTATACGATTGTGATTGTGTCCGCACCGGCTTTTGCCAACCCGGAGCATATCTTTCTGGCAGCCATGGGGAGGCTTTCTGCTGTGACAACCGGCGTTGTGACGACTGCCTTTGTGTTCATGCTGACCTCCCCGCGCAAGCCTGGCAGGGTGTTAAGTGCGCTGGGGGATGCGTTCCGGGAAACAGTCCGCCATGCCTTGTCCTTTCACGCAGCGGAAAGCCAGCACCCCACAACGGCAGCCGCCACGGAGCACGCAGCGGAACAGATTGAGCGTCTGGAAACCGCAGCCCCTGCCCCGTCTTTCCGCGCGTTGCCGCAACCGCTCTATGACAGCCGCAGCCGCCTGCTGGCCCGCATGGCCGGCCTTGGCCCCGCCATTGAATATGCCGCGGCTGATGACCGGGACATGCAGGCCCGCGTCAACCGGTTGCGCATTGGCCTGAGCCGCCTGACCGGGCTGATTGTGACATACCACCCCTACTGGCTGAACCTCTCTCTGGCCAACGGGGCCTCCTGCGCGGTGCATCAGGAAGTGGCTGCCACGCTAACGCGCATTCTGGAACTGACGGAAAAGCCGAGCTGGCAGGACGACCCCAAACCTATTTCCGCCTGCATCCGCACCACGCTGCATGCGCTGGAGCGGCTGGAACAGCAGACGACATCCCCCACCGTTCTGGCCTCGCTGGACAATACGCGGGATGTGCTGGTGCAGCTGGATCAGGCCTTGCATGACCTGACGATCCGCCGCCCGACCCGTGCGCGCATGCCTCTGCGCCCCTATCTGGAATGGCCCATGGCG
The DNA here is from genome assembly GCF_044094635.1 of Acetobacter sp. KSO5. Lineage (NCBI taxonomy): Bacteria > Pseudomonadati > Pseudomonadota > Alphaproteobacteria > Acetobacterales > Acetobacteraceae > Acetobacter > Acetobacter sp. KSO5. Next base: position 565,755 of record NZ_CP172014.1, on the reverse strand, counting down.
CTGCGTAACGGCGCACGCGGCATGTTTATTGCGTTGCTGGCCGGGATGATGTGGTACGTGCTGCACTGGAGCACCGGGCCGATGCTCATGCTGTTTGTGGTGGCGGCTTCCAGCCTGCTGTCCACAACGCCCTCTGCCGCAAAAACCAGCCCGTTGATGGCCTGCGGCACGGCCCTTGCCATTCCCGCCAGCTTTTTATGCCACACGCTCGGCCTGCCGCAGATTGATGGTTATCCGCTGCTCTGGCTGACCATCTGCCTGTTTCTGCTGCCCGGTGTGTGGTTGCAGTTCCACCCACGCTATAGCATTGGTGCATTTGGCTATGCGGTGTTTTTCACCATGATGCTCGCCGTAAATAACCCGATTACCTATGACGACCTGACACTGACCAACAACTGGATGACCATGGCGGTCGCGTGCGTTCTGCTGGTGCTGGTCTTCCGGGTAATCTTGCCTGCAAACCATCGGCTGGATGCGGCGCGGCTGGTCTCCTCCCTCACCCGCAGTGTGCAGCGTCTGGCCCTTGCTCCGCAGAACCGGAAGGTGATGTGGGTGGCATGGGAAGGATTCCAGATTCAGAAAATCTCCCGGATGATGATGCGGTTTTCCTTTCTGACAGACAACGTGGACCGCCGGGGCTATACAGATGCCGCCTTTGCCGCTCTCTCCCTCGGGCGGCTGATTGTCCGGCTGCGCTGGAACGCAGGCCACACCCTGCCCGATGGCCAGACCCATGACATTCTGGAAGAGGCTCTGGGCGCCTTCCGCCACCTGCATCGCGCCCCGCTGGAAACAGCAGCCAGCCTGAGCCTTGCCGCGCAGAAAATCAGCGCTATCCCTGACCACCCCGGCACCGCACTGGCGCGAGACCGTGTTGTGTCCTGTCTTGAACAGGCGGCCTATATCATCCGCTCCGTGCCGGGCTTTTTTGACCGCCACGGCCCACTGCAACTTACGGCAGACATGCCGGGTGCGGATGCGCCTGTTTCTGCCATGGTGCCGCAGCGGCATGTGGTGTTTGGGTAAACAAACCGCCAAGGGGCATCCTGCGACGGCTGTGTAACAGTTCCACACAGGGCCGCAGCATTACCTTTTCTTGTTACCGGCTTAAGCGATGGTGCGCCTTACTCTGTCACATCAGCCGCAGAACAAGTGGCAGGCGCGTTGACAGGATTGCAGCGCGCAACAGCACCACCGGGGAAGGCAACAGTGTAGTTGTTCCACGGCGCTGTTTCAAAAGCGGGATAATCCGTGCTGATGATCTGCGCACCGGACTGAAACGCAATCTCCCGCCGGGTCACATCCCCCTGTCGGGCTTCTACCGTATTGGCGTCTGAACGGGTTCTGACCAGATAACCCTTTTTAACAAGAGACTGAATATTCTGGAGAGCGGCAGTATTATCAACCGCAGCGCTGCCGTTACCGGAGCGCCCGACAAAGCCTTCATTCGCTTCCGTAAACGCAGCATCCGGGTCTCCGGGGCGACCATTGGTAAAGACAACGCGGCCACGCAACGCCGGGTGCCCATCCACATAACGCGCCGTATCATGCGGGCGGTCAAACGTGAACACAACCTTGCCTCGCCCAAAGGCCAGAGCAGGCCAGCCACGTTTTAAAATAGCCTCTTCCAGCGTGGCGTAGGAACCGCGCACATCATCCGGGGTCAGAATATTCTCCCGACCGAAGACGGACAGCAGTTCCGCATCCAGCTTGTCATAAGTCGCTTTGGTAAACTGCTCGGGCTGGGTGAAGGGGAGCTTGCCGCCGGGCAGCGGTACATCCTGCTTGGTTTCCAGATCAATATAGAGCGGAAGATGATTGGGATGTGCGTCTGACCATTCTTTGATCATCGTCAAACACTGGCGCAAAGGCTCACAGCTGGACCGCTGATCAATATCCACAATATGCATGATCTTGAAGTCTGTGCCCTGCTTATCGGTCGCATCACTCTGGTCCGCATCCGGGGTGAAGCCTGCCTTTTTCTCCCACGCCACGCCGCGCGGGTGCGCGTAACGTTTGCCCGAACTATCTGCATAAATATCAATCTCAAGCTGGCGCACACCGCCGTCGAGCTGAGATTTCAATGACCCGTGCTGATAATCCAGCGCGTTTGCCATCTCTGCCGACTGGCTCTTCAGCCAGGCGAGTGTAGTGGGAGAGAGGCTGCGCCGATAGCTGTTGTGCGTGCCGATCACCTGAATCTGGTTCATTTTGAGGGTGTCGTCAGCAAAACTTGCGGGGGCTGACAAAACAGAAAAAGCACAGAGGAGCGCAGGAAACGCACAAAAAACCGGTTTCATGGAAATGTCCCATTTCAGCAGGATGAGAACGGACTCTGTCTATGGGAGGCCGATGGCCCGCATGGAATAAGAATGAGGGCGCAGGAAGTAAAGAAACCACTCCTCTTTTTCATATTTATTTCACAAACCATTATCTACAGACTCTATGAAATAAATTTCATTTTTTAACCCGGATAAGACAAATACAAATCGAGAAGCATTTGTGAAACTTATATTACGAACAAGGAATCATTCTTTTGCCGGGGCGTGAATCTTTGTAAGGGGTGAATCATTCGAAATTCCTATGACTGAAGGATGCCCACAACCATGTCCGTATGCCGCAGTCAGCTGGTGCTGTTCCACGAATGTCCCGGAAAAATTTCCTTATGAAGAAAACACTTTTTAAGTTTGTTTTGTGTTGCGGCATCGTCCTTCCATGCGAGGCATGGGCGGAAACAGAGAGCGCCAAACCTGCGGAGCATAAACCCAGACAGGCCCCCCATAAGGCCGCGCCGCCCCGCACTCTCAAGGTCACAAAAAAGTCTGGGGACCATGCAGAGTCTGGCCTGGAATCCGTGATGGTGACAGCCCAGCGCCGGGCAGAAAACAACCAGAATGTGCCGATTTCCATCCAGCACATTGATGGCAAAACGCTTGCAAACGCTGGTTATACCGCCCTGACCGACCTGCAATATCTGGCACCCGGCGTGCAGTATGACCCAACACAGGGTGCCGCTTTTCAGATCCGTGGTGTTGGCAGCGAGTCTTTTGACTTTTCCAATGCAAAGTCCGTCAGCGTGGTGGTGGATGATGTTGTGATGGATGCCCAGCGCGCCAACGGGATGATTGGCATGGTGGATATCAACAATGTTGATATCATGATGGGCCCGCAGGGTACGCTGTTTGGCATGAACTCCACCTCTGGTGTGATTGCCGTGACAACCGGAAAACCGGTACTGAACAAACTGACAGCCCGCACCAGCGCCAGCTATGGTGAACATAACGAACGCATTCTCAATGCAACCGTTAATATTCCGCTGGGCAGTAAGGCCGCTTTCCGTATTTCCGGTTTTGACAATGCGCAGGACGGCTTTGGCCGCAATGTGGTGCTGAACAAGCTGGTCGGCTCAACCAATGAATATGGTGGCCGTGCCAAATTCTATGTCGAACCCACGGATAATCTGGATATTACCCTGCAGGGCGATTACGCCCACCATTGGGATAGCAGCGTGCGGACCCCTGTGGGTGGGCAGAGTGCCGCAGTGACATCTGAACTCAATTCTCTGGGTATCTATCCCAATGCAAAGAACGCGGACACGGCTGACCCCATCTATGGCAATATTGTTTCAGAAGAATATGGTGCGGCTCTGAAGATCCACACCAAAATTGGCGAAAATGACCTCAACTTTATTAGTGCGTGGCGCCAGTCACTCTATAATAACAACACGCCGGTCGATCTGGTTCCGCTCGATGTCTCTGCTTATTATCCCTATAACTTTGGCAGCCTGACGACACGCAAGTTCAGCGATGAAATCCGTTTTTCATCCCCCAAAGGGCATTTTCTGGAATGGCTGGCCGGTGGGTTCTTCAACCGCCTTGATGCCCGCCAGACACAGTATCAGTGGGGCACGGCAGGAGACCCGCTCTATGTTGACGGGGTTCCGGCACAGAACCTGTATAACAACTCCGGTGCGGTCGGGCAGAGTGGGAATACCTCTCTTTTCCAGTCCCGCAATGAGTCTCTGGCCGCCTTTGGTCAGTTGAAGTTCAATATTTCCCGCCACTTTGATATTGCGATCAGTGGGCGTTACACCCATGACAAGAATTCTCAGGGTTTGAGCTTTATCAATACGGATGCTCAGGCTGTCACGGGCTATAATCCAACCTTTACCCCGACGCATAACGCACCTGTTTACCCGTGGGGACAGATGACGGGGCAGAACTTCTCAGGACGGATTTCGCCTGAATACCACTTCAACCCCAATGTCATGGCCTATTTTACCTTCTCCACGGGCTACAAACCGGCAGGCATCGCTTTTGTGGGGAACAATTACGACCCCTACCACAAGGAAACCGTCAAATCCTACGAAGTCGGCATGAAGTCTGAATGGATGCACCATAAGCTGCGTCTGAACATGGACGTGTTCCGTGAAGACTTTACCGATTTTCAGGCGACTGTCCTGACCCCTGTTCCGGCAGGAAATGGCACCACTATTCTGACAAGTGCTATCGGGAATGCCGGCGGGCTGGTCAGTCAGGGTGTGGAAGGTAATGTTGCCTACAGACCGATTCCGGATCTGACGCTTTCTGGCTCCGTCTCTTTTACGGACGCCCATTTTACGGACTACGTCGCCAGCACAAAAGCCAATTATACCAATACACGCCTGACCAATGCGCCGGTCTGGTCCGCCAATGCCTTTATTGACTACCACCATGACCTGACACCGCACCTTGGCGTGCAGGCGCATCTTGATTACGCCTATCGTGGCACGACATGGACCGTAACCGGGCAGCCTGATTATTCAAAAGTTCCGGCTTATAGCCTCGTCAACCTGCGCGTCAGCCTGCTGCCGCTTAACAAGCGCCTTCAGGTTGGGCTGTATGTGCGGAACATGTTCAACCAGTATTTCTCCACCGGCTACCAGCTTTACGGGACGGCAGGGTATCTGCACTACACCTCCCCCGATGCCCGTCGCACCATCGGCGGCTTTATCAACTTCAGCTACTAAGCCGCGCTCTCGGCAGGCGTTCATCCTTTTAAAAAAGGAGACCGCCTGCTGGTTCTGCTTTACCCTAAGACAGCGTTTCCCTGTGGGCCGAGACTCAGAACATGCGCCAGATGGTCCCGTTCAATCTCGAACGGGCTATCCCAGCTTTCGGTTTCCGTGCAGAGTTTTCCACGGATTTCGTAATAGTCCAGACCGCGCAGCCCGGCGATAAAATAGAAAAACGTATCCGGCATGTTCCCCGGTGCCAGATTGATAATTCTGGTGCCTTTGCGGCAGAACATGATGTTGGTCATCGCTGCCCCCATCACGCCCACAATGCAGTCCGCATTTTTAAAAAGCTTGATCTGTTCCAGAAGGGTCAGTTCTGCGGGGTCCAGACACAAAAAGCCCTGTTCCTGCAAAAAGGCGATCAGGCCCTCTTCATTCCTGATGGTTCTGCCGCGATTTTTGCGCGTGAGATACAGCCTGCGGGCCTGTGCGCCGGGCACGCGGGCCACCATGTCATCCGTGCGGGAGAAAGCCAGCGGCGACATGTAAACCCCGTGATTGGTCAGGCCATCCACCACCACGAGTTCCTTGAAAAAGGCGACATCCTGCACGCCCATTTCATGGTAGAGCGCCACAAAGGACGTGCTGAGCGCCACACTATCCCGCAGCACGCGGGCAAAATTGCCACTCAGGCGCGGCACAACAAGAGAGCAAAGGGGCAAATACTCTTCTGCCAGCCAGAGTTTTGGCAGGAGCTCGACCATCCAGTGCCCGTAATTCTGCTCCCCGCGTTTGCGGAGCAGCAGGGAAGACGGAGTAACCACCTGCACGGTCTGCGCCTGCTCGGCCTGTAGGATCTGGGCCAGCCCCTGCGCACATTCTTCCGACGTGTGCTGGGCGATGCTTTGCTGCACCAGCTTTTTGTCCCGCGTAAACACCAGACCTTCCAGCGTGACATACACATCAAACAGCTTGGTCAGGCGCACAGAGCCTGCGGGAAACGCGCCGGTAAACCAGCCGGGCCGCATGGCGTCCAGAATATGCGGCGGGATAGTAGACGGGTTGAGCACACGGGGGGGAGCAAGTTCAAACGCCGGAGAGGGAACGTCTGCCACGGGCACTCTGTGCAGGCTCTGGATATCCACCACGTCCACTTTTGTGCTCTCCCCTCTTTCCCGGCCGAGAGACTCTGATGCGGGTTTAACGGCCTTTCTGCAACAGTCTGGCCCAACGTGTCAGCCATTCCGGTGGGCAGCGTTGTGGCTTGCCCGGCTTAATCCGCTGTCATACTTTAAGGAAATATTAATATCTGACAGAGGAGAGCACATGATCCCGTATTCCTTTCTCTCCAGAACTCTTGGCTTGTCTGCCGAGCAGGCTGATGAACACTCTGTGACGGTCCCTCACTCTCTACTGCTTTTGCTAATTGAAAACTATCTGCGGCATCAGCCGTTTGATGAAGATGCCTACCTGCGCACCAATCCAGATGTGGCGGACGCCATCCGGGCCGGACACATATCCTCCGCGCAGGAGCACTATGTCACGCGTGGCTATTGGGAAGAGCGGGACGGAGCAGCCCCTCCCTTTTGTGAAGACTGGTATCTGCGCCAGAACCCGGACGTGGCCATTGCCGTCCAGCTTGGGGAATGCCCCTCCGGTGCCGCGCATTATAACCATTACGGACGGAAGGAAGGACGCTGCCCCAGCCCGGAGCAGGCGGACCTCTACACCACATGGCGCACCTTCACTGCGCCACCGCCACGTCAGGCCGCCTGAGGGGACAGACCCTCTAGCCATAAACCAGCGACCACGATACGGTCTGCCGCATCCATGAAAACCGATCGTTCCTTCCTGCCCAGACTCAGTCTGGCGCTTTTCCTTTCCTACCTCAGCGTGGCGTTGTCTCTGACAGCCGTGCCGGTGTACGTCATGTCCTGGCCGGGGTTCAGCAACGTGCTGGCCGGTCTGGCGGTGGGCATTCCGTTCCTCTCCACCATTTTCACCCGTAATTATGCCGGGCAGATTGCCGATGCCTCGGGCGGACACCGCTGCATGCGGCGTGGACTGGTGCTGTACGCGCTGGCCTGCGGGCTTTGCCTGCTCTCCACCCTGCCCGCCCTTCCCCCATTCGGGCGCTATGGCGTGCTGATTGCCGGGCGGCTTTTGCTGGGACTGGGTGAGAGCCTGTGTATTGTCGGCATGATGGGCTGGGGTATTGGTCTGGCCGGGCAACCGCAGGCAGGCCGGGTGATGGCCTGGACCGGGGCCGCCATGTATGGCGCGTTTGCGGTGGGGGGACCGGTGGGGCTGATTGTCTATCAGCACTTCAGTTTTGCCATCCTGATGGCGGTGAGCGCTGCTCTGCCGTTAGTGGGGCTGGCGCTGATCAGCACATTGCCAGCCGCCCCTCTGCATACGGGGCATCGGGAACCGTTCTGGGCCATTCTGAACAAGATCCGCTGGCCGGGGCTGGCTGTTGCCTTGCAGGGAATTGGGTTTGCAGCCCTCGGGGCCTTCCTCTCTCTGCGGTTTTTGCAGGCGGGATGGTCTTACGCCGGGTGGGGGCTGACCTGCTTTGGCGTGGCCTTTGTGGCTATGCGTTTGCTGTGCGGACATCTGCCGGACCGGATCGGCGGGCTGAAAGTGGCCCTCCCGTCCCTGTTGGTGGAAGCCGTCGGGCTGGCATTGATCTGGGGGGCGCACTCGCCGGAAGTCGCATTAGTTGGCGCGTTTCTGACGGGAGCAGGTTGCTCCATGGTCTACCCCTCGCTGGGGGTGGAAGTGGTGCATCTGGTGCCCGCCCCCATGCGCAGCACAGCGCTTGGCGGGTTTTCCGCCTTTCAGGATCTGGCCTACGCCGCCACCGGGCCGCTGGCGGGGTTTCTGGCAGACCGCAGCGGTTATGCCGAAGTCTTCCTGCTGGGCAGCCTGTGCGCCATGTTGGGAGCAGGCCTTGTGTGCCTGCTGTTAGCACTTAAGCCTCAGAGCCGCTGAAAGCAGCGCGCGACCTCGTCCGGGTTGACCTCATCCAGCGTGGCGGGCTGCCAGCGCGGCGCGTTGTCCTTGTCGATCAGCTTGGCGCGCACCCCTTCCAGAAAATCCGGGCGATGCATCAGGTGGCTGACCAGTGTGGTTTCCTGCACAAAGGCGTCATCCAGTGACTCCAGCGTGCGCACCCGGTGCCATGCGGCCCATGTGATCTGAAGAGAAAACGGGCACAGGCGGGAAAGTGCCTCATGGTCCTGCCGGGCGGCTTCACTGCCGTCGGCCTCCAGATTGTGCAGGACCTGCGCCAGATCGGGCGCATTGTAGCATGCCTCCACCGCATGTTCCGGAGCGGCCGGAACCGGCTGGGCGAGCGTTGCCAGCATATCCGGCACCGGCTGAGTGGCGAGTTGCGTGACGAGATCCGGCAGGCTGCCTGATGGTAGCAGATAATCCGCAAACCCGTTCTGAACCGCCTGAGCCCCGTTCATCCGCTCCCCAAGGAGCGCCAGCCGCAAGCCGGAAAGGCCGGGCATCTGGGCGAGAATCCATGACCCCCCGGCGTCCGGCGTAATGCCAATGCCGGTTTCCGGCATGGCCAGCACAGACCGCTCCGTGACCACCCGATACGGAACATGGCCGCCCAGCCCGATGCCGCCACCCATGGCGATCCCATCCAGCAGCGAGACAATCGGTTTCGTGTAAGCCGCAATCTGCCGCATGACGCCATACACCCGGGTAATTTTCCGCACCCCGGCCTCTGGTCCTTCCACGCGGATCAGATCGCTCAAAGCGCGCAGATCTCCACCGGAGCAGAAGGCTCGCGGGCTTGTGCTGTCCAGCAGCAGCAGCGTGACGTCCGGGTCCTCTTCCCAGGCCTCCAGCACACGGGCGATGCCCTCCGCCATCTCCAGATCCACCGCATTAAGCTTGGCCGGCCGGTCCAGCCGGATGCGGCCCACCGGCCCTATCCGTTCTGTTTTGACGGTCGGCGTGCCGGAAAGGAGGGCTTCAGTCATTGCTTTCCTCTTATATTCATGCACAAAACACTGCGTCTGGAGTGGGATGAAGGAGAGCAGATGTTGGCGCTGGAAACCAGTACCTTCCGCAACGCAATGGCCAGACTTGGTGCTGCTGTTAATATTGTGACCACTGGAACGCGGGAAGACCCCGTGGGGTTTACCGCCTCCGCCGTCTGCTCCGTGACGGATACCCCGCCGACCCTGCTGGTCTGCCTGAACCGGGCGAGCCGCGCGCGTGAGGCGTTTGTGATGGGGGGGCCGCTGTGCGTGAACGTGCTTTCCGCCACGCAGCAGGCGCTGTCCAACCATTTTGCCAGCCCCAACAGCATGGCGGAACGCTTTGCCACCGGGCACTGGACCACACTGGCGACCGGCGCACCGGTGCTGGAAGAGGCCGTGGCCACGTTTGACTGCCGCATTAGCCAGATTGTGGAAGTGGGCACGCATAGTGTGCTATTTGGGGTGGTTGAAGCCCTGCGCATTCATGAAACGGCGGGTGGGCTTGTCTATTTCAACCGCGCCTATCATGCCCTGCCGCATACGGCGCCTTAATCTGACAGGACCCTGACCCATGGCCCCTCGCCCCAAAATGGAACATGAAGATGACGTGCCGGTTATTACCGTTCGCACGCTGATTATCATTCATGTGTGTCTGGCAGTGTTCATTCTGCTGTGGGGCTGGCTGGACTGGTCTTTGCCGCAGTAAAAAGCAGGCTTAAGGGCTGTTACGCCCTAAAACGCTGCACCAGCCCGACCAGCAGAAAGCCCGCGCCGCCCAGAAGGGCAATCCAGAAGGAGGTCGGGCAATCTGTATACCATGACAAAATCAGGCCACCCCATGCTTCGGCCAGAGCGAGACCGGCAGCTGCGCCCAGCCCAGCGAGCGGGGACAGGCCCAGCCGCAGCACGGTTGCCGCCGGGGCGACCATGAGCGTGAAGACCAGCAGAACGCCGGTTATCTGCGCACATTCTGCCGTGGCAATCGCCACGAGAGCCAGAAACAGCACATCCAGCAGTTGAAGCGGAACGCCTTTGGCTTCCGCCATTTCCGGTTGCAGGGTGGCAAACAGCAGCGGGCGGGCCATGATGCCCAGCCCCAGCAGGCACCCGGCGGAAAGCAGCGCCAGCCAGCCCAGCATACCGGGGCTGATGCCGAGAATATCCCCAAACAGCAGCGCCGTGGCCGCACTGGCCGAGCGGGTGAGCAGGTGCAGGAACAGCGCCCCCACGCCCATGGCGACGGACAGCACAAGGCCGATCATCACATCACGCCCGGCTACGCGGTCTCCGGCCAGACCCATCAGAATACCGGCAGCCAGTGCACCTCCGGCCAGTCCGGTCAGGGGGGAAAGACCGAGCATGAGCGCGCCGGTTGCTCCGGCAAACCCCACGTGAGAAAGCGCATGGCTGGCGAAGGTCTGCCCGCGCAACACCAGAAACCAGCCAACCGGGCCGCACACCAGCGCCACCAGCAGTGCGGCCAGAAATGCCGTGCGCATGAAGTCATAATCAAGCATGCGCGCCGCACCCTCCGCAGTCATGTTCCTGCAAGGCCGAGCCGCCGCCTTCCGCCACCACAAACACACGCCCTCCGGCCCGCACCACATCCACCGGCGCGCCATACAGGGCCGTGAGAGCTTTGGTGGTAATCACCTCATCCACCGTGCCGAGCAGCGCCTTGCCCCGGGCCAGATACAGCACATGGTCCATCAGGCCGAGCAGCGGATTAATATCATGGGCGGACATCAGCACCGTCATGTTGCGGGCGCGCGCAAGGGTGTGAATCCGCTCCACTGTCTCCCGCATGCGGGCGGGGTCCAGACTGGCCAGAGGTTCATCCAGCAGGAGCACAGAGGGATCATCCAGCAGCGTTTGCGCCAGCAGCAGCCGCTGGCGCTCCCCGCCAGACAACGCAGCAACTGGCCTTTGCGCCAGGTCTTGCGCATCGACTGCCGCAAGAGCGGCATCCACCGCCGCTCGCCCGGCGCGACCATACCAGGGTAGCCCCCAGCGTTGCCCGTGCAGGGCCGAGGCCACCATGCTCCAGCCGGTAAACTGCCCGCCAATCAGCTTGCGCATCTGCGGCATATAACCCACAGCGCGATGCCCACGGCGCACCGGCTGACCGTTGATCTGCATGCTTCCCTGCACTGCCGGCTCCAACCCCAGAAGCGCGTGAAACAACGTTGTTTTCCCGGCTCCATTGGCCCCCAGAACCCCGACAAAACTGCCTTGCGGGATGGCCAGACTGATCTGACTCAACACAACGCGGCCACCCCGTGCCAGCGTGACATCCTGCAGGCTGATGCTCTCTGGTGCAGCGTGCGGTTTTGACAGGTGCGCCTGTGCAGGCTCTGCCGCACTCTGCGCGCCTGATCCGGCATGAGAGTGGCCACAGGCATTGGGATCGTGCGGAGATGATAGGGGGAATGTCATGGGGTAGGCTGGCCAAGCACCTGCGCGACCTGCGTCAGAATACCGTGCATCCAGTCCTGCCAGTGGGTGTCGGGCGGCATGATCTCACGCACCGGCAGCACCGGCACCCCGACAGCATGCGCCTGCGCAATCAGCCGTTGCACGGAGGGGCGGTCGGCCTGTGCGTTATAGGCCACAAACCGCACGGCATGCTGGCGGATATCGGCATCAAACTGCGCCACGGAGGACGCCGGCGGTTCCACATCATTCATGACAGCCACCTGAAAAGCCTGCTCCTTCATCACCAGACCGAGGCTATCGGCCAGCGGGGTAAAGACGGGCTCCGTCGCGGCTACGGGCTGGCCCTGCACCTGCGCGCGCAGGGTGGTCATGGCGTCCAGAACAGTCTGAATGGCGGCCATGACGGTTTTACCCCGTGCTTCATATGCCCCGGCATGCTGTGGGTCCGTCGCCTGACAGGCGGCAATAAACCGGCTCACAAAGGCCGCAACCGCAGGCAGATTATAGGCCAGATGCGCGTTATCGCCCTCATGCCAGCCAGTCCAGCCATCCGCTTTCACCACCGGCACCGGCGGCCCGCGCCGGGCCTGCACCAGACGGTCCAGCCAGGCATCATACCCCGCGCCGTTCGCTACCACGAGGCTGGCCTGCGCCACCAGCCGGGCATCTGCCGGGGTGGGTTCATACAGATGCGGGTCGATGGTCGGTGCGTTCAGAATAGAGGTGACGTGCATATCCGGCTCCGCCACCTGCGCGGCCAGATCGCCCCACGTATTTTCCGCAGCAACCACCACAGGCGTTTCCGCCGCCGTAGCAGAACCGGACCATATGCCGGCAAGCATCAGGCAAGACAAAACAGAAGCAGGAAAACGCATCAGGCTGATCCTTGTCGATCGGCTGTTCACAGAGGCAGTGCAGACCGGCAAACGAGTCCTGTGACCGCCAGCCGGGTGAACGTGATATTATAACATGATGAGTTTGACCAGAACCCGAAGGGCTGGTCTGTTTTGCGTTCACTCTCTGGCACGCGTAAGATACACCCGCTCCCAAGGCCGGACTGGAGACAAACCGTGATTTCTGCCGCGCAGACTGTAGTGACCGCATGACCCCCACAGAGTTTTCCCCCGCGACCACAAGCCAGCTCGACCGGGCGGATGCCCTGTGCACCCGGCAGGGTGGACGCATGACGCAGCAGCGCCGCGAAATTCTTGGTCTGATTCTGGACGCAAAAACCCCGGTTGGCGCGTATGACCTGCTGGAAAAGATCAAAACCCCGGACCGTCGCCCGGCACCGCCGACAGTCTATCGCGCGCTGGACTTTCTGCTGGAACACGGGCTGATCCATCGGATTGAGCGCCTGTCCGCCTTTGTGCCCTGCACCCATCTTTTGCATGACGCACCCGGCCACGACCCCGACCATTGCCATGACCACGATCATGATACCTGCCTGCACACGGCGCAGTTCCTTATCTGCAAATCCTGCAAGAGTGTGACGGAAATTGCGGACTCCAGCCTGCTGACAACACTGCGCGGCATTTGCCGGGAGCAGGATTTTGTCATGCAGGGGGCGTCCATTGAAGTCGTTGGCCTGTGCGCCGACTGTGCTGCCAAAGCCCGCCCGGCAGGCAAAGCCGCCCGCAAACAGGCTGCCCCCTCCCCTTCATGACCTCAAAACCGGGCCGCCCACCTGTGCAGTTTGACCTGCTGGGTGCGCAGCCCGGTAAAAGACCCCGCAAGGCTGGCACGCAGACCACACCGGCCCACGAGACAGACGCTGACCGACCCCAGCGGACAACGTCCGCCAGACGCGCACCCCGCGCAAAAGCGGAAAACCCGTTACAGACCGATCTGTTTACGCACCCTCTGCCGCCGCGCCCCCGGCCACCCCGCACGCATCTGGATACCGAAGAACTTCGGCTTTCTGCTGTGCCTGCCACTGGCTTTTCCCCGCACGCCACACCTGACAGCTGGCTTTATCTGGTCACGGAGCCAGACACAGCCAGCCAGTTTCTGGCCGATGGCCTGCCCTTGCGGAAAACCCACCCGCTTTTGCTGACAGAGCGTGGTGGTGTGGCGCACTGGCTGACGAAAATGACTGATGACCCACCGGGACTTTTCGCCACAACACCTGTGGTGCTACGTCTGCGGCGCACCATGGTCTCCGAGTGGCTGGAACCGGAACCGGACCACAGCGCAGAATTTTCCGCTCCGTGTTATCTGCTGAGCGGAAGCAGATAGAAACAGGATCGATAAGCAACCATGACAGGAAACACGCAAAGCGACACGCTTCTGGCTGAGGTCACACGCGGAGGCCGGGTGGAATCCCGCCATTATGGCGCGGCTGTTGTGATGGATGCCTCGGGAAAAACCGTGTTTGCCACGGGTGATGTCGCCACCCCCATCTATCCGCGCTCCACCGTGAAGGCCCTGCAGGCGTTACCGCTGCTGACGGAAGGCGCTGCGGACAAATACTCTCTGCCGCAGGACGCGCTGGCGCTGGCCTGTGCCTCGCATCAGGGGGAGCCTGAGCATATTGCCGTTGCAGCAGACATGCTGGGCCGCACCGGGTGGGATTATGGTGTGCTGGAATGCGGCACCCACTGGCCGCTGGATGCCCATGCGGCCCGCGCTCTGGCAGCCACGGGTGAGCAGGCCTGCGCGCTGCATAACTGCTGCTCTGGCAAGCATGCGGGCTTTATCTGCCTCTCCTGCGCGACGGGGCAGGACCCGGCCCATTACATCCGCCCGGAACACCCCATCATGCAGACCATGGCCCGCACGCTGGCCGATGTGACGGGTGTACCGCATACCGATGCCAACCGGGGCACGGATGGCTGCGCTATTCCCACATGGGCCATTCCGCTCTCTGCCCTGGCACTGGCCTATGCGCGCTTTGCCACCGGCACGGGGCTGAGTGCGGACCGTGCGCAGGCTGCACAACGTCTGCGGGCTGCCATTTCCTCTGCGCCGTTCATGATTGCGGGCACGGACCAGTTTGATACGCTGGTCATGCAGGATCTGGCCCCGCGTGTGCTGACCAAAATGGGCGCGGAAGGCGTGATGATTGCCATTCTGCCGGAAAAAGGTCTGGGCATTGCCATTAAATGTCGGGATGGCGGCGTGCGGGCTGCGGAAACGGCTGCGGCGGCGCTGATTGCCCGCTTTGGGGGTGAAGATGCCCCGATCCTGAACCACTTTATGCGGCGCCCGCTTAAAAACTGGAACGGTCTGGTGGTAGGTGAACTCCGCGCCTCTCGTGAACTGGCCGGAGACAGACTGCCCGACGCAGCGGCCTGAGATATCACGGTTTTATAAAACGCCTGCATCGCCCTTATGGCAGCGTGGAGATTGGCCTCAGGCTATGATCTGCGTTGCCGTGAGGCGCTGCCTTCTTATAGGTGTTACGGCTTACTCCTGCGCGCCTGCAAACCCGCCTCTTACAACTGTGCCTGTCGGAAAAACAAGAACAAAACAAAAACACTTTATAGAAAATTCGTTTATTTTGAAGAAAGCATTAAAATATTTTTAGGGTGTATGGTCTGACATGATGCGTCTGTCTGACCCACAAAACGTCTTCATCCAGAGAAAAAGACCATCGGCAGCAGAGATTTTCTGGCCTGCCGGAAACCAAACCAGCCGGGAGAGCGCTGCATAAAACAGGATCCCGGCTGGCGCAGCAGATCGGTCCGCCCCCTGCTTACAGGAGGCCAGACCGGAGAAACTTATTTCTTGCTGCGGGTTGTTTTGGAAGCCTTGCGGCCGCGCGTTGTCGCGGGCTTGGCTGCGGCTTCAGCCGCTTCTGCTGCCAGACGGTCATAGCGCTTCTGGCGGCGTGTTTCCTGCACAATACGCAGTTTTTCAACAGCGGAGAGACGCACTTTCTTTTCTGCCGGAGCAGCTTTAGCGCGCGGTGTGCGGGTTTTGACCGGGGCCGGAGCCTTACGGGCCGTGGTGGTTTTAGCAGCAGCCTGCTTGGGGGCTGCGGCTTTGCGCGTTGCTTTAACCGGCTTTGCGACTTCAACAGCAGCGGCAGCAGCCGGACGACGGCCACGACGTGCAGGAGCCGGTGCTTCCACAACGGTTTCTACAACCTTGCGGCGTGTAGCGCGGGTTGCCGGTTTGGCTTCGGCAGCAGCGGCGGCGGCTTTGCGCGGGGTGCGCATGGCGGGCTTGGCAGCGGCTTTGGCCGGAGCTTTTGCAGCGGTTGCTCTTTTCTTCGGGGCGGCCTCAGCTTTTGCAGCTTTGGGAGCGCGGGCCGGTTTAACAGCGTCCGTCACTTTTGCAGCGGCAACCTTGCGCGGCTTACGAGCCGGAGCCTTGGGTGCAATTTCTTCTTCCACTACCGCGTTTTTTGCGGGGGTCTTGCGCGTGCGGCGCGTGGCAACCGGGGCTGTACGGGCGGCGGATACGGAAGTCCGGGCCGTGGCGCGGCGCTTTTTGGTTTCGCTCATTCAAAACTCCATTTTGATCCCCGCTTGCAAAACTTTAAGAAATACAAACGAGATTATAGAATTAATTCTTTTTACTCTTTCAGGAAAGGCTCCTGAAAGGCGCCCCGATGACCTGAAACTCGTGTCATTCATAACAAAAACAACAGAAAATGCAAAAAATACTTTAGAACCAGAAAGAATAACCGGCGTTTTACGGAGACCCACCTTGTGCCAGGGGTTCCATTCCGGCCGCTGACACCCCATGTCCGCAGACCGGGAGTGGTGATCCGATGAACTCTCCGGTATTATCAGCGCATATCCCCAATCCTGACAGGAACAGGTTCATGAAGATCAACGGCACGCCGTATCGCAGCGTCTGGGTGAATGAAAAAGATGGCTGGTCCATTCACATTTTTGACCAGACCCGCCTCCCCTTCTCCCTCGATATACTGCGCCTGACCACTCAGCAGGAGGTGGCTCATGCCATCCGCACCATGCAGGTGCGCGGCGCGCCGCTGATTGGGGCTGTGGCAGCCTACGGCCTTGCGCTGGCCCTGCGGCAGGACGCCAGTGATGCCGCGATGGAGCAGAACGCCGCCATGCTGGCTGCCACACGACCCACAGCCGTAAATCTGCACTGGGCGATTGACCGTATGCTGAACAGCCTGCGTCCCGTTGCCCCGGAGAACCGCGTTGCTGCGGCCTATGCGGAAGCAGGCCGCATTTGTGATGAAGACGCCGCCCAGAACGAGGCTATTGGTCGCCACGGGCTGGAACTGATCCGTGAGATTGCCAAAAACCGCCCTGCTGGCACACAGATTAACCTGCTCACGCATTGCAACGCGGGCTGGATTGCCACCGTGGACTGGGGCACGGCACTGGCCCCCATCTACATGGCGCATGATGAAGGGCTGAATGTGCATGTGTGGGTTGATGAAACCCGCCCGAGAAATCAGGGGGCTGCCCTAACCGCGTGGGAACTGGGCAGCCACGGTGTGCCGCATACGGTCATTGCGGATAATGCTGGCGGCCACCTGATGCAGCATGGTCAGGTTGATCTGCTCATTGTGGGCACAGACCGCGTGACCCGCACAGGGGATGTCGCCAACAAGATCGGCACGTATCTGAAAGCGCTGGCCGCGCAGGACAACAAGGTGCCGTTCTGGGTGGCTCTGCCCTCCACCACCATTGACTGGAGCGTGGCCAATGGCGTGACGGAAATCCCTATTGAAGAACGGGCAGCGTCCGAGATCACGCATGTTGCGGGCCGGGACGAGAATGGCAGGCAGACCCGTGTGCAGATTACCCCGGACGGCAGCCCGGCCGCCAACCCGGCGTTTGATGTCACCCCGGCCCGGCTTGTGACGGGCCTGATTACTGAGCGCGGCATCTGCCCGGCGACAGAAGAAGGCCTGCGCTCTTTGTTTCCTGAACAGTAAATAAAGAGCCTTTCATCCGAGCCTGATCCTGCGGCACCGCCCCCCTTTGTCCGGTGCCGCATTTTTTTGTGCATACGCCTATGCGCACGGCTTTTCTTGACGGCCCCCGGCCTGCGCCTGATAAGCGCTATACGACGCAATACAGTCCGCGCCATGATGCCATTTTGAAAGGGCAAGAGCATGTCTGAGACGATAGAAACCCCCACAACCCAATTTCTGGCGGCCCATGGCGTTGCCTACACCATGCATGACTATGAGTATGTGTCTGACCCCGGCAAAATTGGCCTGCACGCCGCAGCAGGTATCGGGATTGATAACGAAAAGGTCTTCAAGACCCTGATGGTCGAAATTGATAAAAAGCAGGTGGTGTGTGCGGTTATTCCCGTGCATCAGAAAATGAACCTGAAAAAGGTCGCGGCCCTGTTCGGTGGTAAAAACGCCCGGATGTTGGGGGCGGAAAAGGCAGAAGCGCTGACGGGCTTTCAGGTTGGCGGCATCAGCCCGTTTGGCTCCCGCACACAGGTGCCCGTTGTGTTTGAAAAAAGCGCACTCAAGCAGGACATCATGTACATCAACGGCGGCGGGCGTGGTCTGGTGGTCGGTCTGGCTCCGGCAGACGCCGTAAAATGCGTCAACGGCCAGACAGCTGACCTGACGGTTGAACCGGCTGCCTGAAGACACAGACGCGACAAAAAGGAAACAGGGGGGCCGTGAAAAAGGCACTCCCCTCTTTTCCCACGTCGCGGGGCGGCTTATGCAGAACAGGAGAGCTCTTGACGGCAAGGGCTCCTGACGCTCCGGGCACCCCGGAGGGATTTGTCTGGATGGAGACGAGATTGTCACGCAAGCTCTCTGTTGCCCTGCTGGCCCCCTTATGTCTGGCAGCCTGTGCGGCGCAACCTTCGCACGTTCCGGGGGCTCGCCCCACCGCAACCACCGCTGCAGGCAGCAGCGCAGGGAGCTACGGCTACAGCTATTCCGGCCACGTGCCGGATTTTGCCACCCGCAATTATGAACCGTTCAACCGGCAGGACGTGGTAGCCATTGCCATGCGGGAATGGCGGATGTTCGGCAGCCCGGTGAATGATGATGACCCGGAACTGCGCCCGGAACCCCAGATTGCCTCCGTCAAACCCGAACGCGCCCCCGGCCTGTGGGAACGTGTTGGGGAATACTGGTGGATCGGGATGGACCCGGACGTGACGGAATCCACGTTTACCGGCAAGCATGACGCCAGTGGCCGCCTGACCAACTTTGTGCATGACGGCGATTATGCGTGGTCCGCGGCCTTTATCTCTTATGTCATGCGTGTGGCCGGGGCGAATAACCGCTTCCCGTATTCTCCCAACCACTCCACCTATATCAATGCAGCGGCTGCGGGGCAGTCCTCCGTCCTGCGCGCACAGGACCCGGCGGCCTATGTGCCCAAACAGGGTGACCTGATCTGCGTGGGCCGTGGCCGCGCCAAAACGTCCGTGCGCTTTTCCAGCCTGCCGACCTCCTACGGCTTTCCGGCGCATTGCGGGTATGTGGTTGCCACCAACCAGACCGGGCAGCCTTTTGGCCACCAGCTAAGCATTATTGGCGGTAATATTGATGATGCCGTGGCGCTGACGCATGTGCCAACGGACGCAACCGGCCACATCTCCGCCCCCAGCGGCGAGAGCTATGACTCGCGTTATCCGTGGTGCACCATTCTGGAAGTGCTCTATGATGCAGAGGCGGAACCGGACGCGGGGCTGTAAACACCCCGGCACCATCTTGTTATCCTGTTCTGAATACGACAGACTTCATGATCTGATGCGCGCAGATGCGAGCCTGTTGAACGAAGCGAGAAGGTGCAACCAGATATGACTGACAGTGCAACGTCCTCCGCCCGCCCCGGCTGGCACACCCTTTCTGCCGATATGCCGGGCGCTGTGGGCGGCACACCGCTTATTCGCCTGCGCAAGGCGTCTGAAGCCACTGGCTGCGAGATTTACGGCAAAGCCGAATTCATGAATCCCGGCGGCTCCGTGAAGGACCGTGCAGCCCTTGCCATTATTGAAGACGCCGAACGCCGGGGCGTGCTGAAGCCCGGCGGCACACTGGTGGAAGGCACGGCTGGCAATACCGGTATCGGGCTGACGCTGGTGGCCAATGCACGCGGCTATAAATGCATTATTGTAATGCCTGAGACGCAGAGTCAGGAAAAAATCAGCTTTCTGCGCATGATTGGCGCGGACCTGCGGCTGGTGCCAGCCAAGCCGTATCGGGATGAAGGCAATTACGTGCATGTCTCCCGCCGGCTGGCGGAAGAAGGCGGTTACGTGTGGGCCAACCAGTTTGACAACCTTGCCAACCGTGAAGGCCACCGCGCCACCACAGCGCCGGAAATCTGGCAGCAGATGGACGGTAAAGTTGATGCCTTTACCTGCGCCTGCGGCACCGGCGGCACGCTGGCGGGCACGGCCATGGGCCTGCATGACGCCGCCAGCAAGGCCGGTGTGAAGGCCCCGCGCATTGTGCTGGCTGACCCGGAAGGCTCTGGCCTGTATGGCTGGGTGAAGGACAATGATCTGTCCGTTTCCGGCTCCTCCATTACCGAGGGCATTGGCCAGTCCCGCGTGACGGCCAACCTTGAAGGCGCGCCGATTGATGATGCCGAGCGCATTCCCGACCCGGAAGCGCTGGACATTATCTACAGCCTGCTGATTGATGAAGGTCTGTCGGTCGGTGGCTCCTCCGGCATTAACGTGGCGTCTGCCATCCGCACGGCCCGCAAGCTTGGGCCGGGGCACCGGATTGTGACTATCCTGTGCGATGGCGGGGCGCGTTATGAGTCCAAGCTGTTCAACCCCACCTTCCTGCGGGGCAAAAACCTGCCGGTTGCCCCCTGGCTGGATTAACAACCGGATAAACAAGAGGTCATCACCATGCCGGTCCGCACACCCTTGCTTCCTTCGCGCAGCATCCATCGGTGGGGTGCGCTGGCCGGAATGGCCGTTGTTCTGAGCGGGTGCGGCAGCGCGCTTGTCGCCCCCGGTGCTGAGAGCATTGTCGGCACGTCTGCGGCCCACGCCCCGGCCACCACGACTGGCGCGCCACCCGCCACGGCCAATCTGGAAGCGGGCTCAAAGATTGCAGAGCCAACGTCCGCAAATGGGACCGGCACGCTGTGTCAGGCTTTTCAGACACACCCGATGCTGAACATTACGCTGCTGTTTGGGCAGACGCGCCCGCGCGGGCAGGCTATTTCTGCCTCTGAATGGCGGGATTTTCTGAAAACCACCCTCACCCCCGCCTTCCCTGCCGGGCTTTCCGTGCTGTCCGCACAGGGACAATGGCAGGACCCACAAACCGGGCGCGTCTCACAGGAACCAGCCCGACTGGTGACGATCATTGCCGCACCAACACAGGATCTCCCCACCCGGTTGGACACCATCCGCAACCGCTACAAAGAGCGCTTTGAGCAGCAGTCTGTGGGGCTGGCCGTGGCTCCGGTTTGCGCGGGGTTTTGAAAAATTATTATATTTCAAGAAGTTTTTAAATGATTTTCCAATTTAATTTTGTCTGAATTAATATCTATGATTATAACTTTTTTACCTAAACGCTCCTGCTGCAAGTCCTTCAATAAAATAAGGACTTGCTTTCTTTTACACACTTATTTCTCAGCCTCATACGGCCCGAGGAAACGCACTCCATTAAAATGGATCAGATGGGATGGTGCATCTGCAACCCAGACCTCTGTTTCCCATGCAAGCTCTCCCAAATAGCGCCCCATAGTAGCTCGATTCGGGAAAGCTGTTACATAGACCAACCCGGCAGTCGATCCAGCAAACAACCTTGCCAGTTCAGCATGACGCTTTCCATCAACCGGGCCATGACTGGTAACGGATTCAACTAATAACAACCAATTTTTCGCCGTGTAATGCAACACTACGTCTGGCATTTTCCCGTGTGAATCCACATCAACACCAAGGCCAGCCAGCAGAGGTGCGTCGAAGTAGCCCCACTTCTCCCCCGTGTCGCCAACATAAACTAGAACGCTGCCTGGTGAGAAACGCGGAGCAAAATCCTCAATAATATTTCGAATCAGTTCATTGTGCTCCCCAGGACTAAGGGTAATTTCTTTACCTGGCGCAATCTCAACTGGAATTCGGCTCTGTTTACGCTCTTTGGCATAGCGAGCAACCAGCGTTTCCCGCTTCGCCAAATAAACAGTCAAACTATCATGCCATGCTGATGTGCCAAAAGTACGCACTAGGGTAAGAACAGCCGGTTCAATCTGATAAACGGTCTTCGGGCTATTCACTGACCGATCAGGCTTATCAGGATTGTAAAGAGTAATGCCAGCCTCACAGAACTGATGCATGGTCTGCCGGCGAAACGTCTCTCGAGTATTAGGTGCGTAATCGTTGCCATAGTGTTCGCGCACCCACGTCATGATGGGTGTAATGCCCAACAGTGGGTTTTCAGCGTCTTTCCATACCTTGCCCGGCGTAAGGTTCAACAAAGCCAGCAAGGAAAGTGCAGAACGCTCATTTTGTTGAGCTCTAGGCAACCCCAGTGCAATGATAATCTGACGCGCTGCTCCAATGAACCCATTTTTATCATTCATGTAATTAGAATTCCTAACTGGGCGTCTATCTGTGCTTGCGTGAGCGCTCCTTGCTGTTTCGCCCACTCACCAAGTTTTATCAGAGTTTCACGGCTTGGGTATTTCATTCTCTTAAGGTCGGTTGCATTAACCTGCGTATGGCCATTAAAACGCCTGAAAATCTCATCAACTGCAGTCGAATTAAGAAATACAGAAAGTCCGCGAGCCAGAGCCTCTGGCAACCCCTTTTTATTATCATGAAATATGTTCAAGTGATTTTCGAACCCCAATACGGGCACATTATCGAAGGATGCAGGCTCAACTACGCTCGCCACGATCCGTCGCTTTTCTTCCTTGGACGAAAAACGACGGACAACACAATAAAAACCGTTAGGATACAGCCATTTTTCAGTATTTTCATTGCGTGTTATGGCGTTCGGTTTTTTGGCGCCATTAATAGGCCATAAAGTGCCAGTGCTGGTGAAATGGCACGGATAAAGCAAAGGAACTGTATTTTTCCCTGGCATGTCGCTCAGGTAATCTTTCAGCCTAAAATCAACTACAGGTCCGGTTGACACCTTGATACCCAAATCGGCCAGCGTGCAACGGATCTCATCAGAGAGTTCCATAGCGTTTTCCACGGGAGATGTCGGGACATGAATAAAGCGTGCCGGATCATCAGGAAACACGATCCTATCAAAGGAATACTCATGTGTTACAAGATCAGAAAATGTGTCATCAGTTGATGTCGAGATTGCTACAGGTCCCTGTTGACCATCTCTTTCCAAACGGATGATAATATTTTCCTGTAAAACTTGATCGTCTCTGAATGCCTTACTCCGCGACGCAAACAAGTGCATGTGCCGGACAGCCGCACGTTCAAGAATAAAGTTACGGAAGGGGTGATAATATGGTCCATTACAAAAACTACGCGGAATAATAGCTACGATCTGACCTCCCGGCGCAAGCTGCTTAACAGCCAATGCAACGAAAGCACTGTACATATTTACTGTTTCAATGCCAGCACGACGAAGAGCCAACCGATGCGCCGAATTGCTACTGATTTTTTTATATGGCGGATTGAGGATTGCATGGGTATAGCCTGAAGGCTGTTTCATTCTGAACAAATCATCAGCTGTCGTCAGATCGATGTAATCACCCGCAATAACATTGGAAGTTACACCCTCGTATCCGTTCAAATGGTGTTCAAGATGACTGCGCAAATTGTCATCAATCTCATATGCAGTTGCCTCAATAGAATTAAAATTGAAGCCGCCAGCCATCCAGCGGTCAAGAAAAGCACAGGATAATGCACCAACTCCCGCACCTGCGTCTAATAGCTTGCAAACATGTGCAGTGCTCGTCGGGAACAACGAAGCCATAAAACGAGCTATCGTTGAGGGCGTCAGGAATTGGCCGAACTCGGCTTTATGCTTCTGTGAGGTCTTGGTGGCAACCTTACGACGCACTCTATCGGCTGTTTCAAGCTGTTGGCGCATTCCCGTTCCTCAGTATTCTGATCGTTCTACAAACGACCTGTTTGTAATCACAAAGCATTTCTAGATCGGGTATGACCTTCAACCATAAACATAAGAATAATATAATATTTCTATCAGAACTGCTCACTATGTCCTAGAAAATTTCTTCTAGGCACCACACAAATACTATCAACGATAGCAACGAAAAAAGCCCGCGTTGCAGCGGGCTTCTTCTAAAACAAAACATACCCAGATCATCTAGGGCCGAATCTGGAATCATTCCCACTCAATCGTGCCCGGGGGCTTGGACGTAATGTCATACGTCACGCGGTTGATGCCGCGGACTTCGTTGACGATGCGGCCGGCGACGCGGTTGAGGAAGCTCATGTCAAACGGGTAGACATCCGCCGTCATGCCGTCCGTGCTGGTCACAGCGCGCAGGGCGCAGGCCTGATCATACGTGCGGCCATCGCCCATCACGCCCACGGTGCGGACCGGCAGCAGGACCGCAAAGGCCTGCCAGATGGCGTCATACAGGCCAGCAGCGCGGATTTCTTCAAGGAAGACGGAATCCACTTTCCGCAGCAGGTCCAGTTTTTCCCGCGTGATGTTACCGGGGATACGGATAGCCAGACCCGGCCCGGGGAACGGATGCCGCCCGACAATGGCTTCCGGGATATCCAGCTCACGGCCCAGATCGCGCACTTCATCTTTGAACAGTTCACGCAGCGGTTCGACCAGCTGCATGTTCATACGTTCCGGCAGGCCGCCGACGTTATGGTGCGATTTGATGGTGACAGACGGGCCACCCGTAAAGCTGACGCTCTCGATCACATCCGGATACAGCGTGCCCTGTGCGAGGAACTGTGCGCCGCCCAGCTTGGTGGCTTCTTCCTCAAACACTTCCACAAACAGGCGGCCAATGGTCTTGCGCTTGATTTCCGGGTCCGTCACGCCATCCAGCTCACGCAGGAACAGCTCGGACGCATCCCTATGCACGAGCGTGATGTTGAAGCGGCCACGGAAGGTTTCAATCACCTCCTCAGCCTCACCCGCACGCAGCATGCCGTGATCGACAAAGATACAGGTCAGCTGGTCGCCAATGGCTTCATGAATCAGCACAGCCGCCACGGAAGAATCGACGCCGCCGGACAGACCGCAGATCACCTTGCCGGTGCCAACCTGCTCACGGATGCGGGCAATTTCCATCTCGCGGAAGCCAGCCATCGTCCATGTGCCGGAGCAGCCCGCCACGTTATGCGTGAAGTTGCGCAGCAGGGCGGCACCATGCGGCGTGTGCACCACTTCCGGGTGGAACTGCACGCCATACAGGCGGCGGCCTTCATCCGCGATAACGGCAAACGGTGCGCCTTCGCTCACGGCCACAATGCGGAAGCCGGGGGGCAGTTCCGTCACGCGGTCACCGTGGCTCATCCACACCTGCTCACGGTTGCCGCGGGCCCATGCGCCACGGAAGAGGGCACAGTCTTCCACAATATCAACAAAGGCGCGGCCAAATTCGCGGTGGTCGGAGCTTTCAACCTGGCCGCCCAGCTGGAGGCACATGGCCTGCTGGCCGTAGCAGATGCCCAGAACCGGCACGGCCATCTCAAACACCACTGCCGGCACGCGGGGAGAATCCGGGTTGGTCACGCTGGCAGGGCCGCCGGAGAGAATAATGCCGCGGGGTGCAAAAGCGCGGATGCGCTCTGCCGTGGCGGTGAACGGCCAGATTTCACAATAGACACCGCTTTCCCGCACGCGGCGGGCAATAAGCTGTGTCACCTGACTGCCAAAATCCAGGATCAGGATACGGTCCTGATGAAGGGACTCGTCCAGTTTGGTGGAGGAAGCGGGGATGGTGGCATCGGCAGGCATGAGCTACTGTCTTTCTGGTCAGCGCCTGAGCGGCATTCTAAACGACGGACAGCCACCACCGGGGCAGAGCGCCGGAAACAGGGGGCACCGGCAACGGGGCAGCTGTATGCTAGACAGCGGATATAAAGCGATGGGTTACAAACGTCACCCTATAATAAGACTCTCCGCAGCATCATTTTATAAAGGCGTGGCGCAGGTGAGACCCTTGAACGGGGGCATCTGGCCCCGGATCTTCTCTCTGACAGGAGCGTGTTCATGAATCCTTTCTCTCTTCTGGCCCCCGGCAAGACCTCCACCGGCCACTCGCGCCAGCCTTTGCGCGCCCTGCCGCTGGCGGGGGTTGCCCTGCTGGCGCTGGTCTGTGGCGCGGCGGCCCCGGCGGCGGATGACCCGTATGGGGAATGGATTGGCACGCTGGTGGCCGAGAAAGGGCACAACTGCCCGGTGCATACGGTCTCGCTCATGCAGGTCCAGCCCAAGCACATCACCTTCACGCCGGAAATGGGCGCGCTGGTGCTGCGTGGTGTGCCGGATAAGAAGACGCAGCATTATCATGCACAGCTGATCCTGCAGGACTCCCACCACCAGCAACTCCCTATGGTGTTTGAAGCGCATCCGGTGGGCGATACGTTTGAAGGCGTTTACGGCACGCCGGAATGCCGTGCGCACGTCACGCTCAAACGCCCCGAAGGCCGGGCCTGGAAGAACTTTATGGGGGACGATTGAAAAAAAATCGCCTCATGTGAATTTTGGGGGTTGCCAGACCCGGCGCCCCCGGCTAAACACCGCGTCAAGGCGCACCCGTAGCTCAACTGGATAGAGCACCAGACTACGAATCTGGGGGTTAGGAGTTCGAGTCTCTTCGGGTGCACCACTTCCCTTTTTCAATTTGAAGCACTTTAGATTTCAGAACTTTCTGTCTGGGATTGTGCATCACTGATCCGCTTTTCTCTGCCTTACAGAGACAGGCTGGCTTAAGGGATTTCCCGCTCAGCGGGTTATTTTTCCATTTTCTATAAAATTTCCAGAAAACCTGACTGTCTGCATGGATATTTGCGGGATTCCGGGCAGCGCGGCCAGAGAGCACACTGAGTTATGTGTCCTGACCTTCTGCCAGACACAGCGCCAGATGCTGCGTGAGCAACGCGCGTAACGCACCGGAGCCTTCGCGCTGATAACGGTCATAATGCTCCCGCCAATGTTTCCCCATTTCCGGCGGCAGATTACTTGCCTGTAGGGCACGCATGCCGTTCAGCACTTTTCTTTCAATCTGCGCCATGGAGCGCTGCGGAAAGTGCAACATGCAGACCCCGGCTTCCATCATCAGCCGGGTGTGGTCCTTCACACTATCGACCTGTTCCACAAAATGGTTACCCTGCCCTGTTGTCAGCCCGTAGCCGGTCCGGAGCGCCACTTTTGTGACCTCCTGCCGCATGGCGGGCCAGACTACGCACTCTGTTTCGGCCAGTGATGAGCCAAAGGCTGTCAGCCGATAAGGCGGCGTGCTTGTGACCAACGCCGCCTGCGCCCAGTGGAAGACCAGAAGCCGGGCCTGAGGGTCCATCAGCACCCGGGCGAACTTTTCGCCCGCTTTTGGGCCAGTGTGGCAGCAGGTGATAAATTCATCCGCGTCCACAAAAAAGATCCAGTCTGGCGGGTTGGCAACATGCCGCAGGTAGGTTTCTGCAAACTTTTGCAGAGCCTGCATTTTTGCAGCCTGATAATAAGCGTCCTGATAATCCTGCGCATAAAAAATATCAGCCTGAGGCGCATCTTTTCGAAAAAACTCAATTTCCTGCGCTGTACCGTCTGTGCTGTTGTTATCCAGAATAAAGAAGCGCCGGAAACCCAGCCGGTAATGATGCCGTAAATTCAGCCCCAGAATATCGGCTTCATCCTTCACCAGCATAAGCAGGGCAGCATGCCGCAAAGCGGGAATGGTGACGTCTGACCGCACCTGCCAGCATGGTCCGGCCCGCAGCGTATCAAACGCGCGTTTTGCGCGATGATTCAGGCCATTCAGGAAGTCCACTAGTCCCGCATTCGTGTTCATCTGGGTCTTTTACATCCGTATTTTATACTCTGTGTTTGAGTCTAACGGGTTTACACTGGAGGGGCTATCCTTTTGCAGTCTTCTGACAGGAGCAACAAGAATGAAAAAACTCCCCTTGCTGGCACTGGCGCTTTGCCTTGCGACCCCGGCTTTTGCACAAAGCACGCAAACCACGGCGGATCTGGTCAATACGGTCAAATACCGCCACGCCTACCAAACCATGACGGAACTGCCTGACTGGGTTACAAAAGCCGCGGCTGTTTCTGCACCGGCTGAAACGCTGAAGCAGAACGGCAAGACCTATCTGACAGGCCATCTCTGCAAACCGCATGACTGCGGTGACCATCAGCTTGATGTTGTGTTCTCAGAAGATGGCAAAGCGACATGGGGCCTGCTGTCCCGCCGTTACGGCAAAATGCTTTACCAGCTGCCTCTGGGTGAGCCGAATGCGGAAACCCTTGCTGTACTCACGGCGTCTTACCACAAGAACAACCCGGACGATCCGGCAAAATAACGCCTTATATGGGCAATGACCCTGTGTGATCATTGCCCGCCGGCTTAGCTGCTCCTTACCGGGATACACGGCATGGAGCGGGCATGGAGAATCTGGCAAACGCCGGAAGCGCCTGCGCCATCACTGGCGACAAGCTGTGCCCGATACATGGCTTTTCCGGAAACGGAGACTGATTGCACAGTCGGCGTTGCCTGCATGGAGCGAGATGCGAGAACACGGTTTACACTTTCTGCTGTACGCCGCGCTTCCGCATAGGATGCAAAAGCCCCCACCTGCACCGTGCCACCCTTACCGGTATGCGGTTTTTGCAAAGATCGGGTTGCAACCGCAGAAGACAGCATCGGGGCACGGCTGGCCCCGGCGGACGAAGAAGAGGAAGCCGGTAGCCTCAACACATGCGCAGAAGACGATGCGGGCGACGTGTAAACAGCATTTTGCACACGGGCTGCGGGAGCGCGGGATGACGGCGCAGACGTGAAAGAGGCCGGCATGACGCGAGCCGGTGGCAGGCTGGCCTGCGTGATGGTAGCGGACTGGGTTACAGGGGCAGAGGATGCTGTCTGTATGGGTGCTTCTGTTCCGTAAGATGAAGAACCAGCCGCAAACTGTCCAACATTGGAAGTGCCCGTATTGGCCGCCATTTGGGCCTGCGCAGGAGCGGCAGATGCATCGTCCTGCGCCACTGCGACAGGAGCCGGGCTTGTGGCCTCGGGCACCGGGTCAGGGTGGGGAATGTCGCGGTCCATCAGGCAGGGCGCAGAGGGATCATACGCGGCATCCGGGTCTCTCAGGCAGCCATCGGCGGTGCGGGAGAGATCGGCCTTCGCGTAATAGGCCTCGGAAGACGCAACCTGCGTTGTGCTCTGGATAGGCACAGGCGCCCACTTGCCACGCACGGCCACGCCACCGCCCAGATGCGGGGTGATAGCGGCCACGTAATTCACCGTTTCATCCGGCAGATGGCGGCCATTATTCAGGTAATCATCCACCCGGTCCGGCCCGGCATTGTAGGCGGCCAGAAAGCCCGGTGCGCCGTAGCGGTCATACATCAGGCGGATATAGGCGGCCCCGGCCTGAATATTGTCCTTCGGGTTATAAGGGTCGCCCCCCAGACCATACTGGCTCTGCATGTCCGCATAGGTAGCGGGCATGAGCTGCATCAGCCCCATAGCCCCGGCCCCGGACGTTGTCAGGCCGCCATTGAGATATTGTTTGCCGCCGGATTCCTGCTGCATGACCGCGCGGATCCACGTCTCGGGGAGAGCAAAGCGTTTAGCGGCTTGCCGGATATATGGCCCCCAGGGGTCTTCCGCCGGGCCGGGAGCGCGATAGGCCGGGTGCGTGGTCTCGACAGTGCCCATATCGTAAATAGCGTCCGGGTCATACGCGGCATTGGGGTCATACACAGCGTGATAGGAACCGGCCTGCGCAGGCAGAAAACCACCTGCCCCCAGCCCGAGCGCTGTCGCCAGCACGCAAAGTGAATGTGCTTTTGGTGTTCGACTCCGCACAATCTGCCCCTTATCCCTGCGCCACCGGCTCTGCTCTGCCGCCTGACGCGCCTGTTTTACCCTACGCTCCGCTAAAAACCTTCAAATGACCCTGACATCAGGGATGATGCTGTTAAGGTTACTATTATGTCATTTTAATGAAAACGGCTTTTCTCCGCCTCTTACACTCAAACGTGAGTCAGCCTCTTACAGACTTGCACGTTACGCATAGGACCTTCCCGTTTTGGGGATTAATCCTGTCAAAGAGACGATCATGTTTATTCAGCCTCTCGTGCCTGCAGGTCACTCTCTGGTTCTTTCCTTTCTTCTTGCTGCCGCCCCTATTCTCACCACGCTGGTCCTGATGGGCGTGCTGAGGCGCCCCGCATGGCAGGCCACGCTGGGTGGGCTGATTGTGGGGGTCATCATGGCCCTTGGCGTCTGGGGGCTGCCGGTCTCGCTGGCCCTCGCCAGTATCAGCAACGGCGTGATTTTCTCCTTCCTGCCGGTGATGTGGATTGCGCTCTCAGCGCTGTTTCTCTTCAACATCGCCATGGAAAGTGGTCGGTTTGACGCCTTCCGGCAATGGATCATCACCCATCTGCCCAATGACCGCCGGATTATGCTGGTCGTGCTGGGCTTCTGCTTCAGCGCCGCGCTGGAAGGGGTTGCCGGATTTGGCACACCTGTCGCGATTACCAGCGCATTGCTGATCATGCTCGGCTTTCCCGCGCTGGAAGCCCTGACCTATGTGCTGATCTTCAACTCCGCCCCGGTGGCGTTTGGCGGCCTTGGTATTCCCATTACCGTGCTGGCTTCCATTACCGGCCTGCCCGCCGATACGCTGGGGGCGACCATTGGCCACCAGATTGCACCCTTTGCCTTCTTTATCCCGTTTTATGTGATGGTACTATATGCGGGCTGGTCCACACTGCGGCAGATCTGGCCGGTGCTGGTAGTGGCAAGCGGAAGCTTTGCGCTGACACTGGTGGTTGTATCCAGCTGGGTGACATACAGCCTAACCAATGTGCTCTCCTCCTGCGTTTCCCTTCTTGCTACCATTGCATTTTTGAAAATCTGGCAGCCGACGCCTGACCCGGCCCACGCCATTGACGACCGTATTCTGCAACAGGCTCCCCGCAAGGCTGGCGACTGGAACGGCCCACACTGGCAGGGCTGGATTCCGTGGATCACAGTCGTGCTGGTGGTGATTGTGTGGGATTCCCTGCACATTGCCAAAATTGGCGCGATGCCCATCCACTGGCCGGGGCTGGACCATCAGGTCTTTATCTCGCTGTATCAGAAACCCTATGCAGCAGTCTGGAACTTTGAACCTCTGGGTACGGGCACTGCCATTCTGATTTCTGCGTTGCTGACGGCTCTCTTTACCCGCCTTGCGCCACGTAAAATCTGGGCCGCACTGATCACAACCGCACGGCAGGGCTGGCTGGCCGTAGTGACGGTGGCTCTGACCATTGGGCTGGCTTTTCTGATGAACTATTCCGGCATGACCTACACGCTGGGATACGCCGTAGCTTCCACGGGGGTTCTGTTCCCGTTCGTGTCCGTCTTCCTCGGCTGGATTGCAGTCTTTTTGACAGGCAGCGATACGTCCGGCAACGCGCTATTCGGCAATTTGCAGGTGGCGGCAGCACACCAGCTCTCACTGGACCCGGTGGTCTTTGCCTCCGCCAACTCCTCCGGCGGGGTGATGGGGAAAATGATCTCCCCGCAGAACATCACCACGGGCGTGGCGGTAACCTCCCTCAAAGGGCAGGAAGGCGTGGTGCTGGCCCGCACCTTTAAACACAGCCTGTTCCTGACCATCTGCCTTGGGGTGATGGTGGCGGTGCAGCAGTTTGTTATGCGGTAGGGCGGCGCATTCCGTTCTGGCTGTTTCCCGAAACTACGGGCAACAGCCCATAAAAAAGGGTCAGAGGATAATCCTCTGACCCTTTTGCATATCGTCCGCAGTATCCCGAAAGAACCGCAGGGAGGTGAGGAAACACCGCCCTGCAAACTTTGTTTTTCGGATTAGAGGGTTACGTTCACACCGAACTGGAAGGACCGCATGATGGCACCTTTTTCAGTCCAGGCAGAGTTGTAAAGGTAGGAGCCATACGTGCCGTAATCAGCAGGAGAGCGGAAACCCAGCAGGTTATACACCGTGGTGTAAACGCGCCATCTGTCGTTGATACGATAGGTCACGTTCAGATCCACATCCCACCAGTTTTTAATATGGCACTGGTTGGTGGGAGCGTATGCACTGCCGACCAGAAGGTTGGCGCTATCCCCACAGCTCCGGGTGCCGACACCGTTGGTATCTTCCGCCACGTTCTTATAGCCGCTGGTATAGTAAACCGTCGGCGTAACAGACAGGTTTTTCCAGATAAAGGTGTTGGACCAGTTAGCACGCCAGCGGGGTGTGCCGGAGGCAGAAACCGCGTTGTACGGTGCCAGCGTGCCAGCCCAATGCTGCACCTGCCCGTCCGGCATTGTCAGGTTGAAGGAGCGGACATAGGTTGCCTGCCCGGTGCTGATGAGACGGACATCCCGCAGGAAGCCCGGCAGACGCACATTGGCGTTCACCTTCATATCCACGCCATCTGTGACGAGGCTGCGGGTATTCAGGTAGGCCAGGTTAACCATGTAGGGCCGAACCTGCCCAGTGGGGTTCTGTGTATCAACCACATCCGGCGTCACACTTGTGCCTGCCGGAAGAGCGGCGTCCCCGCCCGTCAGCCATGCATTTGCAATAGCCGTCGCGCCCAGCGGGTTCGGCGCAATGTAGTTGCTCTTCTTGATGTAGTAATATCCGAACGTGAAGTTTAGCCAGTCCGTGGGGCGGATAATGGCAGAGCCGGTAAAGTTGGTGGAAATTTCCGGCTTCAGGTTCGGGTTACCTGCCGTGTTCTGCCCAAGGCTGTAAGCCTGTGCATAGCTGTTGGCTGTGCCGTTGGCGTTAAGATGCTGGTTGATGAAGTTCTGGTTGGTCACGTTATACGTGGTGTAGGCCACGTTCATGCCGTTTGTTTCCGCAAAGCTGGGCACACGGAAACCACGGGAGAACGTGCCGCGCAGCGTAAGCTGACGCACGGGCGTGAAGGACAGACCGGCTTTGGGTGAGTAACGGCCAAACCCGCTGCCCTGAGCGTAATGGTCATAACGGCCGGAAATATCAGCCTGCACCATTTTGTGGAATGGCAGACCGAGCTCCCAGTATCCGGCTTCAACCCAACGGCTGCCTGCGGCGTTGAAGGGGTTAATGTACCCTACATACTGCGCATCCGGGTTGTTACGGTCATAGGGGTTTGCGCTTGGGTCGTTCAGAGCTTCGTAACGAATGTTCCCACCGATCGCGAGGTTCGCCATACCGCCCGGCAGGCGGAACAGCCCTTTGGACACATGCATGTCACCCGAATATTCCTGAGAACGGGCGTTCATGACGTTTTTCGGCGCGATGGAATTCAGAACAGCCTGACTGTTTTCAGACGGATCAACAAAATTGTAGGTGCCATTGATGATGGCGTTCTTGATGCCGGCAATGGTTGGAGCACCCGTAATGGTCTGCTGCAACATGGTGTTCATGCCGGTGAAGTTAACGTCGTAATTCCAGTCAGACCCCCAATGGGAGGCTGCGGTACCAGCGTAACGAAGGGCACCACGGAAGTTCTGGCTGAACTGCTCCGTGGTTGGGGTAAGGTCACCAAAGGCGTAGTTAATTTCGGCTTCTTCACCTTGCGCGGCGAACGGGTTGTTCGGGTTCAGAGAGCCGTCCGGCAAATAGACAGGAAGCGGCGTGCTGTAACTATCCGCATTCCGGGACTGAGAGCGTGAACGTGCCGCATACGGTGAACTTGAATACTCAGACAGAGACTGCGAATACATGAACATCGTCGTCAACTGAGAACGCGGGGTCACGTCCACAGTCAGATGCGCGGTTGCGCTGATGCGCCGCAGGGACGGCGAAATCTGGGAATAATCGTGGACGGAATCCTGAGAGCACGCCTGGCTGGTGCCCGCAGCACCAGCCACTGCACCCGTCACCACGGAGCCATATTTACCGCAACCCGCTGACTGGTTAAGCAACTGCCATGCGCCAGTGCCGCTGTTGCCGCCATCACTGGGGCGGACAAGAGCAACCGGCGTTGCGCCAAAGTTATTGATGCCGCCAGCGCCATCAGACACGTTTGTTGTGCCGTCAATCCCGCCGATGCCGGTCAGGTTCGCCGTATTATACGGGTAGCCCAGCTGGCGGTTATAAATGGCGTCATCCTGCTGATATTCAGAGTTGACGTAGAAGTTGTAACCATCGCGGTGCAGGTCACCCACACCGTATGTTGCATACAGCTTCTGATGACCGCCAAAGCCGCCCTGCGCAAGACCGCCTTCCGCGTTGCCTTCAAACCCTTTGATTTCTTTACGGGTGTTGTAGTTGATCACACCGGCGACCGCATCCGCACCGTAAAGGGATGAGCCTGCATCTTCCATGGTATCGACTGATTCCATGATGGAAGAGGGCATCCAGTTGGTGTCCACAAAGTTGCGTTCACCATCATCAGAAAGCGGATAGTAGGACAGACGCATGCCGTCCATCAGCACCAGCGTTGAGTCTGTTGAAAGGCCACGCAGGGACGGCGCAGAGGCACCACCGGCAAACGCACCGTTTGCCGAGAAGGAGTTTGCCAGCGTCCCTGCCCCGTTGGACGAGAGAGACTGCAAAGCATCCGTGACGTTTGCAAACCCGCGACGCTGCATGTCCTGCCGCGAAATGTGCGTGATGGGCGACATGCTTTTCAGGTTAGGATCTTTAAAGAGCGACCCGATAACCGTCACACTTTCCGGCTTGTTAGATTCCGCAGCAGCAAGGCGGGCATTGGAAACGGTTGTGCGCGCAGCACTGGTTTTTGAGGCACTGATCGGGGCAGTAGCGGCCGGAGCAGCCGGGGCGACAGATGCTTTAGTCGGTGCTGAATTTGTAGCCGCTTTTGCTTTGGAGCGGGTGACATATTTCTTTGAGGCTTTGGCAGAACCCGGCGTAACCTCTGCCGCATTCGCTGCATCCTGTGGCGCGGCAGCCTGCGCAAAAACCGGCGCGCTGGCAGTAAGAACCGGCAAAACATACAGCAGGGAAAAGGACAGGGAAACGCGCCCCTTTTTGCTCTGCCCGTGTTTCGTCAATCTGCGATGTCTCTGCACCATCAAATTCGTTCCCAAGGTGTAAGGTGTGAAATAGTTTTTAAGCTCGTAATTTCTTAAAAGCCGCCTTTTCGTGAGGTCGGGAAGCCCCAAAATAGAAGTGGGTAATATTTTGCACCTGAAATGATACATTTTCGACACACTTCTCCCTTCTCATTGCATACAAGGGAATTCAGATATGCAATTTCTGCATGATTTGTGTCTTTTTTGAAGCACCCCTTCTGAGTGACTGGAAGAGAAATTCTTAAGAATCGGCTGTAAACCGGCTCGTCTGCACGATGCAAGCCTCTGAGACTGTAGGTAGTCGGACCGCCTTCCTCCTTTCCAAACCTGTTCCTGCTCTTCGTGAGCCGTGCACGCAGAACATCTCGGCCAGAATCTGCACGCAGTCCTTATTTCTTTCAGAAGGCAAAAAGAGACGTCCACAGGGCTGGCCGGAGGTCATACAGACTAGCGATTGCGGGGAGGCTGTTTTTTTGTTCTGGAATGCTTTCAGCCTCTTTTTCAGAAGAAAACGGGAAGAGGACCACACAAACAGCAATCGGTTTAAAAATTAGACGCCTTCTTCATGCCATCCAAAAGTATTCACAATTTTTCTAAATATTAGTATACATTGCTCACATTATAATTTTTATAAGGATTATCGGTTTGCGTTCTATTTTTTCTGTGAGCAGCCTTGCCCTGACTGGTCTGCTTCTGTGTGGATGCGCAACGGAATCCTCGCGCACGCTGCCCGTTCCTCCGGTTGCAAGTGCCCAGACGCCTTATAACGGGCCGCGTGTGGCGATTGCGGCTGGCAAGTTTGCCAACCGCTCCAATTACATGAACGGCATTTTTTCCGACGGGATTGATCGTCTGGGTAATCAGGCCCGCACCATTCTGCTGACCCGCCTGCAGCAGAGCGGTCGCTTTAACGTGATGGACCGCGATAATCTGACGGAAGGCCGGCAGGAAGCCGCGTTCCTCAAGCAGGGCCAGAGCATTCAGGGCGCCAATTATCTGATTACCGGGGATGTCACGGCATTTGGCCGCAAGGAAGTGGGAGACCAGCAGCTGTTTGGCATTGCAGGCCGGGGCCACAAGCAGATTGCCTATGCCAAAGTTAGTCTTCAGATCGTCAACCCTCTGACCTCACAGATTGTCACGTCCAGCGAAGGCGCTGCGGAATATGCCTTGTCTGACCGTGAAATTATCGGTTTTGGCAGCACCGCCAGCTATGATTCCACGCTGAATGGCAAGGTGCTTGATCTGGCCGTGCAGGATGCCGTCAATCATCTCGCGCAGCAGGTGGATGCAGGGCAGATCCGGTAAGGCGCGCTGCCCCTCTGCTTCTCAAAATGCGTCTCTCAAAACTGGATTTTATCGCTTATGGCTTTGTCCAAAAAAGCACTGGCGGGCCTCGGCCTGCTGGGCTGTCTGGCTGCATGTTCCAATGGGGGCAAAACCCCGCCCCTTTATAGCTGGCAGGATTTCCCCACCCAGCAATATCTGTATCTGAAAGGGCAAACCAACCCGCAGGCCCAGATTATTGTTCTGGAAAAGGATGTGCAGAAAGCACAGGCCAAAGGGCTCGCACTTCCGCCGGGCTTCCACGCGCATCTGGGCATGCTCTACGCCACCACTGGCAGGACAGATCTGGCCCAGCAGGAATTCAGTCAGGAAAAAACGCTGTTTCCTGAATCCGCAACCTACATGGATTTTCTGCTGAACAACCTTGGCCAGAAAGCGCAGCCATCCTCATGAAGCTCTCTCACCTTGCCCGCCTGTGCCTCTGCGCCGCCCTGCCGTTGATGGCCACGGCCTGCAGCACCACGACAGCCAAAGCGCCAGACTATACCGCCTTCCGCTCCGCCAAACCGCGCTCCATTCTGGTTCTGCCGCCGGTCAACCACACACCGGATGTGAACGCTTCCAACGGCCTGATTGCACAGATGACGCACCCGCTGGCCGAAGGCGGCTATTATGTGGTGCCAGTCGCGGTGGAAATTGAAACCTTCCGCCAGAACGGGCTGGATACGCCGGATGACATCATGCAGGCCCCGGCGGCCAAATTGCAGTCCGTTTTTGGGGCCGATGCTGCGCTGTACACCACCATTACGGCCTATGGCTCCGTCTATCAGGTTCTCAGCAGCAATACGGTTGTCACGGCCACCTCCAAACTGGTGGACCTGAAAACCGGCAGCGTTCTGTGGAGTGGTTCTGCCACCGCGAATAGTAGTGATGTGGGCGACCCGCAGGTGGCGGCCGGAGGCATTATTGGCCTCCTCGTCACCGCTGCGGTCAAACAGGCGGTGCATAATCTGACGGATCAAAGCTTTGATGTAGCCCATGTCGCGGCGGAACGTCTGCTGCGGGTTGGTCCGCCAGACGGGATGCTTTATGGCCCGCGTTCCGTGAAATACGGCACGGACTGAGACCATCCGCACCGCGCGCAGCCCTACCGCACGCAGGCACAAAAAAACCGGGAGAGCCATCAGGCCATCCCGGTTTTTTTAACTCTCAGACCTGATGGAAATCAGATCCCGGCAACTGGCTTCAGCACATGCACGGCGGCCGGGGCGGCCAGATGGTCCTTCACGCTGGCAATCAGCGTCTTGAAGTGCGGGGTTTCCATATGCTCGTTCAGGGTCTGGCGGCTGGTCCAGCGCTCCACAAACACAAAGGTCTGCGCATCGTCCTGATCCTGCTGCGGCACGTAGGAGATGTTGCCCTCTTCCTTCAGGGTCGGGGCCACGCAGGCTGCCATGGCATCCCCCACGATTTTCTCTGAACCCGGTTTAGCTTTCAGAAAAGCAACAACTGTAATTTCTTCACTCACGTCGTTTATCTTTCACTCAGATCATTCTTAAAACATGGCCAGACGGTTCGGGGAGCAAACACCCCTGCCCGTCTTACCAGGAACTTTGCGACCCGCCGCCGCCGGAATCCCCTCCGCCGCCGCTAAAGCCGCCGCCACCTCCACCGGAGGACCCGCCACCCCGACCGCCGCCACGACTTTGCAGAATGGCGGAGAGAATGTTGAGGCCAAGGTTGAGGAAGAAGCTCCATTTTGCACTCCGCTCGGCCTGCACTTCCGGCGGCACATAGCCCCCCGGATAGAGTGCTGCGTGACGGCGGGACCGGCGGATCAGCCAGATGGGCAGCGCGACAAACAGCAGCCCCAGCACAACCAGCCCAATCAGCGCCTCCATGGCGTCTGTCTGGGAATCCGGCTGTTGGGCAGAGGCATTCCCGCCAATGTCGGCAGGGTCTGCATGGGTCAGCTCAGTGGCCAGCGCATCCACAATGCCGTTGATGGCCTGTGCGTAATGGCCTGCCTGCAAATCGGGCTTGGCAGCTTGCAGGATGTCATTGGTTTGCAGGTCGGTCAGCACACCTTCCAGCCCGTAGCCCACCTCAATGCGGGACTGACGGTCGGGGATATCCAGCACGATCAGAAGGCCGTTATCCACGCCCTTTTTGCCAATGCCGGTCTTGTGGAAGGCCTCGTTGGCATAGAGGCTGATATCCTCCACATGGCCGGGCAGAGAGACCAGAATCTGCGGGTTGCCCGGCACAGTCTGGGAGAGCTGATAGAGCTTGTGGGAGAGGGCCTCGTTCTCATCGGCTGAGAGAACATTCTGCGGGTCCGTCACCCATTGCCGCAGCAGCACGCCATCATCCGCCCATGCCGGGGCGGCAAGACCCGCCCCCAGCCCGCACAGCACCAGCCCCAGAAGGGAGGCCAGCCCGAACGCACGGGCACGGGCCACACGCGGCAGCCCCCGCCCGGCCAGCCAGCGCAACACAAGCAGCCCAGAGCAGGCAGCCGCCATACGCGCCAGAAAACCCGCCTGCATCACGGGCTGCAAAGCGCGGAACGTGGGGAGGTGATCCTGCCGCATGGTGTTATGCCTCAACGCGCTGGTTTCAGTGTTTGGAGAAATCAACAACCGGCGGGGTCTGGGCTTCCGGGGAGGCCTGATAGTACACGCGAGCATGGTACCCCATGATGCCTGCCACCAGATTACCGGGGAAGTGCATGACCGTCTGGTTATAGGACAGAATGGCCTGCTGCAGACGCTGGCGCGCTACGGTAATGCGGTTCTGGGAGCCTTCCAGCTGCACCATCAGGCGGGTGAAGTCCTGATTGGCCTGAAGCTGCGGAGACTGTTCCACAACGGCGTTAATCGCGCTGATTTCCTTGGCGTTGCGGGTCTGGGCTTCCAGAATTTTCTGCTGGAGGGTCGCGTTGTCCACGGTGCGCGGGTCAATGCGGTTCAGCGGGGTTTCACCAGAGCGGGCAGCTGCGTAGTCCGTCAGCGTGTCATGCTCATGCGTGGCGTAGCCCTTCACGGTGTTGACCAGATTGGGGATGAGGTCGGACTGGCGCTGCACTTCATTCTGCAACTGGCCGGTCTGTTCCTGCACGTTCTGGTCGGCCGCCATGAAGCGGTTATAGCTGGACCCGAAAATAAACAGCAGGCCAACAATCAGAATCGCGGGGATGAGAAGCTTCTTCATCTAGGTATCCTTAGTAAACGCATCAAAACAGATCCGTTTCAGGGGACGCAAACCACCCCTCACGGTTCCGTGTGTTGTTTCTCTTTACGCGAAAACGCTCCGGGAAAGCGAAATATTTCCTTCTCTATAAAAAGAGAGCGCAAAAGCCGCCTTGCATCTTGGAGGGAGAGGCCGCGCCCTTTATAACTCCCGCCATGATTATCATTACCGGTGGCGCCGGTTTCATTGGCTCATGCCTTCAGGCTTCCCTCGCCCGCCGCGGGGAGGAAACCGTGGTGGTGGACTGGCTGGGTTCTGACCTGAAATGGCGGAATCTGGCAGCCCATGCCCCCTCTCGCGTTGTGGCACCAGAAGAGCTTGAGGCTTTTCTGGCCACAAACCCGAAGGTGGACGCCGTGTTCCACATGGGTGCGATCAGTGAGACCACCGCACGGGACGCCGACCTTGTGTGGCGGACCAATGTGGCGCTCACACAGATGTTGTGGGACTGGTGCGCGCGCACGGACACACGCTTTATCTATGCGTCCTCCGCCGCCACCTATGGCGCTGCCGACAAGCCGGAGCTGTTCTCTGATGATCCGGCAAAGCTCGACCACCTGACACCGCTCAACCTGTATGGCTGGTCCAAACACACTTTTGACCAGCATGTGATGGCCGGGCTGAAGACGCACGCCCCGCAGCCCCCGCAGTGGGCCGGGCTCAAGTTCTTCAACGTCTACGGCCCGAATGAATACCACAAGGGCAAGATGATCTCTGTGGTGAAGGTGAAGTATGACGAGGTGAAAGCCGGCAACCCCGCGCGCCTCTTCCGCTCCGACCGCCCGGACATTGCCGACGGCCAGCAGATGCGTGACTTCATCTGGGTAGGGGACGTGGTGGATGTCATGCTGTGGCTGTATGACACCCCCTCCGTCTCCGGCCTGTTCAACTGCGGCAGCGGCATTGCCCGGTCCTATCTGGATCTGGCCCATGCCGTGTGTGACGCTGCCGGGTGCGAACGTCGCGTAGACTTTATCGACATGCCGGAAAGTCTGCGCGGGCAGTATCAGTCCTACACGCAGGCAGACCTTACCCGCTTGCGGTGGGCAGGCTATACGGCCGGGTTTACACCACTTGAAATCGGTATCCGTCAGTACGTGCAAGGCTACCTTGCCACGGGTAACCCATATCTCTGATCCCCTCTGTCCGGACATCCTGACGCATGCTGCCAGTTCTTCTCTTTCCGCAATTTGACCCGGTGCTGGTGCATCTGGGACCACTGACGATCCGGTGGTATGCGCTGTCCTACATTATCGGCAT
This sequence comes from Acetobacter sp. KSO5, assembly GCF_044094635.1. NCBI lineage: Bacteria > Pseudomonadati > Pseudomonadota > Alphaproteobacteria > Acetobacterales > Acetobacteraceae > Acetobacter > Acetobacter sp. KSO5. Next base: position 525,454 of record NZ_CP172014.1, on the reverse strand, counting down.
TGTGCTGGGGATTTCCCTGCTGCGCAGGCTGGTGCGCCTCACCCCGCGCGCCGCCACGACCGATCAGGCCGATGACTTTCTGGGCTGGGTCACGCTCGGCGTCCTGCTGGGCGGTCGGCTGGGTTATGTGCTGTTTTATCAGCCGGGCTATTACCTGACGCATCCGCTCTCCATTCTACAGGTCTGGAAGGGCGGCATGTCTTTCCACGGCGGGGCACTGGGCGTGATTATCGCCATGGCGCTGTTTGCCTGGCGCTACAAAATCAGCTTTCTGGCGTTTGCAGACCGCGTGACTGTGGCCGTGCCGGTGGGGCTGGGACTTGGGCGCATTGCTAACTTCATCAACGGGGAACTGTGGGGGCGGGAAGCACCGGCCAGCCTGCCCTGGGCGATGATCTTCCCCGATGCCGGGCCGATCCCGCGCCATCCGTCCGAACTGTATGAAGCGCTGACGGAAGGGCTGCTGCTGTTCCTTGTCATGTTCATGGCCTCCCGCAAACAGAGCGTGCGAGAACGCCCCGGTTTTCTGGCCGGACTGTTTCTGGCGGGCTATGCCTGCGCGCGCAGCTTTTGCGAGTTTTTCCGGGAGCCTGATGCGTTTCTGGGCTTCCTGCCTGGAGGGGTCACTATGGGTCAGGTTTTGTGTGTGCCTATGCTTGCGGCCGGTGTGGCGCTGATGCTGCACGCCCGCCGCAGCCCGGTTTATGCCGGTCTGCCTGACCCCGTCCCGGACACCACTCAGGGCCCCAAGGCCTGACGAGGCGCAGCGCCATGTCCGCGCATTCTCCTGCTCCCGACGGGCTGCCGCCACAACGGCCTGCGTCGGAACATGAGCCGCAGCCAGAACGGCTGGATGCCTTCATGGCGCGGGCCAATGCGCGGTATTACGCCACGCATCCCCTTCTGACTGACTTTATTACGGCCCCCGAAATCTCGCAGGTTTTTGGCGAGCTTCTGGGCGCATGGGCCGCCACGGTCTGGGTCAGCATGGGTCGCCCGGAGCGGGTTGTGCTGGCAGAAGCCGGACCGGGGCGCGGCACGCTGATGGCCGACAAGCTCCGCCTGATTACCGCCCGTGTGCCTGCTTTTGCGCAGGCGCTTGAGGTGCATCTGGTGGAAACTTCACCGCTGATGCAGCAGGCGCAGGCGAAAGCCCTCGCGCCTTTTGTGGCCCGCGTTCCAAACCTTTCCCCCACCTGGCACACCACGCTGGATAGCCTGCCGGACGGGCCGCTGATTCTGGTGGCCAATGAGTTTCTGGACGCGCTACCCATCCGGCAGTTTCTGCACACAGCCGAAGGCTGGCAGGAGCATTACGTGCAAAACGGCGCGTTCTGCTGTGTGCCCTGCCCCGCACCCACCCTGCCGGATGGCCGGACGCTGGACCCGGATTATGTGGTGGAACTGTGTGAACCCGCTTTGGACATTGCCCGCCTGCTCGGGCAGCGTTTTGCCCGCACGCCCGGTGCCGCGCTGTTTCTGGATTACGGCCATAATTCCAGCAGGACCGGAGACTCTCTGCAAGCCCTGAGCCATGCCCGCCCGGCCAAACCGCTGGAAGCCGCAGGCGAGGCTGACCTGACAGCCCATGTGGATTTTACCGCCTTTGCCGCTGCGGCTCGGCAGGCTGGTGCGGCGATCTGGGGGGCTGTCACACAAGGGACGTTTTTACGTGCTTTAGGGCTGATGGAACGTACAGAACAACTCGCCGCCCACGCCAGCCCGCAGGATGCGGCTGACCTGCGCAGCGGCGCACACAGACTGGCCGCACCGGAAAAGATGGGGCATCTTTTCCGGGTTATGGCCCTCACCTCTCCCTCGCTCCCCATGCCCCCCGGCTTTATGAAAGGACCGGCTGAATGACATCCGGCCAGACCGCTCCCACACGCCCATCCCCCTTGACCAGCCCGCTGCTGGCCCCGGCCCGGCATGGCTTTTTTACGCGGGAAGGCGGCGTGTCCACCGGCCCGTATGCCAGCCTGAACTGCTCCACCCGCGCAGGGGATGACCAGGCCAATCTGGCCGAAAACCGCCGTCGCGTGGCCGAATGCCTGAATGTGGCACCAGAGAAGCTGCTGGGTGTGACACAAATCCACTGCCCGCGTGTGATTACGGTGGAAACACCCTGGGCACCGGGAGAAGGCGAACAGGCCGACGCTATGGTGACGCGCCTGCCGGATGTGGCACTGGGCGTGATTACGGCGGATTGCGCGCCGGTTCTGTTTACCTCAAAGGACGGGCAGACCGTGGGGGCGGCTCATGCAGGCTGGCGCGGGGCGCTGGCCGGGGTACTGGAAGCCACGCTGGAGGCCATGCAGGCACTGGGCGTAAAACCCACCGATGTGCGCGCCGTGGTTGGACCCTGCATTGCGCAGGAAAGCTATGAAACCGGTGAGGACATGCACGCCGCCATCACCTCGGCCGACCCACAGGCCGCCCGCTTTTTTACCCCCGGCAAACCCGGCCATTATCAGTTTGATCTGGCTGGCTGGTGCGTCTTCCGGCTGGAACGGGCAGGCATTGGGCAGGTCGCCGCCCTTGGTATGGATACACTGGCGGATGAAAAACGGTTTTTCAGCCACCGGCGGCGCACGCTGGCCGGGGGCGGCCCCATTGGCCACCAGATTTCAGTGATTGCGACAGGAGTGCAGACCAGATGAGCGGTTTCTTCCGCCACACAGCCCTTCCTCTTTCGGGCGTGATCCTGCTGAGCGGCTGTATTGATATGCCACACCCCTTTGCCAACCCCGGCAAGGAAGCCACGCGGCTGGCGGCCAATGCGCCTCCGTCCCGGCTGGATATCCCGGTCCCGACGGATAGCCAGCTTTCTCCCGATGCCGCCAAACTGTGGACCAAGGATGTGGCAGCCGAGCTGCTGCAACAGACCATTCCGGCCATGGCTCAGCCCGTGCGCCCCGGTGACTGGTGGCTGAAGATGCGGGCCGACGTTCGCGGTGACCAGATTGTGCCTGTCTATATGGTCATGACGCCGAAGAACGAAATTCGCGCAACCCAGGAAGGTGAGCCGCTTCAGGCCCAGCTCTGGGCGGCAGCGGACCCGGCCACACTCAGCCTTGCCGCACAGGATGCCGCCCCCAAGGTGGCGTCCGTGCTGACGGGTATTCAGGCCGATGATATGGAAAAAGACCCGCACAGCCTGAAGCACCGTGCAGCCCGTGTGTATTTCAAAGGGGTGCAGGGTGCGCCGGGCGATGGCGATATCTCGCTCAGCCGCGCCTTTGCCGCGTCCTTCCGCAATACGGCGGACACGCTCCAGAATGCGGCGGAAAACGCGGATTTCTCCGTGGCCACCACCGTCAAGCTGAGCCCCGGCCCGGCTGGCACCACGGGCCACCCGCAGCAGCATATTGAAATTGTCTGGCGCGTTGCGGACAAGAACGGCAAGGAAGCCGGGGCCGCCACGCAGCTCCATGATATTGAAGCCCACTCACTGGACGGCTACTGGGGCGACATCGCAGTCGTTGCCGCACAGGAAGCCGCAGGTGCTGTCCGCCAGATTATCGACCGCTATTCCGGGCGTGATAACGCGCCGCTGCCGCCGCCGGCTGGTGGGAAAGACCCGCAGAAAAACAAGAAAAGTTAAAAAGCAGGGCTTATTTTAGGTCAGGCGGGACAAGTGGGGGGGCACAATGGACGTCACAGAACAGGCCGGTGTGGCGGTGGTCATACCGTCATACCGTGTGCGGACATTTATTCTGGACGTTATCAGCCGTATTGGCCCGGAAGTTTCCGCCATTTATGTGGTGGATGACTGCTGCCCGGAAGAAAGCGGTCGGTATGTAACCGCCACCTGCCAGGACCCCCGCGTACGCGTTATACAGCACGCCACCAATCAGGGCGTTGGGGGCGCTGTTCTGACCGGCTATCAGGCTGCCATGGCCGATAATATGGAGATCATGATCAAAATTGACGGCGATGGTCAGATGGACCCGGCGCTGATCCCCACCTTTATTGCCCCCATCCTTGCGGGCTACGCTGATTACACAAAAGGCAATCGCTTCTTTAATCCGGAAGACGTGGCCAGCATGCCGAAAATCCGTTTGCTGGGAAATGCAGGCCTGTCTTTTCTGACGAAATTCTCATCCGGATACTGGAGCATTTTTGACCCGACAAACGGCTATACCGCCATCCACAAAGATGTTGCGGCGTTACTGCCCTTCGACAAGTTGAGCCGCCGCTACTTTTTTGAAACCGATATGCTGTTCCGGCTGAATACCGTACGCGCCATTGTCAGAGATATTCCGATGCGCGCCCATTACGGAGATGAAGTCAGCGGGTTAAATATCAAGAAAGTGTTCTTTGAATTTTTCTCGAAAAATATTGAAAATTTCTTCAAAAGAATTTTTTACAATTACTATCTGCGCGATATGTCGGTCTCTTCTTTTGAATTGCCAGCCGGCATTTTGCTGATCCTTTATGGATGTATTTACGGAGGGCTGCATTGGTTTTACAGCCTCCAGCGTGGCACTTACGCGTCTGCCGGCACCGTCATGCTGGCCGCTTTGCCCATTATTCTGGGAATCCAGTTCCTGCTGGCCTTCCTATCCTATGATATCCAGTCCGAACCCGGCCGAAATGGTGCAAGAAGCCTTCGTTGCCTGACACAACGCCCTTACTCCGGAAAAATGCCATGACAGACATCTTTTTTGCCATCCTTTGCGTCATTGGCATCTCCATTGGTCAGATCCTCTTCAAGATCAGCGCGAATGGCTTCAATAAGGCCGGAAGCTTCATGGACCCGGGCGCCCTGAGCGTCCTGCTGGTCGCCCTCATCCTGTATGGCATTACAACAATAGGCTGGGTCTGGCTGTTGCAGCGCTCAGAACTGGGCCGGGTTTATCCTTTCATGGCACTGGCTTTTGCCATTGTCCCGTTCCTCAGCCACTTTTTCCTGCATGAAAATTTCAGCTGGCACTATGCCGCTGGGGTCTTTTTGATTGTCGCTGGCATTCTTGTGTCTCTGGGCCAGAAATTATGACCATTCTTCGCTCATTTCATCGGCTCTCTCCAAAATTTTTAGTTATTTTTTCAGCTCTTTTCATAAGTTTTTTCTGTTTTCTTGAAACAGGCCTTGTCCCTCCCCTTCAGTCACCAGATGAGCGCGACCATCTCAAACGCGCTTACTGGCTCGCACAGGGAGAATTTTTTCTAAAAACCCCGCCCGGTCAGGCCTCAGGCGGGTTCGTCGATTCAGGGCTGGAAAGTTACATCGACTATCTTTCCAAATATGAGGGGCATCCTGAAAAAAAAATCGCGCAGAATGACCTGATGACGGCAAGCCAGTTTCAATGGACCTCCCGGAAAGTCTTCACCGTCGCGCCGGGAACCGGGTATTATTTCCCGGTTATTTATACACCGCAGGCCATCGGACTTCTGGCCGGCGAGCTAATGCACTTGTCCATTGACCGGTCCTACAGGCTGGCCCGCCTGCTTGCCGCAGTCTCCGCTGGCCTTATTACTATTATCGCTTTTGCAATTTACCCGCCCAATGCTCTGGTTCTGGCCCTTCTGGCCATCCCCATGACGCTGTTCCAGTCTGGCGCTGCCAGTCTGGATGGCATGGCTACGGCGGTTTTGTTACTGGCTCTTTCTACGTTCTGCCAGATCACACGCCTTAGGGAACAGGCACCCCCTGCTCTGCTGGCTGTTTTCACTATTTCTGTGGCACTGGTCTCTACATGCAGACTTCATGCCCTGCCTATACTTCTTCTGCCCTTCATAGTCTGGCTTTATACCCGGAAAAAGACTGTCCTCTGGCAAGCTGTGGCGTGCTCTGCCTTTTCAATTGGATGGACAATGCTGGCCATGAAGATGACGGTCAGCTCTCCGTCTCAGGGCTCTTTTGCCTCTGGAAAACTCCTCGGCATTCTTCTGCACCCGTTCCATTTTGCCCATCTGCTTTTCAACACCGTGACAGATCCCGATAAGCAGAGTTTCTATATTTACTCTTTTCTTGGCATTCTGGGCTGGCTGGATACTCTGTTTCCGGCGCGTTTTTATTTTACGGAGAGCCTGCTTCTGGTGGCCACAGCCCTGCTTGCCATATCCTGGAAAAACCAGCGTGACACATGGCAAATATCAGGCATTCTGGCTGGCATGGGGCTTACCTCCTTCCTGCTGATTTTTACCGCTTTATATCTCGCCTGGACCCCCATAAGTGCCTCAGAAATTGACGGCATTCAGGGACGATATTTTCTCATTCCGGCTCTGTTTTTAGCTTATGCTTTAGGGGAAATGAAAATAACGCCACGGTCCCTCTGCGCATTTTCCCTGTTTCTTGTCGTCTTTCTTTTCTCTGTTCACGCCATGATCCCCGTTCTTTTGACGCGCTATTATATCGGGCTCTAAAGTCTAAAATGCTTAGGTAATTTTATACTTTCCCAGAACAAACAGAAAGACTGAGGCCCGTTCCTGCGTCCGACGCAGATCGGGAGCAGGCCCCGTCAGGAAGACCTGACGGGCTTAAAACAGCCTCTAAAAATCCCTCAGGACCCAGAGGAGTCCGGAGAAACCAGCACACATCCGCTCAGGCGGCGGCAGGCAGCTACGGCGTCTGTGTGTGAGAGGTTGGTCAGGCGGGCGCGGTAGAGGCGGCCTTTTTTGACCTGCACGGCAGCAACCTGTGCCTTCGCACCAGACAGCGTGGCCTGATTACGGGCCTGCCCTGTAGCCTGCTGCGCCATGGAGGCCGTGTTGAACGCCCCCACCTGAATGGCCCAGTTCCGTGGCTCCTGCGCGCGGGCTTTCTTGCTCAGCAGCGGAGCGGGCTCTGCCATGGCCGGAGAGACCAGATGGAAGGAGCGGCTACGGCTCGGTGTAGCGGCAGGTGTGACAGCGGCAATACGCAGCACGTGGGGCTGAGCCGGAGCAACCGTTGCCGGGGTTGCCGCAGCCTGCGCCTCGTCCCCGGCATCCTCCACCGGTTCAGACGCATCAACCGCCTGCGCCACCTGCACCGGCGCTTCCGATGCGCCGCTGCTCGCTGTGCCAGAACTTGCAAGACGCTGTGCCCAGACGGAACTGACATCATTGCGCGTAGAAGACGGCGTCGTGGCGCGAGAGACCGGATGCCAGTCCGCACCGTAGGACGGGGCATCAGTCGTGCTGCTGTCTGTTGCGGCTTCTGCCACCTGCACAGGCTGGCTATCCGTCGGCAGGCCAGACTGCCTGCGCTGCCATGCCGTGCGGACGGAGCTTGTTGCCGTGTTGGACTGCACCGGCTGATACGCCAGAGCCATGCTGTCATGACTGGCCACCAGCATATCCGCCTGAGAGCGGTTCACCGGCCAGATACCCACAATCCGGCGGCCAATAGAAGCCACATAGTTCCGGGTTTCACGCGGCAGGGTACGATTGCGCGTCAGGAAGTCCTCAAGCCGTCCGGGGCCAGCATTATACGCTGCCAGAAAGCCGGGGGAGCCATACACATCGTACATCTGGCGGATGTAGGCCGTGCCCGCCATGATGTTGTCATGCGGGTCAAACGCATCATCACCCAGATTATAAGCGTAGCGCAGAGCATCATACGTGGGCGGCATCAGCTGCATCAGGCCCATCGCACCGGGCGCTGAGGTGACAAACTGGCCATTGTGATACAGGCGACCACCGGATTCCTGCTGCATGACGGCACGAACCCATTCTTCCGGCACGTCAAACTTTTTGGAAGCTTCCTGAATATACGGTCCCCACGGATCTTCCGGCGGGCCGGGCGGGGCGTAGTAAGACCGGGCGTGGGCGCGATACTGCTCAGCTTCTTCCGCTACCGGAATGGACGGAGACCCCGTACCGGGCTGCCCGGCACAGGCAGCCAGCAGCGCCAGCAGACCAAGAAGAGGGGACGTCCGCACAGCACGACGCAGCACCTTGCGCCGCTGCGGGGCAAGGGTCTGATAAAAACGGAAGGGGGGTCGTCTGGATGTCATGGATTATATCCGCCCTGCCCACGCGAGGAGACACCACCGGCCAGCGGGGGATTCTCCTGAGAGTATATGGAAAGAATCTTCTCTAAGTCTCTATAACGCCAGCCTGTCTCATGCAACAGATCATCCCGGCTTCCGCCGCACTTCCGCCCGACTTTTCCGCCAGAATATGCGTCTTGCAGGATGGCCCGGGAGTTGCGGGCCGCTGCGTGATCGGATAGGCGAGAGGGCATGATGGTCAGTTCCGGTTCCACCGAACATACAGGCTTTACAGCCCCTGCCCCGCCCGTTGCGGCTGGCCCGAACGGGTCCGGCCCGCTGGAGTCCGCACCGCGCGCACGTTCACGCGTGGTGATGGCCTGCAAGGATATTGCGGATGGCTTCCGGCTGTGGCGTCTGGCGGCGACGCTGGGCTGGCTGGATATCCGGCTGCAATTCAGCGGGTCCACACTGGGGCCGTTCTGGCTGACGCTGACAACGGCAATCATGATCGGCTCCATGGGGTTGATCTATTCCCAGCTGTTTCATCTTGTTCTGAAAGATTACCTGCCTTACCTCTCAATTTCGATAATTCTATGGCAGACGGGCCTGTCCGCCCTGATTCTTGAGAGCTGTTCGACCTTTACCCGCGCCACGGAAACCCTGCGCTCGGTCAACATGCCCTACACGGTGCAGGCCCTGCGAACCATGATGCGCTGCGGCATTGTTTTCAGTTACAATCTGGTTGTGCCGGTCGTTGTCTTCCTGATTTTTGGCATCTCCCCCGGAGCCGATGTCGTGCTGGCCCTGCCCGCGCTGCTGTTGTGGCTGGTGGATAGTGTGGCGCTGTGCCTGCTGCTGGGCTGTGCCTGTGCGCGCTTCCGCGATATTCCGCCCATTGTGGGCAGTATCATGCAGATCATCTTCTACATCACGCCCATTATCTGGGAACCCAAGCAGGTCGCCGGGCACGCGTGGCTGCTCTATTTCAACCCCTTCTATTCCCTGCTGGAAATTGTGCGCCGGCCGTTCCTCGGGCAGATCCCCTCCGCGATGTCCTGGCTGATTTCCGGTGGCATTAGCGTGGTGTTCTGCCTGCTCGCGCTGTTTGTGTTCTCCCGCTCCCGCAGCAAACTGGCGTTCTGGGTATGAGTGGCTCCGTTTTTGACGCCGGGCGGGTTGCCCCCGGCACGTCCTCCATCAGCATCCGGGATCTGTCACTCGACTTCCCGATTTTTCATGGGGGCGCGCGCTCCCTCAAGAAGCTATTGTTCAAGCGCGGCAAGGCGGCTCTCACCAATTCCCGCAGCCTGCGCACCGGTGGCGAAGTGCGGATGGACCGGCCTGATGGCGGCCCGGTTTATGTGCAGGCGCTGGATGATGTCTCTGTAGAGATCCGGGCCGGGGAACGGGTTGGGCTGATTGGCCATAATGGTGCCGGCAAATCTACCCTGCTGCGGGTGATGGCGGGCATCTACATGCCGGATGCTCCCAACGTGCATATTCGCGGGCAGGTTGCGGCCCTGCTGGATGTCAATTCCGGCATGAACCCGGAACTGACAGGGCGTGAAAACATCACTCTGATGGGCCGCCACAAAGGGCTAAGCACGGCGCAGATCCGCCAGCTTGAGCAGGATGTGGAGGAGTTCGCGCAGCTTGATACCTTCCTTGACCTGCCTGTGCGGCTCTATTCTTCCGGCATGATCGTGCGTCTGGGCTTTGGGCTGGCCACCGCCATTACCCCGCAGATTTTGCTGATGGATGAATGGTTCATGGCGGGAGATTTCCACTTCCGGGAGCGCGCGGAAAAGCGCCTGTCTTCCGTGGTGAACAATACGGATATTCTGGTCATTACCTCCCACGCGCTGGATGTGCTGGAAGAATGGTGCACCCGGCTGATCTGGATGGAAGGCGGGCAGATCCGCCTGGATGGCCCAACCGCCGAGGTGATGGCCGCCTACCGTGTGGACATGCAGGTGCCAGACGACAAAGCCTGAACAAACAGGAACATGCCGTGCTTTTACTCAAGCCTTTTCTGATTTATCTGGCCGCAGGCTTTGCGGAAATTGCCGGATGCTTTGCCGTCTGGCTATGGCTGAAGGAAGGTCGCTCGGCATGGCTGCTGGTGCCCGGCCTTGTCAGCCTGATTGTCTTCGCCCTTCTGCTCACCCGTATTGAGTCGGACTCTGCGGGGCGGGCTTATGCGGCCTATGGCGGGATTTACATCACCGCATCGCTCATCTGGATGCGCGTGGTGGAAGGGCGCACCCCGGATAAATGGGAATTGCTGGGCGCGCTGATCTGTCTGGGCGGGGCATCCATGATCCTGCTGGCACCCCGAGGCACCTGAGCCGTTAGCCCCCCTGCCCGCCCTCGTGAGCGCCGGCAGGGGGAAACCGGCTTTACATGCTGATGACGTAAAACAGCGTCGCGGCAATCGCGATGGTGATGGGCAGGGTGAATATCCATGCCAGTGCGATTTTGGTCAGCATCTTCGGGTTAATGCCGCTGCCAGAGCCGAGCATGGTCCCGGCAATACCCGCCGTGATGATGTGCGTGGTTGAGACCGGCAGGCCGGTATAGCCCGCAGTGGCAATCAGGCCCGCGCCGACCAGTTCGGCGGACGCTCCCTGTGCGGGAGTAAGATGTGTATTGCCAATCTTCTCGCCCAGCGTATGCACAATCCGCTTATAGCCAATCATCGTGCCAAGACCGAGACACAGAGCGCTCAGCAGACGCACCCACCAGGGGGCGTATTCCACGGTCGGGCGCAGAACGGCGCTGATGTCTTTGGCATTTTTCTTGTCCGCGTCAGACGCCTGCGTGCTGGAAGACACAGACTTCAGGCCAGCCAGAACCTCATAAATATCTGCGCGCAACTGAGAGGCGACAACGTTGCCGGGGTCAGTCGTCTGCAGGCGCGCGACGGACGCCAGCGCTTCTTCCCGCAGGCCGTCATGGTCATACTGTTGCAGCAGCGGAGCAGCGATAACCGCCTGCGGGGCAATCTGCGGGATGTGGGAACCAGCGTTCGGGCTGAGTGCGAACGTGGCGGGCAGGATGCCGATAATGGTCAGCATGATCAGGCCGATGCTCTTCTGACCATCATTGCTACCGTGAGAGAAGCTGACACCCGTGCAGGTGAGGATCAGCAGGCCGCGCACCCAGCCATGCGGGGGCTTTTCACCCTGCGGCGGCTGATAGAGTTCCGGGTCCTTCACCACATGCTTCAGGATGAAATACAGGCCGCCCGCGCCGACCAGACCGAGGATGGGGGAAACGGCCAGTGCACGCAGCACTTTCCAGATCTGGGACCAGTCCACACTGTTGCCCAGCCCGCGTGTGTGCAGGAACGCATCCCCAATGGCCACGCCAATCAGCGCGCCAATCACGCAGTGGGAACTGGAGTTGGGGATCCCGAACCACCAGGTCACCAGGTTCCACGCCAGCGCCGTGCCGAACAGCGAGATCAGCATCGGGATGGCCGGGTCTCCATTCGGAGGAGACAGCACGTCTGCCGGTAGCAGTTCCACCAGCCCGTAGGCCACGCTGATACCGCCCGCCAGCACGCCGATGAAGTTCATCAGGCCGGACCAGATGACGGCCACGCGCGGCTTGAGGGAGTGGGTGTAGATGACCGTGGCCACGGCGTTGGCCGTGTCATGAAAACCGTTAACAAATTCAAAAACGCAGACCAGCAGAAAGCAGGTGGTCAGCGCCAGAATGGAAAGCACCGAATACGGAGCAAAATGAAGCATGGGAACCAGTACCTGTGTTGCACTGCTTCGCATTAAGACCAGTTTTTTAGTTTTTTCACTGCCTCAACAGCGAAATTCATAAAACCTTAACTGATCCTGTTTTGTGTTTTTCTTGCCGCCAACTGGGACTGATCTGCTTTGCGAATAGGCCGAGAGCAATGCCGATCCAAAACTTTCCAAGCGTTCTTCAGGAGTTAGGTAAACCGGCGGGACTCAAAGTGTCCGGCTTAGCTTAAAGCAGACGGGTAAACTTCAGCAGAAGCCAGGTCCCAAACATGATGGCAAAGCACAGGCCGCCCGCTTCCACCGTGCCCCATGAGCCATCCGTGAGGAACATGCCGCCGGTATTCATGCCGAAAAAGCCGGTGACGAACGTGGCCGGCAGCATCAACGTCGTGCCGACGGAGACGATATACAGACGGTGGTTGGTTTCTTCCGCCTGATTGGACGTCAGTTCGTCCTGCAAGGAACGCGCACGGTCCTGCAAGGCCAGAAGGTCATCCAGTGCGGCGTGAACCTGTCGGTGGGACCGGTCGCGCAGGTCATCCTCTGCCCATTCCGGCAGTTCCATCTCTTCATCTTTAAAAATACGGTCCACCGGGGCCAGCACGCGGCGCAGTTCCGTGGAGCGGCGGCGCACAAGGCCAAGCAGACCGCTCATGCGTCCCAGATCTGTATCCCGATCCAGCATCAGCAGAACATCTTCCGCGCGGTCCAGCTGGTCATCCAGCCGGGCAAAGTCCCGCCGCAGGGTATCGGCAAATTCCAGCAGCGCACGATCCACCAGATTAGCGGGGGAACGCGGCACCAGACCGCGCCGCAGCTCATGAAACACCACGCCAAGCGCGGGAATCGGGTGGCGGCGGGTGGTGATCAGCAAGTCCGGCTCAAGCGCGAACCGCCATGTGCTGACGTTCCGGTCATCATCCGTGGTGGTGTCATCAAAGGCAGGGAGTGCGCCAAACACCGTCTCATCTTCACTATCCAGACGGATACTGCGCTCAAGATTGGTGAGCACCTGCCGCACTTCTTCCGGCAGCGAGGGAATGCTTTCAATCTGCGTGCGGGAGAGGGTGTGGACAATATCAAAGTGGAACCACGCCCACCCGTCCGTATTGGCCAGTTCCGGCGGGAACGCGCCGGTGAGCAGGCGCTGGGTTACAACGTCCCGCTCAAGCTCCACCGGCTCATGCCCCGGGCGGCAGAAAATGGCCCAGATCAGGCCATCACGCAGCAGTGTGCCGCCTTCCGAGATTGACTCAGGTAAAGTGGAGGAGGCTTTTCCGGCCATCGCTGAACTCCCTGTTTCCCGAAAGGGCGATCGTTGCCTGTCCCGTAAGGAAGCGCACTGTCCACGACCGGTCGCCGCAAACTGGTCCGGTTCATATCACAGCAGGCTTACGGGACCAAGGCTCCCTTAGTTTTGCAGGTTTTAACCTCAGCGCGGGCGCACGGGGCGGGCCGGACGACGGGCATCCCCGCCTGCACGGGCACCGGCTGCGGCAGGCTTGCGGGCCGGTTTGAGCGCCGGAGCAGCCTTAATTTCCGCTTCCAGCTGGGCAATCCGCTTCCGCACGCTTTCCTTGAGCGCCGGAGAGGTGTGGGACTTCATGGTGGCCAGCGTTTCCTTCAGGTCCCGCAGCTGTTTCTGCTTTTCCGGCAGGCTGCGGCGGATGGGCTGGTTGTCTGACATTTGACCATGAAAGGCACGCATGGGTTCACTCCCTTGATTATTGTAACCGCCCTTCAGCAGCCACAGGCTGCCAGAGCACACAGACACACGCCCGCCTCCGGACAAGGCCGGACAGGCGGGGGAAACACCGTTTTTTTATGTAGAGTACGCACAAATACTGGTCTGGCAGGCTCAAGACCTGCCCGAACGCCGTATTCAGCGGTTGCGGAGGAGAATCTCCCGCAGGGCAGAAAGCAGCATCTCGCACTGCTGGTCTGTTCCAACCGTGATCCGCAGCCACGAGGATGTGCGCACACCGCGCAGATGCCGGACGATAATGGCGCGCTCCCGCAGGTCCGCCGCCAGTTCCGCAGCATCGCGGTCAGCATGGTGAACATAGACAAAATTAGCCTGTGAAGGCAAGACCTTGAAGCCCAGTTCGGCCAGCTTTGCGGACAGCATTTTGCGGGTAGTGATCACCTTTTCCACGCTGTTCAGAAACCAGCCTTCATCTTCCACCGCAGCGGTGGCCCCGGCCTGCGCAATGCGGTCCAGCGGGTAGGAATTGAAGCTGTCCTTCACGCGGGTCAGGCCTTCAATCAGTTCCGGCTGGGCAAAGGCAAAGCCTACCCGCGCCCCGGCCAGCGCGCGGGATTTGGAGAAGGTCTGCACCACCAGCAGGTTCGGATAATCCTTCACCAGTGCCACGGCACTTTCCGCGCCAAAATCGACATAGGCTTCATCGACCAGCACCACGCGGTCCGGGTGCATCTCCAGCAGGCGACGGACCGCGTTCAGATCCAGCGCGATGCCGGTTGGGGCATTGGGGTTGGCCAGCACCACGCCGCTGCATGGGCCGGCATAATCGGCCACATCAACGCCCATCTCCGCATTCAGCGGCACAAGGCGATACGGCAGGTCATACAGGCCGCAATAGACCTTGTAGAAACTGTAGGTGACATCCGCGAACAGGATCGGCTCGCCATGCGCGAAGAAGGCCTGAAAGGCGTGGGCCAGCACTTCATCCGAACCATTGCCGACAAACACGTTCTCCGCCTTCAGCCCCACGCGCTCAGCCAGAACGGTGCGCAGGCGCGTGGCTTCCGGGTCCGGATACAGACGCATGCTGTCATCCGCGGCGGCCTTCATGGCGTCCAGCGCGCGGGGAGACGGCCCGTAGGGGGATTCGTTGGTGTTCAGCTTGATCAGGTCGGCCATTTTGGGCTGCTCGCCCGGCACATACGGCGTCAGGCGGTGAACAAGAGGACTCCAGAAACGGCTCATGGCTGAAAACATCCGCAAAAAGAAAAGGCAGCCCCCTAATGGACTGCCTTCACCCCTAAACGATGCGTTTCCGCCTGAAAAGCCTGAGAAACGTTAGGCCTGCCCGGCGTTCTGCTCTTTGATCAGCGCAGCGAGGGCGGCATTGCCCTGCCGCTGGGCCAGATCCAGCGCGTTCAGACCCTCGCCGTCACGGTGGGTCGGGCTGGCTCCGGCTTTCAGCAGCAACTTCGCCATCTCATCGCGCCCGAACATGACGGCAAACATCAGCGGGGTGCGGCCAACAGCGTTGGGCACATCGACCTTTGTCCCCGCATCCAGCAGCAGGCGGGCGATGGGCAGAAAGCCCTTGAACGCCACCCCGGCCAGCGCCGTAGCCCCTTTTTCATCCTGCAGATCCGGCTTGGCCCCACGTGCCAGCAGCGTGCTGACAGCGTCAACATGGCCGTTATAGGAGGCCAGAATCAGCGGCGTGTAGCCTTTTTCCGCCCGCAGGTTGGGGTCCATCCCCGCATCCAGAAAGCTGGAAAGCAGATCAGCCTCCCCTTCCCGCGCCGCGTTGATGAACAGGGCTTCCACCTGCTCCTGCGTAAAGTCACCAAAGAGCCCAGGTCCGGCGCCCGGGGTCTGCGTGCCCTGAGAACGCGGGTCCTGAGAAGAAACCTGTGTCATGCTCGACCTCCGGAAAAATTCTTATCGACTCAAATACAGCGTCAGCCACCGGCCCGACGGACCGGGTGACGCTATGGACTGCTGCCCTCTATACTGCAAACGCCCCAGCCTGTGCAGCGTTTCCTGCCCATGGCGGGGCTGACCTGCCGGACGTGGAGGGCACGCCATCCCGGCACCCGAAGCCCGCACATGGGAAAAACTGCCTCTTTCCGTTGCCTCACGCGCAAGTGATAGCGGCTGTAAAGCAAGGCCTTGTGATCATCCTCCTGCAAAAAAGGGGAGAAAAACCCGGTCTGCTGCCTGTTCTTCTGAACGGAGAAAAGCCTGTTTTGCGCTGCGCGACAATCTCAAAAATGAGATTCACCCCTGCCTCCACGCAGCCTCCACCCACCATGCTGCGTTGCCTGTTCAGTCAGCTACCATCCGGCCCGCAGAGAAGAGGCAGAGTCTCGCACCTGCTCTCTTGCCCAATAACGCCGGACCGTGTGATTGTGCACAACCCTGATCTCCTGCCGGGCTGCTCCGGTGCGTGGTCTCACCGGGCCAAAACAAAAAACGTCCACTCTGAAGGATAGGTTAGCATGCGTGCCTCTTTTCCCACCCCTCTTCGCGCACCGAACGGTTTGGAAGCCGGGGGGACGGCCAACCTCGATAACCTGTGCATTAACACCATCCGCACGCTCTCCATGGATGGGGTTCAGAAAGCCAATTCAGGCCACCCCGGCACAGCCATGGCGCTGGCGCCTGTTGCCTATACCCTGTGGCAGGACGTTCTGAACTACGACCCGGCAGACCCGCTCTGGCCCAACCGGGACCGCTTTGTACTGTCCATCGGCCATGCCTCCATGCTGCTCTATTCGCTGATCTACCTTGCCGGGGTCCGGCAGGTGAAGAACGGTAAGGTGACCAATGAGCCGTCCCTGACCATTGCCGACCTTGAGCAGTTCCGTCAGCTCGATTCCAAAACCCCCGGCCACCCGGAATACGGCCACACCACCGGCGTTGAGACGACCACCGGCCCGCTCGGGCAGGGCTGTGGCAACTCCGTCGGTATGGCGATGGCGGAAAAATGGCTGGCCGCGCGCTTTAACAAGCCGGGCTTTGAGTTGTTCAACCACCATGTCTACACGCTGTGTGGCGATGGCGACATGATGGAAGGCATCTCCAGCGAGGCCGCCTCCACCGCAGGCCACCTCAAGCTGGGCAATCTGGTGTGGATGTATGATGCCAACCGCATCTCCATTGAAGGCTCCACCGACCTTGCGCTGACAGAAGATGTCGCCGCCCGCTTTGCCGCCTATGGCTGGCAGGTGCTGGTGCTGAAGGACGCGAACGACACCGCCGCCCTGAAGGACCTTCTGGCGCAGGCCAAAGCCGAGACCGAACGCCCCACCTTTATTCTGGTCCATTCCGTGATTGCATGGGGTGCGCCGCATAAAGCCGGCACTGCCGCAGCCCACGGTGAACCGCTGGGTGTGGAAGAAATCCGCGAGACCAAGAAAGCCTATGGCTGGCCGGAAGACCAGAGCTTCTATGTGCCGGACGGCGTGCAGGCCCACATGCAGGATGGCATGGGCACACGGGGCGCCAAAGCCCGCGCCGCATGGGAAAAGCTGTTTAACGACTATCACACGGCTCACCCGGAACTGGCGGCTGAACTGGACGCCATTCTGGGCGGCAAACTGCCGGAAGGCTGGGATGCGCAGATCCCGGTTTATGACGCCAGTGAAAAAGGCATTGCCTCCCGCGCCAGCTCTGGTGAAGTGCTGAATGCCGTTGCTGGCCGCCTGCCCTGGCTTCTGGGGGGCTCGGCTGACCTCGCACCGTCCACCAAAACCAATCTGAAAGGCGAGCAGAGCTTCCAGCCTGCCGCATGGAATGGCTCCTACGGTGGCCGCAACGTCCATTTTGGTGTGCGTGAGCATGCCATGGGCGCGATTGTGAACGGCATGGCGCTGTATGGCCTGCGCCCCTTCTGCGCCGGGTTCCTGATCTTCTCCGATTATATGAAGGCCCCGATCCGGCTTTCTGCCCTGATGCACCAGCCGGTGACCTACATCTTCACGCATGATTCCATCGGCGTGGGGGAAGATGGGCCGACGCATCAGCCTATCGAACAGCTGGTGCAACTGCGCGCCACGCCGGGCATGACCATTTTCCGCCCCGGTGATGCGAACGAAGTGGCCGAAGTCTGGCGCTACCTGATTGCCAAGCAGGATGGCCCGGTGGCACTGGCCCTCAGCCGCCAGAACCTGCCCACGCTGGACCGCACCCGCTTTGCCCCGGCCTCTGGCGTGGCGAAAGGTGGCTACATTCTGGCCGACAGCAAGGAAACACCGAAGGTCATTCTGATTGCTTCCGGCAGTGAGCTTTCTCTGGCTGTCTCCGCGTATGAAGCGCTGACCAAAGACGGCATTCCGGCCCGTGTGGTCTCCCTGCCGAGCTGGGAAGTGTTTGAATCCCAGCCACAATCTTACCGTGATACGGTGCTACCGCCTTCCGTCACGGGCCGCGTGACGATTGAAGCCGGCTCCCCCATCGGCTGGGACCGCTATGCGGGCCCGACGGGTGAAATTATCGCCATGCGCGGCTTTGGGGCGTCTGCTCCGGCTGGTCAGCTGGCGAAGAAATTCGGCTTTACGCCGGAAGCAGTGCTGGAAGCAGCCCGCCGCCAGGTGGGCTGAGGCCGCAGCTTCATACGATAGTAGATGCTTCTATGCCGCCCGGTTCAGTCTGAAAGGCCGGGCGGTGTGCAGAAAGGATGCCAAGCATGACTGCCTCTTCTTCTAAAGGTGCCAACCCGCTGCGGGGCCTTGCCTCGGTCCAGCAGTCTCCGTGGCTTGACTTCATCCGCCGCTCCTTTGTTGAAGACGGCTCTCTGGCACGCCTTGTGCAGGACGACGATATTCGTGGTGTGACCTCCAACCCGGCCATTTTCCAGAAGGCGATGGGGGAAGGCACGGAATATGACGCGCAGATCCGCGACGTTCTGGCGCATGACAATGTCTCCCCCGGCACGCTGTATGAAAAGCTGGCTGTGCGGGACATCAAGACCGCAGCCCATGTTCTGGCTCCGGTGTATGAGGCGACCCACAAGAAAGACGGGTTTGTCAGTCTTGAAGTCTCCCCCTATCTGGCACGGGACGAAAAAGGCACAGCGCATGAAGCCCAGCGCCTGTGGGCTGATGTGGCTGAACCCAACCTGATGATCAAAATTCCGGCCACGCCGGAAAGCATCCCGGCCATCCGGGAAACCATTGCTGCGGGCATCAACGTCAACGTCACGCTGATTTTCGCGCTCTCTGCTTACAAGGCCGTGGTGGATGCGTGGCTGCTGGGGCTTGAAGACCTGCAGAAAAAGGGCGGGGACCTGTCCAAAGTCGCGTCCGTCGCCTCCTTCTTCGTCAGCCGCATTGACGGCAAGATTGATGCCGAAATTGATCGCCGCGTGAAAGCCGGTGACAAAGACGCAGACGCCCTGAAAGCCCTGCGCGGCAAGGTCGCCATTGCCAATGCCAAGGTGGCCTATGGCTACTGGCAGGAAATCATGCAGACCCCGCGCTGGAAGGCGCTGGAAGCCGCCGGTGCCCAGCCGCAGCGCCTGCTGTGGGCCTCCACCGGGACCAAGGACAAAGCCTATAGCGACGTGCTGTATGTGGACAGCCTGATTGGCCCGCATACCGTCAACACCGTGCCGCCCGCCACCATGGATGCCTTCCGTGACCACGGCACCGTGTCCGAAACGCTGATGGCTGGCCTTGATGACGCCCGCCACGTGATGAGTGAAGCCGAACGGCTGAAGCTGGATCTGGACGGCGTGACCGCCACGCTGGTGGATGAAGGCGTGACCTCCTTTGAGGAAGCCTTTGACAGCCTGCTCGGCTCCGTTGCCGCCAAACAGCAGGCCATGCTGGGTGACAAGCTGACCGACATGAAGACCGCCCTCCCCGCCCCGCTGGAAGAGGCGGTGCAGAAAGGGCTGACGGCATGGCGCAAAGACGGCACCATCCGCAAACTGTGGAACAAGGACGCCTCTGTCTGGACCAATGGCCCGGAAAGCAAATGGCTGAACTGGCTCAACATTGTTGAAGACCGTCTGGCCCACCTGTCCGAGCTGGAAAACTTTCAGGCAGAAGTGAAAGCCCGCAATTTCCAGCAGGTTCTGCTGATGGGCATGGGCGGCTCCAGCCTTGGGCCGGAAGTGCTGGCCATGACCTTTGGCAAGCATGAAGGCTTTGGCCACCTGTATGTGCTGGACAGCACGGACCCGCAGCAGGTTGCCACGTTTGAAAAGAAGATCGACCCGGCGAACACGCTGTTCATCGTCGCCTCCAAATCCGGTGGCACGCTTGAGCCGAACATCATGCTCGCCTACTTCCATGACCTTGCCAAACGCGCACTGGGTGAGAAGGCTGGCTCCCACTTTGTGGCCATTACCGACCCCGGCTCCAGGCTGGAAGCCCTGGCCAAAAAAGACGGCTTCTGGAAGATTTTTGCAGGCGATCCGCAGATTGGTGGCCGCTATTCCGTGCTGTCCAACTTCGGCATGGTGCCCGCCGCTGCCGCCGGCCTGCCGCTGAAGCTGTTTCTGGAAGACGCCCTGCGCGGCGTGCGGATGAGCGATGCCAGCGTGCCGCCGGCCCAGAACCCCGGTGTGCTGCTGGGTACCATCATGGGTGTGGCCGCAACGCAGTTCGGGCGGGACAAGCTGAGCATTATCGCCACCCCGCAGATTGCCGACTTCGGCGCATGGATGGAGCAGCTGATTGCGGAATCCACCGGCAAGCACGGCAAGGGCATCATCCCCATTGATGATGAAACACTGGGCGGACCAAAACGCTACGGCACCGACCGCCTGTTTGTTTACCTGCGTCTGGTGCCTGAACACCGGCATGAGCAGGATGAAGCCATTGCCACGCTGATTGACGCGGGGCAGCCGGTTATCACCATCAATCTGCACAGCAAGCGCCAGATTGCGCAGGAATTCTTCCGCTGGGAGATTGCAACGGCTGTGGCCGGGGCGTTCCTGGGGATTGACCCGTTTGATCAGCCGGACGTGGAAGCCAGCAAGGTGGAAACCCGCAAGCTGACTGACGCCTATAACGAAACCGGCAAACTGCCCGCCGAGCAGCCGTTTGCGCAGCACGGGTCATTCTCCTTCTTTGCGGACCCGGCCAATGCCAAAGCCCTGAAAGGGGACAGCGCGGAAGCCATTCTGAAAGCCCATTTCGACCGCGTAAAAGCGGGCGATTATGTGGGGCTGCTGGCCTATATCGAGCGTGACCGCGCCACGATGGAATGGATCCAGCACACCCGGCTGAAAATCCGTGATGCCAAGACCATTGCCACAGCCGCAGAATTTGGCCCGCGCTTCCTGCACTCCACGGGGCAGGCCTACAAAGGCGGACCCAACACGGGCGTGTTCCTGCAGATTACTGCGGATGACGCGAAGGATCTGCCGGTGCCGGGTGCCAACTACAGCTTTGGCGTGGTGAAAGCCGCTCAGGCCCGTGGCGACTTTGATGTTCTGGCCGAACGGGGCCGCCGTGCGCTGCGTGTGCACATCCACGGTTCCCTGAAAGACGGTCTGGCCGCTCTGGCCACTGCGCTGCACGGCGCCCTGTAAGATACGATTAAGACACGATAAGGAAAAACTGAGTATGCAGATCGGCATCGTCGGGCTTGGCAGAATGGGCGGCAATATTGCCGTCCGCCTCACACGGCATGGACATGACGTGGTGGTCTATGACCGTGACCCCGCAGCTGTTGAAAAAGTGGTGGCCCGTGCGGAAGCCGGTCGTGCCGTTGGTGCCAGCAGCCTGACGGATGTGATGGAGAAACTGGCAGGCCCAAAGCGCATTGTCTGGTCCATGCTCCCGGCTGGTGAGATTACGGAAGAAACCGTGATGTCACTGGGCGGCCTGATGCAGCGCGGCGATATTGTGATTGATGGTGGCAACACCTACTACAAGGACGATATCCGCCGCGCCAAAACGCTGGCTGAAAAAGGCATTGATTATATTGATGTCGGCACCTCCGGCGGCGTGTGGGGCCTGGAGCGCGGCTACTGCATGATGTACGGCGGCGCGAAGGAAGCCGCTGAGCATATCGACCCCATTCTGTCCGCTCTTGCCCCCGGCATTGGCGATATTCCGCGCACCCCCGGCCGTGACCGTGAGGGCGTGGACCCCCGTGCCGAGCAGGGCTACCTGTATTGCGGCCCGGCAGGGTCCGGCCATTTTGTTAAAATGGTCCATAACGGCATTGAATACGGCATGATGCAGGCCTTTGCTGAAGGCTTTGACGTGATGTACCGCAAAGACTCCCCGCTCCTGCCGGAAGATGAACGCTTCTCGCTCAACATGGCGGATATTGCGGAAGTCTGGCGGCGTGGCAGCGTGGTGTCCTCCTGGCTGCTGGATCTGACAGCGCAGGCGCTGACCAAGAATGAATCCCTCTCCGAATTCTCCGGGGAAGTGAATGATTCCGGGGAAGGCCGCTGGACGATTGAAGCCGCGATTGAAGAAGCTGTGCCCGTGCCGGTGATGACGGCAGCGCTCTTCACCCGCTTCCGCTCCCGCTCTGGCAACACGTTCTCGGAAAAAGTGCTGTCTGCCATGCGGTATGGCTTTGGTGGACACGTTGAAACAAAAGACTAAACTGCTCTTTTAGTCCGCGTTACAGCACAGGGAGCGCAAACGCAGCATGACGGTTACCGATAACGCCCTTCACGCCGCTCTTGCGCCCCCGGCGTCTCGCATCAAGCTGGTGGTGTCCGATATGGACGGCACCTTGCTCACCCCGGAAAAGCAGGTCACGCACCACACGCTGGCCGCCGTGCAGGCGCTGAAGGACGCGGGCATTCCGCTCTGCCTCGTCAGCAGCCGTCCGCCCGGCGGGATTGAGATGTATTTTGATGTGCTCGGCCTGCACACGCCTTATGGCGCGTTGAATGGCGGCACGATCTTTAATGCCGATCGCACTGTGCGCTCCCAGCTGGCACTGGACCCGGTGGCCGTGCAGGATACGCTGGATATGCTGAAAGTGCATAATCTGGATGCCTGGCTGTTCCGTGGGCATGAATGGCTGGTGGATAACCCCACCGGCGCGTACGTAGAGCCGGAACGCAAGGCGGTGCGCATGGAGCCACAAATTGTCTCCAGCTTTGCCGGTTCTACCACCGGGATTGGCAAAATCACCGGCTCCTCTGCCGATTATGATGCCGTCGCCCGGCAGGAAGCCGAAATCGGCATGCTGCTGGAAGGCCGCGCCAGCGTCGCCCGCTCCAGCCAGTGGTTCCTTGATATTACTCCGCAGGATGCCAACAAGGGCAACGCCCTCCGCCATCTGGCAGAGTTCTACGGAATTGATCCCTCAGAAGTGGCCTGCATTGGCGATATGGACAACGATGTGCCGATGTTCAAAGTCGCAGGCCTTGCCATCGCCATGGGGCAGGCCTCCGATGGCGTCGCAGCGCAGGCGCATTTTGTGACAGCCGCCAACACGGATGAGGGCTGGTCCAAGGCCATTGAATCCATCGTGCTGCCCCGTGCAGTCTCTCTGAACGATCACCCCGCCAGCGCGCCTGCCGCATCCCACGGCACGCCTGCCGGAGCCTGACCCATGCCCCGCCCGCCGCATGACATCCGGCTGGTGCTGGCTGATGTGGATGGCACACTGGTCACGCGGGAGAAAATTCTCACCCCGCGAGCCATCCGGGCCGTGCAGGCCTTGCAGGAGCGGGATATTCTGTTTGCCATTACGTCCGGCAGGCCACCCCGTGGCATGGCCATGCTCATTGAGCCGCTGGGGCTGACAACCCCGCTGGCCGGATTTAACGGCGGCATGATGGTGCAGCCGGATATGCAGCTTATCAGCGCCCTGCGGCTGCCTCGTGCGGTGGCGGAAAAAACCCTCACCCTGTTGAAAGAGCATGGGGTGCCCGCCTGGGTTTACACCTCGCAGGACTGGCTGGTGCCGGATGCCTCCGCCCCGCATGTTGCGCGAGAGCAGTGGACGGTCAAATTCCCGCCGCGTGTCACCCGTTCTTATGACGACGTACTGGATGACGTCATCAAGATTACCGGCGTGAGTGATAACGCAGAGCTGATGCGCCGCGTGGCCGACACGCTGGCGCAGGAGCTGGGGGCTTCGGCCTCCGCCGCCCTGTCTCAACCCTATTATGTTGACATCACCCACCCGGATGCCAACAAAGGCGGCGTTGTCCACACACTGGAACGCCTGCTGAAAATACCCGCCACTGCCATGCTCACCGTTGGGGATCAGCCAAATGATGTGCTGATGTTCCGCGCCAGTGGCACCTCCATTGCCATGGGGCAGGCGACAGAAAGCGTGCAAACCAGCGCCACATGGACAACTGCGTCTTCTGAAGAGGACGGGTTTGCCAAAGGCATTGAACGGTTTGTGCTCGGAGAGGACTGATATCATGACCGGACAGAACACCCGCACTGGCAAGGTTGCCGTTTTTGCAGACAGAGAAGCCGCCACACGCCATCTGGCCGACTGGCTGTTGCTGGAGGCGCTGGCCAAAAAGGATGGGCCGTTCAGCATTGCCCTGTCCGGCGGCAGTACGCCGCAACTGCTCTACAGCATGATGGCGTCCGAGCCGTATGCCAGCCGCTTCCCGTGGGCACGCATGGAGTTCTTTCTGGGGGATGACCGCTTTCTGGCGCATGACCATGAGGACAGCAATTCCGGCATGCTCCAGCGCCTGCTGTTCTCCCGCGTGCCGGTGCCCGCAGAAAATGTGCATCTCATCCCCACGGCTGGCACCGCGGAAGAGGCCGCCAAAGAGTATGATGCCGAACTGAAAAAGTTTTACGGGGCCGAAACACTCCAGCCCGGCAAGCCGCTGTTTGATGTCAATCTGCTCGGGCTGGGCAGCGATGGCCATACGGCCTCCCTGTTCCCCGGCCAGCCGGTGCTGAAGGAGCGGACGGCGTGGGTTTCCACCTGCGTGCCGCCCGTCGCTCCCTACACGCGCCTGACCATGACCTACCCGGCCATTGATGCCAGCCGCCATGTTGTCTTTCTGGTGGAAGGTGCGTCCAAGCGGGAGACCGTGGCCAAAGTCCGTGCGCAGGACCCCGCCTGCCCGGCCAGCGCCATTACCGCCATGGGGGATCTGACCTGGGTGCTGGACCGTGACGCCGCCCCCGCAGACGTATAAAACACGCACGGCCTGACCAGATCTGACCGATAAAAAACAAGAACAAGGAACAGCTCCATGACCGACAAAACACCAGACCCCGCCGCCAACCTGAAACAGCAAGCCGCCATCAAGGCCGCAGCACTGGTGCAGGACGGGATGGCTGTCGGTCTTGGAACAGGCTCCACAGCGTTTTTTGTCGTGGCGGAACTGGGCCGCCGCGTGCGGGAGGAAGGGCTGAAAATCTGCGCCATTCCCACCTCCGACGCCACGGAAGCACAGGCGCGGGAAGAAGGCATTCCGCTCACCACCTTTGGCGCACATCCTGAACTGGACATCACCATTGATGGCGCGGATGAGATCGAGCCGCGCACGCTCAATCTCGTTAAAGGCCGGGGCGGCGCGCTGCTGCGGGAAAAAATTGTGGCCTCCGCGGCCAAGCAGTTTGTGATTGTGGCCGACAGCAGCAAGTATGTTGACCATCTGGGTATGCTCTGCCCGGTGCCGGTGGAAGTCATTCCCTTCGGCTGGGAAAATGTTGCTGTCCAGCTGGGCCGCATGGGCGCGCATGTCACCCCGCGCAAAAAAAGGGACGGGTCTTTTTATCTGACGGATGAAAAGAACCTGATTATGGATTGCGTGTTCGGCCCGATTGAAGACCCGCACAAGCTGGGCACGGATATCCACAGCATTGTCGGTGTGGTGGAACACGGGCTGTTTATTAGCATGGCGACACAGGCCATTACTGCCGGGCCTGAAGGGATCCGCGTGATTACCCCTACCGTGTCCGACGGGCTGATTGCCACCCCGGCGCTAGACCCGGCAGCCCCCGTTACCCGCGTGCCGCCCATGCCGAACCAGAGCGCCAGCAGCAAGACCGTCCTGCCGACGCAACCTGTGGCGGAAGGCATTAAAAAGCGTCTGCTGGTGATTATGGGCGTTTCAGGCTCCGGCAAGACCACCATTGCGGAAGGTCTGCGCAATGAGCTGGGCTGGCCTTTTCAGGAAGGGGATGACCTGCACCCCGCCGCCAATGTTGCCAAAATGGCCGCCAGCATCCCGCTGAATGATGAAGACCGCTGGCCCTGGCTGGCCCGCTGCCAGGAATGGCTGGCCGAGTGTGAACGGGCTGGCACCGGCGGGATTCTCACCTGCTCCGCGCTGAAACATTCCTACCGGGATGTGCTGCGCAAAGGCGGGCTGGACCCCATCTTTATCTACCTGCACACAACGGAATCCGTTCTGCTGGAACGGCTGAAGCGCCGGCGGGGCCATTACATGCCCCCCACCCTGCTGCCCAGCCAGTTGCAGACACTGGAAGCACCCGGGACAGATGAGCATGCCCTCAGCATCTCCGCAGAGGCCAATCCGGCTGAAACCATTGCGGAAATTCTATCCTATCTGAAAACCGCCTGATTGAAGATAAAGGGGAACGCGTGGTGGGCCATAATTACGCAAAACCGCTAACATCTGGCCAGAAGATGGAACGGTTGCTCACGCGCATTCCCCCCTCCTGGGCTATCAAGATGGAGCGTGCGACGGACACCGCCACATGGCGCGCCACGGTTCACGCACCAGAAGCTGCCGAGGGCGCGTGGAGTGACGCGCATCAGGACCCCGCGGATGCGCTGGAAGACGCATGGCGACGCAACCGGACGGTGCTGGCTTAACGCACCCGCCCACGTTTGCGGGGCTGGCCGGTGAGCGGATTGATCTGTTCCCGGCGCGGCGGTTTGGGCGTGGCGTCCGGCACCACATGGCAGGGCACGCCCTCCGCCCGGCGCGCTGCGGCAAAGCGTTCCGCGTGGGTTAGCTGCGCGGCCTGATACAGCACTTTATCCCCCAGCATTACCTTGTGTTGTCGCACCGGTTCTTCCCTTTTCGTGTTCGGAGAGCCGCCATATTGCACCCGCGCCTTCTGTATTCTAACGTATATAATACGATCAGGTCCGGGATACTCATGCGCTCTCTCATGCTCCGTTGCAGATTGCTCTGCTCCTCATCCCTCATGCTCAGCCTGCTGGGCGTGGGGCTGGCTGCCCCTCTGGCTGTGTCCGGTCAGGCTGCCGCACAAGCGGCGCATCCCGCAGCAGGCCCCGGCGCGCACGTTGTCGCGCAGGCCGTAGCCACCATGCCGGCGGTCAATAATATCCCGGTCTATCCCCGTACGGTTACGGATATGAGTGGCACCAGCGTTGCGCTGGACAAAAGTGCCCTCAACATTGCGGACCTCTGGTTTGCCCATAACGAGATTACCGTCATGCTGGGCGGGGCGGAGCGCATCAAGGTCTCGGCGGACAAACCGGCAGATCTGCCCTGGCTGTTCAAGGTCGCCCCGATGCTGCGCTCGGCGGAAACCGGCATCCACCCGGACAGTGTGAACCCGGAAGACCTGCTGAACCGCCATATCGGGCTGGTCTTTGTGCCCACCCACGCCAAGGCAGAAGAGTTGCGCAAAACCGGCCTGCCCACGCTGGATGCGCACTACACCACGCTGCCGCAGATGCTCACGTCCGTGGACATGACGGCCGACGCACTGGCCACACCCTATGCGCATGAGATCGCCAGCGTGTATCGCCAGAAGCTGGAAGCGTTGCAGCAGATCCTGCATGCCCGCACGGCCGCGCTGCCCGCATCCGCCCGCCCGCGCGTGCTGCATATTGCCCGCCTGAACCCCTTGCAGATTGACGGCACGGATACGCTGATTGATGCGTGGATTCAGGCCGCGGGCGGTCGCAATGCGGCAGCCGAGGTTTCCGGCAACCATCGCCCCGTCACGTTTGAGCAGATTGCTGCCTGGAACCCGGACATGATTGTCATCGGGGCCAATGCTGGAACGCTGGCGGCAGACGCACCGCTGCGCACCCTCGCGGCCTTCCAGAACGGCAAGGCGTGGACCAACCCACAAGGCGTGTTCCCGTGGGATCGCTACGGCTGTGAAGTCCTGCTTCAGCTGGAATGGGCCGCCCAGCACTTTCAGCCAGAGATTTTCAAGGACATCGACCTGCGCCGGGACTTGAAAGCGTTCTATAAACAGTTCTTCCGCTACACTCTGACGGAGGACGACGTAACGCGGATTCTGGCAGGCCAGCCGCCCGCCACGCCCTGAGGATAGCCCCCGCGCCTGAGTGCGGATGGGGAACGCTGCGGGACTGACGCCGTTCTCTTACTGTTGGAATGAAATTAGCCCTTCCCTCCCGCAGGAGAAAACAGGCATTAGGGACAGCGTGAGACACCAGACAGACGCCCCTCTGCCTGTTTCAGCGCCGCCATGACCGGCTTGCTGGACCATATGCGCACCCACAACACGCCGCCCCGGCTTCTGGCGGCGCTCAGGGCGCTTGTTCGCAAAGATACCCTGTGGCTTATCGCACTGGCCGCCCTTGTTGGCGTGCTGGCGGGTGGTGTTGTCAGCCTGATGACCACCGCAACATTCCTCGCACATCATCTGCTGGCCCCGGGTTCTGGCCGCCTGTCCGGCCTGACCACTGTCAACCCGGTGCGCGCCCTGCTGGTGCCCATGTGTGGCGGGCTGCTGCTGGGACTGACCAGCCTGTATCTGGCCCGCAAAACCCGCTTCCGCCCGGCAGACCCGATTGAGGCCAACGCCCTGCATGGGGGCCGCATGTCCTTTCGGGACAGTCTGATTCTGGCCGGGCAGACCATTCTCTCCAATGGCTGCGGGGCGTCACTGGGGCTGGAGGCCGGGTTCAGTCAGTTGGGTGCGGCCTTTGGCTCCCGCATCGGGCGGCAGTTGCGCATGCACCGGGCGGATGTGCGCCTGCTGGTCGGCTGCGGGGCCGCCGGGGCCATTGGCGCTGCGTTTGATGCGCCTCTGGCCGGAGCGTTTTACGCGTTTGAACTGATTATCGGCTCCTACACCTTTACCGCGCTGGCTCCGGTGGCGCTGGCTGCCATCTGTGGCATTGGCGTGGTGCATCTGACCGGCACCGTGCTGCCGCCCGTCTGGGTGGCTACACCGCAGGGCATCCCGCTTCTGGCGTATTTCCCCATTATCCTGCTGGGCATTTTTGCCGGACTGGTGGGGGTGATGCTGATGCGCGGCGTCACGCTGACGGAATATACCTTCCAGCGCCTGCCGATGCCGGTCTGGATGCGCCCCGCGCTGGGTGGCCTGCTGGTGGGTGGGCTGGCACTTATTTCCCCCTCCGTGCTCTCCTCCGGCCATATGGCCATGCGGGCCGGACTGATCAGCTCGCCGCCCTTCATGCTCGCCCTCGGCCTGCTGGGGCTTAAGGCGCTGGCCTCCGCCATTTCCATTGGCTCGGGCTTTCGCGGCGGGCTGTTTTTTGCCTCGCTGTATCTGGGTGTGCTGACGGGCGCGGTCTTTGCCGGGGCACTCGCTCCGCTGGCCGTGCTGCCGGTTTCCGTCTGCACCATTGTGGGCATGTGCGCGCTGGCCGTGGCCGTTATTGGCGGGCCCATGACCATGATCTTTCTGGCGCTGGAGACGACCGGTAGCCTGCCGCTGACGGGTGCTGTGGTGGTCTCGGCCATTGTCTCCTCCATGACGGTGCGGCGGACCTTTGGCTACTCCTTCGCCACATGGCGCTTCCATCTGCGCGGGGAAAATATCCGCTCCGGCGTGGATGTAGGCTGGATGCGCACGCTGACAGTGGAGCGGATGATGCGCACGGAAGTCGCCACCTTCCCCGCGACGGAAACCGTGCAGGCCGCCCGCCTTGCCTTCCCCAACCAGACGCCGCGCTACATCATTCTGTGTGACGAACAGAACCACTATAAAGGACTGGTGGAAAACGTTCTGTTTCACGCCAGTCGTGTGCCGGAAACCACGCCGCTGGCTGAGCTTGTGGCCCCCGATGATCTGGCGCTGACCCCGACCCTCTCACTCTCCACCGCTATTGATACGTTCGAGCGGCTGGCCCGCCCGGCGCTGGCTGTGGTGGATGACGACAACCACATTCTCGGCCTGCTGAGCGAACGCTACGTGCTGCGCCGCTATGCGGAAGAACTGGAGCGCACCCGGCGAGAGCTGGCGGGGGAAAAATACCGGGTTTAACCGGGTGTGCACTTTGCACCATGTGACGCGTTGATGATTTCAGTCAGGAGAACCCTCTATGTCTCGCCCCGCTTCTCTGAAGACCCTGCTGCTGGCCTGCGCCCCGGCTGCTCTGGCCCTCGGGCTGGCTGGCCCCGCCCTGAGCGCCCCGACCGCTAAAACCGCGCCTGCCACCACGCCCGCTTTAGATGCTGCCGCTCGGGCTGTGCGGGCCGAGTTGAAATCCGTCGGGGCTACGCGCTTTACCGCCCCGGATTACAAGTCCGGTGTGGTGCGCCATATGGTGATGTTCACCTTCCGCCCCGGCACCACAGCGGCACAGCGCGCGGAGGTCACCCGGCGCTTTATAGCCCTCACCACCCTCTCCCGCAGGCCGGACGGCAAGACAGTCGTGACGTCCATTGAGACCGGGGCGCAGAACAGCGGGGAAAATGCAGACCTCGGTCTGGAGCAGGGCTATCTGGTCACCTTCCCGTCTGAAGGGGACAGGAACTTTTACGTCGGCCGCCCGATTGTCACCGAGGCAGGGCACTTTGACCCGGCGCATGATGCCTTCAAAACCTTTGCCGGACCGTATCTGGCCAAGGTCGTGGTGTTTGACTTTACCCCCATGGCACCGGCAGCGCTCTGATGCGGCGGCCTTTCCCGCACGGAACGGGAGGCCGTACCAACGCAAACGCATATCTGTGATCTGGTATGGATACAGAACAGTGTTATAACACATCATCCTTTTTAAGCCTGATCCAGACGGAGCCTTTTCTTTATGACCGCCCCAGCCCAGACCCCGGCGAACCAGTCTCTTCTGGGCCGCCTGAAGGACATTGCCGGACACAGCCACGTGCTGACCAGCGAGGCCGAAACCTACCGCTTCCGCCATGGCTTCCGCTTTGGCGCGGGCAAGGTGCTGGCCGTGGTGCAGCCCGGCACGCTGGTGGAACTCTGGCGGGTGGCGCAGGCCTGTGTGGATGCGGGCAAGATTATCATCATGCAGGCCGCCAATACCGGCCTGACGGGTGGCTCCACGCCGGATGGTAACGATTATGACCGTGAGATCGTGCTCATCAGCACCCTCCGGCTGACCGGCGCGCATATGATTGGCGGCGGCAAGCAGGTTGTCTGCCTGCCCGGCGCCACGCTGTATGAGCTGGAAAACATGCTGGGCGCCATTGGGCGCGAACCGCATTCCGTTATCGGTTCATCCTGCATTGGCGCGTCCGTTCTGGGCGGCATCAGCAACAACTCGGGCGGGGCGCTGGTGCAGCGTGGCCCGGCCTATACGGAAATGGCCGTGTTTGGTCAGGTGGGGGAAGACGGTAAGCTCCAGCTCGTCAACCATCTGGGCATCCAGCTTGGGAATGACCCGGAAGCCATTCTGAACAAGCTGCAGGCTGGCACGTTCTCCGATGCCGACATCGACTGGGATGCTGGCCGCGGGCATGACAACAACTACATCACTCACGTGCGCGATATTGATGCGGACACCCCCGCCCGCTTTAACGCAGACCCGGCCCGCTGGCATGAAGCCGCAGGCTGCGCGGGCAAGCTGGTGGTGTTTGCCGTGCGTCTGGACACCTTCCCCGCAGCAAAAGACCCGGCAGTGTTCTACATCGGCTCCAACAGCACGGACGAGCTGGAAGATCTCCGCCGCCATATGCTGACAGGGTTTGAAGAACTGCCAATTTCAGGCGAATACATCCACCGCGATGCGTTCAACATTGCCGAGAAATACGGCAAGGACACGTTTGCGGTCATCCGCAAATTCGGCACGAAATTCCTGCCGAAAATGTTCGCCATGAAGTCCCGCTTTGACATTTTTGCCAAACAGTTCGGCTTCCTGCCTGAAAACCTGAGTGACCGCATCATGCAGGCGCTCAGCGTGTTCATCCCCAACCAGCTGCCCAACCGGATGCTGGAATATCGGGACAAGTTTGAACACCACCTGATGCTGAAAACCTCCGCCACGCTGGCAGGCCCGATGAAGGCCTATCTGGAGCAGTTCTTCAGCAAGGCGACCGGTGAATTCTTTGAATGCACGCCCGATGAAGGCTCCCGCGCCTTCCTGCACCGCTTTGCCGCTGCCGGTGCCGCTGTGCGCTACCGCGCCGTGCATCACCGTGAGGCGGAAGACATTGTGGCGCTGGACGTTGCCCTGCGCCGCAACGACCGCAACTGGTTTGAAAAACTGCCGAAAGAGATTGAAGACAAGATTATCGTCAAACTCTATTACGGCCACTTCCTGTGCCATGTGATGCATCAGGATTACGTCATCAAAAAAGGCTACAACGCCATGGCCGTGGAGCACAGCATGCTCCCCGGTCTGGACCAGCGCGGCGCGCGCTACCCGGCGGAACATAACGTGGGCCATCTCTATCAGGCCCCCGATATCATGCTGGCGCATTACCGGGAGCTGGACCCCTGCAACTGCATGAACCCGGGCATTGGTCTGGCCACTAAAAAGAAGAACTGGGTGGCGGAGAGCGTCTAAAACGCGATAGAGAGGTCCGGCCCTTCCCTGTTACCGGACCTCTCGCTTTATGCTCCAGATCGACAGCCTCGTGTTCAACGCATGGGGACGCCAGTTTTTTAATCGTGCCAGCGTCAGCCTGCCCAACCCCTCCAAGGTCTCTCTTGTGGGGCGGAACGGGGTTGGGAAATCGACGCTGTTCAAGCTGATTAAAGGCGAGTTGCAGCCGGACTCCGGTGAAATTTCCATCCCCAAGGCCGCCCGCATTGCAGCGGTGGATCAGGAACATCCGGCCACGGATGTCACCTTGCTGGAAACCATTCTGGCAGCAGATCTGGAACGCGCCACGCTGATGGCCGAGCTGGAAACCGCCGAGCCGGAGCGCATGGGCGATATCTGGATGCGGCTGATTGAAATTGATGCCGACAGCGCCCCCTCCCGCGCTGCGGAAATTCTGAACGGCCTTGGCTTTTCCACCGAGGATCTGGACCGCCCGATGGCGGAATTCTCCGGTGGCTGGCGGATGCGTGTGGCGCTGGCCGCCGCCCTGTTCTCCGAGCCTGACCTGCTGCTGCTGGATGAACCGACCAACTATCTGGACCTTGAAGGCGCGCTCTGGCTGGAAGCCCGGCTGGAACGCTATCCGCATTGTGCCCTGATTATCAGCCATGACCGTGAACTGCTGAACAACTCGGTGGATTTCACGCTGCATGTCACGGAAGGCAAGCTGGAACTTTATACCGGCGGCTATGATTCCTTTGAGCATCAGCGAGCAGAAAAAATCCGCCTGCAAAGTGCCACGCGCGCCAAGCAGGAAGCCGAGCGGGCACATCTGCAATCCTTCGTGGATCGCTTTAAAGCCTCCGCCGCCAAGGCCGCGCAGGCCCAGAGCCGCGTGAAACGTCTGGCCAAGCTGACGCCGATTGAAACCACCATCGAGGCGCAGGTTTCCCCCTTCATCCTGCCCTCTCCGCCCCGCCCGCTGGCCCCGCCGCTGCTGCGGCTGGAAAATGTGGAAGTAGGCTACGGGGATGACCCCGCCATTCTCAAAGACCTTGATCTGCGGCTGGATGTGGACGACCGCATCGGCCTGCTGGGCGTGAACGGGGCCGGTAAATCCACCTTCGCCAAGCTGGTGGCGGGTGCGTTGCAGGCGCGGTCCGGCCGTGTGTCCCGCTCGGCGCGACTGGAAGTGGGCTGGTTCCATCAGCATCAGATTGAAGCGCTGGACCCGCAGCAAACCCCGCTGGATATCATGCGGGAAGCCCGCCCGACGGACAGTGACCAGTCTCACCGTTCCCGACTGGCGCAGTTTGGTATCCATTTTGAAAAGCAGGGCACCAAGGTGGAGGCGCTCTCCGGTGGGGAACGCGCCCGCCTGCTGCTGAACATGGTCGCCATGGCCGCCCCGCATCTGCTGATTCTGGATGAACCGACCAACCATCTGGATATCGACAGCCGCCGCGCCCTGCTGGATGCGCTGAATGCGTATGAAGGCGCTGTGCTGCTGATCACCCATGACCGCTCCCTGATGGAGCTGGTCGCCGACCGCCTGTGGCTGGCGGCAGACAACACCATTGTGCCGTTTGATGGCGATATGGATGACTACGCCCGCTTTGTGATTGAACGCGCCCGTGGCGGCACGGCCGCCCCCTCGCAGCGTGCTGCGAAGGAAAAACGGAACAAGAAAGACAAAAAAGAGAAGAAGAAAAAGTCCTGAGCAGGACGTAGGACGGACCCTTGGCGCAAATTGCCATCACCCCCAGCCTTGCGCTGGATGACGCGGAACTCTCCTTTACCTACATTCTGGCCTCCGGCCCCGGCGGCCAGAATGTAAACAAGGTCGCCACCGCAGCGCAGTTGCGGTTTGATGCTGCCAATTCGCCCTCCCTGCCCGAGCGGGTGCGCACCCGCCTGCTCACACTGGCAGGCAGCCGGGCCACGCGGGACGGGGTGATTGTCATCACTGCTCGCAATTACCGCACCCAGCAGCAGAACCGGGAAGACGCCACCCAGCGTCTGGCCGAACTGATCCGGCAGGCCGCGCATAAGCAGGCCTACCGGGTGCCTACCCGCCCCAGCAAAGGCGCACGCCAGCGGCGGCTGGACGGCAAATCCCGCCGCTCCAGCATCAAGCAGGGGCGCAGTAAGAAATTTGACGATTAGACATAGAACTTCTTTATTAGTCACATAATAAAAATTTCTAGGGCTATAGTTCATATTGAAAATACGTTTGTTTAGTTTGACTTCCATCAAATAAAAAACGTAACACGCACGCTATACCTTCTTTCAGCAAGACGATCTGTGATGTCGCTTGTTAAAAGGAGATGACGCACCATGCCGAAATCTGTCGTAAATCCCGAATTCCTTCCTGTGCTTGAAAAAATGCCGTCTTTTGATGGTCTTTCGGGCATGTCCCTGCCGGAAGTGCGGGAAACATTCCTGACCTCCGTGCGCCTTATAGAAGGCAAGCCTCTGCCGGATGTGGAAGCACAGGAAGAGTATGTGCCCGGCCTGAACAACGCGCCGGATGTGCGTATTCTGACCTACAGCCCCCGCAAACCCGCCCCCAAGGCACCAGCCATGATCTATATCCACGGCGGCGGCCTTGTGTCCGGCCACCCGGAAGTGGATGACCCAAAATGCCAGCAGCTGGCCAGCAAGATGGGCTTCAAGGTTTTTTCCGTCGATTACCGTCTGGCCCCGGAAGTGAAATATCCCGGCGCTATTGAAGATTGCTATGCTGTGCTGAAATGGGTGCATGAAAACGCCGACAAACTGGGCATTGACCGTGAAAAGGTTGTTGTGGCCGGGGAAAGCGCTGGCGGTGGCCTGAGCGCTGCCCTCTCTCTGATGGCGCGGGACAAGAAGGAGTACAAGCTGGCGTATCAGCTGCTCATCTACCCCATGCTGGATGACCGCACGGCCACGACGTCTGACCCCGCCGCAGACTTTGGCGAATTTGTCTGGACCCGCTCCGCCAATAAATTTGCATGGCAGGCTTATCTGGGGAACGACGCCGGGGGCGCCAACACCCCGGCTTATGCGTCCGCCGCCCGTGCGAAGGATCTGACAGGCCTGCCCCCCACCTTTATTGGGGTCGGCTCCATGGACCTCTTCCTGTGTGAAGATCTGGATTACGCCAAACGGCTGATGGCCGCAGGTGTGCCGACAGAAGTCATGGTCGTGCCCGGGGCCTATCATGTGTTCGACATGTATGTGCCGGACGCCGAACTCTCCCGCCGCTTTGCTGATGCATACTGCGCGGGCCTGAAGCGGGTTCTGGGTCTGTAATCCCGCTGGCCGGGCGCTGGCGGAAAACCGGTGCCCGGCCTTCGCCTATCCCAGACGTGAAGTGCCCCCCTCTTTTGCCGGATTGAGAAATCGGGCTTCATGCTGCCTCATGGCTTTTCCTCCGCGAGGCGCATTGATGACAGCTTCCCACCGCCCCACTCAGTCCAGCACCATGACGGCCATTTGCTTTGCAGAGCCGGGCGGGCCGGACGTGCTGCATTGTGAAACACTCCCCATCCCACAGCCGGGGCGGGGCGAGGTGCTGGTACGCGTGCAGGCCGCAGGCGTAAACCGGCCAGACCTGATGCAGCGTGCCGGACTTTACCCCCCGCCGCCCGGAGCCAATCCGCGCCTTGGTCTGGAAATTGCCGGGGAGATTGTGGGCTGTGGTGCGCCGCTGGAAGGCACCCCCATGCCGGAAATTGGCAGCACCGTCTGCGCGCTGGCCAATGGTGGCGGCTATGCGGAATATTGTCTGGTGCCTGCCGGCCAATGTCTGCCCTGGCCCAAAGGGTATGATGCCGTGCAGGCCGCATCCCTGCCGGAAACCTTCTTTACAGTGTGGTCCAACCTGTTCATGCCCGCCCCTCCGGCTGTGGGCCAGCGCGTGCTGATCCACGGCGGCAGCAGCGGCATTGGTGTGACGGCCATCCAGCTGGTGCGGGCCTTTGGGGCCATTCCCTACGTTACGGCAGGCAGTGCGGAAAAATGCGCCCTGTGTGAAAAGCTGGGGGCCATTGCCATCAACTACCATGAGGAAGATTTTGCCGCCCGCCTGCGGGAGCTGACGGATGGCAATGGCGTCAACCTCATTCTGGATATGATCGGCGGCGCGTATTTTGACCGCAACATCAAAAGTCTGGCCATGGACGGGCGGCTGGTGATTATCGCCCTGCAAGGCGGAGCCAAGGCGGAACAGGCTGATCTGGCGCGCATCATGACCCGGCGACTGATCGTCACCGGTAGCACCCTCCGCGGGCGGGATACCGCAACCAAAGCGCGCATTGCGCGGGAATTGCACGCGCAGGTTTGGCCCTTACTGGCCAGCGGCACCATCCGCCCGCGGATTGATACCGTCCTGCCCTTCTCCAAAGCAGCAGAAGCCCACCAGATGATGGAAGACAACAAACATCTGGGCCGCATTATTCTGGTGCCCGACCCAAAAGCCTGATGCGCGGCCCGTGCGAGGCTGCTCATGGGGCCATGCCCGCACGGCCATTCCCCTCATGGGGCTTTTTTCGCTACAAGAAGAGATCTGATCCCTCTCTTTGAGAAGCTTCGCTTTTTATGGCCCCATCTTCCTCTCTTGCGGACAGGCTTGCTGATGTCCGCGCCCGCATCACCGCAGCAGCGCACGATGCCGGGCGAGACCCTGCCTCTGTCACTCTGGTGGCGGTCTCCAAATTCCACCCTGCCAGCAGCGTGCAGGAGGCCATTGCCGCAGGCCAGACGGTGTTTGGTGAAAACCGCGTGCAGGAAGCCGCCGCCAAATTCCCGCCCCTGCGGGAGCACAACCCGGCGCTGCGCCTGCATCTGATCGGCGGCCTGCAAACCAACAAGGCCAAAGACGCCGTACGCATTGCAGATATGATTGAGAGCCTCGATCGCCCTGCGCTGGCCGATGCCCTCGCCCGCGCAGCGGACAGTGTGGGCCGGATGCCCGAACTGCTGATTGAAGTAAACACGGGCGACGAACCCCAGAAATTTGGCGTCCCGAAAGAAGAAGCCGACAGTTTTATCCGCACCTGCCGCCAGCGTTTTGGCACCAGTTTGCGGGGCCTGATGTGCATCCCGCCAGCGGAAGAAGACCCCGCCCCACATTTCCGGCTGCTGCGCAGCATGGCGCAGACGCATGGCCTGCCCGTGCTCTCCATGGGCATGTCCGCCGATTACCCGATTGCCATTGCCGAGGGCGCGACACTGGTGCGCGTGGGCACAGCCATTTTTGGCCCGCGCCCACCCACCGCCTGACGGGCGGAGACCAGATAACTTGCAATTCCCCGGCTACACCCCCTATGCAAACGCCGGGACACATTTTCCCACGAGCGACGTGGAGCCAGAACTGACATGACAGACCCTGCTAAAACCCCCGGAACAGACCCGCAGTCTGGCACCCCACCCCACGCCGCGGCACAACCCGCTCCGGCTCAGGCTGAAAAGCCACAGATTACGGAATTTGACGCCGACCACCCGCAACATGCGGCCGCCCCTGTGGGCTTTGCCGCTCTGCTGGGTGTGCTGGGCGTTGTGTATGGGGATATCGGGACCAGCCCGCTTTATGCCTTCCGCTCCACAGTGGAAGTGATTTCCGGGCACCATAACGTCGCCCCGTGGGAAATTATGGGGGTCGCCAGTCTTATTTTCTGGACGCTGATCCTCATCGTGACGGTCAAATACGTTATCCTGATCATGCGGGCCGACCATAATGGCGAGGGCGGCATTCTTGCCATCATGTCCCTCGCCCAGCGTATGGCCACCAACCCCAGGACCCGATGGGCACTTGGGCTGGTGGGCATTGTCGGGGCCTGTCTGTTCTTTGGGGATGGCATTATTACCCCGGCCATTTCGGTGCTCTCGGCTATTGAAGGGGTGGAAGTCAGCGTGCCTGCCGCGCATGACTTTGTGATCCCCATTGCCATTCTGGTCATTATCAGTCTGTTCAGCGTGCAGTGGATCGGCACCGGGAAGGTCGGGACCATTTTCGGGCCGGTCATGCTGCTGTGGTTCGGCACGCTGGGGGCGCTGGGCGTTGTGCAGATCCTGCATCACCCCGGGGTTTTGATGGCGCTTTCCCCCACCTATGCGCTGGAATTTGTGTTCTATCACGGCAGGCTTTCGTTCCTCGCCCTTGGCTCCGTGGTGCTGTGCGTCACCGGGGCGGAGGCGCTGTATGCCGATATGGGCCATTTTGGCCGCGCACCCATCCGCTACGCCTGGCTGTTCTTTGTGCTGCCCATGCTGGTGCTGAACTATTTTGGTCAGGCCGCGCTGGTCATTGCTGATCCCAAAGCGCTGATAAACCCGTTCTTCCTGATGTGCCCGCACTGGATGCAGGGGCCGATGGTGGTGCTTTCCACCTTCGCTACCGTTATTGCCAGTCAGGCCGGGATTTCCGGCGGCTTCTCTATCTGCCGTCAGCTTATCCAGCTTGGCTACATGCCGCGCCTGCGCATTACCCACACCAATGCGGAAGAAGAAGGCCAGATCTATCTGCCGGACTTCAACCGCTTTCTTGCCGTGGGCGCCGTGCTGCTGGTTGTGGCCTTCCGCAGTTCCGACGCTCTGGCCTCGGCTTACGGCATTGCCGTGACAGGCACCTTCATCTGCACCTCCATTCTGGCCATTGTGGTGTTCCGTAAACACTTCAACTGGCCTGTCTGGCAGGTGGCCCTTGTGTTTGGCGGCTTCCTGGCGCTGGACAGCACCTTCTTTGCCGCCAATGCGCTGAAGATCCCCGATGGCGGCTGGGTGCCGGTGTTGCTGGGCTGTGTGCTGACCCTGATGATGACCACATGGAAGAAGGGCCGCGGCCTGATTGTGGCCCGCCAGCGGCAGGACAGCCTGCCCATGGGCTCCTTCATTGCGCGTCTGCCGCAGTCCCGCATTATCCGCGTGCCGGGCATGGCCGTGTTCATGACGGGCACGCCGGACTTTGTGCCGCCCTGCCTGCTGCATAACCTGCGCCACAACAAGATCCTGCATGACCACGTGCTGTTTGTAACAGTGCAGAACCTTGACCAGCCGGAAGCCGACCGTGGCCACCGCGTGGCGGTGGAAGAACTGGCCCCCAATATCTACCGCGTCATCCTGCGGTACGGCTTTATGGAAATGCCGAACATCCCGCGCGCACTGGAAGACCTGAAGTCCAACGGCGTGGATTTTGACGCCCTGCAGGCCTCTTACTTCACATCCCGCGAACTCATTACCCGCTCTTCCGTGCCGCGCATTTCGCACTGGCGGATGTCCCTGTTCCTGTTCATGGCACGCAACGCCACCTCCAGCATGGAATTTTTCCGTATTCCGCCGGACCGCGTGGTGCAGCTGGGCGTGAAGGTGGCCATCTGACCGCCCTCGCACCTTCAAGCGCCGAGCCTCTCGCGCTCTACATCCACTGGCCATTCTGTCTGGCCAAATGCCCGTACTGTGACTTCAACTCACACGTGCGGGAACGGATGCCGGAGGCTCGCTTTGCGGCTGCCCTGCGCACGGAACTGGCGCATGAGGCCGCGCGGCTGGGCCGCCGCAAACTCGGCTCCATCTTCTTTGGCGGGGGCACGCCCTCCCTGATGGCTCCCGAGAGTGTGGCCGCGCTGATTGCCGATGCCACAACGCTTTTCGAGCCGCTGCCCAACCTTGAAATCACGCTGGAAGCCAACCCGACCAGCGTAGAATCTGGCCGCCTGAGCGCCTTCCGGCAGGCGGGAGTGAACCGGGTTTCGCTAGGTATTCAGGCGCTGGATGATGCCTCGCTCAAGTTTCTGGGCCGGGAACATTCGGCCAAGCAGGCCCTCGCCGCGCTTGAGATTGCGCGTGGCCTGTTCCCCCGCATTACGTTTGACCTGATTTATGCCCGCCCCTGCCAGACGCTGGCTGACTGGCAGGCCGAACTGGATACCGCACTCAGTCTGGTGGCAGACCATGTCTCGCTCTATCAGCTGACCATTGAACCCGGCACCAAATTTGAAGCCCTGTATCGCACCGGCGCGTTCACCCTGCCGGATGAAGACGCCGCCGCCCGACTGTATCAGGAAACCAGCGAGGTTACTGCACGGCACGGTCTGGCGGGCTATGAAGTCTCCAACTACGCCCGCCCCGGCAGTGAAAGCCGCCATAACCTGACCTACTGGCGCTATGGCGATTATCTGGGCCTCGGCCCCGGCGCGCATGGACGCATCACGCAAGGTGACGCCCTGTTTGCCACCCGCCGCCACCGTGCGCCGGAACCCTGGGCGGATCTGGTGGAACGCACCGGTACCGGCCAGACCTCGCAGGATGCGCTGGACCCGACGGACCGCGCGCGGGAAATGCTGCTGATGGGCCTGCGCGTCACGGAAGGCATCAACGCCCACCGCTTTACCGCCCGCACCGGCCTGAGCCTGCACGACGCGCTGGACCCGGTTATTCTGGAAGCAGCACTTGAAGAAGGCTATCTGGAGCAAACCGCCGAAACCCTCCGCGCCACCCCGGAAGGCCGCCTGCGACTGGAAGCCCTGCTCGGGGCATTGGTGCTGTAAGCGAAGCCCCATACTATGGAGCCTGCGTGATAGAGACATTGACCTCCTTCCCGTCCTTTGAGACATCGCGTTTGTTCCTCAGGGGGCTGACAGATGTGGATGCTCAGGCATTGCAAAGCCTGACAAACCACCCGGAAATCACCGAGATCGTGCATTTCCTGCCCACGCCTTTTTCCGTGCAGGATGCGCAAAAGCTGATTGCAGGCCGGTCAGACGGGCAGGACCGGTTTGTCGGCGTCTGGTTCCATGGTCAGCCCGATATGGTGGCTGTCATGGGCGTCCATTTGCGGGACAACGACGAGATTGAAATCGGCTACTGGGTGCACCCGCAGCAACACCGCAAAGGCATTGCGCGGGAAGCTCTTTCTGCACTTCTGGCCAAACTCAGCAGCCTTTTCCCGCACCGAACCCTGATTGCGGAATGTCGGCCTGAAAATCAGGCTTCATGGGCTCTGCTG
Source organism: Acetobacter sp. KSO5 (assembly GCF_044094635.1). NCBI lineage: Bacteria > Pseudomonadati > Pseudomonadota > Alphaproteobacteria > Acetobacterales > Acetobacteraceae > Acetobacter > Acetobacter sp. KSO5. Next base: position 484,492 of record NZ_CP172014.1, on the reverse strand, counting down.
GAAAAAAGCGGCTTTATTGCCACGCAGGCAGCCGGCCACAGACCGGGGCGACAGCGCTTTATCTGGCAGAATTTTTGAACTGCCATATTCCCTTCCCATTCCATTTAACGATACGCTTGCGGCATGTTACCCACCCGGGTGCTCTTCTTAACCAACCGAGGCTTTTCATGCGTCAGCGTCCCCCCACCCATCGCCCTCTTCTGCGGCTGACTTCCGCCCTTGCCGCAACGCTGGCCGTGCTGTGCGCCGCCCCCCATGCCCGTGCGGACGAGAAAGCCGACGCCCCGGAACTGGTGATTGAAGACAACGATTTTCTCGGCCCGGGCGGGTCAGACATTCAGTCCACCATCCCGCTGCTGGCCAACCCGCATATCAAGGTTCTGGGCTTTACCGTTTGCGCGGGGGATGACTGGGAGAATGCGGAATCCGCTCACCTCCGCCGCTTTCTGGAAATTGCCCACCATGAGGATATTCCGGTTGCTGACGGCGCTGTGTATCCGCTGATTAACAGCGTGGAACTCATGCGCCTGCGGGAGAAGCAATATGGTGCCATTCCGTGGAAAGGCGCATGGGGTGGCCCCGGCTCCATGGACAATGTGCCCTCCATCCAGCCGCCGCTGCCCAAATTTACAGAAGGCGCGCCCAAAACCCCGGCCATTGCAGAACCGGCCGCCATGTTCCTGATCCGCATGGTGCATGCGCACCCGCATCAGGTCACGATTTTTGAAGCTGGCCCCATGACCAATCTGGCACTGGCCATCCGTCTGGACCCGACGTTTGCCGCTACCGCCAAGCAGCTGGTGTTTATGGGTGGGCTGATTGACACCAGCATGATGTCCATCACCGGCAGTGCGAATTTCGCGTCTGATTTCAACATGATTTTTGACCCGGAAGCCGCCCACATCACGCTGACCGCCGCATGGCCGTCCATCACCGTGGTAGGGAATGTCTCTAACGACATCATGATGACAAAGCCCTACATGGCCCGCATTGCCAGCAAAAACACGCCGGTGACCAGCTATATGAGCCGTAACTTCTCACCGCTGCCGCTGTGGGATGAAATGGCCGCCGCCATTGCGGCTGACCCGTCCCTCGTGAAACAGTCCGTCAAAGCCTACATGGATGTGGAAACCGCCAAAGGCTACAGCTACGGCCACGCCCATGTCTGGCCCAAAAATCTGGCCCCGGTTGCCATGGGCGTGCGGGAAGTAACACTGGTGCAGAAAATTGATGCTGAGAAGTTTCAGGAAAACTTCGTGAAGCAGGCGCAGGGTCTGTAAAGCCCTTCCCTTCACGCTGGCAGGGTGTGCTGGCAAGCCCCACACCCTGCCGCCCTTGCCAGCCGGATTTTCAAAATCCGCTCGACTTGCTGTAGGCTGGCAGCATGCTCAACCTCATTAAACTGGTTGTCGGTGTCAGTTCGGTTGAAGAACTGGCGGAACGGCAGAAAGACCCTCACAACACCCGGCAGCACCCGCACCACAGCGCGCGCCTGCCGGTGGTGCATACCCGCACCTTCCCCCGCCAGAGTGAGGGAATCCTGCAGGGTGGCTCTCTCTATCGGGTTATCAGCGGTTTGATTCAGTGCCGCCAGCAGGTGCTGGACCTGCAAACCGAAACGCGGGCAGATGGCACACAGGGCACGCTCATCCTGCTCTCCCCAGAGATCATCCGGGTTGAACCCCGCGCCATGCGCCCCTTTCAGGGGTGGCGCTACCTGAAACCTGCCGATGCCCCGCCAGATCTTTCCGGCACACAAAGCTCAAACCTGCCGCCCCATTTGCAGAAAGAGCTGACGCTACTGGGGCTTTAAAAACCTCTTCGGCCATAAAAAAAGCCCCCTTCTTAACGAAGGAGGCTTTTTTTTATGTCCGTGGGAGCGGGAAAACCCGCTCCGGCTGGCCAGAGCTTAGAAGTCTGCCCCAACCTGCATGAACACATAACGACCAATCATTTCAGACCCGTAGAGCTGAGCATTGGTGTTGGTTGCGCCGTCAGCAACAAACGGGGCTTTCTTGTCCAGAATGTTGTTCACACCAGCAGAGAGGTTCCAGCGGCCCATGGTGTAGCCAACCGTAACATCATGCGTGAAGATACCAGGCGTTTTGCAATAGGCATACGTGGAGCAGGACACATCGCTCGTTCCGTCATTCCATTTCATGCCGCCCATGTAGGACATCATATAGGTCAGACGGAAGTTGTTATGGTTCCAGGTGACCGTCGCATAGTCACGCACGCGCGGCTGGCCTGAGCCATAGCCCTGATAGAACATACGACCAGCATAGTTGTTCCACTCACCACCCGGCTCGTTCTGCTGGAGGTAAGACACCAGCTGCTGGAAGTTGTTGTTCAGAACAATCATGTCCTGCCAGCCCAGACGCAGGCGGTAGGTCAGATCAAAATCAATACCGCTGGTCCGCAGGCCACCGACGTTCTGATAGATATTATCCACCGTCGTCAGCTGACCCGTCGAGTTACGCGGGTTCACAAACTGGCACTGGTAGGAATTACCGGTTGCACAGGAATCAACGATGTACTGCGTCGGCAGCGTGCCGATCATGTTCTTGATCGTGTAGTGCCAGTAATCAACCGTTGCGGTCAGGCCAGGAATCCAGCGGGGGGTAACAGTCGTCCCGATGGTATAGGTCCGTGCCGTTTCCGGAGACAGGTGCGAGTTCCCACCTGTTACTGTAGAAATCTGGTTGTTTGGCTGTTTGAAGGTTGCAGTGTTGATGCCCATCTTCTGGCAGTACGCCGTAACAGCAGCAGACTGTGAACCGTAGGAGGATGCCTGTGCACAGGGATCATTCGCCGTGTCGTAGCTGATTCCCTGACCACCATACAGCTCGTTCACGCTCGGCTGGCGGAAGGACGTGCCCAGCGTTGCATAGAACCGGATGTCACGCACCGGTGCCCAGTCAATAGAGAGTTTCCAAGTCTGGGTGCTACCGAAGGTGTTGTAGTGAGACCAGCGGCCCTGTCCGTCAACAGACAGATCTTTTGCCAGAAAAGCGTCACGCAGCAGCGGGATTTTTGCTTCTGCATAGACTTCCGTCGCGTTGAACCCGCCACCAGTGTTGGAGGAGGAGTTCCCTGCGGAATCGCCGTTCATGGTCAGCGGGTCAGCATGGTAGCTGGCCTGCTCACTGCGGTGTTCGATACCACCAGCAACACCAATCGTGCCACCATGCTCGTAAGGCAGCTTCACAACTTTATCGTTGTGAACGCGGGCGTTGAAGTCACGCAGCTGGTAGTCTGCATGATCATGCTCGTTGAACGTGGCGTACTGCTTGGCCTTACCCGTCAGATTCTGCAGCGGGTCAGCCAGCGCACAGCCAGCAGATGCCTGACAGACGGAAGGGTCATACGTGACCGCACTGCTGGAGCTCGTGGGGTCCAGCTGACGAATGCCATAGACCTGCATCAGATGATTGTAGTTGATCTGATTGAGGGTGTTGTACGTCGTCTGGCTATCGCCGTAGCTCATGGAAACATCATATTCCCAGTTGCCGACAATCTTGCCCTTGGCACCAGCCGTCACCTGATAGGTGTCAGACGCCTGATTGCTCTCACGACCGCCCAGTTCAGTGTAACGGCGATACATATAGGAGTTGTCACCCCAGGAGCTGTCATAATACGGAGCGTTGGTCGGCATGGTCAGCGGATTGACCAGGTTGGACGGGTATACACTGCCCGTCACCGGCATGCCCGCCATCATCTGGGAAGAGGCCTTATGGGTGTACTGAACATTGGCATAAAGCTTGAAATGTTCGTTCACATCATAATGCGCATCGCCGTTCAGAGAGCCCTGTTCCAGATAGCTGAGCAGAGATGACGTGCTGCCGTAGTTATAGCGATCAGCCGATGTAAAAGGATGTGTGCCGTTGCCATTGGCGTTGGCCACAACATCCAGCCCTGTCGAGTCATTCATGATGCGGGAGCCAGCCGTAATACCGGACCCGTACGTCGGATTGCTGCCAATCGCCGGGTCTGTCGCCCAGGGTTTGGACAGGTAATCACGGTCTTTCTGCATGATCCCGCCCTGCGTCATATACTGACCGAAGACGGAGATGTTGCCCTTGTCGTGATCGAAGTTGAACCCGTAATGGCCGGAAATCTTGCCGGTGCGGTCATCGCCCACATCGGTGATGCCACCACGCACAGTGATGTTGCCACCCTGAATGTTATGCTTGAGCTTGACGTTGATCACACCCGCCACAGCGTCAGCACCGTACAGTTCAGAGCCACCATCTTTCAGAATTTCGATGCTCTCAACCATGTCGGACGGGATGTTGTTCAGATCCGCACAGGCCGCACCATTGCCCATGGTCTGAATCATGCGCTTGCCGTCAATCAGCACCAGAACGCGGCTGGAGCCAAGGTTACGGATATCCGCGCAGGACATGCCGCCGCCGCCATTCTGTGTGGTGTTCTGTGTGCCGCTGCTGCCAATGGAGGGCAGACGCTGCAGATAATCACCAATGGTCGTAGCAGACGTCTGCTGGATTTCTTTAGCCGTAACCGTCTGCACCGGGTTGGGGTTGTAGCGGCCAGAGCGCAGGGCGGAGCCGGTCACAACCACGTTTTCCGGGCTGTTGGATTCCTTGGGGGACGTATCGGCAACGCTTTTGAGTGTCGCACCATTCTTTTTGGTGGCCGTTACTTTCCGGGCAACAGGCTGTGCTGTTGTTTTGGAAGTCGTGCGGGGAGCTGTTTTGCTGGCAACCGTTGTCTTGCCAGCTTTTGCTTCAACATCCGCAGCCTGAGCTATGGCAGGCGACACCGCAGCAAAAACCGGCAACGCATAAAGGAGGGAGAAAGAGAGCGGCAGGCGCTTCTTTCTGCGATCAGTATGGGACATAGGTGTTTCCTGCGCGATATTACATTTTGATTACGTTAGTATCTCCGAATTAAGAAACAGCTCTGCGCGTGTCACGCTTAAATTTCGATACAAAAACCTTTTCTCGAAATATGCGGCATTAAAAACACACCACTATCGTAACGATGTCACTTTGTTTCCGAAACCCGACTCAAATCGATCAAAAATATCTTTTGATTCAATGTTTTCTTTCCGAAAAGAAAAATCGTTTTGAATCCATTCTTTCTGTCACCCAGATGCCACAGAGCTTTCTTGACTCGCTCCTCCCGCGCCCCCTAACCGTGAAAGTAAGAGCCCTCTGGCACGGTGGAATTCTGGCGCGCTCCGGGGGCATTCGAGGAGAAAAAGAATGATCCGTCGCCCCTGGCTTTACGCCGCGACAGCCGCAACCTGCCTCGCAGGCTGGAGCACAGACGCCACTGCCGCCACCCTGCCGGCGTCCAACCCGTTTGCCGCAGAAAGCACCCTGCCCTACCACGCCCCGCGCTTTGATCTGATCAAGGACACGGACTACCAGCCCGCGCTTGAGCAGGGCATGGCCGAGCAGGCTGAAGAGATGGAGCGAATCGCCAACAGTTCCGAACCGGCGACGTTTGAAAACACCATTTCCGCCATGGAACGCTCCGGCCGCCTGCTGGACCGCACGCTGGAAACCTTCAGCGGTGTGTATTCCGCCAACACCAATCCTGTGCTCGATAAAGTGCAGGAAGTGGTCGGGCCGAAACTGTCCGCGCATGAAGACAGCATTTTCCTCAATCCCAAACTGTTTGCACGAATCCAGTATCTGCACGCCCGCAAGGACACGCTGGGGCTGAACGCAGAACAGAAGCAGGCTCTGGACGTCTATTACCAGAACTTCGTGCAGGCCGGCGCTCAGCTCTCTGATGATGACAAAGCCAAGCTGCGCGACCTGAACACCCGCCTGTCCAAGCTGGAAACCGTGTTCCAGCAGAAGCTGCTGGCAGGCACCAAAGCCTCCGCTCTGGTTGTGTCGGACAAAGCCAAACTGGCCGGTCTGGATGCCGCCGCCATTACGGCTGCGCAGACAGCTGCCACCGAGCGCAAGCTGGATGGCAAATGGCTCCTGCCGCTGCAGAACACCACGCAGCAGCCCGCCATGGAAACCCTGACGGACCGTGAAACCCGTCAGGCCCTGTTCGAGCAGTCCTGGACCCGTGTGGAAAAAGGCGGTGACGGCGATACGCGTGACACCATTGCCACCATCGCCCAGCTGCGCGCCCAGAAAGCCGCCCTGTTTGGCTACAAGAACTATGCTGCCTATGTGCTGGCGGACCAGATGGCCAAAACGCCGGAAGCCGTCCACAGCTTTATTGCACAGATTGTCCCGGCCCTTGCCGCGGAACAGAAGCGTGAAGCCGCCGACATTCAGAAGACCATTGCCAAAAGCGGTGCGTCCTTTGAGCTCAAGCCGTGGGACTGGCCCTACTATGCCGGTCAGGTCCGCAAGGCGCGCCTCAACTTTGATGAAAATCAGGTCAAACCCTATTTCGAGCTGAATACAGTGCTGCAGGACGGCGTGTTTTTTGCCGCCAACAGCCTGTATGGCGTCACCTTCAAGCGCCGCACGGATATTCCGACCTACAACCCGGATGTCATGGTGTTTGAAGTGTTCGATAAAGACGGGTCCGAACTCGGCCTGATCTATTTCGATTACTTCCAGCGCGACAACAAGAACGGCGGCGCATGGATGTCCAACTTTGTGGGGCAGTCTGCTCTGCTGGGCACCAAGCCTGTTGTATATAACGTGGCCAACTTCACCAAACCGGCTCAGGGCGAACCCGCGCTGATCAGCTTTGATGATGTGACCACCATGTTCCATGAATTCGGGCATGCGCTGCACGGCCTGTTTGCCAAACAGACCTATCCGATTATCTCCGGCACCTCCGTGGCGCGGGACTTTGTGGAATTCCCCTCCCAGTTCAACGAACACTGGGCGCTGAACGCCCCGGTGCTGGCCCACTATGCCCACCATTACAAAACCGGCGCACCGATGCCGGAAAATCTGGTAGCGCTGCTGAAAAAGGCTGCAACCTTCAATCAGGGTTACCGTCTGGGTGAAGTCGTGAGCGCGGCAGAGCTGGATATGGACTGGCACAGCCTTGGTGCCGATGCGCCAAAGCAGGATGTGGATGTGTTTGAAAAATCCGCTCTGAGCAAAATGGGGCTGGAAACAGATCTGGTGCCGCCGCGCTACCGCTCCAGCTACTTTCTGCACATCTGGTCCAACGGCTATTCAGCTGGGTATTACGCTTACCTGTGGACAGAAATGCTGGATGATGACACGTTCGCATGGTTCGAGAAAAACGGTGGCCTGACCCGCAAGAATGGCGAACGCTTCCGTGACATGATCCTCTCCCGCGGCCATACGCAGGATTACGGCCCGATGTTCCGCGCCTTCTATGGCAAGGACCCGGATATCGGCCCGATGCTGACGTTCCGTGGCCTGAACGGTTCCAAAAACTAAGGCCCTGCCCTCAGGGTGTCTTACGGCGGTTATTCTGCGCTTTGCGGAATAACCGCCGTTCCTGTGTACGGACCTTCGCAGAACGTAATGCGCCCCAGTGTGAGGTCACACCGCGCATAGCCTCCGCGCGCCTGCCGGACCACAGCGCGCCCGGTATAAAGCCCGTAACAGAACCGGGCTGTGCCGAGCGTGACATCACACAGATGGTAAGCGCCGTCCTGCGGCAGAATAGCCCGCCCGCTATAGGGGCCATCACAGAATGCCGGACGCCCGGTTGTCAGGTCACACCGGGCGATGCCTCCGGGGGTCTTCATGGTACCGCCCACATCATTTCTCTCAGCCGCCAGACCGGCCTCCCCCCACGCACACGCCCCACACAGCGCTATGCACACCAGAAGCCGATAGAGCGGGCGTTTTCGTTCCTTTCGTGTGCGCTGCATGGCTTTCTCTCCCAACCGGTTAATGTCCCCTCCGTAGCGTAGCCTGTGCAGACTGACCATAACGATGCGGTTCTGCCCTTATTCTCCGGCACAACGGCCCTTCCCGTGCCGACCGACCAAACACGGCACATCTTCCCCAACTGTCTGACGGATCCTGGCAAGGCCGCACGTGGGCCGGGAGAAGCCCACTGTTCCCGGCTTTTCTGCGGCCCCTTTTCGCGCTCCATAAAAAAAATCAAAAAATCTGAAAATCTTGCTTGACGGTCCCCGAAAACCCCTCTAGATCAAGGCCCAACGCAGCCTCTTGTCCCGTTCGTCTAGAGGCCTAGGACACCGCCCTTTCACGGCGGCAACACGGGTTCGAATCCCGTACGGGACGCCATTGATTTTGCTGGATAATTTTACTTATCCACAGATGGCTTACTGGTCCACATGGACCACTACAGTTCAAAGGCATCTGCTATCTCCCGCAAATATGCCGGATCAAACTTCCGATAAACTCGGCGAAGAGTCGTCGGGTCAGTGGCCAACCAGTCTGCGGCCTGATCGATTGGGACTCGATCCATGGCAAACCACGATGCGACGCTGTGCTTTATGTGATGTGGCGTTGGCTTCCATGTTAACCCTGCACGTGCGCAGGCCTTAGCAAATGACCAGCGCAGACCGGTGGGAACAGGCTTACCGTGCCAATGCACGACATACGGCCCGTTCGCCATACTCTGAGCCTTTTCCAATTCCTCTCTCAATGTTCGAGTCATTGGCACCACCGCACGGCGCTTGTTGGTAATAGGCCGATCCGGTTCCTGGAAATCAATTAGTCCGGTTTTCCAGTGCACACGATCCCAGGTCAGGGCAAGGATTGACCCCTTACGTGCCCCTGTAAAAAGCGCGATTGCCATGAAAGTACGAACATGCTGCGTTTCACACGCATCCAACAGACGCCGAGCTTCCTCTTTAGTGAGGAACCGATCCCGCGGCGCAGAATCCCGTGGCGGCTCAATTTCAGGCGGCCTGAGCAAAAAGCCATCTTTCCACGCCCGCCTCATGGTCGCACGCAAAACATTGAACTCGCGCCTCAATGTCCCCGGCGAAACCGGAATATTCTCGGCTTCCGATCGTCCGCTTTTTTTAAAGCGGTTTGCTGCATAAGTGTCCCAAGCCCTTTGATCGACCTGATCGACACGCAGATAACCCATTGCCTGACTCAACGGCACAATGGCTTCTTGCAGGCGCTTCAGATCCGAGATCTTTCCGCTACGCGAGGCCACATACCGCTCAAAAGCCGTCGACAGCGACATTTTGAGCGGTTGCTTTTCAAGCGCATTTTCAAAATCAACTAAGGCTTGTCGAGCATTTTTCTCATCATCCGTTCCCGTCGAAAGTCTTCGGCGTTTACCGTCTGCCCACCAGACAATGGCCCATTTGCCACGCCTTTTCTCAAGATGCGGTTTGTCGTTGCGGATGCGGGGCACCTCATAGCCTCCAGATAGGCCATCAGGTCATCGTAGGCGATGCGAAGACACCCCCCGACCCTGTAGACAGCCAGTTGATTATTGCGAATGGAACGCCGAACCGTTTCCACATCACAGCAGATAATGCCTGCTACCTCCTGAACCGTCATCAGTCGCCTGACGGTAATGAATTCAGCCAGGGAAGAGATCGATGAAGACATGCTTTCCTCCAGCAAACCACTGAAAGATTATATATGGCTTATTTTTTCAGGTTTCAAGCATTATTTCGCTTAAAATAATCTTATGCGAGCTTAGCAATAAACTCGCTGACTGCCTTCTCCCGCCGAGATCTGCTCTGCTGAAGTTTCTGAATGATATCCCGGCGTTGTGACGAAGTTATATCATCCCCTTTTTCCAACTGCTCCAGAAGGTTTTTTTCTTCATCATTCCAGGCACTTAATAGACCTTGTAGCCTCCCTGCCTCGACAAGAAAGGAAGAAGAGCGTTCAGATGATGGTACCGAAGTGCTTGTCTGTTTTTCGTTGGGTCCCATCACGACCGTTCTGGTCTTGCCGTCAGCCATTTTCAGCCGCACAAAATTCGTGTCCCCGTGCGACCATGTCGCGTCAATCTGTGAAACTGCCGGCCCAAGCGTCTCTGGCTCCACACCAAGTCGCTCGGCGATCTGCTGACGCCGTGCCAATGAGGGCTGCTTCTTGCCAAGTTCCCATTCGCTGACTGCGGTCACACTGACGCCAAGCGACGCCGCAAGCTCAGGCTGACGCAGGCCTGCATTTATTCTGGCCTTCCTGATAGCAGCGCCGATAACGGCCCGCACGGCGGCTTTCTGCTCATCTTCCTCCCTCGCCGCAGATTGGGTCGCTCTTGGTGTTTTGCGCATTCGGGATAATCCGTTTCATCTGGACAGGAAGCATCATACTAACAAGATCAACAACGCTTTCAATACACAAACAACCATAAAACGCGATAATTACGCTATTAGTAATCTTGCTAATGGACTCTTTGATGGCTGATCGCTCACGAAATACACACATGGCCACTGGAATGACTATAATCTGATAGTATTCCAGTAACTCTGGCTCCGACAAAAACACTGAAAAAGAACTTTTCACGATATCAAAGTGAAGGACCTTCTCCGGCCGTTGGACGATTGCCGGTATGAACGACAGGTGCATTTCGGAAAAAGCTACCCGCATGATCCGCCATCCACCTCGTTACAAATGCCTCTTCTTTTCTAAAGACCTCTATTGGGGCCATAGGGGAGTTGCACGGCTTCCTCCCTGACACGCTGGATCAACGCAGTACACAAGCCCCTCAATTCTTCCGGGTGAGCAAAATCATCAAGAAAAATCAAGGTGGGCTGGATGCCCTGACTTTCATAGAATTTTTCGCGCAGTTCCGTTCTGATCAGACCACGTCTTTCAATGGCGTTCCTTACAACACGGTCTCTGGCACAACAGCCCACCACTTCGATGAAATGGGCGGCATCACGACACCGCAGCGTAATATCGGCACGAAAATCATCCGATCTGTCGTCGATGGGCTGATGGAGGTCAATTGCAACGCCAGGAAACCGGCCAGCAGTTAGAAACTGATAAATAATCCGCTCTGGTAGCGATGCCAGAAGAGTTTTGTCAGCGGCGACCTTTCCTGCCACCGGCAGGTCTGGCCAGCGCTGCCGGGCCATGGCGTCCATCCGCGCCCAGGCATACGTGCCACTTTCCCCGAGGAAGACGAGGTGCTGGGCCCGCACACCCCGATAGCGACACATCTGGTGGTTGGGGGGTGCCCCCAGTTCCACGGCGAAATCGTAATAGGTTTGAAGATCGGCATGATCCGGGAAAAAGTCGTTCTTTCCACGCATTTCACATGCGCGAGTAGAATACTGCGAAGACGATATCGATGACATGAGAGGTTCCTGATGTCGCGTCATGACGCGGGGCACTGCCCCACATCATGTCGGAGGATAAAAACGGCATTCAGGGCCGTTAATTACGAATGAAGAAGGAGACGTAGCTGTCGGGCGATGCGCTTAACCGACCGCAGGATCCTGATCCACTTTCAGGGCTTGCCCAAGTTTGCGGTCAACCTCGCGGCTGAGGATGACGAGCCCTTCGATCAGCGCGAGATCCGGGCTGCCACTACTCAGCAGTTCCGACAGCAAAAAGCTCTCGATGCGATGGAGGGCGAGCGCATCGAAGACGTCACAGGGCATATGAGATTTACACATGGGTTTGGGGTCTTTCCGATTGAGGGATAAGGATGAGACGCCACGACCTACGCCAAGACAGAAACGAAGCCGGAGCAACCGACCTCCCCTGGGGCAATAAGGGTCATGCGCCTCACAACGCCCACCCCGAAAAATGACACCGTCACACCCGTCATCAGGGCGCACCGCAGGTGCAAGAGCAGTGGAAGTGGAGAAAAAGAGCGGCTTTGATTTTTGCGTCGCAAAAATGCCGCGATAGAAAAGAAAAAAACGTAGCGATTTCATAGGCTTGCGCAGCATGCATATGAAATTGAGGTAGCGTGCCTTCACATCCACCAAAGCCGGAACACGCCGGAAAAAGGAAAAACGGCTGTTTTCTGCCATTTTCCAGAAATGATGACGCCAATGACACTTTGCGTGACACCTGTCATGGCCCCGTCATGACAGTTGCAGTGACAGCTCCAGCCAGTGTCACTGGCCCCATGACACCATTTAAGGTGGCGTCATGACACCGTCATCCCGGCCCCTCAGGGAGCACCAAAGGTGCGATAGAAATGACACCCACATGACACCGTCATGACGGCATCACCACCCCATGAAGATAAAATTTACGGGAGTATTTCTTTGCACCAAAGGCAATGGTAAAATGTCCTTGACGACTCTCTCCCGATCGCTTACCTAAATCACATGAAACCAAATGGCGCACAAAAAACGGATCTGATGGCGGTCGCCAGCATCTCGGCGGGGCACCCGTTCAGAGGACGGATTGACCCCGTTGCGGGTGCGGAAACAGCTGTCGTGCAGATGCGGGACACTTCGCCTTCGGGCGTGGACTGGACGTCCTGCGTGCGCACCGAGGTGGCCGGACGGCGTGAGCCAGACTGGCTGCGTCCGGGCGATATTCTTTTCCCTGCGCGTGGCAATTTGTCACTGGCAGTTCTGATCGATGCACACATCGGCAGCCTTCAGGCCGTTGCGGCCCCGCACTTCTTTCTTCTGCGCGTAATGCATCCGGATGTGCTGCCTGCTTATCTGGCATGGTGGCTCAATCAGGAGCCAGCACAGCGGCATCTGGAGCAGAACGCCCAGAGTTCGACCCTGGTCCGCAACATCGCCCGGCCAGTACTGGAGGCCACGCCCGTCGTGCTGCCTCCCCTGTCCCGACAGGAACAGATTGTGAGTCTGGCCAACGCCATGCAGCGCGAGGAAGAGCTTCTGCACCGCCTGCGCCAGACCAACCAGCAGATCATGACCGGACTTGCCAGAGACCTTCTGGCGGGCTGACACTCCCTTGACGTTTTGAAACAGGATTTAAGTTCGTGACCGAGCAGATTTCACAAGACACTATCAACAAAGCACTCTGGAGTGCCTGCGATACCTTCCGTGGTACTGTCAGCCCAGACACCTATCGCGATTACGTGCTGACCATGCTGTTCCTGAAATACATCTCCGATGTGTGGCAGGACCATTATGACGGCTACAAAAAGGAATATGGGGACAATCCCGATCTGATCGAAGCGATGATGGCGCAGGAACGCTTTGTTCTGCCCAGGGGGGCGGATTTCTATACGCTCTATAAAGAGCGCAACGCTCCCGGAAATGGTGAGCGGATCGACAAGGCTCTGCACGCCATTGAAGAAGCCAACGGCACCAAGCTGAAGGACGCAGGCAAAAGCGTCTTCCAGGACATCAGCTTCAACTCTGACAAACTTGGCGATGAAAAGCAGAAAAACACCATTCTGCGGCATCTGCTAGAAGATTTTGCCAAGCCGGACCTGAACCTGCGCCCTTCCCGCGTCGGCAATCTGGATGTGATCGGCAACGGCTATGAATTCCTGATCAAGAACTTCGCTGCCAGCGGCGGACAGAAGGCCGGGGAGTTTTACACCCCGCCGGAAGTCAGTGAACTGCTGGCCCGTATTCTGAGCCCGCAGCCGGGTGAGAGCATTTGTGACCCGGCCTGTGGTTCGGCCTCCCTGCTCATGAAGTGCGGCAAGCAGGTGACGCAGAACCACAAGGGCAGCAAGGATTACGCCCTGTATGGACAGGAAGCCATTGGCTCCACATGGTCCTTTGCCAAGATGAACATGTTCCTGCATAGCGAGGACAATCATCGCATTGAATGGGGCGACACCATCCGCAACCCCAAGCTGCTGGATGATAAAAACCACCTGATGCGCTTTGACGTGGTGACAGCCAATCCGCCCTTCAGCCTCGACAAATGGGGGCATGACGAGGCTGAGCAGGATGTGCATCACCGCTTTGCCCGTGGCGTGCCGCCCAAGACCAAGGGCGATTACGCTTTTATTCTGCACATGATCAGCACCCTGAAAGACCGCACGGGTCGCATGGGCGTGGTGGTGCCGCATGGCGTGCTGTTCCGGGGCAGTTCGGAAGGGAAAATCCGCCAGAAGCTGATTGAGGAAAACCTGCTGGATGCCGTGATCGGCCTGCCGGAAAAGCTGTTCTTCGGCACCGGGATTCCGGCCGCCATCCTGATTTTCCGCAAGGACCGCAAGACGAAGGACGTGCTGTTCATTGATGCCAGCCGCGAGTTCCGGGCGGGCAAGAACCAGAATGTGCTGACCGAAGAAAACATCACGAAGATTGTGGACACCTACCGTGCCCGCAAGGACGTGGACAAATACGCCCATCTCGCCACGCCGGATGAAATCAAAGAAAACGACTACAACCTGAACATTCCGCGTTATGTCGATACGTTTGAGGAGGAAGAAGAGATTGATCTGAACGCCGTGCGCAAGGAACGGGCAGAGATCAAGGAGGAACTGAGCAAGCTGGAAGCACAGATGGACGTCTATCTGAAGGAGCTGGGTTATGCTTCCTAATGGGTGGAAACTTGGTGATTTTGGATCAATTGGCAAATGGACAGGTGGTGGAACCCCATCCAAAGCAAATGATTCTTTTTGGATGGGAGGGACAATTCCCTGGGTTTCTCCCAAAGATATGACTTCTGGAAAAATCTGCGATACCGAAGATTATATTACGCCAGAAGCGATAAAAAATTCGGCAACACGACTATATCCTTCTGGATCAGTCATGATTGTTACTCGAAGCGGTATATTACGAAAAAAACTTCCTGTTGCTATCGCAGAATCACCTGTAACAGTTAATCAGGATCTCAAAGTTTTACCATATGACAAACAATTTTCTCCAGAATACGTTTATAATTACATTCTGTGCTTCAACAGCGAAATTCTAAATGTATGTGCAAAAGACGGAACAACCGTCGAAAGCATTGACACTAATTCTTTTCTTAATTTTCCGGTAAAACTTCCCCCTCTCCCCGAACAGAAGAAGATCGCGGCGATCCTCTCGACGTGGGATCGTGCGATTGAGGGGATGGAGAAGCTTCTGGCCAACAGTCAGCAGCAGAAAAAAGCCCTCATGCAGCAACTCCTCACAGGCAAAAAGCGCCTGCCGGGGTTCTCAGGGGAGTGGAAGAATTATACATTAGAAAATATATTAAATGTTAGGAAAGAAAAGTCGCTTCCATCAAATAAAATCCCGCTATTTTCTTTGACAATTGATGGTGGAATTACATCAAAAACAGATAGATATAATAGGGAATTTTTAGTTAAAAACAAAAATGAAAAAAAATATAAAGTAGTTTACCCAAGAGATCTCGTCTACAATCCAGCTAATTTACGATGGGGGGCTATAAATTACAGTCGCATTCCTCATAAAGTTGTTGTTTCTCCAATATATGAAGTGCTTTATGTGAACAACATAGAAAGGTTTTTCCCTGATCTAATATATCAGTATCTTATGAGTCCTTTCCAAATCGAAAAATTTTCTTCGATGATAGAAGGTACTTTAATGGAAAGAAAAGCTGTAAAAATTTCTCCTTTTTTAGCAACAAAAATTAGAATCCCATGTGATTTTTCTGAACAGCAAGCCATCGCTGCTGTCCTGAGCACAGCAGACGAAGAAATCACGACCCTTGAATCCGACCTAGCCCGCCTGCGTCAGGAAAAGAAAGCCCTGATGCAGCAGCTTCTCACGGGCAAGCGCCGCGTGAAGGTCGATTAAGGTATTTCAGCTACAGGATATTTGAACATTATGGTTTCCACCCCGAAATTTCAGGAAGAATACAGCGCCAAACTTCCGGCACTGGCGTTGCTCAGCACCCTCGGCTGGCGGTTTCTACCCCCATCCAAGGCGCTAGCGTTGCGGAGCGGCAAGCAGAGTGCCGTGGTGCTGGATTCACTCCTGCGGGCGGAGCTGAAAAAACGCCGCTTCACGTTTGAAGGTCAGGAGCATGCCCTGTCCGATCAGGCCATTGATGCGCTGGTGTCACACGTCATGCATCCGGACTTTGTGTCCGGCCTGCGGGATGCCAATGACAAGATGACCACGCATCTGCTGTTCGGCATTGCTATTACCGAGTTCATCAACGGGCGCAAAGCCAACCCGACCATCGCCCTCATCGACTGGCAGAACCCGGAGAACAACAGTTTCACCTTTACCGAAGAATTCAGCGTCCTGCGCACGGATCTGACGCAGACCCGCAGGCCGGATATTGTCTGCTTCGTCAACGGTATTCCGCTGGCCGTGATCGAGGCCAAGCGCCCCGATGGCCAGCCGGGCAAAGGCCCGACCGTGGACGCCGGGATTTCCCAGAGTATTCGCAACCAGAACAAGGGTGAAATCCCCCAACTTTTTGCCTACAGTCAGCTTCTACTCTCCATAACCGGGCATGACGGACGCTATGGCACCTGTGGCACGCCCAAGAAGTTCTGGGCCAATTGGAAGGAAGAGGACATTCCCGAAAGCCGGATGGAGACGCTCAAGAACACGCCGCTTTCGGGTACGCAAAAAGACGCGCTGTTTGCCGAGCGCAAGGCGTCTGACCGGGCGTGGTTCGAGGACTGGGCCTCCCGCCCGCTGCATGTCTCTGATCAGGATCGGCTGCTGATTGGCCTGCTCTCTCCCCAGCGCCTACTGGAAATGACGCGATACTTCACGCTGGTCGACCGTAAGGCAGGCAAGATCGTCGCCCGCTATCAGCAGGTCTTTGGCATCAAGCGTTTGCTGGAGCGCATCAAGTCCCGCCGCAGCGATGGCGGGCGTGAGGGCGGTGTGGTCTGGCACACCACGGGGTCTGGCAAGTCCTTCACCATGGTGTTCCTCAGCCGCGCCCTCATTCTGGATGACGATCTCAAGCAATGTCGCATTATTGTCGTGACAGACCGCAAGGATCTGGAACGTCAACTCAGCACTACCTTCTCCACGGGGGGCGAGCTAGCAGACAAGAAGGACAAGGAAGAAGCACTCGCCACCTCTGGCCGCCGTCTGGCGCAGCAGATCGGGCATGGGCAGGAACGCATCATCTTCTCGCTCATCAACAAGTTCCACACCGCCACCACTCTACCCGAATGTCATAATGACAGCGCGGACATCATCGTGCTGGTAGATGAAGGCCATCGCAGTCAGGGCGGTGAGAACCATGCCCGCATGAAGCACGCTTTGCCCAATGCCGCCTTCATCGCCTTTACCGGCACGCCGCTGCTCAAAGGCAGCGAGACCACCAACCGCTTTGGCAAGATCATCCACTCTTACACCATGCAGCAGGCCGTCTCGGACAAGACCGTGACACCCCTGCTCTATGAAGAACGCAAGCCCGATCTTAACGTTAATGATGAAGCCATTGATGCTTGGTTCGAGCGCATCACACAGGGGCTAACCGAGGAGCAGATTACGGACCTCAAGAAGCGCTTTGCCCGCGCCAATCAAGTTTACAAGGCGGATGACCGCATCCGGCTGATCGCCATGGATCTGGCAACGCATTTTGACAACAATATTGATAAAGACCTTAAGGGCATGCTGGCCTGTGACAGCAAGCTCTCCGCCATTCGCTACAAACAGTATCTGGATGAGGTCGGGTTGTTCGAGAGCGCCATCGTCATGAGCCCGCCCGATACGCGCGAAGGCCATACGGAAGTGGATGAACGCAAACAGCCCGAGATTCAGGACTGGTGGAGGGACAATGTTGGCAGCCAGAGCGAGGATGACTACACACGCGGCATCATAGAGCGCTTCGAAAAAGACCCGGATCTGAAGCTGATCATCGTGGTCGACAAGCTGCTGACCGGCTTTGATGAACCAAAGAACGCGGTGCTCTATATCGACAAGCCGCTGAAGCAGCACAATCTGCTCCAGGCCATTGCCCGCGTGAACCGCCTGCATGACCAGAAGAAGCATGGGCTACTGATCGACTATCGCGGCATTCTGGCAGAGCTGGACACCACTCTGGCCCGCTATGACGAACTGGCCGCCGAAAATGTCGGCGGATATGATCCGAAGGATATTGCCGGGCTCTATAGCCAGATGAGCACGGAATACCGCGAACTCCCGGCCCTGCACAAAGCGCTGTGGGCCATTTTTGAGGGCGTGAAGAACAGAAGCGACCTCCAGCAGCTTCGCGCCGTGCTGATGCCGCGCATGGTGGAGGAGCACGGCCAGATGGTGGACGTGAACCTCAAGCGCCGGGATGATTTCTATGAGGCTCTGACGAAGTTTGCCGCCTGCCTGAAAGTGGCGCTGCAATCCGTGGCGTTCTTTGAGGACACCAGCTTCACGGAAAAAGACCGCGCCACCTACAAGGAGACGTTGAAGCAACTGACCAGCCTGCGCCAGATGGTGATGCAGGATACGGGGGAAACAGTCGATTTCGACCAGTATGCCGAACAGGTCAAGAAACTGCTGGACCGGCATGTGGCGGGTGTGAAGGTCCATGACTCCCAGGGGCTCTATGCGGTCGGCAAGATGGGCCAGAAGCCGGACGACAACGAGCCAGAAAACTGGACCGAGGAGAAAACCCGCAACGAGACGGACCTGATCCGCACCCGTGTGACAAAAATGATCGACCACGAGATGCAGGACGATCCGTATGCGAAGGAAGCGTTCTCAGCCCTGCTGCGCAAGGTCATCGCGGAAGTGGAAAGCCTGTTCGATCATCCGCTCAAGCAGTTCATGCTGTTTCAGGAGTTTGAGGAACAGGTGGCCAACCGCAAGCTGGAAAATATTCCGTCTGTTTTTGACGGGCACCGCCATGCACAGGCCTATTATGGCGTGTTCCTGAAAACACTCGCGGCCATCTTCAACCATAAGCAGACGGATGAGGAGAACCAGCGCTGGATTGATCTGGCGTTCCAGATTGACACAGTGGTGGACAAGGCCGTGCGGGAGAACTCCCTCAGTCGCCCGGACATGGAAAAAGCGGTCAAGAAAGAACTGCTGCCGCTTCTATTCAGCACGGGCCAGAAAGCGGGCTTTGGTGTGGACAAGGCACAGGAGATCATTGAGCAGGTCATCCAGATCATGCGGGCTGGTCCTGCTGATACCCTACGCGGCTGAGCATGGAAGAAACTCCCACTCGCGTCCTGACCTATGGAGGGGAGCGGATCTGCGTAAACCTGATCCCCCGAGCGCGCGCCAGCACGACGTTGCGAATCAAGGTGCATCCTGACCTGCGTGTGGAGGCTTCTGTCCCAGATGGCACAACAGAGGCTGATCTGGACAAGGCACTACAAAAGAAGACCCGCTGGATCTGGCAGAAACTGCGGGACTTCCGGGCGGTGCAGGAACATGCCACGCCGCGTACGTATGTCAGCGGGGAAAGCCACTTCTATCTGGGGCGACGACATCTGCTGAAAGTGCATCATCAGCCTGATGCGCCTGAGACCGTACGGATGTTGCGTGGGCGGCTGGAGGTGTCCGTGCAGGAGCGCAACGCTCTGCGGATTCAGAAGCTGCTGGAACTCTGGTATTTTGCGCGGGCGCAGGAGGTGTTCCGCCATCGCCTGTCTGCCCTCCTCCCCACAACGCTGTGGGTCAGAACACCTCCAGTTCCGAAGCTTCAGGTGATGCAGACACAATGGGGCAATTGCTCACCGGGCGGCACTATCACGCTGAACCCGCATCTGATCAAAGCCCCGCGTGACTGCATTGATTACGTCATCCTGCATGAACTGTGTCACCTAAAGGAGCACAACCATGGACCTGCCTTCTGGTCACTTCTGGAGCGCGTGATGCCGGACTGGGAACGCCATAAGGCACGGCTGGACGGGATGGCCGAAATGATGCTGCAAAAATAGCTCTATTTGACTGCAAGGGGGGCGAGCGGAAGGTCTGTTATTGGACGATGAGGCTAGAAAGCTGCTATTTCCGGTGTCTTCGGTGTTGTCCGCAACGCCCCGTGTCAACCGCTTCGCGGTAACGTGTAGTTCTGAAAGCGGTCGGTCCCTTAGTTGCGAGTTTCTTGCAATAAAGGGCTGCCGCGCAATGTTCCGCACGATACTGCCTCCAATTAAAGCATCCCGAGGAAGCCCCCTGCTACGAGCAATCAATGTGCGTTATAGGCATCTCAGAAGAGGGAAGTCGTCATGTATTTGTCGCGGATAACGATTCGAAATTTTCGAAATTTTAGCGATCTCGATGTCGCTCTTGGTGGCAATATCGTTATTGTCGGTGAAAACCGTGTCGGAAAGAGCAACCTTCTCTTCGGACTGCGACTCATCTTTGATCCTTCTTTGCCGGACAGCAGTCGGCAATTGGGGCTCTCTGATTTCTGGGATGGGCTAGACGCGATCGATGCGGATGCGGCGATTAGCATCTCCGTCGAGATCAAAGATTTCGAAAGTGATCCTGATGTCCTAGCCGTTCTGACCGATTTTAGACTCGACGATGATCCCAACACTGTCCGACTGACCTATCAATTGAAGGCATCGCCAAGTCTCGAAAATGCACCAACCAGCGATGATGATTTTTCGTTTGTCTGTTTTGGCGGGGATAGCGAGGCAAAGCGTTTCGGTCACGATTTGCGGCGGCGGGTTACGATGGATCTATTACCCGCATTACGTGACGCCGAAGGTGATCTTGCCGCTTGGCGACGCTCCCCCCTTCGGCCTCTAGTCGAGGACGCGTTCGTCGCTATTGATGCCACAAAGCTCGAAGAGATCGGTGAAAAGATTGCGGAGGCAAGTAAAGCCGCGATCCAGTTCGGTGAGGTGAAGACGCTCGAAGGCCGCATTGCGGACTTGTTCCTTGCAATGGCCGGGGCCAAGCAAGACGTGAAGCCGTCACTCGGTTTCTCGCCTACTGATGCCGCCCGCATCAACCGACAGATTCGACTGCTCATAGATGAGGGGCGGCGCGGCATTGCCGATGCCAGCTTGGGGTCGGCCAATCTCATTTTCTTGACGCTCAAGCTGTTAGACCTTCAGCGGCTAATTGAGAACAATAAACGTGACCATTCGTTACTCGCTATAGAGGAACCTGAGGCGCACCTTCATCCTCATCTTCAACGGCAGGTGTACAAGCATTTTTTCGAAACGATCGTAGAGAGCGCAGACAAAGCCGACACGGACAGCGGCGAGCCTATATCGGTTATTCTAACTACTCATTCGCCTCATATCGCGAGCGTCGCGCCACTGAAATCTCTGTTATTGTTAAGGTCCGACGTCAATCATGGGACAAAGGGCTATTCGACTGCGGCTACCGAATTCTCCGGATCGGAAGAAGAGGATTTAAGCCGTTATCTTGACGTCACGCGCGCAGAGATGGTGTTTGCTCGTGGTGTAATTCTCGTTGAGGGTGATGCCGAACGCTTTCTCATTCCTGCATTCGCTGATGAATTGGGCATATCGCTCGACGAGCATGGAGTGTCAGTTTGTTCTGTGGCGGGTACCAATTTTCAGCCGTATGTCAAGTTGTTGTGTGCCCTAGGCATTCCTTTCGCCGTGATTACGGATTTCGACGACATCAACGGCACCCCGCGATCCTATAAACGCTGCCTGAAACTTACTCGGATTATTGATACCGCGCGCGGTGGACCGGATACCGATGGTTTAATCGACGACATCAAGGCCATGGATAGCTACGCTAAATCCTATGATAAATTTGAAGAGTTCGGCCTGTTCGTCAACGACAGCACGCTGGAAACCGAAATGTTTGGCGGTGACTATGCCGAAGCAATGATCGCGACCTTGCGAGAGCATAATTTCGGCGCTCAGCGGTTGGCTCTTCTCGATACATGGGAGGCTAAGCCGTCCGATGTCGACGACGAGATCCTGATCAAAATGATCGAGCAGATGGGCAAGGGCCGCTTTGCGCAGCGTCTCGCGTCACGCAAAGCTGGCTTGCAAGTGCCGCGTTATATCGCTGACGCTATCAGTTATGTGGTCGGCCTTGTCTGATCGGGCGCTCTATCTGAAGGCTGCCGAAGACTTGCGGCCCAATGACAAACAGTGGCAGGCGTATGAAACGGTCGGCCACTGCGTCCTGCTGGCCGGACCAGGCAGCGGCAAAACCAAGACGCTGACGGTCAAACTCGCCCGAATGCTCTGCGAGGATGTCGAGGAACCCCGCGGAATCGCCTGCATTACTTACAATAATGAATGCGCCCGCGAGCTTGAGACGCGGCTTGATGCCCTCGGCATCGCACCGGGAGGCCGCGTGTTCATCGGCACCGTACATAGCTTCTCGCTGACGCAAATTCTCTTGCCCTACGCGAAAGTCGCCAAGCTTGGTCTACCTGATAATTTCCAGGTGGCCACTCGTCGCCAGACGCGTATCGCGCTCGAAAATGCTCATGCCAAGGTAATCAAAGGGCCTGAGAACCCGCAGACTTGGGACTTCCGGCTCGGTCAGCACAGGCGGCGGTTTCTCAATCGTGATGTCGACGCCTGGAGAACCGCCGACCCGCAGTTGACCAAGCTCGCCGAAACCTATGAAGCCGAACTGCGGCAGATGGGCGTGATCGACTTCGACGATATGCCCCTGCTTGCGCTGTGTGCGCTTGCTAATCATGCCTGGCTGCGTAAGGCCATAGCCGCCAAATATCCGATCCTGGCGGTAGACGAATATCAGGATCTCGGTCGGGCGTTGCACGCAATGGTGATGGGGCTGTGCTTCAGCGCCGGCATGCGCCTGTTTGCGGTCGGCGACCTCGATCAATCGATATACGGCTTTACCGGCGCAAACCCCGAATTGTTGCGCAAACTATCCGAGCGAGACGATGTCGAAACCGTTCGGCTCGGGCTAAACTATCGCTGCGGCTCGCAGATCGTCACCGCCTCGGAATATGCCCTAGGAGAAGTACGCGGATACCGGACACCCGACGGTGCCCATGGAGGTACAATCTATTTTCATCCGTGTACCGGCGGTTATCCAGGACAAGCGCGGTATCTGATGGAACAGTTGATCCCCGAGATACTTGCCAGGCGTCCTGGTCTGAATCTCAGTGAAATCGCCATCCTTTATCCCGCAGCTTTTATCGGGGACGAAGTCGCCACTGCCGCGATGAGCCACGGCTATGGCGTGATCCGCACAGACGGCAACGCGCTTTACCCGCGCGGTAGTCGTCTGATGCGCTGGCTAGAACAATGCGCAATGTGGTGCTGTGGCGGCTGGCGGTCTGGGCAGCCACGCGTCTCGCGCGTGATCAGCGAAGGTGCCGGACTGTTCCACGAACTGCTTGCAACCGATGACGATCGGCTGGAATTCCAACGCGATCTGATCGCAACGCTATGGGATTGTCGCGATGAAGCTTTCAGCCTCCACGACTGGCTCACTGCTCTCCGAGACAAAATCATCAAACCGCGTATGATTCAGGCCCGGTCCCTAGCCGACGAATTTGAGACACTGAACACTTTCATTGATCGCCTTGGGCCAACTGGTAACGTCGATGATTTTCCACTCGGCGAATTTGCCGGCATCGGCTCTGGTCTCGATCGTTTGAATTTATCTACGCTTCATAGTGCAAAAGGCCGTGAATTTGATGTGGTAATCCTCTTTGCCATGGAAGAGGGGCGACTACCACGCAATTACGCGAACGCAGCAGATATTCGGGAGGCGCGTCGGCTTTTCTATGTGGGCTTCACGCGTGCTCGGCACGAAGTTCATCTTATGTATGGTTATGCTAATCAGTCCCGCTTCGTCACGGAGGTAAAAAATAGGCTCTCTACCTAATGAGAC
Organism: Acetobacter sp. KSO5; assembly: GCF_044094635.1. Taxonomy (NCBI): domain Bacteria; kingdom Pseudomonadati; phylum Pseudomonadota; class Alphaproteobacteria; order Acetobacterales; family Acetobacteraceae; genus Acetobacter; species Acetobacter sp. KSO5. The sequence continues at coordinate 461,010 of NZ_CP172014.1, read as the reverse complement.
TACAGGGAAGGCGTCTGACGCAGATCGCGTCAGGGGATCTTTAGCCTGCGGGTGCGATGCAAAGACTATTCCAAATTTTAGCAGGGTGTTGCCTGTTTGTATTCCCGAGGTAGCAGAGAACTGCCATTCTGAAAGCGGTTCCAACTCGGCGGTAGATCTTTGAACCACGATGTCCGCTATGCAGAAAGCGAGTAAAGATCATCAACGTCCGGGATGAGGTGAGTGCTGCCTGTCTGCTCTTGTATCGCTGAGCAGACAGGCAGATCGGGGGAGAGAGGAAGGTCTGCTATAGGTGAGGCTTGATCAGAATCTGCCATTAGTAGTGCTCACATTCATAACGACTCCTATCTTACAACGGATCCAGCCCAACAGGATCACTCGTATCACCCATAGAAACCGTAAGCGCTTTTGACCAATAATCTGATCCCGGACTCGACGCACATGTGCACTGCCACTAAACTAAATGCTGCCGATATTGCTCGCTTGACGGGCTCCGACTTCGAATATCGTTATAAGGAACTTTCCAAGTCCAGCGACGCCGAGATACGACGATACATAGAACGAACTCGCTCACTGGCGGCTCCGATCGCAACCGGTTTCAATGATGAACGCAATGCCGAATGGTTTATCCGAAGCTATCTCGCGTTGAAGCTCATCCTCGCCTCCACCCTGCTGGCCAATACGGCTCTTTATGCCCGCGACCACAACCTACAGGCAGTCAGGCCCTATCTCAGCTACTATCTCATGCTAAATTGCTGTCGGGCCTTCATCTTTACCCTACCGTGTGTGCCCTGGAAGGGTCAGGCAACGATCGAAGCGACGCACAGCAATATCCTCAACATCGCGAGCGATAAGTTGAAGCGTTTGAGCGCGAATGAGGAACGGCGGTGCGGCTCAATCCTCCGCATAGCACAAGGGCAGCGCAATCTATTCTCATACAGATTCCCAGCAACCGGCTTGTCACTATTTGGTGCGAGCCTTGTCGATCTCGACGTCGCGATCGACATCGCGCGTTTGTTCACCGAACTTGCCCAATTAAACCTAGCTTGCCTCGAAGGGGAGATAAGTAAGAAGACGTCTGATGCGTTCTCTATCCCGAAGGTCGACGATATGTGGCACACACTACGATACAAGACAGCTGCACAGGATTTTATCGATGATGACGATTATCACCGCGTCGGCTACTTCCACAGCAAATATACGGGACCGGTAGCACTCGTTGGGATGGCAACTGAGGGGCTAGTCGAAGATTTTTTTGGAGCTTGGTCGAGCGACAATCAGGTGGGCTTCGACCCGGATATTCGCAACGACCTCCTACTCGATCTTCTGTGAGTGCAAGCGCGAAAGATTGAAGCTCAAAATAGCTATTTTACAGCAAGAGGTTAGCGGCCAGTTTCGCAAACATTAGATCCCAAGTTTGGTGAAGTGCAGGATGCCCAATGTTTTTGGGGAAAAAGCGGAAAATCGGCTATCTGACAATAATAGCACGACAGCAGACGTCGACGATATTCTGGCACATAGGTTTGCAGGTCACTTATTCAGAGGGATGCCTTCGGCTTTTGATGCTTCCGACCGCCGATGAGCGTAAGTGTTTCTGCGACCATCCCTGACCCTGCGGGCACGTGTGCCGCGTCTGGAATATAGGAAGGCGCATCGTCCCTGATACGCGCGACATTGCGGATGAAGTTAGCATCCGCAGATATGACGAGGTCGCATTCTGGTAGGTAGTTTGACAGTGCAGCGTCGCCGGGTGTCCCAGGTGTTACCTTCTGGGTAGACTGTAGCATTTCGAAAGCCCACTGTAGCCAAAGGCGCGGCATTTCAGCTTCAGCAATCTCACGTAGCCAAAACCGGTTCCAAGATGTCTCGGAGCATTCGATAAGATCAAAGTTCAAAAGAGGTTCGAGCCAATCTCGATAGGGATGTCTTGGAATTTCCAATGCTTTTCTGGTGCAACTCCATGTGCTCACCCGCCATAGCTGGAAAGGCTCATTTCCTATCCCCTCGGGGGAATTGTCGGGAAATGTAGCGGTGAAATTTTTGAGGGGCCCGATCGCCCTAATACCCTGACTATGAACTAGACGTCGCTGTTCTTGTGAACCCCACCGAGCTTGTTCGAGCAGTGCACGGGACCAACCATCACTGATACCTAAAAAGGTCCGCGTTTCTTCAGTGTGAAAGCGAGCACGTTCCCAGAGGCCGCCAGTTTTTCTCGTCCAATCATAACGCTGCTTCGTGAAGCGTTGCATGTCAGGGTGTGACCGCAGCCATTCGGGTCTAAGTCTTTTAATTTCCGAAATTATTTCCAAACATTGGGTATATCCCTCAGGCATAAGGCGCTTCCAAGTTCGCATTGTCAGCAGACTAACGAGGCGCCGTCGCGACTCTGCAGAGGGCGTCGCTAGCGCCTCGTAAAGAACTAAAGGAGGCACAACCAAGGTAGCATCGGCGGTTTTAACAGCACGGAATAAGTCAGACCCTAATCCGTCTCTGGCGAAGGCGCTCCAAACGTTTGTATCGAGCAGAATACGGGTTGGTAAGTTCATCTCGACTTTTTCAATGCCAGCCAAGGGGGGAGAACGGAAGGTCGGCTTTATGTTTGAATGCAATAAAAAGCAGCCGCGGAAATTGAAAGGGGATGTATTGCTGTCGTTCGGCATACCGTTTGCTATGATGGTACGATGAATCGTAAGAAGCCCATAAAAATTGCATCAACCGAGCGAGCGTCCCTTCCCAGACGGCAGGAGTGGAAAAAGATATTTCCTCTGCTTGGCATCGTCTTGCTTCTGTTTTCTGGTGCTGCGGGACTGAGGATATTTCTGACGTCGCAGCAGCATACACAGATTGGCGGGCCTTACACTCTGGTTAATGGTCAGGGGAAGACGGTCACTCAGGCGGCTTTTAAGGGGCGTTATACGCTTCTGTATTTTGGCTATACGTACTGTGTGGACGTCTGCCCGTTGACGCTTGCGACTGTATCAGCCGCTCTTGATGAGCTTGGCAAGCAGGGACAAAGCATTATTCCCGTGTTTATTTCAGTTGATCCCGAACGTGATACCCCTAAAATTTTACAGGAGTATGTTGAGCGTTTCTCCCCTCGTATTGTCGGTCTGACTGGATCCGAAATGCAGCTTCAGCCGGTTATGAAGGCATTTCATGTCTCGGCACGGCGTCATGCCCCCAATGGTTCAGGCTATCTCGTCGATCATAGTTCGCTTCTTTATCTCATGGATGGACAAAACCATCTGGTTGACATGATTCCCGTCGATGCCAGTGCCACTCAGATTGCAAGCGAACTCAGACGGCTTTTACCATCCTCCTGATGTCAGGTCAGTCGTAATTTCGCAAACATTCGGTTTGCGAGAGCCAGAACAAGTAATGCGGCCCCCAGTTCTGGCAGAAGCAGCCCCAGAATGATGAGGGTTGCAATACCGACAACCCCATATTTCTGAGAGCGCAAGGCGGGCGGAGCACCCAAGGAGCCCGCAGGCTTGCGTTTAAACCACAATACTGTTGCCGCACTACTCATCATCAGTAAACCCATTGTCACTACAAGATTGATAGCCTGATTCATCCCGCCAAAGAGCTGGCCCTCATGCACCGCAACGCTGTAGCCAATGATCCGATCCACAAGGCCTTTTCCGGCGAAGGTTGCCTGTGTCATCACATGGCCGTTGGGTGTCACCGTCACACTTTCCCGCAAAGGTCGGTTTTGCGTGTCGGAACGTACAGTCCACATGGAACCAGACGGCGTAATGATGACCGGAGCAGGCAGGGAGAGAGTGCTCGCAGTCTGTACGACAGTATCCAGACTGCTTACGAAGTCTCCGTCAGGAAAAGAGGTGGTGACGGCAGGCCTGTCCATACCGGGCATATCCATGCCGCCTGTTACGGGCTGCTTCTGTGATTGCCCGACCGGGTGTCCGGCAATGACCGTGGCGGCTGGAACCGCGCCAATTTCCCAGTCCTTGACAGAGGTCAGGCGGCCAACCGTGTTTTCGACCGATTGCAGGGCATGTCCCCAGACGAAGGACCACGGAAGACCGGATACCAGAAACAGCACCAGAAACACTGACGTCCACACTCCGGTGACAGCATGCAGATCCCGCCAGCGTGTTCGTCCCTTTGTTCCAAGGCGTGGATAGACAACGCCAGCCAGTCCGCACTGATGGCGTGGCCACCAGAGCAGCAGGCCTGTCACGATGAGCACAATGGTCCATGATGCAACCATTTCCATAATGACAGAACCCACATTGCCTAACAGCAACTGACCGTGCAGCCGAAAAACCAGCCGCTCAAATCTGCTTTCTTCCAGAACAGTTTTCAGAACGGTATGGGTGTTCCTGTCCACATAGACCCGCACGGCTTCCCCGTCCGGCCTGCTGACAAGGACACGCGCAGCACTCTGCGACGTCCGGGGAAGTTCATAAGCCAGAAAAGCCCCCTGCGGCACTGCAGACAAGGCTGTCTGAACGTCGCGCGTGGGAGAGGATGACACGGCTGTGGGCAGATGGTCATATGGCCAGTCAATCCAGTCATCAATCTGGGGTTTGAAGAGATAAACCGCTCCGGTCAGAGAGAGAAAAGCCACAAAAGGCAGGCAGAACAGCCCTGCGAAGAAATGCCAGCGCCAGAGCGTGCGACGATCAGGCCAGAGAGTGGCAGTATGTGTGGTCATCACAATATTCCTTAGAACCCTTTTGGAAATGGCTTAGAGTCTCGAAATGAGTATGGAAGCAGTTCTCTGCATCAAGAGGAGAATGGCCAAAAACCGGCATTTCAGAGCGTCATGTATGTGCTCCGTGAGGCCGGTTCAGCGTTGGATAATGAATTTCCAAAAGGGCTCTTAGAACCTGATCCGCACGCCGCCAAAATAGGCGCGGGGTGAACCTGCGTAGATGGAGCCTGTGTTGTTCATGAGTGTAGCAGCACCGGCCTGGTGTCCATTTGCCTGCAGGCTATCGCTGATGTTTGTGGCACCCGCGATATAGGTCTGGTTGGCGACGTTCTGCACCTCGAAATACCAGTGCAGACGATGCGCCCAGCCGAACCGGGCGGGGGGATCATAATGCATTTCAAGATTAAGCAGCGCGTAACCCGGGGCTTTCAGGCGATTGGCGTTATCCAGCCAGTAGGAATCCCGCCACGTGACTTCCGCGTATCCGCCCAGTCCCTCCAGAGGACCGTCAGGCTGGTCGTAAAGAAAGCGGGCATTGAGGAAATTGGGAATGACCCCGGGAATATAATGCCCCTTACGGCTGAAGCTGCGTGAAAGCGTGCTATTGGAAAGAACCTCGCTGTAATTAGTGTAAACCTGATTATCGTACGTATAGCTCAGTTTGATCCGACCGCCCGGAAGCCGTTTCGGCAACGGCTTCCACTCCACACCCAGAACAACACCACGATGTTCGGACGCAGGTGCGTTGAAGGTGTAGGAGCCAACGGTGTTGACGCCGGCAGACTGGCTGACCAGTTCATTTTTATAAAACTCGTAAAAACCCGTTGCCTGAATGCTGATCGTGGAAGAGGGATGCCAGTCAGCGCCCAGATCAATGCCGACACTTGTCTGGCTTTTCAGTTGTGTGTTGTTCCCGTATTCTCCCTGTGGGGTAATGAAAAGATTGGAAGATGATGGCGTGCCGTAAGCCGTGCCGACCCGGGTATGCAGCGTCCAGTCTTTTGATGGTGTATAAATCAGCGCTCCCTCCGGAGCGAGGTTGAAATAGAAACGGTTGGCCGTGATAGCGCGCCGGGTGTTTGCGGTAGCGGAATAGCCATAAAGCGCTTCGGCTGCGCCAATATCGGAATACGTGCCGCCAAGCCCCACCACGATGTGCCAGTCAGGTGCGAAATGCCAGTCTTCCTGAAAGCGCGCGCCAAGATTCCATTGGTGCCCATAGCTTTCGGAACTCATGGCCCCTCGTGTTGCACCGCCAAGAGGCATGATGTTGTAGGTCTGGGAACCAAAATCGAGATAATCAAAACTGACGCCAGCAAACGTTTCCAACGTTCTGCCAGCGAGTTGGGCATGGCTGGTGATGTCACTGCTCACATTATAGGAATTATACGGACCGACATACGCCGTGGGAGAGGTCGGCTGATCGATATGACGCTGATCGTAGGTGAACTGGTTGCGCCACGTTGTGCGACTGTTGAAATCATGCTCCCAGCGCAGGCCAACCACCGTCCGCCGATCAAACCGCCCGAGACCGGCGGCTTCAGGGCTCATGGCGACCTTCGCGCCATAGCGGCCATTAACCAGCAGATTGACAGACGCACAACCGGCTGCATCGCTGGACGCATTGTAACAGCCCTGCTGATAAGGATTGGCGCGATACTGGTTGAGTGACAGCCTTACCGGCAGGAAAGCATCGGTGACGTTGTTGACGAATTTCAGAATAAGCCGGTCGGACGACGTCAGATTGACGCGAAGCCGCACATTTTCTGTCGAGGTATTATAAGGGCTGTTGGGAATGAAGCCGTTTCCGCGCACATCGCTGCCGAAGACCATCAGATCGTAGTGGCTGTTGCCAAAGCCGAGGGTTGCATAGTTATTGAACATTCCGAAGCTGCCGAAATCGGAGCCCAGTTCCAGCCCGTGGATATCCTCTCCCTTTCGGGTGTGGAAATTGATCGCGCCGTTAATGGCGTAATTGCCATAAAGGGTGGAGGCCGGCCCTTCGAAAACATCAACCCCCTGATAGGCATGGGGGTCGATCAGATCGGCCCGGGCAGTCCCGTCGGGCTGGGTCATGGGAAACCCGTCTTCGAGCACCTGCAGATTCTTAAGGCCATAGGATTGACGGTCTCCCGATCCCCGGACGGATACCACCGTATCACGGGGACCGTTCCCCTGAGTGAAACTGACGCCGGGAATGGTCACCACCATATCCGCAACGCTCTGGCCAATCTGGTTCGCGAAATCACGCCTGTCCGAGCTATATGTCGTCTGGCCTGCAGGACGTGTAAGAGCAGAAGACCGGCTTAATCCCGTTACAAGAATCTGTTCGGTTTTGACGGGAGTTTTTTGGGTTCTGGACACAGGAAGAGCACGCAGGCTCAAAGGAGGACGGGGCTTACCCGCACCGACGGCAGCGTGCGCAGTGGTAGCCGAGAAAATGGCGGCAGCCGTCAGTATCCCGTAAGACGGGAGTGAAAAATAAGCAGTACGAAACATGTGAGGAAACCTGAAAAGATAGCACAAAAAGCTCACCTGCATGGCAGGTGAGCGACTCTTTCAATTCAGGTCAGGCAGGAGGTCCCTGAGGACAGAGAGAAGTCCGTTTCGGTGTTGGCGGGCCCCGGATGGATGTGAACATCCATGCCTGGCGAATGCCAGCAACACACAGTCCCACAAAAAGGCAGAAAACGATGCTTACAATAAGCAGATCAAATGCCTCAGACAGAAGAAAGCCGTCATCATCGGGGGCGGTTGAGCGATGGTGCTGTCCGTCTGGCTCAGGCAATGTACTCTGATCGTCGCAAAGAATACTCAGCTTTGTAAGAGTTTTGAGGGGATCGTCGATCAGTGCAGCAGGAGAAGCAATTCCGCCAAATGTCAGGCGTGCAATCAGTGCAAGCAATACGAGAGGCCAGAAGGCCAGCAGGTAAGTTGAACTGTGAACACGTGGAGTCATGCGTCAGCGTTACATCAGGTTCTTTCTGTTAACCAGTCCATATCGAGGGCCTATCCTGAATTTCGATGACCACATCCCTGGTCTTTGAGCAGTAGTGCATGTCTGCTTTCGGAAAACGTAAATTGGCCCCTGAACGACCGACAAGAGGGCGTAAGCGGAATGTCTGGATCTGTCCGCGTGGTTGACGGAGCTTCTGCTTGATTGGCAGATTCATCATTAACTTCTGCACTTTTATCGCGATTAAGTGGATTTTTTACGTCCAACAAGAGCGCGATGCATGATATTCAGCTTCTTATTTGTAACTGAATAAAAAGAGCAAGAAAACGAGAACCAAAATACATGATTGCAATAGCTGAAACGCTCAAAATTAAAAATTGGGCAATTCTTCCAAATCTAGAGAAGAAAAAACCTTTCATATGAGCATGTGGGTAATTGATCGTTTTACAAAAAAATTTAATCCAAAGATCTAAAATAAGAAGAGACGCGAAAATAATTCCTATTAAAAGAAAAAAATAATTATGCCCTTTCTGCCAAAATGCAAATATAGGAACTAAAAGAGCAGTGCGTTCTAGTATCTTAAACGAGTAATCTATCGCGACAGAATACGAAGAAAAGGACTTTATGCTGTCGGAAAAATCATCTGGGTCAGAGAAAATATTAGGCATCACTCAATTATAAAAATCTGTTTTCAATTTTGCAATAGTAGTATCCTACGACTTTTCAACCTTGCCAAACTAAGCATGTATTTTTCTTTTTCAAGATACCGTCTTACATTAAAAATAGTCCGTTGTTCGGAATTTATGAACAGGTTCGTTTGTGACCGACATGAAAGCGCAATGGGAAGGCCCGCTTTTGCACGAGATATGTCAAAAGCTGAGGCCTCCTTTTTACTTCCGCTGTTCACTATCGCTCTCTAGTTCCCGAATAGATTCACAAACAGTTTCTCCCATCGCGCTAGGCAAGCCTCATCGAAAGTATCCGGCTGGGCGACGAGCGATCTGCTCTTGACCAACTTCGACAGCTCTACTTTCCAGCCGGGATCAAGCTTTATTCCTTGTTCCTTAGCCCAAGCTTCCATCTGTGGTACGATTGGCTCGCCCGGGCGTAGGACGTCAGCAAAATCACTCGTGCGTCCGCGATACATCCGGTCTAACGCGTTTGCGACGAAAGCTGCTGGAAAGAGATCCTCAACTTCCGAGCCGTCAATCTCAGAATAAGTATCCGTCGAGAGAACCCGTTCCTTGCTCGACTGATACGCACCGTTCTGCAGTTCGCGGGCAGCTTTCCGCCCCGCAGCGTCACCGTCGAGCAATACCAATGGGACATCCTCATCTCGGCCGGCCAGTATGCTTGAGATCGCCCTAGCGTTTGCTGCACCATGTGAAGGTGGGAATACAATGTCTCGCCGAGGCGTGATCCGCTTCTGACTGATCAGAAGGAGTTTGATGGCGGTTAAGTAATGCTGGTCCGAGGGACCCTCTACAATCACAGGAAGGCAGCCTAGGAGTAGGCTTTCAGAAACGCTCATATTTAGAGCAGAGTGAATGGCGTAGGCAGCACCAGCCCCGCGTGGGTCCGCATTGCCTCGTCGCAAATCCGCCGATGCCTTTGTGGAACCGTCCTCCGCAACATACACCTTCCTGACCTGATCAAGCATGTCGGCATCGACAAGAAACGGTGAATGCGTCGTGTAAAATATCTGGTTAGTGGCCGAAAGCCCTTCGAAGAACTTGAAGAGATCGCGCTGTGCTAACGGATGTAAGGAAAGGCCTGGTTCGTCGAGCAGAAGCACAGCTCCGCTGTGAGCGCCTTCACTCTCGACCAAGAAGACCAAATAGAAGCAAAGGAACCACTGTAAGCCAGTGCTTCGGTCTTCGAGTTCTACTTTGGCCGGACGTCGGCTGTCGCTTACCCATATCCGAAAATGGTCACCATCCGCCTGAAAGTCGAAAACGTAATCGCCCTGCTTCCACCATTGCGCAAACTTGCGGGTAAGGTCCGCCCCGGCGGAGTGCAACAAGATTGTCCTCTCGCGCTTTCGTGTGGCGACCCGTGCTATCTCTGCCTCGTCTGTCGTCGCCTTCCCCGTCATCTCGACCTCTTGGCCAAGCTCAAGAATTTCTTCCGGCTTGAGTCTTACGAAGCTAAACAGCGTCCGCAATGTGCGTGCTCGGGCTTCCTCTCTAGATCCGAGCTTCCTGCTGCCCAAGTTTTCCACAACATGCGGCAGGTAGATTTCTGAATCAAGATTGCCGTAATTCGAATAGTAGACGAACTTCGGCATGCCTCTGATGATTAGGTCGCTCACGCCGTCAACGTCCTCGGGCGGGGTTGAATCCAGACCGGCCTTCATCTCCTCTACTTCTTCAATTAGCTCAGTATAACGTTGCCGCAGCGATCCGCCGTGGTCACTAAATGTAGATAATGCGTTAATTATTTGGTCAGACACCTCTGAGACGGCCTCGAAAGTGACATGATCTTTTGTCTCCAGCGTAGCTATGGCGTCGTCGATCGCTCGAAGAAGCGCGGCTTTAAATGCAACCTCGTTTCTTCTACCAGCCATTCCGTCGAGTTCCCTGCGGGCATTTTCGAGTGTGCTTCGCAGCGCTGAAGGCTCGGACGTGCGGACTACCTTGCAATCAGGGAATGAGACACAGTAGTCACCGGAGAACGAACGCGTGACCCGGCAACGTTCCATCTCGGTTACGGGGCGCCCTGTCAACTCGGCGATCTCTGCCCCGAGCTTTTCGGCCAGGAATTCTGCTTCAATAAAGACTACAGACGTAGGATCATCTTTGATGGAGGCATACTGCGTCTTCGGGTAGTCGGAAGTCGGCTGGATGTCACCGTCACGCGCGGGGTTTAACTTCCATAACGGCAGTAAAAGGTTCGATTTACCTGATTCATTGACTCCGATCAGCGCGTTTACCGCCGATGCCGTAATCCATCCGCTATCCACAACTGAGCGAAAATTCGTCACTCTGAAACCCGTTAGGCGCATTGAACCCTCACCGAAAACGCTGATAGATGTGAGCGGAAAATAGCATACCCTTAGAATTACCCATACTGGTATTATGTGTGAGAACTTTGCCTTCGGCGATCGGACGCCGGCTCAAATTACTCTTGCTTAACCGGGCGTAAAGATCACGATGGAAAACCGTGTCTGCATGCCTGTTTGCGATCGGTGGAGGTGTTGCAACACACGCTCGCATTTGTCGTGTCCGCTTTGCGGAAAACGATCTGTACCGCTGTCTGTTCAGAATGAGGGCGGAAGCCGACTAAAGCCGTTTCTCAGAAACCAGTTAAAAGCAGATCAATAGCCTGAGTGATTTCATCCTGATAAAGAGACAATGACGTCACGACTTTTTTCAGATCACGGTCAGATACAGCAGCCATAAACTGTGTCATCATAACGAACGACTGGTCATCGACTACAACAACCGGATTCAGTCTCTTTGCCGGTTTGGGTGCCACTTTCTGTGACAAAAGAGGCACCACGATGCGGGTGCCCAACTCGTCCAGCAGGTCTGCCTGCACATCTAAAACGAAACGCGCTTCCCCTCGTCCGGCCAAACAATACACATCAAAACGGGCCATTCAGAAGTTCCGATAATCCGCCAGAGGAAGACCATTCTTTTCGACATACTGTCGGGATGCTTCAAGGGAGGAGCGATTTTCTGCGAGCCATTGTTGAGCACGAACCGAAGCAATCGCTAACTTCAACCCCTGTTCGCAGGCCTGCGATATGTTGAGATCAAGCGATCTGGCTTCTTCGAGTAACTGAGCAGGTAACGTCACATTAGTGGGACGACGTGACGGGCTGGTGGAGTGCACACGAACCATGGCTTTGATCCTATTTACATGAGAACTGAAACATAGCACATGTTTATGCGCATTTCCATGTGCATATTATCATCTCGCTATATGCCTGCTTTCAGAAAACTCCAGCAATTCCTGTTACGTCTGACATGAGGCAGAAGCAGAAGCTCCACTTATCCCTTAACCGGCCGCCCAATCCTCAGATCGCAACCCATCTACCCTCGTAAATTCTCGTAGATTTCCGGTCACAACGACAAGCCCCCTGCTTCGAGCGTGCCCGGCAATCATCAAATCGTATGGGCCGATGACACAGCCACGCGTTTCCAGATCTGCCCTGATTTCCGCTGTATGGGCTGCGGCGTCATCATCAAACGGTAAAACAGACAGACGCGCGGCAAAATGTTCGACCTCACGCCGCGTCTTTACCGGATCGTGAGATTTTTCGGCTCCGTAGAGCAGTTCATAAAGCACGACATCCGAGATGCAGAGCGCCTCGGCGTTATCATTGAAACGCTCACGCAAGCCTTGCGGACGATCGCGCAGGACGCGGATGCAAAAATTTGTATCCAGAAGATAACGAAGCATCAGAAGCTTTCGCGTTCCTGCATCCTCGGCTGATCGCGCTCAGGCAGTGGAGTGCCCGGAGCGGCAAAGAAATCGTCCCAAGCGGCATTCGCAGGCGCGATTATGCGACGCGCACCGTCCGGGATGATCACGACGTCTTTCAGGCTGACGTCAAACGCAACCGCTTTGGGAAGACGCACGGCCTGGGAGCGATTGGACAGAAAGAGCGTCGTGCGGGTGAGCATCTTAACCTCCATTTGGATATACTGATAGTATATCCAAACTCTTGCCGGGTAGCAATGGAATTCGCTCGCCATACTGGCAAGACCATTTTCCCCCAAGCCTGCTCTCAGGGCACAGCGATCAATGACCAGAATCCCAGTTTGCGCTTATGTGCAGCTTTCAGACGGGTCATGAAGGTTTCGTGGGATTCCAGGCCCTCTGCCATGGTCAACATGGGTGCAAGCAGGCAACAGCACGCAAGATCTTTCGCAGCATAGGCGTAGTAACGGGAAAGCGCCCTCTCCAGCACAGCCTCGACCAGCAGGCGATAAAGCAGGGTTGCCTCAGTGGGATAAGATTCAGATAGACGTTCCGCTGCCGGACGCAGCGTCTCGTAATCCCGTCCGTCCAGTTCCGCTGTATGATGCCGTACGAGACGGGCAGCTTCGTCGAGCGCGGGCCACTCCAGTAGAGTAGACAGGGCCGCGCTTCTATTCGGGAAATTCCAGGTGTGATCGAGCGCCTGCTCTTCGGCGTCGATCGCATCATAATCGCTGAGATGACGCTGATAGGCTTTCCAGTGCGGCAGGCTCAGGCGTTCCCGAAAGACGTTCCATCGCAGGGCCTGGGCTTTGTCTCTGTCTCCAACGGCCTCGTATGCCTTCAATCCGCAGATCGTCGTTTTCCTTGTAAAAGCGGGAATCCTCCTCAGTTTCCCGGTCGAGCCAGTCAAGTGCCTCCCGGGCGCGCCCCTTGTCCAGCAAGCGGCGTGCGACGTCGCCGGTATAGGCATACTGGCGGTCACTCAGGCTGACAGCCTCACTATACGCATCGACGTCACCCATGGCATCGGCCAGATCCCACAGGTGCCTGATCACCTGCATACGCGCGATGTCGATATGATAATCTCTATTCCCCTTTGACGCAGGAAGGTCATGCAGTCGTGCCAGAAGGATAGTTCTGAGCATGGCTGCGCCCGCCTCGCTCAATGCCGCGCCGCATGCGGCGAGCAGACGATCGCAGGTACCATACCCGTCATGATCGAGAAGCGCGAGAAGGTCTGTGACAACGATTGCGGGATCCCGGTTTGCCTGTCGCCCCCAGAGAACGCCGAGATCAGAAGCGGCCTCCAGGAAGACGTCCGACAGGTATCCGGAACTGTCGTCCGAGCACTCGTAGACGGATGGGGCAATCTCCACGAGCAGCCGCAGGGCTGAAATAGCCTGCCCGACATCGGCGGTAGCAACGTCGTCAACAATGGATTGCCGCAGCGTATCGAGTTCGGCTGCGAGAGGTTTGATCCGGTCCCATGGCAGGAACCCACGGGAACGCTGGATCGTGCGCAGCCTCTTTTCGATCTCCTTACTGAGTTTGTCCTTCGCGTGAACCGCTGTCAGCGCCATGCGAAGCTTGCGGGTCATTGCGGTGTCCTGCCCTGCCAGTTCGACAAGCAGGTCCGCAAGTCGGTCCGCACCAAGCGCCTTCAAATTATCCTTCGTGACAGTCGTGCCGACTTTCGCTGAGGCACGGAACCTACGAGGGATGGGCTTCTCAACGGGTACGCCCCTCCAAGCCGGACGGGCGTATCCGATGTCGGCTATTCACCCCCTGGTTTTCACCCAGAAGCGCCCGGTGGCGGTCCTTCGTGACTCCCATCCTGCATTTTTGAGGATTTCTGCAAGATCTTTTTCTGAGGGAGGGTCAATCACATTCTTTGCGATTTCTGCCAGTGTCGTTTTCATTTTCCCGGACAGAAAGCTCTCAACACTGACAGCCTTCTGCGAAGGGAGGGAAAGCGGTGGCACATTGTCTTCCTCTATCTGGAAGCATCCTTCCTGCTCAATGAACTCTGCGACCCGATGCACGCCAAGAAATTTTACGCCCGCCAGACGATCATCGGCATAATAGGCGCTCCCGGCAGCATCGGCGAACATGTCCCATAGACGTTCTATGACCAGTGGAGGCAGGTATTGAACCATCGTGTGCCGGTTGATCGGTTGCCATCTGGGCACTTCATGATCTTCCCCTACGATGACTTCGATCGCATCCGTGCCGGCGTTAAAACGGATGCGGCCTTTCATTCCGGCCCGAATCTCTTCGCGCATTTCGCGGTTTTCATACATGATCCTGTTTCCTTCAAATTTATGGTCTATTTTGTGCGCAGCAGATGATGGCGGCCCTGTCGACCAAGGCATGAAGCGGACGCTAAGTGCAGGAAAACCGTTGTGGTCCAGTGGGACCTTTAAACAGTTGCGCGGAGCTGTTTTCTGCCGTTTTGGTGTTGCCAGAAGTTGTGCATAATTGCGCCCATCTGCCTGAAATTGCCTATTTGTCCCTGCCCTTTCACGGCGGCAACACGGGTTCGAATCCCGTACGGGACGCCATATCTTCTCTGAAGATACACTGGCTAGTTTACTAAAAATTCCAAAATTAACGCGACGATTTTAGATCCATGAAAATGGACCGAAAAGCCGCACGCTTTTTGCTCAGGCCTTTCGCCTGATGCGCAAAAAGCCTTAATTTCTCTGAGTTTCTCAGCGTTTGCCGCTCCCGTTTTTTTCAGAAAACGGCGTGTGCCACCTTACGCAAGAATAATCCCGGCAATCGCAGCACTCATAAAATTGGAAAGCATCCCTGCCAGCACCGCACGGGCGCTGATCTGGGCCAGTTCTGCGCGGCGCTCGGGGCACTGGCTCCCAAAGGCGGCAACAAGAATGCCGATGGAACTCAAATTGGCAAAGCCGCAGAGTGCAAACGTCGCAATCGCTCCACTGCGGGCGGAAAGCGCTCCATTCTGCAGCGACGGACCGAGATGCAGATAAGCGACAAATTCGTTAATAACGAGCTTCAGCCCCAACACAGAGCCAACAATCGTGCATTCCCCCGCAGGCACCCCCAGCAGCCAGGCTATGGGGGAAAACAGCAGGCCAAAGAGATATTCCAGCGAGAGAAAAGGCTTGTGAATAGCCTGCCCCACCGCCTGAAACCCACTATTGATCAGAGCAATCAGCCCAATAAAGGCCACCAGTGTTGCCGCCACGGCGACGGCCGTTTTGGTGCCTTTCAAAGCGCCTTCGGTAATGGTTTCAAAAAAAGCCTGATTATAGGAGGAGCGCCCGGCGGCCAGCGTATCCACCGCACTACCTGCTGCGCGAGGAGCGAGGATCTTTGCAAACATCATCCCGCCCGGAATGGCCATGAAAGACGCCGCCACCAGATAATGAGCCGGCACCCCTAACCCGACATAGCCAACCAGCGTTGCGCCGGAAACGGAGGCCACACCGCTACACAGCACACTGAACAGTTCCGTCGGGGCCATTGTCCGCAGATAAGGGCCTAACGCAACCGGCAACTCACTCTGACCGATAAAAATGGTGATGACCGCCCCAAAAGATTCAACCGGCGAGGTGCCCAGAATTTTTTGCAGGATCTTTCCTGTTGTGCGGGCAAAAATCTGCATGACGCCGACATGAAACAGGATGGCAATCAGCGCGCTGACATACACCAGCGAGGGCAGCACCCTAAAGGCAAAGACAAAGCCATCATTCGGGAAGACGGTCGCCATCTTGTCACTGGCCAGTGCGCCAAAAAGGAAACGCGCCCCCTCATCTCCGCAGGAGAGAATTTTTGTCACACCTTCGGACAGAGACCACAAAATCTGCTGCCCCACAGGCACACGCAGGACAAGCAGACCAATCGCAATCTGCGCCAGCAGGCAGCTCAGAACCGTGCGGAGGCTGATATTTTTACGGTCTTTTGAAAACAAGACCGCAATACCCAGAAGCAGGAGAATACCGAGGCATCCACGACTATGCACTGAATGATCCTTCTCTCAAGGTCTGCATTTCCACACTTCCTGAGCCCATGATGACAAAAAACGTGCCTGCTTTGCGTGCGTGCAGCAGGCTTTTACTGATGCGCACCCGCAGCAGCCCATTGAGGAACAAGGAACTGCGCAGGGCAGTTATCCTGCATCTGAGGACTACTGAGGAAAGCATCCGTTTTTGGGAATGTGTCCAGAGAAGCGGGTTTGAGGGTGAACCAGATCTGAGAGAGAACGGCCTCCCCCTGCGGCGTCTTGTTACACTGGAACTGCACACCCCGTTCCGGCAGAGGGCCGGTATCTGCTTCAATCTGGCTGGTCAGCTCGGCTTTTGTAACGCGCGTGCCAGCCTCGGCATTCAGATGCTGTGCTGAGGGAAGCTCTGCAAACCGATCCCGCAGGCGGGACGCGACGGAAAAAAACTGCTCTCCTTCCATCCCGAAACACTGCACATGCTTGGTGTATTCATGCGCCACCAGACTGGAGTGTGTATGGGCCACCACCTCTGACAGACGATGTGACAAGCCATCGGAAAGTGTGGGAGATGCGGAGGCTGTATCCCCGTCATACAGACTGCACCCTTTGCGCCACCATGTCGTCACGGGCACCTGCGCCCTTATCAGGTCAGACGGCCGGGACGCCCAAAGCCCATGCAACCCGATAAGCGGCGTTTGAGGTTGATCGGCCCGACAGCTGTTCCCTTCCGGCCCGGTGCAGAAGCCCGGTTGCCATGTGAGGGCAAGGGTATAATGCCCAAAATCTCCATGCCGGGGCGCTGTGAGCGAGAGATCCCCCGCCCCACCCGCAGGCGGTGCGGAAGGATGCTGAGCACACCCGGACAGCAGAAAACAGGCAGCCATCATGCCGGAAAAAAGAAACTGTACTGCCCGCATAATCTATTTGATCCTTGCGCAGAAAGGGGAAAGGAAAAAGCGCTATCCTGCTGATGTGCAAAGCTATTAGTGTTGCTTACATCGTGTGCGGTGTCTATGATTTTTATAATGGAAACGTATTGTTTCTCATAAATTGTATAACACTCTGCGCCAGCCAGAACAGCAGCACGACCATCTGAACAGGGAAGACTTTATGACGGAAACTCAGGATTACCCCAAGGTTTACCTTGGTGGAGACCTTGTCTTCAGGAAAAACGCACAACAGCTTTTCAAAGCCTTTAAAGAGATCTGTCTGGCCGTCCGCCTGCACGGTGTCTCGCCTTTTGATGGGCAGGATGAGGTCGAGGCCCTGCCGCCCGGCAAAGAAACCAGCCTGCTGATAGCCCGGCTGGATCGCGGCCTGATGGATGAGTGTGACGCCGCCCTTTTCTGCATCGATCCCTTTCGCCGCGCTGCGGATATGGACCCCGGCACCGCCGTGGAAATTGGCTATATGGCCGCCCAGAACAAGCCTATGGCGGGCTACACGGTGGACGGCCGCTTTTACCATGAAAAAGTGCAGACCTATTTTGAGCAGGCCTGGCACACACCGCTAACAGAAGAGCGCCCGCACAACGGGGCCAGAGTGCGCTGGCTGGATGCAGACAGCATGATCGTACACTCGGAAGGCCTGTTACAAAACGCCATGGTGGAAGGATTCATCCGGCAGGCGGGCGGCGACATCGCTATTGCGGATGATATCCTGAGCGCATTCCGTGCTGCCGCCTCCGATCTGGCTGGCCTGATTTATGGCGCTGCTGAGAAAAAGGACGCATCTCATGGATGAGAAAACCGTAGCAACCCTGACGCAGAAAGCACTGGCGGCCCGCAGCAATGCCTACGCGCCCTATTCTCGTTTTCTCGTGGGCGCTGCCTTAATCACAGAAGACGGTCAGGTTTTTTCCGGCTGTAATGTGGAAAATGCTGCCTACCCGGAAGGCGTGTGTGCGGAAGCCGGGGCGATTTCCGCCATGGTGGCCGCAGGCGGGTCCCGCAAGATTGCGACAATTATGGTCGCTGGCAAAGGGCCTGCCCCCTGTTTGCCGTGTGGTGGGTGCCGCCAGAAAATCCGTGAATTTGCAACACAGAGAACCTGTGTTCTGGTGGTGGATGAAAACGGCACGGAGTTGTTTAAAGACGACCTTCATGCCCTCCTGCCCCATTCTTTCGGCCCTGAAAACCTTGAGACGGGCGCTGACGAAAACCCGGCCTGACGCGCATTATCAGACAGACTTTTGCAGGAACTCCACATGAAGATTATTATCGATACCGACCCCGGGCAGGATGATGCCCTGACCATCCTTCTGGCCCTCGCCAGCCCGGAGATTGAACTTCTGGGTGTAACGACGGTTGCCGGGAACGTGCCCGTTGCGCAAACGACTGAAAACGCCCTCAAGACTCTTGATCTTGCAGGACGGACGGATATTCCCGTTCATGCTGGTGCGGATCGCCCCCTCATTCGCCCGGGTGTGACGGCAACGCATGTACACGGCAAAACAGGGTTTGAAGGGGTTGATCTCCCCCCGCCGAGCCGTGAGGCAACGCCCGGCCATGCGGTTGATTTTATCATCCGCACGGTGATGGAAAACCCGCCGGGTGCCATCACACTTTGCACAATCGGACCACTGACTAATATCGCCCTGGCACTAGCCAAAGAGCCTGCCCTGCGTGAGCGCATTGGGCAGATTGTCATGATGAGTTGCGCGTTTTCCGAGGTTGGAAATATTACCCCAACCGGGGAATTCAATATCTATGTGGACCCGCATGCTGCACGCATGGTGTTTGAATCCGGTGTGAAAATTGTGGTGTTCCCGCTGGATGTCACGCATCAGCTCCATACCAGCAAGGCGCGGCTTGACCGTATTGAAGCGATCCCCAACCGGATTGGCCCGATTGTGGCCGCATGGCTGCGGTTTGAAAAACGTTTTGAAGCCACAAAATACGGTACGGACGGCGGCCCGCTGCATGACCCCAACACCGTGCTCTGGCTCCTTAAACCCGAACTCTACCGTGGCCGTCAGGTCAATGTCGAAATTGAGACCGACAGCGCACTCACGCTGGGCATGAGCGTAGTAGACTGGTGGGGCATCACCGATAAAAAGAAAAATGCCTTGTTCATGCGGGAAGTTGACGTGGACGGCGTGTACGACCTGATTGTGGAACGTTTGTCTGCTCTGTAAAGCCCGCAAATACCTCTGCCCAGAAGAATGCTCTTCATGGGCAGAGGACAGCGTTACAAGAACGGTCGGTGCGTCAGCGTTTAGTGCTGCGCACCCAGCCAGGTCTGCAGCTGGGACTGAGCCGCCTGCATGGCCTCCTTACGCGCACCAATTTCACTCAGTGCTTTTGCAGTAGCAATTTTACCACCCGTCGTTTTGCTGGAAGACGGGTCCGCTTCAAGCGCACGCGCTACGTCCGGATTATCAGAATAGGCAGCAATAGCCGCCAGAAATCCATCCTGAGACCAGGGAGCGAGATGCGTCCTGATCTCTGCCTCATGCTGTTTGACCAGCTGCCAGACCAGATCCGGGTTTTCACTCTCATCCGCCACACGGCCCAGCGCCATGGCAATCCGGCCATTCGGAATAGCACCGCTGTAAGCCAGCGCGACGTTTTTCTCAATCAGAGCCGGATTTGTCGCCGCGGCAAGCGCATTGAACAGACGTAGCTTAACCTCTGTTGCCTGCGTGGTGCGAACTTTTTCAGCCATGGCCTTATAGGTTTTTTCATCCGCATGCGTCATGGCAATACGCGCCACAACACCCACCAGATCAGGTTTTAAAGAAGCCGGGTCAGCCTGCCAGCGGGCAAAGCGCTTCCCTGCTTCCGCCACCACTGCCGGATCTTCAAACCTGCCGATTACAGAAATAACGGACGGACGCAGCATGGTGTCCAGCACGTTTTCACCCACTTTCTGGTCCCACCCCAGACGCGCCAGAACGGGGGCAAGCTGCTTACGGGCGTAGGCGCGGAAGGCTGCGCGGTCCGGGCTACCTTTCAGATACTGGTCCAGCGTTTCAAACCGGCCAATAATTTCCTCAAGAACAGCAATATCGCTTTCCTGAGCAGAGAGCAGGCTGTTTGCCAGATCCATATAAGCGGAAAGCGGCGCCTGCCCGGAACGGAACAGGGCAAACTGGTCCCCCAGCAGGTTGGCCCTATCCACCGGTGCAAAATGCGTTGCGTTTTTCAGCAGAGATGCAAAGGCCGGGGCGCTATACTGCACACGATAATACCCGCTTTCCCCCAGATTCAGCTTGAGCGGCGCATCACACCCTGCAACCCTGAGCGTCTGCGGTGCTTTACCCAGAACCAGCTTTTGCGTTGCCAGACCCGGGCCACCCGCCACAACAGGCACCCTCCATGTCTGGGCCGCCGGATGGGGGTCATGAATGGTAAAGCGGCTTTGTGTCAGGGTATAAACTGTTTTCCCGGCCTTACAGGCAGACGCCACATTGACCAGCGGAATACCCGGCTGTTCGGTAAAGCTGCGAGCGACAGGCCCAACATCCAGACCTGATGTTTTAGACAGTGCCTGCCACAAATCCTGACTGGTGGTGCTGCTATAGGCGTGAGACTTCATGTAAAGACGCATCCCATCACGGAAATGGTCTTCACCCAGCCAGCCTTCCAGCATGCGGATAACCAGTTCACCCTTGCCGTAACTGATGCTGTCAAAAGCTGAGTTGGCTTCACTCACATTATGAATGGTCTGCTGGATGGGGTGCGTGGACGGCAGGGCGTCGGTGCCCATGGTTTCCTCACGCGTTTCATGCTGGCGCGGCCAGATGTCCCAGTCCGGGTTCATCTTGTCCGTCGCCTTGATCTCCATCCAGGAGGCAAAGCCTTCGTTCAGCCAGATATTGTCCCACCAGCCCATGGTGACGAGGTCACCCGACCACTGATGCGCCATTTCATGCGCGACAACTTCATAAATCAGCTCACGCGTACGCGGTGTGCTGTTTTTGGGGTCAAACAGCAGGACGTTGTCGATATAGGTCAGCAAACCCCAGTTTTCCATCGCTCCGGCCTGATAGTTACCGGGAATGGCCACCATGTCCATTTTGGGCAGAGGATATTTCACGCCAAAATAGCTGTTATAATAAGGAAGAATTTTTTCCGAGGCATGCAGGGCATACTCTCCCTGCCCCTCCAGACCGGACGGTGCATAGACCGCCAGCGGCGTGCCATCCGCCAGCCCCTGCACGGACTTCATATCCCCCGCAACGAGGGCCAGCAGATAGGTGGACATCCGCGGCGTTGTGGCAAAAGAGACGCGCTTCTGGCTCGTGCCCTCTGGCGTGCTTTGCGTCACCGGCATGTTGCTGACGGCAACAGCCTCTTTAGGCAGCGTCACATTCAGCTGGAAAGTTGCCTTAAAGGCTGGCTCATCCCAGCCGGGGAACATACGGCGGGCATCCGCCACCTCAAACTGTGTGACCAGCATCCGCTTTGTCTCGCCAGACGGGGCTGTATAGTCATCCACATAAATGCCGTTCGGTGTCTTCAGGATCGGCCCGGAATAGGTGATGACAAGCGTATGCGCGCCTTTGCTGACCTTTGCCGGAAAATGCAGGGTTGCGGTCTCGGTCGTATCGTCCTGCGTGATGGTGGCTTTCACACCGTTATCCAGAACAGCCCCGGCCAGATGCAGGCCTGCCTGATTGAGTGTGACATCCTCTGTAGGCGTGCGCACATCAACCTGAATGGTTTCCTGCCCGGTCAGTTTAAGGTTATCTGTATCCGTTGAGATATTGATACCGTAAGAGACAGGCACAACAGTTTTCGGCAACTGCCCCGCCGCCCGCTGGAAGGAGAACACCTGTTCCGCACAGACCGGGGCGGCCAGCGGCAGCCCTGCCAGCAGGGTTGTCAAAGTCAGAAGCCTACGCATGCACTACCTCTCCTAAAAATCCGTTTATCTTTACGAAATCATTTTGACTTCGGATTATTCCGATCCTACTATCTTAATATATTCACCATTCCGTCAACGGCGGCGGGGTGGCACGGCGCCTTATCCAAAGGCAGAGACGGCACACAGGGCGAATCAACGGCGGTTCGCTGGCTCATGGGAGCGATGGTTTTCCGCGCAGAACTGGCGGACCATCTGGAAGACGTTCTGTGGATAAAGGGTTCCTCAAAGCCGGCCATACCCCGACGCTCATCGCCGCTTTCCTGTATTTTGATGTTTCCTTCATGGTCTGGGTTCTGCTCGGGCCGCTGGGCATTTCCATCGCGCATGACCTGCACCTGAATGCAGGCCAGAAAGGTCTGCTGGTCGCCACCCCGGTTCTGGCAGGCGCAGGCTTGCGCGTGCTGGCCGGCGCGCTGGTGGATGCGTTCGGCCCCCGCCGGGTCGCCATTGGCGCACAGATCAGCGTTATTCTTGGCCTGTGGCTGACATGGTTTCTGGCCCCGCACACCTACGCCAGCATGTTCTGGGTCGCACTCGTGCTGGGTATTGCCGGAGCCTCCTTCGCCATTGCGCTGCCGCTGGCTTCTGTATGGTACCCGCCGCGCTATCAGGGCACTGCGCTGGGCATTGCCGGGGCGGGGAATTCCGGCACGGCCCTTGCCTCCCTGTTCGCCCCCGGTCTGGCCGCCATGCTGGGCTGGCTGAATGTGCTGGGGCTGGCCACCATTCCGCTCGTCATCGTGCTGATTGCCTTCCTCTTTCTGGCACGGGAGCCTGCCGCCCGCCCCACCATGCCCAGCCTTGCTGCGTGGGGACCGATCCTGAAATCCGGCGGCTGCTGGGCGCTGATGTTTTTCTACAGCGTCACCTTTGGCGGCTTTGTCGGTCTGGCTGCCTTCCTGACCATTTACTTCAATGACCAGTATCACCTGCCCCCCGCCATTGCCGGGGCCTGCACGGCTTTTGTGGTGTTTGCCGGGTCCTTCATCCGTCCGGTTGGGGGCGCCATGGCGGACCGCGTGGGCGGCACAAAGGCGCTGATGCTGCTCTACGGGCTCGCCGGGATCATCTTCCTGCTGATCGCGACCGGCCTGCCGTCTGTCTATCTGGCATTCGGCGCATTCTTTCTGGGCATGCTCACACTGGGACTTGGCAACGGGGCCGTGTTCCAGCTGGTACCCATCCGCTTTCCGCAGCAGGTGGGCATTCTGACAGGACTTGTGGGCATGGCTGGCGGTGTAGGTGGGTTTTACCTCGCCTCGTCCCTCGGGGCCGCCCGCCAGATGACGGGCTCTTACGGGCCCGGCTTTTTAACCTTCGCACTTGTCTGTCTCGTTGCTTGCGGGTGCGTCACGGCGTGTCATCGCCGTTGGACGGAGAACGCTCAATGAAACGTGTTACAGGCAGCCTTGTTCTGAGTGTCGCCCTCACCGGCACAGCCTGGGCAGACAACCAGAAGCAGCCTAAAGCGCAAAAACCAGTCCCCCCGGCAGCAGCCACACCGCTGGCCCCCGTGGTGCCTGTGCCTGTTCTGGCTATCCCGGACAAAAAGGCAATGCTCAAAGGCTCTCTCTACCACCCGGACTGGCAGATTTTTAACGCCGGAAACAATGCCGCCTCCGGCTTTGGTGTGGTGAATGGCTATGGCCAGACCCGGTGGTCGGAAGACTGGAGTGATCTGGCCCGCACGCCCTCCAGCATTCGGAAAAATGACTGGTTCAATCGCCTGAAATATGTGCGGCTGAATGACAGCGGCAGCATCTGGATGAGCTTTAGCGGCGAAGAGCGCCTGCGCTATATTTTTGAAAATCAGCCCATGCAGGGGCAGGCTGGCAAAACCGATGCCAGCCGTGTCCTGTTGCGCAACCAGTATGGAGCGGACCTGCATCTGGGTGAACATGTGCGCGCCTATGCGGAATTTCTGTATGGCGTAGCAGGCGGGTCCAATACTTACGGCTACCAGACCGGCACCCAGCGTGAAAGTCTGGACCTCCAGCAAGGGCTTCTGGAAGTCAAAGGGCGACTGCTCGGCGCACAGATGGGTGTGATTGGTGGCCGACAGGTCTTTCTGGATGCTCCGGTTTCCATGCAATCCCCGCGCGATCTGACCAACGTGCAGCAAACATGGGACGGCTTCCGTGGCTATGCTGTCTGGAACCGGTTCCGGCTTGACCTGTTCGACTTCATGCAGACCAACAAGCTGCCACAAAAGGTTTTTGCAGACGGCACCAATTATAATGCCCGCCTGTATGGGGCCTACAGCTCCACGGCTCTGCCCTCCTTCAAATTCATGGGGCAGAAAAGCCAGATGTTCGCGGATCTGTTTTTCCTCGGCTATCTGTATGGCGGAGCAGCAGCCTCCATCCCCACAGCAACGACTGGCGGCACCCAGAAAGGTTCCACCCGGCGGGACAATGTGGGCATGCGGCTGTGGGGCAATGTCGGGCCTTTCAGCACCAGTCTGACCGGTATTTTTCAGGGCGGTGAATTCCGCCCGGCCAAAACTACCCAGAGCACCCGCTCTGTGCGCGCTTATGCCGTGAATGGCAGCATCACGTACACACGCTCGGACTGGGCTGGCAAGCCGGGCTTTGGTGTGCAGGGGGATCTGTTCTCCGGCGGGTCTGACCGCAGTCAGGGCGGTGCCGTCGGCACGTTTGCCACGCCGTTTGTGCCGCTGCCCTATTACAATGACCTCTCGCTCTCTCTGACCTCACAAAACCTGATTGGTGTTGGCCCCATCGCCAACTTTACCATGCTCCCTACCCTGCATCTCAAGCTGCATGTGCCCGTCTTCTGGCGTGCCAGCACGCAGGACGCCATTTATGGCGGAAACGGCAAAATCTATAGCTGGCGCAATAATCTGCATGGCGGCTTTACGGGTGTGATGCCCTACACCCAGCTGTCCTGGAATTTTGCACCGCACTGGGCGTGGACGCACGATATTGAAGGCATCCTGCTCTCCCGCGGGATGCGGGATGTCGGCGCCAAAGAGGGCGCGCTTTACATGCAGACGCTCGAATTCAAGTTTTAAAGGCAGGGGAGAAAACCCATGACCACCAAAGACAACATCATTATTGTCGGCAACGGCATGGTTGGCCATTACTGTGCGGAACAGCTCGTCATGCACGGCCTGCACGAAACCCACCAGATTCACATCTTTGGTGAAGAACGACACCACGCTTATGACCGTGTGCATCTGACCGACTACATGACCGGGCAGGATGCGCTGGCCCTGCGGCTGCATCAGGAAGACTTCCATACCGCGCACGGCATTACGCTGCACCTGAACAGCCGTATTACTGACATTGACCGTGCGGCAAAAACCGTCACGACAGAAAACGGGAGCCTGCCTTACACCACACTCATTCTCGCAACTGGCTCCACGCCGTTTGTGCCACCTGTTCCGGGCAATACCGGCACGGCCGGGCTGGTCTATCGCACACTGGAAGATCTGGACCTGATCCGCGCTGCTGCCGAAGGGGCACAGCATGGCACAGTAATTGGCGGTGGCCTGCTTGGGCTGGAAGCAGCCAACGCGCTCAAGGTGCTGGGGCTGGATGTGAGTGTGATCCAGCTTGGCACGCATCTGATGTCCGCCCAACTGGATGAAGAGGGTGGACGCGCCCTGAAAAAGCGGATTGAGGCGCTCGGCATTGATGTGCGCGTCCTGCACCAGACGCAGGAAATTGTACCCGGCACCACGCACCGCCATAAGCTGATTTTTGCTGATGGGTCCGCCTTAGAAACCGACATGGTTGTCTTTTCCGCAGGGATCAAACCGCAAGATCTTCTGGGTCGCGCCTGTGGGCTGGAAATCGGCCCGCGTGGCGGCATTGTAGTGGATAACCAGTGTCGCACGTCCGACCCGGATATTTTTGCCGTTGGCGAATGCGCCTTGTGGGAAGATCAGATTTTCGGCCTCGTCGCTCCCGGTTATACCATGGCCCGCACCGTGGCCGCGCTGCTGGCCGGGGATGCAGAAGCCGCCTTTACCGGCGCGGACATGTCCACAAAACTGAAGCTGCAAGGCGTGGATGTCGGCTCGATTGGCGACGCCCACGGGCGGGAACCGGGCTGCACCAGCTATCGCTTTATTGGTGAGGCAGACGGCTCTTACCGCCGCCTTGTGCTTTCAGCGGATAGTAGCCGCGTGACCGGCGCTGTACTGGTCGGCGATAATTCCTACTACGACACTATTTTCCAATATGTGCAGAACGAGATTGCACCCCCGGCTGACCCGGCAGTGCTGATCCTGCCTCGCGGTGAAGGCGCGGAATTGCTTGGCGCAGACGCCCTGCCGGATACCGCCACCATCTGCTCCTGCCATAACGTGACCAAGGGGGCGATCAGCACTGCCATTGAGCAGGGCTGCACGGACCTTGCCACGCTCAAGAAAGATACAAAAGCCAGCACCGGCTGCGGCGGATGTTCCGCGCTGTTGAAAAGCGTTTTTGAAACAGAACTCACGGCACGCGGCATTACGGTTGACCATAGTCTGTGCGAACATTTCTCCTACACCCGGCAGGAACTCTATTCCCTCGTCCGCGTGCATAATATCCGCAGTTTTGAAGAGCTGATGGCCCAGTATGGCAATGGCGGTCTGGGCTGCGATATCTGTAAACCGGCCGTCGGCTCCATTCTGGCCTCTGCCTGGAACAAACCCATTACGGACCCGCTCTATATCCCGCTGCAGGATACGAACGATACGTTCATGGGCAACATGCAGAAGAACGGTACCTATTCCGTTGTGCCGCGCATTGCCGGGGGTGAAATTACGCCAGACAAGCTGATTGTTCTGGGGCAGGTTGCTAAAAAATATAACCTCTACACCAAGATTACCGGCGGCCAGCGCGTGGACCTGTTTGGCGCGCAGTTGCATCAGCTACCTGATATCTGGCGGGAACTGCTGGATGCTGGTTTTGAAACGGGGCATGCCTACGGTAAATCCACCCGCACGGTAAAATCCTGCGTCGGCAGCACATGGTGCCGCTATGGCGTGCAGGATAGTGTGGGCAAGGCGCTGGATCTGGAAAACCGCTATAAAGGTCTTCGATCTCCGCACAAGCTGAAATTTGCAGTCTCTGGCTGCACGCGGGAATGCGCGGAAGCCCAGAGCAAGGACGTTGGTGTGATTGCCACGGAAAATGGCTGGAACCTGTATGTCTGCGGCAATGGCGGCATGCGCCCGCGCCATGCGGAACTGTTTGCAACGGACCTCGATGCGGAAACACTGGTCAAATATATTGACCGCTTCCTGATGTTTTATATCCGCACCGCCGATAAACTCCAGCGCACCTCAGTCTGGCGTGAAAATCTGGAAGGTGGCCTTGAGTATCTGCAAGATGTGATCATCCACGACAGTCTCGGCATCTGTGACGAGCTGGAGCAGCAGATGCAGCTTGTTGTAGATACCTATCAGTGCGAATGGAAAAACGCTCTGACGGATGAAGAAAAGCTCAAACGCTTCCGCACCTTTGTGAATGATGCGCGCCCAGACCCCAATATTCGCACCGTGCCGGAGCGCGATCAGGTCAAACCTGCGGATAATCAACCGGAGCAGCCAATCTCCGCAGGCCCGGCAGACTGGACTGACCTGTGCGCGCAGAGTGACCTTGTACCCCGCTCCGGCGTGGTCGCGCTCTATAACACCACGCAGATTGCCCTGTTCTATCTGCCTGACGATCAGGGTGAAGACCGGGTTTTTGCCGTGGATAATCATGACCCCTTCTCCCACGCCAATGTGCTGGGGCGTGGTTTGATGGGGGATATCCACGGGCAGCCGGTTGTAGCCTCCCCACTTTACAAGCAGCACTTCAATCTGGAGGACGGCACCTGTCTGGAAGATGCATCCAAATCCATCCACGCCTGGGATGCCCGGCTGCATAAGGGCCGTGTAGAAATCCGCGCCCGTAAAGTGACCGCCCCGGCGGAAGCCGCCATGGCGTAACCCGCATGGCCTGCGCGGAAGAAATCCGGTCTGTCTGCCCGTATTGCGGTGTCGGTTGTGGCATTGTGATGGAGGTGGAAGACAAGAAAATTGTCCGGGTGCGGGGGGATACCGCGCACCCGGCCAATGGCGGACGGCTCTGCACCAAAGGCAGCTCGTGCGACAAACCGGTCACGTCCCCCGCCCGACTGGACTGCGCCCTGCTTCGGCCAGACCGCGCAACACCGCCGGCCCCCGTTTCCATGGACGCCGCGATTACGGAAACAGCCCGACGGCTGCGTCATATTCTTGAGACCGATGGACCGGACGCCATTGCGCTTTACGTGTCCGGCCAGATGTCCATGGAGGCTCAATACCTCGCCAACAAGCTGGTGAAAGGCTACCTCCGCACACGGCATATTGAATCCAATTCCCGCCTGTGCATGGCAGCCGCTGGCACGGGGTATAAACTCTCCCTCGGCGCGGATGCGCCCCCCGGCTCTTACGAAGACTTTGACTGCACCAATCTGTTTTTCGTCATCGGGGCGAATATGGCGGATTGTCACCCCATCCTGTTCCTGCGCCTGATGGACCGCAAACGGGCCGGTGCAAAGCTGATTGTGGTGGACCCACGCCGCACTGCCACAGCGGACAAAGCCGATCTCTTCCTGCAAATCCGCCCCGGCACGGACCTCGCGCTGCTCAATGGCTTGCTGCACCTTCTGGTGGAACATGGTGCGCTTGATACGGACTTTATCGCCACCTGCACCACCGGCTGGGAGGACATGCCTGCTTTTCTGGCTGATTACACGCCAGAACGCGTCGCCAGTCTGACGGGCCTTGCGGAAGACGATATCCGCACCGCCGCTCGCTGGATTGCTGAAGCGGGCGAATGGCTCTCTTTGTGGACCATGGGGCTCAACCAGAGCACCTCCGGCGCATGGCATACCAATGCCTTGTGCAATTTGCATCTGGCCACCGGGGCTATTTGCAAACCGGGGGCCGGGCCGTTCTCCCTTACCGGCCAACCCAACGCCATGGGCGGGCGGGAAATGGGCTATATGGGGCCCGGTCTGCCCGGCCAGCGCAGCGCGCTCTCGGCGCAGGACCGTGCGTTTTGTGAAGAGCAATGGCATCTGCCCCCCGGCACCATCAGGGATGCAAACAGTGATGGTGCAATCGCCCTGTTTCAGGACATGGCGGAAGGGCACATCAAGGCCTGCTGGATTATCTGCACCAATCCCGTCGCCACCGTGCCCCGGCGTGGCAGGGTTCAGGCCGCGCTTGAAAAAGCCGAGCTTGTCATTGTGCAGGATGCCTATGCAGATACGGAAACCGGCCCCTATGCCGATATCCTGCTCCCCGGTGCGCTGTGGGCGGAAGGTGATGGCGTGCAGGTCAATTCTGACCGCACCATGACCCTTGCCCGTCAGGCCGTGCCCCCTCCGGGGGATGCCATGCCGGACTGGCAGATTATTGCCCGCGTCGCCTGCGCCATGGGGTTTGCGGAAGGGTTCTCCTTCACGTCCGCTGCCGATGTTTTTTCTGAGGCCAGCCGTTTTGCAAACCCTGTGACGGGTTATGATATTTCCGGCGTCAGCCACGCCCGCCTGAAAGATGGTCCTGTACAATGGCCCGCCCCGGCAGGCGATACAGCCCCCCGCTATCCCATCCGCTACCGCCCGAACCCGGACGCGCCGCCTGTGTTTGCCACCCCCTCAGGCAAAGCGGTGTTCTTTGCGCGCCCATGGATGCCACGGGACGACGAACCGGATGAAGATTATCCGTTCCTGCTGAATACCGGCCGCCTGCAACATCAGTGGCACACGCTGACCAAGACAGGCCGGGTCGAGCAGCTCAACAAACTCAACCCCGGTCCTTTTCTTGAACTCACCCCGGATGACGCCAAACGTCTTGGTATTAGCGAGAATGATACGGTTGAAATCCGCTCCCGCCGGGGGAGCGCCACACTCCCGGCTCGTATTTCCCGGCGTGTTGCCGCCGGCACCTGCTTTGCGCCCTTCCACTGGAATGACCGGTTTGGCGAGGCACTCTGCATCAATGCCGTCACACCGGATGCGATTGACCCCGTCTCTCTCCAGCCCGGCATCAAACACTGCGCTGTCTCCCTGACGCGTGTTCAGACTGCCGCCCCTCCCGCACAGGAAAGCACAGAGACCATGCCCACAGAGCAGCTTGCCCGCCATCTGGGTCTCAGCACACAGAAAGTACCTGATTTTACCGGGGAAAGTCTTGGCTGGCTCAGCGGTTTTCTGGATGGTCTGCGTATGGCCCCGCCAGAGAACAGCGTGCCGGTAGTGCCGGGCTCCGCCCCGCTTTCTGACGCACAGAGGACGCACCTTAATGGACTACTGGCCGGGCTGTATTCCCGCACGCCGGTTGCAACAGCGGCCCTTCCATCCACGGATGCCGCTGCGCCCACTCTCACTCTCTGGTGGGCTTCGCAGACGGGCCGCACGGAAGCACTGGCCGCGCAAACCGCGCTCTGGCTGCGGGAAAATGGACATCCCGTGCGTCTGGCCGAACTGAGTGCGTGTGACCCGGCCACACTCTCCGGCACGGCGCTCTTCCTTGTCTCCACCTTTGGCGATGGCGACCCACCGGACAGTGCTGCTCCGTTCTGGGAGGCACTCAAGGAACAGGACCTCACCTTGCCTGCCCTCCGCTATGCAGTGCTGGCGCTGGGGGATTCCTCTTACGCCAGCTTCTGCGGGTTTGGTCGCGCGCTGGATGAACGGCTGAGCGCCCTCGGCGGCATCCCCCTCCTGCCCCGCATGGACTGTGAACCGGATTATGAGGACGCTGTAGAAGACTGGCGCCCCCATCTGCTGGCCGCTCTGGGCGGCCCGGCTCCATCTGAAACCAGCCCTGCCCTGCTCGCCCCGGCTCTGGCCCCCGGCATTACCCGCACCAGCCCAGCACTGGCGCGCCTTGCCAGCGTGACCCGCCTGACCGGTAATAACCCCGATAAGGAAACATGCCACATTGCACTGGATATTTCCGGCACAGGCGTAAACTATCATGCAGGCGATGCGCTGGGCGTCTGGCCGCGCAATAATGAAAGCGTTGTGCAGCAGGTTCTGGCCGCCCTGCAGGTGCCCGAAGAAACCATCCTGACGCTCCGCCACCACGGCCCCACCCCGCTGGGCGAAGCTTTGCGTCGCTGGTTTGACCTCTCCCGCCCGTCTGCAAAGCTACTGGAACGTCTGGGCTGCACGGAAAGCGGCTATCTGCCAGACCTCATCGCAACCCTGCCTGCCCCCGTGGCACCGGAGGATCTGCCGGCACTCTTCCGGCAGATGCAGTCGCGGCTCTATTCCATTTCTTCCTCCCCCACAGTCTACCCGGACAGCGTGCATCTGACCGTGGGTGTGAACACCTCCCCTTACCCCGGTGTCTCCTCCACATGGCTGGCAGGACTGAACGTGGGTGACGCTGTGCCCGTTTTTGTGCAGCCCACAACGCATTTCCATTTGCCTGCGGATGAAACGATGCCCGTTATCATGGTCGGGCCGGGCACCGGCATTGCGCCCTTCCGTGCCTTTTTGCAGGAACGCTCAGTCCGAAAGGCTTCTGGCCCGAACTGGCTATTCTTTGGGGAACGGCATGAACGCACGGGCTTTTATTACCGTGAAGAACTGGAAGCCTTTATGGCGGAAGGCTGCCTGACGCGGCTGGACACTGCGTTCTCGCGCGATCAGCCTGAACGCATTTATGTGCAGGACCGCATGGAAGAACACGGCGCCATGCTCTGGGACTGGCTCAACCGGGGCGCATATGTCTACATCTGTGGGGACGCCGCCCGCATGGCGCGGGATGTTGACGGTGCCCTGAAAAGGATTGTCGCACGACATGGATCAATGACAAGTGAGCAGGCAGACGCTTTTATGGCGGGCCTCACCCGTAGCGGTCGTTATCTGCGGGATGTGTATTGAACGAAAGGAGGACGGACTGCATGAAAGTCCTTCTGGCTGATGAAAATTCTCACCGTGCTGGCGCTCTGGCCCGCCTGCTGGAAGCCGAGGCAACGCTGGACGTCATTCTGGTGGAAGAGGACACCAGCCTGATTGATGCAGTGCGCCGTCATGCCCCGGATATTGTGCTGGTGGATATCAGCCGTGCCGACCGTGATGCGCTGGACAGCGTGCGCGCCCTCTCCGCCTCCGGGCTGGAACGGCCTGTCGCCCTGTTTGTGGATGAAGATGACGAAAGCCTGATGGAAGATGCCTTTGCCGCAGGCGTCTGTTCCTACAATGTGCTGGATGCGCCCGTTACAAACGTCAAACCCCTGCTGCGCGCCGCCATTGCTTTGTATCGTCGCTTTCGGGATACCAATGCAGAACTTCTTGCGGCCAGAAAAACACTTTCAGAACGTGAGACCATAGACCGTGCCAAATTCCTGTTTATGAAGCAGGAACGTTGTAAGGAAGATGAAGCCTATCGCTGGTTCCGCAAACAGGCCATGCAACAGGCGCGAAAAATTATTGATGTTGCCTCAGATTATCTTGCTCACCAGAACAGGAACCCGAAAGAATGAGCACCTCCTGCCGCATTGGCCTGCTGCAACTGGCGGATAGTGCCCCTGTGCTTGTGGCCCGCAGCATGGGCATTTTCACCCGGCACGGGCTGGATGTTGAGGCCGTGGTGGTGCCCTCCTGGGCCAATATTGCGGATGGGCTGGTCTGGAACGGGCTGGATGGCGCGCTGATGTTCCCACCGCTGGCTATTATGACGGCTCTTGGCCAGCGCGGGCGGGCTATTGGTTTGCGTCCGGGCTTTCCGGTTAGCCGTGGTGGCAACACAATTGTGCTGCGCGGGCAGAAAGTCGATCACACGCAGTGGGCTGCGCAAGCGGATAAACACCGGGCTTTTGACAACTGGAAAAATGCTTTAGGCCGCAAGCCGCGCCTTGGTGTGGTTCACCTCTATTCTACACACTACCTTATTCTGTCGCGCTTTCTTAAAAGTCTCTCCATCTCCCGTGATACGGAAACCGAAATTGTCATCATGCCACCAGCCCGCATGATCCAGGCTCTTGCCGCTGGTGAGATTGACGGATTTTGCGCAGGACCACCGTGGGGTGCAGATGCACATCTGAAAGATCTGGCATTTATTGTGGCAGGCTCTGCGTCCATTGCACCCGGCCATCTGGAAAAAATGCTGGTGCTGAAAGAACTCTGGAAAAGCCAGAACCCTGACGGCCCGGCCCGGCTACGGGCTGCTCTGACCGAGGCCATTGCCCTGTGTAATGACCCGGCCCACGCACCCGAGATTACGCACCTGCTCAGCAGGCCGCTCAACGCCAACGGGCTGGGCCTGCCGGAAGAGGCTGTGAAAGCCGTGATGCCCGGCTCCCGCGCCATGGCAGACGCCATGAGGTTTGGCGAGCAGAACGGGCACATGGGGGCCTCCTGCGGCTGGATGATTGAAGACATGCAAAACGAGGGCTGGCTACCCTCGACCATGCTGGAAACCCTGCGCACATTGGGCTGGTACGATTGCTAAACAGTCCTTGCGGCGGCATCTTATTTTGGTCGTCTTTTTGTCAGAACTGAAATAAAAAGATAATTCTCATTTTTGTGCATTCCAGAGCCAGAAATCTGTGCTTAAAAACGATTCTCAATAGATCGTTTATTTTTCTATCATTTCATTTCTGGCCTCATGAAATGACGTGATGCGTAGCGTGCTACGTTTGGTTACTGGATCCCCGCAATGTCTTCTGCCTTTTCCACTCTGCGCGAACAGATTCAGGAAACCCGCAAGAAGACAATGGAACAATTATGTTGTGTCACCCTGCATGGAGACCTGCAGGAACGGTATGTAGACTGGAGACTGCCCCTCCCGCTGAGCAAAAAGAGGCAGCAGCGTCTGGAGATTATCCGCAACGCGGGTGTTCTGTTTATCCATGTGCCCAAAAATGCCGGAACAGCCATCTCTCAGGAACTTTACGGCTGTAGCATGCGGCATGAAAGCATCCGGTATTATCAGAAGCACGCGCCAGATGTTGTGCGGCACCATGCCCAGCTTTGCCTTGTGGCGGGACCCGGTTGAACGCTTCCTCTCCTCTTATGACTTCATCCGGAATGGCGGTGGCAGCCATGTCAGCCTGCATCCCGGCTTTGCAGAACGCTATGCAGACCTAACCACTCTGGACCGCATGATTGAGTATGTGGAAGGTACAACCTCCATCTATCAGCTGGACCATGTCCTGCGCCCGCAATACTGGTATCTGACCGACCGCCACGGTGACATGGCCGTGAAAATGCTGTTTGATCTCAAGGATATTGACCGGATCTATCCGTTTGTTCCGGGCCTGCATGCGGGCGAGATCAAGAAAATCAACACCACACAGCGTTTCACTACAGAGCTCAGCCCCCTCCAGAAAGAGAAAATCATGGATCTCTATAAGGAGGATTATAAAATCCGGCGCTCGATCATGCAGGTTGATACGCTTCCTGAAAAATACTGTACCCCACAAACAATGAGCGCACCGCGCAGCACAGCGCCCGGTTTCTATCCAGCCCTGAACACCGGCGTGTGACCGACGCCTGTAAACCAAGGCTAATTTATGGCCGGCACAAGGTTTACATGCGGCCTCAAGCAAATATGAGCGGGTTTTTTACCTTATTCATCCTATAATATTTATCGTATATTTTTATTATTTTTCATATTTGACATATTACATTTATTTGCAGCTTTGCCCCTTTTAGTAAAAAAAATTCCTCCTATGTTTCCTCCCAGACAGGCGAGAGAGTCTTTTTCTCCCGCTCTGCATAAAGGGTTTTATGATGATGAAAAAAGCTATTCTCCTCGCCGCTGCTCTGGGTGTTGTGGCACCTGTTGTGTCTCATGCGGAAGAACACAAGCACCACCACAACCAGAACAGCGACAACGGCAATTCTGACAACCAGAATAGCAATGATGGTGAAGAAAACGGCAACCGCCGCCATGGTGGTGAGCATCGCGGCCATCGCGGCGGCTCTTCTTCCAACTCTGATAATCAGAACAATCAGGGTGACAACCAGAACGGTGGTGAGCACCGCCATGGTGGCAACCGCGGTGGTGAAGGCCGCGATGGCAACCGTGACGGCGGCCAGAACAACGGCGACAACCAGAACTAATCTGGTTCTGAGCGCATGAAACAGAAAGGCACTTCTCCGGAAGTGCCTTTTTGCATGCTGCCCGGTTTTTCCCTTGCGTTCCTTTATAAAAGCAGCGTCTTAATAGACGGATTCATGAGGCCTGACTGATACGAGAACAGCACATTTGTCTTCACATCCCACCTCCCCTTCGCCGACACCATCAGAAGCGCACGCTGCCATGACAGATACCCCGCAGGCTATCCATATCCTGATTGTGGAAGATGACCCCGAAATTTGCGGGTTATTGCAGCGCTACCTTCAGCGGCTGGGTTATGAGGTCTCTACAGCCCTTAACCGCGCAGGCATTGATGCCGCAGAAAAGCGCCGCCCTGTTGACCTCACCCTGCTCGACCTCATGCTGCCGGAGGAAGATGGCCGCACGCTGTGCCAGCATCTCCGCAAGACCTCCGCCACGCGCATCATCATGGTCAGCGCACTGAATGATATTCATGACCGCATTTCCGGACTGGATCTGGGCGCGGATGACTATGTCTCCAAACCATTTGACTTGGAAGAACTGGCCGCGCGCATCCGCGCCGTGCTGAGACGCGCTCAGCCTGAAGCTGCCCAGCCTGAAAGCCAGGGCGTTCAGCATTACCGCTTCGATAACTGGCTGTTTGAACCCGCTAAACGCGCGCTCTACGGCAAAACAGGCATCCGCGTGGCGCTGACAGGGTCAGAAACAGATTTGCTGTTAGTCTTCTGCCAGAACGCTCACCATGTGTTTAACCGGACAGAGCTGCTGGCCCGCATCCATGGTGATGAGAAGAATGTGGACCCCCGCGCCATTGACCTGCTGATCAGCCGCCTGCGTCGCAAATTGTCGCATGAAGGGCGGCAGCTGGAACTGATCCGCACCATTCGCGGGGGCGGGTATATTTTCGACCCTGACGACGGCAACACATGAAGAAATTTCCGCGGCTCTACCCCCGCACCATCTATGGCCAGATGGTCATGCTGGTGTCCGTGTGCATGTTTCTCACGCTAAGCATCACCTCTTTTTTGCTGTATGCGTTCCGGCCTCTGGTGCCGCCACTGCCAGCCGGACCGTGGACAAATATTCTGGCGATTGAAACCGGAATTGAGGCCCTGCAAGCCGCCCCACCCCAGATCCGGGAAGCCATTGCCCAGAAAATATCCGGCAATGAAATCACGTTTATTGTCGGTCAGCCTGCCCCCTGCGTGGCGGTGCCGACCGACCATATCACGGACTTTCTGCAACGCATGCTGGTCTACCGGGGCAATGTGACCCGCCACGCCCTGCGCGCCAAAAGCTGTGCGCCGCATGACGCTGGCATGCCGATCTCTTATCTCTATCTACCGCGCGATAACATCAGCATTCTGGTCTCCAACACCCCCAACCATCATCTTGGCCACATGCTGCGCTGGACCATGCCGCTCACGGTGTCTCTGGTGTCTTTGCTGACCATCACGCTCTCGCTCACATTCTGGAGCATCTGGCATATCAGCCGCCCTTTGCGAAACATTGCGACGCAGGCCGATGCATTTGGGTATGACATTGCGCCAGACCCCCTGCCCGAGCATGGCCCGACAGAAGTACGGCGCCTCACGCATGCCTTTAATCGCATGCAGGCCCGCATTGCGGCCTCGGCGGAAGAACGCACACGGATGCTCATTGCCATCGGGCATGATCTGCGCACCCCACTCACCCGCCTGTTCATGCGACTGGAACTGGGCGGAGAGGAAGCCTCCCCCGCCGCCATGAAGCATGACCTCACCCTGATGAAAAAAATGCTGAACGGTGCCCTACATTTTTTACGGGAACAAACAGATGCTGAAAAAGCAGAAGCGATTGACCTCGCCTCCCTGCTGGAAAGCCTGTGCCATGAATTCAATGTGGTGGGCCATACCATTCACTACACCGGCCCCACGCAGTTAATCTGCATCTGCCAGACCACGGCGCTGGAACGCGCCATTAGCAATCTGATTGAAAACGGCCTGAAATATGGGACGGAAGTTAGAATCACCCTCCGCACAGAAGGACGCCGCGCGCTGATTGATATCAGCGATAACGGCCCCGGCATTCCGGCTAACCTGCTTGCCTCCGCACGCCTGCCTTTTTACCGACTGGACCCTGCCCGGGCCTCGGATGGCGGCCTGGGACTGGGGCTCTCCATTGCCGATGCCATTATCACCCGCCACAATGGCCAGCTGTTGCTCAGCAATATTGAGCCACATGGCCTGCGCGCCCATATCTCACTCCCGCTCGGTACACTTCCAGCAGCCTGATAGCTGGAAGCGTGGCCCGTCGACGTCAGGCCGTTCCGACATCCTTCACGGACGCATCAGCCTGCCCCTTCACCCAATACCCTGATGCCTTGATCCATTGCAGCGGCACCTTGCGAGTTTCCAGAAGATACTGGCGCACGGCTTTTGCCACACGGGCTTCTGCTCCAACCCAGACAAAAGTTCCGTCTTCTATACTTACTGTATCGAGGGTTTTCAGGATGTCCTGCGCCTGATCTGCCGCATCCATCGGGCGATGAACCCAATGGGCGCTATGCCGGGCTGACGTGGTAAAAGTCTGCTCATCCTCAACACCCGGCACGGCAATCACCGTTGTCACACAGGCCTGTGCGGGCAGTTCTTCCACACGCCGACCAATGGCTGGGAGAGCGGTTTCATCGCCAATCAGCAGCCAGCGATCAACCGGCCCAGCCATAACCTGCGAGCCTTTAGGGCCGCCAATCTCCAGTGTATCGCCCACCTGCGCCGCCCGCGCCCAGGCTGCGGCAGGCCCTCCATCATGATTAACAAAATCCAGAACGAGCAGGCCTTTTTCAGCATCATACTGGCGCGGCGTGTAATCCCGACGTGTCATGATACCATCCAGACCGGGAATAAAAATCTTGATATGATCGTCCGGTGAGGCGCTCACAAACCCGACCAGATCATTCCCGGTCAGAGTAATGCGGATCATATTCGGGGTCAGGCGCTCAACTGCCTCCACACGCAGACTGCGCCGCCGAAGTTCATGACGCACACGCTGGATTTCAGGAGCGCGGCCTTCGTATCCTGAGACTTGAGTCGTCATCATACTCTTTTCCTTACTCTCTATAAAACAGGATGTGCCTACTATCGCGGCGCAATTAGTATCTTACGATATGGCTTATGATATAAGTCTCGTCAAGAGTATCCTGTTATGAGGTGGGATGCCACGCGTCGGGCAG
This sequence comes from Acetobacter sp. KSO5, assembly GCF_044094635.1. Classification (NCBI taxonomy): domain Bacteria; kingdom Pseudomonadati; phylum Pseudomonadota; class Alphaproteobacteria; order Acetobacterales; family Acetobacteraceae; genus Acetobacter; species Acetobacter sp. KSO5. The sequence goes on along the minus strand of NZ_CP172014.1, from coordinate 422,815 downwards.
GCAGTCGCATCACTCTAATATTTTTAGGAAAAATGCAGTCAGACCACCAGATATACTCGGACGACCTGATAATTCCTTATCACGCAACAAGGAGATATCCGGACGGAGACTGACTCCACCCGGATGGCAGGTTATTTCTGCTGCGTGGGTACCGCATTTGTTGCCGGAACAGTCGCTGCACTTGTCTGGGGCACCTGCGCGGGCGTTCCAGAAGGTACTGTCGCCGGGGTTACGGCCAGGACTTTTACGGGAAGTGTCGTGCCCGGCGCTACCGTAGGCATTGTGGGGGCCGCGCCGGAAATGGCATCCGTCGCAGAAGCGGGAGCCGGTGCGACTGAAGCTAATGGCTGTTTGGCAGGCTGCGGCTGGATGAAGGCCGATGTTCTCCAGAAATTAGGTGGTGAGCCACTTGGCACAGCCCGACGGACACAGCCGCGCACAACGCTGGAACAGACGCCATCTGTGCCGACCAGCATGTCATCATCCCCGCTATAGTACACGTCCCGCACTTTACCATCGACGATGCGGAAATCAGCAATGCAGCTATTGCCATCCCCGCCCCCAACATCTCTGACAATATTTACAACCGACTGTACCGGGATCAATGTGGAGGTTGTCGCAGTGCCAATATTGCGGCCACGCTGGTATTCAAAAATTTTAACGTGATCATCAATAGTCTGCGTCTTGGTTGGAATCCCCGCGCATGCCTGAACATCCTGCTCCGTCATGCCGATCATGGTGACCTGAGCCTTATGCGCTGTGCGGGACGCATAATACCCGCACCCGCCCAGGCCCAGCAGCATGGAACCTACAGAAACATGCATAACAGACCTGGCAACAAGGCGCATAACAGCAGTGTTAGTCACGAACAACGTCATCTCCATTTCGACCTCAGAATGCACGATTTAACGAATTTCCCGCCGACTGCCAACCTGAACGCAGGGCATACAAGACCATCTGCTTCTGCTGGTGCGCTGATATGACACAGCCGAGCAGTCAGAACTGAACACACTTCCGCATTGCTCGTGAGGTACGTCGTAACGCTTTTTATTCTGCCATAACATGCACCTTATGCAGCATTTTCTTATTTTCATATTTTTGAAAATATGATGCTTTGATATCATTATTTATAAAGAGAACTCTACTTTTCCGTTCAGGATTTTACTAAGTTTTCTTTGCACTGAACGTCACTTCATCAAAAAAACCTGACCTATCTCAAAGCCCTGTCTCTTTTAAGAAACGATGCCACACCCCAACCGCATAAAAGAAATTTTAGCGCCTCCCCCTCACCTCATATCCGACATGAAAAAGCATTCCGCGAAACATGTCATAACAAATCCTAAAAAACTGTTTTTCTCTTTATAATCCGTTAAAATTTTATGAAAATTTATGCCGTCTTCTCATAGTGATTTTCCATACACGTACATTGCTTGACAAACCCACCCTCTGACGATCATCTGAACACCGTCAATTTGAATATTTTGATGTTAAGAAAATAAGTTTCCATTCTGAAAGGGTTATTCATGCGCTTAAACCGCCTTCTTATGGCTGGCACCTGTCTTATGGCAGGTCTGAGCCTTCCTCCTCTGGCCTCCCCCGGCCATGCCGCTACCACGCAGACAGCCGACCAGCCCGGCACGATGACGGCCTCAGCCCCTCTGCCCGCAGCCTTGAGCCTGCCGGATGCCGGGCGCGCTCTGCGCATCACCTATCTCTCCACCAACGGGATTACCGGCAAGGGACTGGTTCCAGTGACTGAGGAAGTCATCCTGCCCGCAGGCAAGGCTCCTCCGGGTGGCTGGCCAATTGTGGCCTGGGCGCATGGCACCAGTGGGGTAGCGGACCATTGCGCCCCCTCCTGCAATCCGTGGTCCGAGCGTAATCGCAAGTATATGTCTGCATGGATGAAGCGCGGCTTTGCTGTTGTGGGCACCGATTATCAGGGCTTGGGCACACCGGGCATCCACGCTTACCTGAACACGCGTGTAGAAGCCTACAGCGTGCTGGATGGTGTGCGGGCAGCCCTGTCCTCCGTGCCCGGCCTGCAAAACAAAATTATGATTGTTGGCCAGTCTCAGGGTGGCGGTGCAGCGTTTGCTTCTGCGTCCTACGCGCCGGACTATGCGCCAGAGCTGAATATTCGCGGAACCGTAGCAACAGGCGCGCCCTATGTGTCACAGGAACTGCTCCAGCAGATGACCTCATCTGGCGCACAGGAAACAGGCTTTAACCCGGTTATTGTTTACACGCTTTATCTGGCGCAGGGGCTGAGCGGTTACGATTCCAGCTTCAAACCGGAAACCGTCTTTACCAACAAAGCGATGCCCGCTTATCAGGCAGCAGCTGATCTGTGTGTGCATCCGCTGACAGACAAAGCGCGGACCGAGGGGCTCAACTTCAGCAACGCCCTCAAACCCGGTTATCAGCAAGCTCTGGCTCCGGCGCTGGCCGCCATGGCTTATCCGACCATGAAGCTAAAGCAGCCGCTGTTTGTCGGCACAGGCGAAATCGATCAGGATGTGCCGCCGCCGCTTCAGCTTGGTCTGGTCAAAGCCGCATGCGCGGCCGGAACGGTGGTACAGGCGCATATTTATAAAGGCCTGAACCATGATCAGACAGTGAATGCGTCCCTGCCAGATTCAGAGGCTTTTACAAAAGCTGTCATGTCCGACCAGCCACTGACGCCGCAGTGCACACCAACACCTGAATAAAGCCACATCCAGACTGCGTGGCAGGAAGAGTTCTCCCTGCCACCCGTTCTGAGTATTCAGGCTTGCGCCTTAAACGCCTCAGTCCGCTCCGGGCTCGCTTCCGCCAGAGCCTTGCGCACACCGGCGGCATCAAAATCTCCGCAATAAACCGGCGTTCCGGGCTGCTGACGCCAGGACTCTGCAAGGCTCCCAGCATCCACCGGGTCAAAACCCAGCTGATCAACAAGCGCCATCACCTGTTTTTTTGCCGAGGCATCATCCCCGGCAACCGGCAACGCAATACGCCCTGCAGCACCATGCGGCTTTCCGTTTTCCAGAAGATGCTGCGCGTAGATATTGTTAAATACCTTGATGACAGGGCGGCCAATCTGCCCGGACATCCAGACACTTTCCGGCATACCGTCTTCAATCGCAGCAATCCGGCCATCACGCTCACGCGGGTAATAATTGCCGGTGTCCACAATCACCACATCTGCAGGGACATGCTCGAAGACAGACCGCCCCAATACCGGAATATTCTTTTCGGGGATGGTGACAATAATCAGGCCGACATCCTTGACGGCGTCCGCAACAGTAACGGCTTTTGCGCCGCTCTCACGCGCCAGATCCCCTAATGTCTGGGGGCCGCGGGAATTGGCAATTTTGACTTCATGCCCAACTGCCACCAGCCGACGGGCCAGTGTGCCGCCAATATGACCTGCGCCAATAATACCGATTTTCATGCTTCTGGCTCCTTCTGTTCTGAGCAATCCTTTCTAAATATGGGGTGCGTTTGCACTCAGAACAGAGGAGAGAGTGTTTAATGCCGCCCATCCCTGAAAACTGATTGGTGAGCACGCCGCATCGACCATAGCGCGTATCAAACGGCGTGGCATAAAGCGGTGTGTTGTAGCGCAAAGTTTCCATGCTGAAGAACGATATGAAGACAGTTTTCCGCACAACAGATGATTTTGATCCGGAATAGTATTGAGAACACTTGGGTAAAGCTGACCTTAAGGGGAAGCCTGCCGAAGTGCAGACAGACTTCTCGAATTCCTTTTCAGGATAACGTCAGTTCTTCTTTCTCATCAGGATATTTTGTCAGAATTTCATAGCCTGTTTCCGTTACAAGCACGGTGTCGGAATGGCGGAAACCGGCTTGACCCCTCATGTAAATACCCGGCTCAATACTGAACAACATTCCCGGCTCAATCATATTATCTCCACCAATCGCCAGGAAAGGAGCTTCATGACTGGTGACACCAAAGCTGTGCCCCGTGCGGTGCAGAGGGGTGTCATATCCGGCCTTTTTCGCAATTGCCAGACAAGCCGCATCAATTTCCGAACCAACTGCGCCCGGCTTCAGCATGGAATACGCCTTATGACGCATTTCCATCATGGTATCGAAAGGCTTACGCGCCTCTTCTGGCACGTGTTCCAGAAAGAACGTCCGCTCAATCTCTGCACCATAGCCGTTAATTTTTCCGGCAACCAGCCCGAGGAAGGGGCCTCCCGGTTCACACGGAGCGGTCAGGCAGGAGAAGTTGTGGGGGTCATCCGTATAGGCTGGCGGCTGGATCAGTCCCGCCGCGTGGGTGGACATCACGTTATAATTCGGGGCTTCCGTCAGGCAGCGCTGATAGAAATACGGCGTAACACCTGCAATGGCCTGCGCCACCATAGTGCCGTTCCTGACCGCGCCCAGCATCATGCCGAGTGCGTTTGTCATGACATCACTGGTCCAGGCGATGCGGGAAATTTCATGCGGAGACTTAATTTCCCGCACCACATCAATCACATTCAGAACCTGTGTTTGGTTGCTGACCAGAGCACTCAGGTAAGCCGGGCATGCGCCCTCCATCCCGATCGTGCCCTGTGCCGGCAGCACATCCTGCAGGCGGTCAGACCAGCGCGTGCCAGCCATTGCGGGGAATTCCGCATACTCCACCAGTTTCAGCTCATCCCCCACCTTGTGGCGCTCCACATGCGCTCTTTCCAGACGAGGGATAATAAACGTGATATCAGTCGGGGTAATCACCAGCACAAATGGCCGCTCATGCACGAAATTTGCAAAATTTGTCAGGTAATAAACGTTATCGGGGTTGAACGAGATGTAAGCAGAAAAACCCGCTTTTTCCATCTTCTCCCGAACCTTTTTGATCCGTTCGGCAATTTCCTGACTGGAAACCTGATGAGCACTCAAAGATGGCATCGTCACGTTATACCCTTTCTGGCGTTCAGACCGCCCTTCCCGCAGGAAGGCCGCCCCGGAAGCTTACATAACAAACAATACAACCTACTTGTTTATGAGCCGTCAAGGCATTTATTGGCTTTCTGCCGTCAGTCGGTTTCTTTGACGATCTTCAGCAGTTCGGCGCGGGAGAACCCGCACCAGATCTGATACGCCTCTTGCAGATCACTCAGAGGGGTGCCTCGCGCAATCTCAATGGCGACGCCTCGCAGGAACGTCGAGTTAAGCAGGCGCAGGGTGACAAATTTCGGGTCTGGCTGGCCGTGCTGCCTGCCAGACAGCCAGCGTGTCATGAACTGATCAATACGGGCCAGCACGGGCTCGGTGGCCGCCGCCAGCTCCGGGTCACTCCGGCGGGCGAGCTCAATTTCCACTGTCGCAATAAAATCCGGGCCTTCTGTCACCAAAGTCCACATGGCCTCCAGCATGGCGTCCACCCGCTGTTCCGGCAGGCTTTTATGCCGCATGGCCGGGCGATACAGCCGCGTGCGCTTAAGGGCATAATGCCGCAGCACCATGGCCATAATCTGGGCCTTGGCCGGATAATGGTGCTGCAAAGCCCCCAGACTAACCCCGGCGGCTTTGGCAATACGCTGGATAGTGGTAGCGGCATAACCCTGTGTTTGCAGCAGAGTGACAGTCGCCTGAATGATTTTTGTCCGTGTCGTCGCACTGCGGTCAGCCTGTGTGCGACGGCGTACCGGGGTAGGAGATGCTGGCATACGGAACAGATCACTCAATTACGGCAGGATGCCCGGGTTAAAAGGTGCTTTTACAGACACTTCTACCCGGAAGGAATCCCCTTCCCTCCCCTGACGCCGAATTGAGCGCGCGATCAGGCCGCCTGCGCCCTCAATGCCCCTCCTGCTCCATATAGAATTCAATCGGCACCGTCAGCACCACCGGGTCTCCCGCTACGCTATCCGGCGGGCTGGGCAACGGCTCCGCACGCCGCACCAGCGCCAGTGCTTCCTGATCCAGCAGCGTATGGCCCGAGCCACGCTGGATACGGGCCGAAAGCACATGCCCATGGCGGTCCATGGCAAAATGCAGCATGGGCACGCCTTCCTGATGGTCCGCCATAGCTTCTGCCGGGTAGCGTTTATACCGCTCCAGACGAGCCAGAAGCGCCCCCTGCCATGTTGTCGGACTTTGGGACGCATGCGAGGACGACGCCCCCGGCGCAGGAGCCGCCTGATTTAAGGCTGGAGGCGCTTCCGCCGCAGGGGGAGCCGTGGTCTGATCCGCAGGCGGTGTTTTATCCGGAACCGGCTTTTTTAAAACCGGGGCGGGTTTGGATTTCTTCACAACCTTATGCAGCTTTTCCGGCTTAGGCACCGGAACGGGCGGATTGGGTGCGGGGGATGGTGGCGCGGAAACCTTCGGCGGGTCTTCCGGCGCCGGGGCCGGCGTGGAGAGCGTTTGCTGTGGACCGGGCGGCACATCGGAGACGGGCGCCGGAGTGGAAACGGGTTCGGGGGCCAGATCAATCGCAATCGCGGCGGGAGGCGGTTCCGAAACCGGCACCTTAGCAGCAGGAAGACGCAGCATGGCCCCCACGCCCCCGCCAGTCACAACCAACACCACCAGCAAAGAGACACCCCAGCGGTGCTGCTCTTCCTTCCGTGCGCGGCGCATCTGTTCCGCACGCCAGACGGCAAATGCGCCAGAGCGGGGGCTGACGGACCCGCTCCCCTCAGTCAGGGTTGCACTCATGGGGCAGCCCCGGCTTCGGCCCCTTCCTCCTGCCCTTGCAGGTTGACCAGAGCGACCTTGAGGTATCCGGCAGAGCGGAGCTTATCCATCACGCCCATCAGCGTGCCGTAATCCACAGTCTTGTCCGCCCGCAGGAAAATACGCTGGTCCTTATTGCCTTTTGTCACACTGGCCAGTGCGGACGGCAGGGCCTCCGCAGCGACGTCTTCTTCTCCCACCGCAAGGCCATGATCGGCTTTGACGGTCAGGAAGACCGGATCATCCGGCCGGGGGGCTGGCTTTTGGGTTGAGGAGGGCAGATCGACTGGCACATTCACGGTAGTCAACGGAGCTGTGACCATGAAAATGACCAGTAGCACCAACATGACATCAATAAACGGTGTGACGTTGATCTCATGCGCTTCCTTCAGCGTCTCGTCCGCATGCCGGATACGAATGGCCATCTGCGCCCCCTATTCCGCCACGGCCTGCTGGTCACGCTGACTGAAGCGCACCACCGTGCCCCGCGCCCGCTGGGAGCGCAGACGCCCCAGATCCCGCGAGACCAGACGCATGATGAGCGACGTAATATCCGCCACCTGCGCACGGCACCCGGCAGACTGGCGGGCAAGATGGTTGTAGATAATAACAGCAGGAATGGCCGCCACCAGCCCCAGCGCAGTCGCCAGAAGGGCCTCGGCAATGCCGGGCGCCACAACCGCCAGACTGGTCGCCTTAGCTGCCGCGATCCCGGTGAAGGAGGACATAATGCCCCACACCGTACCAAACAGGCCAATAAACGGAGACGTCGCGCCAATGGTAGCCAGTAGTCCGGTGCCACGCAGCAGGCGGCGGCCTTCTGCCGCTTCCAGCCGCTCCAGATGCAGGACGATACGCTCTTTCAGCCCCTCCTCATCATCCGGGATATCGACAGAGCGCATCCGCTCCGTTTCCGCTGCCACAACAAGAGTGCGGGCAATGCGACAGTCCTGCGTGAGACCCTCGCCCCGTTCCAGCGTTTCAGCCTGCTCCAGATTGTCTTCCGCCTCAGAAAGTTCCCGACGCAAACGGACAATTTCCACAGTTTTTGCAATCAGGATGGTCCATGTCACCAGACTGGCAAAGGCAAGAAGCAGCATCACGCAGCGCACAACCGGGCCTGCGTTCAAAAACATCTCCCATGGAGAAAGAGAGACGGCATTCACGACGGAAACGGGTGATGAGGGCATTAAAGAATCCTGCGCGTTTACAACGATGTCAGGCGGGAAACCGTGCGGAAAAGGGCCGGATGACGGCTTTTCCCGCAGGGACAATCAGGCCAGCGATAACAAGGCTCCCACCATCATGCAAGTGAGAATCACTATCATATAGACAGAAATCTGCGCCCGGATGGGCTCTGCCAAAGCGAGGCTCTGCAACGCGCACGAACTTCCAGATGAAAAATCCGATATAACTTATTGAAATATCGTATGTTTCTAATCCCTCTTCAAAATGCTCACTTTTTTGTGTCCCTCCCTCCCCTGTGGCAACTGCGCCACACACCGGAAAAACGCCCCCTTTAGTTATTGATAATCATTTGCATCTTGACGTTTGAGCTCATATCAAAAGGCCGCATTTCTTATCTTCACCATACGAACCGGCAGCATGGTTCATCAGGAGCACGACGCATGAGTCGCACAGAGTTGCCCCTTCCACCATCTCAAGGCATTGGCCTTCAGCTTGCTGTAGCTTTAGGTGTGTCTGTCGGGCTGGGCGCTACAGAACAAGCCCACGCAGACGATACGACTCAGCCCCCGCAGCCCGCAACGACCGACACCACCATCAAACTGCCAGCGGTGCGTGTGGGCGGCCATCATGACGATTCTGACGCAGCCTCTTACAGCGCTGGCAATACCAACAGCCAGACACTCAATATTTCCCGTATGCCCGGCTCCGTGCGTGATACGCCGCAGACCATTACGGTTGTGCCGCAGGAGTTGATGAAGCAGCAGCGGGCCTTTACGCTGGATCAGGCGCTCAGCAACGTGCCCGGCATTACGCTCTCCACCGGGGAAGGCGCGGGCGGCCTGAACGGGGACCAGTTCCGCATCCGCGGCTTACAGGCACGGCAGGATATCTATACGGACGGGCTGCGCGATTTTGGCACCTACACCCGCGATGTTTTCAATACGGAAAGCGTGGAAGTCATTAAAGGGCCATCAGGCGAGTATTTTGGCGCGGGGAACGTCGGCGGCGTGATCAACCAGAGCCAGAAACATGCGCATCTGGGAAATTCCTATAATTACGATCAGTCTTTTGGCAGTGGACCTCTGTTCCGAGGTGTTGGGGACATTAACTACCAGATCAATGATGACATGGCCATTCGTGTGAACGGCATGTTCAACAAGCAGGATGTGGTGGACCGGAACAATGTTACGTCCAACCGCTACGGCGCGGCTGTTGATTTCGGGGTGGGTCTGCGCAGCAAAACCTCCTGGCATCTGACGTGGCAGTGGCTGAACAGTGACAGCAAGCCGGATTATGGCGTCAGCATGATTCAGGTGAACGGCATTTACCGCCCGATCACGGAATATGGTGTGCCCCGCAACACCAGCTACACTCGCAGTTTTGACTTTGACCGCTCCAATATCCACACGCTGACCTCTGCGCTGAAGTCGGAAGTCTCTCGCTGGCTGACCATCACCAACGATACGCGGCTCAGCATGTATGACCGTGATTATACCGCCACCACACCAGCCGCCTGCTCCGGCGCGTGTGCGAACGCTATCCTTTCTGGCCAGAACTATGCCCTGCCATATGGCGCAGGCGGTGGTGCGGCGTATCGTCAGGAAGGCTGGGGTGTGCAAAACGTGCTGATGGGACGCTCACAGTTCAAGACCGGCTTCATGCATCATGACATCAAAGCTGGTGTTGACATCAACTATGCCAGTGATTCCCGCTGGCCGGGCAGCTTTACCAACCGCAACAACAACCAGACCATTATCAACCCCAGCTATAGTTCTCCGGGCACGTCTCTCAGCTTCCCGGATTCCGGGTATGGGAATGCAAACGCGCGTGATCTGGGGCTGTTCTTTGCAGACCGTATTCAGCTGACCAAACAGCTCTCCCTGTTCGGCACCGGGCGCTGGGATTCCTTTAGCAGCACCTATTACAAACGCTCGACAGCATCGCAGGGGCGTGCAGAGCAGAAGTCTGATCGCTGGAGCCCCTCCGCCAGCATCATGTATTCACCCCTTAAAAACACCTCCTTCTACTTCACCTTTGCACGGTCTTATAAGCCGGTGGGTACAGACGTCTCTTCTCTGGTGACTGTCAAACCGCAGGCCGGGGACGTGGCGCAAAAGGGTGTAAACCTCTCCCCGCAGCGGAGCGATCTGTTTGAAGTCGGGAATAAGTCAGACTTCTTCCACAAACGCCTTGGCACAACGGTTGCATTCTTCCAGATCAGCGAAAACAATTCGCGCTACTATGATGTGAATGGCGATATGGAAACCGGCTTTTCTGATTCCGGTAGCGGACGCCGTGTGCGCGGTGTGGAACTGAGTGCGACTGGCAAGATCACGCAGGACTGGCAGGTTTTTGCCTCCTATTCCTACATGGACGGCATTGTGACCCACAGCACCACCGGGGATAATGGCAAGACGGCGCCACAGGTTCCGCATAACTCCATGTCTGTCTGGAGTTCCTATGACCTTTCCCGCCTGATTCTGAACCCCGAGTGGGGGACGCTGAAAATTGGCGGTGGAGCCCAGTATTCTTCCGCTTACTGGGCCGGTCCGGATACGACAAACACGGCCCGTATTCCGCATAACTTCGTGCTGAACGGCATGCTGTCCTGGGATTTCAAGCATTATCGTGTGTCCTTCAATGCCAACAATATTACCAACCGCCTGAACTATTCTTCCTCCTTCTCCGGCTCCCGCGTGGTTCCGGCGTCCGGGCGGTATTTCATCGGCAATGTTGGGGTGTCGTTCTAACCCTATGACACTGGTTCTGGCTGAACGCCCGAAGGAGAGGGGGGCTTCTTCTCCCTCCGCCTCCCCGGCCCCTCTCTCCCCTGTCACCATGCAGTTGCTTTTAGGCCAGATCTGTCTGGATAAGGGGAAACCTGCGGAAGCCTTCAGTCTGTTTGAGGTTGCGTCCCGCTCGGGTGACCCGCGCGCCCTGAACATGCTGGGCCGCGCGTATGAACGCGGCTGGGGTGTGGCACGCAACCCGGCAGCAGCCTGCGCCTATTTTACGCAGGCCGCTGCCGATGGGGATGGATGGGCCATGTTCAACCTCGCAGACCTGTATCTGGCTGGCGAGGGTGTGCCTCAGAACATCAGAAAAGCTTACTCTCTTTATATTTCCGCCGCACAGAACGGTGTTTCAAAAGCTTTCAACATGCTGGGGCTGATTGCGGAAAATGGCAGTCTCCCCGAACTTGAACCTGAAAAAGCGCAGGATTTCTTTCTGGCCGCGGCCCAGTCCAGAGATTGCTGGGGATATCTCAACTTAGCCCGCAACGATTTGTCTTCCGGCCGCACCGAAGCTGCCATAAAGTGGTTTTCCCGCGCTCTGGAAGAGGGATTTCGTGATGTGTTCAAAGCTCTTGAAACTCTGCTGCAGGATCATCCAGACCCACGCCTGCGCGCCATTGCAGAACAGGCCAGCCAGCGCTCGCGGCCTGCCACTGCGCGCTGATACACCTTTGTCCCTCTAACCGCGTATATGCCCCCACAGGATGACGTTTTCCATGAATCTGGTCATTAAGAAATATTCGACCCCGCTGATTACGGGCCTGTTTCTTGTTTCCGCCATTTCCGGCACAGCGCTGTTTTTCCACTGGCAGTCCGGCTGGTTCCATTCCATGCATATCTGGCTGAGCATGGTGCTGCTGCTGCCATTCTTTTTGCATCTATGGCGCAACTGGTCACAGTTTTTGCTGTATTTCCGCAATAAATCGATGCTGGCAGCCTGCCTGCTCTCCTTTGTAGCCGCAGGGGGATTTATGCTGACCTCCGGGCACAGAGGCGGCAATCCGGCCATGCGGGTCTTCCCTGTGCTGACGCAGGCTCCGCTGACGGATCTGGCCCCCCTCCTGCATCGCTCCCCGGATGCGCTGGTTGAACGCCTGACCCACTCTGGCTACACAGTCCATGATACGACCGACACACTGGACCAGATTGCTGCGGCCAGTGGGCAGCAGGCCTCTGCCATTTTGCTTAGTCTGCTCCCGCAGCAGCATGATGGTGGCGCACACCGCCACGGCAACAGACAACCTTCCTGAACGGACTTCGCCCTCATGCTTGTTCATATCCCCAATGTTCTGACACCAGAAGAAGTGTCCTATTGCCGCGCCAGGCTGGAGAAATCCGAATGGGTGGATGGCAAGGTGACGGCGGGGGACCAGTCCGCCAAGGCGAAATTCAACCTTCAGATCCCGCAGGACAGCGCGGAAGGGCGGGAACTGGGCGAGATCATTCTGCGTGCCCTTGGCCGCAACCCCACCTTCAACAGTGCCGCCCTGCCGCTGCGTGTCTTCCCGCCGCTTTTCAACCGGTATGATGAGGGCATGCGCTTCCACGCCCATGTGGACAATGCCATCCGCCCCGTGCCGGGCACTGGTTTCCGGATGCGGACGGATGTGTCCTCCACGCTGTTCCTGAGCGAGATGGAAGAGTATGACGGTGGCGAGCTGATGATTCAGGATACATTTGGCGTGCAGAGCGTCCGCTTTCCGGCCGGAGATATGGTGCTCTATCCTTCCAGCAGCCTGCATAGTGTCAGCCCGGTTACGCGCGGTTCACGCTGGGCCTCGTTCTTCTGGTCTCAGTCCATGGTGCCGGATGATACTCAGCGCACCCTGCTCTACCAGTTTGACCTCTCCATTATAGAAACCCGCAAACTTCTGCCGGATGATAGCGCCGCCGTGCTGGGGCTGACCTCCACCTATCACAACCTGTTGAGACAGTGGGCGCAGCTCTGACGCGCCACCGGGGTCGCATCCACCCCCTGACAACCGGATTTATGGCATTATCAGCCTGAGTTATCAGGGGCCTATTTTGGCCTCCCATTCGGCTTTTTCAGCCCTGCCCTCCCTTGCCAGACGAAGCGATCTGCCTATGGTCTGATACACCTGCTTTTTTCAGGCAGGTGCCATAAGCAGGGAGTTTCAAGCCATTGGTCACGCCGCAGCCCGTTGATACAACACTGACTCAGGCCGCAGTTTTCCTCGTCCTGACACTGAACGAGGATGAGTCCGTTAATCCGCAGGTGGTGGACCTGCTCGCAGACCTCTCCTCCCTCGTGCGCGGAGTAGGCTTCCGCATTCCCGATGGTCGGCTGAGCTGCATTACCGGCATTGGCTCCCACGCGTGGGACCGCCTGTTCGGCCAGCCCCGCCCCAAGGAGCTGCACCCGTTTCAGGAAATCAACGGCGTGCATCACGCCCCTTCCACACCGGGCGATTTCCTCTTCCATATCCGCGCCACCCGCATGGATCTGTGCTTTGAGCTGGCCGCCGCCATTGTCTCCCGGCTGGAAGGGGCCGCCGTGGTGATTGATGAGGTGCATGGCTTCAAATATTTCGACTCCCGTGACCTGCTTGGTTTTGTGGACGGCACGGAAAACCCGGAAGGTCAGGCTGCCAAAGTTGCAACCCTGATTGGCAATGAAGACCCTGACTTTGCAGGCGGCAGCTATGTGATTGTGCAGAAATATCTGCACAACCTGAAAAAATGGGATGCTATTCCCACTGAAGTTCAGGAACATATCATTGGTCGCAAGAAGGTTTCTGATATCGAGCTGCAGGACGTCGCCAAGCCCAGCTATGCACATAATGTGCTGACCAATATTGAAGAAAATGGCCAGCAGCTTCAGATCGTGCGGGACAACATGCCGTTTGGTGAAGTGGGCAAAGGCGAGTTTGGCACCTACTTTATCGGCTATTCCTGCTCCCCGGCCCGCACGGAACAAATGCTGCAAAACATGTTTGTGGGGAAACCTGCCGGGAATTACGACAGGTTGCTGGATGTCAGCACAGCTGTCACCGGGACGCTGTTTTTCATCCCGACGTCAGACTTCCTCGATAACGCCGCCGATATGGCAACCGATGCCGCGGAACCAGCCCCCTCCGCACCGACCGATACACAAACGCCCGAGGCCGCCCCGCAGGATGGCTCTCTTGGCATTGGCTCCCTGAAGTAAGGACACGTACGATGAACAATCTGCATAAACATCTGGCTCCTGTCTCCAGCGCCGCCTGGGCGGAAATTGAGGAAGAAGCCGCCCGCACCATCCGCCGCAATCTGGCTGGCCGCCGCGTGGTAGATACGTCCGAGCCCAAAGGCACCGCCTTTTCTGGCGTGGGCACGGGTCGGGCCACCGCCCTTGCCACGCCGGACGATGGTATTCGTGCGGTCAAGCGCGAAGTTCTGCCGCCGGTGGAAGTGCGCGTGCCCTTCACCCTCTCCCGCGAGGAGATTGACGCCGTGGAACGGGGCGCGCTGGATGCCGACTGGCAGCCTGTGAAAGATGCCGCGCAAAAAATTGCGTTCTTTGAAGATCGCGCCATTTTCAATGGCTATGAAGCCGCTGGGATGGCCGGCATCCGTGGACGCAGCTCCAACGCCCATCTCAAACTACCCACATCTGCCAAGAACTATCCGGGTGTGGTGGCCGATGCGCTGAGCAGCCTGCGCCTTGCGGGCGTGAATGGCCCCTATTCACTCATTCTGGGTGCGCAGGCCTATCAGGCCGTGACAGGCGGCGGGGATGATGGCTATCCGATCATCAAGCACATTGAGAGCATGATTGACGGCAAGATCATCTGGGCACCGGCTATCGAGGGCGCGTTCCTTATCTCCATGCGCGGGGGTGATCTGGCACTGGATATCGGGCAGGACTTCTCCATCGGCTATCTGAGCCACACAGCCACCACCGTGGAACTCTACCTGCAGGAAAGCTTCCTGTTCCGCGTTCTGACGGATGAAGCCACAGTCGTTATTGACTAAAAACCGTTTCGCCGTAGCCCCGCTTGCAACCGTGGGGCTACGCGCAACTGGCGGAGCAGAGCGCAACGCGCCCCTCCGCCGCCCCCAGCTTATACTTTAACGGCCCATATGCGGGTCCGTGCGGCTGGGTTTTCCATTTTCCATATGCCCGGCCAGCTGCACAAGCAGCCTGCCATCATGCGCATCATACACACTCAGATCATACCAGTTGTCCGATGCTACAAGCTGCCATGATGTTTCTGTTGCCGCCCCTGATGGCACCGTGAGGGTATGCTTGAGATGGTTGTAACCATCCTCAATTCGCAGCATGCGAGCTATCTGGCCGAGATTACGCAAGGAGAGAAAGGCGCTGTTTTGAGCGGGGTCATAACGCAGGCTACAGTCCGGCAGATCCTGACCATAAAACGCCCGAAAGAACCCGTTCGGCCCATGCACCGTTATCGGCTGGTCCGCTTTGGCCTCCAGAGGCACCGACAGGCTCTGGCCTGCTGCAAGCGTATAATGGCGGGCTGTCTGGCCGTTCCTGATGCGGAGCACAACGCCCTGCGTGCCCTCATTAGCAAGCTCCAACACTCCATTAGCCCGCCTGTTAGCATGCAGCACATAGGGCAGAGCGCGGGCCGGACGCTGCCCGGTTTCCTGCTTTGGCATAGTTTGCCGGGCAGGCACTATCGGTTTGGGCAAGGCGCAGGATTTGCGTGTGTCTGCCAGATAGGTGTCCGTGCGGGGCAGAGATGCTTCCCACTGGCGGTTGGTCTGAGCGAAGTCGAAGAGTGATGTCATATCCCCGCACACACTGCGCCTCCATGCCGTAATGTTAGGGCACTTGACGCCAAAACGTGCTTCCAGAAAACGCAAAACGGACGTGTGGTCGAAAACCTGTGAGTTGACCCACCCACCTTTGGTCCACGGAGAGATAACCAGAGCGGGCACGCGTGGCCCCAGTCCGACGGGCTGGTCGTAATAGCTTTCCCCATCAGTCGAAACCGTGCACATCCCCTGCTGCGCATGCAGCGCCGGAACTGGGGGCGGAACATGATCAAAAAAGCCGTCATTTTCATCATAATTCAGAATGAAAACCGTTTTAGCCCAGACATCCGGATGCCGAACAAATACATCCATCAGCTGGGAAATCAGATATTCGCCATAGCCCGGCGGCGCGTTGGGGTGTTCGCTCAGAGCCGTGGGCGGTACAATCCATGAAACCTGAGGCAATTTGCCTTGCGCGACATCGTGCTCAAACGCGGTAATCAGATAGCGTCCTTCTGTATCCTGCATGTCAGCAGGGCCAGAGCCGTCTACAATACTGCGCGCCCCACGATACGCCCACGTATCCTTCCCGACAGAGCGGAATGCCGCGAAAGACGCCAGAGGATTATCACCAAAGTTGTCGTATTCCTGATACACTTTCCAGGACACACCTGCCTCCTGAAGTTTTTCAGGATAGGTCGTCCAGTCAAACGGCTTAAAATCGGCACGGTCATGCGCCATGTCGGCAGACCAGTTGCCGTCATCAACATTTTCTATAGCCTGCTTGCCGGCATTGCCCACAGCCAGGCCATTGGTGCCGGTGAAGAAATAGAGGCGGTTCGGATTTGTCGGCCCGAAAATGGACGCGTGATAGGCATCGCAGATCGTAAAAGCATCTGCCAGAGCGTAGTAATAAGGGATTTCTTTACGGGTAAAATGCCCCATGGTCATGGGCGTTTTATGCGGCACCCATGTATCCCAGTTATTCCATTCAGCCTGCGTATTTTTCCAGCTATGGTCCAGACTGGCCAGACAGGCACTGGAAGTGTGCGCTGTATTAAACAGGAATGGCAGCACGTGGCCGCCTTTTCCGTCAGGCTGCGCGAAAATGCTTTTTCCATCAGACTGTTTTTCAGCCCGTGGATCTCCATAACCACGCACGCCTTGCAGACAGCCGAAGTAGTGATCGAAAGAGCGGTTCTCCTGCATCAGGATAACCACATGCTCCACATCCCGAATGGTGCCGGTTGCCGCGTTGGGCGCCACGGCAAGCGCCCGCTTGAGGTTTTCCGGCAGGGCGGCCCCCGCTGTTGCAGCCGCACCAAACTTTAGAAACTGGCGACGATTAGGGGCACGAAGCATGGAATTATCCGTCACAGAAGACATAAAACAGAATGTAAAAAACGGTTTTAGAAATGCTTACGCACGGTAAAGAACACCATCCGCGGAGAACCTGCCTGAAGTGTTTGCAGGCTGCCGGTCGGATCGGTCGGACGGAAACCGGCACTCCCCACAGTCGCCACATAGCGTTTATTGAACAGGTTGGTCACGTTAATCTGCATGTCCAGACCGCGTAGTGCCCAGTTCTGGCTATGGAAGCGATAACCGACATTCAGGTTGAAGATATCGTTCGGTTTGATCCACTGGTCGTTGGTATAAGTATAAGTCCGGCGGCCCTGATATTGCATGCCGAAATTACCCCAGATTGACCCATCATCGTAACTAATCTGAACGTTTGCCAGATTCCGCGGCATGGCCACCACGCTCTTGCCGCGCGTGTTGTAGGTAACGCCTCCCGTTGTCAGATCATCATTATAGGTCGACTGGTTGTAGGCGTAGGAGACATACAGGGACCAGTTATCGGTAAAGTGGTAGTTGAATGCGGCATCAATACCACGGGCTGTCACACCGCCACCATTGACCAGAATGCTGGGAATCCCCTGCACGTTGTTGGTTGCATTTGGAGTGATGGACAGAAGGCGGTTTTCAAATTCAATGTAATAGCCGGTCAGAGACGCCTGAATACGGCGGTTATGGAAGCGATAACCGATTTCCTCACTATAAGACATTTCCGGACGCAGAGAATTTTTCGTTGCGGCATAGGCCGCACTCGTCATGGCGAACGGGCTGGTTGCACCGGTGGAAGAGTTATCAAAGGCCGCCATGTTTCTTGCAAAATCTGCAAAAATTTCATTATGCTTGTTAATGCGGTAATTGGCACCAATCTGCGGCAGGAAGCCATTGGCAGACGTAATGGAACCACCGGCATAGGTATTCGTCGCCACCGGCACGCCCATCTCGCTCCCTTCCAGCTGGCGGCCACGGTTATCCACCACCAGAGATTTGAAGCCATAATTCAGCTTCAACGCCGGAGTAATCTGCCAGGTATCCTGCAAGTGGAACTGATAGGTTTTGGTATTGAATGCACTCTGCCACTGGGTTGCGAAGGAATTACCCCGGAACCAGTGGACGGAGCTGCCGGTATAACCGCTTTCGCTCAGCGGATAGAAGCGACGCGCCTGCTCAAAATCGTTATTTTCAAACCAGAAGCCACCCTCAATCGTATGATGACCAATTTCGTATGACAGGCTGCCAATAAAGCCTTCACGATGAATATCATATTCCGTGGTGCGCACCGAAAGCGGAGACCCGCCCAGAGACTCAGGCGTTGGCGTGTAGGGGGTCGCGTAAATCCCTTCACCCGTATTGGTATGACCGTAAACGGTTGCGGAGCCTTTCAGGCGATCAGTCAGTTTGAAATCAAGTTTGCCATACCCAAGCACGTCCTCACGCAGACCCGCTGAGTTGTAGTAGGACTGATCCTGATCCTTGATCCCAGCAGGAAAGGCTGTGCCGTTCTGGTAGGCTCTGGCGATATCTTTAGCCAGACCATAGTTATTGGTAATATTATCGAGTTTATAACCGATTGTGCGGATCTGCTCTTTTGAAATATCCTGATAATCATTTTCGGCGCGCTGGCTGTAATCTCCAAACAGCGTCAGCTTGACCTTATCACCCAGCGGTTGCACGAATTTGGCGTTAGCCTGCTGCTGCTGCTGAATCCCCTTCCCTTTCCACTTGTTGCCATCCTGATAATCATAAGACACATACAGGCGGCCGCCACCGGGAAGCGTGCCGCTATTGACGCGCGCAAACGTGCGCCAGGTACCGTAGGAGCCGCCTGTAGCTGCCACATCCGCACCAAATTTTTCGGTCGGGTCGATAGATGTAAATTCGAGCGCGCCGCCAAGGTCATTAGAGGCCGCAACGCCTACGGAGCCAGCCCCCTGCGCCAGTGTGGCCGTTCCGTTATTTTCTGTTTGCAGAGCACGACCAATAGAAAGGCCGTTATCATTCCCGTAGGCCAGATTGCCCAGCGGAATACCATCCATAGTGAAGCCAAGGCGGCTCTGGTCAAACCCACGGATAATGATCTGCTGGGACCATTCATAAGATCCCAGCGCATCGGATGACGTAAACATGACGCCCGGCAATTTAGACAGGGTTTTCAGGGGGCTGGTGCCGGGAGCCACCTGTTGCAGAGCCATGTGGGAGAGCTTTTGCGTCTCACGGGCAGCCCCCGCACCCAAGACAACAATGGACTCAGCTTTATCGTCCTGTGTGGATGTCACTTTTACCTTTTTGGGAGCTTGTGCGGTTTTGCTTTTGGCTGCCGGTTTGGTGCTTGCCTGCTCAACCTTTCCAGGCTGGGTGGTGGCTGAGACAGTTTCAGCCCTGGCATAATGAAACAGTAAGGAACTCATACATGTTGTCAGAAGCAGCAGTTTATTCTGTTTCATACAGCGCGATCCCTCATGCCGAGGCTCCCAATAGGGGGTTAGATAACGCTGCGCAGCCTATCGTCTTGTTTTGGTGTGTGTGTTGTAGTTTGATGACGTTACAATGACAGTTTGATGTCACACATTCGCAATAAAAGTAGAAAGATTTTCAACAGTCTGGGCTTATAAAATAGCGAGCTGTATGGCGGCATCCTGCCTGACTGTAAAACTCTATACCGGCCGCTATTTAAAATAGTTTTTATAACCGCAGTTTTACAAATTCAGTCTCTTTTAAGAAAATACGTATAGGCCTGATGCGACAGTGTATTCAGCACTTTGATACCCGCCTGCTCATCCGGCAGGTCAGACGTCAGCACCACCAGAATATAGCGTTTGCCATCTGGCAGGGTGACAATGGCGGCATCATTCCGCACGCCATCAACCCAGCCGGTTTTGTGTGCCACGGGTGTGCCTGCAGGCAGGCCGGGGGGAATGATGTCATTAAATTTCTGCCCCAGCATAATCTGGATCATGCTCTGGCTTTGCGCCTTACCCACAATCTGACCGCTATCCAGCTTTTGCAGAAAGTCGCCTAACCCGCGGGCTGAAACCCGGTTCCGAATTCCCTGATCGTTCGCATCAAAATCTTCAATCATGCGGCCAAAAACGATGCCGTTAAGGCCCTGAGCTTTCACGACAGCGCGGATGGGCAACACCCCCAGCTTTTCAATCATCAGGTTGGTTGCCAGATTACTGCTATACTGGATCATCACGCGCAGAAGTTCTGAAACAGGCACCGGCTTGCCTGCCTGCGTGTAAAGAGGGTCATAAGAATCCTCTTTCTGCTCGAGCGCAAAGCTCCCCTTCCCCACCAGAGAATGAAAATGGTTGTGGACTGTCATGGTGTCCTCTGGGCGCAAGGTACCTTTTGTAAAGGCTTCATAAGCTGCATCCAGCACAAACAGCTTGATGGTGCTGGCCGCATTAATCAGATCATCACAGTTCAGGCACACATCTGGCGCCTGACCACTGCGCCCCGCATAAACCGCAAAGTGCCCCGGCTGCTTCGTGACAGTTTTCGCCATGATCTGCGCCAGCGGCTCTGTAGCCGCAGGAGAAGCCGCGCTGGCCAGAGGAGACAGCAGGACGACTCCGGCTAAAAACGCTTTTGCCAGAACGATGGAAATTCTCAGCGTCTTCATCATCTTTTTCCTACCTGGTCTGTCATGCACCATACCGTGCTGCCTATAAGCGTTTTAAGACGATACCCTTTCTGATCAGGGCTTATGAGACGTCAGCGTGCGGCCAAAGAACGTATCCATCCACATATAGGCCGTCAGCCAGTCCTGCATGCGCAGAAAGGTGTGACGCTCATTGGGAAAGGAATGTTCCTCATACGGCACGCCCTGCTCTGACAGCAGTTTTGCCAGAAGGGTCGATTGCTCAAATTCCACGTTATAATCATCATCACCATGCACCAGCAGAACCGGCGCGTGCCAGTGGGCAATATCCGCCGCGGGAGAGGACTGCCATTCCACTTCATGCGCCTTTCTGTTCTCCTCAGGAGAAAGGCCATATGTGTCGGGGTCGATCATATCATGCACACCATGAAAATCCGCGCCGGCAGCAAAAACATCACTATTGCGAGCCAGAGCGAGTGCAGTCAGATAGCCGCCCCAGCTTCCACCCCAGATGCCGATACGGGCGGGATCAATATCCGCTCTGGTTTTGAGATACGTAGCAGCAGCAAAGACATCCCGATATTCACTGGCTCCACGCCCGCCGGTTTCAGAAGCATTCCGAAAGGCTTCGCCATAGCCTGTCCCGCTGCGGTAATTGACGGACAGAACAACATAACCTTGCGCCGCCAAGGTCTGGTTCATGGCATAGGCATTGGAATAATAGTCCATACCATTAAAGGCCGGGAGCGTCTGGCGGTGTGGCCCTCCATGCACAAACACCAGTGCAGGGCGCAGTGTTTTGGTATCGCCCTCCGGCACAAAAAGCTGTCCATGCACCTCCACGCCATCTGCGCTGTGGAACACAACCACTTGCGGCGTCACAAAATGCACATCTGACGGCGCTTGCGGAGAAATAAGCGGGGTGCTTGCGTCCTCCGGCCCAACCACCACCGGGTGCGCCGTCTGTGTGACACTGGCGGCGATCACGCCCACCTTTCCTCCAGCCACAGCAAGGTCTGTTTCCATATCCTCAGTTTGGGTCAAACGCTGGGGAGAAGACCCATCCAGAGCCTGCCGCCATGCATGCCAGGAATCCACATTGCCGACATTGCTCGTGTAAAAAAGCGTCTTGCGATCCTGAGATAACCGATAGGCTGAGACTTCCGCCTTATCGGGCGTCAGACAGGTCGGGATCCCTGTGCCGGATGCAGCCACGGTACAAACCCGCATCCAGCCGCTTCCTTCCCACGGGAAGAGCAGATGGGCGTTGTCAGACCACAGCAGGCTGCTTCCCTCCGGCACAGCAAACCGTGCCCCCGTCCCGGCAGGGGGTGTCCACACCACATGGTCCGTATTACTAGCCAGATCATAAACATGCAGAGACCAGAAGGAGCCTTTTTCAGTCTTCTTATCAGTCAGCGGCCTGTGCTCCCGCACAAACGCCACAGAACGGCCATCCGGAGAAAATGTTGGAAGACTATCCTGCCCAAGTGCTGGAGCAAGAAATGTCATGGTCGCTGTTTTGACATGCCATAAACCGATGAGCGCATGGCTGCCCCTGTCCAGCGTGAAGAGCAGCGCCGAGCCATCTGGTGCCCATTGCAGGGACGTCAGGCTCCCCGGCACGCTCATGACTTCTTTTGCCACCTTGCCAACGGGGGCCAGAAACAGAGAGCCTTTGCGCGAGAACGCCAGCGTCGCCCCATCTGGAGAGAAAGTGGGATTCCAGCCTTCCCCTATCCGCATCTGCCTGCCGCTTTCCAGAACTACATTCACGCTCTGATGCGTTCCTGTTTCTGAAAGGTTTGGGTTAGGAGAAGAGGCATCCGGAAATTCCGGATCCCCTCCCTGCACATAGGCTAGCGTCTTGCCGTTGGGGGAAAGCGCCACACCCCATAAATTGGTTCCGTCATCCTGCGTGAAATGGGTCAGGGCTTTTGGTGTACCTGCCGCATCCGCTGCCAGAATATTCCGCACACCATTGCGTTTTTCCACCCACGCAAACCGGTTCGCGTTGCTGGCTCCGACTAGATTTGTGGCAAACGGCATGGACAGAAGTGCTGCGATCTGATGGCGCGCTCCGGCCTCATCAAGCGGCGCAGCACTTGCCAGAGAGGCAGAGTATAAACCAGCAGTAAGAAGGGCTGCGGCAAAGGCAGAACGGATCATCATGGTCATTTCCCCGCCAGAGTTGTGAAAATTTCTTCTTCTACTCTGGAGAAAGAAGAATACTGCCCGGGATTCTCCTGCTCATAGTCAGGGTAGCCGTCTGCGGCAAACAGATAGGCCTCTCCGTTTTGCGGATTATACCAGAAGCCGGAATGGAGCCCGTATGCATCCCCCAGATGGCCACGCAGGCCGCCCTGATACCCGACATAAGGGCTGGCAGGCTTTCCATTGGTGTCATTTGTGCCTGTCAGCGTGAACAGGCTCAGGCCATAGGTGCTGAGCGGGTACGGGCAGACGCCGTTCTTGCCATTAAATGTCCAGGTGGGTGTTTCCATCGCCTCGATGCTTTGCGGAGCCAGAAGCCTGACACCGTCAAGCGTGCCGCGCTGGATCATGAATTGTGCCAGACGTGTGAGCCCCTGCAAAGAAATACGGAGTCCACCCTGTGGAGAAAATACGCTTCCATTACTGCCAATTTTGTAGGACGCCAAATCCTCTTTTCTCCAGACTTTAAGAGGCTGGCTATCAACTGCAGCCTCATAACCTGAGGGCACATACTGATAAAGCGTGGCCAGACGCTCCGGATGCTCCAGCTCCGCGACGTTATAGCCACCGTCAATTTTCAACGGTTCCAGAACATGGTGCTTCTGATAGCGGTCAAACCGCTCCCCGCTGACCCGCTCGATGATGGTGCCGACAAGCCCGTAGCACAGATTGCAATAGGTAAAATACGTTCCGGGTTCGTGGCTATCATGAAAAGAGAAATGATAGTCTTGGCTTCCGGGTTTATGACTTTCATCAAAGAAATCACGCATCAACTTACCGGGCGGCAATACATACACATCGCCATCCCGAATGGTGGAGGTATGGTTTAAAAGCATCCGCACGGTGATAGGGGTGTTGGGAAAATCCGGATTGCGCAAAGGAAAACCGAGATACTCCGAGACGTCATGATCGAGATTGATCTTGCCCTGCTCAACCAGTTCCATCAGCCCGATAGTGGTCACCACCTTGGAGATGGACGCAATACGGAAGAGAGTTTCTTGCTTAACCGGAACAGTTTGGGCACCATCACGCCGCGCAAACCCGCCATAATACTGGTAAACAGGCTGACCGTGTTCCAGCTTGACGGCAGCCAGTGCCGCCAGAGGCTGGCGTTCACCGTGCGTTAACACGGCATCCATTTTTTTATCGGTCGCTGTTTGCGCCAGAGCTGTTGTGCTGAAAAACGCCAGAGCCAGAACGGAACAGACTTTAAATTTCATAGCGTTTTTCCTTTTGGATACAAGACAGCATGATGTCTGGCTGCGGCCTGAACGGCTTTTGCAGAAAACGGAAGGGGCTGCATAGCGCCCTTAAGCCAGAGTTGCAGAACATCCGCATAATGCCCGCTGTCCGGCAACGCAGACTGGCCAGGGAAGTTAAGGAACAGCGAGTTGTCCCACGCCCCAACATCACACACCATCAGATAACTGGCCCCGCCTGTTACAGCATACGGATTATGGCCCTGCGCAAGCGCTGTTTCTGATACGTCCGGATTATACCAGCGCGCCATGACCGTGTATGGGTCTCCCCCACTCCGGGCCGTTTCTCCCCCTATGGGCAGAAACGCTTCTGCTACCGCTTTTACGCCATGGAGCGGGTGACGAAGCCGCACGGTATGCAGACTGCCCCACTGCCATGCCGCTGCCACCGGCCCCAGACGGTCGCGCAACTCTTCCACGGCCTGCTGAAACGCTTTGACAAGCAGGGCATCACGCTGCGCCTCTGGCGTTTCCCCCAGTCGGCCATCGGACTTTTGCAGGAGAGCCAGAAGAACAGATGCATTAAGCGGTTGAGGCAGAAGAGCACGCAATTTTTCCGGAACCAGAGCCTGATAGAACAGAGTATTCAGCCGGGTCCACCACACCTCATACAACGCGGCGGCAGCACTTGTCGCCTCTACGCGCCCATCCCAGCGGCGCAGCAACGCGGCTTCTGCCTGCACGGACGCAGGCACTTCCGGCAGAAGTTGCACCACGGACAAAGCCAGATGAGAGAGCGTATCATGCTGCAACGCCACGCTATCCGCTACTGTGGCATGCGGAGAGTCCTGAAGGACTTCTGCAACACGCTTGTAACGGTAAGGATCTTTCCATTCATAACTGACGCAGCGTTCCTTATACGGGTAATCCGCTGGCAGATTGAGTTCATTGGACGTGCCGAACCAGCCATGGGCCGGATTGAAGCTGTTAGGGAGCGCATCCAACGGCTGGAGGCCCTTCCAGTCATAGCGCCCATCACCCGGTGCTGGGAGCAGGCCATCATAACCGTTGCGGCGTTCCGGCAGTCCGCCTGCGGCCTGCCAGCCGATATTTCCAGCGGTATCCGCATAGGTGAAATTTGTTGGACTGGTATGAAGTTTCAGAGCTTTTCGGAAACTATCCCAGTCGCTGGCAAGATTGATGCCGATATTGGCGAGCATGCCGTTCGCACCCGGATAGAGCCATGTGGCGGAAACTGCCACTGCCCTGTTTCGCGCAGCATCGGCGGAAACAACCGGCCCCTGTGCTGCATAACGCAGGGTGACGTTTTGCGCAGGCCCACCGCGCACAGCAATGGAGATCTCCTCATGCTCCATTTCCACCCAGCGCCCATTATGAAAATAGCGGTCAGGATGGTCGGGATGCGTGCGCAGGATGAACAGATCTTCCTGATCGATATGAAAATTAGTGCGTCCAAAAGCAAAATGCGCATTATGGCCCTGCATGACGCCCGGCATACCCGGTGCCCCGCCGCCAATAACATCCAGCCCCGGCGCTGTCAGATGGATGACATGACGCGGCCCGGGTGAGCCAAAACTGAGATGCGGGTCATTCGCCAGAATGGGCCGACCAGTAGCCGTGCGCGTAGGCGCAATGACCCACGCATTACTACCCTCATTGGCGCGCCGGTGGTCGCCCTCACTGGGAGACGGCACCGCATGCAGGCCGGAAAGAGAGGGGCCATCCTGCAAAACACCAAACAGGCCCAGATCCTGCTCCGTAACCGCATGAACATCCAGCCCATCCGGCACCCTAAGCGTGTGGGCGGGTCGCAAGGGCTGGATCAGCGCATCATAGTCCAGCGCATCCTGCGCGGCCAACTGGGCACGCCGGATTTCAGCTTTGGTATTCCCCGTTGCTTCCGCCCGGATACGCACCAGATCCAGAACATCCCATTCAAGCGGATGATAGGAAAAAATATCGAATTCTTCGGGTAGTTTTTCTTCACCCGTGTTGATTCGGGCAAGAGAGGCGTTGATCCCCGCCACATAGGCTCGGGCGCAGGCCTGCACGGTGGGCGGCAACGCTGCAAACTCTGCCTGTGCATCACCCCGGAACAAGAACAGTCTGCTTGCCGTATCTGACGGCACACAATCAGGCCCGTAAACTTCCGCCAGTCTGCCCAGAGCCCGGCGATACTCAAAATCGAGCTGCCACAGCCTGTCCCGCGCAATCAGATAGCCATTTGCAAAAAACGCATCCTGCACGGAAGCGGCACGCACATGCGGCACGCCCCACTGGTCCTCCAGCACTTCAACCGGGGCCTTTAGTCCCTCCAGCCCCACCATGCGGGAGGCTGCTTTTTTTCCGGCCAGAGCGCGGGAGGTCAGTCCTGCCAAACCGGCAGCAACACCCCCCAGCAAAACATGACGACGGGTAAGCGTGGAGGCGTGTCTCATCTTACGGCTGCATCTCTTCAACAAGGTCCCGAATAGTCAGGGCGGACCCGCAGGAGAGCGTGAATCCCAAAGCCCCATGACCAATATTGAGCAGCAGGTTACGCCATTGCGTCCGCTCCACCAAAGGCACCCCTGTAGGCGTGGCAGGCCGCATCCCCGCCCATGTGTCAGCGGACGCGTAAGGACCGGCGGCCGGCAACGTTTCCTCTGCCAGATGTTTCAACGAGGCGATGCGGCGCGGATCAGGCAAGGCATTCAGTGCGCCAATATCGACCATGGCGGCAATACGCAGCCGATCGCCCAGACGGGCATACACAACGCGGTTGTCATAATCTGTGACACTCACATCAGGCAGCACGGCCGGATCTGCCTCCACGGTCAGACTGTAGCCTTTCAGCCCGTAGAGAGGCAGTCTTTGACCCAGTGGCTGCATCAGATCACGGGAGGCCAGTCCTGCCGCCAGAACCACAAGGTCTGTCTGCCACACCGCCCCGTTGATCCGTACCCGGCACCGGCCGCTCTGGTCATCCTCAAGTGTGCCATCGCCTTTTACAAGCTGAAAATCTTTGCTCTGTTTAAGAGATTTGAGAAGCGCCTGACAGAACAGGTAGCAATCTGCCACTTCATCATCAGGAGAAAAGATGCCGCCTGCCAGTGTGGGTGCAAGACCCGCAAAAGCTGGTTCTACCTGCGCACATTCCGCCGGGGTCAGAACCTGTTCCTGCTGCGGGTTACTGATAGATTTGGCGGCTTTGGAAAACTTATGGGCGTTCCGATACACAACCAGCTTGCCGGGCTTCCGCCACAAAAAATCATCCAGCCCGTCCTGCCGCCACTGGTTTAAAGCCTGTTGCCCCTGCAGGGCGAGCGCCAAAAGCCTGGCTGCGTTGGCCTTGTTGGTTCTGGCATTGCAGGCCAGTAGAAAATCCGCCAGCCATCGCCACTGCTTCCAATCGAGCCGAAGCCTGAGAGAAATGGGAGAGTCGGCCTGAAGCATCCATGAGAGCGCTTCCAGCGGAACTCCGGCATCCGCCAGGGGCCGCACATAGCGGTAGCTCAGCTGGCCGCCGTTGCCAAAACTGGCCTGCTCACCAACATGGTCTTCCCGCTCTACCAGCGTCACGCTGTGTCCGGCCTGAATGAGCGCATAAGCGGTTGTCAGGCCAATAACGCCGCCACCCACTACCGTGATTGTCCGCTTTGCAGGCATAAAAACCACCGATCCCTTATGATCATGATGAGCCCGCTCAAACATGCGCATGCCATGTTCCGGGATCTTCTCAGAAGAAAATCTAAAAACAGATCCCCCGGCATGCCATTTAAAAAATGCCCGCCCCCCTTAACCTCAGGTTAAGTCCAATCGGACAGTCCTTCCCTACGGCCCAGCCTCCGGCACCCCCAGCGCCTCCCCGACTGCCGTTGCCACATCATGCCGTAGATGCACCACACTGTGCCCACCATTGGGATGGACACGGTTGGTCAGAATAAAAACGTAGCAATCATTATCCGGATCGATCCACAGCGACGTGCCTGTAAACCCGGTATGACCAAAAGAATGATGGGACAACCGCTCTCCTCTTGGGGAGGCATAGGGCGAGGCGATATCCCACCCGAAACCACGCAGGCTACTTTGTCCTGCTGGCTGCTGAGGTGTTGTCATCATCAACAGCGTTGCGCGACTGAGAGGAAATGCGCTGGGTCGCCCGGTCCGTTTGTCCAGCAAGGCCTGTGCGTAACGGGCCAAATCTTCCGCCGTAGAAAACAGGCCGGCATTCCCCGCAACGCCGTTCATGCGGCGGGCTGTGGGGTCATGCACTATACCGCGTAACATCGTGCCGTGTTCATCATACTGCGTGGGGGCAATACGCGCCTGTTCGCTAATGGGCGGCAGAAAGCCCGATTGCGTCATACCAAGCGGGCTAAGAATGGCATTCTGCGCGTACACATCCAGTGTCTGGCCTGTCAGTTTTTCAACCAGAAGACCAAGGGCAATAAAATTAAGATCACTGTAAATAAAGCCGCTGCCCGGCGCGATTTTTGGAACAGCCTGCATGATACGGTCCGTTG
Organism: Acetobacter sp. KSO5; assembly: GCF_044094635.1. Lineage (NCBI taxonomy): Bacteria > Pseudomonadati > Pseudomonadota > Alphaproteobacteria > Acetobacterales > Acetobacteraceae > Acetobacter > Acetobacter sp. KSO5. Next base: position 394,533 of record NZ_CP172014.1, on the reverse strand, counting down.
CTGCGGCTTTCCCCCACCAGTCCGGCATGCGGGGCAGATCGGGTTGCAGTCCGGAAAAATGCGTAAGCAGCAGCCGGATTGTAATCTGCCCTTTGCCTGCGGCTGCAAACTGCGGAAGGTAACGGGCTACAGGCGCATTAACATCAACCAGCCCTTTTTCCGCAAGCTGCATGACAGCCAGCGCGGTGATCATCGGTTTTGTGAGGGAGGCCATATCAAACACGGTATCCCAAGTCATGGCCTCATGCGTTGGCACAAGGCTGCGCGCACCAAAGACGCTACGGTGAATCAGCCGCCCCTGCTGGCCCACACCCCAGACTGCGCCGGGGCACTCGCCTTTGCTGATCGCCTGCCGGATCAGCGCATCCGCTTTTACAAACCTGTCAGCCTCAGGCGGCGCCTGGCAAGCGGACAGAGCAGCCTGTGCAAGCAGAAGAGATGATCCCTGCAAAAAACCCCTACGGGAGAAAGCAGGGAACCAGACTGTCATTGAGCGGAAACCTTGATCGGGTGCAGATCCTGCGCATCAAAGCTGAAGTCCGACCCGACCACCTGCATATGGAACCCCGTGACCTTGCCGGATGTATTGCGCTCAAACTGCACGTAGCTGTCGTCCTCTGCATCCTCGGCACGGTTCTGCCATTTTGCGACAAACAGATCATGCGGCAGGGCGGACAGGGTACCGGACAGACCATCAGCCTTCCCAAACGTCATGACCAGATCATTGCCTTTAAGAGAGAGGCGGATGTCTCTGCGCCATGCATCATGATAAAGGCCGACATAGTCTTTCAGATCAGACATCGGAAGAGCGATAAAGGGCCGCGCGGGTGAGCCCGGCCCGGTGGTGGACGCTCCTTTTGCTGCCTTATCCTCTGCCTTTTTAGTCTCATCCTGCCAGTATGTGACCCAGTCTACACTTTTTCCGGTGGCTATAAGGGAACTCATAGTCAGGGCGATGGAAGCGGTTGCGGAGTTCGCATAATGGTTGGTGAGCACAACCAGACCGCTATTCTTCTCTGGCAGCATGGAGACGTAGCTGACCATGCCGCTGATAGTCCCTGTGTGCCACACGCGTTTTAAACCGTAAAAATCCTCCATAAACCAGCCATAGCCGTAAGCACGGAAGTGGCTTTGCGTTTTAGCGGCGCTGTCGGGCACCGGAATAAGCGCTGAAGGCGCCCAGAGTGCATCACGCTGAGCAAGGCTGATAATTTTGCGGCCCTCCACGGTCTTGCCGCCATTCAGAAGCGTCTGCACCCAGCGGTTCATGCCGTTCACGCTGCACCACACACCACCTGCGGGTGCCACGGCGACCGGTTCCAGCGTGGCTCGGTCCGGCAGAACGCCATCACTCCCCTGCCCTGCGGCAACATCCGTCTGCCCCTTAACCGGGAATGTGCTCTGGCACGCCGGGAGACCTGCCGCATCAATCAGATGCGTCTGAACGTAATGCTCCCATGTCTGTCCAGAGATTTTTTCTACCAGCGCTCCGGCCACGACATAGAGCAGATTGTTATAGGCATAGTCCGCCCGAAAGCGCCCCGTGAATGGCATGTAGGGAAGCCCGGCCAGAACATCTTTGCGAGTAAAAGTGCTATGGGAGAACAGCATCATATCGCCTGCCCCCAGCCCCATGCCACTATGATGGGTCAGCAGGTCACTCACACGGAACTCGCGTGTAATCCAGGGGTCAGAGACCTTGAACTCGGGCATGACATCAATGACGCGGTCGGTCCATTTCAGCTTACCCTCATCCACAAGTGTTGCCAGAGCGGTCGCCGTAAATTCCTTACTGTTGGAGCCAATGGCGAAGAGGGTGTTGGGATCCACCTTCCCGCTTTTTTCATTATCTTCCCTGCGCCCGTACCCTTTTGCAAAAACGATTTTACCGTCATGGATCACACCAACGGCAATACCCGGCACATCAAAAGCCTTCTGCGCTCTGCTGACAACATCATCAATCTTCTGCTCTGTCAGACCATCAGGCAAAGCTGGTGTTGCAGCCTGAACTGATGTGCCACTCAACGCCATCAACAGCGCAGCCAGCGTGCCACACTGCATAGCGATGTTTGCACGCTGTTTCATTCTGGTGGGATGCTGCCGCAGTGTGAGGAAGACGTTTGAATGAAACATGGAAAGCTAAAGCCTTAGAAAGATTTTTTATGGTACATGCCATAAAACAGTAGGGAGACAACCATACAGAGAGAAGGGGGAGGATGCATCTTCTCGTCCGATCACCACGTAAATACGATATCGGAATGATCAGAAGAAAAGCGGGATCTGTCTATGTCAAAAATGTCATGACCCATTAGCCAATGGTTAAGGGATACCGTTGCCGTTACAGAGCTGGCAGGCCGGCAAGATCTTTCTGAATTTCTTCTTTAAGAAGTTCTAAAATATCACGTGAAATATGTGAAAGTGCATAATCAGCACGAAAGAGAACCGTGCAGGAAATGCCCAGAGGGGGCTTGAGCGGAAGCGGCACAGGCAAACCCGGATGATGCAAAGCCGTCAACCCGTCCACAATGGCGCAGCCACCGCCAAGCCGGACCAGTTCCGCTGCCATATAATGTGTACGCACCCGCACGACTGGCACGGTCGAAAGGCCGGCCTCTTCCCACACCATATCCAGAAGGCGGGCAGTAGGATCATTCTCGCTCAGACCAATATAGCGGGCAGGATTAATGTTTTCCAACGCGACCGGGCCTGCGACCGTCTCCTGATCAATCAGCACCAGAGGGACGTCTGCAATATGGCTGGCCGTGAGCCCCTGCTTTTCATACGTCCCAAACACAATCCCCAGATCAAGATCATGATTGAGAATGCGTGAGACAATTTCCGGCCCATGCAGGGTATCGATTGTCAGCTCGTTTCCCGGATGGGCAGCGTGATAGCGCTGAATGACCCGCGGGACCACGCTCAGCCCCAGACTTGGCACACAGCCGATGCTGATGGCGTGTCCATCCCGCGCATAACGCAGGTTTTCCGTTAATCTTTTGAGATCAGAAATTTTCTCAAAGATCGTGTTCACATGAGGCAACATGATCCGCGCTTCCCGCGTGGGCACCAGCCTCCCCCCGGTGCGCTCGAACAGCGCAAACCCTAAAGACTGCTCTGCATAGCGCAGCACCTTGCTGGCAGCGGGCTGGGAGACATGCAGGACCTCGGCAGCACGACGCAGGGAACCTGTGGACATGATCGCATAGAAAACTTCGATCTGACGTAAACGCATAACGAGCGTTTCACCCTTTCTGCTCTATTGTGCTGGTGTCATTCTGTCATAACAGAATGTTAAAACATCACAACAAATTTGAAGGACACATTATTCGTTACCATCACTACCTGAGTTTGCTTTTCGCGATACGGATGGAAGGAAGTGACTTACGAGGAAGAGGAGTCCCCCGCAATACTCTTCGCTCTCTTATGCATGCGTCTATGCCTCTGAGGGCTTTCACCAAATCACTCTGTGCTTAGTAGAGAGCCTCTTTCATACCGTAAATTATTGTCCTTGGTGATGCAGCCGGATCAGAAGGCAGTGAGGCAGTATTTCTGCGCTGCATCTTGCTCGTTTCAAGCCTGAATTTTTCATGTTGTTGACCAATCGGGCCCAGCTTTGAAGCATAGCCTACGTCGCCTACAGCAGGCCTACGTGTGTTTTGGCCTTAACCAAAGCGCTATTTCCCGCCTGCATTTCTGCATCGGGTTAGGGTTTGGATTTCTTTGTAGGGGATATGGTTGCGGGGGCAGGATTTGAACCTGCGGCCTTCAGGTTATGAGCCTGACGAGCTACCGGGCTGCTCCACCCCGCGGTGGTGTTGATTAGGGTAGACTGGAAGACCTGGCGGCGACCGACTTTCCCACGACTTAAGCCGCAGTATCATAGGCGCTGGGGGGTTTCACGGCCGAGTTCGGGATGGGATCGGGTGGATCACTCCCCGCCATGGCCACCAGGTCATCCAGTCCACCCTGAGTGGGGTGGTGTGGATGCGGTTGGTAAAGAGAGAATTTTTTTGTGTGTGACGCGTGCATGGATGATTTCTGTGCACGGGCTGTCCTTTTAAGGGGACAGTATGAGAGTGAGCCTATAGAGCGATTAGGACCAGTTAGCTACACGCATTACTGCGCTTCCACACCTGGCCTATCAACGTGATGGTCTATCACGGCTCTCAGGGAGATCTAGTTTTGAGGTGGGTTTCCCGCTTAGATGCTTTCAGCGGTTATCCCGTCCATACTTAGCTACCCGGCGGTGCCGCTGGCGCGACAACCGGTGCACCAGAGGTATGTTCATCCCGGTCCTCTCGTACTAGGGACAAATCCTCTCAAATCTCCAACATCCACGGCAGATAGGGACCGAACTGTCTCACGACGTTCTAAACCCAGCTCACGTACCACTTTAATCGGCGAACAGCCGAACCCTTGGGACCTGCTCCAGCCCCAGGATGTGATGAGCCGACATCGAGGTGCCAAACCTCCCCGTCGATGTGGACTCTTGGGGGAGATCAGCCTGTTATCCCTAGAGTACCTTTTATCCGTTGAGCGATGGCCCTTCCACGCGGGACCACCGGATCACTATGGCCGACTTTCGTCTCTGCTCGAGCTGTCACTCTCGCAGTCAGGCGGGCTTATGCCATTGCACTCAGCAGCCGGTTTCCGACCGGCCTGAGCCCACCATCGCGCGCCTCCGTTACACTTTGGGAGGCGACCGCCCCAGTCAAACTGCCCACCATACAGGGTCCCGGATCAGGCTAACTGACCGCGGTTAGACATCAGAAAAATTCAGGGTGGTATTTCAAGGATGGCTCCACAGGAACTGGCGCCCCTGCTTCAAAGCCTCCCACCTATCCTACACAGAATGTCTCTGATGCCACTGTAAAGCTGCAGTAAAGGTTCATAGGGTCTTTCCGTCTGACCGCGGATACCCCGCATCTTCACGGGGAATTCAATTTCGCTGAGCCGATGCTGGAGACAGCGGGGAAGTCGTTACGCCATTCGTGCAGGTCGGAACTTACCCGACAAGGAATTTCGCTACCTTAGGACCGTTATAGTTACGGCCGCCGTTTACCGGGGCTTCAATTCAGTGCTCTCACACCTCCTCTTAACCTTCCGGCACCGGGCAGGCGTCAGGCCCTATACGTCGTCTTTCGACTTCGCAGAGCCCTGTGTTTTTACTAAACAGTCGCTACCCCCTGGTCTGTGCCACCCGCCAATGGTTGCCCACTAACGGGTCTCGCTTATCCCGAAGTTACACGAGTAATTTGCCTAGTTCCTTCAGCATCGTTCTCTCAAGCGCCTTGGTATTCTCTACCAGTCCACCTGTGTCGGTTTCGGGTACGGTCTATATGCCAGAGCTATTTCCTGGAATGCGCCAAAAGCCAGTCCAATCCGATAAGGACTGACAACATATTGCATTCGTCACTTCTGGCAGGTTCAGGAATATTCACCTGATTCCCATCGACTACGGCTTTCGCCCTCGCCTTAGGGGCCGACTAACCCTGCGTGGATTAACCTTGCGCAGGAACCCTTGGACTTTCGGCGACAGTGTTTCTCGCACTGTTTGTCGCTACTCATGTCAGCATTCGCACTTCCGATATCTCCAGAAGGGGTCACCCCGCTTCCTTCACAGACCTACGGAACGCTCCGCTACCGCGCATATCATAGATATGCACCCACAGCTTCGGCACGTGGCTTGAGCCCCGTTACATTTTCGGCGCAGGGTTTCTATTAGACCAGTGAGCTATTACGCTTTCTTTAAAGGATGGCTGCTTCTAAGCCAACCTCCTGGTTGTTTTGGAATCCCCACATCCTTTCCCACTTAGCCACGATTTAGGGGCCTTAGCTGGTGGTCTGGGCTGTTTCCCTCTCGACAATGGACCTTAGCACCCACTGTCTGTCTGCCAGGCTAATACTTCCGGGTATTCGGAGTTTGGTTAGGTTTGGTAAGGCTTTGGGCCCCCCTAGCCCATCCAGTGCTCTACCCCCCGGGGTAAATTCCTGACGGTCTACCTCAATAGATTTCGCGGAGAACCAGCTATTTCCGAGTTTGATTGGCCTTTCACCCCTAGCCACAGCTCATCCCCGACTTTTTCAACAGGCGTGGGTTCGGCCCTCCAGTGCGTGTTACCGCACCTTCAGCCTGGCCATGGCTAGATCACTCGGTTTCGGGTCTTCTGCCAGCAACTAGACGCCCTATTCAGACTCGCTTTCGCTACGCCTACACCTACCGGCTTAAGCTTGCTGCAAACAGAAACTCGCTGACCCATTATACAAAAGGTACGCCGTCACCCCATAAGAGGCTCCGACTGCTTGTAGGCATTCGGTTTCAGGTCTATTTCACTCCCCTCGTCGGGGTGCTTTTCACCTTTCCCTCACGGTACTTGTTCACTATCGGTCACCAGGGAGTATTTAGGCTTGGAGGGTGGTCCCCCCATGTTCAGACAGGGTTTCACGTGCCCCGCCCTACTCAAGGATCTTCAGAAGCGCTACGCATACGGGACTATCACCCACTATGGCCACCCTTTCCAGAGTGTTCTGCTTCTCTTCCAAAGACCACTGGCCTGTTCCGCGTTCGCTCGCCACTACTAGCAGAATCTCAATTGATGTCTTTTCCTCCAGGTACTGAGATGTTTCAGTTCCCCGGGTTCGCCTCATAGTCCTATGTATTCAGACTACGATACCCTTGCGGGTGGGTTGCCCCATTCGGATATCTACGGATCAAAGCCTGCTCGCGGCTCCCCGTAGCTTTTCGCAGCGTGCTACGTCCTTCATCGCCTCCTGGTGCCAAGGCATCCACCGAATGCCCTTATCGCGCTCACTCGCCCCATGCACAGAAACCATCCATGCCACAAAGTGACACTTCCGAGTTCCCGCATGATGCATCCGAGCACGTCACACGTTCTCTCTTTAAAAACGCATCTGGTCGCTAACGCTGATTTCTGCTTTCACAGATCCTGAAATCTCTCGCAGGATCTGAGGGTCAGACAACCCACAGAAAAACAGCACGCACAGATACGCACCAACCGATTCACACTAACAA
>NZ_CP172014.1:0-385000 GCF_044094635.1 Acetobacter sp. KSO5 | reverse complement strand
TAGGCGTTTATCGTGAGTTTCTCGTAGGTGCGGAACCAGGAAACAAAGCGCTGCACACCTTCTTCCAGCACGGTTGTAGGGTGCCAGCCGGTTAAAGACTGAATGGCGTCAATGGACGCCCACGTCTTCTCCACATCTGCCTGGGGCCGTGGCAACAGGCGCAGGTTTGCTTTCCGGCCCAGTTCCGTTTCCAGCAGAGAGACAAGGTAGCGCACGGATTCCGGCCTGTGGTTACCGATATTCAGCACCCGCGCCTCACCTGCGGCTGGCGGTTTTTCAAATACCGCCAGAACGCCGGCCACCACGTCAGCTATATAGGTGAAGTCCCGCGCCAGCCCCTCACCCTCATAGAGCGTGACGTCTTCCCCCTGCGCAATGGCGCGGGCAAAGCTGTAATAGGCCATATCCGGACGCCCCCACGGCCCATAGACCGTGAAGAAGCGCAGCCCGGTTTGCGGCAGGCCATAGAGATGACCGTATGCGGAAGAGGCCAGTTCTCCGGCCCGTTTGGTCACAGCATAGAAGGAGCCGGGTTCATCCACCCGGTCTGTCTCCCTGAACGGCATACTGGTGTTTCGCCCATAGACGGATGAAGACGACGCATAGACCAGATGGTCCAGCCGCTTCAGTTTGCGGGCAAATTCCAGCACGGCCACATGGCCCAGCACATTACTGTCCGCAAACACATACGGGTCCCGCATGGAATAGCGCACGCCAGCCTGTGCCGCGAAATGGAAGATACCCCGAATATCGGGCTCCTGCGCAGCCAGAGTATCCAGCGCGTCAGGCTGTGTCAGATCGAGCTGATGAAATACGAATCCCGGCGCCTGCCCAAGCCGCCCGAGGCGAGCCTGCTTGAGAGCGGGGCTATAATATGAGTTGAGGTTATCGATGCCGATAACCCGCTCTCCTCTTTCCAGAAGCGCCTGGCTGACATGGTAGCCAACAAACCCGGCTGCTCCGGTTACTAAAAACGTCACGTTACACCCCCGCTGCCAGGGCTGTACGCACCCCCGGACAGAACGCTCTGCGTCAGGATTTTTTCTCCAGAGACGGTGCTTCCACCTTATCGCCCACAGTAATACCCAGCTTAGCGGTTACCCCGCCTGCCAGTTCCAGCGTTGCACCCACCGGACCGTGGCTGCTGATATGGGCCAGACTGCGCGGCACGGCATTTTCCGCAATGGCCTGAATCCGGTGGTCCGTCCCTATAAAGACGATATCCAGCGGGACCAGCGTATTTTCCATCCACATATCGCTCGGCTGCGGAGTTGCCCACAGGAACAACATGCCGTTATCCGCAGGCAGGGTGGTGCGGAACATTTCCCCCACCTGCTGCTGGCGCGGCGTTGTGGCCAGTTCTACCGAAAAGACGTGACGACCATTCGCCGAGGCGATTGTGAGGTTTTCTTTCGGCAGCGTTGCCTGAGCCTGGGTCGGCTCCCCCATATCTTCGGCCCGAACCGGACTGGCCCCTAATAGCACACCCGCTGTCAGGCAGGCGGCCAGCATACCGCAAATACCCTGTTTCACTCACAAACTCCTGTTAGCCGGCACGAAGGAACGGATTGTTCGCCCGTTCCTCTCCCAACGAGGTCGAGCCACCGTGCCCGGGCATAATGACGATATCGTCCCCAAGGGGAAGTAATTTCTCTTTTAGATTGCTTATTAAGAGGGAACTATTTCCATAAGGGAAGTCCGTGCGACCAATTGTACCACGAAACAAGGTATCTCCGGCAAAAGCAAAACGGGCTTTTTCATCAACAAACACCACATGGCCGGGTGTGTGACCGGGAATATGGCGAACTAAAAAAGTGCGCCCCAGTAGCTCCAGACGGTCTCCGTCCTGCGTATACTGGTCCACTGTTGCATTTTCCATATCAGACAGGCCGAAATGGCGCGCCTGATCCACAATGGAAGACAACAGGAAATCGTCCCGTTTATCCGGGCCAATGATCGTTGGCGCTTTGCCCTGCTCTTTGGCCAGAGCGCGGGACAGGGGAGCAACACCACCGGCATGATCCAGATGACCGTGGGTGAGGAGAATCGCATCCACCGTCAGACCCCGCTTGCGGATGACGTCCATCAGGACGTCCGCATCCCCTCCGGGGTCCACGACCAGTGCGTGCCGGGTGTTTTCATCCCACAACAGGGAACAGTTCTGGCGGAACGGGGTAACAGGCAGAACCTGCAATTGCATGTCGGGATACACTAAATGCAAGACGTCAGGCTCCTTCTTGTAACTATGCGTCTCTATGGGGACCATGGCCGGTTTGCTCGCAGCCTCTCCCCTTACCTTAAAAGGGTTTTCCCATAAAAAAACTGCCGCATGCTGAGCATGGGCAGTTTTTTCAGACCTCGTTCCTGATTTAAGAAATCAGGACGGCAGAACCCAGCCTGTTGCCGGGATATCGAAATGCTTGCGCATGTCGTGTGCCGGAATGTTGGTGAAGTCCTTGTCAAAGGTCTTGATCAGCTTGGCAGCAGCAGGCTTGCTCAGATGCTGGCGGATTTCATGCAGCACCGGAGCCGGAGCAGCCAGCACGAAGCCATCAATCTTCTCACCGCTGTTCACCAGCGCGTTCAAACGGTCAGCCACAACGCGGGCAAAGCCGTCTTTAGCTGCATCTTTCGGCGTGGCACCCGTGGGCATTTTGCCCGGAGTGGCTTCATGTTTTTCGCTGTCGAAGTCCTGCACATCGTGCATTTTGCCTTCGCCATCATGCAGGAAACGGACTTTCCCGCCATCAGCCACAACGTAAATGACGCGTCCGTCTCTTGATTCAATCATGAAATCACTCCTCAGTCTCTTAATAGCACTCATGTTATGACATGGGCGTTGTTCACCTGCCTATCAAGACCCCGTCCCCACGGAAACCTGCCACAAAGGCAGGCCTGACCCCACGTTCCTTCCGTGGGCACAGCCTGCAAGGGCTGGTATAGACTGGATTTTATGACTGTCCCTCTTTCCGCACCTCAGCCGCTCACCCCACTGGACCATGCTCTTTTATGGGCACGGGAAGGCCATGCTGTGGCCCTTGCCACCGTGGTGGGCACATGGGGCAGTTCCCCGCGCCCGGCAGGCAGCCTGATGGCCATTAGTGACACAGGCCGGGTAGAAGGCTCCGTGAGCGGCGGCTGCGTGGAAACCGACGTGATTACGGCCGCGCAAGCCATTATGGAGGGCGCTCCACCGGAAGTGCTGTCTTACGGCGTAAGCAGTGCGCGCGCGTGGGAAGTGGGGCTGGCCTGTGGCGGTAAACTGGATGTGCTGGTGGAAGCTGTGCACTCCCCCGCCTGCCCCTCCGGCACGCTGCCGGAAGCGTTGCTGGCCGAAGCCTGCGCCAAACAGACTGCCCGGACCGGCGCGCTGCTGGCCCGCACGCTGGATGGTGTAAAACATCTTTTAATCTCTGACCTGACGACAGAAACCACGCCCCCGGGCTTTCCGGCGGAGCTGATTCCCGCGGCTCTGGCCTGTCTCAATTCTGGCCGCTGCAGGAATGAACCGGATGCAGACGGACTGGACTGGTTTTTGCAGCCGCTGACCCCGCCGCCGCGCCTGCTGATTGTGGGCGCTGTGCATATTGCTCAGCATCTTGCTCTTCTGGCCCGGATGACAGGCTTTTCTCCCGTGGTGATTGACCCGCGCACAGCGCTGGCTACCCCGGAACGCTTCCCCGGCTTTATTCCTGGGGAAACGCTGCTGACGGAATGGCCGGATGATGCGTTGGAAGAGCTTGGCGTGGATAATATGACGGCCATTGTCACCCTGACGCATGACGCCAAGCTGGATGACCCGACGCTGGAAGTCGCTCTGCGGAGCCCGGCTTTTTATGTCGGGGCGCTCGGCTCCCGCAAAACACAGGCCAGCCGGGTTGAGCGTTTGCAAGAGATTGGATTCTCCGAGCAGGAGATCAGCCGAATCTACGGCCCGGTCGGGCTGGCGATTGGTGCGATTGGTGCTGAGGAAATTGCTTTGTCCATTCTGGCCCAGATTGTCGCGGTGCGGCGCAAGGCGGCCCTTGCGAACAATCCGGGGTGGTAACGCCTTCGCAAGCCGCCGCGCTCGCCATTGTTCTCGCGGCCGGACGCTCCTCCCGCACTGCACCGGCTCATAAACTGCTGGCCCGGGATGCACAGGGCGTGCCGATGCTGGTGCGCACAACCGCTACCGTTCTGGCCAGTGCGGTGAGCAAGGTGGTGGTCATTCTTCCGCCAAACCGGCCTGACCTCTCTTCTCTTATAAGTGACGCCTTTCTCAATACACCCCGGCTTGAAACGCGCATTGCGCAGGACGCACAGGACGGACTTTCCGCCTCCCTGCGAGTCGGGGTGCAGGTCGCGCAGACGGCGCATGCGTCTGCCCTGCTGGTGTGTCTGGGCGATATGCCGCTGGTTTCCGTCGCGTTGCTGAACGCGCTGCTGCGAGACCATGATCAATTTAAAGCGCCTGCCACAGCGCCAGACCGGGGGGACGGCAAACCCGGCAATCCGGTTGTGTGGGATGCGGCGCAGTTTGCAGCTCTTGCCGCCGTGCAGGGCGACCAGGGAGGCCGGGCGATTCTGCGCGCTCTTGGCCCTGCCGTGCATCGGGTTCTGGCCCGTGCGGAGGAGCTGGTAGATTTTGACACCCCGGAACGACTGGCCGCCTATGCCCGTTCTGCACAGGCCCCCGGTTGACCATACGGCTCGCGCCCTGAAAACTGAGGGTCTGTCGGCACGGAGCCGGCCAGCGCATGCGCTGAAAACCTGAAGAGATCCTTATGAGCAAAATTCTGCGCACGAACCCCAACCCGATTCTGTCTGCTGCGGTTGAGTATCACGGCTTTATTTTCACGCAGGGCGTTGTGGCCCGTAATCTGGACGCCGATGCGGAAGGCCAGACCCGTGACATTCTGGAACAGCTGGACACCCTGCTGGAACAGCATGGCACGGATAACACCCGCCTGCTTCAGGCCCAGATCTGGCTGAAAGACATCAAGGACCGTGACGCCCTGAACAAGGTGTGGAGCGCATGGCTGCCGGAAAACGGTGCCCCGGCCCGCGCCTGCGTGCAGGCTATGATGGCTGACCCGCGCATTCTGGTCGAAATCATGGTTGTGACGACCAAATAAGCCTGCCTTTTCCGGCTCCGTGGAGGGGGCTCGGCGTGGCATCTATGCCACAGCAGGGTCGAATCCATGGAGCTGGAACAGATCGGCAACTTTTCTTCCGTCTGCCCCAAAATAAAGAAATTCAGGCATTGTCGTGGCAGGTGATAGGATTTTATTCCTATTTTTCCGTTTTTAGACCCATCGATTCAGCAAACCAAACCTCATGCGAATTTGCCCCGCAATGAGCGCTTGCCTGACTTGCGCAGATGTTTATACCTGAATTCCACATTGACTGAACCGTGATGCAGGGAAGGCACGCTGAAATGCGACAGAGACGGCCCGGAAAATTCAACCTCGCGATGGCCGTTGTTTCTCTTCTGTCGTTATCTGCCTTCATACAGCCGGCCTCTGCAAAGGCTCGTCATACTGTAAGCAACGGGCACCGGAATGGTTCCGTTCATAAAATCACCTTTTCCACCGCATCCTACCACGCGGCAGGCCGCTACGCCGGTGGCCGCTGGCACCCGGCTTCTGGCCGTCGGTTCGGCTATGGTAGCGGTCACGTCATTCAGTGTGTTGCTTATGCCAAGTCTGCTTCCGCCGTCGTGCTGCATGGGAATGCGCGGGACTGGTGGCACAATGCCGCTGGCGTTTATGAACGCGGCAACGCACCGGAAGAAGGCAGCGTGCTGAACTTCCGTGGCATTCGCCGCATGCCGCTGGGCCATGTGGCCGTGGTGCGGAATGTTGTGAACAGCCGCACGATCATCATTGATCAGTCTCACTGGGCTCAGGCTGGCATCAGCCGCAACGTGCCGGTGATTGACGTCTCCCCGAACAATGACTGGTCCGCTGTGCGTGTTGCCCTGAACAACCGCTCCGGCACCTACGGGTCCATCTACCCGACCTACGGCTTTATTTATGCGCGCGCTCCCGGTGAGCGTGGCAACAGCAACCCCCGCAACGATGTCATGACGGCATGGGCCAAGAAGACCCAGATGCAGGGCGGCGAAACCCAGCTGGCGCAGGCTCCGGAAAATGCACACCCGATCACCAGCGGTGCGCAGGACAACTCCATTACGTTTGATGGACAGCAGTAAGACTTCTCCTTACAGCGCATCCTCTGAAACCGCCCCGGTTCTCCGGCGGCGGTTTTTTTGTGCCTACATGACGCTTGCATAACTACATTTTGTACTGATAGGTAAACTCTTAACCAAACGGTACAGAGTCGCACATATGATCAAACCTCCCCTTCCCCCCTTCACCGAACAGACGGCCCCCCAGAAAGTCCGCGCCGCAGAAGATGCCTGGAACAGTCAGGATCCTGCGCATGTGGCGCAGGCCTATACGCCGGACTGTTTCTGGCGCAACCGGACCGATTTCATTCACGGTCGTGAGGAGATTATCGCCTTCCTCACCCGCAAATGGCAGAAGGAACAGGATTACCGGCTGGTCAAAGAACTCTGGGGCTTCCGGCTGAACCGGATGGCTGTGCGCTTTTCCTATGAATGGCACGACAGCACCGGCCAGTGGTTCCGCTCCTATGGAAATGAGCTGTGGGAATTTGAGGAGAACGGCCTGATGCGCAGGCGCGTTGCTTCCATCAATGACATGCCGATCCTTAAGACAGACCGCAAACTGCTCTGGACCGGCCCGCGCCGCCCGGACGATTTCCCCTCCCTGACTGAACTGGGCCTTTAAGACCCATGGCGCGCACGGTTGCTGAAAAAGCCGATAGTCTTCCGCTTCTGGCGGAAGTCTTTCGGGAGCATGGCTATGAGGGAGCAAGCCTGAGCCTGATTTCTCAGGCTACCGGGCTGGGCAAGGGGAGCCTGTATCACTTCTTCCCCGGTGGGAAAGAAGAGATGATGACCGCTGTTCTGGCCAGTATTGACCACTGGTTTGAAACGGAGATTTTCCAGCCCCTGCTCACTTCCGCTTACCCGGCCGCGGCGATTGACGCCATGTTTGTGGCCGTGCGCGCTTATTTTGCTTCTGGCCAGAGGGTTTGTCTGGTCGGGTTGCTGGGGCTGAGTGACAGTCGGGACCGGTTTGCCGAGGCAATCCGGGACTACTTTGCCCGCTGGGTTCAGGCCCTGACCACCGCTTTGCAGCGCACCCACCAGACGGAACAGGCGGCGCGGGAACAGGCCGAGCAGATTGTCGCGGGGATTCAGGGCGCGATTGTGCTGGCTCGTGCGCTTGGAAAGCCAGATGTGTTTGATCGGGTTCTGGATGAGATGAAAGGCAGACAGCCGGGCAAAAGCGAGGGATAATCCCCTGCTCTGTTGCCTCGCTCGTTAAGGACACCAATCGTCTTGCTGCTGACTGCCTCTTTGCCGTGCCTGATTGTGATCCTGAACTGGCTCTGGCCGCTCTCTCTGCCTCTGGCGCTCAAAATCCCTCTGGCACTCCTCATGCTGGGAGCATCCCAGTATCTCTACTGGAGCAAACTTTCCTCCGGCTCCGTGTTTGTGCCGGAATTCCCACGCCCGCTGATTATTCTGTTCAACTGGGCTTTTGGAGCGATCCTGTTTTTAGCGCTTTTACAAATTGTGCTGGATGTGGGCGCGCTGATCGACGCACTGGTGCGCTGGCAGTTTGTCTCTATTCCCGATTCCGTGCGTCTTGCTGCGGCGGGTGTCGCTGGCGTGCTGGCTGCCATTGCGGTTGCCGGAGCGATTCGGGTGCCCCCGGTGCGGGACGTTACGGTTACAATTCCCGGCCTGCCGCCTGCGTTTGAGGGCTATCGGCTGCTCCAGCTCAGTGACCTGCATATTAGCCGTCTCTTCCCGGCGCGCTGGACGCAGGCTGTTGTGGACCGTGCCAATGCAGCCGGAGCCGACCTGATCGTTGTGACAGGGGATTTTATTGATGGCTCCGTGGCCATGCGTCGGGCTGATATTGCGCCGCTAAAAAATCTGCATGCGCCAGATGGTGTGTTCGCGATTCCCGGCAACCACGAATATTTTTTCGATTATCGCGAGTGGATGCAGCATCTCTCCGACCTTGGCATGACCATGCTGCTCAATGCCCATACGGTCCTGACCCGCAATGGCACGCATCTGGTGCTTGCCGGTGTGACCGACCTCTCCGCCCCGGCCCATGGCCAGACCGGCCCGGATCTGGAAGCAGCCCTTGCTGGCCGCCCGGCCAACGCGCCCGTCGTTCTGATGGATCACCAACCGCGCACCGCACAGAATGCCGCCGACCAAGGGGTGGCTCTGCAACTGTCAGGCCATACCCATGGTGGCATGCTTCCGGGCCTCGCCCGCATGGTGGCGCGTGGCAATAACGGTTTTGTTTCTGGCCGCTATAGTGTAGGCGGCATGACGCTCTACGTCAGCAACGGCACAGGCTTATGGCCCGGCTTTGCCCTGCGCCTTTTCTGCCCACCAGAAATGACCCGTTTCTGCCTGCGGACAGGGCCTGCACACTCCTGAAAATCGCTTTTGATGAAAAGAAATCTGCTCTTTCACGCAGGTCACAACATCGCCGCCGATCCAGACATCTTTGTCAGAGCGTGTCACGTAAACCTTACCCGCGCGCATCGGAACAGGAGAAAACACATCCACCTGCTGGAAGCCGAAAGTTTGCGCTGCCTGCGAAGACTCTGAAGTCGTTATGATCTCTATGGAATGGGCTTCATCGCGGGCTGTCGTGCTTTACGGGCCTGCATCGTCGTAATTCCGTTAAATTTTATGATCTGAAAACCTGCTTCAGTCTTTATCACCCCATCTCCAGCGCCATCCGCCTTCTGTTCGGGATTTACAGATCCAGAGGAAAAAAGCGACTGCAATCACATTGATAAGAGTCACAACAGACAAGACCAGAAGCGGCTTGTCCGGGCGCAGAAAGAGCATCCCGAACGTCGTCCCAAGAGTGACGCTCAGGAACACGGTGAGCGCAACCCATCCTTGCCAGACGATGGGAAGCCCTGCCCCGTAACCATACCGTTTGGCAGCAAACCATTTTCCAGAACTGCGAGCCTGCTTACGCGGGGGATCTGCCATTGCACGTTACCTTATGAAGCCAATCATTTTTATGATTTCGTCAGAATAGCAGATCACGTACCCGCCCCGAGACACAGATTTGTGACACTTAATCCTCCGTTTTACTGCTTACAATGGGGATGGCTGCTCTATTTATTGAATGCATTCATTCAGAAACTTATAGAAATACCCTTTAAATAACACAAAGAGAGGTCCTTATGATAACCGTTCATCTGGTTGACGCCGCGCAACGCGACAGAGTGGGGGCCTTCCCGGCGTTCGATCCGGATCATGACGACCTGATGGATTTTCGCCGCACGCTGGCTGAGGGCACAACCGCTCTCCTGAACTCTGATGCTGTGTCTTATGAGGAACGCCTGATAGCCGGCCCAAAAGACGCGCCCGATGTGCGTGTGCTTCTGTTCCACCCTCCTCAAAAGAGTCAGACGATGCCTGCCATTCTCTATATCCATGGTGGCGGGATGATTGCAGGCACGCCTGAGATGCAGGCCGGAACACTCAGTCGGCTGGCGCAGGAAACAGGAGCGTTAATTGTGTCTGTGGACTATCGGCTCGCTCCGGAAACCCCTTTTCCCGGCGGGTTAGAAGACGTCTATGCAGCGCTTGTCTGGTTGCATCATCAGGCCAGCACATTGGGCGTGGACGCCACCCGCATTATGGTCATGGGGGATAGTGGCGGGGGCTGCCTTGCTGCTGCAACGGCTCTGCTCGCGCGGGACCGTGGGGAGATCCCGCTCTGTGGCCAGTTTTTGATTTATCCCATGCTGGACCTGCGCACTGGCGGACCAGACGCCCCCTCTGATGACCCGACAACCGGAGAGTTTGTCTGGACACGTGCGCAAAACCAGCACGCATGGGCTGCCGTGCGCGGAAACCTTGCTGATAATGACCCCATGTTTGGCTATTTATCCCCCGCCTTCATGCAGGATCTTTCCGGCCTGCCGCCTACAATCATCACGACAGGCTCGCTTGATCTTTTCCGGGATGAGGACGTCACGTTTGCACATCGCCTGTGGCAAGCGGCGGTGCCGACGGACCTCATCGTCTATGCCCGCGCTGTGCATGGTTTCGACATGCTGGCTTCCCCGCTGACCGACAGAGCGAAGCGGGACGTGACAGAAGGCGTGCGCCGGCTTCTGGCAAAAACCTGACACGCTAAGCCGGAAACGCGAGCATAAAAAAGGCGGCACCCCTACGGTGCCGCCTTTTTCAGAACTGCTTTATGGAGCAGGATTTATTCCATCCACTCTGCAATATCAGGGCAGGAGCAGATCAGGTTCTTGTCCCCGTGGACGTTATCAATACGGCCAACCGGCGGCCAGTATTTGGTGGCAGCCTTAACACCCGGCGGGAAGCAGGCATCCTGACGGGCATAGGCATGTGCCCAGGGTTCTGCCGTCACAACGCTGGCCGTGTGCGGGGCGTGACGCAGAGCGGACTCTTCCGCCGTGATCTTGCCGCCTTCAATCGCCCGGACTTCTTCACGGATCGCCAGCATGGCGTCACAGAAGCGGTCCAGTTCGGCTTTGCTTTCGGATTCCGTCGGCTCGATCATAAACGTGCCTGCCACCGGGAAGCTGACCGTCGGGGCATGGAAGCCATAATCCACCAGACGCTTGGCCATATCATCCACCGTGACACCCGCAGCGTCTTTCAGAGGCCGCAGGTCCAGAATGCACTCATGCGCAACACGGCCCCTGGCTCCACGATACAGCACCGGATAGGCCTCAACCAGACGGCTGACGATGTAGTTGGCGTTCAGGATAGCAAACTGCGTGGCACGCTGCAGACCTTCATCCCCCATCAGGCGGATATAGGCCCATGAGATCGGCAGGATAGACGCAGACCCAAACGGAGCCGCACTCACAGCCAGTTCGGTATTCGCGTCCGCCGGGTTGCCGGGCAGGAACGGTGTCAAGTGCGCGCGCACGCCAATCGGCCCCATGCCGGGGCCACCGCCGCCATGCGGAATGCAGAAGGTTTTGTGCAGGTTGAAGTGGCTGACATCCCCGCCGTAATCGGCCGGACGGGCCAGCCCGACCTGCGCGTTCATGTTCGCGCCATCCACGTAAACCTGCCCACCGGCTTCATGCACCAGATCACAGATTTCGCGCATGCTTTCTTCAAACACGCCGTGTGTGGAAGGATAAGTGATCATCACCGCAGCCAGATCCGCTGCGTGCGCTTTCACCTTGGCCTGCATATCTTCAAGGTCGATATTGCCGCCAGCATCACACTTCACCACAACCACCTTCATACCCGCCATCTGGGCAGAGGCCGGGTTGGTGCCATGAGCTGACGCCGGGATCAGGCAGACCGTACGGTGCGCATTACCCTGAGCACGGTGATAGGCACTGATGGCCAGCAGACCGGCATATTCACCCTGCGCGCCGGAGTTCGGCTGGAAAGACACGGCATCATAGCCGCTAATGGCGCAGAGCCATTTTTCCAGATCATCAAACAGGGTTTGATAACCCTCCGTCTGATCCCTGGGTGCAAACGGATGAATGTCACAGAAGCCCGGCCATGTGATGGGGAGCATCTCCACCGTGGCGTTCAGCTTCATGGTGCAGGAGCCGAGCGGGATCATGGTGCGGTCCAACGCCAGATCCTTATCGGACAGGCGGCGCAGATAGCGCAGCATATCCGTCTCGGAACTGCATGCACTGAAAATCGGCTGCGTCAGGAATGCACTTTTACGAACTACTTCTTCCGGGATTACGCTGCCAGCAGGAGCCAGTGCCGCCATCATCTGATCAACCCGCCCCTGTTCCGCACAAAAGGCGGACCAGACAGCGGCAACAGTCTGCGCGGAGCTGGTTTCATCCAGACTGATACCAATGCGGCCATGACCTGCATCGCGCAGGTTAATGCCAGCGGAGCGGGCGCGGGCCAGAATGTCCTGCACGCCTGCACCGGCCTGCACCGTAATGGTATCAAAGAAGGCGTCGGTTTCCACCGTCACACCCAACGCCCGCAGGCCAGCAGCCAGCGTGGCGGTCAGGCCGTTGATGCGGCGGGCAATGGCACGCAGACCTTCCGGCCCGTGATAAACCGCATACATCCCGGCAATAACGGCCAGCAGAACCTGTGCGGTGCAGATGTTGGAGGTCGCTTTTTCACGCCGGATATGCTGCTCACGCGTCTGGAGTGCGAGACGATAGGCGGGACGGCCTGCGCTATCGACCGATACACCCACCAGACGGCCCGGCATGCTGCGCTTCCACGCATCGCGCACTGCCATATAAGCGGCGTGCGGGCCACCAAAGCCCATGGGAATGCCAAAACGCTGCGTGGAACCAATGGCGATATCCGCTCCCAGTTCCCCCGGGGAGGTCAGCAGGGTCAGCGCCAGCGGATCAGCGGCCATGACGGCAATACCAGACGCCGCATGCAGGGCTTCAATCACGCTGCGCGGGTTTGCCACCGTGCCGGACGTGCCGGGATACTGGAACAGCGCGCCAA
This sequence comes from Acetobacter sp. KSO5, assembly GCF_044094635.1. Classification (NCBI taxonomy): domain Bacteria; kingdom Pseudomonadati; phylum Pseudomonadota; class Alphaproteobacteria; order Acetobacterales; family Acetobacteraceae; genus Acetobacter; species Acetobacter sp. KSO5. The sequence goes on along the minus strand of NZ_CP172014.1, from coordinate 372,426 downwards.
ACACGTCTGTCGGCACCAGATCCGTCAGCGGGTTGCCGTAAACCAGCGTAATACCCATTGGCAGAGCACGGGTTTTCAGAACAGCGATGGTCTGCGGGTGGCAGTCAGCATCCACAAAAAAGGCTGTGGCTTTGGATTTGGCCACACGCCGCGCCAGCGCCATGGCTTCCGCCGCTGCCGTGGCTTCATCCAGCAGTGAGGCGTTGGCAATGTCCAGACCCGTCAGTTCCGTAATCATGGTCTGGAAGTTCAGCAGTGCTTCCAGACGACCCTGACTGATTTCCGGCTGATACGGCGTGTACGCCGTGTACCATGCCGGGTTTTCCAGAATGTTCCGCTGGATAACGGCAGGCAGGATGGTGCCGTAATAGCCCTGCCCGATGAGAGACGTCATGACCTGATTCTGCCCGGCCAGTTCCCGCAGGCGGGCCAGAACAGCGCTTTCACTCCAGCCAGCGCCAATGCCCATGGGCTTTGTAGCGCGGATGGCAGACGGAATGGTTTCCTCCGTCAGAGCCTCCAGAGAGGCTGCCCCCACGGTTTTGAGCATGACAGCCAGATCAGCCTCAGTAGGACCGATATGGCGACCAACGAAGGACCCTGCCTCCGGCTGAAGGCCCGCGAAGGCCGGCAGAGTGTCAACAGAAGGGCCAGTCGCGCGGCCCGGACCGGAAGCAATGGAAAACATGCGGGGGTATCCTGAAAAAGCTAAGCAGTAGTAATGACGTTTCCCGAGGCCGTTTTATCAGGCGATAAAGGCGGCGTAGGCGTCTGCATCCATCAGGGAATCCAGCTGGTCCGGGTTGGACAGACGGAATTTGACAATCCAGCCTTCACCTTCCGGGTCGGAGCTGACGCGGGCCGGGTCATCAGAAAGCTGCGGGTTGTTGTCCAGCACTTCACCGTCCACCGGCGCGTAAATGTCAGACGCTGCCTTAACGGATTCCACCACAGCGATGGACTCACCCGCCTGCACCACGGTGCCGGCATCACGGGTTTCAACAAACACCAGTTCACCCAGCTCTTCGGCGGCGTGTTTGGTGATGCCGACAATGGCGGTCTCACCCTCTACGCGGAGCCATTCATGTTCTTTGGTGAAATACAGGGTCATTGGGTCAGCACTCCATAAAAACGGATAATTTAAAAAACCTGAGGAAAAACATTGCCCTTACCGTTTGAAACGGGCGGGAACAAACGGCAGGACGTGGACGGTAGCCGGCACAGCGCGGCCACGCAGTTCCGCGACAATCGGCGTCTGCGGGGCTGCGTAATCCGTGGCGACGTAGGCCATGGCAACAGGGGCTTCCACCGTGGGGCCAAAGGCGCCGGACGTGACCTTGCCAAGCGGCGTTGCAAATTCAACGTCGGCATACAGCGGGGCACCGCCACGCACAGGGGCACGGCCTTCCGGCAGCAGGCCAACACGGCGGCGGGAGACGCCCTCTTCCAGCTGCGCCAGAATCACATCAGCACCGGGGAAGCCCCCTTCCCGCGCGCCACCACGGCGACGGCTTTTCTGAATGGACCATTCGAGCGCGGCTTCAACCGGGGTCGTCGTTTCATCAATATCGGAGCCATACAGGCACATCCCGGCTTCCAGACGCAGGCTGTCACGCGCGCCAAGGCCGATCAGTTTCACAGCGGGCTGTTCCAGCAGTTTGCGAGCCACGCGGGAGGCATCCATGGCGGGGAGCGAGATTTCAAACCCGTCTTCACCCGTGTAGCCGGAGCGGGAGATGGTGCAGAGCGCGCCATCCACATCCACATCACGCACATCCATGAACTTCATGTCCCGCACGGCGGGAGCCAGTGCGGCCAGTGCGTCTTCGGCTTCCGGCCCCTGCAGGGCGAGAAGCGCGCGGTCTTCCAGCACTTCCACCAGACAATCGGCCAGCTCATCCTGCAGATGCGCGATATCGGCATCCTTACAGGCGGCGTTGATGACCAGCAGCAGGGAATCCCCCATGCGGGCGACCATCAGGTCATCCAGAATACCGCCTTTTTCATTGGTGAATTGCGTATAACGCTGCCGCCCGGTTTTAAGGGCGACGATATCGGCCGGCACGAGGCGTTCCAGCGCGTGAGCTGCGGCCTCTCCATCACCAGAGCGTCCACGCAGACGGACCTGCCCCATGTGGGAGACATCAAACAGGCCGGCATGCTCACGCACATGCCGATGCTCCGCCATAATGCCATCGGCATAATTCAGCGGCATGGCATAGCCAGCAAACGGCACCATCTTGCCGCCAGCTTCTTCATGCAGAGTAAAGAGGGGAGTGTGAAGGAGAGTATCAGCGCTCATGGCCGCAGCCTTCCGTAAGAGGACCGGGCCGGTTTTCATACGCTGCAAAAAGACCAACGACGCAAGACAACATAAGGGCCCCGGACCAGGATAATCCGTCTGCCCCTTCTGTTTTTTTGCCTGAGATCGCTATCCCGTCGGCGGACGCACAGGCGCCTCTCTCCAGAAGTTAACCGCGCAGGGTCCTTTTGCCTGAGAGTTTCCGGGGCGGTTGCTCCTTCGGCGCCGGTGCAGGACCGGTCTCTCCCTCTGCGCGGTTAGAACCGTGACATCATTGCGTTAGCAAGTCAATCAAGGTTCCCGTGAGTCTCTGGTAATGTTTTACGCCATATCCGCAGGCAGGTGCTTTGCGATATAGGGCGGCAGATTGAACGCACCGACGTGGATTTCCGGCGTCCAGTACTGGGTTTTTCCCAAAACACCGGCAGCTTCAGCACGGGCGCGCACAGCGGCCACATCCTGCCCTGCGGGGCTTTTGCCCTTGGAGGCGATGCCCAGCGTCATGAATCCGCCAACGTAGGTCGGCACAGCCGCCACATAAGCCGACACATGCGGGAAGAATTTCGCGCGACGCAGGCTGGTTTCATGCAGTTCATCCGCCTGCATGAAGGGCACACCACACTGATTGACGATCAGCCCTTCGGCCGTCAGCACGCGGGCGCAATGCTCATAGAACGAATCTGTAAACAGGACTTCGCCCACGCCAATCGGGTCAGTGCTATCGACAATAATGGCATCGAAGGATGCATCCGCCGCACGGGTTACGTAGTCGATCCCATCGCCCACAATCACCTCGGCACGCGGGTCATTCCACGCATCACCGGCAATATTGGGCAGATATTTTTTGGAAAGTTCGATGACGGCGCCATCAATTTCCACCATCACGGCTTTTTCCACACCCGGATGCTCCAGCACCCGGCGCAGCACGCCACCATCGCCCGCGCCAATAATCAGCACGTTACGGGGCGCTGCATGCGTGAACAGCGGCACGTGTGTCAGCATTTCCTGATAAACGAATTCATCGCCTTCAGTAATCTGCACCACCCCATCCAGCAGCAGCACGCGCCCGTGCGACTCGCTTTCAAACACCACAATGTCCTGAAACGGGCTGGTGGTGCGGGCAAGTTCCTGTTTGACACGGAAGCGCTGGCCCCAGTTGTCATACAGGGTTTCTTCAATCCATTGATCGGCCATGATTTTTTAGTCCTGATTCAGCGGTCAGGGGCCAGAACATCTGCTCTGACCCCTGCCGGAAAAACACATCACACAGACAGGGCTGTGCCGTGTTTACAGGGCGACGCGTCCGCGACGCTGTTCATCCACTTCCAGACGCTTGGCCTGAAACAGGCGCTGCATCACGGGAATCGCCAGATTGGGGTCACACGCCCCGCACATGAAGATATCCACGGCGGCGAAGTCACGCTCCGGCCATGTGTGGATGGAAATATGGCTTTCGGCCAGCACAACCACGCCAGACACGCCACCATTAGGCGTGAAGTGGTGAAAATGGCTGTGCAGAATGGTCGCACCTGCAGCAAGAGCTGCTTCACACAGGGTGCGGTCGATCTTTTCAGGATCGTCCAGATTTGTGGCATCCCACAAATCAACCAGCAGGTGTGTACCTGCAAACTTCTCGCCATCTTTTACGACGAAGTAATCCTTGCGATCATCGTCAGACGAGACCGGAACAGAAATTGCCTGGTTATTGCTCGGGTGTTCCGAGACCATCCCCAGTTGAGCAAGTGCGTTCATCGACGTACCCCCAAACCAGTAGATAGCCTGTTGGGCGGGATCGCCCCCTTGGGCCAAGAGCGCGAGTAACTAAGGACTCGTGTCCCCCATGACAAGCTTTATCTCGTTCACATCCGTTTTTTTTCTAAAAACCGTCACAAAACGGCTCAAGCCCTTCTCAATGCGCAGGGCTATGGGCCTTGATGCTCCGTATCTGCATAGCAAGCAAAGCATCCCGCTCCCGGCCCAGCGTGCGGCCAGCCAACCAGCCCTTCAGGCGCAGCAGCGTTTCCGAATCCCCCGCCGCAGCGGCATCGGTCGCCAGACGCAGGGCCAGAGCGCGCTGCGGCTCCGTCAGAACGCCCTCTTCCGGCAGGCCGCGCGTGGCCAGACGACCGATGACCAGCACTGCCTCCGGCCAGCGCTTTTCCGATTCATACAGTTTTCCACGCAGATCCAGCCCGGCATCGGTTTCATCCTGCGCCAGCAGGGTCAGGGCTTTGGCGGTGTCTCCGCTCTCTGCCGCCAGACGGGCGGCATCATACGCGCGTTGTGTGGCCAGATCATCCGGCATGGCGGGAGCTGTGGCCCGCTCAAGTGCCCTTTGCGCCAACGCCGGGCGATGGGCCTGCAACCCGGCTTGCGCCAGCAGATCTTCCGCCTCGGCCCGCGCAACCGGGTCCGCCAGCATCGCAGCGGCCTGAGCAAACGCCGTGGCAGCGGTGTCCGGCTGACCGGCTGCCAGCAACAGGCGACCATATCCAAGCAGCAATTTCGCCTTTCCGGCCCCATCCTCCACAAACCGCAGATGAGACGCCACCAGCGCAAAACGGGCAGAAGCACTCAAAGGCGCAGAGTTTGCGGCTTGTGCGGTAAGGCTTTTGGGGGCTCCCTCCGGGAAAATCAGCGCCTTCAGGACCACCTGATACGCCGCAGCCAGCACATCCTGCGGGGCATCCGGCCCAGTCTGCACGCTATCCAGCACCGCCAACGCCGTTTGTGGCTGGCCAGCCAGCGTCAAAGCATGCGCCTGCCCCAGCCTGATGGTGGCTTTCGGCCCGGTGGGGAGGGCTGCGGGCTGGCCATCGTTCTCCAGCAATTTGCCATAGGCTTCCGCCGCCATAGTGGGGGCAATCATGTCCTTATCCAGCATCAGCGCCACCAGCGCCGCGCGGGCATAGGCGGTCGTCTGGCTGGACGAGGAGGCCGTCAGATTTTCCAGCGCCACACGGGCGGTTTCCGTTTGGCCTGCCCTCGCCTCTAACAGAGCGCGTGGGAGATCATAGCTCGTATCATCTGGTAGGGTTCCCAGCAGATCCACCGTAGCTGCATCGCCAAACCGAACGACATAGGTCGCGACCTGCGGCAGAATCAGCGCACGCACTGCGGCCGGGTAGGCTTGCAACTGCGCAAACCCGGCCGCCAGCAGAACCGAAGCGTTCTGGCTGTTCTGGCCCGTTTGCATCAGATACAGGCCACGCCAGACGCGGGTGGCCGGAGCATCGCCAAACTGAGCACCATTTAAAGCCTGCGCCTGCCAGATGCGCCCTGCCAGCAGAGAGGCTGCCGCTTGCAGAAATGTTTGCGCTGTTTTTGTCTTCTCATCCCCCGCAGCCTCATCTGGCGAAGGAACTGCCTCCAGACTTTTCAGAGCCTGCCAGGGCTGGCCTGCGGCAAACGCGGTCTGTGCCGCCGCGAGACGCGTGGAGGGCTTACGACCATTTCCGGCATGAGAGAGGCCCAGCCATTCCCAATCCTGCCTGTGAGGGTCTGTTTGTGCGCTATCTGACGCTAGCCCTACCGGCAACGGATGCAGCGCAACAGCATCCAGCACCGCTCCCTCCGGCGTGCTGCGCAACGTGATCTGTCTGGAATCGGCGGCAATCACCACACCTTCCAGCGAAGGCCGCACGCCATACCCCACACCTTGCCGCCCCTGCGCGATGCCCCCACTCCCAACACGAGAGGTCGCAATCAGCAAACGGCCACCAGATGCCGGATCAGGCAGAGCAATAATCCGGCCAGGCTGTTTTTGCGGAAAAAGCACCGCCCCTGGTTTGAACATCTGTGCGACGTGGGAGGTCATGCCGGATGAGGAGCCGGACCGAGACGTGGTATCGCCCTGCAAAACCCAGCCATCAGACTGGTGGGACAGCGAAAGCTGCGGATGGGAGGGTAAATGCAGGCGGATAAGGGTGGCTGTATCCAGCACCGTGACATCCAGACTGGAAAACAGGCCACCACCGCCAGAAGCGTGCGCCAGAGCCGGGACGGGCCGGTCGGCCACCACCACAAAATCCGGCCCGGACCAGAATGCGGCCACGCCGGTTTGCGCATCAAACGGCAAAAACAGACTGGCGTGAGAGGCATCACCCTCCTGCGGGGTCAGCCCGTCATGCAGCACCGGCTGAACAGGGGCTGCATGCAGACCATCCACCCCGTCTGACGCAGCAAACACGGCGCGCGGCGCCAGAAGACCAACCTGAGGAGCAAGGGCCTGCGTCAGTACAAGGCAGGTGGCAATCCTGCGCATCCTTCTGTTTCCCGACACGCGCTTTCCAACACTCCCTGCATGGTCCGCCAGCATGGCAGGACATGCCTCTTTTTTTGCATCATTCCGTGGACCTGACAAAGAGCAAAGGTGATCGTCCCGAAAAACAAAAAGAATGCCGCACAGTTGCCTTTATTCGCTTTGAATATTTTTTGATGGAGGGTCTCATGAAACATATTCTTTTTACGCTGTGTCTTATTGCTCCGCTGATGCTCACCAGCTGCTCGGGCGGCCATTATCACCACCGCCACGACCACGGGCCGCGCCCGGACTGGAACAACAACAGCCATAACCATCCGCCGCCACGCCCCATGCTGCGCTAACAGCGCTTAAGGCATACGAACACCCGGGCGATAGCCTGCGCCGCCGCCCGGGGCTTGCGCCAAAGCATCAGCCGGGGAAAACTGCCCTGACCGCACGCCACAACGGGTGCGGATATGCTGACCTTTAGCCTGTGAGTTTTTATGCTGGACCGCATTACAAGCATGCAGGTTTTTGTAAAAGTTGTTGCAACCGGCAGCTTTACCGGAGCCGGACGCGCCCTCTCCCTCTCCCAGACCATGGTGACCAAGCACATCAATGCGCTGGAAACCCGACTGGGCAGCACGCTTTTTCACAGAAGCACGCGCAAGCTTTCCCTGACGGAAGCCGGACGTCTGTTTCTGGACGGTTGCCAGAAAATTCTGCCTGAACTGGAAGAGATTGAACAAACCGTCACCGAACAGCGGCGTGAACCGCGTGGCCGCCTGCGGCTGAATGCGCCGGTTTCCTTCGCTATCCGGTATGTGGCCCCGCTCCTGCCGGAATTTAGCCGCCTGTATCCGCTGGTCACGGTTGAGCTGGGCGTGAATGACCGCACGGTTGATCTGATTGAAGAAGGCTGGGACCTGACCTTGCGGATCCGCTCGCTCACCCCCAGCAGCCTGCGCGTCCGCAAGCTGGCCGATATCCGCATGGTCGTCTGTGCAGCCCCGGCCTATCTGAAACGGGCCGGAACCCCGACCACACTGGCAGAGCTGAGCCAACATGCCTGTCTGGGCTACACGCTGGGCGAGACCACAGCCAGCGCCTCACGCTGGAATTTTGGGAAAGATGGCGAAGACGCCGTGGCCATTTCCGGCCCGCTCTGCGCCAATAATGGCGATGTGCTGCGTGAGGCCGCCATTGCCGGGCAGGGGATAGTTTATCAGCCCACCTTTATTGTGGCCGATGCTCTGAAGACTGGCAGCCTGAAAACCCTGACTCTGGACGTGCCGCCAACTCCGGGACCGCCACTGCACGCAGTTTACGCGCCCGGCCTGACCACACCACTGAAAGTGCGCGCCATGATTGATTTCCTCGCCGCTCAGTACGGCCCGGTGCCGCCGTGGGACAAGGAGATCCCCTGAGACTATAGACGCACTACGGGTAAGGCGTTTTTTGCAACGCTACTTTATAGTATTTGAAATATTGGGATTTTCTGGAAAGAAAAAGCAATGGTGAGCCGGGAGGGACTCGAACCCTCGACCATTCGATTAAAAGTCGAATGCTCTACCAACTGAGCTACCGGCTCACACCATTGGTTCACAAACCATCGCGGCAGCCTGAGCTGCGGGACGTGTTTGCTGGAGGCTGTCTAAACGGATCATTCCTATTGTGTCAAGCGATGAGACCCTATTCTGGCAAGAAAATAGGATTTTTCCTCTCATTTCAGCCGCGGAGGCCATGCTTTGGCCCTGCTGACCGCCCTATGCGGCCATGCCTGCGTGGGCCATTTTGGCGGCCGCCCACCCTGAAACAGCCCGCAAAAAAGAGTCCTCTGAGTGCAGGCCTCCGGCCACGCAAGAACGCATAAAAAAACGCGACCTCCGGAGAGGCCGCGCTTTTCAGACATCAGAAACAGGTTTCTGAAATCAGGCGTTTTCAGCAGAAGCCGGACGCATGCTTTTGATCCGATCGGGATCTTTCACCATGCCGGAACCGCCGGAACCACGCTTGATTTTGTCGATATGTTCCATGCCTTCAATCACATCGCCCACAATGGTGTACTGGCCATCCAGATGGGGGGACGGTTCGAACATGATGAAGAACTGGCTGTTGGCGCTGTTCGGGTCAGACGTACGGGCCATCCCCAGCGTGCCGCGCAGGAATTTGGCATCCCGCGTGAATTCGGCCTTCAGGTCCGGCAGTTCACTGCCGCCCATGCCCGTGCCCGTCGGATCACCAGCCTGTGCCATGAAACCGGAAATAACGCGGTGGAACGGCACGTTATCGTAAAAGCCCTGAGCAGACAGCGTACGGATACGCTCAGCCGCGAGAGGAGCAATGTCCGGACGCAGGCGGATGACCACGCGGCCTTCGGGGACATCCATATAAATCAGATCGTTTTTATCTGTGTCGGCAGTCATAAAACTTCTCCTTGAACACTTTGGTAACAGTGCCTGAGGCCCTGTTACCCCGCAGCCCGCGCCTTAAGCCGGGCGAGCAGGCGTTTTTGGGTGCCGGGGGTCACAAATTCGGAAATATCCCCGTGATACCCGGCAATTTCTTTCACAAGACGTGACGAAATAAACTGTGTTCGTTCAGACGCCATGAGAAAAACGGTTTCAATGCCCGGAGCCAGACGGCGGTTTACGCCGGACATCTGAATTTCATAGTCAAAATCCGTCAGCACCCGCAGGCCCCGGAAAATGAGGGACGCGCCGTGCGCCCTGACGGCTTCCACCAGCAGGGAATCGAAGGAGACCACTTTCAGATCTCCCCCCACCCGTTCAGCAATAGCTGGCAGGGCTTCTTCCACGCAGGCCACCCGCTCTTCCAGCGGCATGAGCGGATTCTTGCCCGGATTTTTCGCAACGCCAATCACCAGACGATCAACCAGCCGGGCTGCACGCTCGATCACGTCCAGATGCCCGGTGGTCACGGGGTCAAACGTCCCCGCGTAAAAGCCTATGCGCCGAGGGGTGGCACATACGCCCTCAGTCATGCGTCGTCACCGGACGATGCGCTGCCTTCCTCTGCGGGGCCAGCCTGCGGCGCTTCACCAGCCGCCGGGGCGGAAGCAGTCCCCTCGACAACCTCAACATCGCCCTCTTCTTCATCATCCATCACCGGGAAGACGCTGGTAACGCGCTCATCCTCATTCAGGCGGAACAGCGTGACACCGCTCGCCTGACGGGACATGACACGCACCTGATCAACCGGCACACGGATCAGGCGGCCAGCATCGGTCACCAGCATGACGTCCGTGCCATCCAGCACCTGCAAGGTTGCCGCAACTTCCGTCCCGCGCTTGTTGGCAGAGAAGGTCATGTTGGTAATGCCCTGCCCGCCACGTCCGCTTACGCGGTAATCATACGCGGAAGACCGGCGACCAAACCCGCCATCGCTCACCACCAGCAGAATTTCTTCCGCAGATTCGAGCTGAGCGAAGCGTTCGGGCGTCAGCAACTCAGTGCCGGATGCGGCTTCATCCTCATCCGTCGCAACGACTGCGTTTTCGGACTCATCCTCACCCTCGGCAGCACTTTCAGCGCGGCGTTTGGCGTTGGCCATCCGCAGGTAAGCCGAGCGTTCTTCCACCGTCGCCTCAACATGGTTGAGGACTGCGAGGCTAATAACTTCATCCCCTTCCGCCAGACGGATACCGCGCACGCCGGAAGACCCACGGCCTGCGAACACACGCAGCGTCTCGTCCGTAATCTGGAAGCGGATGCAGCGCGCCTTGCGGGTGGCCAGGAACACATCCTGCCCTTCCCGACAGGTCGCAACACCAATCAGGCTATCGCCTTCATCCAGCTTCATGGCGATGAGGCCGGAAGAGCGGATGTTGCGGAAATCGCTCAGGCGGTTACGGCGCACGCCACCACTTGCCGTCGCAAAGACGAGGTGCAGGGATTCCCACAGCTCCTCATCATGCGGCAGCGGCAGCACAGCCGTAATGCTGTCCGACCCCAGATCCGGCAGCAGATTGACCAGCGCACGGCCCTTGGCAGTCGGGCTGGCTTCCGGCAGACGCCACACCTTTTCCCGATAGGCCTTGCCGCCAGAGGAGAAGAACATCACCCACTGGTGCGTATGCGCATTGAAGGAACGGACCAGAATATCATCACCACGCGTCCCGGCGCCGGTGCGGCCACGGCCACCACGGTTCTGAGCACGATACACATCCAGCGGGGTGCGCTTGATGAAGCCTTCCCGCGTAATGGTGACAACCATCTGACCGGGTTCAATCAGGCTTTCATCATCCTGATCACCCGCATAATCGGAAATCTCGGTCGCGCGCGGCGTGGCCAGCTCGGCACGAGCCGCCATCATTTCCTCGCGCAGCACTTCCATACGGCGGATGTGGCTACCGATGATTTCCAGCAGTTCATTGATGCGGACAGCAACGTCAGACAGTTCACCCTGAATCTTGTCGCGCTCAAGCCCGGTCAGGCGCTGCAGGCGCAGTTCCAGAATACCGCGCGCCTGCGCTTCCGTCAGGCGGACCTTACCATCAATAATCTGGTTGCCGTCATCATGGATCAGCGCTAGCAGCGGAGCGACATCTCCGGCTTCCCAGTTTGCGGCCATCAGGGATTCACGCGCCGTGGCAGCGTCCGGGGCGGCACGGATCAACGCAATCACCGCATCAATATTGGCGACGGCAATCACCAGACCAACGAGGATATGCCCGCGATCACGTGCTTTATTCAGTTCAAAGCGGGAGCGACGCAGAATGACTTCTTCACGGAAGGCGATAAACGCCTGAAGAACGTCTTTCAGGCCCATCAGGCGCGGCTTGCCGCCATCCAGCGCCAGCATGTTTACACCAAAGGAGGTCTGAAGCTGGGTGAAGCGATAAAGCTGGTTCAGCACCACTTCCGGCGTGGCATCGCGCTTGATTTCAATGACCACACGCATCCCGGAGCGGTCAGATTCATCGCGGATGTCGGAAATGCCTTCAATCTGCTTGTTGCGCACCAGATCGGCAATGCGCTCCTGCAGGGTGGCCTTGTTCACCTGATACGGGATTTCCGTCACCACAATGGCTTTGCGGTCCTTACGGATTTCCTCAACCTCGGCGCGGGCGCGGATAATCACCGCGCCACGACCCGTGGCGAACGCGCTGCGAATCCCTGCACGCCCCAGAATGATGCCGCCGGTCGGGAAGTCCGGTCCCGGCACGTGCTCCATCAGTTCTTCAAGCTCCATCTCGGGCTTTTCGATCAGCGCGAGCGTGGCATCAATCACTTCCGACGGGTTATGCGGCGGAATGTTGGTGGCCATACCCACGGCAATACCGGTGGCACCGTTGATGAGCAGGTTCGGGAAAGCGGCAGGCAGAACCGTCGGTTCATGCTCGCTTTCATCATAGTTCGGCTGGAAGTCGACCGTATCACGATCAATATCGGTCAGCAGGAAGGTTGCAGCCTTGGCCAGACGCGCTTCCGTATAACGCATGGCCGCCGGGCTATCCCCATCGACGGAGCCGAAGTTCCCCTGCCCGTCAATCAGCTTGACGCGCATGGACCAGGACTGCGCCATACGCACCATGGCGTCATAAATAGAGGCGTCACCATGCGGATGGTATTTACCCATCACTTCACCGACCGCACGGGCCGATTTGCGATAGGCTTTATCGTGCGTAAAGCCACTTTCGTGCATGGCGTACAAAATGCGCCGATGCACGGGTTTCAGACCATCGCGCACATCCGGCAAGGCGCGGCTGACAATCACCGACATCGCATAAGCGAGGTAGGAGGAACGCATTTCCTCCTCAATGGTGACGGGGAGAAGGTCAGAAGGTACCGGCGATCCCGGCTGGTCAGAAATCTCGGTCAAGGTCCATCCGTCTTGTCATGGCCGCGCACCCTGCCCAAACGCGGGGCACGCCTTAGAATTACTTGAGGGCAAACAGGCTGTTTCCCCTGTGTTTTTCTTCTAGCACACAAAGGCCGAGGCACCTAGGGCCGCGCTCCGGGCTTGTTTTCCGACCGTCGCCCCGTCATCCTGCCTGTGACTGGCTTTTATACTGCCTACAGGAGATTTTCATGCGCCTTCTTCTTGCTCTGCTGCTGCCCTGGCTTCAGTTCTTCACCATCGGTCGGCCTTTTGCCGGCATTATCTGCCTGATCCTGCAGGTTACCATTATCGGCTGGATTCCGGCGGCCATCTGGTCCGTCTATGCGCTTAGCCAGTACAAGACCGACCAGAAGATTGCCCGCTCCCGCCGGTAAGACGCACTATCCTTTGGAAAAACCAGAAACAAAAAGGCCCGCCAGAGTGTGTCTGACGGGCCTTTTTGTAAGCACTGGGGACTATGAAATCCCCGAAAGAGAGGAAGGCATCCCCCGCCCCTCGTTCCGGGAAAACGGGATTTAACGCCCGCTCATAATCCGTTCGATCAGTTGTGCCACCGTCGGCACAAAGCCATTGGCGTAGAACGGGTCTGTTGCAAAGCGCCACGCATTGGTGCCGCCAAACATCAGATTGTGGTCCAGAATATCCGCCGCATCCGGCCCGCTGGCATGGGCCGCAGCCTGAAGCGTTTTCTGGATACAGAAGGACCGCGGGTCCGCCTTGTGCCCGTTGCTGTAATCCGGCGCACGCTGGCTCCAGTTGGAGAACTTGCACTCGGACAGACAGCCCATGCACGCAACCTGATCCGCAATGATTTCCCGCGCCCGGTCAGGCGTTACAAAAATCAGCGTGGAATCCGGGGTGCGCATGGCTTCCGTAAAGCCCTGAGCCTCCCAGCCGTGGATGCGCTGGAGATCTTCCTCCGTCACAAACACTTCGCGCTTACGGGCACCCACACCATAGGATGCACTATGGGCACCCAGTGCTTCCGGAGAGAACGCAACCTGCCGCTCTGAACGCCCGCGCAGTTCCTGCAGGAAGCTGTTGTTCACGGCAGAGGAGTAAAAACCCGTGGGGGAGAAGCGGTTGAGATAGACGTCACCCTTTTTCAGGGTGAGCAGACGGTCTTTCCACGCCTGCGGGATCGGGCTTTCCTGCGTCAGCAAAGGACGTGTGCCGAACTGGAACACAATCGGCCCCAGTTCCGGATTCCCAATCCAGTCTTCCCATTCTTCCAGACACCAGACGCCACCCGCCATGATAATGGGGGTTTCATCCAGCCCGAAGCTGCGCATGAGTTTGCGCAGAGCCGCCACGCGGGGGTACGGGTCTTCCGGCTGTAGCGGGTTTTCCGTGTTGGACAGGCCGTTATGACCGCCAGCCCGCCAGGGATCTTCGTACACCACGCCGCCCAGCAGGTCGGACGTCTTGCTATAGGCGCGCTTCCACAGGGCATTGAACGCCCGCGCGGAAGAGACGATGGGGTAATAGTAAACCCCATATTCCGCAGCAATATCAGAAAGCCGGTACGGCATGCCCGCGCCACAGGTCACACCCTGAATAAGGCCTTTGGCCCCATCCAGAACGCCTCTGATCACGCGTTCCGCCGAACCCATTTCCCACAGAATATTGGCATGGATACGCCCACGGCCACCTGCGACGTCATGCGCAATCTGAGCCTGCGCAATGCCGCCTCGAATGGCGTAGTCCACCAGCTCTTCATGCCGGTCCCGACGGGTCCGGCCATGATAGATCTGCGGGACCGGGTTTCCGGCTGCATCGTAACTGTCCGCATTAACAATGGAGACCGTACCGGCCCCGCCCGCTGCAGCCCATGCTCCGGCTGAAACGCCTGTTGAAACGGAAACCCCCTTGCCGCCTTCTACCAGCGGCAGGACGTCCACGCCCCCCATGCGAACTGCGTTGATCGCCTTCATATCTGTCCTATCGTGTTGTCTGGCAAGCGCCGATCTTATTCAGCATCCCGACGCGGAGCCCGCGCAGGCTTGGCGCCCACGGTTTCCGTGATGTCAGCACCCGTTTCCTGGTCAACAACGCGCATGGACAGCTTTACTTTGCCCCGGTCGTCAAACCCGATCACTTTCACCTTCACTTCGTCACCCTGCTTGACAACGTCAGTCGTCTTGCCAACGCGACCCTGCGTGAGTTCGGAAATGTGAACCAGACCGTCACGTGCGCCCATGAAGTTCACGAACGCGCCGAAGTCAGCCGTTTTCACAACCTTACCGTTGTAAACGCGGCCCAGTTCCGGCTCAGCCACAATGCCGGTGATGCGGTCAATGGCTTTCTGGGCCTGATCGTCAGACATTGCAGCGATGGTGATGGTGCCATCATCTCCGATATCGACCTTCGCACCGGAGTATTCAACAATCTCACGAATAACTTTACCGCCAGAGCCGATCACATCGCGGATTTTTTCGCGCGGCACGGTCAGGGTGGTGATTTTCGGAGCCGTGGAGGACACGTCTGTGCGGCCTTCCGTCAGCGCCTTGCTCATTTCACCCAGAATGTGCAGGCGGCCATTGCGGGCCTGACCCAGAGCGATCTTCATGATTTCCGGCGTGATGGACGTGATCTTGATGTCCATCTGCAGAGCGGTCACGCCCTGTTCGGTGCCAGCTACCTTGAAGTCCATGTCCCCGAGGTGATCTTCATCACCCAGAATGTCGGACAGAACGGCGAAGTCTTCACCTTCCTTGATCAGACCCATGGCAATACCAGCCACCGGGCGCTTCAGCGGAACGCCGGCATCCATCAGAGCCAGAGAAGAACCACAGACGGTCGCCATGGAAGACGAACCGTTGCTTTCCGTGATTTCAGACACCACGCGCAGCGTATACGGGAATTCCTGACGGCTCGGCAGCAGCGGGTGGATAGCGCGCCATGCCAGCTTGCCATGCCCGATTTCACGACGGCCCGGAGAGCCAATACGACCGCACTCACCCACAGAGAAGGGAGGGAAGTTGTAGTGCAGCATGAAGTTGGTGCGATATTCGCCCTGCAGCGCATCAATCACCTGCTCATCCTGCCCGGTGCCCAGCGTGGTCACAACCAGCGCCTGCGTTTCACCACGGGTGAACAGAGAAGACCCATGAGCGCGCGGCAGAATGCCGACTTCAGACACAATCGGACGCACCGTTACCAGATCACGGCCGTCGATACGCATGCCGGTCTTCAGCACGGACGTGCGAACCACGTCGGCTTCCAGATCCTTCAGCATCGGCTTGGCGGCGTCCACGTCCAGCTCTTCGTCAGCCAGCTTGGCCAGAATTGCTTCCTTGGCAGCACCGATCTTTTCGTAACGCGCCTGCTTCTTCTTTTCCTTGTAAGCGTCAGCAATCAGCTTGCGGCCCACTTTGTCGATGCGGGTGCGGAGCTTCTGCGCTTCCTTGGAGACTTCCGGCAGGTCCCACGGTGCTTTTGCAGCGTGTTCAGCCAGAGAGATGATGGCTTCGATCACCGGCTGGAACGCAGCATGGCCAAAGGTCACAGCATCCAGCATCACGTCTTCAGACAGTTCAGACGCTTCGGATTCGACCATCAGCACGCCTTCTTCCGTGCCGGCGACGACCAGATCCAGATCAGCTTCAGCCATCTGCTCAAGGGTGGGGTTCAGGATGAACGCACCGTCCTTGAAGCCAACGCGCGCAGCGCCAACCGGGCCGAAGAAGGGAATGCCGGACAGCGTCAGCGCTGCGGAACAGCCGATCAGAGCCGGGATGGACGGGTCATTTTCCATATCGTGCGTCAGCACGGTGGCAATGACCTGAACCTCGTTGCGGAACCCTTCCGGGAACAGCGGACGCAGCGGGCGGTCGATCAGACGAGACACGAGGGTTTCGTTCTCGGACGGACGGCCTTCACGTTTGAAGAAGCCACCGGGGATTTTACCCGCAGCGTAGGCTTTTTCCTGATAGTTGACGGTCAGCGGGAAGAAATCCTGACCCGGCTTGACTGATTTTGCACCGACAGCGGTACACAGCACAACGGTCTCACCATAGGTGACAACCACGGCGCCATCGGCCTGGCGAGCAATCTTGCCCGTTTCCAGAACCAGCGGACGACCGCCCCATTCGATTTCTTTACGGTAGTAATTGAACATACAGTTCTGCCTTACATTTTACTCAAGGCCACACGAACAGGCGGGGGGAGAACCGAAGGAGCGGACAGCGCCTCGGACGGCATGGTGACTGGTGGCAAAACCACCCAGGCGCCATGTGGTCGGAAACGCCGTGGCCCGCCGGGATCATGATCCCGCACTCAGACCTGTGGCCATTATTATTCAGACGCGAGGACCAGCATGGCCTCCGCGCGCAGGGCTATCATCACACAATAGCCCGAAAAAGGGAAAGGGTGCGGCTTGCGGCATCACCCGGCAACCGCACCCTTCACGCCTTCAACTCTGGTCTTAGCGACGCAGGCCGAGACGACCGATCAGCGTTTCGTAACGGCTCTGGCTCTTACGACGCAGGTAGTCGAGCAGGCTGCGACGACGACCAACGAGGATCAGCAGACCACGGCGGGAATGGAAATCCTTCGCGTGGGTCTTCAGGTGCTCGGTCAGGTTAACAATGCGCTCGGTCAGAATTGCAATCTGCACTTCCGGAGACCCCGTGTCGGTGGGGGTCGTCTGGTATTCACTGATAACTGCCGTGCGGCGTTCTGCGGTAATCGACATCACTGTCTCCATACAAAGAAGGTTCTAGAGAATCCGCACAGGACGCAGGAAACCGTCTTCACGACGGCAAAGGCCCAGTACGCGCCCCCCTTCCATGGCCCGGATCGGTGCATCTTCATTATCAATCTGGGGGAGACGATCCATCAGATCGACAAGGCTGAGCGCCTGTCCGTGCAACAAGGACACTGCTTCGTCTTTGGTCAGGGCCACCGCCGGGATGTCGGCCAGCGCGGTCGAGACCGGACGCAGCAGCTCCGGTGAGGCATGGGGGTTGTCGTCGTTTAGGACAATTTTGTCCAGAACAATCGCATCAGCCTCCGTAAAAGGCCCCACGCGCAGGCGGCGCAGCGCGGTTATATGGCCCACAGTGCCGCAGGCCAGCGCCACATCACGCGCCAGCGCGCGCATGTACACACCCTTGCCGGATTCGACCTCAAAGATCGCGGTATCCGCATCGGGCCGCTCAATCAGCTCAAACCGGTCCACCCGCGCCGGGCGGGGCGGCAGTTCCGGCGCACGGCCTTCACGCGCCATGTCATAGGAGCGTTCCCCCGCAACCTTCAGCGCGGAGAACACGGGCGGCACCTGCATGATATCCCCCGTCAGGGCCGGGAGAGCAGCACGCAGCTCATCATCGGTCGGGCGCACGTCGGACACTTCTGTCACGTTGCCATCAGCATCGTCACTGTCCCGCGCTTCCCCCAGCTTGAGCGTGAAGCGGTAGATTTTGGTGCCGTCCATAATGTACGGCACAGTTTTGGTGGCCGCACCAAAGGCCAGCGGCAGAAGGCCGGTTGCCAGCGGGTCCAGCGTGCCGCCGTGCCCGACTTTCTGCGCATCAAAAATCCGTTTGGCCCGACCCACCATCTGGGTGGATGTCACACCGGAAGGCTTGTCGATCACCAGCCAGCCATCCAGCGGGCGGCCGCGTCTGCGTCGCATGAAGAACTCCCGTCGTAAAATTCAGAAAACCGGCCAGAACACCGGTAAAGCATGGCTGCATCTAGCGGACCCGCTGCCCTGCCGCAATGGCTGGCCGACAGCCCACCGCGCGCCTTCCCTGCCCTATCCATGCAAGCTCTTCACCCAGAACATGGCCGCCACACCCACCGGCGGGGCTGGTCAGCCCGGAAACCGTGCCCTAATGTCGCCACACATCATGACCGATCCTACCCCCCACGCTGCCCCTCCGCATCCGGCGCAAACTCCTGAAAAACCTGTCTGGACGCTGGAAGGGGACTCCTCTGCCCCCCGCCTTGTGCTGCGGGGCACGTGGAGCGTGCAGGATGGCGGCATGGCCCCTTTTCCAACGGACGGGCTGGCACAGGCGCAGAGCCACGGCACCCTGACGTTTGACAGCCAGGGCGTGAGCGGGTGGGATTCCGCCTTCATTGCCTTCCTGTGGGATGTGAAGCAGGCCGCAAGCCATGCCGGGTTGCAGTTTGACCCCCATGGCCTGCCCGCTTCCGCCCAGCGCCTGCTGGCCCTGCTGCCGGACGCCCCTGCCCCCAATAAGGCCGCAGACCGCAAGAAACCTCCCCTGCTGGAGCGCGTGGGCGATAAAAGCCTCAATGTGCTGAATGAAACCGGCACCGTGACGGAACTGGCGCTGGAGACCGCACAGGGCGCCTGCAAAACCCTGACGGGCAAAAGCGGGATGCGCCTGAAGGATCTGGCCACCGATATCTGGAACGCCGGCCCCTCCGCCCTGCTGATTGTGGGCGTGGTGAATTTTCTGGTGGGCGCCATTCTGGCGTTTGTCGGGCTGGTGGAACTGCGGCGCTTTGCGGCGGAAATCTACGTCGCCAATCTGGTGGGCATTGCCTGCGCGCGTGAAATTTCCGCCATCATGACCGCCATTGTCATGGCCGGCCGCACCGGCGGCGCTTATGCCGCGCGCATTTCCACCATGCTGGGGAATGAGGAAATTGACGCCCTGCAGGTGTTTGGCATTCCGGTGTCCAGCTACATCCTGCTGCCCTCCATTCTCTCCCTCGGGCTGATGATGCCGCTGCTGTATATCTACGGCACGCTCATTGCGATTTTCGGCGGGTTTGTGGTGTCCGTCAGCATGATGGACATCTCCCCCCTCGGCTATCTGAACACCACCTTTGAAGGGGTTTCCCTGACCGAATTTGTGTTCGGCTTCGTCAAATCCTTCTTCTTTGCCAGCTTTATCGCGCTGGCCGCCTGCCGGGTGGGCCTGCGGGCGGGGCGGAGTGCAGCGGATGTGGGGATTGCCGCAACACGGGCCGTGGTGATTGGCATTGTGGGCGTCATCGCCATGGATGCCATCTTCGCCGTCATGGCCACCGTGCTGGGGATCTGAACATGAGCGCAGCAGACACCATTATCTCCGTGCGGGATCTGGGCTTGTCCTTTGGCCCCAAGGTGATCCAGCAGAATGTCTCGTTCGACCTTAAACGCGGTTCGATCTTTGCCGTCATGGGCGGCTCCGGCTGTGGGAAAAGCACCCTGCTGAAAAGCATGATTGGCCTTTTACGCCCCACTGCCGGGCAGATTCTGGTCGGGCAGGAAGATTACTGGGCACAGAACGACAAGCGCCGCACGGAAATCAACCATCGCTTTGGCGTGCTGTTCCAGAGTGCGGCCCTGTGGAGCTCCATGACGGTGGGTGAAAATGTCGCCCTGCCCATGGAAATGTTCACGCCCCTGCCGCCGGATGTCATTCGCCGTCTGGTGGAACTCAAGCTGGGCTTTGTGGGCATGGAACAGGCAATTGACCTGATGCCCTCCGAAATTTCCGGCGGCATGCGCAAACGCGCAGGTCTTGCCCGCGCCATTGCTCTGGACCCGGATATTCTGTTTTTTGACGAACCCTCCGCCGGGCTCGACCCCATTACCTCCGCCCGGCTGGATGATTTGATCCTGACCCTGCGGGACGGGCTGGGGGCGACCATTGTGATTGTCAGTCACGAACTGCCAAGCCTGTTCGCCATTGCAGATGACGGCATTTTTCTGGATGCCAAAACCCACACACCCATTGCACGCGGGGCCCCCCGAGATTTGCGGGACCACTGCACCATTCCGGAAGTAATGGCTTTTATGAACCGTCAGGCGGAGATTTCCCCGACGGATGAGACGAAGGGCTGAACGTTCATGGCTGAAAGCACAAACCGTAAAACCCTGATCGGAGCATTTGTTCTGGGTGGTGGCGCGCTGGCGCTGGCCGTGATCATGCTGTTTGGGCACATGCGCTTCTTCGCGCCCTCGCGCGAGGCTGTGGTGGTGTTCCAGAATTCCATTACCGGTCTGGCTGTGGGGGCGCCTGTCAATTTCCGGGGTGTTAAGGTGGGGTCTGTCAAAAGCATTACCCTGCGTTTTGACCCGCTGGACCGCAAAGCCTACATCCCGGTTGAGCTCACGCTGGAACCGGACCAGATCCATATCGTGCGCGACGTGCCGGGTGGCACCAAGGTCAGCATGCAGGAGATGATTGCCAACGGCCTGCGGGCGGAACTGAATCTGCAGAGCTTTGTAACCGGGCAGTCCAATATCGAGCTGGATTTTGACAAATCCACGCCTGCCATTCTGCACCCGCGCATTACGGGTGAGCTGGAAATTCCCGCCCGCCTCTCCACCATGGAAAAACTGAAAGATACGCTGAGCGACCTGCCGGTGAAGGACATTGCCAGCCACGCCGATGCCACGCTCCTGTCTATCAAGACGCTCAGCGACAAGATGAACACGGACCTGCCGCCGCTGATTGCCAGCGTGAAAGTCACCACGGACCGCTCGCATGACACCGTGCAGGCCGCGACCGACGCTATTCGGGATCTTCAGGCCAAACTGGATGTCACGCTGCTGAAAATGGACAAGCTGCTGCAAACCAGCACGGACCAGCTGACCAACCGGGGCGCGGATGTGCATACCACTCTGGTCTCCGCCACCAAGACGCTGGATACACTCCAGACCATTCTTTCCCCGCGTTCCATTGACCGCGCCAATCTGGACGCCGCCCTGCGCGACATTGCCGCAGCTGCGGCCTCTCTGCGCGGGTTCTCCAGCGATGTTGAACGCAACCCGCAACTCCTGCTGATGGGACGCCGTCCATGATGCTCACCCTGCGCCGCCTCTCCTGCGTGGCCCTGCTTTCCGGCTGCGCGCTGCTGACCTCCTGCGCCTCCCCGCCGCTGCGGCTTTACACGCTGGGGATGCCGTCTGATCAGGATGCACGGCAGCCGCATCTGTCTGCCCGTGCCACCACGGTTGAAATCAGCCGCACGGTTATTCCGGATTATCTGGATTCGCAGGATATCGTGCTGCGGAATGGTGAAGAAATTGTGCGCAGCCCCAAATCCCGCTGGGCTACGCGGCTTTCTCTGGGCATTACGGATCTGATCACTAACCAGATTGCCGTCTCTCACCCCAATGAGCTGATTACCGACCAGCCGCTGGCAGATGCCGCAACGCTGCGTGTGCAGGTCAATATTTCGCGTCTGGATGTCGATGCCAACGGCTCAGCCGTAATGGACGCAAACTGGGCGGTCCTGCCGCAGGACCCGAACAAACCGCTGATCCGTGACCGGGTGCATCTGTCGGAAACCGGGGATGTCAGCAATGACGCCGCCATTGCCGCGCTGATGCGCAAGATGATTATCGAGCTGGCCAACCATGTGAACCAGTCGGTTCCGCCTCACGCCTGAACAGGCTGAGGAGGGAACGCGGTGGCGGATCAGGACGAAACCAGATCCGCCTTTTTCTTGCGGCCACCGGTGCGCGCTGCACGGGCAGGACTGGCCTTGGCAGACTTTGACACACGCGCTTCTGTTTGACTGACACGCTCAGCGGTCCGCTTACTGGCACGGGTTGTCTTAGCCTGCACAGAGACTGACTTTTTTGCATCAGCGCCTTTTGTAGCAGCCGTTTTGCGGGCCACCGGCTGCCGTGCTTTTGCCGCAGGCCGCCCCGCCTTTTTAACCGGCGCAGACTCGACAACCTTAGCGGCGGCTACTTTGGCGTTGCCGCTTGCCTTACGAGCCGTTGCTGTGGCTTTGCGAGGTGGTTTGCTCTGAACAGCCGCATCATGCTGCACAGAAGCAGGTTTATGCGCCGCAATCAGCCTGGCAATCAGCTCTTCATACTGTGCCAGATAAGTCTTCATGCACAGCGTCTGCTCGGCTTTCGCCCGCACCGCCTGCCGCATTTTTTTCGCGGTGCGCGTGTCGTTCAGCAGCTCCAGAACACCATCGGCAATCCGGTCTGGGTCGGTAAACGGCACCAGACGCCCGGTTACGCCATCTTCCAGAAATTCTTCAACCGGTGCCGTGGCGCTGCCCACAATGGCGCATCCAGAAGCCATGGCCTCACGCAGAGACCAGGAGGCGACGAACGGATAGGTCAGATAAACATGCGTATCGGACCGCTGGAGCAACCGCAGGAAATCCTCATAGGCCACTTTGCCCACAAAATGGACGCGAGAGAGATCAAGCTGCCCGGCCAGTTCTGCCAGCATCTTCTCCCGCCATGTGCCAGACGGCAGACGTGCGCCGTAGCTGACGCCATCGCCCCCGACCATGATCACGCGAGCATCAGGCTGTTCCTTGAGAATGCGCGGCAAGGCCCGCATGAAAACATGGAAACCACGATACGGCTCCAGATCCCGTGAGACATAGGTAATCAGCTTCTCTTTGGGAGAAACATGCACGTCCTTGATGCTGAATTTCCGGCGATGCGCCGTGGGGTCCGGGCAGCACAGGTCCAGATCCACCCCTTCCCGCAGCACAGTAATCTTGTCCTGCACCCAGTCCGGATAAGCACCTTTCTGGAATTCGGTTGGCGTTTGCCCGTAACCGGGGGACGTCAGCGCCTGCAGGTTGATGGCGTTCTTGGCGCGCACCAGCGGCATCATGGCGGGATTCACGGGGAATTCCGGGTCAAACCCGATATCGAAGCCCGGCCCTGTATGATAATAGAATTCAAAATAGCCCAGCACCGGCGCTTCGGGGAACACGTCCTGAATATTCAGGAGTTCACCCCATCCATGATGACCGATGATGATATCCGGCTCAAACCCAAGCGTTTTGAGTGTGGTGGCCGCTTTTGCCACAGCATCGGCCCGCACCAGCCCGAGATCGAACTCCCGTGCGCCAGGATGCGTATGCTCCGTGGCATGACGGGGCATACGGTAAATAACCCGACGGACTCCGGGAATAAGATTAGCGTTATCTTCGCTGATAAAAACAATCTCGTGGCCACCGACCTGAACCAGATGACGCACGATATGGAGGTACTGTCCGGGGAAGTTCTGGTGAATAAAAAGATACTTCAAGGGATTACCTGTATTGTTATGCCACCACTTTCCCGGACAGGCCCGGTTTTTTCAAACCGGGCCCAAGGGGACTTTTAACGCCGGGACGTTGGTTTACGCCCACGGCCACGGCCTGACGGTGCCGCCTTGGCAGGAGCTGCTTTAGACGCAGCGGCGGCTTTCCGGGACCGACCGACTGGCTTTGCCGGTGCACGCTCAGAGGCCGCAGCTTTAGCGGAACGCCCTTTGCCTGCCGGACGGCCACCACGCGGCGCACGCGCAGACTTAGCCGGGGGCAGCTCTTCTTCTATAAACAGTTCAAATTCTTCAGAATCGTCTGCTTCTGCTTCCAGTTCTTCAAGCTCTTCGAGAACTTCAGCTTCTTCAATCTCTTCTTCCAGAAGTGCTGCCAGATCTGCGGCGGCTTCTGCTTCAGCAGCGGCATTCCGGCTCTTGCCACCGCGACGCCCTTTGCCCCGGCCGCCTTCTTCACGCGGCAGAATTTCCAGCAGGAAGGCTTCCAGCGGGGCAAGACTTGCCGTTTCAATCGGCTCACCATTATCGACGGGCCCCACGCGGGTGCCATCGGTAAAAGTCGCCGTCACACGGCAGATATACTTTTTAGCGGCTTTGCCTTTCAGGCGAATGCACAGGCCAAGAATAGGGAGCGCCATGCCGCGGCTGCCGCAATATTTGCCGCCAGCGACCCAAGGAGATAGCCAGCCTTTACCCAGAACAGCCTGATATTCAATGTCATCCGTGCCAATCATCTCAGACGGCGCAACACCAAAGCCTTCAATCCATGCGTGACTACCCGGTTTACCCATCCATTCCCCAACGCGGGACATCACATCCCCCCGCCGCTGGATATGGGCACCGATTTCTGCCGCATACGGATTAGAAGTGGAAGATGCTGGAGCGGACGGAGCCGGGGCGGCTGCCGGAGCCTGCGCCGGCGGGGCTACGGGCGCATGCTGCGCAACGGGGCCAGCATTAGCATTGTGGCTCAGCTGCACAACCTGCAGACGCGGAGCATCATGCGGGGAACCAAGTTCCTGATAGACGGTAACCAGAACCTGAGCCGGCCCCTGCTGTACACGGATCAATGCTGCGCCATTCTGGCCGCCCAGCCAGCCATCCTCATCAAACGTCACGATGCTGATGTTGCCCCCATCCCGCACTGGGGGCTGGGAAAGACGCACACCGGGCAGACCGGCTGCCGTTGGCGGCTGCTGCCCAGGTGCCAGAAATACGCAGAACAGGCCCGTCTGGAGCGTCATCAGATGGCCCGATACCTTGAGATCAGAAATCCGCTGGGGAGCAGGCGCCTGGGTAGTCTGTGACATTCAATTTCTTCCATCGTGACGATACAGGTAAACTGTAAATCAAAAAATCATGGGCCAGTAAAGAAATGGTTATTAGACAGACACATTCAGGCCCTCAATGCACCACTGCGTCCAAGCTGGAGCAATACATCATTCAGACCTTCTTCTAAAAGATCTGCCTCTAAGAGAATACCCTGTTTTGTTGCCCGAATACGCTCAGCCGGGGCACCAAGATCAAAAGCAGCCACCTTCAGGCCCGCTTTCCAGGCCAGCCCCAGCGTAAAACACCAGGTTTCCGGCCAGACAGACGGCAAAAATGCATAGTCCGCCTGCAAGGAGGCAATCAGCGGAACAGCCTCATCCTCCTGATATTCCCCGGTGATAAAAACGTGACCGGTGCGCAGCAGAGTCTCATCATCAGGCGTATGGCCAACGATCACAAATTCGAGCGGCAGGGCACGGAGAGCGGCATCCCGCGCTGCAGCCAGCAATACGTCATACCCCTTCTCCTTCCCGATCCCGCCAATGACACATACCCGGACGCGCTCACCCCGCCCTGCTCCCATGACCGCTACACCGGGAACACGCTCTTCCGGCACAGGCAGCGCAGCCTGCACGAGTGCTTCGCCCTCTGCACACAGCACAACATCATCTTCCAGCCGCCGTACGTGGCAGGTCAGGCCGGGATACTGCGTCTGCATACGCTTGGCGGTATCGTGTGAGGGCGCGTAAACCTTCTGTGCTGTTTTTAGAAATTTAGCCGCGCGCGTGCGATAAAACGTAACAGGAACGTCTTCCTCAACCTTCCGGCCCAGCAGGGCGATACAGGTTTCACACCCGGCAACGTCTGGCTCGCCGCAATACCGATCTTTCAGACCCATCAGAGAAATTCTCTGACAAAACCACATATAATCGTGAATATGGACAGTATAGGGACAGCCCAAAGCGTCAGGCAGGCCATACAGCATCGGGTTATGCCCGGCCATATGATGCACCTCCACGCCCTCAGCGCCTTCCGCCTTTAAAAGGCGGGTCAGCAACGTCCACTCTTCTGGCAACCGGAAACGGAGTGAGGCGTACGTGTCGGCATCGGCCAACCCGTCTTCCAGCAGGCAGCCGCCACCTGTGGGACGCAGGATAAGGGGGCGTAGCCCCTGATGAGACAGGGCTTTCACCCGCTCACCCACCACACGCTCAACCCCGCCACCATAATCATGCGTGACCAGAACGGTAGCCCGTCTCTTCCGGCTTTTCCGTCCGGACGTAGTCCTCTGCGGCGCACTGGCCCGAAAGCGCACAAGGTCAAACCGACGGCGCGCCTTAAACAAAGGATCTTTTCCAATCCATGCCGCAATCATCTCATGATAGCCGGGATGCAGGCGGTTCAGGATCGCCTCGTTGCGCCGCATCAGCCCCGTACGCGTTCCGCCGAACGAGGCTGAGCCAACATGGGCCACATACGCACCCAGAGCGGCCTGATGCCGCCAGCCCAAGGCGCGGGCGCGCATGCAAAAATCGTTTTCCTCACCGTAACCTTGCGCAAAAACATCGTCTCGCAACACGCCGGTCTGAGCCAGACAATCATGCCGGATATACATGCAGAACCCATTTGCTGTCGGGATTTCTGCCGCCTGTCCGGCATTGGCCGCCTGCGCCTGCGCCATAAAATCCTGCGTCTGCACAAGGTCCGGCACAGAGTTTTTCTTGTCCGGTGAGGGATAAGACAAAATACTGGCATCATTGGAAAAGGGGGTGACTGTACCTGTCTCTTCCGACGCATAAGCAATGCGCCGCAGCTCTTCTACCCAGCCGTCTGCCACCAGCGTATCGCTGTTCAGCAGAATGACATCGTGCCCGGCCACGGCCCTCAAACCGGTATTCACTGCTGACGGAAAGCCGCAATTCCGTGCATGCGTCAGAACGCGGAAGCCAGCCTGTGCGGCCAGAGCCTCAACAGCCAGAACCAGATCAGGGTCCGGTGCCGCATCATTGACGATAACGACTGGAATTTTTCGAGCAGAGATGGTCTGCCTGACCACTTCAAGGCAAGCCAGTGTGCGGACTTTATCCCGATAGATGGGAATGACAATCGCCACTTCCGCTTGCCGGCCAGAGACCTGCGGCGTTGCCGTTACCTCATCCTGCACAGGAACCGGGATAAAATTCGGAAATTCCTGGCGTGTTTTAACCTTTTTCTTTTTCTCAATAGAGAACGTTTGAGCCAGAGCCTGCATGGCCTGTCTGGCGGAACGCCGTTCCAGCCCGACATCCAGCGGACTCCCGGCAAGATCCCGCCCATCTGGCCCCACCACCCGCACGGGGCCATCCGGCAAACCCACAGATGGAAAAGCCAAGGCACGATAGCGAGCCAGAGGCACATCGGAATTGACAGAGTTACTGAGGCTCTCTGCTTTTATCGTATGCAGGATTTTTCCTGTGCGTACATCCTGTATCTGCACCACAGGAACACGATCCGCATCATGCGGCAGCCAGACCCAGCCGCTTAGTCCATCCGGCCCGGCTTCAACGAGCCCCTCACTCCGCGCAAGAGCTTGAGGCAGAATAGGATTACCCACCAGAAACGGTAGATCCGCAAGGCGAACGTCCAGAGACCTCGCCTGCCTCCACCCGGACGGACACAGCCAGCCCGCTTTTTTACGCACTGCTTTTACGGGCTGACCATCCAGCCACACCACCGGTGTTTGTTTGGCAACAGCCCCGCCCAGAACAAGCGTGCCATCGCCCTGCAAGCCGCACCATCCTGCGAGACCATTCAGCTGCGTGATTTTATCAGCCAGTTTTGCACTATCGGGTGTGCAGGCAAATTGAGACAAAACCCGCCCCAACGCAGAAACTGCTGCGCCACCGTTGCCGAGCGCCTGCTGAAACATCGCCAGAAGAACCCAGCCTTCACGAAAATCAAAGCGTTCCAGCAGAGAATTCAGAAGATCAATGGCACCGGCAACATCCCCGACAGCCTGACGCGCCAGCGCGAGTGCGAGCATGACATGCGGGTTATCCCGCGCCTGTCTGTTGGCACGCTCAAGCCAGTTCCAGGCTTCGGCCTCACGACCTGCCAGCCAGGCGTCGTTACCTTTCTGAAAGGTCGCCTGAGCCCGTGCACTGGCCCACTCTTCCCATGCGTCCCGATCTTCCTGAGTAACAAAACCCGAGCGCTCGCCCTGTGTCTCACCTGGCTGCGCCATCAGCAGACCTGCCCTCTGCTCACCGCTCAATACTCCTTATGACAGAGTATCAGCTGTCTGCTGGCAGAGGGGCTGTGCCTCCGGTACCAATACTTGCCAGTTCCGCACTGGCCTGCGCCAGATTTTTTGCTTCGGCTTTCCGGTACCACACGCGCGCCTGTTCCAGATCTTTTTCGCCACCCAGACCATTGGCATAGTATCGCGCAATCATGAGCTGGGCTGCAGGGTGATCCTGTTCTGCTGCTTTGAGGAACCATTCCCGCGCCAGCGCCCGGTCTTCCGGCACATCATGGCCGCCGCCATATAACGCGGCGACAGAGAACATAGCCGAGACCGTCCCATTTTCCGCAGCCTGTTTGTACAGACGCAGCGCCTCAGGATGGTCTTTGGAGCCGCCTACTCCGGTCACCAGCAAATCAGCATAGGCAATTTCGGCTTCTGCCATACCCGCTTCTGCCGCTTTCTGGATCCACGCCCGACCTTCTTCAGGGTTTCGTGTAACGCCACGCCCCTCCAGCAGCATCTTCCCATACCAGTACTGGGCATTGACGACTTTTTCCGCTGCTTTATGCAGCCACTGCAGGGCCTCTTCCTCGTCACGCTCGACGCCGACGCCCTGCGCCAGACAGACACCAAAGTTAAAGGCGGCCAGCAAGTCACCCTCTTCGGCGGCATGCTTATAGAACTCCATAAGAGCCCGTCCGTCTTCTTTGGGGGCTTCTCCTTCCAGCACCAGATTAGCCAGATCAGCCGTAGCGTGTTTGTCACCCTGCTCGGCCGCAAGTTTGAACCAGTAGGCCGCCGCTTCCGGATCTTTCGGGACGCCGACACCTGCCATATAAATCGCGCCAAGCGTGTGACTGGAGGCCGCATGTCCGAGCTCAGAGGCAAAACGATACCAGGAAATGGCTTCTGCATAGTTGGGGGGCAGATCTATCCCGCGCCCATACCAGTCACCCAGAATGGCCGCCGCTTCAGCATCACCCGCCAGGGCTGCTTTACGCAGCCAGCTTTCACCGCGATCTCTGTTCCGCTCAATGCCTTTGCCCGCCATGAGAGCAATGCCGTATTTTGCCTGCCCACCACGGACATTTTTCTCAGCAGCTTTCCCGAAATAGGACGCGGCGAGCACATAATCCTGCGGAACACCTGTGCCGCGCTCGGTCATCACGCCCATCAGATAGAGCGCTGTGCCCAGACCACCATCTGCGGCCTTCTGCAACTCGACTGCGGCCTGAGCATATTGATCGTATGTCTGCGCATCTTTGAGGGCCGCAAGCCCCAGTCCCAGATGCCCCTGCAAACATCCGGCATCGGATGCCTTCTGATACCAGAGGAGTGCCTGTTCCTGATCGCGAATATCCTCAGGACCTGCGCTCAGGATATAGCCATACAGAGCCTGCGCATCCATATCACCGGCTTCGGCGGCCTGCTTTGCCCAGCGGGCAGCTTTGTAATAATCTGGCTGAGGCTTTTCGCGCTTTTTATAATCCTCAAAAACGGAAGAAAGGCTCTCTCCTTCTTCAACCTCTTTGGGAAGACCATGGAGATACAGTGTGGCCAGAATAAAGGCAGCTCTGCTCCAGCCTTTGAGGGCCGCCCGCCGGGTCCAGCGCGCGCCTTCAATCAGGTTAGGCGGCGCACCCTGCGCATTCAGATAAGCTTGCCCCACCTGATACTGGGCTTCCGGCACTCCTTCCCGGGCAAGGACCGTGAAAATGGCAAAAGCTTTTGTCGCTTCTTCCTGCTCCAGAAAAGCCTTTGCCTGGCTAAGCCGACCATCAACAGGCGCTTCATTACCCTGCCCGAAAAGCCGGCTAATCAGTTTCTTTAGCAAAACACACTCCTTCCCTGAACAGGATCAGAGTCCAGCAAACCATCCTTAAGGCTCACGCATGCCGTCCGTCATCAACGGCATGAAGCTGTTCAGCAGATACTGCATGATAGTCCGTTTACCGACACGAATATCGGCTGTCACTGGCATGCCCGGCTGAGGATGGAAAAAGCTCGGCACGCCGTGTAGCGTGTACCGATCAACACGCAGACGGACACGATAAAATTCCTTACTACTGCTATCAGGCGTGACGTCATTATCCTGCTGACCGCCGCTTCCCGCCCCTCCGACAAAGGAGTCCGCACTAATCGTCCGCACAGTAGCATCTGCACCACCATATTGCTGGTATGGGAAAGTCGCAAATTTGACCAATGCCTTGTCGCCAAGCCTTACAAACCCTGCATCTTTACCAGACATGACGGTTTCAATCTCCAGCCCCTTACCCACGGGAACCAAGGTCATCACCTTTTGACCCGCCGTTAACACCGCACCAACAGACACTTTGGAGATATTCAGCACAATGGCATCTTCATCTGCTTTCAGCGTGACGAGACTGTTGTGCAGCACGGCCTTCTGATACGCGCTTTTCGCTTCAGACAAATGATGTTGCGCTGTAACCAGATCACGGTAGGCTTCGGCCTTCCAATTCTGAATATAGCCTTCTTTCTCAGAAACCTGAGCCGCCAACTTGTTCCGCGTACTCCCAGCCTGCTGCTGAGCTGCAATCTGGGATCGTTCCACTTCCATTAACTCATTCTGCGCACTGAGAGTGGACAGCTTACTTCCCACTTGGTCCTTCTGCAGCTGCATCCGCATTTTATGGACATCCGCCGCCACTTTGGCGCGCGCAGCATACATGGCAGCACTTGCCTGAGCGCTCTGTAGGTCATTCTGCAGGCTGGCAATCTGCTTGTCGTAATTGCTGATTTTGGCATCAAATTCAGCCTTACGCCGAATGAAAGCCTCAGCCTGCTGAACAGATGACGAATTTCTGGGATCGACAGAATAGAGTTTGCCTTGTGTCTCTGCGATCAGACGATCAACCTCGGCCTGATACTGTTCACTCTGCGCCTGCATATTCTCAATATCGGCACCCGACGACGTCGGGTCCAGATGAGCAAGGACATCTCCTTTATGAACAAAATCGCCTTCCCGCACATCAATTGAGCGGACAATGGACGTATCCAGAGGCTGAACCAGCAGGGTCTGTTCTGTCGAGACAAGGCGACCTTCCGTCGAAACCACCCGGTCAAGCGGAAAAACGGTCATCACAGTTACGGATGAAATAACCAACGCTCCGACAAGCCAGGAAATATACCGCGCTGAAGGCGTAGGCGGCATATTGACCAACGCGGCCGTTGGAGAATGGAACTCCAGCAGAGCCGGAGGCATATCACCCTGCGCATAGGGGTCATCCGCCTGACGCAGAAAATCAGGCTCGCTTTCCGTGCTCACGTCGGAACCGGTCGTCTGCCCTGAGGCCACAATATCCTGTTCACTCATGGCTTATTCTCCTTCCGCGACCAGAGACGACGAGCCGGGCTTCGCTTTCCCCTCCGTATGACGGTTCTGCTGCATCCACAGAGTACGATAGATATCACACCGTTCCAGCAAAACATCGTGAGGCGCAATATCCGCCACAGACCCATGATCCATCACACAGATCTGGTCACAGTTTACCAGAGAAGACAGACGATGCGAGACAATCACCATGGTGCGCCCCTTACCGATCCGCTCAAGGTTGGCATTCACCAAGGCTTCGCTTTCCGGATCAAGTGCTGACGTGGCTTCATCCAGAATCATCAGCTTGGGATCAGTAATCACGGCACGTGCAATCGCCAGACGCTGACGCTGACCACCAGAAATATTGGTGGACCCTTCTTCAATAAAAGTCTCATAGCCAGCTGGCATACGTTCAATGAACTCTTCGGCACCAGCCAGACGTGCAGCACGCACGACGTCATCAATCGTATAACCGGGGCGGCCTGCCGTAATATTGTCACGGATGGTGCCCCGGAACAGGAAGTTATCCTGTAGCACCACACCGAAAGACCGCCGCAGATGCGTCAGGTTGATTTCACGCAGATCAATCCCATCCAACTTCAGATAACCAGTGTAGGACCGACTGACGCCCTGAAGCAGTCGAGTAATAGTGGATTTCCCAGAACCGCTTCGCCCAACCAGACCGAGCATGGTCCCGGCAGGCACTTCAAAATTCACATCATTAAGAGCTTTGGAGGTCGAGCCCGGATAGGTGAAGTCCACCCCATCAAACGACAAAGCACCTTTGATAGGAGGCCGCATCCCCGTGGTCAGCGCTTTGGTTTCGCTCGGCTGATTCAACACAGAAGCAGCCTCACTCAAAGACGTCGTCACTTCGTTAAAATCGTCCAGCAGCTTTGCAAAACCGACCAGTGGCGCTGCAATACGCCCCCCCAGCATCATGAACGCCACGAGGCCACCGACACCGACAGCCGATGGATTAACCAGCGCCAGATAAGCCCCGATTAGAATAATACCACGGTTAATAAACAGATCGAGTGGCATCACCAGAGTCTGCGGCCAGTTAGACATCCGTCCGACCGCCAGTTTCCAGCGAATCACAACCGCCGTTACCTCGTCCCAGACCTGTTTACGCATATTTTCCAGCGCCAGCGTCTTCAAGGTCCGGATCCCGGCAACCGTCTCGTATAAAATCGCCCCGCGCTCACGTTCGGCCTGCATTTGCTCACCCATGACACGCGCAACTGGCCCCATGAAGATCACGACGATTAGACCGATACAACCAGCGGCGGCAACTGTCATCCACGCAAGAGTAGAGCTGAGATAGAACAGAAACGGCAAGATAACGACCAGCGTGAACAGATCCAGAAAGGTCGACATAAGTTTGCCGGTCAGAAAGTCGCGGACTTTATAAATAGCCATCACACGACCAAGGATATTACCCGCCTGCTGGCGTTCAAAATACTCCAGGGGCAAAGAAACCAGACGACTGAAAACATGCAGGGAAAGGCGGGCATCAACACGGGTTGTCAGCACCATGGAAAGCTCCCGCCGCCCATAAGACAGCAGCACTTCATAGACTGAAAAAACGACAATAATCCCACTGATCGAAACCAGCGTCGACATGGATTTGTAATTCACCACACGATCAATGACCTGCATCACAATCAATGGCGGGAAAATCTGCAGAATACTAAGCGTCATGGACGCAATGGCAATGTCGCGCAGAGACCGCTTTTCTCGCAGGACCATTTTGGCCAGCCAGGTCAGATTGATTGGTGCATCCGCTTCAGACTGATCCCGACGCCGTTTGATCAGGAGAATATCACCGGTCCAGATACGGCTCAAACGCAACTCATCGACCGGCATGGGGGCCGCAGCTTCATCTTTCAGCGGATCACGTAGCCAGACGACACCTTTACCCGGATCTGCCCCTACCATGATTGCAGCGGAACCATCACGGAACATCAGCACAATTGGGGGCGAATTGGTCATTTTGACCAGATAACGCCACTTGATGCGCATCCCCTTGGCGACCGCACCCTGCTCTTCCAGCCAGCGTACCAGAGTAGCCGGTGACGGGCTTTCTTCTTCCGGGTCTGCCGCAAAATCGCGGATATCCAGTTCCAGCCCATGGAAACGCGCAGCGGCAACAACCGCACGCAGGCGAATGATGGCTGGGCTCAGGCGGGAGGCACTCTCATGGCCTGGATCAGAAGAAGGGCCAGAAACATCAGGCACATGGTCAGTCTGGTTCACGAACAACCCTTTTGGCAAAACCTTAATACGCGGTCCGAACGCCTTAGATCGCCAGCTCCCGGACAAAAGCTCTTATGACAGGGTGTGGGGACGACCTCAAAGTGTTTCTCAGCCTGCATCCCGCCATGCCGCGTTATTTTTTCAACAATAACAGGAAAAACGGCTGGAAACTGCCTCCAGCCCATAAAGAGAAAAAACCAATGGGTCAGACTGGAGCGCCTGCATCAAACCCGCCTTATCCTGCGGGAGACAAATCAGGGAAAGCGTCTGAAAAAAAACACATTCCCCGCGCGCCCGCGCCTGCATGAGACTGATCAGAAACCGCCCCAGTTCACCACCTTCCTGACAGCAGGCACACCCGCTCCCATGGTTTGCACCGGCCGCCTGAGGGATCCATGTCCGCACGTCTCCCCATCCGGCCTGCTGCGCCGGGGAGGGCTGAACACCAAGAAAGACCGCCAGACTACCGGCCTGTGCCTGCCCCTCTGCCATCTCCACAGACAACAGGCGCAACCGTATCCGCCGGTCCTCGGGCCCTTTCCAGAGCAGAGGACTGGTAGACACAGATGCCGCTCTCTGGAATAACACTCTACCCTCCGGGCCGGCGTCCGACCGAGGCTCTTCTTCCCGTTTTTTGTGATTTATGGGTGCCATGTCTTCTCGTCTTCCGCTTCTCGATGCTCTGCGCAATCAGGTCCTGCTGTGTGACGGAGGGATGGGTTCACGCATTCAGATGCTCGATCTGGATCTGAAACGGGATTACTGGGGGCAGGAAAACTGCACGGAAATCCTGACACTCTCGCGTCCTGAACTGATCCGGGAAATCCACCGCGGCTATTATGAGGCCGGGGCGGACATGGTGGAAACCAACACGTTTGGTGGCTCTCCGATCACTCTGAGCGAATTTGATCTGGCTGACAAGACGCGTGAGATCAACCGCAACTCCGCCATTCTGGCGCGGGAAGCCGCGGAAAGCTTTGCCGATGGCCGCACCCGCTATGTGGTGGGCTCCGTCGGCCCGGGCACCAAGCTGCCGTCTCTGGGCAATGTGGATTATGATACGCTGGAAGCCGCTCTTGCCGAGCAGGGACGCGGCCTGATTGAAGGCGGCGTAGACGCTATCCTGATTGAAACCTGTCAGGACACGTTGCAGATCAAGGCAGCCGTCAACGGCATGAAAATTGCCCGCGCGGAAATGGGCACACCCACCCCGATTTTTGTGCAGGTGACGGTCGAAACCACCGGCACACTGCTGGTCGGCCCGGATATTGCTGCGGCTGCCACGGTCATCCACAGCCTTGATGTAGACCTGATGGGCCTGAACTGCGCTACCGGCCCGCAGGAAATGGCCGAACACGTCCGCTGGCTGTCCGAAAACTGGCCGCGCCTGATTTCCGTCCAGCCGAATGCCGGCCTTCCAGAACTGGTGGACGGCCAGACCCGCTACCCCCTCTCCCCTGAAGATATGGCCACGTGGGTCGAGCGCTTTATTGTGGAAGACGGGCTGAACATGGTGGGCGGCTGCTGTGGCACCTCCACCCCGCATATTGCAGCGCTCGACGCCATGCTGCGCCGCCGCGCGGAAGGCACCGGCCAGCATCGCCCGGCTCCTGTGCCCAAAAAATCCGTGTGGGTTCCATCTGTTGCCAGCCTGTATTCTCAGGTGCCGCTGCGGCAGGAAAACGCCTATTTCTCCATTGGCGAACGCTGCAACGCCAACGGCTCCAAAAAATGGCGCGAACTGCAGGAAGCCCATGACTGGGACGGTTGCGTGGCCCTTGGCCGTGAGCAGGCCAAGGAAGGCTCCAACGCGCTGGATATCTGCACCGCTTTTGTCGGCCGGAACGAGCGGGCGGAAATGGATGAAGTCATCAAACGCTTCACCTCCTCCGTCAACGCACCGCTGGTGATTGATTCCACCGAAACGCCAGTGATCGAAGCGGCCCTGAAGCTGCATGGCGGCAAGCCCATCATCAACTCCATCAACTTTGAAGATGGTGAAGGCCCGGCCACGGACCGCATGCGTCTGGCCCGCAAGTTTGGCGCGGCCGTCGTGGCGCTGACCATTGATGAAGTCGGCATGGCCCGTCGCCCGGAAGACAAACTGCGCATTGCCTCCCGTCTGGTTGAGTTTGCCTGCGAGAAATACGGCCTGCCGCAGTCGGACCTGATGATTGACCCACTGACCTTCACCATCGCCACGGGTGCGGAAGATGACCGCAAGCTGGGCCAGTGGACGCTGGAAGGCATCCGCATGATCCGCGAGGCCTTCCCGGATATTCAGATTGTGCTGGGTCTGTCCAACATCTCCTTCGGGCTGAACCCGGCGGCCCGCGCCGTGCTGAACTCGGTCTATCTGGACCACGCTGTAAAAGCAGGCATGACCGCCGCCATTGTGCACGTGTCCAAAATCCGCCCGCTGCACATGATTGCCCCGGAAGAAGTGAAGGTTGCGGAAGACCTGATCTTTGACCGCCGGACGGAAGATTATGACCCGCTGCAAAAGCTGCTGGCCCTGTTTGCTGACCGGAAGGCGTCGGAAGCCGTTAAGCGCAAACGCGCAGAAACCGTGGAAGAACGCCTGCGCGACCGCATTGTGGACGGCGACCGCAAGGGGTTGGAAGTGGACCTTGATGAAGCAATGGCCAAGATGCCGCCGCTCGAAATCATCAATACGGTCCTGCTGGATGGCATGAAGGTGGTGGGCGAGCTGTTCGGCTCCGGCAAGATGCAGCTCCCCTTCGTGCTGCAATCTGCCGAGACCATGAAAGCCGCCGTGGCCCATCTGGAGCCCCACATGGAGCGCGCAGAAGGCCAGCAGCGCGGCACTATCGTGCTCGCCACCGTTAAGGGTGACGTGCATGACATCGGCAAAAATCTGGTCGATATCATCCTGACCAACAACGGCTACCGTGTGGTCAATCTGGGCATCAAGGTGCCGGTAGCGGACATGATAGAGTCCGCTCGTAAGGAAAAGGCCGATGCCATTGGCATGTCCGGCCTGCTGGTGAAATCCACCGTTATCATGCGGGAAAATCTGGAAGAGATTTCCCGCGCCGGGCTGGATGTGCCAGTGCTGCTGGGCGGTGCGGCCCTAACCCGCAATTACGTAGAAGAAGACTGCGTGGCTGCCTACGCCCCCACCGGGCGCGTGGCCTATGCACGTGATGCATTTGACGGCCTGACCCTGATGGATCAGATCGCGCAGAAAGGCTTTGACGATTATCTGGCGGCTGTCAGCAAAAAGCGCGAGGGCAAGGCGACCCGCCGCAACGCCCGTGCGCCGGAGCAGGCAGAAACACGCGGCTTTACGCCCATCGACCCCGCCGCCGCCCGCGCCCGGCGCGAACGGATGACGGCGGAGGAACCGCAGCTGACCCCGCCTTTCTGGGGCCCGCGGGTGCTGACCGCCACGCCGGAAGCCATTCTGCCGTTCCTGAATGAGCGCGCGCTGTATCAGTTCCAGTGGGGCTTCCGGAAACAGGGCCGCTCGCTGGATGAGTTCCTGAAATGGGCCAAACAGGATCTGCGCCCCATTCTGCGCCGCATGCTGGACCTGTCAGCCAAGGAAAACATCCTGTCCCCGCAGGCCTCTTACGGCTACTGGAAAGCCGCTGGCGACGGGAACGACCTCGTGCTGTTTGAAGAAGACGGTACGACGGAAGCTGCCCGCTTCACCCTACCCCGCCAGCCGCGCGAGGATGGTGAGTGCATTGCCGACTTCGTGCGCGATATCAACGATGGCGAGCGCGATGTCGTCGGGTTGCAGGTGGTTACAGTAGGCCAGAAGGCGTCCGACATTGCGCGCGACTGGTTTGAAGAAAACCGCTATCAGGACTATCTCTACCTGCACGGCCTCTCGGTCGAGATGGCAGAAGCCATGGCGGAATACACCCACAAGCGCATTCGCTCGGAACTGGGTTTTGCTGCCGATGATGCGCGCGACATGGATACGCTGCTCCAGCAGGGCTATCGCGGGTCTCGCTATTCCTTCGGCTATCCGGCCTGCCCGCGGCTGGAAGACCAGCACCCCATCCTGAAGTTACTGGATGCAGAGCGGATTGGGGTGTCGCTTACGGATGGGGATCAGCTCCACCCGGAACAATCGACCTCCGCACTTGTTATCCTTAACAAACATGCGAAATACTTCACCATCTGAGACCTGCCCGGGTCTGTAACACCCCTCTGGTCAGGGGTAAGCCGGGCGCCCCGGTCCTGACCTTTGAACCAGAAGGGAACTGCTACCTTGGAACTGCTGACCCTTATTGATCTTGCCGGCAGCGTCGCCCTGCTGCTGTGGGGCGTCCATATGGTGCAGACCGGCGTGCAGCGAGCCTGTGGCGCACGGCTGAACAGCCTGCTCTCCCGTATGCTGGGCAACCGGTTTCAGGCCTTCCTGACTGGCCTTGGCATTACGGCCGTCCTCCAGTCTTCCACCGCAACCGGATTGATGATTACCGGTCTGGCCGCCCGCGGGCAGCTGGAACTGGCCCCCGCACTGGCCGTCATGCTGGGGGCCAATGTCGGCACCACGCTGATTGTTCAGCTGCTCTCTTTTGATGTCGCTGCTATTGCCCCCGTCTTTGTGCTGACCGGCGTCATGCTGTTCCGGCGCGGGCAAGGCACATGGCGGGATTCCGGGCGCGTCTTTATCGGTCTGGGGCTGATCCTTATCTCCCTGCGGCAGTTCCTCGTGCTGCTTGGCCCTTACACGCACCGGCCGGAACTGACGGCTGTGCTAGGGGCCATGAGCTCGCACGACCTGGCCGCTGTGCTGCTGGGCGCGGTAATTACGTGGATCAGCCACTCCTCCGTGGCGACTGTGATGCTCATCACCACCTTTGCGACCAGCGGCACCATTCCGGTGGAAACCGCACTAGCGCTGGTGCTGGGGGCCAATATCGGCACCTCCATCAACCCGGTCGTGGAAGGCAGCCGGACGGATCTGACCGCCCGCCGCATTTCCATGGGCAATCTGCTGGTGCGGGTGCTGGGAGCTGGCGTCATCTTGCCCGTTCTGCCCTGGCTGAGTGCGCTTGTGGCCCGGATGGAGCCGGATGCTGCGCGTCAGGTGGCGGACTTCCACACGCTGTTCAACATCCTGCTGGCCCTGCTGATGATCCCGCTGCTCAACAGCTACGCCCGCCTGATGATGCGACTGATCCCGACCCCGCCGCAAACAGCCCAGCAAACACCGGGCACCCCGCTCTATCTGGACCGCCTGCTGCTTGATAAAGCCCCTCAGCTGGCGGTAGGCAGCGCTACGCGAGAGGCCATGCGGCTGTGCGACCTGCTGGCCGCCATGCTCCATGCCATGCGGGATGGTCTGACCTCTTCCGACCCGGCCCGCGCCGGAGCGGCCCGCCCGCTCGGTAACGCCATGGAAGATCTGGGCAACGCCATCCGCTCCTATCTGGCCGGGCTGGACCCGGAGACTGCCAACCAGCGGGAAATGGACCGGGCTGAAGATATTCTGGCCTTCACAACCCAGCTCCTGCACGCCGAGGACATTGTGGAGCGCAGCGTTGTGCCCATGGTGCAGAAAATGGCCCGCCAGCGCTTACAGCTCCCGCAAGATCTGCTGGCTCCGGTGCTGACCATGGCCACCCAGCTGACCACCAATCTGAATGTCTGCGCCACCGTGCTGCTGGGCACGGAACGCGGTATGCCCAACCCGCTGAACGGCCAGAAAGACTTTTTCCGCGATCTGGAAATTGAGGCCACCACGGCCTATTTCGAGCGCCTGCGCAAACAGACTTCTGACGCCTCATCCGCCGCAGAAGGCAGCGATGTCTCCCTGCAGGATGAAGAAGTGACGTATCAGCTCACCCTGCTGCGCGACCTGCGGCGTGTGAACACCCATATTGTCGCGGCTTCCACCTACCCCATGACACCGGGCGAGGATGAGCTGTTTGTACAGGGACCTCCCGAGCAGCCTGCACCGCAGACGGCTCTGCCGCACCACCCAGCCACCAATCCCCCGCAGGAAGGTTGACCAGCCTCCCCTCTCCCGCCCATCATTGCAGAATGCCGCACGTGTCCGATCCTAAAGCTCGTCCCTCCCTGACTTCCGGGCAAGCGCCTGCCCCGGCAGGGACCCGCACGGCCACAGCACAGCCTGCGCCCTCACCCGAGCAGCAGGCCATGATCAGGCGGCTCAGCCAGATAATGGGGCAGCATGCCACGGCCTGCACGGCGGCCTTTATTGCCCGCAAGCACGCCGACATTATCCGGGAAAGCGCTGCTTTCATGCGCAGTCTGGAAGCCGTCTGGGCAGAAGAAGGCGTGGATCCGACAGATGTGTGGACCGAACTCCTCCGCCGGATTGAGGTGGGCGACCTCTTCCTGCGCCTCAACCAGCCGCCGCACCGCAAGAAACTGAACGGCAAAGCCGTCCGCCCCTGGCGGATTTCCACCAGCAAGCTCCCCTGAGAGACGTTTGCCCCCATGGCAGCCATCGACATTATTTCTCTTGTGATTGTGGGGATTTCTGCCCTGCATGGTCTGTGGCGCGGCTTTACGCGGCAGGCGCTGGGCCTTGGCGGCTGGATTCTGGCCATTCTGCTGGCCTGCCGGTTCTATCCGCTGCTTATTCCGTGGACGACCCCTTACCTGTCCAACCCTCTGGCCGCCCATGCCGCAGCGTTCGTCATCCTGCTCCTTGGGCTGCTGATTGCCGCGGCCCTGTTCTCAGCCTTTATCGTCCGGCTGGTGCATCTGACGGCTCTGAGCAGTCTGGACCGAACGCTGGGGTGTGGCTTTGGGGTCATACGCGGCGGCTTACTTGTCGTGCTGCTGTTTATGGTCGCCCAGTGGTTCATGATGCCGGAAGATATGGCCAGCCTTGAGGCAAATGGGCGACTAACCCCTTATATTCGTCTCGGCGCAGCCTATATCCAACCATTCCTGCCGGTTTTCAGTGCGAAAGGGGTTGCACCGAATCTCTCCACGGGTCATGACGCCACCTTGTGATCTCTTGCGGCCCTATGCCGGCTATTTGCGGAGGCCCTGCGCACCGATGCTCTCCCACCCGACCCTTCCTGAAGCACCTGCTGGTGCCTCGTGCCATGATGACGACCATCCGCATGAAGAATGCGCCGTCTTTGGTGTCTGGAATGCCAAAGACGCTGCCGCCCTGACAGCCCTTGGTCTGCACGCCCTCCAACACCGGGGGCAGGAAGCCGCCGGCATTGTCTCCTACGATGGCCGCTTCCACTCCCACCGCGGACTGGGACTGGTTGGCGATGTGTTCAATGACCCCCGCGTGATGGCGACCCTGAAAGGGGACCGCGCCATTGGCCATAACCGTTACGCTACAACCGGCGCGACCCTGCTGCGCAACGTGCAGCCGCTGTTTGCCGAATTCGCCTTTGGCGGTCTGGCCGTGGCCCATAACGGCAACCTGACCAATTCTGATTCCCTGCGTCAGGAACTCATCCGCCGTGGCTGCCTCTTCCAGTCCACTATGGACACGGAAGTGTTTGTCCACCTGATTGCCATTTCTCTTTACGCGACTGTGGAAGACCGCCTGATTGACGCGCTCAAGCGCGTGACGGGTGCCTATTCTCTGGTCGTGCTCTCTCAGGATGCCCTCATGGGCGTGCGTGACCCCATGGGTGTGCGTCCGCTGGTGCTGGGCCGCCTGCCGGGTGAAGATGGTAAGGAAGGCAGCTGGGTTCTGGCGTCGGAAACCTGCGGCCTCGACATCATCGGTGCCGAATTTGTACGGGATGTGGAAGCGGGCGAGCTGGTCATTATCGACGATAATGGCATCCGTTCCCTGCGTCCGTTTGGCGATACCAAGCCGCATTTCTGCGTGTTTGAATATATCTACTTCGCCCGTCCGGACTCCGTGCTGGAAGGCCTGCCCGTTTATGCCGTGCGTAAGCAGATCGGTAAGGAACTGGCGCAGGAAAGCGGCGTAGACGCCGATGTGGTGGTGCCGGTGCCGGATTCCGGCGTGCCGTCCGCCATGGGGTATGCAGAAGCCAGCGGTATTCCGTTTGAGCTAGGCATTATCCGCAACCATTATGTGGGCCGCACCTTCATTGAACCCACGGACCAGATCCGTAATCTGGGCGTGAAGATGAAACATTCCACCAACCGCCCGGCACTTGATGGCAAGCGGGTTATTCTGGTGGACGACTCCATTGTGCGTGGCACAACCTCCCGCAAAATTGTGGACATGGTGCGTGCTGCCGGGGCCAGGGAAGTGCATATGCGCATCTCCTCCCCGCCCACCAAACATTCCTGCTTCTATGGCATCGACACGCCTGAACGCAGCCATCTGCTGGCCGCCCAGCATGACCTTGCCACCATGGCGGAACTGATTGGTGTGGATAGTCTGGCCTTTATCTCACTGGACGGTCTCTACCGCGCCATGGGCCATGAAAGCCGCGGCGCCTACCGTGAGCGCTATTGCGATGCCTGCTTTACCGGGGACTATCCCATTCCCCTGATCGACCACGATCGGGAATTCGGCCCCGATTCAGCCTGAGGCTGAGCCGAGAACCAAAAAAAGGCGGCCCGAAATGGGGCCGCCTTTTTTATTGTCCGGGGTTTGGGTGCTCCGCCTGATCATCAGGCCTTACACCGAGCAGACGCAGCGCGCGCCGCCTCTGATGGGACGAGCGCGACGGGGGAAACCCCGGATTTTACTTCCGATGATGAGGCGCAGAGCCGGCGGTCCCAGAGTCCGTCGTCGCGCTTTCCGGCACCGGCGGCATCATCCGCAGTTGCGCTGCGGCCTGATCCGCCAGCTGACCGAGAAGCTGGCTGAGCGCCTGCACCATCGCCATCGTCCCGGAAGAGACCGCAGGCGCCTGCACCAGCACGCGCTGCATATAGAACTGCCCGCTGGTATCCGGTGCGCCGGCCTGCGCGCCTTTGACGGACAGCGCGGCCTCAATCTGCACGGCACCGGACGGGCCGGTGGAGAACCGCGTCACAGAGAGTTCGACGTAGGCCTGCGGCTCAGTGGAGACAGCATCATTTTCCGCGAACACGCTGGTGCCCGGCAGACGCTGGGCCAGATCCCCCGCGAGTGCGCGGCTAATCTGCCCGGCCAGCGAATCTCCCCACGCATCATTGGCAGAAACCGTCAGCTTGTAGCCGGTATCTGCCGTTACAATACGGTCCCGATCCAGCCCGGAGGCAATGGTGGGCTGACGCACCTCCACAAAACGCGGACCACCCGGCGCAGGCTGCCCCGGCACAACAGAGAGCGTGTAGAGCGTCGGCCCTGCCCCGCTGGAGCAGGCCGTGAGCGTTGTTGCCATCACACCCAGTCCGGCAGCCCCCAGAAGCAGGCTACGACGAGGAAGAGAAGCCTGAAGGCAGCGTGAGGAAGAAGAGTGCGTCATGCTTTACCGTCCCGATATCAGCGCAGTGGGGTGGTTGGTCAGGAATTCAGACAGGAACCGCAGAGACCGCGCGGCCTGCCCAAGCTGGATGACCATGGCCTGAAGATTGCGATGGAAATCACTATTCCCGCCATAGCCCGCCAGCAGGTGGTTGGCATTCTGCAGGGTCTGATCAAGCTGATTGGTCATTTCCGGCAGACGCTGCATCAGCGGGCCCATCCCACTCCGCAGTTGGGTACTCATGGCCTGAAGGTTCTTCAGAGACTCTTTCAGGCTGGAGAGAGACTGCTTCACATCCGGGCTGGTCAGCGTC
This sequence comes from Acetobacter sp. KSO5, assembly GCF_044094635.1. Lineage (NCBI taxonomy): Bacteria > Pseudomonadati > Pseudomonadota > Alphaproteobacteria > Acetobacterales > Acetobacteraceae > Acetobacter > Acetobacter sp. KSO5. The sequence goes on along the minus strand of NZ_CP172014.1, from coordinate 329,247 downwards.
TTGTCCGCATTGGCCAGCAGATTGTTGGCGTTCACCCCAATCTGCTCAAACGGCATATCGGCCAGACGAGATGCCACGGTGGAAAGGGAATCCATGATCCCGCTCATGCCACCCGCCTGACTGGGGATAACCAGCGTCGGTCCTTCCATGGTGGTGGTAGCCGGAGGCGGGTTCTTCACAAAGTTCAGCGAGATCATGGTCTCGCCCGTCAGCAGGCTGGCGCTGTCGGTCGAGGCCCGCAGACCGTTGGCCACCAGCGTCTTGAACATGTCTGTCAGCGCGCCGTGATGAATTTCGTTAGCAGCCAGCACGCGTTCCGGCTGGATCTGCATGCCAATGCGCACGCGCGGATGGCCGGCCTTCTGGTCCAGATCCAGCTTCACGCTGGTCACACTACCAATCTGAATACCGAACATGGTGACCTGACTGCCCGGAGCCAGCCCCTTGACGGAAGAGGTCACGTACGTCGCCAGAGGCACGCGCTCATGATAGCCCGCGCTCTCGGCGTCGGCCTGACTGTCATACAGTTTGAAGACGGTATCAGCCGGAGCTTCATCATGCGCCGTTCTGTTCTTGTCACGCGGCAGGCCAAAGGCCACGCCACCGGAGAACAGGGCCTGAAGAGACTGCATCTGCACCTTCAGCCCACCTGCCCCAAAACCAACCTGCACGCCGGAGACGTTCCAGAAACGGGTATCCGGATACAGGTAATGGTCATACGGCTCACGCACAAAAAGCTGGATGAGGATCGGCCCGCGCCCCCCCGGCGGCATGGTGTAGCCCAGCACTTCCCCCACATCCACATCGCGGAAGAAGACAGGGGCACCCTGCCCGATAGAGCCGATGGACGGCGTAATAAGCGTATAGGTCCGTCCCGGCTGGTCAGACCGCACGCCCGGAGGGGCTTCCAGACCACGGAACTCAGTCTTACGCTGAGCTGTATCCGCGTTATTCCCTTCCAGACCGGGGTCAAACGCAATGTATGCGCCGGACATCAGGGTTTCGAGCCCCGTGATGCTGGCGCCGTTGATGCGCGGACGCACCACCCAGAAGCGCGCCTTGTCCGTCAGCATGGGGCCGGACCCGGCATTCATGCGGATACGCACATTCACATGCCGCAGGTCCTCCGTCAGAGAGATGCCTTCCACCGTGCCCAGCACCACGGCCTTGTTCTTCACCTGCGTCTGCCCACTTGTCAGGCCATCGGCAGTGTCAAACACAACGGTGATTTCCGGCCCGTTATTGGCAAAGCTCTTCCAGATCAGAAAGCCCGCAATCAGCACTGAGAGGACGGGAATAATCCAGATGATGGAAAACCGGATACGACGCACGACAGCATCTGGCATTGTGCTGTCATTTTCGTCGGGTGACTGATAATGATTCTGTCCGTTCACGCCCTGTCCGGCTCCATGTTATCCTGATACGCACTGGCCTGTACGGCTGTGTGACCACGCCGCCGGCCTTTGCCTGCGGTGCGAGCATAAGCCGCATCACCATTTTTGCCTGCGGCATCCCACATCAGACGCGGGTCAAATGTGTGGACCGCAAAAATTGTCAGCACCACAACAGCGGCAAAGCAAACCATACCACCGTTGGCTGTAATACTTGCCATATGGTTAAAACGCACCATTGCGACAAGAATAGAGACCATAAATACGTCAATCATCGACCAGCGGCCAATAATATCAATAATACGATATACTTTGGACCTGAATGGCAGATGCCTGTGCGACTTCCGCCGCGTGGTCTCTACCATGTAAGACAGGCCAATCACTTTAAGCACCGGCACCGTCACACTGGCAAAAATGACAAGCAGAGAAAGCGGGATCATCCCGTCCTCCCACAACTCTATTGCGCCTTCCACAATGGTATGGCCAGTCCCGGCCCCCATGCGGATCACGGTCATGACCGGGTAAATATTGGCCGGCAGATAAAACACAATGGCTGAAACCAGCAGGGCCACGGTGCGACTCATGCTGTTGGCCTTGCGATGCCGCACCACATGCCCACAGCGCGGGCAATAGCCGGAAGGCTCCGTGGGGTGGACCGGATGGTCAAACTCCAGCACCAGCCCGCAGGAGAGGCAGGAAACACGGTTGGCAGACGGCAGCAGCGGATCATCCTCACCAACGGCCACAAAGGTGAGGGGCACGCGCGGTCCCCTCATAGGGCGCATGAAGGAATCAATCTTGCGGTGCCGCCAGATAATCTCCGTATCCAGTGTGGCATCCGTGGCAGCCATGGAGACCATCAGCCCGGCCACCAGATAAACGGCAGCTCCCACCTGCACAAACGCCAGATCCACCAGCTTGGTGTAGGCCACAAACACGCCCAGAATATACACTTCCACCATGGACCAGGGACGTAGCGCCTCATACCACTTCATCAGATGTGGCACCCAGGCGGGCAGGCTGGGACGCAGGGCAGCAGTCAGGATCATGCCCATCATGGCAATGACGATACCGGGGGCCAGAATGGTGGCGATGGCCACCAGTACGCCCACCTCACCCCAGCCTTCATGCAGGAGTTCAATCGGCCCGGTAAGAATATCCACCGTGCGCTGCCGCCCATACAGGTCCAGCATCATGAGGGTGGAAAACAGCATGGCCACATACAGGGCCGCCGAGGTGATGCAGAACGCCAGAGGTGTTGCGATCGGCGCAGTCTTGTTCCGCCGGTCGAGCGACTGGTTACAGCGCGGACAACGCGCCTGCGTACCGGGCTTCAGCTCGGGGAGTTTCTGGACAAGCCCGCAACACGGACACTCCATAACACCTTCAAGAACCTGAACGTGCCGGGTGTTATCCACCGATGTATCCTGAACAGGCATCACGGCTTCACGCATCAGGGCGGTAAATTGCGACACGCTCATAGTTGTGACCTTAGAACGAAAAAAACCTGAGCGTAATAGTCATGTCACAAGATTGCAGCCATGCGAGGTCATCACAGGCCATGCCGGCTGCAAAATATCTTCTGATTTCCGCACCTTCCCCCGTTGCGTTTCCTGAAGTGCTATGATACTCAGCCCCTCGAAAGTGAGTATGCCCGCTTAGCTCAGTTGGTAGAGCACGTCATTCGTAATGATGGGGCCGGTGGTTCGAATCCTCCAGCGGGCACCACTTTCGGTTTTCCTTAAAAATTTTATTTACAGCCAGAGCACACCAAGGCTGCCTGCACAGCAATTTTCGCTCTCAAAAGCTGCTACTCCAAGAGACCTTCAGATTTTATCCGGATCGTGAACACGGCAGGCCTTTCCTGCCGTGCAAAATGCATACAGTTGGCTACTGCATACATACCACGACGACGTCTCCGACCTTAAAGACATCCCACCGCACAGGAACACGGTGACACACAGAACTCTGCATAGAAGCATACTGCAGATCGGCTCCGCTTAACTTCCGCAAAAGAGGTACCGGGCTCCATCCTGTTGAAAATGCGGAAGACGCATAATCCATGACTGCGATCGTATGCAATTGCGCCACATTCCGCCAAGAGCTGATAACGGCGATTTTTTCACCATCATAAAGACCAGCAACCCGCTGTATGTCGTTCAGAATACCATTACCAACCTCAATATCACGCTGCGTTTGCTGCCACCTTTCCATAAAGAGACGAGCCTGATTATTGACCGATAGCAGAAGGAAAAATGCACCTGCATAAAGAAAAAATTTCTGAAAATGCGGACGATAAGAGGTGACGATTTCCACTGCGAAAACAAGCAGCGCAGCGTGCAGAAAAGAAGCACAGGTCAAAGACCGCGGAGACGGCCAGAATACATCAAACGGCAAATTAAACGGGTTTTCTGCAAACGCCAGACAAACCATGACAACTATAACTGAAACAAAATAATGATATTCTTTTTTTCTGATAATTCCAAAAATGAGATATAAAAAAATAAATACAATAGAAATAAAATAGAAAAATCTTTCATGTATTGGGAAAATAGAAGAATATTTTCCGCCAAAAAATTCATCCCATACATTGATAAAATATGGGTTAATATTATGAATGAGCGCCGCAAAGTGAACTGGACGCCCCCATTCAGGCCCTAAAAGCTTTTTCATGATAAGAAAAAGCGCACAGGAGGCCCCGTACACAAACACCGGCCGCAGAAGAGCACCCCAAGGCGGACGGGCCTCTGGTTTGAAAATTGTAGCGTGAAGATAAGCGCAGCCTGCTGCAAGGATGAGCAACTGCGCCGCAACCTGATAAGACGTCAGAGCAACGACTGACAGCATGATTGCTGCAAACGTTCCCGGGAAACCCTTATTTGTCCGGAGACAATAAAGCGCGGCACCCATGGCAAGCCATGAAATACCATAATTCCAATAGGCCATAGTAAAAGATGACAGATCGGCCATAAAGCCATGAAAAGCCACAGCAATACAGAAAAAGATCGTATATTTCTGGTTCATTCCCACATAGCGAGAAAACTGACAGCAAAAATAAATAAGACCAAATGAATAAATTAATGAAACAACAATAATATTATCAAAATAATCTATACTCATCCAACGAAGCAGACAACTCAGAGCATATATAAAATACCTGTAATTACCATAGTTTCCCACTACAAGAGAATCTTTCGCTTCAGCAGAAAAATGCGCGTACAAATCATCTGCATTAAAAATAAAAAAATTGCAGATACAAAGAAAAAATACTGGAAAAATCATCAAGATATAATTTTTTTTATCCTCAAATTTCAGCATTTTTTTTATCCTTTAAGGCTTATATTTATCAATTATTGTTTTTCAGAGACTAACAGTTTTACTTTCATATGCGTAAAAACTGGGTATTTCTTACGGCTTCAACCCATACAGGCTGATCGTCAGATGGTGGCCGTTGGAATAGTTTACCCCGGTCACTGAACCATACGTGCGCACACGGCTGCGGGCGGGGCCGAGGGTAGCGAGGAAGGCTTCGCTTTTCTGCACATCGACGAGCGCTACGGCACAGGCCTCATTCCCCAGCATCCGACGTGCGGCGTCTTCTGGGCCTTCCAGATGCACCTTACCGCCCGTCAGGAACACAAGGCTGGGCTCGGAAAATGAGACGGAGGAAACTTCTGTCTGCGCACAGGGATGATGCGCCGCGACCAGAGCCGTCAGGCGCGGGGCCAGCCAGATACTCTGCAGGTGGGGCACAACCACCAGAAACAGCCCGGTATAGAGCAGCATGGCGCAGGCAGCACTGGTCAGCACGGCCTTGCGCAGTTCCGAACGGCAGATAAAGACAACGGACAGGGCGATAAGTGGCAGACTGCCGCCCGCCAGAATCAGCGCTGCGGGAGAAACCACATGCTCCAGCTTCCACAGCAGCACGGGGCCAGCCAGTGCCAGTGCAACGCCGGCAACGGTCCACAGCACGCCATAAGCCCCTAAGGCCAGACGCGCCCAGACCGCACGCGGCCAGCCAGCCCAGACTGGCGCACCCTGCGCCAGCATGCCAGCCGTCAGAATGGCAATGGCGGGATAAGTCGGCAGCACATAATGCGGCAGCTTGGTCGCAATGGCCTCAAATACCACCCAATGCGGGATAATCCAGCAGAGCAGATATTTGACTGGCAGCAGCTTCCGGCTTTTCCAGACAGCAGGCAGAGCCGCCGCCGCAAAAAATGAGCCGGGCCAGAATGCAATCAGGAAGACCAGCAGATGATAGCCCGGCGGCAGACCATGCGCCTGCTGGCCAGAGGCCACCTTACCCAGAAAATTGGTACCCACAGCACGGCGGAAAAACTCACCATGGCTGACCACGCCAATCGCGATGCACCACGGGAGCAGAATAGCCAGAGACACCAGCCAGCCCCATGCGGGGCGCAGCCTGCGCCAGAGGCTGAAATTCCGTTCCACAGCTGCCAGACACAGTGGCGTAGCCAGAGACGGAATGAGAATCACCGGGCCTTTCAACATCAGGCCGCAACCGATCGCGCCCCAATAGAGCAGAGCTGTGCTTACCGGCGTGGGGCGTGCGGCCTCACGGTCACACAGCGCCCGCAGCAGGCCAGCCTGCGCCAGCAGAACACTGAGCAGCAGAGTGGAATCGATGGTGCCCATCCGATTCTCTGCCGTCACCAGCACAGAAACCATCAGCAGCAACCCCGCCCCCATCCCGGCCATGGGGCCAAACAGCGTGGCACCCATCCAGGCCGTCAGCATGACTGCGGCCGTCATGGCCAGCAGAGAGGGCAGACGATACGCCCAGACGGCGCGGCTTTTCAGCGTGCCGGTAGCGGCAACGGACGCAGCTTCCAGCCAGTAAATTCCGGCGGGTTGCAGATAGCGGGGTTTGTCCTGAAAGCGGACATCCACAAAATTGCCGCTCTCCAGCATTTGCGCCGTCGCTTCCATATAGCGCGGCTCATCACGGTCGAACGGCGGCGTGGACGCGCGCCCCGGCAGAAACAGGAAAAATGCGAGTAAACCGAGCAAAGCCAGCGCACGCCCGGACAGGCGTTGCTGGCCCCAGCGTGGATTTAGCATTCGCGGACCGAGCGCGGGAGGCGAGTGCGGTTCCGCAGCCAGATCACCCCCAGCAGATCCCGAATACCCACCAGAGCACGGTTAAAATTCGTATATTTGGACTGCCCATGCAGCCGCGGACGATGCTTGACCGGATGGCACAGCAACGGCACGCCGTAAGACGCAAACAGCGCGGGCAGGAAGCGATGCAGCCCTTCAAACTGAGGCAGCTTTAAAAACGCATCACGCTGGAAAAGTTTGATCGGCGCACCCGTATCCGGGCATTCATCGCGCAGCAGGCGGCGACGCAGACCGTTGGCAAAGCGGGTTGCAAACCGGCGTGACCAGCCATCTTTCCGCTTTTTCCGCACACCGACCACAAGCGGCGGCGTGCCGTTGGCGGAACGAGCCAGCCGCAGCAGATCAATCAGTTCCCGCGGGTCATCCTGACCATCTCCATCAATGGTCGCAATCCACTCGCCCCGTGCGGCAGTGATGCCGGTGCGCAGAGCGGCAGATTTTCCGCAACAATGGTCATGGGAGAGAACGCGGAGACCGGGAAGGACATCGGTCCGCATTTTCTGGAGGACGGCCACGGTATCATCCCGGCTGCCATCATCCACAAAAACAACTTCAGTTTCCGGCAGATGCTCAAGGGCTTCCGCCAGTTCCTGACAGACAAACGGGAGGTTATCCCGCTCATCCAGAACGGCAATCACAATGCTCAGAACCGGAGCGTTACCACTCCGGGAGGAAGAGAGCGCGTTCAAGCCAGATCAATCAGCAAACGCGCGCTCAGGCAGCGTGACGTGCAAGAGCGGTCGGCAGGTTAGCAATGGCCTGATCAACCAGAGCTTCCGCCTTCTGCTGGTCAAGAGACTGACCCAGCACACCGCGTGCGGCTTCAACAGCCACATCAATAGCAGCCTGACGCACTTCCTTGATGGCTGCGCGTTCTACGGCAGCAATCCGGTCACGTGCCATCTGCTCATGGCGCTGCACAGCAGCTTCTGCTTCTGCGCGGGCTTTTTCAGCCAGTTCTGCTGCATGCTGCAGAGACTGTTCAACCATGGTTTTGGCTTCAACCAGAGCCTGCTCACGCTCACGCGTGGCATCTTCCAGCATCTGCTCGGCTTCCCGGCGCAGCTGAGCGGATTCGTCCAGCTCCTGCCGGATACGGGCTGCACGGCTATCAAGGATAGTCGTGATGGGTGCCCAGACCTTGCGGCCAAAGAAGACGAAAAACAGAACGAAGGAAACAGCGACCCAGAAACCTGCTTCGTGAAAAATGCCAGACATGACTATAAGTTCTCCCGGAGCCGGTCAGATATTCTGGTGCGCGATCGCGCCGTCAACCTTCTGCGCCACAAGCTGGGCGTCGGGCGTGACACCTGTCAGGCGAGAAACGAGCGCCTGCGTGGTATCAGCAGCAATTTCTTTGAGCGTACCGAAAGCCTGAGCTTTTTCGGCAGCAATACGTTTTTCAGCATCAGCAATTTCGGCTGAAAGACGGGCATTGATTTCTGCCAGCTTCTGATCTGCAGCCTGCTGTTCAGCGTCCAGCGTTTTCTGCAGATTGGCCTGAGCTTCAGCCATGGCGTCTTTACGCGCCTGCTGGAGTTCCGCCACCGCTTTATCTGCATCCTGTTTTGCAGAGCGCGCAACATCAAGGTCACCCGAGATACGCTTGCTCCGGTCTTCCAGAACGCGGCCAACGCGCGGCAGCATGACCTGGCTCAGCACCAGGTAAAAGCCCAGGAAGATCACAGCACCCCAGATTACCTGACCGGTAACCAGGGGGTTGTGAAAATCAAGCTGAGGCATCCCTGCGGCGTGTGCACCAGGTGCAGCCATTACCAGAAGAGACACGCCGGATACCGTAGCGAGTAAACCGGCACGGACAATCTTCATCATGACACCCACAGGAAGGCCTCCCTTTTCCTACCGTTTTCTCAGACGAACAGGATCAGGAACGCGATGAGAAGCGCGAACAGCGCGATAGCTTCTGTCAGCGCGAAGCCCAGCATACCCAGACCGAACACGTGCGGACGAGATGCGGGGTTGCGAGCAATGCTGCTCACCAGCGTTGAAAAGATGTTGCCGAGGCCGATACCAACGCCGGCGAGGGCGATTACGGCGATACCTGCACCGATTTCCCGGGCTGCAGCGATGTCCATATCAGTCACTTCCTTGTTAAAAAGTACAGTTCAAACGAAACGGGCAAAGCAGCTCAGTGAGCCACGGCCTCCCGCAGGTAGATGCACGTCAGAATGGCAAACACATAGGCCTGCAGCACACCAACAAGCAACTCAAGAGCCACCAGCGCCATGTTAATGGCAATAGGCCCTATCGCAAACACATCACCCACCACGCCAAAACCGGCGAGCATGATGACGAAGCTTGCGAAAATATCGAACATGACGTGTCCGGCGACCATGTTTGCAAACAGTCGGATGGACAGGCTCACGGGGCGAGAGAGAAAGGACAGGATCTCAATCGGGATCAGCAGCGGCGCGAGGAACATGCTGGCACCAGCCGGCATGAAGTGCGCGAAGAAGCGGAAACCCTGCACCTTGAGCGACACGATCACCGTCAGCAGGAACACCATCACGGCAAGGCCGAGGGTCACTGCAATGTGGCTGGTGAAGGTGAAGGAGAAAGGCAGCAGGCCGATGTAGTTCCCGGCCAGAATAAAGAAGAACAGCGTGAAGATGAACGGGAAGAACGCCGTGCCTTCCGGCCCGATGGTGTCCACCGCCATGCTGTGAATGAATTCGTAGCACACCTCGGCAGCAGCCTGGAAACGACCAGGCACCACAGCAGCAGGGCGCATACCGAAATACAGGAACGCCAGAACCAGGCACGCAGCCAGGATCATGTAGAGAGGTGACTGACTGAAGCGCAGCGCCTCACCAAGCCCGCCAAGAACGGGATGAAGCTCGAACTGACCAAGTACGTCGATACTGGAACCGCCCGCCAAAACCGTTCTCCTACTCCACTGTGCCCGGACTATCCTGCCGGGCCTTCAGCTTTCCAACTCACTGCTCCGGTGGCTTTACCAGCCGCCAGACATTCAGCACTCCTGCACTTCCGCCCATCAGCGCGAAGATAATCAGGAAAATAGCGCGGGTGTGGAACCAACGGTCCAGCCCCCACCCTACAGCGACCCCAACCACCAGTGCGGAAATCATTTCCGTCCCGGCTCTGAGCGCCAGTGCCGGGAGGGATTGTTCATCCTTCTCAGACTTACTGGCTTTTTCGTCCTCTTCTATCCGACCGGAGCGGCGTTCCGCCTCCCTCAATCGCTTAGCAAAAGACTCGTCGCTGTCTTCACCCATACTTCGCACTCCCAGAAGGGTGCAGGCGCTTGCTAACGGCGCTGCCATATCCTGTCAAGGAAGCATCCGTAGCACTGAGCGGAAAATCCGTCACGCATGCAAAAAAAGCGCACTAACGGACTCTTCCGCCAGCGTCAGGATGCAGTTTCGGCCTCAGCTTCAGCCGAGCCGACCAGGCCCTTGGCAAAGTCCTGCGCGGAGAAGGGCCGGAGATCTTCCACCTGCTCCCCCACACCCACGGCATGCACCGGCAAACCGAAGCTATCCGCCAGCGCCACCACAATCCCGCCACGGGCCGAGCCATCCAGTTTAGTGACCACAAGGCCTGTCACATTCACCAGCTCACGGAACACGCGCACCTGCTCCATGGCGTTCTGCCCGGTGGTGGCATCCAGCACCAGCAGGACGGAATGGGGGGCGGTCTCATCAAATTTCCGCATGACGCGAATAATTTTGGCCAGCTCTTCCATCAGCGCGCTTTTGTTGTGCAAACGGCCCGCCGTATCCACAAACAGCAGGTCCGCATCCTGCGCCTTGGCCCGCTTCAGACCTTCAAACGCCAGACCGGCAGCATCCGCATTGGGCGCCCCGGCAATCACCTGACAGCCGGTGCGCTCACCCCACACCTGCAACTGCTCCACAGCGGCGGCGCGGAAGGTATCGCCTGCCACCATCATCACTTTCTTGCCCTGATCGCTGAAAGAGCGGGCCATCTTGCCAATGGTCGTGGTTTTCCCCACGCCATTCACGCCCACCACCAGCACCACATGCGGCTTGTGTGCCGGGTCCGGCTCGAACGGGATAGCGACGGGCTCCAGCACGCTGGCAATTTCATCCGCCAGAGCGGTGCGAATTTCCTCATCCGTCACTTCTGTGCCGAAACGGGTGCTGCGGAACGAGTCGATAATCCGCTCTGCCACAGCAGGGCCGAGGTCTGCCGTAATCAGCAGGTCTTCCAGCTCTTCAAGCGCTTCATCATCCAGCTTGCGCTTGGTGAAGACGGATGTGAGGCCGCCGCCCAGCTTCTGCGTTGAGCGGGAGAGGCCCTTCTTGAGCCGTGAAAAAAAACCTAGCGCCATCTCAAACCCTTTCCGCCAGCAGACCCGCGGCATCCACCGCAACAGCCTTCAGACTGATAATCTCACCCGTTTCCGCCTCACCCTCCGCAAGACGGACGGGAGCAAACTGTTCACTATGCCCGGACGTGGGCGTTTCCATCAGCACGCGCAAAGTCTGCCCGAGCAGACCCTGGTAATACCGCTGGGCTGACGCCGCCCCGACTTCCCGCAGCCGTGCAGCCCGAGCCTTACGCTCCGGCACCGGCACGGCACGCATCCGCGCCGCCGGGGTGCCCGGACGCTCGCTGTAGGGGAAGACGTGCAGATACGGGACGCCCTGCGCCTCCAGAAAAGCGCGTGTTTCTTCAAACAGCGGCTCATCTTCAGTCGGGAATCCGGCAATTACGTCCGCACCAATCCCGATATCGGGGCGCAGTTTGCGGGCACGCTCAATCACCCGCGCAGCATCTTCCGCCAGATGGCGGCGCTTCATGCGCTTGAGGATGAGGTCCGACCCGGCCTGAAGCGAGAGATGCAGATACGGCATAAAGCGCGGCTCATGCCCCAGCAGCCGCCAGATATCCTCGTCAATTTCCACCGGATCGACCGAGGACAGACGCAGGCGCTCAAGCTGTGGCACCAGCCCCAGCACACGGCGGCACAATTGCCCGAGCGACGGGGTGCCCGGCAGGTCTCCGCCCCATGAAGTCATGTCCACACCGGTCAGCACCACTTCCCGGTAGCCCGATTCGACAAGCGCGCGGACCTGCTCGACCACCACACCAACCGGCGCGGAGCGAGACGGCCCGCGCCCGAAGGGAATGATGCAGAAGGTGCAGCGATGGTCACATCCCTGCTGAACCTGCACAAAAGCCCGCGTCCGGCCTGCAAACTCCGTCACCAGATGCGCGGCGGTTTCCTTCGCGGCCATGATGTCGGACACCGCAAGCGGCTCGTTCATGGCGGCGGGGGCCCAGCTTTCCGCTTTCAGCTTTTCTTCATTGCCCAGCACGCGCGTCACACCCGGCAGGGTGGCCCAGCGGTCCGGGTCAATCTGCGCAGCACAGCCCGTCACCACAATGCGGGCGTCCGGGTTGTCCCGGTGTGCACGGCGGATGGCCTGACGAGCCTGCCGCTCGGCCTCGCCCGTAACCGCACAGGTGTTGACGATAATCACGTCCTCCAGCGCCGCCGCATGCTCGCGCATGACTTCGCTTTCCCACGTATTCAGCCGACACCCAAATGTCAGAATTTCCGGGCGGGTCATGAGGCGTAGGTGGCCAGATCCACCATCCCGTCAAACGCTGTTGCGGCAGGGCCAGTCATCAGCACGTGGCCATTTTCAGCCCATTCAATCTGCAAAATACCGCCATCCAGTTCCACCGTGCAGCGGCGCTCCACCAGCCCGCGCCGCACGGCATTGACCACCGCCGCACATGCGCCGGACCCGCAGGCTTCCGTCACCCCTGCCCCGCGTTCATGCACTTTCAGGCGCATGCTCTCGGGGCTGTCTATGCGGGCAAAACCAATATTGGCGCGGTCAGGGAAGAGCGGGTCATGCTCCAGCGCACTGCCATGGCTGAGCATCGAAAAATCTTTCACAAAAAAAGTTGCGTGTGGGTTCCCCATGGAGGCCGCAGCCGGGTCTCCATCCAGAGGCAGATGGAGCGTGTCCATTTCCGCTGCAAGAGGCACGGCCTGCCAGTCCAGCTTTGGGGTGCCCATATCGACTGTCACCAGCCCGTTCTCTTCAATCCGGGCTGGCAGGGTTCCGGCCCGTGTTTGCAGCACGGGTGTGCGGTTGCCGGTCTGACGAAACACCAGATCCGCCACACAGCGGGACGCATTACCGCAGGCCCCGGCTTCTGACCCGTCCGGGTTGAAGAAGCGCACAAACACATGCGCCCCCTCCGCACAGGCCGGACGGAGCGTTACCAGCTGGTCAAAGCCAATCCCTCTGCGGCGGTCTGCAAGGGCTGCAATCCGCGCGGGGGTGAGGGACAGATGGCCGGCACGCTCGTCGAGAATGACAAAGTCATTCCCAAGCCCGTGCATCTTGGAGAAGGAGGTCTGCATACCGCGCCTTATAAGGCAGATCAGCCCCTAATGCCATGATGGAACAGGGCTATGGAAGTTAGAGAAAACGCCCCGGCTCACCACGGCCCAGCACTTCAATTTTATACCCGTCCGGATCGGTCAGGAAAAAGAAGGTGCCGATAATGCGGTTATCGGTTTCCAGCGTCTTGATGGGCGTGGGCGAGAAACCTGCGGCATCCAGCCGGGCATGCTCGGAGGCCAGATCCTCAACAGAAACAGCCAGATGGCCGTATCCATCCCCCAGCGCATAAGGCTCGGTGCGGCCGTGATTGATGGTCAGTTCCAGCTCAAACGTCTGCTCGTCATTAGCCAGATAGATCAGCGTGAAGCTGTCAAACACCAGCCGATCGACCGGCTTGAGGCCAAAGGCAGTCTCGTAAAATGCCAGCGAACGTTCTTCATCAAGAACACGCAGCATGGAATGGATCATTTTTGCCACAAGACAGTCCCCCCGACACTCGGCTTCATCAAAATTTGCAGTGCTCATAACGCGGAAGTCGGTCCTGCTGAAATTATTTTTTAAAAAAATAGTCTTTACGCAAGGCTCGGCAAAATGGTTTCAAACAATAAATGAACCTGCTCCGGGGATAATATTTAAAGAAATGACCACCTTTTCTCTTCTGCCTGCGCCGGCATCTCGCCAGATGCGGACATGGCTTTGTGTTGGCACTATTCTGGCGACAGGGCTGCTCAGCATGCAGCTTTCCGGCACGGCCTACGCAGCAGAAGATGAAACGGCCTCTCTCGAAGCGCTGGAACACCAGATGGCGCAAATTCAGGAGCAGCAGAAAGCCCTCCAGAAAGCACTGATGGGCATGCAAAAGCAGATTGCCGCCCACCGGGCCGCGCTGACGCATGGTGGAGGCAGTTCCGCCACACAATCCGCAGTCAGTGGCAGCAGCCACCATACGCTGACAACAGCGCGGAACACGACCACGGGCAGCGGCACGGGCCATAAAGGCTGGTCTCCGGAAACCGGGTCTGAAGATGTGGGCATTGAATCTGCCGGTACGACCGCAACCGCCATGAACACACCGCACACCACTGGCCGCCATGTCACAGGGCCAGATGCGCAGCCTGTGTTCTCGGGGCAGGATGATCACCCGGACGTGGAAGCTGTGATTGGCCACCGCGCGGAAGATATGATTTCCCGCATTGCCGAAAACAGCGTCGGCCCGCATGCGCGTGAAACAGCGGGCGGACAGGCCGCCGGTGCGCTGGGTGACCACGGCGTGTTCCATATGGGGCCGGTCACCCTCATTCTGGGTGGTTTTCTGGATGCTGCCGCCGTGGTGGAAAACCGGCATATCGCGTCCGGCACCTTCAATTACTGGCAGGCGATGCCGTATCCTAACGAGTCCCGCTACCACACCAATAATTTTGAAGGCAGCGCGCGCTACAGCCGTATCTCGCTCATGGCGCGTGGGAATGTGGATACGCACTCCACCATTTCCGGCTTTTTTGAAATGGACTTTGGGGCCGGTGCCGCCACGACCGATGCATATGAAAGCAACAGCTATGCCTTCCGTATGCGGCAGGCCTATCTGGCGTATGATAACAGTGACCTGAACTTCCACTTCCTGGCCGGTCAGGCATGGAGCATGCTCACGCCGGGCCGTATCGGTATTATTCCGCGTCAGGAAAGTTTGCCGGAAACCGTCGAGTCTTCCATGCTGGCAGGCCAGACATGGGCGCGGCAGTTGCAGTTCCGTTTTGTGAAGGATTTCCTCCAGCATCGTCTGTGGCTGGGGCTCTCCATCGAAAACTCCGCCACATTGTATGACACCACTGGCTTTACCAGTTCCGACGGCACCGTCACGCTGCCAAATGGCAAAACCGCCACCGTCAGCAGCAACGGTACGGGCCTGACCAATGATGCCCCCTTCTCCAACGAGATTGCACCGGATGTCATCGGCAAGGTGGCGTGGGATCCGCACTGGGGCCATTACGAGGCCGTGGGCATCCTGCATTTCCCGCATGACCGCGTGGCCTCCCTCGGGCAGGGCCACAACAATACCGCCATTGCGGGCGGCGGCGGTGGCTCCATGGTGCTGCCGGTTCTGCCGCATAAGGTGGAAGTCCGTCTGGCCGGGCTGGCTGGCGTTGGCATAGGCCGCTACGGCTCCGTGCTGCTGCCTGATGCCACACTGAAAGCCGATGGCGATGTTGCCCCCATCCCCTCCATTCAGGCCACGGGCGGCGTGATTGCCCACCCCACGCCGCGTGTGGATGTGTATGGCTTCTTTGGCTATCAGGAAGCCGGACGCCGCTATTCCAACTATGGCGGCGGGGCGTACGGCTACGGAAACCCCAATTATTCCAACCTCGGGTGTGAGACCGAATTGTCCACTCTGGGCTGCACGGCCAACACCCGCAGCGTGATGGAAGCGACCGTGGGTGCATGGTATCGCTTCTTCAAAGGACACTACGGAACGGTGGAAGCCGGAGCCCAGCTAGCCTACTCCCGCAGGGACGCCTGGAAGGGTCAGGGCGGTGGTCCGGATACAAGCATGAGTCAGATATTTCTGGACTTCCGTTACCTGCCGTTCCAGTAACACACCACGCTTACCGATAAGCGCTTAGGGCAAAAGTTCTCCGGCCAGGCCTCTGGCCATTCATGCGGGGAACCTTTATCCCCCCATACATCTTGTTGCCTGGACCTAAAGTAGAATGCCTTTTCAGAATGCCCCCGCCTCTCTTGCGAGCGCTCTTGCCGCTCGCGGGTACGAATCCGCAACTCCAGTTCAGGCTGCCGTTCTGGCACCTGACGCCGAAGGTCGGGACCTTCTTGTTTCAGCCCGCACTGGCTCCGGTAAAACCGTGGCCTTTGGTCTGGCTATGGCGAACACCCTGCTGGATGACAACGGCCGCTGCCCCCCGCCGGGCGCGCCGCTGGCTCTGGTGATTGCCCCTACGCGTGAACTCGCCCTGCAGGTGCGTAATGAGCTGGAATGGCTCTATGCCTCCAGCGGTGCACGCATCGTCTCCTGCGTTGGTGGTATGGAGCCCCGCGTGGAAGCCCGTGCCCTGAACGCTGGCTGCCACATTGTTGTCGGCACGCCGGGCCGCCTGTGTGACCATCTCTCCCGCGGGCAGCTCAAGCTGTCCAGCCTGCGCGCCGTCGTGCTGGATGAAGCCGATGAAATGCTTGATCTCGGCTTCCGCGATGAGCTGGAAACCCTGCTGAAAGCCGCCCCGCCGGAACGCCGCACCCTGCTGTTCTCCGCCACCATTGCGCGGGACATTGCCAATCTGGCCCGCCGTTATCAGACGGACGCCCTGCGCATTGATACGCAGAGCGGCAGCGCACCGCACACGGACATTACCTACCGCGCCGTGCTGACGGACCAGTCCGACATGGCGAACACCATCGTCAACGTGCTGCGCCAGATGGAGTCTCCCTCCGCCATTGTGTTCTGCCACACGCGTGAAGCCGTGCGGCAGTTGCAGGGAATCCTGACGCAGCGTGGCTTCTCCTCCGTCGCCATCTCCGGTGACCTCGGGCAGAACGAACGCAGCCGCGCCATTGAAAGCCTGCGTCACGGTCAGGCCCGCGTTTGCGTTGCGACCGACGTGGCCGCCCGTGGTATTGATATTCCGGACCTCGGTCTGGTGATCCACGCAAGCCTGCCGTCCAACCCTGCGACCCTGCTGCACCGTTCAGGCCGCACCGGGCGCGCCGGGCGCAAAGGCACCTGTGTGCTGCTGGTTCCGCCCTCACGCAGAAGGCTGGCTGAACGCCTGCTGGAAGGGGCGAAGGTTACGGCAGAATGGGGTGGCGCACCGACACCGGAAGACATTGCCAAGGCTGACGCCGAGCGCCTGCTGTCTGCTCCGCAGCTCTCCATTGCCGTGCCGGAAGCCGGTGGCATGCATGAGCTGATCACCAAGCTGACGGAAACCCATTCGGCTGATCAGCTGGCTGCGGCTCTGATTGCCATGTGGCGCGCCAACCTGCCGGAACCGACCAGCGTCCGCGTTATTTCTCCGGGTTCTGTCAAAAAAGCCCCGCGTGAACGCACGCGCCGCGATGACGAAGACGGTGACCACCGTGGCCCGCGTGAGCCAGGCTCATGGTTCCGCCTGTCTGTTGGGCGTGAAGACCGCGCAGACCCGAAATGGCTGGTGCCGATGCTCTGCCGTCTGGGCGGCATCCGCAAGCAGGATATCGGAGCGATCCGCATCCAGCCCGACCACACGCTGGTGGAAATTGCACAGGATAAAGCCGAGCGCTTCCAGTCCTGCGCTGCTGGCGCCGATGCTGATGAAATCACGGTAGAGCCCTCTGCTCCGCCGCGTGGTGGTGCAGGCCGTGATGGTGGCCGTCCGCCGCGTGCCGGTGGCCCGGGTGGTCGCCCCCCCCGTAAAGGTGGCGGCGGTGGCGGCTTTAGCAAAAGCGGTCCGTCCAGCCGGAAACGCAAAGCCTTCTGATCTTTGATCAGATGCAAAAAAGGCCCCTCCCGAAAGGAAGGGGCCTTTTTCTTGCCTAAACGCTCAGAGCCTTACAGCTGGGGCACCGTGGTTGCATCTTTCCAGTCGGAATTGATGCGGTCTTTCTGGCTTTTCCAGGCATTTTTCGCATTCTGCCCGGCATTGTTCCATTTGTTCTGCGCGTTCTTGCCAACATTGGTTACGCTGTCACGCTGAGCTTCCCACTTCTTGCGCGTCTCATCGCTCGCGTTATTCCACTTGTCCTTCGCGTTCTGCTCCGCGTTGGTCACCTTGTCGCGCTGCGCTTCCCATTTTTTACGGGTCTCTTCGTTCGCGTTGTTCCACTTATCCTTCGCGTTCTGCTCCGCGTTGGTCACCTTGTTACGCTGCGCTTCCCACTTCTGGCGGGTCGCATCGCTGGCATTGTTCCAACGGGCCTTCGCCTGATCCTGCGCGGACTGGCGGGCATTTTTCAGGTTGGATGAAAATTGGTTGGTATCAGTCTTGACGGCATTCCGCGTATTCTCCACTCCCTGCTGCACCTGCTGCTGCGCGCAGGAGCTCAGAGAGAGGCAAGGATCAGCGTAGGCGGCTGTGGCTGAAACCAGAGCCGTTGCAAGCGGCAACCCCATAATGGCGATTTTCCGAATGAACTGCATAAATATTCCTTCCATAGGTCCTGAGTGCTCTCAGGAAGACAGGCATGTTTTAGACAGGGAATTTTGTCAAAAAATGGCCCATTCTGCCTCAGCAGGGCAGAGTTGCTCTCATGCCCACATCTGTTTTTTTGTGTTTGGAGAATAAACCCTGATGATCAAGCCTTCTTTACTCTGCAAACACATGCGCAGACCTCAAAAACGGGCCGGACTTGCTTTGGCTACGGCGCTTTGTCTGTCTGCTGCCCCGGTCTACGCCGCCCCTGCCGCGCCGCCAACCGCACCCCATGCAGACGCCCCCAAAGCAGCCCCCAAAGAGTTCACCGGGGCTGCCGCTCTGCTGCCGGATGACGCAATAACCCACCACACAGATACGTTTGCTGGCCACAAGATCAGCTACACGGCCCACACGGGCACGCTTGTGCTGCGGGATGATGCTGGCAAACCCACCGCCCGCATCTTTTACGTGGCCTATACGCAGGATGGCGCGGACCCGGCAAAGCGCCCGGTTTCCTTCTTCTTCAATGGCGGCCCGGGGGGTGCTACGGCTTATCTGCATCTGGGTGCCGCCGGCCCCACAGCGCTGACCTTCCCCGCAGGCAACCCGACCGATGGCGCCAATGCCCGTCTGGCGCTCAACCCGGATAGCTGGCTGCCCGACACCGACATGGTGTTTATTGATGCCCCCGGCACCGGCTGGTCCACGCCGACCGACCCGAAAACAGCCGACAAAACCTTTTATGGCGTTAAGCAGGATGCCAAAGCCTTTGCCAAGACCATTCAGCTCTGGGCCAACACCAATGGGCGCCTGACCTCTCCGCGTTATCTGGTTGGAGAAAGCTACGGCGGCATTCGCTCCATTGAGGTGGCGGAAGCCCTGGCGCAGCAGCAGAATCTGATGGTGAACGGTATCATCATGATCTCGCCCGCGCTGGATATGGGGCTTCTGGATACCAGCAACAGTATTCTGGCCTCAGCCCTCACGCTGCCTTCTTTTGAAGCAGCCAAACTGGCCATGCAGCACAAGTTGACGCCGGAGACGGCCGCACATCAGCTGGATGAGGCCTATCATTACGCGCTTGGCCCGTATCTCTCCACGCTGGCCAACACCCCGCCAACAGGGGATGCCGCGCGTGATTTTTATGAAGACGTCGCCAACCACACCGGCCTGCCGCAGGACGTCATTGCCAAGGAACGCGGCCAGCCGCAGCCGATGGCGCATGATGTCCGCAGCCGGGACGGACGCCTCTACACGCTATATGACGCGACCGTCTCCATTGCGGACCCCTTCCCAGAAGGTGTGGATAATGGTGACAGCCCGGACCCCACCCTTTCCGGTTTTGGGCGTGCCTACGGCAGCGCGTTTGAACAGTATGCCAGCAAGACGCTCAACTATCGGACGGACCTGTCTTACGAACTGCTGAGCATGAAGGTAAATGCCGCATGGGACTTCCGGGGCGATGGCGAGCCTATGGCGCACCAGATTCCCGTCCTGCGCCGCCTGCTGGCCTTAAACCCGACCCTGCGCATCTTTATTGCCAATGGCTATTATGATCTGGCCTGCCCGTTTGCCAGCGCACGCTGGGTAGCGGAGCATATCCCGGTAGGCCGTAACCGCATTGGCCTGCACACCTATCCCGGCGGCCACATGCTCTATACCCGCCCGGACAGCCGGGCCGCTCTGGCGCGGGATGTGAAGGCGTTTCTCGCTCCCTGAGCCAGCCGGACCAAACCCGCCAGAACACAAAAAAGGCGGGAGAGGTTTCCCTCTCCCGCCTTCTTCTGACGTTGCTGTAAGCGGACGCCCTTGCCGGATCAGCGCTTGCTGAACTGGAAGGAACGACGTGCTTTGGCGCGACCGTATTTCTTACGTTCAACCTGACGAGAGTCACGCGTCAGGAAGCCAGCAGCTTTCAGAATGCTGCGCAGGCCGGGTTCGTAGTGCGTCAGCGCGCGGCTGATACCGTGACGAACAGCGCCAGCCTGACCGGACAGACCACCACCAACGACGGTGCAAACCACGTCGAACTGGTTGTAGCGGTCAGCCACCAGGAAGGGCTGCGTCAGCAGCATGCGCAGCACGGGGCGAGCGAAATACGTGCCAACGGGACGACCGTTAACCGTGATGTCGCCTTTACCGGGCTTGATCCACACGCGAGCCACGGCGTCTTTACGACGGCCCGTTGCGTAGGAGCGGCCCTGCGCATCGCGTTTGACTTCATAGACAGGGGCTTCCGGAGCCGTGGCAACCACGTCTTTCAGATCAGCCAGCGTGCCTGTACGTTCCTGAGTTTCAGACATGATGCTCAGCCTTTCTGCGCGTTAACGACGTTTTTGCGATTCATAGCCGCAACGTCCAGCTTCTGCGGCTGCTGGCCGTCATGCGGGTGCTCTGCACCGGCGTAGACGTGCAGGCTGCGCATCTGCTGGCGCTGCAGCGGACCACGGGTGATCATGCGTTCAACAGCCTTCACCACAACATGGTCCGGATTCTTGCCTTCCAGACGCTGTGCAATGGTGCGGGTCTTGATGCCGCCGGGGTAACCCGTGTGGTAGTGGAACAGCTTCTGACCAGCTTTGTTGCCCGTCAGCGCCACTTTTTCGGCGTTGATGACAACAACATGGTCACCACAGTCAACATGCGGGGTGAACTGAGCTTTGTGCTTGCCGCGCAGGCGGTTCGCGATGATGACGGCCAGACGACCCAGAGCGAGGCCTTCGGCATCGATCAGGATCCAGTTCTTCGTCACCTCCGCGGGTTTCAGCGAGAGGGTGGTCTTCATGAGAGTGTGATTCCGTTAAGACTATAAGCTTTGAAGATGGGCGCCTTATGCGTGCGCAAAAGCACTTCGTCAAGAGCAATCGGCGTTCACCCCCGTAAAATCAACAGTTTTTCACACGGTAACATATTACCGCACCCAGACTTGCAGCACCCCCACCCGTGCATTACACGGGGAGATGCGTTGAAGACTTTCTTTGTAAAAACAAGCAGGATTCCTACCTGGTGAAGAAACATGTTCCTGTTACGGTTGCTGGCATTGCAGCCCTTGCCTGTGTTGGATGGCTGGCCGCGCGCCATGCCGAGCATGTTATGCTGGAAAAAAGCATCAACAGCTTCCGCCAGACCTTAGGGCCGGACGCATCCCTTACCTATAAAAAGGCATGGCCCGGCCTGCTGGGCCGGAGTGTGAAGTTTACCGCGCTGGTGTTCCGGCAGGGGCAGGAGAGCATTACGGCGGACGACGCGGAAATTTCCAAGGTCAGCACCAGCGGGGATGACGCCAGACGAATCGGTCACCTTGTCTTCCACAAGTTTCAGCTGACAGACACCTCCGGCAACCTGCGGATGGATGATCTCGCGCTGGAGGGTGTCACGCTGCCCACCAGCGGGGATGACAAGCACGGCACGCCGCCGCAGGGGCTGGAAATCAAGCATGTGGATGCCAGCAAGCTGCACGGCTTTATCAGCAGCCTGCAATCCGACATCTCGGCCAGCCGCCTGACGGTGGATGATTACGGCAATGATGAAGCCTCCCATCTGGACGCCCGAGGTGTCCGGCTGGCCACCAATGTTGCGCCGCAACGCCAGATCAGCGCCAAATCCGTGCTGGTGGACGGCGTGGATCTGGCGGGCCTTTATAATAACCTCACCTACAACATGCCCTATACGCCGCGTAACGGCGTGCGGGACATTCAGGTCGACGGGCTGGCGATTGATGGCACAGGCCCGCTGATGCATGTCGCCAAGGTGTCTTCCCACGCGACCCATTCCGAAGCATCGGAACAGGAAGTCTCGAGCGTTCAGGGGCTGGAGCTGTGGCCAGCTGTGCCCAACCTCTCCCTGCTGCCCACGCTGGGCTATGACCATTTCCGTGGGTCACTGGTGCTGAACCTGACGCATGACTACAAAGCCGAAAAACTGCACATCGACACCTTCAGTCTGGACGCCCCGGATATGGGCCGCCTGACGCTGGATGGTGACTTCAGCGAGGCCAATACCCTCGCTCTGCTCTCTGCCGGTGCGGCCGATATGCAGGTGATGAGCATGAACCTGTCCTACAAGGACCACGGGCTGGTGCCGAAAGTGCTGGAAAACTCCGCCAGAGCGCGGGGCGTGACGCCGCAGGAGTTCACAACCGCCCTCCAGACCGATCTGGTCCCGCAGGGTAGTGACCCGAACGGACCCGTGCCACAGTTTGTCCGCTATCTGGCCCATCCGGGCAGCGGCCCGCTGACCATCACGCTACGCCCGCAGCAACCTGTGCCGCTGATGGCCATTGCCGCCAGCCTGAGCATGCTGCCCTCAGCACCGCAGATCGCACAACAACTGGGCCTGACAGTTCACGCGCCTTAAAACTCTGCTTCAGCGGTCTGTCAGATGAGCCTGACGGACCCTTTCAGGCCCCGTCGCGATGTATCGAGCTTTATGGCGTGGGAGTTGGTGGCGCTGTAACGGGTGCGCCCGCAGGAGCACTGGCTGCCGCGGGCACGTTCCCGGAAGAGGCCGGGTCCCTTAAAGAAATACGCGGAAAGGGGGCGGACACAGGCACCGCCGACTCAGCACCTGTTGCGGGCGCATTTTTCGGCTTGATGCGCAGATCAAACGTATGATCCTGCTCCGGTGGCTGGAGGCGCTGGATATAGAGTTGCTCATGCCGGTAGGACACCCACACCCGGTTATGCCGCAGGAAATCCGCCCCCAGCAGAGCGTAACCGTTCGTTTCAATGGGTGAGATGCCAAGCAGCGGGTTCGGATACAGTTCATCCCCTATCTGCAGGCTGGCAAAACGGTGCAGATGGCTGCCGTCTCTGCGTTTCCCGGAAACACCGGTGGACGTGAACGTAATATCCTGCGCCAGATCGTCCTTTGAAACGCCTGCTTTCCGCGCCTGAGATGGCAGCACGGACGTGTGCCAGGCACCACTATCCAGCATGGCGTCAATCTTCTTCCCGTTCAAACGTATGGTCGTGCCGATACGGAGCTCATGTGTTCCCAGACGATACCAGTCGACCTTTGAAGACGGCCCTTCCCACGTGGGTGTTGGGGTTTTGCATCCGCTGAGCTGATAGAGCGCAATCTTCCCGCCGGGCAGGTCAAACATCACATCATAAGACTGAAGGAAGTCGGCCCCAAACAACCCGACAACAGGCCGCCCTGCAATCGTGCCACCAAAAGACCGTTTGGCCTGCGTCAGATAGACTTCACCACTCGTGCCGGACCCAAGTCCCATCTTGTCCGCCTGCATGATGGGGGAGAGCATCTCTCCCGTCACACCGCTGATATTGAGGACGTGCCCGGTATCCACGAGGCCGAAATTTTTGCTGGCCTCTTCCGAGATCATGGAAATATCGGCCCCGCTATCCACAATCATCGCGGCATCATGCCCGTTGATTGTCACACCGACGATCGGCGAGCCCTGTTTATTCAGAACGGGGAGGTCCCCAAGGGTCGAGACCTGACACACCCCGTTCTGTTCTGCACATCCGGCCAGCGTCAACAGAGACACCATGCCGATCCAACCTGATTTATGCACGCCCTGCCCTTCTCTCAGTCTGCACGGCAGGACACACTCAGGTCGCCTCAGCCGTTCTTTTTTGCGGCCCCGCCACGCGGACGCAGCGCGGGAAGCATTTCCCCGGTTACCGCGTAATAAACACGCTCTGCAATATTGGTGGCGTGGTCCCCAATACGTTCTAAATTTTTAGCCACGAAGAGCAGGTGAATACATGGGCTGATCTTGCGCGGATCTTCCATCATGTAAGTCACCAGTTCACGGAACATGGCGGTATAGAGCTCATCAATGGCCGTATCGGAGCCCCAGACCTGCATGGCGCATTCACTGTCATTATTGACCATGGCCTCAATGGCGCTGTGCAGGTTTTCCTGCACCAGACGCGCCATGTTGCGCAGCGCACCAAAGGACAGAGCCCCATCCAGCGGTTCCACCTTCAGCGCCCGGCGGGCAATGCTGGAGGCGTAATCCCCGATCCGCTCGAAATCGCCCGTTATTTTCAGCACGGCGATAATCACCCGCAGGTCAACCGCCATGGGTGCGCGCAGGGCCAGAATGCGGATGGCAAGGCTTTCTGCCTCACGCTCCAGAGCATCCACTTCCACATCCAGTTCTGGTGGTTCCAGAGCGGCTTCTTCATCCTGGTCCACCACGGCGGCAATAGCCCGCGCTGTCTGGCGTTCCACCAGACCACCCATGCGGGCCACCAGCCCACGCAGACGGTCCAGCTCCTGATCATATCGGGTGACGGTATGCGCGGGTTCGTTCCCCATGAGTGTGTCCTCCCTGTTCAGCCGAAGCGGCCGGTAATGTAGTCCTGTGTGCGGCTTTCACGCGGGGCGGTGAACATCCGCGCCGTGCTGTCCACTTCCACCAGTTCACCCAGATAGAAGAAGGCCACCTGATCCGCACAGCGGGCAGCCTGCTGCATGTTATGCGTGACGATGGCGATGGTGAATTCGGTTTTGAGTTCGTCCAGCAGCTCTTCAATGCGTGCGGTAGAAACCGGGTCCAGCGCACTGGTCGGCTCATCCAGCAAAATCACTTCCGGGCGCACAGCAATGGTGCGGGCAATGCACAGACGCTGCTGCTGGCCACCGGACAGTGCTGTGGCGGACGCCTGAAGACGGTCCTTCACCTCCGGCCACAGGGCCACGCGGCGCAGGGCATCTTCTACGCGCCCGTCCATTTCGGACCGGGACACACGCTCATGCAGCCGGATGCCGAAGGCGATGTTGTCATAGATCGACATGGGGAACGGGGTTGGCTTCTGGAACACCATGCCCACGCGGGAGCGCAGGGCGTTCAGGTCCAGCCCGCTACCGAGAATATTCTGGCCGGAGAACAGCACCTCGCCCGTGGCGCGCTGGCCCGGATACAGATCATACATCCGGTTCAGCACCCGCAGCAGGGTGGATTTGCCGCAGCCGGAGGGGCCGATCATCCCCGTTACGCTCCGCTCGGGAAAGCCCAGCGTAATGTTATGCAGCGCGTGGGTCTTGCCGTAATAGAAATCCAGATTGTTCACCTGGATGGCAATCGGGCGACCTGACACGGCAGAGGCTGATGCCTCCACTTCCACGTCAGCCGACGGCGTAGCCTGCATGGTGTTCTCGTTCATGTCCGTCCTCCGCGGATGCCAACCCGCACCACAATATTAATAATGAGCACACCCACCGTAACCAGCAGGGCACCGGTCCATGCCTGCTGCATCCAGTCCTGATAAGCGGAGCCTGCATACTGATAAATCGCCACCGGAAGGCTGGCCATCGGCCGCCGCATATCCAGAGACCATTCGGAATTCCCCAGCGAGGTAAACAGCAAGGGCGCCGTCTCACCCGCCACGCGGGCAATGGCCAGCAGCACGCCGGTCATAATACCGCCGCGCGCGGCCCGCACACAGATAAACAGAATAACGCGCCATTTTGCCGCACCCAGCGCAATGCCAGCCTCACGCATGGAAACGGGGACAAGCCGCAGCATGTCTTCCGTCGTGCGCACAATAATCGGCATGGCCATGAGTGAGAGCGCCGCCGCACCGGAAAAGCCGGAAAAGTGACCGAACGGCTCAACCAGCACCATGTAGATAAACAGGCCGATAAGAATGGACGGCGCAGAAAGCAGCATGTCCGACACAAACCGCACGGTGCGGGCCAGTTTGCTGTCCGCCCCGTATTCCGCCAGAAAAATCCCCGTCAGCAAGCCGGCAGGCGCACCCAGCAGAATGGACAGGCCCGTTTGCAGCAGACTGCCGACAATGGCGTTAGCCAGACCACCACCCGTCCCCGGCGCGCCCATGGAATGGGTGAACAGGGAGAGCGTGAGACCCGGCAGGCCGTTTTTAAGCAGGGTCCAGAGAATGGAGCCGAGCACAAACACCACAATCAGCATGGCCAGCCAGCTCATGCCGGTTGCCAGCTTGTCGATGATCTTGCGGCGCAGAGCCAGAACGCCGGACCGCTGAGGCCGGTCTGCGGCCTGCGAGAATACCGGGCGCGTCATGAGCGTTTTCCTGCGCGTGCTTCACCCCGCGCCAGAAAAATACGGGATACCCAAAGGGTCACAAAGGAAATTGCCATCAGAATGGCCCCCAGCGCCATCAGCGAGGACAGCTTGAGGCTGCCTGCCGGGCTTTCCGGGAATTCCAGAGCAATCAGGGAGGCGATGGTGTTAGCCGGTGCAAACAGGGACCAGCCGATATGGTTGCTGTCACCAATCACGAACGTCACTGCCATGGTTTCCCCCATGGCGCGGCCCATGCCCAGCACAATGCCGCCCACAACACCCTGACGGGACCAGGGTAGCACAACCTGACGCATCACTTCCCAGCGGGTCGCGCCCAGCCCGTAAGCGCTCTCACGCAGCACAGTCGGCATGGACACAAAAACATCGCGCATCACGGCGGTAATAGACGGCACAACCATAACGGCCAGCACCAGCCCGGCTGTGAGCAGCCCCGTGCCAAACGGTGCGCCGCTCACCAGCGCGGAGAGCACGGGCACATGCCCAAACATGTGGCGGGCGGTGGGCTGCACGTAATGCGCCATGACCGGCACCAGCACAAAAAAGCCCCACATGCCGAAAATAATGGAAGGCACAGCAGCCAGAAGCTGCACGGCCATGCCAATAACGGAGGAGATCGTCGGCGGTGCGAGTGCTGTCAGCCAGAAAGCAGTGCCAAACGCCAGCGGCACGGCAATCACCAGCCCCAGAAAACTGCTGGCCAGCGTGCCGAACACCGGGGCCACAGCCCCGAAATGCTGGGTGACCGGGTTCCAGATGGCGGTGACAAAGAAGCTCGGCCCAAAAGTGGAAAAGGCTTTCCACCCCCCTGTAACCATAACGGTGATGATGGCGCCCAGCACAATGAGCACGCTGATGCCTGTCAGAACGACCAGCGTTCTGAACAGGGCGTCACCATCCCAGCGCCGGGTTATCTGAGGCGGTTCAGCCTGTGTGGGCTGCTCTGCGGTTCCGTCCATCTGCACTCCGTTCCGATCTACAGGTCGGGAATGGGGAGCAATACTGAACCCCCCGGCTGCCTGCAACCAGAGGCGTTCACAATCTCCCCCATACGCAACAAATGTCATGAAACTGTAGCACTTTTACACCGAATATGTCCCTCCCCCCTTCCCCACACCCTGACACAGCACCACTTATGGCGTAGGATGCGCGCCCGCATTGTCGGCCTGCCTGAGATTAGGCCGTTCATTTCTACCCTTTTGTTGTATTGACCAGAGAGACCCCCGCAATGGCCGGTTACCGTTCCCGCACCACCACCCATGGCCGCAACATGGCTGGCGCACGCAGCCTGTGGCGCGCCACAGGCATGAAGGATTCCGACTTCGGCAAGCCGATTATTGCCGTCGCCAACTCCTTCACGCAGTTTGTGCCCGGCCATGTGCACCTTAAGGACATGGGCCAGCTGGTGTGCGAGGCCATTGCGGAAGCCGGTGGTATTGGCCGTGAGTTCAACACCATTGCGGTGGATGACGGCATTGCCATGGGCCATGGCGGTATGCTCTACAGCCTGCCCTCGCGTGAACTGATTGCCGATGCCGTGGAATATATGGTCAACGCACATTGTGCGGATGCGTTGGTGTGCATCAGCAATTGTGACAAGATCACCCCCGGTATGCTGATGGCCTCCATGCGGCTGAACATTCCGGTGATTTTTGTCTCCGGTGGTCCGATGGAAGCTGGCCGCGTCACGCTGGATGATATCGAACAGCGGGCTGACCTCGTCACCTCCATGGTCGCCGCCGCCAACCCGAGCGTGAGCGAAGCGGATTCGCAGACCATTGAACGCTCAGCCTGCCCGACCTGCGGCTCCTGCTCCGGCATGTTCACCGCCAATTCCATGAACTGCCTGACGGAAGCCCTCGGCCTCTCCCTGCCCGGCAACGGCACGCTGGTGGCGACGCACGCCGCACGGCGCGAGCTGTTTGTGGAAGCAGGCAAACGGATTGTGGATCTGGCCCGCCGCTATTACGAGCAGGACGACGCCAGCGTGCTGCCACGCAGCATCGCCACGATGAAAGCGTTTGAAAACGCGATGTCTGTCGATATCGCCATGGGCGGCTCCACCAATACCGTTCTCCATCTGCTGGCCGCAGCGCATGAGGGCGAAGTGCCCTTCACCATGCAGGATATCGACCGCCTGTCCCGCAAGGTGCCGCATCTGTGCAAGGTCTCCCCGTCCCGCCCGGATGTGCATATGGAAGACGTGCATCGGGCTGGCGGTATTCCCGCCATCATGGGCGAACTCGACCGCCTCGGCCTGCTGCATAACGAAATCCCGATGGTCCATGCCCCGTCCCTGAAAGACGGCCTGGCTGCGTGGGACATCCGCTCCGCTGAGGGAGCAAGTAACGCCAACGCCCGTGACTTCTTCCGTGCCGCCCCCGGTGGTGTGCGCACCACGCAAGCGTTCTCTCAGGCCAGCCTGTATAAAGAGCTGGATACGGATCAGGAAAACGGGGCCATTCGTGATGGGGCCCATGCCTATAATCAGGATGGCGGTCTGGCTGTGCTGTATGGCAATCTGGCCGAAGACGGTGCGATTGTGAAAACAGCGGGTGTCGCAGCTGGTCTTGAAACCTTCTCTGGCCCGGCTCGCATTTTTGAAAGTCAGGATGACGCCGTTTCGGCCATTCTGAGCGACAAAATCAAAGCCGGCGATGTGGTGGTCATTCGGTATGAAGGCCCCAAAGGCGGCCCCGGCATGCAGGAAATGCTCTACCCGACCAGCTATCTGAAATCCAAAGGGCTGGCTGAGAAATGCGCCCTGATTACCGATGGCCGCTTCTCCGGTGGCAGCTCGGGCCTGTCCATTGGCCATATCTCTCCGGAAGCCGGGGAAGGCGGCGTGATTGGTCTGGTAGAAGAAGGCGACCGGATTGAGATCGACATTCCCAATCGCCGCCTGTCCGTTGCCGTGCCGGATAGCGAACTCTCTGCCCGGCGTGAGCGGATGGATGACAAGGGTGATGCCGCATGGCAGCCGAAACGCGACCGCGTTGTGTCTACCGCCCTGAAAGCCTACGCAGCCCTCACCACCAGCGCCGCCCGCGGTGCCGTGCGTGACCTGAGCCAACTGACCCGCCGCGTGCCGCGGTAAGACGGATTATCAGGGAGGCAGGCCCTGTGCCGGTTTCCCAGTTCTCCTCCCAGCATCCCAACAAAAAAGGCGACCCCAAAAAGGGCCGCCTTTTTTACATACCCTGAAAAGAGCAGAAGCTTTACTGAGCCGGAGACACTGCCGGAGCAGACGGCGCAGCAGGGGCTGCCGGCACGGCGGGAGCAGCGGGAACGCCCGGTGCAGCCGGAACGGCAGGCACGGCCGGAACCGTTGCCGCAGCGCCCGCAGCGGCATTGGCTGCATCAGCCGGAGCCTGAACCGGCGCATTCGGGTCCACTGCCGGAGCAGCCGTGTCGTTCAGGATGACGTAGGAAATGGATTCCGTGCGGGTGATGTCGATAACATCGCCAACCTTCAGCGTCGCCATGAAGTCCTGCATCGCCTTGATGCGCAGCACGGCAATGTGAGACTCACCATCCGTCGTCACGAAGGAGAGGGTGTGGGTTGTCAGATCAATGCTCTGCACAGTTGCGCGTTCACGACGGAAGGCTGCAATCACGCCGCGCGGGTGGCCATGCACGTAGCCTTTGGCGGTCGTCAGCGTGGATTCCGGCAGCGGGCTGTCCGGCGGTGCAATCACAGCGCCCAGCGTTTCCACAAAGCGGATGCTCAACTTATCACCCGCATTGACATGCGGCAGATCGCGCACGGCAGAACCGTATTCGATAGTGATGAGGTGACCATTAGCTTCACGCAGCAGCAGCTCACGGGCATCATGGTCAACAGTTTCCACAACGGCCTTGGCGGACTGGTTCTTGAGCAGAACAGAAGCCTGCGCATGGGCTGCTGACGGCAGACCAGCAGCAACAACGCCGCCAACTGTCAGCGCACATGCAGCCATGGACCCTGCAGCCAGAGAAGCAAGACGGGAGACGATAGGATGCAACGCCCTTATCCTTTCTTAAATCAGTCTGACAACACAGGGATGCAGACAGCAGTTACACTGAATTTAGTCTGATACAGGGCCGGCACCATAACACAACCCACGGCCAGCACATTGCTCTACCTCAATGGAGCGTTGGCTGCCCCTGCCCTTTAAACCCGGCAGAAAAAAAGCCCGTCCGGCTTGCACCGGGCGGGCTTTGGGTCTGGCCATGTCTGGTCAGAAAATCAGATTTAGCCGCAGCACTTTTTCTTGCGGAAGAAATAAACCGCCGCAGCAACCAGGCCAGCAATCAGCAGACCGCGCATACAGGGGGATTTCGGGCATTTTACCGGACATTTCGGCATATCAGACTATCCTTGCATTCTTTTTCGTCCACCCGATGTGCCGGGCAGACGTCTCAATCTAACCGATCCGCGGCACTCCGTCATGCGCTAACAGCCGCATGCCAGCGCCTTCGCGCGCACCTCTTTAAAAAACGCCCAGCACACCCCATCGTTCCCGGCCCGCGCTGGCCGGAGGCCGCAAGGGACCTCAGGGCAGCAGAATGGTGCTGCCGGTTGTCTTGCGCGACTCCAGAGCACGATGGGCCTCTGCGGCCTCCGTCAGCGCAAAACGCTGCCCGATTGAAGGCCGCAGCACCCCCTGCGCCAGCGCGCTGAACAAGGTTGCCGCTGAGGCCTGAAGCTCAGATTTGTCCGCAATATAAGTCATTAAGGAAGGCCGGGTGAGATACAGGCTGCCATGCGCGCCCAGCGTCCCCACATTCACACCCGTCACGGGGCCGGAGGCGTTGCCGTAGCTAACCATCAGGCCACGCGGAGCCAGACAGGACAGGCTGGCCTCAAACGTATCCCGCCCGATGCTGTCATACACCACCGGCAGCATGGCGCCGTCTGTCAGCTCCCGCACGCGCTGGGGCAGATTGTCCGTGCCCACCAGCACCTCCGCCGCACCGCAGGCGCGGGCCAGATCAGCCTTTTCCTGCGTGGACGTCACGCCAATAACCCGTGCGCCCAGATGCTTGCCCCACTGGCAGAGCAACTGTCCAACCCCTCCGGCAGCGGCGTAAACCAGAATGGTCTCACCCTTGCGCACCGGATAAACCTGCCGCAGCAGCATGTGCGCAGAAAGCCCGCGGAGAGTCACAGCCGCAGCCGTCTCGAACGACACGCTTTCAGGCAACTCCACCAGACGATCCGCCGCAATGGTCCGATACCGCGCATACCCGCCCGGCACCCCGGCATAGGCGACCCGCATGCCGGGTTTGAGGTCTGTTACATCCGGCCCCACGGCCTCAATCACGCCGGCCCCTTCCGAGCCCGGAATGGCTGGCAGAGACGGAAATTTATAAAGGCCTGAGCGGAAATAGGTATCAATGAAGTTGACGCCAATCGCCTCCTGCCGCAGCAGGACTTCCCCCGCACCCGGCGTAGGCACGGGCAGGCTTTCCACCTTCAGCACATCCGGGCCACCCGTTTCATGCACCCGGATAACGGTGTTGGTTTCATCACTCATGGCAAAATACTCCCTGCGCTGAAAAAGCCTCAACCGGGCCTGAGTTCGTCAAAACCTGAAAGATTTATCCCACCCGTCAGCCAGCCTCAGGCCTTTTTGGTGTCGTCTTCCGCCAGCAGCTGGATCAGGGTTTTCAGGTCCGTGCGGAGAACGCCCATGACAAAGCGCATGATTTCCTCACCCTGCGCGTCATCATCCGGCAGCGCCGTAATGACCCCGGCCGCCACACGATATTCCTCACCCGTGCGGGCCACAACCTCGCTCTCGCAGCGCTGGATAATCCAGTCAAACGCCCGCATCAGGGCGGGGCTGAGCGGGTCTGTCGCCTCGTCCTTCCCCTGCGCAGGCTGATGCTCGGCCAGCAGAACAGCGCGGGTGACCACCAGCGCATCCATCTGCAACTGCCGCAAGGCCTTGGGCAGTTCCGCCAGCATGGGGTCCCGCTTTTCCAGCGGGCGCCAGTGTTCACGCCGCGCTTCCTCCACCGCACTCTGCACTTTGCGCAGAGAGGCCACACTGGCGTCATTCAGATCCTGAATCTGCGCCCAGTCCATTTCATGATTGTGGGCCTGCGTGAGCATCTCGACAATCTGGCGCACAGTGGTCGCCGCATTGCGGAAGGCATCCCGCCGCGCCTGCTCATGCAGCACAACGTAGGTCACGAGCATGGAAACACCCACGCCCATCAGAATGGACAGCACGCGCTCAACCGGCAGCAGATAGGGGTCATTCGGCGTGGCGAACAGGGTCGCGATCATCAGCGTGACCACCCCCATCCGTGTGCCCGGCTTCCAGGATGCCAGAATGGCCAGCGGCACAAAGGCGATCGCAAAGGATTCCCAGAGCGGCCAGTGATACAGCATGAGCGTGATGGGCAGAATGCTGGCCGCAGCACCGATCAACGTCCCGACAAGCTGATACCGCCCGCTGGACAGCGTTTCTGTAATGCTGCTCTGGGTGACAATCACTGAGGTTATCAGCGCCCAGCCCGGTTCCTGCAGATTGGTGATCCACGTCACAAACCCGCACAGCCCGACAGACACCAGAAGCCTGATGGTCTGCCGCACAACCGGGTTCCCAAGCCATGGGGCAGACAAAATTTTAAAATGCATCAAAAGCCCGCTCTGCTTTTATAAGACCGGCAGAAAACGCAGAACCAGCTCAGGGGGTATCCTCACCATTCAGTGGGAACGGCACCCAGCGCAGGCCATCGGCATCATGCACCAGCAGCAGCACGGATTTTTTGTGAGCTTTCTGGGCGTCTTCAATCCGTTTTTTGAGATCTGCCGGGCTGGTCACTTCCGCCTGCTGCACCTCCGTCACCACATCGCCTTCCCGCAGGCCACGATCAGAGGCCAGACCACCGTCCTTCACGGAGGTGACCAGCACCCCTTTCTGGCCGGACGGCAGGCTGTATTTCTGGCGGGCAGCGGCATCCAGCGGCCCGACGGAGAAGCCGAGTTTGGAGAGGCTGACTTCCGCAGCCCCTTTGGGCGTCGCCGCGGGTTTAGCTTCCGGCTCGGCGGCCGGTTCCGGCAGCATGCCGATGGTCACGGGCACATCCACCATCTTGCCATGACGCCACACACCCAGATGCGCCACTGTGCCCACCGGCAACTGGGCAGACAGACGCGGCAGAGCCTTGCCTTCAATCGGCTGGCCATCCAGCGTCTGAATCACATCACCGGTCTGAAGTTTGGCTTTAGCGGCGGGACCATCTTTTTCCACCCCGGCCACCAGCGCGCCGCGTGCCGGGTTCAGGCCCAGACCATCCGCAATATCCTGCGTCACGTTCTGAATGCGCACACCCAGCCAGCCACGGGAGACTTTGCCGGTTTTGCGGAGCTGTTCCACAATCCCGCGCGCCTCGTTGGCTGGAATAGAAAAGCCAATCCCGACCGAACCACCAGATGGCGAGTAAATGGCGGTGTTCACGCCAATAACATTGCCGTCCATATCAAACAGCGGACCACCGGAGTTGCCTTTGTTGATGGGCGCATCCGTCTGGATGAAGTCATCATACGGACCCTGATCAATATTGCGCCCGCGTGAGGAAATGATCCCGGCTGTCACCGTGCCGGACAGGCCGAACGGGTTGCCAATGGCCAGAACCCAGTCCCCCACCCGGCGCTTGTCACTATCCCCAAAATGGACAGCGGGCAGTGGCTTCTTACTTTCCACTTTCAGCAAAGCCAGATCAGTCCGGTCGTCATGCCCCACAGCGCGGGCGGTCAGCACCGTATTGTCCTGCAGCGTGACCGTAATCTTGTCGGCATGGCGGATGACGTGATTGTTCGTCACGATATAGCCCGCCGGATCGATAATGAAGCCAGAGCCCAGTGCCTGCATACGGCGCGGCGGTGCGTCCGGGCTGCTCTGCCGGTTCATGAAGTCATGAAAGAATTTCTCAAAGGGTGAGCCCTGCGGGAAGTTCGGCATCTGGGGGAGCTGGTCATCCCCGCCATCGCCGTCCTCATCATCCTCATCAGAACCGCTTTTGACAGTCTGTGTGGTGGAGACATTGACCACGGCAGGCAGCAACTTCGCGGCCAGATCAGCAAAACTGTCCGGTGCTCCGTTCAGCCGCCCGGCAACCGGAGCTACCGCCTGAGGTGCTGCCGGCAGAGCAGCCCCCTCCGCAGCCCATGCAGCAACCGGGCCGGAAACCCCCGCCAGCAGCAGGCAGGACAGAGAACCGGCACAAAGGAGATGACTGGACAGGCGCATGGGCGACAATACTCTCAAACGTCAGAAATCACATCGGACCTTAGTCTATCGCACGATCCTGTTCCACCGTCAGCCTGTTTCGAACATCAGGCTGGCCGCGCAGCCCGCTGGCGTTTGCGGTAGCCATCCAGCCAGGCGGCCAGCGCGAACAGAATGCTCAGGCCTGCCACATTCACGACAATCTGCAACAGCCAGCCATCGCCAAAGGTGCTGAACAGCAGGCGCGCATACAGATCCAGCACTGTGCCCACCACAAAAATTTCCAGTGAATGCCGCCCCACGCGGGCCAGAAGCTGGCCGGTCCGGCTTTCCGCCGCCCATTTCCGCGCTGCGGCGGAGGACTGCACCAGATAGAAAATGGCCATCACATCCAGCAGGCGCAGGGGGGAGAGCCAGCTTTTTTCCGGCATGATCATTGTGCCAAAAGGCCGCAGATCCGGCAGTCCCCACTGCGCCCAAGGGAAGGCCTGCAGGGCGGAGAACGCCAGATACAGCACACAGCACCCGGCCAGAATATCCAGACGTGGGAAGTCCGCCCCGCGCCGCTCCGTCTCAGCCGACGCAGAGGCCCCGAGGGCGAACAGGAACTGCCAGGCAAACGGGTTGAAATACCAGCCATCCGGGTCCAGCCAGTTGGGCAGGTTCAGGCCGGGATCCAGATTGACAAGCATCCACATGGCACCGGACAGCAACAGCGCCAGAGAGCGGTGGATGCGCATCAGCACATAAAACAGCGGAAACCCGCCCAGAAGGATGATATAAAGCGGCAGGATGTTCAGGTTACTGGGCAGTGCATCAAACATCATGACGCGCCAGACCCAGCTGAGGCCATGCGCCAGTTCCGGTTCCAGAAAATCCACCGGCACCAGCGTATAATGCCGCCAGACCCGTACCGTGATGACATAGACCACCACCATAATGGTCTGGCCGATATAAAGCTGCACACAGCGGCGAAAGATACGCCCCAGACAGACGGCCACCCCGTATTTCCGAAAGCCCCGCCCATAGGCCAGCCAGGACGCATAGCCTGCCAGCAAAACAAAGATTTCCGCCGCATCGGCAAAGCCAATATTCCGCATGGTAAAGCGGTTGAGCAGGTTTTGCGGAATGTGGTCCACAAACATCATCAGCAGCGCCACACCCCGCATGGCGTCAATCCGATGGTCCCGCACGGAGCGGGCCACCGGCGGCGCGGACGGGAGCACGGCGGGGGATGGAACCGGTTTTTCCATAATGGACGGATCGTGCGGCATGGCGCTCATAATAACGGATCGGCCCCTTTTTCCATCAGACTCTGGCGCACACCAGATATTGGGCGACCATTTCCTTCTTTACGCGCCCCGAATGACCGAAAAAAGCGTCAAAACGATGGGGAACCGCAAAACAGCCCCCGCTCTTCCCCCTTGACGGCAGCAGCCTCATGCTGTTGCCAACAGGGCAACAGGCCTCTTGTGCCGCAGAGACAGCCAGAGTCAGGACGAAAAACAGTGGTACACTCTTCCCCCCTCCATCATGATGACGTTGCCCGTGTGCTGGATTCCGTACGGGATGCGCAAACCGGCCACTCCCTGCTGGCCCTGAGCAAGCTGGACGGCTTCCGGCTGGAAGAGGGACGGCTGAGTGTCGCGCTGGCTGTCAGCAAAGAACAGGCCGCCACCCTTGCCCCGCTGTGCAACGAGGCCAAACCCGCGCTGGAAAAACTGCCGGGCGTGCAGACGGCCACCGTCATTCTCACCGCCCATCGCGCCCCTTCCGCCCCCGGTGCGGCCCCCTCCGCCCCGGCACGACCTAAAGCCGGAGGCGGTGGGCATCGTCCGTTTGGTGGCCCCGCCCCGGCCCCGGACGCGCCCGTGCTGCCGAATGTGAAAGCCATCATTGCCGTAGCTTCAGGCAAGGGCGGTGTGGGCAAATCCACCACGGCCACCAATCTGGCCATTGGTCTGGCGCAGGAAGGGCTGCGCGTGGGCCTGATGGACGCCGATATTCACGGCCCTTCCCTGCACCGCATGCTCGGCACGGAAGCCAAGCCGGAAGTGCGGGAAGGCCGCCTGCAACCCATGCAGGTGTGGGGCCTGAGTGCTGTGTCCATCGGTATGCTGGTGGATGAAAAACAGGCCATGATCTGGCGTGGCCCGATGGTAATGGGCGCCATCAATCAGTTTCTGACAGACGTGGACTGGGGCCCGCTGGATGTTCTGGTGGTGGACATGCCGCCGGGCACGGGGGACGCCCAGCTTTCCCTGATGCAGAAAGTGCCACTGGCCGGAGCTGTGATTGTCTCCACCCCGCAGGACATTGCCTTGATTGACGCCCGACGCGGCGTGAGCATGTTTGAGAAAATGAAGGTGCCTGTTCTCGGCCTGATTGAGAACATGTCCTATTTCTGCTGCCCGAACTGCGGGCACAACACAGAACTCTTTGGCCACGGCGGCGCGAAGAAGGAAGCTGAAACCATGGGCGTGCCCTTCCTTGGGGAAGTGCCGTTGCTGGCAGATATCCGCTCTACAGGGGACGCCGGAACCCCGATTGTGGCCAGCGCACCGGATAGCGAAGGGGCTAAAGCCTTCCGCCGCATTGCTCAGGCCACGGCTGCTGCCCTTAAAGACAAACTCACCACGGCAGGCTGACTTTACGAGGCGGGTGCGCCCGCCTCACCCCGCTCAGGCTTAGTGTTTTTTAGCAGGCACTTTCTTACCGCTGGCCGGTTTATTATCGAAGAACGCGCGGCACTTCGGGCTCAGCTTGTCCTTCTTGCGCTCCATGCAGGCGGTAATCTTCTTTTCATTGGGGATCGCCAGCGCGCAGAGCTTGAGCGCATCGCCCTTGCAGGCTTCCGTCTGTTGCTGGCGCAGAGAATCCTCTGCATGGGCCGGGGTCAGCGTGCCGAGCAGCGCCGCGCCACCTGCGGCCAGACAGAGCGTGCGTAAAAATTTTGATGATAAAATAGACATCTCACTGCAATCCATCTTCTGTACAAAAAAGCCCGTCAGCCGCCAAAAACGATGACATTTGTGACGATACAGAAGAGTGCCGCCGCGTCACCACACCTCATGCTGAGAGGCTGACCTGCACAGAAAGCAAGGAACTTGACGATTCTGTCAAATTTTAGTGAAGGCAGAGTGTCTTATGGCTATCCGGCCCCTGGGTTTCACACACATGCAAATGCTGGGGCTTCATATCCTTCGGAGCCGTAAAAAACAGATACACCCACACACCCACCAGCAGGGCCGCCACCACAATAAAGGGCGTGAAGTTTGGCAGGCGGTCGGATGGCGGACGCAGCCCTTTCAGGTCATCCGACGTCGCCAGAAAAGGGGAGGATGCTGGCTTTGCGCCCTCATCCTCTACAAACGGTTCGTCATGGAATGAAGAGTCCTTCATGGGCTGGAAATCAGCCTTTCAGGACCGCCATCATTTCATCCCACTCGCGCTTGCTCAGGCCAGAGCCGGCCTGCTCTACCTGCTCACCCGCCAGCATGCGGCGCACAATTTTCAGCATTCCGGCAGAGAACGTCACCGCACCGCGGCGATAATCCTCAAACGCCGCCGCCGTCTGCGGCACCCACGCGTGCAGGATCTTCAGCATGGCTTCTGCATAGACGCGGATTTCATACTGCGCATGCGGGTCCAGCCGCAGGGCCAGAAAGTGCATCAGGTTGTGCAGGTCGATCTTCCAATACCACTGGGTATAGGTGTTGACCGTCAGATTGATGCGCGCCAGTTCACGGGCCAGACCGTAGCCGTCCCCTTCCGTGCTCAGCATGGTCTCATAATTGCGATAGGTGCGGATGGCGTCATCCCGCAGGATGTCCATCACCGCTGCCGCATCATCCGGAGCCAGCACATCGCCACGGCCCTGACGGTTCACGGCACTCTGGGCGGCCATGTGTTCCGGCGCGGGGATGTAGAATTCGCTGTCGAGAATCGAATAGCGGGCAGAATATTCATTCACGCTGGCCATCCGGTGACGGATCCACTGCCGCGCCACAAAAATCGGCAGTTTGACGTGGAATTTCATCTCGCACATTTCAAACGGCGAGGAATGGCGATGCCGCATCAGATAGCGGATCAGCCCGGCATCTTCAGACACCTTGCGGGTGCCGCGCCCATAGGAGACACGCGCTGCCTGCACAATGGCGGAATCATCCCCCATATAGTCGATCACCCGCAGGAATCCGTGGTCGAGCACTTCCTGCGGTTCATACAGCATGGCCTCCAATGCCGGCACCGTGGGGCGGCGAGTGGAGCTGGTTTCTTGGGCGTGCGCCGCAATTTCGGCGCGCTGGGCATCGGTCAGTGACATGCCTTCTCCCTAGCGCAAAATACACTGGGCGAAAATGCCTGATCTCACGCAACAGCGCTCTCCCGCCTCATCATAAGAGAAATTTATAAATTAATAATGTTATTCAATTAGACGGCATCAACCAGAGTATGACACGCAGGCAGAGAAAGCACTGACCTCCTTACTCTCAATAAAAACACAAAATTAATTATAACGAAGTCGAACGGATACTTCAGGTATGGGTCAATTTTTCTCCTCCGTGCTGCCGTTTACGGCACGGGGCGGCTACACGTCTTTCTTATCTCTGGCTGTTGGCCTGGGGGCCGTCTGTGGCATCCTTGCCAGCCTGACGCTGACAGGTCTGATAGCGCCCGCGGCTCTCCCCGCCATTGTCGCTCCCATAGGCGCCTCTTCCGTTCTGGTTTTTGCTATTCCGGCAAGTCCGCTGGCAAAACCGTATGCCGTTATCATGGGAAATGTTTTGTCCGCCGCAATCGGGGTGCTGGTCAGCATCGCCATCCCGCATCAGATGCTTGCTGCGGGGCTGGCTGTCGGGCTGGCCATCATGGTGATGACTGCGACTCGTTCACTTCACCCTCCCGGTGGGGCCGCGGCCTTAACAGCCGTTCTGCTACATCCCTCTTCAGCCGGACCGACCGCTGCCCTCCTGTTTCCACTGGTTCCGGTTGGGCTTAATTCGCTCATTCTGGTCTGTGTGGGCATAGCGTTTCACCGGCTTTCTGGCCGTAGCTACCCTCATCACGCCATGCCCCTTTCACCCACGACAGAAACCGCAACCGAACTGCGTCGGGAGGATATCCTCGCCGCACTTCATAAAACCGGTGAAGCCTTTGACATTGAACTCGAAGATCTGGAGCGCCTGCTCACACTGGCTGAGGAACACAGGGACGGGCGAGGCGCCGTCCGTATTGCGCCAGACTAAACGCGTCGTGCTGCGGGCAGATGTCCTCTTTCTCTGCTCTTGCAATCCGCCCCCGTGCTCCTTATGTTCATCAGTGCCGGAGGGGCTTGCTCCTTGGCTATGGTGATAAACGGAACGTGGAATAATCGTTGTGGACCCGGGGGCAGTACCCGGCGTCTCCACCAATTCAATCCGGCCTTGCGGCTCGGATAGATGGGGACGAAACAGGCTCGACACGCGTGGTAAAGACCTTCCTTTTGCCCGGCATTGTACCGCCGTTATCGGGCTAAACTTACAAGTGCCAATGATAACACTGAGGTGCTCGCTGTCGCTGCATAAGCGATAAGCGCGGTTCGGGAGGGCACCGGGCAACAGAAGCCCTCCCACTTTACAGCCATGAGATGAGCCGGACTCAGCCCCTACAGTCCCGCACCCGGCAATACCCCAAAAAGCCCCGTCGCGCACAGGTCAAGCATAGTTGATCGTCATCCGGCAGACCCTTCGGCCTCCTGCCGTGTTGCAGAATCATAACTTGCCGCCTTGCACTTCCCCCCTCTTTCACGCATGGCTGACGGTAGAGTGATATTCAAGACGTCGGCACGTCCAACCGGCGCGAGCGAGGAGAGCTTTCATGGCGGATGACCACGATAACACCCCGGAAAATGGCACTTTTCCGCCCGAAAGCCTGCTGCCGTATGAAACATGGCTGGAAGACGCCTATCGCGGCGTGATGCTGAGCGCGCTTGAGTATGTGAGTCGTGAAGGCCTTGCGGGCGAACATCACTTTTACCTGACATTCCGCACGGACGTCCCCGGCGTGGTGATCCCGGATCGTCTGCGTGCACAGTATCCGCATGAGATGACCATCGTGCTGCAGCACCAGTTCTGGGATCTGAACGTGGACCGCACAGCCGGCAAGGCCTCTGTCGGTCTGTCCTTTGGCGGTGCGGGCTCCATTCTGGAAATTCCCGTGCGCGCCTTTACCGGTTTTGCAGACCCCTCCATCCATCTCAGCCTGCATTTCATGGCGGCGGAACCGGCAGAAGAGCCCGCACCCGAAACAGACGCCACCCCAGCCCCGTCGGCCGGGAAAGAGGCTGAAGGCTCAGCGGAAAGTGACACCTCCTCACAGGTTGTCAGTCTTGACGCCTTTCGCAAGAAGGGGCCATCACCCGGTTAAGCCCCACTTTTCGGGGCAGGCCGACGGAGAGTTCAGCACATCATGACCAGCCAGCCCCCTCGCCCCCCGGTACCCGCCTTCACCTATTCCCCCATTTTTCCGCTGGGGGAGGACACAACGTCCTATCGGAAGGTGGATATCGCCGGTGTCAGCACATCGGAATGCTGCGGAAAGACCATCCTGCACATCACGCCGGAAGCTCTGACGGAGTTCACGGCGCAGGCCTTTCATGAAGTCGCGCATTACCTGCGCCCTGCCCACCTCAAACAGCTCGCCAGCATCCTCAAGGATCCCGAAGCCTCGGACAATGACCGCTTCGTGGCGCTGGACCTGCTGAAAAACGCCTGCATTGCCGCAGGCGGCGTGCTGCCCATGTGTCAGGACACAGGCACCGCCATTGTCTTTGGCAAAAAGGGCCAGCGCGTGTG
Source organism: Acetobacter sp. KSO5 (assembly GCF_044094635.1). NCBI lineage: Bacteria > Pseudomonadati > Pseudomonadota > Alphaproteobacteria > Acetobacterales > Acetobacteraceae > Acetobacter > Acetobacter sp. KSO5. The sequence goes on along the minus strand of NZ_CP172014.1, from coordinate 288,115 downwards.
GGTGGAAGGCGATGAGGAAGTCGCGTTCTCCAAAGGCGTGTATGAAACCTACACCCGCACCAGCCTGCGCTATTCACAGATGGCGCCCCTCAGCATGTTTGAGGAAAAGAACACCGGCACCAACCTGCCCGTGCAGTGCGATATTTTCGCCAGCCCCGCCACGCATCATGATGAACAGTTTGACCTGATGTTTGTGGCCAAGGGCGGCGGCTCAGCCAACAAGACCTTCCTGTTTCAGGAAACCCGCGCCCTGCTCGGCTCCGAGCAGAAGCTGCTGGACTGGCTGGATGTAAAAATCAAAACCCTCGGCACGTCCGCCTGCCCGCCTTACCATCTGGCCATTGTGATTGGCGGTATGTCTGCCGAGCAGACGCTCAAGACCGTCAAACTGGCTTCCACCCACTGGTATGACAGCCTGCCCACCAGCGGCAGCATGACAGGCCATGCCTTCCGGGATGTGGAGATGGAACAGAAGGTTCTGGAACTCACCCGCAAGCTGGGCATTGGCGCACAGTTTGGCGGCAAATATTTCTGCCACGATGTCCGCGTAATCCGCCTGCCGCGCCACGGTGCGTCCCTGCCGGTGGGCATGGGCGTCTCCTGCTCGGCAGACCGGCAGATCAAGGCGCGCATCACGGCAGAGGGCTTCTTTCTGGAAGAGCTGGAGCATGACCCGGCCCGCTTCCTGCCGGAAACGACAGATGAGCATCTGGAAGGCGAGGCCGTAAAAATCGACCTTAACCGTCCGATGGATGAAATCCGCAAGGAACTCTCGCGCTATCCGGTCAAAACCCGCCTTGCCCTCACCGGCACCGTCGTCGTGGCGCGTGACATTGCCCACGCCAAATTCCGGGAACGGCTGGAACGCGGTGAAGGCCTGCCGCAGTATCTGAAAGACCATCCGGTTTATTACGCTGGCCCCGCCAAAACGCCGGAAGGCATGGCAACCGGCTCCTTCGGCCCCACCACGGCGGGACGCATGGATTCCTACGTGGCTGAACTTCAGGCTGGTGGCGGCTCTTACATCATGCTGGCCAAGGGCAACCGCTCCAAAGCTGTGAAGGACGCCTGCCAGACCTATGGCGGCTTCTATCTCGGCTCCGTAGGCGGGCCGGCAGCCCGGCTGGCGCAGGACTGCATCCGTAAGGTTGAAGTGCTCGAGTATCCCGAACTGGGCATGGAAGCCGTGTGGAAAATTGAGGTCGAGGACTTTCCCGCCTTTATTGTTATCGACGACAAGGGGAATGACTTCTACGCTGAACTCAGCTGAACATTAAAGGAGCTGTGTTGACCTCATGCGCTTTACTGTTGACCGGATGGACCATGCGGTCCTGACCGTAAGAGACCTCGAAATTTCCGCCTCCTGGTACCAGCGTGTGCTGGGCATGGAGCGCGAGGAATATGGGCGCAATAACCGCACAGCTCTGCGTTTTGGCGGGCAGAAGCTCAACCTTCGCCCGCAGGACGCAACCGGGTGGGAGACCGCCGTGCATGCCCTGCCCGGCGGGAACGATTTGTGTTTTGTCACCGCCGTAACCAGTGACGACGTGGTTGAACATCTGGAAAAATGCGGCGTCAGCGTTGTGCAAGGCCCCGTAGCCCGGCTGGGCGCACTGGGGCCGATCACATCCGTTTATTGCCACGACCCGGACCAGAATCTGATCGAGATTGCGTCTTATCAGGGATAAGCGTCTCTCCCATCAAAGTCTGGAACCGGCTGTGATAATAACCCGGTCTCACCTGACTAACTTTGCAAACGAAAGTCAGCCCGACTGCTGCTGCCCACTCTGAGCCGAATGCTGCGCATTGGCATGCTGGCTTGCGGGTGCAGAAACCTCTGCCTCGTTCCCAAGCCAGCCACCCCGGAAACCTGCTTTCAGCAAGCCCTGCCGGATAGCGGGGTTCCGCTTCATGGTGTTCCACACCAGTCCGCTGCGCCAGTTTTCAATCATCAGCAAAATCGGTCCCTGATCGATGCCCAGATAGGCTGTGTCAGACCAAAACGACTTGTCTGCGGTATGGAAGCTGGGGTTGAACGCATCCACAAACCCGTAGCGGCTATAAATATGATTACCGTAGCGATGTTTCATTTCCCGCAGAGCAGGAATGGCAATTTCCGGCGCAAAGGCTACGGAGCCACCCGCTGCCGTCGGGGCAATGGTACCATCATCCTGCGTATAGTCACGCCCTGTCCCACGTGCGGAATAGGACATGAAGTGGCGCGGCGTACCGCCAACTGTCTGCGTCAGCTCACCCGGCCCGTCACTGGCCGTCAGGCCCCAAACATCTTTCCCGTAATCCTGCCATTTGCCGGGGTTGGTCATGGCGTAGGTGCGCTGGGCGTAAGTGGCACGGCGGCTATTTTCAAAATAGTCGATGCCTTTTTCCCTGTTCCAGTCATCCTGAATTCCCCGGAAATCAATCCAGGAATGGGTGTACTGATGCCCGAAAAGTGGTGCAAAATTCAGCATCGTCTGGCCGTAATACTCGCCCCAGCGCCGATCATTCGTCGTCAGCCATGCCTGCCATGAGGCTGGTTCCAGCGGATGCTTCTGCGAGCCAAGGGCCAGAATATAGGCCATCATGCCTTCACTATAGCCTTCCCAGTAATTGGGCAGGAACTGATGCTCAGGTGACCACCCCATGCTCAGCCGCATATCTGGCCGACGCATCCACGCCCAGTCAACATTCTGATAAAGCTTATTAGACAGACTACGAATTTCCGCTTCCTGCGGCGTATTCTGTGTATAATAGCTTTCCGTAAACAGAATACCCTGCATCAGCAAAGCCGTATCAATGCTGGACAGTTCAATATCTTTATTAAAACGCAGGCCGGTCTTGTTGTTCAGGAAATGATAGAAAAAGCCGTGATAGCCTGAGGCATTTTCTGCACTGTCATTCTGCGGCAATTTCGCAAGATAACGCAGCGTATTCAGCGTGCGCTCTATGGCCTGCTGGCGGGTAATGTAGCCACGTTCCGCCCCAATGCCATAGGCGGTCAGACCAAAGCCGATGGACGCCACACTGGCCTGCGTCTGGTCAGACGGATAACGGTCCGGCACCAGCCCGGTCTGCGCATCACCAGCTTCCCAGAACCAGAGAAACGTGCGGTGCTCCAGATCCTCAATCAGCGCCATATCAGTGCGGGTGGGTTTGAATACCACGCTGGTGGAAAGACGGGCAGCCTGTCGCTGCTGGCTAGCGGACGGTGGGGCGGGAATGGCCGCCGCACTTTGTGGGGAGGACTGTTGTACATCCGCTGCCTGTGCAACCACAGGATGTGCAGTCAGCCCACCGACAACAGCCAGCAGGCTAACTCCAAGGGTCAGCCTCTGGGCATAGAGGGGAACCGGTCGGCAGGCACGGCGGAAAGACGAGACAAAGCGCGAAGGCAAGAAAAACCAGTCTGGCAGCATAACGACCAAAGCCCACCCTATGAAAGCATCAAGAGCAACATGAACATCCCTGTTCGCTGGCTATCTCACCAACCAAAAGGGGCATATCCATGTCATACGCCAGCGGAAAATATGTTTTTTCAGAAGAACATTTTTTCTGCCTGACCGGTTTTACAGTTTTTTGAAAAAACGCAGACCATACGCTTCTGCATGGCCTGCATGCCCCGCTTGCAGGCACAAAAATGAGCAAATCATGACAAAGGTTTTATGAAAGACCGTAACGGAAAATATTCAGGTCTTCATACGCAATATCGGGTTTCTTGCCAGACATGACATCCGCCAGAACCCGACCAGACCCACAGGCCATGGTCCAGCCCAGCGTACCATGACCGGTATTGAGGAACAGATTTTCCAACCCGGTACGACCAATAATGGGCGTGCCATCCGGCGTCATGGGGCGCAGGCCTGTCCAGAAGGACGCACCCGGCACATCACAGCACTCCGGGAACAGATCCGTTACGGAATGTTCCAGCGTCGCCCGGCGCGGAGCGCGCAGGCGGCGGCTGAACCCGGCAAGCTCTGCCGTGCCCCCCACACGCACACGATCACCCAGACGGGTAATGCCGATTTTAAAGGTCTCATCCATAATGGTGGAAACCGGCGCACGGTCGGCCTGCGTGATATTTGCTGTCAAAGAGTAGCCTTTTACCGGATAGATCGGCAGCTTCATTCCCAGAGAGCGCACCAGAGCCGGAGAGAAGCTCCCCAGGGACAAAACATAGGAATCTGCCGTCAGCACACCGTTGCTGGTGTCCACCCCGGTAATCCGGCCACATTCGGATAACAGCTGTTTAATACGGGTGTTATACAGAAATTTTACACCCGCTTCTTCCGCCATTTTGGCCAGACGCTGCGTGAACTTGAAGGCATCCCCCGTTTCATCACCCGGCAGACGCAGGCCACCGACAATCTTGTTGGCGGCATCCGCCAGCCCGGGTTCAGCCTGCACACAGGCAGCGCGATCCAGAACTTCGTAGGGCACCTGATACTGTTTGAGAACAGCGATATCCTGTGCGGCACCATCAAGCTGCTTCTGGGTGCGGAAGACCTGCAGGGTGCCCTGCTGGCGGTCATCATATTCAATGCCCGTTTTTGCCCGCAGGTCCATCATCACGTCGCGGCTATATTCCGCCAGACGCACCATGCGGCCTTTGTTCCGGTCATAAGCCGCAGACGTGCAGTTTTCCAGCATCTGCACCAGCCATGACCACAAATGCGGGTCCGGCATCGGCCAGAACACAAATGGGCGATATGCCATCATCAGCCATTTGATGGATTTCAACGGCACACCCGGGCCAGCCCACGGTGCAGAATAGCCGGGGGACACCTGCCCGGCATTGGCAAAGCTGGTTTCCATACCGGCTTCCGGCTGGCGTTCCACCACCGTGACCTCATGCCCCGCCTGCGCGAGATACCAGGCAGATGTCACACCCACAACACCACCACCAAGAACAATAACCTTCATGGCAACCACCTTTTAATTTTTTGAAAATTCAGATGTTCTGTTCGGTCTTTTCGTAAACGCGATGATAGCGTCGCCCGAGTGAGGTCAGCACTTCATACCCTATGGTGCCTTCCGCCTCAGCCACGGCATCCACCCCGTAAGAGGCATTCAGCAGATCCACCGTATCATCTGCGGTAATCTGCCCTTCCGGAATATGGGAAATGTCCACGGTCATGGAATCCATTGAAATACGACCGAGAATGGGCAAACGCTGGCCGCCAAACCACGCACAGCCCTTGCCAGCCCCTTGCCGCGCAAAGCCATCCGCGTAGCCTGTGGCAATGGTTGCGACCCGCCGCGGGCCATCCGCCTGCCATGTCAGCCCGTATCCCACCCGGTCTCCTTTAGAGAGCTGACGAATTTGCAGGATATGCGCCTGAAGTTTCACAACAGGCGCCAGCGGATTGGGGCCAGATGTGTTGGGCGCAATGCCATACAAAGCCGCACCGGGACGGACGAGGCTCTGGTGAAACGCCTGCCCCAGAAAAATACCTGAGGAGGCAGCGAGACTGAGCGGCGCTTTTGGCAACAGAGCGGCATAGGTCTGCAAGGTCTGAAGCTGTTCCGCATTGGCCGGGTTCTCAGGCGTATCTGCACAGGCCAGATGGCTCATAATCAGGCTGAGCGAAATGCCTCGCAACCGCTCGGGCTCACGCGCCAGCATGCGAACATCCGCCCCGGAAAGCCCAAAGCGGGACATACCGGTATCCAGCTGCAAAGCTGCATCAAGCGGGCGACCAAGCTTGTCCGCCAGCGCCTGCAACTGGCTCACCTGTTCCAGAGAATTCAGAACCGGGCGCAAACCAGACTGCACACAGTCTTCCGCAGCCTCAGGACGTGCCCCATGCAGAACCGTAATCTGTGCTGTGGGTGAGACCCATTGACGCAGAGCAAGACCTTCATCCACATGCGCCACAAAGAAGTGCCGCGCCCCGGCCTGCTCCAGCACGGGGGCGACCTGTGCGGCACCCAGCCCATACGCATCAGACTTCACCACGGCCGCACAGAGCGCGCCGGGCGTTCTGGCATCCAGCAGACGATAGTTTGCTGCAATGGCCGCGAGATCAATCGTCAGAACAGCGCCGGCCCGATGAGCCGGCCAGTTGGGAGAAACAGAAACACAGGAAGACGCCACAGCAACCACCCAGGACATTTCGATCCCAAAACCTTAACAAAAAGCCGATGGCATATCCTGTCGATCAGTCGCATAAAATGCGACATATGCAGCATAATTCTCTATAAAATGCGTAAAAAAGCAGGATATCGCCTTATGATCTTCGACCGCCTGACAGACTCGATTCTGCGCCACCTTCAGCATGACGGGCGCATGAGTAATGCCGAGCTGGCCCAGAAAGTTGGCCTCTCCCCGTCCGCTTGTCTGCGTCGGGTAAAAATTCTGGAACAGGAAGGGGTTATTCAGGGTTATCGCGCCATTATTGATAAAAACGCGGTCCACAGCATGTCCACCGTCATTGTGCAGATCACGCTGGAACGCCAGACAGACGACTGCCTACGCCGCTTTGAAAGCCGCGCGCGGGAATGCCCGGACGTGAAGGAATGCTACCTGATGACAGGCGATGCTGACTACCTGCTGCGCGTAGAAGCGCGCGATATGTCAGACTATGAGCGTATTCATAAAGAAGAATTATCCCGGATGCCGGGTGTGGTGCGGATTCAAAGCAATTTTGCAATCCGCCCCGTTGTTCAGCCCTGGAAGAGCTGAACAGTCAGAAGCCCCGGAAGTCTTAGTCTTCCGGTTCTTCGTCGGCCTGATCTTTAGCCGTCAGATCGCGCTGAACATCCGGGGATTTCAGCAGAGAATCCATATGCATGGCGACATCCAGCGTGGTGTCCGGCTGGAAGTGCAGTTCTGGTGCAGCACGCAGACGCAGCTTGTGCGACATCTGTGTACGCAGCCAGGGTGCAACCCGCTTGAGCGCAGGCAGCAACGCGTCAATATCACTGCGACCCAGACGGGCCACAAAGACAGTGGCGTGTTTAAAGTCAGGAGAAAGCCGGACTTCCGTCACCGTCACCGTGGCATCTGCCAGATCCGGGTCCCGGAAGGTGGTGCGGGCGAACAGTTCCGCCAGCACACGCCGTACTTCTTCGCCCACGCGCAACTGGCGCTGAGACGGCCCTAAAGGAGAAAGACCGGCGAGATACCCCGCCGGCCCTCCAATCCCTGCCTTGCCTGATCCGTTTCGACGGCTCATGCAGGCACCAGTTCGCTTTCAAAGCACTCGACCACGTCACCTTCGCGCAGGTCATTGTAACCCGCGAAAGACAGACCGCACTCGTAGCCTTTGGCCACTTCCTTCACATCGTCCTTGAAGCGCTTCAGCTGGCTCAGATCACCTTCATGGATCACCACGCCATCACGCAGCAGACGCACACCACAGCCGCGCTTGACCACGCCTTCTGTAATGTAGCAACCGGCCACTTTGCCGACCTTGGTAATTTCGAAAACCTTGCGGATCTCGGCATAACCCAGGAACTTTTCGCGATGCTTGGGCGCAATCTTGCCGCGCACCAGCTGTTCCACGTCATCCGCCACCTGATAGATGATGGAGTAGTAGCGAATTTCCACACCCTCGCGCTGGGCGAGTGTGCGGGCCTGCGCCGTGGCACGCACGTTGAAGGCAATGATGATGGCATCAGACGCCTTGGCGAACTGCACATCACTTTCCGTGATCTGCCCCACCGTTGCGTTGAGCACCCGCACAGCAACTTCTTCATGCGCCAGCTTGAGGACTGTTGTCTGAATTGCTTCAGCAGAGCCCTGCACGTCGGCCTTGATAAGAACCGCAACTTCTTTCTGCTCACCAGCCTGAATACGGGCCAGCATCTGGTCCAGCGTGCCGCGCGCAGCAACCTGACCAGCAACCTGATGCTCCTTCAGCTTACGCTGACGGAATTCACAGATCTCACGAGCGCGGTTTTCATTTTCCACGACCACAAACGGTGCACCGGCAGACGGCACGCCAGTCAGGCCCAGAATTTCCACCGGCATGGAAGGTGTTGCATCCGCTACCTGACGACCGCGGTCATCAATCAGCGCACGCACACGGCCCCATTCGGAACCCGCCACAACAATATCGCCCTTATGCAGGGTGCCTTTTTGCACCAGCACAGAGGCCACGGAGCCACGGCCACGGTCCAGACGGCTTTCAATCACCGCACCTTCAGCAGAACGATCCGGGTTTGCCTTCAGGTCCAGAATCTCGGCCTGCAGAAGAATGGCTTCTTCCAGTTGGTCCAGACCCAGACGCTTGGTGGCAGACACTTCAACGTCCTGAACGTCACCGCTCATGGATTCCACAACAATCTCGTGGTTCAGCAGTTCCTGCCGCACCCGGTCCGGGTTTGCACCCGGCTTATCGATCTTGTTGATGGCCACAATAATCGGCGCATTCGCAGCCTTGGCGTGTTTGATGGCTTCAATCGTCTGCGGCATTACGCCGTCATCCGCTGCAACCACCAGCACCACCACGTCTGTAATAGATGCACCGCGGGCACGCATGGCGGTAAACGCCTCATGTCCAGGTGTATCCAGGAACGTGATTTTCGCGCCGGACTTCAGAGTAACCTGATAGGCACCGATATGCTGGGTAATACCACCGGCTTCCCCTGCGGCCACATCCGTGGTGCGCAGAGCATCAAGCAGGGAGGTCTTACCATGGTCAACATGGCCCATCACGGTCACAACAGGCGGACGAGATTTCAGCTCTTCGGGCTGATCCTCAACACCTTCAATGCCCAGCTCAACGTCGCTTTCGGAAACACGGCGCACACGGTGGCCGAATTCTTCAACGATCAGTTCAGCCGTATCGGCATCAATGCTCTGCGTGACAGTCGCCATAACGCCGTTTTTCATCAGTGCCTTGATGACTTCACCCTGACGGGCGGCCATACGGTTGGCGAGTTCCTGCACGGTAATGGTTTCCGGCAGAATAACATCACGCACCACGCGGACCTGATCGGCACGCAGACGTTCGAGTTCAGCCTGACGGCGTTCACGCTCACGCTGGCGACGAACAGATGCGAGTGAACGCGTCTTATCATCATCACCTTCGATCGCGGCCTGCACGTCAATACGGCCTGCACGACGCCCGGAATCACCCTTGCGAGGACCAGCACTCTTGCGGTTTGGCGGAGCCCCACCACCCGGACGACGGGAGGGAGCACGACGGGGTTCGTCCTCACCCTCTGTACCACGACCACGCAGACGCAGGGTCTGTGCAGCCGGGGCTTCCGCACCGGCGCCAGCAGCAGGCTGCGGACGCGGCGTTGCCGGTTTGAGCGGACGCGCCGGCATAATGGCGCGTTCAGCCAGAGGCTTCAGGCGGCTGACCGGCGGAGCCAGTGTAACTTCACCCGGGATCGGCACAGCCGACACAACGGGGCCTTTCGGCTCAATCTGCTTGATGGAGTCGATGCGAGCCTTACGCTCGGCATCTTCTGCCTCAGCTTCAGCTGCGGCCTGCTCTTCTGCAGCGCGCTTTTCGTCTTCTTCCCGACGACGCGCTTCTTCAGCAGCGGACAGGATCTGAATCTTTTCCTGTTCGCGCCGTTCGGCTTCGCGCCGTTCAGCCTCAGCGGCTGCTTTTGTCTGTTCCGCCAGCACACGCTGGCGCATGGCCAGTTCAGCAGCCGTCAGGGTACGACCACCCCCGGCCCGTCCACCGGCACCTCGTCCACCAGCGCTACCAGGAGTACCGGGGCCACGCTTTTTGCGCACCTCAACCTGTACAACCTTCGAGCGCCCATGGCTGAAACTCTGCCGCACGGACCCGGCATCAACCGTCCGTCCGACTTCCGAACGCCCTGCCGGTCGAAGGGACAGACGCCCCTTACCCTGATCCTGATCCTTGCCTTCGCTCATTGACCCGCCTGTTCACACCCATCCGCCGGAAAGGTCCGACGAACCCGGGAGCCACCATCGGCAACCCCCGAAAAACGCTTATTCTCACAACACAGACGCGAGGCCAGAACCCCGGCCGCCAGCGCCGCATTCACAACTCGCTCCCGCCCAAAAACCTTTGCAAGGTCTTCCGTCGAAAGCGCCTCAACCACGGGGAGGTCCCTGGCGCCCGACACGAGCCGACCAAGTTCATCTCCGCTTCCATCCGATGCATGAACAATCACGGCAGCACGACGCTGTGTGACCCATTCCCGCACCTTCATAAAACCGCTTATGGACTGCCCGGCACGCCGTGCCAGCCCAAGAAGTTCCACCATCCGCCGGTGCAGACCTGCCTCTACCTGAGCAGACAGATCCTCCGGCACCGTAACCTGACACCGCGCAGCCCGTGCGAACACACCGCGTTTGCGGGCCTGTTCTATCACATCCCGCCGGGCGCTCAACCATATTCCCCGACCGGGAAGGCGAGCGTCCAGATCCGGCACCACCACACCAGAGGGTGATACCACAAACCGTATCATCAGGGCAGGCTGCCCCTGCTCACGCGTTACCGCGCAACGCCGCAGGGGACCTTTCTCATCATCATACGCTTCGGGCAAATCACCACTCATTGTTCGTCAGGCCCGAAAGACCTGCTTAGCCCTCTTCCTGACCGGAAGGCTTACCCTCTTCTCCATCAAACCAGTGAGCACGTGCCGCCATGATGATTTCATTGGCAGCATCTTCCTCAATGGCATCGGATCCGAGAATCTCGACAAGCTCGTCACCAGCCAGGTCTGCGAGGTCGTCAAGGGTTTTTACACCTTTTTCGCCCAACGTCACAAGCATCTGGTTTGTGAAGACCCCAAGATTGGCAATATCGTCCGTCACCCCAAGCTCACGGCGCTTGGTATCAAGGTTTTCTTCCTGACGCACCAGATAGCCTTCAGCGCGCTGAACCAGCTCACTGACGACCGACTCGTCAAACCCTTCGATGCCAATCAGCTCGTCAGGGTCAGCATAGGCCAGTTCTTCGATCGTGTGGAACCCTTCTGTGACCAGCAGCCCTGCAATGACGTCATCAACGTCCAGCGCTTCCACAAACAGATTGGTCCGACGACGGAATTCTTCCTGACGACGCTCGGATTCTTCAGCCTCGGTCAGGATATCAATATCCCAGCGCGTCAGCTGGCTGGCCAGACGCACGTTCTGGCCACGACGCCCGATGGCCAGCGAAAGCTGCTCATCCGGCACCACGACTTCAACGCGCCCTGCTTCTTCATCCATCACCACCTTGCTGACTTCAGCCGGAGCAAGAGCGTTCACCACGAAGGTGGCAGCCTGCGGGCTCCAGGGGATGATATCGATTTTTTCACCCTGCAATTCGGCCACAACGGCCTGCACGCGGGAGCCACGCATACCAACGCAGGCACCGACCGGATCGATGGACGCATCGCGGGAGATCACGGCCATTTTCGCACGGGAGCCGGGGTCACGCGCCACAGCCTTGATTTCGATGATGCCGTCGTAGATTTCCGGCACTTCCTGCGCAAACAGCTTGGCCAGAAAGGCCGGATGCGTGCGGGACAGGAAGATCTGCGGGCCACGCGGTTCGTCACGCACATCATAGATATACGCACGCACGCGGTCCGAGTTGCGGAACGTTTCACGCGGGATCAGTTCATCACGGCGCAGCAGCGCTTCTGCAGAGCCGATTTCAACCATGAGGTTGCCATACTCGGTCCGCTTGACGGTGCCGTTGATGATCTCGCCCACGCGATCCTTGAACTCATTGTACTGGCGCTTGCGCTCATATTCACGCACGCGCTGAACAATCACCTGCTTGGCGGTCTGGGCGGCAATACGGCCGAAATCAATCGGCGGCAGCGGATCAACCAGATACTCACCAGCCTTGATTTCCGGCTGGAATTTGCAGGCAATCGCCAGCGGAATCTGAGTTTCTTCGTTCTCTACCGTGTCGACAACTTCCGTCCAGCGAGAAAGACGGACTTCCCCCGTGCGGCGGTCGATTGTCGCGCGAATATCTTTTTCGTGCCCGTATTTTGCACGACCGGCCTTCTGGATGGCCTGCTCCATGGCCTCCAGAACTTCCTCGCGCTCGATTCCCTTCTCGCGCGAGACAGCATCTGCAACCAGCAGCAGTTCAGGACGGGAAACAGAGGTATCCATACTCTCAGCTCTCCAAAGCAGGCGGCTTGATCAGTGTAACTTGCGCCCGGCCGGATCTTCTTCCCCGGCCTTGCTCTTTTCTTCTTCACCCGTCTCAGTCGGGCGCGCCATCTGCGCACTCGCCTCGATCAGGGCATCTGTCAGGACCAGTCTTGCCCGCCGGATTTCTTCCAGCGGCAGCGCGGCCTCGGTCCCATCATCCAGCCGCAGCCGGGCAATACCATCTTCCGCCCCAAGCACAACACCGGAAAACCGGCGGCGGCCATCAATCGGCACCAGCACTTCGGCCTTGGCCTGATGCCCGGCAAACCGGTTCCAGTCCTTGGCACGGGTCAGCGGCCGGTCGATTCCCGCAGACGAGACTTCAAGAGTCCACGCCCCCGGAATGGGGTCTTCCACGTCCAGCACAGCGCCTACTGCATGGCTGATACGTTCACAGTCTTCCACGCTGATCAGCGAACCATCGGCACGGTCAGCCATGATCTGCACGGTCGGGCTTTCACGCCCCAGCACCGCAACGCGGACAATTTCATATCCCAGGTCTTCCAGCGTTGGCGCCACAAGGGCGACAAGCCGGGCTTCAAGACCGGAATGAGCAGGCAGATCAGCGTCCAATGCAAAAAAGGCGGCCCGTCAAGGCCACCCCCCAAAATTCTGATTCAATGAAAGGATGATCCTTCATGTAGGGGATACACTGCCAGGCTGCAAGGGCGGAAACAGAGTCGAGCCGCCCCGGCCCGCGAATTCGTGAAAAAGAAATTAATGGGCATGCGTTCTTTTCCGGGCTTTGCTAAGAGCTCAGAACTTGCACTTTCCTGCCCGGGTATGTCTGATTGCTTCATGACTCATTCGCCTGACCCCGCATACAAGGCACAGACGGAAAAAGAGGAAAAACCCTCCCATTTCCGCCTCCTTATGGTGGCGCTTGCCACCTGCGCTCTGGTAGCCGGGGCCGGTTATCATTATTCTGGTTCCAGCACCGGGGGGAGCACCGCTCCTCTTTCCGGGGGTGCTGCGGACCAGAATAGCGGGACTGCGCAGCCGCGCCCCGGCGTGCAGTTTTCCCTCATTGCGCCGGACAAGGCAGCTGATGCGCTGGCCATGTCCAGCTTTTCTGAAAAAGAACAGGCCGATATTCTGGCAGCCGTCAAACGGCGGGAATTGCGGCTGGTGGCCATGCCGATTTTTGATGCAACCGGAGCAGGAGGCACTGTGACCGTGATTTGTGGAACCACACGCCAGACCGTGCTGCTTCAGCCTAAACCAACGGTTCTCATTCTTCCCATTACAGTCGCCGGAAATGTTGATATCATTCCGTCGTCTGACCCCGGTAATGTCGGGATAGGCAGCGGTGTGGTGACCATGTTTGGCCCGCAGGCCCTGCCCATCATGCATCAGGGTGACACACTTGGCCTGACGGTGATTGCGCAATGAAAGGCCTGCTCCCGGCCCTTAACCGGCTGATGCCGCTGATGATGGTCATCTTTCTGGTGCTTGCCAGTGTCCAGATGGCCATCAGCCTGCACCTCTCGCTGGCCTCCCTGACCCACTTCATGGAGTGGTGCGCGCCTGCATGGCCGGTGCTGGCTGCTCTGGGTGGAGTGCTGACAATCGGGGGGCTGTTATTTGAAACACGCGCTGAACGGCTCGCACGCAAGGGCCTTTTACGCCGACGGGGGTGGATGATGGACGTTCTCGCCAGACTGACCAACCGCAACGCGCTGGAAGAAATGCTGGCGCGGGAACAGCGGGAAACAACAATTGATGCCGAGGAACTGGCTGCCAACCTGCGCGCCCGCGTTATCGGGCAGGATCAGGTGTGTGAGGATATTGCCACGCAGCTGCGCCGCCGTCTGGCGCTCCAGGTGCGCGGCAAACCGGTCGGCATCTTCCTGCTGGCAGGCCCACCCGGCACCGGCAAAACCTATCTGGCCAAACAGCTGGCCCGCCAGCTTGAACGCCCTCTGCTGCATTTTGACATGACGCAGATGAGCAGCCCCCACGCCGCCACCCAGCTTTTTGGCTCCCCCAAAGGCTATGTGGGGTCTGATACCTACGGCAAGCTGACCGGCGGCCTGAAGGAAAAGCCGGACGCCGTGGTACTGCTGGACGAAATTGAAAAAGCCCACCCGGATGTGTTCAAAAAGTTCCTGACAGCCTGGAACGACGGGCATGTGACGGAAGCCTCCACCGGGCAGCAGATTTCCACCGTACGCTGCATTTTTGTGCTGACCTCCAACATCGCCACCGATGCGCTGACGGAAATTGCTGACCGCCTGCACAACGACCCGGACCGCATGCGCGCCGAGTCGGTCGAGGCACTGCGTCAGGCAGGCTTTGCACCGGAAGTGCTCAACCGTCTGGACCGCATTTTTGTGTTCCGCGCCCTGAAGGGACTGGATATTGCCCGCGTTTCCGCGCTGGAAATCGAAGGTATGATTGAAAGCTACGGCCTGAAAGTGGAAACCGGCGGCATTGATGCTGGCCTGCTGATTGACGTGATGCGCCGCCAGAGCCGCATGGGCGATTCGGCCTCCGCGCGTGATCTGGTGCGCTCCATTGAAGATATGATCAGTGAATCGCTGATTGTGGCCCGCCAGCAAGGGGCAGAGATGGTGCGCATCGTTCGGGAAGACGACGGCACGATTACCGCCAAGATTGCGGATGGTACGCCTGATAATGGTGACGCCATTCATGCCCGCCTGACGCCGTAAGCCAGTCTTCCTGACTGGCCTTACCTTCCGCCTTTGAACTGTGTGAACTGAGCAACCCGGCATGTCCGCTTTTACCCGCCTCTGGCAACGGGCGCCCCTGTGGCGCACCGCCCTGATTACCACCGGTGTGTGCGGGGTGTTTTCCGTGCTGTTCCCGGCCCCATGGCTGGTCAACCGGCTGCCTTATTATGGCACCCTGACCTCCAAAGTCGGCCATATGATGGGCCGCGCGGCCACAAGCACGGATGCACAGCCCAACGCAGATGAAGGACGGCGCATGATCTCGCAGCCGCCGATGGATGCGCAGTTTGAAGGCGTAATTCCCTTTGCCGGGCGGCAGCTCCCGCTCCCTGCGGGCAAATGGCATCCGGTCCTGAACTATCAGGATGACGTTGACCACGGAGAGGTGCTGACCTCCATCTTCGTGCGTTCAGAACAGGGGGCCGTTACCGGCTTCATCATTGCGCAGGCCACGACGCAATCTCTCCCGACCTCTGAAACAGAACAGTTGCCAGCCCAGTGCCATAACACCTTCAACTTTACGGTGGGAGACCTGCCGCAGGATGGCAACCGGACAGAATGCTGGATGACGTCCCCCATCAAGGTGGCCAACAATCTGTTCCTCACATCCAATCAGGCTCTGCAGGGTATGATGAGCAGCCCGCTCTTCATCCCGCCTGCCCTGCAACGGCTGGGCATGATGGGCTTTCAACTCCCGCCGGTGCTGGTGGATGCGGCATGGACGCGCATTGAAAAAAGCAAATCTGGAAAAGGCGTGGATTTTGCGACCATTCACACCCTGATCAGCCCGGCGCTGCCCGGCCCGAAAGCGACTGTGCCGGGCTCCCCGGAGAACTGGTCACATGGTGGGATGGCGGACGCGCCTGTGGTGGCTGATTTTGTAGGCCGGACCGATAGCTGGCTGAAAGGCTGGCTGCCTTACCTGCGCAAGAGCTACAAAGGCGAGATGGACAGCAGCGTTCCTCTGCCGCCAGCCGTTGCCACAGACCCCGGCTTTCATAGCTAAAAGGGCGGTGCAGTGGGCGGCAGTGGCCCGCCCACAACGTCCGGTCAGCTAGACAGATCGTCCCGCAGGACTTCTGAAGAGACTTCTACCAGAAAATCCAGAACTGTCCGGGTGCGGAGCGGCAATGTGCGCGGCCCGGTATGCACGGCATAGAAGGGCAGATTGGGAATGCGCCAGTCCGGGAAAAGCCGGACGAGCTTGCCTTCCTCTACACCCTCACGCACCTGAAATTCCGGCAGCAGGCCAATCCCGATATCCGCCAGAACGGCAGACAGAACGGCCTCACTACTATTGGCACGGAATACGGTAGACGGTGCGATAACGCTTTCTTCCTCATCCCGGAACAGGTGCCAGTCATGTCGGCCGCCGCCATAGTTATAGACAATGGCAGGATATTCCGGGAGATCTCTGGGGTGTTCCGGCGTGCCACAGCGGGCCAGACAGGCCGGAGAGGCGACCAGCCACTTACGGACGACACCCAGCTTGCGGGCAATCAGAGAGCCTTCGGCAATGTCCCCGACACGCACGGCCAGATCCAGCCCTTCTTCCACCAGATCGCCAAATCCATCACGGATCACAACCTCGACGGAAAGATCTGGGTGCCGTTCCAGCAACTCACCCAGACGGCTGGTGAAATACAGCCCGAAGGCCGTTGTCATCCCTAACCGGACCAGACCGGAGACAGACGCCCTCCGGCGGCCCAGAACGGTTTCTGCCGTTTCCAGAATTTCCAGCACTTCGTACGCATGCGGAAGCAGGCTGCGCCCATCTTCCGTCATCATCAGGCTGCGAGTGGTACGCGCAAACAGCGTTGTGCCGTAATGCGCTTCCAGCAACGCAATATGGCGGGAAATCGTCGGTTGACTAACCCCTGTCTCTCGCGAAACAGCGGAAAAGGAGCCTGTGGCCGCCACGCGGACAAAGCTGTGCAATGCTGAAAGAAGATCCATTCAATCCCGGACTTTTTTGCAGAAATTCCGCCATAACCCGCCGCCACCCTCAGGATAATCGGACCGGACAGCCCGGTTCTTGCGCCGCGTCCTACACCCTCAGACAGAAACAGATGATAACCCAAACCTATCAGGTTATTTGTGTCATTTGTGAAGCATGCTCCTGAGAGAGACAATATAGTGAGTTCTCGGCCCCGCCATGCCCTAAGCGCATTGGCGGGCGGGTTTAACGCCGCCTGATATGGGGTTGAGAGAGTTTTTTCTCCGCCATCCGAGCCAGCCGGACAAACGGCAGACCCAGCAGAAGATACGCCCCGCCAACCATCAGACCCGTACCAAAATAGTCAAAATAGGTCGAGGAAAGGCGGATATAGGTCTGCGTCAGTTCTGTAAGGGTAATCACGCTGACCAGCGAGGAATCCTTCAGCAGGGAAATGAAGTCATTCGTCATGACCGGCATCACCAGCCGGAAGGCCTGCGGCACGACTACGTAGCGGAGCGCCTGCACATGCGTCATATTCAGCGCGAGGGCTGCTTCCATCTGCCCGCGCGCGACGGACTGCAACCCGGCCCGATAATTTTCCGCTTCATACGCTGCGTAGTTCAGCCCAAGGGCCAGCACTCCGGCCACAAACGGGGTCAGGTTCAGGCCACATTGCGGCAGACCGTAAAAAATCAGCAAAATCTGGATCAACAGCGGCGTGCCGCGCACAATCTCCACATAGAGCGAGGAGAGCGTGGCCAGCGGAGCCGGGCCATAGAGCCGCAGCAAGGCAAGCGTCAGCCCCAATCCCACAGCCAGCACCATGGCGCACAGAGAGACCAGAAGGGTGAGTACGGCCCCTTTGGCCAGCAGCGGCAGGAAGCTGGCATAACGCGCCACTTTAGCGTGCCAGCCGGAAGAGCCGTGCAACGCGGCTACGTAATCATTCCAGCTCGTCGGCTCGATTTCTGGTGTGGAGGCATCTTCAGCCCAGGCCGCTGTCTGCGGCGTCCACAAATTCCAGCGCGCCAGAATACGGTGCAGGCTGCCATCTTTCTTCATGGCTTCCAGAGCGGTATTCACCTGCTCCCGCAGCGCGGCATTCTTCCCTTTGGCAAAGGCAATCCCGTAGGAGACCGTGCCAATCGGCTCGCCCACCACCACAAGGTCCGGATTAGTCGCACCGTAATACTGGGCAATCGGGCCGTCGATCAGCACCGCATCCGTGCGACCGTTGACCAGATCCATAAAAACATTGGTCTCTTCATCATAGGTGCGAACCTGCACCTGCGGATGATTAGCCAGAATGCGCTCCGCCTGCGTGGCCTTGATGGTGCCGACAACATGGCCATTCAACGCATCGAGTCCGGTGAGAGCTGGACCATTGCGCCGGACCACAATCCGCTCAGACGTCACATAATACGGCGCGCTGAAATCAATCCCTTCGGCATGTTCTGGCGTGATCTCAATCCCGCAGATCACCATCTCATACAGGCCGCGCTGCAGGCCGGGGATCAGACCATCCCAGTCATTCTGCACAAATTGCAGGGGCGTGTGGATATGCTCGCCCAAAGACTGCATCAGGTCATATTCAAAGCCGGTCAGGCGGGACTGATCATTCAGATCATGAAAAGTGTAGGGCACGTCCGCCGAGGCATCGGCCGCCCAGCGCAAAGGCTGTTCCGCATGGGCCGCCTGAGGGGCCACGCCCCCTGCCCCGGCCAGCAGCACCAGAACCATTGCGCACACAATCCACTGCGGAACGGTTAGAAAACGGGCCAGATGGCGCCGCATGCCGTGTTTCACAAAACAGTCCTCAAAAAGCGCCGTGTCCGATCATCCGCCGGATTAACACACAGGGTTTCCGGGGGGCCAGATTCAATAATGTGGCCGCCATCCATATAAACAATCGTGTCCGAAGCCACCTGCGCAAAACGCATATCATGCGTCACAATAATCTGCGTCATGCCTTCATCATCCAGCTTGCGCATCACGCCCAGCACTTCCTCCGCCACAATGGGGTCCAGTGCCGAGGTCGGTTCGTCATACAGCATGATCTCCGGCCGCATGGCCAGCGCGCGCGCAATGGCCGCCCGCTGCTGCTGCCCGCCGGAGAGAGAAACAGGGTAACGCTGCGCAACACGGCCCAGCCCGACTTTTTCCAGCAGAGCCATGGCTTCATCGCGCTCGGCAGGTCCGGTCTCGCGTTTTACAACACGCGGGCCAAGCAGGACGTTATCAAGCACGCTCAGATGCGGGAAAAGATTAAAACTTTGAAAAACCATGCCCACATGGGTGCGGAGCCGATGGGCCACATGCTCATCCGCACGCCGCCAGGGGCCGCCGTCCCGCGCAATGGTCACCCCCATGGCGTTAATGGTGCCACGGTCGGGAATTTCCAGAAAATTCAGGCAGCGCAGAAAGGTTGATTTCCCGCACCCTGAGGGGCCGATGATGGAAACCAGCTCCCCCTTGCGTACCTGAAGGGAGACGCCCCCAAGAATGGCACCGTCCCCAAAGCTTTTGTGAATATCCTGTGCGTCGAGCACAACAGGTTCATTTTCAAGGCAAAAAGCCGGCCCGGAGTTATCCGGGCCGGCATTCTGATGTTCCGATGGAACAAGAAAATCGTCAGGCAGCTTTGGTCATCCCACGCAACACATACTGGAGAATGCCACCATGCCGGTAATACTCAACTTCGTCCAGTGTATCGACGCGGCACAGAAGCTCCACATCCTGCGTAGACCCATCAGCCCGCGTAATCGTCATGGTGACGTCCATGCGCGGCGTGATTTTTTCAAGCCCTTTGATGGTGATGGTCTCATCACCCTTCAGGTTCAGGGTCTGGCGCGTCACGCCATCCTTGAACAGCAGAGGCAGGACGCCCATGCCCACAAGGTTGGAGCGGTGGATACGCTCAAAGCTTTCTGCAATCACAGCCTTGATGCCCAGCAGCAGAGTGCCTTTGGCCGCCCAGTCACGGGAGGACCCCATGCCGTATTCCTTGCCACCAAACACAACCAGAGGGGTGCCCTCTTTCTTGTATTCCATGGCGACATCATAGATCGCGCCTTCCTTGCCATCCGGGAAGTGCCTGGACAGTCCCCCTTCCGTGCCGGGCAGCATCTCGTTCTTGATACGGATATTGGCAAAGGTACCACGGACCATCACGCGGTCATTCCCGCGGCGTGAGCCGTAGGAGTTGAAATCCCGCGGTTCCACACCGTGTTCCATCAGATACCGGCCAGCCGGAGAGTCTTTCTTGATGGCACCGGCCGGAGAGATATGGTCGGTCGTGATGTTGTCACCCAGCAGCGCCAGAATACGGGCGTTCTCAATGTTGCCCGGCGCGGTAGGTTCGTGCGTGATGTCCTTGAAGTACGGCGGATCCTGCACGTAGGTGGATTTGGAATCCCACTTGTAGGTTTCAGACCCCGTGGCCACCTTGAGGTCCTGCCACTCCTTCGTGCCCTTGGACACGTTCTTGTAGCGCTGGATAAACTCTTCACGGTTGATGGACGAGCCGATCAGATCCGCGATTTCCTTGTTGGAAGGCCAGATATCTTTCAGATAGACGGGCTTGCCATCCTTGGAGGTGCCCAGCGGCTCCGTGGTGATATCCTTCCGCATGGTGCCCAGCAGAGAGTAGGCAACCACCAGCGGCGGGCTGGCCAGATAGTTGGCGCGCACGTTGGGGGAAATACGGCCCTCAAAGTTACGGTTACCAGACAGAACAGACACCGCAACGAGGTTGTTGTTCTCAATGGCGTCCACAATGTGAGACGGCAGCGGGCCGGAGTTCCCGATACAGGTGGTGCAGCCATACCCCACCGTGTTGAAGCCCAGTGCGTCCAGATCTTCAGACAGTTTGGAACGGTCCAGATAGTCCGTCACCACCTGAGAACCGGGAGCCAGAGAGGTCTTCACCCACGGTTTCGGCTTCAGGCCAAGAGCGCGTGCCTTACGGGCCACCAGACCTGCGGCAATCAGCACCGCCGGGTTGGAGGTGTTGGTGCAGGACGTGATCGCGGCAATGACGATATCGCCCTGACCAATTTCGTAATTGGTCCCGGCCACCGGCACTTTCTTGTTCGCGTCGTTCGCCGGCACGCCCAGAGAAGATGTCAGTTCTTTTTCAAACGCCGTCTTGGCTTCCTTCAGCACCACACGGTCCTGCGGGCGTTTGGGGCCGGAGATGGACGGCACAACCGTGGACAGGTCGAGTTCCAGAATATCGGTAAAGACCGGTTCCGGCGTTTCTGCCGTGCGGAACATGTCCTGCGCGCGCAGATATTCTTCCGTCAGTTTAATGCGGTGTTCGTCACGGCCGGTTTCACGCAGGAAGTCCAGCGTGAGCGTATCGACCGGGAAGAAGCCACAGGTTGCGCCATATTCCGGAGCCATGTTGGCAATGGTCGCACGGTCAGCCACCGGCAGGTGGTCCAGAGCCGGGCCAAAGAACTCAACAAATTTGCCAACCACGCCCTTTTTGCGGAGCATCTGGGTGACTGTCAGCACCAGATCGGTCGCGGTAGCCCCCTCAGGCATCTTGCCCGTCAGGCGGAAGCCGATCACGTCCGGCACCAGCATGGCAATCGGCTGGCCGAGCATGGCGGCTTCAGCCTCAATGCCGCCAACACCCCAGCCCAGCACGCCAAGGCCGTTGATCATGGTGGTGTGGCTATCCGTGCCATACAGTGAGTCCGGATAAACATACTCTTTGCCGTCCACATTCGCGGTCCAGGCAACCTGAGCGATATATTCCAGGTTCACCTGATGGCAGATGCCGGTATCCGGCGGCACAACAGAGAAATTCTCGAACGCTTCCTGACCCCAGCGCAGGAACGCATAGCGTTCACCATTGCGCTCAAATTCCAGCGTGATGTTTTTCTGCAGCGCGTCCTGCGAGCCGTAGACATCCACCATCACAGAGTGGTCAATCACCAGATTGACCGGCACCAGCGGGTTCACCTTCTGGGGGTTGCCGTTCAGCTTCACAATCCCGTCGCGCATGGCAGCAAGGTCAACAACTGCCGGCACGCCGGTGAAGTCCTGCATCAGAATGCGAGAGGGCTTGAACGGCACCTCCTTGCTGCTGTGGCCTTCCGGCAGCCAGCCGGCAATCGCCTTGGCATCATCCACACTGTAGGAATGGCCGTCTTCAAAGCGCAGCACATTTTCCAGCAGCACTTTCAGCGAAACAGGCAGACGGCTGACGTCGCCAATGGTCTTTGCCGCTTCCGGAATGGAAAAATAATGATAGGTCTTGCCATCAACCGAGAGCGTGCGACCTGTCTTGAGTGAATCGTGCCCAACCGTCTTCATAGTTACCCTTCTCCCCGATCACAGCCGATGGCTGGTGATACGTTCCGGAGCCGGCACGCCGCCAGGTGCGGCGTTTTGCGCTCACCCGGTCTTCCGGGCGGCCGGCTTGATATCCCGATGACGTTAGAACATACCGGCAGTCTGGCGCGGCACAAGCGGGCTGGCGACCACGAGAACGCGAGCAGGCCCGCTTTGGCGGTGTTTAACTGGTAACAATAAGGAGAAGTCCCATCTCCGAGCTTTCTTCTGATGCCACACCCCGGCTGGTGGCAGAGTCTCTCTCGGTTTTCCGGGGGGATCGGCTGGTGCTGGATGATGTCAGCCTGACGCTGGAGCGCGGCGGCGCGCTGCTGCTCACAGGCCCCAATGGCGCTGGCAAGTCCACTCTTCTGCGGGTTCTGGCCGGATTACGCCGCCCGGATGGTGGCGCTCTGCTGTGGGATGGCGAGCCCGTCACGCAGGACCGCACGGCTCATGCGGCCCGCGTGGCGTATCTGGGACATCAGGATGCGTTAAAGCCCAGTCTGACCGTTCGGGAAAATCTGGCCCTGTTCGCCCGCGCCGGAGGCGGTGACATGGATGCCGCCCTGAAAGCCGTGGATCTCCTGCATCTTTCCACTCTGCCCGCCCGCCTGTTGTCTGCTGGCCAGAAGCGCCGTACGGCCCTCGCCCGCGTGCTGCTGGCGCAGGCTCCACTGTGGCTGCTGGATGAACCCAGCCTCGGGCTGGACGCCGCAGCTGTAGAACTGCTGGGGCAGGCTATCGCCACCCACCGCGCACAGGGCGGCCTTGTGGTCGCCACAACGCATGTGCCTCTGCCTTTAGGAGAGGTCAGCCATCTGGCGCTGCCCGGTATGCCGGACCAGAGCCGTGGCTGGTGGGGTTCTGACGAGACTGACCTGACAGGAGATGCCGCATGATGGGCCTGTTTTGCGCTCTGGTTGCCCGGGACCTGCGGCTGGCTCTGCGGCACGGGGCCGACACGCTGGGCGCAGTCCTCTTCTTTATTCTGACGGGCACGCTGTTTCCGTTAGCCCTTGGCCCCTCACCGGATCTGCTGCGCCATATGGCCCCCGGCATTATCTGGGTCTGCGCCCTGCTGGCAGCCCTGCTGCCGCTGGACCGTTTATTTGGCGCGGAGCTGGAAGACGGATCACTTGATCAGCTTCTGCTGCTGGGGCTGCCGCCTTCACTGGTGGCCCTCGCTAAAATCACCGCACACTGGCTGACCACCGGCGTCCCGCTGCTACTGGCTGCGGTGCCACTGGCCATCATGCTCGGCCTGCCCACGTCCACGCTGCCTATTTTGCTGGCGGGGCTGCTGCTGGGGTCCATGGTGCTATCTCTTATCGGCGGCATGGGGGCCTCCATTGTGCTGGGAGCCCGACGCGGCGGTGTGCTTTTGCCTCTTCTGGTGCTACCGCTCATTACACCAGCACTGATTTTTGGCGCCGCCGCCATTGATGCCGCCCGCACCGGCCTGCCATGGGCACCGGATCTGGAATTGCTGGGGGCCTTTCTGGCCGCCGCCATTCCCCTTTGCCCGCTGGCTGCCGGGGCCGGATTACGGGCCGCGGTGGAATAACCCCGGCCTCCCTTTACGGAGCCGGGTTGGAATGCACCTGATGAATGGCGTTGATTTTCTCTTCCAGCTCCGGCGTGATCTGCACCTTTACTGAGGTCAGAGCCGTCATGAGCTGCTCCACGCTGGTTGCGCCGATGATGTTAGACGTCACAAACGGGCGGGACGTTACAAACGCCAGTGCGAACTGCACAGGGTCGATCCCCTCAGCCTTCGCAAGGTTCATGTAGGCTTCCACTGCGACATCCACGCCCGGCTTTTCATAACGCTGCCCGCGATTAAACAGCGTGGTACGCGCCCCTGCAGGCCGTGCGCCGTTCAGATATTTTCCGGTCAGATAGCCCTGCGCCAGCGGGGAATATGCCAGCAGACTAACCTTCTCCCGCAGGGCCATTTCCGCCAGACCAATTTCGAAAGTTCTGTTGATAAGATTATAGGCGTTCTGAATGGACGCCACGCGTGGCGCCCCCTCTCTGGCGCAGGCCAGAGACTTGGCCACACCCCATGCTGTTTCGTTCGACAGGCCGACATGGCGGATCTTGCCTTCCGCCACGAGGTCCCCCAGCACGCCCAGCGTTTCTTCCAGCGGCACTTCTTCAGCGTCCGAGACGGTTGTAAAAGTTGTGCCACCTTCACCAAACAAACCAATTTTCCGGTCCGGCCAGTGCAGCTGATAGAGGTCGAGATAATCCGTGCCCAGCCGCCGCAGGGAATGCTCCAGCGCATAGCGAATCTGGCGCGGGGTCAGACGTGCTTCCTCACCACCGGCCCGGAACCACGGAGAGGAACTCCGCCCCACAACCTTGCTGGCCAGAACAATTTTGTCGCGGCTGCCACGGGCTTTCAGCCAGCTGCCCACAATGGTTTCCGTCGCCCCATAGGTCTCAGCCCGCGGCGGAATGGAATAAAGCTCGGCGGTATCAATAAAGTTGACGCCATGCTCCAGCGCCAGATCCAGCTGCGCGTGCCCTTCCGCTTCCGTGTTCTGCTGGCCAAACGTCATGGTGCCCAGGCAGATTTCACTGACCAGAATGCCGGTACGGCCAAGTTCACGATACTGCATGCCCTAATCCCTTCGGAGTGTTTAAAGAAAATTCTATCCTGAAAAGGCTAATCCTCCCAGCGTAGCCCCTGAGAAGAACAGCCGCACACGTCCACCAGACCAGCTTTGAAACTGTCTGAATCCTGAAAAAATGTTTAGCCGGTTACCGGACAGAGCGCGGAAACCCGCCCAGCTCTTCACAAACCCGATAGCGTCCTGCCTGCCTCATAACGGCACCGCATGTGCAGGCCTACAGGTGTCTTACCGGGGCTGTTAGAGTCTGCGATCTCAAACAGTTGTGGAGAAACCGAATGCTGGACACTGTCCTTTTTTCACCCAAACAGGTTCAGGAGCTCATCTCCACGGGCAACGCCGTTTTTATTGACGTGCGTGACCGCAAGGATTTTGAGGCAGGCCACCTGCCCGGTGCTGTCAATATGCCGGATATTTTCACCTATCTTGCAGAAACGACAGACGATGGCCTCAAGACCCTTCAGGACAAATTTGTTGACCTGTTCTCGGACTATGGTCTCGACGGCAAGAAAACAGCCATCATTTACGAAGACGCTCTGCATACGCGCTATGGCGGGTCATGCCGTGGCTACTGGATTTTGAAGTATCTGGGCTACCCGAAAGTGGGCATTCTTGATGGCGGCCTGATGGCATGGAAACAGGCTGGTGGCGCTCTGACAACGAAAACCACCAAGCCGGAACGGACAGTTTTCCCGATCAGCATTCAGCCGAACCTGATGGCGACCTATCAGGATGTTCTGCATGCCCTGACGAACCCGAACGTTAAACTGCTGGACAACCGGGACAAAGTGGAGTGGCTGGCAGAAAGCTCTTCCCCTTACGGTGTGGATTTCGCCCCGCGCAAAGGCCGCATCCCCGGTGCTGTGTGGATCGAATGGTATGACTTCATGAAAGTCTCTGACGGACAGGCCTCTTTTCGGCCCAAAGAAGACATTCTTGACCTCGCTGCGTCCCGTGGTCTGACGCCAGATGATGATATCATCATCTACTGCTTCAAAGGTGCACGGGCCGCCAACACCTATGTTGCGCTCTCTCAGGCCGGTTTCAAAAAGCTGCGGATTTATATGGGGTCCTGGAACGAATGGTCCCGTAACCCTGAGCTGCCGATTGAGGGTGGCATCCCCAAAGCTGCCGCTCCTTTAGAAAACGCATAAGAAAAAGCCCCGGTTACAGATACGTAACCGGGGCTTGCTCTCAAAGCAGCGTCTTATTTTGCCTGCGGAGCGGCCGGAGCCTGCTGCGGCACAGCCTGAACATTGACGGACGCATAACGCACGGCGTTTTCCGCGTCCCGTAATGCTTCACTGGCTTTATACGGATTGCTCTTGATGAATTTGGCCGCTTTGGCCACATCCTTGCGGGTCTGCTCAAGCGGCACTGCGGCAATAATATAGTCCGCATCAATCCCGGAAACTTTCAGCACATCCCCGGCCCGCGCCGTATTCCCGGCCCGCAGGTGACGGTTAGCCGCCGCAACGGCTGCATTTTTTTCCGGGGTCGGCTCGATCGCCTCATCCAGCACCAGCTCGCCATCAATCGGCAGCCAGGCCACTGGCGTGCTGTTGGCGGATGCTGCATGGGTGGACGTTGTTGCTTTTGTCTTGCTGGGTTGCAATTCGGTTTCCGCTTTCTGGAAAGCCGTGTTGTCCACACGCGCACGTTCCAGCGCCATATTGGCATCGGCAATCAGACGGCCAGCGGCGTCCAGATCCCCGTCAAAAATCGCCTGACGCGCCAGCCCGATATCTTCCGAGGCAGTACCGCCGTCTACAGAAAGCCGTCCAAAATCCTGCGCCGCCGCATCGGCAACCGCAGGGGGAGCGGACGCGGTGGGCGTTGCTGTGCTGGTGGTCTGAGCAAAACCCGGAACCACAGAGGTTGCAGAGGCCAGAAGGGCCGCCAGCAGCAGTCCTGTTTTTTTCATGAGATCTCTCCAGACTCATCATCAAAGGTCGCAGGAGTGTTGAGCCAGATCAGC
Source organism: Acetobacter sp. KSO5 (assembly GCF_044094635.1). Lineage (NCBI taxonomy): Bacteria > Pseudomonadati > Pseudomonadota > Alphaproteobacteria > Acetobacterales > Acetobacteraceae > Acetobacter > Acetobacter sp. KSO5. The sequence continues at coordinate 261,429 of NZ_CP172014.1, read as the reverse complement.
ACATCTGCAAAGGCAGGCCCGCACAAGGCTGGGCTGCCGTCCTGTCTGGTCAGAGCCGGAGAGGCATAAAACAAGGGCGGCAGGCCCATAAGAGACCAGCCACCCCCTTGGAACATATCAGATATAATGTTCCGTCAGCGGTAGGAAACCGTTGAACCGGGTGGAGCAATAGGTGGACACATAGGCACCGGTGGCATCCAGTTCCACCTGCTCACCCGCTTCCAGCCCCAGAGGCAGCTCATAGGCTGTCTTTTCATACATGATGTCCGCACCGTCACAGGTCGGGCCGGCGATAGCGACCGGGCCGGTGGGCGAGCCATCACGCGGGGTGCGAATGGCGTAGCGAATAGCCTCGCCTTCCGTTTCCGCCAGACCGCCAAAGCGGCCAATGTCCAGATAGACCCAGCGCGGCCCGTCTTCCCGCCCACGGCGGCTGACCAGCACGACTTCTGAGCGCACAACCCCGGCCTCACCCACAATAAAGCGGCCCGGCTCAACCAGCATTTCCGGCAGTGCATTGCCGAAATGGGTGGTCATGGCGTGGCTGATGGCCTGCGCGAAGTGGTCAATTTCCGGCACATCGGCCCGATAGCGCACCGGAAAACCACCGCCCAGATTAACCATCCGCAGGTCCAGCCCGGCCGCGCTGAGGTCTGTAAACAGGGCAGCCACACGGGCAATCGCCACCTCATACGCATCGGAGGAGAGCTGCTGGCTGCCGACGTGGAAGGACAGACCATACGGGTCCAGCCCCAGTTCCCGCGCCAGAAGCATCAGCTCCCGCGCGGAGTCGAGCGTGGTGCCAAACTTGCGGGAAAGGGGCCATTCCGCGCCGTCATTATCCACCAGAAGGCGGCAATAGACGCGGGAGCCGGGGGCATGCGCCGCCAGCTTTTCCAGCTCTTCCCGGCAATCAAATACGTACATCCGCACGCCAGCCTCATAGGCTGCGCGAATAGCGGAGACTTTTTTGACCGTATTGCCGAAGGAAATTGCATCCGGCGCGGCACCCGCTTCCAGACACAGAGACACTTCCTCCCAGGAGGCTGCGTCAAAGCAGGACCCAAGCCCCACCAGCCGGTTTAGAATCGGCATGGCCGGGTTGGCCTTGACGGCATAATACACCCGCGCATGCGGCAGAGCGCTTGTCAGGGCATGATAACGAGCCTCGACCTGATCGACATCGACGACGAGGCAAGGTGTTGCTGGCTTTTGCTCAGCGAAAAAACGGGCAATTTTGGGATTCATCCCACCCATTCCCCCAAAATAAGGCTCCATCGCTTTTGATAAATACGCGAGGAGGAGTTGCGAAACGGTCTAACGGACCAGCGACCAGAGAAGGGCTCCAAACAGCGGAACCCCGATTGCCAGAACGCTTGACGTCGTTGCGTAACCTCAGAGGGCCAGTGGCACGTGCGTTGCTGCGTAGGGGGGTGCATATGAGGCCAGAACGTCACAAGTGCAAGTCAAAAAAAGGCCTGTTTTAAAAAAACGTGGAAAAGGGGCCTCAAGGACTATAAAACCGGCTTCATTCGGTTTCTTCACGTCTGCACAGCGCCTTGAGCATTGCAGAACGCCTTTTTCTTCCGTGAAGGGAACCGCCCGTTACAGCAAGCCCGGCCCAGCGCCCGGCATTCCACGGTTCGGCCCCCTCAGGCGCGATGCCACACGCCAAAAAAGGATGCTTCAAACACGATGCAGGTTCTCTGTGATCCCGCCGCTCCGCATCAGCACGATCTGAACCCTGCTGAGGGATCGAGGGCGGACGCCCCAGACCAGGGCCCCAGGTTTTCCCGCCCCTCAGCCCTGCGGTGGCAGGACTGGAAAATCATTTTCACGCTGACGTTCAAAAGCCTGATTTCCGGCCCCACCACGCTGGTGGCCGCCGGCTGCGCTTTTTATACCACTCTCTCTCTGTTCCCGGCCATCAGCTCACTGATTTCCATCTATGGGCTGGCGTTTGATGTGCAGACCGTCACCCCCCAGCTGGAAGTGCTGCGGAATCTGCTGCCGCCGGGGGCTTACGCACTGATTTATGACCGCATTCAGACACTGGTGGCCGAACCGCACAGCTCTCTGACGGTCAACCTTGTCGTCTCCCTGAGTGTTGCACTCTGGTCCGCCTCAGCCGCCACCAAATCCATTCTGTCGGCGCTGAACATTGCCTACAACACGCAGGAAAACCGAAACTTCTTTGTGTTCCAGCTCACAGCACTCGCCATGACGCTCTCCGCCGTGCTGGGTGCCGCGCTGACACTGGCGCTCATGGTGGCCCTGCCGCTTCTGCTTAATCTGCCCGCATGGCTGCACATCCCTACCCCACCCGGCTCCATTGAGTTTCTGGCGCAGTGGAGCGGCCCGGTCATTATGTTCACCTTCCAGATTCTGGCCATGTCCGCGCTCTACCGCTTTGGGCCGGACCGTAAAGCGCCGGGCCTGTGGCGCTGGGTGATGCCGGGTGCGCTGTTTGCCACCTGCACATGGATTATCGTGGCCTTTGGCTTCTCCTATTACGTGGCCCACATCGCCAGCTACAACGCGACCTACGGACCTCTCGGCGCGGTGATTGCCATCATGATGTGGTTCTTTGTCAGCGCGTGGGTTGTGCTAATGGGGGCGGAACTGAACGCCGAGATGGAAATCTACGCCCGGGGCGAACGCCGCAAACCGCTGACGTTCTGATCCTCCCTCGATACGCGCCCACTCTGGGCGCACACAAAAAAGGCCGGTTCAGGATCACCTGACCGGCCTTTTTTATACGCTTTAAAAACGTCAGATCTTAGTGGCGTGTGGCTCTCACACGGGGGCGATGCAGAACCCGCACCCCGTCCCGGGGCTGGGCTGCGGCCATCTCCAGCGTGTTGGACTCCAGCGATTCGCTACCATCCTGAGGCGCGGATGCGACTTCAATCGGGGCGGCTTCAATCTTCACATGGGCAACACCAGCGCCCAGCATGCCGATGCGCGCAGCCGCGGCCTGTGAAAGATCAATAATCCGGTTATGGCTATATGGCCCACGATCATTCACCGTCACCACAACAGAGCGGCCCGTCTCTTCAGACGTCACCAGCAGCTTGCTGCCGAGGGGGGCTGTGGGGTGCGCTGCGGTCAGGCTGGCCTTGTTGAACAAAGCGCCTGAGGAAGTGCGGCGGTTATGGAAACGACCGCCATACCAGCTGGCCATGCCTTTCTGGAAACGGCGCGCATGCGCAGTCTGTCCGGTTTCCGGAGTGCTGAACGTCGGGTCCTGCTCCTCCCGCGCGGCCAGAGCGCGCTGAACGGAGTCGGCCCAGCTGGTCGTCCCCTGTCCTTCATCAGCTGCCTTGGCAGCAGAGACAGAGGCCATGGAGGCCATAACAAACACACTTCCCAGAAGTGCCCGGCGCAGGGCTGACATCCGCTTGTTTACTCCGTTTTCCGTTGAACCCGGCCAATAAAGCCGGTGCCAGGGGTAAAAAGCAACCGCTTTCTACCCTGCAAACCTTTTGGTTCTCCCCGTGCATGCCCTGCCCAAATGGCAAAAACATGGCATGCGTGCCCTTTCCAGTCCGCGCTTCCCGAAGCAACAGACGCCGGGCAGGCAGGTTTTTCATCAGGTTTTAGGGGTGCAGGCCATCTCTTCTCTTGGATGCTGTCCGGCATCGTGCTACGGCCCGGAACACTATGGAAAGACCCCTCATCGCTGTGTTTAACGGCCCGAACCTCAACATGCTTGGCCAGCGCCAGCCTGAAATTTATGGCCGCGCCACGCTGGATGATGTGGAGCAGATCTGCATTCAGACAGCCGACAAGCTGGATCTGGCCATCGACTTCCGTCAGACGAACATTGAAGGGGAGCTGATTTCCTGGGTGCAGGAATGCCGCAAGCGTGCGCGCGGCATCATCATCAACCCGGCGGGATACAGCCACACCTCTGTGGCTTTGCTGGATGCGCTGCTGGCCACGGACCTGCCCGTGATCGAGGTGCATATCTCCAACATTCACCGTCGTGAGCCGTTCCGTCACATGTCTTATGTCTCCCGCGCCGCTGTTGGCGTAATCTGTGGGCTAGGCGTGGCGGGGTATTCTCTGGCATTGCAGGCAATGACAGATCTTATTCTAGATGAGGATGACCAATGAGCGGATTGCTCGTGGACGCAGATGCCATTCGGGCATTGGCCGAAATTCTGACCGACACCGGACTGACTGAAATCGAGGTCTCGGAGAAAGACAGCCGCATCCGGGTGGCCCGTGCCCCCGCAACGGTGCAGGCTACGGCTCCGGCGGCTGTTGCAGCCCCTGCTCCGGCTCCGGTGGCAGCTCCTGCCGCCCCTGTACCGGCAGCCCCTGCGGACCTCTCCCGCCATCCGGGTGCTGTTAACAGCCCGATGGTGGGTGTGGCGTATCTCACGCCCGACCCGTCCTCTCCCCCGTTTGTCAGCGAAGGGCAGATTGTCAGCGCTGGCCAGACCCTGCTGCTGATTGAAGCGATGAAGACCTTCAACCAGATCAAAGCCCCCAAAGCCGGCACGGTGAAAACCCTGCTCGTTGCCTCTGGCGACCCGGTGGAATTTGGCCAGCCGCTCGCCATTATCGAGTGATGTTTTCCAAAATCCTCATCGCCAATCGCGGCGAGATTGCCCTTCGTGTCCTGCGCGCCTGCCGGGAACTGGGCATCAAGACCGTAGCGGTTCATTCCACAGCGGATGAAGACGCCATGCATGTGCGTCTGGCGGATGAAGCCGTATGCATCGGGCCGCCTGCCGCGCGGGATTCCTACCTGAACGTGGCCGCCATTCTGTCTGCCGCTACCATCACCGGGGCAGAAGCCATTCACCCCGGCTATGGCTTTCTGTCTGAAAACGCAGATTTTGCGGAAACGGTGGAAGCCCACGGACTGACCTTTATCGGCCCGACGGCGGAGCATATCCGCATGATGGGCGATAAGATTACCGCCAAGACCACCATGGAAGCGCTGGGTGTGCCGCTGGTCCCCGGTTCCGATGGTGAGCTGAAGAGCCTGGACGAAGCCCGGACCGTGGCCGCACAGGTCGGCTATCCGGTGCTGATCAAGGCAACCGCAGGCGGTGGCGGGCGCGGCATGAAAGTCGCGCATGACGCCAGCGAGATTGAGGAAGCCTGGAGCGTCGCCCGTACGGAAGCCCGCACAGCTTTTGGCAATGATGCGGTCTATCTGGAAAAATACCTCGATAAGCCCCGGCATATCGAACTCCAGATTCTGGGCGATAACTACGGCAATGTCGTGCATTTTGGGGAACGTGACTGCTCCCTGCAGCGCCGCCATCAGAAACTGCTGGAAGAAGCTGGCTCTCCGGCCATTACGCCGGACCAGCGGAACGCCATCGGTAAAACGGTGACGGACGCCCTCTCCAAAATGGGCTACCGGAACGCAGGCACGCTGGAATTCCTGTATCAGGACGGCCAGTTCTGCTTCATTGAGATGAACACCCGCCTGCAGGTGGAACATCCGGTGACGGAAATGGTGTGCGATGTCGATCTGGTCCGTGAGCAGATCCGCCTCGCCGCTGGTGAGAAGCTCGGCTACACGCAGTCTGACGTGACGTTCTCTGGCCATGCCATTGAATGCCGCATCAACGCGGAAGACCCGGATACCTTCGCCCCCTGCCCCGGCACTGTGGCGGTGTATCACGCACCGGGTGGTCTGGGTGTGCGCATCGATAGCGCGCTCTACACGGGCTACAAGGTGCCGCCGTATTACGACAGCATGATTGCCAAGGTGATTGTCCACGCCCCCACACGGGCCGAAGCCATTGCCCGTATGCACCGTGCGCTGGATGAGTTTGTAGTGGAAGGCATCAAGACCGTTATTCCGCTGCACCGCCGTATTCTGGCTGACCCTGAGTTCCAGAAGGGGGATTACACCATCCACTGGCTGGAACAGTTTACTGCGCGCCCGCACTAAAAGGCCCGCCTGCCCCCGGCCTGTGCCTCCTTTACCGGAGCCGCTGGCCGGGGACACAATTCCGTGACATCTTTCCTTCAGCCCTTGTTCACTATCGCTGGTTTTTCCAGCGTGGGCGCTGCGCAAAACGCGCATTGAAGAGGAAGATCACACGATGTCTCTTTCAGAAAAACTGGCCGGGAAAACCGCCATTGTCACGGGTGCCGCTCAGGGAATCGGGCGGGGTATTGCCCTGCGTCTGGCCCGCGACGGCGCCGCTGTGGTGCTGACGGACCTCAAGAAAGACAAGCTGGCCACCGTCGCTGCGGAAATTGAGGCGCTTGGCGGCAAAGCCCTCGTGCAGACAGCCGATATCAGCCAGCGCGATCAGGTTTTTGCCGTGGTGCAGGAAGCGAGCAAGACGTTCGGGCATGTCGATATCATGGTCAACAATGCCGGTATCGCACATGTCGGCTCGCTGCTGGATGCTACGCCCGAGGATGTGGAGACCATTTTCCGCATCAACGTGCAGGGCACACTCTGGGGTATTCAGGCGGCTGCACAGGCCTTCAAAGCTCAGAAGAGCAAGGGCAAGATCATCAATGCCTGCTCCATTGCCGGGCATGAAGGATATGCGTTTCTCGGCATCTATTCCTCGACCAAATTTGCCGTGCGGGCGCTCACGCAGGCTGCGGCTAAAGAGCTGGCCTCCTCCGGCATTACCGTCAATGCCTATTGCCCCGGCGTGGTGGGCACAGACATGTGGACGGAAATCGACCGCCGCATGGCCGAGACCACCGGGGCTGAAATTGGCGCGACCTATAAAAAATATGTGGAAGGCATCGCCCTTGGCCGGGTGGAAACACCGGACGACGTGGCGGGCTTTGTTTCCTATCTGGCCAGCGCAGACGCAGACTACATGACGGGCCAGTCCGTGATGATTGATGGCGGCCTCGTTTTCCGCTGAGGCGCTACCCCCCCAGCAAGCGACCACCCGGACAAAAAGAAAGGCCCCCGAAGGAGCCTTTCTTCCGTCATCCGTAAAAGGGAATGCCTCTTAGGCCGCTGAAGGGGCCTGAGCGGTTTCTTCTTCGTCTTCCTCATCATCGTAGGAGCGAATACGCGGGTCCTGCCCCACACGCGGCTTAAACTCGCCACGCCGCAGAGCAATCTCGATATCCTCCAGCGTTGCCCCGGCGGTTTCCGGCACAAAGAAGTAGACAAAGAGCACGGACGCCAGATTGACCCCCGCATAGATCCACATGGTGCCACCCAGTGTGACAATCTGCACCAGCGTCAGCGCCGTAGAGGTCACCAGCAGATCGGCCCCCCACAGCATGGCGGCATGCACACTGGTCGCGGCAGCACGCATGGGCAGCGGGAACAACTCGGCCCCCAGCAGCCAGCCCACAACCTGAATACCACCGGCATTGAACATCATGAACAGCAGCAGGAACGCGATAATCGCCCAGCTCCCCACGCTGCCCTTGTCCGGGTGGATAGCAAACATGATACCCAGACCCAGCAGGCTGATGACAGACCCCGGCCCCATGATGAGCACCAGACGACGGCGGCCAATACGGTCCACAAAAATGCAGCCCAGCAGGGTCATGATCAGATAGACAATGGAAATGCCCAAGCTGGCCATCAGAGCGGCAGAGCTGCCGAACCCGGCGTCCGACAGGAACGTCGGGGCGTAGTAGATCATCATCTCCAGACCACCGGCCTGCGTGAAGAAGGCGATACCCAGAGCCGCGATGACAGCCGGACGCGCCCACGGCAGCATCAGGCCTTTCCAGCCACGCTCATCTTCATCAATACCAGAGGCGTTTTCATGAATTTCCCGAATTTCCCGACGAATAGCCTTGCGGGAGTTCCGCACGCGGCTGAGATGCTCAACAGCGGACGCCAGCCCTTCATTCTCAGCAGCCCAGCGCGGGCTTTTGGGCAGGAAGAACATGCACACAAACACAAACGCTGCCGGCAGCGCCGCAACGGAAATCATCGGCCGCCAGCCCCATGCATCCCGCATGGTAAAACCGACGAGGTTGGCAAGAAAAATACCAACGCCAATGGCGACGTTAAACATGGTGACAAGATTGCCGCGTTTACTGGCAGGTGCCAGCTCCGAGATATAGGTTGGCACCACCTGCGTGGCCCCGCCTACGGCAAGCCCCAGAAAAACACGGGCAATAATCAGAGCCGTCACATCCGGTGCGCGGGAGCAGGCGACGGCACCCAGCACAAACACGCCTGTTACGACCATAACGGAATTACGCCGCCCAAACTTTTCAGACAGCCACGAGACGCAGAGTGCGCCGACAACAGCCCCGACGAGAATGGCGGACGTCACCATTTCTTCCTGACCAGACGTCAGGTGAAAATCTTTTGTAATAAGAAGAAGAGCGCCGGAAATAATACCCGTATCATATCCATAAAGACCACCGCATATGGCAGCAACAATTGCAGCTATCCATAAGACACGGTGAGCATGAGGGGAGATTTCGACGTTCGCGATTGCTTCCTGAGCTTTGTTTCTTTCTGCTTGCATGCCTTCTTAATACCACACTTTTGCAACGATTGCATCGGAAATGAAATTTTTTATTATTTTGCAGCCCATCAGGTCTTTTCAATCCCCTTGCAAACAGAGGGTTTGCAGCAGGCTGAATGACAGCTGCAAAACGCCACATGGCACATGACGTTCCCGGCAAAACACCTCAGCCCAAGCGGTTTTTTCTTGACAGAAACACACGGAACACTATCTGCTCCAGACCATAGACCAAGGGGGGTTCCGGCAAGGAACTGAGAGTCCACTTTGTCCGCAAGGACGCGTGGTGACCCTGCCACCAGAGGCATGCTGCTTCTGGTGGGGAACCTGATCCGGATCATACCGGCGGAGGGACTGGTGCCAGAAGATGTTCACCGCTGCAGGACCGTACACCGGTCCTCCCTGTAGCGGCCCGCTTCCGGCCTCTGTCCTCCTCTGGGCAGAGGAGAACGCTGTGACCCAAACTGACACCCTCAAGACCGCCACACAGGCCGTCACGGGCAACCCGAAACCTGCTAATACTGCCGCACCGGCCCCCGGCCAGGTAACAACCGGCCCCATTCGCGGCTCCAGAAAAGTCTATTCCAGCCCGGAAGCGCATCCGGACATCCGCGTGCCGTTCCGTGAAATCATGCTGGACCCGTCCGCCAATGAACCGCCGCTGCGTGTCTATGATACGTCCGGCCCTTACACGGATGATGCCGAGCAGATTGACGTCCGCACTGGCCTGCCCAAACCCCGTGCGGCCTGGCTGGCTAAGCGCAATCTGGTCCAGGCCACCCCGCGTGCAGTCAAACCGGAAGACAATGGCAACGCACAGGGCGAACAGCTCGTCGCCCCCTGCCCGGCTCCGCATACCGTGCTGCAGGGGCAGGCAGGCAAACCCGTCACGCAGTATGAATTTGCAAAAGCCGGTATCATCACCGAAGAGATGATTTATGTGGCGCACCGGGAAAATCTGGGCCGCCAGAAAGCGGCTGACGATGCCGCAGCACGGCTTGCGGATGGTAACTCCTTTGATGCCGCTATTCCGACGTTTGTGACCCCGGAATTTGTGCGGGACGAAATTGCCCGTGGCCGCGCCATTATTCCGGCCAACATCAACCACCCGGAACTGGAACCGGTGATTATTGGCCGCAACTTCCTTGTGAAAGTGAATGCCAATATCGGCAATTCTGCAGTGACGTCCTCCGCAGCGGAAGAAGTGGAAAAGCTCGTCTGGTCCATCCGCTGGGGTGCGGACACGGTGATGGACCTGTCCACAGGCCGTAACATTCACAATATTCGTGACTGGATTCTGCGGAACGCGCCCACTCCCATCGGCACCGTGCCGCTTTATCAGGCGCTTGAAAAAGTCGGTGGTGAAGTCAGCAAGCTGAACTGGGAAGTCTTCCGCGATACGCTGATTGAGCAGGCGGAACAGGGGGTGGATTACTTCACCATCCACGCCGGTGTGCGGCTCCAGCATGTGCCGCTGACCGCTAACCGCGTGACCGGCATTGTCTCCCGCGGCGGCTCCATCATGGCCAGCTGGTGTCTGAACGGCCACCGCGAGAGCTTCCTGTATGAGCATTTTGAAGAAATTTGTGACATCATGCGGACTTATGATGTCTCCTTCTCTCTGGGCGATGGCCTGCGCCCCGGCAGCATTGCCGACGCGAATGATGCCGCACAGTTTGCCGAACTGGAAACACTGGGCGAACTGACCCAGATTGCCTGGGCCAAGGGCTGCCAGGTGATGATCGAAGGGCCGGGCCATGTGCCCATGCACAAGATCAAGGAGAACATGGACAAGCAGCTGCGCGACTGTGGCGAAGCCCCGTTCTATACGCTTGGCCCGCTGACGACCGATATCGCTCCGGGGTATGACCACATTACCTCAGCCATTGGTGCGGCCATGATTGGCTGGTTTGGTACCGCCATGCTCTGCTACGTCACCCCCAAGGAGCATCTGGGCCTGCCGGACCGCAATGATGTGAAAACCGGTGTGATTACCTATCGCATTGCCGCTCATGCAGCAGACCTTGCAAAAGGCCATCCGGCGGCAAAACTGCGGGATGATGCTTTGAGCCGCGCGCGCTTCTCCTTCCGCTGGCAGGATCAGTTCAATCTGTCGCTCGATCCGGATACGGCCTGTGCGTATCATGATGAAACCATGCCGAAAGAAGCCCATAAAGCCGCACATTTCTGCTCCATGTGCGGTCCGAAATTCTGCTCCATGCGGATCAGTCAGGATCTGAAGGAAGATGCCGCCCGTATGGCAGGCATTGAGCAGAAAAACGAGGAATTCCGCAAAGCAGGCGGTACCGTCTACGTGCCTGCGGAATAAAACTATTTTTCTACCCTTCCCCTCTGCGGTTACGCAGAGGGGAAGCCTTCTACTCAGTGAATAGAAATATTCATAACTGTTGTAGAATGCCGGGTATTGTCCCGGTTTGCCTGCTCTTCAAACACAAAACTATCCTGCCCAGCATAATTGGAAAATGGACGATACTGCACTAATGACCCGTGCACAGGCTGCGTACACCGTGCCAGAGGTGAGGGCGGCTGATAAGAGGGAATGCCTTTAGTATCCGGCACAATCCCTATGCTACCATGCAGCGGCGGTCTGACAATTTTAACCTTAGGAACAAACTGCTCCTTACAGCTCTGATCAAGAGAAACCTGAAAAACGCCCACCGTTTGCTGATGCGTCATGACGATAGAATGGACCGCGACCTGACCATGCAAGGGGCCCTTCCAGACCACTTTGTCATTATACGCATAGATCTGGCAGTTTCTGCTCATCTGGGCACACCGCTTTAAGGCCCCTACCCGAGGGTCAAGCCCGCCGGACTCTGATGACGCAGCATTATCGCCAATCACAAAAGCACGCGGGAACGGCTTTTTCAAAAAAATCTTATACTGAGCAATTGCTTTGTCATCCTGTATCGGCAACGCCTCCAGATCATCAATTTTTGCAAAATGCGTTGCAGGCGGCGCGTTTGAGATGGAGGGTAAATATCCCGGCTGGACGTCCTGCGCAGGCAGACCAAGCCTTTGCAAAAAGGCATCCATCTTCGGTATCCAGAGTGAGAAATTCTCTGGATTTCCTGTGAGTGACCCACTGTCTTTCTTAATCGTAGGCACATCCAGAACGCTGACATGCGCATCGCCTTTCTGGTACGCGGCCTGCATCTGCCGCCATGTGGCCTCTGGCACCAGACTATCGGGATAAGATTCGACCCACAAGGTTGGCATCTGGTGACTGGCAGCCCCCAGTTTTTCCGCTCCCTGAATGAGCGCCGTATCTCCCTGCTGGCAGGAACGCGCCAGAAAAGCCGGGGAAAATACAATCTGCCCCTTCTGGCCCGGTATCTGCAGAGTGGAAAGTGCCAGACTGGTCCAGCCGCCAAAACTCTGCCCGGCCACAATAATCCGCGACATATCCAGTTCCACAATGGCAGACATATTGTGCAGAACCGCTTTGATGTCCTGAGCGTTCAGAAGTCCGGTCTGATCCAGCGCGCAGCCAGTTGAGAGTGGCTTACCGGAAGATCCACCGAACCCCTGCGGCATCGGTTGTGCAACGGCGTAACCGCGCGAGAGAAAATACCCGGTCAGGAATGTATAACCCAGCCGTTCCCCCGGTTGCGTATCAGACACATGATCAGCGTCGGCATTAATCACGGCAACTGGGAATGGACCACGCCCATCGGGCAGATAAACCGTCACCTGCAACCGCGCATTACCATCAGCAGGGCCGCGCACTCCTAAAATGGTTTCATGCAGAGGAATGGAGAGATAAGGGAAGGTGACATCTTTTGCCTGAGCCGGAGACGCCACGCCTGTTACCAGAAGAGAGGCAAGAGAAAGAGAATAATATAGTTTTTTATACAGCCGCATAATGATGGTACCTTAATATCGGTTTAGTCCATTATTTCATAAAGTCTTTGAGTGTCAAAAAACGTGCCACGGAAATTTTCACACACCAAAATCTACATCAAAATTGCATATCACTTAAAAAATTACCTGCATTTGTCTTTTAAAAATCTCTCAAAGAGTTAAAAATTTAGTCTTTGTTTTTGGCACACTTGCAGGACCAGTTTTCTATGAAGCGTTTTTTCAACACACGCGAAACACTTGTGACAGACTCTCTGGATGGCCTGCTCCGCTCCTCCATGGGGCAGCATCTGTGCCGGCTGGATGGATATCCCGATATTCGCGTGGTGCTGAGAAAAGAGCGCAACCCTGAGCATGTCGCCGTTATTTCCGGTGGCGGGGCCGGACATGAGCCAACCCATGCGGGGTTTGTCGGCGCAGGCATGCTGGATGCCGCCGTATGTGGCTCGCTCTTCGCCTCCCCCAGCGTGGATGCCATTCTGGCAGGTATTCTGGCCGTGACTGGCAAAGCAGGCTGCCTGCTGGTTATTAAAAGCTATACCGGGGACCGCCTGAATTTTGCACTGGCCGCCGAGCAGGCGCGCAGCATGGGGTATCAGGTCGAAACCGTTGTGGTGGGGGATGATATTGCCCTGCCCGATAATCGCTTTGCCCGTGGTCTGGCTGGCACCGTTCTGGTGCATAAAATTGCAGGCTATGCCGCCAGTCAGGGTGAACCGCTGGCCCGCGTGGCCGAGCGGGCTCGCAGTGCCGCTGCGCAGATTTCTTCCATCGGCCTCTCGCTGACGGACTGCAACGCTTATGACCCGGCCCACACAACCCGACTGACAGCGGAGCAGGCGGAACTGGGTTTAGGCATTCACGGAGAACCGGGCGCGCAGCAGATTACGCTGGCACAGGCGGACACGCTGATGGCGCTGGCCGCAGATACACTCGCCAAAGCTCTCCCCGCCAAAAATGCCTCAGGCAAACACGAACGCTACGCCCTGCTTCTGAACATGCTGGGCAGTGTGCCACCCATTGAAATGACCTTGCTGCTCAACGCCTTTGCCAAAACTGATCTGGCCAAAAACACGGATCTGATTATTGGTCCGGCCCCCATGATGACGGCGCTGGACATGAACGGTTTCTCCCTGACTGCCGTTCCGCTGAGTGCAGAAATCCTTGCCGCCCTGACCGCGCCGGTGGAACCGTGGGCGTGGCCGGGCGCTGCTCCGTTTGCAGCCCCCACCGTGCGCCCTCTGCCAGCCTTGCCGGAAACATTCCGTTTCCCGCCCTCTGCATCCCCTAAAATTGAAGCACTGATCCACCACGCTGCCAAAACGCTGATTGGCAATGCGGAAGCCCTGAATGCGCTGGATGCCCAGATTGGAGATGGGGATGCCGGGTCTACCTTTGCGGAAGGTGCTCAGGAAATCCTGAAGACCGTGGATCGCCTGCCTCTGGCAAACCCGCAGGAGCTGTTTGCTACTTTCGGCGCTATTCTGGCCCGGCATGCCGGTGGGTCCAGTGGTGTGCTGCTCTCCATCATGTTCTCCGCCGCCGGACGGAGTTCGGACACATGGGCCAGGGCCCTCATGGAAGGCCTGACCACCATGCAGCAGCATGGCGGGGCCAAACCGGGAGACCGTACCATGATTGATGCTCTGCACCCGGCTTTTACAGTTCTGGCCGCTGGTGGCGCACTGGCAGAAGCCGCGCAGGCTGCGCGTGACGGCGCGGATGCCACCAAACGCATGACGCACGCCAATGCAGGCCGCGCCTCCTATGTGCCGGACGCCAAACTAGCCAACATCCCCGACCCCGGCGCGGAAGCTATTGCCCGGATGTTTGAGGCTCTGGCCAGCATGGGCTGATCCACCTTCAGCCCTCAGCAAGCAGCATAAAAAAATGCCTGCGCAAAATGGGGTTTCCTCCATGATGCACAGGCATTTTTCATAAGAAATCTGGATACCTCACGCGCTTAAAGCACCCGCTGCAAGCCGACTGAACAAACTTGCAGCACACTTAAAAAATCGTCCTGATTTGCTCAGATCCTTTAAGCAGCCTGATCCCCTTTGAGATCAGAAATTGATATCTCCCCGCAAATAATAGAAGCCGCCATTCATGCCAAGCTGGGACGTGCTCATGTAATATTGCGGCGCCCCCAGATAGCGGTTGTTATCCGGCACGCGGCTGGGACGGGCATCAAACAGGTTATTGCCACCAAGTGTCAGCGCCAGTCTGGGATGCACACGGTAGGTGACTTCCAGATTGGTAATAAATTTCGGCGTGTTATGGAACTGTAGGAAGTTTGTGCTGGACAGAGAGCTGGTATTCCCTGCACCCCCATAATAGGTGAGCTGAGACGTGGTCTGGCCGTACCGGATTTCATGCACACCCACTGTCCACTTTCCACTGGTAAAGCGGCCGCCAAAAATCATCTTGCTGCGCGGATAGGCTGTGGTGAGATACGCAATACTCTGCGCATTCATCAACGGATTGCCCTGCGCATCCGTCCCCTGATGGGACAGGCGGGTGCGGTTGAGGTTAATCGCTACATCCCAGTCAATACGCCCAACGTTTCCAAGCTGGGTTGGGTAGGTCGCCGTCAGATCCAGCCCCTGCGTGCGGGTACTGGCCACGTTGGCAAACCAGTGGGTGGACAGGGAAGAGGCAGACCATGTGTTAACGTCACTCGGCAGGCTAAAGCCGTTCATGGTCAGCGCAGAAGCGGCCTGCGCACCATAAACCTGCCCACCGGGCATGATCTGATCACGCAGGTTGATCTGATACACATCGACAGTCACATGCAGTTTGCGGAACGGCTCCATGACAATCCCGCCACTGACGTTGGTTGAACGTTCCGGCTTGAGCGGGGAAGACCCGTTGGCCAGAGCACCCGGAGAGTTCACGGCAATCAGGCCTCGTGCTGCGGTGGGAGAGATCGCCAGTGCACTGTAATGTTCCTGCGCCAGTGTCGGCGCATGGAAGCCATTGGAGATAGTCGCGCGGAAGGCCAGACGCGGAGAGACCTCATACCGGGTGGAAACCTTGCCGGTTTCTGTGTCCCCCACATCCGTATAATGCTCGTAGCGGCCAGCAAGATCCAGCTGCCAGTGGCGCGTCAGATGTGTGGAAACATCAATATATCCGGCCACAACATCACGACTAAAGTTGCCTGCATTACCGGGGTTGGTCCCCGCCATGGCATCGGACCCGCTACCATACAAAGAGTCCGCATCGCCCGTGCCAATGGAATAGCTTTCATACCGGTAGGACGCCCCACCCGCGACGTTGATCTCATGCGGCCAGCCTGAGAATTTAAACTTGCGGGAGAGGTCGAAATTGTTGCTCCACTGGGAATTGTTGAAGCCCTGCACGTCAAAGTTTGTCGGGGTGCGGCCTGTATCTTTCTCAATAGCCAGATTGGCGGAATTAGTCAGACCAATATTGTCAAAATCGCGCCCGTAAACCGTGGAAAGATCCCAGTTCCAGCCAGCGAGTTTTCCTTTAACACCGGCAGTCAGCTCGAAGTCATTCTCTTCGATTGTTTCCAGCGGGGAGTAACCATTCGGATAGATAGCCGCATACCCCGGATAGCTGGCCAGAGAACTGGCAAGACGATAGTTCTGGTAGGATTCCGCGTGCCGATGCGCATATGTGCCCGTGCCGTAAAGCTGAATGCTATCTGTCAGATCATACCCGGCCTTGATGGCAACGCTTTCACGCGTCTGTTCCGGCTGGCCCAGCACGTAATTGTTTTTCTGGCCTGTGCGTGCATCGGGCGCGCTGCGGAAAGTGTGATCGGTATGATAAAAATCGCCGCTCACATGCACAAAGCCACGGCTGCCGAGCTGTGCCCCCCCATCCAGATACACGCCCTGTTGGAAACCATCCTTCGCAGCGGTAATGCCGGAGATAGATTCCGCATGGAACCCGTGGTCCTGCTTTTTGAGGATGATGTTCACCACCCCCGCCACGGCGTCTGACCCATACTGGGCGGAAGCCCCGTCGCGCAGCACTTCCACATGGTCGATAGCCGCCATGGGGATCATGTCGATATCGACAGCCGTGGAGCCCTGCTGCGGGCCGGGGTCGGCATAGATATTAGCTGTGGTATGGCGACGTTTTCCGTCCACCAGCACCAGTGTTTCATTCGGGTTCAGGCCCCGCAGACTGATGGAATCCGTCAGCGCACCACTATCAAACCCGCCGGTCGGCATGGTGAGAGACGGCAGAAGCTGAGCCAGCGCTTCCCGCAGGTTAGGCTGGCCGGTCTGGTTCAACTGCTTGGCCGAGACGACATCAATCGGGGAAAGGCTCTCACGCGCCTTGCGTCCGCCCGTCTCGCGCGTGCCGGTCACAATGACGGATTCTTCACCCTCCGCCGCAACCGGGCCGGGCGCCGCAACTGACCCACGCAGCGTGCGCACCTGCTGCGGCGTCAGCGTAGCGGGCGCAGCGGTTGGGGCTGTGCCTGAAATCGCCGGGCCGGAGACCGGATGCACCGCTGCCGGGCGAACGGCCTGTCCCGTGGTTTTATGCGGCACAGCCTGAGCTGTGTGCTTTACGGCCTTCCCGGACGGTTGTTCCTCCGCTGCGAAAGCCTCCCCTCCGGCAAAACCGGACAACAGGGTGGCAGCCAGCAGAGCAGAGGAAAAACCACGACCACAAACCGGTACGCGCCCCTGTGCTGAACGGACCCGAATGATAGTCTCTGACGAAAAACCTTTGCGCACAGCAGAACGCTCCCAAGCACATGTTTAATAAACACATATATTGCGTGTTTATTTATAACACTCTTATTGATGCGCAATTAGGGTTGGGGCGGGTTATCTCGTATTATTCAGGAGGTGTGGTGATCCTGCAACAGAGTGCCACCACAAGGCCGCACCTTCCCTGCTCTTAAGCGAGGCAGACCAGAGCGAGGAGACAACGCCCCTTGCTCCGGAAAGTTTCTGTTACAAAGACTGAAGATTATAGAGCCTGCGATAAAGGCCATCCGGCTTCTGCACCAGTTCCGCGTGGGGCGCGTCTTCCACTACCTGCCCACGCTCGAACACCAGAATGCGGTCCAGATCCACCACCGTGGCCAGACGGTGCGCAATCACAATCACCGTGCGGCCTTCCATCAGCCGTTGCATGGCGTCCTGCACCAGAGATTCAGATTCTGAATCAAGGCTGGCCGTAGCTTCATCCAGCACCAGAATGGGGTTATCGGCCAGAAAGGCGCGGGCAATGGCAACACGCTGGCGCTCACCGCCAGAGAGCTTCACGCCCCGTTCCCCTACCAGCGTCTGATACCCATCAGGCAGGCGCGCAATAAAATCTGACGCATTGGCCAGACGGGCGGCTTCTTCAATTTCCGCCTGCGTGGCATCCGGGCGACCATAAGCAATATTATCCGCCAGACTGCGATGGAACAGGGTGGGTTCCTGCTGCACAATGGCAATTTGCGACCGCAGGCGAGACTGACTCACCGTGGCGATATCCACGCCATCAATCAGAATTTTCCCACCATTCAGCGGATAAAGCCGCTGCAACAGCTTGGTAAAGGTCGACTTACCGGAACCGGACGGCCCGACCAGCCCTACGCGGCTGCCGGGCGCAATCGTCAGGCTGAGATCTGTAAATATGGGCCGTGTCTGACCGGGATACTGGAAGGACACATGCTCGAACCGGATTTCCCCTTCCCGAATGGTAAAAGGCTGCACAACGGGCAGATCTTTCACGCCGGGCTCGGTCCGCCACAGTTCAATCAGTTCTTCCATTTCATTTACAGAGCGCTGCACCACAGACACCTGCTGGCCAATATCCCGCAGATAGCCCTGCACCAGAAACGTCATGGTCAGCACATAGGCCAGATCCCCCGGCCCCGCCTTGCCGTCCAGCCACAGCCAGACAGCCGCACCGGACAGGATAACGCGCATGGCCGTGACCATCAGGTTCTGAATGCTGGCGCTGTTGGTGCCGCGCGTCCATGTGTGGCAGGTCTGCTTTTTCCATTCAGACACAACCTGCATCAGCCGGGCTTCCTCCCGCTCCTCCGCGCCAAAGGCTTTCACCACGGCGTTGCAGGTGATGGAATCCGCCAAAGCGGCGCCCATCTTGCTGTCCCACTGGTTGGCCTGACGGGCCGAGGGCGCCACATAACGCAGTGTGAGCAGGCACGAGCAGGTGATAAACACTGCCGACAGCACACCCAGCAGCACACCCATAAGAAGCCAGTGCCATGCCAGCACCAGTGTGGTGAGCACCAGCAGACAGGCTTCCGGGATGAGCATCAGTAGCAGTGTGTCATCCAGCATGTCCACAGCCCACATGCCGCGCGTCAGCCGCCGTACGGTGGAACCGGCGAAGGTATTGGCATGCCAGTCCGTGGAGAGGCGCTGCACATGCGCAAAGGCCTGCCCGACAATTTTCTGCATGACCTGCGTGCTCAGATGCGTAATGCCCAGATACGCCGCGCGCTTACCAAGAACATTGCCCACGCCACAGGCGGCCATGCCAGCCAGCATCCACAAAGCATCGCGGATCAGGCTGGACTCAGCCGCAGGCTGCGCAACATCGGTCACCAGACGGCCGGCCAGAACTGGCATGAGCACATCCAGCAGGGTCGCAAACATGACCCCGGCGACTGTGACTATCAGCGGGCGGGGGAATTCCATCCACCGCTGCATGACAAACTTCAGAACATCGACAAACAGGTTTGGCCCCCGTACGGCACGACCCGTATCGGAAGAGGAGGTACTCATCAGAATAATCCGAAAAAAGGGAGAAAACAGCGAACCTCGGCTGAGGTCTGGTTCTGTGTCTGTATCGTGCGGCCTCGTATTTAGCAAACATTCCGGCACTGAGCGCTGCTTTGTTCTGGCCGACCGGAGATAGACGCCAACGCCCCGCACGCGGTAGAGTTTGCGCATGGCCAGACAGACACGCACCCCTGCCGAGGCAGAGGCTCACCTTCCCAAATCCTCCGCTGCCGGACGCAAGACAGCAAAGGCCGCAAAGCCTGTTGCCCCCACCGCCGCAGATAGCAAGGTCACAGCTCCGCGGGACATGACGCGGCCAGAAATTGTGCAGTTTCTGACAGACCTTGAGCGCGCCTGGCCGGATGCAGAAACGGAACTGCATTACAGCACGCCGTTCACGCTGCTGATTGCGGTGGTGCTCTCCGCACAGGCAACCGATGCCTCCGTCAACCGCGTGACCCCGGCCCTGTTTGCCGCAGCTCCCAATCCGGCAGCCATGGTGGCGCTGGGGGAAGATGGCGTGGGTGAGTTGATCCGCACGATCGGCCTGTGGCGCAACAAGGCAAAAAATGTAGTGGAACTCTCTCGCCAGCTTCTGGAACGCCACAAAGGCGAGGTTCCCGGCACGCGGGAAGAGCTGGAAGCGCTAGCCGGCGTGGGCCGCAAAACTGCCAATGTGGTGCTGAATGTCGCCTTCCATCAGCCGACCGTGCCGGTGGATACGCATGTTTTCCGGCTCGCCAACCGCACAGGACTAGGGCGCGGCAAGACAGTGGAAGCGGTGGAAGCCGCGCTGGAACGGCGCATCCCCAAAGAGATGATCCGCGATTCCCACCACTGGATGATCCTGCAGGGCCGCTACGTGTGCAAAGCCCGCAAGCCGGAATGCTGGCGCTGTGCCGCCAGTGAGCCGTGCCTGTATCCTGTCAAAACAGAGCGGCCCGTTATCAAGCCGCCGCGTCAGACACTGTAAGAGTGTCTTACTGCCCCGACGAGGTGTTCAGGAGCGCCTTATAACCAGCCCGCCAGTTCCTGCCGGGTGAGCTGTTCCAGCACGTCAATGGCTTCCACGCTGTCATTCAGGCAGGGGATCAGGGTGAATTCCTCCCCACCTGCCTTGATGAAGTCTTCACAGACCTCGTTGCCAATTTCATCCAGCGTTTCAATACAGTCGGTCATGAAGCCGGGCGTGATGACAGCAATGCGCTTCACGTCTTTTTCGGGCAGGCCTGCAATAAACGGCGCGGTGTAGGGCTCCAGCCATTTGGTGGGGCCAAAGCGGGACTGAAAGGTGAGCGGCAACATAGTCTCATCCATCCCCAACGCCTCACGCAGCGCTTTTACGGTGCGCTGGCAGTCCGCAAGGTAGGAATCGCCTTTCTTCACGTAGTCTTCCGGCAGACCATGGAACGATGCCACCACCATTTGCGGTGGCGTATCCAGTGTGGCCATTGTCTTACGGACGGAACTGGCCAAAGCCTCGATATAAGTCGGATCATCCGGGAACGCTGGCAGCGTGCGGATGGCGGGCTGGTTGCGCAGCGTCATCAAAAAACGGAAAAGCTGGTCATTCGCGGTCGCGGTCGTGGTCGCGCTGTATTGCGGATAGAGCGGCACGGCCAGAATACGGTCACACCCATGTTCCAGCAGTTCACGCACTCCAGCCTCAACGGACGGCGTGCCGTAGCGCATGGCCCAGGCGACCGGCACATTATCAGCCGCAAACCGGGCGTGCAGCCCCTCCGCCTGCCCGCGCGTGTAACCCCGCAGCGGGCTTTCATTCTTCTCTTTATCCCAGATGCGCTCGTAGGCTTTGCCGCTTTTGCCGGGGCGGACGGTCAGCACCACACCTTGCAGGATGGGCTGCCAGAGCACCGGAGAGCCTTCAATTACCCGTCGGTCAGAGAGGAATTCGGACAGATACCGCCGCACGGCCCGATACCCCGTATCATCTGGCGTGCCCAGATTGAGCAGCAGAATACCCGGACGGCCTTCATGCCGCGCTTTGCCGTTGGGCTGTTTACGGGAGGGAATGTGGTGGAAGACCATGAAACCTCTTACAGAGCTTTAAGCCCCAGTTTTATGCATTTGAGCATGACGGAGGGTAAAGAAAGCCCGGCCACACTGCCAACCGGCGCCAGAAAACCCGACTGCACGGCCTGATTGGAAAAATGCTGCACCCGCGCAGCGTAAACTGTGACCTCAAGCGTAAAATGCGTAAACACATGCCGCACCACGCCACAAGCCTGCCAGGAGGCTTTGCAGGGCGCCTGTTCCAGTGCCCCGGCCTCTGACCAGGGCTCCGAACGCCACTCCGTGCCGGGAAGTTCCGTCATGGCTGCCAGTAGCCCGGTTTCCGGCCTTTTCCGCAACAAGACCTGCTCCGCTGCATCCACCGCCAGAAAATGCGCGCCATAACGCACAGGCCGCGCAACCTTGGGGGCCTTACGTGGCAGGGTGGCGGCAATGCCGGCTTTTTGGGCGGCACAGCTCTCCCGCCACGGGCACAGAGCACAGGCCGGAGAACGCGGCGAGCACAGGGACGCCCCCAGATCAAACAACGCCTGAGCAAAATCGGAAGGACGTGCCTGTGCCTGCCGGTCCGCATTCAGCCCTTCAGCCAGCTTCGCCAGTGTTTTGCGGGCGGCGGGTAGCGGCTCTTCCACCGCAAATAGGCGAGCGGTAATGCGCTCCACATTGCCATCCACCGGCACCACCGGCACGCCGAACGCAATGGCCGCCACCGCCGCCGCTGTATAAGCCCCTACCCCCGGCAGAGCGCGCAGGCCGGCGACATCCTGCGGAAAGCCGCCGAGAGCTACAACCTGCTGCGCGCAGGCATGCAGGTTTCTGGCGCGGGAATAATAGCCCAGCCCGGCCCATGCGGAGAGCACAGCATCCCGATCCGCCCCCGCCAGATCCTGCACGGTGGGAAATTTTTCCAGAAAACGATGGTAATAGGGACCAACAGCCTTGACCGTTGTCTGCTGAAGCATGATCTCGCTCAGCCAGACATGGTATGGGTCAGCATGCTGATCGACTTCGGCGCGCCATGGCAGAGTGCGGCGATGTCTGTCATACCAGTCGAGCAGGGATCGGGCGGATGGCTTTTTCACGGAGAGTGTTATGACGAAGGAGAGTCCCTCCGGCAAGACAACAGGGCGCAAAACTGCCACCACCAAAAAAGCGCAAACGCCGCCCGCACCACCACGCCGGGCCATGACGGCCCGCAGTCTGGCCGCATTGCTGCCCAATGTTACGGCCCCGGCTTTCAAGAAACGCTCCCCGGCAGGCGTGCAGTTGTTTACAGACTGGGCCGATATTGTGGGCCCGGCTCATGCTGCCGTCACAACGCCCCGCAAATTATCTGCAGGCACTCTGAGCATTGCATGTGCCGGGCCAGTCGCCATGGAACTCCAGCATCTGAGCGATGCCCTGATTGCGCGCATCAATACATGGTGCGGGCAGGCTTTGGTGGCGCGGCTGCGTTTTGTGCAGGACCCGGCAGCCGGACAACGCATTACCGCCCGCCGCACGCCCAAGGCCGCCACGCGCCCGTGCCATCTGCCGGAGATGGAAGACAGCCCGTTAAAGGAGGCGCTGGAATCTCTGGGCGCGCATATCGTGCAGAAAAAAGCGGGGCGTTAACGAACAATCCTTACAGGTTGGCAATTACTTTCAATCCAACCAGTGCGGCATCTGGTCTGCGAGAGGTTTCGCCCGGACGAATCATATACTGAAATTCAGGCTGAACCAGCACACCGGGAACGACGTCGATTGCGTAATAGGCTTCAATAACATGAGAGTCCGTCTGCGGTGCCAGAACCTGAGCGCCCAGAGAAAGACCGGCATCCTGCGCATACATCTGCCCCAGCTCTTTCCGATGACTGACATGATACCAGGAATATAAAATTCCCAGCCTGTCAGTCAGGCGACCCGGAATGACACCATTGAAAGACAGGCCTCCATAGGCTTCATCAGAGATGGAGGAAACACGCGGCGTGTTATGAATGTAGCCCGCCATGAGGTAACCCCCGGCCATCTGATTACGGCCCCCTTTACGGTAAATCATCTGGTCCCCCTCAAACCAGAACATATCCATTGGCGCACTATGCAGTCGCCCCGCAGCGACAACCTTGTTGGCCGGAGACGTTCCCATAACGTCCGGGTAGCGCGAGGTATCATGTGCATAACCAAAAACATAATGTCCCGGAAGGCGGTTTCGCGTCAGGAAGGGTTGCCATGTAAACTCTATTGGCAGCATCAGACCTGTGGTGTTTTCACTCCCCCATGCCCACCCGCTGGGGTTATTGGCAAGCGGACTGACCTGATAAGCACCTAGCTGCACCATGGTATCGCGCGTTGGACGAAAGCGCACACGGCTACCCCATGTCGCTTTTGGGTAAACGGCAAATCCCGGATCGACTTTCAGAGCCACGGGTGCCGAGCATGTCACCATAAAGGAGCAGATAAGAGGGGATGTTGCAAAAACATGCGTCAGAGACATGCGGCCAAACGTGATATCCATACGGTTCTGGAGAAACTTCTTTTCCGCATAAAAATCGACCAGATGGGCCACGACGTGCCCGGAAAGTCCGTAAACTTCCATAAGGTTTACATAATAATCCCCAACCCGGTCATGCGATACCTCTCGCCCCGCACGGTTCATGAGCAGGGTATGGATAGACCACCCGTTCAAGCCCGCCAGTTTCCCCAGATCAAAGTTCATTTGCAGGGTCAGCTCATGCACATAATCCATGCCACGCTGCATGCCACCATGGATATTGGCCATAGCTTCCCCTTTATACGTAAAAGAGAAAACAAAGCCTTTTTTCTGAAGCCTTTCACGGAATGGCATGATTTGCGGAACCAGATGCCCGCTCCCTGCGGTGGGGACATAATACGGGTCATCCATATCCGTGCGGCGCTGAGCATCCACTTCTGAGGGAAGCAGCCAGGATGGCCCTTCTTTGCCCGTCAGATCATCCAGCTCCAGTTTATGAAAGGTCCTGGCACTTTGATATTCATCCACACTGGGAATATCCATCGTCGCCAGCCCGGGCCAGGGGGCAACCGGAACACCACTTGCCGGAAGCGGAGAGTTCTTAGGCCGCACAAGCACACGAGCATCCGGCTGAGACAGATCATCCTGGGATGGTGTTCCGGAAAGAACATCAACATAAACGGTTTTTTTGGTCGGAGACGATAAGACGCTGGCGTCTTCAGCGTGCGCGACACCGGAAGAGAGAGTGATTAGCAGGCTTCCTGCAAGCGTTACTCCCCGTAAAGCAGAAAACGGTTTGAATACAGGAAACCTGTTGCAGCGTTTGCGATACATTATCTGACCATGGATAAGTTTTAGCACTCTGGCCAGAAAGTGCCCGGTTAAAGCGTGGAAAGCTGGAGAGGTCACCCAACATTTTTTAAAACGGGCCCTGACACATCAGGGCCCGCCTTCCGCCAAGAATGCCGACTCTCACCAGAAAGGCGGCAAAATGCGATAGCATGTTTTTTCTGAAATGATTTGGGAAAATAACAGTATATAAAACACAAAAGCGTTATGATTAATAAATATAGAATCTAACTATTAAGTAATTTATCTGGAGTTTTGGTTTTTTATTTATATATGATTATGCGCACGCATTCAAAAAGATCCGACGGAACATCGGTTCATATCAAAATGGAAATAGAAAACGTAAGATATTATAAACAAGAATACCGTACTGTTATTTCCAAATCTTCCTTAGAGAGCAAAAGAGACGCATCAAGAATGACCTGAGAGACACCCTTGAAAACATCGCGTTTGACTGTTGCTGTGCATGAATCCTTTAAGGCGCTGAAATTCATCCAATGTCCAATATATGAAAGAGGGATTTTCCATATTTTTTCCATATGGATATAACGTGCATATAGCGTTCGGCTCTATTGAATTTCTCATGCAAATTATAATTTTATCAATGACTTATCTTGTTTTATACTGAACCAGAAATGCTATCTATCTAGAAAGAGCATAACGAAAAGGAGCGAGGCTTCTCACCGGAACGTTACCCCCGAAATAGGGCGGAAATGCCTCCTGTCCAGCACTAAGAAGAATGAGCAGAAAAGAACCTGCCATTTCACAAAAAAGCTACTCTCAGGGCGAATGACCTTGTGCTAGGAAAAATTTTATAAAAATTCACCGTTTTTCGGTGGGTTTTCCCCAAAGACCTTCTTGACAGAATCAGACATATTGGACACAGAGCATTTTCCGCTCCTCTGGAAACAATGATGAAGGACTCTTTCCACAGCCCATAGTGCACAGAGAAAAGCTCTTATCATAAGCCAGTGTATCTGGATTTAGTCGTAACCTCGGCCCGGCACCCTGCTGTCAGGACGATTTCAATACTGGAGTGACAGCATGGGTGACGGTCAACCCGCAGATCACCATTCTCCGCTAGGTGGCATTTATCGTGCCGTCTTTTCTGTCATCAGCCTTGCTGCTGGTCTGGCGCTTGCTTACGGTGGCATAAAGCTTCTGATGCTCGGCGGCTCAGCGTATTACCTTCTGGCGGGCCTTGCCTATTGTGCCCTGGCCGTTCTGGTTTTTCTGAAACATCCTTATACTCTGGTTGTGTCGGCCGTTGTTTTTGCCGCCACCTTTGTATGGGCGCTGTGTGACACGCCGGAAATTGGCTACTGGGCCCTTTTGCCGCGTCTGGTTGTGCCTGCCATTCTCTTCACCCTCAGCCTGTGGGCCGTCGCGACATTCCCCGCAACGTCCTCCCCCATCCGGCGGGGCAGCGTTTTTGGTGGTCTTGGCATTGTCGGCTGTTTGCTGGTAACGCTGGCAGAGGCCTTCTTCCCGCACGGGCAGATCAGCAACCCCGATGCAGCATCAGCCAACCCGCAGGTCGCTCAGGCAGGCAAAACCGATGCACCAGAGGACTGGGAATTCTTTGGGCGTAATGCTCAGGGTACGCGTTACGCACCCTACACCCAGATCACGCCAGACAATGTCAGCAAGCTGAAAGTTGCGTGGGTTTATCATACGGGCAGAAGAACGCATGGTCCCGGTGCAGGGGTTGATGAAAACACCCCCCAGCAGATTGGCAACGTGCTGTATTCCTGCACGCCAGAAAACCTGATTACGGCTCTGGAAGCCGACACCGGGAAAGAGCTGTGGAAGTTTGACCCCAAGGCACACTCTGCTGAACATGTTACATGCCGTGGCGTTGGCTATTACGATGCTACAAAAGACGCCAGCCTGACCGCTGAGGAAAAAGCAGCGGATGATGCGGCCCCCATGTGTCATCAGCGTATTCTGGTCTCTACCGTGGATGCCCGCTTTATTGCGCTGGATGCCCACACCGGTGCGGAATGCTCCGGCTTTGGTGAAAACGGCGTTGTAGACCTAAAGAAACAGATGGGCCCGACTGCAGCGGGTAAACGCTACCACCCCACCTCCACCCCGGTTGTTATGGGCCACGTTGCCGTTATCGGCGGCTGGGTGCGTGACATTGTTCACGGCGAACCCTCCGGCGTTGTGCGGGCTTATGATGTGCGGACCGGCGCTCTGGCCTGGGCCTGGGATGTTGGTGACCCGGACAACACGGGCGCACCTGCGGACGATCAGACCTACACTCTGGAAACCCCCAATGTGTGGACCATCCCGACCTACGATAAAGAGCTGAATCTCGTCTATCTGCCCACCGGCAACGGACCGCCGGATTACTGGGGCGGAGACCGGACGGTCGCCAAGGAAAAATTCGGCGCTGCTGTTGTCGCCGTGGATGCTTCTACCGGCAAAACAAAATGGGTTTTCCAGACAGTTCACCATGACGTCTGGGATTATGACCTACCCTCGCAGCCTGTTCTGTATGATGTGACCAACGCGCAGGGTGAAAAAGTCCCGGCACTGATCCAGACCACGAAGACCGGACACATCTTTGTTCTGGACCGTCGCACCGGCACGCCGGTGACGGAAGTTCAGGAACGCCGCGTTGCAACCTCTCCTTCAGCGCAGGGCGAACATCTGTCTCCCACCCAGCCGTTCTCTGTGGGCATGCCCACCATCGGGGCTGATCCGCTGACGGAAAGCTCCATGTGGGGCGTCAGCACGTTTGACCAGCTTTATTGCCGCATCATGTTCAAGGATTCGGTTTATGAAGGTCCGTTCACGCCGCCGGGTGAAAAACCCTATATCGAATGGCCCAGCCTGCTGGGCGGCATGAACTGGGGCGGCATCTCCATTGATGAAGCACGCGGCGTCATGTTTGTGAATGACATGCGGATGCCCCTGCGTATGTCTCTGGTGAACCTTGAGGAAGCCAAGAAATATAAAGCCTCAACCGACGAAGTGCCGGGCTTCATGGGCACCATGCGCCCGCAGGTGGCGGGGTCCTATGCTGGTGTGCGCATTGATATTCTGCAGTCTCCGCTGCAGGTGCCCTGCAACACGCCGCCCTTCGGCACCATGAGCGCCATTGATCTGCATACCAAAAAGCTGCTGTGGCAGGTGCCCATGGGCACAACGCAGGATCTGGGTCCGATGGGCATCAAAACCCATCTGCCGGTTCCCATGGGCATGCCAACTCTGGGTGGCCCCACTTCCACCGCGTCCGGGCTGGTCTTCTTTGCTGGCACACAGGATTACTATCTACGTGCGCTAGATTCCGGCACGGGTAAGGAAGTGTGGCGTGAGCGTCTGCCGGTTGGCGCTGTGGCAGCCCCCCTCATTTTCCGCTCCCCCAAAACGGGCAAGGAATATGTGGTGATCTCTGCCGGCGGCATGAGCCACTCTCCTGATGTGGGTGACTACATTATTGCCTACACGCTGCCGGATGATGGTGCGGCCAAATAAGCGGTCAAAAACTCACTGACCCGAACCCAGGAAAATCCCCACTTTATGTGGGGATTTTTTTTGCCCGACCTCCCGGAGTCAAAGCGTGATGATAGGCCTGCTCAAGGTTGTGATTGCATCCGGCTTTCAGGAAAGGCACCATGCGCGCATGGTTCGGACTTTTCTTCTCCCCGGAACAGCACAAAAGAGAAAACGTACGCTCTGCTCGCTGTTTCTTGGCGGGCTGGCAACTCTCTCTGCCTGTGCCGGGCCAACACGCTCCACATACCGCGCCCCCGGTGCGGCTCTTAACCCATGGGGACCTTACATTCAGGAAGCCTCCACACGGTTTTCCGTCCCGCAGTCCTGGATTCGCGCCATCATGCAGCAGGAGTCCGGTGGGCACCAATATATGCATGGTCGCCCCATCCGCTCCATACATGGGGCGGTCGGCCTGATGCAAATCAAGCCTGACACTTACAGAGAGCTGGCCAAACGCTACCATCTGGGGTCCGACCCGTACAACCCGCATGACAACATCATGGCGGGCAGCGGATATATCCGTGAGCTCTATGACCGTTTCGGCTCTCCGGGCTTTGTCGCCGCTTATAACTGCGGCCCGCAATGCGAGGAAAACCACCGCAGCCGTGGCACAAGCCTGCCGTCCTACGCGCGGACCTATCTGGCGTCCGTCAGCCCGCATCTGAATGATCCGGTTCCGGCCATGACGACCACAACCGAGATGGCGTATGCCACGGCTCCCAGTGCTGCCATACCGCAGCAGGTCGCCGTTCCGGCCAGCCCTCCGGCTTATCGCGTCGTTGCCGCCTCCGCTCCGGCCACGGTGGCGGTTGCCAGCACACCCGCCGCAAGCACGGTCGGAACTGCTACGGCTCCGCCACTGCCTGCTGATGACCTTGCGCCCCCGGCCCCCTACACCTCAGACGGAGATATTGCTGTCTCTTCCGCCGCGGGCACTGAGGCCGCTGGACAGGCTCTCACAACGCCTGTAATTACACCGGCATCTTATACGACCCCGACAACTGCCACGGTCTGGCAACAGGATACAGGGGGCAATGCCATGATCCAGATTGGCGCATTCTCCACGCAGGAACGTGCTCTTCAGGCGACAGCTCTGGCCAGACAGTCTTCCGGTGGGCTGGCGAGTGCGGTCAACCGCATTGAGCTGATTCCCACCACGAATGGCCGCCAGATCTGGCGCACACGGCTGGCGGGCCTGTCCGCCACACAGACGGGGCCGATCTGCTCCCAGCTTCGGCAGCAGGGGCTATCCTGTATTCTGGTTGTTAATCAGTAAATTTTCTCTATTTCTTGTTAAGATCGCTCTTGCTGATTACCACCCCGAATCGCACAGTCTTTGCTGCTTGCGCTCGCAGCGGCCTCCGCGCTGGGCCAGTATAAACAGGCGAATGAGTATGCCGAGCGCCTCAGCCGGCTCTGACCGCATCCCGCATTGAAGCCCGTTACGCTTATCTCCCGCCGCATCTTATGAAACTGCTGACGGATGCTCTGAAAAAGGGAGGCTTTCTACAGGACGACACAGCCCCCTGCGCCCCTTGTCCGCAGAGAGCGTAAGCAGACGCTTGGCGGGATTGCCCCGACAGGATATGAAGAGAACCAAGACCCATTCGACCATGAACCGGACCTGACCCTGCGCATCAGGCAGGCCGGGGAACATCGGCGCCCCACCGCCGAAGGAGCCGTATCGACATTATGCCACGTCGTCCCATGCCCTGCCCTTCCGCTTCCGGTTCTGCCTCCAGCGGCTCACGGCCTGCTTTCTGGCTGGCTGGCGTTGCCCTTTCCGGCCTTCTGCTGCTGCCGGCCTGCTCCAGCGGCCCGCGCACCAGTAGTGATCTGACCGCCCCGCGCAACCATCTTCTGCATGAAGACCGGGGCGCATCTGGCGGTGAGGATGTGCTGAAAGGCGGCGTGAACGCCTATCTGTGGCGCGCCACGCTGGACACGCTCTCCTTCATGCCCGTCGCCACGGCGGATGCGGAAGGCGGCATTATCCTGACGGACTGGTACACCCCGCCCGCAGCCCACGGTGAACGCTTTAAAATGACGGCGTTCATCCTCGACCGCCGCCTGCGCTCCGATGCGCTGCGTCTTACGGTGTTCCGTCAGGTCCAGCAGGGCACGGAATGGGTGGATACACCGCCTGCCGCCAATACGGCGTCTGATATTGCGGCCCGCATTCTCTCCCGCGCACGTAAACTGCGCGCCGATAACGGCAACCGGGACGACTAACGTCCCGGCATTTCGCTGTTCCCGGCCCCTTTGCGGGCCGGTTTTTTCCTGATTTAAAAATTCACCCGCGCGAGTTCCATGACACAGCCTGCCAACACGTCCACTGCCCCGGCGCAGCCCTCCACAGGGGCGTCCTTCGATTTTCAGAGCGTTGAGCCCCGGTGGCAGAAGGCGTGGGATGAGGCCGGTGTATTCACCGTGCCGGACATCCCCCCGGCGGATAAGCCCAAATACTACGTGCTGGAAATGTTCCCCTACCCCTCCGGGCAGCTCCATATGGGCCATGTGCGCAACTATGCGCTGGGGGATGTGGTCGCCCGTTACAAACGCGCCCGCGGCTATGCCGTGCTGCACCCCATGGGCTGGGATGCGTTTGGTCTGCCGGCGGAAAACGCAGCGCGAGAACGCGGCGTGCACCCGCAGGACTGGACGCTGAAAAATATTGCTGCCATGCGCGCCACCCTCCAGCGCCTTGGCTTCTCCCTGAACTGGGACCGTGAAATTGCCACCTGCCTGCCGGACTATTACGGCAAGCAGCAGAAGCTGTTTCTGGACTTCCTGCAGGCTGGTCTGGTGGAACGCCGGGAAAGCTGGGTGAACTGGGACCCGATTGACCAGACCGTTCTGGCCAACGAGCAGGTTGTGGACGGTCGCGGCTGGCGCTCTGGCGCGCTGATCGAGAAGAAGAAGCTCTCCCAGTGGTTCCTCAAAATCACCGATTTTGCGGAAGACCTGCTGGACGGCCTGAAAACGCTGGACCGCTGGCCGGACCGCGTCCGCGTCATGCAGGAACGCTGGATTGGCCGCTCGGAAGGTGCGCACATCACCTTCTCTCTGCATCAGCCGCCGCAGGGGCTGGATAGCAACCTGAACGCGGTTGAGGTCTTCACCACCCGCCCGGATACGCTGTTCGGCATGTCCTTTCTGGCGATCGCACCGGACCATCCGCTGGCCGCTTATGTTGCCCAGAGCAATAAAGAGGCTGCGGAGTTCATTGCGGAATGTCGCCGCCTCGGCACCTCTGTCGAAGCTGTGGAAACAGCTGAAAAGCGCGGTTTTGATACTGGCCTGCGCGTCAACCATCCGTTCATGGACAAGAGCTTTCCGATCTGGATCGCCAATTTCGTGCTGATGGATTACGGCACCGGCGCCCTGTTCGGCTGCCCCTCGGGCGACCAGCGCGATCTGGACTTCGCGCATAAATACGACCTGCCGGTTACCCCGGTTGTCCTGCCGCAGGGCAAAGATCAGGCGGACTTTGCCATCACCAAAAACGCCTTTACCGGCGATGGCACGATGATCAATTCCGGTTTTCTGGATGGTCTGACCACCGAGGAGGCCCGCAAGGAAGCCATTACCCGGCTGGAAGAGCTGGGCGTGGGCAAAGGCGTGGTCAACTGGCGTCTGCGGGACTGGGGTGTTTCCCGTCAGCGCTATTGGGGTTGCCCCATCCCCGTGATCCATTGTGAGCATTGCGGTCCCGTGGCCGTGCCGGACGCGCAGCTGCCGGTCAAACTGCCGGAAGACGTCACGTTCGACAAACCGGGCAACCCGCTGGACCACCACCCCACATGGAAACATGTGGACTGCCCCAAGTGCGGCAAACCTGCGGTGCGTGAGACCGACACGTTTGACACGTTTGTTGACAGTTCCTGGTATTTTGCCCGCTTCACGGCTCCCCATGCCGACACCCCGACCGTGCGCGCTGCGGCCGATGGCTGGCTGGCGGTGGACCAGTATATTGGCGGGATTGAGCACGCCATTCTGCATCTGCTCTATGCGCGCTTCTTCACCCGCGCCATGCGCAAGACCGGGCATCTGGATCTGAGCGAACCGTTTGCCGGGCTGTTCACGCAGGGCATGGTCAGCCACGAAAGCTACAAGGATGCAGCCGGGAACTGGCTGTATCCGGAAGAAGTGGACCTCCGCCCGGATGGTGCCGTCAAACGCGACACGGGGGAAGCCGTGACCGTTGGCCGCGTGGAAAAAATGTCCAAGTCCAAGCGGAACACGGTCTCACCCGAGGCCATTATTGAACGCTTTGGCTCGGATACTGCCCGCTGGTTCGTGCTGTCTGACAGCCCGCCGGAACGCGATATGGAATGGACGGAAGCCGGTGTTTCCGGTGCCGCCCGCTTTGCACAGCGCCTGTTCCGTCTTGTCCGCACCGTGGCAGAAACCGTGCCGGCGCAGGACGCCTGCCCGGCAGAAATCGCCCCGCAGGCAGATGCTCTGCGCCGTGCCACCCACCGCACCATTGCGGCCGTGACGGAAGCGCTGGAAACCTTCACCATTAACGTGGCCGTAGCCCGCATCCATGAGCTGACCTCCGCTCTGGCGGATGCGGAAAAAACGCCCGATCTGCCCGGCATGGCCTTTGCGCGGCGTGAAACCGCCCGGGCACTCTGTCAGCTCTGCGCCCCCATGATGCCGCATCTGGCGGAAGAAATGTTTGCGCAGCTGGAGCCGGGTAAGACCATGGTGGTGGAACTGCCCTGGCCGGAAGCCGACCCCAGCCTGCTGGCCGCAACACAGGTCACGCTGGCGGTGCAGATTATGGGTAAGCTGCGCGGTAAGATTGATGCGGCACCGGATGAAGACAGTGCGACCGTGATTGCCCGTGCAGAGGCCGAACCCAATGTGGCGCGGCTGCTGGAAGGCAAGCGGATTGTCAAACGCATTCACGTGCCCAACCGTATCGTCAACTTTGTAACGGCAGGCTGATGTCCAGACCCCGCTTCACGCAAACTCTTTTGAATGGCTCTCTGGCAGTTCTGCTGCTGGGGGCTCCTCTTGCGCTGGGCGGGTGTGGCTTTCAGCCGCTTTACGGTGAGCGCGAGGACGCACCGCAGATCAACGCGGAACTCAAGCGCGTTTATGTTGCCAACATCCCTGAACGGATGGGGCAGCAGGTGCGCCTTGCGCTGCAACAGAATATGGCCGGTGACGGACCGGAAGATCCGGATGGTTACAAACTGGTTGTCCAGCCTTCCATCAGTTCAGAATCTATTGATACCCATTCGGACAATACCTCCGGGCGTATACGGATGAATGGCCATGCGCACTGGGCTCTGTACACGGTCGAACAGTATCCCAAATTTCTGGCGCAGGGGGATGCCACAGCGCTTGATGGCTATACCTCCACATACGAACAATATTTTGCCCAAACTCTGAACAACGAGACGGCTACTGGCCGCGTGGCAAAAACGCTGGCGGATCAGGTCACTCAGCAGGTGGCAACATGGTTCCGCACGCAGGCCGCGCCGGCACAGACGCGCTCGCAGGGCCCCAAAGCCTTCTACCCCATGCCTAATGCCATCCCGAATTCTGAAAAGGATGCGCCCATGGAGCAGGAACGGGATGACGCCATTCCGGATATGGCCACAGGCCGTGGCGCCCCCAGCCCGACCGGTGGCCTGTAACGGCCAAGGGCAGGACACAGCCCCATGAAGATTGATGCCCGCACCCTGCCGCGCGTAACCCGAGACCCCGGCGCGTGGCGGGTCATCCTGCTGCATGGCGAGGATACAGGGCTGATCCGTGAGCGGGCGCAGGATGCCGTCAAACAGATTGCAGGATCACTGGATGACCCGTTCCGCGTGGCCGTGCTGGACAAGGAAACGCACGACCGGCTGGAAGAAGAGGCCACGGCCTTTTCCCTGATGGGTGGCCGCCGCGCCGTGCGCGTGCGTGATGCCGGAGATGGGCTGCTTAAAGCCGTGACCCATGTGCTGGAGCAAAACACCGATACGCTGGTGGTGCTGGAAGCCCCCGGCCTGCCCTCGCGTTCCAAACTCCGCGCCCTGCTGGAAAAACGTCCGGACTGCGCCAGCGTTGGCTGCTACCCGGAAGAAGGCCGCACGCTGGAAGCCACCATCACCCAGATGCTAGCCAGCCACTCCGTGCGCATTGATCAGGATGCCCTGCACTGGCTGACAGGCCGGCTTGGAGCCGACCGGGGCGCAGCCCGTAGTGAAGTGGAAAAACTGGCCCTTTATGCGGGCGATACCGGCACACTCTCGCTGGAGGATGTGCATGTCTGCATTGGGGATGCTGGCAGCGTCTCCGTGGAAGATGCCGCGTTTGCCGCAACGGAAGGCCGCCGCACGGAAGCCGATCTGGCCATTGAACGCGCACTCGCGGAGGGCATCAGCCCGATTGCCATTGCCCGCACCTTTCTATCCCATCTGCACCGCCTGCGACGTGTGCGCGCCGCCATGGCGGATGGTGCCAGCCGGAGTGACGCCATCAAGGGATTGCGTCCGCCAGTCTTTTTCAAGCGTGCCAACGGCTTTAACCGGGCCGTGGAGCTCTGGCCACTGCCCGCCCTGACCAAGGCCGTGCAGGAAACGCAGGCGCTGGAACTCTCCTGCAAACAGACCGGCGCGCCAGATGCTCTGCTTTGCAAACGCTTTGTGGCAGGGCTGGCGGCACGGGCCGTTCTGGCATCCCGCCGCTAAGCCGCCTTCCCCTTGCTCCTGCTGGGGGCTTTCAGTATAGACAGTGGGGTGTGTCCGCGTAGCTCAGCAGGATAGAGCACAGGATTCCTAAGGTAATTGGGCGCCATGACGGGAAACCCCATGGTGTATCCGCTCAAATTCGGGGAACGCTCTGGCAAGCTTTTGCCGTGCCGATCCCGAGCCAAGCCGCGCTCTGGCAACAGGGCCGGAAGGTGTAGAGACTGGACGGGCGGTGCCTACGGGCCGGAAACGGCTTAAGGCAAAGGGACAGTCCAGACCACGAACACCCGGCCCCTTTGAAAGGGAGCAAAACCGGGTGGCGGTGAAAGCCGAAGTGGGATGAATCCTGGGGCCATGGGTTCGAATCCCGTCGCGGACACCATTCACTTATTTCAGCCAGTATCATCCCGTTTCAAACCCGCAGAAATCTCAGGTTTTCTTGCTTTTCGCCGTTGCATCCTGTTTCATCCGATGCCATCCAATCCCGCGATTTTTGGGGTAACAAACGGGGCATCGGATTCCCGTAAACAGGGTAACGGGGTGGGGTAACGTGCTAACTGATACAGCAATCCGTAAGGCAAAGCCTCGGGACAAGCAATATAAGCTCTATGACGAGCGCGGGCTGCATCTGCTAGTCCGGCCCAATGGCTCAAGGCTATGGCATTACCGCTATACGTTTGAGGGTAAGGAAAAAACGCTCTCCATTGGCCCATACCCTGAGGTCTCACTGGCTGAGGCCAGATCCGCACGGGATAGTGCCAGGGCCGATCTGCGGGCGGGCCTAAATCCTGCAATCACAAAAAAATTGCGGCGCGCTCAGGTAGCGGCGGAGCAGAATAATACGCTGGAGGCAGCAGGCCGGGAATGGTTTGCGCTGATCAGCCCCACATGGCGGCCGCGTCACGCCGCATCTGTACTGGATAGTCTGGAGCGGCTGGTATTTCCCCGCCTTGGCAATTTGCCGCTGCGGGACATCACGCCACAGATGGTGCGTGATGCCGTGATCGACATAGAGCAGAGTCGCGCGCCAGAAATTGCGCGCAGGGTCCGGCAGAGGATATCGGCCATTTATATCCACGCCATTGCCTGTGGCAAAGCAGAGGCTGACCCGGCAGGCGTCATCAAAGCAGCATTTGCGCCGGTCCAGACTCGGCCTCAGCCAGCAATCATTGATCTGCCCGGCCTGCGGGAAATGCTGCGGGCAGTGGATGCTACGCCAGCTCACGCCGTCACGCGCATGGCTATCCGTTGGCTGGCGCTCACAGCAGCTCGTCCTGGCGAGGTCAGGCTGGCCACATGGGCGGATATTGATGGGGATGAATGGGTGATACCGGCTGAGCGTGCCAAAACGCACAGAGCGCACACTGTGCCGCTATCCCGGCAGGCTCTGGATGTGCTGGAGGCTGTCAGACCGATTACTGGCGGAAGCCCCTACATTTTTCCGGGGGCAAGGTGGGCGCTGCGCCCAATGAGCGAAAATGCCCTAAGCTACCTGCTCAACCGTGCAGGCTATGCAGGGCGGCACGTTCCGCATGGATTCCGCGCCTCTTTTTCAAGCATCATGAACGAGCGTAGCCCGGCAGACCGGGCCGTGATTGATTTAATGCTGGCGCATGTCCCGTCAAACAGGGTTGAGGGGGTTTATAATCGCGCAAAGCACATGGCGCGGCGTAAATTCCTGGCACAGGACTGGGCGGATATCCTGCTAGAAGACTTCCCGCCTGCGGCAGAATTGTTATTTCTGCCGCGCCGGTAGGCCTATCACCCATGCGTTAATATCATCCTCCCGCCACCGTACGCACTGCTCAGAAAGCCTAAGCGGGTCAGGGAATTTTCCATCTTTAAGCCTGCGCCAGATAGTCGTACGGCTTAAGCTGGTCCGCTTTGCCACCTCTTTGATGTCCAGCAGGCACAGAGAGGATTGCGGGCTATCTGCTCCGATCTGCTCCTGCGGCATCATGACGCGGCTCCTAGGTTGCGAATCTCCCGCGCATATTCTGATGGGTGACAGGGTAAGAAATCATCTGCAAGTTTATCGCATGCCGTGGCGCACCTCTCCCGCTCCCCCGCCAGCATCTCGCTGATCTGGGTGGGGGTGAGGATTTCTCCGGCAAAATCAAATGATGACGCATCAAATGGAGACATCCCGCGTTTCCAGCCTGGCACTGACGTGTAATGCTGTCGGGTTGCAGACCAGTAGCGCGCCATGAAAGCTGCTCCTGCACGCAATGCATACAGGCCATCCTTATCAGGGTTTGGTGGCCAGCCGGGCCGCTCAGGGTTGGGCCAGTTGGTGGGGCTTGGTGAATTTTCCATCAGTGCCAGTTCCCGTCACCATGATAGGAATCACGATCATTAAGTTCTTCAGCTATTCTCGCATTATCTCTGTCGATGCAGCTTTGGCAGACATAATACACCGGACCGCTCATGCCTTCTTCGTAGTCTCTTCTGGGCTTAACAGCGATCTGTTTAGCTTCGCACCAGTTGCAATCAGAAATGTCGGGCTTTCTAGACTCTTGCTTGTATTCATCGTAACATTCTTGGCACATAAGAATATATTCAGCACCAAAACTATCTGTTTCTCCCTGAATGTTTGCAACTGCATTTCGATCTGCATGTATGTCGCATTTGGCATTCTTAGGAACAGAATGGCGAGATCCGGGTAAGTTGCTCACGCCTGCTCTCCTCCGCGGGTGTTCCATGCGGTGATGGCTTCGTCATGAGTAGAGCGCGCAGGGCCACATTCCCCGCAATGTAAGCATGCCGCCCAATATCTTCCGAGGTTTGGCCTGAATAGGGCCACCGGAAGCGGGAATATATCTACGGGCAATTTTCCGCTGCACCGGCAAGCCTTCAGTTCCTGGCTCATGCCGCCACCTGCTCTGCCGCTGGCTCCAGCGTCCGGACGTCATTGCTCCAGCCCTCAATGGTCGTCTCACCATCATCCATCACGGTCTCGCAGTCGTTAAAAACAATGAGCCAGTCACGGTTATCTGTGGCAGTGGCGCGAAACAGGCCGCCGCCGATAGACCACAGATCAAACGCCCATCCCATCAGCCCGCGCGTGCTGGAGCCGGTGATGTGGCGCTTGCCCTCGCGCTGCTCACTCTGGCATTTCGCAAACTCGACAAAATTGCCGTGCTCGTCTGTCAGGATAGCCAGATATCCGCCGCTATGCTGTGGCTTTAATGTAATTTTATATTTGGGCATTATGAATTTTCCAATTCAATCAGGATAATTTCTCATTTTCTCCAAAGATTTCTCATAGAAATTTTTAGACTCTTTGGTAGTTTTAAATCTGCATGTGCTCATCCATTCATTTAAATCTGAAACAGCATAACCAACCCGCCTCTTAGTAATCTGGATAAAGGCCGGTCCTGTTCCATCCAATCTCTTTTGTTGTAGTGTGCGAGCCGCAATATTGAGCATTTTTGCAGCTTCTTCTTCTGAAAGAATAAGTGGAGATAGGTTGTTATTCACGCCGCACACTCCCGCACATCCAGCACAAACCGGCTCAGCATGCCTCTGCGCTGGATCTGGTGAGTGGTCCGCATTGCGGCATCCGCGTTGCGTTCCTCCGCGTGTATTGCGGCACCCATCGCTGCAATGTGGCGCAGCATGGCCTGACGGATCTCGGCATCATGCACGCCACTATGGACGCACTGCTCCAATGCAGCGCGGTGCTGATCAAACTGATTTACGTTTTGCATTTGGTATCTGCCTCGGTTTTATTGGGCTGTTACTGTTAGGTGAGATTCATCTTGAGGGATGCTGGCTTCAATTTTCCAATTGCAGCGTGGCTCTTTCATCCAGACTGTCCCATCATCGCAGAGAGCATACAGATAAGGGGGGCTGTAATCCTTGTTGTGTGCAGCGGAAATTTTCGTAATTTTTCTGGGCTTCCTGCGGAATTTCTCCGGGTTCAGCTCCCGGCATTTCCGGCTGATCTGCCGATGGACAAACTTTGTCCAGACATCCCGTGGCTCTCCATCCGTAACGGGCTGTAAGCCTGTGAGCGCCATAAAGCTTTCGTCAAAGCAGGTTTTGGCCAGAGATACCGGATCAACCCCTACTGGCGCATCCCGGCGGGCGTGTTCCATCCAGTCGCATGAGGTGTCTAGCGTTGGCACCCATGCGCTGCTGCTGGTGGGAACCAAGATGAAAAGGATATGGCGGTAAAGGTCAGCATCCTGCTGGGCGGCCAGCTCACTGGGGCCTGCCTCGGCGGTCTGCTGTGGTGTCTGGGTCTGCATGTGTTCCTCCATCGCGTCGGTGGCGATGAATGAGACATTTGCGACATTTTTGTCGTATGTCAAGAACGAATACGACATTCTTATCGTAAGAAGTTTAGCTGCTTTTTTATTATGCTTCTCAGATGGTAAAAATTATTACTAAATTTCTATTGGGTTTGGGGTTTGCTGCTGCGACTCCTGTCACCTCATCAGCGCAAGAGCTATGGAAAGGCGTACAATATGGAATGTCTGAAAAAGATGTAGTAAAAATATTTCCACAGGCGCATCATTATACCGAAACGATGATAGATATACACAATATATCTAAAACTATAAATTATGATTTCTTTGGATGGAAAGGCCTGAAGCTCGACAATTGCTCTATGACTGTGAATTTTAATTTCAGTAAACGAAAACTAGTATCTGTTCAATTATCTACAGATGATATATCAAAACATAACCTTGGGTGCACAATGTCAATAAAAGAGGGTTTATACGAGAAATACAGCAAGCCTAATATTATTAGAACATCAAATATTTTTCGAACCTATATTTGGGACGAAAAAAATAATTTGCGGATTGCTATGTTGATAAGCTCATTCCCCTCTACACATACATGGAACACTACGGTGGCTTACAGCATTAAACCGAAAAGTAACGCAGAGAGTATTCTATAGTCATTCGGGTCTATAGCTACCAATTACGATTGCATATATTTCGATATCACAAGCTGAGCCGTGATCTGCATCTAGCCCATCCCCCGTATATTGGGTTGCCATCTCATCCATTATTATAGGTGTTTGGAAATGCGGATCCGTGCTTTCTGGCCAAAGTATATGCTCTCCGTTGCTGGAGATTTCATATTTCTTAACTGTTGCTTCCATTTCGTTAGATGATTTTGACCTTCTCAGTACTACAACCCGCTCTCCTGATTTAGGTGGCCTGGCAATATCCCAAAGTCTAATTGCAATAACGATACTGCCTTCTGGGTATACTTTATTCATACTCTCGCCTCTTACTTGTAATGCGAAGCGGGGTGTATCCTGATAGCGTATGTCTGATGGTACGTAGACGGGTTTCCAGTCTACAACCGGCCACTCTAATGCCTCTTGCCAAAGGCCGGCCTGCACAAACCCTTTCACATAAACCATTCCCAAAGATGACATGCTTTCTGTAAAAATAGCTTTTTCTTGATGTCTGGGCGTAGGCAGCGCGGCTGCCTCCAGTAAAAATGCATCTGGCAAATTCAAGGTGGCTGCAATTTTATGCAAATTGTCTGCCTTTGGAGCGTGTCCCTTACGGATATTGCGGATAGCATGTTCACCCACACCCGCTGTCAAGCAGAGCTTCCGCTCTGACATTCCTGAATCCCTAAGCGCAGTTTCAATTCGATCAACAAGCGTCTTGTATTTCATACGATAATTATGTCGCAAACGCTTGATTTTGTCGTGCGACATGATTAACGTGCCGCATGCGACATATTTGTCGTATTTGGGGGCGCTATGAATTATAGGCATCAATTAATTGCCTTGGCAGAAAAATATGCCAGAGCCAAAGGATTGTCTGAGGCCCGCGTTGCAAACTGCTGTGGATGCAATGGCCGCTTCTTCGCGCGAATGAGGGCTGGTAGCGGCTGCCACGTAGATACTCTGGTCCGCGTCACCCAGTTTTTCTCTGATAACTGGCCAGATAATTGTGAATGGCCCGCCTGTATCAAGCGTCCAGAAAAAACCCAATCCAGCGAGGCAGCATGAAAACTCATAACGCCACCAGTACGCCTGCGGCCTCAGCCTGTCAGCCGGATGCAGTCCGGGGCCGTTCTGCTCAGCACGTCAGTATTTCTCTGTGGGCTGCTCGCCTTGCGTTTTTAGAGGTCTTTGCGGTCATGGATGGTCTCTTTCATCGCATTCCGCATATTGAATGCGATGAAATCCGTTCTGATCTGGAGACCCGTTACCAGAACATCAGACTTCTTCATGATGAGCTGACGGCTGCCGTTGGTTTCACTCCGGCTTCTTCGTGCGGACAGGTGCGTTAATGGCGCGCTTCATTCTAAAGTCTTGCTGCCATTTCCTGTCAGCCCAGATATTGAGCAGCAACGTCCGGGTGCGCTTTATGGCCTCCCGTGTTGCTTCATTCTCTCTTTCGTATTCTCCATCTGCCAGTGCTGTTTCGGCACGTTTGGCAAAGCGGGATACGCGGTCTTCAAAGTCGCTGTCAGTTGTTTTCTCTGGAAGATTGTCAGCAACGACAGCAATCAAAAGATACTGTGAGACACGACGTTCCGCTTCCAGTCGTGTAATTCGGCTGCGCAGGCTGTTGAGCGCTTTCTCCAGCTCTTCAAGGCTCTTTGCCACAGAATCGTCCTTTCATGTTGGTTGGAACGCCATGATGGACGTAGTGGGTGGGTGCGGCAATGCGCTCACCCGCATCCTGCATTTTCCCAAAATTCAGACAGGTGCCGCATGAAAACTCATAATGCCACCAGTGCGCCTGCGGCCTCAGCCTGTCAGCCGGATGCAGTCCGGGGAGAGGATCTGGTCGATATGGCGCTCCTCAGCCGCATCAGGGATCAGGCCCTTACAGGTCTCTCCGCGCAGTCAGTAGAGCGCATCATCGCGGCATCCCGCATGCTCATTATGGGCCATACCTTCAAGAGCTGCGCTGTGTCGCTCGGCATCAAATATGGCACGCTCACTGGCGGCATCTATGCCAGCAAAATCAGGGAGATTGTCTATCTCTACCATGCGCAAAAAGGCGGTGAGAAAAGCCTCGCGTCTCTCGCGTGTGATGTTGATGTGCCGCTGGTGCAGCGTATCGGCTTTAAGCAGTTGGCAAAGCCAAACAGCATGCTCGGGCAGAATGTGCTGGCTATTGCGGCTCTGATGTTACAGGGCCTGCCATTGCAGGACATTGCCCTGATGGTTGGCATCAAAATCCAGACCATCAAAAAAAGCTACTCCGGCAAGGCTAAAAGGATCTGCACCGAATACACGGGCATTAAAAACCCGGTGCAGGATGCGGCTGTAGCAGAACGCCCCATAGCATTTGAGCTCCCGCGCCTGAATGGCGCGCTGATACCAGAGCATGAGGTCTCCATGTCGGCTGTCTGGCG
Organism: Acetobacter sp. KSO5; assembly: GCF_044094635.1. Taxonomy (NCBI): domain Bacteria; kingdom Pseudomonadati; phylum Pseudomonadota; class Alphaproteobacteria; order Acetobacterales; family Acetobacteraceae; genus Acetobacter; species Acetobacter sp. KSO5. The sequence goes on along the minus strand of NZ_CP172014.1, from coordinate 219,464 downwards.
CGGGATGGAACACTGGCGGGGTGCGGTCTGATGTCCGTCCCTGCCATCAAAACAGCCACCAAAAAGGCAATCCAGCAGATTGGCGGGATAGATGCAGCGGTCACAATCTGCCGCGTCGGCCGGTCTCAGTTGAGTGACTATGGCAACCGCAACAGCCCTCAATGCGCGCCGGTAGACGTTGCTGTGGATCTGGATTCCTGTGCGCAGGAGCCTCTGATCCTCGCCGCGATGGCAGCGGCAGAGGGTTATCGTCTGGTGCCGGTCAAATTTTCCGGCACGGGTCACATTCCCAAAGAACTCGCCAAATTCTCGAAATTTTCTAGCGAGGTTTTGCAGGAAGGAATTGAAAGCCTTGAGGATGGGCAAGTCGATGTTTCTGAGGCCCGCGCCATCCTGGAGCATCTCGTTTCATCTCGTCTGGCAATGGATCGGCTGGAGCATGCTCTCCACAAAATTGTGGAAGACAACAAGCCGCAAATCGTCAGCAGCCAGTCAGGTGCGGCCTGATGGCGCGTGCGGCAATTGAATGGAGCCATACCATGGACGTCCAGCTACGCCATTTTGACCGCTGCGGCCTGAGCATCAAGCGGCAGGCCCGCAGGCTTGGCCTGTCCGAACGCTCCATCTACACGCGCCGCAAGCAGCTCCAGCTAGACCGGCAGAAAAGCAAGAAAATATGAATAATTTTCCCAAAAGGCCGCTTTCGGTCTGTGTGCGGAGTTATGGGCAGCCAGCTTTGCCGGGTCGCCATATCGTCGCCTCTCGGCCACGGAATGACCGTGATCTCCGCCAGTCCGCCAAAGTCCGGCCGGACCTGTCAGAGCAGGTCAGAGTATCCAGCGGCATGTCTCTTGTCTGGCGATATAACCGCGATCGGATGAAAAATGTCTGAAAAGATGATGGACTGCACACGATTTTGCGGCATTATGAACCGCGCCATACGTGTTGCCGGTGGCGCAGCGGCATTTGCCCGCGAGCACAACATCCCGGTGCAAGCAGTGCGGGATACGCAAAATCTGCGGGGTTTCAGCCCGGATGTTGTCGCGGCACTCGGGTTGGTGCAGGTTCTGCGTTATCCGCTGACGAGTGACCCACACAAACTTGCCACGCCGCAGGACGTGCAAGAAAAACTGAATAACTTTATCCGCACCTGCAAATCCCAGCGCGCCGCCGCACAGGTTTTTGGCATCCATGAATCCCACTTAAGCAACATCCAGAATGGCCTGCGCGGCTTTGCTCCAGTGCTGTCAATGCTTGGTTTTGGTGCGCCAGTGCGGCGGTTTTACGCTAAAAAGGGAGAAAACCATGGCTGATGGCAGCATGTTTGGTGATGCCCTGCGTCAACCGCCTGCAAATATTGATGCTGAGCAGTATCTGCTTGGCTCAATACTGGTCAATAACAAGGCTTATCATCTGGTGGATGAGATTGTAGAGCCTGAGTATTTTTACAATGGCCTCAATGGCCGGATCTTTGCCATCTGCCGGAATGTTATCAATGCAGGGTCAGAGGCAAATCTCGCCACCGTCATGCCGCACCTGCTAGGGGATGCTCTGCTTGGCAGGCAGTCCGCGCCACAGGTGCTGGCGTCCCTGCTCACGTCAAATATGGGCATACCGTCCGCGCCGTCTTATGCCCGCTCTATTCGGGACGCATGGGTGCGGCGCTGCCTGTATAAGGCCTGCTCGGATGTGCTGGACCGCTGCTGCCGTCCGGGTGATGAGTCCGCGGCAGGCATTGTAGACGCGCTGGAAAACGGCTTGCTGGAGTTAGCGCGTGGCACGGATGAGGCCCAGCCGACCACCAGCCTGATGGACTCTATGCAGCAGGCGCGTCATGCCGCCATTGCTGCCGCAAAACGTGGCAGCGGGCTGGCAGGTGCATCGTGGGGGTATCGCGCTCTGGACCGCATGACCGGCGGCCTTATGCCGTCCAGCATGTATCTGCTCGGCGCACGGCCTGCTATGGGTAAAACCTCGCTCGGGCTCGGCATCGCTGTCCGCTCTGCTGCCGCCGGGAGTAGTGTGCTGTTTTGGTCTGGGGAAATGACAGCACCGCAGCTCGGCGCGCGTGCCGGTGCCGCGTGGGCCAATCTGTCTACACAGGCCGTGTTTACGGGTCGCCGGTATGATGTGCCGGAGGAATGTGACGGCACGCGGGAAATCCTGTCTGACTGGCAATGGCGGGATCTGGAGGCCGGTGAGCGCGCCGCCGCCAGCCTGAATTTGGAAATCGACACGCAATCCCGCATTACCGTGGCCAAACTGCGCTCCCGTGCGCGGCGCATGAAGCGCTCTCGCAAAGGGCTGGATCTGATCGTGCTGGATTATGTCGGCCTCATGTCCGCAGGCTCCACATATGAGGATCAGCGCAGTTATGAGCGCATCACCAAAATCTCAGGCCAGCTCAAGCAACTGGCGACGGAATTGCAGGTGCCCATGGTTGTCCTGGCGCAGCTCAACCGTGAGACAGAGCGCCGGGAAGATAAGCGCCCGATGATGTCAGATCTGCGGGACGCTGGCGCGCTGGAGCAGGATGCAGATGTCATCCTGCTGCTGCACCGTGAGCACTACTATCTCAAAAAGCAGGCAGACGCTGGCCTGACGCGCAAAGACCGCGAAAGTAACGAGGATTTTGCCAACCGGCAGAGTGATCTCGTCCAGCGGGTGCAGGCAGCGGAAGGCAAGGCGGACGTGCTGATCCCCAAAAACCGGCAAGGTCCGGAAGGCACATGCCGCCTGCAATTTACCAATTATACCACATGGTTTCGGGATGTGGATGAGGATGCCCTCAGTCCCGCATGGGTTGTGGCAGAGGATGGCGGATAATGGCAGCTCCACGGCAGAGATTTGGTAAGCATGCGCGCTCAGTGATGGCAGACCGTCGCTGGGTGCTTTTGCCGTTGGCAGCCCGCGCGGCATGGCTCCAGCTCACTGACATTGGCGATGTGATGCCGGAGCTGCGGCAGCCGCGCTCTGGCGGCGCGGTGCAGACGGATGAACTGTGCCGTCTGCTCTCAGCAGACCAGCATGACCTTGCGCACGCACTGGAGCATCTGGTGCTGCGCGGAATTTTAGAGCCGCTGGACGGTGGCTACAGACTCAAGGCGTTTTGATTATGGCACGTAAGAGCATCGAAAAAGCAATTCTGGATGCGGTCAGCGATATCCGCCTGCAAGCCCTTGGGTTTGAGGCGATCGGTATCTGGGTCTACCTCATGAAACTTATCCGGGATCTCGGCACGGATGGGGCCGTCACATTCGGCTTTGGTCCTGTGCCGTCTCTCGCGGACGTGGCGCGCATCGGGTTTGGCATGACGGAAACCCAAATCAAAACCCACTTGGAAACCCATTGCAAAACCCAGTTGCTGGCGTGGGATGATGCCACGCAAACGCTCTCATATGGGCCAGATCAGCAGCCCAGCCGCCGGACACTCGCCAACCGTGCCAATGGCGCAAAGGGCGGAAGACCGCCGAAAAATCGCATTACTGAGCGCACAGACCCGACGCAGCGCCATCTGCCGCCAATGGCTATTAAAGGAGGGAAATCAGTGACCGAAAGCAAAACCCACGCGCCTATAGCTAAAGCTAAAGCTGATAACGATAGTTATCATACAGCTAAGCTGGCAGATCCATCTGCTGCTGAGATTGACGCGGTGTATAATCGCATCGGGCCAAAGGCGTTTGACGCCGCCGGGTTTGATCCCGCCCGTAGCCTGCAAAACTGGTCAGCGGCACGGCAGTGGGCGGCGGATGGTCTGCGCAGGGGCCTGACGGCAGATGAAATTGAGCGTGTCGTCATTGCTGAGGTCACGCGCATTGCAGAGCGCCAGCGTAGCAAGGGCAAACCTGCCCCACATATGGGCTATTTTGCCAAGGCCGTCTGTGAGGCCATTGCTTCCGGCGCGGTGCCGGAAGCGCCGAAAACCTTTGTCCAGCAGGCAGCAGAGCGTGACTGGGAAGAGGCAATGCGCAACTGGGTGCGTGATGGTGGCAAAGGCCCGCAGCCAGTCATCGCTGACTACCTCGCCAAGTCTGCTGCATGAGGCCGCGTCCGGAAACCGCCGCTGAAATCGTGGCGGATGCTGAGGCGCGTCTGTTTGAGGCTGGGGTCACGCTGGCATCCCTGCCCGCTCGTGATCTGGCTCCATCCACCCGTGTGTCTGCATGGCGTGATACGCTGATGGATCTGGATGATCTTCTCTCCATCACGGGAGATGAAATCATCCGGCCTCCCATTCCGTCCGCCGCCAAGATCAGCCGCATGGACGAGGCGCTTAACTGGGTGGCAGGCATCCCTGCCGAGAATCACCGCCGCGTGGTGCTGCTGTGGATGATGATCAACCCGATATCACACCGCCACCGCTACAGTTGGCGTGTGATCGGCAGCAAAATGGGCATAAGCCACCATACGGCAAAAGGTTGGTTTTCTGCGGGTCTCAGCGTGATCACGAAAAAAAATTACACCTGAGTGCATTTTTTACTTCCCAAACTTCCCAAAATGCAGTGTTTTGAGCGTCATGATTAGGGGTCGTGCAGCCTACGGGGTGCGCGGCCTTTTTTATTGCCCATTTCGGAGCCTGAAAAATGCCCAAGCGCAGCCCTATGCACCGCCCGCGTGGGTGGAAGCCTGAGGCGCAGCGGCGGAAGGAATTTGACCAGCAGCGCGGCACATCCCGTCAGCGTGGCTATGATGCAGACTGGGAACGGGTCAGAGCCATGCATCTGGCTCTCCATCCCCGCTGCTGTGTGCCGGGATGCCGCACTCCGACCGACCGGCTCAATGTCGATCACATCGAAAGCGTGCGAAAAAACCCCGAAAAACGGCTGAATTTGGCCAATTTACGCACGCTTTGTCAGTCTCATCACTCGTCCAGGACGAGCCGGGACCATTCCTGGAACAGCTAAAATCGCGCTTGGACCCTGCTAAAAAATGGCGGAAAACAGCCATTTTCTCGGTGTTTTGGCCTAATCCGGCCACGGCTGGGGTGGGGGGTATCAAATCTCTAGGGATTTCGAGCACCCGGACCGCGCCATGGGCAAATTTTCATACCCGCGAAATTGAAGGAAAAAGTCACAGGGAGGTCAGATAGTTACCCTCCTGCGGACACGCATGAGGATGCCAACATGAAAGGTCGGAAACCAAAGCCAGCTCACTTGCAAGTTGTCGGCGGCAATCCCGGAAAACGAGCTATCCGCGAGGACGGCCTCAAGCTCCCGTCAGAATATGCTCCACCCCCAGACCATCTTGACGCTTACGCGGTCGAGGCATGGGAAAAGCTGGTGCCGGAGTTGGTCAAGCTCCAGATGTTTACGGTGCTAGACCATCATGCCGTAGAACAATACTGCCAGACCTATGCCCGCTGGCGACGTGCAGAAGATGCCCTGAAGGAAGAGGGCAAAGACACATACGAGACGTTCGGCAAGCAAGGCATCATGCGCCGTGCGCTGCCTGAGGTTGCGATTGTCGCTGAGACAATCCGGCTCATGCGCTCTGTCGGCTCTGAATTTGGTCTCTCTCCAGTAGCGCGTTTGCGCCTGGGCAATATTGGCCAGGGAGAGCTGTTCAGCCCATTCCAGAAATTCGACCAGCAAGGATAGCTCTTCAATGGCCAAGCACCCCTATGTAGCGCAGGCGCAGCGTTACATCAGGGCTGTGGTCGCCAAAAAGATACCGGCATGCCAGTGGGTCGTGGCGGCATGTATTCGCCATGTGCAGGATCTTGAGCGTTCCAAAAAGAAAGACTTCGACTATAAATTTGTTAAGCCGACTGCTGAGCGGGTCTGCGAATTTCTGGAACTGATGCCCCATATCAAGGGGCCAAAGGCGCGCAACGGTGAGCTGATAGAGCTGGAGGACTGGCAGTGCTTTATTCTGGTTGTGGTCTTCGGTTGGGTCCATAAGAAAACGGGCTTCCGGCGCTTCAGGCGTGTCTATATCGAGGTGCCGCGTGGTAACGCCAAAAGCACTTTGTCATCCGGTGTTGCGCTCTACATGCTCACGGCAGATGGCGAGGCAGGCCCAGAAGTCTATTCTGCGGCCACTACTCGTGACCAGGCAAAGATTGTTTTTGGTGATGCCCGTAGCATGACCAAAAAGCGCCGGGACATGGTGCGGCATTATGGACTGGATAATCAGGTCCGTTACATCCTCTGCGGTGCCAATGACGGCATTTTCCGGCCGCTCTCGCGTGATGGTGAGACGCAGGACGGCCTGAATATCCATTTTGGATGCCTGGACGAACTGCATGCCCATAAAACGCGGGAAGTGTATGAGGTTATCGAAACCGGGGCGGGTAAACGTGACCAGTCCCTGATCTGGGCTATCACAACCGCTGGTTTTAACCGATCTGGGGTCTGTTATGAGATCCGCAGCTATATCACGCAGATTTTGCGCGGTGTTCTGGCTCAGTGGCCTGATAACCCCTACACGCTCAAGGGTGACGTGGCGAATGATGACCAGCAGTTCGGCATTATCTACACGCTGGATGATGAGGACGACTGGACAGATGAGCGGGTGTGGCAAAAAGCCAACCCGAACTGGGGTATCTCGGTCATGCCGGACTATGTGGCTGGCCTTGCGCATAAAGCCATGCAGTTGGCCAGTGCGCAAAATGGTTTCAAAACCAAGCATCTCAACCTGTGGGTTAACGCCGATCAGGCATGGATGGATATGCGGGCGTGGGATCGGTGTGCAGATTATAGCCTCTCTGTTGAGGATTTTGCGGGCGAGAGCGCAATCATGCCGCTGGATCTGGCCAGTAAGGTCGATTTGGCGGCCAGACTTAAGGTGTTCGAGCGTGAGATTGGGGGCGAGGCTCACTATTACATTTTCTCAGGGTTTTACCTGCCGGAGCGGCAAGTTAGTGAGTCCGGGAATGCCCAATATGAGGGGTGGGTGGCCGATGGCTGGATACAGGCTACAGAAGGCGATGTGATTGATTTCGCCCTGATTGAGGCAGACATCCAGTCGGATGCAGAGGCGTTTAACCTCAGAAGCGTCCCGTATGACCCGTGGCAAGCCACCCAGTTGGCTCAAAGAATGACGGAAAAAGACGTGCCAATGGTGGAATATCGCCAGACTGTCCAGAATTTTTCTGAGGCTATGAAGGAACTGGAGGCGCTTGTCCTCTCTGGGCGGCTGCACCATGACGGCAATCCCGTCCTGGCGTGGTGCATTTCTAACGTGGTCTGCCACACAGACGCAAAAGACAACATCTACCCCCGCAAAGAGCGGCCAGAAAACAAGATTGATGGCGCAGTTGCGCTCATCATGGGGATTGGTAGCGCGCTCAGGGAGGATGACTCCGAACTCGGATATAATGGGATGTAATAATGGGTTTTCTCAGTATGCTGGGCGTCGGCAATGCGTTGCCGAAAGTGCGGCAGGAGCCGCGCCTGTCTGCTTCGTCCGGGGATGTTAATCCGGCAGACAGTTTCCAGGCTGGCGGCCCGTGGCACGAATTTTCATTAGGCGGTCCGTCCCGTTCTGGTGTGATGGTCAATGAGCGCACCACGCTTTCCCTGCCAGCCGTCATGCAAGCCGTGCGTATTCTGTCGGGCGTGTTTGCCATGGTCCCGCTGCATTATTGCAGCCATGACAATGGCGGCACGCACCGTCTCCTGAATGACCCGCTCTATGGCCTCATGAACGGGCGGCCTAATGATGCCCAGAGCCGATACGCTTTCCGGGAAATCCTGATGAGCGATATTCTGATGGCGGGCAATTTCTACGCCTACGTCTCGCGGGATCGGTTTATGCGTCCTGTCGCTTTAACCCGGCTGGACCCGTTTGCCGTGCAGGCCTACCAGTCGTTTGACCAGGCAACTGGCCAGACCATGTTTTACGATGCGACGCTGCCAGACGGCACCTCCCAGCGTTTCCCGTCACGGGACATCTGGGCTGTTACAGGCATGAGCCGCAATGGCTTGCAGGGGCTCAACCCCATTGCCTACATGCGGGAGGCTTTTGGCGAAAGTATAGCCACAGCCACCTACGTCCAGAATTACTGGCGCAATAATGGCCAGCCGCCGGTAACGCTGACGACCGATAAAAAGGTTGAGCCTGAGGTGCGGGCGGCCATCAAGGCTGACTGGAAGGCTGTTACGGCAGGTGTCCACAATGCGGGTGAGCCTGTTGTTCTCGGTAATGGACTCACGGCCAGCTACATGCCCATCAATAACAAAGACGGGCAGCTCGTCGAAACCCGCACCATGCAGGTGCTGGATATTGCCCGCGCCTGGGGCGTGCCGCCACATCTGATTTTTGAGCTGTCCAAGGCGACTTTTGGCAATATTGAGCAGCAATCTCTGGAATTTGTCATTTACCACCTTGGCCCGCACTTTGCGCGGGTGGCAGATAGCGCAACGCATGCCTTTGCGGCCTCTGGGTGCCTGTTTTCCCATGATCCATCTGACCTGGTTAAGGGAGGATTCCTGGATCGTGCGCAGGGTATCTCTGCACTGCGTAATGCCGGTGTCGTCAGCACAGATGAGGCCCGCAGTAACTTTAACCTCAACCCGGTGGGTGACGATACAGGTCAGCAGCGCTGGCAGCCCGTCAACATGGGTATTGCTGGCCAGCCTGCCCCGGCTCAGCCACCCGGAGCCTGATCATGACACGATATTATGCACTGGAGGCGATCAGGGCGCAGCCCTGGGCGATCCTCCCCTCGCATCTGGGCGCGATTGAAGCCATTGCGGCCCGCGCTCTGGAGGCTCCAGCAGTGGAGCTACTGCGTGCGGATGGCCATGCGGAGCGGTATCAGCAGATCCTCTCCGCCGTGGCTGACACAGGCGACAAGATGACAGGCACAAACCGCGCCACCCTCAACCGTCAAGGCGTGGCAACGCTGCCCGTCATGGGGCCGATTTTCCCGCGCGCCAACATGATGACCGCGTATTCCGGCGCATCTGATCTGGCCAGTCTGTCGTCTGATTTTGCGGCGCTCCAGTCCAGTAATGCTGTCAGCCAGATCCTGCTGGTTGTGGATAGTCCTGGCGGTGTCACCACAGGAATCAACGCCATGGCTCAGCAGATTGCGGCCAGCAGCAAGCCAGTCACGGTCTATGTGTCGGGCATGGCTGCCTCTGCGGCTTACTGGCTGGCCAGTCAGGCAGGCAGTATCGTGATGGACCCCACGGCAATGGTCGGCTCCATCGGCGTGGTGATGTCTGGCTCTCAGCAGGTCCAGCCGGATGCAGACGGCTGCATGGCATTTGATATCGTCAGTTCCAACGCCCCCAATAAGCGGCCAGACCTCTCGTCTGATGATGGTCAGGCCGAGATCCGCGCGGTGCTGGACGATATTGAGGCAGTATTTATCAGCACGATTGCCAAAGGCCGTGGCATCAGCACGGATGCTGTCAAACAGAATTTCGGCCAGGGCGGACTGAAGGTGGCGAAAAGCGCCATATCAGCCGGTATGGCCGATAGCACCGGGACGTTGGCGGATACCATCGCCCGTCTTGGTGCAGCAAAACCCCTCCCCTCACCGGCAAAATCAAACCCCAGACGTGCGCAGGCAATGGCCGATCTGGAAACCCGCCGGAAAAAAGCACAAGGAAGCTGATATGCCCGACCGTATTACCGCACTGCGCGCCCGGCAGTCGGAAAACATCGCCGCAATGGATGCCCTGCTGGCAACCGCGGCGGCAGACAATGACCGTGACCTGACAGAAGCTGAGCAGGCTCAGTATGACGCCATGCGCGCGGAAGATGACCGTCTGACGGCAAATCTTGATCGTGAGCAGGATATGGAGCGCCGCCGTGCCGCTTCTGCGCGCCCGATTGCGCCTCTCCCGGCTGGCAATCCCGGTGCAACCGTCCCTGCCCAGCCCGCTGTGGCGCTGGAGCCCGGCATCCGTTTTGCCCGTCTGACGCAGGCTGTGGCCGCGACCAAAGGGCATGGCGGCATGGCTGCTGTTTCCGATTATGCGGAAAAGACCTGGGGAACCGCTTTTGCCATTTCTGCCGCTGATAACATGCAGCAGTCTGTGGATACTCAGGGCGGTTTCCTGGTCAACACGGCCTATTCATCCGATCTGATTGATGCGCTGCGTCCCATGGTCGCTGTCCGCAAAATGGGTGCGCTCTCGGTGCCGATGCCCAACGGTAACCTGACAACCCGTAAGCAGACAGGTGTTTCCAGTGCGCAGTGGGTTGGTGAGCGTAGCGCAATCCCGACCTCTGCTCCGACTGTGGGCGTCGTGGCGCTGACAGCAAAAAAACTGGCAGCACTCGTGCCGATCTCTAACGATCTGCTCCGCTATAACTCCATCCAGACCGATACGCTGGTCCGGAATGACGTCGTGCGTGAGGTTGCTCTGGCAGAGGACCAGCAGTTTATCCGTGGTCAGGGCTCTCAGTTTGCGCCTAACGGCCTGCGGTATCTGGCAAATGCAGCCAATATCATTGCGGCCAATGCCACGGTCAATGTCCAGAATGTCCGCAATGACCTGGGAAAGCTGCGTCTCGGCCTCACCAAAAACAATGTGCCCATGACCAACGCCGGCTACATCATCAACCCTACGCTGGTGGAATTTCTGTCACAGCTCCAGACCTCAACTGGCGCGCTGGCGTTCCCGGAAATTGCTGAGGGCCGGATTGGTGCGTATCCGTATGCCTGCACCACGTCCGTGCCAGACAATCTGGGCACTGCTGGTAACCAGTCAGAGGTCTATTTTGCTGACTTTAGCCAGATCATGGTTGGCGATGCTTTGCAGACCACGCTGGCTGTCAGCACGGATGCCAGTTACGTGGATGCTGATGGTAAAGCCCGGTCTGCATTCCAGAATGACGAAACCCTGATCCGTGTGATTGAGGCCGTGGATATGGGTGCTCGGTATGATACCGCCATCGCCTGCCTGACTGACGCGGCATGGTTCCCCGGTGCAGTGGCAGGACAGTAAAGCCATGAAAAAAGTGAAGTTTACCGCCCGTTGCAGCGGTATCGGCAGTGTTTACAACGCGGGCGATATTGCGGTTTTCCCGGATGGGGTGGCGGATGCCATTGTCTCCGCCAAAAAGGGCACCGCAGAGCCGTTTGAGCCTGCCGAGCCTGCAAAGCAGGATGCGCCGCCGGGGAAAACCGATGGCGACGAAAAGCCGTCCGAAGATGACGCGGGAAAACAGAAATAAGGTCACCTTCGGGTGGCCTTTTTTAATGGGGCAAGCACTGTGACAGTCATAGTCACCGCACCAGAAGGAAAAACGGCTCTGGTCACGCTGGAGTCCGTAAAATCTCTCCTGGCTATCTCCAATGATGAGCAAGATCCTGCTCTGACCATCCTGATCAGTCAGGCCTCGTCTCTGCTGGTCAGGCGTCTCGGCAGGCCTCTGGCTCTACAGGGTTATGCGGAGCGCTTGCGCATCCATCGCCATGGTCAGGGGATTAACCTCTCTAACGGGCCGATTGTCAGTATCCAGTCCATCACAGTGGAGGGCCAGCCCTGGGCAGGTCCTCTGGATGAGATGGATGTATCTCGCAACCTGGCGCGTATCTGCGCGCCGGGGCTAGCCTGCTGGCGTGGCTGGCCTGCGCGGCATTATCCGCATGAGGTCACAGTCAGCTACACGGCTGGCTACCTCGTGCCGGGTATGGATGACCCCGGAACAGCATCCGGCATGCTGCCCGGCAAACCTCTGCCATTGCCGGATGATATTGCCGGGGCCTGCCTTAGCACTGTTTGCAGTCTCTACCATTCAGCCGGGCGTGATCAGGCGATCAAGTCTGAAGCTGAGCAGGGAGTGGGCAATACAGTCTATCAGGCTCTTGATCCTCTCGCGGGCTCAATCCCGCCTGATGCTCTGGCTGTAATCGACAATCTGCCTCTGGCATCAGACGGGCCGATCTGATGGGCTACCGCACAGAACGCCGCCGCCGCCAGCTCAACGGCAAAGGCCGCCCCATGACCATCCGGCGGCCGGGCCAGTCGGGTGGCGTGACCATGCAGGGCTATGCTCCGCCTGCGCAGGCCTCCCAGATCATCAACGGCATGGGGTCAGCCCCTTTTGTCTGTCAGGTCATGGCAGATGCGCTGGCGTCCTACGGCCACCCTGCCAAGGATGACACCGTGCAGGACGGCCCCAAAACCTACACGCTGACAGACGCAACGCCGGTCTATGACGGGCAGACCCTCTGCGGCTGGACACTCATTGCAGCAGGAGGCGAGAGCCATGACGACACCGGCAGTCTGGTCTGACGCATGGAACCGCGCCACGGTCGCCGCTCAGGCGGACGGGCTGAAGGTGCTGGATCAGGCCGCTCAGAATCAGGACGTGCCTGCCGGGCCGTTCTGGGTAATGGAAACCGCCTCCAGCACGTCTGACCGTGCGGGGGCCGGTGAGCCAGTCAACGTGGAGGACGGCACCGTCTGGCTGCACCTTATGGTGCCCAAAGGCACCGGCTCACTCCCGGCGCTGACCAGCCGCAAGGCCATGTCCAATGCCTTCCGGGCAGCCACTAACCTGCCGCCAGGTCTCTACTACCACGAGCACAGTTTTGACCCGCCAGACCTCAATCAGGCGGGCAACCGTATCCGCTTTTCCCTCGGTATTGACTACCAGTATCAGGATCTTCTCACATGAAATTCTTTGCTCTCTATGAAACCGCAGCCGGTGCAGGCACCTACCAGCTTGGCGCTGTCGAGATTGACGCTGCCAGCACCTCTGCTGCTGTTGCCATTGCCGCAAAAACTGCTCCGGCAGGCTGCCGCACTGGCGTCTGGCCCTACAAGGCCGTTGCCGGTCTGCCCGATAGCCTGCCGCCTGCTGCCGGAGAAACTGGCCAGATGTATGATGTGCTGGCCGAGCCCGCAGGCCCGACAGGCACATTTGCCCCCAGCGGACAGGTGTTTGGTTCATTTGGCGCGGACGCCAGCGGCATGACCCTCTCTCTGGAGCGGTTTTTTGGCTACCGGCTTGGCCTGATCCCGCAGGGTGCGAAACCTGCTCCGGCCACAACACCAGCACCGGCATCCAGTAGCGGCACTACATCGGCCGCAGGAACAACCTCTGGTAGCGGTTCCACCGTCAGCTCCGGAGGCTCTGTCACGCCGGCAGGCTAACGCGCCTCTCCCGTCTTCATCTGTTTTCACAGGCCGCCACTGAGCGGCCTTTTTTTATGGAGGGCCGTATGGCCTACACAGGCGCTACCACCGGTTACGCAGCCGGTGCAGAAACCAATACCAGCGCAGTCGATTATGCGCTGGAGACAACCTACAACCAGCCTCCGACCGGGGCTTATCAGGCGCTCCGCTATACGGATTGCTCACTGGCCGTCAACGAAACGGAAAGCCAGCCCGACGAAATCAATGATGTCCCGGAAATGGCCCAGTCCGTCCTCACCGGCCGGACCACGCAGGGCAGCATCAGTGGTATCCTGTCTGTGCTCACATTTGAGGACATGCTGGCGGGGGTGATGACGTCTGACTGGCAAGGTGCGGGCGCTACCATGAGCAACAGCTCCGGCAGCGATACTCTCTATTCTAACGATGGCGGTTTCATGGCCGGAGTTGATGGCCTGTCTGTGTCAGATGTTGATGCGGCTAAAAAATTCCCGGCAAGTGGTAGTCTAGTGATTTCAGATCCTGACAAAGGCTTTGTAATCAACGTCAAATATACCAAGATTGACACACAAGGTGTGCCTGGAAAGGCTGTCTTTGTTTTTGGTAGCGGTGCTTTGAGCTTTGCTGCCGCACCCCTGAAAAAAGCATATGGCCTTTCCGAGACTGGCGCATTTAGTCTTGGCCCGAACAGCACCTATTCTGTGCCTGACATCATCAACGGAAAAATTGGGAAAACCTTTACTTTCCGTAAAGCCCTGTCTGGGAAATGGGAGCTGTATACCGGGACGATGATCAACCAGGTGCAGATCTCCCTGCAAAAGGGACAGCCTGCCGCCATCAGTATTGATCTGGTGGGCTCTGATCTGACGCTCTCAGATACGGATAATGCCGCATCAGTCACGCCGCGCACCGCCACCCCGCTGATTGACACCGTGGAGGGATTTCTTGGTTGCTCCATTTTCGGCAATGCGCCGTCTGGCTGCATCCAGTCTGCCACCATCACGCTCTCACGCGACGGGTCAGGGCAGGATACTGGCATGGGTCATGTGGGGGCCTGCGGTGTGCGTTTGGGCAGCTTCAAGGCCGCGATGGAAATCACCTACCTGTTTCGCGACTACAAACAGTTTACAGACTGGGCAGCCAGTAAAACTGGTCTGGTCACAGTTGGTGTGCAGGGCAGTGATGGCGTGGGCTACCAGTTTGCAGTGCTCAACGGCATTATCCGCAACCCGAAAACCCCCATTTCCGGGAAAAACCAGACTGTGGTGGCCACTGTCTCCATTACGGCAAATCCTGTTCCCGGCGGTGGCACGTTTGCCATTACGCGCGTCAGTAACTGACTGACGCCATAACACCCTGATTGCCCGCCTACTTTTTGGTGGGAAAAATCGACATCACCCACATGGCCGCCTCTGAGCGGCCTTTTTTCATGGAGGCCCACATGGCCACTCTCGCAGATCTCAAAACTGACAGCGCCGCCATCAACGATGGTGAGTGGAAGAAAATCGACAAATACCCCGGCCTTGAAATCAAAAGCCGTGGCTTCACCGATCAGTTCATTGATGCGCAGAATCGCCGCCTGCGCAAAGTCGCGGAAAAATACCGCGGTGACGTCTCTGCCATTCCCAATGCGGTCCGCCGTCAGCTCAATGCGGAACTGCTGTGTGATTTTCTCGTGCTGGATGTGCGCGGCCTGTATCATGACAAAGAACAGCACCGCGCAGTCTCTCTGGAAGAGTTCAAGGGGCTCCTGCCCAATCCGGACTTCCGCGAACTGATGGGGGCATGCTGGGAGGCGGCTGGTCTGGTCACAACTGAGGCCGGAAAGCAGGCTGAGGACGCCGAGGGAAACTGACAGCGGCGCTCGGCTGGTGGCTTGAGTGGGGATCGTATGACCGCGCAGATCTGGAAGGTCCGGACTTTGCAGGCACAGACGCTGTCCCGGTGGACCCTCTCCCGGAATGGCAGTGGATCTGGCGGGCATGGCATCGGCTCTCAGCCGAGCGTCCGCATATCGCTCAGGGGTTTGGCATGCCCATGGGTGGCTCTGTCATAGAGGGACGCCCCGGCCTCATCCCATGGACTGCCATTGCCCGCTGGGCTGAATGTCACGAGCTGTCGCAAGCGGAAATGATCCTGCTTGATCGTGTCCTGCTGGCAATGGATGGCGTCTACATCCAGCACTGGACTGCAAAGTTCAAAGCAAGAGTATCAAGCTGATGGCGATTGCGGAAAGACTGAATGCCCGTATCCAGCTGATGGTCAGCCGGACGATGGACGGCGCTCAGTTCAAAAGCCTGATTGGCAATCGTATCCGGCAGGAGCGGGATGCCCTGATCGCCTCAGGGGCTGCCGCGCCAGAGTATGTGCGCCGGGTCGATGGCGGCCTGAACAAGCCAGAAGAAGCTGTGCGGTTGCATGGTGGCACGGTCACCTACATTTTCAGCACGATTGCTCAGGCGACAGCGTGGGCACTGGCTGAGTGCCGTAATTGTTCCCCCGTCAGCAGCGGCGCGTTCCGCGATAGCTGGTCTGTGCTGGTGGACGGAAAAGCATGGACAAAATCCCCGGCTCAGATCCCGGCCGGATCAGAGGTCTGGATCGTCAACACCATGCCGTATGCCCGCAAAATTGAAGTGGGCGGCCAGCAGATCCGCGTGCCGCCCCGCATTGTGGAGTCCGTCCGGCAATCGCTGATGCGCCGTTATAAGCGGGTCAAGGCTTTGCGGGCCTTCAAGCCGCTGCAAGGCGGCCGGGACGCACGGGGCGAGCCCGTGCCTTACATCCTGCGGAGCGCAGGTATCGCATCCGGAATTTCATGGAACAAAAAAGAGGGCTGGGGCCGCAAACATGCTGCCTATGTCAGCCGCCGTAAAGACCGGCAGGCTGGTGAGCAGATGCTCTACCCGACCCTCATCCTGACAGAGAAATGGTAAAATCCCATGACAGGGCAGACACAGGTCGAACAGCTGGACGTTATCGTCACCACCCGTGACGAAACTGCTGACGGTGCAGCCAGCGCGCTGCGCAATCTTGAGGCTGTGGAGGCGCGTGGCGTCTCTCTGACCGATGTCCTGTCCGGCATGGGCGACGCCAGTGGGGCGGCCACAAAGACAATGGCAGAGGGCGCTGCCGGTGCCGTCACCTCGTTTGATGACCTGGGCACCCGTGCAGCTGCCCGCGTGAGCGAGCTGACCAAAGAGCTGACGCATCTGAGCGGCATGCAGGAGACCCTGCGCACTCAGTCCCAGAAAGCGCTGTCTGAGGGTGTGGATGCCAGTGCGGCCACACAGGGCCTTGAAAAAGTCGATGCGGAAATCGGCCGTGTTGCCGGTGAACTGGAAGAGGTACAGGCACGCCTGCGCGCTGCTGCCGTCTCAGAAGACGCATGGAACGGCGCGCTGGGTGAACGCAATGCCATCCTTAATGGCCTGCGGGCTGCTCTGGATGGGCAGACCGAGGCGCAGACCAAAAGCAACGCCGCCACGGCCGCCGGTATCGCACAGACGCAGGATCAGGCGTCTGCTCTCTCAGGCGTCTCTGATCACCTGCACGGCATGGAAGACGCTGCGGAAGCGGTTGTGCCGGCTCTGCATGATGTCTCTGACGCGGCTGAAAAAGGGATACAGGACGTCACCCGGATGGCACAGGCCGGGGAGAAGGCCATGGAGGGTATCAGCACGCCTGATCTGTCTCTGAGCGCCAGCAGCACGGTCACTGTCGAGACGCCTGATATGGGGGATGTCAGCCGCCAGACTGATAAAATCAGCGAGGGGCTGGACAGCCTCAGAACCGAGGCTGGCGCGGTATCCTCTGCACTGGATGGCATGGAGACATCGGCCGGTGCGGCCACCCGTACGCTGAGAGAGGGCGCTGCCGGTGCGGTGGAGGCGTTTGACACGCTGGGCACCCGTGCGGCCACCCGCGTAGCCGCTCTGTCCGCAGAGCTGACGCGCCTGAGCGGCTTGCAGGAAAATCTGCGGGATCAGGCCCAGAAAGCCATGGCTGGTGGTCTTGATACCTCCACACTGACGCAGGACCTGGCGCAGATTGACGCGCAGATCCAGCGCACGTCTGCCGACCTCACGGAGCAGCAGAGCCGGGTGCGTCAGCTCAAGGCGGCGCAGGATGCTCTTAATGCGTCTGAGGCCAGCGCTCCGGGTGTGGCAGGCAGTTCCTCTGCAGCTTCCATATCTGCCCCGTCTGTCTCGTCCACAGGCGCGCAGGCGCAGGCTATGCAGGCAGATCTGGCTGCCATCAAAAATGCGGCCGGACTGACTGCAGGCGAAATGGCGGATCTGGAGCGCGCCGAGGCATCTGCCTTTACGGGGCTGCAAGCCGGTGCTGACCGGAGTGCTGCCAGCATGTTGCGCACGGCCCGTTCCAGCAGCCAGCTGGCGCGCACACTGCTTCAGCTCGCATCAGCTGAAAGCCGTCTGGATGATCTGCGGGCGCAGGCTGATGCGGTGCCTGAGAGCCAGATGGACAGCTCTGTCAAAAATGCCATCCTTCAGGATGCCCAGCAGCGGGTGACTGTCCTCCAGAAACAGCGTGACACGTTGCTGGAGACCGCTCAGGCAAACGACACTCTGACGGAAGCAGAGAACAAGGGTGGCAGTCTGGTCAAGCTTGAGTCTTATCAGGTTGGCCAGCTGGCAGATGAGGTCCATAAATTTTTTGACCAGATCATGGCTGGTGGCAGTGCCATGCAGGCTGCCTTTTATCAGGTGCCAAACATGGTGCAGGTCATGGGCGGGTTTGGTGCGTCTGTCTCCCGCGTCAGCTCATTTATTCTTGGTCCGGCGGGTCTGGTTGCAGCAAGTGCCGCCGGTGGTCTGGCGCTGTATGAGATGGGCAAATACGCGGAAAGTGAATCGGAAAAACTGGCAAAGCTGAGCCAGCAGCTCCGGGCCACGCGCACGGATGCCGTTGCTATGGCCAGCACCATTACCTCTGCGTCCAAAGATCTGGGCAGTCAGTCCGGCTGGACAGACGAAACTGCCCGCACGGCCGCCACTAGCATCGGCAGTACCTATAATTTCAGCGGCACGTCAGCCGATATACAGTCCATCGCAGGTATGGCGCGGGATATTGGCGCCGTATTTGGGTCTCTTGAGGATGGGCTGAAGGCGGTTAAAACCGCCATGGAAGATCCGGCCGCCGAGATCGAGGCGCTGTATAAGCAGCACCTTCCGGGTGTTGATCAGGCGCTGGTGGAGCAGGTTAAAAACCTGCAGGCTGCCGGGCGACAGGGCGATGCTTATGCACTGGTGATGGACAAGCTGACGGCTGCCACCAAAGGGGCGTATGAGGACAGCCTGACACCGTTCCAGCGCGCGATGGAAAACCTCAGAAAAGCTGCTGATCCTGCAACGGATAAAATCAAAGACCTGTCTCTGGCCATTGGTCAGTATCTGGTTGAGGGCGTTACGGATCTGCTTAATCTCACGCAAGGCAAGTATGCTCAGGGTGATTTTAAATATGCAGCGGGCACAGCGCCGGTTTCTGCGTCTGGGGATGTCTCCGGGACATCTCTGACGGTCAACAAAGACCATCCGCAGATGGTTGGCCTGATGCAGATCAACACGGATTATAAATCCAAATATGATCCCACAACGCTGGATGGCAATATTGATGAGGGGATTACGCGCTTCCAGAATTTCCTGAAACAGACGGGAAATGTCCGGAGCGCGTTGTCTCTCTATGGCGGCGCTACGCCCGGAAGTGCAAACGCGGATGCCTATATCAGCAAGCTGGGTCAGCAGGTTGTTTCTCAGCTTCCGCCGGTGATATCCGGACACATTGATGCCGAAGCGGAAAAGCTCGGTGCGTCACCCGGTATCGCCAACATCATGAAAATGATTGCCATGGCGGAGAGCAGCGGGAAACAGTGGCAGGACCAGACATACAGCAATGTTGCGCCAAAATCGGAAGGTGCTGCGAATGATAATGCAAAATCCGCTTCCGTTATTGACGACCAACGCTCTCTGACGGGCGGGGCCGCCAATGATGCCGGTGGTTACAGCACCGGGAGCGTCGAAGAAAGCAGGAAGGAGATTGCGGCCTATATCCAGCAGCAGCAGGCGCTGGAGGATACTCAGAAAAAAGCTGGAAAGGACTGGTCCGAAACAGCAGAGCACATCACGAACGCCCGCATCGCTTTGGCTAATACTCTGACCCCTCAGGAGCAGATTACACAGGGGCTCAAGGATCAGGGTGCAAGCCTTAACTCCCAGACGGGTTACTGGCGGAGCATGGCCGAGGTTGTGGCTCAGTTTGGCACACAGGCCCGTGGCACCGGTGTCGATCAGGCTGCCCTGACTGATGCCCTGAAAGAAAAGCAGCGCCAGCTTGCTGCCGCCTATGACGATGGCACGGTGGCGGTACAGCGGCAGGCGCAGGCTCAGCAGGCCATTGCGTCTGTGGCCGGCTCTTCCGCGCAGGAGATCCAGCACGCCACAAACTATCAGCAGGCTTATAATGAGGCGCTGGATGACTTCGGTAACGATAAGTCTCAGCAGTTCATTGATGCCGTCAATAAACGTGTGACGGCTCTCAACAGCCTGAGCGATGCCCAGCAACGGGCGCAGCAGCTCCAGCAGAACGCCGGGTTGCAGGATAACCTGTCTATGGTGCAGGCGGAGACGGATAGTCTGGGAATGAACGCTCAGGCCCGTCAGGTCATGCTGGCGCGCATGCAGGCGGAAATCCAGATGCACCGGCAGTATGGTGCAATCCTGCCGCAGGAGGCTCAGGACTATGTCGACCTGACAACGCAAATCGCGCAGGCCTCGGCAGAATACGAGCATCAGCAGCAGGTCCTGCAGGACGTCACTGGCAGCATCTCCGGCATGGCGGACGAGCTGAGCAGCGATATCACGCAGGGGTTTGTGCAGGGCACATCCAGCGGCATGTCCTTCAAGAACATGCTTAAGGGTGTGGAAACGCAGATTGCCTCTCTGCTGGTCAAGTTTGCGCTGATCAACCCGATGCTCAACGCGATTGACGGCCAGTCCCGCACCACACTGTCCGATATCAGCGGCATCCTGTCCGGGTCAGGCTCTCAGACGTCTACCGCGGCAACGGCTTCTTCCGGTGTCTCTGAAGCGGACATTGCCAAGGCTTTTGCTGGCACGGGGATCAGTGCAAACGAGACCGAAAAAACAGAAAGCCTTGCTGGCCTGCAGAATTTTGACGGCGGAACATATGCGTCTGGCGTCAACGGATCATCCGTGCCGCAATCAGCGGCCGGTGGGTTCGGCGGGATCTCGCAAATGTTTAGCGGGACTGGCGGCCTGATGAGCGGCAGTGGCATGCAGGCTGCAGGAACTTTCGGGGGGGCTGCGTCTCTGGCCGGTGGTGCAATTGGCGGCCTGACGACAGGTTACGCTGTCGGCAAAATGGCCTCTAACCTGACGGGCGGCGGTCAGGGCGGCAAGATTGGTGCGGCTATCGGGAGCGGCATCGGCACTGTCGCCGGGACCGTTTTCGGGGGGCCAATCGGGGGCATGATCGGTGGTACCGTGCTTGGTGCTATCGGTGGCATCATTGGTGGCCTGTTTAATAAGCCTCACTGGTCCTACGATGCGGTTTCTGCATCAGGCGGTCAGCTTGTTGCGGGTGCAAACCGCAGCAAGCATGCAGACGACGATGTGACTGCCGGCCTCAATACAGATCTGGCTAGCGTCAACGCCGCCTACATGGATGCAGGCATCTCTGTGGTGGACGGGGATTACGGTCAGGTCGGGCATTACCATAAAGGCAAAAAGCACAGCACAACCAGCCTGCAGGATCTTCTTCCGGACGTTAAGCTGCATAGTGATGATGCCAACACCAATCTGGCATTGCAGCAGCTCATGCCCAAAAGCTTTGACAGTGTGGATAGCTATACGCAGGCGATTGCATCTATCAAGCAGCTTGCCGAGACGCTGGACAGCCTGCACGTCTCTGTCAGTAAATTTGATGATCAGACTCACGTAACGGTTGATCACATCACCGGTTATACGGGTGACCTCGGCAAGGTGCTGTCCGGGTTTGACGGCAAAACAGTGTCCACGTCGGCGCTGCAAAGCATGATCAGCAGCTTTAAATCCCTGCTGGATATCACGGATGCAGGGTCGCAGAGCATTGTCAGTCAGGTCGCGGATCTGCGGGAGCAATACAAGCAGGCGGCAGATCAGGCCAAGGCGTATGGGCTGGATTATCAGGTGATCCTGGACAAAGGCGACGCCATTGCCGCCAGGACGATCCAGCGGGAAAACCTGTCGCTCTCTCAGGCGGACGCATCGGTTAATGCCCGCTATCTGGCTGCAAAAGGCGATCAGGAAGACGCGGATCTGGTCAATTTTGACGTGTCAGCCGCACAGCAGATCCAGCAACTGCGGGATAACTGGGAGAGTTATCTTGGGGATACCTATGCCAGTAATCAGGATTACGCCAGCCAGATGGCCGATCTTGAAAAAACGCTTGGGGCGGAACGGATCGCCATCCAGAAAACCTATGCGGACAAGGCAGCGGAAGCCGCGCAGGAGGCAGCGGATAAACAGGCTGAGGCAGCCAAAGAGGCTGCGGATAAAGCCGCGCAGGCGGCGCAGGAAGCAGCCGAAAAGCAGCAGCAGATACAGGATCAGGCTACCCAGTCCCTTGCATCAACCTTCAGCAGTCTGGCGGATTATGCAAAAGGGCTGAGCACGTCTGATGCATCGCCACTGTCGGTTGCGGATAAGTATGCGGCCGCCAATGATAATCTGCATGCAGACTATCAGGCCGCACTGGGGGGCAACAGCACAGCACTGGGGTCCATCCAGAGTGACATGCAGACCTTCCTGTCTCTGAGCAAATCGCTCAATGGCGGGGGCATTGGCTACACGACTGACTACCAGCAGATCGTGACCATGCTGCAGGCCCTCGGCAATATCGGCACCGGGGATCTGACGGCGGACGCCATGCGCAAGATCACTGAGGACCAGACAACTACGCTGGCAGGCAATCAGCAGCTTCTGCTGGCGGCCGTCCGGCAGCTCCTGTCCGAGATCCGCTTCCAGAACAGCAAGGCTGCGGCCTGATTTAAGGAAAAAACCATGCAACAGCGTTGCTTTCTGGGGTCGCTGGCTTTCGGGCCGGCGGCCTCCCGCACGACCACCTATCTGTCTGATACCGGGTATGTGGATACCACGGCGCATATTCCGTATCCGCCGTATTTATCGGCGTGTCCGGACATGGACCGGGAGCTGGATATCACCTTGTCCGGCACTGGCCTGACCCAGACATTCGGGCAACTGACCGTTAATCTGGAGCCGGGGGTCACGGATGCATGTAATGTCAAAAATCACACGGCCGACATTGCACTACGCACGGGCCTGCGCACGTATGATCCGGGCCGGGGCTGGTGGATGGACCCGGATGCCTCTGCCTGTGTACCGCTGTTTGCCGGCAGCGCTGCCTCATGGCGCACCGGGGCAACGCAGGGCACCCTGACGCTCTCCGGCCCGGCGGCGCTGAGCCGGGCGCTGCCGCTGAAAACCTATGCCGGCACAGGCGGGGTGGAAGGGGGCACAACGCTGACGGGCAAGGCCAAGCCAAAGCTGCGGGGCTTTGCCGCCGGCATGACGCCGGTCTGTGTGGATAGCGTCAACCAGATCTATCAGATTTCTGATGCGCCTGTTCAGATCGCCAATGTTTCTGGTACCTCAATCCCCAATCTGACCGTGTTTGAAGGCGGCGTGCCGGGGGCGTGGTCCGGCAGTTCCACGGCAGGCAGCTGGTCTTATGGCGGGATGGTCTCGGACATCACCAGCACAGATCCGGCGGCCGGGCATTATGTGGTCGAGACGGGGAGCCGGGGCACGTTCATCCGGCTGGGTGGCACGCCGGTCTATACCATAACCATCAGCGCCACCGGTTTGTTTCCGGATGGTACGCATGTCTCCCGCCTGCATGATCTGGTGCGGCAGGTGCTGGTGCAGGATATCGGCATCCCGGCCGCCACAATCGCCTCGGACTGGGCAGACCCGTTTGATGCAGCGGCAGGCAGCGCGGTGGCGAGTGATGCCGGGGCCTACTGGGGTGGCAGCAGCAGCTACACCGGGGCCGATATGATCACGACGCTGTTGCAGGGCACCCTGCGCAAGCTGACCTATGACCGGGACGGCACGCTGCGGCTGATTGGCATCACGCCAACCTTCCTGACGCTGGTTCCCTCGCTCTGGGGCAAGCTGGCTGTGCGGCCGGATGAGGTGATTGAGATCCGGCAGACGGATCTGCCATCAGAACTGGCTCTGCCATTTACCTGCGGGCGCTGCACCTATGCCCGCAATTATACCGTGCTGAGCGGCAACAATGTGAGCCCCAAAGCTATCAGCGCGACGCTCGGATCTGAACGGTCTGCCGTTACGGTCGGCACGGATGCGCCGACACTGGAAGTTGTCACCCCGCCGGATGTGCTGACGGCCTTCCAGACTGCCGCAGCGGCGCAGGTGGTCGCGGATGCCATCAATAAGCTCTGGACGTATCCGGACAGGCGGCTGTTTTACGTCACCATCCCGTTCGCCAGGATCTCTGATTACAGGATAGGGTCTGAGATGATGCTGTTTGCCAATGTGGATGGCCTGCGCAACGGCATAGGCGGACTGGTGGTAGGCGAATCCTATCGCGGCTCAAACCCCGGTGAAATAACCTTTACGGTGCTGGTCTGATGGCAAACTGTGCATTTGGCCTGAGCAACCTGCTCAAAATGGCCAGCCTGACAGGATCTGCATCCTACTATGGGCTGCCACAGTTTGCTGTCAGTCAGGTGGCGACGGATCAGGGCAACAACACGGCCGCGTTCTGGTCTGTGGGTGACACCAATAAAACCGCGTGGTTTCAGGCGACGTGGTCAGCCCCCCAGTCTGTGCAGGCTTTTTTTGTTGGCCGCACCAATATGGGTCAGGGTGCAACCGTACAGATCTCGGCCAAACTGGCAGGCAATACCGTTCACTGGTGGGAGGGGAGCCTGACCACCCTGAGCGGGATTGGTCCCGCGCAGGCGGTGCATGTGGCTCCGGCTCCAGTCATGGCGGATACGGTGCTGATTGCGGTCAACGCAAACGGCACAGTGGCAGAGAGCTATATTGCCATTGCACTGGCCTATGTCGGGCCGATCTGGCAGCCGGTGCGCAACATGAGCACCAAATCCACCACCGGGATGGACACCGGGCAGACGGTCAATACCGGCATGGCCGGGGCTGAGTTTGTCTCGCCCGGCTGGATGCGACGCAAGGCTGTGGTGGATCATGAGTCTCTGGATCTGGCGGACGTCCCGGTGGTGGAGCAGATCGCCTATATGGCCGCTACCGGCACCAACGTCCTGTTTATCCCGGACCCGGATGCGGACCCACCCACGCTGAACATGCGCGCCCTGTATGGCCGTATCCAGCGCGGAGACCTCAGCAATCCCTACGGGGCTGCGCTGCGGCAGCAGACAACATTCACCATGACCGAGCGGCTTTGAGCCGCTTTTTGTATGCCTGAAAGATCAAAGAAATGCCTGAGACAAATTACCCGTTGGGTGACCCTATCTACAGGGGGGAGTTTGCCATGGTCGAGGGGCGTCTGCGCGTCGTGGAGAGGGATTTAGCTCTGACGCAGGCTGACCACCTTGAGGCAAAAGCTGATGTCGCCAGTATCAAGACCGGCATCGCGACCATTCAGGCGGAGTTAAAAACCATGCGCGGATGGCGTCAATTTTTAATTACGGGCGGCATCGGTGTCGGATGGGGTGTTGTCCAGGGCGTCCTGCACCTGCTGGGCTGGGGCACTGCACCGTAATCTGTCAACCGCAATGCCGCATTCTGTCAACCAGACCAGAAAACTAGTCCGGCGGTAGGTCTGTCCATAATGCCAGATTACCGCTGGATTTATGGTCTGCTGGACTAATACGCCTGAGTAACCTGTAAACTCGTCCACCCACGGCCGCGCATGACGCGGCTTTTTTTTTGTATCCGGAATCCCCAATGAATGACTCTATCTCCATCGCGGCGGGTCTCGCCCGCGAGTACGAGGGCCTGCGCCTCAAGCCCTACATTTGTCCGGCAGGTTACTGGACCATCGGCTACGGCAACCGCTGCCTGGCCAACGGGGCCGCCGTGACGCGCCTCACGCCCGCCATCACGGCGGTGCAGGCAGAGGCATTGCTCATGCTCACGCTGGCAGGCCTGCGCTACAAACTGCGGCAGCTCGTGCATGTGGCGCTCACCCCCAATAAGGAGGGTGCGCTGCTGGACTGGCAGTTTAACTTGGGCACATCCGCCATTGCCGGATCTACCCTGCTCCGTCTGCTCAATAGCGGGCAGGATATTGCAGCCGGTGAGCAGCTCCTGCTGTGGGATCATGCTCATAAGGACGGCCACCTGATCACCCTGCCCGGCCTGACGGCCCGCAGGCATGCAGAGTGGCTGATCTACACCGGGGCCACGTCCGGCCATGTGCCTGCTGCCAGCCCCTCACCATCCACTCCCCCGACCACCACCACAGACCAGCTCAACCGCAATGAGCTGGCCCGCGTGAAAGCAAACGTATGACCCTCTCCAAACTCTCCACTTACCTGCGTCAGCCCACTACGCTGATTGCAGGCGGCATCATCATTGGCACGGGCATTGCCTCGTGGTTCCGGGTGCTTCCGGATGCTGCGGCTGTTGCTCTGCTGGGCACCTGCCTGCCGCTCCTGGCGAGTGATAATAGCGGCAAGGCTGGCTCCGCTCAGTCCGCCATCCTCAACCGGATTGCTGGTGAGCGTGATGATCTGCTCAAGGTGGTCCATGCCCTCAGCACGCACCGGGACATTGGCCAGGCCGCAACGCAGATCATTGCCGATACCGTGCCGGGTGGCGCGCTCCTGGCAACCGCTGCCTCTGTCATCACCGCGCAGGCATCCTCCACCAGCAAGCCTGCCTGACCTGCCAGTTCATAAGGGGCGGAATAATAGTCCGACCCTTTTTCATGCCGCCCTCTGAGGCGGCTTTTTTATTGGGAAAACCGCAAAATGAAACTGAAATCCACCTATCGCGGCGCACTGGCCGGTGTGCTGCTCCTGTCCTGCGTCAATCTGGCCGCCTGCAAAAGCGATGCCAATGTCTCGGCAGCAGTCCAGCGGCAGCAGACGGTCTATGCTCTGGGCAAGTCCTATGACGCCTCTGCGGATCTCGCCGTAGCCTATGAGCGCAACCCGGCAGCAAAGCCTGCTGTGGTCACCAAGATCAAAGCAGCCTTCCAGATGGCGCATGACAAGATCAAGCCGCTCCAGACCGCCGCTGAGGCCGGTGATCCGCTGATTGAGGCTGAGATTGAGGCTGCGCAGGCAGCTTTTCAGGCCGCGCAGAAGCTCATCCCGGCCCACTAATCAGCCAGTTCCAAAGGGTGTCGGTAATAACGACACCCATCCTCTTTCTATTTTTTCTGGAAAAACACTATGAATCCCGAATACATCGCCGCCGCCGTCTCCGCCATCGAGCAGCTTGCAGAGGCAGCGCCGGACATCGTGTCTGACATCAAGAGCCTGCTGGCCCCCATCAAAGAAGGCCGCGCCCCTACGGCAGAAGAGTGGCAAGCAGCTCAGGCTGCGCTTGATGCAGCCAATGATAAAGTACAAAACAGTTAAATAGCTTTTAGAGGGGGAGGAGTTTCATCTCCCCTCCCTCACTAGATTGCTTATTGCAATATAAAGCTTCTAAAATAGAATAATTATTACTGATCTTTTGTTTTTTTATTTTTGGATAAAGCTAATCTTTCTTGAATGAGCGCTCGAAAAGCCTTCAGTATGCCTTCTGCTGCCTCTTCCAATGGCATAGGAACAAAATTCTCACTTTTTTTATTACCTTTATATCCATGCCTAGACTCCATTCCAGAAGCATAAGTGTTGTTAGCGGTATTTGTAAAATTAGATAGTTTGTCTTTGTCCCAACCGGCATGTTGATATATATCTGTCGTCTTCCATCCGCATGATTTCATCCAGTCCGTTAATGCGTATAAAGAAATAAAACAAATCCCGTCATACCCTAATTTCTTGAGCATAGATCTTACTGTTTCATCATGCCTAGCAAGATAAATTGCAGAACATATAGGATTTTTCTCATTGAATTCAAGAAAATTAAAATCATTTTTTGAATTTATATAGTCTTCTGAAAAAGGCAATACCTCAGCATCACCTTCATTTGAAAACTGTATACCAATAGCGTCTTGTCTTGTATCATCGCTGTATTCATATGCATTTTGAATTACTGGCCTTGGACACTCCATAGAATGATATGTTAATAAAGCCCCATAAAACAGATTTTGAAGTGCTGCCATTCTGTCATTGAGTTCCTTCCCTTTTTGACAGTCATTTAAATGAAGAGACTCAAAATAATAATTATTATCACTATCATCCACATTGTTGCAATATAAACTCAAATCAGGACTTACCAACTGAGCAGAAAGAGAATCTATACTCGATATATTGAGTAAAAAAGAAAATGAGTATTTGGCATTTTTGAATTGAGCATTGTTACTCATGGTATTTCCTCGTATAAAAATCTTATCAGTTCATCTTACATGATGTTTTCATGAACAGTGATATCAACAAATCAAGACTGATATGCTTCCCAAATTCCTGAATGCTTAGAAACTATTTGCTTCGAGAATTTCCTGAAAATAGGTAGTGAACCGGGAAGAAAGCATTCCCTGCCGAGGCCGCCAAGCGCGCTCAACCCCAGTGCTAAGTGGCTTAATTGCCTCTCTGCCAAAGCGTCGGTTGATGGAGTCCATGGCGTCCATCAGGGCAGGGGATTGCTCCTCTGGTGCGGCAAAGAGCGACGCCTGCTGGCCTGCTGGCGCGAGGTCATTCAGCAGCACCCCGCCTTTGGCGTAGCGGAATCCGTCTCGCCAAATCGCCCGCAGAAGCCGCGTGGCGGTCCCGACAAGCGTCAGTGCATTATTCGTCGGCGCGCAGGTGATGGCTGCCTGATTGGCGTACCATCCATCCGCTCGTTTATGTGGATTGGTCTGAACGAAAACGCTGACATGCCCGGCGTCCATACCTTCCAGCCGGAGCTTTTCTGAGGCCCGCACGGCAAACCCCGCGATAGCCTCGCGCATATCACTGTAAGTCGTGATCGGCTGACCGAAGGACCGCGTGCAAGCCAGTCCTTTCCGTTGCTCGGCTACCTCAGAGAGTTGGAGGCAAGATTCCCCGCGCAACTCAGTCTGCAACCTGACACCGGTAATCGCCATAATCTTGCGTATCTGCGCAGGCTCAGCCTCTACAAACTGTGCAATGGTGCGGATTCCCGCGTCATGCAATCGCGGCACCAGTCGGCGGCCAATACCCCAGACCTCACTGACAGGCAGATTACGGTAGAATCGCATCCGCGTCCGCTCGTCGGTCAGGTCGCACAGCCCCTCCATTTCGGGCCGATCCTTGGCAATGTAGTTGGCCAACTTGGCAATGGCCTTTGTGCCCCCCCAGCCGACGCAGGTAGGAATCTTGGTGATCTGCTCCACGCGGCCCCGGATCGCCTCGCACCGCTCCGACAAATCCCCCGGCAACCCGGTCAGATCCAGAAACATCTCATCAATAGAGTAGGGCTCGACGCGGGGCACATGCTCCAGCAGCACCTGATAGACCCGGCGGCTCATATCGGCATAGAGCGGATAATTGCTGGAGTACCACTGCACACCAGAGAGCTTGCGCTCATTGCGGATTAGGTGCCAGGCATCTCCCATCTTGATGCCCAGACCCTTAGCCTCAGCAGTGCGGGCGATCGCGCAGCCGTCGTTGTTGGACAGCACTACCACAGGCAGGCGCTTCAGGCGCGGCTCAAAAGCCCTCTGGCACGAACAGTAAAACGAATTGCAATCAATCAGGCCGTAGACCGTCATGGCTTTTCGCGCACCACGCCCGTCACAGTGGCCCAGATATCCACATCCTGCGCCGGGTCAACGCGGATTGGCTCCCGGCTATCATCACCAGAAACCAGCCACCATCGGCCTTTCTGTGCCCGCAGCTCCGCCAGCAGAACCTGTCCTGCTGCGCAGGCGATCACCAGTTGCCCGGATATCTGCTGACCGGACGTGTCTGCTATCAGCACGTCACCGTCCAGTATGCCTCGCGCTGCAAAGGTGGCACCACGCACACGCACGGGATAACGGCTGGGCCTGCGCAGGTCCAGCACGTCAGACAGATCAATCGGCCCCTCAATCGCATCTGCTGCGGGGGAGGCGAATCCTGTTGTCCGGTCTCCTGCGTATGCGCTCATGCTCATGCCCTCCACTACAAGAACATAAAGAGAACAGTACCAGAGTGGTGGTCAAGCTTGAATCCAGCGAATCAGGATTCGAAAATATTAAAAATGATTTCTCATGCTTTAATATGGAGTAGAAAGCGCAAAAGGAAATTGGGGTAATTTACGGGGTAACAATATCAAAATTATAATACAATATTCATATATAACAATTACTTACATATTAAAAAACAAGTCCGTCGCGGACACCAATCTTTGGAAAAATACCCTTATAAAACAATAACTTAATTGGGTAACCGTATCACCCGCCCCTCTTAACGCCCACCTTTACGACTCCGCTCGCTAAACAGCACAGACGCAAGGCCAACTATCTACTCGCCGTAAAAATATGAATTAGTCGCAGGGCGCTTGTCGGGCTATAAAGGGGCTAACGACCGGCTCTTCCCGGTCGGGTTTCTTTCTGTGAATCTTCGATGAAACCCCTCCGCAGCCATCACGGCGGAGGGGTTTTTTCTTTCAGGAGAGGGCCGCACCCACCGGAGCGATGAGGTCAGCATACCTCTGCCGGACCTTCTCTCGCCCAACATTGGTTTTAGCTACCCCTTCCCCGTTTAGTTCCCGGTAAGCAGAAGGCGTCAGAGAGTTGAGATTTTCAACTATCTCCGACCACGGATAACGCCCATGCCCGGTAGAACCAAGAACCAGAACCTCTCGGATCGTCTCAACATACTCGCTCCATAGCTCTTTGGCTCGCTCCCAGACGTCTGCCTGCTCCGCTGCAAGGATACTACCGGCTTCCCGGCGAATAGCCTCCCCCGCATCCTCTACAGCCACCTCAGTGACCGCTCTTTCCTTTACAAGGGATTCTTTCCGGCGGAGGGCTGTAGGAAGGACTTCGTCAATCTCCCGCAACCGCTCATATTTCTTTGACAACTCAACCGGGAGATAAACCGTGGTCTTTCCTGTTTCCATCGCATCAAGCCGAATGTTGTTGACCTGCTCCTGGACGTCCGCAAGAGAGTCCTTCTCAGCCTGAAGCGCGGAGACGATTTTAGTAGCCTTGACTTGCTTGGCACCGACTTCGTCCAAAGCCTTGAGAGTATCCTGATAGCGGTTCTTAGCCGCTGCCAGATTGGTCTGTAGTTTGTTCATCATTTATTCCAATATTCCTTAGCGCGGCGAATGATGTATTGAAGCCGGGTGGCGTTTTCGTCGGCTTTCTGGGGGATAGTTTGAGGCCTATTGGCTTCTGGGGTGGGATTGTTGATCTCTTCTGCCCGGTCCTGCTGTTTCTTCAGAACCAAGCCCACGGCAGAAGAGCCGTTCTTCCGAATGGACGGGATGCTGACCTTTGAATTGGTCTGGGCAACATGCTGCGTCCACATAGGCATCGGTTTGTCTTTGGTTCTACCGCGACCTCCTGTGCGTTCGTGCTTCCGTCGAAAAAAGGCCGTAATTGGCGCATCAAAAGTTCGGATACGGCGAACAGAATTAGATCTCGCTTTTTTAAAAGCCATGCGAAAATCCATGCTTTTTCTTCAGAAATCGTAGCATCGGCTAGTCCCCGGGCCTAACGCCATAAAGAAGATCGAGCGCTTCAATCACCAATCCCACGACATCTGGGGCAGAATCTGCTTCTTCCAGAAATGTTTGAGCTGCTTCGAGATGGTATTTAACCAGTTCGATATGGGATTCTTTCCCGGTCAGACCGGGAAGCTGTCCTTGGCTCCATTGCACGTAGTCATCGCCGGGAACACTCATCACCACACTCCCAATACTGATTTGCGGGTTGCTTCCAGCTCGGCAAGATTCCGACGCACGGCGTTCTGCCACGCGATATATTGATTATTATCGTGCTGTCCGAACTCATCATCCATGAGAATGCGATTATCGAGGTAATGCAACCGGGTGAGCATCATGGCGGTGCGTTCGACAAGAAGCTGTTGAGTCGGCTGAAGGTTTTCTCCAAAATCCTGTTTAAGTGCCTTGATATATTTACGATACCGACGAGCCGGCGCGCTTCTGCCATCAGCGATCAATCGGCTGTCGCTTTTGGTAAAAGGTCCCAGTTCTTTCTTGATTTTTGAAACTGCCATCTAGGGCCTCCAATTGTAATCATCCCCTAACACGATGGTAATCGGGTCTAACCACCCTCTATTTAGCGTGTACTTATTAGAAAGTAATCGAAACGTATTTTGATATTATTTGATATGAAAAAGAATTTTTATTTTTCATGATAAACACTGCAGAAGGTTTGGAGCCGACTCTAGAAGCCAATTTTCCCATGATTAGCATTCTTTTACAGTGAGTTAAGAGAATAGATATGTAACAGCCAGCCTTAGAACCCCTCTTGGTAACAACCAATCAGAGCAGTGAACAGAAGGGCGGGAGTGGCGTAAGTATGGTCGAAAATAGGTAATGTTTACTAACCCATTTTATCGTGCATCAGCGCTAGAGGATGTCAGCAGGCCACAGGTTCCTCACAGGAATTTCCGAAGGACTTAGGTCTATCCCTTTCTACAACCGACCCAGCGGTCTGCTACGGCGCTTGCAACGCCACCCTTGACCCCCGCACCGGAAAATGCTCGCCTTTGCCAACAGAAAGGCAAAGCGATGCACAACCAGATTGCCGAGGACATATGCCAAAGGGTGTATGCGGCCACCAATGATTACTATCATCAGTGTGAAGAAGCCCTTGGTAAATACGCCCTTGGCTTTCGCATCTTATACGGCCCTCCGGTGGTCGATGCACCGTTTCTATTTCTTGGGTATCAGCCGGGTGGACGAACAATTGACTGTGCCACTCATCATGAGACGTGGCCTGAAGCCTGTGACTACGCAACCGAGGACTGGCCTCTTGCCAAACAAGTAAGGGCTATTTGGGAGCAGGAAGTGGTGGCGCGATGCACCGGGCTTAACGCAATCTTCTTTCGATCTCCAAGTATCGCAGATTGGAATAGAATACCGAAAACACTACGCATTGATCTTGAGATTTTCAGCCGTAAAAATGCAGAACGTATTGTGCGGGCACTTCGACCGGAGTGCTTGATTGTTATTGGTCTAGGGACGTTTAACTGGCTGACTCAGAGCGAACCGTCTCTGCACGGGGAGAAAGGCCGGGTGCTTGCCCGCAAAGGCACCCTATGGGGCTGCAAAGCGATAGGGACGGTCCATCTCAGTGGTTCCCGAATAAGCCGGGGAGACCGAGAGTGCCTAAAGGCATATTTCGCAGCGTTACAGACTTCCCAAAGGACAGAGCAGACGCAGGAAGGATGGTCCACGTAAGGCGCTACCCTTTTACCGAACCGGAGGCAGGAGGAGCCCTGCGGGTTGCTTACGCTCTCGCTGGGGTGCCTCCCATTCCGCCGCCCCGATCATCCGGCTGCCTTACGTGGCAGCAGAGCCAACCGGCGGTGTATTTGGGCTTCACGTGCGTCCATCAAGCCACCTCGCAGCCATTCCGGAAGACTATTCATGATCCCCAGCATGTAGCCAAAATATTGGTCAGCGGGAACGCAAAGGTCCATCCGGTCGGGGTCTGCGTATATTCTGTGAAATGCCGGAATGGCATCGGCAATCCTGTCTGCGCGTTCGAAGCGTGGGTCGCCATCACACTGAGTCAGTCTTTCTATTCCCGCATGCGCCATGAGGACAGTATCTTCATTCATCTCATGTTCTCCTTTTCACAAGGATTATTTTACTACGCCAGTTGCTGTATCGAAATGGAATTTGTCCGTCTGATTACGCTGCCATCTGCCAGAATGCGGGATCGCGCCGGATGAAGTCCGGGAGGTCCGCCGGGTTGATTTCCATCCATAGGAAGATTGCAGACGGCTTTTCCGTAAACTCCGGCCAAAGGTTCTGGTCATCGTTAGCCGGGAGCAGTAGCGGGAGTTGTTCCGGCGTAGTCTGACGGGCCGGTTTTTTAAATTCTCTTATATTAGAACCCCCGAAAAGCGGCCCGTCCCAGCGTTCGGAAGCCCATCGATACCCAGCCATCTGGCACACCGTATCGACCCCGGCCACCGCGTAGGATTCGGTCCCGGCACGTCGGTTGCGGATGGTCTTGCAGGTCAGTCCCAACCTGAGGAAAATATCCTTGACTTCAAGATAAGCAGAGCGCCGCTTCGCATCCACTCGCCACCTCACTGGCACAACCCCGAGATGTGCCATCAAGAACCGTTCATCCCAAGCCCGGTTTGCTATCTCCTGCGCCTCTTCCTTGCTAACCCGCACCCCTTCCTTCAGGTCCACCCCGGCAAGAATGCGTCCATAGGCTTCCCGTATCTGGCTCCACAGCTTTCGCTTCGAGATGGTCATCTCCCCGCTGTCCGGCACTTCTTTCCCCATGGCCGATGCCATGCGATCCAGAACACCCAGCCCACGGCCATGATCCCACAGCGCAATAGTCGCATCATCAAGGTCAGCAACATTCAGGCCTTCCCTAATACGGAATGCCTCCATCTCGTATCGCTGTTCTTCAGTAATCTTTTCCGTCAGCTTCAACTCATTGAAGCGATCACCATCAATCACTGACGCGTTCTGCACGCCAAGCACATAGGTTGCCTCATCCTCTACCCGAAGTGCTGTGCGTTCCTCCGCAAGGACTGCATCCGTATCCGCATTACCCCTACGAATACTGGCTCCCATCTCCTCCAACACCCAGAGGAGCCCGTTGCCAAAGTCTGCTCTACTGTTCGCATCATCAACAGACACCTCCGCACGAAATTCATCATAAGAGAGGACATCTACCCCGGCCAGCCGCGCCGCTTCCCGCTGCCCATTCAGGTAGCCTTCAAGGTCATCGCGCTGCTTGAGATTATTTATTTCCGGAAGAGAGACAATCAACTTTTTCAGATAACGAACTCGCCGCATCATCTGAGCCGCATCTGCTGGGGTTGCGGTATAACCTGCCCCAATAAACACCCCGAAGGTAAAATGTTCGTTCTTTCCATGTTCAATAGAAATGCCGGAACTAATTACCGGAGAGTGCACGACCACATCATATTTCCGGCTTTCGGTCTCCGGCGCGAGGAGGAAAGTCTCTTGGTCTCGGTTGAATTTATTCTCTGCCCAGATACCCAATACTCTGCGCCCCTGATTAGCAAGATGCTCTGTCAGGGCCTTGGCTTCTTTCACACTCTCACATGAAACCCATAGCCGCTCGCCTGCATCCAACTCAGCATCTATTCTACCCCAAATGGCGGAGGCGGCTCCCCGACCACTATGCACAAGATATTCGACATCTAGCTCAGGTCGCTGTTCTGGGATCACATCAATGATACGAAAGGTTTCTCCCGGTCGGCATTCCTCAAGGAAGCGGACGGTCCGGGCATCTGCTCCCGCGTCAGCTGCAATCACACACTTTGCCTGACGGACCACATCCTTTAACGCCTCGTAAATGGCTCTGTCGTTGATGTCAGAAGCAAGAAACCGAAGAACCTGCGAGACTTCGTCAATGAAAATATACTCGCAGGCGTCCCTTACTCCGGCAAACTCCGACTTTTTCAATGACGGGAGGCATGTTGCCAGATCACTCTCCTGCCCATCAGCATCTTTATAATAGGTGACATCAAGAACACCGGACAGACTCCCCGTGAGCGTGACCCTGTGACAGAGCGCAATGAATCCCGGCTTCTGCATCCGCATACCGTCGCCCAGAGGATCAGGCACCTCAGCAGCAGGACGGCTCTTGGCCCAGTCAGCAAACCGTCTTCCCACAACCTTGGTTTTTCCCTGCCCCATGGGTGCACGCAGAATGATGACCCCCCGGTAGTCCTCCGCTTTCAAGTCAGGCAACGAGGCTATCTGTTCATAAAGGTGCCTCTGCCGTGCCTCTGGCGGAATGCTCATTGTGCTGAGAATGAACGCCTTACGCTCCGCAACCAGTCTTTCTACCCACACACGCGCTGCCGGGCTTCCTTGAGCGGCGCTGTCTATATTTACAAGGAAAGGAACCCGACGGGACAATACCCCGGCTTTTTTCCAATCAACGATTACAGCGTTACGGGGCTTCCTAATCCCTGTGTTCAGCCCATTGTGGACGACCTGGATGGTTTCCCCCGGAGGCAATCCGGTCGCAATTCCCGCTGCAATCAGTTTCTTCTCAGCAAAGGCGCGGTCTATCTCTCCGCCACCAACAAGCTCTCCGACACTTGCGGAGCAGGCAAAAACACGACTATTTCGACCGCCCTCAGCAGTATCTGTGATACGGGCAACCGCTGCGTCGAGTTCTCCGAGAGCCGCTTCTGTGCCCCCGGTCCGTTCGACAAGAGCCTTCTCTTCGTCAGTCAGTTCACGCAGAGGTATTGCTTCCCGTTGAAAGGACGGGGCTACCTCTGCCGCATTCAGGATATTGAATTGCGCCTCTGTGATCCGGCCCGCTTCAGCCACTTTGAGAAACTGATAGAGCGACATCCCCCTGCCGTCTGCAAGGACTGCATAGCGCGTCCCGTGCTCGGCATCGAAGTAAGGCATATTAAGCCAGTTCCCGATATTGGGGATATCCTGTTTAGGGAATACCTCTGTATCGGCAGGCCAACCCAAATCGGCCACCACCCCCTTCAGCTTAGCCTTTACCTTCCCGGCATTTATCGGTTCGCTGAAGAAGAACAGGATATGCGCCCCGCCCGACTTCGACCGGCAGACGATACCCGGCAAATCTCTTTCCGCCAGTGCCTTGACGATGTCCGTATGGACGAGGTCGTATTTGTCGATATCGATACCGGCCCAATAGCAAGTACCATCCGGCATAACGGGAACGATACCCAGGGGCCGGGTGCCATCAAGGTGCTGTTGCCAGAGGTCAATTGTCGGAGCGGTCTTAATGGTCCGAGCAGTCTTCTTGATCTCGACCTTCTGCCGGGATGTGGTCGCCCCGGAAGCCTCCGCCACATAGGTGCCGTGCCCCGCCGGATTACCTGTGAACAGACGAAACATCCGCTCGGAATCGCTAAGGTTTGACTTGTGTTCTTCGGTTGTCTCAGGTATATTCATATCTAATAATTCTCAATTACATCTTATTGGAAGCCCTTCTTGTTGGTCGCAAGAGGGGTTTCATTTTATATTCGGTAGCTTACCGTGGCCCGTATTCTGCCGTTATTTCATTATTACTTGACGTGCCGACGAGCGATCCGGGTGCCGACAGCATCAGGCTGATCCTTACGCGATTCAAAATAAGCCTCTACATCAGCGACCTTAATCCGTCGCGCCCGGCCAATTTTGCACGACCCAAAGGCACCGGCATTCAGCAAACGGTGCACAGTGGCCTCGCTGATAGAAAAGGCGGTCATGATGCCTGAAATAGAGGCATAGACCGGCCTTTGCGTCTCTTCGATCATATCATATCTCCATGGGGATTATCGCTCTGGAGCTATTATAATTCTGACCTGTATTGATACGCTATTCATTTTTATTGTTTTTACACGGACAATTACTTTACACGGTCGCATAACACAAAGAAAGCAGACCGAAACCGCAGCAGGCCGCTGGTATCTGTGAGAGGACGGCAGAGGGGTTTATACCCGGTTGCGGCCAGAAGGACTCCAGCGGGCTGGAAAGCACCATTAGAGGCCGATGCGACCAATCGCTTCATGACGGAGTAAAAGAGGCGCGATCAATGGTGATTTACTGACCACGCTTATCAGCTTACGCCGCATAGCAGACCTTAGTTGGTTTCGACGTTTTCATTAAATCAATGGTAGCGTCAAAACATTATGTCGAACCTCTTGCAATCAAAAAGCGGCATTCCCACCTATGACAGAAGGTTCTTTTCTGTGCATTTAGGCACAGAAAAGAGCTTGTGGTAACGAAGTCACACCTCGTGTTTTTGGAGCGGTTCAATGGGAAATGTGAACGATAACTCCGGCACTGACCCTCTGTATAAAAAGGTCATGGCCGATAGCGGGAAAATGGTAAGTGGGGGTGCAGCTCTACTTGTCCGGGCAAAAGCTGTAAATGGGCCAAGCCAGCTCGTTGCGATTGGCATTAAAGCAGCGCTCGACGCAGCTAACGCCGCAGTACACGAACAACATCGCCAAAAGCTGCGAGTAGTTAAATAATCTTACGTGCATTAAATTTGCACTACACATCTTATTTTCGGTGTCACTCGATAGGTCTACACTTCTATTGTATTCAAATAAGCGATAGGAGTGTACCTCCTTCTCAGATTTCCATTTCTGAGATCGCCCATCCAACAGCGTACCGCTTATTCTCTACCAAATCTGCTTTATATGTGCCCACCACGCTCAAAACATGAAAGCCGCTTTTAGAGGGTTCTATTTCAAGAAAAACCTAAGAGCGACTTGGGAAAGAGTCGCTATTCATGCCTGATGGCGGAATATCCACTTCTCCCAGTCATCCATCATCTGCCGGCGCTTAGCAAAGAGATCCCCTCGCCGGTATGCCCGCTCAACTGCTGACCCCACGGTATGAGCCAGAGCCATCTCGGCCACCTCACGTGGGTAATCGGTCTCCTCAGCAGCCCAATCCCGGAAGGTAGACCGGAGGCCATGTATCGTGACACCCTTAGTCCCGGCGGCGATATGCAGAGCCTTTGATACGGCGACATCGGACAGGGGCTTTCCTGCCTTCTGACCGGGAAAGACAAGATCGCCTCGTCCCACATCTCGGAGAGGGATGGCTTCCCGGAGGATTGCCACAGCTGATTCGCAGAGTGGCACCCGGTGCTCCTTCCCCGCCTTCATCCGCTCTTTCGGGATAGTCCAAACCTTATTTTCGAGATCTACCTCAGACCAAACAGCGCCCCGCGCCTCTCCCGACCGGGCTGCCGTCAGGCAAATGAAGCGAGCAACCTTTGCCGCCACACCTTCTGACTGAGCCAATGCTGCCATGACCCGAGGCACATCCTTCCGGTCGAGAGCGGCAAAGTGTCCTGCCTGTGTCACTTTTCCGGGGGCTGGGAGGATGTTGGATAGGTGACCTCGCCACCGTGCCGGGTTCTCTCCCTCACGCCACCCGTGGCTCCGGGCATAGTCAAGAATGCGTTCGATGCGCCCTCGGACACCGTTTGCGGTCTCATTTTTCTCGGACCAGATTGGCCGGAGGATTGCAAGCACGTCTTCTGTGTCTATGGCAGCGACGATCTTCTCGCCGAGAGAAGGATAAGCATACCGGGTAAGCACGCTCCGCCAGATAGGGGCTGTCTTAGCGTTGCGCCAACCGGGGGTCTGCTCCGTAATGTATCGCTCAGAGGCCTCGGCAAAGGTTCTCCCGACCTCTCTGTTTCGGGCGCGGGCATCTATCGGGTCGATTCCCTCCCGCAAAAGTGCGCGGGCATCCGCTGCCATGGTCCGGGCTGTGGCTAAAGAGATGTCATATGTAGGTCCGAAACCCATCTCCCGGCGCTTCCCTGTGGTTGGGGACTTAAACCGGAAGGACCATGCCTTGGAACCGCCTCGTGCCACGGCCCATAAGTTGCCGCCGTCAGATAGTGCGCCCTCTTTAAGCGTCTCAACCTGCCGGGCCTTTAGCCTATGTGGTGCTACCTTCATTAATCTATCTCACCCATCTTCCCGCCCCCCTTAAAGTCGGCGTTCCGTGGATAGCTTGAGATAGGACTGGCTACCTAGAAAATAATTTTATCAATCAATTCAAAGGCTTTAAGACATCTTTAGAAAGGATGGGATAGGATGGTTTGGCGCCCGTCGCGGACACCAACAGCCTGTTTTCCGGGTATAACCTCTGAAATTGCCAGATTTACTGAATCGTACATCCAACACAGACTTAGTGTTCCACAGACGCCTCGCGTGGTGGCTGCTCCTCGGTCCTGGCCTGATCCATCTCCTTAATAGACTGATCGGCCTCATCCGTCAGGCGCTGTATTTCTTCTTTACTCTCGCCAGAAGAGGCTAGTCTTTCTCGGTAGTCATAGAATTTCTTAATCAGGTCATCTTTGACAAACCAGATGGCATTAAAAAGAAGCTTTTCTGGCAGAAAGAGCCGAATGGATGACGGCACCAGTTTCAGCACCCACCGGTAAACGGCTTCCATTTTCTCGCGGTCATTCAGAACTTCGCTGGCTGCCGCTACGGCGACCATCAGAACCGCTTTATCAAGATAAAGCTTATACTTTTTCAGGAAGGCTTTGGAAGAGGCCGCTCTGGGCTTATATTTGTCCATCACAGTCTGGCGGACTGCCCCAACCTTCTGCCCAACAGTTTTTACGCGGGTTTTTAGTTTTCCTAATCTGGTCGGCTTGTCCTCTTCCAGCAGAAGAGGGGCATCATAAGTCAGAAGACGCTCTGGCGCTCTACTTGTCTTTTCAGAATTTTTATCTGGCACAATAGATCAACCCTACGCATCATTTCTCAAAAAACAGAAAAACCTTTTGGTAATACTGATATCCGACTGAGACTAGCAGCCAAATGGCTCTGGTTCAAACCACCTCACGAAGGCTGGCCTCTTGCAAAACCAGCAAGATCTTTTTCCAAATTATAACATCTTTTTTAATACACTCTCTGCTCACAAACCATAAACTCCAGCAAAACCGGGTATCGCGATGATATCCGAAAATACCAGACCACAAAAAGAACCTGTGAGATCAGAACTGATAGAGCTTTACATCAATTTATTAACTTTTTTCAATATTGTTTCACTTTCCATCTGTTCTCATATAATAAAGCGAATAACTAAAAAGAAAGGCAGGATCAACGCATGCCGAAAATCTTAGCGCTTGTTGCTGATGTGCTTATATTTGTTCTGGTGCCATGGGGATTCTGGCGCCTGATTAACAAAGCTATTCCTATTGCCGTCATCCCGATTCTTGTTGGTATTCTTTTCGCTGTTACCCATGCGCCTGTGCAGGAACTCGGTATTCCGTCCTTTTACGGGAATTCCATCGGCTGGGTGGCGGTGCTTATTCTCGCCTTCACTGCCGGGCTGGAAATGTGGCAGACGCCAGAAAAAGATCAGAATGACCCTCTGCCCTCTCCGTCCCTCGGCCGCTTGCTGGCCGGGGCACTGGTGGCGCTGGCCGGGCCTTTCGTGATTGGTTCCGTGCTGGTCTATTATTTTTTCCTGCCCCTACGTGGCTGGACGCCCCCGCACACAACCCCGCTGATCGGGGCCATGTCAGTCGGGCTGTGCATGGCAGTCAGCGCCCTGCCGGTGCTGATTGGCGTGGTGCGTGAGCTTTCCCCTGCCCATCGACCCATCGGCCATCTGGCCCTCAAACTGGCTGTGGTGGATGATGCCGCCTTGTGGGTCGGGCTCGCTGCCCTGCAATTTGCCGCCCGAGGGTCCGCCAGTCTGAAAGGCTGGACCGGGCTGGAATTCGTGGCCATCGCGCTGCTGGTTGGGCTGGCGCTGGCCGGAAGCTGGGCCACCCGCAATTTAAAGCATCCGCCGCTGTGGGTCATCTGGCTGGCCGTGCCCGTTTATCTGGCCGCAGGCTCCTGGGCCAGTATGCAGCTTGGCCTGCATGAGTTGATCGGGGCGTATTTTGCCGGAGCCATCATGCCCCCCAGCTGGGTTCGCCGCCTGCAGGTGGAAGAAGTCGGTACGTTCTC
The DNA here is from genome assembly GCF_044094635.1 of Acetobacter sp. KSO5. Classification (NCBI taxonomy): domain Bacteria; kingdom Pseudomonadati; phylum Pseudomonadota; class Alphaproteobacteria; order Acetobacterales; family Acetobacteraceae; genus Acetobacter; species Acetobacter sp. KSO5. Next base: position 178,616 of record NZ_CP172014.1, on the reverse strand, counting down.
GCTGATCTGGCTTGCCCCCATGTTCTTCGGCCATAGCGGACTGCATATCAATGGCGACGCCCTGACCTGGCCGTCCGTCATTGCCTCACTGATGCTGGTGGTGCTTTCGGTCGTCACCAAAATTGGTGCGGTCTCTCTGTTCCCTCCTGCTGCCGGGCTTAATGGCAGGCAGCGGCTGAGCATTGGCGCGCTTTTGCAATGCAAAGGCCTGATGGAAATTGTCGCAGCCACCATTCTGCACGAACAGGGTATGATTTCAGAATTCGCCTTTGCATCCCTGATGGTGCTGGCGGTGATTTCAACTGTTCTGACCGGGCCGCTCTTCCGGCTGGCGGCCCCCAAGGTATCAGGCAGCACTCCCGCCTGAGCGCCTTCACTTCTAAGGGCAGCCTTACACTATGAGGGCTGCCCCTTCAGGCTCGGTTCATCCCCAGCAAAGCCAGCGCGTCAGGATGAGGATGCAGATAAACCGGGGCGGATGAACGCAAACTGCGCTCCGCCTTCTTCCTGCGTTTTGGGGCGTGCGGGCAGTGCTGCGCGCCGCTCGGACACTTCCTGCAAAAGCGGCAGCGCCAAGCGGTCTTCCCGCAGCAGGCCAATCAAAGCCCGTGCGCGCAACACGTCTTCATCACTGGCAAGGCTGTAGTAAATGGTGCGGGATTCCCGGCGCGGCACAATAATACCGGCGCGCCGCAAGGTGCCCAGTTGCTGGCTCAGAGTAGGCTGGCCAATGCCGGTTGTGCTCTCAAGCTCGCTCACCGCCAGAGCGCCATCCAGCAAAGCGTCCAGAATCATCAGGCGCTGGGGCTGGGCAAACAGCTTCAATCGTTCCACCAGCTGCTTGGCCATGTCGAACGAGAGGGAACTCATACCTTTGCATCCTGCTGCAACGCCATGAACCAAGCCGGCCCGGCATCGGCCACGGCATCCTGCGTCTGAGCTGCGGGACTCACCACATCATCCCCCGGCATCCAGCCTTCAGGGGTCAGCACATCGCCTTCTGCTACACGCTGCAAAGCCGCGAGCAGGCGCATCAGTTCCATCACGGAGCGCCCCACTGTCATGGGGTACCATGTAATGGCCCGCACGATGCCTTCAGGGTCAATCACATAAACAGCCCGCACGGTGGCACTACTCTGGGCCGTGCTATCCAGCATGCCGTAGGCACGGCCGATGACCATGGAAGGGTCTTCCACCACCGGGAAGGGGATCACCACGCCAAACTGCGCCCGGATGGCATCCACCCACGCGAGATGAGAGGGCAGACTATCAATGGAGAGCCCTACCAGCGCGCAGTTCATGGCGCGGAACTGCGGCTCAGCTTTGGCAAAAGCGATGAACTCACTTGTGCAAACGGGTGTGAAATCCGCCGGGTGGGAGAACAGAATCACCCAATGCCCGCGCAGATTGCTTAAAGTCAGGTCGCCCTGCGTGGTCCTCGCCACGAAATCCGGGGCCATATCGCCAATCTTGAGGGGTGGCGGAGCCTGAAAGAGGGGACATGCTTCAAACGTAGGATCGCTCATGCTGCGTTACTTACGCGGGTTACTATCCTTGACGCAAGATGGTTTCGTATTTAATGAAAATGAAGATACACTTTTAAATTAATTTAGAAACTAACAAGGACGCACCTCATGACGGATGCCCCTATTGCCGCAGCGACAGCCCAGATCCTGAATGCTGAACGCAACCCGGCTCAAAAGCCAGTTGTTAAAACCTTTTTCGATGAAGCGACCTTTACGGCCAGCCATGTTGTGCATGACCCGGAAACAAAGGCCGCCGCCGTGGTGGACAGCGTTCTGGATTATGACGCCGCGTCCGGCCGCACGTGCTACGACTCCGCACAGAAAATTGTGGACTATGTGCGGGCAGAGGGGCTGAAAGTTGAATGGCAGCTGGAAACCCATGCCCATGCCGACCATCTTTCCGCTGCTCCCTGGTTACAGGAGCAGATTGGCGGGAAACTGGGCATTGGGGCTGACATTATCCGGGTGCAGGAGGTTTTTGGCAAAATCTTCAATGCTGGCACCCGCTTCGCCCGGGATGGCTCCCAGTTTGACCACCTGTTTCGGGATGGGGACCAGTTTCAGATCGGCAATCTGAAAGCCACCGCTCTGCATGTGCCCGGCCATACCCCGGCTGACATGGCGTTTGTGATCGGGGATGCCGCCTTTATTGGCGATACGCTGTTCATGCCCGATTACGGCACCGCCCGCGCAGACTTCCCCGGTGGGGATGCCCGGATGCTGTTCCGCTCCATCCGCCGCCTGCTCACTCTGCCGGAACAGACCCGCCTGTTCCTGTGCCATGACTACAAAGCACCGGGCCGCACCGAATTTGCATGGGAAACGACTGTTGGGGCCGAGCGCGCCCATAACGTCCATGTGCATGACGGCGTGGTAGAAGAGGACTTTGTGAGCATGCGCACCAAGCGCGACTCCACGCTCTCTCTCCCCAACCTCATTATGCCGTCCGTGCAGATCAACATGCGTGGCGGCCATATGCCGGAACCGGAAGAAAACGGCGTCAGTTACATCAAGATCCCCGTCAACAAAATCTAAGCTCTACAGACCGCAGCACCCCTGTTTTTTTCACCTGAGGCACAAAGCGTAAAATGTCAGATCCCCTTTTACAGACCGGGCTGGAAATTTTTTCCGGCTCACTGGTCGGCTTTACTCTTGGGCTTATTGGCGGGGGCGGTTCCATTCTGGCGGTGCCGCTGATGGTCTATCTGGTGGGCGTTTCCAACCCGCATGTCGCTATTGGCACCAGCGCGCTGGCCGTGGCCATCAACGCGCTGGTCGGGCTGGCGCAGCATGCCCGCGCTCATACGGTCAAATGGCGATGCGCTGCCATTTTTGCGTCCTGCGGCGTGCTGGGGGCGTTTGTTGGCGCGAGTCTCGGCAAGGCTGTCGATGGCAAAAAACTCCTGCTCTGCTTTGCCATCCTTATGATCGGCGTCGGCATCCTCATGCTCCGTGGCCGCAGGAACGAGGGTTGCCCCGGCGCAAGCTGCAACCGCGATAACGCCGCCAAAGTCGCAGGCTATGGCGCAGGCACAGGTCTGCTCTCCGGCTTTTTTGGCATTGGCGGCGGTTTTCTGATTGTGCCGGGCCTGATTGCCTCCACCGGCATGCCGATTCTGAATGCTGTTGGCACGTCACTGGTAGCAGTCTCAGCCTTCGGGTTCAGCACGGCCGCCAGCTATATGGCCTCGGGCTATGTGGACTGGTCTCTGGCCGGGCTGTTCATTCTGGGGGGGGCCATTGGCAGTCTGGTGGGCACCCGCGTGGCGCGCTCCATGGCGCAGTCCAAAGGGGCGCTGACCATCTTTTTCGCCTGCGTAATTTTCTGCGTGGCGACTTACATGATCTGGCAGTGCCTGTTCGGGCGATAAGCAACCCAACACTTAATAATATAAATTAAATATCATCTTCTCGATGAGGAGAGCGACGGGGCCTTCAAGGCCCCGTTTTTTTGTCTTTTCCTGGCAATCCTTCCGCAATCGCTGAGCTTTTCAAGCCCTGACGCAGCCGCCCCGCAGGTCGCGCAGACTGCCGCACCCTTGACGTCAGATACTTTCGTAAATATTTTAATATGACTTTCATTAATTATGAAAGTTTATCCCTTTGTGCTCCTTTCCCGCAGGCAGGCAAACCTTCATGCATTCCAAGCAACCCAAAAACGACTGGCAGACTGCTGGCATGGCCCGGCGGGCCAAAGGCTGGCTGGCTGGCAGCGTCACGCTGGGTGGCATGGCGGCGGTCCTGTTTGTACTGCACCTCACGCTGCTGGCCGGACTTGTGGATGATCTGACGTTCAAAGGCGCATCCTTTGCCGCAGAGCAGCATACCCTTCTCCTGCTGTTGGCTTGCCTCGGCGGAAGTTTGTTTCTGCAATGGCTTGCCGATATGGCGGGGACAGAAGCAGGACTGCGCATTGCCGCCCATGTGCGGCACGATGCCCTGCGGCATCTGTTTTGTGCGGGACCAGTCGGCTGCACGACCCTTCCGGCAGGACGCATTCTCACCACCCTGACAGAAGGGGTAGATGCGCTGGAACCCTATTTTGCGCAGTACATTCCCCGTGCCGCCATGATGGTCGTGCTGCCACTGCTCATTCTGGCCATGGTGTTCCATCTGGACGGCTGGAGCTTTGTCATTCTGGCCTGCACCGGCCCGCTGATTCCGGTTTTCATGGCGCTGGTTGGCTATAGCGCCCAGAGCATCATGGACCGGCAATGGATGCAGCTGGTTGTGCTGGGCTCCAGCTTTCTGGATTCCCTGCGCGGGCTTAGCACGCTGCGCCTTCTGGGCCAGACAGAGGCCAGCATCAGCCGTATGGCCGCCGCAACCGACGCCCACAGGGCCAGTACGCTTTCCGTCATGAAAGTTGCGTTCCTGACCTCGGCTGTTCTGGAATTTTTCTCCAGCCTGTCCATTGCACTGGTCGCTGTGGTTTTTGGCGCGCGGCTTCTGTCTGGCACGGTTGATTTTCGGTCCGCTTTTCTGGTTCTGCTGCTGGCACCGGAATATTTCATGCCGCTCCGGGCTTTTTCCGCCAGCTACCATGCCCGCCAGAACGCAACGGCAGCGGCAGCCAGGCTTGCTGACCTGTTCACCCTGCCGGAGATGACGCAACCGGAAAGCCAGCCCCGGCTGGCACACACCCGGAATCACCCGATAGCCCACCTGATATGTTCCGACCTGACAGCAGGCTATCCGGGACAAGCGCCAGCTTTTCAGGCGCTTTCCTGCACGCTGTCACGCGGAACCCTGACCGTCATCACCGGGGAAAGTGGCACCGGGAAAACAACTTTCCTACGTCTGATACTGGGGTTTTTACAGCCCTCTTCCGGTCAGATCACCGCGTATGACACCACAGGTGCCCCTCTTGAAGTCTGGCAAAGCCGCACCGCATGGGTGCCGCAGCGCCCTGTGATGACAATGGGGAGCATTGCCGACACTCTGCGGCTGGCCAAACCCAACGCAACCGATGCGGAACTGCATGCCGCTGTTCAGCAGGCCGATGCGCTGGAATTTATCGAGGCTTTGCCGCACGGTTTTGCAACCTCTGTCGGGGAAAGAGGTGCATGCCTCTCCGGTGGCCAGATCAAGCGGCTGGCTCTGGCACGTGCCCTGCTCCGCAATCCGGATATCCTATGTCTGGATGAACCAACATCCGATCTGGACCCGGCCAGTGCCCTGCGTGTTGCCCACGCCATTCGGCGCTGTTCTGCAAACCGGATTGTACTTGTTGCCACACACCATGCCGACATGGTCGCGCTGGCTGACCAGTGCCTGCATATCAGTGACGGACACGGAGAACTCTTCTCCGCACCGCAGAGGGCTTGCGCATGAATCCGCTTACCGTCTCAGGACTTTTCACGCGCGCTCTACGCTGGCCTGTTTTCTTCGGTCTGGCATTGGCCTGTGTTGCAGCCCTTGCCAACTTCGGGCTGCTGTTCCTATCCGGCTGGCTGCTGGCCGGGGCGGCCTGCGCCGGGGCTGCGGGGCTTGCGGCACAGCAAGCCTTCAACATGATACTGCCCGCCACCGGGGTGCGCTTTTTTGCAACGCTGCGCATTGTCACACGGTATCTGGAACGGCTGGTCACGCATGATGCCAGTCTGCGCCTGACGGGCCGCCTGCGGGTCTGGGTTTATACAAAACTCGCCCCACTGGCCCCGGCCGGACTGACCGACAAACGGGGTGGCGATCTGCTCTCTCGCTTTGTGTCGGACACCGACCGCGTCGGCCAGTCCTACACAGAAACGTTCATCCCTTTTGCTCGCGCCATTCTGTGCGGTCTGGTCTTTGCGCTTATTTCCGGACTTTTCCTGAAAAGCGCAGGACTTATTCTGGCTCTTGGCCTGCTGGTCTGCACTCTGCCGGTCCCCATGAGCGTCGGTCTCCTCTCAGCACCGCGCCTGCGCGCCCTTACCACGCAACGCGGCACCTTTCAGGCTGAACTTGCAGACACGCTTGCAGGCTTAGGGGAGTATCTGACTCTGGGGGCCAGTGAAGCCCGCATTGAGACACTGGATAGCCACCAGAAAACCCTGCAAGCCACAGAACGGCATCTTGCCGCACTGGAAAGCGGTGCACGCAGCCTGATGACTTTTATCGGTCTGCTGACAACCCTTTACGTCGTCATGCTGGCGGTTCGGGCTTTTCATCTGGGCGCACTCTCTGCACCGGAAATTCCGATGCTGGCTCTGGGGTGTCTGGCTGCCTTTGATGTTATGCAGCCTCTGCCCGCAGCCTGTCAGGCCTTCATCCGCGCTCGTATTGCCGCGGAACGGCTGCAAGCCTCCTGCAATACTGCGCCGTGCGTCCCTGCCTCTACCGCGCCCGCACCTGCTCTGCACCACCCTCTGGATCTCATCGTTCGCGATATTTCCTTCCGATATCCTAATACCCAGCACTGGGTTCTGGAGCATGCCAGCTTCACCATCCGTCAGGGGGAGCGTGTGGCGCTTGTCGGGGCATCCGGCATTGGAAAGAGCAGCCTGATCAGCCTCCTGAGCCGGTTCTATCCGTATCAGGGCGGTGAGATCACATTGGGAGGTCAGGATCTTCGTCATTTTTCAACGGAAGATCTCGCAAAAACCATCAGCGTCGCCGCACAGGATTTCCACCTGTTCAACGGCACCATTCGGGACACGCTCCTGCTTGCCAACCCGAACGCGGATGACACGCAGATGGCTGAGGTCCTGCGCACTGTGCAGCTGGAAGATTTTGTGCAGCACGCACCCCACGGGTTGGATACACTGATTGGGGATGAAGGTCTCGCACTCTCCGGTGGTCAGGCCAGAAGGCTTGTTCTCGCGCAGGCGCTTTTGCGCAATACCCCATGGCTTATTCTGGATGAACCCACAGAAGGGCTGGACCAGAAAACCGAATACGCCCTGATGCACGGCCTGATTTCCGCAAGGCCGGATGCCACCATCCTGTGCATTACGCATCGGCGCACCCTGATCCCGTTTATGGACCGGACACTCACGCTTGCAGGCGGCCAGATCTGCCCGGCGGAGGAGGTGCCATGAGACGATAACCCCAGAGATCCCGCTTAAGAGTGCCTATGATAAAGGATTTTTAAAATGGACATGATCAACCCGACTGTTGTTGATCTTTCACGCTTTCAGTTCGCGCTGACAGCGCTTTACCACTTCATGTTTGTCCCCCTCACGCTGGGCCTGACATTCATGCTGGCTGCCATGGAAACTGTCTATGTTGTAACCGGCAGAAAAATTTACAAAGACATGGCCATGTTCTGGGGCAAGCTGTTCGGCATTAACTTTGCCCTCGGCGTTGCCACCGGCATTACCATGGAGTTTGAATTCGGCACCAACTGGTCCATGTATTCCCGCTTTTTTGGGGACATGTTCGGCACGCCGCTGGCCATTGAAGGTCTGATGGCCTTCTTTATGGAATCCACCTTTGTGGGCCTTATGTTTTTTGGCTGGGACCGCCTGAGCAAACAGGCCCATCTGGCCGTGACGTATCTGGTGGCCCTCGGCTCCAACCTCTCTGCCCTGTGGATTCTGATTGCGAACGCCGGCATGAACGTGCCGCACGGTGCGCATTTTGACCCGGACACCATGCGCCTGCAGTTTGACAGCTTTGTAAAACTGATCTTCAGCCCGGATGCACAGGCCAAGTTCGTACATACCTCTGTTGCCGGGTATGTCTCTGCGGCTCTGCTTGTTATGGGTGTGAGTGCATTTTATCTGCTGCGTGGTCAGCACAGGCAGTTTGCAGCCCGATCTTTCCGTATGGCAGCACTGTTCGGCATTATCTCCACTGTTGCCGTCATCACGCTGGGTGATGTTCTGGGCCGTGAAGACTATATGGAACAGCCGACCAAAATCGCTGCCATTGAAGGCCTGTGGCACACCAGCAAACCGCCGTATGAACCGTGGATTCTGGCGGCTCTCCCGGATGATGCCAAACAGGAAAACCATTTTGAAATTGGTGTCCCGTTTGTTCTCACACCGCTTATTACGCATGACTTCAACACGCCTATCCGTGGCATGCACGAACTGGAAGATGCTGCCGCACCGCGCATTGAATCCGGGATTGTCGCTGTCTCTGCCCTGCGCCGGTATCAGGAAACACACCAGCAGGCTGATCTGGATGCGTTCAAGGCGCATGAAGCCGACCTCGGCTTTGGCTTTCTGGCCACCCGCCACGCCCCCAATCAGGACGTAACGGCCATTCCGGCAGATGCCCTGCAGAGCGTTGTGGAACAGACGAAACCCGACATTCTGCCGAATGTGTTTGTTACTTTCTGGTCTTTCCGTATCATGGTGTTTCTTGCGCTGTATTTCTTCGCGCTGTTTGCCATTTCCGCTTACCTGAGCCTGAAGAACAAGCTGGAGCGGAACAAGCTCATCCTCAAGGCCTGCATGTGGTCTATCCCGCTGCCTATTCTGGCAACAGAATTCGGATGGATTACTGCAGAAGCTGGCCGTCAGCCCTGGACGGTGTTCAACACGCTGCCGACCTTCCTGTCCGCCTCCACGCACAGCACGTCCTACATGGTGTTCTCTCTGGCAGGTTTTGCGCTGCTCTACAGCATCTTTATCGCGGCAGAACTGTATCTGATGTTCAAGTTCGCACGCCTTGGCCCGGAAGCTCATGACGCCCCGCACAGTGATGATGCGTATGCCGCCCATTGCGCTGTTGTCGGCACCCCGCACGCCTCAGGTCACTGATGTTTTTGTTGAAAGAAAGGTCCTGATATGGAACTTTATGCACTTCTCAAACTGATCTGGGCGGCTCTGCTGTGCGTGCTGCTGATCGGCCTCGGGCTGATGGTCGGCATGGATATGGGCGTTGGCACCCTGCTCCGCTTTGTAGGGCGGAATGATGGAGAGCGCCGCACGGCCCTCAACATCATCGGCCCGCACTGGGATGGGAACCAGGTCTGGTTTATTCTGGGAGGCGGGGCGATTTTTGCCGCCTTCCCCACCCTCTATGCCACGTCCTTTTCCGTTTTTTATGTCGTGATGATCCTGCTGCTGTTCAGCATGATCCTGCGGCCTGTCGCCTTTGAATATCGCTCCAAGGCGGACTCCCACCTCTGGCGCGCCAGCTGGGACTGGGTGTTTCTGATTTCCGGTTTCCTGCCCATGTTCATCTACGGCGCGGCCTTCGGGAACATCCTGCATGGTGTTGGCTACCATTTTGGCTGGACCGGACAGTATTATCAGGACAGCTCCTTTTTCTCATATCTGCTGAACCCGTTTGCCATTCTGTGCGGTCTGATGTCCGTTGCCCTGAGTGTGTATCAGGGTGGCGTGATGCTGATGCTGCGGGCAGAAAACCCGATTTATGACCGTGCCCGTCGCTACGCCCTGCGCGGCGGCCTGACGGCAGCGATACTGTTTATCATTGGTGGTTTCTTTATTGCCCGCATGCAGGGCTTTGTTTTCACCGCCCCGGTCGACCCGGCTATGCCGGCCTCCCCCATGCACGGCCAGCACGTCGCCATGGTTGCCGGTGGCTGGCTGCATAATTACGCCGCCCATCCGGTCCTCTGGCTGCTGCCCCTGCTTGGGCTGGCCAGCATGATTGGCGGAACACTGGCTGCACGCATGAACAAGGTCATTCTCGCCTGGTGGATTGGGCTTGGTTCATGGATTGGCACCATTGGCACGGTTGCTGCGGCGATGTTCCCGTTCTTCATGCCCTCCACCACCGCACCGGACCAGAGCCTGACCATCTGGAACAGCTCCGCCAGTGCTTATGGCCTGACCTGCATGCTGGTTGTCGCGCTGATCTTTGTGCCCATCATCCTCTGCTACACCTCATGGTGCTACTACGTGATGCGCGGCAAAGTTCACACGGCGGACATCGTTAACGATAGCCACAGCTACTAAAAGGGAACTTTACCATGCAACTGTTACGTCTGGCCGGTCTGGCCGCTGCTCTGGTCGTCTCCCTGCTGTTTGCCGTTTTTGTGGGGGATCAGGGCCCCTGGTACTTCGCCTGGGTGATTGGTACCATCATGATCATTCTCATTTCCGGTGCCGGCGCAATCCTGCTGGATGCGCAGCAGGACGGCAAAATCGGCTCCTCTTCAGATCAGGAGGTTTAATCATGCTAGGTGATCTTGAAGGAATAATTCTGTTTATTCCCGCATTTTACCTTCTGCTTTACATCATTGCTTATCGGGTTGTGCGTAAGCTCTTCCCGTAACGGAGTGTATGCAGAAAGACCTTTTTCACCCCACGTCGGACCTCTGGCGTGGGGTTTTTGTATCATTCAGAAACTTCTTTTTATTTTATAAGTTTTTAATGATTCATTCTGTTTTCTTGTTGGGTTTTTATGGTATTTTACACACATGGCTTACCAGCGGAGCGCATGCCTCCTCTTTGAGCCTGTTCTGACAAAAAAGCCTCACAAGCTGCCGCTCTCATGCCTTTTCGCACCGGGCATGAGAGCGGGCCGCGGCCACTGCGGTATGGAGCTGGGCATAAATATTGCCCTCACCCAAAACAGCACTAATCCGGTGGCGGTCCATATCGGCCCGTAAAAACGGATTAACCCGCCCAAAAGCAATCAAAACAGACTTTGCCTGTAATTCCTGCAAAACGGTACGCAAAAGGCTGGCAGCAGAATAATCAATATCCGTAATGGCGCTGGCATCTACCACAATGCAGCGAACAGGGGTGGGTGCTGTTTTAATCAGAAACCGGATATCATCTGCAAAGCGGTTACAGTTTGCATAGAATAAATCTGCACAGAACCGATACACAATCAGGCCCGGTTCCGTTTCAACCCCAGCCTTGACTGGGGAAGCTTCCAGAAGCTTGGTCTGGGCATCTTCCTGCAAAACCATAGTGTGTGGTTCATAACTATGCCGCACATGGCGGAACAGGGAGAGCACAATCGCCACCAGAATACCTTGCTCCACCCCCACCCCCACAACCGTAGCAGCGGTGATCAGCGCCAGACCGAACTCTCCGGGGCTTTCCTGCCGTATGCGCCATAAGGCCCGCAGGTCAATCATCCCCATCGCAACACTAAAAACAATAGCCCCCAGCACACACCGTGGCAGATAGTGCAGGGGACCCGTGAGAAAGAGTAAAACAACCAGCGTGACACAGGCAAAAACAAGTTGTGCCTTCTGGCTACGGGCTCCGGCCTGCACGGCCATGGCTGTCTGCGTCGGGCTGCCATTGACCGTAAAAGTGCCGCTCAAGGCGGCCATTGCATTGGCAGCACTTAACCCCAGAATATCCCTGTTTGCATCAACATCTTCCTGAAACTTGTAAGCGTACGTGCGGGATGTTGCCGCACTTTGCGCAATAATGACGAACACGCAGGAAGTCGCCACCGGCAGCAGGCTGAGCATGTCATTCCACCCCACCCTGGGGAAATGCAAAGACGGCAAGCCCCCAGACAGAGGCCCCACCAGAGCAACCCCTCGCGCCTCCAGCCCCATAGCCCAACTGGCGAAAATGCTTCCAACCACCAGAACCAGCGCCAGTGGCTTGTGCGGTGCAAATTTCTCTCCGGCATATAAAAGCAGGCACATAACAAGCGAGATTGCCGCACTTAACGGCGCAAGATGCGGGAGCGCCTTCAGCAACTCTACAAACTGGAGAAAAGGATTATGCGCTGTGGCCTGTAAGCCCAGCATGTCATACGTCATGGCAATGCCGACCTGCAGGCCAACACCCGCCATAAATCCAACCAGCACCGTGCGGGAGAGAAAATCGGCCAGAAAGCCCAGCCTGAATAACCGTGCCGCCAGCAGGAACCCGGCGCTCAACAGCGCGACCATGCTGACAAGCGCCATGTAATGCGCACTGCCCGGCGAGGCCATGCGTGCCAGAGCACTGGAAAAAATGGCCGCGGTTGCAGAATCTGCCGCCACGACCAGATGCCGCGAAGACCCGACACCAGCAAACGCCACCAGCGGTAGCAAAACTGTATAAAGCCCGGTTACGGCAGGCATTCCGGCAATACGGGCATACCCCAGCACCTGCGGGATATTCATGCAGGCAAGAGAAAGCCCCGCCAGACTATCGCGCACAATGCTGGCCCGGTCTCCCTGCCCCCACCGTCTGAACAGGTTTTTCAGCATCTTGCCCACCTTACTGGTCTTCTGATCTCTCAAGGCTTTTTGCCGCCATTCCTACACGGCGTCACCTTTTTAAAAATACGCATCCCCCCATAAAAAAAGCCACCTCGCTCCAATAAAGGAACGAGATAGCTTTAAGAGCACTCAGACACTGCAAGGCGACCCGCAGGATAAACCTGCGGGCAGAGAGTTTTTAGGCCTGACGTGCTTTCCGCTGCGCATCAACCTTGTCCGTGCGGCAAGCTGGCGGCAGCACTTCCTGCAGGTTTGTAATCGCAGCGCCGCGGGACAGACCACTTTCTGCCGCCAGTCGGTCAATCACCTCAGACGGCAGAAGCTTCTGCACAACGTCTTCCGTCGTGGGTTCCACAACAGCGTGGTTTTCCCAGTGGGACACAACGGACTGCAAACCATGCTGTTCTGCATGCCGACGTACAATTGCCTGCCCGGCGTTATTGTTGTGTTCCAGATAATGAATAAGGGCGGAAGACAAACCGGATTTATCCGTGGTGGCCGCCGTTACCGTATCGGCCACAGCCGTCAGGGTAGAGCTGATTTTATCTGTGGTGGAAGCTGTCATGATAGTCCCCTTTATAGGAAAGTGGACGAAAGCATCAGGATGTCTCTACACCGCATTGTGTAAAGACGAAACACCAGCGCGCTTGTCATTTCGGCACTGATTGTGCTCGCCCATTGTAAAACCTTACACTTCTAACGAGGAAACGGCGCAGACGTTGCGTATGAGTTCATGAACATTATGTCATGAACTCATACGCCCCCTTATTTCCCCGAATGGCAGTTCTCTCCTGCCATGGGGAAGATGATTTTAATTTAAAGACTTTTTCAATATTAGAAAATCGTTTCCAGAATGCCACCTTCAACCCGCAGAGCGGCGCCCGTTGTAGCAGACGCTTCCTGAGACGCTACATACAGGATCATGTTTGCAACTTCTTCCACGCTGGCCGGGCGTCTGATCAGAGAAGACGGGCGCTGGGTGCGCACGAATTCTTCACTGATCTCTTCAAGAGATTTCCCGGTTTCCTGCATTTTTTCCTTAAACATGGCCTGCACCCCCTCGGATAACGTCGGTCCGGGCAGGACAGCGTTGACCGTTACCCCCGTGCCGGCCATCCGTTTGGCCAGACCACGGGAGACGGCCAGCTGCGCCGTTTTGGAGAAGCCGTAATGAATCATATCGACTGGAATGTTCTGTGCAGATTCAGAAGAGATGAAAATAACGCGCCCCCAGCCCTTCTTTTCCATAGCAGGCAGATAAGCGCGGGAGAGCCGCACGCCGGACATGACATTCACATCAAAAAACTGCGTCCAAGTCTCATCGGATGTTTCAAAGAAATCTTTGGGTGAAAAAATGCCGACATTATTCACCAGAATATCGCAGACAGGATGGGCTGAAACAAGAGAGTCACATCCCTCTGCCGTTCCTAAGTCAGCCACACAGGCTGTCACCCGGGCATCCGGCACATCTTTTTTGATGGCGGCAACAGCTTTCTCGCAAGCCTCCTGCTTGCGCCCATTCACCACAACGTCTGCCCCGGCTGCTGCAAGCCCTTTGGCTGTTGCCAGACCAATCCCCAGGGTAGACCCCGTCACAATGGCTTTCCGGCCTTTAAGATCAAATTTCATGATGCGACTGCGCTCCTCTTTAGTGTTCACTCGGTTCCCGGTAACCAGCTCCTTTTGACGCAGGATAGGTAAGGAACTGACCTTGTGGTGCAGAAAGCGACAAGGTGTGGCTGAGCTCTGCACGCACGTCTGACTGAGTGAACAGGAAATAGGGGGCAAAGTTCATCGTGAAATAAACATATCTGCCAACCGGGCTTTATTCCGCTGCCAGTGTCTCCTGATATTTAAAGCGTGCAGTTGCGGTGTCACAGAGATAAGACTGCGCAATAATACTGGCATTTTCAGCCAGTTCATTCACGGATTTCAGAATATACGCCACTTTGGCATCATCCATCAGCACACTGAAGTTCAGACGCACCCAGCCCGGCTTTTCCACTTCCTGCCCGGCACGGATTGCTTCATGCATTCGCATGGATTCGTCCTGACCAAGCGAGAGAAGCCGATGTGCATACGGTCCCGCACAGGCACATCCACCCCGCGCCTGAATGCCATACAGATCTGACAGCACCCGCGTAAACAGTTGGTGGTGAATCAGCTTTCCGTCTGTATCCTTCACGCGGAATGAGAAAATAGGCAGATGCTGTTTTGCCTGCGAATTTCCCAGAATTTCCAGATAAGGGTTGGCATGCCATGCGTCATAGGCCCGCTGATAAAGCGTGTGATTTCTCTCCGCCATAAACGCCGCGCCAATGGCATCCTTAACCAGAAAACACAGAGCGGCCCGAATATTGCCCACGACATCCGGCGTACCAGCTTCTTCCCGCGCCGTAACACTGCCTGAATAGTCATGCCCCCACGGAGAGACAAACCGCACCGTGCCCCCACCGGGTAGCGTTGGCTCCTGTGTTGCGACAGCAGCTTCCCGCACAATCAGCACACCGGATGCGCCGGGGCCACCAATGAACTTATGTGTAGAAAGCACGACGGCATCTTTTTCCGCATCTGTCCCGGCCTTCATATCAATCGGCAGGTAAGGACCACCCCCGGCATAATCCCAGACAGATTTCGCACCATATTTTTTGAGAAGCCGTGTGACAGAGTCAGTATCTGTTACAATACCTGTGACGTTTGAGGCACTCGAAAACGCGCCGATTTTCAGACGGTTTGGATCCGCTGCGGCCAGAAGGGCTTCCAGTTGGGCCAGATCCGGGCCGCCATCCGGCGCTTCCGCAATTTCAATCAGCTCCGCACCGCTTTCCCGCCAGGGCAGGATATTGGAATGGTGTTCATAGGGGCCGATCAGCACAAGCGGGCACTCGTCGGCCCGCACAGCATCCCGCACTCCCAGCAGATGCACGAGCCGGTTCAGGCCTGCCGTTGCACCATTCCCCGTGAAGATTGTCGCAAACCCCTGCTCAGCGCCGCACAGGCGCGCAATGATTTGCCGGGCCTCATGCCGCATACGGTTCATCACCTGCCCGCAGAACGAGGCCTCCGTATGGCTGTTGGCATAGTAGGGCAGCACCTGCGTGGCGATGGCCTGCTCAATCACACCCAGAGCCCGACCTGAAGCAACGTAATCCGCATAGACCAGCTTTTTGGGACCAAACGGACCGGGAATGGTCAGGTTATCGCCAATCAGATCATCCCGCAGGCGGGTAATCACATCGTCACCCTGCAGGGTTTTGGCAAAATGGGAAAAGAAGTTTTCGGGGGAAGGTGTCATCATAATTCTGGAACCACGCAGACTGGAAAAGGCTGTTCCGCCATCATAAGAAACACCAATCCAAAAAAGTTTCCCTATTTCATGATTGAATCCCGTCATATTCGATCATATGATCGGTTATGACCCATAAACTTGATAGTTTTGATCGTGCAATCCTTCGTGCCTTGCAGCAGGATGCCTCGCTATCTCAGCGGGATCTGGCAGAGCGGGTCGGCATGTCTCAAAATGCGTGCTGGCGGCGACTGCAAGCCCTGCGCGCAGCAGGGGTCATGCAAGGGCAAACGCTGCGGCTGGACCGTGCTGCGGTGGAGCTGGATCTGACTGTGCTCGTCCTCATCAAAACGCGCCACCACTCACAGGAGTGGCTGAAAAGCTTCCGGCAGATCATCCTCTCCATCCCCAATATTGTCGATTTCTATCGGATTGCCGGTGAGTATGACTACATGCTGAAGGTGGTTGCGCGGGACATGAATGCCTTTGATGCCATTTATCGCAAAATGATAGAAAAAATCGACATTGATACCGTCACCTCCTACATGGCGATGGAAGCGATTGCCGATAATCGCCCTCTGCCCGTCTGAGGCTGTCTTTCTTTTTCACCTGCTACAAGGACGCTGTTCATGACTGTCACGCTGTACCACAACCCCGCCTGCGGCACGTCCCGCACGGTCCTTGGCCTCATTCGAGACGCCGGGATTGAGCCGGAAATTGTGCTGTATCTGAAAACACCCCCCAGCCGGGAAAAGCTGGCTGAGCTTGTAAATCAGACCGAGCTGACAGCGCGTGATCTGCTGCGCCAGAAAGGCCCGCTCTATGAAGAGCTGGGGCTAAAAGACCCGAGTGTCACGGATGATCAGATTCTGGACGCGATTGCTGAACACCCTGCTCTGCTCAACCGCCCGATTGTCGTGACGAATAAAGGGGCTGCGGCATGCCGCCCTGCGGACACAGTGCTGCGCCTTCTGCCCTGAGCGACGCATTAAAAAAGCCCCGGCACAAAAAGGCCGGGGCTGAAACACGTTTTAATATTCTACAACTGTGCGGATACTCTCCCCGCGCGCCATCATATCAAAGCCCTCGTTGATTTTTTCCAGCGGGAGCTTGTGGGTAATCAGATCATCAATATTGATCTTATGATCCATGTACCAATCAACAATTTTTGGAACATCGGTCCGTCCACGTGCCCCACCAAATGCGGACCCAATCCACCGGCGCCCCGTAACAAGCTGGAACGGTCGCGTGCTTATTTCCTGCCCGGCCCCAGCCACACCGATGATGGTTGAAACACCCCACCCACGATGGGCACATTCCAGCGCCTGACGCATCAGAGTCGGGTTGCCCACACATTCAAACGTGTAATCCGCGCCACCATCTGTCAGTTCAATCAGATAACCAACCAGATCACCATCCGGCCCCAGATCCTTCGGGTTCACAAAATCGGTCATGCCGAATTTGCGGGCAATGGCTTCCCGGTCCGGATTGATGTCCACACCGATAATGCGATCAGCCCCAACCATTTTCGCACCCTGAATGACATTCAGCCCAATGCCACCCAGCCCGAACACCACGACTGTGGAGCCCGTCTCGACCTTGGCCGTAAACAGCACCGCCCCAATGCCAGTCGTCACGCCACACCCGATGTAACAGACCTTATCAAACGGGGCATCTTCCCGAATTTTAGCCAGCGCGATTTCTGGCAGAACCGTGTAAT
Source organism: Acetobacter sp. KSO5 (assembly GCF_044094635.1). NCBI lineage: Bacteria > Pseudomonadati > Pseudomonadota > Alphaproteobacteria > Acetobacterales > Acetobacteraceae > Acetobacter > Acetobacter sp. KSO5. The sequence goes on along the minus strand of NZ_CP172014.1, from coordinate 161,499 downwards.
TCGCAAAGGTGGAACAGCCCATATAATGATGGATCGGCTGCCCCTTGAAGGAAAAACGCGAGGTCCCATCAGGCATCAGGCCTTTTCCCTGTGTAGAGCGAATAGCCGTGCACAGGTTGGTCTTGCGGGAGAGGCAGGATTTACATTCCCGGCATTCCGGCGTGTAGAGCGGAATCACGTGGTCACCGGGTTTCAGGTGCCGCACACCGGGGCCGACCTCAACCACAATGCCAGCCCCCTCATGGCCCAGAATAGCCGGAAACAGACCTTCCGGGTCCGCACCAGAGAGAGTGTATTTATCCGTGTGGCACAGGCCCGTTGCCTTGATTTCCACCAGAACTTCACCCTCACGCGGGCCTTCCAGTTGCACGGTTTCAATTTCCAGCGGTTTCCCCGCTTCAAAGGCTACGGCTGCCCGTACGTCCATGCTCATCCCCTGTGTATTGTGTCTGTTTGTGCGCACCGTCTTTCAGATGCGCTGTATGTTTTTCAGAATAGCCCCAAGCTGACCCCGAGAGCTACCGTGCTGCACGTGTTCTCTGGTCACATCTGCTTTTCTGTCAGGGCACAACTGTATCGGAAACACAACAAGACGCCCAGACGTTACAGTATAACAGGAACTCTTTGAAAAACGTCTTTCGTTATCCGATATTTTCCTCGCAAACGCTTTTCAGGCTTACTTTACATCTTGCGCAGAATACGCAGATCTCATTGAGGAAATACGGAAATTTTTACTGAATAAGAAAACAATACCTTTTTATTATCACAGTGGTTTCTTAAAAACGGACCAGAATTTTTGGTGATCTGCCATACTGACCGTCAGACGCAAATAGGATGACGATCAGTATGGCGGCTGATCCCAGCACTTTCTGCCATCCACCGCACAGATGGCAAGCGGCTGCCGGCGCGCCGAAAGTGATCTGCAATCCGGCTTGTCAGTTACTGCTCAACCGGGCCTTTCGGGCCGCTGCGGCTGAACCACCAGCGTAGCATAAGAGCATTTTCCTGAATATGATGGCTCTTCCGCCTTCTGCAAACGGAGTTTTGCGCCTCATGTCCTTCTGGAGCACCTTCGGCCCCCTGACCGCTTTCGCTCTGGTGGCCTCCATCACGCCCGGTCCGAACAATACCATGCTGGCTGCCTCGGGCCTGAACCACGGGTTCCGGCGGTCCATTCCACATATGCTCGGTGTTGCCCTTGGGTTTGTACTGATGGTCGCGCTGGTTGGGCTTGGGCTGGGTGTCGTGTTTGAGCGCTTTCCTCTGCTGTATATCTGGCTGAAATATCTGAGTGCGGCGTATCTGCTGTGGCTGGCATGGAAAATTGCCACAGCAACACCGGCTTCAACTGAGGTCGGGGCAGGCCAACCCATCAGTTTCCTTCAGGCAGCGGGGTTCCAGTGGGTTAACCCCAAGGCGTGGATTATCGCTATTGGCATTGTCTCCGCCTATCTGCCGCATGAGAATTTTCTGTTTGGCTTAGCTCTGGCCTGCATCATTTGTGGCCTCACTGCCATCCCGTGCGTCAGCCTGTGGACCAGCTTTGGTGCCCTCATGCGCCGCTGGCTGAGCCAGCCTGCCATTCTGCGCGGGTTCAACCTGACCATGGCCGCCCTGCTGGTGGCCTCCCTCTACCCCCTGATGATGGAAGCCGGTACGCACTAAGGCCGGTAAAACAGCCAGAAACCCGCCTGATTTCAAGAATTTCTGGCCTTTCTCCTTGAGATACCCCTGCTCTGCCCTTAATATGCCCGGCACTGAAGCATCTGGCTTCACTGACCCGTGACAATACGAAAAGGTGCCTGTGCATGGAGTGGACCGATGAAACGATCGCCCGGCTCAAAGAGCTCTGGGCGGAAGGCCTCTCAACTGCAGAAATTGGCCGTCGGCTCTCCATCACCAAAAACGCCGTGGTGGGCAAAGCGCATCGTCTGAGTCTGCCCCCGCGTCCGTCTCCCATCCGGCGGAGTGACAAAACCAAAGTCGCTGGCACGGAAAGTGCTGCAAAAGCAGCTCCGGCTGCCGCAGCTGCACCCGCCAAGGAAAAAGCACCTCAGGCTGCGCCCCCTGTAGCAGACGCCAAGCCTGCGACAACTGCGGCCCCGGCTGTGGACGCGCCGGCTCCCAAGCCTGCTCCACAGCCCAAGGCTGAAGCTAAACCAGCTAAAGCTCCGGCAGCGCCACGCGCCTCAGCAAAGCCCAAAACGTCCCTGCGCAGCATTTCTGACCCGGAACCCAAAAAACGCCGTGGGCCGTCCTGCTGCTGGCCGATTGGCGACCCCGGCACACCGGGCTTCCATTTCTGTGGAGCCACACCACTGCCGGGTAAGCCCTATTGTGCAGAACATGCACAGATTGCTTACGTCAAACTGCGTGACCGGCGCGATAACGTCGCCTGACGTCACACCGCACGTTCCATAAAAAAGCGCGCCGCTTTGCATCAGCAAAGGGCGCGCTTTTTTATGTCTTACTGAAAGCGGGGGCTTTCACCCCCGTCTGATCAGAACCAGATCAGCCTTCAGCTTTAACCGGTGCATCCGCAGCAGGCGTTGCGGGAGCAGCAGGCTTCGGTGCTTTGTTGTCATCGCTCAGCATTTCCAGCTGACCGGTGATCTGACCACCATCTTCCACCTTCAGGCGGCGGCAGGCAGCTTTACCCAGCAGGCGGCCGGTTGCACGCACTGTCAGGCTGCCACGCACTGTCAGCGTGCCATCAACCGTCCCGGCGATTTCCGCGTTCTCAACTTCCACACCACCGCGGAACAGACCGCCCGGCATGACAGCAAGTTCCTTAGCGGAAATCATGCTGGATTCCACAGTGCCTTCCACAACCAGACGCTCAGCATCCTGCACGGTGCCCTGAACGCTGATACCGCGGCCGACAACGAGGGTCCGCTGGTCCGGAACTTCTTTTTTCGGCTGCTGCGGGTTCATGCCTCGTGCAGCGGCACCCGGCATGGGGGGCACGCCAGCGTTGGGAGAGAGAGGGGAACCGGGGGGGAGAGGCGCACGACCCATGGAGGTCTCCTTTGTTGCGTCTGGACGGGAAGCAGGTGCCGTGCCGCTGCCGGATGACGGAGGCGAACCCGCGGGAGAAGAAGAAGGGAAAAGTGTACCAAATGCTCCGGCAGGACGCGCAGCGCCCGGCTGACTGGTACTCTGACCGGCATTTTGCCCGGCCGGTCGGTTATCTTCAGGCTTGCGTCTTTTAAACAAGAATCCCCCCGCCATGCTGGCTGCCGTATCTGCGACAGCGGTTATACGTCTGTACTTGCCCGCGTCGATCCATCAAGCTGGCAGCCAATTTGTTATACAGCTGACAGACCGTGCGGCAAGCATCCGTTAGCGCTTGCTGTTGCCCTTTTTATGGCAGCGCGATACCGAAAGAGCCGATCTGCTCATTTTTTCAGGAAAATAGACATCGTCATGACTGGCTCTGAGGCAAAATACGATATTCTCGGCATTGGCAACGCCATTACGGACATTCTTGCCACTGTCGAACCCGCGTTTCTGCTTGAGCAGAATCTGACCCCCGGCAGCATGACGCTGATTGATGCGACCCGTGCCGACAGCCTGACCGAAAACCTGAAAGTGGAACAGGTGATGGGCGGTGGCTCTGCTGCAAATACCTGTGTTGTAGCCGCACAGTTTGGCGCACGCGTGGCGTATCTGGGTAAAGTTGCGCACGATACGGCTGGCCAGAAGTTTGCGCAGGATCTGCGCGATAACGGCATTACCTTCCCCTCCACACCGCTGGACGGCCATGTGTCTGAAAACCTGCCGACGGCACGCTGCGTCGTTATGGTCACACCGGACGGCCAGCGCACCATGGCGACCTATCTTGGTGCATGCACACACTTCACGCCGGATGATGTGCTGACGGACGTAATTGCGGCTTCAAGAATCGTGTATCTGGAAGGCTATCTGTTTGACCCGCCGCATGCGCAGGAAGCATTCCGCCGTGCTGCAACACTCGCACATCAGAATGGCCGTCAGGTTGCGCTCTCCCTGTCTGACCCGTTCTGCGTTGGTCGCCACCGTGAGGCGTTTCTGGATCTCGTAAAAGGCCACGTCGATATTCTCTTCGCCAATGAAGATGAAATCTGCGCGCTGTATGAAACAGAAAACTTTGAGACAGCAGCCCGCCATACGCTGGAAGACACCACCTTTGCGGCACTTACCCGCTCAGGTCTGGGCAGCGTGGTCATTCATGACGGGCAGATGACAACCGTCGCCCCGGTCCCCACGCAGGTCGTGGATACAACGGGCGCGGGCGATGCTTATGCCGCGGGCTTCCTCGCTGGTCTGACCTCTGGTCGCACCCTGCCAGAATGTGGCCGTCTGGCTTCTGTCGCGGCGTCTGAAATTATCTCGCATGTGGGCGCACGCCCGCTGGCCAATCTTTGGCAGGAAATGGGCTTCTAAAAAGCCCTTATCTGCTGTTCGCTGTCGTTTCTGCCTTCCCTGTTACTGCGGAAGGCAGAGGCCTCAGCGGGTCAGAATATCGACTTTTCCGCCTTTTACGGCCAGCGCAATCTCACCATTGCACAGGGCCAGAGCGGCATCCCCAAATACCGCTTTCCGCCAGCCGGCCAGAGCCGGATTCGGAGCGGACGGATCAAGTGCCAGCGCTTCCAGATCATCCATGGATGCGACGAGCTTGGGCGCAACATCATGCTCTTCACAGCAGCTGGTAAGCAGCACTTTCAGCAAAGCCATGAGAGCTGCGGACGCCCGAGGGGCATCCTTGCTGCGGTTTTTCGGCAAGCGCGGTAGCTCCGCATCCGGTAGAGCCTGCGCCTGTTTCACGGCGTCCAGCAGGCCAAGCCCCGTGCGCCCTTCGGCCAGCCCACGAGACACCCCCCGCACGCGGGCCAGAGCATCCGTTGTGGTTGGCGCTGTGGCGGCAATTTCCAGAAGACTTTCATCTTTCAGCAAACGCTGACGCGGCACGTTTACGCGCTGCGCTTCCCGCTCCCGCAGAGCTGCGACGGCGCGCAAAATGCCCAGCATACGGCGGTTGCTCGTGCGGGCCCGCAGACGTTCCCATTGTTTTTCCGGGTCGGCCCTGAACGTGGCCGGATCTGTCAGCACCGCCATTTCGGCAGAAACCCAGTCCAGCCGCTTTTCCTGCTCCAGCTTTTTCACAAGCCGTTCATACACAAAGCGCAGCCATGTCACGTCGCCTGCGGCATAGGTGAGCTGTGCAGCAGAAAGCGGACGTACGGACCAGTCGGTAAAGCGGTGACTTTTATCAATCGCATGACCCGTGATCGAGCCGACAAGACTGTCATACCCAACCTGATCCCCATAACCGGCGACCATGGCCGCAACCTGCGTATCGAACAGTGGTGTGGGCAAGGCATCAAACAGGTGCAGGAAAATTTCCAGATCCTGCCGGGCAGCATGGAAAACTTTCAGCACGGACTCATCGGCCATCAGTTCCGCCAGAGGCGCCAGATCCAGGCCGTCCGCCATGGTGTCAATCAGCACCACTTCCTGCACGCCGCCAATCTGCACCAGACACAGTTCCGGCCAGTAGGTGCGCTCACGCATGAATTCCGTATCAATCGTCAGATACGGTTCTGCACGCAGGCGGGTAAGAGTTGTCGCCAGATCGTCCGTTGTGGATATGAGGCGGGGTTCGGGAAATGCGGGGGAGGAAGCTCTGGCCATGTCTGCCTTCATACACCACCTGACAGGAAAAAGAAGCGGACAGCAGCGCCTGACTTTCTGAAAAGCTTGACGAAACCCCGCACAGCTTCGACATGAGACACACACAGACCCTAACGGAAAGAAACGCCATGACCCGCCCTGATGACGGCAGTGACGCCCTCACCCAGCTTGGCCGCGCAACCCCCGCTCCGACCAGCCCGGAAGAGGCCGTTCTGGAACGCGTGCCCGCGCCCTACCCCGGTAAGAATTATCTGGTGCGCTTTACAGCTCCGGAATTCACGTCGCTCTGCCCGGTCACCGGCCAGCCGGATTTTGCGCATATCGTGATTGATTACGTGCCGGACCAGTGGATTGTGGAAAGCAAATCTCTCAAGCTGTTCCTGACAAGCTTCCGCAACCACGGCGCGTTTCACGAAGCCTGCTCCGTACAGATTGCCACTACTCTGGTTGAACGCCTCAACCCGGTCTGGCTGCGCATCGGCGCGTACTGGTATCCGCGCGGTGGTATTCCGATTGATGTGTTCTGGCAGACTGGCGCACCGCCGGCTGATGTCTGGATTCCGTCACAGGACGTGCCGACCTATCGCGGTCGCGGCTGACACTCAGAACAAGCGCATAAAAAAAGCCACCGCAAGGGTGGCTTTTTTTGAAACTGGTCGGCGCCTTAGCGTCGTCTGTCTCAAAGACCGGGCAGAACCCGGTTCTGATTCAGGAAGCGGAAGACCCGGCTTCGATTTCAGCACGCACAGACAGGATTTTGTCCTGAAGCACATCCAGACGCGAGATATCGGTCTTGTCGGCTTTGTCCCAGGCTTCCGTCAGCGCTTCGAGCGTTGCTGTGGCGTTATCAATGGAGATTTCGCTCACAGGCTCGGCTTTATCAGCCAGAATGGTGCAACGCGTTGCCGTCATGTCCGCAAAGCCACCACCGACGAAGAAACGGTCCGTCACGGCATCATTTTCGTACAGTGAGACAACACCACCACGCAGCAGAAGCATCATAGGGGCACGCTCGGGCATGGCGGCGATATCGCCTTCCGCACCCGGCATGACCACCATATCTACTTCACGCGACACCAGAACCTTTTCAGGGCTGATGATCTCGATCTGGATCGGCATGAATGCTGTTCCTTCCCGGAACCGGCTGTTAGACCGATTCCCTCATTTTTTCTGCCTTGGCAACGGCTTCTTCAATCGTGCCAACCATGTAGAACGCAGCTTCCGGCAGGTCATCATACTCACCGGCACAGATCGCCTTGAAGGAGCGAACCGTATCTGCCACGGAAACCAGCTTACCCGGTGCCCCCGTGAAGACTTCTGCCACGTGGAACGGCTGAGACAGGAAGCGCTGGATGCGGCGTGCACGGGCCACGATCAGCTTATCGTCTTCAGACAGTTCATCCATACCCAGAATGGCGATGATGTCCTGCAGAGACTTGTAGGTCTGCAGGATACGCTGCACGTCACGCGCCACGTTGTAATGCTCTTCACCCACAATAGCCGGGTCCAGAGAGCGGGACGTGGAGTCCAGCGGGTCAACGGCCGGGTAGATGCCCATTTCAGCAATGGAGCGGTTCAGCACGGTCGTGGCATCAAGATGGGCGAAGGTCGCAGCCGGAGCCGGATCGGTCAGGTCATCCGCGGGAACATACACGGCCTGAACGGACGTAATGGAGCCCTTCTTGGTGGACGTAATACGTTCCTGCAGCGCACCCATTTCCGTAGCCAGCGTCGGCTGGTAGCCCACTGCGGACGGAATGCGGCCCAGCAGAGCGGACACTTCAGAACCAGCCTGCGTGAAGCGGAAGATGTTATCCACGAAGAACAGCACGTCCTGGCTTTCTTCGTCACGGAAGTATTCAGCCAGCGTCAGGCCGGACAGAGCAACACGTGCACGGGCACCCGGCGGTTCGTTCATCTGGCCGAACACCAGAGCCACTTTGGAGCCCTCGGTGTTGTTGTTTTCGTCCAGCTTGATAACGCCAGCGTCCTGCATTTCGTAATACAGGTCGTTGCCTTCACGGGTACGTTCACCAACACCGGCAAACACGGACACACCACCGTGCGCCTTGGCGATGTTGTTGATGAGTTCCTGAATAATAACGGTCTTGCCCACGCCGGCGCCGCCGAACAGGCCGACTTTACCGCCCTTGAGGTACGGACAGAGCAGGTCAACAACCTTAATACCCGTCATCAGGATTTCAGAAGCAGCAGCCTGCTCTTCAAAAGACGGGGCATCACGGTGGATGGGGGCGCGACGTGCGGTCTTGATCGGACCTTTTTCGTCAATCGGCTCACCGATGACGTTCAGGATACGGCCAAGGGTCTCGGGGCCGACCGGCACAGAAATCTGCGTGCCGGTATCGGACACTTCTGCGCCGCGGACCAGACCGTCGGTGGTGTCCATGGCAATGCAACGCACTTCGTGCTCGCCAATTTCCTGGGCCACTTCAAGCACCAGAGTCTGTTCACCCAGCTTGACGTGAAGGGCGTTGAGAATTTTCGGCAGTTCACCTTCGAACTGCACGTCAACAACCGGCCCTCTGATCTCGGTGATGCGGCCAACAGAATTGGTCTTTGTGGCCGCAGGGGCCTGGGTCTGGGTTGTGGTATCCGACATGGGTCAGCTCCTGCGGGGCAAACGAGCGGGCTCAGACAGCCTGTGCGCCCGAGATGATTTCGATCAGTTCGTTAGTAATATTGGTCTGACGGGTCCGGTTATAGACCTTGCTCAGACTGTCGATGGTCCGGCCTGCATTGCGCGTGGCGTTATCCATGGCCGTCATGCGGGCGCCGTTCTCACCTGCGGCTGTTTCCAGCAGCGAAGCGTAGATCTGAACCTGCAGATTCCGCGGAAGGAGCATTGCCAGAAGCGTTGCTTCATCCGGTTCAAATTCGTACTGCGCTGCATCGTCTGCCGTGGTGGAGGCAGCATCGGCTTTCGCCGCGGCATCATCCATCACCATGGGCACAAGCTGCAGGCATGCCGGGGTCTGCGTCATCGCATTCTGGAACTTGTTGAACACAAGCGTGCAAACGTCGATTTCGCCAGCTTCCAGCAGCGCATTCACCTTGTCACCAAGGCCGCTTGCTACAGAAAACGGAACGTCCTTACCACTGAACCCGATGACCTTATCAATGATCAGGTCAGCATGCTCGCGGTTAAAGAAGTTCAGAGCACGACGGCCAACCGGCAGCAGTTTGACGGTTTTGCCCTCAGCCTGAAGCTTATTAATGGTCTGGAGCGTCAGGCGGTGCACGTTGGAGTTGAAGCCACCGCACAGGCCACGATCACTGGTGATCGGGATCAGCAGATGAACCTTATCCTGCCCCGTTCCGGCCAGAAGACGCGGCGCACCCTCTTCCCCCTTCGTGGCAGCAGCAAGTTCACCCAGCATCCGCCGCATGGCGGCAGCATACGGACGAGCAGCCTCAGCACTGGCCTGGGCGCGGCGCAATTTTGCGGCCGCGACCATTTTCATCGCGCTGGTGATCTTCCGTGTCGACTTGATACTTCCGATACGAGCGCGGAGTTCCTTGAGGGAAGCCATGGATAAGTCCTGCTCCTCAGCCGCCGAAGTTGCGGTTGAAGGTGGTCAGATATTCCGTCAGGCGGGCTTCAGTGTCTTTGGACAACTGACGCTCCTTACCAATGGTTGCCAGAATATCTTTCCCACCGTTCGGCAGATCAGCCAGCAGAGCGTGTTCCCAGGCCACCACTTTCTCAACAGGGATGCCGTCGATAAAGCCACGGGTGCCTGCAAACAGCACAATCACCTGTTCTTCAACCGTCAGCGGAGAAGACTGGGGCTGCTTCAGCAGTTCGACCAGACGGGCACCACGAGCAAGCTGCTTCTGCGTTGCCGGGTCCAGATCGGACGCGAACTGAGAGAAGGCAGCCATTTCACGATACTGAGCCAGTTCCAGCTTAATCTTGCCGGCAACCTGCTTCATCGCCTTGATCTGTGCGGCAGAACCAACGCGGGACACGGAGCCACCAACGTTCACGGCTGGACGGATACCACGGTAGAACAGATCGGTCTCAAGGAAGATCTGCCCGTCGGTGATGGAAATCACGTTGGTCGGGATGTAGGCGGACACGTCACCAGCCTGCGTTTCAATGACTGGCAGAGCCGTCAGAGAACCAGCGCCGTTGGCGTCGGACATTTTTGCAGCGCGTTCCAGTAGACGAGAGTGCAGGTAGAACACGTCACCCGGATACGCTTCACGGCCCGGCGGACGACGCAGCAGCAAGGACATCTGGCGGTAAGCCACAGCCTGCTTGGACAGGTCATCGTAGCAGATCAGAGCATGCATGCCGTTGTCACGGAAATACTCACCCATTGCACAGGCAGCATACGGTGCCAGGTACTGCAGGGGAGCCGGATCGGACGCCGTTGCTGCGACGACGATGGAATATTTCATCGCGCCTTTTTCTTCCAGCAGACGCACGAGCTGTGCGACCGTGGAGCGCTTCTGACCGATAGCAACGTAAATGCAGTAAAGGGATTTTTTGTCGTCGCCTTCGTCATTAACGGTTTTCTGAGCGAGGATCGTGTCGGTCAGAATGGTCGTCTTACCGGTCTGACGGTCACCAATCACCAGCTCACGTTGACCGCGCCCAACAGGCACGAGGGCGTCAATGGCTTTAATGCCGGTCTGCATCGGTTCGCTGACGGACTGACGCGGCATAATGCCGGGAGCCTTCACTTCAGCGCGACGCATTTCAACGTCAGCCAGCGGGCCCTTGCCGTCGATCGGGGTACCCAGACCGTCAACAACGCGACCCAGCAGACCTTTACCTGTGGGGACTTCAACCACCACACCGGAACGGCTGACAGTGTCGCCTTCACGGATGTTGGTGTCATCACCAAAGATCACGATACCAACGTTATCGCTCTCAAGGTTCAGCGCCATGCCTTTCTGGCCGGAGCCCGGGAACTCAACGAGCTCCCCGGCCATCACATGCTGCAGGCCGAACACACGGGCAATGCCGTCGCCGACAGACAGGACAGTGCCGGTTTCGACAACATCGGATTCTTTGTCGAACGAAGCAATCTGCTGCTTGAGGATATCCGAAATCTCTGCGGGACGGATTTCCATCACGCGGCTCCCTTCATGGCGTAATGCAAACGAAACAGGCGGGTCTGAAGACTGGCGTCATAAAGCTTGGCCCCAACACGGACGACAAGGCCGCCGAGAAGGGATGAGTCGACACGCTCACGGATAGTAATGCGGGAATAACCGGCTTCGGCCAGACGAACCTGAAGCTGGGCGCGCTGCGTGGTTGTGAGCGGCTGGGCGGATGTGACATCCGCAACCACTTCACCACGGCGGGCTGAAGCGAGGGCATCGACTGCCGCCATGATCTGCCGCAAATTCGGCAGACGGCGGTTGTCAGCAACGACACCCACGAAATTCTTAAGAGTCTGGCAAAAACCCTGTGCGTCCAGCACGGCCAGAACAGCCTTGCGGGAGACACGGATATCAAGCCGCCGATCATCCAGAACAGTGCGCAGAGGGGCACTCTCATCGATCAGGCGGGCAAGTGCCGCACATTCATCAAGCACTGCATCCAGCTGCTGCTGTTCCGCTGCGAGTTCATAAAGCGCAGTTGCATAACGGCCTTCGAGACCGTTGGAAGCAAAAGCAACCGATTGTGCTGTCGTTACGCCCGAGGCCACCACTCTTTAGGCTCTTTCCTTCTGTGCGCGCCGGCATTCCACATACATGACTCCGCCTCTGGCTGTATCTAGCCACAAGCATGCGTCGGCGCGGCCTCTAGCATGCTGAAACCTGCCACGCAACCGGCAGCCTCTTCCAAAATGAACCCGTGCCCCTGGTTTCCCTCTGTCAGACCGTATGAAAATGACCTTTTCGACAGAAAAACATCTTAGGAGAGACTGCTTTGCCCGTATTTTTGCGTGTTTGGAGCCCTGAGATACCTGCGGAAAATCTTTGCTGAAAATATTCTCCAGCCAGCTCATAGAAGACCGTCCCGACCACGCCGAAGAATGCACGACCGGATTTACAGCGAATCCATCCCCAAACAGCCGCGCTGCGCAGTAGCCGGACGCATGGGCTTCCCATCAGAAGACATCCCACGGGGCCACTGAACAGATTGCCGCCCCCCCCCTTAGCCTATCGTTTTGGCCAGGAGATTTTGAGAGGACAGCACCAACCGGCCCCGCCACCCGCTATGGGGCGTTTCGGTTAGCGCCCTTTCCGAATCCTTAAACGTCACGGCAGAACGGCGTGCTGGACCACCCGACACGGTGAAAACAGAAAGACGCGACCATGCGCAACAGCGGCGAGGCACTTCTGATTTCAGCAGGGCTTGCGGAAAAATTTAAATTTTCAGGAAAATTTATTTTGGAGCGGACGGAGGGAATCGAACCCTCCTCGGTAGCTTGGAAGGCTACAGCATTACCACTATGCTACGCCCGCGCTCTAAGAGGCTTCTTACCCCCAAAACGCAGCACTTCGCAACCCCGTGATGAGGGGAGTTTTTGTGCCTTCTTTTCACAATCTGGCACGATATTGTTTTCTGCCTCTTGACTTTAGGGCCGCAACATATTTTGTTCCGCCTCCTGCAAGGGCCGCGTATGGGTGGTCAGGCTGACGGATTTCCGTTATACCTGCTTTCCGCGTCGGCTTGTCGCACTGCAGGGGTGTAGCTCAATTGGCTAGAGCGCCGGTCTCCAAAACCGGAGGTTGTGGGTTCGAGACCCTCCACCCCTGCCAGACAACACTGGCTGGAAAGCCCGCAAAGCCTGCGGCGTTTTCTGACAGAAAGATATTGGCTGCGCCGTCTGTCCAAACCAGATCGGACCGGGCAGCGGAGAGAGGATAGTTCGTGTCGGTCAGTCCCGGTAAGTTTCTGCGTGATGTGCGTGCCGAGGCCGAACGGGTCACATGGCCGTCCCGACGTGCTACTTTCATTACAACAGGTGCTGTGCTTGCCATGGCAGGGCTTGCATCTGTGTTCTTCTTTGTCGTTGACCAGCTGATTGGTCTCGGCGTGCGTCAATTGTTCGGGCTGGGAGGCTGAGGAAACGACATGGCCAAACGTTGGTACGTGGTCCACGTCTATTCGGGCTTCGAGAAAAAAATCGCCCAGCATATTCGCGAGCAGGCAGCACAGAAGGGTCTTGCTGACCATATTGATGAAATTCTGGTTCCCTCAGAAGAAGTCATCGAAATGCGTCGCGGCCAGAAAGTGAATGCCGAGCGTAAATTCTTCCCCGGTTACGTGCTGGTGAAGATGGAAATGACGGATGAGTCCTGGCATCTGGTTAAGGATACCCCGAAGGTAACGGGTTTCCTTGGCACCAAGAACCGCCCGACCCCCATTTCCGCAGCAGAAGCTGAGCGTATCATCAAGCAGGCGCAGGAAGGCATCCAGCATCCGCGTTCTGCCGTGACCTTTGAAATTGGTGAACAGATCCGCGTGGCGGATGGGCCGTTTACCTCCTTCAACGGTGTGATTGAAGAGATTGATGAAGAAAAGGGACGCCTGAAAGTCAGCGTTTCCATCTTTGGTCGTTCGACCCCGGTCGATCTGGAATATGGTCAGGTTGAAAAACTCTGATTTTATCCGATCTCCGGATCTGAAAAGTTTTCAAAAAGAGGTGGCCTTGTGCCGCCTCTTTTTTTTATGGTCCGCGCCTTTGAACGCCCTGCATGATGCCACGTTTCAGGCCCAATACGCAGACAGTTCCGGCTGCCGGGAAGGACGGAACGGTGCTGGCATTTTTATTAATTTTCTGCACCGAACATGGCTCCGTCTTGAAATTCTCAGACTTCCGGGCAAAAAATTTTGTTACTTTCACAATAAGAAGAGCACTGCTCGCATCTTTCTGCGATTTTCTGCAAGCGATGCGTTCTGACGTCTCACATGTATGAAAGGTTTATAATGCCAAAAGCCCCTATCCCTCATCTCCGGGGAATGTCCCTCCTGAATGACGCCAGTCAGAACAAGGGCACAGCCTTTACGGCTGAGGAGCGGCGGCAGTACGGGCTGGAAGGGCTTCTGCCTACGCATGTTGAAAGTCTGGACCGGCAGGTTGAGCGCATCCACCGGCATCTGGAAGCCAAGCCCAGCGACCTTGAGCGATATATTTATCTGAGCGGCCTGCGAGACCAGAACGAAACCCTGTTTTACCGGGTTCTGATGTCCAACCCGGCCAAATACGTGCCCATTATCTATGCGCCGACACTGGCGGCCGTCTGCCAGCAGTTCAGCCATATCTACCGCCGCCCCCGTGGCATGTATATCAGCCTGGAGATGAAGGGCCGTATCGAAGAAGTGCTGCGCAACTGGCCGGTGGACGATGTGCGCGTAATTTGCGTGACCACGGGCGGGCGCATTCTGGGCCTCGGCGATATCGGCGTAAACGGGATGGGCATCCCCATCGGCAAGCTGCACCTCTACACCGCTTGCGGCGCAGTGCCGCCGGAACCGCTGCTGCCCATCCAGCTCGATATTGGCACCACCAACAGCGCCTTGCGGGCAGACCCGCTGTATCTGGGCCTGCGCCGTGAACCACCCTCACAGGACGTGCTGGACGAATTTGTGGAAGAATTTGTGCAGGCTGTGCAGACCGTCTTCCCGCGCTGCTGCCTGCATTTTGAAGACTGGAAAGGCACGGATGCCATCCGGTATCTGGAAAAATATTATCCGCGCGTCCGCTGCTATAATGATGACATTCAGGGCACAGCCGCCGTCACGCTGGCCGGGCTCATCACCGCCCTGCGCATCAAGAACGAACCTCTGACCGACCAGCGGGTGCTCTTCCTTGGTGCAGGCTCTTCCGGGCTGGGCATTGCCAACATGCTGGTGACCGCCATGCAGAAGGAAGGGATGTCCGAGGCAGAAGCCGTCTCCCGCATGACGCTGATGGACGTGGATGGTCTGCTGGAAAAATCCCGCACCGACCTTTCCCCTCAGCAGGCCCGTTACGCCAGGGACATGCCGCCCTCACGCGACCTGCTGGCTATGGTCAAAGCCGTGAAGCCGACCATTCTGATCGGCGTCTCCACCTGTGGTGGAGCCTTTACGCAGGAGGTTGTAGAAGAAATGGCCGCCCTGAACGAGCGGCCCATCATCTTCGCCCTCTCCCTCCCCGCTAAAAACGGGGAATGCACAGCGGAGCAGGCGTATACATGGTCCGAAGGACGGGCACTGTTTGCCGCTGGCCTGCAATATCCGGAATTCACCCTGAACGACAAAACCTTCTATCCGGGTCAGGCCAATAACTTCTACATCTTCCCGGCTCTGGGGCTGGCTGTTTACGCCACCTGCCCGGATCTGATTACCGATGACATGGTGATCAAGGCTGCCAAGGCGCTCGCGGATCAGGTTGATCCGGCAGCACAGGAACGGGGCCGCCTGTTCCCGCCACAGAGCGAGATTCTGGAAGTGTCCATCACCTCCGCCACGCGCATTGCGGAGTTCATTTTCGATCAGGGTGCCGCCACGGTGGAACGCCCGCAGGATATCCGGGCGTGGATTGAAAGTCTGATCTACACCCCGCGCTACGAACACTAAGCCCGGCGGATACAAAAAGGCCGAATCGTCCACAGGGATGATTCGGCCTTTTTCTTTTTTCAGCGTTAACGTCAGCAGATCAGAAAACGTCTCACCTGTTTCACGCTTTGTATGATCACAAACGCGTATTCAGGCTGCTGTCACGCTTCGAACCCGAACACACGGCCATAAAACGCCAGTTCTTCTTCCAGCGCCTTCCGAATAGTGGCCTCCTGACGGAACCCATGCCCCTCACCGGGAAATTCATGCAGGGTGCAGGGAGAACCTGCCTCTTCCAATGCCTTCGCCATGGCATGCGCCTGACCGGGCGGCACGACCTTGTCATCAGAACCTTGCAGCAGCAGGACCGCCGCCTTGATTTTATGCGCTACAGACAGCGGTGAGCGCGCCAGATAAACGGCTTCTGCCTCCGGCCAGGGGCCGATCAGCCCATCCAGATACCGCGCCTCGAATTTATGCGTCTCCTGCGCCAGCGCCCGCAGATCCGTCACGCCATATAGACTGACACCGGCAGCAAACAGATCCGATTCGGCCAGCGCTACCAGCACCGTCATGCCCCCGGCACTGGACCCGCGAATGGCAAGACGCTTCGGGTCCACGCGGCCTGTGGCCACCATATGACGGCAGGCAGCAATACAATCCGCCACATCCACCACACCCCATGCGCCATTCAGCCGCTCACGCCATGCCCGCCCGAATCCGGTGGAGCCGCCGTAATTGACGTCCAGCACCGCGAATCCACGAGAGGTCCACCACTGCACCTTAAAGGAAAACCCTTCCTGCGCCCGCGCCGTGGGGCCGCCATGCACCTGCACGATCATGGGTGGCAGCATGCCCTCCGGCACACAGGCCCGACTGTTGGCGGGCGGGTAGAACAGCGCGTGGCCCAGAACACCTTGCTGCCCCGGCACGGGGAAGCGGATGGTTTCAGCACGGGAAATATCGGTCGGAGCGAGATCGAGCGTTGCGGCACGCTGCAACACCTGTTCCACACCCTTGGTCATGCTGCCAACAACCACGGCGGGCAGCGCATCATCAGGCACTTCGAGCCAGACAAACCGGCCATCAGCCAGCGGAACGGGGCACTGGTCCGGGTGGGCAGCAAACGCCAGAGCCTGCCCCTGCGCTGTCTGATGCAGGCAGGTTGTGCGGCCATCACGCACCGCCAGTACCAGACATCCCCCCTCCGGCAAGGGCTGATAGCTCCGCTGGCCAAACACCCATGCAGGCTGACCAATCTCGCCCTCCGGCATGGTGCAGGGCGTCAGAGCGGGTGCCCCCTGCCCAGACTGAACAGCCCATACGGTCCAGCAACCGGACCGGTCGGAAATGGCCAGCAACTGACCGTCCTCAGTCCAGCGGGGTTCCAGCACCGATTCGCGCTGCTCTGCGCCTGCCAGAACCTGCTTGTTGTTCAGAGCGGCCATCCGACCTTCCGCATCTCGCACGACCTCTGCGAGGCACAGCCGCGTGGCATCCCACGGCATGTCCGGGTGCTGCCATTCCACCCACGCCATGCGCGTACCATCGGGTGAGACTGAGGGAGAGGACAGAAAATCCGGGCCACTATACAGCACGATCTCTTCCGCCTGCGCGCCTGCTGTTGGGAGTTTCAGCGCGACCAGAGCGGCTTTGGCTTCACCCTCTGCGCGATGATCTTCCCTTACGGCCAGAACAGTGCTGGCCGTCGGGTCAAACCGCAGGTCCGCATAGCGCAGTCCGTCTTCTCCGGCGATCTGCACTGGCTGCACTCCCGGTTGCGCCACCAGCCAGACCGCGCCTGTCCGCTTGTCCGAAAACGCAATGCGCCCTGCCCGCACAGCATAAGGACCACCCCCATATTCATGTACACGGGTCGCGACATCAAAGCCTGAGGGGAGCGCCTCCGCCACGCCCTGCCCTTCGGCCCAGCGCATCAGGACGGAGCGGCCTTTTTCTGCCGGGCGGCGCTCCAGCCAGAACACGACGTTGCCGTCTGCGGTCACTTCAGAGAGCGAGAGCGTTTTCCCCGCCACCAGTGCCGCCGTCACACGGGACGGCCAGGTGCCGCAAGGCATGGGCACGGGGGCTTCCGGCCCAGCAGAGGGTGAAAAAGGCAGATCAGACATATAAGGCTCTCCGGGAAACACATTTAAGGTCTATCAAACCGTAATTCCCGCAACAGATACAGGCGTCTGGCTGGAAAAGGGGACAAAACCCGCAACACACTGAGGCTTGACAGTCTGCAACGGAAACTGTTCCTGCTGCCCCCTTTGACGCCTACCCAGCCAGAAGTGGATTTTTTGTCCTGTTACACTCTCTCGAATCCATTTTTTCACTGCATTACCTGAACAGCCTGTTCTCCCATTACGGTTATGCCGTGATCGGGGTCGTGGTCATGCTTGAGAGTATGGGGCTTCCGCTGCCTGCCGAGAGCCTGATCATCACCGGGGCGCTGTTCTGCGCCACCACGCATAAACTCCACATTAGTGGCGTGGTGATTGCCGCCGTGATCGGGGCGATCATGGGGGACAATTTTGGCTATCTGATTGGCCGGGCGCTGGGGCTGAAGCTGTTGCAGAAATACGGCCCCAAATTCGGCCTGACCCCCAACCGCCTGCTACTGGGGCGCTATGTGTTCCTTAAACATGGCGGGTCTGTTGTGTTCTTTGGCCGCTTTATTGCCGTGCTGCGCATGTTTGTGGCCCTGCTGGCAGGAGCGAACCATATGCCCTGGCATACGTTCCTGTGGCACAATGCGCTGGGCGGCATTTGCTGGGCAGGAGGGTACGCCATCTGCACGTATTTGCTGGGGAATGAAGTGTTACGGCTCTCCGGGCCGCTGGGAATTGTCTTCGGGGTTTGCGCCGCGACAATCATTATTGCTTCGTTCCTTTTCCTGAAACGCAATGAGAAACGTCTGACGGAGGAAGCCTTGGCTGCAGCAGAAAAAGATGAACGCCTGCGGATTATGCCCTCATGATCGGCAAGCATGAATGGTCCGTGACCAACCGCCAGCCCAGCCTGAAGGGCCGCGTGGCTCTGGTAACCGGCGGCAATAGCGGCCTTGGGTTTGAAGTGGCCTGTGGTCTGGCCACGCGTGGCGCACGCCTGCTGCTGCCGGTGCGCAGTGCTGCGCGCGGGGAAGCCGCTCTGGCCGCCCTGCAGGCCCGCTGCCCCGGTGCCGAGGCTGAACTGCTGACACTCAATCTTGCCTCACTGGACTCCATTGCGGCCTGTGCGGCTGAGGTCGCCACCCGCACCCGCGCGCTGGATTTTCTGGTGAACAATGCCGGCGTGATGGCCCTTGCCCGCAGGCAGGAAACGGCTGATGGGTTTGAGATGCAGTTTGGCACCAACCATCTGGGCCATTTTGCGCTGACCACGCGCCTGCGTTCCCTGCTGGAAGCAGCTTCCGGTGGCGGTACGGTGGTGACCGTCGCCAGTCTGGCAGCCTGTAAGGGCGCAATCCATTTTGATGATTTGCAGTCCCGCCGCCGTTACAGCCCCTTTGGCGCGTATCAGCAGAGCAAGCTGTCCAATCTGCTGTTTGCGCGGGAACTGGCCCGGCGTGCGGGAGAAAATGGGTGGAACATCCATTCCCGCGCTGCTCACCCCGGCTGGTCTTCCACATCCATTATTGCCAATGGTCCGGCCTCCAGCCTGCCCGGCGCTGTCGGCAAGGCGGAACAGGTGATTGGCACCGCAGTTCTGCGCGTGATGGGACAGACCGCAGCGCGCGGGGCAGAACCGCTACTTTATGCGGCCCTCTCTCCGGCTGCGCGTGATGGGGACTATTACGGTCCACAGGGCACAGGGGAGCGACGTGGCCCCCCCGGCCCGGCCAAAGTGCCTCCCGCCGCGCAGAAAGTTAGCACGGCGGCGCGCCTGTGGGATGTGTCCGAACGCCTGACGGGCGTGGCCTGGTAACGTCCCGGCCTTAACCCCGCCGGCGGGAACTGCTGCCCGGTGAGGAACTGCGCGTGCGGCTCTGCTGCCGCAGCACGTTTTCAATCCACTCATTCAGGCGGCGTGTGGTTTCTTCCGCATCTTCCCGGTCCGGGTAAAATTCCGGGAATCGCAGCGCCAGCCAGCGCCATGCGACCAGTCGCTTATGACGTTTTTCCGCGCGTTCCAGCTCTTCACGGCTGGCACGCTCACTCGGTGGCAGACGGCCTGTACCCGGCGGCAGAACGCGGCGGCCTGCGGCGTGATCGGCTGCCCAGCCCACCAGACGACGGATGCCGTTATCGCGGTCATCCACCGGACACATGGCGTAGGACCAGCGGGTGGTGAGATCCAGCCCGTCCACCCCTTCCAGAGCGGACGCAATGGCAAAAGCCTGCTCCATATCCGCCAGACGGTAATTGGGGTCATCCTTGCGCAACACGGCACGATGAATACGGGAGAGAACGCCATACAGGCTTTCCGACCCGATTTCCGCCGCAACCGCCTTCACGATATCTGCGTCTGGCTGCACGAAGGGCCGCAGATCTTCCGGCATTTCCGGGTCCGCCTCCAGCTGGCGACGGATGAAGGACGGGCTGCCCGCCCCCGCCAGCACGGATACAGTGCCCACTTCATGCTTGCCGTAGCGTCCGGCACGGCCACCAATCTGCTTGACCTCCTGCACCGTGAGGTCTCGCGTCTGCTTGCCGTCAAATTTCTTGAGGGCAGCAAACACCACGCGCTTGATGGACAGGTTCAGACCCATGCCAATGGCGTCGGTCGCAATCAGGATATCGGCCGCACCCGAGTTAAAGCGCTGCGCTTCGGCTCGGCGGACCTCCGGGCTGAGCGCTCCATAGACCACAGCCACACGCCGCCCGTGCTGCATGAGGGCTGCGCGGAGGTCCAGCACCTCGCGCCGGGAGAACGCAATCAGCGCATCACCAGCCTGAAGATCCTGCAACCGCACGGGCTGCGTGGCGGGTTTCAGCGGGCTTTTGCGCTCCAGAGAAATTTCATCCAGCGGGTCCCCGCACAGTTCGGCAATACGCCGCACCATGGGGATACAGTCCGGTGCACCCAGCACATACAGGTGGCGGGCCGGAGCCCCCATGATGGCCGCTGTCCAGGCTGCACCACGATCGGTATCGAAGAGCATCTGTGCTTCATCAATTACCGCAACATCGACCGGATTATAGAACGGGCACATCTCCACCGTGGCCGCCAGATGGCGGCTGCTGGGCACCAGAATGCGTTCTTCCCCGGTTGCGAGGGACGCTTCGACCCCACGAGAGGCCAGTGCCTCCCGGAATTCATGCGCCAGCAGACGGAGGGGGGCCAACGCCAGTCCACTGTCGGCCTGCGCCAGCGCATTGAGCGCCGTGTAGGACTTGCCACTGTTGGTCGGGCCGGTGACGAGAGTGATACGACGGTTCAGCGCCCGTGCGGTGCGGAAATGGGCCGCATAACGGTCGAGCGCCGCCACGCGGGCAATGACGGAATTGGCCACCTTACGGCCCATATCCGGGGCCTTGCCCCCTGCCCCGGCAACAGCCGGAGCGCCACCATTGCGCCACTCCCCCAGCTTGCCGCGCAGGGCGATAAGTTCCGCCGGATCAAACTCCCAGCGTTCCCGGTCGCCCGATTCGCGCACCTTTCGGGCCACGGGCAGACGATTTTCTGCAATCCAGCGCAACGCTTCCTTATGGGAGCACCGCAGCAGGCGCGGCACCTCCTGAAACGGCACCAGACTTTCTTCCCACGTGCGCAGGCGCGATTCTTCTTTCTCGCGCTTTTCACGTGCCGTGCGCTCAATGGTACTGGCTGTCTTCTGGCGCTGGGCTTCCTCCCGGCGGGCCGTGTCCAGAAACGGGTCGCCCTCCGGCAGGTCAAACGCCAGCGCAATGGCCATCAGCAGCAGGTCGGTCTGGGCCGGGGAGAGCACGCGCCCGGTATCAACCAGATCAGCCTGAACTGTCTCAAATACTGCTCGCGGGTTAGCACCATAAGACCGCAGCCGGGCGCGGGAGACAGGGGCCAGAGCGCGTTCCAGCACGCGGTCATCCGCTTCCGGTTCTTCTATGTTTCCAACGGCTTCTTCAATTTCATCGCGGGAAACCCAGATGCGGCCGCTGCGCCGCGTGAGATCCACAAGGCGGGAGACACGCTTCTTGCGCCGGGCGGTGCACAGAATGGTGCGGTAGGTTTCATCCTCAATATCGCGCGCGCCGGGCTCCAGAGCGCGGGCAATGCGGCGCAGAACGTCCTGCTCTTCCCGTGGTTCGATACTCAGGCCTGTGCGGGCTGAAACACGCACAAAGGCCTCACGGGCGGGGGATGCGAAAGTCTCTGATGTCATAGCGTATTCATGCGGCATCCGCGCGGGCGGAACAATGGCTGAAAAGGCAATAAAACCGCACCTGTGCACTGCCAGAAAGCGTCGCGTGATGAATTTGCACTGGCGTCATGCTTTCCAGCCCCTTAGAAACGCGCCACGACCAGAAGCACGCCTCCGTGCCGTTCAAGAGTCCGCACCGGGACCACAGGCCGGCTACGGGGCATATCCTCTCGATCTGCTGCAAGCGGAGTATAAGCGGCCCATGTCTGAAACCATGTCTGAAACGTCAACCGGAACATTTTCCGACATTCTGCCGAAAATGACGGCCTCTGAAGTCCCGACAGGCCTCCTGCCGGTAGAAGGTCAGGACGGTGTCTGGCACCTTGCCCCCCCGACCAAGGAATACGGCAACCTGTATCCGGCCAAGGTGCTGACGGTGCATCACTGGACGGACCGTCTGTTCAGCTTCACCACCACGCGTGACCCCGGCCTGCGGTTTGAAAACGGCCAGTTCGCCATGATCGGCATTGAACTGAACGGCAAGCCCCTGCTGCGTGCCTACTCCATTGCCTCCCCCAACTATGCGGATGAGATGGAGTTTCTCTCCATTGCCGTGCCGGAAGGCCCGCTGACCTCCCGCCTGCGCCACGTTAAAGTGGGTGATACGGTTCTGATTGGCCGCAAACCGACCGGCACGCTGCTGCTGGACAACCTGCGTCCGGGCCGGAACCTGTATTTCCTGTCCACCGGCACGGGTCTGGCACCGTTCATGAGCCTGATCAAAGATCCGGACTGCTATGAGCGGTTCGAGCATGTCATCCTCAGCCACACAGTGCGTATTTCCGGTGAGCTGGCCTATGCCAACCACATCCGCCATGAACTGCCGGAACACGAATTTCTGGGTGAGGACATCTCCGGCAAGCTGCTCTACTACCCGGCTGTGACGCGTGAAGCCTTTGCTGTGACGGACCGCATCACCAAGCTGATCGAATCCGGCAAGATCTTCACGGATCTGAACATCCCGGAACTGGACCCCGAGCATGATCGTGTGATGATCTGCGGGTCACCGGAAATGCTGGCGGATACGGAAGCCCTGCTGCAGGCCCGTGGGTTTGATGAAGGCAACATGTCCAACCCCGGTTCTTACGTAGTGGAAAAGGCCTTCGCTGAACGCTGAGGTTAGTGAACTAAAAAACGGAGCCTGCGCCATGACGCATGAATTTGATCTTCTTGTCATCGGAGCAGGCTCCGGCGGGGTGCGCTGCGCCCGTATTGCCGCAGGGCATGGTGCGCGCGTTGCCGTGGTGGAAAGTCGCCACTGGGGCGGCACCTGCGTCAATCTGGGCTGCGTGCCCAAAAAGCTCATGGTTCAGGCCAGTGAGTATGGCGATCTGGTGGATGACAGCCACGCCTTTGGCTGGTCCTCCACCCGTGGCACCCATGACTGGGCCACGCTGATTGCCGCCAAAGATAAAGAAATTACCCGCCTGAACGGCATTTACGTCTCCATGCTGGAGAAGGCAGGCATCACCCTGCTGACGGGCCATGCCCGCTTTGTGGATGCCCATACCGTGCGTGTTGAAGCCTCTCCGCTCGCTCCGAACGAAGCGCCGCGCACTGTGACGGCAAAAAACATTGTCATCGCCACCGGCTCCACACCCCTGCGCCCGGATATTCCGGGGGCGGAGCTGGCCATCACGTCTGATGAAGCTTTCCATCTGCCCACCCGCCCGCAGCGCGTGGTGATTGTTGGCGGTGGGTATATCGGACTGGAATTTGCAGGGATTTTTGCAGGGTTAGGCTCTCAGGTCGATCTGGTTTACCGGCAGGCTCTCCCCCTGCGCGGGTTTGATGAGGATATGCGCGCCGCCATGGCTGAGGCCATTACCGTGCGCGGCATCACCCAGCACCCGCGCTGCTCCTCCAGCCGTGTGACCAAAGAGGGCGAGACCTACACCGTCACGCTGGATAACGGCCATACGCTGGAAGCTGACTGCGTGTTTTTCGCCACCGGCAGAAAACCCAAGATCGAAAAGCTTGGCCTTGAGAATACCGGCATTGCCGTGGGCGACCTCGGGCAGATCAAGGTGGATGCCAACAGCCAGACCACGGAACCCGGCGTGTATGCCATTGGGGACGTGACGGACCGCATCAACCTGACCCCCGTGGCTATTGCCGAGGGCCATAATCTGGCTGACCGCCTGTTCGGCAAGGCACCGCCGCGGGAATGGTCGTTCGACACCACGCCCAAGGCCGTCTTTTTCTCCCCGCCGATGGCGTCCGTTGGCCTCACGGAAACGGAAGCCACACACCATGGCGCGGTGGATATCTACTTCACGCGCTTCACGCCCATGCGTCACACGCTAAGTGGCCGCAAGGAGCGCAAAACGGTCATGAAGCTGGTGGTGCAGCAGAGCAGCCAGATTGTCGTGGGCGTGCATATTCTGGGGGATGATGCCCCGGAAATGCTGCAAGGCGTGGCGGTCGCCGTTACTGCGGGTCTGACCAAACAGGATTTTGACCGCACCATCGGCATCCACCCCACCTCCGCTGAGGAACTGGTGACGATGCGCACCCGTACGCGGGAAACGCCAGCCGCGTCCTGACCCGGCTGCGCTCCGGCGCAGCCCCACACCCCTGCCTTCCCCCGCTTTTCTTTTTCCAGCCGCCAGAACAGGAAAAACGCCATGTCCTCCTCCCCCACACCGTCTGGCCCCACGCCGGGCAGCGTTGCCGCTCACGCCCGCGGATCTTACGATCTGGTTCTGAAAGGCGGCACCGTTGTGCTGCCGGACGCCACCGTGCAGACGGATGTGTATGTGCGGGACGGGCTGATTGCCGCCATTGGCGGGCAGGCTGACGCCGGGCGCACAATAGACTGCACGGGCCTGACCATTCTGCCGGGCGTGATTGATACGCAGGTCCATTTCCGTGAGCCGGGTGCCGAGGCTAACGAAGACCTCGAAACCGGCAGCCGCGCCGCTGTGCTGGGGGGTGTGACCGGCGTGTTTGAAATGCCCAACACGCGCCCGCCAACGTCCACGCCGGAAGCGGTGGCCTACAAGCTCTCTCGCGCAAAGCACCGCATGTGGTGTGATCACGCGTTTTACGTGGGTGCCACTGTGGACAACGCAGATGAGTGCGGTGAGCTGGAAAAGCTACCGGGTACCGCAGGCATCAAAGTGTTCATGGGGTCTTCCACTGGCAATCTGCTGATTTCAGAAGATGACATGCTGGAACGCGTTCTGCGCTCCGGTATGCGCCGCGTGGCCATTCATGCGGAAGATGAAACCCGCCTGAAGGAACGCATGGACTACCGCGTGGAAGGTGATCCGTCCTCCCACCCTGTCTGGCGTGATGATGAGACCGCCCTGCGCGCCACAACCCGTGCTCTGCATCTTGCCCGTAAAACCGGGCGGCGTGTGCATATCCTGCACATCACCACCCCTGCGGAACTGGAACTGATTTCCGCACACCGGGACATCGCCTCCTGCGAACTCACGCCGCAGCATCTGACGCTGGCCGGGGAAGACGCTTATCCCCGCCTGGGCACACTGGCGCAGATGAACCCGCCCATCCGCTCCGGCGCGCATCGGGATGGCCTGTGGCACTGGGTCAGTCAGGGCATGCCGGACATTATCGGGTCCGACCACGCCCCGCATGCGCTCTCCGCCAAGGAAAAACCCTACCCGGCCTCTCCCTCCGGCATGCCGGGTGTGCAGACCCTGCTGCCGCTGATGCTGGACCATGTGGCCAATAACCGCCTGACCCTGCGCCGCCTTGTAGACATGACTTCCGCCGGGCCGCAGCGCCTGTTCGGGCTGGTACGCAAGGGCCGCATTGCCGTGGGATATGATGCCGACTTCTCCATTGTGGATCTCAAGTCCCGCTGGACCATGGAACAGAGCTGGATGGCCTCCCGCTGTGGCTGGTCTCCCTTTGCAGGCCAGACCGTCACGGGCCGCCCGGTGGGCACCATTATCCGTGGCAATCAGGTGATGTGGGAAGGCACGCTGGCGGACAAAGCCCTTGGCGAACCCCTGCGTTTTGATGCAACCGACAGACCGCAGGCTGCCCGCTGAAACATGACGACGACGCCTTCCAACAGCCTGAAAATTGGTCTTGATTTCGGCACCACCAACAGTGTGGTGGTGCTGGCTCACCCGGACGGACGGACAGAGACCGCCCGGTTTACCTTCCCCCACCACGGCGAATCCGACACCTGCCGCACGCTGCTGTGCTTCTGGCATGATGAAGAACGCGGCCGCCTGAAGCTGCATGAGGCCATT
The DNA here is from genome assembly GCF_044094635.1 of Acetobacter sp. KSO5. NCBI lineage: Bacteria > Pseudomonadati > Pseudomonadota > Alphaproteobacteria > Acetobacterales > Acetobacteraceae > Acetobacter > Acetobacter sp. KSO5. Next base: position 135,719 of record NZ_CP172014.1, on the reverse strand, counting down.
GGTGCCGCGGCGGTGGATGCCTATCTGGAAGATCCTGCGGAAAGCCGCATGATCATGTCCATGAAGTCCTACCTCGCGCAGAAATCCTTCCGCGAGACCCAGATTTTCAGCCGTCGCATGACGCTGGAAATGCTGATTGCGCGCTTTCTGACGCATCTGATGCAGGCCGTGAAAATTGACCCGGCCTCCGTGCAGGTCACGGTCGGGCGGCCTGTGCATTTTGCCGGAGACCGCGCGGATGATGCGCTGGGCGAGCAACGCCTGCGCGAGAGCTTTACCGCAGCAGGCTTCGGCCCGATTGGTATTGCGTGGGAGCCGGAAGCCGCAGGCTGGCGCTTTGCCCAGCGGCTGGAAAAACCCACCACCATTCTGGTGGGCGATTTTGGCGGCGGCACGAGTGACTTCTCCGTCCTGCGGTTTGACCCGGCAACCGGCCGCGCTACGCCTCTGGGGCATGCTGGCGTAGGCATTGCGGGGGATCAGTTTGATTACCGCATTATCAATACCGTCATCGCGCCCCTGCTCGGGCGGGACAGCACCTACCGGATTATGGGCGGCCAGCCTCTGCCCGTGCCGATTGAATGGTACGCAAGCCTTGGCCACTGGCACCGTCTGGCGCTAATGCGGACGCCACAGACCCTGCGGGATATTGAGGACGTCACCCGCACAGCCGCCGAACCGGAAAAACTCCGCGCGCTGCTTGATCTGGTGAATGACCAGCAGGGGCAGGCGCTCTACCGCGCCGTGGGGGCTGCCAAAAGCGCACTCTCCTCCGCAGACAGCACGGTGCTGAAGTTCGAGCACAAGCGGCTGAAGGTGGAACGCACCATCACCCGGCAGGAATTTGAAGAGTGGATTGCCCCGGACCTCGCCCGGTTTGGCGGCGCAGTAGATAAGGCGCTTGAAAATGCCAACCTTGCCGCGTCCGATATCGACCGCGTCTTCCTGACCGGTGGCACATCCTTTGTGCCTGCGGTGCGCAATCTGTTTATCAATCGTTTTGGGAAAGACCGCGTGGATGCCGGAGGCGAATTCGTCTCCGTCGCCGAAGGACTGGCTCTGATGTCAGGCCGTGCAGCCTGAGCCCGCCCAACTCATCCGTAGCCGGAAAAACCCAGAGTGTTTGAAGAAGGGCGCAGGAGACTATCTCCCGCGCCCTTTCTGTTTTACGGAAAGGCAGACCGTTTAAAAACGTGCAGGTCTACCAGCGCCCGCAGGGGGGCGAAGGCTTTATCGGAAAAGTTTTCCGTATAGACCTTGGAGCCATCTGGCGCTTCCACAAACACCGTATCGTTCCAGTCGGCAGCGCTAATGCCCGTCCAGAGCGTAAGAGCCAGCACATCCTTGCCGCTGGCGTCTTTCAGCATCAGGCGCGAATCGCCGGAAGACGGCGGCGTGCGGCCCAGCGGACCCCACCCGCTTTTATGCTCGCTCAGCCAGTCATTCACGGATTTCACTTCTTCCGCGCTCAGCATCCGCTTGTGCCGCATCGGGCCAACCTCAATCTCGCCACTAGCGATCTGAGGGAACACCACCGGTTTGAAATTGGGCAGCGCCACCATCCAGATTAACGATGCCGTGCCAATCGTCAGCACCAGAAACCCGATAAGAAACGCGGTTTCCTTCCTCATTCCCCTAACTCTCCTTAACCGCGCACCGCCGCAATCACGCGGGCGACATCATCATCAGTCAGTTCCGGGTGAATGGGGAGTGCCAGAATACGCTGTGCCAGATCTTCCGACACCGGCAATGCCGTGCCGTCATGATGGTCCCGATAAGCCGGCTGCTTATGCAGCGGCAGCGGATAATAAATAGCGGAGGGCACACCCCGTTCTTTCAGGCGCGCCTGAAGCGGGGCGCGCTCTGCCGGGTCTTTCAGCAGAATAGCATAAATAGCCCATGCGCTCTTGCTGTTCGGCACCCGCACAGGCACCTGCACCACGTCCGCAAGGCCTGCATCATAGGCCTGCGCAATCGCGTCACGCCGGTCCAGCTCTTCTTTGAACCCATCCAGCTTGGCCAGCAGGACCGCAGCCTGCAAGGTGTCCAGACGCCCGTTCATGCCGGTGCGCAGCACCTCATACCGCGTGCCGCCTTCCCCGTGGGTGCGGAGGGACCGATAGAGTGCGGCACGTTCCGGGTCATCCGTCAGAATAGCCCCGCCATCCCCGTAGCCGCCCAGAGGTTTGGAGGGGAAGAAGGACAGCGTAGTGGCCGTTGCTTCCCGCCCGAGCGGTTTGCCATCCAGATCCGCGCCGAAGGACTGCGCGCAATCCGCCAGCAGGAACAGGCCTTCTTCTTCCGCAATCTTGCGTAGTTCAGGCCAGGGCGCAGGCTGGCCGAACAGATCGACCCCCACAATGGCGCGGGCCGTCAGCTTGCCAGCTTCCTTCACGGCGCGAATACGGGCGCGCAGATGGTCCGGGTCAATCTGGAAGGTGTTGGGATCTACATCCACAAAAACCGGCGTAGCCCCCAGCACCAGCGGGACTTCGGCTGTAGCAGTGTAGGTAAAAGCGGGCAGGAACACGGCGTCCCCCCGGCCAATCCCTTCGGCCATCATGACAATCTGCAACGCATCCGTGCCGGAAGAGACGCCGACGCACTCCTTAGCACCACACCAGCCAGTCAGCCGCTGTTCCAGCTCGGCCACTTCCGGCCCCATCACAAAGCGGCAATGGTCCAGCACCGCATCCACGCGGGCGCGCAGGGCCGGACCCAGACGCTTCTGCTGTGCAGGAAGATCGAGAAACGCAATCGGTTTGTCTGCTGTCTTATCGGTCATGATGCCACCTGTTTCCTGCTGCCATCCGGCCCGTTGTCCGGGCCTCTGGTCTGTATCGCCCCGGAGCGCGCTGCGGCCTCTGCCACACCCGGCGGTGCAACAGACCGCACTTCTCCTGTGGGGTTATGATCGAATTCCGGCACCAGCAATGACAGAATGCGCAGGGCTGCCTTCACCTCCCCTTTGCGCGCACAGGCTGCAATCTGGTCCACTGCCTGCGTCACGTCCGTCAGATCCACCACGCGGGGGGTAGCCATCAGCAGGCCCGGTGCATCTGTGGGCACCGGCGCTTCTCGTCCGTGAAACAGTTCTTCATAGAGTTTTTCACCCGGACGCAGGCCGGTAAAACGGATGCCCACATCCTCTTCCGGGCGCAGTCCGGCAAGGCGGATCATCTGGCGGGCGAGGTCCACAATCTTCACCGGCTCGCCCATATCCAGCACAAAAATCCCGCCATCCCGCAGCAGGGCATCCGTGCCGGAACCATCCACACCGCAGGTGCCGCGCACACTGGCCTGCAGGACCAGCCCGACGGCTTCCGGCACGGTCATGAAATAGCGACGCATTTCCGGGTGCGTGACCGTCAGCGGGCCGCCCCGCTCAAGCTGCCGCCGGAACAGCGGCACAACTGAACCGGTAGAGCCCAGCACATTGCCAAACCGCACGGTAATGCAGCGCATGGCATTTGGGTTGCCAGAAGTGCGCGCCTTGATATCCAGCGCCTGACAATACATCTCCGCAGCCCGTTTGGCCGCGCCCATCAGGCTGGAAGGGTTCACGGCCTTGTCGGTCGAGATCACCACCATGGCCCGCGCGCCGTTACGGGCGGCGGCATCGGCCACCACGCGCGTACCATGCACGTTGGTCAGCAGGCCTTCAGCCGGGTTGGCTTCCACAATCGGAACATGCTTGAGGGCGGCGGCATGGAACACCAGTTCCGGCCGGAACCGCGCCATAACCTCTTCAATCCGGGATTCATCCCGCACATCCGCCACCACAACCTCACGCGGGACGTGGGGGGCCCATTCGACGAGTTCTGTTTCAATCTGCCAGAGTTCAAACTCGCCATGGTCCAGCAGGATCAGCCGGTCCGGCTCCAGCATGGCAATCTGCCGCACCAGTTCGGACCCGATGCTGCCGCCAGCACCCGTCACCAGCACAGTTTTATGGCCAACAAGGCGCTCCATGCCAGCCCGGTCCAGCGGCACCTGCGGGCGGTTGAGCAGATCTTCAATCGGCACGGGACGCAGTTCCACGCGCTCCGCCGGAGTCAGGTCTGTCAGAGCCGGGGTGCGGAGTACGGAAATGCCATGCACCGCGCCCGCATCCAGCACTTTTGTCAGCGCCGCCCCACGAAAGGACGGGCTCGTCACCACCAGCGACTCGGGGAGTGTTCCGGCTTTTTCCAGCCGGTCCAGTATCGCCTCAATATCGTTTACATGTCCAAGGATCGGCACATTATGCAGTCTACGGCCTGCCTGATGCGTGCCGAGTGCGACCATCCCCACCACACGGATGCCGGCCGCCGGATTACGCTCCAGAGCGCGCAGATACAGGTCTGCCTCCGTATCCACCCCGACCAGCACCACCCGCCGCTGGTCCGCCTTGCGGGCCGCCAGACGATGCGCCAATCGGTAGCCTATACGCAGCCCCCCCAGCATGATGAGCAGCACCAGCGCGTAAATAATGGGAAAGGTCGGGCTGGGCAGCCGGAAGCCGGCCCACACCAGCCCGACAGAAAAGAGAACCGAACTCGCTACTGAGGCGCCAGCAATACCCAACAAGTCCGACACGCCGGAAAACCGCCAGTATTGCTGCGGCATTCTGAAAGGCAGGCCGCTAACGACCAGCGTAATTGCCCCACTGGCCAGAAACCACAGCGGGTGCAAGAGCCCATCCTGCGGCGCGGCCAGCCACCGTGCAAACGGCGCAGCCAGAGCCGCCAGCATCCCGTCCAGCAGGATGTTGACCATGATTCTGTTGAGCGGGCGCAGCCGGGGGCTACGGTGCAGAGACTCAGAGCGTTGCAGTGCCATTACCTTGCACCTATAGCCTAGCACCTGCCATCCTAGAAGCAGCACAACCAGACGAGACCATGCCCACCGTCCCTTCTTCTCTTTTTCTGGCGGTTTTCTGCCTGTTCAGCGCAGTATTTTTCACCAGTTTTCTGGTGAGGATGATGATCCGCGTGGCGGTTCTGGACCATCCGGGCCACAGAAGCGCGCATGAAGCCCCAACCCCAAAGGGCGGCGGTGTAGGCGTGATGGCCACATTTTTTGTGCTGTTTCCCATTTTGCAGGGGGTAACAGGCCAGCCGATCCTGAGTGCGCCCGTGCTAATGACGGCGCTCGCCACCGCGTTGCTGGCAGGCGTATCCTGGCTGGATGACCTGTATCAGTGGCCGCCCTCCATCAAATTTGCGGCTCAGTGTCTGGCGGCTGTTCTGGTGGTTGCGGGCGGCACCAGCCTGCCGCTGCCCCCCGCATGGGGTGGTGCGGTGGTCGGAGCGGTGCTCTCCGTGCTCTGGCTGGTGTTCATCACCAACGCCATCAACTTCATGGATGGGCTGAACGGGCTAATTTCCGGCTCTCTGGCCGTAGGGTGTGGCATTCTTGCGCTGGTCGGCCCGGCCTTTGGCGTGCCGGACCTCTTCTGGCCTGCGCTGCTGCTGTGCGCCTGCCTGTGCGGCTTCCTGCCCTTCAATTACCCAAAGGCCCGTATTTTTCTGGGGGATGTCGGGAGCCAGAGCTGTGGACTTCTGGCAGGAGCGGCGACCCTGCATGTGGCCCACGCAACGTCCCAGCCTTCCGGATGGGTGCTGGGGCCGTGCCTGCTTTTTCCGCTGATTTATGATGTGCTGTTCACGCTGGTCCGCCGCAAACTTGCCGGACATTCTCTGGTGCAGGCGCATCGGGGGCATCTGTATCAGGTGCTCCACCGCAGCGGCATCAATGCTGCGCTGATCACACTGGCGGAATGGGGATTTGTGGTGTGGGGAGCCGGGGTTGCCTGGTGGGTCGCGCCCATGGCCTTTGTCCCCGGCTTTATCAGTGCGCTGGGGCTGCTTCTGGCGCCCCAGCTCCTCTGGACAGGCCTCGCGGTCCTGCAAACGCGCCGTCACCCGGTCGGCCCCTGGTAAGCGACGCATTTTCTGGCGTCAGGCTCTTATTTTTCCAGCTTCAGGGTCAGGCCTTCAGCAGAGCTGGCCAGACGTGCACCTTTGGTGGCTGTCTCGATTTTAATCCGGACGCCGTTCTTGTTCTCAAGCACCAGCCCGCCAAGACCGCTGCCGAGGGTCGCTTCCCCATGGGCTGCGCCGTAGGTGCCGTCAAAATCCTGCACGCGGTGCAGGTTGTAAACGGTGCCGTTGCCTTCGATGGTGGAGAAACCAACCGCCGCAATCGTGCCGCCCGTCACAGAGAATTTGTAGGTGTGGCCACCATAGGTCAGCCTGCCATCACCCCACGTATAGCCCACTCCAACGTCAGCGGATTTAGCACTCAGGGTAATTTTTCCGGTGGGCGAACCCATCGCATCAGCAGCATGAGCCGCAGGCATCATACTGATGGGAGAAAACGCCAGTGCCGCCACAGCGGCAACAGAAGCAAACCGCATTGGAACGTTCCTTATCTCTTTGTTTCTCTTCCCATATCCCCCTGCGGCAGAAAGCCGGAGACGTTTGGGAAGCACTGAGAAAAAAACGCCCGATACAGATAAAAGTTTCTAAGAACAGGCCTGTCTGTCGTTTCTGCAAAAAAGAATCGACGGACAGGCCGACAACGTCTTCAGGCTGCCGCGACGCGACGCAGCGTGGCGCGCCGCACAGGTTTGTCTTCCTGACGCACCTTTTTGGCTTCCTCATCAGCCGCTTCACCCATGATGGAGCGAATTTCCTTCAGGTAAGCCGCACCTTTGGGGGTGCGCTGCACCAGAACGGAGCGGCGATCCAGCGGGTCAACCTTACGACGGGCCAGATCCAGCTCACCCAGACGGTCGAGCGCACGCGTAATGGCGGGCTTGGAGACGTTCAGGCTGGAGGCCAGACCACGCACGGTGTGACCGGACTCATCAAGATAGCAGGTCAGGAAAACCGCAAGCTGTCTTGCAGAGAGATCAGGGCCTTCGCCACGCACCAGCGAGACGATGGTATCGCGAAGAGTTTTAACCAGCTCTTCGGCTTTGGCGGCAGTCTGTGCCATCAGATTCTAGTCCTTTCCAAAGGTCCAATCACTGCCCTTGCGGCCAGCTTTCGGCTTTTTCATTTTTACTTCCGGCATACTTGGTGAGGCCTATATAGGAGCCGGTGTACATGTTTAAAACCTGTACTCTAAAAATAGTTCCAGGAATGTGACATTTCTTTACGACATCGCGCCGGGTTTTGTCTCAAAAATTTTACACACCGCGTCGAAAAGTGCGCGAATCCCAGGAGAATCCCCGCCTTCAGGCCGTCCGGGCCTGCCGCTATCATTCCATGCATAGCTGTCGATATGCGCCCACCGCTGGCCAGCATTTACAAAACGCTCAAGAAACAGTCCCGCTGTTACTGCCCCGGCCATAGGTCTGGAGGAAATATTGTTAAGGTCAGCAACCGGGCTTTTCAGCCATCCGGCGTAACCCTGCCATAAAGGCAGCCGCCAGAGCGGGTCAGCCTGCCGCTGCCCGGCGGCCAGAATGGACTGCGCTACACCCTCATCATTACTGAACAAGGCAGGCAGATCCGGCCCCAGCGCCACGCGGGCAGCACCGGTCAGGGTGGCGATGTCCATCAGCAGGTCCGGGGTATGTTCACCGGCTTCGCTCAGCAGGTCACACAGTACCAGCCGGCCTTCCGCATCCGTGTTGCCAATTTCCACCGTCAGGCCAGCGCGGCTCTTCACCACATCCAATGGCCGCATGGCATGGCCGGACACACTGTTTTCCACGCACCCCAACCGGACTTCCAGTCGCACTGGCAGGTCCTGCGTCATGATCAGACGGGCCAGCGCCAGCACGCTCGCGGCCCCGCCCATGTCTTTCTTCATTCGCAGCATGCCGGAGGACGGCTTGAGGTCATACCCGCCGGAATCAAAGCACACGCCTTTCCCGACGAGAGACAGCAGCGGCGCGGATTTCCCGGCCTTGCTCCCTTTCCAGCGCGCAAGCGCCACACGTGGCCCGCGATCGGAACCATTGCCCACATGCGCCAGCAGGGGGTAGGCCTTGTCCAGCGCAGCGCCCTTGATGATCTCCACGTCCGCGCCAAGCGGCGTCAGCGCCTCGCGGGCGGCCTTGGCAAGTTCAGACGGCCCAAGCAGATTGGCGGGCGTGTTGATCAGATCCCGCGCCAGCCAGACAGAGCGTGCCGTCTCAACGGCCATCCCTTTCTGCTCAGCGGCAGTCACCACCAGACGCGGCCCCGCATGCTTTGCAGCCTTCCCGGCCGATTTCAGGGAAAACTGATAGGCCCCCAGACAGAAGCCCAGAATCACATCATCCCGCGCAATATCGGCGGGCACGTTTACGTCCCAGTCTCCGTCCGGCAGATCCTGCGCCAGAGCGCCAAACAGATACGGGTCGCGCTGCCCTTTTTCCGGCACGCCAAACAGCCCTATCGGTGCGCCGCTGGCATCCGGCACCAGCACCAGCTGGCCCGGCTTACCGGTAAAGCCACAGGCCTGTGCAAAAGCGGACCCTTCTGCCCCCAGCAGGGAGGCAAGAGCCTTCGGGTCAGCCCCACGCACGCCCTGCACGGTGCGGGTGGCTTTCTCCCCTGCCTTACGGCGGCTACGGGATACGACGAGACAGTCTGGTTCACGAACGGACATGGACAGTTCCTCCTTACTCAAACCTGCGCCGGGAACCCCCTCGGCGCAATGCCCCCGCAGAAGGGAACGGGTTGCTTTTGAACGCATACCAGCGGACCATGGCAGGATGATGGATACCCCAAGCCGCCAGGCCAGCCGCCTGAGGCCCCCCGCCAGTACTGAGGATGCTCCGGTTCGCGCTGTACTGGGGCCCACCAACACCGGCAAGACCCATCTGGCGCTGGAGCGAATGCTCGCTCACACCTCGGGCATCATGGGCTTTCCGCTCCGCCTGCTGGCGCGGGAAAACTATGAACGCATGGTGCGGCTGAAAGGCGTGCGCGCGGTGGGGCTGATTACCGGGGAAGAAAAAATCATCCCCTCAGGGGCCCGCTGGTTTTCCTGCACGGTGGAAGCCATGCCGATGGACCGCCCGGTGGACTTTATCGCCGTGGATGAAATCCAGCTTTGTGCGGACCCCGAACGCGGCCACGTGTTTACGGATCGCCTGCTGAACGCACGCGGGCAGGCCGAAACCCTGTTTCTGGGTGCCGAGACTATCGCGCCGCTGCTCCGCACGCTCATCCGGGGCATTGAGATTGAAGCGCGGCCTCGCCTGTCGGAGCTGAGCTATACCGGTTTTACGCGCCTCTCCCGCCTGCCGCCCCGCTCCGCCATTGTCGCCTTCTCCGCTGGCGATGTGTACGCCATTGCCGAAGCTATTCGACGCAGGCGCGGCGGCTGTGCCGTGGTCATGGGGCAGCTCTCTCCCCGTACGCGCAATGCACAGGTGGAACTCTACCAAAAGCGGGAAGTGGATTACCTTGTGGCCACAGATGCCATTGGCATGGGCCTGAACATGGATATCCAGCATGTGGCCTTTGCCGGGCTCTATAAGTTTGATGGCTCCCGCCGCCGGATGCTGGCCGCGGCGGAAGTTGCCCAGATTGCTGGACGAGCCGGACGCGGCGCGCAGGATGGCACGTTTGGCACCACAGGCGATTGCCCCCCCCTGCCAGAAAATATTGCCGAGGCGGTGGAAAACCATCAGTTCGAAGCGCTCCATCATCTCTACTGGCGCAACAGTGCGCTGGATTATTCATCCCCGCGCGCCCTGTATGCCAGTCTCTGCCAGAAGCCGCCTTACCCCGGCCTGCGGGCGGCGGAACCGGCCTCAGACATCATCGTGCTCAGCGCGTTGATGCGCGACACCGCTATCCAGAGCCTGACCAAAGAACCGGGCCGGACTCGTCTGCTGTGGGAAGTCTGCCAGATCCCGGATTTCCGCAAGCTGGGGGAAGACAGTCACATCCGCCAGTGCGCGCAGATTTTCACGGTATTGGTTAAGGAAGGCCATCTGCCCTCAAGCTGGCTGGAACCCCGGCTAGCCAATCTGGAACGCACCGAGGGCGATATTGACGCCCTGATGCAGCGGCTGATGGGCATCCGCATCTGGGCCTATGTTTCCACCCGTTCGGACTGGGTGGAAAACCCGCAGCTCTGGCGCAGCCGCACCCGCACGATTGAAGACACCCTCTCCGACCTGCTGCACGAACGGCTGGCCGCCCGCTTTGTGGACAAACGCGCCACCAGTCTGGCCCGCAGACTGGAGGAAGCTGATAGCAAACCCCTCCTTTCCGCTATTACCCGCACCGGAGAAGTGAGCGTGGAAGGCCATGCCGTTGGCCATATGCAGGGCTTTGCCTTTATCCCCGATCAGGAAGCAGCGCGGTCCGACCAGCCCTTGCTGATGCGCGCCGCCCGCCGCGCGGCCCGGAGCGAGATCCCGCGCCGTGTGACGCAATTTCTGCAAACACCGGATGAAAGCCTGACGCTGGACTCGACCACCGGCACCCTGCTCTGGTTTGGCGATGCCATCGGGCATTTGCAAAAAGGCGAGGAACTGCTGCGACCTGCCGTGCATGTCACCACAGCGGAGTTTCTGGAGCCGTCCCACCGCGAACGCATCCGCATGCGGCTGACAGCCTTTGTCGAGTCCACCCTGCACAACACACTCGCTCCCCTTTTCCGGGCGGCCCATGCCGTTGCAGATAAACCCACACTGCGCGGGCTGGTGCACGGCCTGACGGAACAGGGCGGCGTGATGACGCTCCCGGCAAACAGCCAGCTGAGCAAAAAAGACAGCCATTTCCTGCACAAGCTGGGCCTGCGTCTGGGGGATGGACTCCTGTTCTGCCCGCAACTGCTCCGCCCCCGCCCCATGACGCTCCGGGCCTTGCTGGTGCAACTCCATACAGGCCAGCCCGTGCCACCGCTCCCCAAACCGGGCGCGGTTTCTTGCCGCCTGCCACCCGAAACCAAACTCTCCGCGCAGGATCGTGCCGTGCTGCTGCAAATTGGCTGGTACTCTGCGGCTGACTTCCTGATCCGGCTTGATATTGCACACGAGACACACAAGACTCTCTCTGAGCTTGCCACCCGCTCCGGCGGCTGTCCGCTCCAGCCCGGCATGGCATCCCGTCTGGGTGTGCCTGCGGCAGACCTGCCGATGGTGCTGACGGATCTGGGATTAAGAGTGCAGAAAGCGTCCGTTCTGAGCAAAAAACAATTCGGGCCCGCCACACCCGTTCTGCTTTTACCGCCCCGCCCAACGGCCCCTGAACGCAAAGGCCGCAAAAACGGTCCACGGGCACGCGGGCAGATCAGGCAGGACAATACAGGCCCGTTTGCGGCGCTGGCAGTGTTGCAAAAACGTCGTTAAGGGCAGCTCTGCTCAGAAAGAAACAGTAATACCTAATAGAAGCGGGTTGCCACGGAACAAAAAGCCCCTCATATCTTCGCCATCCTTGATGGCATGGCCGGGAATGACCATGCCATTTGTCCCGGGACCGGACCCGATCCGCTCCCCCAGAAATCTTCGGAGATGGCAATGACCTACGTGGTCACTGAAAACTGCATCCGCTGCAAATTCATGGACTGTGTGGAAGTCTGCCCTGTTGACTGCTTCTACGCCGGTGAAAACTTCCTGGTGATCAACCCGGATGAATGCATTGACTGCGGCGTGTGTGAGCCTGAATGCCCCGCAGAAGCGATTTTCCCGGACAGTGATGATCGCGCGACAGCATGGGCAGAACTCAACGCATCCTATTCTACCAAATGGCCGAACATCACCCGCAAGGGCACACCCCCGGCTGATGCGGAAGAATGGAAAGACAAGCCGGACAAAGCTGGCCTGCTCTCCCCTGAGCCCCATAAAGGCTAAAGCTCCCACCCTTTGGGTGCTTTGAAAACGGCGCGTTGACCCCCAACCGGGTGGTCCGCGCCGTTTTTTATGGGCCCCTCTCCGGCTGGCCCCCGGTCTGGCACCAGGCACAAAAAAAGCCCCGGAAGTAATTCCGGGGCTTTTTTCTTACCAAACACAAGACCCTGCCGGTGCGAGACCGGCAGAGCTGTCCCTTATTAGCGGGACATCATGTGCAGGGCGGTGTTGTTCATGATGAACATGGTGCCGATGAGCAGAATCACGACGAAACCAACAGTGAAGAAGAAACACATGTTGTTCCAACGCTGTTCAGACCCACTGCCCATATGCAGGAAGTAGTGCAGGTGCACGAGCACCTGAATGAAGGCGAGAACCGCAAGACCCGTCAGCGTACCTGAAGGAGACAGGCTGTGGCTCATAACGAGACCAAAGGACGCTGCCGTCAGGATAACCGCAAGAACGAACCCGATAATGTATGAGGATACACTACCGTGGCTTTCACCCGAAGGGGATGTGTGAAGATCGCTCATCAGATCATGCTCGCCAGATAGACATAGGTGAAGACGCAGATCCAGACGATATCCAGGAAGTGCCAGAACAGGCTCAGGCAGGTGAGCTTATTCATCATACGTTCCGGGATCTCAGTCGTGCCCATCAGCTGAACGATGAGGGTCACGAGCCAGATCAGACCACACGTTACGTGCAGACCATGCGTGGACACCAGTGTGAAGAAGGAAGACAGGAACGCGCTGCGGTCCGGCCCATTACCTTCATGGATCATGTGTGCAAATTCATTCAGTTCCAGGCCAACAAAGCCCAGACCCAGAAGGAACGTTACACCCAGCCACATGATGACTTTGTTGACCTCATTCTTATGGGCGGCAATCATGCCGAACCCATAAGTGATGGAAGAGATCAGCAGCAGGGCTGTTTCCTGCGCCAGTCCGCTATACTCGAACAGGTCACGGCCGCTCGGGCCGCCGTTAACCTGGTTATGCAGGACTGCAAACACGGCAAAAAGTGAGCCGAAGATAATGCAGTCGGTCATCAGATAGACCCAGAACCCGAACACCACCGGGGACTCGTGATGGTGTTCGTCGTGGCCTGCGGTCTGAACAGTTGTGTCGTGCGCCATTACTCAGCTGCCTGTGCCATGAGTTTACGGGAATGCTCGTTCTCGATCCGGGCAACTTCTTCAGCAGGGATGTAGTAATCGATATCCTTGTTGGCGCTACGGGCAATAACCGTCCCGATCACACCGATCAGGCCGATGGCTGCCAGCCACCAGATATACCATACTGCAGCAAAGCCGAATACGAGGCTGAACACACCGATAAGGAACCCGGCAGCCGTGTTTTTCGGCATGTGGATCGGAGCATACGGCCCACCAGCACAACGCGTATCAATGCCGTTTTCCTTATCGTGCATGAACGCATCGAGTTCATGAACGTGCGGGACAATAGCAAAGTTGTACGGCGGCGGCGGAGAAGACGTGGACCATTCCAGAGCGCGACCATTCCACGGATCACCCGTGACATCACGGTTAGCGGGCAGGTTGCGGTCACGAATTGTCACGTAAAGCTGGGTCAGCTGACACACAATCCCGAACAGGATCAGCACAGCACCGACTTCAGCAATCAGCAGCCAGATGTGCCATTCCGGATTGTCGTAGTGGTTCATACGACGGGTCATGCCGTCGAAGCCCAGCACATACAGCGGAACGAACGCAAAGTAGAAGCCAACGAACCAGAACCAGAAAGCACGGATGCCCCAGGTTTCGTTCATCTTGAAGCCCATGACCTTCGGGAACCAGAAGTTCATGCCACAGATGTAACCGAAATACACACCACCGATAATCACGTTATGGAAGTGAGCAATCAGGAACAGGGAGTTATGCAGAACAAAGTCAGCACCCGGAATTGCCATCATCACACCGGTCATACCACCGATGGTGAAGGTCACCATGAAGCCCACGGCCCAGTACATGCAAGCATGGAACTGAACGCGACCCTTATACATGGTGAACATCCAGTTAAAGAGTTTCACACCAGTCGGGATCGAGATGATCATGGTTGCGATGCCGAAGAAGGCATTCACATCCGGACCAGCACCCATCGTGAAGAAGTGGTGAACCCACACGATGAAGGACAGAACCATGATGGAGCAGGTTGCGTAAACCATGGTGCCGTAGCCGAACAGCGGCTTGCCGGAGAAAGCAGGAACAACTTCAGAGAACACGCCAAAGGCGGGAATAACAAGAATGTAAACTTCAGGATGACCCCAGGACCAGATCAGGCTGAGATACAGCATCTGGTTACCGCCACCATCATTGGTGAAGAAGTGCATACCGAAGTAACGGTCCAGACCCAGCAGTGCGACAGCAACGGTCAGCACGGGGAAGGAGACCATGATCAGGATAGAGGAGCAGAAAGCCGTCCAGGTAAAGACAGGCATCTTCATCCAGGTCATGCCCGGAGCGCGCATCTTCACGATCGTCACGAAGAAGTTCACGCCGGTCAGCAGGGTGCCGACACCGGAGAGCTGAATGGCCCAGATATAGTAATCCACACCAACGCCAGGGCTGAACTGAGACTCAGACAGCGGAGGATAAGCCAGCCAGCCACACTGTGAGAATTCACCGATGAACAGGGAGACGTTCACCAGGATGAATGCAATGGCGGTCATCCAGAAGCTGAGGTTGTTCAGGAACGGGAAGGCAACGTCGCGGGCACCGATCTGAAGCGGCACAACGAAGTTGAACAGCCCGGTCATGAAAGCCATGGCCAGGAAGAAGATCATGATCGTTCCGTGAGCGGAGAAGATCTGATCGTAGTGATGCGGCGGCAGATAACCGGGGTTGCCAGCATAGGCCATGGCCAACTGGGTACGCATCATGATGGCGTCCGCAAAACCGCGGAACAGAGCAACCAGCGCCAGCACGATGTACATGACAGCCAGACGCTTATGGTCAACGGAAGTCAGCCACTCTTTCCAGAGGTAGCCCCACTTGCCGTAATAGGTAATCAGCCCCAGAACCGCGAGACCGATAATGGCAACGCCCAAGAACGTGCCTACCAGGATCGGCACATCCAGCGGGATGGCCGAGAACGATAGTCTCCCTAGCATAGATCCTATTCCTTCATATTCATGTCGGACATCGCGGACTGCACCTGAATCATCTTGCCAGTGCTTTTGTCCATGACCATGCCGTTGTTGTATTTGGCAACGATCGTGTTGAACATTCCGGGTTCAACATGCGCGAAATATTCGACAGGATTGGCTTCGCTCGGCGCAGCCAGCTTCGGATAGGTCTGACCATCCAGCTGCTCGGAGGAAGACTTTACTTTATCAACCCATGCATTGAATTCATCACCACTGACAGCCAGCGTGCGGAATTTCATGTCAGAAAAGCCACGGCCGCTGTAGTTGGCGGATTCACCCAGATAATCACCCGGCTCGTTAGCCATAAGGTGAAGCTGAGTCTGCATACCGGCCATTGCGTAAATCATGGAACCAAGACGCGGGATGAAGAAAGAGTTCATCACGGAATCAGAGGTGATTACGAAATCGACGGGGGTGTTAACCGGAATAGCCAGCTGGTTGACGGTCGCAATACCCTGTTCCGGGTAGATAAACAGCCATTTCCAGTCCAGAGCCACAACTTCAACATGAAGCGGCTTGGTGGTTGCTTCGGCTTCCAGCGGTTTGTACGGGTCAAGAGAATGACACGTCTGGTAGGTGATCACCGCAAGAAAGAGAATGATCAGGGAGGGCACGCCCCAGATGATCAGCTCGATCTTGTTAGAATGAGACCACTTAGGAAGATATTCTGCACTGGTGTTCGACTGGCGATAATGCCAGGCGAAATACACGGACAGAATGATGGTCGGAATGACCACAATCAGCATTGCGATTGTAGAGGTGGCGATCAGTGATTTCACCCCATCGCCAACCGGGCCTTTCGGATCCAAGACATCCATCTCACACCCGGCAAGCAGCAACGCTGACGATAGGCCGCCCAATCGCGCCATTCTCGCCAGTAACTTGTTTTTCATCGCACGCCTCTTGGTTCTGACATCTACTTAGCCTCACAAAGACTCTTCGCTCCTGCTGCCATAGAAGCCCGACAACAGCAAGAAACCGCGCTCCGGCTTCCCTTGGGTGCCAAAATGCCGGCAACCCTGCACAGACTGGCCATCTCCTCCGGAAAAGAGATGAAAAAGCCTGAGCCGGAACGACAGTTCAACAGGCTCCTCGGGCAGCGAAAACGCCTTGCGCCCTACTTTATTCCTAAAGCGCAGATTCTCAATGTCCGAAAAGTTCCATCAGCCTTTCGTCACAGTCGATCTATTCCCTAAAGAACATTTCGTTCCTGTGTTATTTCGCCGAATTTCGAGGGTGACAAGACTTCACTATTTGTTACGAAATATTACATACTAAAAATGTCCTGATTTTTTTTCTGTTCTAAATCAGGGTGTTATAGCACTCCACCTCAAATCACAGATATGTGAGCCACTTCCTCATGCTCAACATAAGTCTTATTTTGAACGCATTCTGAATGGGCAGATGCCCTTTCCTTCACTGCATAGCTGGCCACACAAAAAAGCCCGACCTCTGCAGGCCGGGCTTTCCAGATTTATTCAGACTCCTCGAATTAAGGAGTCTGGACCTCTTATTTCCAACCTTAGTCGTTGGAGTTCCGCACGCCCATGAACTGGAGCAGGAACTGGAAGAGGTTGATGAAATTCAGATACAGGCTCAGCGCATCATAGACGCTGCGTTTGGCCGCTTCATCCGGACCTTCATACGCCGCATACTGCGGGTAGGTGACCCGGATACGCTGGGCATCAAACGCACTGAACGCCGTGAAGATGAACACCCCGATAATGCTGTAGACAAAATAGACTGCCGAACTTTTCAGGAAGATATTCACCAGACCGGCAATCACCAGTCCGAACAGCCCCATCATCAGGAAGGAGCTGAACTTCAGCAGGTTAGCCTTGGTCGTGTAGCCCCACAGAGACGTTGCCGCGAAGGTGCAGGCCGTTACCAGAAAGACGCGCACAACGGAGACACCGGTATAGACCAGAAAAATGCTGGCCATGCTGGCGCCCATGGTCGCACAGAAAGCCCAGAAAAGACCCTGCGCGCCCTGTCGGGACAGGCGGTTAACCCCAAAGGACATCACCAGCACAAAGCCGAGCGGCGCAATCATGGCCAGATCCCCCAGCAGCGTGGGGCGCAGGGCCAGACCGCCAGCCATTGGGGTCAGATGGAAAAACAGGTTCCGCAAGCCGGTAAAGGCCACGGCGTAGGCCACGATGCCTGTCAGCAGCAGGCCTGAGGCCATCCAGTTATAAACGCGCAGCATGTAGGCGCGCAGACCTGCATCCAGTGCGCCGGCCTGGGCATTTAAGCCCGCAGCTGCTGTGGGTGAACGGTAGTCGTGACTGAACGACATCTTTTCCTCTCCTTGTCCGGACAAGCCGGCGTTGCTTTATACTTGTGGCTGCCCTGCCCCTGCGTCAAGGGTTAGCAACCCCTTTCATGACCAGCCTGAGAGATGATGAAGGTCTGACGATGTACCTTATAATTGGCGCGACACTCCCTGCGGAACTCCGAACAACCCTGCTTGGGCTTCAGGCTCATTTTCCAGACAAGAGCTGGGTGCCGGAGTCTTTTCTCTTTTTGCCGTTCTGCGCGCTCGGAAACATTACCGATCCCACACTTCTGGAAGAAATTGATCACGCTCTGCGGAACATTTGCCCGCGTACGCCGCTTTCCTTCACGACAGATGGATTTGAACTTTCCCTACGCAAGGACCGAATCTCGCTCGGAATAAAAGTACAGCCCTCACAGCTTGATCACCTTTCCGTGAAAATCCGTTCGGCCATGCAACGGGCGGGGGTGCAAAACCCCAAACTTTATACCCCCCTGACCATTCCTCTGGCCGCTGTTACGGACGTCCCTTCACTCAACGTCAGTCAGTGGATTCAGATGCATCATCCACAGACATTTTCTGAACACACCATTTCCGAAATTACCCTTTTCAGCTCTTGGAAAAACGAGGAAACGCCCCTCATTATTCCGGAAGAGGAATATCATTTTAGCAGGATTATTTAAGTCCCCCCATCACGTGTTATAACATAAACTATTACAGTTCGTGATCACCCAGCTACAAGACGGGGCGGTGCCTCTACGCTGCTGTAACGGCTAGATAATCTCCAGGAACATGGAGGCAGCTATTCATCTGGCGTGATTGACAGAAACTGGGCCTCTTGGCTGATTGTGAGAAACCGGCCTGCCGGCTTTTTTTCTTCTTTCCTCACCTTAATATCAGTCGAGGACGCTAACGCATGACCCGCCCCGCCTCCGCCAAGAGACGTTCGCTGCTAGGAATTCTCGCGGCTGGAACGATCTGCGCCGCATCACTGCCGTATGCGGCAGTGCCTGCCTACGCTGACGCCCAAAGCAACACAGGGGAAGCGATTATCCATGCGGATGATCACCCTGAAAACTGGCTCTCTTATGGCCGGACCTACACGGAACAGCGCTTCAGCCCGCTGGAGGACATCAACCGGTCCAACGTTGGCAACCTGAAGCTGGCCTGGTTCTACGACCTGGACACAAACCGCGGGCAGGAAGGCACGCCCCTGGTTGTGGACGGCGTGATGTATGCCACCACCAACTGGTCCAAAATGAAGGCGCTCGACGCCGCAACCGGCAAGCTGCTGTGGGCCTATGACCCGCGCACGCCGGGCAACATTGCGGACAAAGGCTGCTGTGACACGGTCAACCGTGGTGCGGCATACTGGAACGGCAAAGTCTACTTTGGCACGTTTGATGGCCGCCTGATCGCACTGGATGCCAAAACCGGCAAGCTGGTGTGGAGCGTGAACACCATCCCCAAAGATGCCTCTCTGGGCCAGCAGCGTTCCTATACGGTTGACGGCGCTGTGCGTGTTGCAAAAGGTCGCGTTCTGATCGGCAACGGCGGGTCCGAATTTGGTGCCCGTGGTTTTGTGACCGCCTACGATGCCGAAACCGGCAAGATGGACTGGCGCTTCTATACGGTTCCGAACAACAAGAACCAGCCTGACCACGCTGCATCAGATTCCGCGCTGATGAACAAAGCCTACAAGACCTGGAGCCCCACGGGCGCCTGGACGCGTCAGGGCGGCGGCGGCACGGTCTGGGACTCCATTGTCTATGACCCGGAAGCCGATCTGGTTTATCTGGCTGTTGGTAACGGCTCCCCCTGGAACTACAAATATCGTTCCGACGGGATTGGCGATAACCTGTTCCTGGGCAGCATTGTTGCCGTTAAGCCTGAAACCGGCGAATACGTCTGGCATTTCCAGGAAACGCCGATGGACCAGTGGGATTACACCTCGGTCCAGCAGATCATGACGCTTGATCTGCCGATCAATGGTGAAAAACGCCACGTGATCGTGCATGCGCCGAAAAACGGCTTCTTCTACATTCTGGACGCCAAAACGGGTGAATTCCTGTCCGGCAACAACTATGTGTACCAGAACTGGGCCCAGGGTCTGGACCCCAAGACGGGTCGTCCGATCTATAACCCGGATGCGCTCTACACCCTGAACGGCAAGGAATGGTACGGCATTCCGGGCGATCTGGGCGGGCATAACTTTGCTGCCATGGCCTACAGCCCCAAAACGGGTCTGGTCTATATCCCGGCGCAGCAGGTTCCGTTCCTGTATAAAAACCAGGTTGGTGGCTTCAAGCCGCACCCGGACTCCTGGAACCTCGGTCTGGACATGACCAAAGCTGGTCTGCCCGATACCCCCGAAGCCCGCACGGCTTTCATGAAAGATCTGAAGGGCTGGATTGTGGCCTGGGATCCGAAGAAGCAGCAGGCTGCTTGGGTTGTTGACCACAAAGGCCCCTGGAATGGCGGTCTGCTGGCAACTGGTGGTGATCTTCTGTTCCAGGGTCTGGCTAACGGCGAATTCCACGCCTACGACGCCACGAACGGTGCAGATCTGTTCCACTTTGATGCACAGAGCGGCATTATTGCTCCGCCAATTACCTATAAGGCAAAAGGCAAGCAGTACGTGGCTGTGGAAGTGGGTTGGGGCGGGATCTATCCGTTCTTCCTGGGTGGTCTGGCCCGTACGTCCGGCTGGACAGTCAACCACTCCCGCGTTGTGGCCTTCTCTCTGGATGGCAATGCTGTTCTGCCGCCGCAGAACGACAAGGGCTTCCTGCCCGTCAAGCCGCCGGCACAGTATGACACCAAGGTGACGGATAACGGCTACTTCCAGTTCCAGACCTATTGCGCCGCCTGCCATGGCGATAACGGGGAAGGTGCTGGCGTTCTGCCTGATCTGCGCTGGTCCGGCTCAATCCGCCATCAGGATGCGTTCTACAACGTTGTCGGTCGCGGTGCTCTGACAGCCTACGGCATGGATCGTTTTGATACGAGCATGAAGCCTGATGAGATTGAGGCCATTCGCCAGTTCCTCATCAAGCGCGCGAACGAAACGTATCAGCGTGAAGTGGATGCTCGCAAGAATGACAAGGGCATTCCTGAAAACGCGACCCTCGGCATCACGCCGTAATGGTCCGGCAGAGTCATGACGTCATTCGGCACACAAGCGATACAGTGGTAAAAACGATGATCAAAGGACTAAAAGCCGCTCTTGGAGCGGTCACTGTCGGGCTTCTGGCAGGAACTTCTCTGGCCCATGCCCAGAGCACTGATGATGAACTGGTAAAAAAAGGTGAGTATGTCGCCCGTCTGGGTGACTGCGTGGCCTGTCATACAGCGCTGCATGGCCAGAAATACGCGGGTGGTCTGTCTATTCAGACCCCCATTGGCACCATCTATTCCACGAACATCACGCCGGACCCGACCCACGGGATTGGCACCTACACGTTCAAGGAATTTGACGAAGCCGTTCGCCACGGCGTCCGTAAGGATGGCAGCACGCTTTATCCCGCCATGCCTTATCCGTCCTTTGCACGGATGACGCAGGACGACATGAAGGCGCTGTATGCGTACTTCATGCATGGTGTGAAGCCGGTTGCCGATGCCAACAAACCGGCTGGCATTTCCTGGCCGATGTCCATGCGCTGGCCGCTGTCCATCTGGCGTTCCGTGTTTGCTCCGGCACCCAAGGACTTCACGCCGGCTCCGGGCACGGATGCTGACATTGCCCGCGGTGAATACCTCGTCACGGGTCCGGGCCATTGCGGTGCCTGTCATACGCCGCGCGGCTTTGGCATGCAGGAAAAAGCTCTGGATGCCTCTGGCGGCGCAGACTTCCTGGCCGGTGGCGCTCCGATTGATAACTGGATTGCCCCCAGCCTGCGGAACGATCCGGTTATGGGTGTTGGTCGCTGGTCTGAAGAAGACCTCTATCAGTTCCTGAAATCTGGCCGTACCGACCATTCCGCAGTGTTTGGTGGCATGGCAGACGTGGTGGGCTGGAGCACCCAGTACTTCACGGATTCTGACCTGCACGCCATGGCGAAATACCTGAAGGCCCTGCCCCCGGTTCCGCCGGCACGGGGTGACTACAAGTATGACCCGTCCACGGCACAGGCTCTGGACTCCAACAACACGTCCGGCACCCCCGGCGCCAGCGTGTATGTTGACCAGTGCGCCATCTGTCACCGTAACGACGGTGGTGGTGTAGCCCGTATGTTCCCGCCGCTGGCTGGCAACCCGGTTGTGGTGTCTGAAAACCCGACATCTGTCGCCCACATCATTGTGGACGGTGCGGTTCTGCCGCCGACCAACTGGGCTCCGTCCGCTGTCGCCATGCCGGGCTACAAGAGCGTTCTGTCTGACCAGCAGATGGCTGATGTCGTGAACTTCATCCGCACGGCATGGGGCAACAAAGCTCCTGCTAACGTGACGGCCTCTGATATCCAGAAGCTGCGTGTTGATCATGCACCGATCTCCTCCGCTTCCTGGGGCTTTGGTGGGAGCGACACGGCAACGTGGGGTGTCTTCCATCCGCAGCCTTACGGCGCTGGCTGGACGTTCTCTCCGCAGACCCACACGGGTGAAGACGCAGCACAGTAAGCCGCCTCTTCTCTCACTCTGCCCCTTAACCGGGGCAGATCTGAAAACACCGCGCTGGTCCTGCCAGCGCGGTGTTTTTTTATGCGTGATACGCTTCGGGAAGGCCGCATATTGTGGAATGGAACGCCCCACCACATATCCTTGGCATGGCCTCTCTCTTTTCCAAACATACTCCCGGCTTTCCCGCAGACAGCACCGCTGCGGAACAGGATGAAGCTCTCGCCAGTTTTCTGAAAGAACTGCAGGGGTGTCAGGCCTGTGCGCACAAGCTGCCGCTCGGGCCCCGCCCGGTTGTGCGCCTCTCGCCCCGCGCCCGGATTCTGATTGCCGGACAGGCGCCCGGAACGCGTGTGCATAATACCGGCATCCCGTTTAATGATGCATCTGGCGAGCGCCTGCGCTCCTGGCTGGATATGAGCCCGGATGTTTTTTACGACACAGAACAGGTCGCCATTGTGCCAATGGCCCTGTGTTATCCCGGGGTTTTACCAAAAGGGGGCGACCGGCCACCGCCGCCGGAATGCGCGTCCCTGTGGCGGGAGCGTATCCTGTCCTTCCTGCCCAATCTGCGCCTGACGCTGCTTGTGGGATCATACGCGCAGAATTATGCTTTGGGAAAAGGGAAGGTTTTTGAACGGGTTTTGGATTTCCGCTCGTATCTCCCCGGCAATTTCCCTCTCCCGCACCCCTCATGGCGAACAGGGGCGTGGGAGCGGAAAACGCCGGACTTCCAGAACGTGGTCATCCCGGCTCTGCGGGACGCTGTCAGACACGCTCTGGAAGACTGAGTTTGAAAAGCGCCTTTTACAGAACCAGAATCAGGCGAATATCATTCACATTAGTTAGCGTTGGGCCGGTCATCACAAGGTCATCCAGTTCTTTAAAGTAGCTGTAGCTATCATGCCGTTTCAGAAAATCTTCGGCGCTTAAACCCAGCGCGACACCGCGGGAGAGAGTGTGCGGTCCGATCAAAGCACCAGCCGCATCTTCCGTCCCATCAATCCCGTCACTATCCCCGGCCATACCCCAGATTCCCGCTTCACCGGCAAGACTTTGCGCGCAGGCCAGCAGAAATTCCGTATTACGGCCCCCTTTGCCCGGTTTTTCACCCGGCCTGATGGTCACAGTCGTTTCGCCGCCACTCAGCAGCACAGCAGGAGCAGCCACAGGATGGCCGTGCTGTTTGACAGATCGGGCCATGCCAGCAAACAGAACCCCGGCAGAACAGCTTTCCCCTTCCAGCGCGTCTCCCAGAATAATGGGGGTTACACCCGCCCGGCGCGCCACATCGGCTGCGGCTTCCAGCGCGAAGAACGGCGTTGCGATCAGTGTCAGGCTATTGCCCTCCGCCACGGGCGGACACGTGTGCTTTGCTACACTGGCTTCCCGTTCCAGCAAGGCCTGTGCTGCCGGGGGTAACGTCAGATCATATTTCTGGATGATGCGCAGCACATCCTGCGCCGTGGTCTTATCCTGCAGTGTGGGGCCGCTGGCAATGACGGCCGGGTCATCACCCGGAACGTCGCTGATCACCAAAGAGACAACCCGTGCCGGATAAGCCGCCTGTGCCAGCCGACCACCCTTGATGGCGGACAAATGGCGGCGGACGGTGTTCATCTCTGTAATGGTCGCGCCGGAATGCAGGAGCTGGCGGGCAATCTGCTTTTTCTCATCCAGCGTAATGCCCTCAGCGGGGAGTGCCAGAAGAGCCGAACCACCACCGGAGATCAGGGCGATAACCAGATCATCCGCCTGAAGCCCCTTCACCGTTTTCAGAATCTCCCGGGCCGCCTGCTCACTCCGTTCATCCGGGACCGGGTGTGAGGCTTCCAGCACACGGATGGACTGGGTCGCCATGGCATGCCCGTCCCGCGTGACGACCACGCCTTCCAGCGGGACATCCGGCCATGCGGCTTCCAGCGCCGCCGCCATGGAAGCGGCTGCTTTGCCAGCCCCCACCACAACACACCGCCCCTTGGGTTTTTCCGGCAGGAACCGCGCCAGCACATGGAACGGGCTGGCGCTCGCCACGGCGGCATCAAACATCTCGCGCAGAAAAACCCGCACCCGGGTTTCCGACCACTCTTCCGCCGGGGTGGACGACGCTGTGCTGAAAGACTCTGACATAAAGGCTGCCTCTTATTTTTCGTGCATCATCCCATGAGGTTCCGGAGGTGAACTCAAGGGATCAGACTCACATTTTACCGACTAACGCGTGACCTGCCCCAAGGGTTACACAAAACACCGGGACGTGAGGATGTTGACGTTCAAAGGGTCTTTTCAAAATCCAGACCAAAATCGAGCGCTTTGACGGAATGCGTCAGCCAGCCGACGGACAGCAGATCCACCCCCGTCCCGGCAATGGCCGCAGCCGTCAGCGGGGTAATGCCACCGGAGGCCTCAGTCAGCAGGCGGCCTTTAATCATCTCAACACAGGTGCGCAGCATGGGCACCGGCATGTTGTCCAGCAGCACGGCGTCCACCGGCTCCCCCGCCAGCACGTCTTGCAACTGCTCGGGTGTGTCGACCTCAACTTCAATTTTCACCATATGACCCGCTGCCTTGCGCGCCCGCGCCACGGCTTCCTGCACACTGCCCACCAGCGCAATATGGTTGTCCTTGATCAAAATGGCGTCATCCAGCCCCATCCGATGGCTGATCCCCCCACCGGCCCGCACGGCATATTTCTGCACCGCCCGCAGACCGGGCAGCGTTTTGCGCGTGCAGCACAGACGTGCCTTTGTGCCCGCCATGCTGGCTACAATCTGCGCCGTAGCGGTAGCAATACCGCTGAGGTGGGAGAGGAAATTCAGCCCCACCCGCTCGCCTGTCAGAATGGAGCGGGCAGAGCCTTCCACCACGGCCACTACATCACCGGGTTCCAGAGGCGCGCCCTCCATTTTCAGACGCTCGAACAGCAGAGAGGGGTCCATCAGGTGAAAGGACAATCGAGCCAGATCCAGCCCCGCCAGCACACCTTTTTCCCGGCAACGCAGGGTCACCCGGACGCGCTCTGTCCCTTTCAGAACGGCGCTGGTCGTCAGATCCCCTCCGCGTCCGAGATCTTCCAGCAGTCCGGCCCGCACCAGCGGTTCGAGCATGATATCAGGCAGGGCAGGCAGCATGGAGCGTCTCGTTCTCTTCTTCAAAAATCGTGAGGGGAAATCGCCTTAAACCGCCAGCATCCGCTCAATGGACAGACGGGCGCGGTCTGCCACACTGGGATCGACCGTCACTTCTACTTCCATCTGTTCCAGCGATTTGCGGATGGCGGAGAGTGTGATGTGCTTCATATGCGGGCACAGATTACACGGGCGGACAAACTCTACCTCGGGATGTTCCACGGCCAGATTGTCGCTCATGGAACATTCCGTCACCAGCAGCACACGTCCGGCTTTTCCAGACGCCACAAACTCTGACATCCCGGCAGTTGAGCCGGAAAAATCGGCTTCCGCCACAACCTCCGGCGGACATTCCGGATGCGCCAGCACAACAAGACCCGGCCATGCGGCGCGCCACTGGCGGATTTCTTCCGGCGTGAAACGCTCATGCACCTCACAATGGCCTTTCCAGGTGATGATTTTCACCCCGGTTTCCTTCGCCACATTCTGCGCCAGAAACTCATCGGGGATCATGATCACTTCATCCACGCCCAGACTTTCAATCACCTGGCGGGCATTGCCGGAGGTGCAGCAGATATCGCTTTCTGCCTTCACATCGGCTGAGGTGTTCACATACGTCACCACCGGCACGCCGGGGTAACGGGCGCGCATCAGCCGGACATCGGCTACGGTGATAGAATCCGCCAGTGAACATCCTGCCTCAACAGATGGCAGAAGCACCGTTTTAGACGGGTTCAGCAGCTTGGCGGTCTCAGCCATGAAGGCCACCCCCGCCATAACAATCACATCGGCTTTTACATCCTGCGCCTTACGCGCCAGAGCAAGGGAATCCCCGGTGACGTCCGCCACACAATGGAAAATCTCCGGCGTCTGATAGTTATGCGCCAGGATGACGGCGTTACGCTTTTCCTTAAGGGCCAGAATAGCGGCAATATCTTCAGAAAAAGCGGGCCACTCCATGGCCGGAATAACATGGCTTACCCGTGGGTACAGGCTGTCTGCCTGCTCTTGCCAGAATGACGTCTGAAGGGAGGCGGTCATTTTGCTGTATCCGTCTGAACAGAAAGGGGCCGGGGCATCGCCTTTTCCATGCCTGCTGGCACAGGAAGAGTCAAAACACAGTCAGGAAAACGCCTTGTCCAGATACGGGGAGGACGCATCAAAGAAATCCTGGTTCTGCTCCAGTTCCGTTTCAATCACCCTCAGGCTGGCAAGGGCGCGCAGCATTTCCAGCCGCACGGACAGGTTTGTTTCCACCTGCTCCCGCTGCACCAGATACTGCACAGCCAGATGCGTGGCCCGCGCCGTACGCCCATATTGCCCACCATACCGGCCTGTAAACCGCTGCATCCGGTTCATCATGGCCTGCGTGGCCCGTTGTGCGCCGGGCGGCAGTACACCCTGCGCCAGAATGGCCCGTAACCGCAGCACATTCAGCCCGATGGTCATGCCGGACAGCACGCCGCTCAGATAGCGATTGAGCACAAAAGACTTTTTATCCGGTGTCATGGTGGACAGACGCACAAAGCCATCCACGCTGCGCCCCACCACTTCGGACGGCAGTTCCGGCACCCGCTGGCTGGCCAGCCGCCGCAAGCCGCGCAGAATGTTCAGCCGCATGTCCCACCGCAGACCATCGGGGTCAAACGGCAGGAAAACCCGATACATCCACATGGCAAACACCATGGCCAGCAAGAGCGGCAGCGCCGTGTTGAAATACATGACCTCATCCATTCGGCCCTGATTCAGCGGCCCGACCAGAATGGGCAGGAACAGGTTATAGGCCACCGCCGCCAGAACCAGCGGCACATAGGCAAAAGCCAGTCCGCCCAGCAGCATGGGGATGGAAAGGCACATGGCCAGCATTTCATACGTGGTGGGCTGAGCCATTACCCACAAATCCAGCAGGCCGCACATGCCGATGACGCAGATAGTCCCGTGCAGGAAGGCTTTGGTCGCCAGAGCCGGCTGTTCCAGCGTGGAGAACAGGGCGCAGACAATGGAGACAAACATCATGAAGGTCAGACCATCCGGCCAGGCCGTGGCAACCCAGATCAGCCCGGAACAGAAGATAGTCACCGAGGCCCGCAGGCTGTTGGTAAACGCCATCCGCCAGTCCCGGTAAGACCGCATGGCGTAGCGGAAGTGGTCATGCGGCTGCGGGTTGCGGCTCATGTCGAACTGCTCAAGCGCCAGCCGCAGTTCGTCCATCATTTCTCCCAGCTTGTGCAAAAGCTGGCCCTGACGGGAGACAACGCGCTCCTCGTCCCGATCAACCGGCGTATGAGTCGCCGCGACCATTTCCTCATCCAGACAGGCGGCTGCAAGCTGGCGGCAGGTGGCACATAATTCATCCAGCTCCCGCAGGACGGGCGCGACGGGCTGATCCTGATCCACACGACCCGGCAGCGTTTGCAAAAAGTGGCTCACGTCCGCAGCGGTCTGCTGATAATGGGTGCCCTCGCTGTCTGGCACCTGCAACAAGGCCGCCAGATCCAGCCCGCGCGACATCAGGACCGTCATGGCGGCAAGGGCTGCGCGGGCGTGGTCGCCTTCATGCTTGTGTTTGCCCATCTCAATTTCGGCAAACTCAACCTGATCACTCAGCGTCAGAATGGTGGAGAACACCTCAGGCGAGGTGGACACTGAGCGCCGGTCGCCTTGCAGCAGGCGGCCGAGTGTGCGCGTCACGCCGCCCAGCGCCTGCACAAAATTGCTGGCCAGCCTGTTTCTCGCACGGTTTTCCAGCCGGTATTGAAACAGGGAAGAAATGGTGGTTTCCACCACAATGCCCAGCGTGATGTAGGTGGCGCGGGCCATGGCGATTTCAAAAATATGATCCGGTGCCAGCACCCCATCCAGCGCGATAATGGCGTAGGTAAAGCCGGACGCCCGCATGCCATGAATACGGTAGTTGGTCATGGCCGCCGGGCCGGGCAGAAGTGTTCCGATAAAACAGAACGCCCCGATCCCTCCGGCCAGACAGAACAGATACAGCAGCGGTGCCTGTGGCATGCAGGCCACCAGCACAATGGCGCAGATGGTGCCTACCACCATGCCAAACATATGCCACCGCGCCTTGGCGATGGATTTGCCGCGCGTGCCCTGCGCCACCATCCAGACCGTCAGCGCGGCCCATTGCGGGCTGCCAAGCTCCCACCAGAGGGCGATACCCAGTGCGATCAGAGCAGAAATGGTGGTCCGCAGCGCGTAGCCGAAGGACAGGAGATCCGGCGCATACAGCCAGCGAAAGTGGTCCAGTTTACGCGGCGGGCCACCCCCCAGCAGGGTCTGGCGCGCAATTTGCGCAAACGCCTGCCAGAGCTGGCCTAAAGAAAGCGCTGCACTCCTCATGCAGCACTCAGCCAATCGTATTTTACGGAAATACCTGCCATGCAGCCTTCATAGCTTAGGGCAGAGTAAAAACGTATTCACACCTTACTATGCCCGCTATGCCTGACAGGCAGGCGTCACAGGCAAAGCAGGGCGGAGCGTGTTTTATTCGTCGTAAGACAGCAGGGTTTTAACTGGCGCATCCACTTTTGCGCGGCCGCCAAGGCCGGTCAGTTCCACCAGCACAGAAGCCCCGACTACATTAGCGCCAGCCTTTTGCAGCAGCGTGACAGACGCGGAGAGCGTGCCGCCGGTTGCCAGCAGATCATCCATCACCACAACGCGCTGGCCGGGTTTGATGGCGTCGGCCTGAATCTGCAGCGTGTCACTGCCATATTCCAGATCATACGTATGGGAGATGGTGGCGCCCGGCAGCTTGCCCGGTTTACGCAGCATCAGCATGCCACAGCCCAGGCGGTCCGCCAGCGGAGCAGCTGTCAGAAACCCGCGGGATTCCACAGCGGCCAGCATATCAGGCTCCCACGGTGCAATCTGGCGTGCCAGACGGCCCATGGTGATCTGCCAGGCATCCGGCTCACGCATCAGCGTGGAAATATCGTAAAACAGGATACCCGGTTTCGGAAAATCCGGAATGTTCCGAATATAACGCTTCAGGTCGATATCCTCGTGCTGCGTCATGGCCCGTGGTGTCCTTTCCGATGGTTTTGCGGCACACGCTCTAGCCCGCCCCTCCCCCTTCCGCAAGAGAGAAGGATGGGAGTCAGGCCCCTGCCCGTGCGGTCAGAGCCGCTGTAACCGCCTGCATCAGGCCATCTCGGCGGAAAGGCTTGGGCAGCAGTCGCGCCCCCTTAAGCGCACCGGGCGGAGGGGGGCTGTCCGGCGTGAGTTCACCCGACATATAGACCACAGCCAGACCAGCATCACGCCCCGCCAGCACGCGGGAAAGCGTCACGCCATCCAGCGGGCCGGGGAGCTGAATATCCGTCACCAGCAGATCGATCCGCCCCTTGGCCGCAGCCGCCACGTCAAACGCCTGCTCGCCGTCCCCGGCTTCCAGCACCCGGTGCCCGGCCATGCTGAGAATGGTGACGACAATATCCCGAATGGCCGCATCATCTTCCACTACGAGAACCTGCATCTGTCGCTCCTGCACCGGAGCCGCCGGTGCGCATTTGGGCAGCACAACCTCCTTCACATCCGTCACGGCGCGGGGAAGCCACAGGGAGACCTCCGTGCCGCACGAGGCACCAGTTGCCACCACGACGCGCCCACGCGCCTGCTGAGAAAACGCCAGAACCATGGCCATCCCCAGCCCTGTGCCCGCGCCTTCACTCTTGGTGGTGAAGAAGGGTTCAAACAGATGCGCCAGAACCTCCTTCGTCATGCCGCTGCCGCTATCAATCACGTCCAGCCGCACCCAGTCCCCTGCGGTCAGCGGCGTGGGGTCTGACACCACGCGCATTGTGCGGCCCTCTTCCACCGGAAGGCTCATCAGGTCGGCATTGACGGGGAAGGTGACATTCCGCGCGACTATGCGCAGACGCCCGCCTGTGGGCATGGCGTCCCGCGCATTAATGGCCAGATTCAGCACAGCACTTTCAAGCTGCGCTGGATCTGCCCGCACGGACCAGACACCCGAAACATCCCCACATTCCACGACAATACGGGAGCCGATAATCCGCCCCAGCAACCCGCTCAAAAAAGAGAACAGATCGGACAGGGATAAGGAATCCGGCGTCGTGCTTTGCCGCCGCATGAAGGAGAGCAACTGGCCCGTCAGCGCCTCGGACCGCCGCCCGGCATGCGTGGCGGCAGAAAGATATTCCTGCCGCTGCTCCACATGATCGGGCTGGTCATGATCCGCCGCCAGTTCCAGATTGCCTAAGATTACGGTGAGCAGATTTTTAAAGTCATGCGCAATGCCAGCGGTCAACTGGCCAAGGGCACGGAGTTTCTGGGCTTCACCCAGAGCGCGCTCACTGCGCAGGCGGAGGGTGATATCGGCTGCCGTCAGCACAAAGCCCCGGCGCTCCGCTGCACCATCCGGCGCGAAGAACAGGGTACGGCACAGTTCCAGATCCGCACCATTAATCCCGTTACATTCCACCATGACCGGCGGCGCAGATTCACCGCGCGACAGACTGGCTTCAATATGCTCGAACGGCTCCAGAAGGGGTACGCCCCCCACTACAAGAACAGCGCTAAGCTCTTCATAAGAGAGGCCGAGCTTCAGAAAATCCTTTTCCAGCCCAAGCACAGTCCGCAGCTGCTCGTTCCAGTGCCACAGGCGGCCATCAGCGCCAAACACCGCAACACCCAGACTCAGGCTGTCCAGCGTGGCGCGCAGACGCAATGCCAGATCACGCGAGGATGCTTCCGCCCGCGCTGCGGCAAGAGAAGACCGGTCCAAAACCCAGCCTGCGGAAATCAGACTGAGCACACCTGTCAGAATACCAAGAAGCCCCAGACGCCGCTGCCAGCTGGTATTGCGCAGCATATTGGCCACGCGGTCTGCCTGATCCAGCGTGCTGACGCGGCTAAGAACGGAAAGGTTATCATCAAGAGTGGCCAGAACCTGTTCGCCACCCTCCGGCATCGCCCCGCCGGTTGTCTTCCAGCCGGCAACCTGCGTCAGACCATTATCGACCGCACTCAGAGGTTCTGATCGCTCACTGCCTTGCCGCTTCTGAATGGCCTTGAACGCCGTAAAATCCTGTCGGGCTGCGCCAAGCTGGGCAATGGCGCGCTCATAACAGGTCTCATCCCGCTCCTGCCCCTTGGCCAGCCAGGCATAATGGCAGATCCGGGCCTCGCTGGTCGCATGGTGCAGGTTGCGCAGGTAACTGCCAGCAGCGGTGCTCCGGCGATCCAGATCGCCATGGCGGGCCATTTCGTTACCCAGCTCAATGCCCATAGTCCCGAACGTGACAATAAGCAGACCGGCACCAATCAGTGCCAGAATATGGGCCCGTCTTGCGGGATGCCGTGCCATGCCGTCCTAGCTCCGTTTCACGTTGCCTGCGGCGTCAGGGCACAGCGCCCGTGTTTGCCTCAGTCGCTCTGGTGGCCAGTGGTGCTGCTCAAACCTCCGGGCCGGAGTGCACACATGGCCAGCATCATTAATGTACCAAAAAACATACAGCCCGCCATAGGCAGAGCCGACGTTGTGGGGAACATCCCCAGCACGGCCCCGGCCAGCGCGCCCAGCACATACTGCATGGTGCCCGCCAGCGCAGCCGCCGCCCCTGCCAGACTGGGGTGGTCCGCCAGTGCGCCCATCATGCCATTAGGGAAAATAAAGCCCGTCGGCGCGAGGGTGAGCACCATTGTGGCAATAAGGAACCACACTTCGTAATGTTTGCGCCATTCCGCACTTGCATACCAATCCCCCCACAGACTGACAGCCACCACCAGCGCGCCGCCCAGCACAGCCACCAGCACCGCCATAACCAGCAATCTGGCCGAGTCGATCCGCCCGACCAGCACCCCGTTCAGCTGGGATGCGCCGATCATGAAGACGGAAAAAATGCCAAACAGCATGGAGAAGCGGAACGGCGTGAACCCAAAAATCTTGATGAAGACAAAGGATGCCGCCGTCAGATAGCTGAACTGCATGAAGGTGGAAAAACCGGTAATCAGCGCATGGGAACTGAATGACCGGTCCCGCAGCAGAGTGAGATAACGGGTGACCAGCGTCATGGGGGACAGGGAAACACGCCTCTGATACGGCAGCGTTTCCGGTAACACCCACACGACCAGCAGCACACACAGCAGCCCATACACCGCAGACGCCCAGAAAATGATGCGCCATGAGGTAACAGCCACAACCATACCGCCCAGCATGGGAGCCAGAATGGGCACAACGCCCATCACCATCACCAGTTGAGACAGCATTTTAGCCCCGGCATTCCGGTCCGGCACAATATCGCGCACGCAGGCCGTGGGGATAACCAGACTGGCCGACGCGCCAATGGACGCCACAAACCGGGCAATGGAAAAGGTGATGATGTCCGGCGCAAAAGCGCAGACCGCAGACGCCAGACCATAAATCAGATTGCCCGCCAGCATAGGCCAGCGCCGCCCGTAGCGATCCGCCAGCGGCCCCATGGTAATCTGCCCGATGGCCAGCCCGACAAACCAGATAGACAGCGTCATCTGCACATTGCCCGCCGTGGTGTGCAGAGACTGCTCCATGGCGGGAAACGCTGGCAGATAGATATCCGTGGAAATGGGGCCAACGGCAGTCAGAAACCCCAGCAGGAGGGGGAGCCAGCCCGGCACCCCGTTAGGGAAAATGGCAGAAACAGGCTCTCGTGAGACGGTGGCAGATGCCATCGTGGCGCTCCGGAAAGAAAAAGAGGGGCAAAAAAGAACTGAACAGGACATCGGCCTGACAGGACAGAGGCAAAAACGAAGAACAGAAATGCAGCATCTTTGTGATGCCACCCCAGGGAGGCTGGCTCCTATGCGTCTGGCTGGTCGGCCCGGTCTGTATCCTGCTGCACTATGCGGCCTACCTGCGCCCGGCGCAGCAGCCACACACCCAGCACGCCCGAGGCAACAAACAGGCCCCCGCCAAGCACAAACTGCCACACAGCGTCAACCCGCACACCGGCTCCCAGCAGCACCGCCACCACATTCTGCGGCAGGCCGCCCAGCACGGTAGCCGCAGCAAACGGCACCACCCCAATGCCTGAAACGCCCCCCAGCAGGTTCAGCAACAAAGCAGATCCAACCGGCAGCAGACGTAATGTGAGAATACTCAGAAAAGGCTGGCGGCTCAGCATGGCATCCAGCCGGGCAAAGCGCGCCCCAAGCCGGGCCTGCGCCCAGTGCCGGCCACCCCAGCGTGCCCAGAAAAAGCCAGCCACACATCCGGCTGTCGATGCAACAGTAATCAGCACCGTGCCCTCAAGGGCCCCATAGGCCAGCCCGGCGGCAAATCCGGCAACCTGCCGCGGCAGGCCAAACGCACACCAGACGGACGCACCGGCCAGAAACACCACGCGCCCCCATGCGCCATCCCGCAGCAGAGCGGTACTTTCCAGCACATGCCTCAGCCCCGGCACGGCGCGCAGCAGCACGGCCCCCGAAACCAGAAAGGCCAGCATCAGAGCAGGACGCAAAAACCGGAAAACAGGCCGCGCGGCGGAGGGAGGTGTCTGTTCCATCCTGCCGGCTGGTACCATCTTCTTGCCGCCAGCCGCAAGCAGGGTTTAAACCCTCGTTATAGTCAGACACAACACAGGCCAAAGGGTGCCATGTCCTCCTCTCCTCCGCGCTATGCCGATATGGCCCCCAACCACCGCCGCCTGATTTCCAACTGGCTGTTCCTGCTCTGCTTCATGCTGCTGGGCATGATTGCCATTGGCGGGGTGACGCGCCTGACAGGCTCCGGCCTGTCCATTATGGACTGGCAGCCTGTCAGCGGGTTTATCCCTCCTCTGTCTCATGCAGAGTGGGAACGGCTGTTCGCGCTGTATCAAACCATCCCGCAATATCACCTTCAGCATGAAGGGTTCGGGCTGGCAGGTTTCCAGAGAATTTTCTGGGCTGAGTGGATTCACCGCTTCTGGGGCCGCCTGATGGGCCTCGTGCTGCTGCTGCCGCTCATCTGGTTCACCATCCGGGGCATGATTACCCGTGCACTGGCGCTGCGCCTGTTTGTGTTTTTTGTTCTGGGCGCCATGCAAGGGGCCATTGGCTGGTTCATGGTCGCGTCCGGCTTCCGGCCGGACAGCACGGCGGTGGAACCGGTGCGGCTGGTGCTGCATCTGAGCGCCGCCCTCGCCCTGTATCTCGCCATTCTGTGGACGGCCCTTTCCATCCGCTGGCCCACCCCGCAGGTAGTCACACCCTCCGCCGAGGGTACCCGCACCAAGCGGCTGGTCTGGCTGGCGCTCTGCCTGATCTGCATCACCATTGTGGCAGGCGGCTTTACCGCGGGCACGCATGCGGGCTTTGTTTACAATACTTTCCCGCTGATGGACGGACACCTGATCCCGACGGAATACGCCCGCCTTTCCCCGTTCTGGATGAATCTGGTGGACAACAAGGCCGCCATTCAGTTTGACCACCGCCTGCTGGCTACCCTGACGGCCCTGAGCATTGGCGCGGTTCTGCTGCTCGGCCTGCGCAGCGCCACTCTTGGCAGCAAGGCGCATAACGCCATCATGCTGCTTGGCTGGGCAGTGCTGATCCAGTATGCACTGGGGGTGACCACCCTGCTGCTGGTTGTGCCGGTCTGGGCCGGGGCAGTGCATCAGACCTTTGCTGCCATTCTGCTGGGCGTCATGCTCTACACCCTGCATTGCCTGCGCGGTCAGCGCGCAAACTAGAGTTGCTTTTACAAAATCCGTCTGTATGGTGCCCGCCATGAATTCCGTCTGGTTCACGTCCGAGTCTCTGCTGTGCCGCAACGCGGCGCAGGCGGGCGGCGTGGCCACACGTCTGGATCTTCTTCTTCGACTAATCTGCCCCTGAGCGATCTGGGCGGCCTTGTGCTGTCGCGCTTAGGGGGAAGACGAATGAGCCTTTGTATCCATAGCGGATACCGGCGTGCCTAACCTGCATGCCAGAAACCAGACAAGACCGATTTCAAGGACAGTTTCCGATGTCAGCCAGCTCCACCATTATCAATCATCCCTCCTTTGGCCGCCTGCCTGCCGACCGTGTCATCATTTTTGACACCACGCTGCGTGATGGCGAGCAGTCCCCCGGCTTCTCCATGAATCTGGCGGAAAAACTGCGCATGGCAGAAGCCCTTGCGGCACTGGGTGTGGATGTGATTGAGGCTGGCTTCCCCGTCGCCTCCAAAGGGGATTTCGAGTCCGTCAACCAGATTGCGCAGCACACCAAAGGTGCCGTCATCTGCGCACTGGCTCGCTCGGGTGGGGCGAAAGACATTGTTGCCGCGGGTGAGGCTCTGGCCCCGGCGGAACGCAAGCGGATTCACAACTTTATCTCCACCTCCCCGCTGCACATGAAATACAAGCTGCGGATGGAGCCGGAGACGGTGCTGGACCTGATCACCACCGGTAACACCGCTGCCCGTAATCTGACAGACGATGTGGAATGGTCCGCAGAAGATGGCTCCCGCACGGAGCCGGACTTCCTGTGCCGCTGTGTGGAAGCCGCCATCAAGGCCGGTGCCACCACCATCAACATTCCTGACACCGTGGGCTACGCTACGCCGGAAGACATGGAACGCATTTTCTCCATGCTGGTCGAGCGCGTGCCGGGAGCGGATCAGGTCATTTTCTCCGCTCATAACCATAATGACCTCGGGCTGGGCGTTGCCAACACGCTGGCTTCCGTGCGCGGCGGGGCACGGCAGATTGAATGCACCATCAACGGGATCGGCGAACGGGCAGGTAACGCTGCGCTGGAAGAAATCGTCATGGCCATCCGCACGCGGCATGACCAGTATCCCTTCACCACCGGCATCCATTCGGAAAGCCTGCTGAAGGTCTCCCGCATGCTGGCCACCATCACCAGCTTTGACGTGCAGCCCAACAAGGCCATTGTGGGCCGCAATGCCTTTGCGCATGAAAGCGGCATCCATCAGGACGGCGTGCTGAAAAACGCCGCAACCTATGAGATCATGACGCCGGAAAGCGTGGGCTGGTCCCGCTCTTCCCTGATCATGGGCAAGCATTCCGGCCGCGCGGCCTTCCGCGACAAGCTGAAAGCGCTGGGTTATGGCGATCTGGATGACGCCAAGCTGAATGACGCCTTTGCCCGCTTCAAGGATCTGGCCGACAAGAAAAAGGCCGTTTACGACGAAGATATCGTGGCACTGGTGGACGACGAAGTGCGCGATAACGAGCATATCCGCTTTGGCGCACTCAGCCTGACCTCCTGCTCCGGCAAGCCCTCCAACGTCACGCTGTCCCTGCAGGTAGATGGCAAGACGATTGAAGCCGAAGCCACTGGCAACGGCCCGGTGGATGCCGCCTTCAACGCCCTGCGCATCGCCTTCCCGCATGAAGCCCGTCTGGCGCTGTTCTCCGTCGGTGCAGTGACGGAAGGGACGGACGCACAGGCCCGCACCACCGTGCGTCTGGAAGAAGACGGCAAGCTGGTGGATGGTCAGGGTGCGGATGCCGATACGGTGGTGTCTGCCGTGCGCGCTTATGTGCATGCACTGAACAAACTGCTGGTCAAACGAGACCGTGCAGAACCCGAAGAACTCACCGCTTAAAAACTGCTAACCAGCCCGGTTCTGTTATACCAGACCGGGTTGGTATAATTTTAGGCAGTTTATTGCCTCAGGGTCTTGTCTGGGTGGTTGCGGCCCGGTAATCCCTGCCCCCATATAGAAGCTGATTATCTTAGAGTGTGGTTGTTTGCGCGCCTGCGTTCAGGCGCGTGCAGTACCCTCTCAAGCCAGGAGTGCTGGATGTTCTCTCGTTTGCTCGGTCTCATGTCCGCCGACATGGCTATCGACCTGGGTACCGCCAATACCCTCGTCTATGTCAAAGGACGCGGCATTGTGCTCAATGAGCCGTCCGTGGTGGCCATTGCCGAGGTGCGAGGCAAGAAGCAACTGCTGGCCGTGGGGGATGAGGCCAAACTGATGGTTGGCCGGACTCCGGGCAACATCACCGCTATCCGCCCGATGCGGGATGGCGTGATTGCCGATTTTGATGTCGCGGAAGAAATGATCAAACATTTCATCCGTAAGGTCCATAATCGCCGCGCCTTTACCAGCCCGCAGATTATTGTGTGCGTGCCCTCCGGCTCTACCGCCGTTGAGCGCCGCGCCATTCAGGAAAGTGCGGAGAGTGCGGGTGCGCGCCGCGTCTTTTTGATTGAAGAACCTATGGCCGCTGCCATTGGTGCCGGTCTGCCGGTTACGGAACCGTCCGGCAGCATGATTGTTGATATTGGTGGCGGCACGACGGAAGTGGCCGTTATTTCGCTGGGCGGCATTGTCTATGCCCGCTCCGTGCGTGTGGGCGGGGACAAGATGGATGAAGCCATCATCTCCTACATCCGCCGCACCCATAACCTGCTGATTGGCGAAAGCTCCGCCGAGCGCATCAAGATCAATCTCGGTTCCGCCATGATGCCGGATGACCCGGAAGACCCCGGCCCCTGGCTGGATGTGAAAGGCCGTGACCTTATTAACGGCGTCCCGCGTGAGGTTCAGGTCTCTCAGGCCCAGATTGCCGAGAGCCTGCTTGAGCCCGTCAGCCAGATTGTGGATGCCGTCACCACCGCGCTGGAAAACACCCCGCCCGAACTGGCGGCGGATATTGTGGACAAAGGCATTGTGCTGACCGGCGGCGGTGCGCTGCTGCATCGCCTGAGCGAAGTGCTGCGTCTGGCCACAGGCCTGCCCGTCACCGTTGGGGAAGATCCGCTGTCCTGCGTGGCACTGGGCACGGGGCGTGCGCTGGAAGAAATGAAGCGCCTGCGCAACGTCCTGACAACCATGTATTGATTGTCATGTTTTTCTTCTAAAACGCGGGACAAAACGTCAGCCCGGCTGATGGAAAGGATGCATGCCACTCCATGTGGAGAACACGCAGACACGCCCTGAACGCACACACAGGGGCTGACCGCCTGAAAGCTGTGGAGGCCGTATGATTCCCGTCTCCATCCAGATGCGTCAGGCACTGGGCAAGCTGGTGCTGCCCCTGCTGGTCCTGTTGTCCATTGGCATCATCATTGCCGGTCAGGCAGACCGCAAACTGGCTGATAAAGCCCGCATGACTGTAGCAGATGGTCTGGCTCCTTTGTGGGGGCTGATGACCTCCGCGCAGCACCGCGTGCAGGCCATCAACACCAATCTGCGCGAAGCCGGACGCATGGCGTCCGAAAATGCACGGCTTCAGACAGAAAATGAAAATCTGCGCCGCTGGTATGATGTCGCCGTCTCCCTGACGAGGGAAAACGATGCGCTGAAAACCGCCCTCCACTGGATTCCTGAACCCACACCCGCCTTTGTCACGGGCCGTGTGGTGGCGGATAGCGGGGGCATTTACGCCCGCGCCGTCCTGCTTGTGGCCGGCACGGATAGCGGCGTGCATGTGGGCAATGTGGCGCTGGCCGCCAATGGTCTGGCTGGCCGCGTGACGGAAACCGGTTCCCGCTCCGCCCGCATCCTGCTGATTACCGATATTGCCAGCCGCCTGCCCGTCATGCTGGACGCCAGCCATGCTACCGCCATCATGGGCGGGGACAATACGCCCCTCCCCCGGCTGATGTATTACGCGCAGGATACCCGGCCCATTGAAGGTGAACGAGTCGTGACGAGTGATCAGGCAGGCGCTTTTCCCGCAGGGCTCCCCATTGGCACGGTGCATTATCTGCATCCCGGCCAGCCGGTGGTGGTGCCGTTTGCCCAGCTTGACCATCTGAGCCTGCTGCGGGTGTTTGATTTTGGTCAGGCCTTGATCGACCCGCCTGATGCCCCCGGCCATGTGCCTCTGGCCCACCCACGTAAAACGCTGACCCTGCCCCTCAAAACCCTGCTTGGTCAGGGCTGAGGGCAGACGCGGATGATGCCAGATCCTTCCATGAGCGCGTGGGAGCCGGAAATCCGGCCCCGCCAGACTGTGTGGCAACGCCTCGACCACGGGGCGCGCCGCCTGCTGCCCTCCATCTTTATCGCGCTTATCATTGTCTTTTTCTCAGCACCCCTGAACATTCCGGGCGCTGCGGAACTGCTGCCTGCCATTGTTATCGCCACGGTCTTTTTCTGGTCGTTCTGGCGGCCCACCGGCATGTCCGGGGTGGCAGTGTTTCTGCTTGGTCTGTTCATGGATCTGGTGGGCTTCACGCCGCTCGGGGTCAGCGCGTTTATCCTGCTACTGGTGCATGGCGTGGCGTTTTATTCCCGCTTTGGCCTGATGCGCCTGAACTTTCTGCTGGTCTGGAGCGTGTTTGCGCTCGTGGCCGCAGGGGCATGCCTGTTGCAGTGGGGGCTGGCCTGCCTGTTCCGGCTTGCTGTGCTGGACATCGCCCCGGCTTTGTTCGAGGCTCTTCTGACAATCGGTGTCTATCCTCCGCTTTCGGCCCTGTTCTCATGGGTTCTGAATAAGCTGGATGAAAAGGAAGACCCCTGATGCTGTCCGGAGGCATGTCATGCGGCTGAGGCGTCGCAGGCGGGAGAGCTGCCGCCTGATGCCCATCAAGAACCAGAAGGACCCCGGCCGCGGTGTTTTTACGCGCCGGGCTTTGCTGTTCATGGCCGTGCAGACAGGCGCGCTGGGGGAACTGGCGCACAAGCTCTATCAACTTCAGATCAAGGACGGGGACCGCTACGCCCGCATGGCGGCCAGCAACCGCGTGAGCAAACGCTATCTGGCCCCGCCGCGTGGCCGGATTGTGGACCGCTACGGCGTGGCACTGGCCAACAACAAGGAAAACTGGCGCGCCCTGCTGATGCCGGAAGAAACCACCGATGTCAGCGGCACCATCGAGCGGTTTTCCACCATCATTCCGCTGGATGACCGTGACCGCGCGCGGATTGCGCGCGAAATGCGCCACCAGCGCCGATTTATCCCCGTCATGCTGCGGGACTTCCTCTCCTGGGAGGAAATGGCGCGGATTGAACTCAACGCGCCCTCCCTCCCCGGTGTGCTGATTGATGTCGGCACCCGGCGTGTTTACCCGGAAGGGGAGTTACTGGCGCATCTGATCGGCTATGTCGCACCGCCGAATGAGCGGGACGTGGCCCGCTCTGCCCTGCTGGCCCTGCCCGGCATGCGCGTGGGCCGTGCGGGTGTGGAGCAGAGTCAGGACGAAAAACTGCGTGGCACCGCTGGCTCCGTGGAAATGGAAGTCAATTCCGTGGGCCGCGTTATGTCCGAACTCAACCGGGTGGAAGGCGTGCCCGGTGCGGAAATTGGCCTGACCATTGACCGCGGCCTGCAACAAAAGGTGCTGAGCCGCATTGGCGAGCAGACAGCCTCCGCCGTGGTCATGGACTGCCGCAACGGGGAAGTGCTGGCCATGGTCAGCACCCCCTCGTTTGATCCCTCGCTGTTTGATAGTGGCGTCAGCCACGCCCAGTGGATTGAGTGGACCAATAACGAACGCACACCGCTGATCAACAAGGCGGTGGCGGGCGTGTATCCCCCCGGCTCGACCTTCAAACCCGCCGTCGCCATGGCCGGACTACAGTCCGGTCTGTTCTCCCCGACGGACCGAGTCTTTTGCCCCGGTCATCTGGATGTGGGCGGCACACGCTTCCACTGCTGGTCCCGCTGGGGGCACGGGTCTGTGGACCTGCATCAGGCGCTCAAATATTCCTGCGACGTCTATTTTTATGAAATGGCCCGCCGGGTTGGCATGGACCGCATCGCCGAAACGGCTCACCAGTTCGGACTGGGCACGGCACTGGATATTGAACTCCCGCACACCCGTACCGGGCTGATCCCCACCCCCACATGGCGGCAGGCACACCACCACCACTGGAACGGGGGCGATACCATCGTCAGCGGCATCGGTCAGGGGTTTGTGCAGGTCACGCCGCTGCAACTGGCCACCTATACGTCCCGCCTTGCCACAGGCCGGGCCGTGCAGCCGCATCTGGTGCGCGCCATGAATGGGGATCTGGGGCCGGAAGCCACACCCGAACACTGGCCCGAACTCGGCATGCCCGACAAATATCTGGCAGCCCTGCGCTCGGGCATGTTTGCCGTGGTGAACGAACAGCACGGCACAGCCCCCAAGGCGCGTCTGGGGCTGCCCGGCATCACAATGGCGGGCAAGACCGGCTCTGCTCAGGTGCGCCGTGTGTCGCGCGCGCTGCGTGAGAGCGGGCACTTCAACTCCGCCAATCTGCCGTGGGAATATCGCCCACATGCGCTGTTCATCTGCTTCGCGCCCTATGACGCACCGCGCTATGCGGTCTCGGTCGTCATTGAACACGGCAATACCGGCGCTGATGCTGCGGCCCCGCTGGCGCGCGATATCATGACCGACACCCTGCTGCGGGACCCGGTGAACCACCTCACCCCGCCGCCGGAAAGTGTGGCAACTGCAGAGACACCGGAGGCGGATACGCCCCCAGCGGACACGCCTGAATAATCATGAAATTCCACAAACGCCTTCTGCGCGCCGAGCCAAGCTTCCGCCTGCTCTCCAAACTCTGGAGCATCAGCTGGCTGTATGTGCTGCTCATCTGCACGCTGGCAGGCGTTGGCTATGTCACGTTGTATTCCGCAGGCGGTGGCACACCCTATCCGTTTGCTGCACCACAGGCTGCCCGCTTTGCTGTAGGACTGGTGCTGATGATTACGGTGGCCATGCTGCCACCCAAGATGCTGGTCCGTATTGCCGGGCCACTTTATGTGCTCTCCATCATCCTGCTGGTGGCCGTGCTGCACATGGGGCACGTGGGGAAAGGCGCAGAACGCTGGCTGATGATTGGCGGGCTACAGGTTCAGCCCTCCGAATACGCCAAAGTTGCTCTCGTGCTGGCGCTGGCCTCATGGTTCCATCGCATCAGCTACGCCCGGATGGGTAATCCCCTCTGGCTGATCCCCCCGGCCTTCCTTGTGCTGCTTCCGGTTGTGCTGGTGCTCAAGGAGCCCAATCTGGGGACCGCAGTGATTATTGGCGGGATCGGCGCCTCCATGTTCTTTGCCGCGGGCATGCGGCTGTGGCTGATTACCCTGCTCCTGCTACCTGTGCCGTATCTGGCCAAATTTGCTTATGCCCACCTGCATGACTATCAGCGCGCCCGCATTACCACCTTCCTCAACCCGGAAAGTGACCCGCTGGGGGCTGGCTACAACATCATTCAGTCCAAGATCGCACTCGGATCTGGCGGCATGTGGGGGCAGGGCTATCTGCACGGCTCCCAGGGGCAGCTGAACTTTCTGCCGGAAAAACAGACCGACTTCATCTTCACCATGATTGCAGAAGAATGGGGTTATGTGGGGGCCGTCACGGTCATCGGCCTCCTGCTGCTTCTGATTCTGGGCGGTATGCTGATGGCTATCCGGAGCCGTAATCGCTTCGGGCGGCTGGTGGCTCTGGGCATCAGCATGAACTTTTTTCTGTATTGTCTGGTCAATCTGTCCATGGTGATGGGCGCCATTCCGGTGGGAGGCGTGCCGTTGCCTCTGGTGTCGTATGGCGGCTCGGCCATGCTGAACGTCATGCTCGGGTTCGGCCTGCTACTCTCAACATGGGTGCATCGGGATTCCCGCTTTGGAGAGAGCGAAAATCAGGATCAGGCCTGATTCCGTTTAACGAAAGATATATTTATCCGCCATTTTGTGGCATTACCGAGACCATCCTGACGCTGGTGACCCTATAAAGGATGATCCGGCCCGGTCACGACAAGCACAAATGCGCCAATAATAATAATTTTCTTCACGGAAACCCTTAACCCCCATGCAAAACCAGCCTTCAGTCGAGACAGAGAGCGAATCCACCTCTCAACTCCGCACCATTATTATTGGTATTCTTGCTGCAACCGGCGGCCTTATGTCTGGTCTGGACATTGGCGTTATTTCCGGCGCACTGGATTTTGTTGCAGATGCTTTCCATGCCTCCACCTTTGCGCAGGAATGGATTGTCAGCGGCATGATGGCAGGAGCTGCCATCGGGGCCATTCTGGCCGGCTGGCTGGCCCGGCTGGGCGGGCGGAAATGGGCACTCGTCATCGGCGGGGTCATTTTCATCATCGGGTCTGTCGCCTGTGCGCTGTCCTGGTCTGTCGCCAGCATGATCGTCGGGCGCGCCCT
Organism: Acetobacter sp. KSO5; assembly: GCF_044094635.1. Taxonomy (NCBI): domain Bacteria; kingdom Pseudomonadati; phylum Pseudomonadota; class Alphaproteobacteria; order Acetobacterales; family Acetobacteraceae; genus Acetobacter; species Acetobacter sp. KSO5. The sequence continues at coordinate 92,684 of NZ_CP172014.1, read as the reverse complement.
CATGGGGCTGGCCATCGGGATCGCCGCGTTTACCTCCCCGCTCTACCTGTCCGAAATTGCGAGTGAGAACACACGCGGGGCCATGATTTCCACCTATCAGCTGATGATTACGGTGGGCATTTTCCTCGCCTTCATCAGCGATACGCTGTTCAGCTACCACGGCCAGTGGCGGTGGATGTTTGGCGTAATCGCCATCCCCGGTGTGCTGTTCGTCATTGGGGTGCTGTTCCTGCCCTACAGCCCACGCTGGCTGATGATGAAGGGCCGCCGGCAGGAAGCGCTGGCTGTGCTGACCGACCTCCGCCCCACCGCGCATGAAGCCCGTGCCGAAATCCGCGCCATTGATGAACAACTCAAGCAGCGGCAGGGTGGCATAGGACTGCTCTGGCAGAACGCCAACTTCCGGCGCTCCATCCTGCTGGGCATGCTGCTTCAGGCCATGCAGCAGTTCGCGGGCATCAATGTGGTGATGTATTACGCCCCCAAAATTTTCGCACTGGCGGGATTTGTCGGCACTGCGCAGATGTGGTGCACGGCCATTATCGGTTTTGTGAACGTGCTAGCCACGGTAGCGGCCATCGGGCTGGTGGATCGCTGGGGCCGCAAACCCATCCTTTACGCTGGTTTTACGACCATGACCGTCGCCATGGGCGCACTCGCCCTGCTTAATGCGAATGGGCTGGACAGTCAGACGGCCAAACTGCTGTGCGTCTTCCTCATCATGATTTTTATTGCCGCCCACGCCATGTCCGCTGGGCCGCTGATGTGGGTTCTGTGTTCAGAAATTCAGCCGATCAAGGGCCGGGATCTGGGCATTACCCTGTCCACCCTGACGAACTGGGTCTCCAACATGATTGTCGGCGTCTCTTTCCTCAGCCTGTTGAACGCACTGGGCGCACCCCTGACGTTTGGCCTGATTGCCGCTCTCAACGCCGTCTTCTTCGTGTTCACCCGTCTGCTTGTGCCCGAAACAAGAGGGGTCTCGCTTGAAGTGATCGAGCAAAACCTCATGGCCGGCAAAAAACTGCGCGATATTGGCCGCTGACGCTTTTCAGGTGGCTTGACTAGCCTGTTGACGCCTTTTAGCTTAGGCCTGAAACGGTAACGCTTAGTACTGTTTCAGGCCTCCATATTTTGTTTTTTGATACGCTTCATCTTTCTGCACGCCCTGAGTCCGGTCCTTGAGCAAGGCTCATCAGGCGCATCAGAACCGATGTTCGTGTCCCTTTTCGTTTTTTTGTTTTCCAAAGGCAGGATCCGCCAGAGTGACAATGCATTCCCTTCCGTTCCGCCCGGTCCTGCTCTCTGCTGTCGCTTTGCTGGCGCTGTCCGGCTGTAACCGCAAAGCCGCCACTCCCGCCATGCCACCGCAGCAGGTCGGGGTCATCACGCTCCACGCGCAGTCGGTCAATGTGCATACCGTTCTGCCGGGCCGCACGGATGCTTACGAAATTGCTCAGGTCCGCCCGCAGGTGACCGGCGTTATTCAGAAGCGCCTGTTTACTGAAGGCGCAGACGTGCAGGCCGGACAGCAGCTCTATCAGATTGACCCGTCCCGTTATCAGGCGGCCTATGACACCGCCCGTGGCCAGCTGGCTCAGGCCGAGGCAGCGGAAGTCACTGCCCGCGCCAAACTCCAGCGCTATAAGTCTCTGTTGCAGGCGCACGCCGTCAGTCATCAGGATTATGACGACGCCCTCGCCACCGAAAAAGAAGCACAGGGCCAGATTCTGACCGCCAAAGGGCAGGTTGAAAACGCCCAGGTTGATCTGGGCTATACGCGCATGAATTCGCCCATCACGGGCCGCATCAGCCGCAGCATTATCACCGTGGGTGCGCTCGTCACGGCGAACCAGACGGACAATACGGCCGTCGTCACGCGGCTGGACCCCATTTATGTGGACGTGAATCTGCCCGCCATCACCCTGCTGCGCCTCAAGCGCGAAATGGCGGAAGGCCGCATTACCCGTCAGGCCAATGGTGAGGTGCCCGTCACCCTCACGCTGGAAGACGGCAGCACCTATGAACATACGGGCCGTATGGCGCTTTCCGAAGTGAACGTGGATACGTCCACGGCCTCCGTCGTGGTGCGTGCTCTCATGCCCAACCCGGACAAGCTGCTGCTGCCGGGTATGTATGTGCATGCCCAGCTGGATGAAGGCGCAGACCCCAACGGGCTGCTCGTGCCGCAGCAGGCGGTCAGCCGCAATACGCATGGGGACCCACAGGTCTGGGTAGTCAAAGCGGATGATACGGTGGAACTGCGCCAGATCCAGATCGGTCAGGCCGTTGGCACGGACTGGCTGGTGACAGGCGGTCTGAAAGCCGGTGAGCGCATCGTCACCGTTGGTCTGCAAAAGATCAAACCCGGTGCAAAGGTCAAACCCACGGACGACGCAGCCGCGCAGGCAGCATCCGACGCCTCCAGCCAGAACAAAGGGCAGTAAACCGGATGTCTCTTTCGCGTTTCTTTATTGATCGCCCCATTTTTGCGTGGGTGATCAGCCTGATCATCATGCTGGTGGGTGGTCTGTCCATTTTCCGACTGCCCATCTCACAGTATCCGAGCATTGCTCCGCCGCAGATCGCCATTTCCGTGACGTATCCCGGTGCCTCGGCAGATACGGTGAACGATACGGTCGTGCGCCCCATTCTCCAGCAGATGTTCGGACTGGATCATCTGGAATATATCTCCGCCCAGTCCTACGCCTCGGGCATGATGGAGATCGACCTCACCTTCGCGCAGGGGACCAACCCGGATATTGCGCAGGTGCAGGTGCAGAACAAGTTGCAGCTGGCCCAGCCCAAGCTGCCGCCGGAAGTGACGGCTCAGGGCCTGAGCATCACCAAGGCCGTGAAGAACTTCATGATGGTTCTGGCCTTCATCTCCACCGATGGCAGCATGACCGGCAGTGATATTGCCGACTACGTCGCCTCCAGCATTTCCGACCCGCTCAGCCGCGTGTCCGGCGTGGGGGACCACACCCTGTTCGGGTCGGAATACGCCATGCGGATCTGGATGGACCCCGGCAAGCTGTACAGCTACGGCCTGACCATCAAGGACGTTGAAACAGCCATCCAGACCCAGAACATCCAGGTCTCCTCCGGTGAACTGGGCGGCCTGCCTGCAAAAAAGGCGATCCGTCTGGATGCCACCATCATCGGCCCGACGCGTCTGACCTCACCCGAAGAATTCCAGAAGATTCTGCTCAAGGTGCAGCCAGATGGATCTCAGGTCCGCATCAGCGATATCGCCAAGGTGGAGCTGGGCCCGCAGACCTATAATACCAACTCGTTCTACAACAATCTGCCCGCCTCCGGCATGGCGCTGAAGCTCGCTCCGGGTGCCAACCAGATGCAGACGGAAGCGGCCATCCGCGCCGAGATCACCCAGCTTGAAAAGTTCTTCCCGCCGGGCCTGAAAACCGTCTACCCGCTGGATACAGAGCCGTTCATCGTTCTCTCCATTGAGGAAGTCGTCAAAACCCTGCTGGAAGCCATCGCGCTCGTCTTTGTCGTGATGTTGATCTTCCTGCAAAACTTCCGGGCGACCCTTATCCCGACCATCGCCGTGCCGGTCGTGCTGCTCGGCACCTTCGGGGTGCTGAATATTCTGGGCTACTCCATCAACACGCTGACCATGCTGGCCATGATTCTGGCCGTGGGCCTGCTGGTGGATGATGCCATCGTGGTGGTGGAAAACGTCGAACGTGTGATGACGGAGAAGAAGCTTTCTCCCGTGGATGCCGCCCGTGTCTCCATGGACGAAATTTCCGGCGCACTGGTCGGCATCGTGCTGGTGCTGACCGCCGTCTTCCTGCCCATGGCCGCCTTCTCCGGCTCCACGGGCGTGATTTACCGCCAGTTCTCCGTCACCATTGTTGCGGCCATGTGGCTGTCCGTTCTGGTGGCGATGGTGCTGACTCCGGCCCTGTGCGCCACCATGCTCAAGGCTGGCGGGCATGAGAAAACAACCGGCCCCGCCGGCTGGTTCAACCGCCAGTTCAACCGCCTGACCAATGGCTATCTGCGGGGCGTGCAGTTCCTTATCGGCCGGGCTGTGCTCTCCATGCTCGGGTTTGTTGTCATCACAGCACTGGCCGTGTTCCTGTTCATGCGCCTGCCCGGCGGGTTCCTGCCAGATGAAGATCAGGGGCTGATCTTCGGGCAGATCACCATGCCGCCCAACACGCCCATGGCGGAAACACAGGCCGTCAACCACGAGGTTGCCGACTATATTCTCAAGTCCGAAGGCTCTCTGGTTGAATCCGTCTATTCCATCAACGGGTTCAACTTTGCCGGGCAGGGCCAGAACTCCGGCGCGTTCTTCATCCGTCTGAAAGACTGGGAAGACCGCCCTCTCGCCTCCCAGACATCCTCGGCCATTGCCGGGCGGATCATGCAGCATTTCTGGTTCAGCCCCAAAGCGCAGATCTTCGCCATCAACCCACCAGCTGTGCTGGAACTGGGCAACGCCACCGGCTTTGACCTTGAACTGGAAGACCGCGGCCATCTGGGCCACCAGAAGCTGCTGGAAGCCCGGAACATGGTGCTGGGTCTGGCCTCCAAAGATCCACGCCTGATGGCCGTGCGCCCGAACGGTATGGAAGACGCTTCCCAGTACCATCTGGATATCGACCGGGAAAAAGCCAACGCGCTTGGCATCACCATTGATGACATCAACACCACCATTCAGGGGGCGCTGGGGTCCATCTACGTGAACCAGTTCACCCGGAATGACCGTGTGAAGCAGGTCTATATCCAGGGCGTGCCGGAAGCCCGCATGCTGCCGAGCGATCTGGACAAATGGTACATCCGCAACGCTCTGCAGACCCTCACTCCGCTGAATGCCTTTGCAACAGGGCACTGGGAAGTCGGCCCGCAGAAAGTGGAAAACTATAACGGCCTGAATGCCTTTGAAATTCTGGGCCAGCCTGCGCCGGGTTACAGCTCGGGCGATTCCATCAACGCCATTAAAGGCGTTCTGAATAAGCTGCCGGCGGGTGTCGGCTACGAGTGGACCGGTCTGTCCTTTGAACAGGTTGCGTCCGGCTCCTCCACCGGCCCGCTCTATGCGCTGGCGCTGGTTGTCATCCTGCTCTGTCTGGCGGCTCTGTATGAAAGCTGGGCCATCCCGCTGGCGGTGATGCTGGTCATTCCGCTGGGCGTTCTGGGGGCCATTGCCGCAACGCTGTGGCGCAACCTTGATAACGACGTCTACTTTCAGGTGGGGCTGCTGACCACGGTTGGTCTGGCCGTGAAAAACGCCATTCTGATTGTGGAATTTGCCAAAATGGCCTTTGAACGTGGCGAGTCCCTGAGTGACGCGGTGCTGACGGCCGCTCGCGAACGTCTCCGCCCCATTCTGATGACCTCCATTGCGCTGGTCGTCGGCGTGTTCCCGCTGGCCATCGCAACCGGCGCGGGCAGCGCCTCCCGCGTGGCCATTGGCACCGCAGTGGTGGGCGGTATGGCCACGGCCACCCTGCTGGCAGTCTATTTTGTGCCGGTTTTCTTTGTGGTGGTGCTGCGTCTGTTCAAGGTCCGTCGCCTCAGCGAACGTCAGGAAACCCCGTCTTCTGCCCCGTCAGTTCCCGGAAACGAGTAAGCGCATGTCGTCACACGTCCCCTCACACTCCTCGCGCCGCTTCCGTGCTCTGAGCCTGACTCTGGCCGCTGGCCTGCTGTCCGGCTGCACCATGATTCCCAAATATACGCGGCCTACACCGCCGCTGGCCACCACATACCCCGCGTATCAGGCTACCGGGAATCCACGCCTTGCACGGGCGGCCTCAGACATCGGCTGGCAGGATTTCTTTACGGACCCCCGGCTGAAAGCCCTGATCACCATTGCCCTGCGTGAAAACCGGGATCTGCGCATCTCCGCAGCCAATATTGCGCAGGCACAGGGGCAGTATGATGTGCAGCATGCGGGCCTCTTCCCCACCATTTCTGCAACAGGCGGTCCTATTTATCAGGCGCCGGCCAGCGCATCGGGCCTCAGCTTTGCTCCGGGTCTTGAACAGAACCAGAGCAACGAAGCCTTTGGCGGGGGTCGCGTCTTTAAATACTATCAGGGCGGAATCGGCTTTTCTTCATACGAAATTGACCTGTTTGGCCGCATTCGCAGCCTGACCCAGGCCTCTGCAGAAAAAGCACTGGCTCAGGAAGCCTCCCTGCGCAGCATGGCCATCAGCATCATCTCACAGGTCGCCACTGCTTACGTTACATGGTTAGGGGATCGGGACACGCTGGCTCTGGCGGACACAACGCTGGCCAACCAGCAGGACACCCTCAACCTCACCCGCACAAAATATGAGCATGGGGAAGAAAACCTGCTCACCGTCCGTCAGGCGGAAACGCAGGTGCAGCAAAGTGCGGCACTCCGCGCCGACTCTCGCCGGAAGGTCGAGCAGGACGAAAACCTGATTGCCTTGCTTATTGGCGCGCCCATCCCGACAGACCTGCCCCCGGCCCGCTCTCTAGGGGAACAGACGCTTCTCGCAGACCTGCCCGCAGGCTTGCCCTCAGACCTGCTGGAACGGCGGCCGGACATTGTTTCCGCCGAGCATAACCTGCTGGCAGCTCAGGCCGATATCGGGGCGGCCCGTGCGGCCTTCTTCCCGCGCCTGACACTGACAGCATCCGACGGCGTTTCCAGCCTTCAGTTCCATAAACTGTTTACGGCAGCGGCCACGACGTGGGGGCTCAATCCGTCCCTGCAAATCCCGCTCTGGACGTGGGGCATGAACAGCGGGAACCTGAAAGCTTCTAAAGCCGCGCGTGACGTCCAGATTGCCACGTATGAAAAGACGGTACAGACAGCCTTCCGTGAAGTGGCCGACGCACTGGCCGCACGTGAAGCCTATCTGGATGAGAACAAACAGGCAGACGACCTTGTGGTCTCCACCGCCGATGCGTTCCGCCTGGCAAAAATGCGCTTTAACGCCGGGTCTGATTCCTATCTGACCACACTGGAATCACAGCGCTCTTACCTGCAGGCCCAGCAGATGCAGATTATGGTGGCCGTCTCCAAATACCAGAATCTGATCACCATCTATCGCGCTCTGGGGGGCGGCTGGAAGCAGCATACGGAGGCCTCTGCCCAGCAGCCAACCAGTGTTGTGCGCCAGACTGGCGCAGGCTGACAAAACCCCTTAAAGGCAGCGTTGCATGGCGCAGCGCGTGCCGGGCGGGAAACCGCAGGCTTCTTCTTCCTCAAGAATAGCCCGCAGGTCACTGTCCAGAGCGGCCTCCTCCAGATAGTCAAAACCGATTTTATGGTAAAAGGGCGCGTTCCAGGGCACATCCCGACAGGTGGTGAGCGTGATACGCTTCAACCCCGTCTGCTGTGCCGCCTGAAATGCCGCCGCTAACAGGGCTTTCCCTACCCCGCGCCCCTGAGCCTGCGCCTCCACCGATACTTCCAGAATATGAAGCCGGTCTTTCTCGCGTTCGGCTGTCAGAAACCCGAGAGGGCGTTCCTGCCCTGTCACGGCTACCCAGCACGTCCCGGCCTCCAGACTCGCCAGATGCGTGTCGATCGGAAGGCACGCCCCCTCAGCAATCCATGCCAGCGCGGGGATCGTGCGGAAGCTCTGTGCCGCAGAACGCTCAATCTCAGGCAGCAATACGACGTCTTCATACCGTGCCAGACGCACTGAAACACGGGAAGGCTTTTCACCAAGGAGAGAAACAGAAGAACACATGCCCCGCTGTTGCCACCTGCGGGGCGGCTCTCACAAGAGAAATCTGCCAGCAAAGCTCCGCCAGCCTGCCTCAGCTCCCTGAAACGCTACGGGCAATAAAAAAGGCCGTCTTCAAGAGACGACCTTTTCCACACCCGGAGAGGGTTAACTTCTTTTATTTGGCCGCAGAGAGTTTCAGAACCCAGAGCTGAGCAATGTCCTGCGCCCCAGCTCCGCCATCGACGGTTTTGAGCGTGGCAATGGCATCTGCCTTTTTACCGGCAGCAAGCTGGGCCAGACCATAGTGGAGACGGGCCACATTCATGTCCGTCACACCTTTGCTCATCGCCTGCTGCATCAGGCCGAGGCCTTTATCAGCCTGCCCGAAGGTGACGTAGTTATAGCCAACCGTCAGCAGGTCATCACCGGTCTTCTGCTTGAGCGCTGCCGCTTCATCAGCCGCGATGGAGGCTTTTTTGTCGGCAACGGATTTCTCAACCATGGCTTTCAGGCGTGCCTGACGCGGCGCTTCTGCGCCCTGCCCCAGCACATTGGCCTGATAACCCTGATTCATCAGGTCCAGCGCCAGCTGCGGCATGCCGGACTGCATGGCGATTTCCGTCATTTCCATAAAGTCACGCGCCTGAGACACGTTCCCGGCAGCCAGACGGATACGATAAACGTCCAGCTGGAGTGACGTCGGAATCTTGGGGTTCACGATGAGTTCGTGCAGCAGCAGCGCCCAGTATTCCTGCTTGGGATAATAGGTGGCCAGCAGCACATACGCATGCGTGGTGGTCGCAGAATCCTTCATGGCGGTCGCACTGGCGCCCAGCATTTGCAGCTGAGATTCTGCCGGCGTTTTCTTCGCCTTGATTTCCTGATCGATCTGCTGCTTCAGCACCCGAACGGAATTCGGATAATCTTTCTGAAGGTAGTAGGACTGCGCCAGAAGCGTATCCATTGTGGCATTGGAGCCAACTTCCTTCTGGTAGCGCTCAATGGCTTTAACCGCGCGCGGGTAGTCCTTGGCGGTGTAGGCCATTGTTGCTTCAGACATCAGCATCTGGTGCTTGGTGTCCTTGGGCGTGCGCGGAGAGGCAATCAGCTTGTCATAAGCCTGGGTTGCCACATCCAGATTGCCGCCCTGTGTCGCCACAGCGGCGCGCATCTGGGTAATGGTGTAGGACTCGTAGTCACTCTTGCCCTTTACCGCGTCAGCGGCATTCACCGCGGCCATGGCCTTGGTGTAGTCGTGAGCGGACAGAGCGGATTGTGCCTGCTGCAGCGCCTTGCCAACATCCGCCCCCAGCACGTCCTCAGCCTGAGCTGCGGGGTAAGAGAGAGCGAATGCAGCGCTTGCGAACAGCGCGACGCGTAAAAGACGAGATGACATCAGATCACTGACCTTCTGCGAATTGTTCCTGCCCGACGATACCAAGCTTGGTCACGCCAAGTCGCTGGGCGTCTGCCATAACATGCACCACCGTTTTGTAATCGGCCAGCCGGTTTGGCTGCAGGTGCACTTCCGGCTGCTGGTCTTCCGGTCCGGTGGCGGCTTCACGCAGGCGGGCCTGCAGATCATCCTCACTGGTAACCGGCTGACCGTTCCAGGTAATGCTGTTGTCAAAATCGACAGCCAGCGTCACCACGGGGGATTCAACCGTGGAAGGCGGGGGGGTGCCCTGCGGAAGGTCAATGGAAACGGCCTGGGTCTGCAACGGAATTGTGATGATAAGCATGATCAGCAGAACCAGCATCACGTCGATCAACGGCGTGGTGTTGATATCGACAATGCCTTCGTCTTCCGTCGTGCTTTCCGATCCGACATTCATGCCCATGGGGTGTCACTCTCTCAAACTCTGGTTCCACGGCACGGTCCAAACCAGGCCGGACGCGGGATAGTGGACTGAAGCCCGCCTGCCCTCCCGAAGGAGAGAAGGCGGAACCTCCCTGCTCGGTCAGTTGGTTTTTGGCCGCTCGGTAATGAAGTCGATATGATAGATACCAGCTTCCTGGCAGGCCTCGACCAGCTTGCCGACAGATTCATAGCGGGTCTTGATATCCCCACGGATCTGAATCTGCGGCTGCGGTTTCTGGACCGCCGCCTTTTCAAGCCGATCCAGAAGATCGGCCCGGCCCTTGAGCGGCGTTTCGTCCCAGTATGCCTGTCCGTTTTCCGCCACTGCAAGCACGACGTTAGACATCTTTGTCTGTGTCGGCTGGTTCATATCCTTCGGCAAAGTTACCTTGACCGTGTGGGTTGCAACCGGAATTGTGATCAGAAAGATGATCAGCAACACCAGCATGACATCAACGAGGGGAGTTGTGTTGATCGCCGATACGACGTCGTCTTCGCCCCCGCTGTCTCCGACAGACATACCCATGATTAACCTACCCGGTTAGAGACAGTTGAGGTGGTGGGGGAGTTGTCAGGACGCACAACGATGCTTTCTGCACCGGCGCCATGACGCACGCCACCAATCAGGATGGACTGCAGATCAGCCGCAAAGTCACGCACGCGGTCCATAGCCCCTTTGTTACGACGCACCAGCAGGTTGTAACCCAGCACGGCCGGAACAGCGGTCGCAAGACCAATAGCCGTCATGATCAGGGATTCACCAACCGGACCAGCAACCTTGTCGATGGAAGCCTGACCAGCAATGCCGATGGCGGTCAGAGCGTGGTAAATACCCCAGACGGTGCCGAACAGACCAATGAACGGAGACGTGGAACCCACGGTGCCCAGGAAGGCCAGACCAGACTGAAGGCTGTTCTGGATGTTGTTCACCGAACGCTGAATGGACAGGGAGGTCCAGCTGTTCAGGTCGATGGATTCCTGCATCGTGCCTTCATGGTGTTCAGCAGCAACAATGCCGGTGTCAGCAATGTAGCGGAACGGAGAGGTCGACTTCAGGGCAGCAGCGCCTTCCTGAATGGTGCTCTTCGTCCAGAACTGTTTGGTGGCTTCTTTAGCAGCAGCGAACAGACGAGCCTGTTCGATGAACTTGGTGATCATGATGAACCAGGTGCCCAGGGACATGATCAGCATGATCATCAGCACGCCACGTGCGATGATGTCACCGTTGGACCACAGAGCGCCAAGACCATACGGGTTGGCTTCTTCTTTAGTGGCCGGAGCAGCGGCAGCCGGAGCAGGCGCATCAGCTGCCGGGGCAGCCGGGGCGGAAGCGTCAGGCGTCGGGGCGGCAGGAGCAGCCGTGTCAGTCGGAGCCGGAGCGGCGGCGTCGGGGGCAGGAGCGGCAGGTGCTGTGGTGGAATCCGTAGCAGCAGGCGCTGATGCAGCAGGAGCAGAGGCATCCTGAGCCAGAGCCAGAACCGGTGTCGCCGTGCCCAGCATGACCGCGAGGGCCGGAACCGCGAGACCCGACACTGGAAGACGAGACAGTCTGATCATGTACCTAAAAATCCTTATCTTTGTCGGCCTGGTGACGGGGGCCTCCCCGCACCAGACAGTTTTCTGCAGAGTTCGGCTAAACGCCGGGATCAGTCATCCAGTCTGAACCTGATCACATACACCTTGTGAAGCTCCTTGACGGGCGCACCGTTCTTCATAGCCGGGCGATACCGGGCCTTGTGAACGTAATCCAGAGCAGCCTGCGCGAAGGATTGTCCCCCCTGCACGGACTGAACAGAACAATTGCTCGTCATCCCCGTTGTCTCCACATCACATGCAACAGTCACACGGCCTTCAATGTTGTCTTCCTCCATATCAGGCGGATAGACGGGCCGGGCGTTGTTCAGCGGCGATGTACCAGCCGAAGTATCCGGCGAGTTGGACGGTGCCGCAGTGGATGCCGGTTCGCTTGACACGGGCGGTGCCGGAGCCGTTGTCGTCTGCGGAGGCGTCGCCTGTTTGGGCGGCGTCCGGGCCACATGCTTGATCGGCGGCTTAGGCGGCGGCGGCAGCTGTATCTTCGGCGGAGGAATATACGGCGGCGGCGGAACCGTCATGACCGGCGGCGGCGGGGGCGGCGGCGGTGGGGGCGGTGGTGGTGGCGGTGGTGGCAGAATTCTGGTCTTGATCGGCGGATGCGTAACCGGAACGCTCGCAGACGTTCCCATGCCGTACATAAGTCCCATAACCGCCAAGAGATGCAGCAGAATCACAACCAGCAGAGCAACAACACCGACAACAGCTCCTGTTCCGATGACAAAGCGCACCGGACTCTGTTGCTGTTGCGCGTGGTCCTTCATATTTCTACATCCTCCTTCTTCCACGCCAGCCAAAGAAACACTGGCCAGCGCCATCACCTGATCTATGGCATCAAAAACTGATGGCCCTGCACCAACATTTCGTGCCTCAGCACTGGAATAGACTGACAGAGCTGCATGGCTGCCATCTTCCTGACCCTGATTGGGCAATTTGACAGCAAATATGTCAAGAATGTTCTTGATCGAAAATGAACGCTGCCTTGTTTGGGAGCAGAAGGCTCATAAAACAGGCACCGCGCACAAATCGGCAGAAAAAAGCCACTTTCTGTAAGGATGCCTCGAAAACAGACGCCTCTCTGCCTGTTTTGAGCCCAGTCTTATTTAAAAAAAAATTCTTTGTAACGTTCATGAATCTGTCGTGGTTCCCCATATCCGCGCAATATAAAAAAACGGGCCCCGAAGAGGCCCGTTTTTTAACACTTCATAAACGTGCAGTTTATTGCGCGTTAGCACTCGCTTCAGAACGCGTTGCGCCAACCCGGGCCGCAAGGGCCGCCGCCATGAACGCATCCAGATCCCCATCCAGCACAGCGCTGGGGTTCCCTGTTTCCACGTTGGTGCGCAGATCCTTCACCATCTGGTACGGGGCCAGAACGTAAGAGCGGATCTGATGCCCCCAGCCAATGTCTGTCTTGGCGGCTTCTGTTGCCGCTGCCGCAGCCTCACGCTTCTGCAGTTCCGCCTCATACAGACGGGCCCGCAGCATCTGCATAGCCGTTGCACGGTTGCGATGCTGGGAACGGTCGGTCTGACACGCCACCACAATACCCGTGGGCATATGGGTAATACGAATGGCCGAATCGGTCTTGTTAACGTGCTGACCACCCGCACCAGATGCCCGGAACGTATCCACCTTAAGGTCGGAATCGTTCACTTCGATCTCGATCGAATCGTCAATCACCGGATAGACCCAGACGGATGCAAAGGACGTCTGACGGCGGGCCGCGGCATCAAACGGGGAAATACGCACCAGACGATGCACCCCGGCCTCGGTTTTCAGCCAGCCGTAGGCATTCGGGCCGGAAACCAGAATGGTAGCAGACTTCAAGCCAGCCTGTTCACCTTCCGAGCTTTCCATCAGCGTTACTTTATACCCATGCGCTTCCGCCCAGCGGGTGTACATGCGCAGCATCATTTCTGCCCAGTCCTGCGCTTCCGTCCCGCCTGCACCGGCGTTGACTTCCAGATAGCAGTCGTTGCTATCCGCTTCGCCAGACAACAGGCTTTCGGTCTCACGGCGTTTGGCTTCTTCCGCCAGAGCCTTCAGGGCTGCTGTAGCTTCCGCCACAATCTCCGCGTCCCCTTCGGCTTCCGCCAGTTCCACCAGTTCACAGGCGTCCTGCACGCTGGTTTCCAGCTTCTGCACGCCTTCCACCTGCCCGGCCAGCAGAGTGCGTTCACGCATCAACTTCTGGGCGGCGTCGGAATCATTCCACAAATCCGGGTCTTCTGCCCGGTTGTTCAGTTCGGCAAGTCGAGCCTGGGCGACATCCCAGTTAAAGATGCCTCCTCAGCAGTGCCACCGACTGCTTGATCTGGTCATTAAGGGCTTCTGTCTCAGCCGACATCGGGCCGTCTCTCCATCAGGTCTTTATAAAATTCTTACGTGTGAACGGCCTCAATAAAGGCCGCCCATGCCAATGTCACCCCCGGACGCGGCAGGGGGCGCTTTTGCTGCACCCGGTGTTGCAGTCTGACCGGGGCTGGCGGCGCCTGTGCCAGACTGACCGGCACCGGCCGCCATATCACTTTCCGAATCCGGCATGTTTTCCGCGCCCGTATCCGCCGCCGTCAGTTCATGCGAGGCGCCGTTATCCGCCAGACTGACGCTCACACCCGGAATCTGGCCCGGTTTAAAGGCATCAATCGCCACACCACGACCCGTATCATACCGCACCAGCGTGACCCCCTCCGGCGCGGCAAAATCCAGCTTCGGCCGCCCTTCAAGTGCTGTTTTCATCACCTTGTTCCAGATCGGCCCGGCAATAGCCCCGCCGGTTTCGTTCTTACCCAGTGACTCCGGCGTATCAAATCCGATCCACACCACCGTCACCAGATCAGGCGAATAACCTGCAAACCATGCGTCATTAAAGTTCTGGCTGGTGCCGGTTTTGCCAGCCACGGGGTTATCAATCCCCTTCCCGGCCTGCACGCCGGTTCCACGCCGGATGACGTCCTGCAGCATGGTCGTAATCTGGAATGCGCTCTGCTCCGAGGCCACACGCGGGCGATTATCCTGCACTTCCGGAATCTCATCCTGCCCCGGCATGATGATCTTGACGGCATTATCCTGCACAGGCGCTGCGGCCGGTGCGGGAACCTTGCCTGCGTCCTGCCCCTTGGGCGCATCAGGGAAGATGGCATCGGCATCCGAAGGCTGGCCGGGTACGGGCGGCGTGGCCGCAGCATCCCCTGTCTGCGCAGACGCGGACACCAGAGAAATGCCCTCCGGCCGCCAGATCACATGGCCTTCACGGTCCTGCACATCATCAATCAGGGTAGGAGTGACTTTCCGGCCACCTGCCGCAAGGGAAGCGTAGGCTCCTGCTTCCTTCAGCACGGTGGTTTCCACAGCCCCCAGCGCTGCGGGCAGCACGTGCGGCATGGAATCCACCAGCCCGATCCGGGTCGCCAGATCCGCCACATTCTTGATGCCGATATGGGCTGCCAGACGGATAGTCACCAGATTGCGGGATTCCCGCAGGGCGTCATGCAGAGAGGTGGGCCCCCAGAAATCCTTCTCGTAGTTGTTCGGGTGCCAGGTGCCATACGACACCGGCGAATCATCAAACGACTGCGAGGGCGAAATACCCTGCTCCATCGCCTGCAAATACACAAATGGTTTGAAGGACGAACCGGGCTGACGCAGCGCCTGCGTGGCACGATCAAACTGCGAGGTCTGGAACGACCAGCCGCCCACCAGCGCCATAACACGCCCGGTGCGGGCATTCAGCGTCACCACGGCACCTTCTACATGCGGCACCTGCATCAAGGCCACGCGGCTGCTTCCGGCCTGCGGTTCGATCATCACCAGATCGCCCGCTTTCAGCAGCCTGAAACGCCGGGTCCAGGACAGATCACGATCCTGAATCGCACCCGTCTGCGGTGTGCCACCCTGCATGGCGGCTCCACGGCGCACAACAGCACCTTCCAGCCAGCCAACACGACCATGTGCCGGGTCCAGCACGACGGCCAGACGCCACTGATCCAGCATGCCCAGCGGCACAGCTTCCGCATTCAGGGCAGCAACCCATTCTGCCTCAGATGAAGAGGCACTGACGGTTTGCAGGTGCTTCACCGGACCACGCCAGCCACCATGCGCACGGTCATACGCCATCAGCCCCTGCCGCAGCACGGTCTGCGCTGTCAGCTGAAGGGCGGGGTCCAGACTGGTATGCACATCCAGCCCGCCCTGCATGGTCATATCCTGACCGTATTTTTCCAGCAGCTGGCGGCGCACTTCCTCAGCAAACCACTCGGAGCCGGGAGCCGGACCGGGGCGCACAAACGTATGCGGGATCAGCGGCTCAGCCTCGGCAGCGCGTGCTGCTTCATGCGTCAGCGCGCCGGTTTCCGCCATACGCTCCAGCACCCAGTTCCGCCGGCCACGGGCGGCCTCAGGGAAACGAACCGGATTGTAATTGGTGGGCGATTTGGGCAGCGCACCCAGGAAGGCCGCTTCCGCATCATCCAGCTGATCCAGCGGTTTATTGAAGTAGGTCTGCGCCGCAGCGCCAATCCCGTAAGCACCGCTGCCCAGATAGATTTCATTCAGATAGATTTCGAGAATCTTTTCCTTGGGCAGAACCTGCTCAATCCGCATGGCGAGGAAGGCTTCCTTGGCCTTTCGCTTCATGGAAACAGCATTACTGCCCAGCAGCATGACACGCGCCACCTGCTGCGTGATGGTGGACGCACCAATCGGCCTGCGTCCCTTGCCGCGCGTCAGATCCGTCAGACCAGCACGGGCAATGGCCATGGGGTCCACGCCCTTGTGGGTCCAGAACTTCTGGTCTTCCGCAGCAATAAAGGCGTTCTTCACCCGGTCCGGGATGGCGCTGGAGGGCACAAACACGCGGCGCTCATCCGCCAGTTCGGCAATCAGCCGGTCATCCGACGCATAAAGGCGGCTCATCACCGGCGGCTGATAGGTGCGCAGCCCTTCAACCGTTGGCAGATCGGCCACAATCCCTTCGTACTGGGTCCAGATGAGGACGACCGCCCCCGTGGTGCCCACCAGCGCCAGAGCCGCGACGGTACCAAGCAGCCCCCGCCACTGGCGGAAACGCGGCCTGCGCCATGCGGGACCATGTCGGGAAGATGCGTCTCTTCCCTCATTATTATTGGAAGAAGACCCGGGTTCACCAGAAGACGGAGTTCTTGTCATGCTGGTCCTTTACCATTCTCATGCGCTGCCGTCTTCAGTCTCGTCGCCCTTCCTGACCAGATGATGGCGAATTTTGCCCTTAACCGAGCATTTCACCCAAAAAACGCGCCGTATAATCCACAACCGGGACAATCCGGCCGTAATTGATGCGTGTGGGGCCAATGACACCAATCGCGCCGACAATCCTGTTGGCCTCATTCCGCGCCGGGGCCACGACCATGGACATGCCGGTGCCGCCAAACAGCCCGCTTTCCGCACCAATAAAGATACGCACACCTTCTGAATGTTCCGCTAATTCCAGCAGACGCAGCATAGTTTCCTGCCGCTCCAGCCGGTCAAACAAGGCCTGAATGGCCAGCAGTCGCTCCTGCCCGTCTACATCCGACAGTAATTTGCCCTGCCCGCGAATAATCAGGGTGCCGCCGCGTTCATCTCCGCCGCCCCCCCAGATCGCCAGACCGCTTTCCACCACGTCGGCTGTCAGTTGATCCAAAGCGCTGCGATTTTCGGCAATATCCGCCCCGACCCGCTCCCGCAGGTCCGGGAGGGTCGCCCCAATCGTGTGGGCATTCAGATAGTTTGCGGCCTCCACCAGTGCAGAAGGCGGCATGCCAACGGGCGTTTCAATCACCCGATTTTCCACATGCCCATCCGTGCCCACCAGCACCACCAGTGCCCTGTTGCCGCCCAACGCCACAAATTCAATATGTTTGACGCCACCCTCCCCTTTTGGCGCAATCACCAGCCCGGCCGCATCAGACATGCCGGACAACAGGGAGGATGCTTCCGTCAGCGTATCCTGCAAGGACCGCCCCCGCGCTTCCAGCGACTGCCCGATAGCGCGACATTCCTCTTCCGAGAGGCTGCCAAACTGTAACAAACCATCCACAAACAGGCGCAGCCCGGCTTCCGTCGGCAGGCGTCCGGCGGACGTATGGGGGGAGAACAGCAAGCCTGCTTCGGTCAGAGACGCCATGACATTGCGAATGGTGGCCGGAGACAACGGCAACCCAAGCCGACGGGACAGCGTGCGGGAGCCCACAGGCTCCCCGCTGGCCACATATTCCTCCACAATTTCACGCAGAATGGTGGCGGACCGGGAATCCAGCCCCGGCGGCAGAACGGGTTTTGCAGGTCGCAGACCACGTTTCATGAGGGTCAGGCTCCTCCTTCACAACAGGACTCTTCTGCTTCTGCGCATCTCCGTCCTGCATGACAAGAAAAACAATGAAACGGCTCCATGGTTTCGCTCCCGCCAAAAGCACTTTATGTGCAGAGAATAATCTTTCTTAAGGAGCTTCCCATGCGTCCCTCCGGCCGCCAGCCCAACCAGATGCGCCCCGTCACCATTGAAACCGGCTTTGCCCGCCACGCGGAAGGCTCGGCGCTGATCCGCGTCGGGGGGACGGAAGTTCTCTGCGTCGCCAGTGTTGAAAGCCGGGTTCCGCCCTTCCTGCGCGGCAAAGGCACCGGCTGGGTCACGGCAGAATACGGCATGCTGCCCCGCGCCACCCACACCCGTGGCAACCGTGAAGCCGCCAAGGGCAAGCAGTCTGGCCGCACGCAGGAAATCCAGCGCCTTATTGGCCGCTCCCTGCGCTCAGTAGTGGATCTGGCTGCTCTGGGTGAAATGAGCATCACGCTGGATTGTGACGTGCTGAACGCCGATGGCGGCACGCGCTGCGCCTCCATTACCGGCGCATGGGTCGCCCTGCGTCTGGCCCTTGGCCAGCTGGTGGCCAAAAACGTGCTGAGCCACATGCCGCTGCGCGGGCAGGTTGCCGCCGTCTCCTGCGGTCTGACCAAAGCCGGCCCAGTGCTGGATCTGGATTATGAAGAAGACAGTGCAGCAGCAGCCGACACCAATTTCGTGCTGACCGCCGACCGCCGCATTGTGGAAATTCAGGGCACCGCAGAAGAGGCACCTTTCACGGAAGATGCCTTCAACGAGCTGTTTGCTCTGGCCCGCACCGGCGTGTCCGTTCTGTTTGACGCCCAGACACTGGCCGTTGAAACGGCGGAGAACCGCTAACATGACGCACGGCAAACTGGAGGCTGGCAGCAAACTGGTTCTGGCCAGCCATAATGCCGGCAAGCTGGCAGAGTTTTCCACGCTGCTGGCGGATTTTGGAGTCACCGTGCTGTCTGCCGGGGACCTCAATCTGCCAGAACCGGAAGAAACCGCCACCACGTTTGCCGGCAATGCGGCGCTTAAGGCTCTGGCTGCGGCCAAAGCCACCGGCCTGCCCGCTCTGGCGGATGATTCCGGCCTGTGCGTCAGCGCACTCGGCGGCGCTCCGGGCATTTACTCCGCCCGCTGGGCAGGCCCGAACAAGGACTTCCCTGCCGCCATGGCCCGTATTGAAGAGGGCATTGGCTCGGACGAACGCGATGCGTGGTTTATCTGCGTGCTGTGCCTTGCCTGGCCGGATGGCACCACCCGCAGCTTTGAAGGCCGTGTGGATGGCAGCATCACCTGGCCACCGCGCGGTGAAAAAGGCCATGGCTATGACCCGATTTTTACCCCCAAGGGTGAAAACCGGACCTTTGCCGAAATGGAAGAAGCCGAGAAAAACGCCATCAGCCACCGCGCGCACGCGTTTAAGGCTTTCAAACAGGCCTGTCTGGATTAAGGTGTTTTTCGGACAGGGTGACACGCCCTGTCCGTGCGTTTCCTTTGCTGTGTGGGCAGCCTTCACCCACACGGCATGACTAAGCCCGGAAAAACAGAGTCATCATGACGACGCCAGAATTGCAGCAGGCTTCTCCCTACACCACTCTGGACCTTGAAGGCGTCCGGACGGTTATTGCCTCCCTCCCCCCTCTTGCAGCGCGCCTTGGCGGCACACCAGCCGAATGGCGCGTGTGGGAAGTCAGTGATGGCAACCTCAACATGGTGTTTGTGGCAGAAGGTCCGGAGGGCGGTGTTTGTCTCAAACAGGCCTTGCCGCATGTGCGGGTTGACCCGGCCTGGAAAATGCCGCTGGACCGTACGTTTTTTGAAGCCGCCTATCTGCGCGCCGTCTTTCCACATGTGCCAGACCTGACCACAGAGTGTCTGCATTTTGACCCTGAACAGTTTATTCTGATTGTCCCCAGCCTGTCCGGACATACGGTGATGCGGACCGCCATGATGGCCGGACATTATCACCCTGCTGTTGCGGCGCAGGTTGGCGATTTTGTCGCCCGCAGCACGTTCGCGACATCCCTGCTGGCGGAACCGTTTGAACGCATTATGGACCGCCGGATCTGTTTTGCCCGCAACCAGACTCTCACACGCATTACGGTCGATCTGGTTCTGACGGACCCGTACCACGACCACCCGCGCAATCACTGGGCAGACCCGCAACTCACCCCGATTGTTGCCGCCCTGCGCACCAGTCCGGCAGTGCAGGCCCGTATTGATAGTCTCCGTCTGCGCTTTTTATGCACTCCGCAGGCTCTGCTGCATGGGGACCTGCATACAGGCTCCATCATGACGACGGGCACTGATACCCGGATTATTGACGGGGAATTTGCCACCTATGGACCTATCGGGTTTGATGCGGGACTGTTTGTCGGCAATCTTATTCTCAGTCTTTTCGCCACATCCGACCGTGCCGGTCAGGCTTTGCATCTGGATATGATCCAGACCTTCTGGACAAGTTTCAAAAAACGCTTCCTTGCCTTATGGCAGGAGAGAGAATGGGCAGAGGATCGTTCAACCCTCTATTACGCGACCACAGACAAATCGACACAGAATTTTGAAAAATCTCTTTTTATCCAAAATGTTTTTCAGGATATGGCAGGATTCTGTGCCGCTGAAATCATCCGCCGCAGCATTGGCTACGCGCATGTTGCAGATTTCTCTGTCCTGACCGACCAGCCAACCCGCACAACACGCCAGAAGGCAGCGCTCCTTTTTGCAAAAGACTGCCTTGAACAGAAAAAACCCCTGAAATCTCTGGCAGATTTTCTTGAGCTTCTCTACCTGCACATGTCCGCGCTGTAAGCCGCACAACAAAGCGGCACGGGAATGAATTTCTGAAACCCGGCATAGTCAAAACCGCAAACAGATGAACTGATCGGAAGAAATCAGATTTTCTGTTCTGTGTTATACTCCGGGATAGGCTCAATCGGGAAACGGATCAGGTGGTAGGGCGGCTTTCTTTTGTCCTGCCCACTGTTAAAGCTGGCCAGACGGTTCCATTGCCCCAAGGTGCAGTAAACATACGTTTTGGTGCAGAAAATCCCATCGGGCGAGAGAATACGCGGGTCATGCACCATCAGGTCAAATGAGCCATCCGTATTGCGCCGCAAGATACAATCCTGCTCAAAATTGGTCGTGTAAATCCGCCCCTGCGCATCGGTCGCCAGCCCGTCGGCTGTGCCCTTCTCCCCTTCATCTTTGACGGCTGCCGCCAGCGCGGCCTCGCTCACCGTCGGATCGGCCAGCAAAGCCGTGGGCAGGCTATACAGCCGACGACTGGTAAGAGGTGCGTAAAACAGGCGGTCACTGTTCGGGCTGAGCGTGACGCCATCCGCCCCGCCCACCACAAAGCGCAGCGGCTTGCCCGGGGTGTAGACCAGCGGCACTCCTTCCACGACCGCCATGAACCCCGGCTCCGCCTGCGTGGAGGGATGCGTCGCTAACACACGGCGCTGACGCCCCGAAGCGATATCCACCACCACCAGCGCAGGACTGTGCCCAAAAGAGCTATCGGTCACATAGGCTGTGCCTGCCTGCCCGTGCGTCATGTCCACGCGCAAATCATTCATATGACTGTCCGGCAGCAGAGCCGGAGCGGTAAGCACAATTTTATGCACCAACCGGTTGGTTTGCGGGTCAAAGCAAACCAGTTTCGCCGCCCCCGGCTGCAAGGGCTGGCCAGCCAGTTTGCCATCATCAATCGCCCAGACGCGGCCTTGCGTATCCATTGTCATGCCATGGATCGACATAAGCCGGTCTGCCGGGGCCGCTGCTGAGGGCAGGCTGAGGTCAGCGCCTGGCCAGGGCACAACACGACCCTGCACCAGTTCACCCAGCGTTGCCCCTTTATGGTTCACGGCATGGCGCGGAAAGCCCACAAAAATGCGCCCGGAATCCGTGACCACTACACCGGACGGACCCGGACCGTAAAAATCCGCGACAATTTCAAAGGACCCGGCAGGTTCATAACCCTGATCACCATTCACGCCGGTTGTTGGCGTACCGCCACCGCTCCCTGCCTCCTGCGCAGCCCGCGCCGCAGACGGGCGGAACAGACCTGCCGCAACAGGAAGAGCGCAGCCACCCAGCATTACGGACTGTAAAAGCCGCCTGCGTCTGAGAGTCCGCCCCTCACCCTGCCCTGCCATTTCAAAGCCTCCTGACCGCTCCAACCCAGAGTTCTTTCCGCCATCCAACTCTCTTCCCACAGCGCTTTGTGCGTCACGCGTCGGACTCCGCGCCGAAAGCGCCAAGGAAGAAGAGGGAAGAGAAGGGCCAGAAAACGGGCGAGACGTCATGGAAGCATCACTCCTGCCTGAAGGGTGGTCCACGCTCTCATGCACGCCCCAAGCAGACAACCCCGTCTCCTGTGCCCGCTAGTCACAAATCCGAGGATGAGCACTCCCCGGCAGCAGAACACAAAAAAAGGCGGCGTCGTTTCCGACACCGCCTTTTTCGAGGCTTGCTTTAACACTCTTCCATCAGGCGAGGCGGGCCAGAAGGCCGCCCCGTCCTCAGGTCCAGAAGTCTTAGCTATCCGTGTTACGACGACGAATTGCCGCACCCAGAATATCACCGAGAGACGCACCGCTGTCGGATGAGCCGTATTCGTTGATAGCCTGCTTGTCTTCTTCAACTTCGCGACCTTTGATGGTCAGCGCGAGCTTGCGAGCGGCACGGTCAACAGAGACCACCTTCGCATCAACGCGTTCACCAACCGCAAAGCGTTCCGGACGCTGCTCAGCCTTGTCACGGGCCAGTTCAGCACGACGGATGAAGCCGGTCAGAACGTCGTCAACCTTCACTTCAATCCCGTTGGACTGAACTGCGGTGACGGTGCAGGTCACGATGGCACCTTTCTGAACGCTCGTCAGAACGTCAGCTGCCGGATCTTCCTGAAGCTGCTTGATACCGAGAGAGATACGTTCTTTCTCGACATCCACGTCCAGAACCTTGGCTTTGACAACCTGGCCCTTTTCGTAGTGCTTCATGGCTTCTTCGCCGGTTTCGTCCCAGGACAGGTCGGACATGTGAACCATGCCGTCGATGTCTGCAGACAGACCAACAAACAGACCGAACTCGGTGATGTTGCGGATTTCGCCTTCTACGGTGGAGCCGA
The DNA here is from genome assembly GCF_044094635.1 of Acetobacter sp. KSO5. Taxonomy (NCBI): domain Bacteria; kingdom Pseudomonadati; phylum Pseudomonadota; class Alphaproteobacteria; order Acetobacterales; family Acetobacteraceae; genus Acetobacter; species Acetobacter sp. KSO5. The sequence goes on along the minus strand of NZ_CP172014.1, from coordinate 70,065 downwards.
TCTTGTGCTCTTCCGCGAACTGCTCCCACGGGTTGCGCTGAACCTGCTTGAGGCCCAGAGAGATGCGGCGCTTCGCGCTGTCCACATCCAGAACCATCACGTCGACTTCCTGAGAAGTAGCAACGATCTTGCCCGGATGGACGTTCTTCTTCGTCCAGGACATTTCGGAAACGTGCACCAGACCTTCAACGCCCGGCTCCAGCTCAACAAATGCGCCGTAATCGGTGATGTTGGTCACGCGGCCCGTGTAACGCGCACCCGGCGGGTACTTCAGGGCAACATTTTCCCACGGATCAGCTTCAAGCTGCTTCATGCCCAGGGAGATGCGCTGCGTGTCCGGGTTGAAGCGGATAACCTGCACGCGTACCGGCTGGCCGATCTGCAGAGCTTCAGACGGGTGGTTAATGCGCTTCCATGCGATGTCGGTCACATGCAGCAGGCCGTCAACGCCGCCGAGGTCAACGAACGCACCGTAATCGGTGATGTTCTTCACAACGCCGTCCAGGATCATGCCTTCAGTCAGGCCCTGGATCAGTTCGCTGCGCTGTTCTGCGCGGGTTTCTTCCAGAACGGCACGACGGGAGACAACGATGTTGCCACGTGCACGATCCATTTTCAGGATCTGGAACGGCTGCGGAACACCCATCAGCGGGCTGACGTCACGCACGGGGCGGATATCAACCTGGCTGCCGGGCAGGAACGCCATGGCGCCACCCAGATCAACCGTGAAGCCACCTTTAACGCGGCCGTAGATGGTGCCGTTGACGCGCTGGTTTGCTTCGAACGCTTTTTCAAGGTTCGTCCAGGCTTCTTCACGGCGGGCTTTTTCACGAGAGAGCACGATGCTGCCGTCACGGTCTTCGTAACGCTCAACATACAGCTCAACAACGTCACCCGGTTTGACATCGGGTGTAACACCCTGAGGAGCAAATTCGCGCAGGGAAACGCGGCCTTCGCTCTTCAGACCAACATCGACAATCGCGAATTCGTCGGTCAGGCGGACAATGCGCCCACGCACAACGGACCCGTCAAAGCCGGTATCGCGGCCGAGGGTCTCGTCAAGAAGGGAAGCAAAATCTTCGCCACGGAAATGATCCGTGGCCGGGGTTGCGGCTGAAGCCATGTGTAACTGTAAATCCTGCGTCGGCCCGAAAAATGCAGCCGACACTTCCTGCGCACCGCCTGCCGGCAGCACGACTTGCCGCGGAAAAGGGAACGGACCCTCTGGCCCGTCTGGCTCCCGCGACCCTGACTGAAAAGGAAACCCGCTGCAAACAACAGGCATCTGAGGGCAGAGACACCCACCACCGGCGGCTTGTCAACACAATCCGGCGGATTTTGATGGGGGGTAGCGGTAAAATTATTGATTTCGCGAGAACTTCTTTTTGCAGCCCTCGCAAGACCTCAGCCTGCGTGGGTGCCGAGTCGCTCCCGCACAACCCGCAGCGCTTCAGCCAGAACGGCATCCGCGCTGAGTGTGTCGGTCTCAATTACCACCGCATCGGCCGCCACCTGCATGGGAGCCGCTTCGCGCCCGGCGTCTGCCGCGTCCCGTGCTTTTAAAGCCGCTGCCATCTCGGCCAGACGTGCCTCCGCACCCTCCGTCTTCGGGTCTTCCCCCAACTGCAAAAAGCGACGGAGCGCCCGCGTAGCCGGAGAGGCCGTGATGAACAGTTTGACATCCGCATCCGGGAAAATGGCCGTGCCAATATCCCGGCCATCCAGCACCCCGCCCCGGGCCTGCGCAAAACGCCGCTGCGTTTCCACCAGTGCACTACGCACTGCAGGCTGGGATGCAACCTGACTGGCGGCACGAGCCACTTCCTGCGTGCGGAGGTCTTTACGCTGGGTATCTTCCGCCTTCAGCGTGCGGGCAAACTCTTCTGCCGGAGCCGCCGGGTCCTGCCCTGCATCCAGCACCAGACGCCCCACAGCCCGATAGAGCAGGCCTGTATCCAGATAAGGCAGGTTCAGTTCTGCTGCCAGACGCTTGGCCAGCGTGCCTTTACCTGCCGCTGCCGGACCATCAACCGCAAGAACCGGACCGCCGCGCATCATGCTGAAAACCCTGCACCAAGACTGTTCATCAACGTGAAATAGCCGGGGAAGCTGGTGTCAATAAACGCGGTATCATCAATATCCACCGGCTTTTCCGTCACCAGTCCCAGCACAGAGGCACTCATGGCCAGACGATGGTCCATATGGGTTTCCACCAGACCGCCGCCGGGAATATGGCCGCCTGTGCCATGGATAATCAGGTCATCGCCATCAATGCGGGTGCGCACGCCATTATTTTCCAGCAGCGCTACCGTGGACGCCAGACGGTCGCTTTCCTTCACCCGCAGTTCAGCCAGCCCGCGCAGGCGGGAAATGCCCGAGGCATACGCCGCGGCCACGGCGAGAATGGGGTATTCATCAATCATGGACGGCGCGCGATCTGCCGGAACATCTACCGCCTGAAGCGAGGAGGCCCGCACATGCAGGTCACCCACCGGCTCGCCCCCCTCGGTGCGCTCATCCAGAATATCCAGACGCCCGCCCATTTCCCGCAAGGTGGTGAACAGGCCGGTGCGGAGCAGGTTCAGGCCCACATTGGAAATCAGCACATCAGACCCCGGCACCAGCAAGGCCGCCACCAGCACAAAAGCGGCAGAAGACGGGTCACCCGGCACAGTTACATCCCGCGCCACCAGACGCGGCTTGCCTTCCAGCCGGATAATGCGCCCACCGTCCGGCATTTCGTCCACCGTGACGTGCGCGCCAAAGTGCCGCAGCATGTTTTCGGTATGATCACGGGTCGGCACAGGTTCTTCCACCTGCGTCACACCTTCCGCATTCAGGCCCGCCAGCAGAACGGCAGATTTCACCTGCGCGGACGCTACCGGCAGACGGTAGGACAGTGGTGCCGGCTGCGCGTTACCCTGAATGGCCAGCGGCAGACGCCCGCCTTCCCGCGCAAGGAACGTCGCCCCTGTGCCTGCCAGCGGGTCCATCACGCGCTTCATCGGGCGGCGGCGGAGACTGGCATCCCCGGTCATGACGGACATAATGCCGTGGCTGGCCAGCAGGCCGGACAGCAGACGCGCCGCCGTGCCGGAATTGCCCATGTCCAGCACATCTGCGGGTTCCTGCAACTCACCAAGCCCGCAGCCATGCACATGCCAGCGGCCATCATCTTCCCGGGAAATTTGTGCGCCAAGCGCCCGCATGGCGGCAGCAGTGCGCAGCACATCCTCGCCTTCCAGCAGGCCCACAATGCGTGTCTCGCCTTTGGCAAGCGCTGCAAACATCAGGGCACGGTGGCTGATGGATTTGTCACCCGGTACGGCAATTTTGCCGCTGAGGGACGAAGCTGGGCGGGAAACACGCAGAGCGCTGGAGGGGGAAGCAGAAGGCTGTGTCATGGTCATTTCATTCCGGCTTGTCCTGCCGTAAGTCAATCCGGCTCGCGGGAAAACGGCGTCTTTTTTGCGTAAAAATATGCGTAACCGGTGCTTCAGGGTTTGACAGGACACCTGTGCAATGGCATGTGGCCTCGCCTTAATACGTCTGGATCGTTTTCCTTCCGCGCCGCGGTTTGAAGGGAATCGTCCTTTTCCGGGACACGCTTTGTCCCAATGTCTGACCAGGATCGACAGGTAGCAAGATGTCCCAGCCCGATCTCGGCACCAAACGCGTCTGCGTGTCCTGCGGTGCCCGCTTCTATGACCTGCACAGGTCTCCCGCCGTTTGCCCGAAATGTGGCACGGAACAGCCGGAACTCGTCTCCCGCCTGCGTCGCAGCACGGACAGTCTGACACCGCATGCAGACACACCGGCTCCGGCCAAGAAAGAAGATGAAGATATCGATATCGACACAGATGCCGATACCGATGGCGATGATGTGATGGAAGACACGTCCGATCTGGACGATGATGATGATGACATCAGCTCTGACATCGACGTCAGCACGGATTCGGACGAACACGATTCCTGATTGGCCTCAGGGCGTCGGGCATTCCCCGGCCCCTGCTCAGCCAGATATCACGCTATCGTGATGTACCTTTAAAAGCCCGCTTCTGCCGGGCTTTTTTTGTGCCCGGCTTTTACGCGCGGCGTTCTATTTCCACGCCCACGGCTTCAATTTCTTCAAACACATCCAGCTTTTCAATCAGCACACGCACAACGCGCACGCGGGTATCCGCCAGCACACCTGCGGCAATACGCTCAGCCAGCGTTTCCACCAGCTGCACATGGCCTTCCTGCACAATACGACGCACCAGCAGCACGACGTCCTCGTAAGAAACCGTGCGACTCAGGTCGTCTGCGCCGACTTCCAGATCATTCCTGTCCACCACACCGAAGGAGACGGACACGCGAATACGCTGCGTGACCCCCTGCTCGTGCGGGAACACGCCGATATGGGCATCCAGCACCATGTTTTTCAAAAACAGATGGCGCAACGGCGGCTGGTCCGCCCAGGGAGCAAAAATTGTCATGTATCCTATTCTTCCAGCACCGCACCGGGCGGGAGAGCCGGTGACCATTGCAGATGCTGCCCGCCGTCCAGCGCCAGCATCTGGCCGGTGACAGACGGCAGGGCCAGCAGGGCCAGCGCCGCCCGCGCCACTTCCTCCGGTGAGGTCCCGTGCCCCAGCGGCACCGAGGCGCATTGCTTTGCAAACTGTTCTTCGGTCTGGCGCGGGCTGGGCAACGCCGGGCCGGGGCCGACGGCATTCACCCGGATTTTTTTAGGCGCCAGCGCCAGCGCCATGGTTTGCGTCAACGTCCACAAGGCGCTTTTGGAAACAGTATAGCTGATGAAATGCGGCGTGAGAGACCACACGCGCTCATCCAGCATGTTCAGAATCATCCCCTCCGCCTGAGCCGGAAGGGCTTTGGCAAAAGCCTGCATCAGCACAAACGGCGCGCGCAGGTTGGGCTTCATGTGCCCTACCCAGCTCTCCCGCGTGGCGTTGTCCCACTCATCGCGCTCAAAAGTGGAGGCATTATTCACCAGCACACCCAGCGGACCACCCAGAGCGTCCATGGCGCCGGGGATCAGTGGGGTCACCTCTTCCTCCCGCGCCAGATCGCCTTGCAGCAGGCAGCCTTTGCGCCCACGGGCCTCGACAGCTTTCAGCGTTTCCTCCGCCCCCTCCCGGTCTCCCCGGTAATGGATGGCGACATCAAACCCGGCCTCAGCCAGAGCCAGCACAATAGCCCGCCCCAGACGCGCCTTGCCGCCCGTCACCAGAGCCCGGCGCGGCATGGCGGGGGAAATAGGGAACACGCTCAGCGGCACAAAGGCTTTGGACTCAGGCACGTTCATGCAGGCCTCCGTGCGCCAAGGGCTGCGGCCAGCGTGCCATCATCCAGCACATCCAGCGCACCACCCACTGGCATACCCTGCGCCACGCGGCTTACGGTCACGCCCTCGTAAAAGGCCAGTTTATCCATCAGCCAGTGCATGGTTGTCGCTCCCTCTACTGTCGCGCCAAGGGCGAGAATGACTTCCCGCACGCTGCCCTGCTCCAGCCGCTCCAGCAGCGGGCTGATATTCAGATCTTCCGGGCCGATCCCTGCCAGAGGGGAGAGCGTGCCCCCCAGCACCTGATACACGCCACGATGCACCCCCGCGCGCTCCAGCGCCCAGAGGTCTCCCACCGTTTCCACCACACACACCACGCTCGGGTCCCGCAAGGGGTCCGTGCAAATGTGGCAGGGGTCAACCGTGTCCAGATTGCCGCAGGTGGAACAGGTTTTTACGGCCTCTCCCGCACGCTCCAGCGCACGGGCCAGCGGCACAAGGCGCGCCTGCGGGTCACGCAGCAGAAACAGGGCAATGCGGCGAGCAGAGCGCGGGCCAAAGCCCGGCAACCGCCCCAAAAGCCTGATCAGCTGCTCTATTTCATGCCCGCCCATGCCGCGCTCCGTCTGGTCAGAACGGCAGTTTCATACCAGCAGGCAGGTTCAGGCCGCCGGTGACTTTCTGCATTTCTTCCGCTGCTGTTGCGTCAAGCTTGGTGCGGGCATCAGCGCAGGCCGCCATAATCAGGTCCTGCAGCATTTCCATTTCTGCCGGGTCAGCCAGCTTGGGGTCGATCTGGATGGAGCGCATGTCGCCCTTGCCGCTCAGCACAACCTTCACCATGCCCGCACCTGCGGAGCCTTCAATGTTCATGGCTTCCAGCGAGCTCTGCATGGCTTCCATTTTGGCCTGCATCTGAGTGGCCTGCTTCATCAGTCCGGCAAGATTTTTCACAGCATCTCTCCTTATCTGGCTGCACCAGTGCAGCCTGTTTGTTCGGTCTAGTCTATCGACAGCCCCGGGTCGGAAGGTCGTTCATCCTCGTCCAGCAGCTCAGCGTCAAGCGGAGCAAAGACAAGTTCCGGGGGCTCTTCCGGCGGCAGACCATACTCATCCAGAGCATGATCCTGCACGTCTCCCAGTTCAGCATCCGGGAAGACGGCCAGAATGGCCTTTACCAGCGGATGCGCCTGTGCGGTGCGCCGCTGGAACTGGATAATTTCCGCGCCCTGCTCATCCAGCGTCGGCTCGCCTTCCTCCTGAGAGAGGCGAATACGCCAGGGCATCTCAGACGCGCTTTCCAGCACTTTCTGAAACTGGCGCGGCAAATCCGCAGGCAGGCCGGGCTGCATCCGCATGGTAATGGCACCGGGCGCGAAGGACACCACATGCACGCCGTTGCGCAAATTCCCGTGGAGCAGGGCCTCGCGCCGGTCTTTGACCAAAGCAACTGCCTCACGCCATGTGCGCGGCACCACCGGCCCTTGCGGTTCCGGCGCGGCCACAGCTTCCGGCTCGGGGGATGGCGCTGCGTCAGCCACCGGTTCCTGCACCGCAACGGCAGACGCAACAGCGGGCGCGCTCGCCGCCACGGATGTTCCTGCGACCATCCGCAGGGGTGGCGGGCCTTCCTGTCCGCCCGATCTGCCGCCGTCAGACCGGGCCTCACTCAGAGCGGAGGGCGCATTCCCGTCCGGCCCGGCAGCCCCGCCCTGGGCTCCAGAGGGAGCCGGAGCGCCCCCCTGCCCGGACAGCCGCCGCACCAGATCTTCCGGCGAGGGCAGATCCGCCACGTAACACAACCGGATCAGCACCATATCCGCCGCAGCCCGGCGGTCTGGTGCCATTTCCACTTCCTTCAAGCCCTTCACCAGCATCTGCCAGGCGCGCATCAGCACCGGCACGGGAAAAGCTTCGGCCATCTCGGTGCCGCGCACTCGCTCGGCTTCCGGCATTTCTGCCGAATCCCGCAGGGACGGCACGGCCCGCAGGCGGGAGATGGTGTGGATCAGATCCAGCATATCGCCCAGAACCAACCCCAGATCAGCCCCGCGAGCATGCGCCGCATCGGCCAGCGCCAGAGCCTGATCGGGCTTGCCGGTCATGGCGGCGTCCAGCAGGTCAAACACCACCTGCCGGTCGGCCAGCCCCAGCATGTCACTGACGACGGAGGCGCCGATCTCGGCTTCATCCTCACCCTGTGCAATGGCCTGATCCAGCAGGGACAGACCATCACGCACGGAGCCATCCGCCGCACGCGCAATCAGCGCCAGCGCATCTTCGGACAGCCGGACATGTTCTTTTTCAGCAATACGGGCAAAGAGTGCGGCCAGATCCGCCTGCGGCACACGGCGCAGGTCAAACCGCTGGCAGCGCGACAGCACCGTAACCGGCACCTTGCGCAGTTCCGTGGTGGCAAAAATGAACGTGACCTGTGCCGGCGGCTCTTCCAGCGTCTTGAGCAACGCATTGAAGGCGTTGCGCGAGAGCATGTGCACTTCATCAATGATGAAGACTTTCATGCGGCCCTGCATGGGGCGGAACCGCGTGGCCTCAATAATCTCGCGCACGTCATCTACGCCGGTGCGGGAGGCTGCGTCCATTTCCAGCACGTCGGGGTGCCGGTCATTCAGAATAGCCACACAGTTGGCGCACACGCCGCACGGGTCTGCCGTGGGGCCACCGTTGCCATCCGGGCCAATACAGTTGAGCGCACGGGCAATAATACGGGCGGTGGTGGTTTTACCAACGCCGCGCACGCCTGTCAGCATGAAGGCATGCGCCACGCGCCCAAGCGCGAAAGCGTTCCGCAAAGTGCGGACCATGGCTTCCTGACCAATCAGGTCATCAAACGTCGTGGGGCGATATTTGCGCGCCAGAACGCGGTAGGGAGAGGTGTTTTGAGGCGGAGAGGCCGGGGCAGGGACGGCTGGAGCAGCGTCGCCAAACAGACCGGGGCCTTCCATCACAGGATCGGGCAGCCCGTCATCCCGGGAGTGGTGCGCATCGGTCTTATCGGTCATGACAGTTCCGAGGAAAAAAACTCACGCTCCTGTGGCCTGAGGCTCTGAGCGGAAAAAGGTGGAAAGCCGAACAATGACCCGCTCGAAACTCACTAGGGCTGCTTCCTTCCGGACCTGACCAGGTTAGCAAGGCGCTCGTCCACTGCCGACTTTCCGAGGAGAGAGATAGCACCAAACCGCCACGCCTGCCAACCCTGCCCTTTTCCCTCTTTGCCTTGCGGGAAGGGCCGGGCTAGGAGGTATAAGGTCTGAGCCATTCCTTGCCCCTTCAGAGAGTCTGAGCGTGTCCAAATTCAGCCTGTTCCCCCATGCCGCCATGGTCCTGCTGGCTTCCGCCCTGACCGTCGCCCCCCTGTATGCTCATGCTGACGAGGAAGAGGACAAATCCTCCGTGCGCAGCACGGTGCCGAACGCACAACTCCAGAAGGAACTGGCCGTTCTGCAATACAAGCCCGAGGCAGCCAGCCCCGCCTGTATCGACTCCCTGAAGGAACTGCACAAAACACAGGCCCAGTTGCAGGAAGAACAGACCCGCACGAATGATCAGGATCTGGCGATCGCGCAGGACGTGCTGGAATCCGATTTTGAAAATTCCATTGAACTCTGCTCGCCCGACGTCCGGCAGCTTTGTGAAACACCCAACCCGGAAAAAACGCTGGCACTGGCCTGTGAACGGCTGGGCAGTATTCCTGATGGCCCTCAGTCCACCTCTGCGGCCGAGTGACACACTGTAGAGTTTTGCCCATAGCGCACGTTTTGAAAACGATATAATCTTAATGCTCTGCAACCAGCTTCCTTTTGCAAAGAGCGTCCTTTTGACCAAAGCCCGTGACCATGCCTGAGCCTTTTGTGCCCCCTCACCTGCCGCAGGGTCCGGCTATTCTGGCAGTGGATGGTGGCGGCACAAAAACGCTGGCCGTGCGTGTTGGCCTGGATGCCACCGTTCAGGCAATGCAGATCACCAAAGGCTGCAATCCGTTTGATCAGCCCGACTGGCAAAATAGTCTTACAAACCTCGTCACACCTCTTGCGACTGGCTTACAGGCCGCAGCCTTTGGGATTGCAGGCTATGGTGAAAACCGGGAGACAGGCCGCCTGCTCCGCACCCATGTGCACCAGCTCTGCCCCGTCTCCCCGCTCAGCCTGACCAATGATGTTGATATGGCTTGCATCGGTGCCTTTGCGGGCGAGGCTGGTGTTCTCCTGCTCTCCGGCACGGGGTCCATGGCCTGGGCGTCAGATGGAGCAGGCCAGACAGCCCGCGTTGGGGGATGGGGGCCGGTTTTTGGCGATGAAGGCAGCGCCTACTGGATTGGCCGCAAAGCCCTGCAACGTGTGTGTCAGGCCATGGACGGTCGTGCCCCGGACGCAAAAGACTTTGCCCGGAAGATCTGCGCTACCATGAACTGGCCTGATGAAAATCCGGAAGCCCTCGACGCCCTGCTTGGCTGGTACAGCCAGCAGGAACGCCCCCGCCCCGCCGTGGCCCACTGCGCCCGCCTGATTGATGAGATGGCGGTAGCCGGATGCCCGGAAGCCCGAGCCCTCATCACGCAGGCTGCCCAGCATCTTGCCACGCTTGTCCGGACAGCGCGGGCGCGCTTTTCTGAACACACTCTGCCCTGGAGTTATGCGGGGAGCGTTTTCAAAAGTCGCCTGCTGCGCGACACTTTGACAGAGTTATGCAGCGCCCCTCAGCCTCCGCGCCTGCCGCCTGTTGGCGGAGGGATTATACAAGCCGCCAGACTGGCCGGCTGGCCAATTGACGCCGCATGGATTGCACGCCTTGCACATGCGCTGGATACTTAACAAATCCAGAAAAACTCCCTGATTTTTCATAAAACACTATGGAAACCATCCCATCGGAAGTAGGAGCACCAGCACAACACGCTTTCTTCAAAGAATTTCTACAAAATCCTGCCCCCGTATAAAATCTTTGCAAACAGGAGCCTCACCCATGTCAGACCTTGACGGACATCTTGTTCTTCCTGACCGGATCATGCCCGGACGCCTCTCTTTTTCCGGAAAGATTGAGAGCACTGAAGCCCGCAGCGCGGTGCCAGACCGCTATATTCTGCCGGGCTTTATCGATGGCCATGTGCATGGCGGCAACGGGGCGGACACTATGGATGGTGTGCAGGCCATTCACACCCTTTCCCGCTTTCACGCGCAGCACGGCACCACCACCATTTTGCCCACCACCATTACACGCCCCTGGGCAGATGTGATGGAGGCCCTGCGTGCCGTCGCAGAAGTCGTACGCACACAAATCCCCGGCGGCCCGGTTGTGCATGGCGCGCATCTGGAAGGCCCGTTTGTCAGCCCGCACAAGCTGGGTGCTCAACCGCCTTACGCCATTCCCCCTACAGCAGACCGCGTGGCTGAAGCACTTGCCACAGAGTGCGTGCGTGTTGTGACGCTTGCTCCTGAACTCCCCCACGCGCAAACGGCCATTCAGCAATTTGCAGATGCAGGCGTTCGCGTCAGCCTTGGTCATACCGTTGCGGACTATGAAGAGGCCAATGCCGCCATTTGCCATATCTGCGCAGCGGGTGGCGTGGCCGGGGGCACGCATCTGTTCAACGCCATGGCGCCCATTACCAGCCGCAAGCCCGGCCCCGTCACGGCCCTGATGTGCAGCGATGCTTACGCCGAAATGATTTTTGACACCCATCATGTTCACCCCGCCACCTTCCGGCTGGCGCATCGCGTGATGGGAGGCAGGCTGGTTTTTGTCACAGACGCCATGCGGGCCACCGGCCTGCCCGAAGGCCCCAGCCTGTTGGGTGGACAGGAAGTTATGGTGAAAGACGGCACCGCCCGCCTGCCCGATGGCAGTCTGGCAGGCAGCGTGCTGACGCTGGATCAGGCCCTGCGCAACGCTCTTCAGGCTGGCACACCCTTGCAGGAAGCTGCTGCTCTGCTCAGCACCAATCCGGCCCGCTATTTAGGCCTGACAGACCGGGGCGCACTGGAATCAGGCAAGCGCGCTGATTTTGTCGTGCTGGATTCCACCTTTATAGTTGAGGAAGTCTGGGTGGGCGGGGAACGCATTCACTAAAGCCACGCAGACCTGCGCCCCGGGAACAGGAAACGTGCGTGTTACGTTATGCAGATACCCAGACACCTGACACAAACAAAGAGAGACTGAATCATGGATTTTCGCCCCCTCGGCACCACCGGCTTCCAGATTGCCCCCATTGTTTTTGGTGGCAATGTGTTCGGCTGGACCCTTGATGAAAAAACCAGCTTCAGCATTCTGGATGCATTTGTTGACCACGGCTTTAACGCCATCGACACAGCTGACGTCTATTCCGTCTGGGCCCCGGGGAACGAGGGCGGCGAGTCTGAAACCATTATTGGCAACTGGCTCAAGGCCAATCCGGGCAAGCGGGATCAGGTTTTCATTTTCACAAAGGTCGGCTGGGATTTGGAAAAGCCGGGCGAGAAGGGGCTTTCCGAGCGCTGGATTATGGAAGCGGCCGAACGCTCACTCAAACGTCTGGGCGTTGAACGGATTGACCTCTACTTCTCTCATCGGGCTGATCCGGAAACGCCCTATGAAGAAACGCTCGGCGCTTTTGACAAACTTTTGAAAGCCGGAAAAATCCGCGCCATTGGCGCATCCAATCTGGATGCCAGCCAGCTCAGTTCAGCACTGGATGTAGCCAAAACCCACAACCTGCCGCGCTATGAAGTCATTCAGCCCGAATATAACCTGTATGACCGCAATTCCTATGATGGCGCTTTGCGGGATCTGTGCATCAAAGAGAAGCTCGGCGTGGTGCCCTATTACAGCCTTGCATCGGGCTTCCTGTCCGGAAAATACCGCACGCAGGATGATCTTTCCCAAAGCGCGCGCGGGTCTGGCATTGGCAAATATCTCAACCCACGTGGCCTGAAAATTCTGACAGCCCTTGATGCCGTTGCCGCCCGGCATGATGCCAAACAGGCTGAAGTCGCTCTGGCCTGGCTGATTGGACGGGAAGGGGTCACAGCCCCCATCGCCAGCGCAACCCGGCGTGAACATATCGAGAGTTTTGCAAAAGCCGTTCAGCTGAACCTCTCGGCAGAAGACCGTGCAGAGCTGGATGCCGCCAGCGCCTGACGCAACGGCATCAGCCCCAACAAAAAAGGGAGGAAGATCGGAGTATCCGGCCTTCTTCCCTTTTTTATAAACACTCTCTTTTTAAGGGTAATTGAAAACCCCTGAAAAAACTCAGGCTGGCAGGCGGCTTATGGCAGCAATACCTTCTGCACAACCCAGAACGGCGGCTTTTTCCTTGGTTGTGAGCTGTTCTTCCAGAACTGAAAGACTCGGCGCTTCCGAGACTTTCAGCAACCCGACCAACTGATCGGGGTTAATCGGATCGCCCGCTTTGCGAGGTGCCGGAAGCATGGCGGCATGGGCCTGCAACAGACCGGCATCGGCGCGCAAAGCACGCAAGGCGTCATGAGGCAGGGAGGGACCGTGATCCTCTTCCACCGCACGCTCTGTTTTTAGCAGAACATCCGGCGGATGCGTTTCTTCCGGCACCAGAAGCAGACCGGCTTTTTTAAAGCTTTGGCCGACATCGCGGCTGCTGGTCATAACAACCAGCGGAATGGAAAAGACCAGCCCGAGCAGCACAGGCGTCATCCAGAAGAACAGGGACGGGGAGACAACCCACGCTCCGGCTCCCAGCAACAAACCAAAAATTGTAAATTTGGCGTACTGCCGAACAACTATCATAAACGGCACGCCGCCATCATCACGCTTTTGCGTGTTCCAGCCGGAATCATGCCCGGACAGAATGGACAGCACACCAGACGTCTGGATCAGCATGGCGATGGGGGCAATCAGGCCACCAATCAGCGTTTCCACCACCACAGACGCCGCGGCCCGAATTGCACCGCCGCAGCCCTTGCAGGTCGCGCGGTCAAATATCAGGGCAATATAGGCCAGCAGCTTGGGCGCCAGCAGAATGGCCATGGTACCAATAAACACATACTTCGCCTGCACCGGGTCCACATGCGGCCAGTGCGGGTAAAGGAGTTTTGTATCCCCAAAATATTCGGGATGTTCAAAATGCGCCTGCAGGGAAATCAAAATCCCGGTCAGCAGGAACACCAGCCAGAGCGGGGAGGTGACGTAAGCGCCAATCCCCACCACCATATGCATCCGGCTGATCCAGTGCAGCTTTTTAGTAGGCAGCACCTTCACATGCTGCAAGTTGCCCTGGCACCAGCGCCGGTCACGAATAGCCACATCCGTCAGAGACGGCGGGCTTTCTTCATACGATCCATCCAGCCCCGGCACCATGTGAATGGCCCAGCCACCGCGACGCATGAGGGCCGCTTCCACAAAGTCATGGCTCAGAATATGGCCGCCAAACGGTTTGCGACCCGGCACATGCGGCAGGCCGGCCTGCCCGGCAAAAGCCTTGGTGCGGATAATGGCGTTATGGCCCCAGTAATTGCCTTCAGCCCCATGCCACCAGGCAATGCCATGCGCAATCACCGGCCCATAGACACGGCCCGCAAACTGCTGGAGGCGGGCAAACAGCGTGGTGCCGCCAACAATCACCGGAAGAGTCTGGATCAGCCCCACACCGGGGTTGCGCTCCATGGCCCCGGCCATGCGCACCAGTGTCTCACCAGACATGACGGAGTCCGCATCCAGCGTAACCATCTGGTCATAGGCCCCGCCAAAACGACGCACCCATTCCCCGACATTCCCAGCCTTGCGTTCCACATTGTTATGGCGGCGGCGATAGAAGATCCGGTTTTCTCCACCCGTCTGCGCACGCAGAGCGAGAAATGCCGCTTCCTCTTCTACCCACACATCCGGGTTGGTTGTGTCGGAGAGGATGAATACATCAAACGCACCCACCTGACCCGTTTCACACAGGCTGGTATAAATGGCTTTCAGCCCCGCCATCACGCGATGCGGGGGTTCATTATAAGTCGGCAGCAACAGGGCTGTGCGGGAGCGCAGGGTAGGGAGCGGGCTTGACCGCGTAATCCCCAGCCCCAGGCCGCCACGTGTGATCAGCGAGACAAACCCGGCCAGTGACGACGTAAAGGCCAGTGCAATCCACAGGAACAGGGCGACAAACAGCACCAGCATCACCACCCCGAGGATGGAGGTGCCGTTGGCATCCAGCACCTTATGCGTGCGCCATGCACCAAAGGCTGTCAGGGCCAGTGCGGACCCGATAACCAGAAACCGCCGCAGCCCGATGGTGGCCGGAGAAGTTGAAGGCGTTCTGGCTCGCCCTTCCATATCCGGCACGGCATGCAGGTCCTGCACCGGCATGGCCAGCGGGGCTTCTGGCGGAAGAGCCTGAAACGGCACGGTCTGTTGCACAGGCTGCGTCATTACGGCGTCCAACGGTACACCCATTCTTCTGAAACCGGACCACTATCCGCTGCCAGAACACAGCGGAGTTCCACAACCTTTTCATCACCGGGAACGAATTCAAAGGTTGTGCGCCAGCCATTGATATTCGGGTTTGGCTCGACCACCACGTTCCGGATCTTGCCACCAGAAGACTGCGGTTCCAGATGGAACTTCGTGTCCTTTGGCAGCCGTTCAAACGGCACACCCATGAAATCGATCGCAAAGAAGCGGGCGTTTTTATCATCCACCACCGCGCCAACGCGGGTGGCTCCTACGCGGGCCAGCGGTGTGGGGAAGGGGGCATCCCACCCCCAGTACATCCGGTAGGTAAAGCTGTATTCCTTCCCCGCTTCGAGCGGAGTCTTGGGCCGCCAGAAGGAAACAATGTTGTCATTCACTTCATTCGGGGTCGGGATTTCCACCAGATCCACCCAGCCCTGACCCCAGTCCCCAATGGGTTCAATCCACAGGGACGGACGTTTTTCATAATTCAGGGCCAGATCTTCAAAATCATGGAAGTTTCGGCGGCGCTGCATCAGGCCGAAACCGCGCGGGGAATCATCTGAAAACGCCGAGAACTGCAAATCGAGCGGGTTACGCAGCGGGCGGAACAGTTCCTGCCCGGCCCCCGTCCACATCTGCAGCGCTTCACTATCATGCGCAGCCGGACGCCAGTCATCCACATGGGTGCGGTCATTGGCGTCGAAGTAGAACATGCCTGTCAGCGGTGCGATACCGGACTGGTCAATTTTGGTGCGCGGGTAAAGGGTGGACTGCACGTCAAACACCGTCGCATCACCCGGGCGGATGGTAAAGCGGAAGGCCCCGGCAACGGAGGGGCTGTCCAGCAGGGCATGCACCACCACGGCCTTCACACCCGGCTGGGGTTTTTCCAGCCAGAAGGCGCGGAAGAGGGCAAATTCCTCGCCTTTGGGATCACCAGTCCCATCCGCAAAGCCGCGTGCGGAGAGCCCATAGCTCTGCCCTTTGGCGACGGCGCGGAAATAGGATGCCCCCAGAAAGACGCAGAATTCTTCCATCACGCCCGGCGTGTTGATGGGAGTGCGCAACCGCAGCCCCGCAAAGCCGAGATTATCGTCCACCCTCAGAGACGGATCACCATAGGTGAAGAGGTCCGGGGAATAAGGAACGGCCTCAGACTTGCCGTCCGTAATTTCAAAAATATCAATCCGCGGGCGGTAGAGGAAACCACGTGGAAAAAACGCGACATCAAAAGCCAGATTGTCGTCATGCCACAGGGTTTTATCTTCCCGATAGGCAATGCTGCGGAACTGGTCGAAATTGAGATTATCCAGCGCCTTGGGCAAGGTCTGGGACGGACCATGATACGGGGCACTGGCCAGACGCCGGGCAATCTGCCGGACCGTCATGTCGTCAAATGTCCCTGTTGCCCCTTCAAGCCCTTCTGCTCTGGCCTTGCGGGCAACGCCCCCGGCCAGAGTAGCGAGTGTCGCCCCCGCGCCAATCCGAATTAAGTCTCGTCGCTGTACAGATGAAGACACTCCAGACTCCCGAATTCCCTATAGAGTTAAGGGCTAAAAATTTCTTTAATGACAAAATTGCCGTGCGATACGGCTTTTTAAGGGCATTACCCCACTTGTGGTGTTAAGAGTTTTTCAAGTTTTGCAAGATTGGCTTCCGCAGCCTGTGCAGCCTCTTTTTCGATATCCCGATAGCAGCGGACCACGGCCTCGCCTTCGGCCGTCAGAAAAGCGCCCCCACCGCCGCCGGGGCGCGTAACCACCAGAGGTTCCCGGAACAGTTGGTTCAGGCTATCCACCAATAACCATGTCCGACGGTAGGACATGCCCATGGCGCGTCCTGCCGCAGAAATAGACCCTGTTTCTGCCAGTTGCTCAAGCAGGCGGATTTTCCCATGCCCAAGGGCGGGCTTTTTGTCCGCATCCACCCGCAAGGTCAGTCTTAGCCGCTCTGTCATTCGCCTGCCCGCGTTCGCGTTGTCATTTTATGCGTGATATCATGAAGCATCATGTCTCTTCTTACCAAGGGCCACGCCCCGGCGATGTTCTCATGACATACTCCAACGCAGATACCATCTGGCGATCCATGAGGCCAGACGATCTTGCCGCCACCATTACACTGGCGGCGCGCATTCATCCCGATTACCCGGAAGATGACGATATTTTCAGAGAACGGCTGGCTTTAGCGCCGGAGGGCTGCTTTGTGCTGACCAATGCACTTGGGGTTCATGGCTATCTGATCAGCCACCCTTGGGCGGGGCATCTCTCCCCACGCCTGAACTGCCTTCTGGGCAGCCTGCCAGCCCGGCCGGACAGCTGGTATTTGCATGATCTTGCGCTGGATGAAACGGTAAGGGGGCAGGGCAGGGCCAAAGACGCCATTGCACTGGCCGAAAAGGCCGCCCGCGCAGCACATCTGCCCGTGCTCAGCCTGACGGCAACCGGCCCGGCCCGCACCTTCTGGCTGCGGCAGGGCTTTACGCCGGAAGACATTTCAGAGGCTGAAAAAGTGGTGCTGGCTTCGTACGATCCCGAAGCCAGCTTTCTCTCCCGGCCCGTATCAGGCCGGGAGTAGGTCTTAGTCTTCTGTGTGGTGTTCGGGAGCCAGCATCATGGCTTCCGCCACAATCCCGGAATGCTCACGCACCTTGCGTTCAATCTCGGCGGCCATTTCCGGGTGGTCGCGCAGGAACTGCTTGGAGTTTTCACGCCCCTGACCAATCCGCTGGCTGTCGTAAGAGAACCATGCGCCGGATTTCTCCACCACACCGGCCTTCACGCCCAGATCGATCAGCTCGCCGACCTTACTGATGCCTTCGCCGTACATGATGTCGAACTCAACCTGACGGAACGGCGGGGCCATCTTGTTCTTGACCACCTTCACGCGCGTCTGGTTGCCCACCACTTCATCCTTGTCCTTGATGGACCCGATGCGGCGGATATCAAGACGAACAGAAGCATAGAACTTCAGCGCGTTACCGCCGGTTGTCGTTTCGGGGTTACCGAACATCACGCCGATCTTCAGACGGATCTGGTTGAGGAAGATCATCATGGTGTTGGAACGCGCAACGGAGCCGGTCAGCTTACGCAGCGCCTGGCTCATCAGGCGGGCATGCAGGCCGACATGGCTATCGCCCATATCGCCTTCCAGTTCCGCACGCGGCACCAGAGCGGCCACACTATCCACCACCAGCACATCAATCGCGCCGGAGCGAACCAGGGTGTCGGCAATTTCCAGAGCCTGCTCACCCGCATCAGGCTGGCTGATCAGCAGGTTATCAATGTCCACGCCCAGCTTCTTGGCGTAGCCGGGGTCCAGAGCATGCTCGGCGTCAATAAACGCGCAGGTGCCGCCCCGCTTCTGGGCTTCTGCAATGGCATGCAGGGCCAGCGTGGTTTTACCTGAGCTTTCAGGCCCGTAAATTTCAACCACACGGCCACGCGGAAGGCCGCCAATCCCCAGAGCAATATCCAGCCCCAGAGACCCGCTGGGAACCACATCCGCCTGTTCCTTCGGGCGCTGCCCCAGCCGCATGACAGAACCTTTCCCAAAAGCCCGTTCAATCTGCCCGAGCGCGCCTTCAAGAGCTTTTGCCTTATCCATCATTCACCTTTCCTGTGGCCCTCGACTGAGGCCGGGAGTGCTACACTGTTCTAAGACGTGCCATAAAAGCCGCGCGCCGGGCAATGACCGGCATCAAGCCCCAGAGTCCGCTCAGGCACCTTAAGAATTTGATTTCTGTTTGTTCTTATAGAAACAAAACAAGAACATTTCAAGCCGGAAACAGGCGGCCCAAAGCCGCCTTGCCTCCTGCCGCCAACGCGACAGACCTTATTTGGTATGGCCGGACGAGACCGCAAGGCCCGACCCACGCGGATCGGTCCAGCCGAAGCATTTTCCGGAATCTCCCGGCAGCCCCGCCGGGCAGGAAACGAAGTTGGCACGCCCCACACCCTGTGTGACTGTCGGGCGCTGGCCAGCCACAGCAGCCCGCAGCGCGACCGCAGCTGTATCCGCCGCCACATTCTGGCCGGAAGCCGTGGCGGCCGCCCGGAACTGCGTGGTACCCTGATGCGCAATAGCCGCCGTCAGCAACGGCAGAGGACGCCGAACCGGAGATGCCGCGAGCACAATGCCAGTGGAACCCGCCACGCGGCCGGTACCGAAAAGATTGTTCATGGTCAGGCCACAGCTCACCGTCTCACCCGTGCGGTCCGTCACCACAAAGGAGGTAGATGCCGGCAGGGGCGGCAGAGCAGACCCGGACGGCAGATGTCCGCTCTTCAGCAGAGCCTCCGCATCGGCAACGCTCACGGCAGCACCCTTGCCGGACTGCCGGTTCCGCCAGCCAGAAACAACAGCCTCTCCGCGTGCGCTGGCATGACCATGGTCATCCATGGAGAGATAGGCCGCAGCCGTGCCCAGACCACCATCCGCCGGCGGCGGCAGGAAGCTGATATCCAGCCCACCAGAACGCACCGTCAACGGCTGTTCCGCCACAGCCAGACTGCCGCGCATGTCCGCCGTTGTCAGGCCCGCACCCGCTGCCTGAGACGCCTGCGTGAAGCTCTGCGCCAGTGAACCGTTATAAAGATCGCCCACACCGGCAATACGCAGACGTTCGAGCGCACCCGCCAGACGGGGCTGCACCATCAGGTCATTCGCGGCCAGCACGGTGCCATTACTATTGGCAAAAATGGCACGGGTTTTTTCGTCCGCCAGCAGGGGAGCCTGCACAGCGGCCAGATCGGACGCCAGAAGGCCCCCAACCGGAACGCCATCGGTCGCCAGATTACGGGCCGGGACGATGACATCAGCAAAATCGACGCTGCCGTAGCGCAGCTGCATCAGATACAGGCCACGGGCCAGCATGGGCACCGCAGCCGGGCGGTCAGTCTGCGCATCGGTCTGGCCTGCATGCGGCAGGAAGAGGAAAGCCTGCCCCTGCGCATCACCCGGACGCCAGGCCAGACAGGCCCCGCCAGCCCCGAGAGACGCACGGGAAGGCAGGGTGACAGAGAGCGCCAGACCGAGAGCCGCAGCAGCATCTGCCGCGTTGCCACCCTGCGCCAGCACATCCCGCGCCACCAGAGCCGCCTGCGGTTCGTCCGCCACAACCTCACCCACAAACCCAGTTACGGCAGGTTGGGCAGGGCCATTATGCTCGCTGCCACAGGCAGTCAGTGAACAGGCCATCAGCAGAGCTGCCATCCGGGCAGGACCTGAAAATAACGGCGCAAGCCGGGCTGAACAGGTCTTCATGAAATGCTCGGGCACGCCTTGATGTCTCCATTTCGCTGGTCTGCCCGCATACCGGGCGTCTGAATCTCTATTCTGAATTACCGCTCTTCCGGGCAGGCAGCAACACGCGCACGCCATTTCCATCCCAACGGTTCTGCTTTAGACATAAAGGCACGATGAAAAAGCTGATAACCTTTTCTTTCAGGCGCGCCGCTCTGGCCGGAGCCGCAAGCCTCCTCCTGCTCTGCGGCGGGGCGGTCTCCGCTCATGCTGCGGACGGCAGTTTCAGCCCCGCACAACGGGCAGAAATTGTTGAAATCGTGCGCAATGCGCTGAAGACAGATCCCACCATTCTGTCTGACGCCATCTCCTCCCTGCAGGCGCAGGCCTCCGCCAGAAAAGCGTCCTCCGCGCTGGAGACGGTGCGCCGGAACAAGGCGCAGTATGGGGAAAGCACGACGGACGTTGTGCTGGGCAATAAGAACGGCAAGCTGGAAGTGGTCGAGTTTTATGACCCCCGCTGCCAGTATTGCCGCAAGGTTCTGGGCGATGTGGACCACCTGATTGGCTCGGAACCCGACCTCCGGCTGGTTGAAAAGGTCATCCCGGTTCTGGGGCCCAACAGCGTGATTGACGCGGAAGCCATTATGGCCGCTGGCCTTCAGGGCAAATACATCCCGTTCCAGAAAGCGCTGATGACCGATTCCTCAGCACCGTCTCTGGATCGCATTCGTCGTCTTGCACAGAATGTCGGGCTGGATGCTGACCGCCTGCTGAAAGACATGAAGAGCCCGGCTGTCACCACAGCACTGAGCAAGAATCTTGAGCTGGCAAAGGCCATTGATCTGGAAGGCACGCCGACCTTCATTATTGGCGACCGTGAAATTATTCCCGGTGCTGCGTCGGAGAGTGACCTGAAAGCGGCCCTCGACCGGCTGCGCAAAGCGCGCTGACCCCTCCGGCCCGTCCCCGGTTCATAGAACCGGGGACGGGCTGAGAGATCCGTTTTTTCAGGCCGCGTCTTCGGTCTGGCGGGCAGGCATCACGCCTTCTTCCCGCAGCAGATGCGCCAGAGCGCGCACCATTTCATCCATCATCTCATCCGTATGGAACGGCCCCGGCGTCAGCCGCAGGCGCTCCGTGCCCTGCGGCACCGTGGGATAGTTGATGGGCGTGGCATACTGCCCATATTCCACCAGCAGGCGGCGGCTAATGCGCTTGCAACGCTCCGCATCCCCCACCGGAATGGGCACGATGTGGCTGGGTGTCATGGTGAACGGGACCCCGGCAGCCCGCAGACGGGCGCGGAAGGTATTCACCCGCTCAAACATCTTCTCACGCCGCCAGTTTTCAGCCCGCACCTTGCGCACGCTGGTCAGCGCAGCACCCACAACCGGCGGCGGCAGAGCCGTGGTGAAGATAAAGCCGGACGCGGTGGAGCGCAGGAAATCAACAATCTCGGCAGTCGCCGTGATGTAGCCGCCATGCACGCCAAAGCCCTTGGCGAGCGTGCCTTCAATAATATCGACCTGATCGGCCACGCCATCGCGCTGCGAAATCCCGCCGCCTTCCTCACCATAGAGGCCGACCGCATGCACCTCATCCAGATAGGTCAGGGCGTTATATTTGCGGGCTAGCGCACAGATCCCGGCGATGTCGGAAATATCGCCGTCCATGGAATAGACGCTCTCAAACGCGATCAGCTTGGGCGCATCAACTGGAGCAGCGGCCAGTTTAGCCTCAAGGTCCGCCAGATCATTATGCTCGAAAATAACCGTCTGGGAGCCACGCGCGCCCTTGATGCCTGCAATCATGGAGGCATGGTTCAGTCGGTCTGAAAAACAGATCCAGCCGGGCATGGAGGTCAGAATAGTCTGCAGGCTGGCCTGATTGGACACATAGCCGGAGACAAACAGAAGCCCTGCTTCCTTGCCGTGCAGCGCAGCAACTTCCGCTTCCAGCGCTGTATGCAGGGGGCTGGTTCCGGCAATGTTGCGGGTGCCACCGGCACCAGCGCCATGCTCGCGGATGGCGGCAATCGCGGCTTCCTGCACTTCCGGTACAACACCCATGCCCAGATAGTCATTGGTGGACCAGACAATCACTTCCCGGCCTTCAGGCAGGGCAGGCAGTTCTTCCTCATACAGAGGGAAACGGTCTGCAAGACGTGCCAGCGGGGTAAATGTGCGGTAGCGCCCCTGCTGCCTGATATCATTCAACGCCGTGTGACAGTGCTCATAAAACGGATGCCGGGCGTTTTTGATTGATCCCACGCTTCTACTCTCCTCGCGTCGTCAGAAACGGTCGGGGCTCGGCACAGGGCCCGTCGGCCGTCTGGCCGGTCTTCACATAAACTTGTTAGAGTTACTTCACATACACTCTGATGACTGAGTTCGTCACGGTCGAATCCGGCATAGCGGCCATTTCCACCTGTGCCGGGGAGGCTCCATCCTTGATGATAGCCTGTGTCACGGCCTGCCCATCGCCCTGCACAAGCTGCACAAGAGCCTGCTGATCTGTTGCAGAATCCGTACCCGGCGGCACCAGACACTGCACCACAAACAGAATGTCAGGCTTGCTGGCCAGCGCCTTATGCACAATCTGCGCAACCGGCCCGCTCCACTCAGCCGGGGAGGTGCCCGCCACAAGCTCAATCAACGGCGGCACTGGCGGCGGGCCGGGCGGCGGCGGCGGAATATACGGCACAGGCGGTTTGCCTGCCCGGGCATTGAAGGTTTTCTGGTCAACCAGCTTGCATCCACTCAAGCACAGCGCAACACTGGCCACAAACGCCACCCGGAAAAACGGCCCCTTTTCTATAAAGCGGGAAACAGACAGCATAACGGGCAGATCTCCGGGTCAAACAGGATGAGGCGACTCTTGCCATCCTCTTTCGCGCTCCTTTACGGCAGACGCAAGGTTAAGCTCTGCGCAAGACCCTCAAAACTTGCTCTCACCTCTGGCCACCTTTATTGAGCGGGGCACGAGGATGAAGACCTGCCGCAAGGGCAGGCCCATCACGGAAGGCAGGCGAATGGCAGCAGTCCCTTCGACAGACCCGACCGAACTGCGGGAAGAGGCTACCCTCTCCGCCCAGCAAAGTGCCGTGGCCAGAATGAGCCGCGCCGCGCGCCTGCTGCTGAATGACGACCCCCTCCCGCCCCACACCCGCACCCTGCTGAACAGAATGTGCCTGCCGGTGACAGCACTGTGGTGCCGGGTGCTGCGGTTTGACCCCAGCGCCCCCAACTGGCCGGACCGGGACCGGTTTGTGGTGCCCTCCACCACCATGCTGCCCCTGCTGCGCGCCATGCTGCGCCTGACGGGCTCCCCCACGGCAAACACCATCCCCTTGGAATATGGTCGTCACCCGGCCGTAGAAGTCGCTCCGGGTCTGGCCGGGCAGGGGGTTGCCGCAGCCGTGGGCATGGCCTTTGCAGAACAGACTCTTGCCCGGCGTTTTGGCCGCTCACTGGTTAATCACCGCACATGGGTGCTGGCGCAGGATACGGACCTCGCAACCGGTGTCGCCATGGAAGCCGCGCAACTGGCTGGCCGCTTCGGGCTGGACAGGCTGGCCGTGCTTGTCTCCCCGCCTGCAGGCCCGGATAACGGGGACTTTGCCGATTCGCTTGCCCGCTTCAGCGCCTCTGGCTGGACGGTGCGCCGGGTGGACGCTGGCAGTGCTGCGGCCATCAGTTCCGCCCTTGCGGCCACGCTGCGGGCCCGCAAACCGACCCTGATTGCCTGCCTCCCCTCCAGTGCACCGGAGATTCTGCCCGGCCCCCAGCTCCCACCGGAAGAAGAGCTGACCGGCCCGTGGAGTCCCACCGCCCGGCGCGGGGCGACCACCCGGCGCTCCTGGCTACGCCGCTTTGCCCGCCACCGCCTACGCAATGCGTTTGAGCGGGAGATGCAGGGCCAACGTCCCGCCCTGTTTGATGAGGACTGGCAGCGCGCCTGCCGCTGGCAACTGCGCGCTGCAACCGGACACGCCACGCAGGATGCCGGTTTTGCCGGACTCCGCGCCCTTTCCGAAATTCTGCCTGAGCTGGTCTGCCTGACGGCCTCCTCCGCCTATCGGCTGGATCTGGCAGCCCCGGTCGCCCTGCCTGCCACATTCCGGGCCCGCACGCGCCTGCTGCCAGCGGAGCAGTCCTGCGGCATTCAGGATCACGGCATGGCTGGTATGCTCAACGGTATTGCCTTGCACGGGGGGCTGCTTCCCATCTGTGCCGCGAGCATGATGACGGTGGATCGCATGCGCTCCGCCCTGCGCATGGCCGCCCTCATGCGCCGCAAAGTGCTGTATCTGCTGACGGGTGACGGGCTGGCTCTGGGTGATGGCGGCGGGGGATGGCAGCCGGTGGAACAGCTCGCCAGCCTGCGCGCCATGCCGCATCTGGCCGTTTTCCGCCCGTGTGACGCGCGTGAGACCACAGCCTGCTGGGAGGCCGCTCTCAACTGGCAGGAAGGACCAGCCATGTTGCTGCTCTGCCCGTATGAAAACCAGTACGGTCCGCTCCCTCCGCCAGCGTTCGGCACCCCCTCCCGCGGGGGGTATGTGGTGAAGCAGGAAGACAACAGGCAGGTGACGCTGATTGCCTCTGGCCCAGAGGTTGCCATCGCGCTGAAAGCGTCGCACCATCTGGCCCGACAGGATATTCGGGCCACCGTGGTCTCCATCCCCTGCTGGGAACTGTTTGCCGAACAGCCCGCCAGCTACCGTAAGACCGTGCTCGGCACGTCCGGGCTGCGCGTGGGGGTTGAGGCCGCTTCCAGCTTTGGCTGGGAACGCTGGCTTGGTGAAGAAGGAGTTTTTGTTGGCATGGATGATTTCGGCACGTCCGCCCCGGCCAACGCATTGTATGAGCGCTTCGGCATTACTGTTGAAGCGATCTGTGAGAAGGTGCGCGCGCGCCTTCTGACCTCAGGCGGTGAACGGGGGCCTTCCCTGCGCACGCCGGACCAGCCCCGGACCCGCGTTCGGGGACCGTTAACGACCAGACCATAGAATAAAAAACGGAGCTTAAAAAACCATGGCAGTCAAAATTGCAATCAACGGATTCGGGCGTATTGGCCGGCTTGTGCTGCGCGGTATTATTGAAAGTGGACGCACGGACGTTGTGCCGGTGGCCATTAACGATCTCGGCAGCGTAGCGGATAACGCCCACCTGCTGAGCTATGACAGTGTGCATGGCCGCCTGCCGGCTGACGTCAAGGTTGATGGCAACAAGCTGATCATCACGGCGCATGGCCGCACATGGGACCCGATTACCGTTTCTGCCGAGCGTGACCCCTCCAAAGTGCCGTTCCAGGGCGTGGATGTGGCCATGGAATGCACCGGCCTGTTTACCTCCAAGGAAAAAGCTGGCCAGCTTCTGGCTGCCGGTGCCCGCAAGGTGATTATTTCCGCTCCGGGCACGGATGCTGATGCCACCATCGTTTACGGTGTGAATCAGGATGTGCTGACGCCGGACATGACGGTGATCTCCAACGCCTCCTGCACCACCAACTGTCTGGCCCCGGTCGCCAAGGTGCTGGAAGATACGTTTGGCATTGAACGCGGCTACATGGTCACCATCCACTCCTACACGGGTGACCAGCGCACGGTGGACACGCTGCATAAAGACCTGCGCCGCGCCCGCGCTGCCGGCCTGAACATGATCCCGACCTCCACAGGCGCTGCCCGCGCCGTTGGTCTGGTTCTGCCGCAGCTTAAAGGCAAGCTGGATGGCACCGCCATTCGTGTGCCGACGGCCAACGTCTCCCTCGTCTCGCTCGACTTCGTGCCGAAAAAGGTGCCGGGCTCCGTGGAAGAAGTGAACGCTGCCATCAAAGCCGCATCCGAAGGCACACTGAAAGGCGTTCTGGCATACTCCGACGCCCCGCTGGTCAGCTCCGACTTCAACCATGCGCTGGCATCCTCCACCTTTGACGCCACGCAGACCTCTCTGGTCGATGGCGGCAAGCTGGTGCGCATCTGCTCCTGGTATGACAATGAGTGGGGCTTCTCCAACCGCATGTCCGACACTGCGGCGCTGTTCGGCTCACTCTGATGGCCATTCTCCCCTTCAACACGCTGGATAAGCTTGACCCGAAGGGCAAGCGTATCCTGCTGAGAGCCGATCTGAACGTCCCCATGCAGGACGGAAAGATTTCGGACATGACGCGCATTGAGCGCATTGTGCCCACCATCCGGGAACTGGCGGACAAAGGCGGGCGCGTGATTGTGCTCAGCCATTTTGACCGCCCGAAGGGCAAGGTTGTGCCCGGCCTGTCTCTGGAACCCATGGCCGAGGCTCTGGCCACGGCACTGGGTAAACCAGTCAGCTTCATGCATGACTGCATCGGCCCGCAGGCAGAAACGGCAGCCCGCTCCCTGAAGGACGGGGAAGTGCTGCTGCTGGAAAACACCCGCTTCTACCCCGGCGAGGAAGCCAACGCGCCGGATCTGGCCGCAGAACTGGCCAGACTGGGCGATGTGTATGTGAACGATGCGTTCTCCGCAGCGCACCGGGCACATGCCTCCACCGCCGGTGTGGCCGAGCATCTGCCTGCCTATGCCGGGCGTCTGATGGAAGCGGAACTTTCCGCTCTGGATGCCGCTCTTGAAAACCCCGAGCATCCGGTTGGCGCGATTGTGGGCGGGGCGAAAGTCTCCACCAAACTCGCGCTGCTGGAAAACATGCTGGAACGTGTCGACGTTCTGGTTGTGGGTGGGGCCATGGCCAACACCTTCCTTGCAGCCAAAGGGCTGAGCGTCGGCAAGTCGCTCAAGGAAGAAGAGATGCTGGACACCGCCCGGCAGATCATCGCCAAGGCGAAGGAAAAGAACTGCGATCTGGTTCTGCCGGTTGATGTTGTTCTTTCTGAGGATTTCATGGCCGGTGCGCCCACGCTGGTCGCCCCGGTGACGGAAATTCCCGATGGCTGGATGGCGCTGGATGTGGGCCCGGAAACGGTTGCACTGCTGAAAGCCAAACTGGCTGGCCTGAAAACGCTGGTATGGAACGGCCCTCTGGGCGTGTTCGAACTGCCGCCGTTTGATGAAGGCACCAATGCCGTCGCACAGGAAGCCGCTCGCCTGACCAAGGCTGGCAGCCTGAAAACCATTGCCGGAGGGGGGGACACTGTTTCCGCCCTGCGTCACGCCGGTGTGCTGCATGACATGACGTATGTCTCCACCGCAGGCGGCGCTTTCCTGGAGTGGCTGGAAGGCAAGGTTCTGCCGGGCCTGACGGCACTCAGCTCTACGCTGGAACGGACCATTCCCATCTGAAAAACACTCTGATTTCAGAGACTTTTTCTGAGAAGACAGAATGCGCCGGGGGTCTCAGACCTCCGGCGTTTTTTGTTGGACTGCCGGCGGCCTTACACGCCCCAGCGTATTCATCAGCCCGACACCGGCCAGAATAATGGCCCCGCCCACCAGCATACGCACGCTGGGCACCTCGGCGGTGATCAGAAACGCCAGCAACAAAGTCGCGGGGGAGAGCAGATAGATAAAGCCGGAAGACCGGGCCACACCAATCCTGCCCACAACATGCGCCCATGCCGCGTAGCCCAGAATAGCCGGAAACACCGCAAGCTGCACAACCAGAATCCAGCCGGTAACAGGCGCAGTCTGCAAGCTCTGCACCGCCTGCGGAAGCCATGGGATGAGCAGTACAGCGCCAATAATCAGCACATACGCCGTCGTCGCCAAAGCCCCATACACCGCCACAAGTTTTTTCTGCACCGCATTATAGACGGCGGCAGAAAAGGCTGCCCCCAGCACATCAGCCGCACCGGAGCCAAATGTCAGGCCGCCCGGTTGCCCCTGTGCCACCAGAACAACACCACAGAAGCTGACCAGTGACCCAACCCAGCCCCAGACAGACAGCCGCTCTCCCATCACCCCAACAGCAAGAAGTGCAGCGATTAGCGGCGAAAAACTGATCAACAGGCTGGCCGCCCCGGCGGAAACCGTCTGCTCGCCCAGATTGAACAGGATATTATAAAGGGAAATGCCAATCGCCCCGCACACCACAAAGCGCGGCAGGTCCTGCACACGCGGCAACCGGGGGCGCGTCCAGCCAACCCAGACCAGCGCAATAACCGCCGCTAACGCATAACGCGCGGCTGCCAGCGGAATAGGGGGGAGAACCTGCAACGCCAGACGCACAACAGGATAGGCGCTGGCCCACGATAAAATGGCCAGAGCCGCCACAAAAACCGGCACAGGCGGGTGGGATGCAGGCAACGAATGAACCGACGAGGCCGGAGCAGGCTGTGCATCCATGGGTCTGTTACTCTCTGCGTAAAACCTGATCTGTCATGAAAGAGGCAATTTTCCCGGCAACGAAGTCCCGCTTCAGCGCAGCTTCGTCATACTCATCGCGTACCCAGTCCAGAAACGGAATGCGCCCTTCGGCCTCGGCCTGATAACGCAGGAAAAACGCATCCAGAATGCCGGTGCGAGACTGGCGAAAATGCCCGTAGCGCCAGGAGAGTTCCTTAAGCGCCCGCTCTGCCGTGCCGCCTTCAAACAGGATCACCAGCCCGGATGCCAGACCAGCCCGGTCCGCGCCGGATTTGCAATGCATCAGCATTGGGAAAGCAATCTGCTGATACAGTCCGGCAAAACGCAAAATGCGGTCCCGGTGCGGGGCCCCCCGGCTTTCAAACGCCATATCCACATGCGCCAGCCCAAGGCGAGCGGCTGCGTTGCGGGAGAGCGCATCCGACCCGCATTTCCGGTGCCCACGCAGATTAACCAGCGTGCGCAGGTTAAAACGCCGCATGGCCCATTTCAGGCGCGCCGGGGTTGGATGATTGCAGCGATAAACCTTGCCGGGCACCACAGCGTGAAAATTTGTCCAGACCAGCCTGAAAATGGCGTGGTCCACAAACAAACTGTCTGTCCATGCCCGCGTACGACCGGCAACGGAGGAAAGATGGCCGTCAAACACGAACTGCTCCCGTTCTCATAGAAAGGACTGGTGTCTCACCCTGCTTCCTCAACGTCAATCTTTTCAACAGAGGCCGACTGTTACGGCCCGGGCCGGGCATCCAGCTTCAGGCAGAAAAATGTCAGATCCAGCCAGCGGCCAAATTTGCAGCCAACCTCTTTCATCACGCCCGTAGCTTCAAACCCAAGTTGCTGATGCAGCGCAACAGATCCGGCATTCTCAGCATCAATCCCGGCCACCATCACATGCTTCCCTTGCGCACGGGCCTGCTGGATCAACGCTTTCATCAACGTCAGCCCCATGCCCTGCCGCTGGGCCTCAGGATGCACATAGACGGAATGTTCCACCGTATGCCGATAGCCATCCCACGCCCGCCAGGGCCCAAAGGTGGCATAACCAGCAACCGCCCCCTCCGGCGAGACCGCCACCAGCACCGGGTACCCAGCCTGCTGGCGCTCGCGCAGCCATGCCAGACGGTTGGCCTCATCAACGACCGTCTCGTTCCAGATCGCCGTCGTATGCAGCACGGCATGGTTATAAATACTGGTAATCCGGGGAATATCCGCCGGGCAGGCGTCGCGAAGCATCATCATCCGCCTTTTATGCGAGATGCTGCGTGCTCAAGGCAAACCGAAACGGTTATTTTACCGGCCGGGCAGAAGCTTCGGTGCGTCCGGTTCTGTCTGAGGCCGAAGCTTGTAGAGCGACAACGAAAACTTATTCGGCCTGTTCTTATGAATATGCCGAACATTCACCGTGTAAGTCTGGGTGTAATGGTCCTGCAGCCACTGGCAGACGGGAGCCTCAACCGCATGTCTTTCGCAGCCCATATAAGGGGCCACGACATATAACGGCTGCTGCCGGAGATCCTGCATATAACGCTTCCAGGCGTTCTGCCGGAAGAAAATATCGATGTGGTCACTAAACAGATACACATCAAAGGGCTTTAAATCAGACAGGTAGAAAACAGCATGGAACGTTCTGATATCCAGAACTTTGGCATGCCCAACCTGCCGGGCAATCTCTGCATAATCCACGCGCGACGTGTAGAGAGCGACCGTCACATTCCTCTTCACCGCTGTCCCCATGAAAAACACGGAAGAGACCCAAAGAGGCAGAAGAGCAAGACGGGGAGGCAATGCGTCTTCCCGAAACAAAATCGCCAGCATGAGTGTGGCAGGCGCAAAACAGAGAATGAAATAATGCTGATATGGATGGCCGGACAGCAGCGTTGCCGGAAAGGATGAGGCAAGCCAGACAGGCAAAATCATGCTGCGACGTGAGGCTTCATCCGCCAGATCAAATGGAAAACGCCTGATCCAACCAAGTATGATGGGTAGCATGAGCCCCAGATAAAACGTCATCCAGAAGACGCACTGCAACCGGTCGGAAAGCGCGCCACCATACATATGCAGAAAACTTCTCTGCATGGAAAAATAGGTCTGCAACGCGCCATGCCCAACAATCAGGTAGGGTAAAAACAGAATGATCAGACCGACCACGCCTCCCAGCCCCGTCACCACACAGCGGGAAAGACGGAACCAGCCGGGAAAAAACAGAAGCAGAGCCATAGGCCCCAGAAGACAGACGCCCGCCAGATAATTCACATTGACGGTCAAAGCTGCAAGACAGCCTGCCAGAAAAAACAGAGCCGTTTTGTGTGTCTCTATCCCTTTGAGCATCAACGCCAGAATCAGCGCTTCACCCACCACAAGAACAAGTTCCGTATTGCCGGATAGCACGTCAAAAATCGCGCCGCCAACAGTCAGGATGACAAAGGCAACAGTGCGATTAAAGACCCCGAACGCCCGGCTGATGGTGACAAAAGCCCCGCTTAACAGCACCGCCAGAAGCGTAAATTTTCCCGGCGTAAAGGGGGCGATCCTGTCCCAAAGCCCATAAAACAGATAAACGCCAAAGGGCTTGTGATCAAAAGCATAGTTGTAGGGCAGAAGGTGGTCTCGGAGCAGACCACGGCCAATCAGCACGTAATACGCCGGGTCCCCGTCCGAAAACGGGACGACGCAATAACTCAGGGCATACACCACAACAAGGCCGATCAGGAAATATTTCAATCCTACGGCAAGCCTCGGAGAAACCATCCGGGGCATCATTTCTGAGAAAAACAGACTAACCCTGCTATCTCTCTCTTGCACACCGTTTTCCTTATGTTTTGAGACTATTTTTTAACTATGATCTCAAGCATCCGTTTTGATGCATTTTTAATTTCAAAACAAAAAACCCGGAACGTCTGAATGACGCACCGGGTTTCTCTTGTCTTCTAAAAAACCCTTACGGGCCGGAAGACCAATAACCGATCAGAGTAAAGAGCGGTTCTCAGACTTTCCGTTCAATCTGCAACTCTTTAATCCGGCCAATCGCCTTGGCAGGATTCAGGCCTTTGGGGCAGGTCTGCGTGCAGTTCATGATGGTACGGCAGGCATAGAGCTTGAAGGTATCTTCCAGCCCATCCAGCCGGTCGCCCGTATGCTCATCACGGCTGTCCGCAATCCAGCGATACGCCGCCAGCAGCACAGCTGGCCCCAGATACTTATCGCCATTCCACCAGTAAGACGGGCAGGATGTTGTGCAGCAGAAGCACAGAATACACTCCCACATGCCATCCAGCTTGGCGCGTTCTTCAATGCTCTGCTTGCGCTCGGCATCCGGCGGCGGCGCACTGTCTGACTGCAACCACGGGTTAATGGCCCGCAGCTGCGCATAGGCGCCATCCAGATTGGAAACCAGATCTTTGACAATCGGCATGTGCGGCAGCGGATAGATGCGCACATCGCCCTTGATGTCTTTGATCGGCTTCAGGCACGCCAGCGTGTTTTCACCGTCAATGTTCATCGCGCAGGAGCCGCAAATCCCTTCACGGCAGGACCTGCGGAATGTCAGCGTCGGGTCCACATCGTTCTTGATGTGGATAATGGCGTCCAGCACCATTGGCCCGATGGTATCCAGATCCACTTCATAGGAATCCACTACCGGATTTCTGTCATCATCCGGCGTCCAGCGATAAACCCTGAACGTCCTGACGTTTTTAGCCCCGGCTGGCGCGGGATAGGTTTTACCTTTCCCGATCTCGCTGTTGCGCGGCAGTCTGAGTTCGACCATGTTCGCCTCCCTTTTTCGCCCGTTCTTCCCGTCGGCTCAGTAAACGCGCTCTTTGGGTGGGAAGACCTGAACGTCATCCGTCAGGGTCTTCAAATGCACCGGACGATAGGTCAGCTTGATGCCGCCCTTTTCATCCAGCCAGGAAACGGAGTGCTTCATCCACTCCTTGTCATCGCGTTTGGGGAAGTCATCCCGTGCATGCGCGCCGCGGCTTTCGTGCCGGGCAAGCCCGCTTTCCAGCGTAGCGGTTGCATTAGCCAGAAGGTTTTCAAATTCCAGTGCTTCCATCAGGTCACTGTTCCAGATGAGTGACGAGTCAGAGACGGAAATATCTCCAAGGTCGTCCCAGATCTGGTGAATTTTATCCACGCCTTCCTGCAGGCTTTCCTCTGTGCGGAAAACAGCTGCATGCGTCTGCATGTCACGCTGCAAACGGTCCCGCATGGCGGAAACTTTCGTGCCGCCCTTGGCGTAACGCAGCTTGTCCAGACGGTCGAGCGCAGCATCCCCGGCACCCGGCGGCAGCGGTCTGATAAAGTCGCTCGGTTTGACAATTTCCGCAGCCCGTTTGGACGCAGCGCGACCAAACACAATCAGATCCAGCAAGGAGTTTGTGCCCAGACGGTTCGCACCATGCACGGACACACAGGCGGCCTCACCCACAGCCATCAGGCCGGGAACAACGGCATCCGGGTTATCCGGCGTCGGGCGAATGACTTCACCATGAATATTGGTCGGAATCCCGCCCATATTGTAATGCACCGTCGGCAGAACCGGCACCGGCTCCTTGGTGACATCCACACCGGCAAAAATACGCGCCGTTTCCAGAATGCCCGGCAGACGCTGGTGCAGAAGATCAGACCCAAGATGCTCAAGATGCATCATGATATGGTCTTTCTTCGGTCCACAGCCACGACCTTCCTTGATCTCGATCGTCATGGCGCGGGAGACCACGTCACGCGATGCAAGATCCTTCGCCGTCGGCGCATAACGCTCCATGAAGCGTTCGCCTTCGGAGTTGGTCAGATACCCACCTTCACCACGGCACCCTTCAGTCAGCAGGCAGCCTGCGGGGTAAATACCTGTCGGGTGGAACTGCACAAATTCCATATCCTGCGTCGGCAGGCCGGCCCGCATGGCCATGGCATTGCCATCACCCGTGCAGGTATGGGCCGAGGTGCAGGACTGGTAAGCACGGCCATAACCGCCCGTTGCCAGCACCACCATCTTGGCGTTGAAGCGATGGATCGTGCCGTCATCCTGACACCAGGCCATAACGCCACGACACTCGCCTTTATCGTCCATAATCAGGTCAATGGCGAAGTATTCGACAAAGAATTCGACGTTATGCTTCAGGCACTGCTGATACAGCGTGTGCAGAATGGCATGGCCTGTCCGGTCAGCCGCAGCGCAGGCACGGGGCACAGGGGCCTTGCCGTATTCGCTCATATGGCCGCCAAAGGGGCGCTGGTAGATCTTGCCATCTTCCGTGCGGGAGAACGGCACACCGAAATGTTCCAGTTCCTGCACGGCGGGCACAGCCTCGCGGCACATGAATTCAATGGCGTCCTGGTCACCCAGCCAGTCTGACCCTTTTACGGTGTCATACATATGCCAGCGCCAGTTATCCTCGGCCATGTTCCCCAAAGAGGCCCCGATGCCGCCCTGAGCGGCCACCGTGTGGCTTCGTGTGGGGAAAACCTTGGTCACGCAGGCAGTTTTGAGGCCCGCGGCCCCCATGCCCAGCGTGGCGCGCAGGCCGGAACCGCCTGCTCCAACAACCACGACATCATAAGCGTGATCGACAATCCGGTAAGCTCCCCGGGACGGAGAGGTATTGGCATTCATCGTGACGGCGCTCCCATGTGCGTTCGGCCTGTCATGTCTTCAGATTTCGTGCCGCCGCGACATGTGGCGCAAACAGGCGGCACAGCGTTCAGGTCTGGTCAGGACCGCCGGCTACCGGCAGCCACAAGCTTGATTACGGCAAACACGCCCAGAAGCCCCAGCAGGGAGGTAACGAGCTTGACCAGAATACGGGTCGGCAGATGCGCCTTGCCGTGAACATAGTCATCCACAATCACCTGCAGGCCGAGCTGCGCGTGGTAGAAGGTCGTGATGATCAGCGCGGTCAGCATGGTGGCGTTCACCGGCTTGCCGCCCCACTTCACAACTTCTGCATGGTCTGCGCCGCCAAGGCGGAACATCTGGACGATAAACCATGTTGAAAGCGGCAGAAGAGACGCCGCCGTCACGCGCTCGGCCCACCAGTGCCCTGTGCCGGAGCCACCGGCTCCAAGTCCACGGGCACGGCTCAGCTGTGAGCGCATGACCTCAATATGAGGAGCGGAATCAGTCATATCAGGATGCCTTTCCTGCTTTGGCCAGAGCGCGCGCCCGTTTGGCGGCAACGCCCAGAAGGCCCGCGGCCAGCACAGTGCTGACACCGGCGGTCACACCCACGGCAACCGGGCCATCCTTGTTCAGCTCTTCCTTGTCATAGCGCTTGCCGCTATCCCAGATCAGATGCCGGATGCCACCCACCGTGTGATACACAACGGAAGCCAGCCACCCCACCAGCAGCAACTGCCCTGCGGGGTTACCTGTCACCTTGCGCGCTGTAGCAAACGCTTTCGGTCCTTTGGCGGCAGCAGCCAGCCAGAACACGCCAAGAGCAGCGCCGCCGGTTGCGGCAACGCCCGTCAGGCGGTTCGAAATTGAAAGAACCATGGACAGGCGATAGCGGTAAATTTGCAGATGCGGCGACATGGGCCGCTGAATGAGTCTGCCGTCACTTCGGGTCCCTACGTAGAGGGCCTTGCGGATATCCTGCATTGTCAGCCTCGTATCCTGTCCGTCTATCCCTTACACCGGCTCAGACCGGCGTTTCTGCATCGAAATTTGTCCTACGCCCCAACCCCCAGACCGGTCAATTCAGCCAGCCAACACGAGCCCGCGAGCCGGGGCGACCTCACTCAGCCGTGTCTGGGCAGGAGGTCCAGGGCAATCATCGTCTCGGCAATCTGCACTGCGTTCAAAGCCGCACCTTTCCGCAGATTATCGGACACGCACCAGAACGCGAGGCCGTTGGGAACCGTCGGATCGACACGAAGGCGTGAGACATAGGTTGCATCTTCACCCACGCACTCAATCGGAGTCACATAGCCGCCATCTTCACGCTCATCGCGCAGAATCACGCCTTCTGCTTCACGCAGAACTTCACGCGCACGGGCCAGATCCACAGGCTCTGCAAATTCCGCCACAACGGCTTCAGAATGGCCGATAAACACCGGCACGCGGACGCAGGTGGCAATCACGGACACGTCGGGATCGAGAATTTTTCTCGTCTCCACGGCCATTTTCCATTCTTCCTTGGTCGCCCCATCATCCATGAAGCGGTCAATCTGCGGGATGCAGTTAAAGGCAATCTGCTTCTGAAACTGCTCGATCTTCGGCGGGTCAGTCACAAAGCTGCCGCGCGTCTGGGAAAACAGCTCGTCCATGCCGTCTTTGCCCGCACCGGACACCGCCTGATAGGTGGAGACCACAACGCGCTTGAGCGTGAACAGGTCATGCAGCGGCTTGAGGGCCACAACCATCTGAA
This sequence comes from Acetobacter sp. KSO5, assembly GCF_044094635.1. Taxonomy (NCBI): domain Bacteria; kingdom Pseudomonadati; phylum Pseudomonadota; class Alphaproteobacteria; order Acetobacterales; family Acetobacteraceae; genus Acetobacter; species Acetobacter sp. KSO5. Next base: position 34,448 of record NZ_CP172014.1, on the reverse strand, counting down.
TGGTCGAGCAATTCGGGTTCGCAATAATGTTGCGCTTCATGCGCTTGAGCGCATCCGGGTTTACTTCCGGCACCACCAGCGGCACATCCGGGTCCATGCGGAAGTGGGAGGTGTTATCAATCACCACACAGCCTGCTTTGGCAGCAATGGGAGCATATTTGGCCGAGACCTCACCCCCGGGGGAGAACAGACCAACATCCCAGCCTTTGAAATCAAAGGTTTCAAGATTCCGGACCTTGAGCGTACGATCCCCAAACGAGATTTCACGCCCGGCAGACCGTGGTGACGCCAGCGCAACAATATCGTCAACGGGGAACTCCCGCTCGGCCAGTGTCTTTAAAATTTCACGCCCTACTGCTCCGGTGGCGCCTACAACTGCAACCCGATACCCCATAACTCTATCCCTTACTCATTCCTGCCAAAGCCTGACCGGGCAGGAAACCTAGACCAAACCGGGTAAAAATGGAATTGCGGGGCATGCCCTTCCGTCGCGCAAGGAGAAATGAAATATGACTTCAGCCCCCGCATCTCCCGGCATGCCCACCCCGGTTGTCGCCCCTGCGGCCACCCATCCGGCCCCGGCCGGGACACTGGTGATCCTCGGAGCGGCGGGAGACCTGACTCATCGGCTGCTGGTGCCCGCGCTGTATGACCTGACCTGCAACGGTTTTCTGCCAGATGATTTCCGGATTATCGGCGTCAGTCTTGAGAAGGAGACGACGGAAAGCTGGGTGGCCTCCCTGCGCAGCAAGATGGAAAGCTTCACGCAGGACAGACATGCTGAATTTTATACTGTCAGCATCAATGAAGAAGCGTGGTCCTGGCTTGCCAGCCGGATGTCCTACCGTGCGCTGGATTTTACATCTGTTGACGCGCTAAAGGAGCTGGCCCCCGATATCGGCGAGGGCAACGCCGTCTTCTACCTCGCCACACCGCCGCGCTTCTTCGGCACGGCTGCGGAAAGTCTGGCGCGCGCCGGATTAATGGAGGAAGCGCCCGACCGCTTCCGGCGGCTGGTGGTGGAAAAACCGTTCGGCACAGACCTGCACTCCGCACAGGCGTTGAATGCACATCTGCTGTCCTTCCTCAAGGAAACACAGATTTACCGGGTGGACCATTTTCTGGGGAAGGAGACCGTGCAGAACCTGCTGGCGCTCCGCTTCAGTAATCTGCTGTTCGACCCGCTCTGGCGGCGCGACTATATCGACCACATTCAGATTACCGCAGCAGAAACACTCTCTGTTGAAGGACGCGGCGTGTTTTACGATGCCACAGGCGCATTGCGGGATATGGTGCCCAACCACCTGTTCCAGTTGCTCGCGCTGGTCGCTATGGAACCGCCCTCATCCCTGAAGGCTGAAGCCATCCGCAATGCCAAGCAACAGGTGTTTGACGCCATTCGGCCCATCATGCCGGAAAATGCCGTGCGCGGACAATATACCGCAGGGACAGTCGCCGGGCGTGACATTGACGCCTATCGCGCCAGCCCCGGCGTAAGCCCGACCAGCACCACGGAAACCTATGCGGCTTTGAAAATTGAAATTGATACCTGGCGCTGGGCCGGGGTGCCCTTCTACTTGCGCACCGGCAAAGCCCTGAGTTCCAACGTGACGGAAATTGTGGTGCAGTTCAAACAGACACCGCACCCCCTGTTCCATACAGCCGACGGCACGCCGCAAGCGCCTAATCGGTTTGTTTATAATATCCGGCCAGAAAAAGGGGCGGACCTGCATTTCAACGCCAAGCATCCCGGCCCGGAAACAGTGGTGGAAGAAGTGGTCTCCCAGTTCCGCTACCAGAACGCCTTCGGGGCGATCCCCAATGTGGGCTATGAAACCCTGTTGTATGACTGCCTGCAGGGCAACGCCACGCTCTTCCAGCGCGCCGATAATATCGAGGCCGGCTGGCGGGCCGTGGACCCGGTTCTGCAAGCCTGGAGCAAAGCTACCACCGCGCCGGAATTTTATGAGGCAGGCAGCACCGGCCCCGCTGGAGCAGATGCTCTTCTGGCCCGCGATGGCCGCTGCTGGGCACCGTTTGGCCAGCTTAAAAAAGATAGCTGACCTCAGGACAGTCTTTAAAAATCCCCATTCCCGCGTCCTGTCATGGAAACCCTGCCGTGACAGGATTTTTTTGATGCATGTCAATGCAGTTTTTCATCACACTCTGCCTAGTGAGAGGAGGAAATTCCTGATAACAGAGCCGCGCCACGCATATAAAAAAGACGGGGCTCTCTGGAATATATTTCCAGCAACGAAAACAAAAAGGGACTGAGACAATGTCAGGAAAAATGAAAGCGGCAGTGGTGCGCGAATTCGGCAAACCTCTGAGCATTGAAGAACTGGATATTCCTGATATCCGTCCGAACGAAATTCTGGTCAAAATGATTGCCTGCGGTGTCTGTCATACAGACCTGCATGCCGCTGATGGAGACTGGCCGAAAAAACCGACCCTTCCGTTTATTCCCGGCCATGAAGGCGTCGGCACTGTTGTAAAAACAGGCAGTGCTGTCACGCATGTGAAGGTAGGGGATGAAGTGGGTGTGCCCTGGCTGTATTCCGCCTGCGGCCATTGTGAACACTGCCTTGGCGGCTGGGAAACTCTGTGCGCCAAACAGGAAGATACCGGCTATTCCGTCAATGGGTGTTTTGCAGAATATGTGGTGGCAGACCCCAACTACGTCGCCCTCCTCCCCAAAGGCATAGACCCTGTGCAGGTCGCCCCCGTGCTGTGCGCCGGCCTGACGGTCTATAAAGGTCTGAAAATGACCGACACAAAGGCCGGGAACTGGGTGGCCATTTCCGGCGTTGGCGGACTGGGACAAATGGCGGTGCAATATGGCGTCGCCATGGGCCTGAATGTGGTGGCTGTTGATATTGACGATGAAAAACTTGCCATCGCCCGGAAACTCGGCGCGGCTCTGACCGTTAATGCCAGAGAGACAGACCCGGCGGCTTTTATGCAAAAGGAAGTTGGTGGTGTTCACGGCGGCCTGATTACCGCTGTTTCCATCAAGGCTTTTTCGCAGGCCATGGGGTATGTCCGGGCTGGGGGAACACTTGTTCTGAATGGCCTGCCACCGGGCGATTTTCCTATTTCGATCTTCGATATGGTGATGAATGGCACCACCATCCGCGGATCCATTGTCGGGACGCGCCTTGATATGATTGAGGCTCTGTCCTTCTTTGCCGATGGGAAAGTGAAATCGGTAACGCAGACAGACCGGCTGGAGAATATAAACTCTATTTTTGAACGCCTCGAGGAAGGTAAGGTGGAAGGCCGGATCGTAATCGACTTTCGGGCCTGATACTTCCGAGGCATTCGGAAAGGCTCACGAATATGGCTTACAAGACTGTCAATCCGTACACCAACGAGACGATCGCCACTTTTCCTGACCTGAAAGATGCCGAACTGGATTCTCTGCTGTCACAGGCAGAGAAAACCTATAAAAGCTGGCGTGGAAAATCCTTTGCTGACCGCGCCAGCATCCTGCACAAAGCTGCCAGCCTGCTGCGCGAGCAAAGCGAAGAGTATGCAAAGCTGCTCACGCTGGAGATGGGCAAACTCAAGCGTGAAGCATTAGGAGAAGTTGCTCTTTCTGCTGATATTCTTGATTATTATGCCGACAACGCTGAAAAATTTCTGGCACCGCAGAAAGTGCCCGGCGGCAGCGAGCGTGGGGATGACGCCATGCTCATCAGCCAGCCGCTCGGTATCCTGCTGGCCATTGAGCCGTGGAACTTCCCCTACTACCAGCTGGCCCGCGTCGCCGGGCCGCATCTGATGGCAGGGAACGTGGTTGTGGTGAAACACGCCTCCATTGTTCCGCAATGCGCCGCTGCTTTTGAAAAACTCTTCCATGACGCAGGCGCTCCCGCAGGGCTCTATACAAACCTGTTCGCCACACGTCAGCAGTTGGAAAAACTGATTGATGACCCGCGCATTCAGGGCATAGCCCTGACGGGGAGTGAAGGGGCAGGGGCCACTGTTGCGGCACAGGCTGGCAAGAACCTGAAAAAAACCACCATGGAACTCGGTGGCAGTGATGCCTTCATTGTTCTGGATGATGCTGACCTTGAAAAGTCCGTTAAATGGGCTGTCTGGGGCCGCATGAATAATGGTGGCCAATGCTGCGTGGCGTCCAAGCGCATTATTGTGCAGGAGAGCCTTGCAGACCAGTTTTTCAAACGCTTTAGTGAAGAACTTGCAAAACTGGCACCCGGAGATCCGTCTGATGACGCAACCGGCGTGCCGCCCATGTCCTCCCAGTCTGCAGCAGATCAGCTGAATCAGCAGGTTGAAGACGCGGTCAAAAATGGGGCCAAAGCGCACCGGGTCGGCCCGACGCCGCCAAACAAGGGCGCCTTTGTTCAGACCACGATCCTGACTGACCTGACACGCGATAATCCTGCTTTCCATCAGGAATTTTTTGGACCCGTGGCGCTCTTTTTTACCGTTAAGGACGAGCAGGAAGCCATTGAACTGGCCAATGACACGCCTTACGGGCTGGGTGGCTCCGTGTTTACAGAAGATACCAAACGCGGTGTTGAGGTTGCCAAGCAGATTTACACCGGCATGGTCTATATCAACCACCCGACATGGACCCGGCCAGATCTGCCCTTTGGCGGCGTCAAACGCTCCGGCTATGGGCGAGAACTCGCCATGCTGGGAATTGAAGAGTTCGTTAACAAGAAGCTCATCAACGTCGTGCCGATTGATGCTCCAGCCTGATCCAGCGTTTTTCTAAAGACACAAAAGGCGACAGAGTCCTCTCTGTCGCCTTTTTTATAAGCTCTTTACGGAGCAAAATACTTTTCTATCCGACAAAGACTTTCAGTCTTCTTTGTTGGAGACCTCTTGCACGTCCTGCTTCACCACATGCTCAACCAGTTTCACGCCTGTTTCCACCAGCTTTTCTGTCAGGCGCGCACCCGTTTCTGCTGAGCAAAGACGCGGGTCTCCGCGTCCAACCCCATTCGATGCTGTGCAATCCCCCTCCAGCGGCACAGAAATCAGAGCGCCATCCAGATCGAGCGTGCCAAAATCTGAAACATTCAGACCCCATGCTGTTTTATCTTCACACTTTTGAGGAATACGATCATCCCGAACCAGATCAGGCAGCACATGCATCCCAATGCTTGTCAACGGGTTTGCACCATGGCCGCCGGACTGCGCGGCCTGCTCTGCGCCAACAATCTGGGGCAAGAAACTGGCAGCAACACGCCACAGATAAAAGCTTGGGACTACAACATTATCCCGCAGCCAGATACTGCGTGTGACATCATGAATCATGGTGCAGTTTCCACCATGCCCGTTCAAAATAATAAGTCGGGTAAGACCATGCCGAAGAAGACTGTCCAGCATATCCCGCAAGACAGCCTGCAAAGTACTTTGGGAAAGCGCAATGCCACCCGGCATGTATCCAAAAAAATCAGCGCCACCAAAAGGCAGGACAGGCGCAACATACACCTCATGCCCGGCAGCAGAGGCCTTTCTGGCGATTTTCTCCGCCATGGCCTCTGCCAGAAGGTAGTCCCCCATCGGCATATGCGGTCCTTGATCTTCAAAACTGCCTAATGGCAAAAGAATAACAGGGGAGCGCGCCACAGCCTCCCGCATTTCAGATGCGGTCAGATGCGACATCTGGAATTTGGTCTGAACCATACCGGCCTCTTACTGTTTCACAACCGGGAGCAGAATGGAGGTCGCCTCCTTGCCACCATGATGAATGCTCTGCGTCGCCACGGTATAATCTGCCGGTTTTGCATCAAAAATGTTCGGCACGAACTTCTGCGGATTCCGGTCATAAAGCGGGAACCAGGACGACTGGATCTGCACCATAATCCGATGCCCTTTTGCAAACACATGGTTCACAGCAGGCAGAGTGAAGTGATAATGCAGCGTTGCATCAGGCTGAAGCGCTTCCGGTTTAGCAAAATCCTTCCGGTAGCGGCCCCGGAAAATATCCATGGACACAGGCAGTTCATACCCACCCATTTTGGGATCATCCGGTGTCATGGCAGGCTGTACGTCAATCAGCTTCACCACCCAGTCTGAATCCGTGCCGCTTGTCGCGGCAAACAGATCTGCCACCGGCACACCGCTCACGCGCACAGGTTCGTCCAGCACCTCCGTTTCATAGGTCACCACATCCGGGCGGGATTCAGCTTCCCGCTGGTCCTGCACCAGCCAGGGCTTCCACCGGCTCCCCTGCGCAAAAGCAAAGGGGCGGGAGATGAACGGAACCGGATGCGCCGGGTCAGACACATAGCTGTCCGCCCCATCTGCTGCCGGGCGTGTAAAGCTCAGCCCGTGCCCATCTGCCAGATAAAGTGGCGTCAGGCCGCCGGTGCAGTTGCTTTCACATACAGACGGCCAGGAACGGTAATAATCCCATTTCTGGTCCCCTGTATTGTAGATGATGGCGTCAGGCAGATGCACAGATGCGCTGCCCGGTTTCAGATATTCATCAAAGAAAGGCCGGAAGACATCACGCCGATACTGGTGGGCTGTATCCCCTTCAAATTCCAGCGGGCCAAGTGTGGAGCCGTTATAGTTCACCCCACTATGCCGCCAGGGGCCCATCACCAGCGTATTGGGGGCTTTAACGTCCGCATCCTTCAACGCCTGCCAGGCATGAATGGCCCCCCACATATCTTCCTGATCCCACAAGCCCTGTTCCCACAGCATCGGAACTGTCGGCTTGCGCTGAGCCAGAATTTTATCCAGCGCCTGCCCCTGCCAGAACGCATCATACGCCGGGTGTGCGTGCATACGCTGCCAGAATGGATACTGGTCCAGACCGGCCTGTGTCGCAAAACTCCCGGCAGATCCGGCTTTCAGAAAATTGGTGTAGTCATCAGCATCTCTGCGGGGAATATCATTCCCTCCGCCGCGCGCTGTCATCTGGCTGACAAAATAGTCAAACGCCCCCTGACGAAACGCGCCATAATGGAACCAGTCATCTCCCATCCAGCCATCCACCATCGGGCTTTCCGGTGCGGCGACTTTCAGGGCAGGGTGCGGGTCCAGCAACGCCATGACAACAGTAAAGCCCTCATAGGACGAGCCTGTCATACCCACACGGCCATTGGACTCCGGCACATTATGCACCAGCCAGTCCACCGTATCCCACGCGTCGGTGGTTTCATCCGTTTTGGTGGGGTTTAGCGGGCCGTGCGGGGGGCGCGTCATCACATAATCGCCCTGAGAGCCATATTTCCCGCGAATATCCTGAAACACGCGGATATAGCCGCCCTCTACAAACACATCATCCCCCTGCGGCAGAACCTCCCGCATGGTCAGGGCATTGGGCACACGGTTAGCCCGGCCTTTGGCGTTATAGGGGGTACGTGTCAAAAGGATTGGAGCATTCCGGGCGTTTTTCGGAATGACAATAACCGTATAGAGCTTCACGCCGTCCCGCATGGGGACCATAACCTCGCGCTTGATGTAATCACGCTGCTGGTCTGTTGGCATATGCACACTGGCCGGAATATCGCTGCCGGTTTGCACGCTTAGCGGATCATGCGCCTGAGCAGCATCCGCTGCCGGAGCTGCGGCCTGCGCGACCGGAAGAGTTGCCGCCAGCAACACCCCGGACAGAGCAACGCTCGCCCACAGGCTCTTTTTTTGCAAAACGGATTTCTGTTTTGAAAGGGTAATCTGTCCCACCATGATCCTGCACTTCTGTCTGGTTTTTGCTTTTTAAGCTGGCGCTCAGACGATGCGTTGGATCAGGCGGTTCGTCCACCCTGTTTTTCGTAGAAAACGATTCTCAGGCGATACAGTCCGGGCGGCACGAACCGTGTGAAAATCACCAGGGGAAAGACAGCGCTTTCCCGGCGCCTCTGGCTTCGGTCCCTACCACCGAAGCCCTCTTGAAACGCGAGGCTTTCAGGCCGGGCAGGCTACCGGCGCAACCTGTGCAAACGCCCAGTCCAGCCAGGGCAGAAGCGCGCTGACGTCGGAGGCTTCCACCGTCGCACCACCCCAGATCCGCAGACCCGGCGGGGCATCACGATAGCTGGCAATGTCAAACGCCACGCCTTCCTTATCCAGCAGAGCGACCATCTGTTTGACAGTCTTCATCTGCTCGGAGCGCTCCAGTGCTAAAAACCACGGGGCCACAATGCGCAGGCAGATTGCGGTGGAGGAACGCTCTGCCTCGTTACGAGCCAGAAATTCCACCCAGTCTGTTTTGGCTTCCCATGCGGCTACTTCCGCCAGATTGGCCTGACTGCGCGCCTTCAGCCCAGCCAGACCACCAACGGACTCAGCCCATTTCAGGCTATCCAGCGCATCTTCCACACACAGCATGGAGGGCGTGTTGATGGTGTCGCCCCGGAAGATACCTTCAATCAGCTTGCCTTTGCCCATCAGACGGAAAATCTTGGGCAGGGGCCGCGGCGCTTCAAAACTTTCCAGCCGCTCCACAGCACGTGGGGAAAGCGCGAGCATGCCGTGCGCAGCCTCACCCCCCAGTGCTTTCTGCCAGGACCATGTGACCACATCCAGGCGGTCCCACGGCAGATCCATCGCAAAGGCGGCAGAGGTTGCATCGCAAATGACCAGCCCCTCATGCTTCGCCGGAATGGCGTTAGCAGACGGCAGGCGCACACCGGACGTGGTGCCGTTCCAGGCCAGAACCACATCATGCGTCCAGTCCACCTGAGCAAGATCAGGCAGTTGACCGTAATCGGCTTTCAGAACCCGCGCATTGTCCAGTTTAAGCTGAGAGACAATGTCCTGCGCCCACAGAGAGGAAAAACTTTCAAACGCCAGCACATCTACAGGCCGGGCCCCCAGCAGGGACCACAGGGCCATTTCCACAGCGCCAGTATCGGACGCCGGGACAATTCCTACACGCCAGCCTTCGGGAATGCCCAAAATAGCTGCGGAGCGGTCAATCACCTCCGCCAGTCTGGCCCGTCCTTCCGCAGAACGGTGGGAACGGCCCGTCAGCGCATTGCTCAGCGCAGAGACATCCCACCCCGGGCGCTTGGCGCAGGGGCCGGAGGAAAAACACGGATTGGCAGGACGGCAAGCCGGACGGGAGGAATTTTCGGAATGTGTGGAGGTCATCACCCTGTCCGGTTTCAAGGAAGTGAGACAAATTGTGGTGCGAGAGAGGGGACTCGAACCCCTATGCCTTGCGGCGGTCGATTTTGAGCCGACTACGTCTACCGATTCCGTCACTCTCGCGGCAGGGCCCTCACTACCAGCAAAAAGGCTGGCAGAAAAGGCCACTCAGGATTAGCGGCAGACGCGGGCAGACCCATCTGCAGCAATATAGGTGCCCGTCTGGGTATTAAAGCAGGCATTCTGCACACAGCTGTTCCCACTGGTGAGCGGCTGCGGATAGTTCTGCGTCGCCATGGCCTGACTTTCCCGCGCGGCTGTGCCGCACAGCGGCGTGTTGGCCGGGGCGGACGGATCGTTCGTCAGATGGCTTTCATCCACAGGGTTCCCCTGCTGGATGGCCATGTTCGGCGGGAAGGTCTGTAACGGCACCTTCTGCTGTGCGGCGGGCTGGGCAGCACAGCCCGCAAGAAGCCCCAGAGCAAGGCAATAACCCAGCGGGCGAAGAAAACGCGTAGACATGCGGACAGTCCCCTAAAAGCAGGTTGGGCCTCACAGCCCCCGTTTCTCTCTATGTATTCTGCACTGCCTGACACCATAGACAGGATCAGAATTCAAGCTCAACCGGGCTTCTATAACCCCTTACAGTTCCAAAGTCGTCTGTTCAGCTTTCGCAGGCTTTTTACGGGTAATCACGGCGTCACGCTGGCCATCACCAAAGGTCAGCACAACATCTTCCCCCACCTTCAGCTTGCGCGCAGAGGTTACGGGCTGGCCACCGGCCGTCACCAATGCATAGCCCCGCGCCAGCACCGCCTGTGGAGACACTGCTTCCAGTTGCCCACCAACACCCACCAGTGCTGCGCGCCGTTCCCGCACCAGCGCCGCCAGCGGCGCCGGAGAAATCCGCAACCGCCCCAGCTGGGCTTCCCTCACTTGCAGGCTATGCCGCAGACCCGTCTGCAAAGCACTGCCCAGCAAGGCCAGCCGGGTGCGGCGGCCCGAGAGCAGCGTATCCACCGCAGGCATATGCCGCTCCACCGCCACCAGTGCCACACGCCGCCCCTGCACAAAGCCGGGCAGGGCAACATCCAGCCTGCGCCCCCGGTCATCCAGCATCATCCGCGCCGTGCCCAGCAGACCGGGCAGATCAGGCAGGGCCGCCGCTGCCCGGTCCAGCCGCAGCCGGGCCGTTTGCAGCATACGAGACAACGCCCCAAGCGCGCGTGCCCCGCGATGCTCCAGCTCCGCCAGCATTTCCGTGCGCACCGGCACCGCCAGTTCTGCCGCAGCGGTCGGCGTGGGGGCTCGCCGGTCCGAGGCAAAATCAATCAGCGTCGTATCGGTCTCATGCCCCACGGCGGAAATCAGCGGGATGCTGGACGCAGCGGCGGCACGCACCACGGCTTCATCATTAAACGCCATCAGGTCTTCCAGAGACCCACCACCACGCGCCACAATCAGCACATCCGGACGCGGCACATTGCCGCTGCCATCCAGCGCGGAAAATCCGTTAATAGCCGCCGTGATCTGTGCGGCTGCACCTTCCCCCTGCACAGCCACGGGCCACACCAGCACCGGGCGCGGGAAGCGACGCAGGAGGGTCGTGCAGATATCATGCAGCACAGCACCCTGCGCCGAGGTCACCACCCCGATCACACGCGGCAGCAGGGGCAGGGGGCGTTTGCGCTCAGCGTCAAACAGGCCTTCTTCCGCCAGTTTCAGCCGCAGGCGTTCAATGCGGGCCAGCAGGGCACCTTCCCCCGCATACTCCATCCGCTCCACCACAAGCTGATAGCTTGAGCGTTCGCCGTAAGCGGAAATCTTGCCGGTTGCGATGATTTCCAGCCCGTTTTCCGGCACCAGCCCAAGGCGAGAGACCGAGCCGCGCCACACGACGCCGGAAATTTTGCCGCGCTCATCTTTGAGGGAAAAATAGAGGTGGCCGGAGGGGTAGCGCTTGAATTCGGTAATCTCACCGCGCACCCGCACACGGCCAAACGTGCCCTCAAGCGTGCGCCTGATAGCCCCGGAAATTTCGGAGACACTATATTCCGGCACATTCCCACCGGGAGGTGCCCCTGCTGCAAGCCCTTCGATCATTTGCCCAACCTATGCTACAGACGCTCGCCCTGAAAGAGCAGAGCTGACAGAGTGAGAGAGAAAAATATGCGGGTACTTCTGGTTGGATCCGGCGGCCGTGAACATGCACTGGCCGCAACACTTGCACGTTCCCCCAAACTGACGGCTTTGTTCATTGCCCCCGGCAACCCCGGCACGGCAGAGCTGGGCACCAACGTGGCCATTGGTGCAAGCGATGTGCCGGCCCTGATTACCTTTGCCAAAGAACAGCAGGTTGACCTGATTGTTCCCGGCCCGGAAGCCCCACTGGTGGCTGGTCTGGCCGATGCCTGCGCCGCTGCCGGTCTGGCCTGTGCCGGCCCCACGCAGGCCGCTGCCCGTCTGGAAGGCAGCAAGAGCTTCAGCAAGGAAGTCTGCTACGCCGCAGGCGTGCCCACCGCCCGGGGTGAACGCTTTACCAGTGCAGAAGCCGCCATCACCTACATTGCAGAACACGGTGCTCCCATTGTGGTGAAAGCCGACGGTCTGGCGGCTGGCAAAGGCGTAGTGGTCGCTCAGACGGTTGCCGAAGGGCAGGACGCGGTGCGTGAAATGATGACGCAGGGCAGCATGGGCGACGCAGGCCGCAGCGTGGTGATTGAAGATTGCCTTGTGGGTGAGGAAGTTTCTCTCTTCGCCTTCTGCTCGGGTGAGACCGCCATGCTGATTGGCGCCGCACAGGACCACAAACGTATTGGCGATAACGACACCGGCCCCAACACAGGCGGGATGGGTGCTGTCTCCCCTCCGCGTGGGTTTGACCGCGCCGCGCAGGAAGCCGCACTCGATCTGGTTGTGCGCCCCATGCTGAAAGAAATGGTCCGCCGGGGTACCCCGTTCCGGGGCGTGATTTTTGCCGGCCTGATGCTGACAGAAACCGGCCCGCAGCTGATTGAATACAATGTTCGCTTTGGGGACCCGGAAGCACAGGCTCTGCTGCTCCGCCTGACCTCCGACCTGCTGCCTGCACTGGCCGCCCTTGCGGAAGACAGGCTGGACACAACCCCTGTCACGTTCTCGGATCAGGCTGCCATCAGCGTTGTTATGGCCGCACGGGGCTATCCGGCAAAGCCTGAAACGGGTGCGGTTATTTCCGGCATTGCCGATGCCGAAGCACTGGAAGGCGTGCGCGTCTTTCAGGCTGGTACCAAAGAAAATGCGTCCCGCGAACTGGTTGTGGCCGGCGGTCGCGTCCTGTCCGTCTGCGCACTTGGAGACACCGTGCAGGAAGCACGGGACCGGGCCTATGCCGGCGTGAAAGCGATCTCCTGGGATGGTGCTGCCTGGCGCACGGATATTGGAGCCCGTGCCCTTTAAGGCACTCGGTTCTCACCCCCCTGAACGCACTGCCATCAGTCTTTGTCTCTGAATTGGTGACGCATTTTCCGAACAGTTTTTATGGCGCTATGTGATGCTGGATTTTTACTCAGCATCACATGCTTTTTCTCAGCCTATAGGCTCCGACAGCTGATCTATTTCACGCGAAAGAAGATCCAAGACGACCCCCCGCTTACACGCCCCAGCTGTGCATCAGCACCAAAGCATCCGAGCCATCCGGGTAATAAGCCCGCCGTTTTCCAGCCTGCACAAATCCTGCACCAGCATAAAGCGCCTGCGCCGCTGCATTATGGACAGAAACCTCAAGAAACATATGATCTGCGCCCCGGTCCTGCGCTTCCATTACACCCCACGCCAGAAGCTGTCTGGCGATGCCCTGCTGGCGGAAGGCCTTCGCGACACAGAGTGTCAGAACCTCAGCCTCATCTGCCACACACCGGATCATCAAAAACCCTGCGGGCTGGTCGCCCTGCATGGCAAGAGCTGTCACTACGCCGGGCATGGGCAAAAGCTGTTTTAAAGCCGCTTCATCCCACAAATCGTCTACAGAAAAGCTTTGAGCATGGAGGGCAGCCAGCACCGCGCCATGCGCCTGACTGGCCTCAATAATGTCCACGGCCACGGCCTGAGAGAGGGTCTGGCTCAAACCGGGGCAGACCGTAAACCAGCAGCCGGGAGCTTGGCTTCTGGCGGATCGACATACAAAGGCAGAGCATCACGCAGCGCGAGCTGGCCTGTTAACCGGGCAACAGCAGCGTCCGCAATCTGGCTGGCCGTGGGTTGTGTCAGGTCAGAGAAGACGGGCTCTGCCACCGGGAGCGACGCCGCAGCATCCCCCGCCACCAGCCAGCGACCGGGCAGAGGAGACCAGCTTGCCAGAGCCACAGCCTGCACCCCGTCGGCCCGTTCCACAAAGACGCGCCCACGCCGCGCTGCCGTGACGAGCAGCCAGCCATCCAGATCCCCATAGCGGGCACACTCGGCATCAAGCTGCGGGCGCAGGGCTTCGCCCCGTGTCACCCCAACCAGCGGGCACCCAGCCCCAAGCGCATAGCCTGCCGCCATAGCGCAGGAGGCCCGCAGACCGGTAAAGGAACCGGGACCAGTCACCACGGCTACCAGATCGGGCTGCACAGGCTGGCCAGCCCCCCAGCCTACCTGTTGCAAAGCCTCAGCAGCCAGAAGACCAATGCCTTCCGCCGCTTGTTTCCCCGCAGCCGAGACGTGGGACAGAACCGTATAGCCGCCCTCGGGAGAAGGCGTGACACAGGCCGCAGTACCACAGGCGGCCTCTCCGGCCGGGCTGCCATCCAGCACTAAAAGACGTTCAGGTTTCATCACAGGAAGCGGCATGCTTCATCAAAGCCTAAGCGCGGCGCACGAGGCGGCAGTTGCTCAATGTCCCCATACCCGAGACAGAGCAGGAAGTTCGCCCGCCAGCCATCTTCGGCCAGAAAGGTATCTTCCACCATGTTCTGATCAAAGCCGGAAATCGGCAACGCATCCAGCCCCAGCGCCCGGGCCGCCATAATCATATAGGCGCCTTCCAGCGTGCCATTACGGAAAGCGGTTTCTTCCGCCAGCCCGACATCCGCAGCAAACCAGGAGCGCAGCTCCTCATTGGGGGCCAGACGTGGCAGTTCATCAAAAAACAGGGGATCATACGCCACAATGGCGATAACGGGGGCCCCCATCACGCGGTTCACATTACCTGCGGAAAGGGCGGGGCGCAGGCGCTCCCGGCCTTCGGACGCGGTAATAAACACAAACCGCGCCGGGCTACAGTTGCCGGAGGTTGGCCCGAGGCTCACCAGACTATACAGGCGGCGCAACAGGGCAGGCTCCACCGGGCGGGCCATCCAGCGCCGCGGCGTGCGCGCCTTTTGGAAAAGAAGATCCAGCCCGCTATCATCCAGCATTTCTGTCCTGCCTCCGCTGCCCCGCTGTTGCGGGGGCTTACCTAGTGTCTGCTCCCCCTTTTAGGTCACAGACCCGGAGACGGGAAGATGCTGAGAGCTGCCTTAGTCTTCAACCTGCTCCACGGACACAACTTCTGGCACATAATGCCGCAGCATGTTTTCCACGCCGTGCTTCAGCGTAGCGCGGGAAGAGGGGCAGCCAGAGCAGGCACCCTGCATGGTCAGACGAACAATGCCGTCCTTGTAGCCACGGAACACAATGTCCCCACCATCACCCGCCACAGCCGGGCGCACGCGCGTGTCCAGCAGTTCCTTGATCTGGGTGACGATCTCCTGATCTTCCGGCGCGATGGGTTCTTCCGTAATGCCAACGCCTTCAGCCACCACGGGTGCCCCAGCGACAAAGTGATCCATCAGGGCTGTCAGCACCAGCGGGCGCAACTCTGCCCAGTCTTCCTGATCGGACTTGGTGACGGACACAAAGTCATTCCCCAGAAACACGCGGGACACACCGGGCAGCCCAAACAGCGCTTCCGCCAGAGGGGAACGGCCGGAGACAGCATCGGCATCAATAAAATCAATCGTCCCGGCGTCGCCCATCACGGCGCGGCCCGGGAGGAATTTCAGCGTGGCGGGGTTAGGGGTGTCTTCAGTTTCAATAAACATGGCAACCTGATCCTGATCGTCTGCTACGTGTCTTTCTGTGTCATCAGGTGGCATCACAATGCGGACAGGACAAGTCCTGTATTGTAAGAAACCCCCGGTTTGCAGAGAATTCACTCAGGTTTTTCTGCCACGCATAAGAAAACTGACCGGCATGACGCGGAAAAACCCTTTGCAAAGCCGCTCTGCCCGGATGCGCCGAGCTGCCATGCATACTGCCAGCTTGCGCCTTCCAGCCTTTTTTACGCAGCGTCCCGGCTCGCCTGCATCTGCAGGAGCCGTTTTCTCAGGGCAGGATCGCTCGCATAAATAAACAGCCCATGCACGGCCCGCGTCATCAGCACATTGATGGCATTCAGCATGATGCGCTCTTTTGTGCCTTCCGGGTCCTGAAGCCCGTCTCGCCCGGCAAAGGCCGCGCCATCTTCATACCGGCTGGTATCAATGCGGATGCCGTCCGTTGCCGGGTCATACAGCACGGAGGGGCCTAAAATCAGCCCGACATAATTCAGGTCGAACCCCTGCACGGTGTAAACGGACCCGACTTCATCAATCGTATCGGGCCGTTCTGCCCATGGCAGCTTTTCATCCGGTTTGGAACGGTCCCAACGGAGGGTAAAGCGGCCCTCGTGGATGAAGTGGTCTTCCCCATCCAGCCGATAGGGATAGTCATATGTCGCAATCATGCGGGACAGCCCGTAACGGGCATTTTCCTTTTTGATGGCGTCATAGAGATCCTGCGCATCCGCAAAAAACCGGAAATCGAACGCCTGTTTTTGCGGCATCGGGAGGATTTTTTTCTGACAAAACCCCTCAATCCAGTCGAGCACATCCTGATTGGCATGAACGCGAAACTGCGTCTTGAGGTGGTATGTCTGGCAGGGGTGTCCTTTCACCAGAGATTCCAGAAGCCCCTGACTCCAGCAGCTCTTGAATTTCAGAACCTGTTTTTCATCAAACACCAGAACCGTAATTCTGGAGAGTTTAATTAGTTCTTCCAGATGGTTGTTCTGCTTAAAATGGTTGTATTTATCACTTTTTGTCAGAAGAAGATGGGCTTCATCCACAAAGATGATATCGGCCTTTTTTCCAGATTTATGCATCCTGTTGATAAATGTTGTCGGCCGCTCAAAGTCTTTCTTTTTCAGAGCCGGATAGGATTCTGAAATGTTTTTATAAAGCTTCATCATTTCCGGATGATTGACAACAAGGTAGTTGTCCGTCTTCCAAAATGGACTGCTTTTATCAGATGAGCGTGAAAGAGACTGTATCTCGTTAAAAATTGAATTGATAACGATACTTTTTCCGGTTCCTGCGTCACCTTCAATCAGAAAAACGGCATGCTCATCATGCTGATGCGCAACACAGAACGCCTTGATGGCGTTTTTCAGGTCCTGCTGTTCCGGAGAAAGCTGTTTTTCAGGAGATAATTTCTCCGCTGCATCGTTTTCATAACGATCAGGCAAACCAGACTCTTTCACACGTCCCCCTTGAAGCGGACCAGAAGAGGCTTTTTCTGAAACCTCTTCCGGTCCTTATGCATCAGATTATTTTCCCGCGGCAGACCCCGCGGCATCGTTCTGCGCACCCAACGGTGCAAGCACCGTATCCAGAAGCTGCGTATTGCCGTCCAGATGCGGGTAGCGCAGGCCACCATGATAGGTGACAGCCACCGTATGATAGCGCTCACCATCCCGCAGTAGCAACTCTATCGGGGCTGCATCCTTGTTTTTTGCATTGGTGATCTCATCCTGCAGCGCATCAGGATCATATGATACACCATTCACAGCCACCAGGTCCTGATCCCGCGTGACCCCGGCCTGCCAGGCAGGGCTGCCCCACAGCACTTCACTCACGGTGCCTTTCTTGCTCACAGTCAGGCCGAGAGAGAACATGAAGTCTGAAACATGCCTCAAGTCAGAATAGGATTTTACATAGTCTGAGGGCTTTTCCGTATAGACAACGTTTGCACCGCCACGCGTAAACCCATCCAGCGGTGCATGGGTGCTGGTGTTGTACAGACGCTCATGCAGGAACTTCGCCCAGTCATAAGGCTGGACAGCATTCAGCGTTTTTACAATCTCATCAAAATTATAGGTGCTGGTGACAACGCTGCCATTGTTGGTCCCAAAAAACGCCTTGGCAAAATCGTTCAGGCTCTTGGTATTGCCAGAGAGTTTACGAATAAGCGTATCCGCATCCAGCCAGACCAGCTGACCTTCAGAATAGTAATCCTCGCTCCGCTGCCAGCTTCTCCAGGACTCAGGGGAGCGCTGGGCAATAATCGGGTCATTCGTCGTATCAATCAGCGGACGCCACTGCCGGCCCTGCCGGTTATCATACACAGCAGCCACTTCAGCCAGCGCATCTTTCACCTGCGGCACCGTCATCAGCCCTGCGCGAGCAGCCAGAATATAGCCCCAGTATTGTGTCTGCCCTTCATAGACCCACAGACCGGTGCCACGCTGAGGCGTGTTGAAATCGGGTGCCCACAAGCCATCCGGGCGGCGATATTTCCCATTCCAGGAATGGGTGAATTCATGCGCCAGCAGGTCACGCATCCCGAAGGTCTTATCCCAATGCGTAAAATAGCCTCTGGGGCCACTATTTTCACTGGACTGATGATGTTCCAGACCGATACCGCCCAGCTTGTTCGTCAAAGCCAGAAGGAAATCATAATGCGCGTAATGATGTGATCCAAACAGGAGGTTTGCCTGTTTTACAAGATTTTTATGGGCCTGAATCTGGGCATCCGTCGCAGCCAGATCCTGCGGCTGATCCGCCATGACATTCAGCGTGACAGAAACCTTGTCATCCTGTGTCAGGTCAAATTTTCGGAAATATTTCCCTGCAAAAATGGGAGAATCCACCAGCATGTTGAACGAAACCGGCTGGAAGGAAACCTTGCTGCCAGATCCCGTGCCATCAGACCGCAGGGCCGTGCCGTAGGACCAGCCAGCCGGGAACGTCACACTCGGATGCACCATAATCTGTCGGGTGAAATACCCTGCCGGATAGAGAGAAACAGCAGACCACTGCACGTTCTCCATCGTATCCGTCATGACCACACGTCCCACTTTGGGAGAAACCGGCGTGAGCAACTGATAAGAAACTTCAAGCTGCTTTGTACCCTGCGGCACATCAATGTGGAAAGCGCTGACCGTTACCGTATCCCGCAGCCAGGGAATGATCTTCCCATCGGCCTTTACTGTCAGGCCGCCCAGCTGATCAATCGTGCCGCTGGGGGAGTGGTTACCCGGCAGCCACATCGGATAAAGCAGAACAAAATCGCCACCCTTCTGCGCGATACGGGTCGGAAGGGGGATTGTCTCCTTCATGCTCAGGATATGCCGGGCAAGATCCGTGCCATCCACAGACAGAGCAATTGTGCTGCCAAAAGGCACATCCTGCGGCGCACGCACAGCTGGGGGGAGGGGCAGCGGCATAGGCTGCGGCTGAGCAGACGCCTCAGCCGCCAGCCCCTGAGGGACACACGCCAGCGCCATCAGAGCAAGGCACGGAGCAGTCAGCCCAACGCTGGATAAAAAGCGGTTCCGTAACGACATAAGCCAGTTCTCCAAACGGATACATCACACCCTGACGGCCTTCTGACGTCAGACCATGTGCATATTTCATTACGCTTATGAAGCACTCTGGCCAGCCTCTGTCGAGGCCTGAGAAACCTCTCCCCTCACGCCGTTCTGCGCCATTTCAATAAATGTCTCGATAATCTGGCTTTTTGCGTGTTTTCTCCAGACAAAATACACATCTGTCGGGCCCATCCCATCCAGCCTGAACGTCTTCAGGGACTGCCCTCTTTCACGGAACTGACGAATGACGCTCTCGGGCATGCAGGACAGGCCGGCTCCCGTGCCGAGACATTCAAGAATCAGATCATAGGATTCCAGCGTCAGGATTGAATGGGGATGATAGGCTTTCTCGTCGAACCACTGTTCAGCACGGCGCCTGTAAAAGCAGTCTTTGTTGAACAGATAAATATCCGATTGCTCGATCAGCTCTGGCGTGATTTTTTTGACATGCTCAGGCACAACAAGATGCAGCGTTTCGGAAAAGGCAAATGTGCCTTCCAGCAGCGTATTTTCAACCGGGCCATCCGTCAGCGCTAAATCAATCTCATCGCTCACCAGCATTTTTTCCAGACTAAAGCTGGGTTTTTTCAGGATATTAAGCTGAATTCCCGGATGCTCGCGCATAAAACGCGGCACGCAATGGGGTAACAGACTGAGAAACGCTACATCCAGCGCCCCCACATTCAGAATGCCGCGAGGCTGTCCCTGAGACCATAATTCCGGCAGGCGGTCCGCCCGGCTGACAATGTCTTTTGCTTCCTTATAAAAAAGCCGTCCTGCTGGTGTGATCAGCAGTTTTTTACGGTCCCGGATGAAAAGATCCTGCCCTAGGTCAGCTTCCAGTTCCTTCAACCGCATGGTGAGATTGGATGCCACACAGTGCGTACGGCGTGCAGCCGCCGCAATGGAACCTGCTTCAACAATGGCACAGAAAAACCGGAGATGAGAGAGTTTTGGCGCATACATGGTATCATCACTTTATGTGAGCATTTCACTCTTTCATAATCACTTTTCATTGCGGGACGACCTGTGGAAGGATGGAACCATCAACAGCACAGACGTTTTTATCAGTAACTTCCGGAAACAGGATGAACTGAGCGTCTGATGTTTCCAACAGCTTCAAAAAGGTGATTTTCAATGCCAACTTCACAAAACACGCCACATTATAATCTGCTTATCAATGGTGCCTGGACCAAAGCCAGCGGCGGCGAAACGCTGGAAATTCGCAATCCGGCAACCGGCGAGATTGTCGCTGTGGTCGCCAACGGTGCGGAACAGGACGTGAAAGCTGCCGTTGCGGCGGCCTCCAAAGCCTTTCCGGCATGGAGCCGCAAAACAGCAGAAGAACGGGCGGATGCGCTTTATGCCTTCAAGGCACTGATTGAAAAAAATGCTGATCGTCTCGCGCATCTTATTACCAGTGAAATGGGTAAGCCGCTGAAGGAAGCCAAAACGGAAGTGGGCTTTGCCGCAGGGCTGCTACGTTTTGCTGCAGAAAACACCCGCAGGCTGGAAGGCGACATTATTCCGGGCAGCCGTCCGGGTGAGAAAATCCTGATTGAGAAAATTCCACACGGTGTCATTGGCGGTATTTCTGCATGGAACTTCCCGCTGGCTCTGTTCGCCCGCAAAGTTGGTCCGGCTCTGGCAGCAGGCAACACCATCGTTATCAAACCGCATGAACTGGCACCTCTGGCAGCGCTGGAAGCGACCCGACTGGCTGAAGAAGCTGGCGTTTTCCCGGCAGGCGTTCTCAACGTTGTTCCGGGTGACGGCAAAGGTGTTGGCACCCCGCTGGTGGAACATCCGGATGTGCGCCTGATCACCATGACCGGCAGCACAGCGACCGGGAAGAAAATCATGGCGGCCGCAGCCGATACTTTGAAAGAAGTCCGGCTGGAACTGGGCGGCAAGGCACCGTTTATTGTCATGGATGATGCTGATCTGGACAAAGCCGCTACAGCCGCCGTTCTGGCGCGCTTTACCAATGGCGGCCAGGTCTGCACCAGTAATGAACGCACCTATGTGCATGCTGCCGTATATGACAAATTTGCTGATCTGGTCAGAAAGAAAATTTCCGCTCTGAAAGTCGGGAACCCTCTGGACGCCGCAACCGATATGGGGCCAAAAGTCAGTGAGCAGGAACTCGAAAAAGTTCATGCCATGGTTGGAAAAGCTGTCTCTCAGGGTGCCAAACTGGAAACCGGTGGTGAGCGCCTGAAGGGTGGCGTGTATGATAAAGGCTTCTTCTACGCGCCTACCCTGCTGACCGACGTTAAGGAAGGCATGGATATTGTGCAGAATGAAGTCTTTGGCCCGGTCATGCTGCTGACCAAAGTGACGGACTTTGAGGACGCCCTGCGTCAGGCCAATGACTGCCGCTATGGCCTGTCCGCCTATGTCTTTACGCAGGATCTGAAAAAGATCATGCGCATCAGCACTGATCTGAACTTCGGTGAGGTGTATGTGAACCGTGAAGGTGGCGAAGCACCGCAGGGCTTCCACCACGGCTACAAAGATAGTGGCCTTGGCGGGGAAGATGGCAAATACGGTCTTGAAGCCTACGTGCAGACCAAGACAATTTACCTGAACGCCTGATGCCTGAACGCTCTTAATAAAAAAGCCCTTCCTCGTTATGAGGAAGGGCTTTTTTCATGCTGTCAGACGCATGGATCAGGCTTAGCGGAGAATCCCGGTATGCCCGATGGAATAGCGGCCCGGCTGCGGCCAGACAGTCAGGCCGTGCGGTTCTGCGCCCACCGGAATTTTCTTCATGGTGCCATCTTCGGTGTTGATCTGATAGGCAACATCGTCAAAACGGCCTGAAAGCCAGAGGGTTTTACCGTCTGCGCTCACATTGCCCATGTCCGGGCTGCCACCTTCAGGAATGGGCCAGTTGGCCACAATCTTGTTGGTTGCAAAATCAATGACCGTCACGCCACCCGCCTTGCTGTGCGGTTTGCCATGGATTTTATGAGACCCACGGTTTGCGACATACATCTTCGTGCCGTCACGGCTGGGATACAGGCCATGTGTGCCGACACCCGTCGGGATAAACCCGATTTCCTTAAAGCTGTCGCCATCCACCATAAAGACACCATCGGCCATCATGTCGGCCACATAGAACGTCTTACCGTTGGGGGAGATCAGAATATCCTGCGGCATGCCACCGCTGGAAAGCTTCAGGTAGCCCAGCACAGTTTTGTTAACGGTATCGACCTTCACCAGATGGCCACCAAATTCACAGGTGAAAATGGCGTAGCGTCCATCAATGGAGAAGTCCGCGTGGTTCACGCCTTTACAGTCCGGCGTTTCCACAGACTGCTGGAGCGCCATGGTGTGCGGGTCACGGAAGTCCAGCCGCTTACGGGCTTCGGCCACCACAATGGCGGATTTGCCATCGGGCGTGAAATACATGTTGTAAGGGTCATCCACTGCAACAGCCGGACCGGGCTTGCCGGTGCGGGCATCAATGGGGGTCAGGCTGCCATTTGTGGTGCCTTCCGCATTGTTCGTCACCCACAGGGTGCGCAGATCCCAGGACGGCACAACATGCTGCGGGCTTTTGCCAACCGGGAAGCGGTCCACAACTTTGGATGTGGCGGGGTCAATCACAGAGACATCGTTAGAGCGCAGGTTGGGCACGTAAACACGGGCCGGGTCCTGTGCCACTTCCGGATTGATATGATCCGGCGCAGTCTCACTATACAGATTGGCCGGGTTGATAACCGGCGGCATGCCCGGAATGGTCTGCACGGCAGAAGGTGCTGCAGGAGCAGACACAACCGGCTGAGTGGAAGAACCCTGCGAAGCAGGCACCTGCGCCGGGGCGGGCTGCGGGGCAGCAGACGGCGCTGTTGTCTGCACAGGGGACTGACTGGCTTCCTGCGCAACGGCCAGACCGGTCCCCGCGCCTAAAGCGACAAACACAGCCGTAGCGGCTGCCAGATGTCTTTTTACTACCATAATATTACAGCCCATCCCTTTCTTGTGCTGTCATCATCATGCGATGAGGCTTTAGCACATGGGTGATTAGGCGTCTATTTTTGACTTTCTGGCAACTCAGCTTTTTTTATTGAGACTTATTCTTAGAGATTGTGTTCAAAACCCTCGGGCAGACTGAATAGCCTGCACTGCGGCATTAATCTGCATCGCAAGACCAGCCTGCCCAAGCGAGGCAGACGCTTTGCGCGGATCACCCCCATAAATACCTTCCTGCGCAGACGGCGTACCAGAATGGCGCAACGCATCCTGCCGGACCATGGAAGGATCAACAGCCAGCATCAGCGAGGTATCGCTAATGTCTGCATGCTGCCCCACATCCTTCCCAAAGCCCTGCTGCTTCAGCCAGTCCGCATACTGGTGTGCAATAACGGTATAAAACCCGCTGACATAGAGCGCCTGCGCGCCCGTGCCGTGCCATTTCTGGTTGAGCATGGCAGCGGCTTTTTCCATATATTTTTGGTAGCCTCCATGGTCGCCCACAAAGACAATCAGCCGGAAGCCCTGCACCTGAAAACTCTCCCCGGCAGAGACAAGGAGTTTTTCAAAAACATCCGGAGGCACAGTAATGGTGCCGGGAAAGCGCATATGGGAAGAACGGGGAGACGTGCCCCCCTCCGGCACATAGGCCACAACGGGGGCTACCAGTGTTTTCCCAGCTTTTTCGGCAATCTGTTCTGCCAGATACGTAGCACGCTCATTATGCTTGCCAACTGCAATATACGGGCCACTCTGTTCCGTGCCGCCCACAGGGATGATGATCGTCGTCACCCCTGCCGCCACACCGGACTGAATTTCTGTCCAGGTGTGTTTTTCAAACAGCACCGCATTAGCCGCGCTCTCAGGCTGCACACTTCCTGCACTCTGCGCAAAGGCTGGTGCGGACAGCAAGCCTCCTCCCAGAACAAGAGCTGACAAAACCGTTCGAAGAAGCATGCTTTTTTTCTTTTTTACGGACACAGTTTTACTTCTTCTTTTTTCTGGTTTTTGCCGGAGCAGGTTTGAGCAGGGGAGCCAGAAACTGGCCTGTATAGCTCTCCTTACAGGCCGCAATATCTTCCGGCGCCCCTTCCGCAACAATACGGCCACCGCCATCCCCGCCTTCGGGGCCGACATCCACAATCCAGTCCGCAGTTTTGATTACTTCCAGATTATGTTCAATGACGATCACGGTATTCCCCTGATCAACCAGCGCATGCAGAACTTCCAGAAGTTTTCTGACATCTTCCGTATGCAAACCGGTTGTGGGCTCGTCCAGAATATAAACCGTGCGACCAGTTGCACGGCGCGCCAGCTCCTTGGAGAGCTTCACGCGCTGCGCTTCACCGCCCGACAGGGTTGTCGCCTGCTGTCCGAGGGCGACATAACCCAGACCAACTTTTTGTAAAATGGCCAGTCGATCCCGGATACGCGTCTGCGCTGAGAAGTAGGGCAGGGCTTCATCCACGCTCATGGCCAGCACATCGGCAATGGATTTGCCACGAAACTTGATGTCCAGCGTCTCGCGGTTGTAGCGCGTGCCCTTACAGGTATCGCAGGTGACAAACACATCCGGCAGGAAGTGCATCTCGATCTTGAGAACACCATCCCCCTGACAGGCCTCGCACCGTCCGCCCTTCACGTTGAAGGAGAACCGCCCCGGCTTATAGCCGCGTGCCTTGCTCTCCGGCAGTTCGGCAAACCAGTCCCGAATAGGGGTGAACAGATCCGTATAGGTGGCCGGGTTGGAGCGCGGTGTGCGACCAATAGGGGACTGGTCGATATCAATAATCTTATCGAGCAGTTCTATCCCTTTGATCGCTTTATAGGCTTCGGGAGACTGAGAAGAGCCCATCAACTGACGGGACAACGCTTTATAAAGCGTATCAATCACCAGTGTAGATTTCCCGCTGCCGGAAACCCCGGTCACGCACGTAAACGTCCCCAAGGGGAAATGTGCTGTAACGTTCTTCAGGTTATGGCCGGTTGCCCCTTCTACCGTCAGGACTTTTTTCTTGTCATACGGGCGTCTGTGTTCCGGCACGGGAATGCTCTTGCGGCCTGACAGATATGCCCCTGTCAGGCTTTCCGGCACTTTGGCAACTTCTTCCGGTGTGCCCGCAGCAATCACCCTGCCGCCATTCACACCAGCCCCCGGCCCCATATCCACCAGCCAGTCTGCGCTCCTGATGGCGTCCTCATCGTGTTCAACAACAATCAGAGTATTACCAAGTTTTTTCAAACGCTCCAGCGTGCCAAGAAGCCGTTCATTATCGCGCTGATGCAGACCAATAGAGGGCTCATCCAGCACATACAAAACCCCGGTCAGGCCGGACCCAATCTGGCTGGCCAGACGGATACGCTGGCTTTCCCCGCCAGACAGCGTGGCGGAACTCCGGGAAAGGGTCAGGTAATCCAGCCCGACATCATCCAGAAAGGTCAGGCGTTCCTGAATTTCACGCAAAATGCGCCGGGCAATCTCGGCTTTTTGCGGGGTCAGGGTTGGCATGACGGTCTCAAACCAGTCCAGTGCCTTACCAATTGGCAGGTCACAGGCCTGCGCAATGGTTTTATCCGCCACGCGCACAGAAAGCGCTTCTGGCCGCAGACGCGCACCATGGCAGACATGGCACGGCTTTTCGGACTGATAACGGGAGAGTTCTTCCCGCACCCACATGCTGTCCGTGTTGGCCAGACGCCGGGCCAGACTGGCCAGAACGCCTTCAAACGGTTTGCTGACCGTGTAGCTTTTCCTGCCGTCCTGATACGTAAACTCGATGTTTTCATCAACGCCGTTCAGAATTCCATCCTGAGCAGCTTCTGGCAGGTCTTTCCAGGGCGTATCCATGCTGACGCCAAAATGCGCGGCCAGACTGGTCAGGGTCTGTTCCAGCAGCGGTGATTTTGCATCTTTCCATGGTGCAATAGCCCCTTTGCGCAGAGACTTTGACTCATCCGGCACGACAAGCGCCGGGTTGAAGAAGGTTTCAGACCCCAGACCATCACAGGACGGACACGCCCCCTGCGGCGCGTTGAAGGAAAACAGGCGCGGTTCAATTTCTTCCAGCGTAAATCCGCTCACCGGGCAGGAAAAGCGTGAAGAAAAGACCAGCCGTTCCGGCTCGGCGTCTTTGTCCTTCAACACTTCTTCTGTGTAGGCAATGCCGTCAGACAGACCGAGAGCGGTTTCAAAACTGTCCGCCAGACGGGATTCTATCCCCTCTTTGACCACCACGCGGTCCACCACGACTTCCACCGTATGGCGCAGTTTGCGGTTCAGGGCCGGGACGTCGGCAATTTCATACAGCTCGCCATCCACTTTCACACGGGTGAAACCCTTGCGCTGCAATTCTCCCAGTTCCTTGCGGTATTCGCCCTTGCGGTCACGGATCACGGGGGAGAGCAGCAGCAGACGGGTGCCCTCCGGCAGCGCCATCACACGGTCCACCATCTGGCTGACAGTCTGGGCTTCAATCGGCAGGCCGGTCGCGGGAGAATAGGGCACACCAGCACGCGCCCAGAGCAGACGCATATAGTCATAGATTTCCGTCACGGTGCCCACGGTGGAACGCGGATTTTTGGACGTCGTCTTCTGCTCGATGGAAATGGCCGGGGAAAGTCCTTCTATGGAATCCACATCCGGCTTGCCCATCAGTTCCAGAAACTGGCGGGCATAGGCAGACAGACTTTCCACATACCGGCGCTGGCCTTCGGCGTAGATCGTGTCAAACGCCAGTGACGATTTGCCGGAGCCGGAAAGGCCCGTCACCACCGTCAGACAGTCACGCGGGATATCGATATCAACATTTTTGAGGTTGTGCGCCCGTGCCCCGCGCACACTGAGTTTCTGAGCACTGGGAAAAGATGGATTGTCCATAAAATACCGCTGCCGTTCCTGTTTTGTCCTGTATGCCGCCTTTGCCGCCCTCCATGCAATCAGGGAATGGCCGCCCGACACCTCTTCTGTGTTGATATGGGGCGTCTCTCGCCAATTCCCATTGCACCGGGACACATGATTGACCATTTAGGAAGATAATGCGGTGTGTGCCGCCGGGTAGACCCCGCGCCATCCACCATCGTTTTGAGCTAAGGATGACACCAGATGGACCATATTATTGGCCAGCAAGCCCCTCAGGCTTCCGGCAGTCTGATGCAGGACCCGCTGGCACAGGGGCAGGCCGCCGCCCCTCAGGCATCAGCCCCCCTGATTATGGATGGCTCACAGGCCACCTTCATGCAGGATGTGATTGAAGCCAGCCGTTCCATTCCCGTTCTGGTTGATTTCTGGGCAGACTGGTGTGGCCCGTGCAAGCAGCTGGCTCCGGTGCTGGAAAAGGTCGTCACGGCTGCTCGCGGTAAGGTCCGGCTTGTTAAAATTGATATTGAAGCCAACCGCGCTCTTGCTGCCCAGCTGACGCAGATTGGCCTGCCGTTGCAGTCCATCCCGATGGTGGCTGTATTCTGGAAAGGCCAGATTCTGGATCTGTTCCAGGGCGCTTTGCCGGAAAGTGAGATCAAGAAATTTGTTGAAGGCGTGCTGAAAGCCGCTGGCGGCGGCCCGCTGCCCGCAACGGAACTGTTGCAAGAAGCCGCGGTGGCCATGGAAACCAACCAGCCCGCACACGCTGCTGAACTGTTCTCTGGTGTTCTGGGCGAAGAACCGGAAAACCCCAAGGCATGGGGTGGGCTGATCCGCGCCATGCTGGCTCTGGATGATGAAGAGGCAGCAGACGCCGCTCTTGCGGACGTGCCTGAAAAAATCAAGGACACACCTGAGGTTGCCGGGGCACGCGCAGCCCTTGAACTCAAGAAGGAAGGCCGCAAAGCCGCGCAGGAAATGGAAGAGGTTCACGCCCGCCTTGCTGCCAACCCGGATGACTACGCCGCCCGGTGTGAGCTGGCGGCCGGCCTGAACGTAGCTGGCAAGCGGGAAGAGGCCGCGGACGAACTGCTCCGTGTGATCAAAGCCGACCCGAACTGGAACGAGGGTGCCGCAAAACAGCAGCTTTTCCGCTTTTTTGAAGCCTGGGGCCATGATGACCCGGCTACACTGGCGGCCCGCCGTCGCCTCTCATCTCTTCTGTTTTCCTGATAAGGTCGATCTTGGCTTCCTACCTGCCTGACGACGAGATTCTGCGGCACGTCCCCAGAGTTTCAGACCTCACCATGGCCGATATTCCTGCGGAAATCGGCCTGTTTCCCCTGAGCGGTGTTTTGCTGCTGCCTCGGGGCAAACTGCCGCTGAACGTGTTTGAACCGCGTTACGTGGCGCTGGTGGAAGATGCGCTGGCATCCCAGAGGCTGATCGGGATGATCCAGCCTCTGTGGGGGGAAGAAGATGAAGAGGAAGAAGGCAAGATACCGCCCCTCTATACGATCGGGTGTCTCGGCCGCATTACTTCCTTTACGGAACGGGCCGATGGCACGTTTGCCGTCACCCTGAGTGGCGTGGCCCGGTTCCGGGTGCTGCGGGAAACAGGTCTGCACAGAGGATATCGGCAGGCGCGGATTGATGTCTCATCCTTTGTGGGCGATCTGAGCGAAATCCCTTCAGAAC
Source organism: Acetobacter sp. KSO5 (assembly GCF_044094635.1). Lineage (NCBI taxonomy): Bacteria > Pseudomonadati > Pseudomonadota > Alphaproteobacteria > Acetobacterales > Acetobacteraceae > Acetobacter > Acetobacter sp. KSO5. The sequence goes on along the minus strand of NZ_CP172014.1, from coordinate 6,198 downwards.
CGTTCAACCGCGAAAAACTGCTGGACTCTCTGCGCCGTTATTTCCGGCAGAAGGGGTTATCTGCCCGCTGGTCCATCATTGAACAGATGGAAGATGATACCCTGCTGGTCACTCTTCCCATGATCTGTCCTTTTCCTCCGGCAGAAAAACAGGCATTGCTTGACGCAGGCAGCCTGACAGACCGTGTGCGCGTGCTGCAGATGCTGCTAGACCTGTCTGGTCCTGAAGAGGAAGGCCCGCCTTCCTGAACATTTTTTATGGGTGACGCTCATGTCTGGTGCTGACATTTCTCCTCCGCTCGACCCGCGGCTTCTTTCCGTTCTGGTTTGCCCGGTGACCAAAGGCCCGCTGACCTATGATGCCACCACCAATGAGCTGATCAGCGCGCAGGCCAAACTGGCCTTCCCCATCCGTGATGGCATTCCCATCATGCTGCCGGAAGAAGCCCGCCATCTCGAAGGCTGAGTTTTTCAGCATAGCAAGGCCTGGATAACGCTCTGCCGTGAAACGCTGCGCCCCTCAGCTCAAAACCAGACAGCGCCCCCGCATCATGCTGGGAGCGCTGGTTCTGGCTGCCCCTCTGCTGGCCGGATGCCATGTGGACATTGAGGGCGAGAATATCGATATCCCGCCAGAAAGACCGGGCCGCTTCCTGCCCGAAGCCGCCCCGGCGGAAGCCCGCGCTGCACAGGAGCAGGAACGGCGTGAGGATATGGCCCGCAATAATGGCCAGAACCCTGACAAGAACCAGCTTAAAGACCGCTATGAACCACTGGCTCCGTCTGATGCTGCAACCGGCCCGCTGGAAGCAGGCGACGGTCACAGCGTTATTCCGGAAACACAGGCTATTTACGGCAAGCGGGAACAACCCCAGCAGTCAGCCCCGCAACAGCATTAAGCGGATATTAGCGTGGCACCAGCGGCCCAGCAGCCCGCACACCGCCACGCCAGACAGCGGCAATCTGATCCACCGCAGCAATATTTTCAGCCGGATCAGCTTCCAGAACAACAAAATCCGCCCGTTTTCCGGCTGCAATCACCCCGCGATCCGACAAGTTCAGCAGAGCCGCGGCCTGACTGGTCGCCAGTGTCAGCGCCTGCAACGGTGTCAGCCCTGCTTCCACCAGAAGACGTAATTCCCTGTGTTCCGCAAAACCGGGAATACGCACCGGAGCCGCGCCTGAATCCGTGCCAAAACCAATTTTCACACCGGCTTGATAGAGCGTGAGCAGATTTTTCTGGTTCATGGCTACGGCAGCGTGAGAGGCTTTAGCCAGAGGAGACGTCGCGACTTTCTGCCGCCAGGCGGGGTCTGAAAACTGTTTCTGGAGGTCCGCATTCAGTCCGGCTTTCAGAACCGGATCGTTCAGAATCTCGGGCTGTTCAGCAAACAGATAGGTCGCCTCATCCAGACTGATGGTGGGGATATACCACACACCCCGGTCTTTCATGGCGGTGATGAACGGACCATCCACTGGCTCATCCCGCACACCATGCGCAATAATATCAGCTCCGGCCGCTACAAGCCGTTTGCCGTAATCCAGATCATGAATATGCACGGCTACGCGGAGCTTCTGGCTGTGCGCTTCGGTTATCACTGCCTGCCAGATTTCCGGCTTCATGACGGGCAGGGGCTTCTGGCTGGCTACCCCATTGCGGAAATCATCCACCCAGAGCTTCACAAGGTCCGTATGCTCACTGGCCATGGTGCGCACGGCCTGCTGTGCTTCCGCAACGGTTGCCGGACGGAAAATCTGATCTTTCCCGACCTTGACCATCCCCTCCGGCGGCATTCCGCCCGGCACGCCAATCCCCTGATCGACCCCGAACAGATCCGCGCCCGTTGCTCCATCCGCATGCTGGGCACGGCGGAGGTCATCAAACAGAGGGGATTTTGTCAGACCCAGCGCGGTGACAGTCGTCACGCCGTAGCGTTCATACTGGTCCAGTGCGGCCTTGATGACAGGCACCGTAAAGTTTTCAGCTCCTACGGAAGTGCCCGACACAACCCCCACATGGCTGTGGTCGGTAATCAGGCCGGGGATCAGCGTTTTACCGGACAGATCAATCCGCTGCGCGCCTTTAGGGGCCTTAACGTGCCCGCTGTGGCCAACCGAGGCAATCCGTGGCCCCTGAACCAGAACAGCCATATCGTCCTGTTCCGCCGTCCCGGTGCCGTCAAACAGACGCACATGCTCCAGCAAAATGGCGGAGGGGGCCTGCGCATGTGCCTGTGCTCCAAAGAGCCCCACACTGACGATGCCACCTGCAACACCCGCCAGCAGCACGCGGGAAAGCCCCCGCACAGCCTGTTTCTTCTCTAAACGCCACGCCATGACCCGTCCTTTTCTATCAGACGGTGCTTAATCCTCGTCGGCGCCAATTTCCGGTGCATGCCGCCGCATGAGGTCCGCACCTGCCATTCCCAGAATGCCCACCATCATGCCAATGGCAGTTGGTATTGCGCTGCCGCCGGGCAGCAGACCCACCAGAACACTACTCAAAGAACCGATGCCAAACTGCATGGTTCCCAGGAGAGCCGAGGCACTGCCGGCGTGCTGACCGTGATGGTAGAAGGACATCACCGTAGCATTCGGCCCGATAAAGCCCAATGCTCCGGTAATGCTGGCAATCAGCGCACAGGTCAGAATTGCGTGATGTTCGCCGGCAATGCCGGTCAGAGCCAGCACCGTGAACAGCGCCCCGGCCCCCAGCGCCCAGAACAGACCCGTTTCCAGCAGGACCGGCATGGCAACCCGATGCACCAATCGGCCATTGATCTGTGTGCCCAAAATAAACGCTGCGGCATTCACACCAAAAAATGCGCCGAACTGACCGGGCGTGAAATGCAGCACCTGCTCAAACAGCACGGGCGCACTGCCGAGATAGGCAAACATCACAAAGGTTGAGAACGTGGCGATCAAAGCATTGGAGAGAAAAAGCGGCTCCTGACTGATCGTGATGTAACGAGTCAGAATTTTGACAGGTGAAAGTGCAACCCGCCGCTCAGGCCGCAGAGTATCAGGCAGGCAGCAGAACAGCCCGACAATGGCGGCGAGCGCATACAGCGTGCCAATCCAGAAGATCCACCGCCAGTTGCCAAACTGTAAAACCAGACTGCCAAAGCTGGGAGCCAGAACCGGCATGACGCCAAAAACCAGTGTGAGCTGAGACATCAGCTTCGCACCTTTTTTGCCCGTCGCGACATCACGCACAATCGCGCGCGGAATCACGGCACTGGCGGAGCCACCGACAGCCGCCACAAACCGGCATACACAAAACAGGTGGTAATCCTGCACAACCGCACAACCAGCCGAGGCGATGGCAAAAATCAGCAAGCCAAGCATAAGCGGCACACGGCGGCCAAACCGGTCAGACAGAGGCCCCTGAGAAAACTGCCCCAGCGCCAGCCCTAAAAACCAGGCGGCCAGCGTGAACTGGGCTGAGCCTTTGCCGCCCCCCAGATCATGCTCGACCTCCGGAAAGGCCGGAAGATACATATCTGTGGCCACGGGCCCAATGGCCGTCACCAGACCAAGCAGGACGATCAGCCAGGGCGTAAAGCCGCTTCCCGGCACAAAAGGGGCAGGCGAAAAACGCGGCATGTTTTGTAAAGTCCCAGCCTGTTAAATTCCCAGCCAGCCAGAAAACATCCAGAGGCCAGCAATCAGTAGCGCCCCTGCTATCAGAACGGGGAGGAGGATCGTTAGCAGAAAACTGCCTTTGGGCTCGGCTGGTTCAGCAATGCCGGCTTGTTGAAAAAGCTGGTCTGCCCGGGCATCCGCTTCTGCGTCCTCGGGGGTTTGTTCCGTCCAGTTATCCTCGGCCATGCTTCACTCCTGCTGACACACTAACTAATGCGCCTGTCTCAAGAGCACTGGCACATAATGCGAGAACACTTTGCTTACAGCACAAACACAAGAATGCTGAGACAATTTGGCCTGAAGCCGTTTTAAATTGGGAATTTTGAAGGAGAAGGGGAAGGGGAACTGGTGGAGCCAATCGGGATCGAACCGACGACCTCCTGAATGCCATTCAGGCGCTCTCCCAACTGAGCTATGGCCCCACACTGTTCCAGTCAGGCCACGATGACGTGGCTTGCTTGTGCACGCCTGATACAAGACGATTCCAAGGCTGACAAGTCCCTATTTTACGAAAACAGCACACCCATCTCCCGCAACCCTTCCAGCAGCGGCAAAAGAGGCAGGCCGAGAATGGCTGTCTGATCCCCCTCCATCCGGGCAAACAGATGCAGGCCCGGCCCTTCAATCCGGTAGGCACCAACGGAATAGAGGCACTCTTCCCCTTCCTCCGCCAGATAGGCCTCCAGAAACGCATCAGAAAAGGGCCGCATGGTCAGGTTGGGCTGAGAGACATGCTGCCAGAGCACCTGCCCATTCCGGCACACCACCACCGCCGTATGCAGCGTATGCGTTTGCCCCCTTAAAGAAAGAAGCTGCTGCCGGGCCGCATTCAGGTCCGCAGGTTTGTCATACCAGTCTCCTTTGCAGGAGAGCATCTGGTCCGCACCAATCACAAAGGCATCGGGACAGGAGACGGAAAGCGCTTTGGCTTCTGCCAGACGGAGGGCAACGGTTTGAGGCGCAGCACCTTCCGCACGGCCTGCTCTTTTAAGAGGCTCTTCATCGACGGAGGAGGAGAGGACGGAAAACGTCAGTCCGGCATTTTCCAGAAGCGTGCGACGAATGGCTGAACCACTCGCCAGAACCAGTTTATGGCGCGAGTCCTGTATTGGAGTCGGTTTGAGTACTAAATCTGGCACGAAAGCGAGTCTCTTTCAGGTACTAAGCAATAAGGGGGCTGTGAGTACTCTCCTGAGTACCGGGGTACATGTGGATTGTACGGCGATCATGACAAGCACGTACCGAGTACCGTGCACAACTCGCAAGAGTCATGAACCGGTGAGTTGTACACAGCCTCATTTGGGTACAATCTGGATAACTCCAAAAACCTTAGCATTTCCAACGGTCTGTAATCTGTACACAGTGTGGGAAAGATGGGGTACATTTTTGGAATGGTGGGTACCCCGTCATCCACAGTACCCCTTAACCTCTAAATCCATTTCTATTCTTTTATTTTATATTTTAGGACCGTGGACAGGTTGGACAAAGACGTGCAGGACTTCAGGCCATGACCAGCAAGACAGATATCCCCCCCTCCAAGCGCCTGCTCAGAACATTGAACGGTGAGGCTGTCTGGCCACCGCCAATGTGGCTGATGCGACAGGCAGGACGTTTCCTTCCCGAATTCCGGGCCATGCGTGCCAGAGCAGATTTCCTGACACGCTGCATGACACCGGATATTGCGACAGAGCTGACCTTGCAGCCCATCCGTCGCTTCGGGATGGATGGTGCCATTCTGTTCTCCGATATTCTCATTCTGCCCTGGGCTATGGGACAGTCCCTTGATTTTGTTGAAGGCACAGGCCCGGTTCTGGGCGCTATCCGCAGTGAAGCGGATCTCGCAAAACTTGACCCGGAACGCATTGCAGAGGTGACAGCCCCTGTTCTGGAAACATTGTCCCGCCTGAAAGGTATCCTGAACGGGCCTGACGATATTGGCGTTGCAAAAGGCGGCGCCACAACACTGCTTGGCTTTACCGGCTCTCCCTTCACCGTCGCCTGTTACATGGTTGAAGGTGGCGGATCGCGTGAGTTCGCCATTACGCGCACCATGGCATTTTCCGAACCCGCTTTGTTTGATCGGCTGATGGCGCTGCTGACGGAACAGACCGCAACCTATCTGTGTGCGCAGATTGAAGCGGGCGCTGAAGCCGTCATGCTGTTTGATTCCTGGGCGGGCCTGCTCTCACCAGCAGAATTCCGCAAACATGTCATCGCCCCAACACGGCAGATCGTGCAGACCATCAAAGCCCGTTACCCCTCCGTGCGCGTGATCGGTTTCCCGCGCCTTGGTGGCGTGATGGTTGCGGAATATGCACGTGAAACCGGCGTAGATGTTCTGGCACTCGATACCGGAGCAGATTTTGCGACCGTGCGGAGCATGGTGCCGGAGCATGTTGCTTTGCAGGGTAATCTCGACCCTGTTGCTGTTCTGGCTGGCGGTGAAGCCATGCGGCGTGAGGCCCTGGCTGTGCGGAATGCTGGCCGTGGCCGGGCGCATGTTTTCAATCTGGGTCATGGCGTTCTGCCGCAAACACCGGTTGAGCATGTGGCG